>NZ_JAYRJY010000001.1:1237500-3459423 GCF_041906005.1 Ferrovibrio sp.
AGCGGCGATAATTTCTTGACCCCTGACTCCGGGCTGGCAATAGTTTGTCCGCCCGGTCGGGGGCGCGTTTGGTAAACGGGGGATTCGTGTCGATTAAGCGTTTTGATTCCAGCCGCTTAGCCAAATCCAAGGCGCTGCGGGGCCCGGTGATTCTGCCGGCCGCCCTTGTCATGGCGTCGCTGATTGGCGGTGGCGCCATGCTGCAGGCGCGTCTGAACAAGGCCGATCCGGCCCGCGCGGTGGAACACGCCGTCGCCGAAGCCTTCCGCATTGCCCCCACGCTGGAATCCTTCGTCATCCAGCCCGATAGCTGGTGGCCCGACGCGCTGAACACCGCGGATCTGCTGCCCGCGCGCGTGCTGAAGAAAGTCGCCGTCGCGCCGGGCGATACGCTGATGGCGCTGCTCACCGAAGCGGGCGCCGAGCCGGGCGACAGCCAGGCCGCGATCAACGCGCTGCATGCGAAATTCAATCCGCGCAAGCTGAAGGTGGGCCAGGAAATCACGCTCACCTTCGAACGCAACGATGCCGACAGCTATCGCTTGTTCGAAATGTCGCTGTCGCCCAGCATCGAGCGCGAAGTCAGCGTGGTGCGCGCCGATGACGGTTTCCGCGCGAGCGAGACGATCCGCGAATTCAATGTCGACCGCGCGCGCGTCGCCGGCGAGATTGAGGACAGCCTCTACAATGCCGGCATCAATGCGGGCTTGAACAACAGCCTGCTCAGCGAGTTCATCCGCATCTTCTCCTACGATGTCGACTTCCAGCGCGAGGTGCAGACCGGCGACCGCTTCGAATTGTTCTTCGACCGCCATTTCGACGACGCCGGCAAGACGGTGAAAACCGGACGCATCGTCGGCGCGTCGATGACGCTCTCTGGCCGCGAGCTGCGCTATTACTTCTACCAGCCCTCCGACGGCGGCGATGCCGATTACTTCACGCCGACCGGCTCCAGCGTGCGCAAGGCGCTGCTGCGCACGCCGATCGACGGCGCGCGGCTGACCTCGGGCTTTGGCATGCGCCGCCATCCGATCCTGGGTTTCAGCCTGATGCACAAGGGCCTCGATTTCGGCGCACAGACCGGCACGCCGATCCAGGCCGCCGGCGACGGCACCGTGGAACTGGCCGGCTGGAATGGCGCCTATGGCCAGTATGTGCGCATCAAGCACGGCAACGGCTATGCCACCGCCTATGCGCATATGAGCCGCCTGGGCGTGAAGACCGGCCAGCGCGTGCGCCAGGGCCAGGTGATCGGCGCGGTGGGCACCACCGGCCGCTCCACCGGCCCGCACCTGCATTACGAGGTGATGGTGAACGGCAAGCAGGTGAACCCCGCCGGCGTGCGCTTCCCCTCGGGCCGCAAGCTGGAAGGCCGCGAATACGAACGCTTCCGCAAGCATGTCGAGGGCCTGGACCAGGAAATCCGCGGCACCCCCGTATTGGCGCTGCTGAACCGCCAGGACTGAACCGCGGGACTGATACAACCGATACAATATTGAATTTGCCGCCCGGCGCGGCGTGAACCAAACTCCGGTGCGAAAATGTCGCCCGGAGTTTTTTCATGCCCACGCTCCCCGTACTCTACGACTATCTCGATTCCGGCAACGGCTATAAATGCCGGCTGCTGCTCGCCCAGCTCAACATTCCCTACACCCGCGTCGAACTCGACATCGACAGGGGCGAGACGCGCACGCCCGAATTCCTGGCCAAGAACCCCAATGGCCGCATCCCGGCGCTGGAACTCGATGACGGAACCGTGCTGGCCGAAAGCAACGCCATCCTGTGTTACCTGGCCGACGGCACGCCCTACTGGCCGTCAGACCGGCTGGCGAAGGCACAGGTTCTGCAATGGCTGTTCTTCGAACAATACAGCCACGAGCCCTATGTCGCCACGCCGCGCTACATCCTGCGCCATCTGGGCCGCCAGCATCCGCGCATGAGTGAGATGCCCGACCGCCTGAAACGCGGCCGCGATGCGCTGAGCGTGATGGACACGCACCTGGCCAAACACGACTTCTTCGTCGGCAACCGCTACACCATCGCCGACATCGCGCTCTACGCCTACACCCACCGCGCCCATGAAGCCGACCTGGACCTGACGCCCTGGCCGGCCCTGCGCTCTTGGCTCGCCCGCGTCGCCAGCCAGCCCGGCCATATCAAGATGCTGCCGGGGGACTGATATCTTTTCTCGTCATGCCCGGCCTTGTGCCGGGCATCCACGTCTTCCTTTTAAAACAACTCGCGGATGGCCGGGACAAGCCCGGGCATGACACTGTTTGTTTAACTGACCGCCGCGCCTTATTCGGCCGCCATGTCCACCGCGCGGCCCTGGATCGTCAGGCCCTGCGCGCCGGCACTCACGCTCACCGTCGCGCCGTCGGGGATGGCGCCTTCCAGGATCTGGCTGGCAAGCGGGTTCTGCAGCGCGCGCTGGATCACGCGCTTCAAGGGCCGCGCGCCATAGACCGGATCGTAGCCGGCATCGGCCAGCCACTTCTTCGCGGCGTCATCCAGCTTGAGCTCGATCTTGCGGTCGGCCAGCAGCTTGCGCAGGCGCATGAGCTGGATGTCCACGATGCCGGTCATGTTCTCGCGGCTTAAGCGGCGGAACAGGATCACTTCATCCAGGCGGTTGAGGAATTCCGGCCGGAAGCTGGCGCGGACCACTTCCATCACCTGATGCCGGGTGGCCTCGTCGATCTGCTCGCCCTCGGCGCGGGCCAGATATTCGCTGCCCAGGTTCGAGGTCAGGATGATCACGGTGTTCTTGAAATCCACCGTGCGGCCCTGGCCGTCGGTGAGCCGGCCGTCGTCGAGCACCTGCAGCAGCACGTTGAACACGTCCGGATGCGCTTTTTCCACCTCGTCGAACAGGATCACCTGATAGGGCCGCCGGCGCACGGCTTCGGTGAGGGCGCCGCCCTCGTCATAGCCCACATAACCCGGAGGCGCGCCGATCAGGCGGCTGACCGAGTGCTTTTCCATGTATTCCGACATGTCCATGCGCACCATGGCGCTGTCGTCGTCGAACAGGAATTCGGCCAGCGCCTTAGTCAGCTCGGTCTTGCCCACGCCGGTGGGGCCGAGGAACAGGAAACTGCCGATCGGGCGGTTGGGGTCCTGCAGGCCGGCGCGCGCGCGGCGCACCGCATTGGCCACCGCCACCAGGGCATCGTCCTGGCCGACCACGCGGGTCGCCAGCTTGTTTTCCATGGTGAGCAGCTTTTCGCGTTCGCCTGACAGCATCTTGTCGACCGGAATGCCGGTCCAGCGCGACACCACACCGGCGATGTCGCTCTCGGTGACCGACTCGCGCACGATGGATTTCTCACCCTTCGCTCCTCCCTTCTCGGCCTCCTGCAGCTTGCGCTCCAGGTCCGGGATCACGCCGTAGGAAAGTTCGGACGCGCGGTTCCAGTCGGCCTTGGCCTTGGCCTGATCGAGGTCGAGGCGGGCCTGGTCGAGCTGTTCCTTCAGCTTCTTGGCATCGCCCAGCTTGTCCTTCTCGCCCTGCCAGGCGGCCGTGAGGCGGGCCGATTCTTCCTCGATATCGGCCAGTTCCTTCTCAAGCTTGCCCAGCCGGTCCTTCGAGGCCGGATCGGTCTCTTTCTTCAGGGCTTCGCGCTCGATCTTGAGCTGCATGATGCGGCGGTCGAGTTCGTCGAGCGCCTCGGGCTTGCTGTCCACTTCCATGCGGAGCCGCGAGGCGGCCTCGTCGACCAGGTCGATGGCCTTGTCGGGCAGGAAGCGGTCGGTGATGTAGCGGTTGGAGAGTGTGGCGGCGGCCACGATGGCGCCGTCGGTGATGCGCACGCCATGGTGCACTTCATACTTCTCCTTCAGGCCACGCAGGATCGAGATGGTGTCTTCCACCGTGGGCTCGCCCACGAAGACCGACTGGAAGCGCCGCGCCAGGGCGGCATCCTTCTCGATATACTTGCGGTATTCATCCAGCGTGGTCGCGCCAACGCAATGCAGTTCGCCGCGCGCCAAAGCGGGCTTGAGCAGGTTGGAGGCATCCATGGCGCCATCGGCCTTGCCCGCGCCGACCAGCGTGTGCAGCTCGTCGATGAACAGGATGATCTGGCCTTCCGCCGAAGTGACCTCGGCCAGCACGGCCTTCAGCCGCTCCTCGAATTCGCCGCGGAATTTCGCGCCGGCGATCATGGCGCCCAGATCCAACGCCATCAGGCGCTTGTCCTTGAGGCTTTCCGGCACGTCGCCCTTGCTGATCCGCAGGGCGAGACCCTCGACGATGGCGGTCTTGCCGACGCCGGGCTCGCCGATCAGCACGGGGTTGTTCTTGGTGCGGCGCGAGAGCACCTGGATGGTGCGGCGGATTTCCTCGTCGCGGCCGATCACCGGATCGAGCTTGCCGGTTTCAGCGGCCTCGGTGAGGTCGCGGGCATATTTCTTCAGCGCGTCGTAGGCCTGCTCGGCCGAGGCGCTGTCGGCCTTTTTGCCTTTACGCATGTCCTGAATGGCTTTCTCCAGAGCCTGGGGGGAAACATTGCCGGCCTTGATCGCGTCGGCAGCCGGATTGCCGGCATTCATCGCCAGCGCCTGCAGCAGGCGTTCGGCGGCGACGAAACTGTCGCCCGCCTTTTCGCGCAGCTTGTCGGCGGTCTCGAACAGGCGCGCCATCTCGGGCGCGAGGTAAAGCTGGCCGGCACCGGCACCTTCCACTTTCGGAATCTTGCCCAGCGCCTCTTCGTTCTTCGCCTTCACCACCTCGGGCTGCCCGCCGGCCGCGCGGATCAGGCCCGCTGCCATGCCTTCGGGGTCGTCGATCAGGACTTTGAGGAGATGTTCGGGGGAGAAGCGCTGATGCCCGCGGGCCAGGGCCATATTCTGCGCCGCCTGCAGAAAACCGCGGCTGCGTTCGGTGTACTTCTCGAAATCCATGTCTGAGCTCCTTGCTGGCAGCCCTCGATCGCAACCCCCGCTTCAGCGGCAGGTTCCAGTCGGGCCCCTCTCTCGTGATCTGATGTGGGAAGCGACTGCCACCGTACAAGAGCCCCTTTGGCGGTTTTTCGCCTTGATCTTTCTCAAGGCGGGAGAGGTCCCACACCCTTCTTCCGTCATGCCCGGCCCCAGGAAATGATTCTTGGCCGGGCATCCACGTCTTAAAAAAAGAACTCGTGGATGGCCGGGCCATGACGTAAAATTGGAGACAGGCACCACAGCCCCTCACGCCCCCGATGGCGCCTCGATCTCCGGCGGATCGAAGCCGCCCATGGCGCGGATGCGGGCGAGATCGGGGCCTTCCAGATCGGTAATGGTGCCAAGCAGTGCCGCGCGGCTGCGCGGTTCGGGCGGCGGCGGCACCAGATGACGCGGTGGGCGGCCCGGCCAGGGATTGTCATCCTCCGGCCGGGTGCGGGCCGGCAGCGGTTTGCGCGCGTTCGTGGCGGTTTCGGTCGGTTTGCGATCGCTGGCGATCGTTTCCGGCCGGTCCGCTTCGTTTCGGTCCGTTTCGTTGGCGTTCGATTCGCTTCGTTTGGCTTCGTTCGTGTTCGTTAGGGCTCGTTCGGCTTCGTTGGCATTCGTTTCGCTTCGGTCGGTTTCAGCCCCGAGCGCGGGGAAGCGGGCGGCGAATTTATCCTGCATGGCCGCCACCTGGGCATCCATGCGGCGTTTTTCCGCCGCCAGCCGGGCGCGCAGGGCCATATTGGGCGCCGGACGGCCGGCAGTCGCCAACGCCTCGACCCGGGCCTCGACGGCCATGGCGCCCGCGTCCGGCACTGCCGGGGCGGCCATGAGAGCACGCAGGGTTTCAGCATCCAGACTCTCCGGCTGCTGCAGACGATCACGGATCGCGGCCGGGCCGGCCAATTCGGCTTGCAGGCTAGCTGCGGCCTGCCGCTGTTCGGCGGCCCGGGCCACCAGGAAACGGAATCGCGAGCTTTTGTGCAGATGGCGCCAGAAGCGGTCTTCATCGATGCCCAGCTCGGCGGCGATGACGGCCGGCGCCACGCCTTCGGCGAAGCGTCGCGCGGCCCGCTTCCAGTCGATCATCACCGGCGTCCTGCGCGGCTTTTTCTGATGAATGGTTTCATCCTTGAACGGATCATATGTCTCGCGGGCCATGGCGGCCTCCTGTAAATTAGAACATAATGAGAAAATATATAGGATAATAATCAAAGTTCAAGACAAAAAGGTGCGTCCGGCCGGTCGTAAATCAGGACTTACCCCGCCCCCGGCCCTCGGGCATGATCCGCCGCGGACGGACGAATCATCCCACCGCGTGAATTCAAGGGGCTACAGTCATGTATCTGCAAACCGTTGCCGAGGCCGAGGCCACCGGCGCGCTGGCCGACATCTATAAGGACCAGAAGGCCCGCATGGGCTTTGTGATGGCCACGGCCTTCAGCATGAGCCCGCGGCCCGACCTGCTGCCGCTCTATACCGATTTCATGGCCAAGGTGCGGGCCGGCTTTTCGCTGGGCCAGCGCGAATGGCGGCTGATCACCCTAGTGGCCGCCAAGCAGGTGCCGTCCACCTATTGCTCCTATGTCTATGGCCAGCAGCTGATCGCCGACCTGGGCTCGAAGCAGGCGGTGATCGCCGTGCAGCGCGATTTCCGCAAGGCCGGCCTGAGCGAGCAGGACGTGGCGATGCTGACCTATGCCGAGCAGATCGCCAGGGACGCCTCGAAAATCGGTCCCGCCGATATCGAACCCCTGCGCAAGGCGGGCTTCAGCGACCGGCAGATCTGCGACATCGCGCTCTGCGCCTCGCTGCGCTGTTTCATCAGCCGCTTCTATGATGCCGTCGGCGCCGGGCCGGACGCCGCCTATATCGACGACGATCCGGAGTTCCGCGCCGCGTTGACGGTGGGCAAGACACCCTGATGACCTGATCGCCGGCGCGGGCGACGCGGAAAAGGTTTACCCGCCGCCCCGCCTCGCCTAAACAGGGGCCAGCCCTCTCCGGCCAACAGGACGATCTGACCATGTGCGGCATTGCCGGCATTCTGACCTGGCGCGACACGGCCCCCGAGAAACTGGGCACGCGCATCACGGCGATGACCGACGCCATCGGCTATCGCGGCCCCGATGCCGCCACCGCCTGGCTGGATGCCCCGGCCGGACTGGCCTTGGGCCATCGCCGGCTGGCCATCGTGGATCTGACCGAAACCGGCGCGCAGCCGATGGCCAGCGCCAATGGCCGGTTCGAGATTTGCTACAACGGCGAAATCTTCAATGCCGCCGATGTGGCGCGGGACCTGCCGGGCATCAACTGGCGCGGCACCTCGGATACGGAAGTCCTGCTGGAAGCCTGCGTGGCCTGGGGCGTGGATGCCGCCATCCGCCGCTTCATCGGCATGTTCGCCTTCGCCCTGTGGGACCGCGAGACGCGGCAGCTCTGGCTGGTGCGCGACCGCCTGGGCATCAAGCCGCTCTACTGGACGATCCAGCAGACGGATGAAGGCAAGGTGCTGCTGTTCGGCTCGGAGCTGAAGGCGCTGACCGCCTATCCGGGCTGGCAACCGAAGCTGGACCGCGAGGCCCTGGCCGGTTACCTGCGCTTTGGTTATGTGCCGGCGCCGCGTTCGATCTATGGCGGCGTACAGAAGCTGCCGCCAGGGCATATCCTGCGCATTGACCAGCATGGCCAGACCGAGCAGAGCTGCTTCTGGAACCTGCGCGAAATCGCGGCCCATGGTGTGCGCCACCGCGACCACCGTAGCGAGGCCGAGCAGACCGAGGCCCTGCACGATTTGCTGAAAGACGCCGTGAAGCGGCGCATGCTTGCCGATGTGCCGCTGGGCGCGTTCCTGTCAGGCGGCATCGATTCATCGACGGTGGTTGCGCTGATGCAGGCGCAGTCCGACCGCCCCGTGCAGACTTTTTCCATCGGCTTCCGCGAGGATGCCTTCAACGAAGCCGACCATGCCCGCGCGGTGGCGAAGCACCTGGGCACCGACCACACCGAGCTGATCGTGGACCCCGAGCATGCGCGCAGCGTGATCCCGCGCCTGCCCGAGATGTATGACGAGCCCTTTGCCGATTCCTCGCAGATCCCGACCCATCTGGTGTCGGAACTGGCGCGGCGCCACGTCACCGTGTCGTTGTCGGGCGATGGCGGGGATGAGATCTTTGCCGGTTATGTGCGTTATCTGGGCATCGACCGGCTGTGGGCCTGGCTCGGGCCCCTGCCCGGCGGTTTGCGCGGCGCTGGCGCCGGCCTGCTGCAGATGCTGTCGCCCGATGCCTGGGATGCCCTGCTGGCCCCCGTGCCGACGCGCTACAAGCCGGTTTTCCTGGGCGACAAGATCCACAAGGGCGCGGCGATCATGGCCGCGTCCAATCCCGATGTGATGTATGATCGGCTGGTCAGCCTGTGGCCCGATGCGGACACCATGGTGCGCGGCAGCCATGCCCGCGCGCCGCAGCAGGATGCGCGGCTGGTTGCCGACCTGCCCGAAACGGTGGCGCGGCTGCGCTATCGCGACATGACCACCTATCTGCCGGACGACATCCTGACCAAGGTGGATCGCGCCAGCATGGCCGTGGCGCTGGAGGCACGCGTGCCGCTGCTGGATCATCGCGTGGTGGAATTCGCCTGGACCCTGCCGCCCGACCGGCTGCTGAAGGATGGCGTGGGCAAACGTATCCTGCGCAATGTTCTCTACAAATACGTCCCGCGTGGACTGGTCGAGCGGCCCAAGACCGGCTTCAGCATGCCGGTGGGCGACTGGCTGCGCGGGCCGTTGCGCGACTGGGCGGAAGACCTGCTGTCGGAACAGCGGTTGCAGGCCGATAGCCTGATCGATCCCGCACCCGTGCGCCGGCGCTGGGATGAACATCTGTCCGGCCGTCGGAACTGGCAGCACAGCCTGTGGACCATCCTGATGTTCCAAGCCTGGCGGGCACGCTGGCCGGGTGTGTCGCTCTAGGCCTTCTGCGGGCTGCGCGCAAAGCGCGAATTTACGCTGCGTCGCAATGACTTGAGTCATGCCTGACGGAGCGGAAACCGCGCGTTGCGGTTCGTTGACAGCCCCCAAACCGGGTTATAGTGTGCAGCGCGAAAAACGCATGCGCGCTCACGTCTTTCTGGGTCTTTCCCGGCGCTGCATCCGTATCGCCGCTTATTCGCTCAATAAATCAGGATTGGATGTCCATGAAGGTTCTGGTCGCGGTCAAGCGCGTGGTTGACTACAACGTCAAGATCCGCGTGAAAGCGGACAAGACGGGCGTCGACCTCGCCAACGTGAAGATGTCGATGAACCCCTTCGACGAAATCGCCGTCGAGGAAGCCGTGCGGCTAAAGGAAGCCGGCGTGGCGACCGAAGTGATCGCCGTCTCGATCGGCCCGGCCCAGGCGCAGGAAACCCTGCGCACCGCCCTGGCCATGGGCGCCGACCGCGGCATCCTGGTGAAGACCGACGCCGAAGTGCAGCCGCTGGCCGTCGCCAAGCTGCTGGCCAAGATCGCCGAAGCCGAAGCCCCGCAGCTTGTCATCGTCGGCAAGCAGGCCATCGACGACGACAGCAACCAGACCGGCCAGATGCTGGCCGCGCTGATGAACTGGCCGCAGGGCACCTTCGCCAACAAGGTGGCGCTGGCCGACGGCAAGACGACCGTGGTGCGCGAAGTCGACGGCGGCCTGGAGACGGTGGAGCTGAAGCTGCCGGCGGTGGTGACCACCGACCTGCGCCTCAACGAGCCGCGTTATGCCTCGCTGCCCAACATCATGAAGGCAAAGAAGAAGCCGATCGACGAGAAGACGCCGGAGGATTTCGGCGTGGATATCGCGCCGCGGCTGAAGACGCTGTCGGTCGACGAGCCGCCGAAGCGTTCGGCCGGCATCAAGGTGCCCGACGTGGCGACCCTGGTGCAGAAGCTGAAGACCGAAGCGGGAGTGATCTGAGATGAGCGTTCTGGTTATCGCTGAACACGACAACGCCTCGATCAAGGCGCCGACCCTGAACACCGTCACCGCCGCGACCAAGATCGGCGGCGACGTGCATGTGCTGGTGGCCGGCGAGAATTGCGGCGCCGCTGCCGCTGCCGCCGCCAAGATCGCCGGCGTTTCCAAGGTGATCCAGGTCGAGGCCGCCCATTACGCCCATGGCCTGGCCGAGGCCCTGAGCCGCCTGATCGCCAAGCTGGGCAAGGGTTATGCCGCCATCCTGGCGCCCGAGACCACCTCGGGCAAGAATGTGATGCCGCGCGTGGCCGCCCTGCTCGACGTGATGCAGATCTCGGGCATCGTCGAGGTGAAGTCGGCGGATACGTTTGTCCGCCCGATCTATGCCGGCAACGCCATGGCGACCGTGCAGTCGTCGGATGCCATCAAGGTGATCACCGTGCGCACGACCGGCTTTGCCGCAGCCAGCGCCGAGGGCGGTTCGGCCGCCATCGAGGCGGGCGCGGCGGATGCCGATCCGGGCCTGTCGAAGTTCATCGGCCAGGAACTGCAGAAGTCGGACCGTCCGGAGCTGACCTCGGCCAAGATCGTCGTCTCGGGCGGCCGCGGCATGGGCTCGGGCGAGAATTTCAAGCTGATCGAGGCCGTGGCCGACAAGTTGGGCGCCGCCGTGGGCGCCAGCCGCGCCGCCGTGGATGCCGGCTTCGTGCCGAACGATTACCAGGTGGGCCAGACCGGCAAGATCGTCGCGCCGCAGCTCTACATCGCCGTCGGCATCTCGGGCGCCATCCAGCACCTGGCCGGCATGAAGGACAGCAAGGTGATCGTCGCCATCAACAAGGACGAGGAGGCGCCGATCTTCCAGGTGGCCGATTACGGCCTGGTCGGCGACCTGTTCAAGATCCTGCCCGAGCTCGAAGCCGAGCTGGCCAAGTAAGCCGCGAAGGACCGAGGAACCGCATGATCAAAACGATTGGGGTGATCGGCGCGGGCCAGATGGGCAACGGTATCGCCCATGTCTGCGCGCTGGCCGGCTATGATGTCGTCTTGCAGGACATCAACGCCGAGCAGCTGAACAAGGCGCTGGAGACCATCGGCGGCAACATGAACCGCCAGGTCGCCCGCGGCAAGATCAGCGAGGCCGACAAGGCTGCGGCGCTGACCCGCATCCGCACCTCGAACGACATCCGCGTCTTCGCCGAGACCGATTTCGTGGTCGAGGCCGCCACCGAGAACGAGGCGGTGAAGAAAAAGATCTTCGCCGACCTCTGCCCGGTGCTGAAGAAAGACGCGCTGCTGGCGACCAACACCTCGTCGATCTCGGTGACCCGGCTGGCCTCGGCCACCGACCGGCCCGAGAAGTTCATGGGCATGCATTTCATGAACCCGGTGCCGGTGATGGCGCTGGTCGAGCTGATCCGCGGCATCGCCACCGACGAGGACACCTTCCGCCAGGTGCGCGAACTGACCGTCAAGCTGGGCAAGCAGCCGGCCAATTCGGAAGACTTCCCCGCCTTCATCGTCAACCGCATCCTGCTGCCGATGATCAACGAGGCGATCTATACCCTGTATGAGGGCGTGGGCTCGGTGGAAGCCATCGACACGGCGATGCGCCTGGGCGCCAACCATCCGATGGGGCCGCTGCAGCTGGCCGACTTCATCGGCCTCGACACCTGCCTCTCGATCATGCAGGTGCTGTACGAGGGCCTGGCCGACAGCAAATACCGTCCGTGTCCTCTTCTCGTGAAGTATGTCGAGGCCGGCTGGCTCGGCCGCAAGACCAACCGCGGCTTCTACGATTATCGCGGCGAACATCCGACGCCGACGCGGTAAAAGCCGGGGATCGACGGATACGAAAAAAGGGGCCGCAAGGCCCCTTTTGTTTTTTCATCCCTGACGCGTCAGGCCACTTAAAGAAACGCGTGGATGCTCGGGCCAAGCCCGAGCATGACGGTATTGATACCCCCTACTTCCCCGCCGTCTTCGTCTTCTCATTGATCAGCGCGTCGATCAGCTTCAGCGCATCGGGCGAATCCCACGCCGCCTCGCCGACCAGGCGGCCGACCTCGCGGCCCTGGGCGTCGATCAGGATGGTGGTGGGCAGGCCGACGGCGCCCCAGGCGCGGCCCGATTTCATGCTGGCATCCACATAGGGGGCGAGCCGGGTGACGCCGGTCTCGCTCAGGAACTTCTCCACCTTGGCGCGGCCGCCGCGATCCTGCGCCACGGCCACCACCTCGAAATCCTTGCCGCCGCGCTGGGCCTGCAGGCGATCCAGGGCCGGCATCTCGGCGCGGCAGGGAATGCACCAGGTGGCCCACAGATTGAGCAGCACGACCTTGCCGCGCTGGGCCTCCAGGGTGGTGGGCCGGTCGGCCGGGTCGCTGAATTCAGGCTGCGCGACTGGCTTCCGCTCGGCCGAGAGGCTAAGTTTGCGCATCTCGCCGTCGCGGGGCAGATCGGCGGCCAGGGCCGGCACAGCCAAGGCAACCGACGCCAGCACGGCCATCATCGCAACCCGTTTCATCAGCACCATCACCAGATCCTTCATGTCGGCACGCAAAGCATCAGATAAGTCGAAAGCCCGGTCCAAACAAGGCGGGGCTAAACAAGCCGGCTCCAACAGCATGTGGGGCGGCCGTTTCGCTGCCGGCCCGGCGGCGATCATGACCGAGATCAACGCCTCGATCCGCTTCGACCAGAAGCTGTATCGCCAGGATATCCGCGGCTCAGCCGCGCATTGCCGCATGCTGGTACGCCAGGGCCTGATCTCGGCTGCCGAGGGTAAAAAGATCCAGGCCGGGCTGCAGACAATTCTGCGTGAGATCGAGGCCGGCAAGTTCAGGATCGATCCGCGGCTGGAAGACATCCACATGCATGTGGAGGCGCGGCTGGCCGAGCTGATCGGCAAGCCGGCCGGCCGGCTGCACACCGCGCGCTCGCGCAACGACCAGGTGGCGACCGATTTCCGCCTCTGGGTGCGCGATGCCATCGACCGCATCGACGCCGGCCTGCTCGACCTGCAGAAGACCCTGCTGCGCCGCGCCGAGGAGTATGCCGCCACCGTGATGCCGGGCTTCACGCATCTGCAGGCCGCCCAGCCGGTGACCTTCGGCCACCATCTGATGGCCTATGTGGAGATGATCGGCCGCGACCGCTCGCGCTTATCCGACGCCCGCGCGCGGCTGAACGAAAGCCCGCTGGGTGCCGCAGCCCTAGCCGGCACGTCGCTGCCCATCGACCGCGCCAGCACGGCGAAGGAGCTGGGCTTCGACCGCCCGATGGCCAATTCGCTGGATGCCGTGGCCGACCGCGACTACGCGCTGGAATTCTTATCAGTTGCCTCGATCTGCGCCGTGCATCTCTCCAGGCTGGCAGAGGAAATCGTCATCTGGACGAGCGCCCAGTTCCGCTTTATCTCGCTCAGCGATGCCTTCACCACCGGCTCGTCGATCATGCCGCAGAAGCGCAATCCCGATGCCGCCGAGCTGGTGCGCGGCAAGGTGGGCCGCATCGTGGGCAGCCTGAATGCCCTGCTGATCACCATGAAGGGCCTGCCGATGACCTATGGCAAGGACATGCAGGAGGACAAGGAGCCGACGTTTGACGCCGTCGACAGCCTGGAACTCTGCATCGCCGCCACCGCGGGCATGATCGCCGACCTGAAGGCCAATTCAGCCCGCATGCAGGAAGCGGCCGGCGAGGGTTACACCACCGCCACCGACCTGGCCGACTGGTGCGTGCGCAAGATCGACATGCCATTCCGCCAGGCCCATCATGTGGCCGGCAGCCTGGTGAAGCTGGCGGAAAGCCAGGACAAGCCGCTGGAGGCATTGACGCTGAGGGAAATGCAGTCGGTGGAACCGCGCATCACCAGGGATATCTTCGCCGTGCTGGGCGTGCAGAATTCGGTGAAAAGCCGCGTGTCCTATGGTGGCACCGCGCCGGCCAACGTTGCGAAGCAGATTGCGCGCTGGCGCAAGCATCTTGCCTCCGAAAGCAAAAAACGGGACAAAGTCTGATGACTTTCGATCGCCGGATGCACCCTCACCCCAACCCTCTCCCGCAAGCGGGAGAGGGAGGGACCCATCGCAGCAGCGATGGCAGGGTGAGGGCAAAGGTCGCCTTGCTGCTGCTGGTCCTCGCTGCATCCGGCCTCGCCGCCTGCGGCCGCAAGGACCTGCCGGATTATCCGCCCGATGCCACCGAGCGGCCCGGCACCATCGACCGCAACAACCGCAACACCATCCGCTATTACTGAGTTATCCATGACCGGTCTGCCCTGGTTCGACTATCGCGACGGCGTCCTGCATGCCGAAGGCGTCAATCTCCATGCCATCGCGGCTGCCGTGGGCACGCCGGCCTATGTGTATTCGTCGGAAGCCCTGACCCGGCAGTATCGCAGCCTGGCCGATGCCTTTGCCGGCATCGACTGCCTGATCGCCTATGCGATGAAGGCGAATTCCAATCTGTCGGTGCTGCGCCATTTCGGCAGCCTCGGCGCCGGCGCCGATGTGGTCTCGGGCGGCGAGCTGCAGCTGGCGATGAAGGCCGGCATTCCGCCGGGCAAGATCATTTTCGCCGGCGTGGGCAAGACGCGCGCGGAAATGGCGCTGGGGCTGAAAGCCGGCAATACCGGTATCGCGCAGTTCAACGTGGAATCGGAAGCCGAATTGCAGGTGCTGTCCGAGGTCGCCAGCGGCCTGGGCGTAAGGGCGCCGGTGGCGATCCGCATCAATCCCGACGTGGATGCCAAGACGCACAAGAAGATCACCACCGGCAAGGCCGAGAACAAGTTCGGCATTTCCTATCGCCGCGCTCAGGAGGTCTATGCCCTGGCTGCCAGCCTGCCGGGCATCGAGGTGGTGGGCGTGCATGTGCATATCGGCAGTCAGCTCACCGATCTGGCGCCCTATGAGGCCACCTTCATCCGCCTGGCCGAACTGGTGACCGCGCTGCGCGCGGCCGGCCACAATATTCGCCGCGTCGATCTGGGCGGCGGCCTAGGCATCCGCTACGACGACGAGACGGCGCCCGATCCGCAGCTTTATGCCGCCATGGTGCGCAGGCATATCCTGCCGCTGGGCATCGCCGTGGCGCTGGAACCGGGCCGTTTCCTGGTGGGCAATGCCGGGCTGCTGCTGACCCGCGTGGAATACGTGAAGCAGGCCGACGAGAAGACCTTCCTGATTCTCGATTCCGGCATGAACGACCTGATCCGGCCGGCGATGTACGAGGCCTTTCACCGCATCGTGCCGGTGAAAGCTCCGGAAAACGGCGCGGAACTGGCGCCGGTGGATATCGTGGGCCCGATCTGCGAAACCGGCGACACCTTCGCCGAAGGCCGCCCGATGCCGCCCGTTGTCGCTGGGGATTTACTCGCCATCCTCTCGGCCGGTGCGTATAGTTCCGCCATGGCCTCCACCTACAACGCGCGTCCGCTGGCGCCCGAGGTGCTGGTCCATGGCGACCGATTTGCCATCGTGCGGCGTCGCCCTAGCATCGATGAGATGACGGCTTTGGAGACGATGCCGGGATGGTTCAGCGAGGCGCGGGGATAAATCCCACCGATACCGACCCGGTCGAAGACCGGGTTGCCGGTCGCGTCCCCGATTCCGGCGCCAGCCTTTCACCTGTTTTGGAGCGCCGGCTGGCCTTTGCCCGCGCCGCGCTGTTCTGGGAAAACTTCTGGCCCGCCCTGATGCCGGCCGCCGGACTGGTGGCGGTGCTGCTGATCCTCGCCGGCTTCGATGTCTGGCGTTTCACGCCGGTCTGGCTGCATTGGCTGGCGCTGGCCGGTTTCGCCGGCGGCATCATCGCCGCCCTGTGGCTGCGCCTGCGCAGCCTGCGCTGGCCCGACCGCGCCGCCGCCATGCGCCGGCTGGAGCGCGTGAACCTGCTGGACCACCGCCCGCTGGAAGCCGCCGCCGATACGCTGGCTGCCGAGCAGCAGGATCCCATCGCCCAGGCCTTGTGGGCGTTGCATCGCCGCCGCGCGCTGGAGCGGCTGGCCACCGTGCGCGTCGGCACGCCCGAGGCCGGCTGGTGGCGGCGCGACAGCTGGGGCCTGCGCGCGGCGCTCGGGCTGCTGCTGATCGTGGCCTGGGCCAGCCCGGGCGAGGACCGCGCCCAGCGCATCGCCGACACGCTCAATCCCGGCAGCGCCCTGCCGCCCGGCGCCACGCTGCTGGTGGATGCCTGGATCACGCCACCGGCCTATACCGGCAAGGCGCCGCTGTTCCTGACCCGCGACGGCAAGCCGGTGCAGGCCGCGTCCCTGCCTACGGATCTTCCCGGCAGCAGCCCCGCCATCGCCGTGCCGGCCGGCAGCCTGCTGAAGCTGCGCCTGACCGCGCCGCCCGCCGGTTTCAGCCTGCGCTTCGGCACGCAGGAGCAGGCGCTGCATGCCATCGACGAGCGCAACGGCGAGATCGACCTGGCGCTGGACCTGACCCAGGGCAACGATCCGAAACTCACCCTGCATCGCCGCGACAAGGTCTATGCCGAATGGCCCCTGCGCATGGTGCCCGACCTGCCGCCCGTCGTGGCCTTTGCCGGCGAACCCAAGGCCGCCAAGCGCGGCGAACTGGAGATCGCCTTCGAGGGCGAGGACGATTACGGCATCCAGGGCCTGCGCATCGAGATGCGGCGCGAGGGCGCCGAGCAGCCGCAGAGCGTGGATTGGCCGGCGCCGCCGGCGGGCGGCGGCGCGGTGACCGCCACGCAGGGTTTCGACTTCACCGCCCATCCCTGGGCCGGCCTGCAGGTGGCGATGACATTGGTGGCCACCGATGCGCTGGGCCAGGTGGGACGCAGCGAGGCCGTGGTGGTGACGCTGCCGGCGCGGCGGTTCCTACATCCGGTGGCCAAAGCCATCGTCGAGCAGCGCCGCGAGCTGGCGCTGAAACCCGCGCAATGGGCGCGCGTGGTGACGGCCCTGAACGGCCTGAGCCTGGCGCCGGAACGCTATCGCGACGACGTGACCGCGCATCTGGGCCTGCGCATGTCGGCCGCGCGCCTGCGCATGAACCGCGCGCCCGGGTCCATTGCGGCCGTGCAGGACCTGCTCTGGCAGACCGCTTTGCATATCGAGGATGGCCGCGCCAGCCAGAACGAGCGCGATTTCCAGGCCCTGATGGACCGCTTGCAGGATGCCATCGACCGCAATGCCGATGACCAGGACATCCAGAAGCTGATGCAGGAACTGCGCGAGGCGATGGACCGCATGCTGGAGCAGATGCTGCAGGATGCGCTGGAACGGCTGGCGCGCGGCGAGGAACCCGAGGAACTGGGCGACGACGAAGAGGCCATGTCGGGCGACGACCTGCAGGACATGATGGACCAGGCCGAGGACATGGCCCGCATGGGCGACCGCGACCAGGCGCGCGACATGCTGCAGCAGATGCAGCGCATGATGGAGGCGATGAAGAACGGCCGGCTGGCGATCATGCCGGAGGGTCGCCAGAACCAGCGCGGGCAGCGGGGCCAGCGCGGCCAGGGCCAGGCGGGCCAGATGATGCAGGAATTCGGCGAGATGCTGCGCCAGCAACAGCAATTGCTGGACCGCAGCTTCCGCCGCAGCCAGCAATACGGCCGCAACAACCAGCCTGGCCAGCAGGGCCAGGGCCGGCAGCCGGGCGGCGAAAACGAGGCCGATGCGCGGGCGCAGGAAGACCTGCGCCGGCGCCTGGGCGAAATGATGGGCCGGCTGGGCGAGCGTGGCATGCCGATCCCCGACCAGCTCGGCCGCGCCGACCGCGCCATGCGAGACGCGCGCGAATCCTTACGCCGCGGCGAGCCGGGCGAGGCGATGCAGGGCCAGACCGATGCGCTGGACCAGTTGCGCCAGGGCCTGAACCAGATGCAACAGGCCCAGCGCGGCAATCCCGACGGCCAGGCGCCATCGGCGGATTCGCGGCAGAACCAGCGCAACGCCCGCGATCCGCTGGGCCGCAACACCGTGGGCATGGATGAGAATGCGCGCGGCGACGGCGTGCCCGACATGCTGCCGGTGGAGCGCGCGCGCCGCATCCTGGAAGAATTGCAGCGCCGCGCCGGCAACCGCGAACGCCCGCCGGTGGAACTGGATTACCTGGAACGCCTGCTGCGGCGGTTCTGAACGCGCGGTCGATCCAACGATAGATAAATCGTCATCCTCGGACTTGGCCCGAGGATCCACGAGTTCTTAAAAAAACGTGGATGCCCGGCACGAGGCCGGGCATGACGGATAAGGTTTTGTTGGCCACTTGAGATTTCCTCCCAAGGCGCAATTCTTCTTCCACGCTAAACTCACCTCATGATCGATTCTCTCGACCATCTCGTGCTCACCGTGCACGACATCGACGCCACGGTGACCTTCTACGAACGCGTGCTGGGCATGCAGGCCGTGCATTTCACGCCTGCCGATGGCAGCCGGCGTGTAGCACTGGGTTTCGGCCGGCAGAAGATCAACCTGCATCAGCAGGGTCGCGAATTCGAGCCGAAGGCGGAAAGGCCCATGCCAGGCAGTGCGGACCTGTGCTTCCTTACCGCGAAGCCGCTGGACGAGGTGATCGCGCATCTGCAGGCCTGCGGAGTCGCCATAACGGAAGGGCCGGTGCGCCGCACCGGCGCGACGGGACCGATCCTTTCGGTCTATCTGCGCGATCCGGACGGCAACCTGCTGGAAATTTCCAACGCGCTGTAGGTGCGTCGGTTCTGACGATGACAACAACAACTCGTGGATCCTCGGGCCAAGCCCGAGGATGACGTTTGTTTTATTTTGCAGGGCAAGAGAGTGGCCGAGCGCGAAACGTTAATCCGCGTCGGCGGCGATTTCCAGGGCGGCTTCCACGGCCTGCACCAGATCGACCATGCTGAAGGGTTTGCGCAGGATGGCATGCGCCAACTGGCCGATGCCATGGGCGCGGCGGCGCTCCATCTCGATGCCCGACATCAGCAGCACGGTAAGGTTCGGCCAGTCGCGCGTCGCCTTCAGCGTGAGTTCGACGCCATCCATGTTCGGCATCGCGATATCGGCCAGCAGCAGATCGAAACTGTCGCGGCTGAGCTTGACCAGGGCCTCGGCGCCATCGGCCACCGCCACGACGGCATGGCCGCGGGTTTCCAGCACACGCCGGATGAACTCGCGCACAGCCACTTCGTCTTCGGCGACCAAAATCCGCGCCATGGTCCCTCGCCGCTGGCGGCCCGTTGCCTAGCGGTTTCTCGCCCGGGCAGCCCCCTATTCTGGAACAGCTGTATGGATCAGCTCGGTCCGGCCCGGACACATCATGCGCCCGCAACCGTTGGTTAACCGTAACACCGATTCGCGGGAACACGAAATGCGCAATTGGCCGTATGCACACAACTGCAACGTTCAGATTGCATACAACAGGCTGGCGCCGTGGATTGCCGGGGCCGCGCGGACACCGCCTGCTGGACCGGGTTACTGAACCGGCTTACTGGACCGGCTGGCTGGCGAAGGCGACTTCCAGGTCGGTGACTTCCTCGCGCGGGGCCGGCAGCTTGACGTCGAAGCTGAGTTTTTCGCCGGCGGCGATGGCGCTCTGCTCGAGCTGCAGGGTGTAGCTCGCCAGCTCCTGGCCGCCGGCGCCACGCATGGCGACGCGCAGCGCGGGCAGCGGACGCTCGATCCCGCCGACATTGACCACCTCGCCCGAGACGGCGATGCGGGTCTGGCCGCCATCGAGAATGGTGGCGGACTTCAGGTTATGCAGCTCCAGCCCCAGCCATTCCGAGGTCTCGACCGGCAGGCCGATCGCCTCGTACAGCTTGGCGAGCGGCGGATAGAAGGCGATCAGCTCGGCGCGCTTGGTATAGCCGCCATAGCCGGCGCCGCCGAGCAGGGCCAGCAGCAGCAGCCAGCCGAGCCAGGCCCAGGAGCGCTGTTTGCGCGGCTGCGACGGCGGCCGCTGCACGCCGGCCTCGGCCAGGCGCGCCCGGCGGCGGTTCAGCACTTCGTCGGGGTCTTCGTCCAGCCCGTGATCGGAGCGCGGTTCGTCCAGCGGCGGATGCAGCGGCGGCCGGTCCGTCAGCAGCAGGTCGTCGTCATCGTCGTCGAAACCGGCAATGCGCGGCGGCGGCGGTTCCAGGTCGGGCACCGGCGGCAGGGGCGGCGGTTCGGGCGGGGCGACCCGTTCGGGCGCGGGCGGCGCGCCGCCGGGCGGCGGGGGCGGCACCCAGTCGTCGTCATGGGCCGGGGATTCGGGCTTGGCCGGGGCCGGGGGCGATGCCGGGGCCGGCGGAACCGGGATTTCGGGCTCGGGTTCGGGCAGCGGGTCCTGGTTCCAGGTCTCGCGGCAGCGCGAACACCGCACTTTACGGGGGGCGGTGCCAAAGACCGTAGGGTCGACTTGAAACCGCGTGGCGCAGCTTGGGCAGGTGAGGATCATGCCTGTGAACTGCCTGAAGCCAGCCCCTTTTGCGTTTCCGGATGCTTTCCCTTATAGGACGGACGGGGCCGCCGAAGCAAGGCTACTTCCCCGCAAGATATTGGCGCGCAAGGCATTGGGAGATTCGGGCTTGGTGCGTTTCCAGAATGTCGGCATGCGGTACGGGCCGGGGCCGGAGGTGCTGCGGGACGTCAGTTTCGAGCTGGCGGCCGGGTCCTTCCATTTCCTGGCCGGGCCCAGCGGCGCCGGCAAGACTTCCCTGCTGAAACTGCTCTACCTGGCCCAGCGGCCCTCGCGCGGCCTGATCACCATGTTCGGCCAGGATGTCTCGACCGCCAGCCGGGCCGCCCTGCCGATGCTGCGGCGCCGGATCGGGGTGGTGTTCCAGGATTTCCGCCTGCTCGATCATCTGACCGCGCTGGACAACGTGGCCCTGCCGCTCCGCATCGCCGGCGCCGACGAAAAGCGCACGCGCGACCATGTGGTCGAGCTGCTGACCTGGGTGGGCCTGGGCGACCGGCTGGAAGCGCGGCCGGCGACGCTCTCGGGCGGCGAGAAGCAGCGCGTGGCGATCGCGCGCGCCGTGATCGCGCGGCCCTCGCTGCTGCTGGCCGACGAGCCCACCGGCAACGTGGATGCCGACATGGCGCAGCGCCTGATGTATCTGTTCGTCGAACTCAACAAGCTGGGCACCGCCGTCGTGCTCGCCACCCACGACACGCAGCTGCTGCAGCAATTCCGCTTCCCCGTGATGCGCCTGCGCAGCGGCCAGCTTGCCATTGACAGGAACGCGGCATGACGAAGAAGCGCCGCGCCGTTTCAGACCTGCAGCTGGAAGCCGATTCCGGCACGCGCTTTCTGCCCTGGGCCCTGGCGGTGATGGTCTTCCTCGCCGCGCTCAGCCTGGCCGGCGCCCTGGCGCTGGGCGGCAGCATCGAGGGCTGGCGCCGCGGCGTGTCCTCGAAACTGACCGTGCAGATCGCCGACCGGCCGGGCCAGCCGATGCAGCCGCGCGTGGAGGCCGCCATCACATTGCTGCGCGGCGTGCCCGGCGTGCAGAGCGCAGACGCCCTGCCCAAAGCCGCCGTGGAGGCTTTGCTGCAGCCCTGGCTGGGCCGCGACGCGCTGGACGCCGACCTGCCCCTGCCCGGCCTGATCGACGTGACGCTGGCCGACAATGCGGCGCTGTCCGTGGATGCCCTGAGCGCGCGCCTGCAAAGCGCCGTGCCCGGCGCGCGTCTGGACGATCCCAAACCCTGGCTCGACCGCCTGGTGCAGCTGGGCCGTCTGCTGCAGAGCCTGGGCGGCGGCATCGTGCTGCTGGTGGGCCTGGCGCTGGCGGCGATGGTGATCTTCGCCACGCGGGCCGGCCTCGCCGCCCGGCGCGACACCATCGAGCTTTTGCACCTGATCGGCGCCGAGGACGGCTACATCGCCAAGCAGTTCCAGCGCCATGTGGCGCGCCAGGCGATGCAGGGCGGCATTGCCGGCATTGCGCTGGCCGTGGCGATTTTGCTGGCGATCCAGATCCTGGCTGGCGGCGTGGGCGCCGGACTGCTGCCCGGCCTGGCCCTGGCCTGGTGGCATTGGCTGGCCTTGCTGGTGCTGCCGCTGGCGGCCCTGCTGCTGGCGATCTTCACCGCGCGGCTGACCGTGCTGGGCGCGCTGCGGGCGATGGTGTGAGGCGGGCATGCTGATTCTGTTGGACCGCGACGGCGTGCTGAACCAGGACTATCCCGACGATTACGTGAAGTCGCCGGCCGAACTGATCCTGCTGCCCGGCGTGGGCGAGGCGATCGCGCAACTGAATGCGCGCGGCTGGCCGGTGGCCTTGTGCACCAACCAGGCCTGCGTGGGCAAAGGCATCATCGACGAGGCGATGCTGACGCGCATCCACAATGACCTGCGCGACCGCATCGCGCGGGATGCCGGGGCGCATATCGATGCCATCTTCTTCGCGCCCGATCCGCCCTGGGCCGTCACCGACCGGCGCAAGCCCGGCCCCGGCATGCTGCGCGAGGCGATGCGGCAGTTTCATGCCACGCCCGAGCAGACCGTGTTCATCGGCGATGCCGTCACCGACATGCAGGCGGCCACGGCCGCCGGCTGCCGCCGCATCCTGGTGCGCACCGGCAAGGGCAAAAAGACCCAGGCCGCCGGCTTGCCAGAGGCCGTGCTGCCGGTGACGATTGCCGAATCGCTGCCCGATGCGGTGGCGCGACTGCTGCACGAAGAGACCGACGAAACCATCCGCTGAAGCGACGAAACCCCGATGGCCCGCCGCAACTCCGATACGCCCCTCGCCACGCGCCTGTCGCGCGGATTGATCCTGCTTGCCGCCGTGGCGCTGCTGTGGCTGGGCGGCGGCCTGGCCTATCTGGAGCGCGTGGAGACCTTCACCCCGCCCGACAGCGAGGTGAAGACCGATGCCATCGTGGTGCTGACCGGCGGCGCGGTGCGCCTGAGCTCGGCGTTGCGCCTGCTGCATGACGGCAAGGCCGAGCGCCTGCTGGTCTCGGGCGTGGCGCCCACCACCACCAAGGCCTCGCTGATCCAGGCCGCGGTCCCGGCGATGCCGGATTCCGCCCAGGCCTCGAATGACTGGAGCGGCATCGATCTGCAGATGCTGTTCGATTGCTGCGTCGATCTGGGCTTCGAGGCCGTGGATACGGCGGGCAATGCCATCGAGGCGGCAAGCTGGGCGCGGGCGCGCGGCTTTAAGTCCTTGCGGGTGGTGACGGCGAATTACCACATGCCGCGCGCCATGGTGGAGTTCCGCCGGCGCTTGAGCGACATCGCCGTGCTGCCGCATCCGGTGCGATCGGATGCCATGCGGGTGGAGGACTGGTGGCAGCGCCGCACGGCGACGCTGTTCCTGCTGGGCGAATACACCAAATACGCCGCCGCCCTGCTGCGCGCGCGCCTGGATGACTGGCTGGAGGAAACGGTGGCCGCCGCACCCGGCAAGGCGACCGATGCGACGCCCGCGCCTGCACCGGCACCGGCACCGGCACCAGCGCCCGCACCGGCACCGATTGCAGAGCCGAAAGCCGACACACCGGCTGCCGAACAGAAAGCCACGGAATGAGCTGGCTGCGCGGGCTGATTTTCCAGATCGCCTTCCTGCTGTGGAGCACGGTGGTTGCGCTGTACAGCCTGATCCCGCTCATCCTCGGCAACCGCGCGCATATCTTCGCCATCGGCAAATTCTGGTCGGACAGCATCAATCTCCTGCTGCGCGTGATCGCCGGCATCACCTATCGCATCGAGGGCATGGAGAACGTGCCGCCGGGCGCGGTGCTGATCGCCTCGAAACACCAGTCGCTGTGGGATACCGCCATCGTGCTGGCGCTGTTTCGCGGGCCGGCCATCGTGATGAAGCAGGAATTGCTGCGCATTCCGATCTACGGCGCGCTGTGCCGCATCCAGGGCATGATCGCCGTCGACCGCGCCGGCGGCGCCAAGGCGCTTAAATCAATGCTGAAAAGCGCACGCGACGCGGTGACCGAGGGGCGCAAGCTGATCATCTTCCCGCAGGGCACGCGCACCCTGCCCGGCCAGCCGCACGATTACCAGCCTGGCGTGGCGGCGCTGTATCGCGACCTGAAGATTCCCGTGGTGCCGGTGGCGCTCAATTCCGGCTTCTTCTGGCCCAAGCATGGCCTGAAGCGTCCGGCGGGCACCATCGTAATGCGCTTCCTGCCCGCCATTCCGGCGGGCCTCGACCGCGAGACATTCATGACGCGGCTGGAAACCGAGATCGAAACCGCGCAGGCAGTGCTGGAAGCGGAGACACAGGCGGGGCTCAGGCCCCGTTGATCCGCCCGGCAAGTCCGCGCATCGGGATCAGGGCCCGGAGCGACGGATCGCGAAGCCACAGGCCGCCCCACATCAGCAAACCGAGATAGACGCTGAACAGGGTATGCGTGAACAACGGATTTTCGACACGCATCTGCGTTGCGATCGCTCCCCCCAGCAGCCCGGTCATCAGGATTGCGCCCAGCAACGCCGTGCGCGGAACGAGGTACAACGCCAGGCAGGCCAGTTCGATCAGGCCAATTGTCAGGACATAGCCATCCGGCCAACCCAACTGGCGCATGGAATCGGAGGCCACATCCGCGCCGACCAATTTTGGCGCGATGGATGCGATAGCCAGAAACGCCGCAAAGATTCCCGTCAGGGCGTATCCAAGTCGTGTCATTGCCGTTGTGCTCATCCTCAGATCCTGCCCTGTCCCTGTTCCTACCGTGCGCCTTTCGCATCTTCCGCCAGCGTGTGAGCGACCAGCGCATTCGCATGACCGTGCCCGAGGCCGTGCGTCGCCTTCAGCCAGCCGACCAGTTCCATGTGCCTTTTGCCGCGCTGGGCGCGGATCAATGCCTGCCACTCCGCGACAGGGCGGCCGTATGTCTTCTCGATGGAAGGGAAATAAGACGCCGGCCCCTTGGCGCCGGCAGTTGTGTGCGATGGTTTTCTGGCCGGCATCGGCGGTTTCCTTCATGCGCGCCGCCGCCGCGGGCATTGCGCCGCGGCAGGGCAGGATTTATCTTAGTACTAAGATATCAGGGTTTATCTTAATGGCAAGATAAAAGAGGCGCCATGGCCAGGACTGAGGATGACCGGGTTGAAATCCGCCGGCGGCAATGGGCCAAGGAAATGCCCGATCTCGATACGATCGGCATGGCCATTCTTGGCCGCGCGCGGGTCATCACCCTCAACGTGCGTCCGGAGATCGAGAAGGTGTTTGCGCGGTTCGGCGCCGATACCGGGGAATTCGACGTGCTTTTCACCCTGTTGCGCTCAGGTCCGCCCTACCGGCTGCGTCCCACCGAATTGTTCAATTCGCTGATGATCACATCGGGCGGACTCACAGGCCGCCTGGCGCGCCTTGAAAAGGCCGGGCTCGTCGAACGGTTTCCGGATGCCGCCGACGGCCGCAGCCTTCCCGTCGGCCTAACCGCCGCAGGGCTGAAGATGGCCCGCGCCGCCATCATCGAGGACATGAAAGTCGAAGCGGGCCTGCTGGATTGCCTGTCGGCGGCGGAGCGGAAGAGCCTTGCGGGCCTGCTGCGCAAACTCGCCCTCGGCCTTGAGAACAAGGATCGCTGACGCAGGCCCCGCGCCGGGCATCACCGCGACGGCGCGCAATGGCCGGCCGGCGGCACCTTGAGCAAATCCGCCGATGCCGCCGCGATGGCCTCCAGGGCGGCCGGCGCAAGCGTCACGCCCATATGATCGGCATCGGGCTGCATGGTAACGGCAATCTTCGGATTGATCGATTTCAACAGCGGATCGTAGGCGTCGGCATTGAACAGCTCGTCATTCGTGCCGACCAGGATGCGTGTCGGCCGCGCAATACGGCGTAGCGCCGCCTGCCAGTCGTCGTCAAAAGCGAAATTCAGCAGCAGGCGCATCGAGTAGGTTCGCGTGCGGATGCCGCGTGCATCTTCCGGTACGCCGAAGGCGATCACCGGCAGGTGGTCGAAGGCCGTGACGCCGAAGCCGCGCAGAATGCCCAATCCGATGATGCGGGGGATATAGGGCGCGGCCCAGCCGCCGGCATTCGGCCGGGAGGTCGGCGCACGGGCCCCCAGAAAGGGCGCCAGCGCCAGATAACCATCGAACAGGCAGGATTGCCGGCCGGCGGCGATCCGCAAAACAAAACCGCCGCCGGACGAATGGCCGATCAGGATGCGCGGCTCGGCCGGCCGGTCCGGCAGGGTTGCGGCCAGCAGGTCGGACAGATCGTCCTCAAGCTGGCCGACATAGCCGATATCTCCCAAACGCCCGCTTTCGCCATGCCCCCGGATATCGACCGCGTAGGCGGATATCCCGGCCGCCCGCAAGGCCAGCCCCAGGGCATGCATCGCCACGCCGCTGCCGCTCGATCCATGCACCAGCACCGCGATGCCGCCGCCGGGCCGGCCGGGATAGAGCCGATAGGCCAGGCTGGTCCCGTCGCGGGCCGCGATGCGGGATACAGGCGGCGGCGGGATGCGCAGGGTCTCGCCGATGCGCCGGTCCATCTGCGCCATGGTGGGCAGCACCGGCGGCGAGACTGCGGTGCCGAAGGCAATGAGTGCGGCAAGGCACAGGCTTGCGAGCAGAAATGTGATGCCCGCGCCAAGAATGAGGGTCTTGATCATGATTGCTCCGATTGTCGGGATACCGGCCTTCGCTTAGCATCGGCCACGGCGCGCGGCTTGCGCGGATGCGTGAAATTCACCGAGAAATTCGCCAATGACCTCGATCACCCACCCGCGCAGCGTGAACGGCCGGGTCTTTTTGGCCCGCAGTGGCCTCGGCCTGGGATTTGCCGCCGTCGCGCTGGGCGTGTTTGGCCCCTTCGGCAGTTACCTGTCGATGCCGCTGCCCGAACGGCTGCTGTTCCATGCCGTCAACGTCGTCGCCATCGGCGGCGGCATCAGCCTGCTCCTGTTTGCATTGCGGCGGCGTTTCTATCCGCACGGCCTGCCCTTCTGGCTGCCGCTGGCGATCGCGGCCGCCGCTGCGCTGCCCGGTACGGCCGTGGTGCATACCAATCTGCGGCTGCTGGCGCCGCGGTCGCTCGATTTCGTCTCGTGGCCGGAACTGGTCGGGCAGAACCTGGCGCTCAACCTGGCGCTGGCCCTGGTCTTCACCCTGGTGCTGCGCCGGGCCGGAGCGACGGCGGCACCCGTTTCCGGCAATGCCGTTTCCCCGCGGCATGCTGCACCGACGACGCAGCATGCGCTGGCCGGACGGCTGCCGCCGCATCTGAAGGAGGCCCGGCTGCTGGCGCTGGAAGCGGAGGATCATTATTTGCGCATTCACACCGAGGCCGGTTCGGCGCTGATCCTGATGCGGCTGTCGGATGCCGCCAGAGCGTTGGGGAGCAGCGCGGGCCAGCAGGTGCACCGCTCCTTCTGGGTTGCCGGATCCGCCATTGCCGGCACGCAGCGCCGCGACGGCCGACTGTTCCTTCGTCTGGTCAACGGCATGGAGATTCCGGTCAGCCGCAGCCACCGCGAGGCTCTCATGCGCAAACTGGGGCGGGAGACCGGGCCCGCGCAGGCGGCGCTGGAAGCGGAGACGCGGGCGGGGCTGCGATGAGCGCCGGGACGACCTGTGCCTTTGCCATTCAGTATGGCCTGGGTGAGCTGCAGTTCGAGATGCCGCTGGCCGAGGCCCTGCTGTTCTCCAACATGGCGAACCGGATGATGGCCAATGCCGGCCTGGGCTTTGCCGAATTCCGCCTGCAGATGTGGGATATGCTGGCCAACAGCATCGAGGCCGGCGACCACCTGAAAGGCGGCGCGGAGGCCAATGCCGTGGCGATGGGCGCCGCCTGGCTGGCGCTGAACTGCGCGATGCATCGCGACCATCCGGAGCGCGACTGCTTCGTGCTCAAGATGGGGGCCCGGCCTGGCGATATCGGCGTCGAGATCGCCGCCGACAACCCTTACGCCGAGGCGCATGAGGAACGCGGACAGATCTTCGCCGTCGCCAATGTCACCCGCGCGCTGTTTGACGAGGACACAAAACTGTTCCGCGACTGGGCGGCAGGCATTCAGGCCGAGATCGCCGGCGCGGCCAACGATCCCGGGCCGTAAAGGCTGCCGGCACCATCGTGATGCGCCTTCTGCCCCCGATACCTGCGGGCCTCGATCGCGAGACATTCATGACGCGACTGGAGAGCGAAATCGAAACCGCGCAGGCGATGCTGGATCGGGGACGCAGGCGGGGTGACAGCTTAATGATCCTCGTCACCCCCGGCCGAAGCGTAGCGTAGAGCCGGGGTCCCATTTTTTTTATTTTCAATATTGCCCCTCCGCCAGTGGGATTCGATAATTTTAAGATTAACAAAACCTGGCAAAGAAGCGTGATTGCATGCCTCATTTGAAAAGGAGGATTCAATGAATGCTCTCGCTCTTGCTGCCCTCGAGCTTCTTCCGAAGGGCATTGCTGTACTCAGTACATTCGCGCTGGCTTTTATGGGGGCGCGCGTCTCACTTAAGCCCGTCATGACAGAAAATAGGAATAAGTGGCTAATTGCGTTCGCGGTAATAGGTTTTGCAAATGTAATGGCCGCGCACTGGGAGAGCGAGAGACAAGAGAAAAATCTAGAAACCCGTCTAACTGGCGGCGACAACTATGTGTATCTGAGGGTTGATGAAGGCGATTTAGCCGCAAGGAAAGAATGGCTGCGCACTTGGATTTGCTCGACTGGCCATATGTTCGACGTGAAGATTCACCCTCACCCATTTGGAATAAATAGCCATAATGACCCCAACTATTTTTCGATGAGAGGCCCCGAATACAGCTATGTCGGAACTGGATGCAGATTGTCTCCAATTCCAGTGAGGGTCGGAAAATTCTGGATCGACTTTGATGCGAGAAACGGCCTGATTGTTCAGACACTGGAAATTATAGCTCCTCCTGATGGTCCATTTACGCAAGCCTGCTCCCTGCCGAGAAACGGGGTAGACTTACCGACGCCCGGTTGCCCGTCGCTAAAGGGGAGCCAGTGAGTCCGACTTTCATCCCGTCACCCCGGCCGCAGCGTAGCGCAGAGCTGGGAGCCCATTTTCATTCTCGATCCAACGAAATGGGATTCCCGCTTTCGCGGGAATGACAAGTTGAACAAGAAATTGTGGCCCTGTGCATAACCCGGGATAACTTCAAAAGACCTGTCTGCGGATCGCGGGGATAAGCCGGATTTTCCAAGCTTCACAACATATTGTGTCCGCCCCTGCGGTTGATCAATCTGTAGAAACATTAAGGGAACATTACGCTGGACTCATGCCGCTTGGGCGATAGAGTCAGAAGGCTGCGGCAGCGGGCGGTTTTTGCCGTCCGCGCCGCCGGTTTGCCTTTGTCTCTTTTCAGGATTCCCGTATGTCGCCCATCGCGCCGATTTCGCAGCAAATCTGGGACATGAAGTACCGGTTCAAGGGACCGGACGGGAATCCGCTCGACCTTTCCATCCCCGATACCTGGCGCCGCATCGCCAAGGCTTTGGCCGAAGCCGAGAAGGATCCGGCGCAATGGGAGCAGCGCTTCTTCGAGGCGCTGGAGGATTTCCGCTTCCTGCCGGCGGGCCGCATCGTGGCCGGCGCCGGCACCGGGCGCAATGTCACCCTGTTCAACTGCTTCGTCATGGGCACGATCCCCGACGACATGGGCGGCATCTTCGAACACCTGAAGGAAGCCGCCCTCACGATGCAGCAGGGCGGCGGCATCGGCTATGACTTTTCCACTTTGCGGCCACGCGGCGCGCCGGTGAAGGGCGTGGGCGCCGATGCCTCGGGCCCGCTGTCGTTCATGGATGTGTGGGACGCGATGTGCCGCACCATCATGTCGGCCGGCAGCCGGCGCGGCGCCATGATGGCGACGTTGCGCTGCGACCATCCGGATATCGAAGCCTTCATCGAGGCCAAGCGCGAGCCGGGGCGGCTGCGCATGTTCAATCTTTCGGTGCTGGTGACCGATGCCTTCATGAATGCCGTGAAGCAGAACCTGCCCTGGGAACTGACCTTCAACGGCACCGCCTATCGCACCGTGCAGGCCCGCGAATTGTGGGACAAGATCATGCTGGCGACCTACTCTTACGCCGAGCCCGGCGTGATCTTCATCGACCGCATCAACCGCCGCAACAACCTGCATTACTGCGAGACCATCGCCGCCACCAATCCCTGCGGCGAACAGCCGCTGCCGCCCTATGGCGCCTGCCTGCTGGGCTCGATCAACCTGGCGCGGCTGGTGAAAAAGCCCTTCGAGGCCGAGGCCGAACTGGACCTTGCGCAGCTCGACACGCTGGTGCAGCGCGCCGTGCGCATGATGGACAACACCATCGACGTCTCGCGCTTCCCGCTGGAGCAGCAAGCCCACGAGGCCCAGGCCAAGCGCCGCATCGGGCTGGGCATCACCGGCCTGGCCGATGCGCTGATCATGGTGGGCGCGCGCTATGGCTCGGCCGCCTCGATCAGGCTGATCGAGACCTGGATGAAGCGGCTGCAGCGCGTGGCCTATCTGACCTCGGTGGAGCTGGCGAAGGAAAAAGGCGCCTTTCCGCTGTTCGACCGCGACCAGTATCTCGCCGGCGAAAGCATCCGGGAACTGGACGAGGATGTGCGCGCGGCCATCGCGCAGCATGGCATCCGCAACGCGCTGCTGACCTCGATCGCGCCGACCGGCACGATCTCGCTGTTCGCCGACAATATCTCGTCGGGGCTGGAGCCGGTATTCAGCTTCACCTACATGCGCAGCGTGCTGCTGCCCGACGGCAGCCGCCAGCAGGAGGAGGTGAGCGATTACGCCTATCGCCTCTATCGCCAGACCAGGGGCGAGAACGCGCCGCTGACCGAGGCCTTCGTGGATGCGCAATCCTTAAGCCCGGCCGACCATGTGCGCGTGCAGGCCGCCGTGCAGAAATACATCGACAGCTCGATCTCCAAGACCATCAACGTGCCCGAAGACATCGATTTCGATGCCTTCAAGGACGTCTATGCCATGGCCTACGAGCAGGGCTGCAAGGGCTGCACCACCTATCGGCCGAACGACATCACCGGCTCGGTGCTGACCGTGAAGAAGGACGACAAGAAGAAACCGGCCGAGGCCGCCCAGCAGGCCGAACTGCCGCTGACCTCCTCGGCGCGGCCGGCCGAACTGCGCCCGGTGGAGGCGACACGCTCGCGCGATCCCGCCGCGCAGTCGCTTTCCGGCAGCGGCGTGGTCTACATGACCAAGCCGCTGGACCGGCCCGAGGCCCTGCCCGGCCGCACCTACAAAATCACCTGGCCGGAATCCGAACACGCGATGTACATCACGCTGAACGACATCATCCAGGATGGCCGCGTGCGCCCCTTCGAGGTGTTCATCAATTCCAAGAACACCGAGCATTACGCCTGGACCGTGGCGCTGACCCGCATGATGTCGGCGGTGTTCCGGCGCGGCGGCGACGTGAGCTTCGTGGTGGAGGAACTGAAGGCCGTGTTCGATCCGCGCGGCGGCCACTGGATGGGCGGGCGCTACGTGCCTTCGCTGCTGGCGGCCATCGGCGAGGTGATCGAACGCCACCTGATCGAGATCGGCTTCATGGCCGATCCCAACGCGCAGCGCGAGGAAAAGGCCGTGCTGGCGCTGGCCGCCAATGCGGAAACGCCGAAGCCGCTGTCGGGCCTGCGGCAATGCCCGAAATGCGGCCAGCCCGGCCTGATCCGCTCCGAGGGTTGCGATACCTGCACCTCCTGCGGCTATAGTAAGTGCGGATAAGGCAGGGCTTTACGCGCGCGTAAAGCATTGCCGTTAGGGAAATGCACCGCACGCTAAAGCCGATGAGCGCCCATCAAACCAGCGCCGAGCCAGGCCAGTCTCCGATCAAGGCCGCACCCATAAAGGCCGTTCTGTGGGATTTCGGCGGGGTGATCCTCACCTCGCCCTTCGAGGCCTTCCGCCGTTATGAAGAGGCACGCGGCCTGCCGCGCGACTTCCTGCGCGGCGTGAATGCGGTCAATCCCCATACCAATGCCTGGGCGCGCTTCGAGCGCGGCGAGGTGGATGCCGCCAGCTTTGGCGACCTGTTCGCGGCGGAAGCGAAGGCCCTGGGCCATGACGTGCATGGCAGCGAGGTGCTGAAGCTGGTGTCGGGCGAGATCCGCCCGCGCATGGTGGCGGCGCTCAAATCCGTGAAGACGCGCTTCAAAATCGCCTGCCTGACCAACAACATGCCGCTGGGCCACGGTCCGGCGATGGCGGTGAGCCCGGAAAAGGCCGCCGCCGTGGCCGAGGTGATGCGCCTGTTCGACATCGTGGTGGAATCGAGCAAGGTGGGCGTGCGCAAGCCCGAGCCCGCCTTTTACCAGCGCGCCTGCGAGCTCTTGGATATCCAGCCGTTCGAGGCCGTGTTCCTCGACGATCTCGGCATCAACCTGAAACCCGCCGCCGCCATGGGCATGCAGACCATCAAGGTCGAAGACCCGGACAAGGCCCTGGCCGATTTGAGCCGCATCATCGGGATGGAGTTTGCATGAGCCGCGCCGACGACATACTCAATTCCGAATTCGGCACGCTGCCCGGCCTGGTGGCCGCCTATGCCGCCGAGCGGCCGGACCATCCGGCGCTGATCGATGCGGAAGGTGTTCTGACCTACGGCCAGCTGAATGCCCGCGCGGATCGTGTTGCGGCAGCCCTGCAGCGCGACGGCGCCAAACACAGCGTCAGCATCGTCAGCTATTCGCGCAACGACTATGTCACCGTCTATGTCGGCGCGTTGCGCGCTGGCCTGGCCGTGGCGCCGCTGGCGCCGTCGTCTCTCCCTGAGCAGATCGTGGCCATGGCCAACGATGCCGATGCCGCGCTGATCTTCCTGGATGGCGACAACGAAACCGCGCTGAACGGCGTGCTGGATCAACTGCCGCGCCGCATCCGGCTGGACACGCCCGCCTTCGAAGCCTGGCTGGCACCGGAGGGCACGCAGCCGGCACCGGTGAACCTCACGCCACAGATGCCGTTCAACATCATCTATTCCTCGGGCACGACGGGCACACCGAAAGGCATCGTGCAGTCGCATGCCATGCGCTGGGCCCATATGCAGCGCGCCAATCTCTATGGCTATGACCGAGCGGCCATCACGCTGCTGTCCACGCCGCTCTATTCCAACACCACGCTGGTCAGCCTGTTCCCCACGCTGGCCGGCGGCGGCACGGCGATCCTGATGCCGAAATTCGACGTGGTGAAATACCTGGGCCTCGCGCAGAAACACCGCGTGACCCATACCATGCTGGTGCCGGTGCAGTACCAGCGCATCATGGCGCATCCCGATTTCGACAAATACGACTTCTCCAGCTTCCGCGCCAAGTTCTGCACCAGCGCGCCATTCAACGCGTCGCTCAAGGCCGACATCCTCAAACGCTGGCCCGGCAAGCTGATCGAGTATTACGGCATGACCGAGGGGGGCGGCACCTGCATCCTGATCGCCGACGAATTCCCCACCAAGCTGCATACCGTGGGCCGGCCGGCCGAGGGCCACGACATCCGCCTGATCACCGAGGACGGCAGGCCGGCGAAACCGGGCGAGGTCGGCGAGATCGTCGGCCATTCCGGCGCCATCATGACCAACTACCACAAGCAGCCGGGCAAGACGGCGGAAGCCGAATGGTTCGACGAGACCGGCAAGCGCTTCATCCGCACCGGCGACATGGGCCGCTTCGACGAGGACGGCTTCCTGCAACTGATGGACCGCCGCAAGGACATGGTCATCTCGGGCGGCTTCAACATCTATCCCAGCGACCTGGAGGCCGTGTTGCGCCAGCACGGGGCCGTGTTCGACGTGGCCGTGGTGGGCGTGCCGTCAGAGCAGTGGGGCGAGACGCCGGTAGCGTTTGTGGTGAAGGCACCGGGTGTCGGGATCGGTGCCCCCGAGCTGCTGGCCTGGGCCAATGCCAAGCTGGGCAAGATGCAGCGCATATCCGCCATCGAATTCCGCGAGATGCTGCCGCGCAGCGCCATCGGCAAGGTGCTGAAGCGCGAATTGCGGGATGAGTACAAGGTGGCGGCTAAAATCTAGCCGTCATGGCCGGGCCCAGAGAAGTCTTCTTGGCCGGGCATGACGGTTTCAGTAGGGATCATATCCCCGGGCAGCGTTTTTTCACTTCCGCCAGCAGGTGGTGCAGCGGGCCGTCGCCGATGCCCAGTTCGTCCAGATGCGCCACGGTGTTGGCGAGATAGACCGCGTTAGGCCCGCGCGCGCCGCAGCAGGTGGCGATGGTGTCGATGACCTGCCGTTCGCTTAGATACCCCGCATATTGTTTGTGGTGCGGATCGGCCACGAAAGCCAGCACCTTCACGCGGCTGCCGTCTGCCATCTGCGCCAGGTGGAAGCCCGGGCGGTAGACGCCGGTGACCATCTCGCGGCGGTAGAGATAATCGATCACGGCGGTTTCGTCGCCGCGCTTCACGCGAAACGCCTTGCCGGTGCAGGAGCCGCCGGGCATCAGGCCCAGCACCAGGCCGGGCTGTTCCGGCGTGCCGCGATAGCGGTGCGACCAGACGCAGAAACCGCGATGGAAGCCCCACAGCCGCGCCATCATCTGTTTCGAGAAGGGAAAACCCGGATCCCACATCAGCGAGCCGTATCCGAACACCCAGAGCGGCTGGCCCTTTTCGGGCACGATCCGGGGAAAGGGCGGCGCGGCCTCGCCGGGCAAGGGCTCTTCGTGATCGAAGGGAATATGCTTGCGTTTCGCCATCACCGCTTCGGGGCGATATTCACCAGCGCCACGCCCATCATGGTGGCGGCCATGCCGGCCAGCGCCAGCGCGCTGAGCTGTTCGCCGAACAGGAAATAGGCCACCAGGGCCGTGCAGGGTGGCACCAGGAAGAACAGGCTGGAGACTTTCGCCGCCGCGCCGCGCCTGATGAGAATGAACAGCAGCGTGATGGCGCCCAGCGACAGCACGAGGCAGAGCCAGCCGAGCGCAAAGATGAATTCGCCGGTCCACTGCACCTGCCGCGTCTCGTACAGCAGCGCGAACGGCACCAATGCCACGGTGGTGGCGGCGAACTGGATCGCAGTGCCCGAACGCAGGTCGATCTGCGGGCAGAACTTCTTCTGGTACAACGTACCCACGGTGATACCGACCAGCGCGATCCCCGACAGCGCATAGCCCCAGGCGGTGCCGATGCCGGTGTCCAGCTTGGTCCAGACCACCAGCACCACGCCACCCAGCCCGAGCGCCAGCCCAAGCCATTGCCGCGCCGTGACGCGTTCGCCCAGCACCGGGCCAGCGGCGGCGGCCACTAAAAGCGGTTGAATCCCGACGATCAGCGCCGAGATGCCGGCCGGCACGCCATGGAAAATCGAGGCGAAAACGCCGCCGAGATAGACGCCATGCAGCAGCAGCCCCGCCACGGCGATATGGCCGGCCATGCGCCAGTCCTGCGGCCAGGGCGCGGCGGTGAAGGCCGCGAAGATGCAGAGCAGAACCGTGACGGCGGCAAAGCGCAGAACCAGGAAGGTCATCGGCTCGGCATAGGGCAGGCCGAGCTTGGCGCCGATGAAGCCGGTGGACCACAGCAGGACGAACAGGCCCGGCATGGCGGCGATGGCCCAGGTCTGCAGCGAAGTCGGTCTGGCGGTGGTGGAAGACAGCATAACGGCGGGAGGCGGCGATTGGTTCTCGGCACTATTGACCGTATGTCCAGCTATGGCAAGAAGCCGCCAATGGCAAGCCGGAGAACGGCCGGGCAAGCCGCAGAAGGGCGGCAAGCTGGAGAAGAGCGTGGCGGCCTGCTATATCCACGCCATGCGCTATATCATCCTGGCCGGCCTGATCGTCGGCGCCCTGCTCGGTTATTATGTCCTGTGGTCGCATCTGGCCGACCAGGTGGCGACCCAGGCTACCGCCTGGATCGAGAACCAGCGCCGCCAGGGCCGCGAGGTGGAATATACCGGCTGGCGGCTCTGGGGTTTCCCCTATCGCCTGTCGCTCACCATCACCAACCTGAACTGGCGCGATCCGCAAAGTCCGCTCGCCTGGAAGCTGGGCGTCGAGGAATTCACGGCCCACCTGCAATTCTGGGACCTGCATCACGCCATCTTCGAACTGCCGGGCAAGCAGCGGCTGGGCTGGCGCGAGGGCAATGCCGAAAAGAATGTCGAACTGACCGCGGAGCGCTTCCGCGCCAGCCTGGTGCTGGATGCCGCCAACAATCCGCTGCGCTTCGCCGCCGATATCGCCAAACCGGCCATCGGCGGCAATGTGCTGAACGGCTGGTCGGCCGAAAAGCTGCTGCTGCATGCGCGCCGCGCCGACAGCCAGCCGCCCAGCGCCGACCTTTCCCTGCAGGCCGACTCCATCACGCTGCCGGCAAACATGGATGGCCCGCTGGGCCGGCAGATGACATCGCTGAAACTGATCGGCACCTTACGCGGCAATGCCTATGGCAGCAGCCCGGAAGCGATGCTGGCCTCGTGGCGCGACGGCGGCGGCGTGGTGGATTTCCAGACCGTGAGCCTGCATTGGGGCGGCCTGATGCTGGATGGCGACGGCACGCTGACGCTGGACAAGCAATTCCGTCCACTCGGCGCCCTGGGCGGGCAGATCCGCAATGCCAATGCCGGCATCGACGCGCTGGCGGCAGCAGGCAAGATGAAACCCGACGAGGCGGCGGCGGCAAAAGCCGCTCTGACGCTGGTGACCAAGCGCGATGCAAAGGGCGAGGCTTACCTGCCCGTGCCGCTGACCGCGCAGGAGGGCAAACTGTTCCTTGGGCCCGTGCCGCTGTTCAGCCTGGCCCCGGTGCTGACGCCGCCGACGCCATAAGGCCATCAGAAAAAATGAGATGCCGGGTCAAGCCCGGCATGACGGGTTCAGTTGAAATCGTCACCCCGGCCTTGAGCCGGGGTCCCATTGTTTACCGGAACAATTCCATCAGGCCTGCGTATCGCCCTTCGCCGCCGGGCTGCGGCCGAAATCGGGCGCGGCGGTTTCCTGGCCGGCATCGATGATGGCCCGGCGGATGGCGCGGGTGCGGGTGAAAAGATCGAACAGTGTGTCGCCTTCGCCCCAGCGGATCGCGCGCTGCAGGGCGATCAGGTCTTCGGTGAAACGCCCCAGCATTTCCAGCACCGCTTCCTTGTTGTTGAGGAAGACGTCGCGCCACATGGTGGGATCGGAGGCGGCGATGCGGGTGAAGTCGCGGAAGCCGCCGGCGGAATACTTGATCACTTCCGATTCCGTCACGGTTTCCAGGTCGTCGGCCGTGCCGACGATATTGTAGGCGATCAGATGCGGCACATGGCTGGTGATCGCCAGCACCAGATCGTGATGGCGCGGCTCCATGATCTCGACCTTGCTGCCGATGGCCGCCCAGAATGCCTTCACCTTCTCCACCGCCCGGGCATCCGTTCCGGCCTCGGGCGTGAGGATGCACCAGCGATTCTGGAACAGCGTGGCGAAACCCGCCTTGGGGCCGGAATGCTCGGTGCCCGCCACCGGATGGCCCGGCACCAGATGCACGCCCGGGGGCAGATGCGGCGCCACATCGCGGATCACCGCCTGCTTGCACGAACCGACATCGGAGACGATGGCGCCTTTTTTGAGCGCCGCACCGATATGCGCCGCCACGGCAGCATTGGCGCCCAGCGGCACGCAGAGCAGCACCAGATCGGCATCCTTCACGGCCTCGGCCGCATCGGTATGCACGCTGTCGCCCAGTTGAAGCTCCTGCGCCTGCCGGCGGTGCGCCTCATTGGCATCGGCAATCGCGATATGCTTAGCCAGCCCATGCTCGCGCGCGGCGCGGGCGATCGACGAACCGATCAGGCCGATGCCGATGATGGCCAGTCTGTCGAAAAGAGGGCGGTTGAACACCGCATTCAGCCTTTCATGACGTCGGTGAGGGCGGCGATCACCATGTCGTCTTCCTCCACCGTGCCGATGGACAGGCGCAGGGCGTCGGTCAGGCCATAGCCGCCCATGCCGCGCAGGATCAGGCCGCGCCGGCGCAGGGCTTCGTCGGCCCGCTTGACCTGCTCGGCCCCGCCGGGGAAACGCATCAGGATGAAATTCGCCACGCTGGGCAGGACTTCAAGGCCAAGCTTCTGCAACGCCGCCGTGACACGCGCCACTTCGGCATCGTTATGGGCACGCGCCTTCTCGACCCAGGCGGTGTCTTCCAGCGCGGCGACGCCGGCAGCCTGGGCGGCGGCATTGACGTTGAAGGGACCACGCACGCGGTTGAGCACGTCGATCACGTTGGCCGGCGCATAGGCCCAGCCCAGCCGCAAGGCCGCTAGGCCGTAGATCTTGGAGAATGTGCGCAGCACCATGGTGTTGTCGGAGCCGGCCACCAGCTCCATGCCGTTGGAATAGTCGTTGCGGCTGACATATTCGGCATAGGCCGCGTCGATCACCAGCAGCACGCCATCGGGCAGGCCGGCGCGCAGGCGACGCAATTCGGCAGCCGGAATATACGTGCCGGTGGGATTGTTCGGGTTGGTGAGGAAGACCAGCCGCGTCTTCGGCGTGACAGCCGCCAGGATGGCATCCACATCGGCGGTGAAGTTCTTCTCCGCCACCTTCACCGGCGTCGCGCCACGGGCCTGCGTGGCAATCGGATACATCATGAAGCCGTATTGCGAATAGATCACCTCGTCGCCCGGGCCGACATAGGCGGCACAGATCAGCGAGATCATCTCGTCCGAGCCGTTCGAGCAGACGATGTTCTCGGCCGGGATGCCGTAGTGTTTCGCCAGCGCCTGACGCAACGCATCCACCGCGCCGTCGGGATAGCGGTGCAGCTCGGTCGCCATCTGCTGGAACACCGCCATCGCCTTCGGGCTGGGGCCAAGCGGCGTTTCGTTGGACGACAGCTTGTGCACCTTGGTGACGCCGGGCACTTTGCCTTCGCCGCCCTTGTAGGGGGCGATATCGAGAATTCCGGGTTGCGGCTTCGGCGCGGTCACGGCAGGCACTCCTTGGTCGAAATCGATGTTACGCCGGATCGGCGGGCAGCGGCACGGCATAGGCGCCGATCACCACCGCATCGTCGATCAGTTTCGGGTCGGCGGCAATCAGCGCGGCCAGCCGGGCATCGTCGGCGGCCATGAATCCGTCGCTTTCCAGCAGCACGCGGGCGCCATCCTCGCCGCGGCGATGCTGGGCCAGCACCCGGCCTTCCAGGCCCACCTGGGCCAGCAGGGCGGAAATGCGGGCGATGCTGGGGGCGGACTCGGTCATGGCCAGCACCAGCAGGCTGCGATCCTCACCCGATTCCTCGGGCGCGGCATTGGCGATCACATAGGCGTCCAGCTCGGCCAGGCTGCCGCGCGGATTGGGCACGAAGGGCAGCCGGGCGATCACGCGCGGCGTATCGGGCGAACGCGAGGCGAGCTGCGGCCACCAGCTTTCCTTCTCGCCATCTTCGGGCTGGGCCATCACGCCGATGGCGGCCGGCTGGGCCGAGATGGCGCGCATAACCGCCGTGGCCGTGGTGCAGAGCTGCAGCGGCGTGGTGGAGCCATACCAGTCGCGCGCCAGATCCCAGCGCGCGGCCGACTTGTTGGGGGCGTGCACCGCCACCTTCACGGTCCGGGCCTGCACCGGATAGAGCGCGGCGATCATCTCGCGCCAGATCCGCGACACCGAGGCGGCCGGCAGGCCGCCGCGATGGCGGGCGATCAGATGACGGATGATCTGGGCCTCGCGGCCCGGCCGCAGGAAGCCCTCCTCGCCGGTGCTGCGCTTGGTGGTCGCCACGCGCTGGACGGCCTCGGCGCGCCGGCGCAACAGATCCAGGATCTGGTCGTCCAGCACGTCGATCTCGCGCCGCAAATCGGCCAGGCTCGGGGTATGGTCACTCATGGGAAACAGGATACCGGGGGCTGAAAAAACCGCATAGTCTTAGGGGCTTCGCCCCTGAAAAGCAAAGAAAACATTGACACCATCGGCGGGGGTCACTAAGCACGGGGACCCGCGCCGGACAGGGTCCCGGCCAGGCTTCGCCACGCCCGTCAGGGCCGGCGGAAATCCCCGCTCCAAGCCCTGTAGGATATCCCGGCTGCCTGCCATGAGTGCCGCACTCCCCCCTTTGTCCCGCCACGATCCCGTCGGTCCCGGCCACCGGGTCACCCTGGGCGAAACCTTGGCCCTGAAGCTCGATTGCGGGCTCGACCTCGGCCCCTACCAGATCGCCTATACGACCTATGGGCATCTGAATGCCGAGAAGTCGAACGCCATCCTGATCTGCCACGCGCTCACCATGGACCAGCATGTAGCGAACACCCATCCGGTGACCGGCAAGCCGGGCTGGTGGCTGACCGCCGTGGGCCCGGGCAAGATCATCGACACCGATAGATTCTTCGTGATCTGCGCCAATGTGCTGGGCGGCTGCATGGGCTCGTCGGGCCCGGCCGAAACCGATCCGGCCACCGGCAAACCCTATGGCCTGCGCTTCCCCGTCATCACCATCCGCGACATGGTGAATGCCCAGGCCATGCTGCTGGACCACCTGGGCATCCACCAGCTGTTCTGCGTGATCGGCGGCTCGATGGGCGGCATGCAGGTGCTGCAATGGGCGGCGAGTTATCCCGACCGCGTCTTCTCGGCCATCCCGATGGCCACTGCGGCCAAGCATTCGGCGCAGAACATCGCCTTCCACGAGGTGGGGCGCCAGGCGATCTATGCCGATCCGCAATGGCACCAGGGCGATTATTTCGATCACGACACCATTCCGCGCGCCGGCCTGGCCGTGGCACGCATGGCAGCCCATATCACCTACCTGTCGGAAGCAGCATTACACCGCAAGTTCGGCCGCAACCTGCAGAACCGCGAACGCATCACCTATGGCTTCGAGACCGAGTTCCAGGTGGAAAGCTACCTGCTGCACCAGGGCTCGACCTTCGTGGAGCGGTTCGACGCCAACTCCTATCTCTACATCACCCGCGCGATGGATTATTTCGACCTGGCGGCCCAATTCGCCGACAAGGGGGCGGGCGGCAATCTCGCCAACGCCTTCCAGGGCACGAAGACCCGCTTCTGCGTCGTTTCCTTCACCTCCGACTGGCTTTTCCCCACGGCGGAAAGCAAGGAGATCGTGCGCGCCCTGAACGCCGCCGCCGCCAATGTCAGCTTCGTCGAGATCGAGACCGACAAGGGCCACGATGCCTTCCTGCTGGACGAGCCGGTGATGTTCCGCACGCTGAAAGGCTTCATCGAGGGCTGCGCCGAACAGCGCGGTCTGAACGGGAGCCAGAAATGAGTAACGGCAGCACACACAGGGACATCCGCCGCGACCTGCTGATGATCGCGGACATGGTGGCGCCGCAAAGCCGCCTGCTGGATGTCGGCTGCGGCGACGGCGCGCTGCTGGAATACCTGGCGCGCGAGAAGCAGGTGGATGGACGCGGCATCGAGATCCGCCAGAGCGGCGTGAATGCCTGCGTGGCGCGGGGCCTTTCCGTGATCCAGGGCGACGCCGATACCGACCTGCCGGATTATCCCGATGCCGCCTTCGACTACGTGGTGCTGAGTCTGACCCTGCAGGCCACGCGCAATCCGCGCAAGGTGCTGCACGAGATGCTGCGCATCGGCCGGCGCGCCATCGTGTCGTTTCCCAATTTCGCCTATTGGCGGGTGCGGCTGCAGCTGATGTTCGGCGGCCGCATGCCGATGACGGCGGCGCTGGACGATCCCTGGTACGAGACGCAGAACATCCATCTCTGCACCATCCAGGATTTCGACGAGCTCTGCGCCCGCGATGGTTTCGTCGTCGAGCAGCGCATCGCCGTGGACGGCCATGGCAACCGCAGCGGCTGGAAGCTGCAGGGTGCGGCGGCCAACTGGTTCGGCGCCCAGGCGGTCTATGTATTGCACCGCCGATAGGCGGTGCGGGCGGCCCATGTTTTACGCCGGCGCGGGACCTGAACCGCCATCCTCACGAAAGCTGCGCTCGGCCCGCAGCCGCGCCGAGGGCGACGGATTGAGTACGAAGGCGCGCTGCTTCTGCTTCACGGCGCGGGCCGGCACGCCGGCATAGACCTGCTTCTCGGCCTCCACCAGCAACACGCCGGAAAACCGGCTCCACAGGATCTCGCCCGTCTTCTCCCAGGCGTTCACCGCCTTGATCACGAAGGCGCGGTCCGACGGCGGCAGCCACAAGGCGGCCTGCGACGCGGTCGGCGAGAACATCGCATCGCGCATCAGCCGCGTGAGCTGCGGCGGTGTATACGGGTGGCCCTGGCCGAAGGGCGTCGCTTCGATATGCGCCCACAGGCCGCGCCGGTTCGGCACCACAGCCAGCAGCCGGCCCTGCGGGGTGAGCACCCGCCACACCTCGCGCAGCAGGGCGCGGGTGTTTTCCGAATTCTCCAGCGCGTGCATCAGCAGCAGGCGGTCGACGGAGGCATCGGGCAGCGGCAGGTCGTCCTCGTCCACCAGCATGACGCGGCCGGGCAGGCCGCGCGGCCAGCGCACCACGCCCTGCGGCCCGGGCATGGCGGCGATCACCCGCTCGGCCTCGCCCTCGAAAATGCGCAGATAGGGCGTGGCATAGCCGAGGCCAAGCACTGTCAAACCATGAACATCGGGCCAGAAGGCGCGCAGTTTCGGCCGCAGCAGGCGGCGCACCGCCCGCCCCAGCGGGTTGGCGTAGAATTCGCGCAGATCGATGATGTCCGGCCGCAGCATGGCGCTATATTAGCAGCTTCCCGTCCGACTTGAGAACGATGCCATGCCCCTCGATATCGTGCAGATTCCCGTGCTGAACGACAATTACGTCTACCTCGCCCATGATCCGGCGACGGGCGCCACCGGCGTGGTCGATCCCGCCGTGCATGAGCCGGTGCTGGCCGAACTGCGCAAACGCGGCTGGACACTCACGCATATCCTCAACACCCACCATCATCCCGATCATGTGGGCGGCAACCTGGCGCTGAAAGAGGCCACCGGTTGCCAGATCGTGGGCCCGCAGGCCGATGCCGACCGCATTCCGGGTATCGACGTGGCGCTGAAGGACGGCGAGACCTGGCGCCTGGGCAAGGAGGAAGCCCGCATCTTCGACGTGCCCGGCCACACGAAGGGCCATATCGCCTTCTGGTTCGCCAACTCGAATGCCCTGTTCTGCGGCGACACGCTGTTCTCGCTGGGTTGCGGCCGGCTGTTCGAGGGCACGCCTTCGCAGATGTGGGCGTCGCTGAGCAAGCTCGGCGCCCTGCCCGACGACACGCGTGTTTACTGCGCCCATGAATATACGGAATCGAATGCGCGCTTTGCCGTCACCGTCGAGCCGGACAATGCGGTGCTGACCGCGCGGTATGCCGCGATCAGGGCGGCGCGGGCCAAGGGTGAGCCGACCGTGCCGTCGCTGCTGGGAGAGGAGAAAGCCACCAACCCCTTCCTGCGGCCGATGAGCGCAAACCTGCGCGCGACCTTGGGGCTGGCAGATGCCGACGACGTGGCGGTGTTCGCCGAGACGCGCAGGAGGAAGGACAGCTTCAGGGGTTGATGGCGACGTAGACCGGCGTCAGCTCGGCATAGGTAGCATCGCGCAATTCGCCGATCATGGCCCAGAGCCGCTCGGCGAAATCGTGGTTGGCGGCATGAAAGGCACGGCCAAGCGGCACGTGGAAATCCTCGATCAGCACCGGCGGCATCACCTTTTCGATACGGGCCGCGGCCTGCGTGTCGGCCTGCATGGTCACCTGGCGGTCGCCGATGATGTCGAGCGACACCACGGCATCGACGCGCTCCAGCGCCAGCATGGCAAACATCTGGCCGCTGCTTTCGATGCGGATGATCTCGATGCCCTGGGCCTGCAAGGCATCGGCCACCAGCTGGGTGCTGCTGACGGCGAGCGGCGTGGTGAGGCCGCCCAGGCGCCGGCCATCCCAGGTGATGGCGCTGCCCTGCCGGCGATAGAGCGAATGGGCCAGGCGGGCGGCGTAGCGCGCGGCATCGGGCTGGCCGTCGCGCATGGGGAAAACCAGATCGCGGGCGCGCTCGGCGGAATAGCGGAAGCCAAGGATGCCGTCCTGCCGGCCGGCCTTCACTTCCTGAATCATGCGCCGCGCCGGCATGCGGGTGAGATGCAACCGGCCGCCAAGGCGCCCGACCGCGCGCTGCACCAGTTCAACGGCAATGCCGGGCCGCGCCGGAATGGCGGGACCGATGCCGGAAAGATAGGGGCTGGCATCCTGCTCGATATAGGCCAGCCGCAGCTCGGCCGCGCGGGCGGACGAAAACAAGGCAGGCAACAATAGACCCAGCAGAACCAGGCCAGTGATGGCGAGCGGACGAATCATTATCGCCCAGTCTAGCCACGGAAACCGGATCACGGAATACGATAGTAATGCAAGTGGCGCTTTCATACGTCATGGCCGGACTTGATCCGGCCATCCACGTCTTGCCGATGAAATCGTGGATACCCGGGTCAAGCCCGGGTATGACGATGCATGTGTCGTTCTTCAGAGCGGCCGGCGCGCCTTCAGCGCGGCGCCCAGGGTGCCGTCGTCGAGGTAATCGAGTTCGCCGCCGACCGGCACGCCATGGGCGAGCCGCGAAATGGCAACGCCCGTATTCTGCAGGCGGTCGGTGATGTAATGCGCCGTGGTCTGGCCTTCCACCGTGGCGTTGGTGGCGATGATGACCTCGCGGATCTTCCGCTCGCCTGCCTGCCCAGCCTGCACACGGGCGATCAGGCTGTCGACATTGAGATCGCTGGGCCCCACGCCATCCAGCGCCGAGAGCGTGCCGCCCAGCACATGATAGCGACCGCGGAACACACCGGCACGTTCCAGCGCCCACAGATCGGCCACGCTTTCCACCACGCAGATCAGGCCGGCATCGCGGCGGTCGTCGGTGCAGATGGCGCAGGGATCGCGGGTGTCGAGGTTGCCGCAGACGGAACAGGCATGCACGCTGTCGCCCACCTCGCGCAAGGAGGCCGCCAGCGGATTGAGCAGGGCGTCTTTTTTCTTGAGCAGATGCAGGGCGGCGCGACGCGCCGAACGCGGGCCCAGGCCGGGCAGGCGCGCCAGCAGCTGGATCAGCCGCTCGATCTCGGGACCAGCCATGAGAGAAAACTCAGAATGGCAGCTTCATGCCCGGCGGCAGCGGCAGGCCGGCGGTGAGCTTCTGCATCTCGTCGGCCATTTCGCGGTCGGCGCGGGCCTTGGCATCGGCATGGGCCGCCTTGATCAGGTCTTCCAGCACCTCGACCTCGGCCTGCACCAGCAGCGAGGGATCGATCTTCACGCCGCGCAGTTCGCTTTTGCCATTCAGCGTGACGACCACCATGCCGCCGCCGGCCGAACCCTGCACCTCGCGCTGCTCCAGCTCGGCCTGCATTTCCTGCATGCGCTGCTGCATCTGCTGGGCCTGTTTCAGCATGTTGCCGAGATTCTTCATGGCGAACTCCTATCTCAATCCAGCTCGTCGAGCGGATCGATATCGTCGGTGACATACCCGTCGCCGGCCTCCTCCGCTTCCGAAGCCTCGGGCTCGGGCGGCGCGGCCTGACGCACGGCATCCAGCACGGCGCCGGGGAAAGCGGTGAGCACGGCCTGCACCAGCGGATGCGCCTGCACATGGGCGCGGCGGCGGGATTCCTCGGCCTGCTCCTGCTCGGCCAAAGTCGGCTCGCCCGGCAGCTTGCTTAAACTCACCACCCAACGCTGGCCGGTCCAGGTTTTCAGCTTCTCGATCAGGCGGCCGGGCAGGTCGTGATGCGCGCCGGGTTCGAGCCGCAGTTCGATGCGGCCGGCCTCGAAACTGACCGGATGCACGTCGTTGTAGAGTTCAGCCGCGAGGATGCCTTCGCGCATGTCCTTGGCGAGTTGCACCAGCGCGGGGAAGCTGGTCGGCATGGTGGCGAGTGCGACGGTTTCGCCCGGCTGCGGTGCGGGCGAGACAGCAGCCCGCGGCTGCGCGGCGACGGCGGTTGCGGTGGCGCCCGCACCATTCCCGCCACCACCGCCCAGCGGCGCACGCGGACCGCCGGGCGCAACGCCGGGGCCACCCTTCTCTTTCCATTCCTTGGCCAGATCGGCCGGACTGGGCAGATCGGCAGCATAAGCGAAGCGTACCAGCACCATCTCGGCCGCTGCCAGCGGCACCGGGGCGTAGCGCACCTCGGCCAGGCCCTTCAGCAGCATCTGCCACGAGCGCGCCAGCACCGGCATGCCCAGCTTGGCGGCGAGTTCCTTGCCGCGCTGGCGCTGGCTTTCGGGCAGGGTGACATCGTCGGGCGAGCCGCCGATCACCTTCACGCGCGTCAGCCAGTGGGTGAGATCGAGCAGATCCTGCATCACGACAGCGGGATCGGCGCCGAGATTGTACTGCGCCTGCAGGTTATCCAGCGCCTCGGCCAGTTTGCCGTGCAGCAGCAGGTCGAGCAGCGCGAAGACCTGGCCGCGATCGGCTAGCCCCAGCATGTCGCGCACCAGCTCGGCATTCACGCTGCCCGCGCCATGGGCAATCGCCTGGTCGAGCAATGAGAGGCCGTCGCGCACCGAGCCTTCGGCGGCGCGCGAAATCAGCGTCAGCGCATCCTCGTCGATCTGCGCGTTTTCGGCTTCGGCGATGCGCTTGAAATGTCCGTTCAGCACGGCGATCTCGACGCGCTTGAGATCGAAACGCTGGCAGCGCGACAGCACCGTGACCGGCACCTTGCGGATTTCGGTGGTGGCGAAGACGAATTTCACGTGCGGCGGCGGCTCTTCCAGCGTCTTGAGCAGGCCGTTGAAGGCCGCCGTGGAGAGCATGTGCACTTCGTCGATGATGTAGATCTTGTAGCGCGCCATCGAGGGGGCGTAGCGCACCGCCTCGATGATCTCGCGGATATCATTGATGCCGGTGCGCGAGGCGGCGTCCATCTCGAACACGTCGGGATGCCGGTCCTCGGCGATGGCCTTGCAGTTGTCGCAGACGCCGCAGGGCGAAATGGTCGGGCCGCCCTGGCCGTCGGGGCCGGTGCAGTTCAGGGCGCGGGCGATGATGCGGGCGGTGGTGGTCTTGCCCACGCCGCGCACGCCGGTGAGGATGAAGGCCTGGGCGATGCGGCCGGTGGCGATGGCATTGGTGAGCGTGCGGACCAGCGCATCCTGGCCGATCATCTCGGCGAAATTGCTGGGGCGGTATTTGCGCGCAAGCACGCGATAGGGCGCCGGCTGACTCATTCGCTCACAGGCTCATTCGATCACAGGCCCTTTGATTCGATGGGCTGCGCCCGGGCAGCAAGCGCCGGACCTAGGCAAGGATGCGGTGGGAGGCTGACAACGACCCGAGCGGAAACTCGTTACGGCTGCTTCCTTCCGGACCTGACCGGGTTGGCGAGGCGCCCGTCCGCCACCAACCTCCCGGGCCTTATATCCGTTATTAGGCCATGGTTTTCAATGGGTAGCCCGATAGGATTCCCCCGTCTCAGTCCCGGCCAATTCCACACCTGTCCGGCAATAGACGCGCCGCGCCGGATATGCCAGCGTTTCGGCATGCTTACCGCCCCCAAACCGACCAAAACCTCGTCCCGGCCGATCGGCTTTTCCGGCTCGAATCTGGACCGCGCCGGCAATCCGCGCCGCAACCCCGAATGGCTGGGCGAAAAACGCCGCCGGCCCGACAGCCGCTTCCTGCCTTTGCGCGAGTTGAAAGCCCTAGTGGACATCACGGCGAAACCGGCGCGCATCGCCTGGCTGGACACCGCCTGGGCCGATGCCCATGCCGGCCTGCCCTGCCTGTTCCTCGGCCTGGACGATGCCGGCATCGCCCATTTCGCCGTCGATTGCGATGCCGATGAGAGCACCGCCGCCCTGCATGGCGAGGCCATCAAGTTCATCGACGTGCGCTCCATCGCGCCGATGCTGCCGCCCGAGGAGGCCGCGATCCTGGCGCAGGCGCGCAGCCTGACCGACTGGCACCAGCGCCATCGTTTCTGCGCCCAGTGCGGCAGCCCCACGCAGATGGCGGAAGCCGGCTACAGCCGGCATTGCACGAATGAGGCCTGCAAGGCGCAGCATTTCCCGCGCACCGATCCGGTGGTGATCATGCTGGCCGTGCGCCGCGACGAGACAACCGGCGAGGACATGGTGCTGCTCGGCCGGCAGTCGCGCTTTCCGCCCGGCATGTATTCGGCGCTCGCCGGCTTCATGGAGCCGGGCGAAACCATCGAGGAAGCCGTGCGCCGCGAGATTCTGGAGGAATCCGGGATCCAGACCGGCGATGTGCGGTATATCGCCTGCCAGCCCTGGCCGTTTCCCTCCTCGCTGATGATCGGCTGCATCGCCGAGGCGACCAGCAGCGAGATCACCGTGGACCCCACCGAACTGGAAGAGGCGCGCTGGTTCAGCCGCGACGAGGTGGAGGAGATGCGGGTGAAATCCACCGACATGGAAGCCTCGCCCCGCCTCTCGCCGCCGCTGGCGCTGGCGCATCAACTGGCCCGCCGTTGGTTAGCCGGAGCCTGAACGGCTCGGGTCGGGTGGCTGGCGGGGGCGTGACGCGTCAGCTCTCGAGCAGCCGCCGCACGTTATCCCTGATGAAGGCCGCGTCCGGCGGATTCTGCACCGGGTTGCCGGCGCGGTGGCCCCAGATGCTGGGGATCGCTTTCAGTTCGGCCTTTGCCAAATGCGGCAGCTCGGCCTCGTTGTCGGCGACGCGGAAATACAGGTCGGTGGCGCCAGGCATGAGCAGCACCTTTGCCCGGATCGCCTTGAGCGCTGCCTTCAGGTCGCCGCCATAATACAGGCTGCTGATATCGCCAGCCTCCCAGGTGCGCAATTGCGCATAGAGATCGGCGGCATCGCGGCGGGCATAACGTTCTTCCCAGTCGGTGCGCAGGAAGGTTTCCAGATCGGGCGCCTTCAATGCCGACAGATGCAGGTCTGCGCGGTAGAAATCCTGCGACAGCGCCCAACTGGCATAGATGCGGCCGAAGGCGCGGATCGCGGCCCGAGGCGGCGCGCTGAACCGGCCATGGCCAACATGCTCCGGCGCGGCCTCCAGTGTCGCCATCAGGCTTTTCAGGAACACCCGGTTATGGGTGGCGGTGCGCGCGCTGCCGCAATTCACGACAATGCGCGACACGGCATCGGGAAAATCGGCGGCCCAGTGATAGGCCTGCTGTGCGCCCATCGACCAGCCATAGACGCCATGCAGCTTTTCGACGCCGAACTGCTCTTTCAGCAAGCGGCGCTGCGCCGCCACGTTGTCATGTGCCGTGACCAGATGCGGGTAATCCGGCGTGTTCGAGGGACTGGAGGACAAACCGTTGCCGAACATGTCGGGGATGACGATGAACCAGCGCGTCGGATCGAGAACGCCATCGGGGCCGATCAGCCATTCCAGATCGGGGTGCTGCGCCGAATAGCTGGTGGGATAGAGCACCACATTGTCGCGCGCCGCATTCAGCGTGCCGTGGCTTTTCCAGGTGATGAAGGCCTCTTTGATCGTCTCGCCCGACTGGGTTTTGACATCGCCAAGCGCGAAGCGGCCGGATTGCATGAGCCAGGTCATGTCCGCAGCATCCCCAGCAGTTTGCGTGCCGCCGCCGCCGGCGTGATCTTGCCCTGGGCCACGGCTTTCTGCTGGCGCGGCAGTTCCGCGGCGATTGCCGGGTCGCGGCGCAGCCATTCCAGCAGGCCGTCCTGCAATTCGCGCAGCAGCCAGTGTTCGGCCTGGCGGCGGCGCTGGGCCTGGAGCGCGCCGGTTTTGTCCAGCGCCTTGCGATATTCGCCAATGATGCGCCAGACATCCGCAATACCTTCGTTCAGCAGGGCCGAGACCATCTGCACTTCGGGTTTCCATTCGGCATGGCGCGGGCGCATGAGCTGCAGGGCCATGCGATAATCGGCCGCCGCCAGCCGCGCCTTGGGCAGCAGCTCGCCATCGGCCTTGTTGATGATCACCAGATCGGCCAGTTCCATGATGCCGCGCTTGATGCCCTGCAGGTCGTCGCCGCCGGCCGGCGCCAGCAGCAGCAGGAACATGTCGACCATCTCGGCCACGGTGGTTTCCGACTGGCCGACGCCCACGGTTTCCACCAGCACCACGTCGAAGCCCGCCGCCTCCACCAGCAGCATCGCCTCGCGCGTGCGCCGCGCCACCCCGCCCAGCGATCCGCCCGAGGGCGAGGGCCGAATGAAGGCGTTGGGTTCGCGGCCGAGCTGTTCCATGCGGGTCTTGTCGCCCAGGATGGAGCCGCCCGAGAGCGAGGAGGACGGATCGACCGCCAGCACGGCGACCTTGAGATTCTGCCCGGTGAGGAACAGGCCGAAGCGTTCGATAAAACTGGACTTGCCCACGCCGGGCGTGCCGGAAATGCCGATGCGGATCGCGCCGTTTTTCTTGCCGGCCGCACTCTGGCCCGTGTGGGGCAATATGGCCTGCAGCAGGGTATCGGCGGCGGCCTGGTCCTGCGGGTGGCTCGATTCCACCAGCGTGATGGCACGGGCCAGCGCCCGGCGGTCGCCGGTCAGCAGGCGTTCGGCCAGTTGGGCAGGATCGGCGGCGCGGCGGCCGGCATGCAGCGTGGGCGACATGGCGCGACCTTAGCCAAGCCCCGCCCGCCGCGCCACCAACAGATGGGCGCCACCGGCAGATCGCAGCCGAATCGCCCTACTCCCGCCGGCCGCCTACCAGGGCCGGATGTTGAACAGGGCGGTGAGCTTCTGCTTGAGCTGCAGCGAGGAAAACGGCTTGGCGATATAGGCATCCACCCGGTGCTCGCGCGCCTGCAGCACGAATTCCTTGCCGGCATTGCTGGTGAGCATGAGGAACTTGGTGCGCACGCCGAGCTGGCGGATTTCTTTCAGCAGGTCGAGGCCGGTGACCTCGGGCATGTTCCAGTCCGAGACGATCAGGTCGTAGTGCCCTTTCACCTCCTTGATCATCTCCAGGGCCTTGGCGCCGTTATTCGCAGTCTCAAGCTTTTCGACGCCGTATTGCCGCAGCATCATCTGGGTCATGCGCTGCGAATAGATATCGTCCTCGACCAGCAGTACCCACAGATCCTTGAAATCGGTCATTCCGTCCTGCCCCCTGAATCCAGTGCGGCATCCAGCATGCCGCGCTGTTCGCGCAGCCAGACGCAGCCCTGCTCCAGCGCGTCGTTCAACTGCATCAGCAATGCGGCATCCACAGCGCCCAGCGAGCCCGCCGCTTCGATCTGCCGCGCCAGAGCCAGCACGCGGTTGAGCCCCAGGCTGCCGGACGGGCCGCGCAGGGTATGGGCCTGCCGCGCCAAGCGCGGCCAGTCGCCCGCCTGCATCGATGCCGCCAGTTCACGCCGCACATCGCCCAGCATGGCGAAGAACAGGTCGATCAGTTCGGCCAGGCCCTTGCGGCCCACACCATCGACCAGCATCTGCAACGCGGCCGGATCGTGATCGGCAGCCCGCGCGACCTCATCGGCCCCGGCAGCGATGCCGGCCCCCGTTTCGGCAAGGCCGAGCGCGCGGCGCATGGCGAGGTCGAGCGCATCGGGATTCACCGGCTTGGCCACGAAGCCGTCCATGCCGGCTTCCAGGCAGCGCCGCATGCCATCGGGCCCGATGCTGGAGGTGACGGCGATGATCTTCACCTTGCCATGGGGTGGCGGCAGGGCGCGGATGGCGCGCGTGGCGGCGATGCCATCCATCTCGGGCATATGCAGGTCGGTGAGGATCAGGTCGAAATCCTGCGTGGCGGCCAGATCGAGCGCGGCGCGGCCGGTTTCGGCGAAGATCACATCATGGGCGCCGGCATCGCTGCGCGTCGCCAGCAGGCCGCCCAGCACCTTGCGGTTCACCGCGTTATCCTCGGCCACCAGGATGCGCAGGCGCGGCAGCGGCGGGCGCGACGCCATGAGGGAGTCCCGCGCAATAGGCGCATGGCCTTCGCGCAATGGCAGACGCAGCCAGAACACGCTGCCCTCGCCCGGCTTGCTGTCCACGCCGATCTCGCCGCCCATCGCCTCGACCAGGGCGCGGCAGATCGCCAGCCCCAGCCCGGTGCCGCCGAAACGCCGCGTAATGGAGGAATCGGCCTGGGCGAAGCGGGCAAACAGTTTGCCGGCCTGCTCGGGCGCGATGCCGATGCCGGTATCCTGCACCCTGATGCGCAGCCGGTCGCCTTCGCAATCGGCGCTCACCGTGACACCGCCCCGTTCGGTGAATTTGATCGCATTGGAAATCAGGTTCAGCAGCACCTGCCGCAGGCGGCCGGGATCGCCGCGCAGATAGGGCGGCAGGTCGGGCGCGATCTCGTGGCGCAGGCGCAGGCCCTTTTCGGCGGCGCGCGGCGCAAGCAGGGCGATTGCGGCCTGCATCTGGACGGCGAGATCGTAGTCGATATCCTCCAGGTCGATGCGGCCGGCCTCGAGCTTGGAGAAATCGAGGATGTCATTGAGGATGGCGAGCAACGCCTCGCCCGATTGCAGCGCCGTGGCCGCCAGGCCGCGCTGTTCGTCATCCAGCTTCGTGTTCAGCAGCAAGCGCGTGAGCCCCAGCACGCCGTTCATCGGCGTGCGGATTTCGTGGCTCATCATGGCAAGGAAATCCGATTTCGCCTTTGTGGCCGCCTCGGCCTCGATGCGGGCGGCCTGCAACGCGGCCCTGGAGATGGTGCGCGCGCGCAACGATGCGATGGCAGAACGCGTCATCAGCAGCACGGCGAAGATCAGACACAGGAAATACAGCAGCATCTGTTCCTGGCGCGGCACATCGAAGGGCGGCACCAGATCGGCCAGGTGGCAGACCAGCAGCACGACGAAATTCAGGGCCGCCATCGCCGCCACCCAGGCGACCACGCGGCCGTTGCTGGTGAGCATGGTGAGCGCCAGGCCCAGCACGGAAAACAGCGCGAAGCTGGACGCCAGACCACCGGTGCCCAGCGTGAGCACGGTATTGCCCAGGCCGCCGTTCAACGCCATCAGGCCGATGGCCAATGCAATGTTGCCCGTGAAGCGGATCAGCAGCGCGCCAGCCAATGGCCCGCCGATCATCGAGACGAAACCCGCCACCTCCCACAGATTCAGGCCGGAGCGGATCAGCAGATAGGGCGGGATCAGCAGCAGCGCGGCGGCGACCGACAGCGTGAGCTGCAGATTGCTGCGATAGCGGTGCAGCTTGCGCGGATCGCCCTCGCGCAACACGGCCGGCGGCACGAAGGCGTCGATGATGCGGGCGAACAGGCGTCGCGATCCGCGCGGCGATTCCATATTCTGGGATGGCGTGTTTGGGGAGCGCGCGTCCTGCGAGCGCGCTTTCGGGCCGGTCTGCGTGGCGGCGACAGGCTCGGCCAGCATGTTCACGCGGTTCACCCGTTTGATTGTTTCCCCGGCGGCAGCCTAGCAAAGCTCGCCCGCCTCACCAAGAATTTACAACTTTCACGAGCGGGGCGACGGTTTCACCCCAAACGCAACCCAAAACCCGATTGACAGCGACTCCCCGGGATTCGTATTCCGGTAAGGCCATGGCGAATCGGAATGAATCCCTGTTTCCGGCCGATCCCCTGCCCGATCCCCTGCGCCGTCTGGAGCAGGCACGGGCGGATCTGTCGCGCATCGCGCGGCGAGGAGAGGACCGGGTCGAGGCAACCGCTGCCACCGAGACCGCCAGGGCAGAAGCGCCGCCGCAGGTCGATCCCGCCGCCATCGCCGCGCGCATCGACCTGATGCGGGCCCGCTTTGCCAAGGCGCGCGGGGATGCGATCTCGGCTTTGCTGTTCCTGGGCGATGCCCAGCGCGATTGCGATGCCCTGCTGGAAGCCTGCGAAACAGCGCAGTGGCAGATGATGGCCACCGGCGTGGACCTGCTGAGCGACTGCCTGCGGCGCGCCCTGCCGTCTGAGGAGCGCCACCTGAATCTGGTCGGCCTGCTGATCGACGCGCTCTATGCCCTGCGGCGGGCCGAGAGCCGGCCGGACATGAGCCGCGCTGGCGAGGATCTGCTGCGCGGCCTGCGCCTGGCCGTTTTGCGCGAATTGCAGCCCCTGAACGTCTGAAGCTGAAAGCCGACATCCGGCTGCCGGAACCGTCCGGCCACGGCGCATACCCGCGTAACAGCGGTCTTTCTGCAAATACAGGTCTGGAAATTGGCAAAACCAGACTAAAGTATAAGGCATGCGCCACACCGTTTCGCTTGCGACCGGATTCCTGCTGGCCCTGCCGATTGCCGCCGGCTGCTCGCTTGCGGCCTCGGCGGACAATCCCGAGCCGCTGCGCAGCGCCGAGCTGGGATTCGGCGTCTATGCCCTGGGCGCCAAGGGCGTCGAATTCACGGTCATGGCGGAGCGGAAGGCGGAGACGCTGGAAATGGCGACCGCCATGCGCACCGCCGGCATGCTGGACTGGGCGATGAGCTTCACCATGACCGGCCAGGCCGCGGCGCGCTTTGAAGGCGACGGCCTGCGCCCCCTGCGCTATGACATCCAGAGCGACGGCAGCTGGTCGAAGCGCATGACGCGCATGCGCTGGGGCGAGGACGGCCTGCCGGTGGCGGAAGTGAGCCCGCCCAATGACGAGGACGACCGCGACGAGGTGCCCGATCACCTGAAGATCGGCACCGTCGATCCCACCACGGCGATTTTCGCCCGCGCCCTGCGCGAGAATGCCGAGCCGCCCTGCACCGACAGCGATGCCGTCTATGACGGACGGCGACGCTATAACCTGCATTATGCGCCGATCGGGCCCGACATGGTGCAGCCGCATAACCGCACCGCCTATAGCGGCCCGGCCTTCAAATGCGTGATCCGCAGCGAGCCGATTGCCGGCTATGATCGTAAATTCCTGGCGAGCTGGAGCGAGAAGGACCAGCAGCCGACCTATATCTGGCTGGTGCAGCCGCCGGGCTTTGCCGTGTGGCTGCCGGTGAAGCTGGAAGGCGGTTTCCGGCTTGGCGCCGCCAATGGCTGGATCAGCAGGGCGACGCTGAACGGCCGGGAATGGCTGGCGCCGCTGGGTTTCATCCGCGCCGAAATCCCCCAATCTCCCGTACCCTGAACGATCGCCTGGGCAGGGCCACGCCAGGCCCCGCTGGCCCCGAGGCGCTCGGCCTGCCTGTGCAAAAACCCGGACCCGGCACTGATGCCGATGGTCGACCCTATAAGGCATTGATATAGATATAAAAATATCAAACCCGCCATCCTCGGGCTTGACCTTGGGGTCCTTGCCACCCTTCCCGTGGCCGCGACAGCAGGGAATGGATCCCCCGCACAAGGCCGGGGATGACGCCTGGGGGAGATGGTCAGAGTTGACTTCTGCCCGCCAAACCGCTTTATTCCGCGCGCTTTCCGACTTTTGGGAGCAATCCGGTCCGAGGATCGCCGTCCGTCCGCGAGTGTCGCGCACGGGCGTCAATTCGTTTTGGGCCAGTGTTATTTGAATCTGTGCTGAAGGATTTTTCAGGGTCGACATGTTCGAATCTCTGAGCGGCAAACTGGGCGAGGTTTTCGAGCGGCTGCGCAAGCGCGGCGCGCTGACGGAATCCGATGTCTCGGACGCCCTGCGCGAAGTGCGCGTGGCGCTGCTGGAGGCCGATGTCGCCCTGCCGGTCGTCAAGAGCTTCATCGACGGCGTGAAGGCCAAGGCCGTCGGCCAGGAAGTGCTGCGCTCGGTGACGCCGGGCCAGATGGTGATCAAGATCGTTCACGATCACCTGGTCGAGATGCTGGGCGGCGCCGGAGAGGGTGAGGACATCAACCTCAATGCCGTGCCGCCGGTGCCGGTGCTGATGGTCGGCCTGCAGGGTTCGGGCAAGACCACCAGCACGGCGAAGATCGCGCTGCGCCTGCAGACCAAGGAACGCAAGAAAGTGCTGATGGCGTCGCTGGACGTCTATCGCCCCGCCGCGCAGGACCAGCTCAAGATTCTGGGCGAGCAGAACAACATTCCCGTTCTGCCCATCGTGGCCGGCCAGATGCCGGTGGACATCGCCAAGCGCGCCCTGCAGGCCGCCAAGCTGGGCGGCTACGACGTGCTGCTGCTGGATACCGCCGGCCGCCTGCATATCGATGAAACCCTGATGCTGGAAGTGGCTGCCGTGCGCGACGCCGTTCAGCCGCACGAGACGCTGCTGGTGGCCGACGCCCTGACCGGCCAGGATGCCGTCAATGTCGCGAAAAGCTTCAACGAGCGCGTCGGCGTCACCGGCATCGTGCTGACCCGCGTGGATGGCGACGGCCGCGGCGGCGCCGCGCTGAGCATGCGCGCCGTGACCGGCAAGCCGATCAAGCTGATCGGCGTGGGCGAAAAGGCCGATGCGCTGGAGACGTTCCACCCCGAGCGTATCGCGCAGCGCATCCTCGGCATGGGCGACATCGTCAGCCTGGTGGAAAAAGCCGCCGAGACCATCGAGAAGGAAGAGGCCGAACGCCTGGCTGCCCGCGTGCAGAAGGGCCAGTTCGACCTGGACGACATGGCCAGCCAGCTCAAGCAGCTGCGCAAGATGGGCGGCATGTCGGGCGTGATGAACCTGCTGCCCGGCGTGGGCAAGATCAAGCAGCAGATGGCCCAGGCCAATGTGGACGAGACCGTGCTGAAGCGTCAGGAAGCCATCATCGGCTCGATGACCAAGGACGAGCGCAAGAACCCGAAGGTGATCCATGCCTCGCGCAAGAAGCGCATCGCGGCGGGCTCGGGCACCTCGGTGCAGGATGTCAACAAGCTGCTGAAGCAGCATATGCAGATGGCCGACATGATGAAGCGCATGTCCAAGCTCGGCCAGAAGGGTTTCATGCGCAGCATGGGCGCGATGCTGCCGGGTATGCCCGGCATGCCGAAGCTTTGAGGCTGCGCTGAATGAGTTTGTTTGTTTTCGAGTTTCTGGATTTCAACGTTTAACTGGAAGGAAGACCATGTCCGTCAAGATCCGCATGACCCGCGGCGGCGCCAAGAAGCGCCCCTACTACCGCATCGTGGTGGCCGACTCGCGCAGCCCGCGCGATGGCCGTTTCATCGAGAAGATCGGTTCCTACGATCCGATGCTGCCCAAGGACCGCGAGCGCGTGCAGCTGGACGTCGAGCGTGTGAAGTACTGGCTGAGCCAGGGCGCCACCCCGTCCGACCGCTGCGCCAGCTTCTTCGCCAAGGCCGGCCTGATGACCTGGACCCACGGCAACAACCCGGAGAAGGGCAAGCCGAAGGCGAAGGCGCAGGAGCGTATCAAGGCTGCCGAGGAAGCCGCCAAGGCGGCCGCCGAGGCCGCTGCTGCCCCGGCCGGCGACGCGCAGTAAGCCGGCGACGCTTGCAGCATGACCGACACGGTCCTGCTCGGTGTCGTCATCGGTGCGCAGGGCATCCGCGGCGAAGTGAAGGTGAAAACCTTCACCGGCGATCCGGAAGCCCTCGGGGATTACGGTCCCCTGCAGGATGTGCGCGGTGAACAGACATTCCGGCTGACCGTGCGGCGACTTGCCAAGGGTGATGTGGTGATTGCGAGTATCAAGGGCATCGACGACCGCAACGCGGCGGAAGCGCTGAAAGGCACCGAGCTGTTCGTGCCGCGCAGCGCCCTGCCGCCGGCCGCAGAAGGCGAGTTCTACTACGCCGATCTGATTGGCCTGACGGCGATCACCACCACCGGCCGCGTTCTGGGCCAGGTGGTGGCGGTGCATAATTACGGCGCCGGCGACATGCTGGAGGTGAAAACCGAAGGCGGGCGTTCGGCGATGGTGCCGTTCACCGACGATGCGGTGCCGGAAGTGGACCTTGCGGAGCGTCGCGTGCTGGTCGAACCGGCCTTCTGGCTGGGCGATCCGGAGACGGATGAAGACCGGAAGGTCGAGGGGTAACGATGGCAACGGCGATGCCGTGGAAAGCGCGGGTGCTGACGCTCTATCCCGCGATGTTCCCCGGCCCGCTGGGGCAAAGCCTGGCCGGACGGGCCCTGGGTGAGGGCCGGTGGTCGCTGACGGTGGTGGACATCCGCGATTTCGCGCGCGATAAACACCGCACCGTCGACGACACCCCCTGCGGGGGCGGGCCCGGCATGGTGATGCGGCCCGACGTGCTGGCAGCGGCGATTGACTCGGTCATGGGGGCCGATGAGACGCTTGCCGGCGCGGAGGGTGTGGCGGCGGAACAGCCGCTGATCTATTTCTCGCCGCGTGGCCGGCGCCTGGACCAGGCGCTGGTGCATGAGGTGAAGGCGGCAGGCGGCGCGACGCTGATCTGCGGCCGGTTCGAGGGGGTGGACGAGCGCCTGCTGCAGGCGCGCCCGATTGTCGAGGTCAGCCTCGGCGATTTCGTCCTCTCGGGCGGCGAGATCGCAGCCTACGCGTTGCTGGACGCGGTGGTGCGGTTGCTGCCCGGGGTGATGGGTGCCGAAGAGTCCGGCACCGAGGAGAGTTTCGCGGACGGTTTGCTGGAATATCCCCAGTATACCCGGCCGCAGGAATGGGAGGGCCGCGCGGTGCCGGAGGTGCTGCTGTCGGGCCACCACGAGAAGATCGCAGCCTGGCGGCGCGAGATGGCGGAGAAGATCACCGCCGAGCGCCGGCCGGATCTGTGGGAGAGTTACCGCCGGCGCAAGCCGGCGGGGAAGAATTGAAACGCGTTTTGGACTTATCGAAGAAGAAAGGCTGAGTGCCATGAACCTGTTGCAGCAGATCGAGAAAGAGCAGTCGGACGCTCTGGTCGCCGCCCGCGCGGTGCCGGATTTCGGCCCCGGCGACACGCTGACCGTGAACGTGAAGGTGGTGGAAGGCGGCCGCGAGCGCGTGCAGGCCTATGAAGGCGTTTGCATCGCCCGCTCCAACCGCGGTGTGAACTCGTCGTTCACCGTGCGCAAGATTTCCTACGGCGAAGGCGTGGAACGCGTGTTCCCGCTGTACAGCCCGCGCATCGAGTCGATCGTGGTGCTGCGCCGCGGCGACGTGCGTCGCGCCAAGCTGTATTACCTGCGCGGCCGGACCGGCAAGGCGGCCCGCATCACCGAGAAGCGCGACACCGCGCCGAAGGCCGACAAGTAAGATACGCCTGAGACGCCGGCCCCGGTTGATTCCAGGCCGCCGGCGTCGCTCGACACGACCAGGCCGCCTGCATCCCCCACCTGTCATTCAGGGCCGGGATGCGGGCGGCTTTTGTCTGTCTGGCTGGCATGGCCGCTCAGCCCATATGGTCGTGCCGGTGATGGATGTCCGGGTAATGCGGGTGGGCGTGCACCAGCGTTCCGTGCCGGTGAGCATGCACATGCGGTTCACCCGGCGGATCATCCGGCGCATGACCGTGCCGGTGATGCTCGTCATGCACATGGGCATGATCGTGTGCGGCCGCTTCATGGCGATGCTCGTGGCTGTGGCGTTCCGCCAGATGCAGATACAAGCCGAGGCCCATCAGAACGCCGGCTGCCAGAAGGCGCCATTCCAGCGGTTCTCCGAGCAGCGCAACGGCCAATGCCGCGCCGATGAAGGGCGCCAGTGAGAAATAGGCCCCGGTGCGCGCAGTGCCCAGATGGCGGAGGCTGAGCATGAACAACACAAGGCTGATGCCGTAGCCGAACAGGCCGATCGCGAGGCTGGCGGCCAGCGGCATTGCCGCCGGCACGGATGCGCCGGACGACAGCGCCAGCCCGAAATTGATGCTGCCGGCGACAAGTCCCTTGATCATGGCGATCTGCAACGGATCGGCCGCCGACAGGCGGCGCGACAGGTTGTTGTCGATGGCCCAGCACAGGCAGGCCGCCGCGATCAGCATAACCCCCGGCCCCGAAGCGCCGACCGGCATCCACCAGGACAGCAGAACTGCGCCGGCGATGATCGCGGCGGCACCGATGCCGATGCGGATATCGACATTCTCGCGGAAGACCAACCAGGCGAGGCCGAGAGTCAGCGCGCTTTCCAGATTCAGCAGCAGGGCCGCTTCGGCACCCGCGCTGTATTGCAGGCCCAGCATCAGCAGCAGCGGACCGGCAACACCGCCGGACAATACAACAGCGGCAAGCCAGCCCAGATCGGCGCGGCGCAACGGCGCCTCGGCCGGTGCCTTGCCGGACCATCGCATGGAAAAACGCAGTACGGCCAATCCGAACCCAGCGCCCAGGTACAGCAGGCCCGCCAGCATCCAGGGACTGATCTGTCCGAGCATGATCTTGGCCAGCGGCGTGCTGGCGCCAAACAGGGCCGCCGCCCCCAGTGCCATGCCGATGGCCGGTGACACCGGAAGCCTCATTCCGCCGCGTCGCGCTCCGCCTGCGCGCGCAGGCGCGGGCCGTTCTGCGCCGCCCATTTGCCCAGGGCATCCAGCACCGGACGCAGCGACTGGCCCAGATCGGTGAGCCAGTATTCCACCTTGGGCGGCACGGCGGCATGCACGCGACGACCAACCAGTCCGGCGGTCTCCAGCGCGCGGAGCTGCTTGGTCAGCTCCTTCTGGGTGATCAGCGGAATGGCGCGCGAGAGTTCGGAGAAGCGCAGCGGCTCGCCTTTCGAACGGGCGAGCGTGAGGATGATCGGCACCGCCCATTTGTTGGCGATCAGGTCGAGCGTGGCGCAAATCATGCGCGCACAGAGCGGCTGGCCGTCTGCGGTGAGCTCGTGGCGGAAATCGAGGGGGTCTTTGGTATCCATTTGGCAAGTATAGAGCCTGGAGGTGCCTACTTGCAAATCGATACTGCGTTGGATTAAGCCTCTGGTCCGGCGTTTCGTGCCGATACAAGGAGGATCAAGTCCCGATGGCCAAGCTCGATTTCTATTTTTCGCCGGGCGCCTGCTCGCTGGCGACCCACATTTGCCTGGAAGAGGCCGGCGCGGCCTTCACGCCGAAGCCCACCTATACCCGCAAGGGCCAGACCCGCACGCCGGAATACCTGGCGCTGAATCCCAAGGGCAAGGTGCCGATGCTGGGCATCGACGGCCACATGCTGACCGAGAACACCGCCATCATCACCTACCTGAACCGCAGCTATCCAAATGCCAAGCTGCTGCCCGCTGGCGATGCGCTGAAGGAAGCCGAGGCGCTGGCCTTCATCGCCTGGTGCGCCTCGGGCGTGCATCCGGTGATGAGCCGCTTTTTCGGCCCGCAGAATTTCTGCGATCTGCCCGAAAGCGCCGACAACGTGAAGTCGCTGGCCGCCAAGGCCACCGCCGGCAATTTCGCCCTGATCGAGAAGACGCTGGGGACTAAGGACTGGGTGTTCGGCGAGTGGTCGGCGGCCGATGCCTATATCTTCGTGTTCTTCAACTGGGCCTCGAAACTGGGCCTCGATCTGGCGCCGTATCCCAACTACGCCAAGCATGCCGAGCGCATGAAGCAGCGCCCCGCCGTGCAGCGCGCGCTGGCCCGCGAGGCCGACGCGCTGGCTGCGATGGACAAGGCCGCGTAATCGGGCCGCGTAATCGGGCCGCGTAACCCATTTGTGAGCGTCACAGAAGCAGGGCGGCGTTTAGACTTGCGCCGCCCTGCCTTCACCAAAAAAGCAAAGGACACTTCCCATGACTGCCATTGAGAAATTCGCCCCGCTGCTGGGCCGCATCCTGATCGCGCTGCTGTTCATCCCCGCCGGCATTTCCAAGATCGGCGGCTTCCAGGGCACTGTGGGCTATATCGCCTCCAAGGGCATCCCGCTGCCGCAGGTGGCAGCTGCCGGCACCATCGTCGTCGAGATCGCCGTGGCCGCCGCTTTGCTGGTGGGCTTCAAGGCCCGCTATGCCGCCCTGGTGCTGGCCCTCTTCACCCTGGCGGCAGCCGTGATCTTCCACAATTACTGGGCCGTGCCGGCCGAACAGGTGATGATGCAGCAGATCAACTTCTTCAAGAACCTCGCCATCGTCGGCGGCCTGTTGTTCGTCGCCGCCTTTGGCGCCGGTCCGCTCAGCCTCGACAGCCGCGGCAAGTAAACGCTCAGCCGGCGCGGATCGCGGCGGCAATCTCGCGCAGGCCGCGGTTCAGCACCGGATCGCTGATCCGCGATTGAAGGGTAATGGCGGTTGCCGGCAATGCCGGCAGCCGCTGTTTTTTTGTCAGTTCCACCATGTCTGGCTGCTGGGCGCGACGGCCGAGGGCCGCGATCCCGAGGCCAGCCGAGACGGCGGCGGCCAGAGCCGCGACACCGCCGCCGGTGAAGGTTTCAGTCCACGCTATACCTGCATCGTCCAGAGCCCGGATGGCCGCGGCGCGCACGCCGCAGGGCGGCGCCAGTGCCACCAGGGGCAGCGGCTGTCCCTGCTGCCATTCGAAATCCGGCGCCGCGAACCAGCCCAGCCGGTCCCGCAGCAGGGTTTCCGCGCCGCGTGGCAGGCGGCCCGTCACCTGCAGCAGGACGGCGGCATCAATCCGGCCGCGTTCGTAGGCATCGACGATTTCGCGCGACAGGCCGATGCGGATTTCCAGCCGCAGGCCCGGCTGGCGGGCACGCACGCGTGCCAGAAGCGCCGGCAGGCCCGCCCCGATCGACTGGTCGCTGATGCCGAGCACGAGTGGCCGCGTGGGTTTTGCCTCCAGCGCCGCCAACGCGGTGTCGTGAGCCGCCAGCACCTGCCGCGCTTCGGCAACCAGCGTTGCCCCGGCCGGGGTCAGTTGCACCAGCCGCGGCGTGCGCTCGAGCAGCCGGCGGCCGAGCCTGTCTTCCAGCCGCTTCAATCGCAGGCTGACCGCCGCCTGGCTGGTGGCCAGCGCCTCGGCGGCGCGCGTGAAGCTGGCATAGTCGGCAACAAGCACCAGGGCGCGCAGGGCATCGATGTCGAGGGCAGGTTTCATCATATATTTCCGTTATTATTGATATAATAATAAATAAGCTTTTGTAATGATCAAGCGGGCCCTACCCTGCTCTCCACGGCCGCCAGGGCCGTACCGGACCAGCAGGACAGACCAGGGAGCCCGCCATGCCGATCATCCAGGTGAAGTACAGCACGCCGAATCCACGCGGCGGCCTCGTCCCCGCCATTGCCACGACCGTCAGCCGCCTGTCCGCGCAGCATCTGCGCAAGGATCCGAAGGTCACGGCCGTCACCGTCGAGGCGGTGGCAGCGGAAACCTGGTTCTGCGGCGGCGACAGCCTGGCCGAACTCGGGCTGGCGAGTTTTTTCCTCGACATCAAGATCGTGCAGGGCACCAACACCAAGGATGAGATGGCCGCCTTCATCGCCGGGGTCTATGCGGCGATGGGCGAATTGCTGGGCGCCCTGCATTCGGAAAGCTATGTGAATGTCGACAACGTTGACGGCTATGGCTACGGCTTCGGCGGCCTGACCCAGGAACGCCGCTATGTTGCCGGCAAGCTGGGCGTGGCGGCGTGATGGGCGGGAGGATGTGATGCCTGTCTCGCCTCAATCGCTGCGCGACTGGGTCGCCTTTGCGCAAGCGGGCAAGACCCCGGTCCTGCCGCCGTCCTCCGACTTGATGCCAGGCCGGGCGCGCGTTCCAAGGATACTCCGCGATGCCATCGCGCAATGGCGGATTTACAGGGGCGTTCCCTTCGCCGACACGTCCTGCACCAGCCAGTCGCGCATGGCCTTGATGCGTGGCGCATCGGCCATGTGCTCGAGACAGACGAACCAGTAGGCGTTGGTGAGCGGCAGGGTCTTGTCGAACAGTTTCACCAGCCGGCCGGCCGCCACTTCCTCGGCCACCAGTTCGGGATCCATCACCGCGATGCCCATGCCCTGCACGGCGGCCTGGATCGCGTAGGAGCGCGTCTCGAACATCTGGCCGATATTCACGTCGATGCGGGTCTCGCCCACCGAGTTGAGCCAGATGCGCCAGTCATCGCGCCGGTTCTGCGAATGCAGCAGCTTCTGGTCCTTCAGGTCGGCCGGCTTTTTGATTGCGCCTGCGAATTTCGGATGCGCCACCGGCACCAGGGATTCCGAGAACAGCCGCGTGCAGGACAGGCCGGGCCAGTCGCCGTCGCCATGGCGGATGGCGCAGTCGATGCCCTCGCGCTCCAGGTCGGCGGGTTTCAGCGACGTGGTGATGCGCACCTCGATATCGGGATACTGCTCCTGGAAACGCGGCAGGCGCGGGATGAACCAGCGCATGGCGAAGGTGGACAGCATCGACACCGTGAGCGTGCCCTCGCCGCGCCGCGCCTCCAGCTTGGAGAGCGCCGAGGCCAGGTGGTCGAAGCCTTCCTGCACGTCTGGTAAAATTAACTGCCCCTCGGTCGACAGAACCAGACCCTTGCGGGTGCGGTGGAACAGCGGCACACCCAGCAGTTCCTCGAGCTGGCGGATCTGGTGGGAAATCGCCGACAGCGTGACCGAGAGTTCCTCGGCGGCGGCGGTGAAATTCAGGTGCCGTCCGGCGGCCTCGAAGGCTTTCAGGGCGTTGAGGGGCAGCAGGCGGCGGCTGGGCAGGTGGGCCATGGGAATTTCTTTTAAGCCGGAGGCGAATTTAAATCCACCGGCCCGGGCATAATCGCCACTGGACGGACGGGGGCCGGTCGGGTTGAATTCCCCGGCCATTTTTGGCCCCGAAACGCCCTGTACTCGCAATAAAAATACGCAAGAGAACGGACCAGCCGCCATGACCGCGCCCCGCACCCTGTATGACAAGATCTGGGACAGCCACCTCGTCGACATCGATTCCGAGGGCAACGGCCTGCTCTATATCGACCTGCACCTGGTGCATGAAGTGACGTCTCCTCAAGCTTTTGCCGGCCTGAAGGCCGCCGGTCGCAAGGTGCGCCGCCCTGACCGCACCGTGGCGGTGCCCGACCACAACGTGCCGACCACGCCCGACCGCGCCCAGTTCGTGTTCGAGGACGAGGAGGCCAAGATCCAGGTCGAGACGCTGGACCGCAACGCCCGCGAATTCGGCGTCAACTATTACCCGATGAACGACATCAACCAGGGCATCGTGCATATCGTGGGCCCTGAACAGGGCTACACCCAGCCGGGCATGACCATCGTGTGCGGCGACAGCCACACCTCCACCCATGGCGCCTTCGGCAGCCTGGCCTTTGGCATCGGCACCTCGGAAGTCGAGCATGTGCTGGCGACCCAGACCCTGCCGCAGCGCAAGGCCAAGAACATGAAGATCAACATCGATGGCCAGCTTGGCCCCGGTGTGACGGCCAAGGACATCATCCTCGCCATCATTGGTAAAATTGGTACCGCCGGCGGCACCGGCTATGTGATGGAATATACCGGCAGCGCCATCCGCGGGCTTTCCATGGAAGGCCGCATGACGGTGTGCAACATGTCGATCGAGGCGGGTGCCCGCGCCGGGCTGATCGCGCCCGACGAGAAGACGTTTGAGTATGTGAAGGGCAAGCCCCATGCCCCCAAGGGCGCCGCTTTTGAACAGGCGCTGGCCTGGTGGAAGACGCTGCCCAGCGATCCGGGCGCGCATTACGACACGGTGGTGGAACTGAAGGCCGAGGATATCGCGCCGCATATCACCTGGGGCACCAGCCCGCAGGACGTGGCGCCGATCACCGGCGTGGTGCCCAATCCGAATGATGTGAAGGACGAGCAGAAGCGCGCCGCCCTGGAACGCGCACTGAACTACATGGGGCTGAAGGCCGGCGAGAAGCTGGATACCGTGCCGATCCAGCGCGTCTTCATCGGTTCCTGCACCAATGGCCGCATCGAGGATCTGCGCGCCGCCGCCGCCGTGGCCAAGGGCCGCAAGGTGGCCGCCGGCGTGCAGGCGATGGTGGTGCCGGGCTCAGGCCTGGTGAAACACCAAGCCGAGGAAGAGGGCCTGGACAAGATCTTCCTCGCCGCCGGCTTCGAATGGCGCGAGCCGGGCTGCTCGATGTGCCTGGCGATGAATGCCGACAAGCTGAAACCCGAGGAACGCTGCGCCTCCACCTCGAACCGCAATTTCGAAGGCCGGCAGGGCGCGCGCGGCCGCACCCATCTGATGAGCCCGGCGATGGCGGCCGCCGCCGCGATTGCCGGCAAGCTGGCCGACGTGCGCAAGATCGCCTGAGCACGGCCAGAGAGAGCCCTGGGAGAGACAGACATGGACAAGTTCACCACACTGACGGCCGTGGCCGCCCCGCTGCCGATGATCAATGTCGATACCGACATGATCATCCCCAAGCAGTTCCTGAAGACGGTGGAGCGCACCGGCCTGGCGAAAGGCCTGTTCTTCGAACTGCGCGAGACGCCGGACGGCAAGCCGGTGCCGGATTTCTTCATGAACCAGGCGCAATACAAGGGCGCGCAGATCCTGGTGGCCGGCGACAATTTCGGCTGCGGCTCGTCGCGCGAGCATGCGCCCTGGGCCCTGCTGGATTACGGCATCCGCTGCGTGATCGCGCCCAGCTTCGCCGACATCTTCTACAACAACTGCTTCCAGAACGGCATCCTGCCGATCAAGCTGCCGCAGGCCGATGTGGACAAGCTGATGGACGATGCCAAGCGCGGCCAGAATGCCCGCGTCACCGTCGATCTGGAAAAGCAGGAGATCAAGGGCCCGGATGGCGGCACCATCAAGTTCGAGATCGACGCCCACAAGAAGCACTGCCTGCTGAACGGCCTGGACAATATCGGGCTGACGCTGGAGAAGAAGTCGAAGATCGACGCCTTCGAAAGCAAGCAGCATGGCACCCAGCCCTGGCTCTATACCCAGCCGGGGCGGTAAGCACACCACAACCAAAACCGTCATGCCCGGCCTTGTGCCGGGCATCCACGTCTTAAAACAGAATTCGTGGATGGCCGGGCCAAGCCCGAGCATGACGACGAAGAAAGATCGAGAGAAGGAAACAACACAATGGCTTCCAACCGTACCATGTTGATGCTGCCCGGCGACGGGATCGGGCCCGAGGTGATGGGCGAAGTGCGCCGGGTGATCGAATGGATGGACAAGCGCCGGCATGTTTCCTTCGACGTGAAGGAAGACCTGGTGGGCGGCGCCGCCTATGACAAGCACGGCACGCCGCTGGCCGACAAGACCATGCAGGACGCACTGGATTGCGGCGTGGTGCTGCTGGGTGCCGTGGGCGGCCCGAAATGGGACAACCTGTCCTTCGACAAGAAGCCCGAGCGCGGCCTGCTGCGCCTGCGCAAGGAAATGGACCTGTTCGCCAACCTGCGCCCGGCGAAATGCTTCGACGCGCTGGTGGAAGCCAGCAGCCTGAAACCGGAACTGGTGCGTGGGCTGGACATCATGATCGTGCGCGAACTGACCGGCGGCGTCTATTTCGGCCAGCCGCGCGGCATCGAGACCCTGCCCAACGGCGAGCGCCGCGGCGTCAACACCCAGGTCTACACCACCAGCGAAATCCGCCGCGTGGCCGCCGTGGCTTTCGAGCTGGCGCAGAAGCGCGGCAACAAGGTCACCTCGCTGGAAAAAGCCAACGTGATGGAATCCGGCGTGCTGTGGCGCGAGGAAGTCACCAAGCTGCACCAGGAGAAGTACAAGGACGTGCAGCTGGAGCACATGTATGCCGATAACGGCGCCATGCAGCTGGTGCGCAACCCGAAGCAGTTCGACGTGATGGTGACCGACAACCTGTTCGGCGACATCCTCTCGGACGAGGCCGCGATGCTGACCGGTTCGCTCGGCATGCTGCCATCGGCCTCGATCGGCGCCGCCGATCCGGCCACCGGCCGCCGCATGGCGCTGTTCGAGCCGGTGCATGGCTCGGCGCCCGACATCGCAGGCAAGGGCGTGGCCAATCCGCTCGCCACAATCCAGAGCTTCTCGATGGCCCTGCGTTATGCCTACGACCTGGGCAACGATGCCGACCTGATCGACAAGGCGGCCGAGAACGTGCTCAAGAGCGGCGTGCGCACCGCCGACCTGGGCGGCGGTTCCGCCAAGGTCGGCACCACCGGCATGGGCGATGCCCTGCTCAAGGAACTCGACAAGCTGGCGGCATAAGAAAAAGAGAAATCGTCATGCTCGGGCCCAGGAGACTCACCTTGGCCGAGCATCCACGTCTTAATTAAAAAACTCGTGGACCCTCGGGCCAAGCCCGAGGGTGACGCTTGTGATTGGAGGCCGGGACTTATCCCGGCCTTTTTCATGACAGCCCCTTGCCATCGTCGCGCGATGGCGCAACTCTTGCCGCCGTTACCGGGAGGGCAAGACCATGATGACGCTGATCGGCCGCAACCTGTCGCCCTATACGCGCCGCGTGGCGATTGCCATGACCATGCTGGACGTGCCGCATGCACGCGAATATCTCTCGGTGACCGCCGACCCCGAGCGCGGACTGGAAATCAACCCGGTCGGCCGCGTGCCGGCGTTGCAGCTGGAAGACGGCGACACGCTGATCGAATCCAGTGCGATCCTCGACTACCTGATGGACCTTGTCGGTCCGGCGAAAAGCCTGATCCCACCCCATGGCAAAGCGCGGCGCGACTGCCTGCAGTTGATGGCGATTGCCAGCGGCGTGCTGGATAAATCGGTGAATGCGATCTACGAGGCGCGTCGTCGTCCGGCGGAGAAAATCCATGAGCCCTGGCGGCAGCACCTGCTGCGTCAGGCCACCGGCGGCCTGAATGCCCTGGAGCAGCGGCCGCAGAATCCCTGGCTGCAGGGTGAACGCCTGACCATGGCCGACATCACCACGGCTGTGACGGTGACCTTCCTGCAGGCCATGCTGCCCGAAGTGATCGGCAGCGGCCTGTATCCGAAGCTGCACGACCTGACCGCCCGCGCCGAAGCCCTGCCCGCCTTCCAGGCACACAAACTGGAAACGCCGTGAGCCTCTCGCTCTATCTCGCCGCCGCCCTTGCCGGCGCAGCCTACACCCTCACCCCCGGGCCGGCCTTCCTGGCCCTGCTGGGCATCGGCGCGGGGCAGGGCCGCGTGGCGGGCCTGAAATTCCTGGCAGGCCACTTCGCCGGCGACATCGTCTGGGCGGCGCTGGCGCTGACTGCCATCATCGGCTCGGCCAGCCTCGGCACGCTGGTTTTCGATATCCTGGGCTTCGTCTGCGGCGCCTACCTGCTGCTGCTCGGCTGGCGCGCCGTGACGGTGCAGCGTCGTGACGACGGGAACTTAAGCACCGAAGTGACGCAGCCGCTGCGGCGCGGACTCGCCTTCGGCATCACCAATCCAAAAAGCTATGCCGTGGCGATCGCCATGTTCACGGCCTTGCTGGCGGCCCATGCCGGCGCGCTGACCTGGGCCAGCCTGCCGCCCCTGCTGCTGGCGGCCTGCGCCGGTTTCGTGATCGGCGACGCGATCCTGGTCTGGGTGATCGGCGCCGCGCCGGTGCGCAGACTCTATCGCCGGCATGAGCTGTGGGTGACGCGAGTCTCCGGCGTGATCTTCCTGGGCTTCGGCCTGCAGGCCCTGTGGCAGTCGACGCCGGGGCTGCTGCGGCGGGTGTGATTCCCTAGCCCGTCATGCCCGGCCCTGTGCCGGGCATCCACGTCTTACTAAAAAAACTCGTGGATGCTCGGGTCAAGCCCGAGCATGACAAAGACGGAAAGTTATGCCCGCCTTAACGCCTCGCGCACCAGCGGCAGGCGGTCGTTGCCGAAGAACATCTCCCCGTTCACGAACAGCGTGGGCGAGCCGAAGCCGCCGCGGGCGATCAGCTCGTCGGTATTCTTCTTCAGTTGTTCCTTCACGCCGGGCTCGGCGATCGCCTTTGCGAGCGAGGCCGGATCAAGAGACGCACGCCGCGCTGCTTCCGCCACCACGTCGTCCTGGCTGATATCCCTGTCTTCGCTCCAGTAGAGTTCGAAGAAGGCCTGGGCCAGCGGCACTTCCCGGCCCTGCTCCTTCGCCCAGAGCAGCGCACGCAGGGCTTTCACCGGATTGACCGGAAAGACTTTCGGCGGAAACACGATCTTCACGCCGGCCAGCCGCGCCCAGGCCTGCATGTCCCTGCGGGTCCACTCGTCGCGCGCCGGCACCGGATTCTCGCGCATGCGATACATGGTGGGATTCACCGTGTTGAATACGCCGCCGACCAGGAACGGCCGCCAGAGGATCTCGGCGCCCTCTTCCTTCGCCAGCGTCTGCACGTTGACGAAGCACAGATACGTCCAGGGCGAGGAGACGTCGTAGAAGACCTCGATCTGCTTGCTCATGACGCTTATCCTTTATGCGGCACGAGGATGAAGCCGGCGCGCGGAAAATGCACCTGCACATCGCCGGTTTCCTCAGACGCCCGGCGAATGGTGATGCTCTGGGCATCCAGCGCCACCAGTTGCCCCACCACCGGATCACGGCCGGTATCGTCGGGCGTGACGCTGACGGTGTCGTTCAGGCTCAGGCCCAGCACATTGGGCGCCACGCCGCCGGGCATCGCCATCGGCTGGGCCTGCGCGGCGATGGTCAAAGCCTCCTTGCCGTCCATTTCGGTATATGTGCCATGGCCGAAACCCTTCATGCGGTCGGCCCAGGCATTGAGTTTGGCGTAATCGGCCACGGCGTCGGACTTGGCGCGGTCGCGCACGAACCACACGCCATGATAGACGGCGAGATCGGCCAGGCTGGGCGCATCGCCAAACAGGAAGGCGCGGCCGTCGCTCAGCGCCTCTTCCACCCAACCGAGATGGGCACGCAAAGGCCCGTGCATCACGGCCGACTGACGCTTGAGTTTCGTGCGGTCGATGGGCCGGCCGGAGAATTTGGCGCGATCTTCCAGGAAGGCGTCGGGCATCTGCTCGCCCATGATGCCAAACGCAATGGCGACGCAGGCGGAAAAAAGCTGGTGATCGGCCCAGTAGGCGACGCCCTCGGCCAGGCCTTTCGACAGGCCGGGGAACAGCGTCGGCTGGAGATGGCGACGCTCGATCTCGCGCAGAATGATCTGCGTGTCGCAGAAGATGTCGGCGCCGATCTGCATCACCGGCGTCTTGCGGTAGCCGCCGGTGAGCGGCGTGAGGTCGGGCTTGGGCATCATCGGCGGGATCTTCACCGAGCGCCAGGCAAGCTGTTTGATGCCGAAGGCGACGCGCACTTTTTCCGAAAACGGCGAGGTGCCGTAATGATGCAGGATCGGGCCCGACATTGTTTTCCTCCCAGGCTATGCCGGGAAGATTAAGGGCATTGCCGCAGCGTCAGGCAAGCGCGGCATTCAGCCGGGCGCGCATTTCCCGTATCTGCCGCGTGAACACCGCCGGGTCATTGAGTGCGCGGCTTAAAGTCAGCGCACCCTGGATGCCGGCCACGGTGGTTTCGGCCAGCGCACCGGCATCCGGCGCGCCGCCTTTTTCCAGCGCCGCCGCCAGCGCATCGATCCAGCGGATGAAATAATCCTGCACACGGGACGCGAAACGGTCGCGCGTGGCATCCAGCGCGAAGGCGCCGACCAGGCAGATGCGCCGGCCGGAGCGGAAATAGGCGTCCACGGCATCGAACATGGCCGTTATCGCTGCGCGCGGATCGGCTGAACCCCGCAGAAGCGCGTAGACCTGCGTCTCGAACCAGCCATCGATATGGGCCAGCACCTCTTCACCCATCTGGTCCTTGCCGCCAGGGAAGTGGTTATACAGGCTGCCCTTGCCCAGACCCGTGGCCTCGGTGATCGTGCTTAAACTCGCGCCGGCGAAGCCGTGTTCGCGGAACACCTCGGCGATGCGGGCGACGGCGTCTTCACGGCTGAGCAGGGCGGCGGGCATGGCAGTCACCTATTATCGTCATGACCGGCCTTGTGCCGGGCATCCACGTCTTACTAAAAAACGTCTTACTAAAAAAACTCGTGGATGGCCGGGTCGAGCCCGGCCATGACGGTTCTTTTTCACATCCCCAGCTCACTGAGCCCCGGATGATCGTCCGGCCGGCGACCGAGAGGCCAGTGGAATTTCCGGTCCGCCTCCGCGATCCGTACGTCGTTGATGCTGGCCTCGCGGCGTTCCATCAGGCCGTTCGCATCGAACTGCCATTGTTCGTTGCCATGGCTGCGATACCACTGGCCGCTGTCGTCATGCCATTCATAGGCAAAGCGCACGGCGATGCGGTTATCGGTGAAGGCCCAGACCTCCTTGATCAGGCGATAGTCCATCTCGCGCTGCCATTTGCGGGTCAGCAGCGCCTCGATCTCGGCCCGGCCGCAGATGAATTCCGCCCGGTTCCGCCAGAGGCTGTCCGGCGTATAGGCCAGCGCCACCCGGGCCGGATCCCGGCTGTTCCAGGCATCCTCGGCCATGCGGGCCTTACTAGCGGCGGTTTCGGCTGTGAACGGCGGCAGGGGTGGGCGGGACTGGGTGGGCTGAGTCTGGACAGGCTGGGTCATGAGGGGGCTCCATTGTTTGTACCTATCGGTACAATACGGCTGCCCAGGTGTCAACCGCGACAATTTCCCGCTTGATAACCGGAAAAACCGGGCCTAGGTTCCGCCTCGCCTGCCGGGCACGGCCTGCCGGGCGCCAACATTGTCCTCGTGTATCACCGTCCGCCGGGTGTCGATCTGCCGGACCAGAGAAAGAAGGTACGTCATGGCCTATAAGGTCGCTGTCGTCGGCGCCACCGGTGTGGTGGGCCGCGAAATGCTCAACATCCTGCACGAACGCAACTTCCCGGTCTCGGAAGTGGTGCCGCTCGCCTCCCGCCGCTCCGTCGGCAAGGACGCCCATTTCGGCAACCAGAAGATCAAGGTGAAGGCGCTCGATGATTATGACTTCCGCGGCGTCGACATCGCGCTGTTTTCGGCTGGCGGCGCCACCTCGAAGGAATGGGCGCCGCGTGTGGCGGCCGCCGGCGCGGTGGTGATCGACAATTCCAGCCAGTGGCGCATGGATCCCGACGTGCCGCTGATCGTGCCGGAAGTGAATGCCGACGCCATTGCCGGCTATCGCAAGAAGGGCATCATCGCCAATCCGAACTGCTCGACCGCGCAGTTGGTCGTGGCCCTGAAGCCTTTGCATGACCGCGCCACGATCCGGCGCGTGGTGGTTTCGACCTATCAGTCGGTATCGGGCGCCGGCAACGACGGCGTGACCGAGCTGGAGCGCCAGACCAAGGCGATCCTGGTCAACGACCCGGTCGAGAAGCAGAAGTTCCCCAAGCAGATCGCCTTCAACGTCATTCCTCATATCGACGTCTTCATGGACGACGGTTTCACCAAGGAGGAATGGAAGATGACGGCCGAGACCAAGAAGATTCTCGACCCGAAGATCAAGCTGACCGCCACCTGCGTGCGCGTGCCGGTCTTCATCGGCCATTCCGAAGCCGTGAACATCGAGTTCGAGCAGCCGATCTCGGCCGAGGAAGCGCGCGAGATCCTGAGCGTTGCCCCGGGCGTGCAGGTGCTGGACCGGCGCGAACCGGGCGGCTACATCACGCCGCTGGAATGCGCGGGTGACTACAACACCTTCGTGTCGCGCATCCGCGAGGATTTCACCGTCGAGAACGGCCTGGCGATGTGGGTGGTCTCGGACAACCTGCGCAAGGGCGCGGCGCTGAATGCCGTGCAGATCGCCGAGGAACTGGCGGCCAACCATCTCAAGAAGCAGGCGGCGTAAAACGACCTGCGACGCAAGCAGCGCACATCGAAGGGCCGCTGGATCAGCGGCCCTTTTTTTGTTTACCAGCGCAGCAGCCGGCTGCCGATCAGAGCGCCCAAAACGGTGAGCATGGTGATCGCGATGCTGTACCATACGGCCACGAAAAGCGGGCTGTCGTCAGGGCAATGCGCGGCATAGAAGCTGGCCGCGATGCCGCCAGCAATCAGCCCGGCCACGGCGCCGGCCCGCATGGGATGCGCCGGCGCACCCTGACGCAGGGCCAGCAGCAGGAGGCCCAGCGGCGCCAGCCCGATCAGCGGCACGTAAGTCAGGCAGAGGCGGGCATTCTCGCCCACCATGGCTTCGCGCCAGGAACTGGACGGCAGGGCGGCGAGTTCCAGCGCGACGCCCAGCGCCAGCAGGCCGGGACTGAGCAGAATCGCGATACGCCAGATGCCCAGGGCCGCACCGGGCCGCACCAGCCGCAGCACCAGGCCAATGGCCGGCACGGCGAGGCTGAGCGTGACGACGAACTTGAACACGAAGCGCAGCTGACCCAGCGACTGCACGGCATCGTCACGCGGGCCAAGCAATATCCAGAAAGCGGTTGCCGCTGCCGCGACCGCCAGACCAAGCAGAAGCGCGAACCGCGATTGCAGCGAGGGGGCCGGCGCCGCATCGGCGGCGATGGCGCGGATCAGGTCGTCGGTTTTCATTCCGGCCTCTCCCTCAGTTTCATCGCCAGCGCGGCCAGCCCGCGATGCAGGGCCACGCGCACCGCGCCTTCACTCATCAGCAGCCGGGCGGCCGCATCCCGGATCGAGACACCCTCGACGGCAATCGCCTGCACCACCTGGCGCTGGCCCGCGCTCAGGCCATCCAGATGACGCGCCACATCGCGCGTCAGGCTGTCGTCGGCTTCCGGCGGTGCGGCCAGCACATCGCTGAGATCGTCGATATCGACTTCCCTGCCGCGACGGCCGCGACGGCGCAGGGCATCCACCAGCTTGTTGCGGGCGATGGCACGAATCCACGGCCCGATCGGCTGGTCAGGCTGCCAGGTCTGCCGTTTCAGATGGATCGCCAGCAGGGTCTCCTGCACCACATCCTCCGCGTCATTCGCCGGCATGCCGGCCCGTACCAGACCGCGCCGCGCCGCAGCGCGCAGCACAGGAGCCAGCACGGCCAGCAATTCGGCATAAGCGGCGCGGTCGCCCGCGAGGCCGGCCCGCATCAGGGCCGCCCATTCGGCGTCTCGCTCGCTCACTGTCCGTCCATTCTCTGCATAAGGTATTCGCTACACGGGGCTAGCCTGTTACGGCCGGCGGCGAAAATTTCCGCCGCTACACAAAACCGTGAGCAGCGTAACACAACGCGGGTTGGCTGCGAATGATCGGGTAAGGGCGGCAGCAGGCCGCAGCCGCCCGTTTCGCAACCCGCGGCCGATCACTGAAGGAAACACCCATGCTCGCGAAGACCCATCTGACCGCCGCCATCCTGGCCGGCTCGCTCGCCACCGCCATCGGCCTGATCTCCATGGATGCGCCGGCGCAGGGCGCCGACAAGGAAAAATGCTACGGCGTCTCGCTGGCCGGCAAGAATGACTGCGCCGCCGGCCCCGGCACCACCTGCGCCGGCACCTCGAAAGTGGATTACCAGGGCAATGCCTTCAAACTGGTGCCGAAGGGCACCTGCGTCACCATGAAGACCCCGAAGGGCATGGGCTCGCTGGAACCGATGAAGGGCTGAACGAGAACCAGCCTCGTCGCTGACACATAGCCCCAAGCGGGGCGCCGCCCGTTACCCCCCGGCGCCCCGATCTTCTTTCCGGAACCTCTCCATGCTGCCCATTTCCGCCGGCACCGGCTTCAAGCCCGAACATTTCGCTGCCATGCGCGAAAGCGAGGCGCATTTCGGTTTCATCGAGGTGCATGCCGAGAATTACCTGGGCGATGGCGGCCTGCCGCATGCGATGCTGGCGGACCTGCGCCGCGACCATGCCCTGTCGCTGCATGGCGTGGGCCTGTCCATCGGTGGCGAAGCCGCGCTGGACAAGGACCACCTGCGCCGGCTGCGCGCCCTGTGCGACCGCTATGCGCCGCAGAGTTTTTCCGAACATCTGGCCTGGTCGAGCCATGGCGGCGTGTATCTGAACGACCTGCTGCCCCTGCCCTACACGGAAACCACGCTGGCCCGCGTGATCGGACATGTGGACCAGACGCAGCAGATCCTGGGCCGGCGCATCCTGCTGGAGAATCCGGCAACCTATGTAAGCTTTGGCGCCAGCACGATTCCGGAAACCGAATTCCTGGCCGCGATCGCGCGGCAAACCGGCTGCGGCCTGCTGCTGGACGTGAACAACGTGTTCGTCGCCTGCCGCAACCGCGGCGAAAACCCCGAGGACTACCTGCGGCGCTTTCCGCAGCGATATGTGGGCGAAATCCATCTGGCCGGCCACGATGCCACCACCGACGATCACGGCGCACCGCTGTGGATCGACCATCACGGCGCAACGGTGGCCGATGCGGTATGGGCATTATACGAAACCGCGCTGCATCTGTGCGACCCGCAGCCGACCCTGATCGAATGGGATAACGAAGTGCCCGACTGGCCGGTGCTGGCGCGTGAAGCGGCCAAAGTGCAGTCGGCGCTCGATGCGCTGCGGCAGGCGGCCTGACCATGCAGCCCGCTTTTGCCGCCGCCTTGCTGAATCCGAGCCTGCCACCGCCCGTCGGGCTGGCAGCACCGAGCGACATCACGCAGCGGTTCAATGTCCACCGCAACAACGTGGTGTTCGGCCTGGTGCGCGCGTTGGCTGCCGGTTTTCCCGCCACCGAACGCATCGTCGGCGCGGAATTCTTTGCCGCCATGGCGCGCGCATATGTGCTGGCCCAGCCGCCGCATTCGCCCGTGCTGCTGCATTACGGCGACAGCATGCCCGATTTCATCGCGGCTTTCGCACCGGCCGCCGAACTGCCTTACCTGGCCGACGTGGCGCGGCTGGAGGCGATGCGCAACCGCGCCCATCACGCCGCCGATGCAGACAACCTGCCGCCGGCCATGCTGGCCCGGCTCGATCCCGCCAGCCTGCAGCACATGCATGTGAGCCTGCATCCGTCCTGCGCATTGCTGCGTTCGGAACATCCCGCCGCCACCATCTGGGCGATGAATAGCGATGCCCTCCCATTGACGGAGATCGCCGCGTGGGCTCCAGAGGATGCACTGGTGCTGCGGGTCGGCCGCGGCCTCACGCAGCGCGTGGATATCCGCCGCCTGCCGCCGGGTGCCGCCGCCTTCCTCGATGGCCTGCGCAACGACCAGCCGCTGGGCGATGCCGCGCTGTCGGCTTTTGCCGAAGCGCCGGATTTCGACTTCCCGGTTGCCCTGGCCGCCCTGTTCACCGATGGCCTGATCACCGCCATCCGCATGCCCTGAGACATTCCAAAGAGAGAGACCGTTTATGCCCGCAGCCGACGCGATCCGGCAGATCATTGCCGGCCTTGACCGTATCCCCTACAGCCTGATCGCTTTCGGCGCGCGGCTGTTTCCCGCCGCGATCTTCTGGCAATCGGGCCAGAGCAAGCTGGACGGCTGGCGGGTTTCCGACAACGCCGTGTTCCTGTTCCGCGAGGAATACAAACTGCCGCTGATCGACCCGGTGCTGGCGGCGCATCTGGCAGCCCTGGGCGAACACCTTCTGCCGGTACTGCTGGTGCTGGGCCTGGCCAGCCGTTTCTCGGCCCTGGGCCTGTTGGGCATGACGATGGTGATCCAGATTTTCGTCTATCCCGATGCCTGGCCGACCCATGGCGTCTGGGCGATCTGCCTGCTGATCGTTGCCGCGCGCGGACCGGGGAAATTCGCGCTGGATGCGCTGTTTCCACGCGGCTGACGCATGCGAACCACATCGCGCGCACGCAGCAATTGCAGAACCATGCCGCATCATGCGTAATAGCCATGCATGCGCGACTTCGAGCTGCCCGATGATTCGCATCCGCTGATCCGCCGGGCTCATGAATACTGGCTGAACATTCATCCACCCGGCGGCGGCCTGCCCGGGCGTTCGCGGCTGGACCCGACCGCCGTACCCAACCTGCTGCCGCATGTCTGGCTGGTGGATGTGCAGCGCGAGCCTCTGCGTTTCCGCTATCGCCTGCTGGGCACCGCGATCCGCCGTGTCACGGAATCGGGGACAACCGTGGTCGGCCGCTGGATCGACGAGATCGATCCAGCCTTCGCGCCAGGCCATCCGCGCTTTGCCGCCTTTGCCGATGTGGCCGAAAGCGGCCTGCCGGGTTATCGCAAGGGCACGCCGGTTTTTCCGCCCGGCCTGGAGCATCTGACCATCGAACGCATTTTCCTGCCGATGGCCGCCGATGGACAACATGTCGACATGCTGTTCTGCCTGTCGCTGTTCCTGACCCGGAACGGGCAGGTGCTGAAAGGCAGCATATGACCGCCGATTTCGTCCTGCCCGACAGCGCGCATCGCGTGATGCAGGATGGCCTGGCCTATTGGCGCGCGGCGCATCCCGGTGGCGGCCTGCTGCCGGGCCGGCAGCATATCGATCCGCTGAACATGCCCAGGCTGCTGCCCTATGCCTGGCTGCTGGAGGTGCATCCGCCGGCCGAGGATATCGCCATTCCACGCTTTCGGTTCCGCCTGGTGGGCAGTCATGTCGATCTGGGTTTTGGCGGGCCGAAGACCGGCCGCTGGCTGCACGAGATGGAGCCGGACTTCGTCAGCAATGTTGCGATGCATGCCAGCTTCATCGCCGCCACGGAAGGCCGGCCCAGCCATCGCCGCGGCAAGCCGCGTTTCGGCATGAATGCCGAGGCCGCGGAACTGGAGCGGATGATGCTGCCGCTGGCCGGGAATGGCCGCGATGTCGACATGCTGCTGGGCTTCACCGTCTTTTATGACGGCAACGGCGCCGAGTTGCTGCCGAGACTGTGAGGCGTCGCGCGGTCAGCGCACCCGTTCGATATCGGGCAGGTGTGGCGGCGCGATCAGGTCGTCCTGCGACGCTTCCAGGCGCATCTCGGGCGCCTTGTGCTCCAGCGCGTCGCGCAGCAATGCATAGGTGCCCGCCATGGCGAACAGCATGGCCTTCTTCGGCGTGCGCCCCTTCAGCAGGCGGGCCAGGAACAGCGAGGCGAACAGGTCGCCAGCGCCCTTGGGCAGGCCATGGCCCAGATCGGGCACACCGCAAAGCCAGGCACCGTCACGGTTGACCAGTAGGGCTTCCAGCATGCCGCGGCCACCATCGCGGCGTTTCAGGGTGGTGGCGATCACCGTCTGCGGGCCTTTCGCGCGCAACGCATCGCAGGCGGCCAGCGCGGCGGGCAGATCCTCGATCTTCGAACCGGTCAGGTATTCCAGCTCGAAACCGTTCGGCGTGGCGATATCGGCATGGCGCAGCAGATGGTCGCGAATGAAAGGCGGCAGGCTGTCCTGCACATACAGGCCGCTGTCGCTGTCACCCATTACCGGATCGCAGAGGAAAATCGCTTTCGGATTGGCCGCCTTCACCGCCAGCGCGGCACGCAGGGCTGCCTCGGCCGTGCGCGGATTGCCCAGCCAGCCCAGCAGCACCGCATCGATCTGGCGCCATTCCGGCCGCGTCTGCAACGCGGCGATCCAGGCATCCAGCTCGGCCGGTTCGGTCGGCCGATGCGCCGGCGGCCCGTAGGACGGATTGAAGGCCAGCAGCCCGGTCGGCACGGCCCACACCTCAAGCCCCTGGCGCTGCAGCGGGAAGACGCCGGCATTGTTGCCGACATGGCCGAAAATCACCTGGCTCTGGATGCTCAGAACACGCATGGGCGGGTCGTTCCTGTGCGAATTGCGCCCCGGATTTCAAGGACGCAGGGGAAAGCCTGCCGGGAAACTTGCCATGCCCCCGGCCACGATTATAGTGGCGCCAACAATCTTTTTCGCAGTGCAGCATAATCATAAAGCAGAGAGGAATCCGCATGTCCGCCGCATCCGTCCGCCCCCGCCGCAGCGTGCTGTACATGCCGGGCTCGAATGCCCGCGCGCTGGACAAGGCCAAGACGCTGCCGGCCGACGCCCTCATCCTCGACCTGGAAGATGCCGTGGCGCCGGAGCAGAAGGCACTGGCTCGCGAGCAGGTTTGCGCGGCCGTCACCGGCGGCGGCTATGGCGGGCGCGAGCTGATCATCCGCACCAACGGGCTCGATACCCCCTGGGGCAAGGACGACCTGATCGCCGCGGCCAAGGCCGGCCCGGATGCCGTGCTGCTGCCCAAGGTGGAAAGCGCGGCCCAGGTGCAGGCTGCCGAGGCATTGCTGACCGCCAACGGCGCGCCGGCCAGGACCGCGATCTGGTGTATGATGGAAACGCCCAAGGGCATCCTGCATGCCGAGGAGATCGCAAGCGCCTCGAAGCGGCTGGCCGTGTTCGTGATGGGCACCTCCGATCTGGTGAAAGACCTGAACGCGCAGCACACGCCGCTGCGCCTGCCGGTGATCACGTCACTGGGCCTGTGCCTGCTGGCGGCGCGGGCTTACAACTTAAGCATCCTCGACGGCGTGTATCTCGACCTCGACGACGAGGCCGGCTTCGAGGCCGCCTGCAGACAGGGCCTGGAGCTGGGCTTTGACGGCAAGACACTGATCCATCCCAAGACCATCGATGCCGCCAACCGCGTGTTCGCCCCCAGCGAGGCCGACGTGGCGCGCGCGCACAAGATCATCGCCGCGTTCGAGCAGGCATCGAAGGAAGGCAAGGCCGTGGTGCTGGTGGATGGCAAGCTGGTGGAAAACCTGCATGTCGAGCAGGCGAAGAAGCTGGCAGCCCTGGCCGATGCCATCGCGAAACTGCAGCAGGCGGCGTAAAAATTCATCGTCACCCCGGGCAAAGACCCGGGGTCCCATTTTCCGTTCTGGCGATGAAAAAATGGGATGCCGGGCCAGGCCCGGCATGACGAAAAAAGGAAGCGAGCTATGACAACAAAAACCAATCCCGGCAATTTCTTCGAAGACTTCAAGCTCAAGCAGCAATTGCGCCATGCCACGCCACGCACGGTGACCACGGGCGACGTGGCGCTGTATACCGCGCTGTATGGTTCGCGTTTTCCGCTGCAATCGGCCGACACGCTGGCACGCAGCATCGGCCTGAAGGCCGCGCCTGTCGACGATCTGCTGGCCTTCCACATCATCTTCGGGAAGACCGTGCCGGAAATCTCGCTGAATGCCGTGGCCAACCTGGGTTATGCGCAATGCCGCTGGTTCGCGCCGGTCTATCCTGGCGACACCCTGCATACCGTGTCGAGCGTGATTGGCCTGAAGGAGAATTCGAACAAAAAGACCGGCGTGGTCTATGTGCGCAGCCAGGGCTACAAGAACGGCAACGATCTGGTGCTGGATTACGTGCGCTGGGTGATGGTGAAGAAGCGCGACGAAAGCGCCGTGATCGCCGAGGAGCATGTGCCGCAACTGGCCGAGGCGCTGACGCCCGCGCAGCTCCGCGTGCCTGAAGGCACCGATTTCCGAAAATACGACTGGGTGATGGCCGGCAGCCAGCATGGCTGGGAGGATTACGGCGTCGGCGAGAAGATCGATCATGTCGATGGCATGACCATCGAAGAGGCCGAGCATATGCTGGCGACACGGCTGTACCAGAACACGGCGAAGGTTCATTTCGACCAGCATCGCCAGGGCCAGGAGAAACTGGGCCGCCGCCTGATCTATGGCGGCCATGTGATCAGCCTGGCGCGCGCGCTCAGCTTCAACGGCCTTGGCAATGCCGCCTTCGTGGTGGGCATCAATGGCGGCCGGCATGTGAATCCGACCCTGGCCGGCAACACGATCTATGCTTGGTCGGAGGTGCTGGACAAAGGTGAGGTCGAAGGCCGCAGCGATGTGGGCCTGTTGCGCATCCGCACGCTGGCGGTGAAGGACCAGCCCACGCAGAGCTTCCCCGACAGGGATGCCGCCGGCAAATATCCGGACAACGTGGTCCTCGACCTGGATTACTGGGTGGCGATGCCGCGGCACGCCTGATATTGCCTAAATAAAAGGCAAAAGATCATTTCTTCAGCGGCATTATGCTGAATTTGCCGGCAGCTTCGGGAGCCATTTCCCGAAGCGCTGGCCTGCCTGAGCGTTTATCAGCACTTCCCGTGCCATAACCTGCCCTGTGCCGCTCCCGTCTGGTGGCATGCCTCGTGCTTGGGCAGCCTGCCTGTTTTGCCGGCGTTTCGCCCGCCGGCCGAATGGCAAGACATAACGAGCCAGATTTAACGAGACAGGGTGGGACCCCATGATCGCCTTCTTCGCGCGCCGCCTGGCGGCGCCCGCTATTGTGCTGCTTGCGTCGTCGCTGCCGGCTTTCGCCGCCGATGAAAAACCGCTCGACATGGCCAGCACGGCCTGGCTGCTGACCGCCACGGCCTTGGTGCTGTTCATGACCCTGCCGGGCCTGGCGCTGTTCTATGCCGGGCTGGTACGGGCGCGGAACGCGCTCAGCGTGCTGATGCATTGCGTGGTGATCGCCGCGCTGATGTCGGTGCTGTGGCTGGCCTTCGGCTACAGTCTGGCTTTTTCCGATGGCGGCCAGAACCAGGCCTGGATCGGCGGGCTGGATCGCGCCTTCCTGACCGGCATCACGGCCGACACGCTGAAGGACGGCATCCCCGAGGCGGTGTTTTTCATGTTCCAGGCCACCTTTGCCATCATCACCCCGGCGCTGATCGTCGGTGCCTATCCCGAACGCATCAAGTTCTCGGCGGTGGTGTGGTTTTCCGGGCTGTGGCTGCTGCTGGTCTATGTGCCGGTCTGTCACTGGATCTGGGGCGGCGGCTGGCTGGCCGAGGCCGGTGTGATCGACTTTGCCGGCGGCCTGGTGGTGCACGTGACCGCCGGCATGGCGGCAGTGGCCGCGGCCCTGATGGTAGGCCGTCGCCGCGATTTTCCGCATGAGCCGATCCTGCCGCATAATCCGGGCATGACCGCCACCGGCGCCGGCATGCTGTGGGTGGGCTGGTACGGCTTCAATGCCGGCTCGGCCCTGGCCGCCAATGGCAGCGCGGGCATGGCCCTGCTGGCCACGCATATGTCGGCCGCCGCTGGCGCGCTGACCTGGATGGGCATCGAGTGGCTGCGCCATGGCCGGCCGTCGCTGGTCGGCACGGTCACCGGGCTGATCGCCGGCCTGGCCACCATCACGCCGGCCGCCGGCGTGGCCGGCCCGATGGGTGGACTGGTCGCCGGTTTCTGCGGCGGCGTGATCTGCTTCAGCGTCACGGCATTGCTGAAACAGCGCCTGAAACTGGACGATTCGCTGGATGTCTGCGCCGTGCACGGCGTGGGCGGCGCCCTGGGCATCCTGCTGGTGGCCGTGATCGGCCAGCCCGGCTTCGGCGGCAGCGGTTTCGCCGAGGGCGTGGATGCCATGGGCCAACTGGGCAGCCAGCTGCTGGGGCTTCTTGTCACGGCCGCCTGGGCCGGGGGCATGAGCTGGGCCATCCTGGCGCTGCTGCGGATCACCGGCGGCCTGCGGGTGAGCGAGGAAGAGGAGTTCGACGGCCTCGACATCACCACCCATGGCGAGCGCGCCTACGATCTGCGATAGACCCGCATCAAGGAACACACACGAGAACATCCCCGCTGCCGGCAATTTGCCTTGCCGGCAGCGGGTTTAGGTCGTTAAAAACAGAGCTGCCAATCATTGACTAGGCGGTGGCCGGGTCTAGTATCTGCCCCGCTTTCGGGGCGCCGATCAGGAGACGTATTCCACCGATCCCGGCGCGCCGTCCCCACTCGAAGGCGCACAAAAATGGCGAATGTCGAACGACCGCTCTCCCCCCATCTGCAGGTCTACCGCTGGCCTGTCACCATGGCCTCGTCGATCCTGCACCGGGTCACCGGCGTTGGCCTGGGCCTTGGCACCCTTGTGCTGACCTGGTGGCTGGTCGCCGCCGCAGCCGGCCCGGAATACTACGCCTACGTGCAGATGGTGCTGGGCTCCTGGCTCGGCCGCCTGATCCTGTTCGGCTTCACCTGGGCGCTGTTCTACCACCTGCTCAACGGCATCCGGCACCTGGCCTGGGATGCCGGCTACGGCTACAGCATCCCCGTCGCCAACCGCTCGGCCTGGCTGGCGATCGTCGGCTCGGTGGTTCTGGCCGTGCTGGCCTGGATCGTCGCCTACGCCTGGAAGTGAGGAGCGCGCCATGAGCAATGCCAACAAACACATGCGCAGCCCGCTCAAGAGCGTACGCGGCCTAGGCTCCGCCAAGGACGGCGTGCAGCATTGGTGGATCCAGCGCGTCACCGCCGTGGCGATGATCCCGCTGGTGCTGATCATGCTGGTCTGCCTGCTGAAGCTGGCGACCGGCGACCACGCCGCCGTCGTCGCCGCCTTCCGCCATCCGGTTTTCGCCATCATTGCCCTGCTCGCCATCCTGGCGGTGTTCTGGCACCTGAAGCTCGGCTTGCAGGTGGTGATCGAGGACTATGTCCATAGCGAAGGCCTGAAGATGGCCAGCCTGCTGGGCGTGACCTTCGCGGTCTTCGTCGTCGGCGGCATCGCCGCGCTTTCCGTGCTCAAGCTTTTCCTTGGGGTGTAAGACCATGCCCGCCAGCTATCAGGTTCACGATCACTTCTACGATGTCGTCGTCGTCGGCGCCGGCGGCGCCGGTCTGCGCGCCACCATGGGCATGGCCGCGGCCGGCCTGAAGACTGCCTGTATCTCGAAGGTGTTCCCGACCCGCAGCCACACGGTGGCGGCGCAGGGCGGCATCTCGGCCTCGCTGGGCAACATGGGCGAGGATAACTGGCGCTGGCATATGTATGACACCGTCAAGGGCTCCGACTGGCTCGGCGACCAGGACGCCATCGAATACATGTGCCGCGAGGCCGTGCCGGCCGTGCTGGAGCTTGAGCATTTCGGCATGCCGTTCAGCCGCACGGCGGAAGGCAAGATCTATCAGCGCGCCTTCGGCGGCATGACCAAGAATTTCGGCGCCGAGCCGGCCCAGCGCACCTGCGCCGCCGCCGACCGCACCGGCCATGCGATGCTGCACACGCTGTATCAGCAGTCGCTGAAGTTCGACACCGAGTTCTTCATCGAATATTTCGCCCTCGACCTGATCATGGACGAGGACGGCGCCTGCCGTGGCGTGATGGCCTGGAACCTGGCCGACGGCACGATCCACCGTTTCCGTTCGCAGATGGTGGTGCTGGCGACCGGCGGCTATGGCCGCGCCTATTTCTCCTGCACCTCGGCCCATACCTGCACAGGCGACGGCGGCGGCATGGTGCTGCGCGCCGGCCTGCCGCTGCAGGACATGGAGTTCGTGCAGTTCCACCCGACCGGCATCTATGGCGCCGGCTGCCTGATCACCGAGGGCGCGCGCGGCGAAGGCGGCTATGTCGTCAATTCCGAGGGCGAGCGCTTCATGGAGCGTTATGCGCCATCGGCCAAGGACCTGGCATCGCGCGACGTGGTCAGCCGCGCCATGACCATGGAAATCCGCGAAGGCCGCGGCGTGGGCAAGAACAAGGACCACATCTTCCTGCACCTGGATCACCTGGACCCGAAGATCCTGCACGAGCGCCTGCCCGGCATCTCTGAAAGCGCCAAGATCTTCGCCGGCGTCGACGTGACCAAACAGCCGATCCCGGTGCTGCCCACCGTGCACTACAACATGGGCGGCATCCCGACCAATTATCACGGCGAAGTCGTCACCCTGAAGGATGGCAATCCCGACAAGGTGGTGCCCGGCCTGATGGCCGTGGGCGAGGCCGCCTGCGTGTCGGTGCATGGCGCCAACCGCCTGGGCTCGAATTCACTGATCGACCTCGTGGTGTTCGGCCGCGCCGCCGCCATCCGTGCGGCCCAGGTCGTCGAGAAGGGTGCCAAGCACAAGGACATGCCGAAGGCCGGCGACGAAGCGCTCGCCCGCCTCGACCGCTTCCGCAATGCCAAGGGCGGCAGCGCGACGGCCAAGATTCGCGACAAGATGCAGCGTGCCATGCAGAACAACTGCGCGGTCTATCGTACCGGCGAGGTTCTGAAGGAAGGCGTCGGCCTGATCGACGAGGTCTACAAGATGATGCCGGATATCGGTGTCTCCGACCGCTCGCTGGTCTGGAATTCCGACCTGGTCGAGACGCTGGAACTCGACAACCTGATCCGCCAGGCCGTCGTGACCATGCATTCGGCCGAGAACCGCAAGGAAAGCCGCGGCGCCCATGCCCGCGAGGATTTCCCCGACCGTGACGATTCGCAGTGGATGAAGCACACGTTGACCTGGCTGGGCGACAAGGGCGACATCACCATCGACTACCGCCCGGTGCATACCTACACGCTGACCAACGAGGTCTCGTATATCGAGCCCAAGAAGCGCGTGTACTAAGAGAAGACGAGGACGCTCCCCATGGCTGAGTTCGCGCTGCCGAAGAATTCCAAGATCACCGAAGGCAAGACCTGGAGCCTGCCCCCGGCCAAGCCGGGCGAGGAGCGCAAGGTCAAGCGCTTCCGCGTCTATCGCTGGAACCAGGATGACGGCAAGACCCCGCAGGTCGACACCTACGAAGTCGACATGAACGATTGCGGCCCGATGGTCCTGGACGCGCTGATCAAGATCAAGAACGAGGTCGACCCGTCGCTGACCTTCCGCCGCTCCTGCCGCGAGGGCGTGTGCGGTTCCTGCGCCATGAACATCGACGGCGGCAACACGCTGGCCTGCACCAAGGCTTGCGAGGATATCGACGGCGACGTGAAGATCTATCCGCTGCCGCATATGCCGGTGATCAAGGACCTGGTGCCCGATCTCACCAACTTCTACGCGCAGTATGCCTCAATCAAGCCGTGGATGCAGACCCAGAGCCCGGCCCCGGCACGCGAACGCCTGCAATCTGCGGAGGACCGCAAAAAGCTGGATGGCCTGTATGAGTGCATCCTGTGCGCCTGCTGTTCCACCTCCTGTCCCAGCTATTGGTGGAATTCCGACCGTTATCTCGGCCCGGCCATCCTGCTGCAGGCCTATCGCTGGATCGCCGACAGCCGCGACGAGATGACCGGCGAGCGGCTCGACAACCTGGAAGACCCGTTCCGGCTGTACCGCTGCCATACCATCATGAATTGTGCGCAGACCTGCCCGAAGGGCCTCAACCCGGCCCAGGCGATCGGCGAGATCAAGAAGCTGATGGTGGAACGCCGCGGCTGAGCTGCTAGACTAACAGCCAATACAGGGGGCAAACGGCTGGATCGGCATGGCTGGTCCGGGATACACTCGCGGCCGAATCTGTTTCTTCTGTGTAAGGTTGGTTAGCAAGGCCGCAGGACGTTATGGGCGATTTCACCCGCGGGGCTCCCTCGCATCTGACCAAGCTTGGCGCGGAAAAGCTGCGCGACGCGTTACGCGAGCATGAAGCCCATCTGGCCGGCAAGCCCGATGCCAAACCCGCCGACCTGTCCTATACTGACCTGTCGGACGCCGACCTGACCGGCGCCAATCTCACGCTGGCCAATCTGATCGGCACCCGCCTGCATCGCGCCCGCCTCGATGGCGCCAAGCTCTCGATGTCGAAATGCGGCGGTTCAGATTTCCGCAATGCCACCCTCGACGGGGCCGACCTGCGCTGGGCCGACCTGCGCGGCGCCTGCCTGCGCGCCGCCGGCCTGAACGATGCCAACATGGCCGAATCGAACGGCGTCGAGGCATTGGCGCCGGTTTATGATTCGGACGGCAAGCTCAGCGATGGTGGCCCCGCCAAACGTGCCATCGATCTTTCGGGTGCCTCGGCGCAGCGAGCCGATCTTTCCGGCGCCCAGCTTTCGCGCGCCTTCGCCCTGCATGCCGATTTCGCCGATGCCAATCTGGACGACAGCAACCTGGCCCGCGCCGATCTGCGCAAGGCGCAGATGATGTCGGCCCGTCTGGGCGCGGCCGACCTGCAGCATTCCGACTTCTCCGGCGCCAATCTTTCCGGCGCGACGCTGACCGGCGCGAATTTCGGCGGCGCCAATTTCGCCGGCGCCGATCTGCGCGGCGCCATCGTCGATGCCGCCAGCCGCGCCCTGCCGGAGCTGGCTGCCGCGATCTTTGCCGCTGCGTCGCGCCATGCCCCGGAAGATCTGGCCGACGTGCTGCGCCAGCATGAACTCTGGGTGCATTCGGAAGGCCGCCAGGGCCTGCGCGCGGATTTGAGCGATTTCGATTTCTCCGGCCGCGACCTGCAGGGCATCAACCTGATGGGCGCGCTGCTGGAACGTGCCTGCTTTGCCAATGCCATGCTGGTCCATGCCAACCTGGCGCTGGCGCGGCTGAATTTCGCCGACCTGCGCGGCGCGATCCTGACCAAGGCCAACCTGCGCGGCGCCAGCCTCGCCCGCGCCACGCTGGATGGCGCCGATCTTTCCGGCGCCAACCTGGCCGCCATCCGCGAAGAGGCACCGAACAGCCGCACCGCGCGCACCAACCTGAGCGCGGCCAAGCTGCGCAAGGCCCTGCTGGTGGCATCCAACCTGAGCGGCGCCAGCCTGGTGGGCGTGGACATGCGCGAGGCCAACCTGTCGGGCGCAGACCTGACCGGCGCCGACCTCACCGATGGCCGCTTCGATGGCGCGGTGCTGACCGGCGCGCAATTCACCAACGCGCGGCTGGATCGCGCCCGCGACCTGCTGCTGCCCAACTGACCGGCTATTGCGCCGCGTGCGGCAGCGCGCGGTAATCCTCGCTCTGCATCTCGTTGAGACGCGACACGCAGCGCTGGAATTCAAACGCCCCGTCGCCTTCGGGATACAGCGTCTCGGGCGGCGCCTCGGCCGTGGCCATCAGCTTCACCTTCGCCTCATACAGCGTGTCCACCAGCGTCACGAACCGCTTGGCCTCGTTGCGCCTGGCCGGGCTGAGCGTGGGAATGCCGTCGATCATCACCGTGTGGAATGCGCGCGCGATCGCCAGGAAGTCAGCCGGGCCTAGCGCCGCCTCGCACAGGTCGCCGAAGGTGAAGCGCGCAACGCCGCGAGCCTGTTCCGGCACACGCAGCTTGCGGCCCAGCAGCTCGAGATCCACCGGCTTGCCCTCGGCTGCATCGGTGAGCAGGTCCCAGGCGCGGTCCAGCGCCAGCGTTGATTTGGCACTCAGGGGGCTGAACCAGACCCGCTCGCGACTCAGGCGCTGCAAACGATAGTCGCGCTGGGCCGCCAGGTGCAGCACGTCGAGCTTGTCCTTGAACAGCGCGATGAAGGGCAGGAAAAGCTGGCGGTTCAGCCCACCCTGATACAGGTCGTCGGGCGCGCGGTTCGAGGTGGCAATCACCACCACGCCACGCTCGAACAGTTTCTCGAACAGGCGGCCCAGGATCATGGCATCGGCCACATCGGTGACCTGCAATTCGTCGAAACAGAGCAGCCAGCTCGCCTCGGCGATCTTCTTGGCCAGCGGGCGGATCGGATCATCGCCGCCCTTCTTCTTTTCCGCGTCATCGTCGGGCAGTTGGCGATAGCGGAAGATTTCGGCATGCACCTCCTGCATGAAGGCATGGAAATGCACGCGGCGTTTCTTCTCCACCGGGGCGGCGGCGAAGAACAGGTCCATCAGCATGGATTTGCCGCGCCCGACCTCGCCATAGATATACAGGCCCTGCGGCGCCGGTTCGCGCTTGCGGCCGAAGCTGAGTTTCTGCAGCCAGCTATCCTCGCCCGGCCGATAATGCTGCAGCCGGTGGCTGAGCAATTCCAGTTTCTCCACAGCCAGTTCCTGCGCCGGGTCTTCGGCGATCTCCTTGGCGGCGAGTTTGGCGCGGTAGGCTTCGAGCGGGGTCATCGGCATGGCTGAAAATGCAACGGGCGGCAGGTTACCCTGCCGCCCGTCTTGAGCAAACCGTCAGCGGCTTACTTCATGGTCGGGATGTTGAACTCGGCACCCGAGCGGATGCCGGTCGGCCAGCGCGCCGTCACCGTCTTGATCTTGGTGTAGAATTTCACACCTTCCGGGCCATGCTGGTTGGTGTCGCCGAAGGCCGATTTCTTCCAGCCCCCGAAGGTGTGGAAGGCCAGCGGCACCGGGATCGGCACGTTGATGCCGACCATGCCGACCTGCACACGGGCGGCGAAGTCGCGGGCGGCATCGCCGTCGCGGGTGAAGATCGCCACGCCGTTGCCGAATTCATGCTCGGTGGGCAGCTTGGCCGCTTCCTCAAAGCTTTCGGTGCGTACGACGGAGAGCACCGGGCCGAAGATCTCTTCCTTGTAGATGCGCATGTTCGGCGTGACGTTGTCGAACAGGCAGCCACCCATGAAATAGCCGCCTTCATAGCCCTGCAGCTTCAGGCCGCGACCATCCACCACCAGCTTGGCGCCTTCGGCCACGCCGGTATCGACATAGCCCTTCACCTTGGCGAGATGTTCCTTGGTCACCAGCGGACCCATCTCGGAATCCTTGTCCACGCTGGGGCCGACCTTGAGCGCCCGCACGCGCGGCGCCAGCGCCTCAACCAGCCGGTCGGCGGTGCCCTTGCCCACCGGCACGGCGACCGACACCGCCATGCAGCGCTCGCCCGCCGAGCCATAGCCAGCGCCAATCAGGGCATCGACGGCCTGATCCATGTCGGCATCGGGCATGATGATCATGTGGTTCTTGGCACCGCCCATGGCCTGCACGCGTTTGCCATGCGCCGCCGCCGTGGCATAGACATACTGCGCGATCGGGGTCGAGCCCACGAAACTGACCGCCTGGATGCGCGGATCGGTGAGCAGCGTATCCACTGCTTCCTTGTCACCGATCACGCAGTTCAGCACGCCGGCCGGCGCGCCGGCCTCCAGCATCAGTTCGGCCAGGCGCAGCGGGCAGGACGGGTCCTTTTCGCTGGGCTTGAGCACGAAGGTGTTGCCGGCCGCGATCGCGATGGCGAACATCCACATCGGCACCATGGCCGGGAAGTTGAACGGGGTGATGCCGGTGACGACGCCGAGCGCCTGGCGCATCGAATAGACGTCGATGCCGCGCGCCACGCTGTCGGAATACTCGCCCTTCAGCAGATGCGGAATGCCGCAGGCGAACTCCACCACTTCCAGGCCGCGCTGCAGCGAGCCCTTGGCATCCGAGACCACCTTGCCATGCTCGTTGGCGATCAGCAGAGCCAGTTCATCGGCATGCTTCTCGCACAGCTCCTTGAACTTGAACATCACCCGGGCACGCACCAGCGGCGAGGTGGCGCTCCATTCGGCGAAGGCACGCTGGCTGTCGGCGATGGCAGCCTCGACCTCGGCCTTGGTGGCGAGCGGCGCCTTGGCGCTGACCTCGCCGGTGCTGGGATTGTAGACGTCGAGGAAGCGGCCCGACTTGCCCGCCACTTTCTTGCCGCCGATGAAATGATGCAGTTCCTTCGCCATGACTCACTCCCCAGAACAGGCCCCGGCGGCCTTCTCATATAGCGGCCGGCGGCCTGTGTGTTGCTAAGCCCGATGCTTGATAAGACCGGGAGACTCTAAAGGCCCCGGCCCCAATGACAAGGGCCGGCGCTGCGGCTTTGCAGCGCATCAAACCTGGATTTCGAGCGCCTGGCGTGCTTCGGCCAGCAGGCGGGCGACGATGGCCGCCGCCGGTTCCGGCCGGGCCAGCCGGGCCGCCTGTCCGGCCCAGAGCGACTGGTAATCGGTCTGGCCGGATTTCGAGGCCGCGCCGCGCATCGCCTTGCTCATGGCATTGGCGACCGGGAAATCGGGGATGATGTCGTCACGGCCGGCCATGCGGTCGAGAAAGGCGTTGCGGATGCCGCGGGCATGCCGGCCGGAAAAGGCCCGCGTCAGCGCCGTGTTTTCCGCCCGGTCACTTTGCAGCAATGCCTTGTAGCCCGGCGACAGCGCCATTTCCTCGGCCAGCAGGAATGTCGTGCCCAGAGCCACGGCCGAAGCGCCCAGGCACAGGGCGGCGGCAACGCCGCGGCCATCGCCGATGCCGCCGGCGGCAATCACCGGCAGCTTCACCGCCGAGACGATCTGCGGCACCAGGGCCATGGTGCCAACCAGGCTGTGTTCCACGCTGTCGAGGAAGCTGCCGCGATGGCCGCCGGCCTCGGCACCCTGGGCGATGATGGCATCGACTCCGGCCGATGCCTGCACGCGCGCCTCGGCCACCGTGGTCGCGGTACCCAGCACCAGGATGTTGCGGTCTTTCAGGGCCGTCACCTGTTCGGGCGTCAGCACGCCGAAGGTGGTGCTGAAGACCGGCGGGGCCTCCTCCAGCACCACCTCGAACTGTGCCTCGAAGGATTCCTGATAGCTGTTCGGCAGATCAGGCGCGCCCAGGCCCAGCGCCGCATGCGCCTGCCCCAGCTCCGCGCGATAGGCTGCCATCTTGGCGTGGTCGGCCGTCCAGGGCTGCGGCGAAAACAGGTTGATATGGAAGGGCCGTTGCGTGCCGGCACGGATGGCGCGGATCGCGTCGCGCAACGCCTGCGGCGTCATGTAGGCGGCGCCCAGCGCGCCCAGCGCGCCGGCATTGGAGACGGCGATGGCGAGCGCCGGCTTGGCGGTTTCGCCGGCCATCGGGGCCAGCAGCAAGGGATGGTCGATGCCGAGGCGACGGACAAAATCATGGTTCATGGCGTTTCTCTCTTCCCGGATGGGTCTGGGCAAAGACTGCGCCTTTCCGCAGCGGCCGCCAAGGGGATAGGGCTGGCAAAATTGTGCCGATTGGGTCGACTGGAAGATTATTCTAGAAAATTATTCTAATGCTGCTATAACCCCGTGCCATGGCCCGTTCCGCCCGCAAACCCACCATCCTGGATCACACCGCAAAAGCCGGTGCGCGCGAACGCGCGCTGATCGCCGCGCTGGCGCTGTTCGATTCCCAGGGCGTGGAGTCCACCACAATCGAACAGGTGCGTGATGCCGCCGCGGTGTCGATCGGCAGCCTGTACCACCATTTCGGCAGCCGCGAAGGCCTGGTCACCGCATTGTATGAAGATCTGCTGGAGCGCTATCGCATGGCGCTGATGGCCGACTTGTCCAGGCACGACACCCCGCGGGGCTTTCTCGATGCTTTCGTGAAAACCCATATCGCCTGGTCGATCCGGCATCCCGATGCCGCCCGCTTCCTGGCCGAGCATCGCTACCATCGCGCTGTCACGGTGGCGGAAGCCAAACTGCAGCGCGGCACCGCCGATTTCCTGCGTCCCTTGATGCTGGTGTTCCGCCCCGCCGTCGAGGCCGGCATCCTGAAGCCACTCGCCCCCGATGTCCTGATCAGCCTGGTGGTCGGCCCGGTGCAGGCCTGGCTGCGCAGCCATCGTGCCGGCAAGGCCAGCATCCGGCCCGATCTGGCGGCAAAACAACTGACTGATGCGATCTGGGATGCCATCGCCGTCTCTGCCACGACTTCAACCACTGCCCGCAAAACAAGGAAGACCTGACATGTCCCGCAACGAGCCCGCCATCCTGCAGCAGTGGCAGCGCGTTTCCCGCCTGCCTTTCGGCAGCTGGCTGTTCAGCCGCCTGATCGGCCTGACCGTGCCCTATGCCGCCACCATCAATGCCCGCGTGCTGAACCTGATGCCGGGCCGCGCGCAGGCGCAGATGGCCGACCGCCGCGCCGTGCGCAACCACCTGCGCTCGATCCATGCCGTGGCCCTGACCAACCTGGCCGAACTGACCGCCAACCTCGCCATCATGAGCCGCCAGCCGGTGAAGGGCGCGCGCTGGATCGTCACCGGCTTCGATACAGAATTCGTCAAGAAGGCACGCGGCGCGGTGACGGCGCAATGCGAGGTCGGGCCGCTGGACTGGTCGCAGCCGCAGAGCCTGTCGGGCCGCGTGGAACTGCGTGATGCGGCCGGCGACATCGTGATGACCGCCACGCCGCGCTGGAAGATCGGACCGGACGCCGCGAAGGCTTAAAGCTCAGACCTTGGGCGGCTCGAGATAGAGGCCCGACATCGGCTCCAGCCAGATCAGGTGATCCTCGACGCCCTTGGCGCCGGGCGCGCCTTCGGCCAGCACTTTCAGGGCCAGGCGTTCGCGTTCGTCGAAGATGGTGCCCCAGAGCTGCACCACGCCATCGCGCACAATGATGCTGGTGCTGCCAGTCGGCGCCCAGGACTGCTTCTTCATCTCGGCCTGGATATGCTCGCGGATCGCCGCGTCGCTGGCTGCCACCGGTTTCACGTCCGCCAGGGCACCGGCAAACAGATGCAGCAGGTTGGCGCGGCTGACGATGCCGACAGGTTTGCCGTCGCGCACGACCGGCAGCCGTTTCACGCGATGTTTTTCCATCAGCCGCACGATTTCGGCCGTTGAGGTATCTTCGGCGATGGCGACCGGTTCGCGCGTCATCACCTCGTCCACGCGACGGCCATGGCTATGGGTATAATTCTCGGCCTGGGCACCGGGGCCCAGCAGCAGTTCCAGCCAGCGCGCACGACGTTTGGTGGTGCCGATTTCGCTGCGACGCAGAAAATCGCCCTCGGTTACCATGCCCACCAGCTTGCCGGCCGCATCCACCACCGGCAGGCCGCTGACATGCTTCTGCAGCATCAGGCGCACCGCCTCGGCGACCTTGGCGTCGCTGGCGATGGCGAAGACCGGGCTGGTCATGATTTCGGCGGCTTTCATGTGGCATCTCCTGGACTGAAGCTGCCGCGATCCTAGCGTAATCCGCGCCGGCTGGCTTGATCCGCGTCAATCGGCAACCTGTTTTGCCAATTCGCGCAGAAGCTGTTCGCTGGCCGCATTGGCCGGCAGGAAACTTTCAATGCGCAGATCCTGCAAGGTCACATCCTGCGGGGTGCCGAAGGTGGCGATCAGGGTGATCATGTCCAGCCGCAGGCCATCCTTCTCCACGCTGAAGCCCAGCAGGGGGGCCGGCTCGCTGTCCCAGTCCACCTTGCGCCACACCGCATCCACATCCGGATAGGTGCGTATTTCCGCCAGCACGGAGGCCGCAGCGGGACTGTCCATCGCCTCGCGCTGCAGACGATGCAGCAAGGCCGAGGCGACATCGGGCCAATGCAGCATATAAGGCCGGACCGCTTTGGGATGCAGCGGCAGCTTCATCATGTTGAGCGGCTGCGCCGGATCGAGATCGGCCCCGAGCAGGAAACCGATCATGCGCTGCGCGGCACGGTTGGCCAGTTGCACGTTCCAGGCGGCATCGACGACCACGGCCGGAAACGGCTCCTGCTGGCGCAACAGCAGATCCAGCGCGTGGCGCGCCTCGGCCAGTTGCGGCGCATCCAGCCGGCTTTCGCGATAGGCGGCTGCGAAGCCGGCGGCATGCAGCAGGCGGTTGCGTTCGCGCAGCGGCATGTCGAGCAGTTCGCTCAGATGCAGCACCATCTGCCGGCTGGGCCGGGCGCGGCCGGATTCGAGGAAACTGACATGGCGCTGCGACACGCGGCCCAGTTCGGCCAGTTCAAGCTGGCTGAAGCCGCGGCGGCGGCGCCATTGCCGCATCAATGTACCGAAGCCGGGTGTTTCGGTGGCACTGGATCGGACCGGCAGTTCGCTATGCAGGCTGGGCATCGCTGATGTCTCCCTGGGGCGGTTATGGGGCGCAGGGAGACGGACGTCCAGTACGAACGCCCGCCGTCCATGATCCGTCACGCCGTCGCGAGTCCATTGCTGTCGCGCAGGGCGCGGGCCTTGAGCCAGCCGATCAGCGCGGTATCGCCTGCAATCGCCAGCAGGGCGACCACGCCCCACAGGCTGAACGCTCCGCCGAAGGCGGCCAGCAGGGCCAGCGTGCCCAGTACCCACAGGCCATCGGCCAGAACAGTGAAAGCGACGAAGCCGCGCGGCGGCTGTGGCCGGTTGGACATGATCAGCAGCAGGCCGGCATAGGCGGCCAGCGCCGCCCCCAAGGCCAGCATCACCCCGGGCATGGACAGGCCGAGCAGCCCGGCCTGATCCGGCAAAAGGAATTTGGCCGTCCAGCCGGCGGCCAGCAGGCCGGGCAGGCCACAGGCGAGGCACAGGGCGGTATCGAAGCGGAGCAGACTGCGCAGGGAAAGCATGGGAAACCTCCGGGCTGATGTGATGACCCGATATTTCAGCCGGAACAGTGGCTTAACAATTACCGAGCAGGTAATAGCCTATCTATTTCACATTATTTTTTGTTTGAATATTTATAATATCTCTTATTTAAGTATTATTATGTTGACTATCGTATTTGACTGTTAAATATCTGGCTGCATCGGCTCTGCGCCACGAAGAGGGGTGCGCCATGCAGACATTCCCGAGTTTCCTGGTGCTGAAGGACCGGCCCGTGCTGGTGCTGGGCGGCGGCGAAAACGCCGCGCGCAAGATCCGCCTGCTGCGGAAGGCCGGCGCGTCGGTCACAGTGGCAGCCCCAAACATCAATGACGAGATCGCCGACCATGTTGCCGCCGGCCATGTGCGGCATCGGGCAACGTCTTTCTCCCCCGCCCTGCTCGATGGCGTGCGGATCGCCATCGGGGCGGCCGAGGATGAAACCGAAAATCTCGCGCTGGCCGATGCGGCCAGGACCCGTGGCGTTTTCGTGAACGTGGTGGATCGCGCCGAGCTGTCCGACTTTCTCGTGCCCGCCATTATCGAGCGCGGCGACATCACCATCGGGATTGCATCCAACGGCACCGCGCCGTTGCTGCTGGGCCGCATCCGCGCGCAGATCGAGGCTCTGCTGCCTTCGCGTCTGGGCGAGCTGGCTGCCCTGGCTGGCGATTTCCGCAACAGCGTGGCACGTGTGATCCGCGAGCCGCGTCAACGCAAGCGCTTCTGGGAGCGTGTGTTCGACGGCCCGGTCGCGCAGAAGGCGCTGGCCGGCGATCTGAGCGGCGCGCGCAGCACCCTGCTGGCCCAGCTCAACGCGCCGCAGGCTGACGCCGCAGGCAGCGTGGCCCTGGTGGGCGCCGGACCGGGCGATCCCGACCTGCTGACCCTGAAGGCGCAACAGGTGATAAGCCAGGCCGATGCGGTGCTGTATGACGACCTGGTGCCGCCCGCCGTGCTGGACCGTGTGCGTCGCGACGCCGAGCGCATCGCGGTGGGCAAGCGCAAGGGCCGCCATCGTCTAAGCCAGACGCAGATCAATGCCCTGATGGCCGAGCTGGCCGGCCAGGGCAAACACGTCGTGCGGCTGAAAGCCGGTGATCCCTTCATCTTCGGCCGTGGCGGCGAGGAACTGGAATATTTGCAGGCGCACGGCATTGCCGTGCAGGTGGTACCGGGCATCACGGCGGCATTGGGCTGCGCGGCAGCGGCCGGCATTCCACTGACCCATCGCGACCTGAGTCATGGCGTGACGCTGGTGAGCGGCCATCTGAAAGACGGCGAGGATGCGATTCAGTGGGCCGAGCGGGCCCGCGCTGGCGAAACCGTCGTGGTCTATATGGGCCTGAGCCGGGCGGCGGATATTCGCGACCGACTGCTGCAGGCCGGCGTATCGCCCACGTTGCCGGTGGCGCTGATCGAGAATGGCACGCGACCCGAGCAGCGTGTAAGCGCGGGGATGCTGTATGCCCTGCCCGCCTTGGCTGCACGGCATGCAGGAGATGGCCCGGTATTGCTGGTGATCGGCAAAGTGGCCGCGACTGCACGGATCTCCGCCCTGCCGCAGCAGCGCCGCGCATAAGGACCAGACCCATGGCCAAAGCCCCCAAACTGAAAGACCAGGCCCATATCGTCACCGCCAATCACCTGAGCAGCGGCGACGTGGTCTACCTGACCATCCACAAAGACTGGAGCCGCGACATCGCCGCCGCCTTCGTGGCGCCGAATGCCGAGGCCGCCGCCGCCTGGCTGGCCGAAGCCGAGGCGCAGGCGGCACGCAACATCGTGGTGGCGCCGTATCTGGTGCCGGTGGATGGCAGCACAACGCCCCCCTGGCCAATCCAGTTCCGCGAGCGCATCCGCGCCGCCGGACCGACCACCGAAAAACGGCCGGCCGCGTAGACTGAGGATTTGCCCATGTACCAGTATGACCAGATCGACCAGACCCTTGTGGACGAGCGCGTGGCGCAGTTCCGCGACCAGGTGGCGCGGCGCCTGAGCGGGGCGATCAGCGAGGAAGAATTCAAGCCGCTGCGCCTGCAGAACGGCCTGTATCTGCAGCTGCATGCCTACATGCTGCGCATCGCCATCCCCTATGGCACGCTATCGTCACGGCAATTGCGCGCGCTCGCGCAGATCGGCTGCAAATACGATCGCGGCTGGGGCCATTTCACCACGCGGCAGAACCTGCAATACAACTGGATCAGGCTGGAAGACGCCGCCGATGCTCTGGCCGATCTGGCCAAGGCGCAGATGCATGCGATCCAGACCAGCGGCAACTGCATCCGCAACACCACCACCGACCAGTTCGCCGGCGCCGCCCATGACGAGATCGAGGATCCGCGGGTGTGGTGCGAGATCATCCGACAATGGTCGACCTTCCACCCCGAATTCAGCTTCCTGCCGCGCAAGTTCAAGATCGCCGTCACCGGCTCGCCGAACGACCGCGCCGCCGTGCGCGTGCACGATATCGGGCTGCGCATGCACAGGAATGCCGACGGCGAAACCGGCTTCGAGGTGATCGTGGGTGGTGGCCTGGGCCGCACACCCTTCATCGGCAAGACGATTCGCGACTTCCTGCCCAAACAGCATCTGCTGAGTTACCTGGAAGCCATTCTGCGCGTCTACAACCAGTTCGGCCGGCGCGACAACATGTACAAGGCACGCATCAAGATTCTGGTGCACGAGATCGGCATCGAGACCATGCGCGAGAAGGTCGAGGCCGAATGGCAATCGATCCGCGACGGCGCGCTGCAACTGCCGCAGGCGGCCATCGACCAGATCGCTGCGCATTTCGCGCCACCCGCTTTCGAAAGACTGTCCGGCGGCGTGGCCCCGGATTATGCCGCCGCCTTCCGTACCGATTTCGAATTCGGCCTCTGGGCCCGACGTAACACGTTCAAGCACAAGCAACCGGGCTACAGCATCGTCACCATCTCGCTGAAGAAGGAAGGCGAGCCGCCGGGGGACATGAAGGCCGAGCAGATGTTGGCCGTGGCCGACTTGGCCGACCGTTATTCCTTCGGCGAAATCCGCGTCACGCACGAGCAGAACCTGGTGCTGCCGCATGTGAAACAGGCCGACCTGCCGGCTTTGTTCAGAGCGTTGAAGGCATACGATCTCGCCACGCCGAATGTGGGCCTGGCCTCCGATATCATCGCCTGCCCCGGCCTGGATTACTGCGCTTTGGCCAATGCCCGCTCGATCCCGATCGCCCAGCAGATCGCCCTGCGTTTCAGGAACTGGGAACGCGCACACGACATCGGCGAGCTGAAGATCAAGATTTCGGGCTGCATCAATGCCTGCGGCCACCATCATGTGGGTCATATCGGCATCCTTGGCGTCGACAAGAATGGCGAGGAATTCTACCAGCTCACATTGGGCGGCTCGGCCGACCAGGATGCCGCCCTGGGCGACATCCTCGGCCCGGCGCTGAACACGGCGCAGACGGTGGATGCCATCGACACCCTGGTCGAGATCTATCTGCGGCTGCGCAGCGGCAGCGACGAGCGTTTCCTCGACACCTATCGCCGCGTCGGATTGCAGCCGTTCAGGGAGGCCGTCTATGCCGCTGCTTAAAAATGGACAGATGATCGGCGAGGATGCCTGGCTGAGCGTCGCCGACGACGCGCCGTTGCCGGAGCACAGGCCCGCGCTGATTTCCCATGCGCGCTGGCAGGCCGAGCAGGAACATCTGGCTGGCCGCAACGCGCCGCTGGGTATCCGCCTGCCCCACACGGTGGATGTACTGGACTTCGGCCCCGAAGCCGGTCGCTTCGACCTGATCGTGCTGGAGTTTCCGAAATTCAGCGATGGCCGGGCCTACAGCCAGGCGCGACTTTTGCGCGAGCGATTTGGTTTCGCGGGGGAACTTCGCGCCACTGGTCATGTGCTGCAGGACCAGCTCTGGCATATGCAGCGTTGCGGCTTCGATGCTTTCGAGATCGCCCGCGAAGGCGCCGCCGAAGCCTTTGCCGCCGCAATGCGCGGCTTCAGCCATGTCTACCAGCCCACGGGCGACGGACGCATCAGCGCCCTGAAACAGCGGCTGGCGGCAGCGCGCAAGCAGGAGGCCGCCGAATGAGCGCACTGGCCTTCGCTTCGCTGGATATCGACGATTACACGCGGTCGCTGAATGCGCGGCTGCAGGGTAAATCGACCGAGGACATCCTGCGCATCGCCATCACCGAGCTGTTTCCCGGCCAGATCGCGCTGGTGTCATCGTTCGGGGCCGAGGCGGCTGTGCTGCTGCATCTGGTGGCCCGGGTCGATCCAGCCACGCCGGTGCTGTTCCTGGAAACCGGCAAGCTGTTCGACGAAACGCTGGCCTATCGCGACCTGCTGACCGCGCGGCTGGGCCTGAGCGATGTGCGCAACCTGCGGCCAGATCCCAGATCGCTGGCCGCCCATGACGAAGGCGGCACGCTGTGGTTCCACGATGCCGATGCCTGCTGCCGCATCCGCAAGGTGGAGCCGCTGGAGCGCGGACTGAAGCCCTTCGCCGCCTCGATCAACGGCCGCAAGCGTTTCCAGGCCGCGACCCGCAACGCCATTCCGCTGGTGGAGGCCGATGGCGCGCGGCTGAAATTCAATCCGCTGGCCGACTGGGGCCCGGCAGAGATCGAGGCTCATTTCATCCGCCATGATCTGCCACGCCATCCCCTAGTGGCGCAGGGTTATCCCTCCATCGGCTGCGCGCCCTGCACCCAGCCGGTGCAGGACGGCGAGGATGCCCGGGCCGGGCGCTGGCGCGGCAGCGAAAAAACCGAATGCGGCATCCATGGCCGGCCACAGAAATGAAATGACGATCATGCACGACGATCTCGACCAGCTCGAAGCCCAGAGCATCTACATCCTGCGCGAGGCCTATAGCCGCATCCGACCTCTGGCCATGCTGTGGTCGCTGGGCAAGGATTCCAACGTGATGATCTGGCTGGCCAAGAAAGCCTTCCTCGGCCGCGTGCCGTTTCCGGTCGCTCATCTGGATACCGGGCTGGAATTCCCCGAAACCTATGCCTTCCGCGACCGCTATGCCCGGGAATGGGGGCTGGAGCTGATCAAGGATGCCTGCCCGCCGTTGGAGGCCACTGATCCCACGCTGCCGCACAATTCGCGCATCGCCGCGCGCAAGACCCTGGGCCTGAAGGAAGCGATTGCGAGATACCAGTGGAAAGGCGTGATCGCCGGCATCCGCCGCGACGAGCAGGCAACGCGCGCCAAGGAGCGCGTGTTCAGTCCCCGCGGCGATGACGGCGCCTGGGACTTCCGCGACCAGCCGGCCGAGCTGTGGGACCATTTCGCGTCCGAGCTGCCCGATGGTGTGCATATGCGAATCCACCCCCTGCTGCATTGGACCGAGCTGGACATCTGGCGCTACATCCAGCGCGAGGAAATTCCGGTGGTGCCGCTGTATTTCGCCAATGATGAAGGCAAGCGCTTCCGCTCGCTGGGCGAAATCGGCATCACCTTTCCGATCGACAGCCGCGCCGCCAATATCGAGCAGATCATCGCCGAACTGGAAGTGACGCGCGAACCGGAACGCGCCGGCCGCGCCATGGACCACGATTCGGAAGATGCCTTCGAGCGGCTGCGCGTCGCCGGCTATATGTGAGGAGCGCCATGAGCGTCATCGATCTGGCCATCCACCCGAAGGCTGTCGGGCTGCACAAGGGCCGCGCCTTCCCCATCGTGATCGTCGGCCATGTCGATCACGGCAAATCCACCCTGGTCGGCCGCCTGCTGCACGACACGGACAGCCTGCCGGCCGGCAAGCTGGAGCAGCTGAAAGCCGTATCGGAAAAGCGCGGCCTGGATTTCGAATGGTCGTTCCTGCTGGATGCCCTGCAAGTCGAGCGCGACCAGGGCATCACGGTGGATACCACGCAGATCTGGTTCACCACCCAGCGCCGCCGCTACGTGATCATCGACGCGCCCGGCCACAAGGAATTCCTGAAGAACATGGTGACCGGCGCGGCCCAGGCCGATGCCGCCATCCTGGTGGTGGATGCCGCCCAGGGCCTGGCCGAGCAGACGCGCCGCCATGCCTACCTGCTGCATCTGCTGGGCATCCGGCAGGTGGCAGTGGCGATCAACAAGATCGACCTGATCGGCCATGACGAGGCCCGCTTCCAGGCCGTGGCCGAAGCCGTGCGCAATTACCTGGCCGATATCGGCATCGAGGTCGCCGCCCTGGTGCCGGTTTCGGCGCGCACCGGCGACAACATCGCCGCGCACAGTGCGCAGACCGGCTGGTATCGTGGCCCGACCCTGATCGGTGCGCTGGACGCCTTTGGCGCCCGAGCGGTGCCGGTCGAGCAGCCGCTGCGGCTGCCGATCCAGGATCTTTATCGCCTGGACGACCGCCGCGTGGTGGTGGGGCGCATCGAAAGCGGCCGGCTGAAGGTGGGCGAGCGCATCCGGTTCGCGCCGCTGGGCCGCGAGGCCGTGGTCGCCAGTCTGGAAAGCTGGCGCGGCAATGCCAGCCACCACCAGCCGCGCGAGGAGGCCATCGCCGGCGACAGCGTCGCCTTCACGCTGGATGAAGATGTGTTCGTCGAACGTGGCGTGCTGGCCAGCCACCCTGACCAGGCACCGCGCGAGGCCAGCCGCATCGCCGTGCGGCTGTTCTGGCTGGACAAGGCCCCGCTGAAGCCCGGCGACCGCCTGACGCTGAAGATCGGCACCACCGAACGCGAGGTCGAGATCGAGGCGATCACCGAGGCCCTGGATGTGGAATCCTTAAGCAGCGCCAATGCGGCGCAGATCGAACGCAACGGCGTGGCCCGCGCGATTCTGCGCTGCCGCCGGCCGCTGGCGCTGGATCTTTACGACACGCTGCCGCGCACCGGACGCGGTGTGCTGATCCGCGGGCCGCAGATCGCCGGCGGCCTGGTGGTCGAGGACGTGCTGCAGCAGGCAGCTCCCGCCATCGCAACCGTGGATTCCAGCGTCACGCCGCAGGACCGCGCGGCCGTGAACGGCCATCGCGGCGGCGTGTTGTGGCTGACCGGCCTGTCGGGCGCCGGCAAATCGACACTGGCCATGGCGGCGCAGGCGGCCCTGTTCGCGCGCGGCCGCCAGGTGGCCGTGCTGGATGGCGACAATTTGCGCCATGGCCTGAACAGCGATCTGGGCTTTTCCGATGCCGACCGCGCGGAGAATATCCGCCGCATCGCTGAAGTGGCCAAGCTGATGAGCGATGCCGGCCTGATCGTTCTGGTCTCGGCGATCAGCCCACGGCAACAGCAACGCGATCATGCCCGTACAATCGTGGGCGACGGGTTTCACGAGATTTTCGTACGGGCCGATCTTGCGATCTGCGAGATGCGCGACCCCAAGGGCCTGTATAAACGCGCCCGCGCCGGCGAAATTGCCGGTTTCACGGGCATCTCGGCGCCATATGAGGCGCCGGACGTGGCGCAGTTGGTACTCGACACCACGCAGCACACCCTGTCGGAATCGGCACAGACTCTGGTAGACTACGCCCTGCGCAGCTTTGCCGCGTAACTTCGCTCCGGTTCAAGCGTTACCGTAACCAGGAGGCAGCGTGGATTTCGATCTGGCGCTTTTTGCCGCTGTCGGCTTCGCCGCGCAGCTTATCGATGGTGCCATCGGCATGGGTTACGGCGTGATCGCCAGCAGCGTGCTGGTGGCGACCGGCCTGCCGCCGGCCGTGGCCAGCGCCGCCGTGCATGTCACCAAGATTCCCACCGGCATCGCCTCGGCCCTGTCGCACTGGAAATTCGGCAATATCGACTGGGCGGTATGCCGCCACCTGATCCTGCCTGGCATCATCGGCGGCATCGTCGGCGCCAGCGTGATCGCGCTGCTGCCGCTGAATGTGATCCGCCCGCTGGCCGCGCTGTATCTGGGCTTCATGGGCATCGTGGTGATCCTGCGCGCCCTGCGCTGGCGGCGCAGCCTAGATGTCGCGAATGCGCCGAAAGGCCGCCCCGCCACCGCTGGCCTGCTGGGTGGCCTGTTCGATTCCTTCGGCGGCGGCTGGGGCCCCATCGTCACCACCAGCCTGATCATGCAGGGCCGTGATCCGCGCAAGGCTGTCGGCTCGGCCAACACGGCCGAGCCCATCGTGGCCGCCGTGCAGGCCGCGGTGTTTTCCTTCTGGCTGGGCGCGGCCACGCTAACCACGATCGGCAGCACCGCGCTGGCCATCATGATCGGCGCCCTGCTGGCCGCGCCGGTGGCGGCCTTCCTTGTCAACAGGCTGCCCGGCCGGTTGATCGCCGGCGCCGTTGGCTTGGTGCTGATCGGCATCAACATGCCGGCCCTGATCGCACTGATCGGAAAACTTCTGTAGCGGCCCGCCGGATCACATCCGGAGAGACTTACATCCGGGGCGCAGCGCGCCAGTGATAGCGGCCATCGCGGAAGCCGGCGAAATACTTGCCGATATCGGGATGGTTCACCGGGCCGGCCTCTGAATCAGGCAGCAGATTCTGCTCCGAGACATACGCCACATAGGACGACTGCGCATTCTCAGCCAGCAGGTGATAGAAAGGCTGGTCCTTGCGCGGGCGCAGGTCGGGCGGGATGGATTGCCACCATTCCTCGGTGTTGTTGAACACCGGATCGACATCGAAGATCACACCACGAAACGGAAACAGCTTGTGGCGCACCACATCGCCGATGGCGAATTTTGCAACCCGGGTTTCGGGCATTCTTTTCCCCGCATACTCTAAAGATACTGACTCAATACGTGGCACGGCCGCCGCTGACGTCGAACACTGCCCCGGTGGTGAAGGAATTCTCCGCCGACAGCAGCCAGGCCACCATCGCCGCGATCTCATCCACCGCGACGAAGCGGCCGCGCGGTATCTTGGATAGCATATAGTCGATATGCGTCTGCGTCATCTGGTCGAAAATCGCGGTTTTCGCCGCCGCCGGGGTGATACAGTTGACCGCGATATCCTGTCCGGCCAGTTCCTTGCCCAGCGACTTGGTCAGGGCGATCACCCCGGCCTTGGCCGCCGAATAGGCGGCAGCATTGGGGTTGCCCTCCTTGCCGGCAATGGAAGCGACATTGACGATGCGGCCATAGCCGGCCGCCTTCATCAGCGGCACCACGGCGCGGCAACAATGGAACACCCCGGTTAGGTCGATGGCGATCACCTGATTCCAGTCGGCCAGCGGATAGCTGTCCAGCGATGCATTCGGCCCGGCGATACCGGCATTGTTCACCAGCAGATCTATGCCGCCCAGCAATGCTCGGGTCTGCGCCGCGGCCTGCTCCACGCTGGTCCAGTCGGTGACGTCCACGCTCACCGCCTCGATCCGGCCCAGCCCGGCCAGTTCACCGGCCACCCGGGTTGCCAGCGCGGCATCGCGGTCCCAGATCGCGACAGAGGCGCCCGACCGCAGCAGCCGTTCGACGATGGCCCGGCCGATGCCCTGTGCCCCGCCGGTGACCACGCCGCGCCGGCCCTTCAGATCGATGACATTCATACAACGTCCTCCCTTTTCCCCAAACTAGCAGACCCGGGCGCCGTGACGACAGTCCTTGCAGTCCCGTCCGGCTCGCCTCTAGTCTGGCGACGGGGGATAGAAATGCAGATCGCGGAACGCAACCTCGATACCGCCTGGCCTGAATCGCTGCCGCTGCCGCTGGCGCAATTCCTCGATTACTGGCGGGGCCTGCGGCAACGGGCCGGCCGCCTGCCGCGTCGCCGCGAGATCGACCCGCTGGAAATGCCACGCGGCCTGCTGCCGGGGATCGGCATCTTCGACTGGCTGCCGCAGGATAACGGCGCCATTCGCATCCGCTATCGCCTGCTGGGCGACAACCATACCCAGGCGGTGCAACGCAATCTCAGCGGCTGTTATTTCGACGAGGTGCATGCGCCGGATACCGTCGCCGCCCTGCAGGCGGAATATGCCGTCATCCTGGCCGGCGGCGAGCCCGCTTATGCACACCGCGCCACGCCCCTGCCCAATCATGAATTCGCCGTATTTCAACGCATCATATCACCCCTGCTGGACGATCAGGACCAGCCGCGCCATCTGATCGGTTACTGGCTATGGGAAAATCTGGGCAATGAGCCGCGCTACCGCAACACCCTCTGACATCACTCCCGCTATCATTCTGGATTTCTGGTTCGACCGAGGCGGCCCGGAAGCGCTGCGGCCGCGCAAAGTGTGGTGGGAGAAGAGCCCAGCCTTCGACGAGGAAATCCGCCGGCGTTTCGACGCGGCCGTCGAGACGGCGCTGGCCGGTGGATACGAGGAATGGGCCGGACAGGCGGAAAGCGCCCTGGCCCTGGTTCTTCTGCTCGACCAGTTTCCTCGCAATCTGTTCCGCAACAGCGCGAGGGCTTTTGCTGGCGACGAACGGGCCCGCACCGTGGCCCGACAGATGACCGACCGCGGTTTCGATATCGGCCTGCCGCCGGCGATGCGGCAATTCGCCTATATGCCATTCGAGCATAGCGAGGCGCCAGAGGATCAGGATTTCAGTTGCCTGCTATTCGCCGCGCTGGAGAAGGACCTGCCCGGCCACGACCTTCTGGATTATGCCGAACGGCATCGCGCCATCATCGCACGCTTCAACCGTTTCCCGCACCGCAACGCGGCGCTGGGCCGCGAGAGCACGCCGGAAGAAGTCGAGTTCCTCAGGCAGCCTGGATCGTCGTTCTGATCGAGACGGGCGGCACGATATCCGAGACTGTGGCGAAATGCGGCTGCGGCGGTTCGGTGATGCCGAAACGCTCCATGAAATAGTCGAGAGCATCGCCACGACCGGTGATCTCCACCTCGCCAGCCCGGCGCGCCTGCCGCAGGCTTTTGATGCCGTGCACGACACGAAAGAATTCCAGCAGATCGGCATCAACGGTGAGATCGACCTCGAAGCCCATATCGGTATAGCAGAGATCGATCTCGCCATCGCGCAGGATCATCCACCATTGCCGCAGCTTGTGATCGCGGCTGGGCACGTTGCGGAAGCGGAAATGGAACACCATGTTGCTGCCGCGCGATGCATCGCCAAGCAAGGCATTGCGCATCGACCACATCAGATGGGTGACGTTGCGATCTTCCGCATCGATATAAGGCACCCGCCAGTCGGTGGCCCAATACCCCATCAGATCGATCAGCGGCCGCAAGGCATCACCCGCTGGCGTCAGGCGATAGATATGGCCGCGCTGCCCTTCGGCGCGGATGCGAAGAATAAGGCCGTCCTGTTCCATCTCGCGCAGGCGACGGGCCAACAGGCTGCGCGCCATCAGCGGCACCCCATTCTGGATGTCGCTGAAGCGTTCGCTGCCGCGCATGAGTTCGTATAGGATCAGCGGAGTCCAGCGTCCGGTGATCACCTCCGCAGCTTTGGCGACGGGGCAGAAGGAACCGTATCGATTTGCCATACACGCCTATCTATCCCGGCGGCGTGTCAGCGCAAAGTTCCATTTTAAAACTATGGCGCCGATCACGCGAACGTCATGGTGCGCCCTGTCAGCCATGACGGAGCATACATGCCAAAATCCCACACAAGGCAATTGCAAAATAATGCGCGCACAGAGCCTAACATTTTGCTTCCCGAGGATTTTTCAGTCGGTTGCGGCGACAGAGGCGACGGCCATCCGATAGTCATGGTGCATTGCTCGGGCGCCGACCGCCGGCACTGGGACAAGGTGATCGCCGCTTGGCCGGATGGCGACTCACCACGGTTCCTGCGGCCGGAATTGTTCGGCTACGGAGAAACGGCACGGTGGCCGCCGGGCGATTCCATATCACTGCTGCATTATGTGGAGCTTATCGAGGCAGCATTACCGCCATTGCCGCAACCCTTCGATCTGGTTGGACATTCCTTCGGCGGCGTGGTGGCCCTGGGCTACGCACTGAAACATCCGCAGCGCATCCGATCGCTGGCGCTGATTGAACCGGCCGCATTCTTCATCCTTCGCGATGGCGACCTGCGGGGACAGACGCTGTTCCGCGAGATTGAACGGATCGGCCGTGGCATGCAGCGTGGCATGCGCGCCGCCACGCCTGCGGCGCAACGGGAAGCCATGGCGCGTTTCGTCGATTACTGGAACGGCGCGGGCCGATGGGACAGCCTCGCACCGGCCGCGCAGCAGGCCGTGGCGCAGATGACCGATGTGGTGGCTCAGGAATTCACCGCGATCTTTGCCCATGCCACGCAACTGGCCGATTGCCGCAGTATCACAGTGCCCACACTGTTGATCAGCGGGGCACAATCGCCGGAGCCTGCGCGTCATATCGTGCAGATGCTGGCGCGCGTTATTCCGCAGGCGGAGCAGATCTGCATCCCCGATGCCGGACACATGCTGCCGCTCAGCCATGCCGCGACGACAGCGGTGATGCTACATGACATGCGGCGTCGCGCAGTTCCGAATTGGAACTTTAGCGCCGGCTCTGGCATGGCCATGGTGTCGCCTCCAATCGAATCCCGAGGAGGAGTTCACCCCATGAATGCGCCATTGACTGAACAGCGCAAGTCCACAACGACCGACAGCGGTCCGGTCGAGCGCGTGCGTGCGCTGGCAGCCGGGTTCGCCCGCCGCGCCGCCGATTACGATGCCCATGACCGTTTCGCCGCCGAGAATTTCGCCGAGATCAAGGCCGCGGGCCTGCTGGCGGCCGGCGTGCCGGCCGAACTGGGCGGCGGCGATGCCTCTTATCGCGAGGTGAGCGAGATGCTGCGCGAGATGGCGCATCATTGCAGCGGCACGGCACTGGCCCTGGCGATGCACACGCATCCGCTGATGGCCAATGTGTGGCGCTGGCGTCGCGAGAAGGCGCCAGTGGAAGGCCTGCTCAAGCGCGTGGCCGGCGAAAACCTGATGCTGCTGTCCACCGGCGGCAATGACTGGCTGAATGGCTCGGGCAGCGCCGAAGCTGTGGATGGCGGCTATCGCATCTCGGCGCGCAAGCGTTTTGTCAGTGGCGCCGAAGCCGGCGACCTGCTGATGACCATGGCGATCCATGGCGATACCGTGCTGCATGCCGGCGTTTCGATGAAGGCGGAAGGCGTGCGCATCGAGCAGACCTGGCGCACGCTGGGCATGCGCGCCAGCGGTTCGCATGATGTGGTGCTGGACAAGGTGTTCGTGCCCGAGGCCGCCATCGCCGTGAAACGCCCGGCCGGTGTGTGGCATCCCTTTTTCCATCTGGTGACCATGATCGCCTTCCCGCTGATCTACGGCGTGTATCGCGGTGTGGGCGAACGGCTGCGCGACGAGGCCGTGGCGCTGGCCTCAAAACGGCGACTGGAGGGTGATGCGCAATTGCAGGTCGGCGCGATGGAAGCCGCGCTGGCTGCGGTCGTGGCGGCGCATGAGAAGATGGTGGACATCGCCGACCATGCCACGCCCGGCCCGGAAACCTCGGCCAGGGTGATGACGCTGAAACGCGCCGTGACCGACAACCTGCTGGCACTGGGCAATGCGGCGCTGGATGCCGCCGGCGGCAGTGCCTTCTATCGGGTGAACAGCGTGGAACGGCTGTTCCGCGACCTGCAGGCCGCCCGCTATCATCCGCTGACCGCCCTGCCGCAGCAGCGGCTGGCCGGACGGCTGGCGCTGGGACTGGATGCCGACGGCCGCGCGGCCTGACGCAAGAAAAGCTGAAGCGCCTAGCGGCGCTTCAGCTTCTTCACTGCCTGATGGCGGTGGCAATCGACGATGTGGTCGTTGACCATGCCCACCGCCTGCATGAAGGCATAGACGATGGTGGGGCCGACGAAGGTGAAGCCACGCTTGCGCAGATCCTTCGAGATCGCCTGGCTAACGGGGGTTTCGGCCGGCACCTGTTTCAGGCTGGTCCAGGCATTCTGCTTCGGTTTGCCGTCCAGGTAATTCCAAAGATAGTTGGAAAAACCGTCTTCCTTTTCCATGATCTGCAGCCAGCCGCGCGCGTTCAGCACGCTGCCCTCGATCTTGGCCTTGTTGCGCACGATGCCGGCATCCTGCATCAGGGCATCCAGCTTCTTCGGCGTGTAGCGGGCGATCTTCTCGGGCTGGAAGCCGTCGAAGGCTTTGCGGAAATTGTCGCGCTTGCGCAGGATGGTGATCCAGGACAGGCCGGCCTGGAAACCGTCGAGGATCAGCTTCTCGAACAGCGCGCGGTCGTCATATTCCGGCACGCCCCATTCGGTGTCGTGGTAGCGCATATAAAGCGGGTCGCTGCCGCACCAGCCGCAACGGCACAGGCCATCCTCGCCGTGAGGAAGAGATTTCACCATGTAACGCCCCCGCAGTCTTACGCCTTGCCGCTCTCTGGCGGCGGACCGGCATAATCGGGGCGGCGCACGCGCAGCGCAAGACCGCCGGCTTCCAGTTTCTTGCCATCAGATTCGGCTTTGGCCACCGCTTCCAGCCGCAGCAGAGCCAGCCCCGTGCCGTTCAGCGAGGAGCGCATCTCGCCGGCCTCGGCACCATCCAGCGTGACCAATGTGCCGGCCGGCGGCAGGGCTGCTCCGCTTTCGGCCTGCACGATGTGAAGCTGCTTTTTTACCAGGCCGCGATACTTGGTGCGCGCCGTCAGCTCCTGGCCGATATAGCAGCCCTTTCTGAAATCGACGCCGTTGAGCGCCTCGAAATGGTTTTCCAGCAGGATGCCTTTTTCGATCTCGATGTCGCGCGCGCCATCGGGCACGCCCAGCGCGAGGCGATGCGCTTCATAGGCGACAGCATCGGAAAGGTGGCTGGGCGGGGCATTGCAAGGCGCCCATATCCGCCAGCCAAGCGCAGGCAAGCGAGGATCGGGAAATGCCGGCGCCCCAGTTAGGTTGGGAAGCCCATCGCCGAAAGCGGCATAACAGCAAAAATGCTCGACGGGCTGGATTCCAACCTTTGCCCGCAGGCGATACAGCGTCAGGCGCCGCTGCAGGTCGGGCAGGCGATCGGCGGCCACATCCAGCAGCAGGCCGGGCCGGTGCGGATCGGGCGTGACGAGGAAATCGTGCAGGAATTTGCCCTGCGGCGTGAGCAGGGCCGCGTAGGCGGCCTGGCCGGGCTGCAGCCCGGTAACGTCGTTGGACACCAGCGCGTTGAGAAAGCCGGCCGCCTCCTCCCCCTGCAGGGACAGCAGGGCCCGGTTGGGCAGGGCGACACAGGTGACTTCAGTCATGAAAGCTCCGGTTTTCGGCCCCTCTGAGGTATGGGAGAGCCGGCGGCTTGGCAAGGGCAGGCCACCCCCCTATAACCGGCCAAACCCTTAAAGCCGCGGGCCCATGCGCATCCTGTTCATCACGTCCAACCGGCTCGGCGACGCCATCCTGTCGACCGGCCTGCTCGATTCGCTGCATCGCCAGTTCCCCAAGGCGCGTTTCACCATCGCCTGCGGCCCGGCCGCCGCCGGGCTGTTCACGGCCATGCCCAATCTCGAGCGCGTGATCGTCATGCAGAAAAAGCCATGGGCCGGGCATTGGTGGGAATTGTGGAAGCAGGTGGCCACCACGCGCTGGTGGCTGGTGCTGGACCTGCGCGGCTCGGGGATCGGCCAGTTTTTGCTGGCACGCCGGCGCCGCACCTTCCACGGCTCGGGCTCGCGCATGCACAAGGTGATCGTGCTGTCGCAGATCCTGAAGCTGAAGGAACCCGCCGCGCCAAAGGTCTGGATCGGTGCCGAGCATGAGAAAACCGCCGCGAAGCTGTGGCCCAACGATGGCCGACCGGTGCTGGCTTTGGGCCCCACCGCCAATTGGGGCGGCAAGATCTGGCCGGGCGAGCGTTTCGCCGAGCTGGCCCGGCGCCTGACCGCGCCCGACGGCATCCTGCCCGATGCCCGCATCGCCGTGTTCGGCGGCCCGGGCGAGGAAGCGCTGGCAGCCGATACGCTGCAGCACCTGCCGCCCGAGCGCAGCATCGATCTGGTGGGCAAGCTGGACCTGCCGACCATTTCGGCCGCCATGCGACGCTGCGACCTCTATATCGGCAACGACAGCGGCCTGATGCACCTGGCGGCGGCCAGCGGCGTGCCCACGCTGGGCCTGTTCGGCCCCAGCCGCGAGGAAACCTATGGCCCATGGGGCGAAAAAACCGCCGCGGTGCGCACCGACCTGAGTTTTGACGAGATCGTCAAGCAGCCGGATTACGACTACCGCCGACACGACAGTCATATGCTAAGTTTAAGCGTCGACAAGGCGCAGCGCGCCGCCGAGCATCTGTGGCGTTATTCGCGGGATTGACATGAGCGCACCCAAACTGTCTGCCCTGGTTGTGGCGCATAACGAGGAGGCCCAGCTGGCCGACTGCCTCGAGCGCCTGACCTTTGCCGATGAAATCGTGGTGGTGCTGGACCGCTGCACCGACCGTTCGGTGGAGATCGCCGCGCGTTTCAATGCCCGCATCATCGAAGGGGCCTGGCCGCTGGAAGGCCCGCGCCGCAATACCGGCATCGAAGCCTGCAGCGGCGACTGGATTCTGGAAGTCGATGCCGACGAACGCGTGCCGGCCGAGATGGCGCGCGAAATCCGCGACGTGATCGCCAGCGCGCCGTTTGGCCATATCCTGGTCCCGTTCGACAATTACGTGGGCAAACGCCTGGTGCGCTGGGGCTGGGGCGGTGCCTTCGGCGTGATGATGGCGCCCCGCCTGTTCGCGAAAGGCGCCAAGCGCTGGGGCGAGCAGCGCGTGCATCCGGCGCTGGAACTGAAAGGCGAGAAGCGCTTCCTGAAATCGCGCATGATCCATTACGTGGACCGCGACATCACCGACATGATCGCGCGACTGAATCGCTATACCTCGGCGCGCGCCGCCGACCTGCGCGCCCGGGCCGAGGCAGGCGAGGATATCGGCAGCTTCCGCGCCAATGTGCGGCGCATCTTCAGCCGTTTCTACAAATGCTATGTGACCCGCAAGGGGTATCGCGAGGGGCAATACGGCTTCCTGATCGCCCTGATGGCTGGTCTTTATCCGCTGCTCAGCTATCTCAAGGCCACGCTGGAGAAGGAATGAGGCGATGCGCTACGACCTGGTGATCCGCAACGGCATGGTGGCCACGCCCAACGGCATCGAAGCGCTGGATATCGGCGTGAAGGACGGGCGCATCGCCGCCCTGGGCAGCCTGGGCCAGGCCGATACCGCTGCCTCCTTTGATGCCAACGGCCTGACCGTGCTGCCCGGCGTGATCGACACCCAGGTCCATTTCCGCGAACCCGGCCTGGAGCACAAGGAAGACCTCGCCACCGGCACGGCCGCCGCCGCCATGGGCGGCGTGACCGCCGTGTTCGAGATGCCGAACACCAAGCCCAGCACCGCCACGGCGGCCGAACTGGCTGACAAGGTGCAGCGTGGCCTGGGCCGCACCCATTGCGACTATGCCTTCTATGTCGGCGCCACGGCCGAGAATGTCGAAACCCTGCCCGAGCTGGAGAAACTGCCCGGCTGCGTCGGCGTGAAGCTGTTCATGGGCGCCTCCACCGGCGACCTGCTGGTGGCCGACGATGCCACGCTGGAACGCGTGCTGCGCCATGGCAAACGGCGCATGGCCGTGCATTGCGAGGACGAATACCGCATGCGCGACCGCAAGCACCTGACCGAGGTGCCGGGTGCCACGGCGCACCTGCATCCGGAATGGCGCGATGCCGAAAGCGCCCTGCTGGCCACCCAGCGTCTGGTGAAGCTGGCGCGCAAGGTGGGACGGCGCGTGCATGTACTGCACGTCACCACCGCGCAGGAAATGGCCTGGCTGGCCGGCCACAAGGATATCGCCACGGTGGAGACCACGCCGCAGCACCTGACCCTGGCCGCGCCCGACTGCTACGACCGGCTGGGCACGTATGCGCAGATGAATCCGCCGATCCGTTCGGCCGAGCATCGCGCGGCCTTGTGGGAGGCCGTGCGCAACGGCGTGGTGGACGTGATCGGTTCGGATCACGCGCCGCATACGAAAGAAGAGAAAGCCAAGCCCTACCCGCAGAGCCCGAGCGGCATGCCCGGCGTGCAGACGCTGCTGCCGCTGCTACTGGATCACATGAAACAGGGCAAACTGACTTTGCAGCGCCTGATCGACCTGACCTCGGCCGGCGCGCAGCGGCTGTTCAACCTGTCCGGCAAGGGCCGCATCGCCCTGGGCTACGACGCGGATTTCACCGTCGTCGACCTGAAGGCGAAACGGACCATCGAGGAAAGCTGGCTGAAATCGAAATGCGGCTGGTCGCCCTTCACCGGCATGAGCGTGACCGGCTGGCCGATGGCGACCATCGTGCGCGGCCAGTTCGCCATGCGCGACGGCGAACTGGGCCAGCCGATCGGCCGCCCGGTGCGCTTCCTGGACACGCTGCAGCCCGAGGGCTGATCTCAGCGCTTGATGAATAAGCCCTGTCCGGTCGGGCTTTCCCAGAGCACGTCTCCGCGCGCACGGAAGAACGCCATCTCGGCGTCGTGACTATCGCGATAGCGGCGAAAGCCGAAATCATCGAACACGATGATACCGCCGGGCACGATGCGGTCGTAGATGACCTCCAGCGCCGCCAGCTCCGGGGCCGCCACATTCAGGTCGAGCTGGGCAAAAGCCACTTTCTCCGGCAGGCCCTGGGCGAAACTCTCGGGCACCGCGCCCTTGATCACCCGCACATTGTCGCAAGCGGCGAAGGATTGCTTCACCTGCTCGAACAGTGCCGGCCCATGGCCGCTCTTGCGTGCCTCCTCGGGCGGATTCTCGAACATGTCGTAGAGCCACCAGGTCTTGCCGGCCTGGTTGCGGAAATCGCAATAGCGTTCCATCACCTCGACCGTGCGGCCGTCGTAGCAGCCGACATCCATGAAATCGCCCGGCAGGCGCAGGCAGCTTTTCGCCGCCCAGCACAGCATATAAACGCGCCAGATCCGCGCGCGCAGCACCGGGTCCTCGGCATAGGAGCCGAAGGCCGAAATGAAATCCGGCTGCTGCAGGAAACCCAGGTTGCGGAACCACACCATCATGTCGTCGACCACTGTCGCGCCACTGCCTGGCCGGTTGGCGCCAAGGATGGCGCTGGCATCCTGTATCGAGCCGGCGAAGCGTTGCTTCACCTCTGGCCGATCAAAGGGAGCGACGCTGTATTCCTTGTTGAAGAATCCGAAGAATGGCTTGATGTATCCCGCGGGGGGCCCGATGGTCTCCGCCATGACCTGCTTCTTCCAGTCTCGCTGAAAATCGGCAATCAAGGGCAGGCACCCCTTCGTCTCGCCCTTCAGATGCAGCACATATTTGCGGCGCAACTGCTCAGGCGGGTAATTCACATTCGCCCGGATGAAGAAATTGTAATCCGCGCAAGGCAGGTGACGCAGCCATGCGCCGCCGATCATCTGCGGATCACTTTCGGCCAACACGCCACAAGCCATTGCCGCGGCGTTTAGCGAAAGCTGGCCGCCGCGCCAGCGCCGGATATCGCCATAGACGCTTTGCACCGCCGCGTCGGCGCGCAGGATTTCATAGGTGGCGAGGTAACGCCGGAAGAAACCACGTGCGGCCTGGCCCGGCCGGTGACCGGCAAAGATCACGCCCTCGTTCACCGGCATGATCCCGCGATCCGGACGGGAGGTGACGGCGATATCGAACGGGAGGCGGAAGACCCTGGCCAGCGGCCAATTGGCAAAGGCGTCGCTGTCGAGGAAAACCGTATTGGCGGCAAAAGCCTTCGACTGCATGAAGGCGCACATCGCCACCACGCGCTCATACATGAGCCATGCGGGATTTAGCGGCAACGGCACGACGACGACATCGGGCGGCACGAAACCAACGGCATCGCCTTCATTGACAATATAGACGATGCGGCAATCCGGATTAAAACCGCGCGCCATAGCGAAATTGTGCCGCAACACCGCTTCGTAATCGACGGCGCCAAGATCAATCTTGACATCGGCGTAATCCAGCTTGCTGTGTTCTTGCGGCAACGAGAGGTGGAACACCACGACCGTCAACGGTGCTGGTGGCAGCTCGCCACAGATGGCATCAAATCGTGCCGCCAGGTCGGCAACACGCTTGGCGGTATCGTCCGGCATCTGGTCGGCGGCGCGGTCCGACACATGGCGGATGAAATCCGCCATGGTCTGTGGCCCGCTGGACGGCGCGACACTCATAGCGGCCGCTCCACCGTATCGACCCAGCGCGCCAGCACAATGGTGGCCCAGATGCTGTTGATATTGCCGCCGACGCCCCGGAATAAGGCATCGAGCGCACCCGGGCGGGCAGCGAAAAACCGCGTTTCAGCCAGACGGCGATGGGCGGCCGCCAGTTCCGATTCCACGCGCGGCCGGTTGTTGAAGAACACGCTGACCGGCATGCCGAAGCCCTTCTTCGGCGCTTGGGCATGCGCCTCGGGCAGATAGCGCGCCAGCAACCGGCGCAGCACCAGCTTCTGCACATTGCCGGCCTGGCACAGGCCGATGCCGGCGCGTGCCGCCAGATCAAGCAGGATCGGGCTCAGGAACGGGGTGCGCACCTCCAGGGCGTGCTGCATGCTCATCCGGTCCACCTTGGCCAGCACGGCACCGGGCAGGTAGCTGCGAAAATCCAGTTCCCGCAGGCCCTGCAGGGCCGGACGCCGCAAATGCATGAAGGCCGGGGCATGACGTTCGTAGAAGGCGATCACGGCATCATAGCCCTGCGGGAAGGCCGCCCGCACCGTATCGGCCGGCGCGACCGCAAGACCCTGCTCGATATAGGCTTGCACCATCGCCACGGGGTGCATATCGGCGTTCTGGTCGAAAGCCGCGGCTATGCCGGGATAGCGGCCATAGCCGCCAAACAGTTCGTCACCGGCATCACCGGAAATCGCCACGGTGACATGCTGCCGCGCGAAACCCGACAACAGATAAGTCGGCACGCAGGAGCGATCTCCGTTGGGTTCGTCGAGCAGGCCACCGATATCGTCGCAGATGCGATCAAAATCGGCCGCACCAAAGATGTATTCATGGTGCTCGGTGCCCAACCGCGCGGCAATATCGCGCGCCGCCTCATGCTCGGATGCCGGATCGCCCTCGAAGCCGACCGTGAAGGTCTTCACCGGCTTTTTCAGTTTGGCCGCAAGCAGTGCGCAGGCCAGCGCGGAATCAACACCGCTGGACAGGAACATGCCAAGCGGTACGTCGCTGTTCAGCCGATCGGCCAGAGCTTCGCACAGAACCTGCTCGAGCTTGCCCGCATAGGCGTCAACCTGACCGGGCCCGACTTCCTGGTCGGGATCGATCGCGAAGGCATAATAGCGCTCCACATGCCGGCGGCCGTCGCGGTCGATCTGCAGCAGCGTGCCGGGTTCCAGCTTGTGCACCGGGTCGAGGATTGAGCCAGGCTCGGGCACATAGCGCAGGGTGAAATACTCTGCCAGCGCCGGTTCGGACAAGGCCACCGGCAGTTCCTCGATGCAGAGCAGGGCGCGCAGTTCGGAAGCGAAGGCAAAAAAACCCTCGCCGGCGGCGTAATACAGCGGCTTTTCACCGGCCCGGTCGCGCGCCAGCGTCAAGCGGCCGGTCTGACGGTCATAGATCGCCACGGCGAACATGCCATCGACGACGCGGAAAACCTCGATACCGACCTGAGCGAAGCCTGCCAGCAGCACTTCGGTATCAGTGCCGGTGTGGAAACGATGACCGGCTTTTTCAAGCTGAGCGCGCAGGGCGCGGAAATTGTAAATCTCGCCATTGAAGCTGATGACATAGCGGCCATCGCGGCTTTCCATCGGCTGATGGCCGGCAGCCGAAAGGTCAAGCACACTCAGGCGGGTGTGGCCCAGATGGCAGAAATTATCGGCATCCGACCAGGCACCGTTGTCATCCGGCCCACGATGGGCCAGCGCGCGCGTCATCCGTCCGATCGTCGCCCCGACATACTCGGGGGATCGACGGTTCCGGAAGTTGAGATAGCCGGCTATGCCGCACATGAAGAGAAACGGAATGAAAGAGCCACGATCCCCAATCCTAGCGAGCGTGGCCTTGCCGAAAGGTTAACCCCGATTTAAGGCGCGAGGGCGCTTTCAACCTTATCGCAGATGTAATGATACAGGCAGGCATGAATCTGCTGAATCTGCGGCGTGAAATCGGATGGCGCCTCGATCAGGATGTCGCAATGGGATTTCAGCTTGCCGCCGCCCTTGCCGGTCAGGCCGATCACCGCCAGGCCCTTCGCCTTCGCGGCTTCGGCAGCCCGGATCACGTTGGCCGAGTTTCCCGAGGTCGAGATGCCCAACAATACGCCGCCGGCACGGCCATAGGCATCGACCTGGCGGGCAAACAGGCTGGCATAATCGTAATCGTTGCTCCAGGCCGTGACCACGGCGGCATCGGTGCCCAACGCGATGCAGTTGAGCGCGCGGCGCTCCTTCAGGAAACGGCCGACCAGTTCGCCGGCGATATGCATGGCATCGGATGCCGAACCGCCATTGCCGCAGACCAGCAACGGCAGGTCGGCACCCAGGGCCACCACGATCTTCTCAATGGCGGCATCCACGGCAGAGACCACCTCGGGCGTGGCGGTCTGGCGGATCAGGGCGGCGGATTCATCCAGATACTGAGTCAGCGACATGCATTTCCTGCGCGAATGAACGGCAAAACCGCGCGCAGACTAGCATAGACACCGCCCGGAGCCAGCCTCCGGGCCGCCCGACCAAGCTTAATGCAGGTCGTAACTGGCTGCGGCCGCGCGATAATCCTGCGCGCTGACGATCCGGGCCGAGACCACGCGCACGGAATGCAGCTTGCCGTCCAGCCTGGCCTCCCAGAAATCGAGAAATTTGCGCAGACCGGGAAATTTCGGCGCCAGGTCATAATCCTGCCAGACGTAACTTTGCAGCAGCCGCGGATGATCGGGCATGTGGTAGAGGATCTCGGCCGTGGTCAGGTGGTAGGTGAGCAGCTTTTCCAGCCACTCGGCCGAAGCATGATGCGTTGAGCGGGACACATCGGACATTATCGCCTCCTGCCTTCTGCGGGAGCCGCACCCGACGTCTCGACCAAACCGACTCGCGGGCCGGCACACCTTCAGTCAAAACCTGCCGAAAGTGTCAGTCCGATGACAATAACTTTCTGTAAACGGCACGCAGATTGGCACTCGGCAATCGCGGCTGCTAGCGGCGGCGCACCAAAGTCCAGACTGCAAAGAACAGCACGCCGAACAATATCGCTGACGGAAGGATATAAATCACCGCAAGGCTCCAGTTCAGCTCGCAGGTATAAGGAGCCTGGCCACCGGAGTTCATCTGCAACATCAGCATTCCGGATTCTCTTTCAGTCGGAATGCAGAAGTCGCGCGGTTCGGTGCCATCGGTCTGGAGCAGGATCGAGCCGAAGAATGTCACCGGTAACAATATACCGAGCAGCATGCTGACGAGCAGGCGGAACGGCCACGACAACCCCTTCGCCGCAGTCATCAATCCTGCCATGGCTTTTCCTGCAGCAAGCGGCCGATATAGGCGCCGTAATCCGTGACCCGGTCCTGCGGCAGGCTATTATACAGCGTACCGATTGCTTCAGGGCCTGGATTCTCAAGTCGCTCGATAATGCGTTTGACCAAAGTCACGCCGACGCGGATGTTGTCTTCGGGATTGCTGGGATTCCGCCCCGCAAAACCAAGATCGCACCATTTCTCTGGGTTGATGTTCATCGGAAATATGGATCCGGCCTTGCCAAGTCCCTCGGCCGCCCGCGCGGCGCCAAAGTAATGCCCGTGTGCATTCTCCGCGTAGATTATGGCACGAATGAGATCAGGATTGACCTTCTGCTTCGCCGCCTCGCGGCGGATAATGTCATCGTGCAGCATCACCGCCGACCGCCCGGCACCGTTAACCAGATACCAGGGGTCTTTGCTGTCCGCTTTCGGATTGGTTTGAATTCGTATGCGACCGGGCGTGTTCTGCAGGATCGATCGCTCACGGTCCTACCAGCGATATAGCAGTGGCGTTTCCGCGACGGCCACGTCAGAGACAGCCGGCAGATTGCCTGTCGTGCCGGTATCGACCTGCGCCTCCTGCTGGGTGCCCCGATCACCGGACAGCAGCGTGGGTTTCACCGGTCGGCCAGAACCCAAACCGATGGGCCGCAGTTCTGGCTCGGGATCACCGCTGCGCTTTTCCATGGTGCGGATGCCGGGCGGCGATCTGTAGAATTCCCTGATCGTGGAGATGGTCTCGCCGTCCGGCAGGGCATAGCCGTCGATGGCAAGGCCGTTCTCCTTTTGGAACTTGCGCAGGGCGTAATCGTCGCGACCGCTCCAGTAACCCGTCGGCCCCTCGGTGGCGGCGGCATCCAGCACGCCTTCCCGATGCAGCAACGCCTGCAGCTTGAATACGTCGCCACGCCGGTTCGCCTGGCCCGCGCCGACGCCGGATTGCAGGTCGAACAGGCCGTCGCCAAAAATCTGGCCAAGCGGCACGCCGTCCATCCAGTCGCCGCGTGCCGCGTCCCAACCCGGATCGGGGATGTCTGCCGGCGTCTCGACATAGCCGCCCATATCCAGCCGGCCAAACGGGTCGGGCAGATATTCAAGATCATCCTGGCTGGGCGGATCGAACAGGCGCTGGTAGGCAGGCACGTGGCATCTCCTGTTTTGAACATATAGTGAATATACTTTTATTTTCAGGTTTTCAAGCATATTTTCCTATTATGTTCAGCAATGGCAGTTTCTGCGCGGAAATCGGCGATTCCAAGGCGGATCATCCCCGCCGCGTCATGGGGTACCATAGGCGCATGACCGGGCCGCCTTGACTTCCACCGGGCAGCCCCCCTCTTATTTCCGACCGAGCGTTCGAATCCGCCCTTGGGCAATACCCACCCTGGCGGATGCGGCGCCGGGAGCGAGACCCGAAGCAAGCACGGCTAGAGAAAGGGACCAGAGCCATGACCGCCTGCATCGTCGGCTGGAGCCACAGCAAATTCGGCAAACTGGATGGCAGGGATGCCGAGGACCTGATCGTGGAGGTCGCGGTCGGCGCGATCCGCGACGCCGGCCTGGAGCCGAAGGACATCGACGCCATCTATCTGGGCCACTTCAACGGCGGCCTGGTGGACCAGGATTTCTCGGCCTCGCTGGTGCTGCAGGCCGATCCGGGCCTGCGCTTCAAGCCGGCCACCCGCGTGGAGAATGCCTGCTCGACCGGTTCGGCCGCGATCTTCCAGGGCCTGAATGCCATTGCGGCGAAGAAGGCGCGCTTCGTGCTGTGCGTCGGCGTGGAGAAGATGACCTCCTCGCCCAATGACGTGGTCGGCAACGTGCTGCTGAAGGCCAGCTACCGCAAGACGGAAATCTTCAACGAAGGCGGCTTCGCCGGCGTGTTCGATTCGATCCAGAAGCAGTATTTCCAGCGCTATGGCGACCAGTCGGATGCCACCGCGATGATCGCCGCCAAGAACCACAAGAACGGAGCCAAGAATCCGCTGGCCCATATGCAGAAGGATTTCGGTTATGAATTCTGCAAGACCGTGTCGGACAAGAACCCACTGGTGGTGGGCGGGATGCGCCGCACCGACTGCTCGATGGTCTCCGACGGCGCCGCGGCCCTGGTGCTGAGCGACGTGCAGACGGCGTTGGGCATGAAGAAGGCGATCGCCTTCCGCGCCTCCAAGCACGTGCAGGATTTCCTGCCGATGGCAAAGCGCGACGTGATTGCCTTCGAAGGTCCGGCCAAGGCCTGGGCCGATGCTCTGGCCGAGGCCGGCCTGAGCATCTGGGACCTGTCATTCGCCGAAAGCCATGACTGCTTCACCATCGCCGAACTGATCGAATACGAGGCGATGGGCCTGACCGCGCCGGGCCAGGGCGCCAAGGCGATCATGGAAGGCTGGACCCAGGCCGACGGCAAGCTGCCGGTCAATCCCTCGGGCGGCCTGAAGTCGAAGGGCCATCCGATCGGCGCCACCGGCGTGTCGATGCATGTGATGGCGGCGATGCAGCTTTCGGGCACCGCCGGCGACATCCAGGTGAAGAACCCCAAGCTGGGCGGCGTGTTCAACATGGGCGGCGTGGCCGTGGCCAACTACGTCTCGATCCTCGAACCGCTGCGCTAAACTCCAGACAAGAACAGGATGCCCGGGCCCAGACGCATTTTTCTGGCCCGGGCATTTGCATTTCAGGAGGCATGAATGCCCGAGACCTTCCGCGCCGTGATGATCGAAGAAGTCGACGGCAAGCCGAAAGCTTCGTTCAAGACCATCAGCACAGCCGATCTGCCACCGCATGATGTGCTGGTGGAGGTGGCCTGCTCGACGCTGAACTACAAGGACGGCCTGGCGCTGACCGGCGGGCGCATCGCGCGCAAGATGCCGCTGGTGGCTGGCATCGACCTGGCTGGCACAATCGTCGAATCCGCTAATCCGGACTTCAAGGCGGGCGACAAGGTGATCGTGAACGGCTACGGCCTGTCGGAAACCCAGTGGGGCGCCTATGGCCGTTTCGCGCGGATGAAAAGCGAATGGCTGGTGCGCCTGCCCGACGCCTTCACCATGCAGGAGGCGATGGCGATCGGCACGGCCGGCTATACCGCCATGCTGTGCGTGCAGGCGCTGGAGGATGCCGGCCTGACCAAGGATGACGGTGAAGTGCTGGTGACGGGCGCGGCCGGTGGCGTCGGTTCGGTGGCCATCGCCCTGCTGGCGCAGAAAGGCTATCGCGTGATCGCGGCCACCGGCCGGCCGGAAACGCATGCGTATCTCACCTCACTCGGCGCCAGCGGTTTCATTCCCCGCGAGGAACTGAACCAGAAAGGCCCGCCGATGGCCAAGGAACGCTGGGTGGCAGCCATCGATTCGGTGGGCAGCCAGACTCTGGCGAGCGTGCTGAGCCAGATCAGATACGGTGGCTGGGTCGCGGCCTGCGGCCTGGCGGGCGGCACCGACCTACCCGCCAGCGTGTTCCCCTTCATCCTGCGCAATGTCAGCCTGCTGGGCGTCGATTCCGTGATGGCGCCGATGCACAAGCGCAAGCGCGCCTGGTGGCAGCTGGCGAAGGACCTGCCGAAGGACAAGCTGGCCGCCATGACCGAGCTGCATCCTTTGTCGAACATTTTCGACCTGGCGCCGAAGATCATCGCCGGCCAGATCCGCGGCCGCGTCGTGATCGACGTGAATGCCTGACCCGGCCCAACCCGGTTCGGCGAAGACCAAGGCCCGGCTTGTCCGGGCCTTTTCTTTTCCCTCTTGTGCGCTGGTCGCGAGACGCTATGATGGCGCCAATATTGTAATGCTGCCTTACAAATAGGGCGGCGATAAAAACATACGGTTTCTGGGAGGAAACCCGATGATCCAGCAGGGCGAAAAACCGCCTTTCCTGCCGCTGGCGCTGGCCACGCCGCGCATCCGCCGCATCGACCGTTCGGATGGTAGCTTCATTCTGCATTCCGAGGAATCGCTCGGCGATTATCCCGGCCATATGGCCCTGGTGCTGCAGGCCCAGGCCCAGGCCCGGCCCGATACGGTGTTTCTGGCGCAACGCCTGCCGGATGGCGGCTGGCGCCGCGTAACCTACGCCCAGGCCTGGAGCGCCGCACGCAGCATCGCCCAGGCCCTGCTCGATCGTGGTCTGGGCCAGACCGCGCCACTGATGATCCTGTCGGGCAACAGCATCGACCATGCCCTGCTGATGCTGGGCGGCTTTGTCGCCGGCGTGCCGGTGGCGCCGATCTCGGTGGCCTATTCACTGATGAGCGGCGATTTCGCCAAGGTGCATCACATCTTCAATCTGGTGCGGCCGAAACTGATCTTCGCCGAACAGGGCGGATTGTTCGGCAAGGCATTGGGCAGCCTCAATCTGCACGGCGTCGAAGTGGTGACTTCCGATGGCACCGGCGGCACCGCGCTGAAAGACCTGCTCGCCACCGCGCCGACGGCGGCAGTGGATGCGCGGCTGGCGCAGATCGGCCCCGACTGGGTGGCGAAATACCTGTTCACATCCGGCTCAACCGGCCTGCCCAAGGGCGTGATCAACACTCATCGCATGATGAGCAGCAACCAGCAGGCCATCGCGCAGATATGGCCCTTCCTGCAGGAAAAGCCGCCGGTATTGCTCGACTGGCTGCCCTGGAACCACACCTTCGGCGGCAACCACAATTTCAACATGGTGCTGCGGCAGGGCGGCACATTGCATATCGACGATGGCAAGCCGGCACCGGGCCTGGTGGAGAAGACGGTCGCCAACCTGCGCGAGGTTTCGCCCAGCCTCTATTTCAATGTGCCGGCCGGCTACGCCATGCTGCTGCCGCATCTGGAGCAGGACGAGGATCTCTGCCGCCGTTTCTTCGCCGAGCTGCGGCTGATCTTCTATGCCGGCGCCGCCCTGCCCCCCGATCTGTGGACGCGGCTGGAGGCCCTTTCGATCCGCACGCTGGGCAAACGCGTCACCATGACCTCGAGCTGGGGCTCGACCGAAACGGCACCGATGGCGACGGCGGCGCATTTCCCGATCGAGCGGGCCGGCGTGATCGGCGTGCCGGTGCCGGGCGTGCAGCTCAAGCTGACGCCTTCGGGCGGCAAACTGGAAGTGCGCGTGAAGGGCCCGAACGTGACGCCGGGCTATCTGGGCGAACCCGACAAGACCAAACAGGCCTTCGACGAGGAAGGCTTCTACAAGATCGGCGATGCCGCCAGGCTGGCCGATCCGGACAATCCCGATCGCGGCGTGGTGTTCGACGGACGCATCGCCGAGGATTTCAAGCTGACCACGGGCACCTGGGTTCACGTGGGCGGCGTGCGCGTGGCCGCCATCGCTGCCTGCTCGCCGCTTTTGCAGGATGCCGTGGTGACCGGACCGGACAAGCCCTATGTCGGCCTGCTGGCCTGGCCGTCGGCGGCGGCCAAGGATCTGGCGCCGGACGAACTGCGCCGCCAGATCGCGGCAAAACTGCGTTTGCATAACGCGGCGCAGGGCGGTTCATCGCTGAAAGTCCAGCGCGTGGTTCTGTTGAGCGAACCGCCCTCGATCGACGCCAACGAAATCACCGATAAGGGCTATATCAACCAGCGTGCGGTGCTGGAGCGCCGTCACGCGGATGTGAACAGGCTGTATGCGGAAACACCCGACGCCGACGTGATCACCGTCACCGACAGATAGGATCCGTCTCTCTATTCTGCGCCCACTGCCGATTCTGGCGGGACCGTATTTCATTTGTCCCGCCGCTGCGGCGCAGAAATTCTTGGAGAGACGCTCATGACGCGCCGCCTGATCGCCACCCTGGCGTTCGGCCTTACGCTGGCTGCCGGCTTTGCCATCGGCTCGATCGGTCGCCAGCAGGCTGCGCCGCCGACCGTATCCGACGCCGATATTCCGACGATTCCGCCCACGGCCGCCATTATCGTGCCGCTGCAGGCCGATGATCACAGCCGGGCCGAGAGTAACCTGTTCCCCGCACCGCAAACCCTGCTGCAGATGGCGGAATCGCTGGGACTGAATGAAGACCAGCGCCAGCAGATTCGCCAGCTTCAGCTCGCCCTTGAGGCCGAGACCATGGCCCTGGCCCGTCGCATCCTGACCGAGGAACGCCGGCTGGAACGCGCTTTTGCCGAGGGCAATATCGATGCCGGCCGGGTCGATGGCCAGACCGCGCGGATCGCCAACCTGCAGGGCCGGTTACGGGCCGCACGCCTGCGCGGCCACCTGGCCGCCCGCGATGCCCTGACTCCGGAGCAACTGCTGCGGTTTGCCGACCAGCATGGCGTGGCCCCCACGCCGGCGAGTGCCCGCGACGACCTGGCGCGCGACGAGCCGGAACGCTGACGCAATCCGTCATTCTGCTGCCGCAATTGCCGGGGTAAGCTGGCCGCCTGACGTCAGGAGGCCAGCATGCAACGCCGGATCAGCCGCGCCGAATACATCGCCGATGCCGCGGTGCATCTGATCGGCCTGGCCTTTGCCGTGGGCGCCTGCACCACGCTGGCGGTGATGATCCTGCTCGACCCGGCCTTGTCCCGCGCCGTCAGCCTGGCGCTGTACGGCTTTGGCCTGGTCGCCATGATCGGCTGCTCGGCATTGTACAACATGACCACCCATGCCGCACTGAAGGCCCGTTTCCGCCGGCTGGATCATGCCGCCATCTTCGTGATGATCGCCGGCACCTATACGCCCTTCGCCCTGATGGTGATCGGCGGCGCATGGGGGATCGGCCTGCTGGCTTTCGTGTGGAGCACCGCGCTGGCCGGTGTGGCCGTGAAGCTTTTCTTCCCCATGCGATTCGAGCGCGTGTCGGTGGCGACCTATCTGCTGCTGGGCTGGACCGTGCTGGCCGCCTTCCAGCCCCTGCTGGATGGCGCATCGCTGGCCGCGCTGATCCTATTGCTGGTGGGCGGCGGGCTATACAGTATCGGCGTGGTGTTCCACCTGTGGGAACGCCTGCCGTTCCAGAACGCGATCTGGCACGTTTTCGTGCTGGCCGCGGCAGCCTGCCATTACGCCGCCATCTTGATCGACGTGGCGATCGCCTAGGATCGATAAACTCAGGTCGCGCCGCGCGCCAGATAGCCGGGGTTGCGAAAGCCTGGCTTGCCATAGAGCAGCCGCTCGCCCTGCCAAGTCACCACCGCGCCGCCGGCCGCCTCCAGCACCGCCTGCCCCGCCGCCGTATCCCATTCCGAGATCGAGGCGAAGCGCGGATACAGATCGGCAGTGCCTTCGGCGATGCGACAGAATTTCAGCGATGACCCCACCGTGCGCGTGGTGCAATCGGGCTGCTGCTTCAGCCAGCCGGCCACCTCGCGGTCGATATGATTGCGGCTGACCAGCACATGGGCGCCGCGCGAAGGCACCGGTCGCGCGCGGATCGCGGTTACCGTGTCGCCTTCATGGCGCCAGGCGCCGCCGGCATGCCCGATCCAGGCCAGACCGAGCGCCGGCGCGGTCACCACGCCCAGCACCGGCATGCCATGATCGATCAGCGCAATGTTCACGGTGAACTCGCCGTTGCGGTCGACGAATTCGCGGGTACCGTCCAGCGGATCGACCAGCCAGAACCTGTTGCCCATGACATCGGGTGTTTCGCCACGCGCCGCCTGTTCCTCAGCCACGATGGGAATATCGGGGGTGAGTGATTTCAGGCCGGCGAGAATGATCGCCTCGGCCTGTTCGTCGGCATCGGTAACCGGGCTGGCATCCTGCTTGGCGCGTTGCTCGAAGGCCGTGGCATAGACCGCCATGATGGCTGCCTCGGCCTTGCGCGCCAGGGTGAGGATTGCCGGGGCAAGTTTTGCGGTATCAGCAGGCATCAGTCTTCCGGAGCATCCACGGGGCGCAGCATCACCTGGTCGGCATTGATCAGGCGCTTGCCGGCATGCAGGAAATTCACCGTCACGCGGTTACCGATGGCCGACTGCACCTGGCCCGGCCCCCATTCGGGTTCCAGCGGGTTTTCCACCCAGTCGCCGGGCGCAAAAGGGGCCAGCATGAAGACTCGCTTGCGGTTGATTGCCTGCGGCAGACATCTTAGACAGGACGGAGTCGCACCGCCACCGCCCGCCGCCGGAGAATTCAGCCATGGCCTCCACCGAAACGCTCGATCTGGTCGCGCTGATCTGCTCGCGGCTGTGCCACGACCTGGCGGGCAGCATCGGCGCGGTCAATAACGGCGTGGAACTGCTGGCCGAGGAAACCGACCCGGCCATGCGCGAGGAGGCCATCGGCCTGATCGCGCAATCGGCCAATGATGCCGCGCGGCGACTGGCCTTCTTCCGTCTGGCGCTGGGCGCCTCGGGCGGCGTGCAGGATCCGATGGCCCTGGGCGAGCTGAACCGCGTGGCGCAGAACTATTTCGCCGGCAGCCGACTGAGCCTCGCCCTGCCGCAGGACAATATCGAACTGCCAAAGCCATTGGGCAAAGCCCTGCTGCTGGGCCTGGCCCTGGCCGGCCAGGCCTTGCCGCGCGGCGGCACGCTCAGCCTCGATCGTGTCGGCGAGGGTTGGGCAATCCGCGCCGAGGGCGTCATGCTGCGCTGGCAGGACGGCGTGGCCGCCGCCTTTGCCGGCGAGGCCGACTGGCCGCAGGAACCCGCGCCGGCCATGGCGCGCTATGCCCGTTTGCTGGCCATCGCCAGCGACCTGAGTGTGGATGCGGCGCTGAACGACGCGGCGCTGACGCTTCACTTCATGCCCTGAGAGGCCTGGCGCATGACGCTGCCCTTCCATTGCCAGAAGCAATCCGCCAGCGCCAGCAGGGGAATGGTGGTGACCAACCATCCACTGGCTTCGGCAGCCGGCGTGGAAATGCTGGCCGCCGGCGGCAATGCCGTGGATGCGGCGATTGCCGCGCTGTTCACGCTGACCGTGGTCGAGCCGATGATGGTGGGCATCTTCGGCGGCGGCATGGCGCACCTGCGCCTGCCCGATGGTCGCCATACCGTGATCGACGGCCTGAGCAGCGCACCGCAGACCAGCCATGCCGGATGCTATCGCCCGGTGGGCGACACGCCCGGGCCGGAGTATCTGGAAACCGTGGACCGCGAGAATGCGGTGGGCGCAAAGGCCGTCGCCTCGCCCGGCAACCTGAAAGCCTGGTGCGAGACGCTGCAGCGCTTTGGCCGCCTGCCGCTGCAGGATGTGATCCAGCCCGCCATCCGCCATGCCGAACGCGGCTTCGCCGTCACACCATATCTGGCCGAATGCGTGGCGGAATGCGCGGCCGATCTGGCGCGCGACGCCGGGATCAGCCGCCTTTACCTGCCCGGCGACGCGCCGATCAAAGCCGGTGCGAAACTGGTGCAGCCCGACTATGCCGAAACCCTGCGCCTGATCGCGCGTGAAGGCGCGGCGGCTCTGTATGGCGGCGCGCTCGGCGATGCCATCGTGACGGCAATCCAGAAAGCCGGCGGCTGGCTGGGCCGCGCGGACCTGCTGAACTATCGCACCATAGAGCGCGAACCGGTGCGCGGCAGCTATCGTGGATTTGAGATCGTCGGTCCGCCGCCGCCCTCGTCGGGCGGTGTGCATGTGATCCAGATGCTCAACATCCTGGAAGGGTATGATATCGGCGCGCTGGGCTTCGGCTCGAGTGAAGCGCTGCATCTGCTGGCGGAGGTGCTGAAAATCGCCTTCGCCGACCGTGCCGCTGCCACCGCCGACCCCGCCTTTGTCGATGTGCCGGTGGCGAAGCTGACCTCGAAAGCCTATGCCGCCGAGCGGCGGGCGCAGATCGACCTGCATAGGGCGCGACGCTGGAGCGCCGGCGTGGCGGCTGGCGAATCGGCCAACACCACCCATGTCACGGTGGCCGATGCCGACGGCCATGTGGTGAGCAGCACGCAGACCATCAACAGCCTGTTCGGTGCGCGCTTCATCCTGCCCGGCACCGGCGTGATTCCGAACAACTACATGTACCTGTTCGATCCGCATCCGGGCAAAGCGCTGTCGGTGGCGCCGGGCAAGCGCATCACCACCTCGCAGGCGCCATTGATGGCCCTGCGCGACGGCAGGCCGGTCTACGCGCTGGGTCTGCCGGGCGGATTGCGCATTTTCGGTTCGGCCATGCAGGCACTGGTGAATCTGATCGATCATGGCATGACCCTGCAGCAGGCCGTGGAAGCGCCGCGCCTGTGGACCCAGGGCCAGATGGTGGAACTGGAAGACGGGTTTCCGTCGATCACGCGCGAGGCACTGGCCGCCCTGGGCCATGACATCCTGCCGGTGCCGCATGTGGGCGGCGGCATGAATGCGATCCGCTTCCTGCCCGAGAATGCCGGCGGCGGCCTGGAAGGCGCGGCCTGCTGGCGCGCCGACGGCACACCGATGGGCGTGAGTGGCGGTCTGGCCCGCGAAGGTATGCGCTTCTGGCCCGACGCGCTTAGACGCTAGAACCATCGAAATACAAAGACCATCCGCGATTGACCGGACTCGGATCAATCGCTTAGCATGCGCCTCGACGGTGCCCATTCGGGCCTAACAGGGAACGCGGTGCGGGCGAATTTCGCCTTATGCCGTGGCTGCCCCCGCAACTGTAAGCGGCGAGTTTTCCGTCATCATGGCCACTGGCGCGTCTCGCACCGGGAAGGCCGACGGAACGCGACGACCCGCAAGCCAGGAGACCTGCCGTCAGCCGTGGTCATGCGCGGGCACGTCGGACGGGGTGATTCCGATGGATGTCTTGGCCGGGCGACCAGCCCCGGACAGACATGCGCCTGCGGTGACGTGCCACTGCGTTGCTGCGAGACCCGCCATGACGACGATTCTGCCTATCCGCCCCTCCTGAGACTGGCGCTGTTTGTTGCCCGTGTATTGTTATATTATAACATTACAGGCATAAATTGCGATCAAGACTGAATTGCACGAGAAGACTGAGGGGAAAATGACCAATTCTCAACACTTTAACCGGCCCGGCCTGCTCGGCCTGGCCCTCATCGCCCTGCCCGGCCTGGCTCTAGCCCAGACTAGCGGCGAAACCGCCATCAATCTGCCGCCCGTCACCGTGCAGGGCGTCGTGCCCGCCAGTGAGACCGAGGGCTATCACGCCCCGCGCAGTTCCAGCGCCACCAAGACCGATACACCGCTGATCGATGTGCCGCAGACCGTGGTGGCGATGCCCAAACAACTGCTGGAAGACACCGGCGCGACCAATGTGGAAAAGGCGCTGGATTACGTGGGCGGCATTACCAAGGGCAACAATTTCGGCGGCCTCAACCTCTATGAGATGAATCTGCGCGGCCTGAAAACAACGAACTCCGCCAAGAACGGTTTCACCACCGGCCGGCGTTACGACGCCACATCCGACGCCGCCAATATCGAGCAGGTGGATGTGCTGCTCGGTCCTTCGGCCTCGCTGTATGGCCGCGGCGACCCCGGCGGTTTCGTCAACATCGTGACCAAGAAACCGCTGACGGAAAACTTCACCATCCTGCAGGGCAGCATCGGCAGTTATGGGCTGTATCGCAGCACGGTGGATGCCAACGCGATCATGAGCGACGACAAATCGCTGCTCGGTCGCGCCAATGTGGCGGTCGAAAGTCGCGACAGCTTCCGCGACCACGTCTCTTCAGACCGACAATTCTTCGCCCCCGTGCTGACCTGGCAGCCGAATGGCAACAACCGACTGACCATCGAGGCCGAGGCAATCAACGACGAGCGTGTATTCGATCGCGGCGTGGTGGCGGTGAACGGCAAGCTTGGGGTGATTCCGATCAGTCGTTTCCTGGGCGAGCCGAGCGACGGCAAGATAGAGAACCGGAACTACATGGCCTCGGCCCGGCTGGAGCATGAGATCAGTAACGACTGGACCCTGCGCGCGGCCATGCAGGCCAAGAACGGCTCGATGTATGGCTATGCCACGGAACCGAATACGCTGAACGCGACGACCGGTGTGCTGACCCGCCGCCGTGCCCTGCGTGATTACACCTGGCACAGCGCCACCACGCAGTTCGAGGCCGTGGGCAATCTGGAAACCGGCGGCATCGGCCATACCCTGCTAGCCGGCCTGGAATACGAACGCGCGACATCGAGTGAGCTGTTTACCCGCGCCAACGTGAATTCGATCAACATCTATAATCCGGTCTACAGCCCGAGTTCGGCGACCCTGAGCCCGATCAGCGACCTGAAGGACACATCGGACAATTACGCGCTGTATCTGCAGGACCAGATCAGCCTGACCGACAAACTGGAAGCGCAGCTCGGCTTCCGCGCCGACTGGTACGAACAGGACTTCGCCAACCGCGTCAGCGGCAAAAGCGTGCCGCAATCGCGCCAGGGCTTCAGCCCGCGCGCCGGCCTGACCTACAAGGTCGTGCCCGATGTGGCGCTGTATACCAGTGTGGCGAAATCCTTCCGCCCGGTGATGGATTCCCATACCGGATTCACCACGGCGGCCGGCGACCAGCCGTTCGAGCCGGAAACCGGCCTGGGCTATGAGGCTGGCGTGAAGACCGAGCTGCTGGACAAAAGACTCAACGCCACGGCATCGGTGTTCCATCTGACCAAGAAGAACGTGCTGGCCACTAATCCGGCCGACACCAACACCTACATCCAGACCGGCGAGGTGCGCAGTAAGGGCTTCGATCTGAACCTGACCGCCAACCTGCTACCGGAATGGCGGGTAGTGGCGGGCTACGCCTACATTGATGCCGAGGTGACCAAGGACACCACCATCGCGGTGGGCACGCGCCTGCAGAACATCCCCATGCACAGCATCGGTCTGTGGAGCGTGTATGAATTCCTGCATGGCCCGATGAAGGGCTTCGGCTTCGGCGGTGGCGTGAACGCCGTGGGCGACCGCGCCGGCAGCAGCAGCAACGATGGCTTCATGCTGCCTAGCTACGCCAAGGTGGACCTGCTCGGATTCTACAGGATCACCGAGGCGGCCAAGCTGTCGTTCAACATCACCAATCTGTTCGACACCGAATATTACGAACGCGCGCTTGGGCCTCTGCGCGTGGTGCCGGGCGAACCACTCAGCGCCATGGCCTCGCTGTCGATCAAATTCTGATTATCCCATGCTTCATACAGTGAAAGGACACATGATGATGAAACGTTTCCTGCTGGCCGCCGGCCTGCTGACCCTTGCCTTCGCACAGCCTGTCGCCGCCCATTCGGTCTGGATCGAACCCGACCAGGCCGGAAAGCTGGTGATCAATAACGGCGATCCGGGCGACTTGGATGTCTACGATCCGGCCCGCGTCACCAAGGCATGGGCCTTCGATGCCGCCGGCAAGCCGGTGGCGGCAGAGATCGAACGCATGAAGGAATCCGCCGCCGTGAAGCCGGCCGGCAATGCCGCGCTGGTGGCGGCCTTCTTCGACAACAAATACTGGGCCAAGGGCCAGGACGGCAAATGGAACAACGGGCCGAAGGGCACCGTGGCCAATCCCAGCATTGCCGGGCCGTCCTACAAGATGCCCAAGACCTATCTGGCGCCGGTGGCGGGCTTTGCCGCGCCCCTGGGTCTTGACCTGGAGATCGTGCCACAGGCTGATCCGGCCACGCTGAAGGCCGGCGACAAACTTACGGTGCTGGTGCTGCTGAAGGGCCACCCGCTGGCCGATGCCAACCTGGTGGCCGACCTGTTCCTCGGCCATGACAGCAAGGCCGAGAAGATCAAGACCGGCAAGGATGGCAAAGCGACCGTGAGCGTGCCCAAGCGCGGCTTTGCCGGCTTGGAGGTGAGCCATTTCGCCAAGGATGCCGGCAGCGATGTGGAAGGCACCTTCTACAACGCCTCGCTGGTCTTCAAGGTGAAGCAGTAAGATCACAGGCGGCGGGGCAACCCGCCGCCTTTTATGCCTTCAACGCCACAAGAACAGCGCCGCCCGCGATCAGCAACACGCCGAGCCAGTTGAGCAGCGACAAGGTTTCGCCCAGCAGCAGCGCACCCAGCACGGCGACAAAAACCACACTGAGTTTGTCGACAGGAGCGACACGGGCGGCATCGCCGAGCTGCAGCGCACGGAAATAACACAGCCACGACGCCCCGGTGGCCATGCCAGAAAGCATGAGGAACAGATAGCTGCGCATAGAGATACTGGCGAGCGGCTGCCACTGGCCGCCGAACCACAGGATGCCGCCGGCCAGAAACAGAATGACCAACGTGCGGATGAAGGTGGCAAAATCGGAATTCACGTTCTCGACGCCAATCTTGGCGAAGATGGCCGTGAGCGCGGCAAAACCCGCCGAGGCAAAGGCCCAGACCTGCCAGGAGGTGACCAAGGATTTCATGCGAGACCCCTTCCAACAAAAAAAGCCGGCCCCGAAGGCCGGCTTTTTCATGTCCTGTCCGTCGCGGCTTACCGCGCCGGATCAGCGGGCATTGGCGGCCCGCTTGGCGCCGGCGGCCACCGGCTCGACCTGATCGCGCAGCACATAGCCGCGCCCCCAGACGGTTTCGATGTAATTCTCGCCGCCGGTGGCCGAGGCGATCTTCTTGCGCAGCTTGCAGATGAAGACGTCGATGATTTTCAGTTCCGGCTCGTCCATGCCGCCATAGAGATGGTTGAGGAACATCTCCTTGGTCAGCGTGGTGCCCTTGCGAAGCGAAAGCAGCTCCAGCATGGCGTATTCCTTGCCGGTCAGATGCAGGCGCCCGCCCTCGACCTCAACCGACTTGGCATCCAGGTTCACGGTCAGCTTGCCGGTCTGGATCACCGACTGGGAATGGCCCTTGGCCCGCCGCACGATGGCATTGATGCGGGCAATCAGCTCGTCCTTGTTGAAGGGCTTGGTGATGTAGTCGTCGGCGCCGAAGCCGAGGCCTTTCACCTTCTTGTCGGGCTCGCCCATGCCCGAGAGGATCAGGATCGGGGTGTTGACCTTGGCCGCCCGCAGCTTCTTCAGCACGTCATAGCCGTGCATGTCGGGCAGGTTCAGGTCGAGCACAATAATGTCGTAGTCATACAGTTTGCCGAGATCGAGACCTTCCTCGCCAAACTCGGTCTTGTAGACATTGAAGCCTTCGGCGCCGAGCATCAGTTCGATGCTCTTGGCCATCGCGGCGTCGTCTTCGATCAGCAGCACCCGCATGGCAGCCCCCACGCTGTCTCTCGGGTCCGGCTTCGCAGGCCAGACCTGGGTTTGGCGTTTTTCCGCCCGATTCGGTGCAGTTTACCATTGTTAACAATTAAAGTTAACGGATTTGTCCACAGGCCTGGACCGCGCCGGCCTGTCCGCGCTGGCTACTGTTGAAAACCCTGCTAAACTCCCAAAATACTGGTAAAATTCACTGCCGTCGGCATAGGCGGTCCGGGCTCCGGAGCTTTACCGGCGGTTAAGGCCGCAGCCGTTAGGCTGCCGGTTCCGTATTCCCGCAAAGGCGCGCCATGCACAGCCTGCTGATGGATCTCGAGCGTATCAAGGATGTGAGCTTCACCGGCCGGGTCACCTCGATCCAGGGGCTGCTGGTGGAGGTGGCCGGCGTGGAGCGGCACCTGTCGATCGGCTCGCGGGTGCATGTGCAGGCTCGCGACCACCGTACGGTGGAATGCGAGGTGGTCGGCTTCCGCCAGAACCGCGCCCTGCTGATGCCCTATGGCTCGCTGGATGGCGTGGGCCTGGGCTGCCGCGCCGTGGTGGGCGAGGACCAGCCCGTGGTCTATCCCGATATCAGCTGGGCCGGCCGCGTGATCGACGGCCTCGGCCGGCCGCTGGATGGCGGACCGCCGCTGGTGAACGGCACCCGCCCCTATCCCCTGCGCGCCAATCCGCCGCCAGCCAATTCACGCAAGCGCGTGGGACCGAAGATCGATCTGGGCGTGCGCTCGATCAACACCTTCATTTCCTGCTGCCGCGGGCAGCGCATGGGTATCTTCGCCGGTTCTGGCGTGGGCAAATCGGTGCTGTTGTCGATGATGGCGCGCTATACCGAAGCCGATGTGAACGTGGTGGGCCTGATCGGCGAGCGCGGCCGCGAGGTACAGGAATTCATCGAGGATGATCTGGGCAAGGCGGGCCTCGCCCGTACCGTGATCGTGGTGGCGACGTCGGACGAACCGGCGCTGGTGCGCCGCCAGGCCGCCTATATGACGCTGGCAGTGGCGGAATTCTTCCGCGACCAGGGCAAGCAGGTGCTTTGCCTGATGGATTCGGTCACCCGTTTCGCCATGGCGCAGCGCGAGATCGGCCTGTCAGGTGGCGAACCGCCCACCACCAAGGGTTATCCGCCCACCACCTTCGCCGAATTGCCGCGCTTGCTGGAACGCGCCGGACCGGGCACCGAGGAAGGCAGCATCACCGGCCTGTTCACCGTGCTGGTGGACGGCGACGACCATAACGAGCCAATCGCCGATGCCACGCGCGGCATTCTGGATGGTCATATCGTGATGGAACGCGCCATCGCCGAACGCGGCCGCTATCCCGCCATCAACATCCTGCGCTCGATCTCGCGCACCATGCCGGGCTGCAACACCGATGACGAGAACCTGCTGGTGACGCGGGCGCGGCAGCTGATGGCCACCTATGACGACATGGCCGAACTGATCCGGCTGGGCGCCTATCGCATGGGCTCGGACCCCAAGGTGGACGAGGCCATCCGCTACCAGCCGCTGCTGGAAGCCTTCCTCAAGCAGCAGAAGACCGAACGCGCCGACCTGGCCTCGGGCTATGCCCGGCTGGCCGAGATCTTCCTGGCCGGCGAAAGCGGCCAGCAGGCCGCGCAGTAGAAGGCGACGCATAAGCGATGCGCGGCGTGGACGGACTGATCCGGTTGTGGAAATGGCGGCTCGACGAACGCCGCCGCATCGTGGTCGATCTGGAAATCATGCGCGCGGGCTTCGAGCGCCAGATGGACAAGCTGGACGAAGAACTGGAGCATGAGCGCCGCGTCGCCACGCTGCACTACGATTCCAGTTTCGGTTTTTCCAATTACCGCAAGATGAACCGCGAACGCCGCGCCAATGCCGAAGTGGCGCGCGACGAGGTGATCGACCGCATCGCCGCAGCCCAGGAAGAGGTGAATGCCGCCTTCCGCGAGCTGAAGAAATACGAGCTGGTGCTCGAGAACTGGGAACGCCGCGAACGCCAGAAACAGGAGCGCCGCGAACAGGCCGAGATGGACGAAGCCGGCCTGCAGGGTTTCCGCCGCCGCCAGGAACAGCCGGGCGACCTGCCGGGCTAGGCCCGGTTTTTCAGCCAGCGCAGCATGCGCCCGTCGATGGCGAGCAGGCCCAGCGCGATGATGCCGAACCCGAGCAGATGGCGCGGCAGCAGGGTTTCGCCAAGCACCAGCACGCCGAGCAGGATGGCGCTCACCGGCACCAGCAGGGTCACCAGATTGACGTTGCTGCCGGCTGCCGCCATGACGCGGAAGAAGATCACATAGGCCAGGGCGGTGGACAGCACCGCCAGCGCCAGCAGCGCGGCGAGCACCGGCCAGCCCGGCAGGGCCAGCGTCCAGGGTTTGTCGACCAGCGCCGCCAGCGGCAGCAGCATGAGGGTGGACGCCATGAGCTGGCCGCCCGCCGTGACCGGCGGCGGCACGGCCATGCGGCGGAAGCGGCGACCGAACACACCGGCGCAGGCATAGGATAATGTCGCCAGCAGACAGGCCGCCTGGGCGGCGATGTTCTGCCCCAGTCCGCCGAGCAGATCCGCCCCCAGCATCACCGCCACGCCGGCCAGGCCGAGCAGCACACCGAGCAGGCGGTTGGCCGTGAGTTTTTCATCGCTGGTGAATATATGTGCCACGATGGCCGTGGAGATCGGCGTGGTGGCATTGAGGATCGAAGCCAAGCTGCTCGGGATCTGGCTCTGTCCCCAGACGATCAGGGTGAAGGGAATCGCGTTGTTGAGCAGGCCCATGCCGAAGAAGGCCAGCCAGATTTTCCGCTCGCGCGGCAGATGCTGGCCCATCAGGTGCAAGGCCGGCAGCAGCACCAGGGCGGCCAGCACCACGCGCGATGCCACGATGGTCAGCGGCGGCAATTCGCGCACGGCAATGCCGATGAAAAAGAACGAGCCGCCCCAGAGCAGCGACAATACGCCAAGCAACAGCCAAACGCGTCCGGTCATATCTGCAGCATCAACGGCATGAGTGATTTCCCTCCCGCTCATGCAGGCATGTAACGCGGCGCGGCGGCCAGAACCATCCGTTTCTTGCGACCCTTTTATGGCCCGATGATCAGGCTTTCAATTCGGTGCTGGGGCCTTTGGCTTCCAGTTCCGGGCTGGGCCAGGGCAGCGGCGCCTCGCGTTCGTGGAAACGCAGGCTGCCGGCCATGCCGGTGACGGCGAGCGCTTCCTCGAAGATCGCGGCGACATCGACGCGGAAAGCGGGACCGAATTCGGTTTCGCTGCGCAGGATCAGGTCGAGCTGTTTCACGCTGACCAGCCCGTCGAACTGGATCGGACCCGTGCTTTCCAGGTTGAAGTCGATGATGAAGCGGGTCTGGGGCTGCTGCTGTTTGCGGTCGCGGCGGCGACGCATGAAGATCTGGATCGGTTCGACCTTGCCGCCGATCATCATCGGCATCACCAGCGCCTGCCAGTCGTTGTCGCCGCTGCGCTGGTTGAGCCGGCCAAGCTCGCGGAAATCATCGTCCAGCTTGCGCAGCAATTCGCCCTTGCCCTGCTGTTCCAGCTTGCGCACCGCTTCCGAACCCAGCCAGGCCTGGGCATTGCCGGCGGCAGCGGCGGCCATGAACTGCAATGCCGTTGCGGCCAGCCGGGCATTGGGCTGAGGCAGCAATTCCGCCTGCAGGCGATGCGCCAGTGCCGGATCGGCGGCGCGGATCGCATCCAGCGTTTGCTGCAGCACCGGCCATTCGCCTTGCAGCCGCGTGAGAACGCTGGCGAGCGGTGCCGGCCCCAGCGTCGTGGGCGCGGGCGGCGGCGGCCGGGTGATGGCGGCGAGTTCCAGGGCGAGTTGCGTGCCCGGCGGCAGTGGCTGCGGCAGGCTGAGTGCCAGCACGCCCTGCGGTGTACTGACCAGCACCTGGCCGCTCTGCGACTGGCCGGTGACGATGCCGGTGAGCGTCTGGCCGATCAGAGCGGCAGGATTGACGCCCGGCTGCGCAGTAGTATGGGCCGGCAGTGGCAGTGGCGTGGCAGATAACGGCTGCTGTGTCGGCACGGGCTGCGGCAGCACGGGTGGTTGCGGCATTGCCGCCTGTGGCCCGGCTTGCTGGACAGGCATTTGCGATACGGGCATCTGCGGCGCGGGAAGCGGAGTCTGCGACGTCGTCTGCACGGGCGGCGTCTGCCCCTGCAGCTGAGGCGCTGGCTGCACCGCCATCTGGGCCACCATCGTGGCAGGCAGGCCCGTGGGCGGTGGCAATGGGGCAGATGGAACACCCGCACCCGCCTGGGCGGCGGCAACAGGAGGTGACGGAACCGGCGGCGGCGTTTGCGGCACGACCGGCTGAGGCCCTGGCTGCACCGCGACAGGCGGCGAAGCGGACGGCGTGGCAGCCGGCAGGGTTGCGGTCTGCACGATCACCTGCACCTGGCTGCCCGGCGGCAGGGTCACCTGCCCAGCGGCATTGGCCGGCAGAGGCAGCGGCTGCACCGTGGCGGTGAGCGCCTGGCCCGGCTGCGGCAGGACCGGCACACCGGCGGCTGATGGCGGCGGCGCGGCAGCGATGGCGAGCTGGGCTGCCGTGGGCGGCTGCACCTGCACGGGCAACGGCAGCACCAGCGCCTTGCCATTGGCGGCGGTCACCGTCGCCTGCTGCGGATTCTCGGGATCGATCTGCAGCTTCAGCGCCGCATTCAGCACGGCGACATTGGCCTGCTCGAGCATGCTGGCAAGATTGGGCAGGCTGAGCGTGCTGCCGGCGGCGGTGCGCACCAGCAGCGCATTGCCATCGCGCGCAATCACCGTGGCATCGACCTGGCCACCGCGGGCCAGTTCACGCAGGGAGGCCGATATCTCGGCGGCCGCATCCTGCAGGATCGTGGAAGGCTTCGGTGTTGGAGTCTGGGGCGCGCCCTGGCCGGTCGGCTGCGGCGGGCTTTGCGCCGGGCCCTGCTGCGGCTGGGGTTGCGCCGGCGCGGCACCGCCCGACTGGATCACCGCCGCCGAAGTCTGCACCGCCGCACCTTCCGCTGCCGGCGGCGTGGCTGTGGCAGGCGTTGCCGGGGCCGGTGCGGGCGGTGCGCCGCTGTTGCCTGCCGGCGGCGCCGGCGGCTTGGGCAGCAGCGGACCGAGTTCGCTCACGCGCCTGCTCCGTCCGCCACGGACTGTTTCAGAGCGGCGCCGGCTGCGGCGCGCGCATCAGGCTGTGCATCAGCGCCTCGACATCCTCGGCAGCCTCGCACATCGGGTGGCGGGTCAGCAGTGGCACCTGGTTGCGGATCGCATCACGCACCTTGTCGTCGCGACGGATCACACCGGCCAGCGGCGGCGAATATTTCAGGAAATTCTCGGCCGCCTTGTTCAGCTTGGCATAGGTGCGTTCGCCTTCCCGCGTGGTCGGCGCGATGTTGATCACCACACGCACATCGGCATTGCGATCGGCCATGCGGGTAAGCTTGATATAGGCATAGGCATCGGTCAGCGCGGTGGGTTCGTCATTGGTCACCACCAGGGTAATGCCGGCAATCGCCGACAGTGTGCGCACCACGGCATCGACGCCGGCACCCAGATCGATCACCACGCGGTCGTAATTCTTGGCCAGTTGCGCCAGTTCGTCGCGCAGCGCGGAAAGCGCGGCCTGGTCGAGCGTGGCGAGCGAAGCCGAACCCGACTTGCCGGCGATGATGTCGAAACCCGCCTCCGACGACATCACCGCATCGGCCAGGCTGAAACGACCGGCGATCACGCTGCCCAGATCGCGGTCGGGCATCAGCCCCAGCTGGATATCCACGTTGGCCAGGCCGATATCGCCGTCGAACAGCAGCACACGCTGGCCCTGGCGGGCGAAGGTGTGCGCCAGCGTGACGGAAAGCCAGGTCTTGCCCACACCGCCCTTGCCCGAGGCAATCGCCACGATATTGGGCTGACGCAGGGCGGCGGCCGGATGGCGGGTCGGACGGGCGGCGGAGGGAGGCGGTGTCGTCGGCGTCATGGTCGTCACGGTCATTCGGCAGCCTTGAAGACGGCGGGTTTCGGGGCGGAAGCAGCAGCACCGGCCTCGGCGGCCAGCGCATCGGGATCGGCCAGCAGGCGATGGGCGAGCCCGAGCGGATCGAGGCGCAGGAAACCCTGGCCGACGAAGGGGGAAGCACCGGCATCGGCAAAGGCCAGGCCGCCCAGATCGGCGGCCATGATCAGGGCCCCGAGGCGGCGGGCGGTATCGAGCCGGGTGGCGATATAGCGCCGCGCGCCCAGCGCCATCGCCTGGCCGGCCAGTTCGCCGGTTTCCATGGCGTCGGTGCCGGCGGCGAAAACGGCCACAGGTTCGGCGCCGCTGGCATCGATCAGCGCCTTGATCGCCTTGCGCTCGGCGGCATCGAACAGATTCACACCAGCTGTATCGATCACCAGCTTGGTATCGGCCGACACGGCATCAACAGCCTGCCCCAGTTCGCGCGCATCGGCGACTTCGCTGAACGGCGTCGCCATGACGCGGCAGAGCGCGGCAAGCTGCTCGCCGGCGGCGGCGCGGCTGACATCGCAGGAGATCACATGCACGGCACGACGGTCCATCACGCAGCGTGCGGCGATCTTGGCGCTGGCAATCGTCTTGCCGCTACCCGGCGGGCCGATCAGGATCAGCGGCCGGTTGTCGCTGCTCAGGCCCGGAAAGCGGTAGACATCATCCAGTGCCTCGGCCAGCGCGCCGAGCGGATCGTCGATCCCGACGCGCAAGGCCGCCTGGGTCAGGCGCTCGGCCACGCGCTGGGGCACGCCATGCCAGGCCAGCGCGCCCGACACCAATTCGCCCACCTGCTCCGAGGCCGCGCCGGCGAAATCCTCGTCAGGCACGAACAGCCGGCCGTTGCCCTGGCCGTAGCGCAGGGCCTGGGCCTCGGGCGTGGCGAAATCATCCTCGTTATGCTGCTCGACGGCCGCCGTGATCTCGACCCCGCCGCCATTGCGGTGGGTGTAGGTGGAGACGATGATGGCATCCTCGCCCAGGCTGCGGCGCACGAGGTCCATCGCCTCGGTCATCGTCGCTGCCTGGAAGGTTTTCAGCCGCATCGTTCAGCGTCCTTAATCTGGGCCACGGTCAAATCTGCGCTACCGTCCGAAGCTTGGCCTTCGGATGGATTTCCTGCTGCGACATCACCACCGTCGCCGGGCGGAAGCGCTCGACGATCGAGCGAACATAGGGCCGGATGCTCGGGCTGGTCAGTAGCACCGGCATATGGCCCTCGGCGGCCAGCCGCTCGAAGGTCTGGCGCACCTGGGCGATGAAATCCTGCAACCGCGAAGGCTGCATGCTGAGCTGGCGCTCCTCGCCCTGGCCGATCAGCGCCTCGGCGAAATTCTGTTCCCATTGCGGCGAGAGCGTCACCAGCGGAATATAGCCGTCCGGGCTGACATGGGCATTGGAAATCTGCCGCGCCAGCCGCGAACGGGCATGTTCGGTAATCTGCGTCACGCTCTGGGTGTAACCGGTCGCCTCGGCGATGGCCTCCAGGATGGTCGCCAGGTCACGAATCGAGACCCGTTCGGCCAGCAGGTTCTGCAGCACGCGCTGCACGCCGTTGACATTGATCCGGCCCGGGATCACCTCACCGACCAGCTTGTCGTTGGATTTCTTCAGTTCCTCGATCAGCTTTTGCGTTTCCGCATAGCTGAGCAGGTCGGCCATGTTGTCCTTCACCACCTCGGTCAGGTGGGTGGTGATCACCGTGCCGGGATCGACCACGGTATAGCCGCGAAACATCGCTTCGTCGCGCAGGGATTCATCCACCCACATGGCAGGCAGACCGAAGGTGGGCTCGATGGTCTCTTCGCCGGCCAGCGCGATGCGTTCGCCGCGCGGGTCCATCACCAGCAGCGCGTTGGGCTTGACCGTGCCGCGCGCGGCTTCCACCTCCTTGACGCGGATGACATAGGTGGTGCCGGGCAATTGCATGTTATCGAGAATCCGCACGCTGGGCATGATGAAGCCCATGTCGATGGCGATCTGGCGGCGCAGCGCCTTGATCTGGTCGGTCAGGCGGTAGCCGCGCGCGTCATTGATGAGCGGCAGCAGGCTGAATCCCAGTTCAAGCCGCAGATCGTCGATCGCCAGCGCATTGGTCACCGGCTCGTCCAGCGGACTGACCGGCGCGGGCGGTGGTGGCGGCGGCACATAAGCGGCCAGCCGCGCCTTCTTCTCCTGCTGCCAGGCGGCATAGGCCAGACCGGCCGTGACCAGCGCCAGGAACAGGAAAGGAATGAAGGGCATGCCCGGGATGACGGCAAAGCAGGCCGACAGAATGGCCGACATGCCCAGCGCCTTGACCGAGGAAAGCTGCTTGGACAGCGCCTTGTCGGTTGAGCCGGTGACGCCGCCCTTCGACACCATGATACCGGCGGCGACCGAGATGATCAGGGCCGGGATCTGCGCCACCAGACCGTCGCCGACGCTGAGGATCGAATAGGTGTTCAGCGCCTGGGCGAAGCTGAGGCCATTCTGGATCACGCCGATCAGGATACCGCCGATCAGGTTGATGAAGGTGATCAGCAGGCCGGCCACGGCATCGCCGCGCACGAATTTCGAGGCACCGTCCATCGAGCCGAAGAAGCTCGATTCGTCTTCCAGTTCCTTGCGGCGGATACGGGCCGAAGCCTCGTCGATCAGGCCGGCGGAAAGATCGGCGTCGATCGCCATCTGCTTGCCGGGCATGGCATCCAGGGTGAAGCGGGCCGACACCTCGGCGATGCGGCCCGAACCCTTGGTGATGACGACGAAGTTCACGATCACCAGGATGGCGAACACGATGATGCCGATCACCAGGTTGCCGCTCATGATGAACTGGCCGAAAGCCTCGATCACATGGCCGGCGGCGTCGGTGCCCTCGTGGCCGCGGCTGAGGATCAGGCGGGTGGAGGCCAGGTTGAGTGACAGCCGCAGCATCGTGGTGATGAGCAGCACGGTGGGAAAGCTGGAGAATTCCAGCGGTCGCTGGATGAACAGGCAGGTCATCATCACCAGCACGGAAGCGGTGATCGAAAGCGCCAGCGCCACGTCCAGCAGCCAGGTCGGCATCGGCAGGATGAGTACCGACAGGATGGCCATGACGCCGATGGCGAGCATGATGTCGCCATGACGGCCGATATTGCGCAGCCGGTCGAACGCACCCGCGCCGCCAGGGCCGCCGAGTCCGGCACCCGCCTGGGTATCCGCCGGTACGTTCTCCGCCATTCGTGTCTCTCCTCAACCCCCGCGCAGCGCGGCCTTACGCCGTCGCGCGCGTCGTTTCATTGGCGGCCGGAACGGCCACACCCTCGTCGGAATACTGTTTCAGCTTGTTGCGCAGCGTGCGGATCGAAATGCCCAGGATGTTCGCCGCATGGGTGCGGTTGCCCAGGCAATGCTTCAGGGTGTCGATGATCAGGTCGCGTTCGACATCGGCCACGGTGCGGCCGACCAGATTCGGCGCCGCGCCGCCAGCCTCGGGCATCGCGCCGTCGCCCACCGGCGGGCGGCCCAGCGCATCGGTCAACGCGCTGCCATCGGGCAGGCGGATATCGGCGATCTCGATCTGCGGGCCCAGCGCCAGCAGCACGGCGCGATGCATGGTGTTTTCCAGCTCGCGCACATTGCCGCGCCACGGCGCCTGCTTCAGCGCCTCGATGGTCGTCGGACTCAAGGGGCGCTCCGGCACGCCATTGGCCTCGGCATATTTCTTCACGAAATGCGTGGCCAGCAATTCGATATCGGCGGGACGCTGGCGCAGCGGCGGCAGCTTGATGTTCACCACATTGAGGCGGAACAGCAGATCCTCGCGGAAATTGCCCTTGGCGACTTCCTCGGCGAGATTGCGGTTCGAGGTGGCGATCACGCGGATGTCGACCTTGACCGGCTTGGAACCGCCGATGCGATCGATCTCGCGTTCCTGGATGGCGCGCAGCAGTTTGGCCTGCAGGCGGATATCCATCTCGCTGATTTCATCCAGCAGCAGCGTGCCGCCATTGGCTTCCTCGAACTTGCCCAGGCGACGCGCCACCGCGCCGGTGAAGGCGCCCTTTTCATGGCCGAACAGCTCGGATTCCAGCAGCGTGTCGGGGATGGCGGCACAATTGACGGAAACGAAAGGCCGCTCGGCGCGCGGCGAACGCGCGTGGATGAAATGCGCCATCACTTCCTTACCCGTGCCGCTTTCACCGGTGATCATCACCGAAGCGGAACTGGGCGCGATCTGCTCGGCCAGCTTGACGACCTGGCCCATGGCCGGATCGCGGAACAGCAACTGGTGGCTTTCCTCGGCCACCGCTTCCAGCACGGCGGCGATCAGGTCGGCCTCAGGCGGCAGCGGCAGGTATTCCTTGGCGCCGGCGCGGATCGCGGCCACGGCCGCGCGGGCGTCGTTGCCGATGCCGCAGGCCACCACCGGCAGGCTGATACGTTCGTCCTTCAGGCTGTCGACCAGGCGCTTCACATCGAGGCTGACATCGATCATCGCCAGATCGGCGCCGCGGCCCGAGCGCAGCGTGTTGAGCGCCTGATCGATATCCTCGACCTGCGCCACCTTGGCGCCGCGCTGCAGCGCGATGCGGGTTGCCGCACCGATCTGTCCGTTGAGCGTGCCGATGATGATCAGTCGCATAATCCGCCCCAGAGCCCCTGCCTGATACGCTTACATTCCACGGCCGGCGGCATCAGCCGCCGCGACCGCCCTTGATGATTTCCGTCATGGTCACGCCGAGGCGGTCTTCCACCACCACCACCTCGCCGCGCGCCACCAGCCGGTTGTTCACATAGATGTCGATCGCCTCGCCGACCTTGCGGTCGAGTTCCACCACCGCGCCGCGACCCAGCTTCAACAGTTGGCTGACCTGCATGTTGGCCTTGCCGAGCACGGCCGAAACATGCACGGGAATATCGAACACGGCCTGCAGGTCGGCCGCGGTACGCGCGGCATTCGGATCTTCCTCCTCCATCATGTCGGGGGATTGTCCGAGATCCTTCAGTTCGAGATCGTCACTGTCAGCCATGCCTGTTCACTCCTTCGCCGCGGCTATTCGCCGGGCTCTCCGAGCTGCGTCTGCAGCCCGGTCAGATAACGCTCGACCGCCTGATCGACTTCCTGCTCCAGCGTCATCTGGCGGCGTTCGGCCGAACCATCGGCCCAGTTGATGCGGCAGTCGGTAGGCGCCATCGTCTCATCGGGCACCAGGGCAACCTTGCCGCCGAAACCCGACTGGGCAACCAGCTGGTCGATGCGCTGGTCCAGCAGCTGCACCACCGCCTCGTTGGCGCGAATCACCAGGCGCGGTTCCTCGCGCATATCGTCCATGCAGCGCAGCACCAGCGATTCGATCTGCTCCAGCGGCTGTCGCTCAATCAGACGGCCAGCCAGTTTGCGCGCGATCGCCACTGCAAGTTCGGTAGCCTCCACGCGGGCGGCGATGCGGGCGCGCTCCTCGCCCGCCGCGATGGCGGCCAGCTGCCCTTCCAGGGCATGCAGGGCCTGTTCCAGATTGTGCTGATGCTCGCCATAGGCGGCCGCATGACCGGCCTGCTCGCCTTCGGCATAGGCGGCACTTTTGGCGGCCTCGATATCCTCGGTGGAGAATTTCGCCGGCGGCGGTTTGGGCGCATAGGAGCGTTCGACCTTCGGCTTGGTGCCGTCGAAGGGCAGATCGAACAGGAATTTGGCCTTGCTGACCATCGCCTACGCCACTTTCCGCATCAGTAGATGAGCTCGTCTTCGCCCTTGTTGTCGGCCAGCATGATCTCGCCCTTGGCCGCCAGTTCCTTGGCCGTGTTGACCATCATCATCTGCGCCTCGTCGACATCCTTCAGGCGCACCGGGCCGAGCGATTCCATTTCCTCGCGCAGCAGCTTGGAGGCACGTTCGGACATGTTGGAGAAAAACAGGTCGCGCAGCGTTTCGGAGGCGCCCTTCAGCGCCAGGCTGAGCTTTTCCTTCTCCACGCTCTTGAGCAGGGTCTGCACACCGGAAGGATCCAGCTTGATCAGATCCTCGAAGGTGAACATCAGCGCCTTGATGCGTTCGGCGGCATCGCGGCTGCGTTCTTCCAGGGCGGCGAGGAAACGCGCCTCGGTGTTGCGGTCGAGGCTGTTGAAGATTTCCGCCATCATCTCGTGCGCGTCGCGGCGATTGGTGCGCGCCAGGTTCGACATGAACTCCGTGCGCAAGGTCTGCTCAACCTTGTCGAGCACTTCCTTCTGCACGGCTTCCATGCGCAGCATGCGCATGACGACTTCCATCGAGAATTCTTCCGGCAGCGCGGCCAGCACACGGGCGGCATGCTCGGGGCGGATCTTCGAGAGAACCACGGCCACGGTCTGCGGATATTCGTTCTTCAGGTAGTTCGCCAGCACGTTCTCGTTCACGTTGGCGAGCTTGTCCCACATGGTGCGGCCGGCCGGACCGCGGATTTCCTCCATGATCTGATTGACGCGCTCGGACGGCAGCGCCTTCATCAGCAGGCGTTCCGTGCTGTCGAAGGTACCCGTCAGCGAGCCGGTGGAGGAGAAGTTGTTGACGAATTCAAGGAACAGTTTTTCCACCACCTCGGAATTCACCGCGCCGAGGTTGGCCATGTTCTGGGAGATTTCCTTGATCTCCTCGTCGTCCAGCAGCGGCCAGATCTTGGACGAATGCTCCTCGCCCAGCGCCAGCATCAGAATGGCGGCCTTGTCGGGGCCCTTGAGCTGGCGGAAATCCTTTTCACCTGCCATGGCGCGCTCCTAGCCTCAGGCCGCCTGGTAGAGCCAGTTGCGGATGATCGAGACCGCTTCTTCCGGGTGCTTGTCGACGATCTCGCCGATCTTCTTGAGCGACGACGCCTTCACCTGGCCCTCGATGCGGGCGATATCGATCATCGATTCGATACCGGGGGTGGGCGGAGCCATGCCGGCATCGGGCGCGGCGGGCAATTCGGCGACCGGCGCGCCGCCAACCACCATGGGCAGGCCGGGCGAAGCCGGCGTCAGCATGCCGGGCGGAATGTCTTCGCTTTCACGCGAGGCTTCCAGCACGCGCCGGATCAGCGGGCGCACCACCAGCAGCATGGCCAGCAGGCCGAGCAGCACATAGCCGGCAATCTCGCCGATGCGGAACAGTTCGGCCTTGGTCAGGCCAAGCAGGACCGGCAAGAGGGCGGGATCGATTTCTTCGGGTATATCGCCCGGCTCGGCAAACCGCATCGAGACGACTTCCACGGTGTCGCCGCGTTGCTGGTCGACGCCGATGGCATTGCGCACGAGCACGCCGAGCTGCTGCAATTCCTCCGGCGAACGCGCCAGGTAGGAACGCTGGCCCTGGGCATCCACCTGGATGATGTTGTTCACCAGCACGGCGGCGGACACGCGGCGTATGACGCCGGCCTCGCGCACCTGCGTACGGATCGTCTTGGAAATCTCGTAATTGACCAGTTCCTCGGTGCGGTTCGCGGTCGAGGTCGCCTGGGAGCCGCCCTGGCCCTGCGCTTCCGGCAGGTTGTTGGCGACCGTGACGTTCTGCTGACCTTCCTGGCTCTGGTTGTTCTCGGTGATGGTCTGGGTCGAACGCACCACCTGCTGGTCGGGATTGAACAGTTCCTGGTTGGTGGTGACGCGGTCGAAATCCATGTCGACCGAGATTTCCGCGCGCACATTGCCCACGCCGACCGAACGTTCGAGCAGCGCCTCGACATTCTTGCGCAGGCGTTCCTCGATCTGGCGCCGCATGTCGGAGAGGCGGTTGGCCGTGGCGGTGGCCGGATCGGCTTCTTCCTGGGTGCCGGCCAGCAGATTGCCGCGATCATCCACCACGGAAATCCGCGTCGGCTTCAGATCGGGCACCGCCGAGGCAACCAGATTCTGGATGGCCCGCACCTGCGGCTGGTCGAGCCGGCCGCCGCGCGTCTTGATCACGATGGAGGCCGAGGGCTCGCGCTGTTCGCGACTGAACACCTCGCGCTTGGGCAACACCAGATGCACCCGTGCCGATGCCACCTGGTCGATCGAGCGGATCGTCCGCGCCAGCTCGCCCTCGAGCGCGCGCAGATGATTGATGTTCTGCATGAAATTGGTGGCCGACAGGGCATTGGCCTTGTCGAAGATTTCATAACCAGCGCCACCGCTGGTCATCAGGCCGCCTTCGGCAAGCTGCATGCGGGAGCGCAGCACGCGGTCTTCCGGCACCAGGATCTGGGCGCCGTTGGCTGCGATCTGATAGGGAATTTTCTGGGCCTCGAGCCGGGTGACGATTTCGGCCGAGGTTTCGAGATCGAGATTGCCATACAGCAGCGCCATCTTGGGCTGCGTGACTTTCATCCCGAGGAAAACGAAAAAGCCGAGCAGAACCGCCGCCGTCGCAGCCAGCATCGCCAGCCGCGCGGGACCGATGTTCCGCATCATATTCATGATTCCGTTCACGGCTTCACCCCATGCACCAGGCACGCGTTACGGCAGGCACCTCCTGCCACGCTCGCAAGGTAGGAACGCGGGATGAAGAAGAGGTTAACACCCCGGCAAAATTTGCCTAGCGGATTATTAACCTTATGAAATCAACAGAATCAATGAGTTAGGAACAGCCCTTCAGCCCGCTGCACCCGACATCCGGGCCGCCGGCGCCCGCAGCGTGCCGGGGCGGTAATCCTGCAGCCGGGTGGTGCGCAAACCGGGCAGGCCGTGCTGCTCGATGGCGCGCTGCCAGGACTGGAATTCCTCGAGCGTGAGGGCGTAGCGCTGGCAGGCCTCTTCCAGGCTGAGCAGGCCGCCGCGTACGGCAGCCACCACCTCGGCCTTGCGGCGAATCACCCAGCGCTTGGTGTTGGGTGGCGGCAGGGTATCGCGGGTGATGCGCTGGCCTTCCGGGCCGATCACGCTGACCGGCTTGGCCGGCAGCGGCAGCTTCTGAACCTGGGCATTGAATGTGTGAAGAGTCTGCATTGTCATGTCCGCCTCTGAACGATCCCGGAAAAGAGTAGTGAAAAATCCGCGCGCCTTAGTGCACCGCGACGATCCAGCTCGGCGGCACGCCCAGGCCGCCGATAGAGAACATCGCCTGCAGGTTCTCGAAGGCCACGCTTTCAACCTTGCCACGGCCCAGCACATCAACGCCGACCGCCTGGTTGTCGACTGACTTGGCCTCGACGACCAGCTTGTAGATCTCGTCCTCGTTGGCCTTGGTGCCGTCAGTCTTGGTGCCATCCCAATTAAAGGTGTGACGGCCCTTCGAAGTGTCGCCGGTGGTCTGGTAGACCAGCTTGTTATTGGAGTCGTAGACCTTGATCGTGGTCGTCGACGAATTAGCGGCCAGGCCATAGCTCCAGCGCACGGCACCATCCTGCACCACCGAATTCGAACCGTAGAATTCGACATCCTTGCCGATATAGTTGACGTAGGAACCGTTTTCCTGCGGGTTGGTGATTGTGGTCGGGGCGCGCAGAGCCAGCACGTCACTGGCGGCATATTGCTTGCCATTCACGATCAGGTAATCGACGCCGTCGATCCGCTCGATACTCTCGACGATGCCACGCGTCTTGATTGTCGCGTCCATTTCGCCGCCGGAGGCATCCTTGGCCACCACTTCCAGCTTGTAATCGCCGGGCAGCATCTTGGCACCTCCGGAAACCGTGCCATCCCACACGAAGACATGCTCGCCCTTGCCTGTCTCCATCTGGGCGACGTGAACAGTCTTGCCGTTCTTGTCGATGACGCGCAATTCGCCGGCGGAAGCCTCTTTCGGCAGGTTGTAATACCAGATCGCCGGCTGATTCACCGACAGGCTCGCCTTGTCGGTGCTGATGTCGATTTCCTTGCCGATATAGCTCACCAGATTCGAGCTCTGCTGCGAAGCGATCAGCTCCAGCATCTTCTCGAGATTCTTGTTCATGTTGATCTGCTGCTCGACCTGGCTGAACTGCACGAGCTGCTGCGTGAATTCGTTCGGATCCATCGGCGAGGTGGGATCCTGGTTCTTGAGCTGCGTGGTCAGCAGCTTGAGGAACGTGTCGAAATCGCTGGCCAGTTTGCTGGCGGCGTTGCCCGAGACGGTATTCGCGGTGTTGGAGGTATTCCCGACGCTGCTGACCATGATCCTGCTCCTGCGCGGCGCGCCTTAAATCCGGATATCCAGCCCGCCGCGCGCGGCAGCCGCGCGCTGGGCATTGCTGACCGCCAAGGCCGCCGCATCGACGACATGGCCGGTCTCGGCATATTCCTCGTGACCGCGGCCGCGCTGACGCGCGCCGCCGCCCTGGCCATCGCGGCCGTCGGCATTCTGGTTCTGGCCCTGCTCACGCAGGGTGAAGCTGAGTGAGCTGGAGTCGGTCTTCAGGCCGGCATCACGCAGCGACTGCTCAAGCTGCTGCGCTTCACGCTGCAGCATCTGCAGGGTTTCCGGCTTGTCGGCGGCAATCACCGCCAGCAGCTTGCCGTCATGACCAACCTCGAGCTTGACCTCGACCTTGCCGAGGTTGCCGGGATCAAGCTTGATCGAAATCTTGTCGGCGCCTTCCGCCGCGCCCTTCTTGATCTGCACGGCGACCTGTTCGCCGGCCGGGATATAGGCGCCAAGCTGGCGCGCCATGGTCTGCGTGGTGGCATGCTGCACGGCCTGCGGCATGCTGGTGCCCGGATTGCTCATCGGCGCCGGCTGCGCCGTCTGCTGCGCGGTGGAGGCAGCCTGCGCCGCAGTGACGGGTGCGGCCAGCGGCTGGGCATCGCCATTCATCTGGGCATGCAGCGCGGCGGTGAATTTCACATCCGCCGACGACTGCTGGTGCTGGGCGATGGTGAGCTGCTGCTGGAGCTGCGCCTGTTCGGCGGCGGCATCGGCATCACCCTGCGCGGCCAGCATCGTGGCCTGGTCGGCCACCGGCTTCGGCGCGGCCGCCGTGGCCGGCTGGATATCGAGCAGCAGGCTTTTCTCCGTAGCCGGCTTCGATACCGTATTGGCGGCCGGCTGCGCCTCGCCCTGCGGCTGGCGCGGCGCCTGGTTCTGCATGGCGATCTGCAACTCGCCATCGGCCTGCATCGTTTCCTGCAGCGTGGCGAGCTGTTCCGGCGTCAGCGCCGGCTGCTCGGGCTGCTGGGCCAGCAGCGCGGCCACGCTGGTATCGGTGCCGCTCTTGGCCGCGACCATCAATTCGGCAGGCAGCGCGGCCGGCTGCGGCAGCACCGACGCCACTGGCGTTTCGGCCGGCTTGGCGGCCTGCGGCAACGGCTGGGTCGCGGGTTTGTCGGCGGCGACCTCGGCCGCAGCGGGAACCGCTGGGGTCACTGGCGCCTGGTCGCCGGGCACAGCCGGTGCGGCGGCAGGCGCCATCTCGCCGGCGGCAGCCGCCAGCAACTGGGCGCGCAGCTGGGCTTCGGCGGCGGCATCGGCAGCCGCCCCTGGCTGGGCGGGGACAACGCTTGCACCCTCTGCCACCACTGGCGCCGCGGGCGGCGCCGCGGGAGTCTGCGGTTGAGTCTGGAGATGCAGCAGGCCCAGGATCAGGGCCGCATTGGCATCAAGCGCGACGGTCTTGTCGGCATTTTTCTCGCCCGGTTCCGTACCGGCGGTTTCCTCGGCGACCTGATCGACCGGTCCGGCCGGTTCGGTTGCCGGCGTGGTCTCGGTTTCAGCGGACTGCTCGCCCGCCTTGGTCGGAGCGGATTTGTCCTGGTTGCCGGTCGTGGGCTTCTCGACGGGCTTGCTGTCCTTGGACGGGGCGGTTTCGCTCTGCGTCGGCGTGGCGGTTTCGGAAGAGCTGGAAGACGAGGATGCCGGGCGGTTTTCGGGGCGGGTCTCGCTGGCCGGACGTTCGGAACGGACCTGGACGGGGGACTCGGCACGGTTGTCGCCGCGCGTATCGGCCCGGGTGTCGTTGCGGGTTGCGCTGCGGCTGGCGGCCTCGGGGGCGGCGGGCTCGGAGCTGCGCGCCACGGCCTTGGTGCCCTGGCTGAAAAACGCGTTCTGCAGCAGGCGCGTGAATTCGCGGGCGCGGCTGTCCGTATCTTCGGCGGCGGTAGAGCCGGAAGTGGAAGCGGCGGAATTGGTAACTGGTGCGACCTGCATGGAATGCCTCATTCGTCGCCGGGGAAGAAGCAAGCGCCGGGCCAAGTCGGAAAGGCAATGCAAAATATTGATATTAAACAATTTTATTGGATTGGGCCGTCCCGGCTGGCACCGCCGGACTTGCCGGGCGGCAATTTCTGCCGGTCCGCGACTCGGCCTCTCCCGGACGGCCCCGGCAGTCGCCTTCGCCACGCTCTGCGGCTATGGTCCGGCTCCATGTCCGATCCGATTCAGACCGCCCTGCATCATGTGAAGGCCGGCCGTTTGGCCGAGGCCGCCGCGATCTACCAGGCCCTGCTGCGGGCCGAGCCGCAGCGGGCCGACCTGCTGCATCAGTATGGCTTGCTGCATTATCGCGCCGGTCAGCCGGCGGAAGGTCTGAAATACCTGAAACAGGCCCTGGCCCTGAAACCTGATGCCGATTGCTGGCTGCATGCCGCGCTGCTGCATCTGACGCTGGGCCAGACCGCCGAAACCGAGAATGCCTATCGCCGCGCCCTGGAACTGCGGCCGGATTTCGCCGAGGCCCGCTTCAACCTAGCCAATCTGCTGAAGGATACCGGCGATTACGGCGCGGCCCAAACCGAATACCGGCTGTTGCTGCAGCAGCAGCCGGAGCATGTGCCGGCGCTGGTCAACATGGGGGTTGCCTGCGAACTCGGCGGCGATCTCGAAGCCGCGCTGGCGGCCTATCGCAAGGCCGCAAGCCTGCAACCCGATCTGCTTGTTGCACGGATGAATGCCGGCCTCGCGCTGCACAAGCTGCACCGTTTCCGCGAAGCCATCGAGACTCTGCGCATCGTGCTGAAGCAGGACGACACGCAGGTGGCCGCCCATATGGCAATCGGGCAATGCGCGCGCGAACTGAACGACCCCGCCACGGCCCTGGCCGCCTTCCGCCGCGCCGCCGAACTGGCACCCGACGATCCGCAGGTCAAAACCCTGCTTTCCGGCCTGCTCAGCGCACAGATTCCAGGCTGGCATTTCCCCATGCTGGCCGATACCGCGCGCAACGAGGCCTTTGCCGCCGCGCTGGACAAGGCCGTGCGGCCGGGCATGACCGTACTGGATATCGGCACCGGGTCCGGGTTGCTGGCCATGTTGGCCGCGCGTGCCGGCGCCAACCGCGTGGTTGCCTGCGAGGCCCATAGCCTGATCGCCGAAACCGCACAGGAAATCGTGGCTAAGAACGGGTTTGCCGACCGCATCGCCGTGATCGCGAAACGCTCGACCGAACTGGAACCGGCCCGCGACCTGCCGGCACCGGCCGATCTGGTGGTAGCGGAAGTTCTCGATGCCGGCCTGACCGGCGAAGGCATGCTGCCCACCATCCGCGACGCCTTGCGCCGCCTAGCCAAGCCGGGTGCCATCGTGATTCCGGCAGCAGCCCAACTGGTGGCGCAGGTGATGTGCCTGCCGAATCTGCGCGCGGTGAATCCGTTGCGCGAGATTTGCGGCTTCGACCTTTCGCCTTTCGATCGCTTCCGCAATCAGTCGGCCCATGGCGTGGTACGGCTGGACCATGAACCGCACGAAGCCTTGAGCGCCGTGCTGCCGGTCTGCCGGATTGACTTCGCCAATCCGCCCGACTGGGTGCAGCCCCGGCAGATGGCCTGGTCGGCGCCCATCCAGCAGGACGGCGCAGCGCAGGCCCTGGTCTTCTGGTTCGAACTCTGGCTCGACGACGACATCATGCTGTCCACCGGTCCGAATGGCGCCATGCGCCACTGGGGCCAGGCGGTGTGCTGGCTGCCGGAGGATCGGCCGGTGCAGGCCGGGCAGGCGCTGGACTTCCGTGTGACACTGGCCGACACCTATTTCGATTTCACGCCCGCTTGATATACCGCAAGGCTTCTTTAACGCCGCGACGTTAGAGTGATGATATGGCCTTGCCACCGAAACAGAGCCCCGGACCTGCAGCCGGCCGGCCGCCAGCCGGTACGCCGCCTCATGGCGCACCCCCGCGCCCGCTGGCGCCCAAAGCCGCACCATCGGGCGATGATGACGCCGCCGAGCAGGAAAAGCTCAGCCCCAGCGAACTCGATGAAACCACCCATGCGGAATTCCGCATGCTCTACGAGATCGCTGCCCAGAACGTGCTGTTCGCCAAGCGCCAGCAATGGCGCATGGTAGAGTATTTCACCCTGCTGGGACTGGCACTGGTAGCCATCGGCACGGCGATGCCGTTTGCCCCCGATGTGGCCCGCTTCGTTTCCGGGTTCCTGATTTTCGTCGGCGCGGTCAGCGTGACCGTGATCGTGATGCTGCAATCCTGGCAGGGCAACGAGCATGCCAAGATGGCCTATCTGGTCGGCGATTTCTCGAATCTGGCGCGCAGCGCGCTGCGCCGCAAACCGAAACTAAGCAGCGACCTGCACCGCTATTTCATCCTGCTGGTGATGCTGCTGTATATCGTCGTGCTGGATGTGGTGATTTTCCGCCTGCTTGGCGATATCGGCCGCTGACAGCCACTTTTGCTCACGCGAATCTGTAACTGTCCATAGCCAGCGCGCCCAGCGTGAAGCTGGCATGCAGGCGTTCGGCCGGCGCATCGGGCGTGGCCGCGCCCAACGCGACATACAGTGGCAGCAAATGTTCGTCGCTGGGATGGTTCACCGCCGCATGGGGCGCCTGGCGGCGATAATCCAGCAGGGCGGCATCATCGCGCGCAGTCAGCTTTTCCGCCATCCAGTCGGCGAAAGCCTGCGCCCAAGGTGCGATTTCGCCACGATCGGCGCGATCCAGCAGGCGCAGATTATGCGTGAGCGAGCCGGTGGCGAAGATCAGCACGCCTTCATCGCGCAACGGCGCCAGCGCGCGACCCAGCGCATAGTGATAGGCCGGGTCGCGATGCGACTGGATCGAAAGCTGCAGCACCGGGATATCAGCACCGGGATAGATCAGCTTGAGCGGAGACCAGGCGCCGTGATCGAGGCCGCGCTCGGGGTCAAGTTTGGCCGGGATGCCAGCCGCATCCAGCAACGCCTTGATCCGCGCGGCCAGCTCGGGCGCGCCAGGCGCGGGATAAAGCTGGCGATACAATGCCGGCGGAAACCCGTAAAAATCGTGGATGGTCTCGGGCCGCGATGTGGCGCCGACCTCCGGCGTCTCGGTTTCCCAGTGGGCCGAGACGGCCAGGATGGCTTTGGGCTGCGGCCAGTGCTGCGATGCCTGGCGCAGGAACTGATGCGCCGGCCGATCAGGCTCCAGCGTCAGCATGGGCGAGCCATGGCTGACGAATACAGACGGCAGGCGGGTCATCGGGATGCTCCTTCGGCGCGGCGCGGGAACGATCGCGCCTTGGAGCATCACCTATGACGCATGCGGCTGGGCCGCAAGACGTTACTTCGCGGTCACCAGCGAAGTGGCGCGAATGCGGGCCGCCGGCGCGGACCGGAACAGGCTGAACAGGCCGGCGAAAAAGCCCCGCGCGGCCTCGGCCCGCAACGCGCGGGCACGGGCGGCGTGGAATGCCATCTCTTCGGCGGAAATGTAGCGCGTCTGGGTGTTCGTCATGGGAAGGCCCTCCTCTGCTGGGTGGCTGAGAGGAAGGATAGGCGGCCGAGCGGTATTCATTAATACTGATTTATGGCAGTATTTATTGACTGAAATTCATAAATGAGCAGCCCATGAACCGCTATGGCGAAATGGAAGCCTTTGTCCAGGTGGTGGAATCCGGCGGTTTCACCGAAGCGGCCAGAAAGCTGCGCCTGACCCCGTCGGCGGTGAGCAAGCTGATCTCCCGGCTGGAAGACCGGCTGGGAGCGCGGCTGCTGCACCGGACCACGCGGCGGGTCAGCCTGACCGCCGAGGGCCGGGCCTATTTCGACGAACTGCGCGGCATCCTGGCCGAGATCGACGCGGTGGAGGCCAGCATCGGCGGCGCCGAGGCCGAGCCGCGTGGCCTGCTGCGCGTGAACGTGGCGCATGGCTTCGGCATGAGCCAGATCGTGCCCCTGGTGCCTGATTTCATCGCGCGGTATCCGCAGGTGCAGGTGCAGATCAGCTTCGACGACCATATCGTCGATCTTGTCTCCGCCGGCGAAGATGTCGGCATCCGGCTGGGCGTGCCGGGCGACGAATCCCTGATCGCGCGCAAGCTGGGCGATTACCGCCGCATGATCTGCGGCGCCGTCGGCTATTTCGAACGCTTCGGCGTGCCGCAGACGCCGGCCGACCTGGCGAACCACCGCGCCGTATTGAGCAACAACGTCGCCCTGCTGAATCACTGGCCGATGCGGTTTCCCGACGGCCATGTGGAGCGCGTGGCGATGCAGGGCGTCGTCGCCTCGAATTCCGGTGACGCGCTCTATCGCCTGCTGCTGGACGGCATGGGCCTTGGCTTCACCGCCGATTTCCTCTGCCACAAGGACATCGCCGCCGGCCGCCTGCGCACCGTGCTGGACGATTGCCTGGTGGATTCATCCTGGCCGATCTATGCCGTCTATCCGGCGCGCAAGCATCTGGCCGCGAAGGTGCGCGCCTTCGTCGACTTCCTAGTCGAACGCTTCTCGCCGCAGCCGCCCTGGATGATGAAGCAGCCAGCGACAGTTCAACCGGCGGCACGCAGCAAGGCCGCGATGTCGTCTGGAGTCTTGTCGAAAGCGCAGACGAAACGGTAGAGCCCGTCCGCCTCGCTCCAGGTATGGAACAAAGCGCCCTTGCCGCGCATCGCCGCCACCTTGTCGGCCGGCAGTTTCGCGAAGACCTCGTTGGCCTGCACCGGCCAGACGATCTCGGCGCCATTGATGCGGCCGAAGCCCTCGGCCAGTTCACGCGCCCGCGCATTGGCCTGACGGGCCAGTTTCAGCCACAGGCCATCCTGCAGCATGGCGAGCAACTGCACCGACAGGAAACGAGACTTGGAAAACAGATGCCCGCCACGCTTGCGGCGATACAGGAAGCTTTCGGCGAGTTCTGGCTTGAAGAATACTACCGCCTCCGCCGCCATCGCGCCGTTCTTGGTGGCGCCGAAACTCAGCACCTCGATGCCGGCGCGCCAGGTCAGATCCGCCGCCGAACAGTTCAACCCAGCCACCGCATTGGCAAACCGCGCGCCATCCATATGCAGGCGCAGGCCATGCGCGCGGCACAGATGCGCGATGGCGGCGACTTCGTCGGGTGAATAGACCGTGCCGGATTCCGTGGCCTGAGTCAGGCTGACGGCGGCGGGCTGGGGATGATGCTGCACGCCGCTCCAGCCCTGGGCGAGAACAGCCTCCAGCGTGGCGGGCATGAGCTTGCCCTGTTCGCCCGGCAGGCCGACCAGCTTGGCGCCACCGGTATAGAATTCCGGCGCGTTGCATTCGTCCACCATGATGTGGCTGTCCTGGTGGCAGTAGATCGCGCCATAGGGCGGCGCGATACAGGCCAGCGACAGCACGTTGGCCGCCGTGCCGGTACTGACCGGGAAGACGCGGCATTCGGTATCGAAGACACGCGAGAAAGCCGCATCCAGTTCGCTGCTGTGGATGTCTCCGCCATAGGCCGTGGCGTCGCCGCGATTGGCGTCACTCAGCGCCGCCATGATCTCGGGCGCCACGCCGGCCACATTGTCGCTTCTGAAATCCAGGCTGGGAGACGCCATAAGAAATCCTTTTTATGAGTCGGTCTGGAGGGGAAAGGGATCAAAACCGGATGCGTCGGCACGCGGGCGGAAGGCGCGCGGCGGCGCGGCACCAGCGGCATCCACCGCGCTGATCAGCCACAGCATGGCCGGGTCATAGATCATCGCGGCATCCTGCACTGACGGTTCGGCGCGGCCATTGGGATGGCTGTGCCAGTGGCCGAGGATTGTCTGCGGCCCGCCGGCTTCGCGCAGGCGACGCAACTCGGCCACATGCACGGCGGGATCGAGTTCGAATTCGCGCTCGGGCGAGACCGCCAGGTTGGCAGCCGGCACGATACGCTCGACAACAAGGCCGTTGCCTTCAGCGCGACCAACAAGCAGGGCGCAGGCTTCACGCGGAAAGGCCGCCGTCGCCAGTGCACCAAGCTCGGCCTGTTGCGCGGAGGTCAGCCGCAGCGGCATCACTTCTCGACTTGCACGGTCACGCTGCCCAGCGGTTTCAGCGTCTCGCCATCCAGCGCATAGAGCCGTTCGGTGCCATCCATCAGCCGCACCCGCAGGACGATGCGGTTGCCGGTGGCCAGCACATCGGCGACGCGGCTGTTCTTCGGCAGGGTGACGATCAGGTCCTCGACGCTGACGGCGCGCGGCGCGGATGGCGCCACGGTGGCGCTGCGTTTCGGCCCGCCGGTCATGATCAGCACCAGCAGCAGCACGGCCAGCCCGACGAAGATGATGCCCAGACCGATGACGACGGCCTTCAGCCACCGTATCCTTGTCGCCTCTTCCGCCGTCCTGTCCGTCATTCCGTCCGGTCCTGAAATTCGATGCCCGATCCATCCAGCCCGCAGATCCTGCCACCGGTGCCGCCCGAGGCCGCCGGCGAGCGGCTGGATCGCTATCTGGCCTCTGCCCTGGCCGGCGGCACGGAGGATTTCTCCCGCTCGCGCCTGAAGAACCTGATCCTCGACGGTCATGTCCGCGAGGGCGGGGCGACGATAACCGACCCCTCGCGCAAGATCAAACCGGGCGAAATCTATGCGGTGGCCCAGCCGGCGGCGGTGGCCGCCGAACCGCAGGCCCAGGATATCCCGCTCAACATCGTTTATGAGGACGATCAGCTGATCGTGGTGGACAAGCCCGCCGGCCTGGTGGTGCATCCGGCGCCCGGCAATCCCGAACGCACGCTGGTGAACGCCCTGCTGCATCATTGCGGCGACAGCCTGTCGGGCATCGGCGGCGTGAAGCGGCCCGGCATCGTGCATCGCATCGACAAGGACACGTCAGGCCTGGTGGTGGCCGCCAAAACCGACCGCGCGCATCACGCGCTGGCCGCACTGTTTGCCACGCACGACATCGAGCGCAGCTATGACGCGCTGGTCTGGGGCCATCCCAATCCCCTGCAGGGCACAATCGAGGGCGCCATCGGCCGCGACCCGAAGGATCGCAAGCGCATGGCCATCGTGACGCGCGGCGGCAAACCGGCAGTGACCCATTACGCCACCAGCAGGATGATCTTCGATGGCAAGGGCCAGCCGGTCTGTGCCCTGGTGCGCTGTACGCTGGAAACCGGCCGCACCCACCAGATCCGCGTGCACATGACGGCCAAGGGCAACGCGCTGATCGGCGACCCGGTTTATGGCCGCAACCGCAGCCTGCAGCGTTTCCAGCTGGGCGAGCCGGCCCGTGCGGCGCTGGCCGGTTTCAAACGCCAGGCCCTGCATGCCGCCACGCTGGGTTTCCGCCATCCGGTCAGCGGCAAGGCCCTGCGCTTCGAAAGCCCGCTGCCGGAGGATTTCGCCGCCCTGCTGAAAGTGCTGTCCAGCCAACGCAACACGCCGCGGTGAGCCATTATTTGTAAGCCCATGAATTTCATGGGATAATTAAGTTTTCGGTGTGACGGCCGGCACAAACCGGCCAGCCGCGCCGCACTTCCGCCGCAATCCGCCGCTTCCCTCATTGCAAATGAAAGACAGGGCACCCATTTCAGATACCGAACCGGGCGAGAGTCGCAGACCAGCCCCGGACGGGGGAGTTTCCAGATCAATGAGTACCGCAGCCAGCCTACCCGTATTGTCCTCGGCCGAGGGCGGCCTTGCCCGCTACCTGGCCGAAATCCGCCGCTTCCCCATGCTGGAGCCGCAGGAGGAGTTCATGCTGGCCAAGGCCTGGCGCGACCGCGGTGACGTGGAAGCCGCGCACAAGCTGGTGACCAGCCATCTGCGCCTGGTGGCCAAGATCGCCATGGGCTATCGCGGCTATGGCCTGCCGGTGGGCGAACTGATCGCCGAAGGCAATGTCGGCATGATGCAGGCAGTGAAGCGCTTTGACCCCGACAAGGGCTTCCGTCTTTCGACCTATGCCATGTGGTGGATTCGCGCCTCGATCCAGGAATACATCCTGCGTTCGTGGTCGCTGGTGAAGATCGGCACGACGGCCGCGCAGAAGAAGCTGTTCTTCAACCTGCGCCGCCTGCGCGGCCAGATGAAGGCGATCGAAGGCGGCCAGCTCACGCCCGATCAGGTCGAGAAGATCGCCACCCAGCTCAACGTGCCGCAGGACGAAGTGATCACCATGGATCGCCGCCTGGCGGCGCCCGATCATTCGCTGAACGCACCCCTGCGCGGCGACGAGGAAGGCAGCAGCGAGTGGCAGGACTGGCTGGTGGATGAGACCCCCAACCAGGAAGCGCGCCTGGCCGAAGGCGATGAATACGACAGCCGCAAGGCCCTGCTGGCCGCGGCGATGAAGGATCTGAACGAGCGCGAGCGCGATATCCTGGTGCAGCGCCGCCTGACCGAGGAACCGACCACGCTGGAAGACCTGTCGGCGCGCTATGGCATCAGCCGCGAGCGCGTGCGCCAGATCGAGGTGCGGGCCTTCGAGAAGCTGCAGAAGGCGGTGCGGACCGCCGCCGCCGAACAGGGCATGAATGGCGGCGCGGTCAGCCCGGGCTTTTCCTCACCGGCCTGAACGATCCATCCCGCCTCAGTTATCCCAGTCGGGATCGTCGTCGTTCATCCCCGGCGCCGGCGGATCGAAATCCAGCATGTCGTAAACCGACGCCGCCGGCACGGATTGCAGCCAGATTGCGGGCTCCTTGCCCTTGCGCAGCCAGTCCAGGTTCTGCCGGGCCGATCCGGTCGGCGCCAGCAGCACGGATGGCACGGCCGGCACGCTGTTGCGCGCGACATACCGCTCGCATTCATGGCGGATCGCGGTGGCTAGCGTCTGCGCCAGCTTGCGCAGGATGGTGATGTCGCGCTCGCTCCATTCACCGGCGGAATCATACCGTTCGCAGCGGAAGATGGCGGCGGGCTGATTCTTGTTGTCGACCAGCAGCAGATCGAGCCGCGCGGAGACCTCCGCCGGCATGGCATTCTCATGCTCCAGCACCGGGGCATCATCGGTGGTCAGCGACGCCAGACCTTCCGAGGCCGCCTTCACATAGGCATTGGTGGCCGAACGCGGGATAATCGCGCCTTCGTGGAAGCGGCCTTCCCGAGCATCCAGCAGGCGCTGGCAGACCAGATTGCCGCTGTCGTCGAAAAACCAGATGCTGACCCGGCTGACCTGGGCCACCTCGACGGCATCGAGGCAGATCGCCTCGCACAGAACCGACATGGCGTTTTCGCCGATGCTGTATAGGGCGGCTTCCTGGGTTCTGAGCATGGGGCACTCCGGGGCAAAGGGCTGTTGCGGCCACTTTCCTCTGGCGCCCCGGCAGACGGTAGTTAAGGGTCGATAATGGCGGCCTTAAGATTCGATAACCTGGCGCGGCATCCGAATACCGCCGTAATCAGCGCCACCGAATCCCGGCCGATCAATCCTCGAAGGGATCCTTCATCAGGATGGTGTCCTCGCGCTCGGGCGAGGTGGAGAGCAAGGCCACCGGCGCGCCGATCAGCTCCTCGATGCGGCGCACGTATTTCACCGCCGTCGCGGGCAGGTCGACCCAGGAACGCGCGCCCCGCGTGGTTTCGGACCAGCCTTCCATCGTCTCGTAGACCGGCTTGGCGGCGGCCTGGTCCGACATCGAAGCGGGGAAATAATCCAGCACCTTGCCGTTCACCTCGTAGCCGACGCAGAGCTTGATCTCCTTCAGGCCATCCAGCACGTCGAGCTTGGTGAGCGCGATGCCGTGGATGCCGTTCAGCTTCACCGTCTGGCGCACCAGCACGGCGTCGAACCAGCCGCAGCGGCGCTTGCGCCCGGTGACGACGCCGAATTCATGGCCCTTCTCGCCCAGCCACTGGCCGATCTCGTCGGTCAGTTCGGTGGGGAACGGGCCTTCGCCGACGCGTGTGGTGTAGGCTTTCACGATGCCGAGGATATAGCCCAGCGAACCCGGGCCCAGGCCCGAGCCGGCCGCTGCCGAACCGGCCATCGTGTTGGACGAGGTGACATAGGGATAGGTGCCGTGATCGACATCGAGCAGCGAGCCCTGCGCACCCTCGAACAGGATGCGCTTGCCGGCGCGGCGTGCCTCGTCCAGGTCGCGCCACACGGGCGCGGCATAGGGCAGGATCTTCGCACCGATCTCGCCAAGCTGCCGGAGCAATTCCTCACGGTCCACCGGGCCCACGCCGAAACCGCGGCGCAGCGCATTGTGATGCGCCAGCAGGCCATCGACCTTGCGGCCCAGCGTCGCCTTGTCGGCCAGGTCGCAGATGCGGATGGCGCGGCGGCCCGCCTTATCCTCATAGGCCGGACCGATACCGCGTCGCGTGGTGCCGATCTTCACGCCGCCATCGGTGGCATCCTCGCGCAGACCATCGAGTTCGCGATGCAGCGGCAGGATCAGCGCGGCATTGTCGGCGACCTTCAGGTTATGCTCGCCGATTTCCACGCCCTGGCCGCGCAGCTTGTCGATCTCGGCGAACAGCGCCCAGGGATCGACCACCACGCCGTTGCCGATCACCGCCAGCTTGTTCCGGCGCACGATGCCCGAAGGCAGCAGCGACAGCTTGTAGACGTTGTTGCCGATCACCAGCGTATGGCCGGCATTGTGACCACCCTGGAAGCGCACCACCACATCGGCGCGCAGGCTCAGCCAGTCGACGATCTTGCCCTTGCCTTCGTCGCCCCACTGGGCGCCGACCACGACGACGTTGCTCATCTCAAGAACCCTTCAAGACAGAAAATTCAAACCGGCTGGACGGCCGTGCCGTCCCACCAATGGCTGCAGCCGGCGGCTTTCGCGGCTTTTTTCACGTCATCCGCAACCGGCTCCAGCGCGGCCCAGATGGCATGGCCCTGGGCCCGCAGCCTGGCGCCGGCAGAGCGTGGCGTGCCGAACGGCAGGTATACGATCTGCGGTGCCTGACGCGCCGGCAGGGCGCGCATCACACTGTCGAGGTACAGCGTGAACCCGGTCGCTGCCTCGCCGGCGGGCGTGTTGTACCGGCCGCCGCGGCCCAGTTCGCCACGCACGTTGCGGGCAAACAGCGTGAAGGCGATGCCGGTATGGTATTCAAAGCCGCGGAACTCGCCGGGATCCAGCGTGACCAGCAGATCAGGCGCCGCGGCCGAGACTTCGCGCACCAAAGCATCGAGATCGGCGACGATCCGTGCCGCCGCCGGCGGCAGTTTGAGTTTCTGCAGGCCATCCAGCGCTGCCCGTGCCGGACCAGCCAGCGGCAGCAGTTTCAGCAGCGTGGGGGCAGCCGCGCCAGCGGCCTCTTTCAGTTCGGCGGCATCCTTGCGGTCCAGCGCGCGGCGCGCGGCGCGGGCCTGTTTCGGCTCCAGGCCATGGGCCTCCATGATCGCCGGCGCCAGCAGGGGCTGGGTGATGTCCAGCGACAGGCCGCTGACGCCCAATGATGCCACCGCTTCCGCCGCCAGCACGGCAACTTCCACATCGGCAGCCAGCGCCGTCGATCCGATCAGCTCCACGCCGGCCTGGGCGAACTGGCGTTCGGGCCGCAGCTGGGTGCCGCGCACGCGCAGCACCTGGCCGGCATAGGCCAGACGCAACGGGCGAACCGAATCCTTCAGCCGTGTGGCGGCAATGCGTGCCACCTGCATGGTGATGTCGGTGCGCAGGCCCATCATGCGCTGCGAAACCGGGTCCATGACGCGGAACATTTGGCCCGCCAGGTCGGCACCTGATCCGGCCAGCAGGGTTTCCTCGAACTCGATCAGCGGCGGCTTGACGCGGGCATAACCATGCGCGGCGAAGGCGGCCAGCAGGCTTTCGCTGGCCTGGGCCTCCCATTCGGCGCGCGGCGGCAGAACATCGCGCAGGCCAGCCGGCAACAGGCCGGCAGCCGCACTGTTCTCTCCCTCGCTCGCTGGACTGCGTCCGCGCGGTGCCATATCCGATCGCTCTCCGGCTTACTTGTGCTTGAAGGCGGCTTTGCGCTTCTCGGCGAACGCGCTCATGCCTTCCTTCTGGTCTTCGGTGGCAAAGGTCGAATGGAAGATGCGCCGCTCGAAGCGGATGCCTTCGGCCAGGGTGGTCTCGTAGGCGCGGTTTACCGCTTCCTTGGCGATCATCACGATCGGACGCGACAGCGAGCATATCTTCTCGGCCGCCTTGAAGGCCTCGTTCAGCAGCTCGGCGGCAGGCACCACGCGACTGACCAGACCCGAACGTTCCGCTTCCACCGCATCCATCATGCGGGCGGTGAGGCACATTTCCATCGCCTTCGACTTGCCAACGAAACGGGTGAGGCGCTGGGTGCCGCCAGCACCCGGAATGGTGCCGAGATTGATTTCCGGCTGGCCGAATTTAGCGGTGTCGGCGGCAATGATGAAATCGCACATCATCGCCAGCTCGCAGCCGCCGCCCAGGGCAAAACCGGCCACCGCTGCGATCACCGGCTTGCGGCAGGTAGTGACACGCTCCCAGTTCTTGGTGATGAAGTCTTCCTTGTAGACGTCCATATAGGTCTTGGACATCATCTCCTTGATATCGGCGCCAGCGGCGAAAGCCTTTTCCGAACCGGTGATGATGATGCAGCCGATGGCATCGTCGGCCTCGAAAACATCCAGGGCCTGTGCCATTTCGGCGACCAGGCCGGCGCTCAGGGCATTCAGCGCCTGCGGCCGGTTCAGCGTGATCAGACCGACCTGGCCACGGGTTTCCACCAGGATGTTTTCATACGCCATGACTGTTTCCTCGTTCTTCTCTGAATTCTCTGGGTTTTATTGATTGGGCAGCAGCTCGAAGCGCACGATGAGCGCGCCGTCGCGGCCGGTGAAGCTGATGCGAAGCTGTTCGTTTTCGCGCCGGTAACGCTCCGCCCCCGCATTCTGCCAGCCAAGCTGCGGCAGGGTGGCGGCGTAGAACTGGCGGACGGCCGCGGCCGTGACCGCCCCCTTGGCCTCGGTATTGGCAATGCGACCCGACGGTTTGTCGAACACCGTGGCGGCCTCGGGGCTTTCGGCCAGGCCAGGCATCAGGGGCACGTCCTCGGCGATGGACAGAAAACCGGCGGCGGCCCGGGCGTCACCAATCAGGGCGCCGGAAACCAGAAGATGGCCTGAGCTTGCACGAAGCCCCGCCAGCGACAGACCGCCGGAGCCAAGGCCCAGGACGACGAGTGCAGCTAGCGCCGGGACCGGGAAAAATCTCCAGCCGGGGCGGAACATGGCCGGGAATTTGGCAGGTCGGGGCGGGTTTTGGAAGTGCCGGGATGCGCCCGAATCGACCCCGGAAAACCGCTACTTCTGGCAGCGGCCACAATAGAAGGTGGAGCGCCCGGATTGCACGATGCGCTTGATGGGCGCGCCGCAGGCCTGGCAGGGCTCGCCCTCGTGGTCATAAACCCGGAACCGGGTCTGGAAATAGCCCAGTTCGCCATCCGACTGGACGTAATCACGCAAGGACGAACCGCCCGCCTTGATGGCCTCGCGCAGCACGGCCTTGATCGCCTGCACCAGCTTGGCCAGCTTCTCGGGCTTGACGCTGCCCGCCAGCCGTTTCGGGTCGATGCCGGCGCGAAACAGCGCCTCGCAGACATAGATATTGCCCAGGCCGGCCACCACGGTCTGGTCCAGCAGGGCAGCCTTCATCGGGGCTTTTTTGCCCTTCAGGGCGGCAGTCAGCACCGCCGGCGTGAAGGCATCGTCCAGCGGTTCGGGCCCCAGGCCTTTCAGCAGGCGGTGCTCGGCCAGTTTGCCGGCCGGCACCAGATCCATCATGCCAAAGCGGCGGGCATCGTTGAAGGTGGCGGCCCAGCCTTCGTCGGTGGCGAAAATCACGTGATCATGCGGGCCGATATCATTGGGCCAGCCGGCCCGCAGCACCATGCGCCCCGACATGCCCAGATGAATGATCCAGACCAGGCCGCCTTCCAGGCGGATGAGGATGTATTTCGCCCGGCGCTCCAGGGCTTCCACCCGGCGGCCCAGGATGGTTTTGGTGAAATTCTTTGGCAGGGGGAAACGCAGGTCGGGCCGGCGGGCCTCGATACGGGTGATGCGCCGGCCTTCCAGCTTGAGCGCCAATCCGCGGCGCGTGGTTTCCACTTCAGGCAATTCGGGCATTCCGCGGATCCTCTGGGCTGTCTCTATACCGTGACGGCCCCATTTCGGCTATGGTCGGCCCCACCATGACCGATCCGACCCAACCGACTGAAAACACTTCGGGAAACCAGACCCATTTCGGCTTCCAGACCGTGCCGGAAACCGAAAAGGCCAGGCTGGTGCGCGGCGTGTTCGATTCGGTGGCCGGCAATTACGACCTGATGAACGACGTGATGTCGGGCGGCATCCATCGCCTGTGGAAGGCGGCCATGATCGACTGGCTGAGCCCGCGCGGCGAGATGACCGTACTCGACCTGGCCGGCGGCACGGGCGACATCGCCTTCCGCATCGTCGAGCGCGCGCCGAAGGCCCGCGTGGTGGTGGCCGACATCAATGCCGCCATGCTGGAACAGGGCCGCAACCGCGCCATCGATACCGGCGCGCAGCATCCCGCCCGCCTGCGCAACCTGAGCTGGGCCTGCATGGATGCCGAGAAGCTGGCCCTGCCCGATCGCTCTGTGGATGCCTATACCATCGCCTTTGGCATCCGCAACGTAACCCATATCGATGCTGCCCTGCGCGAAGCCTTTCGCGTGCTGAAGCCCGGCGGGCGTTTCCTGTGCCTGGAATTCTCGGCCGTGCGCAACCCGGCGCTGACGAAGCTTTATGATGTCTACAGCTTCAACCTGCTGCCCAAACTGGGCGGCCTGATCGCGAAGGACGAAGATTCCTACCGCTATCTGGTGGAAAGCATCCGACGCTTCCCGGATCAGGAGCGTTTCGCCGCCATGATCACCGAGGCCGGTTTCGGCAACGTGATGGTGCGCGACCTCACCGGCGGCATCGCCGCCCTGCATTCGGCCCGCCGCATCTGAGCTACGCAGGATCACCATTGCCGTGCTGACCGACCTGCGCCACCTGCTTCGTCTGTTCGCCATCGGCCGCTGCTTCGCGCGGCAGGATGCGCTGTTCCTCCTGCGCGATGCACCGGTCGGCGGCGGCCGCAGCATGCTGGGCCTGTTCCAGACCCTGTTCGGCCGGCGGCGGCCGAACCTGCGCGAGGGCGAGCGGCTGGCCGCGGCCCTGGGCGAGCTGGGCCCCAGCTTCATCAAGCTGGGCCAGGTGCTGTCCGTGCGGCCAGATCTGGTTGGCGCGGCACTGGCCGAGGATCTGGGCCGGCTGCGCGACAAGCTGCCGCCATTTTCCTGGGTCGAGGCGAAGGCGGTGATCGAGGCCGAACTGGGCGCGCCGGTCGATGCGCTATTTGCGCATATCGAGACCGAACCGGTGGCCGCCGCCAGCGTGGCGCAGGTGCATCTGGCCGAAACCAGCGATGGCCGCGCGGTGGCCGTGAAGGTGCTTCGCCCTGGCGTGGAAGAGGCTTTCGCCCGCGATCTTGCCCTGTTCGCCTGGCTGGCCGAAACCGCCGAGCAGCGTGTGGCGGGCATGGAGCGCCTGCGGCCGCGGGATGTGGTGACCAGCTTGCGTGACTGGGTGGCGATTGAACTGGATTTGCGGCTGGAGGCGGCAGCCGCCAGCGAATTGCGTGACAATTTCCGCGACGATCCGGATGTGCTGGTGCCGGCCATCGACTGGCAGCGTACGGCACGCCGGGTGATGACCGTGGATCGCATTCGCGGCCTGCCGATCGAGGATCGTGCGGCGTTGCAGGAAGCGGGGCTAGACCTGCACGAACTGGCAGCGCGGGTGATCCGTGTTTTCCTCAAGCAGGCTTTGCGCGACGGCTATTTCCACGCCGACATGCATCACGGCAACCTGTTTGTCTCGCCCGAGCAGGGCGGGCGATTGGAGCTGGTGGATTTCGGCATCATGGGCCGGCTCGACATGAAGACCCGGCGCTTCATGGCCGAGATGCTGGGCGCTTTCCTGACCGGCAACTGGCGACGTGCGGCAGAAGTGCATTTCGAGGCCGGCTATGTGCCGGCCGACCGTGACGTGGACGCGTTTGCCCAGGCCTGCCGCTCGATCGGCGAACCGATCCTGGACCGGCCGGTGACCGAGATTTCGATCGGCCGCCTGCTGGCGCAGTTGTTCCAGATCACCGAGACCTTCGGCATGCGCACGCAGACCCATCTGCTGCTGCTGCAGAAAACCATGGTCACGGTAGAGGGGGTGGCCCGCAGCCTTGATCCGGAGATCAATTTCTGGGAAGTGGCGCGGCCAGTGATCGAGGACTGGGCTCGCGAGAATCTCGCCCCCGCGGCGAGGCTGCGCGAGATGGCTGACAGCCTGACCGACACGCTGCGCCGCCTGCCCGCCATTCTGGATGGGCTTGAGGCGCTGGCGCAGACAGGGGCGACGGCAGCGCCGACGGCAGGCGGTCTCGTGCTCAGCGCGGAGAGCGTTACTCGGCTGGCCGAAGCCCAAGCCGCAGCGACAGCAAAGCGGCAGCGGCCGCTGTTGTGGAGCCTGTGGGTCGGCATCGCCTTGCTGCTGGCCGCCCTGCTGCTGGATTAAGGCCCAGACCCGCCGGCGAAAAAAGAAAGGGGCCGGTTTCCCAGCCCCTTCCCCAAGACGATCTGATCGAAAAATCAGAAGTCGAGACGCATGCCGACGACACCGAAGGTCGCCTTCGAATCGTTGTCGGCCTGGGCGGTACCAGCAACGACGGTACCGGCGCTGATGGCGTCGTCATATTTGTAGTAGCCGATGCCGCTGAACAGCAGGACGCCAGTGGCGACCTGGTAGGTCAGACCAGCCGAATACCAGGTGTATTCATCTTCGCCACCAACCGCGGTGCCGGCGATGTTGCCCTGATCGGCCTTGGTCTTCGCGAAGTCAGCGCCCAGACCGATCGAGCCGGACTTGGTGCCGTTGGTCAGGTAGCGCAGACCGGCGGTGTAGACATTCCGCTTGTCGTCGCCCGCACGGGTCACACCCATTTCTTCGCGCTTGTAGGCGCCACCGAACTGGACCGACGAACCGTCGCCGATGTTGTAGGTCAGCGTGGTGCCGGCGACATAGCCGGTGAGACCGCTCGACTTGAACACGGTGGCGGAGCCCGAGGTCAGGCTGCCGGCGCTGTCAGCTTCGATCGAGAAGCGGTTGTAGCCGCCGAACAGGGCGACGTCGACCGGGCCAAACGACTCGATGTAGTTTGCGGCTACCGTGTAGGCCTTGGAAATCTGGCCCGCATTCGCCGAGCTGCCGAATTTCGCCGTGCCGCAGGACACAGCGTTGGTCGACGAGCTGGAGCTCTGGTAGTCGAAATCCTCGCAGCCATCCGGCGTATACGACACGCCCAGCTGCAGGCCCTTGCCGGCCTTCGAGCCGAAATAGCGGTTGGCCGAAGTGTAGAGGTTGATGCCTTCCCGATCGTCCGGCGCGGAGGCGAACTTGGTCAGGTTGCCAGACGTACGGGCGCCCGAAGGAGTCACCGTGACGGCAAGATCACCGGTCGGATCGACCGTACCGTAACCCGGGATGGCGATGGGCGCACCATAGACCATCTTCGAGGCGGCACGGTCGGTCGAGCCCAGCTCAACACGGCCGATGTCAGCCCGCTCGACAAACATATAGCGCTCATCGATCTGGTCGCCGGTGCTCGAACCTTCGAGTTCGACGCGGCCGCCGACAACGGTGCCGTTATCCAGCACGCCGCGGATATTGAAATAAATTTCCGCATCATTGCTGATCGCAGTCGGGTTGGTGTCGGTCTGCGTCCGGTTCTTCTCACGATCCTGGACCTTGATGGCCTGCGTGAGATAACCGCCAACCGAAACCGCAACCGGCTCGGCCTTGACCTGGGCCAAGGCTGCTTCGCTCACGATCAGCGTCGCAGCCGCAACCAGCGCAGTCTGGAGTAAGAGGGTCTTTTTCATATTGGCGTCCTTCATTTCGGTTTGCTTGTCAGCGTCGAAGTACACCACAAACTGTACCCAATGCTGGTACTTACGGGCCTTCGAGCGGGCAAGTCAATCGATGAATACCGAAAGCACTTTGCAACGATATGACTTGAACCCATTTAACGCCGAGTGTGGCGCCAAGCTCACGATTTCCTGTGTCGCCGATCACACGTCAGTTCTGCGGACGGAATAAGGATAGAAAGAACAGGAAATAAAAAGGGGCGGATTTCTCCGCCCCTTTTCCAGATCCGACGGTAGTCGGATTAGAAGGTCAGGCCAAGGCCGACAACGCCGAAGGTCTGCTTGCTGTCGCTACCAGTGCCCGAGCCGATGTTGCCCGGCTGGTCAAGGTCAGAGACACCGACGCCCGCGAAAGCGAGAACGCCAGCAGCCACCTGGTAGGTCAGGCCGAGATGGTAGTAATCGAGATCCTGGTCACCGGTGTTAGCGGCACCACCAGCAGCAGCGCCATTGAGGGTGTTGCTGTCGGAACGGCGGTAGAATTCCACGCCGATACCGATCGAGCCCGGAGCCGCACCATTGGTCAGATAGCGCAGACCAACAGTCCAAGCCTTGCGGTCACGGTCGAGAGTCGCACCATCGCGCTTGCTCAGGTCTTCCTTGGTGTAACCACCACCGAGGGCAACCGACGAACCATCGCCGACATTGTAGGTCAGCGTGGTGCCGAGCTGCCAGCCATCGACGCGGCCCTTGCCAGCGCCCGAAGCGGTGGCGGTGCTCGCCGTGGTCGCTTCGCGGTTGACGCTGTTGTAGCCGGCATAGAGGGCGGCATCAACCTGGCCGAACGTCTCCAGGTAGTTGGCGGCAGCGGCATACTGGGCGCTGACCTGGCCTGTATTGGTCGAGCTGCCAAACTTGGAATTGCCGCACATCCCGGCCGTGGTGGTGGCGGTCGACGGATTGGCATCGAAGTCCTCACAGCCATCCGGCACGTACGAGAAGCCGAGCTGCAGACCCTTGCCCGCCTTCGAGCCGAAGTAACGGTTCGAAGCCGTATAGACGTTGATGCCTTCCTTGTCGTGGTTGGCATTGGCGAACCACATCAGCGGGGCATTCGGGGTGGCCGAATATTCCGAGTGAACGGTGGTGCCATGGCCCGGCAGCGAGTTCGGGGCGAAATACAGCATCTTGCCGGTCACGCGGTCGGTCGAACCCAGTTCGACGCGGCCGATGTCGGCGCGCTCAACGAACAGATAGCGTTCATCGATCTGGTCGCCGTAGGACGCGGCTTCCAGTTCGACGCGGCCACCGATCACGGTGCCGTTGTCGAGAACGCCACGGATGTTGAACCAGATTTCGGCGTCGGACGAGAAGGCATCCGGGCGCTGGTCGACCGCAGTGTCCTTATCGCGATCCTGGACCTTGTAGAACTGATTGAAATAACCGCCAACAGTGGCGGCGAGCGGTTCAGCCTTGACCTGAGCCGAAGCGACATCGGCCACGAACAGGCCAGCAGCCGCAACGAGTGCGGTTTGCAGAAGCAGCGTCTTCTTCATTTTCCTCTTTCCTCTCCCACCGGGATTAGGGTTGCAGTGCTAGTCACTAGCAATGAACATTCGACCTTGCAGGGCCGAGTGATCCTGCAGATCAAGCCATTTTGAATGCACAAGTGTCAATCAAAGCTCCCCCGCCCGCTGTTCTTTTGCCGTTTGTGTTGCAATCGAGCCACACAGATGGATTCAGCCAAAAATTGAATTATAAACAAAAGCTTAACTGGTGGGTCGAGCCAGGATGCCTGAGGTCATGCGCGCCGGTCGCGGGGAAATTCATTCCTTCATGATTAACCGGTATGCGCGGCCTGGCTCCGGAATGCCATTTTCGATCCTTAAGGGTGAATCGCTCCACGCCGCAACGAAGAAACCGTTATTTTCCGCGCATTTTCGTATGTAGTCGTCTGACTGGCGGAAGCGGCCGGTAGGCATGAGTTGAACCGGTCCGCCGGTATCATCTCCAAGTTCAATAGTGCATAGCAGTTCGCCAGCCGCCTCAAGAACACGCCGGCAGAGCGCAAAAGTCTTCTCCAGGTGTCCTATATATATAAATACATCTGTTGATAGTAAAATATTGTAGCGATTAGGCGTTTGCTCTAGAAAAGCGTGGATTTCTCCTTTGTATAGCCTGTCGTAGCCACGCCGGACGGCGTGGGACAACATTCGCGGCGCAAGATCAATACCATCAAGTGTTGCGGCATATTGGCGAAACAGTTTGGCGTTCAGTCCCGTCCCGCAGCCGAGATCAAGGATGCGACGCGTTGGCTCACGGGGCCAAACCGATTCGATAAGGCCATAAATCATTTCAGGAGCACAATATTTCAGGCCCGCCAATCGGGCGTCAAAATCATCCGCGTGACCATCAAAAACCCACAGGACATAATCGTCCGGGGCACGTTCCGGCGCCGCTCCGCCCTCAAGCATCGCCACCATGTGCTTGATGGCCCCGGAATCAGGCAAAATGGCCGAGGCCCGACGGAAAGCCGCCAAAGCCGCTGCCGTATCCTTGCATTCAAGATGGCATTGGCCGATCCCAAGCCAGACGGATGCATTATCGCCCTGCTGCAGCATTTGCCGATAAATACCGATTGCCTCCTCAAACCGGCCACTGGTCTGAGCCTGCCAAGCTGCAGCAAAAAGATGATCAAGACTGGAAGAATTAGTCATTTTTTATATGCACTTACCTAGCGCCTTGGTCTGCAACACCGATGATGCCTGAGACCGATTCTTCCGTCTGCCAGGAATTGGCGGCATCTTCCGAAGTGTGATACTTACACCAACTGCTTTGCGGTTTCTAAATCAGAGGATGGTCGTAATGCCCGCCCTTCGTCATTTTTTTCACATGCGGAATCCTGGAGAGGGCTCCGTCACTAAGCCGGGCATACGCAACCTGCTGGTATTTGCCATGCTGCTGGCCGTCTTATCGGCCTGCACGTCCCCCGGGGATGGGACACAGACGTATTATCCTGAAAAGGATTCCATGGGAAATTATAACCCGGCACCAACGGGCGACCGGCAGAGTGTGTTTGGTGGAGGCGGCCTTAATATCCTCGGCGGCGACAAGAAAAAGGAAGACCCCGGCTCCGGTTCCGGCATCGGCGTAAACAGCTATCTGTGGCGCGCCAGCCTGGATACCGTATCGTTCATGCCGCTCACCTCGGCCGATCCTTTCGGCGGCGTGATCATCACCGACTGGTATGTACCGCCGCAGACCCCTGGCGAACGGTTCAAGGTGACCGTCTATATCCTCGACCGGGCACTCAGGGCCGACGGCCTCCGGGTCGGGGTGTTCCGCCAGGTGCGCCAGGGCGATTCCTGGGTGGATCAGCCCGCCGCCGCAAACACGGCCACCACCATGGAAAACGCCATACTCCAGCGTGCGCGTGAATTCCGCATGGAGGCCGAGGCCCGGCGCTAAAGAAGCCGGCGCGGAGGCAATCCGGCCCTGAACCCGTGCGTCGGTGTCGGCTCCACCTTAGCTGCAGCCCTGCGCGGCGCACTTCGAATACGGCTTTCCGCGCCGCCCTTTCGCCGCTAAAACAGCCCTTCTCCGGCCGTTTCCGGCTGGACGTCAGTAGTCTCAATTGGATGCAGCATGTCCCGCTATAACGCGAAGGCGGTCGAAACCAAGTGGCAGTCTGTCTGGACCGAGCGCCAGGCTTTTCGGGCCAAAGCCGATCCGTCCCGGCCGAAATATTATGTGCTCGAGATGTTTCCCTATCCCTCGGGCCGCATCCATATGGGCCATGTGCGCAACTACACGCTGGGCGACGTCGTGGCGCGCTACAAGCGGGCCCGCGGCTTCAACGTGCTGCATCCCATGGGCTGGGACGCCTTCGGCCTGCCGGCGGAAAATGCCGCCCAGGAAAAGAAGGTGCATCCCGCCGCCTGGACCTATGACAACATCGCCAACATGCGCGCCGAACTGCAGCGCATGGGCCTGTCGCTGGACTGGAGCCGTGAGCTCGCGACCTGCCATCCCGGCTATTACCGGCACCAGCAGAAGCTGTTCCTCGATTTCCTGAAAGCCGGCCTGATCTACCGCCGCGAAAGCTTCGTCAACTGGGATCCGGTCGACCAGACCGTGCTGGCCAACGAGCAGGTGATCGACGGCCGCGGCTGGCGTTCGGGTGCTGTGGTCGAACGCCGCAAGCTGTCGCAATGGTTCCTCAAGATCACCGCCTATGCCGACGATCTGCTGCAGGCCTTAAGCGGCCTGGACCGCTGGCCCGAGCGCGTGCGGCTGATGCAGCAGAACTGGATCGGCAAGTCGGAAGGCGCCCGCTTCTCCTTCGCCCTGAAAAACCGGGCCGATAAAATCGAAGTCTATTCCACCCGGCCCGATACCCTGTTCGGTGCCAGCTTCGTCGCCATTTCCGCCGATCATCCGCTGGCCACGGAGGCCGCGAAAAGCGACCCGAAACTGGCCGCCTTCATCGAGGAATGCCGCCAGACCGGCACGGCGGAGGCCGAACTGGAAAAGGCCGAGAAGAAGGGCTACCGCATTCCGCTGGATGCCATTCATCCTTTCGACGCGGCCTGGACCTTGCCGGTTTACGTGGCGAATTTCGTGCTGATGGAATACGGCACCGGCGCCATCTTCGGCTGCCCCGGCCACGACCAGCGCGACCTGGATTTCGCCCGCAAATACGATCTGCCGGTGAAGGCCGTGGTGGCTCCGAAAGGCCAGTCCACCCTGGAAATCGGCAGCGAAGCCTTCACCGATACCGATGGCACGGTGGCGATCAATTCCGGTTTCCTCAACGGCCTGGATGTCGCGGCCGCCAAACGCGCCGCGATTGCCAAACTGGAAGAACTGAAAGCTGGCGAAGGCACCGTTACCTTCCGCCTGCGCGACTGGGGTGTGTCGCGCCAGCGTTACTGGGGCTGCCCCATTCCGGTGATCCATTGTGATTCCTGCGGCATCGTGCCGGTGCCGGAAAAAGACCTGCCGGTGCAACTGCCCGACGACGTCACCTTCGACCGGCCCGGCAACCCGCTGGATCACCATCCGACCTGGAAGCACGTGAACTGCCCGTCCTGCGGCAAGGCCGCGCGGCGCGAGACCGACACCTGCGACACCTTCGTCGACAGTTCGTGGTATTTCGCCCGCTTCTGCAGTCCGCGCAGCGACGAACCGATGGTGAAGGCGGAAGTCGATTACTGGCTGCCGGTCGACCAGTATATCGGTGGCATCGAACATGCCATCCTGCATCTGCTCTATTCGCGCTTTTTCACCCGCGCCCTGCGCGATACCGGCCACGTCTCGCTGCCGAGCGGCGAGCCGTTTGCCGGCCTGTTCACCCAGGGCATGGTCTGCCACGAGACCTACAAGGACGCTTCCGGCGCCTGGCTCATGCCGACCGAGGTGAAGAAGGATGGCGGCGCGGTGGTGCATATCCGCACCAACGAACCCGTCAGCGTCGGCCGCACCGAGAAGATGTCGAAGTCGAAGAAGAACGTCATCGACCCGGGCTTGATCATCGACACCTATGGCGCCGACACCGCGCGCTGGTTCATGCTGTCCGATTCCCCGCCGGAACGCGATCTGGAATGGAGCGAGTCTGGCGTCGAGGGCGCCTGGCGTTTCACCCAGCGCCTGTGGCGTCTGGTTTCCGAAGCCAAGGGCCCGATTGCGGCCAAGACCGCCGCCATGCCTGCGGAATTCAATGGTGCCGCGCTGGACCTGCGCCGCGCCCTGCACAAGACGGTCGCCGCGATGACCGGCGATCTGGAACAGTTTCATTTCAACAAGGCCGTGGCGCGGGTACATGAATTCGCCAACCTGCTGGAAGCCACCAAGGGCGATGATGTCGCCACCGCCTGGGCCCGGCGCGAAGCGCTGGAAACCCTGGCCAAGCTGATCGGCCCGATGGTGCCGCATCTGGCTGAGGAAATCTGGCAAGCGCTCGGCAACGAAGGCTTGCTGCTGGAACAGTCCTGGCCTGTTGCCGATGCCGATCTGGTGCGCGACAACACGGTGACCGTGGCGGTGCAGGTGGCCGGCAAGCTGCGCGCCACCATCGAGGTCGAGCGCGACATGGACAAGACGGCCCTGGAAAAACTGGCCCTGGCCAACGACAATGTGCAACGCGCCATCGATGGCAAGCCCGTGCGCAAGGTGGTGATCGTGCCAAATCGGATCGTCAATGTCGTGGTCTAGGCAATTCTGCCTCGTTTTGCTGCTGGCTGCCGGCCTTGCCGGCTGCGGCTTCAAGCCGCTATACCGGCAGGACGGGCCAGGCGCGACCGCGCCGCAATTTGCCCAGATCAGCATCACCCAGCCGGAAGACCGCGTCAGCCAGCAGTTGCGCAATCACCTGCTCGACATGATCACGCCACAAGGCACCCCCGAACGGCCGGCCTATATCCTGGATTACCGCATCACCGAAACGGTCGGCTCGGTTTTTGTCACCCGCAGTGACGAGATCACCCGCAACAATCTGCAGATCACGGTTGCCACCAATCTCCGCAATTACGAGACCGGCCGTCCGATAACCTCCTTCTCGGTCACCAGTCAGGCTTCCTACAATCTTACCGTTGCCGATTATTCCAACCTGATCAGCGAGAAGAATGCCCGCGAACGCGCCTTGCGCGATGCCGCCGAGCAGATCCGCATTCGCCTGGCCAATTATTTCGGGCGCGGCCAGTTTACGACGCCGGCGACGCCGCGCGTGCCATGAAACTGGCCACGCGCGAGGTTGAGGGCTTCGTCCGGCGCCCGCGCCCCGAAATCCGCGCCGTGCTGCTGTTTGGCAGCGACGCCGGCATGATCCGCGAACGCGCCAAGGCCATTGCCCAAAGCGTCGTGAAGGATCTGAGCGACCCCTTTTTGGTCACCACCCTGACCGGCGCGCAGCTGCAGGAAGACCCTGCACGCCTGGCCGATGAAGCGGCCGCCATCGCACTGACCGGCGGCCGCCGTGTCGTGATGGTCTCAGGCGCCGGCGATCGCAACGCCAAGCTGTTCGAATCCTTCTTGGACTCCATGGTCGGCGACACGCTGGTCGTGGTCGAGGCCGGCGAACTGGCGGCGCGCTCGTCGCTGCGCAGCGCCTTCGAGGAATCCGACCTGGCCGTCGCCATCGGCTGTTATGCCGACGACCAGCGCGCCCTGCAGGGCCTGATTGAGGAGATGGCGCGCGAAGCCGGCAAGAAGATCGCACCCGAGGCGATGGGCTACCTGCTCGACAACCTCGGCACCGATCGCATGGTGACGCGCGGCGAAATCGCCAAGCTGCTGCTCTACAAGGGCGAGGACGCCACGCCGATTGGCCTGGAAGACTGCGAGGCGGTGATCGGCGACAGCTCGTCGCTATTCCTGGACGATGTCGCCTTCGCCGCCTTTGGCGGCGACTTCAATGGCCTGACCGATGCGCTGACCCGTTGTGAAAGCGCAGGCGAATCGCCGGTGGCGATCCTGCGCGTGGCCCAGAAGCATGGCCAGAAACTGCATCTTGCCGCCGGCCAGCGCGAAACCGGTACCCGCTTGGACCCGCAGCGCTTAGGGGTGCATTGGACGCGGCGCGACGGTTTCGAGCGGCAGAGCAAGATGTGGTCCAGCGACCGGTTGATGCGCGCGCTGGAAATCCTCACCGATGCCGAACTGACAGCGAAAAGCACCGGCATGCCGGCCGCCAGCGCTTGTGGCGATGCCCTGCTGCGAATCGCCAGAGCCGCACGCGTCGCGCGATAAGACTGGCCCGCGCGTCGCGCGATAAGATTGGCCCGCGCGCGTCGCGCGATGACTATTTGCCGAAATCGAGGATCGCCGCAGCCCCGTCCTCGGCACCGGCCATCAGGTAACGGCCATCGGACGTCCAACCCAGGGCGGTGACCGGGGCATCGCCCAGACGTTCAAGGTCGATGCTGGAACCGTCGGAAATCCGGCCGAGTTTGAGCTGGCCGTTATCATGGCCCGAGGCCACCAGGCCGTGACGCGGATGAAAGGCCACGACCGTGACAGGCGCGCCGCGGCTCAGTTCCACCGGCGCCGAGCCCATCGGCCCCTTGCCCTTGCAGTCCCACACCACCACCACCTCGGCGCCGCTGGTCGCCAGCCAGCGGCCATCGCGCGACCAGCTGAAGCTTTTCGGCTTGGCCGGATAGCCGCTCATGCGCATGTCGGCGGAATCGGCCAGCCGCCAGCCATGCAATTCATTTTCCTGCGTCGCCGTCATGATGAATTTGCCATCCGGCGACCAGGTCACCGCCACATGCGAACCTTTCCAGGCCAATCGTTTCGGCTGCTGTGCTTCTGCCTTCGCCCACCACAGGCTGACGCCGCCGTAATGCGCCGCCACCAGTCGCTTGCCCTTCGGATTGAAGGCCAGGCCGCTGATCGTGCTGGGATGATCCTCAAAGGTAGCGACCGGCTTGCCGGCAGCATCAAGCAGGCCAAGCTTTTTGCCGGCAGCGTAAGCGGTGGCGCCGCCATTGTCGGCCACGGCAACATGCTCGATCCATTTGCGCGGCACGTTGGCCAGTTCCTGGCCCTCGCCCGCCACCGTGGTCTGCATCAGCCGGCCATCGTCGCCGCCCGAAACAAAGCCCATGCCCCCCGGCGCCGCGGCCATGCAGAGCAGGGCCGCATCGGGATGCACGATCAGGCGGCGGGTACTGGCCGCTTCCGGTTCGTCGAAAGGACGCAGCGCGATCGAGCCATCGCCCAGCCCGAAGCCGGCCGTGCCGGCCGCCTCGGCGGCGGCCACCGAGATCACACCGGCCCTGAACTGCCAGAGATAGGCGCGGAAGCCGATCTGGGTTCCAGCCCCCGCCTGCCCGGCATCACGCACGGCAGGCATCGAAACCCTGCTGCAAGGCGGCGGCATCCAGTTCGCGGCCGATAAAAACCAGCTTGGACTGGCGCTTCTCATCGGCACGCCACGGCCGCTGGAAATCGCCGTCCTTGATCATGTGCACGGCCTGGAACACAAAGCGCTTGTCGCTGCCCTTCAGATCGAGAATGCCTTTGGCCCGCAGGATATCCTGCCCCTTGGTGGCCAGCAGCTCGCTGATCCACGCATCGAACTTGCGCGCATCCACCGGCGCATCCACCGTGAGCGACACGCTTTTCACCGAAACATCGTGCACGTGGTCGTGGCCGCAATGCTCGTCATGCACATGGCCCGGTTCGCCATGGGCCGGGTTGTGGTCATGATGATGGTGGTCGTGGCCATGATGATCATGACCGCAATGTTCGTCATGCACGTGACCTGGCTCGCCATGGGCCGGATTCTTCTTCAGGAATTCCGGTTCCAGATCGAGGATGCGATCCAGGTCGAAGGCGCCACGGTCCAGCACCTTGTCCAGCGGTACGTCGCATTTGGTGGCATGGTGGATCTTGGCAAAGGCATTGATCGCCCGGATGCGGGCTTCCACCTCGGCCAGTTCGGCCGGCGTCACCAGGTCGGTCTTGTTCAGGATTATCACGTCGGCAAAGGCGATCTGCTCTTCCGCTTCACGGCTGTCCTTCAGGCGTGCCGGCAGGTGGCGGGCATCGACCACGGTGACGATGGAGTCGAGCTTGGCCCGGCGCGACACATCCTCGTCGACGAAAAAGGTCTGTGCCACGGGGCCGGGATCGGCCAGGCCGGTGGTTTCCACGATGATCGCGTCGAAGCGGTCCTTGCGTTTGAACAGGCCCTCGATGATGCGGATCAGGTCGCCGCGCACGGTGCAGCAGATGCAGCCGTTGTTCATCTCGAAGACTTCCTCGTCGGCATCCACGACCAGCTCGTTGTCGATGCCGACCTCGCCGAATTCGTTGATGATCACGGCGTATTTCTTGCCGTGCGGCTCGGTGAGGATGCGGTTCAGCAAGGTGGTCTTGCCGGCGCCGAGATAGCCGGTCAGGACGGTGACAGGCGTTTGCGACATGGGCTTACTCCGGGGTGATCGGCTGTGCTATGAGTTGGCCGTAACCATAGTGGCCTGCCGGCCGGAGTCCAGTGCCGGACCCGGCCGCCAGAACACCGGAAAAGTTCTGCCGTTCCAAGCTGATGTCCGACCGCACCACCACCTACTGGATCACCGTCCCGAGCCCGCTGGGCTCGCTGAGCGTGGCTGCCCGCGATGGCGCGATCGTCGAGCTGGATTGGGGTGGTCGCGGCGCGCGCGCCCTGGCGGTGGATCAGCCGCCCGAGATCGCCGGCCTGCTGGCGGAAGCCGCCCGGCAACTGGCCGCCTATTTCACCGACGGTCAGTTCCGCTTCGATCTGCCGCTGCGCCCCGCCGGCAGCGATTTCCAGCGCGCGGTGTGGGACTTCATGCTGGCGATCCCGGCGGGCGAGAGCCGCACCTACGGCCAGGCCGCTGCGGCCACGGGGGCCGCCGCCCGCGCAGTGGGCGGCGCCTGCGGCGCCAATCCGATCCCGGTGATCATTCCATGCCACCGCATCCTGGCCGCCGGCGGCGAGGCCGGCGGCTATTCCGGCAAAGGCGGACTGGATACCAAGCGCTGGCTGCTGCGGCATGAAGGCGCCTATGTGCCATCCGAACAGGTCAGCCTGTTCTGACGCCGCCTGCCTCGGCCAGCAGCGCGGCGGAGAAATCCTGCACGGCGCGCAGCGGCATGGTCTCCCTGTGGGCGAGGAACAGCAATGGCGTGGCGGTCGGCTCACGATCCACGCGCAGACGCTGCACCAGACCCAGCCGGCTGTAATGGGCAATCGCCGATGATGGCGCGGCCGTCACCAGTTCGGTGCGGCCGACGATCTGCAGGTTGGTATGGAATGACAGCGATTCGACGACGGGGCGCGGCAGCGCCAGCCCGTGATCGAGGAAATGCTGGTCCACCACCTCGCGTGTGAAACTGGGCAATGGGGCGAGCACCCAGGACATCTCCGCCAGTTCACCCAGCGACACCTTCCGGCGCCGCGCCAGCGGATGGCGGTGCGCGATCGCGAAGGACAGGCCTTCCGATGCCATCGGCATCGCAACCACGTCACGCAGCGCCGGATCGCGTAGCGCCGAAGCATCGATGCGACCGACGAAACAGTCGATGCGACGGTTTTTCAGCGCCGCCAGCAGAACGGGGACGATATTTTCGACGATCTCGATATCGAAGTCGCCGCCCGCCCGTCGCAAGCGCGCAATGGTTTGCGGCAGCAGGTTGACCGCCACCAGAGGCAGAGCACCAACCGACAGCCGCCGACGCGGTGCGGCCTCGCCGCTACCCAGCGCGCGATCGAGCGAAGCCAGGCCGATGCGCAGGCGTTCCACCACGGCGCGGCCGGCTTCGGTCAGCCGCACGCCGCGCGGCAGCCTTTCATACAGCTGAGCGCGGACTGCGGTTTCCAGCTCGCGCAGGATCTTGGTGGCGGCCGGCTGGCTCAGGCCCAGTTGCTGTGCGGCGCGGCTGAGCGAGCCGCTCGCTTCGACGGCATCGAGCAGGCGGAGATGGCGCAGGCGCAAACGGTCGGTGCGGAACATGGCGGCGCGGCCTCGGCGATATATCCACTGGTTATGGATATAGTCCATAACAATAATTTACTGGCAAGGATGCGATGTCTAGGCTGGCCGGAAAAACAAGGAGGAAACACCGATGCGCCGTTCGCGCCACCGCCCGACACGCCGCGCCGTGCTGCACTTTGCCGCCGCCGGGGCGACGACCGCCCTCACGCCACGCCTGTTGCGCGCGCAGGGTTATCCGGCCAAGCCAATCAAGCTGATCCTGCCTTACGCGGCCGGCGGCGGACCCGATGTCCTGACCCGCGTCTTCGCCGAGAAGATGAGCGATGTGCTGGGCCAGCGCGTCATTGTCGACAACCGCGTCGGCGCCGGCGGCATTCTGGCCGGGCAGATCGCCGCCCAGGCGCCTGCCGACGGTTACACCATCCTGCTCGGCTCGTCGTCGCATGTGACGCAGAAGCTGCTGGAGCAGAAGGCGGAGTTCGACCCGCTGACCAGCTTCACCCATATCACCAGGCTCAGCACGGCGCCGACGCTGATGGTGGCCGCAGCGGATGGCCCGTTCCGCAGCGCCGCCGACATGGTGGCGGCCGCCAAACAGGCGCCGGGGAAGTTCAATTACGGCTCCGGCGGCATCGGCAGCGCCGCGCATCTGGCCGGCGCCGCCTTCGCCACCTTCACCGGCATCGATGTGGTGCATGTGCCATTCCGCGGTTCGGTCGAGATCGTGCCAGCCATCCTGAGCAATACGGTGGAGTTCGCCTTCCCCACCGCCTCCACCGCCGTGCCGCAGGTGCATGCCGGCAAGGTGCGCGCGCTCGCCACCACGGCACCGCGCCGCCTGCCGCAACTGCCCGACGTGCCGACCCTGAAGGAGCTTTTCGGCAGCGACGATCTGGTGATCGAATCCTGGAGCGGCCTGTGGGGCCCGGCCAATCTGCCGGCACCCGTGGTGGCGAAGCTGAACGAGGCGGCACTGGCGGTTGCGCGGATGCCCGACGTGATCGCGGTGCATGACAAGATCGGCAGCCCGATCGACACCTCCGCGACGCCGGCGGAATTCACCGCCTTCATCCGCAGCGAAACGGCGAAATACACCAGGCTGGTGGCCGCCGCCAACATCGGGATACAGCGATGACTGGCGCACCGGATTTCCGGCCGCTGGATGGCGTGACGGTGCTGGATTTCTCGCATGTCATCGCCGGGCCGCTGGCCTCCTTCCATCTCACCCGGCTCGGCGCCACCGTGATCAAGGTGGAAGGGGCTGACGGCGACGTGATGCGGCATACCGCACGCGGCATGCAGACCTATACCGCGCTCAATGCCGGCAAACAGGCGCTGCAGCTCGACCTGCGCGATCCGGCGCAGTTGCAGGCCGCGCGCGACCTGGCAGAGAAAGCCGACATCCTGCTCGATAATCTGCGCCCTGGCGTGCTCGACCGTTTCGGCCTCAATTATGAATCCGTGCAGGCGCTCAATCCGCGCATCGTCTATTGTTCGATCTCGGGCTTTGGCCGCCATGGTGCCTGGGCCGACCGTCCCGCCTATGATCACGTGATCCAGGCCATGACCGGCATGATGCTGCTGGCCGGCACCGAGCAGGATCCGCCGATCAAGGTCGGCTTCCCGGCCGTCGACGCGGTGGCCGGCCTGCTCGCCGCGTTTGCCATGCTGGCGGGCCTGCGCGAACGCGAGCGCACCGGCAAGGGCATGCTGCTGGATGTTTCGATGATCGGCGCGGCGATGCAACTGATGTATCCCTTCACCTGCGAGACTTTGACCAGCGGCGCCTCGCCGCCGCGGCTCGGCAACCAGGGCTATTCCGGCAGCCCGGCCGCCGATCTGTTCGAATGCCGGGATGGCTGGATCGCCATCGGCGCCAACAAGCCGCGGCATGTGGCCAGCCTGCTCGACATCCTTGGACTCGCCGAACTGGCGCAGGACCCGGCGATCTTTCCCGATGGCCTGTCGCTGGATGGGCCGGCCAGCTTCGCGCGGGCGGCCGATCCGGCCCGTTTCAAGCAGGCGGTGGCGGCCAGGATGCGCGACTGGCAGGCCGATGCCCTGGAAGCGGCCCTGGCGGCCGCACGGGTGCCGGTGTCGCGGGTACGGCGCCTGCATGAATTCGCGGCGGCGTTCAAGCTGGACCCGCCCTTCGCCCTGCAAAGCCTGGGCGACCCTGACGCGGCCGTCCTGTCTCCCGGCCTGGGTTTCCGCATCGCCTGACCGATCCACCATCTGCGGCGGTCACGCAGCTGTTGGTTGCCCAGCCCCCTCGCTGCTGCCTAAAGTCGTTTCCGCGTTCCGACAGAACCACCGCGTCCTGACCGGCAACGACGAGGCGGACGGCTATTCGGGCAGGACCGGACAGGTGGGACTGGCGTCATGAGCATGACTGATTCCGCGGGCGAGCCGGCAAACGGCCTGTCGCCGGATGCCGTGGTGGAACGCAGCGAGGATCTGGCCGCGACCACGCGCCATCCCCTGCTGCGCCGGCTGTTCGAATACTGGTCCGGCAAGGCGGCCGGGCGCATGGCCCCGACCCGCGCCGATATCGATCCGGTCGACTTCTCCTATGCCATCGGCTGGACCACCCTGGTCGACGTGTTGGAAGGCGGCGGGGAATTCCAGGCCCGCGTGTTCGGCGGCGGCATGGCGATGATGGCCGGACAGGAACTGACCGGCCGCACCAGCGCGGCGATGCAGGACCCGGAATTGCGCCGGGCCATCGTCGCCAACCTGCGCTGGGTGGTGGCCCATCGCAAGCCATTGCGCATCTACCGCGAACAGACCACGGCGCAGCGGCGCTATCGCTACGAGACGGTGATCCTGCCGCTTTCTTCCGATGGCCAGACGGTGGATCAACTGCTGATGGCGGCGACGCCGCCGCTGTTCGAAGCCGGCTGAAATCCCAAATAAACCGCAGCATACGGCCTATTTAAACCGCCGACTCTCCCTTGCCAGTGGTTGTCGCGGCCCCACATTCTCTCAAATCGCACCTGGGGGGCGGAACGGCGCAGCATTATGACGGCTCCGGAATACATCGGCGGTCTGCCCTATGAGCGGGTAGAACTGAAAAACGATCCGAGGCGCGAACTCATTCACCCGATATTGCGCCGACTGCATGCCTATTGGGAGACCAAGCGCGAGCTTCGCATCGGACCATCACGTAGTGATATTGACCCGGTGGATTTTCCTTATGCCATCGGTTGGGTGAGTCTCTTCGATGTCAGTGAAGGCCCCGACAATTTCATCATACGGGTTCTGGGCGGGCGCAGCGAAAGGACTTTGGACCTCGGTCCCGATTTCCGTCGGCCGCAAGATAGCGACGACCCGGAATTCCATGCTGTCGCGATGGAAGACCTTCGTTGGGTCGTCGAGCACCGCAAACCCCTTCGGGTCTTCCGCGACATCAAGACCGCCAAGCGAAGATACCGTTTCGAAGGACTGGTCCTGCCGTTGTCTGACGACGGCCAGCACGTCAACATGCTGCTGCTCGCCGGCATTCCGCCAGTCGGCGGTTGATTGCTGCACTGCGCTGCCGCTAGAGTCCGCGCAGCGCAGAAAACCGGACAGGAGGAATGCATGGCCCGCAGCATCGAAATCCAGGCCCATGACGGTGGCCGCTTCACCGGGTATCTGGCCGAACCGGCCGGCGGCAAAGGGCCGGGCATTCTGGTGATTCAGGAAATCTTCGGCGTCAACAAGGTGATGCGCGACATCTGCGACGGCCTGGCGAAGCAGGGTTATGTCGCGCTCTGCCCCGACCTGTTCTGGCGCCAGGAGCCCGGCATCGACATCACCGACAAGACCAAGGCGGAATGGGACAAGGCGTTTGCGCTGTTCAACGGTTTCAATCTCGACAACGGCATCGATGACCTGAAGGCATCGCTGTCCGTCCTGCGCAAGCTGCCCGGCTGCAGCGGCAAGGTCGGCACGGTGGGCTACTGCCTGGGCGGTCGGCTGGCCTATCTGATGGCCTGCCGCAGCGACGTGGATGCCGCCGTGGGCTATTACGGCGTGATGCTGAAAGATCATCTGGCCGAAGCAAAGAACATCAGGAAGCCCCTGCTGCTGCATTGCGCGACCGAAGACAAGTTCGTGCCCAAGGACGCGCAGGCGACAATCGCCACCGAACTGAAGAAATATCCGCTGGTCACGCGGCTGGATTACCAGGGCAACGACCACGCCTTCGCCCGCGTGGGCGGCGAACATTACGACAAGGCCGCCGCCGATCTGGCCAACAGCCGCACGGCGGAATTCTTCAAGAAGCATCTGGCCTGAACGCCGGCATCGCCCTAGTTCCGATCCCGCAACACCCAACGCAAGGACTGCAACCCATGGCGCATGCCATCCGTATCCACGCCAACGGCGGCCCCGAAGTGATGAAATGGGAAGAGGTCGAGGTCGGCGATCCCGGCCCGGGCCAGATCCGCATCAGGACCTCGGCCGCCGGCCTGAACTACATCGACACCTATCACCGCTCCGGCCTGTACAAGCTGCCGCTGCCGCTGATCCTGGGCCAGGAAGGCGCCGGCAGCGTGACGGCGGTGGGCGCTGGCGTGACCGACATCAAGGTGGGCGACCGCGTCGCCTATGCCTCCTCGCCGCTGGGTTCGTATTCGGAAGAGCGACTGATGCAGGCCGACCGCTGCGTGGTGCTGCCCGCCGGCATCACCGACCAGCAGGCCGCCGGCATGATGCTCAAGGGCATGACGGCGGAATACCTGCTGCGCCGGACCTACAAGGTGCAGCCGGGCGAGACCATCCTGTTCCATGCCGCCGCCGGCGGCGTCGGCCTGATCTTCGGGCAATGGGCCAAGGCGCTGGGCGCCACCGTGATCGGCACGGTGGGCAGCGAGGACAAGGCGAAGCTCGCCAAGGCCCATGGCTACGATCATGTGATCAACTATCGCACCGAGAATTTCGTCGAGCGCGTGAAGGAGCTGACCAGGGGCGAAGGCGTGCCGGTCGTTTACGATGGCGTCGGCAAGGATACCTGGGACGGCTCGCTCGACTGCCTGCGGCCGTTCGGCCTGATGGTCAGCTTCGGCAATGCCTCGGGCGCGGTGCCGCCCTTTGCCATCGGCACGCTGGCAACCAAGGGCTCGCTCTACCTCACCCGCCCCACGCTGGTCACCTACACGGCCAAGCGCAACGACCTGGTCACTTCGGCCAATGCGCTGTTCGACGTGGTGAAGGCGGGCAAGGTGAAGATCGAGACGCCGCAGACCTACGCCCTGAAGGATGCGGCCAAAGCCCATGCCGATCTGGAGGCGCGCAAGACCACCGGCTCGACGCTGCTGCTGCCGTAAACCCTCACCCTCCCGACGCAGCCCGTCGGGTCCCTCCCTCTCCCGCATGCGGGAGAGGGTTGGGGTGAGGGCGCCGCATGCCAGCCATGCGGTAGCGTCTTACCCCTTTTCCCGCGGCGGCGCTTTTGCCATGGTGCCGCCGCCATGACCGACCTCCTCAGCCTCGCCAGCGGCAACCTGCTGTCGCCGATGATCCTCGCCTTCGCGCTGGGCGCGCTGGCGGCTTTCCTGCGCTCCGACCTCGAAATCCCCGAAGGCGCCGCCAAGGCGCTGGCGATCTATCTGATGTTCGCCATCGGCTTCAAGGGCGGCGTCGCCATGCATTCCGCCAGCGGGCTGGCCCTGCTCTGGGCCATTCTCGCCGCCCTGGCCTTGAGCGCCGCACTGCCGCTGCTGGCCTTCGGACTGCTGCGCACGCTGTGGCGGCAGGATCGCACCAACGCCGCGGCGATTGCCGCGCATTACGGCTCGATCAGCATCGTCACCTTCGTCACGGCCGCCGAATTCCTGCGCAGCCGCGACATCCCCTATGAAGGCTATATCGTGGCGATGACGGCGGTGATGGAAACCCCGGCCATCCTGATCGGCCTCCTGCTGGCCGGCCGGCAGGTGCAGGCCGGCATGCAGCAGGGCAGCAGCGAACGCGGCGAACTGGTGCGCGAGGTGCTGGTGAACGGCTCGGTGATGCTGCTGGTCGGCGGTTTCATCATCGGCTGGATCACCGGCGATGCCGGCCTGACCAAGATCAAACCCTTCGTGGCCGACCTGTTCAACGGCGCGCTCTGCATCTTCCTGCTCGACATGGGCCTGGTGGCCGTGCGCCAGGGCCGCGCGGCGAAACATTTCCCCAAGCCGCTGATCCTGTTCGGCCTGGTGATGCCGCCGCTGGGCGCGGCTTTGGGCCTGCTCACCGCCTGGGCGCTGGGCCTGAGTGTCGGCGGCGCCATGCTGCTCGCTGTATTGGCCGCCTCCGCTTCCTACATTGCCGTGCCGGCCGCCATGCGCCTGGCCCTGCCGGCGGCCAATCCCTCGCTGTCGGTGACGCTGGCGCTGGCGATCACTTTCCCCTTCAATGTCGCCATCGGCCTGCCGCTCTACCTGCTGGCCGCGCAAACGCTGTTCGGAGGCTGAAACCATGCCGGGCCATCCGCGCAAGAAGATCGAAATCATCGTCGAGGCGCCGCTGCAAAGGTCGGTTCTCGAGTGGCTCAGCGGCCAGGGCGTGAAGGGCTGGAGCCTGCTGCCCCGCGTGATCGGCGGCGGCCAGCATGGCGAACGCAGCGGCGACGACGTGACGCGAGCCTTCGACAACGTGATGATCGTCGCCGTCACCACCGAACCGGTGGCGCGCCAGGTGCTGGACGGTTTCCATCAGCGCTTCGCCAATGCCGTCGCCATCGTGTATATTTCCGACGTGGAAGTGGCACGCCCCTACAGGTTCTGACATGACAAGCGATACGCCGGCCCCGTCATCTCCCGCACAGCAGGGCCGCGCACTGGCCCGCGCCTGCCGCACGGCCACACTGGGCACCGCGATGGCCGATGGCAGCGGACAACCCTATGCCTCCCTCGTCCTGCTCGCCTGCGATGTCGACGCGACACCCTTGCTGCTGATCTCCACCCTGGCCGACCACACAAAGAACATCCTGAATGATAACCGCGTGTCGCTGCTCTGCGACGGCACGGCAGGCTTCGCCGAACCGCTGACCGGCCCGCGCGTCACCCTGCTGGGCCATGCCGAAAAAACCGAACTGCCGCGCCACCAGACCCGCTTCCTCGCCCGGCACCCCTCGGCCGAGATGTATGCCGGCTTCAGGGATTTCGCCTTCTACCGCCTGCGCATCACACGCGCCCATATCGTGGCCGGCTTCGGCAAAATCCACTGGTTCGATGACTATACATACGCTGGCGACTGGCAGGCCCTGGCCGAGGCCGAGGCTGGCATCATCGAACACATGAACACCGACCACACTGACGCCGTGCAGCTTTACGCCTCGAAACTGCTGAACCGCACGGAGGGCAGTTGGAAGATGTGCGGCGTGGACCCGGAAGGCACCGATCTGATCCGCAGCGATGAGGGCCATGAGGGCGAACTGCTCCGCCTGCCCTTCGCCAAACCGGTGAGCGATGCCGAAGGCGCGCGGGTGGAACTGGTGCGCCTGGTGAAGCAGGCGCGGGCGGCATAATAAAAAGCCCGCCAGCCTAACGGCTGACGGGCTTTCGCGTCCGATGTCCGGGGGGGACTTGCGCGGACGGTTTACCAGCTGGTGACGACGGCGCCCTTGAACTTCTCTTCCACGAAGGCTTTCACCTCGGGCGAGCGATAGGCCTGCACCAGTTTGGCGTATTCAGGCTTGTCCTTGTCCTGCGTGCGCACGGCGATAATGTTCACGTAGGGCGATTTCGGCGTCTCGATGGCGATCGAATCGCGCTTGGGGTTCAGGCCGGCGGGGATCGCGTAGTTGGTGTTGATCACGGCGGCATCCAGCTCGTCGAGCGCGCGCGGCAACTGGGCGGCGTCGAGCTCCACGATCTTCAGCTTCTTCGGGTTCTCGGCGATATCCAGTGGCGTCGCCTTCAGGCCGGCATCGGGCCGCAGCTTGATCAGACCAGCCGATTCCAGCACCAGCAGGGCGCGGCCGCCATTGGTGGGATCGTTCGGAATGCCGATGCGCGCGCCGTCGGCCAGATCGCCGATGGCCTTCACCTTCTTGGAATAGGCGCCCATCGGGAAATTCACCGTGTAACCGATATTGCTGAGCTTGTAGCCGCGATCCTTGATCTGCGCCTCGAGATACGGGAGGTGCTGGTAGGAATTCACATCCAGATCGCCGGCATTCAGCGCCGCATTGGGCTGCACGTAATCGCTGAATTCCACGATCTGGATTTTCAGGCCGTCCTTCTCGGCCACCTTCTTCACGACCTCGAAGATTTCCGCATGCGGGCCAGCGGTGACGCCGACCTTGATCGGCTTGTCCTGGGCGACAGCGGGGAGCGAGACGAGAGCCGCGACGGCAAGGGCGGCGAAACTGCGACGGTTCAACATGGTGTTTGTCCTTTTCTGTGTGGGGAGGTTTAACGAAACTCAACGATGGCTGAGGCGGCGCACCAGGCGATCACCCAATGACTGCACGCCCTGCACGAAGACGATCAGCACAGCGACGACGGCCAGCATCACCTCGGGCAGGAACCGCTGGTAGCCGTAGCGGATGCCGATATCGCCTAAGCCGCCGCCGCCCACCGCGCCCGCCATGGCGGAATAGCCGATCAGACTGACCAGCGTGATGGTGAGGCCGGCGATGATCCCGGGCAGGGCCTCGGGCAGCAGCACTTTCGTCACGATTTGCAAAGGGGTTGCCCCCATCGCCTCGGCCGCCTCGATCAGGCCTGCCGGCACCTCGCGCAACGCGGTTTCCACCAGGCGGGCGATGAAGGGAATGGCGGCGATGGTGAGCGGCACGACCGCTGCCAGCGTGCCGATCGAGGTGCCCACCACCAGCCGCGTGAAGGGGATCACCGCCACCATCAGGATGATGAAGGGCGTGGAGCGCGCGGCATTCACGATCAGCCCGAGCGCGCGGTTGAGCGGCACGTTCTGCAGGATGCCGCCACGGTCGGTGAGGATCAGCACCACGCCGAGCGGGATGCCGAAGGCAGCGCCGATGCCGCCCGAAACGCCGACCATCACCAGCGTCTCAAGCAGGCCGTCAAACAGCAAGGCGATCAGGGCGGACGACATGATTCAGGTCCTCGACATGAAGCTGGCGGGAGAGCAGGAAATTGCGGGCGGCGGCAAGCTGGGCCTCGCCACCGCGGGCCTGCACGACCATGACGCCGAAGGGGCGGCCCTGGATCTCGTCGATCCGGCCATGCAGGATATTGAGGTCGATATTCAGGTTGCGGGACAGCTCGGCGATCACCGGCTCGTCGGCATGCGGCCCGGTGAACAGGATGCGCCACAGGCCGGCGCCGGCATGATCCGGATCGGCGGCGATGCGCTTTTCCAGCGCCGGTGGCAGGGCGAAGCCGATCAGATCGGCCACGAAGCTGCGCGTGGTGGCATGCTGCGGCCGGGTGAAGACATCGAAGGTCTCGCCCTGCTCGATCACGCGGCCCTGTTCCATCACGGCGACGCGGTCGGCGATTTCCTTCACCACCGCCATCTCGTGGGTGATCAGCACCACGGTCAGCTTCAGCCGGTCGCGGATGTCCTTGATCAGCGCCAGGATCTGCTCGGTGGTTTCGGGATCGAGCGCCGAGGTGGCCTCGTCGCAGAGCAGAACCTTCGGATCGGTCGCCAATGCGCGGGCGATGCCGACACGCTGTTTCTGCCCGCCGGAGAGCTGCGCCGGATAACGCCCGGCCTTGTCGGCCAGGCCGACCAGGTCCAGCAAAGGCTCGACCTTGGCCTTGATCGCGGCTCGGCTTTCGCCACGCAGTTCCAGCGGCAGGGCCACGTTGTCGAACACATTGCGCGCCGACAGCAGGTTGAAATGCTGGAAGATCATGCCGATGTCGCGCCGGGCGGCGCGTAGCGCGGGCGCCCTGAGCAGGGTGAGGTCGCGGCCGGCGACGATCACGCTGCCTTCGGTGGGCCGTTCCAGCAGGTTGATGCAGCGGATCAGCGTGGACTTGCCGGCGCCACTGCGGCCGATCACGCCGAAGATTTCCCCGGCGGCAATATTGAGGCTGACATCGCGCAGGGCTTCGACGCTGCCCGAGGCGCCGGCAAAGCGCTTGGTGATGTGACGCAACTCGATCATGGACAGTGATCCTTCAGCGGTCGAAGGGCAAAAAACTCAGCCCGATCAGGTCGCCGCCCTGGCTCCACTCACGACCATGCCATTCCGGCGGCAGGGCCAGCGGATCGGTGAGCGATGCAGCCGTGTCATGGGGATTATCCCCGAGCGGATTGTCGTTGGCGGCGGGCCGCAGCCGTTCGGGCGCGAGGAAGGCGCCGAAGGCGGCCTGCAGGCGATGGGCAAAGCCCGGCCGGCGCCGGCTGCGCCCATGGCGGGTGATGTGGGTGGGCACCTCGTTGGCCGGTGCCAGAAGCAGGAACTCGGTCATGGCTTACCTCCAGGACTGAGACGGGTGGGAAAAACCGCGGCGGCGGGCCGCGTTGTCGTTGGCGGCCAGCAGGGCGCGGGCGGCGCGTTCGGCATCGGTGCTGCGGCGGAACAGTTGCTGTTCCAGCGCGGCGAATTGCGGCGCGGATGCGAAGAAGCGGAACCCGCCGCGTTCGCGGATCACCACACCGGCGGCCTCGCCGGCCGCCTCGATCAGATAGGCTTCACTCATGGGAAGATCTCCGTTGGCCGGCCCTGCTTAAGGGGCGCGGCCGTTCATCGCTGGACTAGGAAACGCGGTTGGATCGGCGCGTGGTCAGCGACAACAACAGAGACGGGTTTTGCGGATGCAGAAGCGGATCATGGGTCACTCCGGACTTTTCATTCGGGCCCACGACTTCCGCCGTGGCGCTTTAGCATTGGTGTCGCGGTGCAAGCTGCCCCTCAAATCCCGCGGTACGGCCGAAGCCGACGCCCCTATATTCCACAGTTGGAAATACAGGTCAACATAAATTCACAAACAGTTACGCAAATAAAACATGCCTCAGGCGCAAAAAATTCATAGCTCCGGTTGAAGCCATTGATAACGATCAATTTTCAGAAGATTTCGGTCGGGGTCGGCCCGGCAATGCCCCATTGTACCGGACCGACCACGTATCCCGACACGACCAGCAGAGTGTCGGGACCGACCTAAGAAACCGCCCCGGCTGCAGGGAAGCAGTGGCGCGATGGGCCTGAGTATATGCGAATGATTTTCAATTACAAGTCCGATCTGCAAGCCGGCGAAAGTTTTTTGCCCGGCCCCGCCTGGCCTCCGCATGGCATACTGCCGGCAAGGCCATAACGGGCATGACGTGACGAAACAGATTCCGGCAACACTGGAAACCGTATCGCAGCCCCGGCTGCGGCGGATGCTGGATTACTGGCACGGCCTGCGCCGCAACGGCGCCCTGCCCGCCCGCACCGACATCGATCCGATGGATTTTCCCTGGCTGCTGGGCAACGTCTCGCTGGTCGAGGTGCATGATGGCGCAGATGCCGCGCGTCGCTATCGCATCCGCCTGGTCGGCATCAACACCACCACGTATTTCGGCTACGAAGCCGGCGGACGCTGGCTCGATGAACTGCCGGAACCGGATTATGTCGAGCACATCACCGTGATGTTCGACGAGGTGGTGCGTCTGGCCCGCCCGATGGTGGAGCGGCCCGACATGATGATCGACGGGCGGATCTACAATTACGAGGTGCTGCGCCTGCCGCTGGCAAGCGACGGCGTAACCCCCGACATGCTGCTGCTGGCCGCCGATTTCTTCGACTCCGACGATTAAAGTCAGGGATGCAGCCGCAGGCCCTTCACGGCCTTGTCCACTGCCTTGCGCGCGCCATGCAGCCCGAGACCGACCCAGTGCTGTGCGCCCGGGTCGCCCTCGGCGAAAACGGCGCGGTTGGCCGCATCATGGCCGGTGGCGAACATCGCTTCCACATAGGGCGCGATGGTCAGGCCCTGGGCCAGCGCGCGGTCATGCAGCTTGCGCAGGTCATCCAGCCCGGCGGCAAACACCAGGATCGGCTGGCCGCACAGGGCGGTGTAACGGCGGCCGGCGGCATCGATATAGGCCTGCCCGATGCAGCCGGGAATGGCGGCGGCCAGCCCGCTGGCCAGGAAAGCCGTCACGTTCAGTTTCTGCCACACCGCCAGGTCCTCGCGCACCGCGATCGCGATCTTGGTTTCGAATGCCAGCTTGGTTTCCGACACGTCTTCCTCCTGCCATTGCCGGAGGGAAGATGCCGTCAGGCCGGGGCGCTGTCTGGAAGATTTGTGCAGAGACGGCGATAGGCAGACGGCGTCATGCCATAGGCGCGGCGGAACCAGCGGCCCAGATGGCTCTGGTCGGCGAAGCCGGTGGCGGCCGCCACAATCGCCGGCATGGTGCCGCCGGCCAGCATCCGGCGGGCATGGCTCAGACGCCGCTGCACAAGATAGGCATGCGGAGCCAGACCGTAGGCCGCCTTGAAACTGCGGCTGATCCGGAAACGGTCGGCACCCAGTTCATCGGCCATCATCTGCAGGCCAAGATCGGTGCCGAAGGCATCGTCCATCATCGCCCGCGCCTGCCGCGCCAGACGCGGCGCCTGCGCCGGTGCGGTGCGGCTCTCGCCACGCCGCCGCCACAGCAACGCCACCACGCGATCCAGAGCCGCCTCGCGGGCCATGCGGCTGTCGGGCGCGGCGATCTGGTGCCAGGCGGCGAGGATGGCGCGCGCCAGGGCGGGATCCTCGGCCAGCGTGGCGGGAAAACCCAGAGCCGATGCGCCGTCGGACACATCGGCATGCAAAGCCGCCGCATCGCGCAGCCAGGTGGGGTCGAAATACAGCATCGCATAGACGAAACCGCTGCTGGCGCCCGCTTCGCCGTCATGGGTCTCGCCCGGCTCCATCAGGATGACGCGGCCGGGCGTGCTGCGCACCAGCCGGCGGCGGCAATGGAATTGCTGCAACCCCCGCTCGGTCACGCCGACCAGCACCTGATCGTGGAAATGCGGATCATAGGCATGGCTGTGGAAGGCGGCACGCACGGCCTCGGTGCCGCTGACGCGGTCGCGGGCAAAACGGAACCAGTCCCTGGGATCTGCGCCGGTCATGCGGCGGCAGTCTAGCCGCCGCAATGCCCCCCGGCTACCGGATCACGCCACAGGCGATGCGGCCACCGCCGCCGCCCAGCGGCGTGGGTTCGTCGCTGTAATTGTCGCCGCCGGCATGGATCATCAGCGCATGGCCGGACAGATCCTTCACCTTCAGCCGCGGCGCGATCACCGGCAGCGTCGCCGTGCCGTCGCCGTTGACCACCAGCGGCGGCAGGTCGCCCATATGTCCCATCCTGTCATGCGGGCCGTGATGCCGGCCGGTGCGGCGCGGATCGTAATGTCCGCCGGCGCCCATGCCGGCAGCCGGTTGGCCGTTCGGCCCGGGCCCCGGCCCGCAATCGGGTTTTTCATGCAGGTGGAAGCCATGCGGGCCCGGCGGCTGCAGGTTGGCCAGGGCCGGACTGAGCATCAGGCCCTGGGGCGTATCCTTGGCCGCGATGGTGCCGATCTTGGATCCCACGCCGCTGGCGGTGATGGAATGGATGTCGATGGTCTTTTCGGCGGCAAATACCGGGCCGGCGGCAAGGGCGGCGGCACCAGTGAGAGCCGCGGCGAGAGTCAGGGGTAGGATCAGAACGCGCTGCATGTCGTTTCCTCCTCGGGCGGATTGCCCTTTCCAACAGATATGCGGCGGGAAAGGTCCGGCAAGCGGGCCAGCAGCGCAAAAAAAAGACGGGCGGAGTTGCCCCCGCCCGTCCGGTCGGCCAGCCGCAGCCGGCGATCAGGTGTTCATCGAGTCGAAGAAATCCGCGTTGGTGCGGCTGTGCTTGATCTTGTCGAGCAGGAATTCCATCGCGTCCTGGCCGCCCATCGGCATGAGGATGCGGCGCAGCACCCACATCTTGGCCAGCACGCCCTTGTCGACCAGCAGTTCCTCCTTGCGGGTGCCCGACTTGGTGATGTCGATGGCCGGGAAAGTGCGCTTGTCGGAGAGCTTGCGGTCGAGGATGATTTCCGAATTGCCGGTGCCCTTGAACTCTTCGAAGATCACTTCGTCCATGCGCGAGCCGGTATCGATCAGCGCGGTGGCGATGATGGTGAGCGAACCGCCCTCTTCGATATTGCGCGCCGCACCGAAGAAGCGTTTCGGGCGCTGCAATGCGTTGGCATCCACGCCGCCGGTCAGCACCTTGCCCGAGGAGGGCACCACGGTGTTGTAGGCACGGGCCAGGCGGGTGATCGAGTCGAGCAGGATCACCACGTCGCGCTTGTGTTCGACCAGGCGCTTGGCCTTTTCCAGCACCATTTCGGTGACCTGCACGTGGCGGCTGGCCGGCTCGTCGAAGGTGGAGGAAATCACCTCGCCCTTCACCGTGCGCTGCATGTCGGTCACTTCTTCCGGGCGTTCGTCGATCAGCAGGACGATCAGGTAGACTTCCGGGTGGTTGTGGCTGATGGCATGCGCGATGTTCTGCAGCAGCATCGTCTTGCCGGTGCGCGGTGGCGCCACGATCAGCGAACGCTGGCCCTTGCCCTGCGGCGAGATCAGGTCGATCACGCGGGCCGAGACATCCTTCTTCGGCGCGGCCGAGACCAGCTTCTCGCGCTTGCCCTCGCCGCCACGGCTCTTGATGGTCGGCGTCTTGGTCGCGGCGGCCGGCGCGGCAGCCGCCGGCTCCTCGGCGGCATCCGGCATTTCCATGCGCAGGCGCTCGGTCGGATAGAGCGGCGTCAGGTTGTCGAAATGCACCTTGTGGCGGCTCTGCTCGGGGTCTTCGTAATTGATCGTGTTGACCTTGAGCAGGGCGAAATAGCGCTCGCCGTCCTTCGGCGCGCGAATCGTGCCCTCGATGGTATCGCCGGTGCGCAGGCCGAAGCGACGGATCTGGTTGGGGCTGACATAGATGTCGTCGGGGCCCGGCAGGTAATTGGCCTGGGCGGATCGCAGGAAGCCGAAGCCGTCCTGCAGCACTTCCAGCACGCCCTCGCCGGTGATCTCGACTTCCTTCTCGGCCAGCTGCTTGAGGATCGCGAACATCATGTCCTGCTTGCGCAGGGTGGAGGCGTTCTCGATCTGCAGTTCTTCGGCGAAGGCCAGCAGTTCGGTCGGGGATTTGGTTTTCAGTTCCTGCAGATTCATCGGACGGACTCGCGGACTCGTGAGGGCGGTGTTGTTCGGGAGATTTGGGCCCAGCGTCCGGTACGGACGCAGCAGCCATAAGGGGGGAATGTCAGCCGCCGGTGCGGTTGTCAGCCTGGCCGCTGCTGCCAACCGCTATTGCCTGGAGGCGACTAGGCCCGGAGCGACGCGATCGGAAAATGCGGAAGGGATGCCGTGGCGACCCCGACCCGAAAGAAGATGGGCCGGTTGCCTAAGCGAGATAGCAACGGGCCTGGGATAAGTCAAGGGCGGGCGACCGCGTTTGCAGTCGCCCGCCCGATCATAACGATGACAAATTTGTAATCTGCCGTCTTTGTAATCTGGTGGCCGTGTCAGGCGGCGAGGTTGAGCGCCAGAAAGACCGCGCCGATCACCGCAACGCCGGCGCCGGCATAGCGGCTGAAGCGCGGCAGGCGGTCGCCGGCCGTTTTGCCCAGCTTGCGCCAGGCCACCACCACGCCGGCGGCGATGCCGTATTGCACAATGACCAGGCCGGCAAGATAGGTGCCCAGCGGCGTGGTTTCGGCGCCCACGATGCTCTCGCCGAAGGCATAGCCATGGAACAGGCCGGCCAGGGCAAGAATGGCGGCAAACAGGCCATCGTCGATCTGGCGCGGGATCACCAGCAACACCCCGAGCAGCAACACCGAGGCCGCCACCAGGATTTCGCCGCCCGGCAGGTCGATGCCGTTCAGATGCACGATGACGCCGGCCAGCGAGGCCAGCACGAAAGCCAGGGGCAGGATCAGGCCACGGGCGCGCGGCGCGGCCAGCAGGCCGGCGGCCAGGATGAAGGCCAGATGATCGAGGCCAATAATGGGATGGCCGAGGCCAGACAGCAGGCCGGTCATAAAGGTATTGGGCATCTGGCCGCCCATCGCGTGATGGGCAAGGGCCGGGGCTGCCTGGATGGAAATGAGCAGGGCCGCGATGGCGGCAGTGATACGCAACATGATGTACCTCCCGTACAGGAAAAACGGCCGGCCCTGCATTCTTCCCCTCGAAGCAGGCGGCCGCCCAATCAGGCGATGGCAGGTCTCCGGGCTTGCGGGTCATCGCTTGGCGCCGCCTTCCCAGCCGGTTGCCCGGCCAGTGGCATTGTGGCACCGCGCTCGCCGCCTACCGTAGCGGGGGCTGCTGCGGCCTGGGACGACGATATGAGATATGAATCGTCCGCACCGCATTCCCTTTTCACCACCGGCAACCGTGAATCGCCGGCGGACCATCGCGGCGAAGCTTAGGAGCCTAACCGGCCTGCGTCAAACCGCCGCTCTTGCCGAAGGCCGGCCGCAGGGGTAAGCCTTCAGGACATGAGCATTGCCGCAACCCTGCTGCCGCCCCGGCGCCGTCCCATGTGGACGCACGTCCTGGCGCGCATGGCGTTGCTCGCGGTGCTGTTCCACGCCCTGTTGCCATTGACCCTGCATGCCGCGCAGCGGGTGCAGGCCGCCAACGGCATCGAGATGACCGTGCTCTGTTCGGCGCTTGGCACCCGCACGATTGCCCTGAAAGATGGCCTGCCGATCGAAGCCGACACGGAAAAGCCCCTGAAGGCAAGCAAGACCTGCCCGGTCTGCCTGGCCGCGGCCCAGCTTGGCCAAGCCATCCTGCCCGGCACCCTGCCGCTGCTGGTTCCCGGGCTTGCCATCACCGTTCTCTACGGCGCCGCACCAGACAGCACGCTGGCCCAGGCCCGTTATCTCCCCGCCCAGGCACGCGCGCCACCGCTTTCGTAATCCTGACCGAACCGTTTTCGTCTTATTCAGGATTTACGGGAGGATTCCCATGTCGCGTCTATTCCTTTTGAGCGCTGCGGCGCTGACCCTTGTTGCTTCATTGCCCGTCATGGCTCATGTCACGGCCGATCCGGCGCTGGCCGAGCCCGACAGTTATTTCCGCACCGCCCTGCGCGTGCCCCATGGCTGCGGCAGCAGCCCGACCACGGCGATCCGCGTCGGCATTCCCGACGGCGTGGTGAGCGTGCGGCCCCAGGCCAAGCCCGGCTGGCAGGTCGCCATTGAAACCCGCAAGCTGGCCCAGCCGGTGGAGATCGGCCACGGCCAGAAAACCGATACCCTGGTCAGCACGGTGAGCTGGAGCGGCGGCAAACTGCCGAACGAGCAGTTCGACGAATTCGGTCTGGTGATGAAGCTGCCGAACCAGCCCGGCGCGCAGCTCTGGCTGCCGGTGGTGCAGACCTGCGAAACCGGCGAAACCCGCTGGGACCAGATCCCCGCCGCCGGCCAGTCGGCGCATGACCTGCCGCGCCCCGCTGCCCTGATCCGTGTCGCCGATGCCGGCAAGCCGGTGATGCTCGCGCAGCACAACCATGCCATGCCGGCGGCGCCCAAGGCAGGCGACGTCGCCATCGAGCAGCCTTTCGCCCGCGCCACGCCGGCGAAGGTGGGCGGCGTGTTCATGACGCTGAAGAATGCCGGCGGCACGGCCGACAAACTGGTGAAGGCCGCGTCCCCCGTTGCCGAGAATGTCGAACTGCACACCCATGTGAAGGACGGCGATGCCATGCGCATGCGGCCGGTGGAGAACATCCCCGTGCCGGCCCATGGCCAGACCGCGCTGGAGCCCGGCGGCTATCATGTGATGCTGATCGGCCTGAAACAGCCGCTGAAGGAAGGCACGCAGTTTCCGCTGACGCTGACCTTCGAGAAAGCCGGGACCGTCACCATCCAGATTCCGGTCATGAAGGCCGGCAGCATGGGTGATGCCGGCCAGGGCGGCCACAAGCACTAAGCGATCCATCCGCAGGCAGTCTGCCGCGCAGCTTCGGCTGCGCCACGGATGGATTCTGCCTGCCTGCCATCCATCGAAAGATCAATCCAATGCATTATAGCGATCCCGCATTCTTCGCCTTGCGTCGCAAGGCCGAAAAACTGCTGCCCAAAGTGGCGCTGGCCCTGCTGGGAACCAGTGCGGCGCTGGCGCTGCTGACCCCGTCGGCGCATAGCCAGACCGTGACCCGGCCGATCACCGTGACCGGCAAGGCGGAAACCGACTCCATCACCGTGCCCGATGCCGGGGAAGCCAGGCGCCGCATCGAGAACACGGCCGGTGGCGTTGACATCGTGCCGGCCGATGAAGTCCGCGACGGCCGTGCCAATACCGTGAAGGACGTGTTGGATTTCGTGCCCGGCGTGTTTGCCCAGCCGAAATACGGCCAAGAGGATTCGCGGCTTTCCATCCGCGGCTCGGGCCTGTCGCGCAGCTTCCACCTGCGCGGCACCCGCATCCTGCGCGACGGCGTGCCGATCACCGACGCCGATGGCGCCGGCGACACGATGGAGATCGACCCGCTCGCCGTCGACTACACCGAAATCTACAAGGGCGCCAACGCCCTGCAATACGGCGCCTCGCTGCTGGGCGGCGCGGTGAATTTCGTCAGCCCCACCGGCCGCAGCCAGCCGGGCTTCCTGCTGCGCCAGGAACTGGGCAGCTTCGACAGCCTGCGCAGCCAGTTCGGGGCCGGCGGCGCCCAGGGTAACTTCGATTACTACGTCACGCCGACCTACAGCCACAGCAGCGGCTATCGCGACCACACCGACCAGGATTACACGCGCCTGAACGGCAATGTCGGCTACCGCTTCGGCGACGGCGCGGAGACGCGCTTTTATTTAAGCGCCGCCAACATCAACCAGAAGATCCCCAACAGCGTGACCAAGAGCCAGGCGCTGGCCAGCCCGAGCTGGACCTCGCCGCAAAGCTTCTCCGGCAACACCAAGCGCAACATCGAGGCCATCCGCGCCGCCAGCAAAACCACCTTCCTCACCGACAGCGGCGAGGCCACGGTGGGATTCTTCGCCGCCAGCAAGACATTGTTCCACCCACTGTCCTCGCCGGGCTTCAGCACGGTGGTGGATAACGAGGAGGTCAATGGCGGCGGCTTCGCGCGCTGGACCGGTGACACGCAGGTCGCCGGCCATCGCAACGAGATGACGCTGGGTCTGAATTATTTCACCGGCAACAATCACGCGAAAAGCTTCACCAATGTCGGCGGCGCCCGGGGCAGCCTGACCGCCGATGCCGACCAGACATCCGATACGCTGGAAGTCTACGGCGAAAATGCCTTCTACGTGGTGCCGGATGTCGCCCTGATCGCCGGCCTGCAGGGCACCATGGCAAGGCGCGAACTGGACGACAATTTCCTGTCCAACGGCAACCAGTCTTTCGAGCGCGGCTATAACAGCGTGAATCCGAAGTTCGGCACGCGCTGGGATTTCGCGCCGCACATGCAGGCCTTCGTGAACTACAGCTGGTCGAGCGAGCCGCCGCCCTTCTCGGAACTGGGCACCACGGCCACCACCACCGCCCTGGAACAGCAGGAATCCAGAACGCTGGAGCTTGGCAGCCGCGGCCGCCACGGCGACCTGGCCTGGGACGCGGCGATCTATCGCGCCTGGCTGCATAACGAGCTGCAGACCATCCAGCCGGCTACCGGCCAGGCCGTGCAGCAGAATGTGGACAACACCATCCACCAGGGTATCGAACTGGGCGGCGACTGGGTGTTTGCCCGCAATCTGGCGGCGACCGACGACAGCACGACCTTGCGGCTGGCTTACACCTACAGCGACTTCTTCTTCGATGGTCACCCGACCTACGGCAACAACGACATTCCCGGCGCGCCCAGGCATTACCTGCGCGCCGAGTTGCGTTACGCCCACGCCAGCGGGTGGTATGCCGGACCGAACGTGGAATGGGTGCCGCAGGGCTATTACGTCGACAATGCCAACACGCTGAAGACCGATCCCTATCTGCTGCTGGGCGCGAAGGCCGGTTATGACTTCGGCAACGGGCTGAAACTGTTCCTCGACGGCCGCAACCTGCTCGACAAGACCTTCATCTCGAATGCCAGCACCACCACCAGCGCCACCGCCAGCTCCGCGCTGTTCAATCCCGGCGATGGCCGCGCGGTGTTTGTCGGCGCCGAGTACCGGTGGTAGCCGAGATCCTTGTCTCACAGCCAGCACCGGGGCGGCTTCGGCCGCCCCGGTTGTTGCCCCTGCGCGGCCTTGCGCCTGCCCTGCTGCTGCATGGCGGCATCGCCTGGATGCTCGTGACGATGGCGCCTGCACCGCAGCCGCCGGCGCCTGTTTTTGAAATCCTGCTGCAACCGGCAGCCGCCGCAGCTGAAGCCCCGGCCCCAGAAACCTCGGCCCCAGAAACCTCGGCCCCTGACACCCCAACCCCTGAAACAGCGGCATCGGATGCGACGCCGATGGAAACAGCGCCGCCCGAGCCAGCCATCGAAACGCTGCCCGATCCCGCGCCGCCGCGTCCGCGCCACCGGACCCAGCGGACCTCAGCGCCGACGCTGGCAAATACGGCTGCAAATACGGCGGCAAATACGACAGCAAACCCTGAAGCGATCTCTGCTCCGACAGCGATGCCGGTCCCTGCGGCCGCGCCGGCGACATCAGCGACACCGACCGAGTATGCGCCGCCGCCCTACGCGCCCGTATTGCTGGACTGGCTTGTCCGCCACCGCGATTATCCGCGCGCCGCGCGCCTGCGCCGCCAGGAAGGCACGCCGCGCATCGCCATCACGCTGGATACTTCCGGCCGCCTGCTGGCGTTGACGCTGACCGAGAGCAGCGGCTTTGCCCTGCTGGACGAGGCCGCCCTCGACATGGCACGCCGGGCAGCGCCCTTTCCGCCGCCGCAGTTTCCGCGCGGCACCGACCGCGCCACCTTCATCGTCCCTGTGCAGTTCACCCTGCAGCGCTAATCGTGCTGGACACTGTGACACAGCGAGGCAAATACTGTCGCTGTCATGCAGGTGATCCGACATCGTTCCGAGCGCGGCCAGTGGGAGATGGCCTTTGCATCCGCGCATCCTCGGCTGGCCGGAATGGTTGATACCTATATCGGCTACGACGAGCGCAACACCGCCTTCACCCGGCGACACGAACTGCCCGGCCTGAACGTGGTTATGATTGTCAACCTGGGCGATCCGATCACTATTGTCGACACGGCCGGCTTTGTCATTCCGGTCGGCACTAGTTGCGGCTTTGCCGCCGGCCTGAGCGATGCCTATGCCATTTCGGAAAGCGGCGGCAGCCAGCGTGGCCTGCAGGTGATGTTCACGCCGCAGGGCGCGCGGCGTTTCTTCCGCCTGCCCATGCAGGACCTGACCAACCGCGTCTTCCTGCTGCCCGACCTGCTGGGTCCAGCGGCGGCATGGCGCCTGATCGAAGACCTTCAGGCGGCCAATGACTGGGATGCCTGCTTCGCCCGACTGGATGCCGCCATCGCCGCCCGCACTGCATCGCACGAGACTGTGGATCTGGCCGGCATCCGCGCCGCCGACTGGGCCCTGCGTCAGATCGCGCGGCGCAACGGCGCCATGTCGATCGCTGCCCTGGCTGAGGAGATGGGCTGCAGCCGCAAGCATCTGGCCGCGCAATTCCGCGAGCATGTCGGCCTGGCGCCGAAAACGGTCGCCGGCTTGTTGCGCTTCCGCCATGTGCTGAGCCTGATTGATGCCGCACCGACACGCTGGACAGAACTGGCGCTGGAAGCCGGCTATTACGACCAGGCCCATTTCAACCGCGATTTCCGCCGCCTGACCGGCCGCACGCCGGGCGATTACCTCGCCGCCCGGCTGCAGGGGCAGGTTGGCCTGCCGGTGGACTGAATAATCCGGTTACATTTTTACAAGCATGCCGACGGGCGGGCGGCTAACGTGCCGGCATCCGAATATCAGGAGCCAGCCATGACCGATACCCGACCGAGTTTCTATCCCGTGCTGCAATACCGCGACGCGCCGGCCGCCATGGCCTGGCTGGAAAAGGCCTTCGGCTTCCGCACCATCGCCTGCCACAAGAACCCCGATGGCAGCATCGCCCATGCCGAGATGCGCTTTGGCAACGGCATGGTGATGCTGGGCAGCGTGCAGGATGAAGGCCCCTTCGCCTTCCGCACGCCGCGTGAGGCCGGTGTCATCACCCAGAGCAGCTATGTCGCCGCCGATGATGTCGATGCTTTGTATGACCGGGCGCGCGCCGTCGGCGCCGAAGTGGTGATGGGCATTCGCGACACCGATTACGGTTCACGCGATTTCTCGGTGCGCGACCCGGAGGGCCATCTGTGGAGCTTTGGCAGCTACCGCCCGGATTTTGGCTGATAAAATTAATTTAATTTCCCGCTTCGACCCGAAATCGCCATAGTCCCCGGGCGTGTTTCCAGGCCCGGCCACACCGGCCGGGCCTTCTCCCGTCCCCGAGGATATCATGTCGCGTCTTGCCGCTTTCTTCCGCGCCTTCTGGTTTCTGGCCCGCCCCTATTTCGCCGATCGCCGCGAACGGACGGTCGCGGTCGGCCTGCTGGCGGCGATCGTCGTGCTGAACCTGGCCAGCGTGGGCCTGAGCGTGTGGTTCAATTCCTGGTACAACGACTTCTACAACGCGCTGCAGGAGAAGGATTTCGATGCCTTCAAGACCCTGCTGCTCACCTTCAGCGCCGTTGCCGCCGCCTTCATCATCGTCGCGGTCTATCGCTACTACCTGCAACAGATGCTGCAGATCCGCTGGCGCAAGTGGCTGACCGAACACTGGCTGCGCGACTGGCTGGGCGACAAGCGCTATTACCACATGCAGATGCTGGGCCTGGATACCGACAACCCGGACCAGCGCATCGCCGAGGATCTGCGGCTGTTCCCGGCCTATTCGCTCAGCCTGACGCTCGGCCTGATGAATGCCGTGGTCACGCTGGTCTCCTTCCTCGGCATCCTGTGGAGCCTGTCGGGCGATTTCGCCATCTCGCTTGGCGGCACGGAATACCAGATTCCCGGCTACATGGTCTGGTTCGCCATCGTCTATGCCGCTGTCGGCACCGGCCTGACGCACTGGATCGGCAAGCCGCTGGTGAAACTGAATTTCGACCGCCAGCAGGTGGAGGCCGATTTCCGTTTCCATCTGGTGCGCGTGCGCGAACATGCCGAAGGCATCGCCTTCCAGCATGGCGAAGCGGTGGAACAGGCCGGGCTGGCGCGCCGCTTCATGGCAGTGTTCAACAACACCTATGCCATCATGCGCCGCACCAAGAAGCTGACCTGGTTCACCGCCGGTTACGGCCAGATCGCGGTGATCTTTCCCTTCGTGGTGGCGGCACCGCGTTATTTCAGCGGCGGCATCCAGCTTGGCGGCCTGATGCAGACGGTATCGGCTTTCGGCCAGGTGCAGGAAGCGCTCAGCTACATCATCACGGCCTATACCGACATCGCCGAATGGCAGGCCGTGATCGACCGTCTGACCGGCTTCCAGGACGGCATGGCCAAGGCGCGCGCCCTGGCGGCCGAAAAACAGATCGGCGTGGATGCGGATGGCGAGATGCTGGCGGTGGGTCCGCTGGCGCTGGCCCTGCCGGATGGCCGGCCGCTGCTGGATGTGCAGGCGCTGGATCTCGCTGCCGGCGACAGCCTGCTGGTCGGCGGCCGTTCGGGCAGCGGCAAGAGCACGCTGTTGCGCGCCGTCGCCGGGCTGTGGCTGTTCGGCCGCGGCCATGTGCGGCGCCCCGCCGATGCGGCCAGCCTGTTCCTGCCGCAGAAGCCGTATCTGCCGCTGGGCAGCCTGCGCGCGGCTTTGGCCTATCCGCGCGATCCCGCAGATTTCAGCGACGCGGATTACCGCGCCGCGCTGGCGGCGCTCGACCTTGGACATCTGGCGCCGCGCCTGGCCGAGGAAGCCTACTGGAGCCAGCAATTATCCGGCGGCGAGCAGCAGCGCGTGCAGCTGGCCCGCGCCCTGCTGCTGAAACCACGCTGGCTGTATCTGGATGAAGCGACCTCGGCGCTGGATACGGCCACCGAGGCAAAAGCCCTGGCCGCGCTGCGCGATGCCCTGCCCGACGCGGCCGTGATCAGCATCGGCCACCGCCCCGCCTTGCAGCAGTTCCACCGCCGCCACGCGATGCTGGAGAGCCAGCCACAGGGTCCGGCGCAGGGTCCGGCGCGGCTGCTGGCCGTGTGAAGCCGGGCCTCAGCCCCAGGATCTCAGCCCCAGGATCTCAGCCCCAGGGGCCGCCGCGGCGGCTGCCGCCCGAGCGCGGCACTGAGCTGGTGCCTGAACTGGTGCCTGAACTGGCGCCTGGGCTGCCGCCGCCCGAATAGGCCGGCGCGGCACGATAACCGCCGCCGCGCACATTGGCGGCCAGCTGCATCAGCGCGGCAACGCGGTTCTCGGTGCTGGGATGGGTCGAGAACAGGTTGTCCATGCCCCGGCCATGCAGCGGGTTGATGATGAACATGTGTGCCGTGGCGGGATTGTGCTCGGCCTGCTCGTTGGGAATGCGCTCGGCCGCGCCGGAGATGCGCTGCAGGGCCGAGGCTAGCCAGGTGGGGTCGCCCGAGATTTCCGCGCCCATGCGGTCGGCGGCATATTCGCGGCTGCGGCTGATCGCCATTTGCACCAGCATTGCGGCGATGGGGGCCAGGATCATGATGGCGATCGAGCCGATGATGCCCAGCGGGTTGTTGCGGTTGTCCGACGAGCCGCCGAAGAACATGGCAAAATTCGCCAGCATGCCGATGGCGCCGGCCAGCGTGGCGGTGATCGTCATGATCAGGGTGTCGCGGTTCTTCACATGGGCCAGCTCATGCGCCATCACGCCGGCGATCTCCTCGCGGCTCAGGCTGTGCAGCAGGCCGGTGGTGGCGGCCACGGCGGCGTTTTCCGGATTGCGGCCGGTGGCGAAGGCGTTGGGCTGGTCGTTGTCGATCACGTAGACGCGCGGCATCGGCAGGCCGGCGCGCTGCGACAGTTCGGCGATCATGCCGTGGAATTCCGGCGCGGTCTGGGCGTCCACCTCGCGCGCGCCATACATCGACAGCACCATTCTGTCGCTGTTCCAGTAGGCGAACAGGTTCATGGCGGCGGCCAGTCCCAGGGCGATCAGCATGCCCGCCTCGCCGCCGATCAGGAAGCCGACTGCGCCGAACAGCGCCATCAGGCCCGCCAGCAGGATAGCCGTCTTCATGTAATTCATCGTCTTCGGTCCTCTTTCCCGGGTGACTTAACAAGCCGCCCGCACCGTTATATGTATGCAGGGTCGATCCCTGCGCAAGACATCCCAGCCGTGACCAGCAACACCAGACCGACCGGACAGCCCGATCCCAGCCTCGACGGCGAGAGCGGTAAGGCCATTGTCGATACCCGGCCGATCGACCCGAAGACGGGCAAACCGCTGGCGCCGGCCAAACCGGCCGTGAAACTGACCCAGGCGCCCGGCGAGGAAAACGGCCCCCAGGGCCCGGAACCCACCCGCTACGGCGACTGGGAACGCAAGGGCATCGTCTCCGACTTCTGAAGGCGATTTAGGGTTCGATTAAGCCAAAATTGGGGCATTCCGGCAGAAGCCGGCGGCTTGCATGCCCCCCGCGCCTGCCTATACTCCGGCCCGATTTTCCCGGCTTTTGAGGAGTATGCCCGATGAGCGGCAGCAAGCATGGCAGCGTGAAGAAGGTGGTCCTGGCCTATTCCGGCGGCCTGGATACCTCGGTGATCCTGAAATGGCTGCAGGAGACCTATGGCTGCGAGGTCGTGACCTTCACCGCCGATCTGGGCCAGGGCGAGGAACTGGAACCGGCGCGCAAGAAGGCCGAGATGTTCGGCGTGAAGCAGATCTTCATCGAGGACGTGCGCGAGGAATTCGTGCGCGACTTCGTCTTCCCGATGTTCCGCGCCAATGCCATGTATGAGGGCCTCTACCTGCTGGGCACCTCGATCGCCCGGCCGCTGATCGCCAAGCGCCAGATCGAGATCGCCCGCGAGGTCGGCGCCGACGCGGTCTGCCACGGCGCCACCGGCAAGGGCAACGACCAGGTGCGTTTCGAGCTGGGCTATTACGCGCTGAAGCCCGACATCAAGGTGATCGCGCCCTGGCGCGAATGGGAGCTGAATTCCCGCACCGCCCTGATCGACTTCGCCGAGAAGCACCAGATCCCGATCGCCAAGGACAAGCGCGGCGAGGCGCCCTTCTCGGTGGATGCCAACCTGCTGCACATCTCGGCCGAGGGCAAAGTGCTGGAGGATCCGTGGGTGGAAGCCCCGGACTTCGTCTATTCCCGCACAGTCGATCCCGAGAAGGCGCCGAACGAGCCTGAATACATCGAGATCGAGTTCAAGAAAGGCGATGCCATCGCGGTGAACGGCAAGGCGCTGTCGCCGGCCGCGCTCCTCACGAAGCTGAACGAACTGGGCGGCAAGCACGGCATCGGCCGGCTGGATCTGCTGGAGAACCGCTTCGTCGGCATGAAGAGCCGCGGCATCTACGAAACCCCGGGCGGCACCATCCTGCACATGGCCCATCGCGGCATCGAGCAGGCCACGCTGGACCGCGGCGCGGCGCACCTGAAGGACGAGATCATGCCGCGCTATGCCGAGCTGATCTATAACGGCTTCTGGTTCTCGCCCGAGCGCGAGATGCTGCAGGCCCTGATCGACAAGAGCCAGGAGAATGTGGAAGGCACCGTGCGGCTGAAGCTCTACAAGGGCTCGGTCAACGTGGTCGGCCGCAAGTCGCCCAAGTCGCTCTACTCGCTCAGCCATGTCACCTTCGAGGCCGACTCGGTCTACGACCAGAAGGATGCCCAGGGCTTCATCAAGCTGAATGCCCTGCGCCTGCGCCTGCTCAACCGCCAGAAGGGCTGAGAGAAAGGCTAAGCGCCGGTTTCAGCGGTTTTCCGCAAAAAGGCGGGCTTTGCGGCCCGCCTTTTTTATTGCCCATCCCGTTTTTGTCACAGGCCGCCCCGATCTGGTCGCAACCGGCGCGGCCAGCCGCCGGCTACCCTGCCTTCACCTCTGTAGAAGACAGGAGACCGCCATGCCGACGACCACGCGCATCCACGCCGTCAGCGTCTATCGCAGCATCCCGCGTTCCACCGAGCGGTATATGGAGGAGCGGCTGTGGCAGCGCGCGCTGCAGCGCCTGGAAGGCCCGAAGCAGAAGCCCGCACCGGCGCGCAAGAAAAAGGCCCGCCAGACCAAATCCTTTGCCGCCATCCTGCGCGCCATCCGCAACGGCCTCGGCCGCCACGTCGACATGTATGTCTGACGTCGTTTCCGCCTGACGCTTGCTCACGCCGCCGCCGGCAGCCGCGCCAGCTTGTCGGGGTTGCGGATGATGAACACGTTGCGCACCGCGCCATCCACAATGTCGACCGCCATCGCCAGATAGGGTTTGTCGCCGTCGAACAGCAGCCAGCCCGGCTGGCCGTTGATGCGCACCGCCATGCCACGCAGCGTGTCGGGCTGCTTGCGGCGCACGCCGACGAAAAAGCGCACCACCTTTTCGGCGCCATGGATCACGTTCAGCGCCGCCGCCGCCTTGCCGCCGCCATCCGACCAGATCATCGCATCCTCGGCCAGCAGGCCGGCGAACATCCGCGCATCGCCCGCGCGCGTGGCGGCAGCAAAGCGTTCGGCCAGCCGTTTTGCCTCGACTGAATCGGCGGCGAAACGCGGGCGCTGGTCCTTCAGGTGTTTCTGCGCGCGGCTGACCAGCTGGCGGCAGGCGACTTCCGATTTCTGCAGCGCGGCCGCGATCTGCGGATAATCGTAATCAAAAGCCTCGCGCAGCAGCCAGGCGGCGCGTTCGGCCGGCGTGAGGCGTTCCAGCACCAGCAGCATCGCCATGGAAAGATCGTCGGCCTGCTCATGGGCGGCATCGGCGCCGGGCGTCGGATCGGGCAGGCTGACCTCCAGTTCCACCAGCGGTTCGGGCAACCAGACGCCGGGATACTGGGCGCGTTCCAGCTTGGCGGCGCGCAGGCGGTCGATGCACAGCCGCGTGCAGGCGGTGACCAGCCAGGCTTCCGGATTCTGGATCGCCCCCGCGTCGCTGCGGTGCCAGCGCAGGAAGGTGTCCTGCACGGCATCCTCGGCATCGCCGACGCTGGCCAGCATGCGATAGGCCAGGCCGAACAGCCGGCGGCGATGCTGCTCGAAGGTCGCGGTCTTGGCGTCGGTCGCCGGCGCGGTCGGCATGTCAGGCCACCTTCAGAGGGATCAGGCTGCAACTCTTGGCATAGCCCAGGGCCCGCTTCAAGACGGGATAGAAGCGCGCCAGACCCAAGGCAATGGCGAGATCGAACATGGCGCGGCGGCCGAGCTGACGCTGCAACTGCTCGGCCAGCGTTTCCAGCGCCGGATCGTTTTCCGCCGCCGCGCGGCCGAAGCGCAACGCCAAAGCCTGCAGCGGCGGCAGATCGGTGAGGCGGTTGTCGAGCGCGGCCTGCAGATGCGCCGGCGCGATGCCGTCCTTCAGCGCCAGATTGACATGGATCTGCACGCACTCGCCGCAATCGTCGACCTGCACGGCCCCCAGCGTCGCGAAATGCAGGGCCTCGGCCGGCGCGGTCACATCCTGCCGGCCCAGGCCGGCGATCACACCGAGCTTCGCCAGCAGGGCCGGTGCCACGCGACCGATCTCGCGCATGTAGTCCATGCGTACACCGAGATACTGCTCCGATGCCGCCACGCGCCGCTCGATCAACGCCGCCGGCGCTAGCCTGGCCAGCGTGGCCGTGGAGGGACGCGGCAGGACCAGCGCGATCGCCAGCACGGCCGGCAGATGGATGCCCAGCACTTCGACGGCCAGCGCGGCGGCATGGGCATGGCCGGCCACCAGCGTCTCGACCAGATGAATGCCCGCATGCAGGCCGAGGAATACCGCCGCCGGCAGCAGGCCGCCGCGCTGGCCGCGCCGGGCCGCCCAGGCGGCACCCAGGCCGGTGGCGATGAAGGCCGCGCCGATATCGCGCACAAAATGGTCGTTGAACGGGCCGGTGCCGCTCACCCCCGGCACGCCGGCATACCAGCCGCCGGGCATGATCAGCATGAACAGGCCGTTCAGCACGAGGCCGGCGGCCAGCAGGGCCGTCAAAACACGCCAGAGCGGGCCGGGCGCGGGAGTCAGGCTGGAGGCGGTCGTCATGGGGCTATCCTTTTTTCTGTGGATACCCCCGAAGACGGCCGGCCTGCGGATTTTGTGACAGGCCGCTCTTATCCAGCCGCCTTTTATTCGGCTGCCTGGCGCAAGGCCTCCTGCTTGGCGCGCTCGGTTGCCTGCCGGTTGCGCCGCTTGATCCACCACATGAAAAAGCCGGTGACGGCAAACAGCGGGATGATCACGCCCGAGACGAAGACCAGGAATTTGTAGAATCCGCCCAGGCCGGTGCCGTAATGCAGCGCGCGCTGCCAGGCAATGATCGCCTCGCCTGTCGAAAAGGTCTTCGGATCGAACACGTCGATCACCTGGGCGCGCCAGGGATCGATCAGCACGGTAATGCCCGGGGCGCCGTCTTCCGGTGTGCCGCGCACCAGACCGATGCGCAGGGCCTGGTCCGGCCGGGTCGGCAGGAAGGCATTCAGGAAGCGTGCATCGGGGACCTGCTCCTGCGCCAGGACCAGCCCCTCGGCCAGGCCAATCCGGCTGCCGCCCCGGATCGGCTCGACACGGGCCTGGAACATTGCCGCCCGCATGTCGCGTCCCGGGAACACGGCATTCACCGCCGCCGAGATCTGCTGCGGGAAAGCCAGATAGACCCCGGTGAAATTCACCAGCATGAACAGCAGCAGGCTCCAGATGCCCACCGCGCCATGCAGGTCGCGATGCAGCCGCAGGCCCTTCGCTCCCTTGCGGATGGTGAAGGCGGCCTTCCATTGTCCGTTTCGCGGCCACCAGATCACCAGCCCGGTGCAGCCCAGCACCAGCATGGCGATGCCGAGCCAGCCGACCAGCTCACGCCCCAGGCCGCCCGCGATGAACAGATGGCCGTGCAGGTCATGGAAGAAACGCACCCAGCCGGTCATGGCCTGCTGGGTTTCAATCGGCTGCGCCGTCACCGGATCGAGCAGGATTTGCAGGCTGCCGGCAAAAGGACTGACCCGTGGAATCGCCGCCTGCGCCTGGCCCGGCGCCGCCGGTTCGGCATTGCGCATCGCCGGCCGTTCATCGGCCATGCCGGGGCGCGACAGCCGCACGGCGGCGGGCTCGCCCGGTTCGGCCGGCCAGCGCACGGCGATGGGAATCCGGCCCGGCTCGCTATTGGCGGCCTGCGCGGCTTCGATCAGCTCGGCCGGACTGCGCCATTCGCCGGGCGTGGTGACCTGGGGTTCACCCTGGCCGAACAGATGCTCCAGATCATGGGCATAGACCAGTACGCTGCCGGTAACACCCATCATCACCAGCGGCAGCAACAGGATCAGTCCGGTCCATAAATGAACCTGTTCCAGCCAGTAGCGCAGGCCGCGGCGTTGCGGTTTGGATTTGCCAGCCATGGAGCGGGAGCCTCGTATCGTCTTAGCTGTCGGCCCAGCGCCGCAGCAGGTTGTGGTAGATGGCGGTGAGCTGCAGGACCTGCGGATCGGCATTGCCGTGCCGCATCACCAGCTGCTGGATCGAGGTGTCGAGCTGGAACAGCAGCGCGCGCTGGCCGTCGTCGCGCACCATGCTCTGCAGCCAGAAGAAGCTGGCGATGCGGGCGCCGCGCGTCACCTCGGTCACGCGATGCAGGCTGGTCGAGGGATACAACACCATGTCGCCGGCCGGCAGCTTCACCCGATGCTCGCCATAGGTATCCTCCACCACCAGCTCGCCGCCCTCGTATTCCTCCGGATCGGCCAGGAACAGCGTGCAGGACAGATCGGTACGGATGCGGAAGTCGCTGCCGGCCAGCGGCCGGATCGCGTTGTCGACATGGTTGCCGAAGGATTCGCCGCCGGCATAGCGGTTGAACAAGGGCGGAAAGACCTTGAGCGGCAGGGCGGCAGAGATGAAGCGCGGGCTTTTTTCCAGCGCATCGAGGATCATGTCGCCCATCTGCCGCGCGGCCGGCGATCCCTCGGGCAATTGCATGTTGCGCTTGGCGAGCGCCGACTGGTGGCCGGACGTGACATTTCCGTCCACCCATTCGGCGGCATCAATCACCTGGCGGCATTGCGCGACCTGCTGACGGGTCAGCACCCGCTCGATATGCAGCATCATGGTGTCGTCTCCACAGTATTACCGCCCGAATGCACATCGCCCCGCCCGGCGAATGCACGGGCGGGGCGCGGTTCTCCTGCGCGGATTGTCTTACGCGGTACTCAGAACTTGAAGTTCGTCGTCAGCAACGCCGTGCGGCCCGGCGCCACGGTGGCGAACTGGCCGGCATGGGTGGCGTCGTAATAGGTTTCATCCAGCAGGTTCTGCACGTTCAGCTGCACATCCACATTCTCGGTCACCTTGTAGCCAACCATGGCATCGAAGCGCCAATAGGACGGCAGCTCGTAGGTATTCGCGGTATTGGCATAACGCCGCGCCGTGTAGATGGCGCCGCCGCCGACCACCCAGTCGCGCGTCAGGTCGTACGTGGTCCACAGGCTGATGTTATGCGGCGCAATCGACGGGAATTCCTTGCCATCGTTGCTGGCATTCGGACCATCGTCGACGATCTCGCTCTTCAGGAAGGTATAGCCGCCGAACAGCTTCCACGCCCTGGTCAGGTTGCCGGCAAATCCGACTTCGAAGCCATCCACCCGCTGCTTGCCCACCGGCAGCTGCTCGGCGGTGTTGGTGACGCCGCTGACGCGGGCGTTCTCCTTCTCGGTGCGGAACACGGCGCCGGTCAGCGACAGCGTCTTGTTCAGCAGGTCCCACTTGGTGCCGAGTTCGTAGGAGCGGTTCTCCTCGGGCTTCAGGGTTTCATTATTGGCCGCGACATTGCCTTCGTCACCGCCCTCGCCGGCCGAACTGCCGACCGGATTGGTGGACGTGCCGTAGGCGACATAGATGCTGCCGTTGGGCATGGGCTTGTAGACCAGGCCGGTCTGGTAGTTCACGAAGGTGTCGTGCCGGCTGCCGTCGAATGCCCCGTTCTGGGTCGTGCCGTATGAATTGGTGCGATAATCATCCAGGCGCAGGCCCAGATTGAGATCCCATTGCGGGGCCAGCGCGATGGTGTCGATGGCGTAAATCGCCATCGTGGCAACGCGCGTGTTGGCGAACTGGCTCGAGGTCGTGATCGTGCCGGTATACGGATCCGACGAATTCGGGTTGTAGAGATCGCCCTGGGTCGACGAGGGGCTCAGCGTATAGCCGCGATTCTTGGTCTGCTCGCGGGCCAGCTCGATGCCGGTAATGGCGGCGTTCTTGAAGCCGCCAAGATCGAACTCGCTCTGCAGGTCGGTCTGGTTGACGACCGTCTCGGTATCGGCGTTGCGGCTGCGCGTCTCACGCTCGATCCGGCCGTTCGTCAGGATGTTGACCGGCGACGTTGCCGTGCCGGTATTCCAGTCCGGCTTGGTGACGATGTAATGGTTCTGCGCATAGGCATAGCGCGTGGTGTTGCGCAGCACCGTGTTGTCGGTCAGATCGTGTTCCAGCTGCGCCGTCAGGCCGTCGTAATAGGTTTCGCGGAAATCCCGGCTGGTCAGGCCGTAGAAATTGTCGCGCGAAACGCTGATCGGCTTGCCGGTGCGCGGATCGAAGGTGTGGCCGTAATCGGGCAGACCATCGGTCTGGAAATGGAAGTAGCTGAGCGTGAGGCGGGTCGGCTTGTTCAGGCCGAAGGTCACGGTCGGCGCGAAACCGAACTTGGTGATATCCACCTCGTCGCGGCCGGCCACCTCGCCATCATGCGCCATGGCGTTGATGCGGAAGGCGATGTTGTTGTCGATTACGCGATTGACGTCGGCGGTCGCCCGCTTGGTCATGTCGGTGCCCAGCGTCAGGCTGCCGGCGGTGAAATCCTCGGCCTTCGCGGTCTTGCTGACCAGGTTGAGCACGCCGCCGGTGGCGCCGCGGCCAACCATGGCGCCGCTCGGCCCCTTGGTGACCTCCACCTGCTCAAGATTGAACGTGTCGCGCGACTGCGCACCGGTATCGCGCAGTCCGTCGATATAGGTGCTGCTCATGGCGTCGAAGCCGCGGATGAACGGCCGGTCGCCGATGGCGGTGCCGCCTTCGCCCGAACCCAGGCTTATGCCCGGGGTGGTGCGCAGCACTTCGGTCAGCGATGTGGCGGCGCGCTCCTGGATCACCTCCTGCGGGATCACGGTCACCGACTTGGGTGTGTCCAGAAGCGGCGCGGTGAATTTCGGCGAGGCCGACTGCTCGACCCTGTACCCCTCGGCTGCGGCCGGCTTTTCGCCCTCGACGGCAATGGTCGGCAGCTGGGCCGGTTGGCTGGCCTGCTGGGCCTGGGCCGGCAGGGCAGCGGCGCCGAGCGCGACAGCGGAAGCGGCGCCCAGCACATGCGGCGCGACGCGGCCCAGCCGCAGGCGGCCAACAGTGGGTTGCTGAATGGTCGGAAGGCTGGAATCAGCCATGGTTCACCCCCGGAACACGAGAAAAGGATGGAAACCTGGCTGGCGGGTCCGGCGCGGCAGGCCGCAAGGCCGGACTGGGCTGGCTTGGCAATTGATATGGCCGCGGAAATCAGTCTCCGCGGACACAGCCGTGGCGGGACTTTTTTAGCCGCCCGCATCTGGCGGACAGGGACATAGCATTGCTATTGGTAATATTGCAACTGATTATCACTAGTATAATTATCAATGTGGCCCTGCCGCCACACCAGCCCTGCCGCCATCCCCTTCCATGTTCGGTCATCCGGTCCGAGTATTGTCAGGTCCAGCGCAGGACTCCGGCGGCAAGCCCGTTTAACCCGTAAACCCTTCATTTGGCCTCGTATTATGAAACGCCCTGCCCTGACCTTCTCCGCCGTCGCCCTCGCCCTGCTACTGGCCGGCGGGGCCGGGTGGTACTGGTCTGCCCGCACCGACACCCAGCCCTCTTTCCGCATCCACAGCGTGGCCCTGGGCAGCGTGGAGGACACCGTATCGGCGGTCGGCACCCTGCAGCCGCTGACCTACGTCGATGTCGGCACACAGGTTTCGGGCCAGCTGAAGGTCATATCCGTGGATTACGGCCAGCGCGTGGAGCAGGGCGCCCTGCTGGCGCAGATCGATCCCACCGTCTATGAGGCGCGTGTCGCCGCCGATCAGGCCAACCTGCTGGCCCTGAAGGCGCAGCGCGCCGACAAGCAGGTGCAGCTCGGCCTCGCCGAGCGTCAGTTCGAGCGCCAGCGCCGCCTGCTGGCCGAACGCGCCACCAGCCAGGATTCCTACGACAGCGCCGAAGCCAACCGCCGCTCGCTGCTGGCTCAGATCGCCGTGCTGGATGCGCAAATTCAACAAGGCGAATCGACGCTGCGCTCCGACCAGGCCAATCTGGGTTACACCAAGATCTACGCGCCGATGACCGGCACGGTGGTGGATATCAGCGCGCGTCAGGGCCAGACCCTGAACGCCAACCAGCAGGCCCCGATCATCCTGCGCATCGCCGATCTCGATACCATGACGGTGAAAACCCAGGTCTCGGAAGCCGATGTGCCCAAACTGACCATTGGCATGCCGGCATATTTCACCACGCTGGGCCAGCCCGACAAGAAACGCACCGGCACCTTGCGCCAGATCCTGCCGACGCCGGAAACCGTCAATAATGTGGTGTTGTATTCCGCGCTGTTCGACGTCGCCAATCCCGAGCATGACCTGCTGACCCAGATGAGCGCACAGGTCTTCTTCGTGGTGGCGAAAGCCGAGAACCTGCCCGTCGTGCCGATGGCGGCCCTGCGGCCGCTGCCCAACGACAAGGCCCGCTTCGCCCTGCGCGTGATGGAAAACGGCCAGCCGGTGCGCCGCATCGTGGAGGTCGCCGCCAGCAACCGCGTGAATGCCGCGATCAAAAGCGGCCTGAAAGCCGGCGAGGAGATCGTGCTGGATGCGCCGCCGGCCGGACAGCGCAATGCGGCGTCACGCCAAGGCGGCCCGTCCGGCCCGCCGCCGCGGCTGTAGCGGGGCATTGCGATGAATGTCATGTCCTCCACCCAGCAGGGCGACCAGCAGGCCATTCTGCAGCCGGACCGGAAAACCGGCCAAACCACTGACCAGCCGGTGATCCGCCTGCGCGACATCCGCAAGACCTTTTATCGCGGCACGCTGGCCGTCGAGGTCCTGCACGGCATCTCGCTCGACATCCATGCCGGCGAATTCATCGCCATCATGGGCGCCTCGGGCTCGGGCAAATCAACCCTGATGAATCTCATCGGCCTGCTCGACCGGCCGACCAGCGGCTCTTACACGCTGGACGGCACCGAAGTCGCGGCCCTGGATGCCGACCGGCGCGCCCTGCTGCGCCGCGAGGCTTTTGGTTTCATCTTCCAGCAATACAACCTGCTGCCGGGTGAAACCGCCGCCGGCAATGTCGAGATGCCGGCGATCTATGCCGGCCTGTCACGCGGCGAACGCGCGGCACGCGCCGCCGAACTGCTGACACGGCTTGGACTGTCCGACCGCATGGATCATCGCCCGGCGCAGCTTTCCGGCGGCCAGCAGCAGCGCGTTTCGATTGCCCGCGCCCTGATGAACGGCGGCGCCATCATCCTGGCCGACGAGCCGACCGGCGCGCTGGACAGCAAAAGCGGCGCCGAAGTGATGCAGCTTCTGCGCGACCTGAATGCCCAGGGCCACACCGTTCTGCTGATCACCCATGATCCCGAAGTGGCGGCACAGGCCAACCGCATCGTCGAGCTGAAGGACGGCAACATCGTCTCCGACCGCGGCACCGGAAGCGTCACGCCGACACAGGCCGCACCGAAACATCCCGAGCATCACGTCCGCACGGGCTTTGCCCTGTTCGACGCGCTGGAAGCCGGCCGCATGGCCCTGCAGGCTTTGCGCGGCAACCTGCTGCGCACGCTGCTCACCCTGCTGGGCATCATCATCGGCGTGGCCTCGGTGGTGGCGATGCTGGCGATCGGCGACGGCGCCAAGCAATCGGTGCTCGACCGCATCACCGCCATGGGCACCAACCTGCTGCTGATCCGGCCCGGCGCGCCGAACATCCGGCGCAGCGACGGCATCACGGCAACCCTGGTGGCCGAGGATGCCGATGCGATCAAGGCCGAGATCGGCAATGTCATCGCCGTGGTGCCGGAATATACCGGCAACGTCACCGCGCGCTACCGCGACCGCGACACCGTCACCCAGGTCAATTCCACGGTCGCCGATTTCCCCAAGGCGCGCGACTGGCCGGTGGCCGAAGGCGTGTTCTTCTCGGACGAGGATGTGCGGGCCTATGTGCCCGTGGCGGTGATCGGCCAGACCGTGGCGAACAACCTGTTCCCCGGCGGCCAGCCGGTCGGCAACTACATCCTGCTGAACAGCATTCCCTTCCAGGTCATCGGCACCATGACGTCCAAGGGTGCCACGCCATGGGGTGCCGATCAGGACGATGTGATCTACGCGCCGCTCACCACCGGCATGTTGCGGCTGTTCGGCCAGCGTTATGTGAAGACGATCACAGTCCAGGTCGAGGATGTGACGAAGATCGATGACACGCAGGAGGAAATCCGCCAGCTTCTGGTCGCGCGCCATCGCGCGGAGGATTTCCAGATCCGCAACATGGCCTCGATCATCGAAACCGCCATGGCCACCCAGAATACATTGACCATCCTGCTTGGCTCGATTGCCGCCATCGCCCTGCTGGTGGGCGGCATCGGCGTGATGAACATCATGTTGGTCAGCGTCACCGAGCGCACGCGCGAGATCGGCGTGCGCATGGCAACCGGCGCGCGCCGGCTGAACATCATGCTGCAGTTCAATTCCGAAGCCCTGGCGATCTGCACGCTCGGCGGCCTGATCGGCGTGGCCGTCGGCTTAAGCACGACCTGGCTGTTCGCGTGGTTCGGCCGGCCGGTGATCTTCTCGCCCGAACCTGTATTGCTCGCCTTCTCCTGCGCCTTCGCCACCGGCCTGCTGTTCGGCTATCTGCCGGCGCGCAAGGCCGCCGATCTCGACCCTGTGGTCGCCCTCGCTGCGGAATAACCCAACCATGCCTGCCTTCCGTCTGACGGCCACGGCCGTGCTTGCCCTTTCGCTTGGCGCCTGCTCGATGGTGCCCGACTATTTCAAGCCCGCCGTCGAAACGCCGAAGGCGTGGGACAGCCGGCAGGACGGCGCCGGCCTCTGGCCCGATGCCGGATGGTGGCACAGTTTCGGCAGCGCCGAGCTGAACGCCCTGATCACCGAGGCCCAGGCCGGCAACACCGACCTGCGCGCCGCCGTGGCCCGCATCCGCCAGGCCGAGGCACAGGCCAAGATCTCCGGCGCCGCGCTCTATCCCACTTTGGGCAGCGATGGCTCGGCCACCCGCAGCCGCACCGGCCGCGGCACCAGCACAACGAATACCACCAGCAGCAGCGCGACCTCGGGTCAGGTCATCCGCAACAGCTTCGCCGGCAACCTCACCGCCGGCTACCAGGTGGATCTCTTCGGCGCCAACTCGGCCACCGCCGATGCGGCACTGACCCGGCTGGAGTCCAGCCGTTTCGACCGCGAGACCGTGGCGATCACGCTCTATGCCGATATCGCCACCGGCTATTTCCAGGTCCTGTCGCTGCGCGACCGTATACGTCTGGCCAACGATACCCTGCGCGTGGCCGAAGGCGTGCTGGAACTGCTGGAAAGCCAGCGCCGGCTGGGCGTGACCACCGATTACGAAGTCGCGCAGCAGCGCAGTAGCGTCGCCACCCAGCGCGCCACCGTGGCGGCGCTGGAGCAGAGCGAACGCCAGGCCCTGGATGCACTGGCCGTGCTGATCGGCCGCAACCCGCAGGGTTTCCGCGTGGCGGGCAACACCCTGGCCGGACTGAACCTGCCGCCGGTGGCCGCCGGTCTGCCGTCGGAGCTGCTGCTGCGCCGGCCCGACCTGCGCAAGGCGGAAAGCGACCTGCGCGCCGCCAATTTCGATATCGGCGCGGCGCGGGCCGCGCGCTTCCCCAGCCTCGACCTCACGGCGCGGGCCGGCACCCAGAGCGGCACGACGGCCGCGCTGTTTGAGCCCAACACGATGATCTATTCCATCGCCGCCTCGCTCACCGCGCCGATCTTCCAGGGCGGCAAGCTGGAAGGCCAGGAGGAGCTGGCGCGCGCCCAGAGCCAGGAACTGGTGGAAAGTTATCGCGGCGCCATCCTCTCGGCCTTCCGCGACACGGAAGACGCGCTGGGCGCCACGCTGAATACCGGCCGGCAATACGGCTTTGCCTCGGAAGCCTTCAATCAGGCCAACGATGCCTACCGCATCGTGGAAGCGCGCTATCGCGCCGGCACGGTGGGATTCCTCGACCTGCTGGATGCCCAGCGTTCGGTGTTCTCGGCCAACGATGCGATGGTGCAGGCGGGCCTCAGCCGCTTCACCGCCAGCGTCGATCTCTACAAGGCACTCGGCGGCGGCTGGGACGGCAGCACGGTGCCGCCTATCATCACCCGGCCTTGAGGTTCTGCGCCCCGCCGGCGCCGGCCGACGCCGTCGCTGTCGCCGGCGCCGACGCCGCCTGCAGCAGCCAGTCGGCCTGCGCCGCCCAGCATTGCTGCGGCATGTCGCGCTTGAAGAAGCCGAAATGGCCGATGCGCTGCAGGCCCCAGTCGCGCGGCGCCACATGCAGGCGTTCGATGCTGGCGTTGGGGTAATAGCCCATCAGCCTGTCGACGCCCTTCTTCGGTCCGAAATCGTGATCGTCGGCGAAGCTGATCATGCGCATGCGGGCGCGCACGGCATGATTATGCGGCCGCAACGGCGCACCGTCGTCGTCGACCAGATAATGCGGCGAGCAGCACCAGCGCCGCCAGTCGCGCGCGATGGCGCCGGGCAGCGGCTGGCCGCCCAGCCACCAGCCCGGAATCCGGTCGATCAGGCCGACCACTGCCGGAAACGCGACATACCATGACAGCAGCAGCCGAATCTGATGCCGGCGCGACCAGTTGCGCCAGTAGCCATGCTGCGAGGCAATCGCCAGCACGGCATCGATCTCGCCGGCCTGCGGCATCAGGCCCAGCATCTGGCCGCCAAAGGAATGGCACACCATGGCGCGGCGATGGCCGGGCGCATGCCGGCTGAGGAAATCGGCGGCGGCGGGAATGTCGCGCCGGCCCCAGTCGAGCATGCGCGGCAACGGCGCTCCGGGGCTCTGCGGCGAACCGCCGATGCCGCGATAGTCGAAGGCCAGCACGGTGAAGCCGCGCCCGGCGAGGAAGGCGGCGAAGCTTTCGTAATAACGGCGCGCGACGCCGGTGGCCGCATTGATCTGCACGCTCACGCCATTGGGCCGGGCAGGCTCGATCAACGTGCCGGCCAGGATCTGGCCATCGGGCACGGGGATGGAGACGGAGAGAATCTTCAGTCGCGGTGTCTGCATGGCGCGCAGGCTAGAGGCGCCAATTCCGCGCCGGCAATTACGCGCGACGTAAGGTCGCGCGACTGTGATCGGTCTGCCGTCACGTCAACCCGATTCGTTGAATCACGACTGCGTGACGAACGGCTGCGGCCGCCGCTATCCGGCATATACCGGCATCACCATGCCGGTACAGCTGGCGAAAACCGTGTCGCCGTCACCCAGCCGCCCCTCGACGAAGCAGACATGCCGTGTTGTGCGTGTTGCCCAGGCGCGGAAGGCGAGCGACGGCGCGGGCCGTGCCAGATGCAGGAACTGCACCGCCAGATTCAGCGTGACCACGGTGTCGGTATCGTAATGTCCGAGGCCGGCCAGCACCACCGCCGCATCAAATCCGGCGGCAATCACGCCGCCATTCAGCGCCGCCGCGCCGCCACCGCCGAGCATGCCTTCGGGTAACGCCGTCAGGCCGATGACGGCCTCGTCCGTCCCGAAACTTCCATCGAAACCGAACCAGAGAATCTCCGCGCGGCGATTGAACAGCGAGAGCGAGAGAGCGCGATCGGCCGCGTCGCGACGAAAGGGAATCCGCGATCCATCCGCCATGCCGCGCTCACAGGCCGAAGACCCGGCGCGCGTTGCCACCGAGAAATTTCGCCTTTGCCTCGGCCGGCAGGTCCAGCGATTCGACGCCTTTGATGCAGCGGTCGAACGGCAGATGCGGGAAGTTGGTGCCGAACAGCACCTTGTCCTGCCCGTAGCCTTTCATGAACTGCAGCAACGCCGGCGGATACATCTTGGGTAGATAGGCCGAGGTATCGATGTAGACATTCGGATGCTTCCAGCACAGGGCCAGCATCTCCTCGGTCCAGGGAAAGCCGATATGGCCGCCCACGATGACCAGCTCGGGGAAATCCAGCGCCACCTGGTCGATATAGGGGATCGGCCGTCCGGTCTCGGAGGGAAACAGCGGCCCGGTATGGCCGACCTGGGTGCAGAAGGGAATGCCGAGCTCGACGCATTTGGCATAGAGCGGATAATAGCGCCGGTCGGTGGGCGGCAATTCCCACAGCCAGGGCACCACGCGCAAGGCCCTGAAGCCGAGCTCCTTCACGGCGCGCTCCAGCTCGCGCACGGCCTCCATCGGCTTGTGCAGGTCCACGGCGGCGACGCCGGTGAAGCGATCCGGATAGGCGCGGGTGAAGCGCGCCACCTCGTCGTTCGACACCACCCAGCGGCCGGGCCGCGCCCAGGCGCAGAACATCAGCCGGTCGATGCCGGCGGCATCCATCAGCGCCACCACCTCGTCGGGCGACAGCGCGCGGTCTAGCATGGCCGCCGTGCCCGACTGCTCGAACAGCCGCACCACTTCGGGCATGGTCTGGCGTGCATTGAAAACCGGCTGCGCCCAGGAATCGATAATGGGAGTGCCCGCACGCATGTCAGGCCGCGCGGGAATCGCTTTTGCGGTAGGCCGCGTTGTAAAGCCACTCGGCCATCTCGGCCCAGCGTTCGGCCGGCATGTCGCGCTTGAAGAAGCCGAAATGGCCGATGCGCTGCAGGCCCCAGTCGCGCGGCGCGATATGCTGGCGGTCGATCCGGGCACCGGCATAGGTCTGGGCCAAAGCATCCACGCCCCGCCTCGGCCCGAAATCCACATCGTCGGCGAAGCTGATCATGCGCAGGGGCGCGCGGATGCGACGGTTCTGCGGCTGCAGCGGCTTGCCGGTATCGTCGGACATGTAATGCGGCGTGCGGCACCAGCGCGCCCAGTCCAGCGCCACGCCGCGCGGCAGCGGCTCGCCGCCCAGCATGCGGCCCGGCACATGGCCGCGCAAAGCCACGGTCAGCGGCATGGCGACATACCAGATCGCCGCCAGCCGCACCTGATGCGCCGCCGGCCAGTTGCGCCAGTAGCCCTGCTGGGCGCCGATGGTGATTGCGGCGGCGATGTCTTCCGCCCGCGGCAGCAGGCCCAGGGCCTGGCCGCCGAAGGAATGGCCGACCATGCAGGGCCGCGCCTCGGGGAAACGCTGGCTGAGGAAGGCGGCGGCGGCGGGAATATCGTGGCGGGCCCAGTCGAGCATGCGCGGCGCCGGCGCGCCGGGCGATGTCTCGCGCGAGCCGGCAATGCCGCGATAGTCGAAATTCAGCACGGCGAAACCGCGCCCGGCCATATAGGCGGCAAAGGCATCGTAATAGCCGCGCGGCACGCCGGTGGCGCCGTTGATCTGCAGGGTCAGGCCGTTGAAAGCCGACGGCACGGGCGCGAACAGGCGGGCCGAAAGCTGCTGGCCATCGGCAGCCGTGAGGGTGACGGATTCGGGAGGCAATGTGGTCATGCCGCGATCTATAGGATCGCCGCCCGGGCGCGGACAAATGCAAAGTGCCGCGGCTCGGATGAATTCATTTCACCTGACGCAGGGGCGCGCGACGTTTTCCGGTTTTGGCCTTTTTGCCGTTCGCGTCTTGGGCCGGCATAAAGGGCGCCATCTGCGTGTTGGCCCGCCGCATCAAATCGACCAGCCAGTCGCGCAGGGCCTGCAGCGACGGCCGTTCGGCATCGGCGCGGCGGCAGACGAACCAGTAGCCCTGGTCGGCCGGCACCACCACGGGAAACGGCATCACCAGCCGTTTGTCGGCCAGCTTTGGCGCGATCAGCGGCACCACGGCCAGCGCCACGCCCAGCCCCTGCTCGGCCGCCTCCAGCATCTGCACCACGCTGTCGACCCAGACCTCGCGGCCGGCGGTGATGCCGTCGACGCCGGCGGCGCGCAGCCAGCGCGGCCAGGCATCGGCGAAGGTGGACAGATGGATGAGCGTCTGGCCGCGCAGATCGCGCGGAGTTTTCAGCTTCGCCGCCAGTTTCGGCGCGCAGACCACGGTGGTCGCCAGGTCGGTGAGCTTCACGGCGGTCAGCCCCGGCCAGCGGCCATGGCCGAACCGCACGGCGGCATCGATGGCATCGCGCGCGAAATCGGCATGGCGCGGCGAGGATTCCACGAACAGCCGCAGGCCCGGCTGGCTTTCCAGGAATTCGGCCAGGTTGGGAATGATCCAGGTGGCCGCCACATTGGGCACGGCCGACAGCCGCAGGTCTTCGGCATGGGGCGTCTGGCCCACGCGCAGCGAGGCCTGCGCCACCTGGTCGAAGGCCTTGCGCACCGTGCTGAAATAATCCTGCCCGGCCTCGGTGAGGCGGATCTCGCGGTTGAGCCGGCGGAACAGGCTCAGGCCCAGATGCTGTTCGATCTGCTTCACGCGATGACTGATCGCCGACGGCGTGAGGTTGAGCTCGGTGGCGGCCGCCTTGAAGCTCAAATGGCGGGCGGCGGCGTCGAAGGCCTCGAGGGCCAGCAGGGGCGGCAGGCGTTTGGCCATGGCCCCAGATTAGGACGATTCAGGCGAATGGGAAGCCGTGACGTGGCGGCAGACTGACGCCGCGGCAGGCCCGACCTTGGTCTAGTGCGCCATCGCAGACCAGCCGGCGCTTTAAAGCAGAATAAGGAAAATCGTGGATGCCCGGGTCAAACCCGGGCCTGACGGTTATATAGGACGTCATGGCCGGACCCAGAAAGCGCTTTCTTGGCCGGCCATCCATGTCTTTTCTGAAGCGTCTTTTTCTACAGCGTCTTCGGATCGATCTTTTCGCGGTAGCAGGCTGCCGTCAGCGTGTTCTGCAGCAGGCAGGCAATCGTCATCGGGCCGACGCCGCCCGGCACCGGCGTGATCACGCCGGCCTGCTCGACGGCCGAGGCATAATGCACATCGCCGATCAGCTTGGTCTTGCCGTCGTCCTTGGGCACGCGGTTGATGCCCACATCGATCACGGCGGCACCGCGCTTGATCCATTCGCCGCGCACCATCTCGGGCTTGCCCACGGCGGCGATCAGGATATCGGCCTGCTTGCACAGCACGGGCAGGTCGCGCGAGCGCGAATGGGCGATGGTGACGGTGGCATTGCCGGCCAGCAGCAGACCGGCAACCGGCCGGCCCACCAGGATCGAGCGGCCGATCACCAGCGCGTTGGCGCCAGCCACCTCGACGCCGGCCTTTTCCAGCAGGATCATGCAGCCCAGCGGCGTGCAGGGCGTGAGCGCCTCCATGCCCTGGGCCAGCTTGCCGGCATTCACCGGATGCAGGCCGTCGACATCCTTCAGCGGGTCGATCGCCTCGATGATCGCCTGGGTGTCGATCTGTTTGGGCAGCGGCATCTGCACCAGGATGCCGTCCACGCTGGGATCGGCATTCAGCCGCGCCACCACGTTCAGCAGGTCGCGCTGGCTGGTGCTTTCCGGCAGCTTGACCTCGTCGGAGATCATGCCGGCCTCGCGCGTCTGCACGCCCTTGTTGCGCACATAGACTTCCGAAGCCGGATCGTTGCCGACCAGCACCACGGTCAGGCCCGGCAGGCGGCCAGCCCTGGCCTCGAAGCGTTTCACGCGCGCGGCCACCTCTTGGCGCAATGCCACCGCCACCGCCTTGCCGTCCAGGATCGTCGTCATGGGATCACCTCTTGTTCAATGCGGCGAGCCAGCCAGACAGCGCCGTGTCCAGCGCGGCGGGATCGCCGGAAATAAGGATCTGCTTGTGCCGGTCGGTGGCGCCGGCGACGATCTCGAAATCGCGGCCGGGCAGTTTCAGGCTTTTGGCCAGCAGCTTCAGCAGCGCGGCATTGGCCTTGCCGTCTTCCGGCACGGCGGTCACCCGCGCCACCAGTTCGCAGGATCCATCCGCAGTCGGCTTCACGCCTTCGATGGCATCGCGCCCGCCCTTGGGCGTGAGGCGCACGAACAGGCGCAGGCCGTCGGCCTGGTGTTTCCAGGGCTGAATGCCAGCCGTCAGGCCAGATATTCCCACAGCAGGTTGCGGATGAAGATCAGCAGCAGGATCAGCACCACCGGCGACAGGTCGATGCCGCCCAGGTTGGGCAGGATGCGCCGGATCGGGCGCAGCAGCGGCTCGGTGATGCGGTAGAGGAAATCGCCGATGGCATAGACCACGCGGTTGCGCGTGTTGATGACGTTGAAGGCGACCAGCCAGCTCAGAATGGCGGAGGCGATCAGCACCCACATATAGAGGTTCAGCACCATATCGATCAGGATGATCAGCGAATGCACGTAACCCTCCGGGAGTGGCGGACTAGGCCGGATAACAGGGCCGGATAACAGGGCCGGGTAACGGGCCGGGCGACAGGCCGGCGCCTGCTGCCCGACCGGGGCGGCGAGACCATGGTCGGCCATGGTCGGAAACGACACCGGGGAGTGATACCGGCAGGCGGGCGGAAACGCAACCGAGCGGGCTGCCCGCCGGAACCTAAAGATGGGGACAAATATCGGGGCCCATTGCGAAAACCGTGCGCAAAAACGGCAAGGCGGCCGGCCGGCTTCCGGCAGCGGGCAGGGCCCGGCCAGGAGCCGAGCCGGCCCACGATTTCGGGGGTTTAAGGTGTGGACAAAGCCCGGCCCGTTTGCTACTTGCTAGCCGCCCGGCCGGGACCTTTGCGAAGTCCCCCTTGATCTTATGGCCGGCGCACCGGCTTGGGGCCGTAGCTCAGATGGGAGAGCGCCTCGTTCGCAATGAGGAGGTCAGGGGTTCGATTCCCCTCGGCTCCACCAAATCTCCACCTATTCCGCCATCAACCGATATCCCACACCCGGCTCGGTGAGCAGCAACTGCGGCCGGGCGGCATCGGCCTCGATCTTCTGTCGCAGTTGCCGGGCGAAGACCCGCAGATACTGCACGTCGCTCTCATGGGCCGGACCCCAGACTTCCCGCAGGATGAACTGGTGGGTCAGCACCTTGCCGGCATGCTGCACCAGCAGCTTCAGCAGGTCGTATTCCTTCGGCGACAGCCGCACCGGCTCGTCCTTCAGGAAGACCTGCCGCTTCTCCAGATCGACCTTCAGGTCGCCCGTGATGAAGACCGGCATGCCGGTGGTGGCCCCGACAGTGTGACGCAGGGCCGCCCGGATGCGGGCCAGAAGTTCTCCGGTGCCAAACGGCTTGGTGACATAGTCATCCGCCCCGGCGTCGAGGGCTGCGATCTTGTCGGTCTCGTCGGCCCGAACGGAGAGCACCACAATGGGCATGGTGCTCCACTCGCGCAGGCGGGCAATCACCGACTGGCCGTCCATGTCGGGCAGCCCGAGATCGAGCACGATCAGGTCGGGCTTCTCCAGCGCCGCCAGTCGCAGCCCCTCCTGCCCGCTGGCGGCCTCGACGATTGCGAAACCGTGCGCCTCCAGGCTGACTCGCAGATACCGCCTGATCTGCGGTTCGTCGTCGATCACCAGTATCTTGGCGCCATCAGGCATTGGGGATCTTCTCTTCGGCAGGCATCGCCGGCTGCTCTTCAAGCGGCAGCGTTACAATCATCCGCGTGCCCATATGCGTCTTTTGGCCGTCCGCCACCGGGCTCTCGGCACGAATCTCGCCGCCATGGGCCTTCAGGATGCTGCGGCAGATCGACAGGCCAAGCCCGGTACCGGCCACCTGCCGGTCGCCGGCCTTCACGCGATAAAACATATCGAAGACCTGCTCAAGCTCGGCATGCGGGATACCGGAGCCGGAATCCGTCACGGTCAGGATCACATGGCGGTCGTCGTGGCGCAGGCGCAGATCGATGGTTGAACCCCTGGGAGAATACTTGGCGGCATTGTCCAGCAGGTTGATCAGCACCTGCTCGATCAGGATGTAATCCACCCGCAGCAAGGGCATGGCGGGGTCGACCTCGATGCGGATGTCGTGACCCTGTGTCAGCGGGGCCGCGCGTTTGACCGCCGTGGCGACGATCTCTTCCGGATCGGTCCAGTCGAGCTTGGGCTGCATGGCGCCGGCCTCGATCCGCGTCATGTCAAGCAGGTTGCCGACGAAACGGTTCAGACGCTCCGCTTCGTCGCGGACGGTCTGCAGAAGCTCCTTGCGCCCGCTTTCGTCGATCTGCCGGCCGAAATTCATCAGGCTGGACACCCCGCCGATGATGGAGGCCAGCGGCGTGCGCAGATCGTGGCTGATCGACGACAGCAGGGCCGACCGCAGCTTCTCGGTCTCGGCCGAGACGCGGGCTTCCTCGACATCGCGGTTGAGCAGGCTGCGCTCGATGGCCAGTGCCGCCTGCCCAGCCAGCGCATCCAGCAGCCTGCGCTCGTCGGGGCCCAAGGCTGGCCGGTCGTCCGGAAAGCGGATACCCAATGCACCCAGCTTGCGTTCGGCCGTCCGCAGCGGCAGGAACAGCCAGTCCGACGACGGCAGCGTGCCGGTGCCGCGTCCCGCCGGTTCGCCCTTTTCCCATGCCCATGCGGCGGCGATCCGTGCGCGTTCATCGATCTGGTCTTCCGGCGGATAGGCGGCGCGGATCACCAGGCCATCATCCTCGGGCATCAGCACCAGCGACTGCGCCTTGCTGGTGGCCGCCACGTGATGCACGACGGCCCAGAGAATGTCGTCTTCCGCTGCCGCTCCCGTCACCATGCGGCTGAAATCATAGAGCGAAGCCGTGCGGGCCTCACGAATACGGGCGGCCTCCGCCTGCGCCCTGATCCGCGCCGTCAGGGTGCTGGTGATCAGGGCGACGGCGAGGAAGACGAAGAAAGTGTAGATGTTTTCTGCATTCGCGATGGTGAAGGTATACAGCGGCTGCAGGAACAGGAAATTGTAGCCCAGCACGGCTACGACCGAACTCAGCACCGCCGCTGAGTGCCCATAGCGCAGCGAACTGAACAGCACGCCGACGAGAATCAGCAGTGGCACACTGGATTCCGGCAGCCAGCGTTCTGCCAACTTCACCAGCCCCGTCACGCCAAGAACTATCGCGGCGGCCGGGACGAGTCCGGCGAGGCTAACGCCGGCGAGACGGTCCCGCATGACCTCGAACCACGATTCGGCATCGGAGGATCCGGTGATCACATGGATGTTGATGCCATCGCCCAGCTCGACCAGACGATCCGTCAGTGTGCCGCGCAGGCGATTGACCAGCCGCGAACGATGGCTGCGGGCAACGACGATCTCGGTCACGTTGCGCTGGCGGGCCTGCCGGATGATCTCGCCCGGCACATTGCCGCCGGCCACCGTGACGACCTCCGCACCGAATTCCTCGGCCAGGGTCAGCGCCCGGTTAATCTGCGTCTTCTCGGCGTCGGACAGGCGATCATGCGCCGGCGTCTCGACATAAAGCGCGATCCAGGGCGCACGCCGACGTTCGGCGATCCGTCGCGCCGTCCGCACCAGTCGCGGCATCAGCGGGCTGGGGCTGATGCAGGCCATGATGCGGTCCCGCGTCGGCCACGGGCCGGCAATGGCGTGCGACTGCATGTAGGACAACATCTGGCTGTCGACCTGATCGGCAGCCTTGCGTAGTGCCAGTTCGCGCAGGGCCGTCAGGTTGCCCGGCGCGAAGAAATGATGCACGGCGCGGGCGGCCTGATCGGGCACATAGACCTTGCCTTCCTTCAGTCGCTTGATCAGGTCTTCGGGCGGCAGATCGATCACCTCGATGGTGTCGGCCTGCGCCAGCACACTGTCGGGCACCGTCTCGCGCACCTTCACGCGGGTGATCTGTGCCACCACATCGTTCAGGCTTTCCAGATGCTGGATGTTCAACGCGGTATAGACATCGATTCCGGCCGCGCGGATTTCCTCGATATCCTGATAGCGTTTTTCATGCCGGCTGCCGGGCACGTTGGTGTGGGCCAGTTCGTCGATCAGCACCAGTTGCGGCCGGCGCTTCAGAACCTCGTCGACATCGAGTTCGTTGAACACCCGGTCGCGATAGGCCACCCGCCGCTGCGGTAGCTGCTCCAGCCCACGCAGAAGATCGGCCGTCTCCTGCCGGCCGTGGGTCTCGACCACACCGACGACCACATCCACGCCCTCACGCTGCCGGGCATGGGCAGTCTCCAGCATCGCATAGGTCTTGCCGACGCCGGGCGCAGCGCCCAGAAAGACGTTCAGACGGCCACGCTTTTCCTGCGTGGCCGTCTGGAGCAGGGCGTCCGGTGACGGTCGACGGTCTTGATCTGGCCGATCTTCAGGCATCAATCCTCGCGTTGATCGGGCTCACTTCGATACCGGCTTCATCTTATCCAAGGCCATGTTCAGCGTCAGCACATTGACGCCGGGTTGCCCGAGGAATCCCAGCCAAGGCCGTTCGGTATGCGCCTCGACCAAGGACTGAACTTCGGCCATGGTCAGGCCACGCGCCTCGGCCACACGGGGAAGCTGTCGCGCGACATTGGCCGGCGAGATATGCGGGTCTAGGCCGCTGCCGGATGTGGTGACGGCATCCACGGGAACGGCAGCCGAGCCATCGCGGCCCTTGTAGATTTCCGTGTCGCCGGCCACCCGCTCCACCAGCGCCTTCGCCGTGGGCGCGAGATTCGAGCCGCTGGACGAAGTTGCGTCATAGCCGTCCTTGCCGGCGGCCGAGGGGCGCGGCAGGAAATACTGCGGCTGGGTGAAGCTCTGGGCGATCAGCGACGAGCCGACGACCTTGCGGTCCTGTTCGATCAGACTGCCGCCGGCCTGCCTGGGGAACAGGCCCTGGCCGATGCCGGTCATCGCCAGCGGATACAGCAGCCCGGTGACCAGCGTGAAAAAGACCAGCAGGACCAGAGCGGGGCGAATGTGAGTAATCATGTTCGTATCTCCTTACGCCAGACCAAGCGCGGCCACGGCGATGTCGATGGCCTTGATGCCGAGGAACGGCAGCACGACGCCGCCAAGGCCATAGATCACCAGGTTGCGCCGCAGCAGCGTGGCGGCCGGCAGTGGCCGGTAGCGCACGCCTTTCAGCGCCAGCGGGATCAGGGCGATGATGATCAGGGCGTTGAAGATCACCGCCGAGAGGATGGCGCTCTGCGGCGAACTCAACTGCATCACGTTCAGCGACCCAAGCTGCGGGTAAGTGGCAACGAACAGCGCCGGAATGATGGCGAAGTATTTCGCCACGTCGTTGGCCAGACTGAAGGTGGTCAGCGAACCCCGGCTCATCAGCAGCTGCTTGCCGATCATCACCACCTCGATCAGCTTGGTCGGGTTGCTGTCGAGATCGACCATGTTGCCGGCCTCGCGGGCCGCTGCCGTGCCGATATTCATGGCAAGACCCACATCGGCCTGCGCCAGCGCGGGGGCATCGTTGGTGCCGTCGCCGCACATGGCAACCAGCTTGCCCTCGCCCTGTTCTTTCCTGATCAGTTCCAGCTTCTTCTCCGGTGTCGCCTCGGCAATGAAATCGTCCACGCCGGCCTCGGCCGCGATGGCGGCAGCGGTCAGCGGATTGTCGCCGGTCACCATCACCGTGCGAATACCCATCCGGCGCAGTTCGGCGAATCGGTCGCGAATGCCAGTCTTCACGATATCTTTCAGATGGATGACGCCGAGGATGCGGCGGTCGATGGCAACCACCAGCGGCGTGCCGCCCGACTTGGCGATTCGCTCAACGGCCACCGTCAGGTCTGCCGTGGCCTGCACGCCGACATGCCGCAGCACGGCATCGAGCGCGCCCTTGCGGATCTGCCTGGCATCGAGATCAAGGCCGCTCATCCGGGTCTGGGCCGAGAAGGCGATGAAGCTGCCGGCCTTCGCCCGCTCGATCTCCTGAGCCAGAGCGTATTTCTCCACTGCCAGCGCCACGATGGATTTGCCTTCGGGCGTCTCGTCGGCGACGGAAGCCAGCAGGGCGGCTTCAGCCAGTTCATGCTCGGACACACCTGGCAGGGCCACGAAGGCCGAGGCCATGCGGTTGCCATGGGTGATCGTGCCGGTCTTGTCGAGCAGCAGCGTATCGACATCGCCGGCCGCCTCCACGGCGCGGCCCGACTTGGCGATCACGTTATGGCGGATCAGGCGGTCCATGCCGGCGATGCCGATGGCCGACAGCAGCCCGCCGATGGTGGTGGGAATCAGCGTCACCAGCAGGGCGATCAGATAGACCACCGGCACCGGCATACCGGAATAGATCGCGAGTGCTTCGAGGCTGCCGGTGGTGACGAGGAAGATCAGCGTCATGCCGACCAGCAGCACGGTGAGGGCGATCTCGTTCGGCGTCTTCTGCCGCTTGGCCCCTTCCACCAGGCCGATCATGCGGTCGAGGAAGCTTTCTCCGGGATTGACGGTGATCTTCACCTTGATCCAGTCGGACAATACCCGCGTGCCGCCGGTGACGCCCGAACGGTCGCCACCGGATTCCCGGATCACCGGCGCGGATTCGCCGGTGATGGCCGATTCATCCACCGAGGCGATACCCTCGATCACGTCGCCGTCGCCCGGCACCGGATCGCCCGCCTCCACCATAACGACATCGCCGATCCGTAAGCTGGTGGCCGGCACCTGCGTGATCTTGCCTTCAGCGTCGAATTTTTTTGCCATCGCCTCGGTCTTGCCGCGACGCAGGGATTCGGCCTGCGCCTTGCCGCGTCCCTCCGCCAGGGCTTCCGCGAAATTGGCGAACAGCACGGTAAACCACAGCCATGCCGATATCTGGCCCAGCAGGGCCGCATCGCCGCCGGCAAAGAGAGCGCGGACGAAAAGCACGGTCGAGACGGCGGCAACGGCGGCGGTGACGAACATCACCGGGTTGCGCCAAAGCTGACGCGGATCGAGCTTGACGACCGACTGGCCGATAGCCTCCCGCATCAGGGCAGGATCGAAGGTTTTCTGAACCACAGCTTTGCTCATGACAATATCCTCAGAACGTCTTGCCGGCGGCGAGCAGCAGATGCTCGACAACCGGCCCCAGCGCGAGCGCCGGGAAAAAGGTGAGACCGCCGACGATCAGGATCGTGCCCGCCAGCAGCAGGACGAACATCGGACCATGGGTGGGGAAACTGCCGCTTGAGGCCGGCGTCGCCTTCTTCGCCGCCAGTCCCCCGGCCATGGCGATGACCGGCACGATCATGGCGAACCGGCCCAGCAGCATCGTGATGCCCAGCGCGGTATTGTAGAAGACCGAGTTGGCGCTCAGGCCGGCGAAGGCACTGCCGTTGTTGCCGGCTGCAGAGGTGAAGCCATAGAGCGCCTCGCTCAGGCCGTGCGGACCCGAGGACAGGAGCCCGGCCAGACCGGACTCGGTCACCAGCGCAATCGCCGTGCCGACCAGGATGGCAATCGGCGAGATCAGGATCGCCAGCACCGCCAGCTTGGCCTCACGCGCCTCGATCTTCTTGCCGAGATATTCCGGGCTGCGGCCGACCATCAGCCCGGCGATGAACAGCGTCGCCACGATGAACAGCGCGATGCCATAAAAGCCCGCGCCCACGCCGCCGACGATCACTTCGCCCAGCATGATGTTGAGCATCGGGATCATGCCGCCCAGCGGCAGGAAGCTGGAATGCATGGCGTTGACCGCGCCGCAGGAGGCCGCCGTGGTGATCACTGCAAAGAGCGCGGACGTGAAGCTGCCGAAGCGGACCTCCTTGCCCTCCATGTTGCCCATGGCCGGGTCGACCCCCAATGCGGTGAGCAGCGGATTTCCACCGGCCTCGACATGGCCCGCGATCAGAACGCCGGCGACGAACAGCAGCAGCATGGTGGCAAGAATCGCATACCCTTGCCGCTGATCCCTCACCATGCGACCGAAGACGTTGGTGAGCGCCGCGCCGATCAGGAAGATCAGCAGCATCTGCACGAAATTGCTTAAGCTGGTCGGGTTCTCGAAGGGATGCGCCGCATTGGCGTTGAAGAAACCGCCGCCATTGGTGCCCAGCATCTTGATCGCCACCTGGCTCGCCACCGGACCCTGCGCGATCACCTGCTGCGCGCCCTCCAGCGTCGTCGCCGTGGTGTAGACGTCGAAATTCTGCGGCATGCCCTGCCAGATCAGGAAAATGGCGGCAACGAACGCTATCGGCAGCAGCACACCCAGCGTTGCGCGGGTGAAATCAACCCAGAAATTGCCGACCGTCTTGGCCGATTTGCGGGCGAAGGCGCGGATCACCACAAGGGCAATCGCGATGCCGGTGGCCGCCGAGACGAAATTCTGCACCGTCAGGCCGGCCATCTGGCTGAAATAGCTCATGGTGCCTTCGCCGCCATAGGCCTGCCAGTTGGTGTTGGTGACGAAGCTAACGGCGGTGTTGAAGGCCAGATCGCTCGGCACGGCGGGCAGACCCTGCGGATTGAGCGGCAGCATGTCCTGCAGGCGCAGGATGGCGAACAGCAGCAGGAAGCCGGCGAGATTGAAGACCAGCATGGCAATGGCATAGGCCGACCAATGCTGCTCGCGCCCATTGCCATCATGACCGGCGCTGACCCCGGCCAGTGCAAAAAGCGGCCGTTCGATGGGCCGCAGCCAGCCGATCTCGCCGCTGAACAGCCGCGTCATGTAGAGACCAAGGACAGGCGTGACGGCCAGAATGATGGCCAGATACAGGCCAAGCTGGAGATAGTCGTTCTGTGTCATGGCCGCCTCAGAACGTCTCGGCCCGCAGCAGGGCGTAGACCAGATAGATGGCGAGCAGGAGCGCGATGCCCCCGCCCAGGATGAAGTCGAAGCTCAGGGAAGGACTCATGGGCGTGGCGCTCCTATAGCCGTTCGCAGAACAGCGTGTAGGCGATGAAGCCGGCGAAGAGGCCGGCACCGAGGATGATGAAAATGAGATCGGACATGGACGGGCTCCAAGAGAGCCTATGGTCTAGTCCCGGTCCGCATTAAGCCGCCATGCGGGATGCGCCCGGGCGGCATAAGGATTCCATAAAGGTGGCGTTTATGGCTGTCATGCAACACGCCGCCACGGCCAGGCACCGAGACGACGGGTTCAGCGCCCAGAACCTTGCCGGATGCCGTGTTTTCAATATGTTGAACGAGATGCTCAGTGAAAATTGCGGCCCGGCATCTTTGATGGCCGCCTGAAGCTGCAATCTGGGGAAATGATTGGTTCAATGAATCCCGCTATGCCTGCGACCACGCGCCATCCGAATCTCATGCGCTTCGAGCGGTTCCTCTGGGCCCTGCCGCTGGCCTATGCCGTGCACATCCCCGAGGAATTCCTCGCCGGCTTCCCGGACTGGATGAGCCGGCACATGCATGCCGACATGGACAACCAGGGCTTCTGGCTCAACAACAGCCTGTTCATGGCGATCCTGCTTTCGCTGTCGCTGTGGGCCAGCCGCAGCCGGTCATCCCTGGCGGCCTTTGTCTTCCTGAGCTGGGCGAGCGGCAACCTGTTCTGGAATTTCATCTTCCATGTCGTCACCACGGTTTATGCCGACAGCTATTCGCCGGGCCTGGTGTCGGCATCGCTGCTTTATTATCCCGTCGCGGTCTGGGCCGGCGTGCTCGCCATGCGCGACGGCCGGCTGGGCCTGCGGGGCGTTCTCGGCGCATTTGCCATCGGCGCCGGCCTGATGCTGTTCGTGATCTGGAGCGGCCTGTGGAATTTCAGGCTGCCCTTCGCGTGAACGCGGCCCTCACTCGGCCCCGCGTTCACTCAGGCCCGCGTCCCAGCCACACCACATCGCCGGGGTTTTCGCCCTTGCGTGCGCCGCGCTCGGCGGCGCCGGGCAGCGGCGTGAGCGGCAGGTAGACCAGCAGCAGGGCCTCGCCGTTTTCCGTGCGTGTCGGCAGGCCAAGGCGCCCCACCTGCACGCTGGTGAATTCAAACAGCACGCGGCCGAGATACCAGACCGGCATGCCCTCATCGAGCGCCTGATGAATGATGGCATAGCGGGCTTCGCGTATTTCCGGCGCGGCATAATACAGCACCGGCTTGCCGCGCGGATTTTCGTGAAACAGGAAGGTGAGTTCCTCGCCCACCACGCCATAGCTGAGATGGCGCGCGGCATCGCGGCGGAAGGTCATCGTCCAGGGCAGCAGGTCGGCGGGGATCAACGCCGGCGCCAGGGCATGCAGGCCGGGCAGGCCACTCTCTTCCCCCGCCAGGCCACGCCAGCGCGACAGCATCAGTCGCGCCGCCGCCGGCAGGGCCTGATCGGGCGGAACCATGGTATCGCTGTCGCTTTGCACCGGTGTCTTCCCGTTTGCCAGTTGGCGGTCTCGCATGGCGGCGGTTCAGACTAGCACGAATGCCGCGCGCACCACCGTATGGATTGCCTCATCCCGCCACTTCGAACGGCCCGTGCTTCACCTTGACGCCCGGTTCGGGCGGCAGCAGGCGGATCGGGCCGGCGCGGGTGTCGCTTGCCGTCAGGGTCTCGACGATGATGGTGCATTCCACCGCCGTCGCGCCGTCGGCCAGAGGCAGCACCAGGCGTTCGGCGGTGATCACGTTATCGGGCTCGCCGGGTTCCAGCGGCGGCAGGGTATAGACGCTTTTGCAATAGACCGGCTTGCGGCGCTGGATCACCTCGGCCAGAAGGTCGCGCATGTAATGGGTGTAGACCGGATCGGCAAGTTCGGTGAAGGCACGGGCATCCAGGCCCTCGGGCAGGGTGCGGAACCAGCGCGCGATCTCGTGACCGCAGAGGCGGAAACGGCCGAGATCGAAATTGCCGCGGTTCACCTCGGCGATGATCATATGCGGCAGGATGATGCGCGGAATCGTCGCCGCATCGATCAGGCGGAAATCGGGGATGTTGACCGGATGCGGCAGCGCGCGCCAGTAATCGCGCGCCGCCTGCAGCACCGGATTGGCAGCCAGCAGCATGGGGCCTCGGCGGACGGGGGTCTGTCTTGCCCGAAGCTATGCCCGCTTTGCCGCCCCGGCGGGAGGTTGAGAATCGGATATGTGGTTAGGCCACAGCCTTAAATTGTTCAAAACGAAGCGCCAAACGATCCCGATCAGGCAAATCTGCGTCACGCGATGGCTTGTTAATATACCCTCCATGCAGATCCTTGAGCGCTTCGAGCATAGGCCCATCTTCCAACATCAATAATTTCTCAGAAACATGAATTTTAAAGTCAGGGTCAATCCCGATTAGATGTGCATCGAAGGCTGCATGGTGGATTTTCGACAGCGGTATGCCGTTTGTAACCACGGGCTGCCCAAGTTTCTCATGTGCATCTGGAACAATATGGGCCGCATCCAAAAGAATTGGTTCCGGCAATCGAGAGAGCGCACAACGTCCTTTATATGCATCAATAACTGCCGCACGGAATGATGCTTGATGTAGTCGTTGCTTAACCGACCGCAGAGCATATCGCCGCTCCGATGCAGTATGTGGCAGAGCAAGGCTCGTTTGATTTACATCCCCAAAGGCAATTCTAGCCGTATGCGTCTTTGCATCCCACCCAACGATGAAGGCGGGAACGATCGCGTGATAGAATCCTGGAGCAAATCCAAGGAAATAAATAATTGGAATCTGAGCATCCATTGCCTCTCGTAGCCAACGATTGTCTGCAGCTTCCGGATCAGTCCCCATAAAAGCGTATTCCACAACCTCGTCGCTCTGATAAATTTTCCGCTGCACACTGCGCTGGTCGTCGTACCAGACCTTCCTGCCAGGACGAGGAAATACCGTTCTAATGGAAAGCAGATATTTCATTTGTTTTGGCTTAAAGATGCCACGTTGAGGGTTTACGAGAGGAATGCGCTGACCTTCATATTCCAACCCCGCAGCAATATGTTCATTGGTAATTTGCCCATGGATTTGGGTAAGCAATTGCACATGCTCGAAGACTTTAAGCCGCAATGCAAAGTCCGGATCATTAGTTGGAACAGAGAGCAATCTCTGCGGATCAACTAAACCCCATCCTATGCTTGCTTCTTCAAAGCCTTTGTTATTAGCCACAGCTTGCCAATTTGTTTTGCGTCCCAACGATCATCGTAATGTCCGCCATCGATATTTGTATGGCAACCTTGAATTTTGTGCTGGCAGCCTCAGTTCAATATAGCCGCTCTTGCCCATCGTGAATCCGCCGTGTTTCTTCCGCCTGGCGCAGACGTGGACCAGACAGGACGGGCCAGTTCACGCCGCCCGCTTTGGCAACGATTGGCCGGTTCTGGCGATCATTGGCGATAGTTGTCGATAATTGTCGAGAATTGGCGAGGTCTGGCCGGCGCCCGGCCGCCAGCCGCCCCGGCCTGGATGCGCGTTGGCCCGGATCGATCAAGGCAGATCAGCCACTTAAGCCGGCACGCCCCACCAGCCAGGCCGCAACCGCGCCTGAAACGCCGCCTTATTCGCTGGCAAGGATGGTGTTGCGCAGGATCGGGTAGATCTGGTTGTTCCAGCGTTTGCCGCTGAACACGCCGTAATGGCCCACGCCGGCCTGCATGTGGTGGCGCTTCCGATAGGGCCGCAGGCCCGTGCACAGGTCATGTGCCGCCATGGTCTGGCCGATGGCGCAGATGTCGTCGCGCTCGCCCTCCACGGTGAGGAGCGAGGTGCGCTTGATCAGGCCGGGATTGACGGGCTTGCCGCGATAGGTGAGTTCGCCTTTTGCCAGGCGATGCTCCTGGAACACCCATTGCACGGTCTCGAGATAGAATTCCGCCGTCAGGTCGAGCACGGCGAAATACTCGTCGTAGAAATCCTTGGTCTTGGCGGCCTGCTCGAAATCGCCCTGCCACAGATGCTGGAACAGCTCGACATGCGCCTTCACATGGCGGTCCATGTTCATGCTCATGAAGGCCGTGAGCTGCACGAAACCGGGATAGACCCGGCGGCCAACGCCGGGCAGCCCGGGCGGCACCACCGAGATCAGCCTGCTCTCGAACCAGTCGATGGGATTCTCCATCGCCAGGTCGTTCACCTTGGTCGGGTTGATGCGGGTGTCGATCGGCCCGGCCATCAGCGTCATCGAGCGCGGCTGCGCCTTGTGGCCCTGCTCGGCCATCACCGAAACGGCGGTCAGCGCCTGCACGCAGGGCTGGCACACCGCCACGATATGGCCGCCGGGGCCGATCACGGTCAGGAATTCGATCAGGTGGTCGACATAATCCTCGAAGCCGAAGCGGCCGGCGCTCAAGGGGATGTCGCGCGCATTGTGCCAGTCGGTAATAAAGACGTCGTGGTCGGGCAGCAGCGTCGCCACCGTGTCGCGCAGCAATGTGGCGAAATGGCCCGACAGCGGCGCCACGACAAGAACGCGCGGCTGTTCGGTGGCGATGTCCTTTTTGAAATGCAGCAGGGTGCCGAACGGCGTGACATGCGCGGGTTCTTCGGTCACCGCCACGTCGCGGTTGCCCACGGTCACATTGGTGATGCCATAGGGCGGGCGGCCGTGGCTGAGGCCGGCGCGGGCCAGCATCTCGGTGGCGGCGGCCATGCCGCGCAGCAGCGGGTTTTGCCCGGCCGCATGGTGCAGGCCCGGCAAAACCTGTTCGGCCATGCGGCGCAGGGGCGCCATCAGGTCGGCCTGGGTCTGGTAGGCCAGGTAAAGCATCGCGCTGGGGTCAGCCTTGGTCATGCAGTCCGATCGGCCGGGTGTCGGCCCGGCACGAAATTCCGGCGCTCCCCCCATGGCAGGCCGGTTGCAAAAAAAGCTAATGCAGTTTTTGCTGCAATGCGAGATATATGTATGCACCGCACAGGCTGGACTTTCGGCGAAGCCCGTGCCAGCCGCCGCCGGGGGGAACGGGAATGTCCAGGGCCACACTCACCATCAGCAGCAAGAATTACTCCTCCTGGTCGCTGCGCGGCTGGCTGCTCTGCCGCATGGCCGGGCTGGATTTCGAGGAAAAGCTGCTGTCCAGCGACGACCCCTCCACCCGGGCCGAACTTTTGCTGCTCTCGCCCAGCTTCCTGGTGCCCAGGCTGACCCATGGTCAGATCTCGGTGTGGGACACGCTGGCGATCGCCGAATACCTGCACGAGATCGCGCCCCAGGCCGGGCTGATGCCCACCGACCAAGTGCAGCGCGCCCATTGCCGCGCCATTGCCGGCGAGATGCATTCGGGTTTCTACAATCTGCGCTCGGCCTTGCCGATGAACCTGAAGGCGCATTATCCCGGCTTCAAGATCTGGGCCGGCGCCCAGGCCGATATCGATCGCGTGATCACCATCTGGCGCGACTGCTTCACCGCCTATGGCGGGCCGTGGCTGTTCGGCGCCAAACCCTGCCTGGCCGACGCGATGTATGCGCCGGTCTGCACCCGCTTCCTCACCTACGACGTGAAGCTGGATCCGGAATGCCGCGCCTATTGCCAGACCGTCATGGCCTGGCCGGTGATGCGCGACTGGGTGGAGGCGGCCAAGGCCGAGCCGGAGGAACTCGACGAGCTCGACGTCGAGTTCTGAATAAGTCTGCCGGTGGCGGCTATGCGGCGCCGCCGCCATGGCGCGACACGAAACTGCGCAGCCGATGCAGCGCCGGCGCCGCGATCGGATCGCGCCCGTTCAGCATCAGCACCAGGGCAGGCCGGCTGATCTCCAGCCTGCCGGCCAGGTCGTCGATGCTGATCTGCGCGACCCGGCAGGCATCGCTCACCACGCTCAGGCCGTTATTGTCGAGATAGAAATTGCCGTCTTCCTCGCGCACATGCAGGCTGCCCTTGGGCAGCGACGGCGCGACATGGCCCGATGCGTGACCGGCAGCAGGACTGGCCGCGCGGACACTTGCCGGGCGCGGAGCCGCACGCGGCGTCGTCATTTGCGGCGCTGCCGGCGCGGCCGCGCTGAAATCATCCAGCGCCAGCGCGGTTGGCCTGGTGAAATCGTCCAGGCCAAGGCTGTGACTGACCTGTTCCTTCAACATGTCGCTCAAACTCTGCAGCCGCGCCGGATCAAGCGGCACGAGGTCGAAGCGCGCGGCATTCTCGCCATGGAAGGCGCGGATTTCATCCAGCCTGTGCAGCCGGCGAGCCAGCACCGGCTTGCTGCCCAACGGCCAGGGCTTGCCGCTATCGGCCATGCGCGCAAGAAAGGCCCGCGTAGCCTCGATTTCCAGCTGCAGGACACCCCAGCGCACCTGCGCAAGGTTTTTCGCCTGGGCTTCCTGCTTTTCCGGTTCGAAATCGCCCAAGCGCGATTCAACCAGATCGATGAAGACCTGAAACTGGTCCAGCTTTTCCAGCAGGGTCCGGAAGTCGCCGAAGCGATCCGACATGCCGGCACTGGAAAAGGCCTTCGCGATTTCCTGTGCCTGGCGTTCGACCTGCGCGACCAGCGCCAGGGCAGCGGCGCGGGTATCGGTTTTCTTCTGGCTGGTCTGCACGACGGGCTCCGGATCGGCGATGAATGTCCGGAGCTGAAATTAGACATGCCGGCAGGCATGCGGTGGTTATTTTCCGCTTAGGGTTGCCAAACGATAACCTGCCGCCTCAGGCCGCGATGCCGCCGTTCTGGGTGATGAAACTGCGCAGCATATCGAGCGGGCCACGGCTGATCGGGTCATTGCCATTCAGCATCAGCACCAGGGATGCCCGGCTGACGCCCATTTTGGTGGCCAGCTGGTCCATGCTCATGTTCGCCGCGCGACAGGCTTCGGTAACGGCCACGATCCCGTCGCGTTCAACATAAAAACGGCCCGCCATCTCGCGCACGCGCAGGCGCGGCGGCGAGGAAAGCCGTGCAACCGGTGGCGCCGGCGGCCGTGGCCCCTGGCGGCGTGGGGCCGGGCGGGGGCGCAGGCGCTGAGGCGCCGGTTCGGCCGCGACCTGGCTTTCGAAGCTGAAATCCTCCAGCCCGGGCGCGCGTTCGATCTGCGCCTTCAGCAAGTCTTCCACTGCATGCAGCATGGCGCTGCCCAGCGGAGCCAGGCCGTATTGCTGGCCGTGGTGGTCGTAATATTCCAGGAATTCATCCAGCCGGTGCAGCCGGCGCTGCAGGAATTCGCGACTGCCCAGCGGCCAGGGTTTGCCGTTTTCGCCGATCCGCACCAGGAAAACCTGGGTGCTGTCCACCTCGACCACGATGATCCGCCAGCGGATTTCAGCCAGATGCCTGGCCAGCGCCTCACGCTTGGCTGGCTCGAATTGCGGCAGGCGCTCCTCGACCAGATCGACGAAAACATGGAAATGATCGACCTTGTCGATAAACCGCTTGAAATCGCCAAACCGGTCGGAGAAGGCATCGCCATCGCGGTAGGCATCGGTGATATCGAGACCCTGGCGTTCCACCTGGGCCAGCAGGCGCAAGGCTTCCCGCCGAACCTTGCCGTTTTCCGCCGTCTGACCGAGCACGCGACCCCTGGGTGTTTAGCCTAGCCTATGCAGACAACACTAACGGGATCGGTTGTATTTATCAATTTTCAATTCTATTATAAATTTTCAATAAACTCAATGTCTTGGCTGCTTGCAGGGCGTGAAGTGCGCCAAATCCCGGCTCAGGCAGACCTGCACCTCGCGGATTACCCCGTCCTGGGCCAAGGCGCGCAGGCTTTGCACCGTCAGGCCCTTGGCCGCGTTGGCCTCGACCAGGGTGGCGGCGTAATCCTTGGCGGATTGGCGCGGCGCCGGATCGGGGAGGACCAGGCCCTCGCGTAGCCTGACGATGGTGGCGAAATAGGCCGCCGGATCGGTGAAATCACTGCAGCTTCCATGTTTGGTCCACTGGCACTGCATCAGCCGTGCCTCGGGCATGGTGCACATGGTCCGGCGCAGCACCTCGGCCGGCACAGGCTGTACCGTGGCACAATATTGCGGCCAGGACCCGCCATCGCGCTTCTCGCGGTATTCTGGCCACAGGCCATGCACGACCCAGCCGAACCGGTTGTCACGACACTGCACCGGGCTGTTTTGCCCGGCCCTGGTGGCGCAAAAAGCCGGCGACCAGCTCAGGCTGAGGATGTAATGGTCGAAATCGCGGGGCCGCCCGCGTGGCAATTCGCGCGACTGGTCGGGCCGCGAGCAGGCCTGCACCTCGATCTGTGCCGGGATGCGGCATTGCTGGGGCTGGGACTGCGCTGTCTGCGCACCAGCCGGCATGGCGCCCGACACGGCAACGGGCAGCAGCAGAAGCAGCAGGATGGCGAGCTTGCGATGGAGCATCATGGCGGTCTAAAGATCGACGACCCGTCCCCTTTTGCCAAGCCCCATGAAGCCCCAGCAAGCCACCGAATTCTTCACCCGCCTGGCCAAACAGAACCCCGAGCCGAAGACGGAGCTGAATTACGTCAACGCCTATACCCTGCTGGTGGCCGTAGTGCTGTCGGCCCAGGCCACCGATGCCGGCGTGAACAAGGCCACGAAGGCCCTGTTCGAGAAAGTCACGACGCCGGCGCAGATGCTGAAGCTGGGCGAGGCCGGCCTGAAGCAGCACATCAAGACCATCGGCCTGTTCAATGCCAAGGCCAAGAACGTGATCGCCCTGTCAAAAATCCTGGTCGAACAGCATGACAGCCAGGTGCCGCGCGACCGCGACGCGCTGCAGGCCCTGCCTGGCGTTGGCCGCAAGACGGCGAATGTGGTGCTGAACGTGCTGTGGGGCGAGCCGACGATTGCGGTGGATACGCATATCTTCCGTGTTGCCAACCGCACGGGCCTGGCCAAGGGCAAGACGCCGCTGGCCGTCGAGCTGGCGCTGGAAAAGGCCGTGCCGAAGCCGTTCGTGCAGCATGCCCATCACTGGCTGATCCTGCATGGCCGCTATATCTGCAAGGCGCGCAAGCCCGATTGCTGGCGCTGCATCGTGGCCGACCTCTGCGCCTTCAAGCCGAAAACGAAAAAGGACGATTAAGCCGGCCCACTAGCCCAGCGAGGCGATCGCGGCCTGCAGGTCGCGCTTGTATTGCAGGAAGTCGACGAAGATGCCGTGCTCGCCGCGATCCTGCGTGCCCTGCATGCAGCCTTCGACGACGCGGCGACGGAAGGCCTCGGCAGCCGCCGGATTCCTCTCGCGCGCCTTTAGATAGGCCGCGATCAGATCAGTCTGAAGCGCACGGCCGGCCCAGCCGACGCCGGCGCCCTCCAGCAGGCCAGCCACGAACAGGCCGTTATCCTGCGGCGGGAATATGTTGAGGAACAGCCTGGGTGCCTGGTTCGCCGCCTGCCAGTTCAGCGTCGAAAGATCGGCGAGGAACGGGAAGGTGATGCGGTAGCCCGTGGCCAGCAGCACGAGGTCGACCTTGTCTTCGCGTCCATCGGCGAAAACCACGGTGTCGCCGCGGAATTCACGGATCGGCTTGCGCAGGTCCACGTCACCCTGACCCAGATGCTGCAGCACCAGCGAGTTGACGATCGGCGTGCGATCATAGAGGCGATGTTTCGGTCGGGGCAGACCGAAACGTTCCGGCGGACCAACCAGCAGCCGCAGCAAAGGCTCGTGCAGCATGGCGCGCAGGCCCTTGGGCAGGATGAAACGCTTTGGCTTGTGGTTGCCCTCGTCGGCCGGCTTGCCGGCGAGGAATTTCGGCACGAAATGATTGCCGCCACGCACGCTCCACAACACGCGGGCGGCGCGGTGAATGGCATCCACCACGATGTCGCAGCCGGTATTGCCCATGCCGACCACCAGCACGGTCTTGCCCTCGAAGATATCCGCCGTCTTGTAATCCTTGGCATGCATCAGCCTGCCGCTGAAGGAGCCCGGAATCTGCGGCAGCAGCGGATCGGTCAGATGGCCGTTGGCGATCACCACGCCGGCATAGTCCTTCACGCTTCCGTCGCTGAAGGTCGCGCGCCATCCATCGCCCTGCCGCACCAGGTTCTGCAATGAGGTGTTGAAGCGGATCAGCGGATACAGCCCGAAATGCGTCGCGTAATCGCGCAGGTATTCCAGCACCTGGGCATGACCGGGATAGGCCGGCCAGTCTTCGGGCATCGGGAAATCGGCAAAGGCCGTGGTGCGCTTGGATGAGATCAGATGCGTGGAAGCATAGACCGCGCTGGATTCCGCGCCGTAAAGCCACTGCCCGCCGATATCGGCATGCCGTTCCACGGCCTCCACCGGCAGGCCCGCCTGTTTGAAGCTGTTCAGGGCCGCCAGCCCGGCCGGGCCGGCACCGATCACCAGATAGGTCATGCCTGGTTTGCCTTCCTGTATCGCTCGAACACCGCATCCGCATCCAGCTCTGGCGCATAGCCGAAGCCGCTTTTCAGTTTTGTGTTATCCAGAACCGGGCGGTACTGGATGAATTTGACATGCTGCGGCCCAAGCTTCGTCAGGCCCAGCCGGTTGAGCAGCCATAAAGCGCCTTTCAGCAATGCCGGCGGGATCGCCAGATAGGGCTTGCCGAGTTTGCCGGCGATCTGCGCCAGGCTGAGCGTGCCATCACCGGCCAGATTGAACACACCGGCCGGACCGCCGCGGGCCGCGCGGATCAGCGCCGCCACCACGTCACTGTCGGCCACCAGAGAAAACGGCGTCGTCGTGCCGGTGAGGCCAAGCACCAGCGGCCGACGAAACATCGCGGTGATCTGGTTGGCCGTGCCGGGCCCCAGCACGGTGCAGGGCCGGAACACGGTCTGTTTCAGTCCGGGATGCTCTGTGCGCCACGCGGCGAGCATTTCCTCGACCAGCCTCTTGTGCCGCGCATAGGCGAAATCCTCGTTGCCGCGCAGGGCATCGCTTTCTCGCAGCGGCACCGGATTGTCGGCATGATAACCGTACGCCGCCCCGCTGGAGGTGACCACCAGATGCGCCACACCGGCAGCAAGACAGGCGCGCAGCACAGTCTCGGTGCCCTTCACGTCGATCTCGAAATCGCGCTGCTCGTCGCCCCCGGCCGCCACCACGGAGGCCAGATGCACCACGCAGCGCGGCCGATACCGCTGCATGTGTTCGGCCAGCGCCGGATCGCGGATATCGCCAGCGACATAGGTCACGCCCGGCAACCGTTCAGGCGACGGCACATCGCGCAGATCGAAAGCGATCACCGGCTGCGCCGCTGTATCAGCGGCCAGTGCCGCCACCAGACTGCGGCCGATAAAGCCGGCCGCGCCCGTCACCATAACGCCCGCATTGTTCATGCCGATTGCTCGCGCCGGCGGCGGGCATCACCGCGTTTCCATAGCGTCGCCAGCGTCCAGCCCGAGACGATATGCCAGATGCCCCAGCCGGCGGCGATCAGCGCCGCGCCGCCCAGTGCATCGAACTGATTGAGGATCAGCGCCAGGCCAAGGCCGGAATTCTGCATGCCGATTTCTATGGTGACGGCGCGGCTGTCGGCGGCATTCATGCGGATCGCCTTTGCCGCCAGCCAGCCGAGCAACAACGCCGCCGCGTTATGCAGCACCACCAGCGGCATGATGTCGGACAGGAACGTGAGCAGGTAGCGCCCGTTCGATGCCGTCGTGGCCAGGATGAACAGGATCAGGAACAGGAAGGACATGATCTGGAAAGGGCGGCGCAGCCGCGCCGCGAGACGCGGCGCCCAATGGGCCAGCGCCATGCCCAGCGCCATGGGCAGGCCGAGAATCAGCACGGTTTGCGCCAGAAAGGGCCCGGCCTCGATATCCACCTGCCGCAGCAGGGCTGCGGTGGCCGGATTGAGCGAGGCCCAGAGCAGGATGTTGAGCGGCGTGGCAATGATCGCCACCACACTGGACAGGCCGGTCATGCAGACCGACAGCGCCGTGTTGCCGCGCCCCATATGAGTGATCAGATTCGACAGGTTGCCGCCCGGACAGGCACCCACGATGATCATGCCCAGGGCCACGCTGGGCTGCGGCTGGATCACCATGGTCATGGCCCAGGTCAGCGCCGGCAGCAGCAGGGTCTGCGCCACCAGGCCGGTCAGCGGCGCCAGCGGTTTGCGCAACACGGCGATGAAATCGCTCAGACGCAGGTCCAGCGCGACCCCGAACATGATCAGGGCCAAAACAAGTCCCAGAATGGCCTGACCCGTCGAATCGATCTGGATCAGCACCGCGTCAATGGACGCGTCTGTCATGGTTTCCTCCCTCGCCGGCCACTTTGGGTTTCTGTCGGGTTGTCGCGACCGGTTTGCTGCGGCATTCTGGCGCAGTCCAGACGGCAGGGCGATGGCCGGATGCGCCAGCGCATTGTCACCGGACGCCAAAATCGGGAGGAAACCGGGCTGCATGACCCAGGCCGGCACCATCTTGCATCGTATCCCGCGCAGCGTGGCCGCCGGCTATGTGCGCACCCTGCTGGATGCGCTGCGCGACCGGACCGCCCGTCCTGTTGCCGCCGATCAGGTGCTGCGCGAGGCCGGACTGTCCCCCGCCCTGCTCGACAACCCGGAGGGCCGCCTGCCCCATGATGCCGTTTCGGCAATCTGGCAGGCCGCATTGCGCCTCACCGGCGATGCCAATCTTGGCCTGCATGTGGGCGAGCAGGTGCGACCCGGCTCGTTCGATGCTCTGGGCCACCTGCTGATGAGCTGCGAAACCCTGCGCGAGGCGGCAGCGCAAGCCGATCGTTTCGCGCCGCTGGTGGGCGGCGGCGGACGGTTTGCGGCACGGCCGGAAGGCGCGGATATTCGTCTGCTCTACATGCCATTCGATCCGGATTGGCCCTGCCGGCGCCATCGCGTCGAAGCCGTGCTGACCGCGACGCTCACCTTCACCCGCTGGCTGTGCGGCCGCACCATCGCGCCGCAGAGCGTGCGCTTCCGCCATGCCGCGCCCGATGGCATCGCCGAATATCGCCGGGTCTTCGCCGCGCCGGTTGAATTCGACGCCGAGGACGATTCCCTGCTGCTGGCGGCCGATACACTGGCCTTGCCGGTGCGGCAGGCGAGTCCGGCCCTGAAAGGCATGCTGGCCGATTACGCCGGCCGCGCGCTGGCCCGGCTGGGCGATGCGACCGACGACGACCTGCGCATGCGGCTGGCCGATTGCATCCGCGGCCTGCTGGCCGACGGCGATCCACCCAGCATCGATGCGGCCGCCGCCGCACTGGGCATGACAGCGCGTACATTGCAGCGGCGGCTGACGCAGCGCGGCACCGGATTTCAGGCCGAAGTCGCGGCCCTGCGCTGTGCCATGGCAAAAGACCTGCTGCGCGATCCCAGCCGCAGCATGGCTGCGGTGGCCGCGCGGCTGGGTTTTGCCGATGTGGCCAATTTCCATCGCGCCTTCAAGACCTGGACCGGCGCCACGCCGGCGCAATGGCGGCGCGGGGCATGACATTGCCGGCAAAGCTGCGGGTGATGTTCGACAGCAACGCCTATGACGAGATCCTGCGCCATAATGACGTGGACCGCATCCGCGCGTTGATCGAGGCGGAAGAACTGGTCGTCGTCACGACGCATGTTCAGGAAGACGAACTGCGCCAGATCGCCGATGCGGAGAAACGCATAGCCTTGCTGGGCGTCTATCACCGCGTCGGCGGCAGCAGGATTGCACCTGGCGATGTGATCACGGGTGACATAACCTATCTGTCGCGGGATGATCTACTGGCCGGCGTTGCGAAAGCCTGCTGCGCTGCCCTGGTGACGCATGACCGCGCGCTCGCCGAATGCAGCACCGGCGCAGCCCTTACTTATGACGCGTTTCGGCAACAGGTCGGATTGAGTTAGGACATCGGCCGGGGCTGCGCCATCGGCGGCTGGGTTTTCAGCAGGGCCGCCAGACAATCGGAATCGTCGACCGTCTGGCCGCGCACGCGGCTCAGCACCTGGGCATGGGCCACACGCAGGCGCGGGCCCGCATCGGGATAGAAAAACAGCAGCAGGGTGCAGCGCGGATTTTCGGCCTGATACTGCCAGACTTCGCCCGGCGGTTCGCGGCGCAAGGTGGTGGGCGCGCCGAACAGCGCGCGGGCCTCGGCCTCGGTCTTGCGGACCACATCGGCGCTGAGCGGCCGGCGCGGTGCTTCATCGGGACGCGAGGGCGCGGGCACCAGGGCCAGGTCGAGCGGTTCCTCGCCGGTGCCGGCACTGCCCGACGGCCGCGCGCCGCAGGCAGACAGCGCAACCAGCATCAGCCCCAGAAACAGAAGGCGCGGGGCAAAAGCCCCGCGCGATACGCGATACGAAAGCACGGTTCTGTATGCGATGCTTATTCGGCCGCCGCCGAGGTGCTGCGGCCGCCGGCAGCCACGGTCTGCACCGTGCCGGAAATCTCGCCGCCGCATTCGATCTCAAGCTGGCCATAGGCGATCTCGCCCGAGACCTTGCCGCTGCCGCGGATCAGCAGGCGGCCACGCACGCTGAGACGGCCTTCGAAGCGGCCACGGATCTCGGCCTCTTCCACTTCGGCCGAACCCTTGAACTGTCCGGTTTCGGTGATCTCGACAAAGCGGCTGTCGGTGAGCTGGGCCTCGACGCGGCCCTCGACGATCACCTTGTCGCAGGCGGTGATCTGGCCGTTCAGGCTGATTTCACGGCCGATCAGCAGCACCTTGGGCTCGGCGCCTTCGCTGCGCGGCGAAGCGGGCGCGGCAGTGGCCTGCACCACGCTCTTGGGCGCCAGATCGACACCCGGGCGCTTGGCAATTTCGGGGCGGAAGGTCGGGGTGGTGGGCGTATCGGTCATGGCGGCTCCGGCGGTAACGGTGGCGGGGGCAGTGGGAAGCACGGGTTTGCCGACGGCCCGCAGATGGCTGGGCATGGGCGGCAGATCGTCATCGGCCTTGGCAACGCTTGAAACCGCGGCCGGTTCGGCCGGCTTCACCTCGGCAGGCTTGCTTTCGGCAGGCGGCGCCGGCGGCAGGGTGGCGGCAGTATCGGCACTCGGCTTCTTGCGACCAAACATAGACGGTTCTCCTCTGATCCCCCAAGGTGATTCAGCCGGCAACCGACCTATTGCCGGGGTAACGGTCAGCCCGTCGCCCGCAACCGCTTGTAGACGTGAACCATGAATGCGGTAGCTACAATCGGGACAAGGAAATTTACGACCGGAATGGTTAACAGAAGCACAATAAGCACGCCGCACAGCCATACATCGCCGCGCCGGCGCCGGCGCAGCCGATCGGCCTCCGGTCGCGGCAGGTAGCGCCAGGCCACCGCCTCGAAATACTCCCGGCCGACCAGATACCCGTTCACCGCCAGCGACAGGATGTAAAACAGCGGCGGGAAGAACAGCAGGATGCCATAGACCGGCAGCAGGACGATATTGACCACAAGAACGATGCCGAGGAAGCGCAGCGAGCCCCAGAGCGCCGGCCAGAAAGCCAGCGGCTGGCCCCGCGAATCCTGCGGGTAATGCTTCTGTTCCACGGCGTCGGCGATATCGTCGATGAACAGGCCGAGCGCCGCCGTCATCACGGCGGGGAACAGCAGCATCATGCCGACGAAAAAGCCCAGGCCCGACAGGAAACCGACCACCCAGTCGAGCCAGGTCTGTTCGGTTTCCGGCAGCAGCAGCAGGCCGAACCACAATCCCACGGCCAGCAGGCCGAACACGATCATGCTGATCAGCAGCGACTTCACCAGCACCCGGCGGAAAGCCGGGTCGGGCAACTGGCCGATGGCGAGGCTCAGACTGCGACCGATCATCACGTCTCCCCGATCATGGCTGGCCGGCGATGGGATCGACCGGCACCCGGCCGCTCAGGCCCAGATCGGCCTCCAGCACGGCGCAGAAAGCCAGCAATTCCGCTTCGCCGCGCGGACGCGCCACGATCTGCAGGCCGACCGGCAGGCCCGACTTGGTGAAGCCGCAGGGGATCGAAATTGCCGGCGTGCCGGTAAGCGTGACGGCAAAGGTGAGCACCAGCCAGGAGATGTAGGTGTCGAACTTGCGGCCCGCCACCTCTTCCAGATACCGCTTGCGATGATCGAAAGGCGGCGAGACGCAGGTGGGCAACACAAGGAAATCATGGCGTTCGAAAAAGGCGGCGACGCGGTTATAGATCTCGCCCTGCACGCGGCGTGCATCGGCCTGCTCGACGCCGCCGAGTTTCAGTCCCTTCTCCGCGTTCCAGATCACTTCCGGTTTCACCAGATCGGTCTTGCCCTGGATTTTGGGCCAAACTGAGGCAGCGAAATTGGCCGCGCGCAGAACCTGGAAACACTCTTCCGCGCCGCTGAAATCCGGCGTGTCGGTGCCGACGCTCGCACCCAGCTTTTCCAGCCGCCGCACGGCTGCCTGGCAGATCGCCAGCACTTCCGGATCCACCGGCGAAAGGCCGAGATCGGGTGTCCAGCCCACACGACAACCGCCGGCGAACCGCGATGGCAGCCGGCCGAAGCTGACGGCATGGTCCACGCTGTCGACGAAACTGCGGTCCGGCGCCGGCAGGCTGAGCGGATCGCGCGTATCCAGGCCGACCTGGGCATCCAGCATCAGCGCGCAATCACCGACATTGCGCCCCATCGGGCCCAGCACCGAGAGCGTGTCGAACGGCAGGGCACGCGGGCCCCACGCCACGCGCCCGGGGGACGGACGCAGGCCGACCACGCCGGTAAAGGAAGCCGGAATGCGCAAGGAACCGCCCAGGTCGGAGCCATCGGCCAGCCAGACCTCGCCGGCGGCCAGGGCCGCCGCCGACCCGCCCGATGACCCGGCCGGCGTCATCGCCGTATTCCAGGGATTGGTGGTGGTGCCGAACACGTCGTTGAAGGTTTGCGCCCCGGCACCGAATTCCGGCGTATTGGCCTTGGCGATCACCAGCGCGCCGTTGCCTTCCAGCCGCTCGACCGAATAATCGGAGCGATGGGCAATGCGGTCGGCGAAGGCGCGGCTGCCCTGGGTGCAGCGCACGCCGGCCACATCCACCAGATCCTTGATCGCCACCGGCAGTCCATACAGGTAGCCCGGCGGCGGATCGTCGGGGCGTTCCAGCTTTTCGGCCATGGCGCGGGCGCGGTCGAGGCACAGGATGGGCAGGGCGTTGACCTTGGGCTCCACCTCGGCGATGCGCGCCTCGGCGGCATCGATCAGTTCGCCCGGGCTGACATCGCGGGCCTTCAGGGCCGCCACAGCCTGGCGGGCAGTCATTTTTATCAACGCGTCCATATTTGCCTTCCTTGCCTCGATTGGCTACAGAGTAACGGTAAATACCGCCAGCAGGAAAGCTTCGATGACCAAGGCCCAGAATAACGTGCTCGCCATCGGCAACGCCATCGTCGACGTGCTGGCACGCGTGGACAACGACTTCCTCGACGAACATGGCATGCCCAAGGGCGGCATGACCCTGATCGACGGCGGCCGGGCCGAGGCGCTTTATGCCGCCATGGGTGAAACCGTGGAGTGCTCGGGCGGTTCGGCGGCCAATACGGCGGCTGGCGTCGCCGCCCTGGGCGGCAAGGTGCAGTTCATCGGCCGGGTGCGCAACGATACGCTGGGTAACGTCTTCGCCCGCGACATCCGCGGCCTGGGCGTGCATTACGACACCGCACCGGCCACCGAAGGCCCGTCCACCGCCCGCTGCCTGATCCTGGTGACGCCCGATGCCCAGCGCACCATGAACACCTATCTGGGTGCCTCGATCGACCTGACGCCCGACGATATCGAGGCCGCTGCCGTGGCGAAGGCCGAAATCACCTATCTGGAAGGCTACCTGTGGGACCAGCCGATGGCCAAGGACGGCATGCGCAAGGCGATCCGCCTGGCCCATGATGCCGGTCGCAAGGTGGCCATGTCGCTGTCCGACAGTTTCTGCGTCGACCGCCACCGCGCCGAATTCCGCCATCTGGTCGAGCATCACGTCGACATCCTGTTCGCCAACGAGGCCGAGATCACCGCGCTGTACGAGACGCAGGATTTCGACGGCGCGCTGCAGCATGTGCGCGGCCATGTCGACGTCGCCGCTCTCACCCGCTCGGAAAAGGGCTCGGTGATCATCTCGGGCGAGGAACTGCACATCATCGACGCCGTGCGCGGCGTGAATGTGGTGGACACCACCGGTGCCGGCGACCTTTACGCCGCCGGCTTCCTATACGGCTTCACCCATGGCTTCGACCTGCACGCCGCCGGCCGGCTCGGCTCGCTCTGCGCCGCCGAGGTGATCAGCCATATCGGCCCACGGCCGCAGAAGCCGCTGAAGCCCTTCGTGGCCGAAGCGCAGAAAGCCTGAGCTGAAAAGCCGGATCGGCCGTCAGAACGGCCGATCGACGAAGGCGTTGAGAACGTGCCGGTCGTCGAGGCGGATCGAAACACCGTGACCCGACACCACGGCGTGCCCCATTGACGGCAGCGGCGCACGCGAGCGGGCGACCGCGACACGCATCACCTCGTCGTGGCGCGCCATCACGTTGAGATCGCGGCAGGGACCGTTCACCAGCCGGCATTGCGCGGCCAGGCCGCCATCGAACTGATGCGGCTCAAACGGCTTCGTCACCTCCAGCGTCGAACCGTCGCTGAAATCAAGGATGAAGCCGTTGCCCTCGACCAGGGTGATCCAGCGCGTGATGCCGGGAAAAGCCGAGAATGGCCCATCGCGCTCGATCTTCGCCATGCTGACGCGCCAGCGAAAATCCTCCAGCGAGGCATTGGGCGGATCGATGGCGATCTCGGTGGTGAGACCACCGCCATTCTTCCAGGGTTGCGCCGGCAAGCTGGCAATGTGGATCAACCGATTTTGGTTAGCGCCCATTTGAATACCAGAGGGGTTTCGCCGGCCGAGCCGGTCATCACAATCTGTTGCGTGCGTCGCGGCGCATCGGCACCGCCATTGTCGGTATGGCCGAAATAGACACTGTCTTCCAGGCGCACCACGCCGCCGGCACCGCGCCAACGCCAGCCCTGGCCGCTGGCGCTTTTCAGGATCACCGTGTCGCCGCTGCCGATCAGGGAGGCATGCACGCCGGGATGCAGATGCAGCCGCAGCACCGCTTCGACCGGCATGCCGGCAGAGTCGGTAATGGTTTCCTCGCCGCGCAGATCCTCGCCACCAGCCGCCAGGAACAGGCGCCGGCGATACAGGCGGTTGTGGCTGCGCCGCCAGCCGTCATGCTCGAGGTCGAACAGGATAGCGCCATCCTGTTCGTTGCGCGTCACAGACACCTGCGCATCCAGCGCCGGTTCGCCCTGCCCCAGGGTGATCGTGCTGTGCGCCGCGCTGCCGCTCAAGGCTTCGGCCCAGCCGCCGCCGATGCGTCGCGACGCCCCGCAATTGACGATCAGGCGATCCTTGCCGTGGCTGAATTCAAACGACAGCAGGCCACGATGGGGGGGCGGCGCATCCGGCTGGACCGGCGGCGCCGCACCGGCATCGATCAGCAGCAGGCCACGCCGCGCCACGGCACGTTCATAACCGCTGAGCGTCGCCGAATTGAGTGGCTTGCCCTTGGCCTCGGAGAGATCGAGCAACTGTTCGATCTGGGCCGGCACTTCCTCCTGCCCACCATGGAACAGCGCGAGTCCGCCATCACCGTGACGGAAGAAACGCAGCATCGGCGCCATGCGATCCAGAAAAACCTGCAGCATGGCGGCGCGTTCCGGATCGAGCGCCAGAAGGAAACGCCATAGCGCGACAATCTCGCGCAGCAGGCGATAAAGCTGCGAAGGATTGCGGCTGACATGGCCGCCATCGGCGAGGATTTGCGTTTCCAGCGCGGCGCACAGCGCCTGCATCGCAGCCTGCTCGGGTTGGCCCAGCGCTTCCAGGCCATAAACCAGTCCTATCATGGCGGCAAAGCGCGGCAGGCCGGGTGGCGTGCGTTTCGCCGCGTGGTTCAGATGCGCCGTGTGCCGCGCGATGGCGAGCAGGAAATCATGGGCGAATTTTTCATCGGCGCCATCGAGCAGGAAATGCGCCGCGCCGATCCAGTGCGACAGCCGGCGCCCCGCCACGTCAGCGCGCCAGGGCAGGCCCTGGATCTGCTGCGCGTGCCTTTCAAGCCAGGAGGTGAGCAGCGCACGGGCCATGCGGCGCGCCATGTCGCCGCCCTGGGTGGCGAAATCCCGCAGCCAGCGGAAGCCATGCAGTTCGGCGGCCCAGGCAGCATGGCTGGGAGCGTCGAGTTTCAGCTCGGCCGCCGTCATGCTCCATGGTGCGGAGCGTGGCGAAACCACCTCGACGCCGGCAAAGACGAAACGGCCCTGAAACAGCCGGTCGGCATTGGCCACCGCACCGGGCCAGGCTTCATCCGGCAGGACCGGGAGTTCGAGCGGCGCCTGGCGCGGCAGGGTCAGGGCATACAGACGCGTGGCATACCAAGCGGTGCTGGCACGCCGCAGCAGTTTCTGTCCGAAGGTATCCCGCAGACTGGCCGCAGCCACGTCAGCTCACGCCGCGCGCTTGGCGCGCACCCGCGCGATGTTATCGGCATAGGCCGACGGGCCGCCCTGGAAGGTGGCGGTGCCGGCCACCAGAACATCAGCACCGGCATTGACAGCCAGCTGCGCCGTTTCGACGTTGATGCCGCCATCCACTTCCAGGTCGATCGCACGGCCGGATTTGTCGATGGCCGTGCGCAGGATGCGGATCTTCTCGAGTTGGCTGGAAATGAATTTCTGTCCGCCGAAACCCGGGTTCACGCTCATCACCAGCACGAGGTCGACCATGTCGAGCACCGCCAGCGCGGTTTCCACCGGCGTGCCGGGATTGAGCGACAGGCCGGCCTTTTTGCCCAGGCTGCGGATCAGCTGCAGCGTGCGATGCACATGCGGGCCGGCTTCGGGGTGCACGGTGATGATGTCGGCGCCGGCCTCGGCGAATTGCGGCACGAAGGCATCCACCGGCGAGATCATCAGGTGCACGTCGAAGGGCTTTTTGGTGTGCTTGCGCAAGGCGGCGACCACGCTTGGCCCGATGGTGAGATTGGGTACGAAATGACCGTCCATCACGTCGATATGCACATAATCGGCGCCGGCCTTGTCGATGGCGGCGACCTCGGCGCCCAACTGGGCGAAATCGGCGGACAGGATCGAGGGGGCGATTCGGGTCGATTGCTGCGGCATGGCCGGAGGATTAGCAGGTTCCGGCCCATCCGCCAAGCAAGCGGGCCGCCCCGATTCGGCCATTATTCGCGGTTTCGCGCGATATTTCGCTCACTTTCCGGTTAACAGCGCATAGGTCAGGCTGGCTTGGGCGAAAGGCTCCTCGCGCTCGGTGCTGCGAAAGTTCGCTTCGCCGAAAGCCAGGCTCTTGCCCAGCCGGATCACGCGCGTCTCGCACAGCACATCCATGTCGGCCACCGAACGGAAAAAGCTGGTGGTCTGGGTCACGGTCGCCATGTTGACGAAACGCTTCACGGCACTGGTGACGGCAAACACCATCGCCGTGTCGGCCACCGCCATGATGGCCTGGCCGCAGAGGATGCCGCCGACGCGGGCCAGTTTCGGATTGTTGGGCAGACGCAGCACCACGCGGCCAGGTGCAAGACTTTCGAAACGCAGATGCAGGTCGCGGATCCAGGGTGGGAAATTTTCGGCCAGGATGGCCTGGGCATCGGCAATGGAGAGTTCGGTCATGGCGCCTCCCGGTCAGTGGCTCGACTATACCCCAGACGGGGTCTAGAACAGCGGCCATGTCTGACCAGACCGCCCCCGCCACACCGGCTCCGATCAATCCCCGCCGCGTCGCCGCCAGCCTGCTGGATGGCGTGCTGGGCAAGGGCCGCGCGCTGGACGACCAGCTGGCCGATCCCAAAACCGGTTTCCGCGACCTGGCCGACCGCGACCGTGCCTTCGTGCGCCGGCTGGTGGCCACGGCATTGCGCCGGCGCGGCCAGATCGACGGCGTCCTGCGCAAATTCCTCACCCTGTGGCCCAAGGGCCTGCCGCGCGAAGCGCTGCGGCTGGGCGCCGCCGAATTGCTGTTCCTCGATGCGCCACCTCATGCCGCGGTGGATTCCGCCGTCGACCTGATGCACCCGGACCAGAAAAAGCCGCGCGGGCTGATCAATGCCGTGCTGCGCAAAGTGGCCACCGAAGGCATGGCTATCGTGGCCGAACAGGATGCCGCCCTGACAAACACGCCCGACTGGCTGTGGCAGAGCTGGGACCATGCCTATGGCCCCGATGTCGCACGTGACATCGCGTTGGCGCACCTGCAGGAAGCGCCGCTGGATATCTCGGTAAAGAGCGATGCTTCCGTCTGGGCAGAGACACTGCAAGCTGAATTACTGCCGAATGGCAGCCTGCGTCGCATGGCCGGCGGCGCGATCGAGAGCCTGCCTGGTTTCGAAGATGGAGCCTGGTGGATTCAGGATGCGGCCGCCACGCTGCCGGCGCTGCTGCTGGGCGATGTGAAAGACTTGCGCGTGGCCGATCTGTGCGCCGCGCCGGGCGGCAAGACCGCGCAACTGGCCGCCATGGGGGCACAGGTGATGGCGGTGGATCGCTCGGATCCGCGGTTGAAGCGGCTTAAGGCCAATTTGAAACGCCTGCACCTGAAAGCCGAGGTGAGAACCGCCGAGATCGAGTCCTGGCAACCCCCGCAACTTTTCGATGCCGTGCTGCTGGACGCGCCCTGTTCGGCCACCGGCACGATCCGCCGCCATCCCGACCTGCCGTATCTGAAAGACGAAACCGACGTGATGAAACTGGCCGCATTGCAGCAGCGCCTGATCAAGGCGGCCTGGGCGATGCTGAAGCCGGGCGGAAAGATGGTCTACTGCGTGTGTTCGCTGCAGCCCGAGGAAGGCGAGCGGCAGATGCCGGTTCTGCGCGCCCTGCCCGGCGCCCGTATTGTGCCGGCCGATGCGGCGAAGCTGGGCCTGCCGGAGGAAGCGGTCACATCTGACGGCGCCCTGCGCACCCTGCCCTGCCACTGGGCGGAGCGCGGCGGCATGGATGGCTTCTTCGCCGTCTGCCTCGAGAAGACCGTCTAGCGCATCACGCGCCTTAACGCATGACGCTGGGCAGCCAGGTGCTGATCGCCGGCACCAGCGAGATCAATGCCAGCACGCCGAGCTGCAGCGCCAGCATCGGATACAGTTCGCGATTGAGTTCGGAGAGCGAAACCTTCGCCACCATCGCGGTGACGAACAGCAGGCCGCCCACCGGCGGGGTGATCATGCCGAGCGTCAGATTGACGATCACCACGATGGCGAAATGGGTGGGATCGATGCCCAGGGCATAGGCCATCGGCGCCAGGATCGGCACCAGCACCATCACGCCGGGCAGCGGCTCGATGAAGATGCCGAACAACAGCAGCAGGATGTTCACCGCCAGCAGGAAAGCCAGCGGGTCAAGCCCCTGGGCGCCGATCCACAGCGCCAGCATCTGCGGCACCTTGAGGATCGTCAGCACCCAGGCGAAGGCCGAACACATCGCCACGATCAGCAGCACCGATGCCGTGAGGAAGGCCGAGCGCGCCAGGATGCCGGGCAGCATCGCCAGCGTGAGCGTGCGGTAGACGAACATGCCGCAGACCAGCGCGTAGAACACGGCGATCACTGAAGCCTCGGTGGGCGTGAACACCCCGCCATGGATGCCGACCACGATGATCACCGGCAGCACCAGCGCCGGCAGGGCCCGCCAGGTGGTGGTGACGATGGTGCGCAGGTCGGGCAGGGTGCCGTCGCTCTTGAAATTGCGGCGGCGGCTGGCCCAGAAATTATAGAGCAGCAGCGAGCCCGAGATCAGCAGGCCGGGAATAATGCCGGCGATGAACAGGCTGACCACCGAGACATTCTGGTCCTGCAACGCATAGATGATCATGATGATCGAGGGTGGGATGATCGGCCCGACCACCGAGGTGGTGGCCGTCAGCGCCGCCGCATAGGCGGCTGGATAACCGGACTTGCGCATCATGCGGATCAGGATGGCACCGGGGCCGGCCGCATCGGCCAGCGCCGAGCCGCTGATGCCCGAGAAGAAGGTCAGCGTCAGGATGTTGGTATAACCCAGGCCGCCGCGCCGGTGGCCGACGAACATGGCGGCGAAGCGCAGCAACACCTCGGCCAGCGCGCCGCCGGTCATCAGTTCGGCGGCGAGCAGGAAGAACGGCAGGGCCATCAGCGGAAAACTGTCGACCCCGGTGAGCAGCTTCTGCGCCAGGCTGATCGGCAGCAGGCCATTGGCCAGCATGGCGGCCAGCGACGACATGCCGATGGCAAAAGCCACCGGCACGCCGAGTGCCAGCAGCAGGACAAGACAGCCAAACAGGATCGCGGTGATCATATCGACGCCGCCTGATCCGGATCGAGATCGGCCGAAACCTCGAATTCCCTGTCGGTCACATAACCGCGCGCCACCGCCAGCAGGTGCCACAGGTTCAGCGCGAAGCCGACCGGAATGGCGGCGGCGATCCAGCTGAAGGAAATATCCGTCACCGGCGTCGACTGCACGGATGTGCGATCGACAAAATCGACGCCGATCCACACCATCGCCGCGCTGAAGCACGCCATCAGCAGCACGATCAGCAGCCGCAGCAGCTTCGCCCGCGGTTCGCCCAGACCGGCCTGCAGCGTGTCGATCGCCATATGACCACCCAGCCGCAGCACCGGGCCGATGCCAAGGTAGGCCAGCCATATCATCAGGTAGCGCGCCACCTCCTCGGCCCAGACGATGGAATCGCCGGTGGTGTAGCGCAGCATCACATTGGCGAACACGATCACCGACATCGCGGCAAGGGCCACGATCAGCAGCAGGCGGTTGAGGCCAAGAATGGCGCGATCGATCTGACGCAGCATGGGAAGGCTTCCGGAAAACGGAGCGGGACGGCTTTTGCTGCCGTCCCGCCCATACCCTGTGTGAGATTCAGATCACTTGAAATTGCGGATCTGGTCGATCTTGTCCTTGCCGAAACGCTTGGCGTATTCGGCGAAGGCCGGTTCCAGCGCGGTCTGGAACTTGGCGGTATCCACCTTCTCCACCACCTTCATGCCCATCGCCTGCACATCGGACACCGCCTTGGACTCGACCTGGTCGATCCAGGCGCGCATATCCTTGGCGCCGGCCTTGGCCGCGGCCTGCACTGCGGTCTTGTCGGCATCCGACAGCTTGTCGTAGGTGCGCTTGGACATGATGATCAGCGCCGGCGAATAGACATGCCGGGTCAGGGTGAGGAATTTCTGCACTTCGGGCAGCTTGGCGCTGACGATCACCGACATCGGGTTTTCCTGCCCGTCGATGGTGCCCTGCTGCAGGCCCTGGATCACTTCCGGCCAGGCCATCGGCGTCGGGCTGGCACCCAGGGTGCGGAAGGCGATCATGTGCACCTGGTTTTCCATGGTGCGGATCTTCAGGCCCTTGAGGTCGGCCGGGGTGTCGACCGGATGCTTGCTGTTGGTGAGATGGCGGAAGCCCTGCTCGCCCCAGGCCAGCGCGACCAGACCCTTGGCGGGGAATTTCGCCAGCAGCTCCTGACCGGGTGCGCCATCCAGCACGGCGCGGGCATGGGCGGCATCGCGGAACAGGAAGGGGATGTCCATGATGGCGACTTCCGGCACGAAGTTGCCGACCGGACCGCTGGAGGTGACCACCATTTCCAGGTTGCCGAGCTGCAGGCTCTCGATCATCTCGCGTTCGCCGCCCAGCGCGCTGGAGGGGAACTGCTCGATCTTGAACTTGCCCGGCGCCAGCTTGGCCAGATTTTCGTCGAAGGACTTGGCCGCCACGCCGTAATGCGAGTTCGGCGCCAGGGCATAGCCGAATTTCAGGGTGGTCTGGGCGGCAACAGGGCCGGCAAGGCCAACCGCCATCACGGCGGCGGCCAGCAGATATGAAATGCGCATGATCGGTCTCCGGGTTTCCTCTGGCGGCGGTTCATCGCCCGTCGCCTTGTTATAGGCCGCCGAGGTTGCCGGTCCTTCCGCACACTGTCAATTGCCAGATTGCGCTGGCCGGCTTGCGGCCCGGACGATCAGTCGAGCAGCGACTTCATCACGGCATAAAGCCCGGATTTCGCCTCGAAACCAACACCGGGAATCTGCGGCAAGCCGACATGGCCATCCTCGACGGCGATGCCGTCGGCAAAGCCGCCGAAGGGCTTGAACACGTCGGGGTAGCTTTCGTTGCCGCCCAGATGCAGGCCGGCGGCGATGTTCAGCGACATCTGGTGGCCGCCATGGGGCACGACCCGCCGCGTCGACCAGCCATGGTCCTTCAACATGTCGAGCGTGCGCAGGTATTCCACCAGGCCATACGACAAGGCGCAGTCGAATTGCAGCCAGTCGCGGTCGGGCCGCATGCCGCCGAAGCGGATCAGGTTGCGCGCATCCTGCATCGAGAACAGGTTCTCGCCGGTGGCCATCGGCTTGTCGTAATGCCTGCCAAGTTCGGCCTGCAGGGCGTAATCGAGTGGATCACCAACCTCTTCATACCAGAACAGGTCGTAGGGCAGCAGCGCTTTGCCGTATTCGATTGCCGTCTTCAGATCGAAACGGCCGTTGACGTCGACGCAGAGATTGCGCCCATCGCCCACGATCTTGATCACCGCCTCGATGCGGCGCAGGTCTTCGGCGAGTGACGCACCGCCGATCTTCATCTTCACGACGCGATAGCCGCGGTCGCGATAGCTTTTCATCTCGTCCTGCAGGGCGGTCAGGTCCTTGCCGGGATAGTAATAGCCGCCGGCGGCATAGACCCAGACGTGGTCGTCGGCCACGCCCTTGCGGTAGCGGTCGGCAAGCAGGCGCCAGAGCGGCACGCCGGCAATCTTGGCCACGGCATCCCACACCGCCATGTCGAGCGTGCCCACTGCCACCGAGCGTTCGCCATGGCCGCCCGGCTTCTCGTTGGTCATCAGGGTTTTCCAGATGGCAAACGGATCGAGGTTGTTGTTGGCGGTATCGATCAGCGTATCGGGATCGGCCTCCATCAGGCGCGGCAGGAAACGTTCGCGCATCAGGGCGCCCTGGCCGTAGCGGCCATTGGAATTGAAACCGAAGCCCACCACCGGTTTGCCGTCGCGGACGACATCGGTGATCACGGCGACCACCGAGCAGGTCATCTTGGAGAAATCGATATAGGCGTTGGCGATCGGCGAGGCGATAGAAACGGTTTTCTCGCGGACTTCGACGATGCGCATGCGGCGCTCCTGATCTGACGGGGCGCGGCTTACGCCTCGCGCAGGTCGGCCGCCACCGGGGCGATCTGTTCGGCCAGGAAGCGCGCCAGTTCGGCGCGGCTTTTCGGGCTGCGCAGGATGCGTTCGTCCTGCGGATTCGACAGGAAGCCGGTCTCGATCAGCACCGAGGGGATCGCGGGCGAACGCAGCACGGCGAAATTGGCCTGCCGCATCGGGTTTTCCAGCAACTGCACCCGCCGGCCGACGCCGGTGACGATGCGGCGCTTGGCCGACAGCGAGGCGTTATGGCTGTGGCGGCGGGCCAGATCGATCAGGATCGCCGCCGTCTGCTTGTCGGTGGCGCCGGTATCAAAGCCATAGATCGCATCGACCTGGTTCTCGCGGTCGGCCAGGCGGCGGGCGAAATCATCCGATGCCTTGTCGGCGCGCGAATATGCCGACAGGCCACGGGCGCCGCGATTGGGCGCCGCATCGGCATGGATCGAGATGAACAGGTCGGCGCTTTTTTCATGCGCGAAAGCAACCCGGCTGGGCAGCGGGATATAGCTGTCGCGGTCGCGGGTCATGAATACCCTGATGTCGGGATTGCCGGCCAGCATCTGGCGGATGCTCTGGCAGATCGACAGCGTGACATCCTTTTCCTCGGTTCCGGTCACGCCGATGGCACCCGGATCGCGGCCGCCATGGCCGGGATCGAGCACCACGACGGCAGGCGGGCGTTTCGGCATGGGCTTGGTTCCGCCGGCCGGCGGTTTCTGCCTCGGCACCGGCACGGCGCCATTGCGCGATGCCGCCAAGCCCGGCGCCGCGAAGGCGGCGCTGCCAAGCAGTCCAAGCAGGGAAGAAATCACCAAACGTCGCGTATACATGCCTTGTCCATCGACCGAATCGGGATCGCGCGCGAATCGGCTGTCGTGGCGGGACGATAAACGCCCACAGGACTCTCCGGCAAGGACAGTCCACCTTCAGGCTGACAAGAGATGGTGAATGCTTCGTTAATTCCGGCCGGGCGGCGGCGGAATCATTCGACCGTGTATTTGGCCCGCACGTCGTATTTATTCGACTTCACCCAGCCCTCGACCAGCTTTTCCAGCGCCGAGTTCGGTTTCTCGGGCAGCACGAGCTTGAGCTTCACATACTGGTCGCCCCGCTGATCGGACGCACCGCCCTTGAGCGGGAAACCGCGGCCTTTCAGACGCAGGGTGGTGCCTGAACTTGCGCTTTTGGGCACCGCAACGGCCACCATGCCATCGATGGTGGGCACGGCAATCTTGGCGCCAAGCACGGCCTCGTCCAGCGTGACCGGCAGCTCGAGATGGATGTCGTCGCCCTGGCGGGTGAAGAAGGCATGCGGCTCGACCGTCACCTCGATCAGCGCGTCGCCCGCCTCGCCACCATTGCGGCCGGCATCGCCCTGGTGCCGCAAGCGGATCTGCTGGCCATCGGCCAGCCCGGCCGGGATGGTGACATCAAGCTGCTTGCTATCAGGCATGGTGAGCCGCCGCTTGCAGCCGCGGGCGGCATCCAGGAACCCGATCTTCAGATTGAAATGGCGATCGGCGCCCCGCATCGGCCGGTTGGCACGCGCCCCGGCATGGGCCCCCGCACCGGCACCACCGCGCGTGCGCCGCATCTGGCCGAATATCTCGTCAAAGATATCCTCGCCGCCATTTTCAAAACCGCCGAAACCGAAATCGCCGCCGCCGAACGGGCCACGGCCGCCGCGCGCGCCGGCGCCAGCACCTGGACCGCCGCGAAAGCCGCCGCCGAAGCCGCGCGCACGCGGCTGGCCGGCGGCGTCGATTTCGCCGCGATCATATTTGCCGCGTTTCTCGGCATCGCCCAGAATGTCGTAGGCGGCCGAGACTTCCTTGAACCGCTCCGCGGCCTTGGCGTTGTCGGGGTTGCGGTCGGGATGCAGTTCCTTGGCCAGCTTGCGATAGGCCTTGCGCAGGTCGTCCTGACTGACACCGCGCGCCACGCCCAGCACTTCATAGGGATCACGCATGACGGCCGGTCCCCCAGATCGCGCACGGCATCATGGCCGCGCCTCCGAACCGGACTTCGCTTCCGGCTCGAGCTTGTCGGTATCATCGCGATTTTCGCCGGCATTGAACAGGTTGGGAAGCGAGACGCCGCCACCCGACGAGATGGCGGAATAAAAACGCCCGAGCAGACCGGGCCGTTCGGGTTCGCCCTGGGCATCAGCAGGCCGGGACGGATCGGCCGCCGGCGGCGCCTCGACCGGATTTGCCTCGACCGGTGCCGGAGCCGGCGATACTGCCGGCGCGGACACGGGCGTTTCCACTACGCCGGCCGCGCTGTTTTCCGTCTTGTCGTCACTGCCCGCGGCTTTCGGTGGGATCGCAGCCTCGCCGGCCGGCTTCGCCGCCGCCCCGCCATCGCGACGCATCACCAGCAGCGACAGGCGTTCCAGCGCATCGGGCTGGCCGGCCTTGGCCGCGTTGTTGTACCAGCCGAGCGCCACAGCCTCGTTCTTCTCGACGCCAAGGCCGAGTTCATACATCAGGCCCAGATTATACTGCGCGACGGCATGGCCCTGTTTTGCGGCCGCCTCGAACCATTTGCGCGCTTCGGCATAATCGACGGCGACGCCCTCATCGCCCTGCAGATAGATCGCCGCCAGATTGGCCTGGGCCCGCGCGAAACCGGTTTCGGCGGCGCGACGATACCAATGCATGGCCTGCTGGATGTCGCGCTCGACGCCCTGGCCCCAGCGATACAGATGCCCCAGATTGCGCATGGCGGCGACATCGCCGCCTTCGGCCAGCGGCGACCAGGCCGCGTAGGCCCCGGCATAATCACCGGCCTCATAGGCTTTCACGCCATCGGCAAAGCCGGCCCGGGCCTGCGGGGATGCCAGCAGCAAGGCGACGGCACAGAGTCCTGCCGCCGCGACCCGGCGTATCGCAGCCCCGGTTCCGATCATGGCGATGCGGATCACCCGTTGACGATCTTCCAGCTGCCGTCAGGCTGGCGGCAGGCCGTGCCGTAGGCCTGTTCGGTCTTGCCGCCGACAGTGACGGTCTGCTGGAATTCGCGGCAGTAATCGCCATTGGCCGCCGTGCCCTCGCGGGTAGGCGTCACGGTGCCGGAATTGCCGCTGTCGGGATTGCGCCAGGAGATGGTCTGGCCGACCGGAGCGGTGGTCGCCTTCTGGCTGGCCTTTTCCATTTCCGCCTTGTCGGCCTTGTCGAGCGACGAACCGATCTGGTTGCCGAGATACGCACCCGCCAGCGCGCCGGCGGCCACGCCGACCAGGCGACCCGTGCCCTTGCCGAACTGGGCGCCCAGCACGGCACCGCCAATGCCGCCCAGCACGGTGCCGACATTTTCCTTGTTCAGCTCCGGCCCCTGGCCGTTGTTCTGGCAAGCGGCCAGACCAAGAGCCGCGACCAGGGCGGGCAGCAGGAAATACCGCGGCAGACGGGCCTGCTTTGCGGCCGGTTTGATCGAATGGATCGGGGTGGCAGACATGGGAAACGTCCTCGCAACAGGGGCGGCCGACAGCGCCGCCGAATCAAGCGCCTAGTATATTGGTCGGGTTAATGCCGCTGCAAGGAGGGGGATGCGGCGGATCGCCGCGAAAAACCGCGATCCGCCGCGTTACAAGCCGGGCCGAAGGGTCAGGATTTGCTGAAGAAATCGATATTGGTGAATAGCGGCGACGGTTCATCGGCCAGGCGCGAACCATCGAACATGTCCAGCGTATTCGTCTTCATAATCGAGCGGATGGTGCGGATATAATCGGCACCGCGCACCGAATAGCGGTGGAGCTGGCCAGCAAGCTGATAGCTGTCCAGATCCTCGCCGCGGCTGCGCATCGAGGCGCGCTTGTCGCGGAATTCGCGATAGCTCGACTTGCTGTTCAGGTTGCGCATATAGGCAGCGACCGACTGCTCCAGGCTTTTGAAGCGCTGAATCTCGTAGGTTTCGCCATCGGGGCGGTTCTCCGGCACAATGCCGTTGCCCGGATTCCAGGTCCACTGGCCGAACACCGCATTGCCGAGCAGGGCAAAACGCGACGTGCCCCAGCCGGATTCCTCGATCGACTGCGCCAGCGCCAGCGCCGGCGGCACCACATCGATGCGATTGAGCAATTCGGCAGTGTCGACCTCGTCGAGGCCGTATTGTTCGGAAATCTGCTGCAGCCAGGCTTCGTCGCGCGCCGTCAGCGTCGCGCCCCGCTGCATACGCTCATGCAGCTTTTCGACGCGCTCACGATTGGCGGCAATACGCTCGTTCTCACGCAGGATATGCGGCAGCATCACCTTGATGAAGGCGCGCTTGCGCTTCTCCGTCAGATTGACGTCGGCGATATCGATCGGCAACGAGGCCAGGAAAATGCGCGGCACTTCAAGCTGGCCGCTGGCATTGCGCAGATCGGCAAGATCGAAACCTTCCTGCTCGAATTTACGCAGCATGGCGTCGACGGTGCGATCGGTCTGCGCGCGCAGGGCCGTGCGGTGCGGCGAAAGCTGCCGCACCTCGGCAAACCGGCGCGAGGCTTCTTCCGGGCTGACCGCGGCGGTATCGCCCGACTGCGGCTGGGATTCCTTCTTGCCTTTGCCGGCATCGGCAACCGCGCGCGGCTCGACCACGGCGCGCCAGTCCAACTGGGCAATCTGGCGCAGACGGTCCCAGGCCTCATTCACGCCATCGCCCACGGAGAGATGGGCCGCCTGCTGCACCTGCACGTCTGGGACGCGGGCCAACTGGCGGCTGGACAACAGGCCGACACCAATACCGGAAACCAGGCCGACGGCCAGAAGAAGGCCAAAGCCGGCAAAAATCAGACGCACATCAGAGCCGATGGCAAGCAACCGCCGATCGCGATTAGCCGTCATGGGTCAAACCTCCACAGTTCTCAGCGCCAGATCCCTTCGACACATCCGACACAACACGTCGGACTGCGCCGGGCGCTGCCCTTGTGCGATCCCCCACCAGGAAACGCGTGAATACCCAGCCGGTTCCGCAACCCGGAACCGGAGGGCGACTTAAACTGCCCGAACCTCGGAAACCTCGGGCACGTAATGCTTCAGCATGTTCTCGATGCCGTAGCGCAAGGTTGCCGTCGAACTGGGGCAACCAGCACAGGAACCCTGCATATGCAGGTAGACGACGCCGCGTTCGAAACCGCGAAACACGATGTCGCCGCCATCCTGGGCGACCGCGGGACGGACCCGCGTGTCGATCAATTCCTTGATCTGCAGTACGATCTGGCCGTCGGCCGGATCGAAAGTCTCGGCGGCGCCAGACTCGGCCGCGCCGGCATTGATCACCGGCAGGCCCGCCATGAAATGCTCCATGATGGCGCCCAGCAGGGCCGGCTTCAGGGCCGACCAATCCTGGTCGGCCATCTTGGTCACGGTGACGAAATCGCTACCGAGGAAGACCCCCTCGACACCGTCCACTGCAAACAGCCGCACCGCCAGCGGCGAAACCTTGGCGGTTTCGGCGTCGGTGAAGGCCGCCGAGCCGGCCGCGAAATCCGCCGGCAGCACAGCGCGGCCGGGCAGGAATTTCAGGGTCGCCGGGTTTGGCGTGGTTTCAGTCTGGATGAACATCGATGGGTCCGCAAAAAGGTGACTGGAAATTGGTTGGGGGGTCCGCAAATATCAAGGCTAAAGACAAGGGCAAAACTGTGACAAAGTAAGATTGTTGCCAAATCCAACCCTCTGTTTGGAAGATTTTTAACCGATGTGGATAGAATCGCGGGTTTTCCCCAGGGCTGTGGAGCAATGACCCCCGTCGCGAAAGGGGTAGAGCGCCTGCCGAGCTGGCCCGATTCGCGGCTTGTTCTGACGCCGGCGGCCCGCTGGCTGGTCGAGCATGACGGCAAAATCATCCCGATGCCCGATCTGATCGAGGGATTCTGCCGCCGTCTGATCGCCGAAGGCATTCCGCTCTTCCGCGTCACCACCGGCCAGCCCTCGATGCACCCGCTCACCTTCACGCGCGGCTTCACCTGGCAGCGCGACTCGGGGGTGACCATGACTGAACGCGGCCATGGCGTGGTGCGCACGGCCGAATACCTCAACAGCCCGATCGCCGTGATCCACCAGGGCGCCGCCGCCATCCGCAGACGCCTGGACCTGGCCGACACGCCGATGGATTTCGGCATCCTGCACGACCTGAAGGCCATGGGCGTGACCGACTACCTCGTGCTGCCCATGCGCTTTACCCAGGGCCCCGGCATGGGAGGCAACGAGGGACAGAACATATCCTTCATGAGCTTTGCCACCGACCGGCCGGGCGGCTTCCGGCCCGAGGAACTGAGCTATCTGGAGGAGCTGATGCCGCTGGTCGCCCTGCGGTTCGAGCTGGAGGCCGGCCGGCGCATGACCCGCGACCTGCTGACCACCTATCTGGGCCGTGGGCCGGCCAAGCGGGTGCTGAAAGGCAATTTCATGCGCGGCCGCGGCTATGAGGTGGAGGCGGCGATCTGGCTGTCAGACCTGCGCGGCTTCACGGCCTTTTCCGACCGCCATCCGCCGCAGGAGGTGGTGGCCATGCTGGACAGCTATTTCGACGCCATGGCGGCACCGATCCAGGCCCATGACGGCGAGGTGCTGAAATTCATCGGCGATGGCCTGTTGGCGATTTTCCGCGTCGACGACAAGCCGGGCGGCCGGGAAGAAGCCTGCCATCGCGCCCTGTCCGCCGCCCGTGAAGCCTTCACCGGATTGTATGAACTGAACCAGGGCCGTGCCATCGAGGGCGCGCCGCCGGTGCGGGTGGGGATTGCCCTGCATGTGGGCAAGGTCGTGTTCGGCAATATCGGTGCCCGCGACAGGCTGGATTTCACCGTGATCGGCCGCGCGGTGAACGAAGTGGCGCGCGTGGAAACCCAGACCAAGATTCTCGACCGGCCGCTGCTGACCTCGGCGGCCTTTGCCGCCGAAGTGCAGGACTGCCCGCTGGTATCGGTGGGCTTCCATGCCCTGCGCGGCGTGCAGCAGCCGCAGGAATTGTTCGCCCTGACCGGCGAATGCCTGGCCGGGTACGAATAGCCGGCAAAAGCTCTGTACACGTCTGCGCGGGATCTGTTTGCCTGTCGCCCGACACGGGTGCAGAGTCCGCGCCATGACCAATCTTCTTCCCGACCTGGTCAACGATGGGAGACTGAGCTACGCACTGGCTTGCTGGCGGCGCTGGCGTGGCGCCAATGTATGGCCGGCGCGGGAAGATATAGACCCGCTCGATCTCAAAAACCTTTTGCCCGGCATGTACATGCTGGAAAGCATCGAGAATGGCCATCGATTCCGCTTCACGCTGGCCGGCAAGACCGTGCGGGAGAATCTTGGCTTCGAACTCAGCGGAAAATATCTCGACGATCTGTTCAGCGGGCCGCAACTGGCCTGGTCCACGGATGTCCACCGCAAGGTGCTTGCGGGGTTCGGCCATTTCGCCCTGCAGCATTGGCAGCGGCGCGGCAAGGCGGTACGTGCCTTCCGTCGGCTGCTGCTGCCGCTGGCCTCGGACCACGCTCATCCCGACATGATCGTGGGCTTCGGCCTCTACGACCAGCTTGATCGCCGTGAAACCATTCCGCTCGATCACATCAACGATCCGGTCACCATTCAGATCGTTGCTGAAAGCAGCATCAATCTTTCGGAAAACCCGGAGACGTGAACCGTCAGGTCAGCCGGTCGATCTGCTCGTCGGTCAGGCTGCCCGGGATCACCGTGATCGGGAAACTCAGATTGCCCGCCATCTGGCCGGCCAGCGCGGCCACCAGCGGCCCCGGCCCCTCGCCGCCGGGTGCCGCCGCCAACACCAGCATGCGGATCGCCGGATCCTCGTCGACCAGCTTGAGGATTTCGTCGCGTGCGATGCCTTCGCGGATCACCAGCTCCGGAAGGATGCTGGAATCCTGATTCACCTGCTCGGCCAGTTTGTGCAGCAGGTCTTCCGCGGCCTCATGCGCTTCCGAGCGCATGATCTCGGCCACACCGGCCCATTGCTGGAAATCGATCGGTTCCACCACACGCAGCATCACCACGCCGCAGCGGATATTGCGCGCGCGCTTGGTCGCGTAGCGCACCGCCACGCGCACCTCCGGCGTATCATCGACGACGACGAGGAATTTGCTGCGGCGCTTGGCGTCTGTGTCTTTGTCGGTCATGGCGCGCAGGTTGCCATTGCCGGCGGCAAAAAGGCAATGGTTAACCTGATGGGGCTAATGCTGGTAGCGCGCCGCCATTATTTCTGCAGGATATTGACCACTTCATAAACCTGCGTGCGGGCGCGTTCGACATAGAATCCCATCGAACCAAGATGATTGGGCAGGATCACCGCATCGGGCTTGGCGTTGCTGACCACCAACGGCTTCAGGCCGGCACCGGCGGCGAAAGAGGCCAGCATCTGATCCCAGGTGCCGCCCAGTTCGCGGTCGCGGATCACATTGGCATAATCCTGCCGCAACTCGCGCAGCAGCATGTAATAGGCATAGAGCTGCCCCTTCACGCTGTAGAAGACATCGTCGCTTTCGGTGTCGATCCACAGGCTGCTGCCTTCGGTGATGCGACGGTCGATGGCCGCCGAAGCCGAACCGATATCCAGCGCGATGCGCTCCAGCGTGGCCTGCAGGTTGTCGCCGCGGCGCTCGAACACGGCCTGCCCCTGACCCAGGCGCTGGTTATAGCTGAGCAGCGCGCTGCGCGCCTTGCGATACTGGTCTTCCGATTTCGCGGTCGGCAGCAGCGATGTGGAGAAATCGAAAATCCACTTGGTGCCGGAATACTGCAACAGGCCGGCGGCTTCCTGCAGATCGCGGTCGGTCTGGCTGGACCCGCGCGTGCGGCCGATCTGATCGACCATCTGGAACGCGAAGCGCCCCAGCGCATGGATCATGCCGAGCTGGTAGTTCGGCATGTTGTCGAGCACCGAGCCGGGCATGAAGAACGGATCGTTCGCCACCCAGCCGTTGCGGTTCACTTCGCGGTCGATCAGCGCGGCGGCCATGGCCACGGCCCGACTGCCAGGCGCCGTCGGATCGGTGCCGGCGACCTGATAATCGAGATTGTCGTCCACCTTGTGGGCGATCAGCATGCCGACCGGATAATACAGGCCGAAAATCAGAACGACGGCAACCACGGTCAGCGGCAGCCAGCGGCCGCGCAGGCGGGTAACGAAAGAATCGGCGCTATCGGTCATGGTTTCAGCCAGAAAAAGAAAGGGGCAGGCCCCTGTAATGTGGGCCTGCCCCGGCAAGGGTTCAAGGCAGAGACGGTTTACGGCCGCAGGAAACCCACGGCATCGTATACATCCCGCAAAATCGGCGCCGACAGGGCGCGGGCTTTTTCGCCGCCATCCCGCAGAATGCCGTCGACATAGGCGGGATCGGCCATCAGCCGGCGCATTTCCGCCGTGATGGGGCCCAGAACGCCAACCGAAACTTCGGTCAGCATCTTCTTGAACTCGGCAAAGCCCTTGCCGGCGCAATCCGCCACCGCCTGCTCCAGCGTCTGGTCGCTCAACGCGGCATAGATGCCCATCAGGTTCTGCGCTTCCGGCCGGCCTTCCAGCCCTTCCACCGTGTCAGGCAGCGCCTCGGGGTCGGTTTTGGCGCGCTTGATCTTGTCGGCGATGGCGTCGGCCGTGTCGGTCAGATTGATGCGCGACTGGTCGGAGGCATCCGATTTCGACATCTTCTTCGACCCGTCGCGCAGGCTCATCACGCGCGTCGCCGTACCGAAGATCATCGGCTCGGTAAGCGGAAACACTTCACGCCCGTAATCGTGGTTGAACTTCTGCGCGATGTCGCGGGTCAGTTCCAGATGCTGCTTCTGATCCTCGCCGACCGGCACATGGGTCGCCTTGTAGGCCAGGATGTCCGCCGCCATCAGAGCCGGATAGGCGAACAGGCCGAGCGAGACATTCTCGCGATCCTTGCCGGCCTTCTCCTTGAACTGCGTCATGCGATTCATCCAGCCCATGCGGGCGACGCAATTGAAAATCCAGGCCAGCGTGGCGTGATCGGGATTCTGCGACTGGTTGAACAGGATGTTCTTCTTGGGGTCGATGCCCGAGGCGATCATCGCCGCCGCCAGCTCGCGCGTGGAGCGGGTCAACTCGGCCGGATCCTGCCACACCGTGATGGCATGCATGTCGACCATGCAGAAGATGCATTCGAACTCGTTCTGCAGCGCGACCCAGTTGCGCACCGCACCGAGATAGTTGCCGAGATGGAGATTGCCGGAGGGCTGGATGCCCGAAAAGATGCGCCGTTGGAAGGCCATGGAAGTCCCTTGCGGAATGGGGCGGTGGAAGGCCCCGGATGTGGGAAAAGTTGAGCGCGCGGTTATCGCCGGGGCGGATTGCTGCGTCAACCCCCACGCAAGCGCCATCACCGGCGCAGGGCAGTCCGCCACTCGGCCGGGCGGGTAGCGCCCAAAACCAGCGCCGCCAGCAGGAAGACGGCCAGCCCGGCGCCGACCAGCACCACGAGCGCGGTCACTCGCAGGCCGAAGCCGCCGGCATACCAGCCAGGCAGCACCAGGCGATCGAGCACGACCAGCAGGATCGCCATCAGCACGGACGCCGCCAGGATGCGCCAGGCCCGGCTTTTCAGCCGGTCGTCGGCGCGCCAATGGCCACGACGACGGAGCACATACAGCAGCAGCAGGGTATTGGCGGTGGCCGCCAGCGCCGTGGCCAGCGCCAGACCGACATGACCGAAACGCGGCATCAGGGCGAGACTGAGCCCGATATTCACCGCGATGCTGACCAGCGCCAGCTTGACCGGCATGCGGGTATCCTGCCGCGCGTGGAAACCGGGGATCAGCGTGCGCGACACCACGAAGCCCGGCAGGCCCACGGCATAGGCGAGCAGGGTGGCCGCGGTCTGCTGCGCCGTGACAAGATCGAATTCGCCGCGCTGAAACAGGATCGAGATGATCGGGAATGGCACGACCAGCAAAGCGGCACAGGACGGCAATGCCAGCAGCAGGGCGAATTCCAGCGCGCGGTTCTGCGTCACCAGGGCACCGGCATGATCGTCGCGGGCCAGTTGCGCCGAGAGCGTCGGCAGCAGGGCGGTGGCGATTGCCGCGCCCACCACGCCGACGGTGAGCTGGTTGATGCGGTCGGCGTAGAACAGATACGACACCGCGCCCGCCGGCAGCAGCGAGGCGAGGATCAGCCCGACCACAAGATTGACCTGCGTGGCGCCGGCGCCCAGGGCGGCCGGCAGGATCAGCCTGAACAGCCGGCGCAGCTTGTCGTTCAGGCGCGGGCGACGCAGCCGCAGATCGATGCCAGAGCGTTTTGCATCCCAGGCCAGCCACAGGAATTGCAGGATGCCGCCAACGAGCACCGACCAGGCCAGCGCATAGCCGGCATTGGGAACATGCGGCGTGAGCAGCAGCATGCCGGCGATCATCACCAGATTCAGCAGGATCGGCGTCGCCGCCATGGCGAAGAAGCGGCCCAGGCAGTTCAGCACTGCGCCATAGAGCGAGGCGAGGCTGACGAACAGCAGATAGGGGAAGGTGATGATGGTGAGCGTCACCGACAGATCGAAACGCTGTGGGTCGTCGACGAAACCCGGCGCCAGCAGAATGATCACCACCGGCATGGCGATCTGGGCGATCAGCGTGAAGCCGAAGGTGGCCAGCAGCAGGATCGACAGCGCGCGTTCGGCAAAAAGCTGCGCCGCCGCCCTGCCCTCCTTGGTCTGGATATGGCTGAACAGCGGCAGGAAGCCGGCGGTGAAGGCACCCTCGGCAAATAGCGAGCGGAAGAAATTGGGCAGGCGCAGACTGACGAAAAAGGCATCGGCGACCGGGCCGGCGCCGAGATAGCGCGCGATCAGGAGATCGCGGACGAACCCCGCGATGCGACTGACCATGGTGAGGCCACCGACAGTGGCAATGGCGCGAAACAGGGACATCTACGCGAACTTCCAGGCAAGCGAGGCGGCTGCAGTATAGGCAAGCACCGCCGCCACCGCCACCGCCTTCAGGCCGCTTTCGCCGCCGCCTTGGCGGATGCTTTCTCGTCGGCTGGCGCGATCTTCTTCAGCAGATGTTTCTCGATCTGCTGAAGCCGGCGTTTGTCGGTCAGCTTCATCCCGGTCAGGTCCTGCACATAGAACACGTCGACGGCGCGCTCGCCATAGGTGGCGATATGCGCCGAACCGATGGTGAGGTTGAGTTCATAAAGACCACGGGTGACATCGTAGAGGAAACCCGGCCGGTCGCGGCCGTTCACCTCGATCACCGTCCAGCGATTGGATGCCGCGTTATCGACCAGCACACGCGGCTCCACCTTGAAGACGCGGGCGCGGCTGGGCAGGCCCGGCCGTTCCGGCGCGATGGCCGAACGCAACTTCAGGTCGCCCGACAAGGCCCGCTCCAATGCCGTATTGAGCTTCTTGAGCTGCTCGGACTTGTCGAAGGCTTTGCCCTCGATGTCCTGGATATAGAAGCTGTCGAGCGCCATGCCGTCATTGGTGGTGAATATCTTGGCGTCCACGATGTTGGCGCCGGCGGCCGCCATGGCGCCGGCAGCGCGGGCAAACAGGCCCGGATGGTCGGGGGCATAGAGCGTGAATTCGGTGACGGCGCGAAAGCGGTCTGGTCGCGAGGCGGTGGTCAGGCTGCGCCCGGACTGGTCGGCCTCCCGCATCAGACCGGCATGGCGGACGATGGTATCGACGTCGTTGGAATACCAGTAATTCTCGTAATGCCGCTTGAGCAGCTTGTCCGTCTCGGCCTTGCTCCAGCCGGCAAGCAGGCCGCGCACCTTCTCCTTGGTTTCGGCGATGCGCTCCTCGCGGCGGCGGCCGGTGAATCCGCCCGACAGGTATTCCTCGGCGCGGTAATACAGATCGCGCAGAAGCTGGCCCTTCCAGCCGTTCCAGATCGTCGGGCCGACGGCGCGGATATCGGCCACCGTGAGGCAGAGCAGCAGGCGCAGGCGCTCCGGACTCTGCACGGCTTGCGCAAAATCCACCACCGTCTTCGGATCGGCGATGTCGCGCTTGAAGGCGGTGGCCGACATCAGCAGATGCCAGCGCACCAGCCAGGCCACGGTTTCGGTTTCCGCCGCCGTCAGCCCGAAGCGCGGTCCCAGCTTCTCGGCCACCTTCTCGCCCAGCACCGAATGATCGCCGCCGCGGCCCTTGGCAATGTCGTGCAGCAAGACGGCCACATACAGCACGCGGCGCGACAGCACTTCCTTGATCACATGCACGCTGAGCGGATGGTCTTCCTTCAGCGCGCCGCTTTCGATGCGCGACAGAATGCCGATGGCGCGGATGGTATGCTCGTCCACCGTATAGGTGTGGTACATGTCATGCTGGGTCTGCGCCACGACGCGGCCAAAATCCGGCACGAAACGGCCGAGCACGTCAGCCTCGTTCAGGCGGCGCAAAGTCGTCTCGGGATCGTTGACCGAGCAGAGCATGTCCATGAACAGGCGGTTGGCATCCGTATCGTTGCGCAGCCTGGCATCGATCAGCTTGAGATTTCGCCGCACCAGCCGCAGGGCCTCGGGGTGGATATCCAGCCCCTGCTCCTGCGCCAGGTGGAACAGGCGCAGCATCTTCACCGGCTGCTTCTCGAACAGGGTTTCGCTGCCGACATTGAAACGGCCGCCCTCGACTTCGAAGCCTTCCAGCTTTTTCGGGCGCTTGATCTTGGCCTTGATCGCCGCCAGCGGTTTTTTCTTCTTGTGGCGCTCTTCCAGCGCGGCGGCGAAAATGCGCGTCAGATCGCCCACTTCCTTGGCCACCAGATAGTATTTCTTCATGAAGCGTTCGACATCGCGACGGCCGGGCCGGTCGGCATAGCCCAGCGCCTTGGCGATTTCGGTCTGCATGTCGAAGGTCAGCCGCTCTTCCGGCCGGTTGGCCAGATAATGCAGGTGGATGCGCACGGTCCACAGGAATTCCATCGCCTGCACGAAGCGGCGATGCTCTTCGGCATGCAGCAGGCCGCGCGCGATCAGCTCGGCGGTGTCTTCGATGCCATAAACGTATTTGGTGATCCAGACCAGGGTGTGCAGATCGCGCAGCCCGCCCTTGCCTTCCTTGACGTTGGGTTCCACCACATAGCGGGAATCACCCATGCGCCGATGGCGATCGTCGCGTTCGGCCAGCTTCTTCTCGATGAAGTCCGGCCCGGTCTTGGCCACCACGTCGCTCTGGAAGCGGGACTTCAATTGCGCCGCCAGCTCCTGGTCGCCCCAGATCCAGCGCTGCTCCAGGATCGCGGTGCGGATGGTGATGTCGCTTAAAGAGAGCCGGATGCATTCATCCACCGAGCGCGTGGCATGACCCACCTTCAGGCCGAGGTCCCACAGCAGGTAGAGCATGTATTCCACCACCTGCTCGCCCCAGGGCGTCTGCTTGTAGGGGAACAGGAACAGCAGGTCGACATCGGAAAACGGCGCCATCTCGCCACGGCCATAGCCGCCCACCGCCACCACCGACAGCTTTTCCGCCGCCGTGGGGTTGGGCAGGCGGTAGACGCGGTTCACGGTGAAATCGAAGACGAGCCGGATGATCTGGTCGGTGAGATAGGCCAGCGACTGCCGCGTGGGCAAAGCGGGCGTGCCGGCCTGGAACCGGACCTGCACCACGCGCCGGCCCTCGTTCAGCGCCGCCTTCAGCAGTACCAGCGCCTGTTTGCGCTGCTCCGCCGTGCCATGCATGCCTTCGCCGCCCAACGCATCGAGCTGCAGCGTCAGCGCCTTGCGGTCGATGATCGCGCGTGGATCGGGGATGAGGGGACGCATCTGCATGGCAAGCTTATAACCTATCTAGGGCGGCTACACGCCCAGGAAATCGCTACTGGGGAATCACACGCCCGGAAAATCACACGCCGGGAAAATCATACGCTCTGGAAATTCACCATGCCGCCGCCATCGATGATCATGGTCTGGCCGGTCATGAAGCGGCCGGCGGCGGAGGCAAGAAACACGGCGGCACCCGCGATCTCGTCGGGATCGCCGATCCGCTTCAGCGCATAACCCTTGGTGGCTTTCTTGGAGATTTCCGGATTCTCCCACAGGGCGCGGGCGAAGTCGGTTTTGATCAGGCCCGGCGCGATGCAGTTGGCGCGGATATTCTGCGGGCCCCATTCCACGGCAAGATTGCGGGCCAGTTGCATGTCGGCCGCCTTGGAGATGCCATAGGCGCCCAGTGTATTGGAGCCGAACAGGCCGCCCACCGACGAGATGATGATGATCGCGCCGTCCTGGCGTCTGGCCATGTCGGGGGCGGCCATGTTGCACAGCCAGTGGTTCGACTTGATGTTGACATCCATGATCTTGTCGAAGGCATCGTCGGGAATGTCCTTCGACGGGCCGAAAAAGGGATTCACCGCGGCATTGCAGACCAGGATGTCGATACGGCCCCAATGCTTGATGGTGGTATCGACCAGGGCCTGAAGCTGCGCCTTCTCAGACACATTGCAGGGCACCACGATCGCCTCGCCCGCTTCCCCATTCAGAGTCGTGGCCGAACGGATTTCCTCGGCCACCTTTTCGCAGGCATCGGCCTTGCGGCTGGTCACCACCACTTTTGCGCCATGCTGGGCCATGCGGATGGCGATGGCGCGACCGATGCCGCGGCTGGAACCGGTGATCACTGCCACCTTGCCGGTCAGGTCGAAAAGGGTATCGCGGGCATTCGGGGCAAGGGTCATGGCGGTTCCTGTCCTGTCGTGTTGGTCTGTTTTTCTGGCTTTTCCTTGAATGACGGCAGCTTAAACCGGCCGCGCTGCCGATGGGAACCTTCCGCCATAGCCCCTATAATAAATGTATGACCCTGTTCCGCCGCCTATCCGTCCTGAGCCTGATGTTGCCCCTGCTGCTGGCTGGGCTGTTGGCCGCCTGCGGCAGCACGCCCCCGCCCCCGCCCCGGGCCGCCGCCTGGCTGGGCAGCCAAAGCGGCCGGGTCTTTGTGCGGGTGCTGGCGGTCGATCCGGTCAATGCCATGGAGCTGACCGCTCCCGATGGCCGGGTCTTTGCGCCCGAGAACCTGCGGGCCGAACAACGCCCGCGCAGCAATGACGAACCCTGGCGCCCCGGCATTGGTCTGGGTGGATCGGTCGGCTCGGGCAGCGGCAGCGATGTTGGCATCGGCATTTCCCTGCCCATGGGCAACCCGTTCGCCCGCGAGGCCCCGCGCGGCGCCATCGCCAGCGAGGCGCAGTTCATGCTGCCGGCCGAGGCGCTGGCCTCGTATCGCAATCGCCCGCAGGACTGGCGGCTGGACCTGCAATTCCCCGGCCGCAGCACGGGGCTGCAGGCACCGCCGCTGGCACCCTGAAGCCGGACCTCTCGGCAAAAGCTGCCGACAGGCGCAGCGCGGGCTTAATAAAATATCCCTGAAATCCGGCATTTTAACCATGGCATGGGGTTTGCTCCGCTTCTGCCAGGAACCCGAAGTCCGGACCCAAGGAGTACAAGTCATGGCGATTGCGTTGCTGTCCCTGCGTCAAGCCGAGAAAGTCGAGCCCCAGCTCCGGGCCGCCATGAAAGGCCAGGCTTCGTCAAAGCCGACGGCCAGCGACCTGGCCCAGGCGGGCCTGAGCGCCCGCGAGCGTCTGGCCCTGCGCGAAGGCAGCCCGGCCGATGCCGCCGCCGCGCTGAACGCCCGCCAGTATGTGCAGCAGATCATCGCCAAGGATCGTGAACTCACCCGCAGCCAGATGATCTGGGCGCTGGGCCGCATCGAGCCCGGCGAGATCGAGGCAATGCTGAAATCGCTCGCCAAGATGCGTGGCCGCTATGCCAGCCTGGTGCTGGAATACAGCCAGACCGAACGGCCCATCGGCAAACAGGCCCTGGAAGAGCTGCGCGGCCTGCGCGAGCGCATCGAAGAATTCGAACGCGGCCTGGAAACCATCAAGACCGCCATCCTGGACGGCAACGCGGAAGTCGACGGCGTGAAGAGCGCACGGCTGTAAAAGGCTGGTGTAAAAGGCTGGCGCAGCCTTTAGCGCCGGTCGAAGGCCAAGCGAAGGGCCATGGCGGCAAACACGCCGCCCAGCAGCCGGTTCTGCCAGCGCACGAAGGCCGGCCGCCCATTCAAGAATTCGCCCAGCCGGCCAGCGACCAGAGCGATACTGCCATTGACGATGAAGCCCGCACCGCTGAGCACACAGGCCAGCAGCAACGCCTGCCACACCGCCGTATCGGGATCGGGCTGCATGAATTGCGGAAACAGCGCCAGGAAAAACAGCGCCACTTTCGGATTGAGCATGTTGGTCAGCAGGCCCTGGCGGAACAGCTTCAGCAGCGGCAGAGCGGGCGCGCCGGGCCGCGGCGGCTGAAAACCGCCGGCACCGCGGAAAGCCTGCACGGCGAGATACAGCAGATAGGCGGCACCGGCCCAGCGGATGATTTCGAACATCACCGGCGCCATCAGCAGCACGCCGCTTAACGAGAAGCCCGCAACCAGCGCGTGGAAATAACAGCCAACGGTGATGCCGGCCAAGGTGATGAGCCCGGCCGTGCGGCCCTGCGCCACGCTGCGCGTCATCACCAGCAGCATGTCCGGACCCGGCGTCGCCGCCAGGGCGAAGGCGGCAATCGTGAAGGTGAGCAGGGTGGGCAGATCCATCGTGGCGGCGACGATGGCGCTGTGCCTTTGCCGGGTCAAGCCACCTCAATCGATGTCGAGCACAAAATCGTAGCGCGCGATTTTCGCCGTGTCGTCGCCACCCATCTGCACCAGCAGGCGGCGGTCGAAAAGGCCATCCCGCGCATTGCCCGGCTCGCTGGGGAAATAGAGCTGCGTGGTGAGGATGTCGCCACGCGGCGGCTGCAGCTTCACATGGATGTGCCGGGTGCGGCCGGGATAAAGCCCGGGCAGGATGGTCTCGAACTGCCAGCGGCCATCGGCATCGCTGAATTGATGGCCACGCAAACGATAACCGGCATTGTCGTATTGCCCGTTGGCATCGGCATGCCAGACATCGACCATCACCCGGGCGACCGGGCGGCAACGACGGCTGAGCACCAGCCCGCCGATGCGCAGCGGAATGCCGGCCATGCCAGGTTCGCGCAGTTGGGTCTTCTGCGGCGTCTGTGGCGTGTAATAAGGCCCTTCGGTCTGCTCCGGTGTCGGCACGGCCTGTTCGCCACAGGGCGGCGTCGGCTCCAAGGGCAGCGTCAGGCCCCGGGTCTGCGCAAAGCCAAGCCCCGGCAGGGCGGAAAGCATGGCAGCCTGCAGCAGCAGATCGCGTCGCGTCGTCATGGAAAAACCCCTCCACCCATGGCCCGTTTACGTCAGGCCAGATCCGCCGGTTTACACGCGCCACAGTGAACTCCCCTGCGCAGCCCGCCATCACGCTTTTGTGGCCGCCGTCACAGGCGCGGCTCGAGTTGATCTTGACTTAGCGAACGACCGTTCGTAATTTAGCGGCATGAGCAAAGGTCAGCAGACACGCGCCGTCATCCTTACCGAAGCCCTTCGTGCCGCCAGCGTCGAGGGCTTCCAGGGAATTTCCATCGGCATGCTGGCCGACCGGCTGAAAATGTCGAAATCCGGCCTATTCGCCCATTTCGGCTCGAAGGAAGAGCTGGAGAAGGCTCTGCTGGATGAAAGCGCCAAGCGCTTTATGGCGCGCGTCTGGGAACCGGCCCGCCTGGCGCCCCGCGGACGGCCGCGGATCGAAGCGATGTTCAAAGGCTGGCTCGACTGGAGCCTGCATAACGACGATCTGCCCGGCGGCTGCCTGTTCGTCACCCTGGCCGCCGAGTATGACGACAAGCCGGGCCCGGTCCGCGACCATCTGGCCGAACTGCAGACCCGGTGGCAGGGCATGATGATCCGCAGCGCCCAGATCGCCGTGCAGGAAGGCCATTTCCGTGCCGACCTCGACCCGAAACAGTTTGCCTATGAGCTGCAGGGCATTTTCCTGACGCTCAATTATTACCGTCGCCTGTTGCGCGACGGCACCGCGGTCCGACGCGCCGAGCAGGCTTTTGCCCAACTGCTGGCGCGGTCAGCCGCAACCCACTGACCTAACAACAAGAAAAGAGCCTCCCATGACCTACCACAGCGCTATCGACTACCCCTCCGGTTCAGAAAAGCACGATCGTTCGTTAATAAGGCCGTTCGCACGGACCACGACCGCACCGTCGCGGCCCGACTGGCTCGCCTCGCCCCTGGCTCCGGCCCCGAGCAAGGCCGAGCTGCGCTGGCTGGATGGTCTGCGCGACCCGTCGGCGCTGCAGGGCCTCGCCCAGCCCTGGTGGCAGCTTGTGCTGCCCGCCCTGCGCACGGCTTTCACCACATGGCGGCAGCGCAGCCGCATGCGGCACGATCTGGCACAGGTCGACGCCCATACCCTGCGCGATGCCGGCATCTCGCCTGGCGCGGCCGCCTTTGAGGCCGCACAGCCCTTCTGGGCGGCGCCGATTTCGCTGCGCGATCTCGATAGCGACCGTACCGAAGGCTGATACCGGCATCAGACCGTTCTTGGCCCGAGCGAGACTGCACGGTCAATCTGTGGCCGCAATGTCTTGCTCGGGCACGATCTTTTTCGATTGCATACACGAACGATCAATGCGTTGATCCTCCAAGTCGGCCTCCGTAAGCTGTTGGTCCGACAATCGGACCAGCCAGCATCAGGCGGAGTCCGGCACGGGGAGGAAAACGATGTCACAGGGTCTCGGCGCCAACCGTGCCGATCAGCCGTCCCACGACCAGAAGCCCACTGGTAACGATCACGAGGGCGATGCGGCACCGCCGCCCCAGGACCAGATGGTCGAGGAACTGGCCTATCGCCGCCTGACCGGCGTGCTGCGCGTCGTCTTTGTCCTGCTCACCCTCGGCGGCATCGGTCTGGTGCTGAACCAGCAGTTCAACCTGCATGCGTTCGGCTACACGCTGGTCGAAAACCGCTATCTCTTCCTGCTGGCTGCCGCCACATTGCCGCTGGTTTTCCTCGCCTATCCGTGGCGACCGCAGGCAACCCGGCGCGGCGGCATCGCGCTGGGCATCGACATCCTGCTCTGCCTGGCCTGCGCCGGCGCCCTGCTGTGGTTCGCCTTCAAGGCCGAAACGATTCTGGGGGAAGGCTGGGAATTCTCCGCGCCCGACATGGCCAAGATTCTGGGCGCCGTGCTGTGGCTGCTGATCCTGGAAGCCCTGCGCCGCACCGGCGGCACCGCGATCTTCATCATCGTCACCATCGTCTCGCTTTATCCGGTGCTGGCCGACAAACTGCCCTCGCCGCTCAATGGCATCGGCCAGTCGCTGGAAGACACACTGGCCTATCACGTCGTGTCGGCAGAAAGTGCCTTCGGCATTCCGATGCGCGCCTTCGGCGAAATCGTGATCGGCTTCATCGTGTTCGGCGTGGCGCTGAACCATACCGGCGGCGGCAAGTTCTTCAACGACGTGGCCTTCGCCCTGGTCGGCCGCTGGCGCGGCGGCGCGGCGCAAGTGGGTGTGATCTCATCCGCGCTGCAGGGCTCGATCTCGGGCAGCGTGATTTCAAACGTGATCTCGTCGGGCGTCGTCACCATTCCGGCAATGAAGCGCACCGGCTTCCGCGCCGATTATGCCGGCGGCGTCGAGGCGGTGGCCAGCACGGGCGCCGTGCTGATGCCGCCGGTGATGGGCTCCACTGCCTTTGTGATGGCGAGTTTCCTTGGCATTTCCTATGGCGAGATCGCATTGGCTGCCGCCGTGCCGGCCCTGCTGTTCTATTTTGGCCTCGCCATGCAGATCGATGCCTATTCAGCCAGACTGGGCCTGCGCGGCCTCAGGACGGAAGAATTGCCGTCGCTGTGGCAAACACTGAAGGACGGCTGGCTGTATATCGCCGTCTTCGCCGTGCTGGTTTACCTGATGATCAACGAACAGCGCGAGGCCACGGCACCCTTCGTCGCCACCGCGCTGCTGCTGGTCATCAACCAGATTCTGCCCCGCCACCGCCTGAACTGGCCGCGTCTACTGGACCTGGGCATGGCGACCGGCCGCGCGCTGGCCGAACTGGTGGCGATCCTGGCCGGCGTCGGCTTCATCATCGGCGCCTTCTCGGTCACCGGCCTGGCCGGCACGCTGGCCAACGACCTGGTCTATCTGGCCGGCGACAAACCCGTCGTGCTGCTGCTGATGGGCGCGATCACCAGCTTCATCTTCGGCATGGGGATGACGGTGACCGCCTGCTACATCTTCCTGGCCATCGTGCTGGCGCCGCCGCTGGTGAAAGCCGGGCTCGATCCGCTCGCCGTGCATCTGTTCATCATGTACTGGGGCATGATCTCGTTCATCACGCCGCCGGTGGCGCTGGCAACCTTCGCCGCCGCGCCGCTGGCCCGCACCTCGCCGTTCAAGATCGGCTTCCAGGCGATCCGGCTGGGCGCGGTGATCTACATCGTGCCGTTCTTCTTCGCCCTCAATCCCGCGCTGATCCTGAAAGGCGAGCCGCTGGAGGTGATCTCGGTGATCGTGACCGCCTTCATCGGCGTCTGGTTGATGGCTGCCGCGATCCAGGGCTGGCTGATCGGCGGCGGGCGGCTGGACGGTTCGCCATTGCGTTTGCTGGCGCGCGTGATGCTCGCCATCGGCGGCCTGGCTTTGATGGCGCCGGGCGGCAATCTGATCCCCGTGGGCAATGCCACGCTGGCGATTGTAGGCGGCGCTCTGGCTCTCGGCGCTTTCCTGTTGCTCAAACTGACCAACCGCGACACAGTGGTTGCATAAGCAAGAATAAACACCAGGAGGAAACCAACGATGCGTCACACCACCTATGCCCTGCTCGGGGCCGTTGCGGCACTCGCCGTCTCGGTATCTGCCCCCGTTTCGTCTGCCTGGGCGCAGAAGCTGCCTGACCAGTTGACCTGGACTGCCTATGACGTCGGCTCGGGTGGCTACAACCAGGCGGTTGCGGTCGGCAATGCGCTGAAGAACAAGCAGGGCGTCACGCTGCGCGTGCTGCCTGGCAAGAACGACGTGTCGCGCACCGTGCCACTGCGTGACGGCAAGGTGCCATTCTCGGCCAATGGCGTGGGCGGCACCTACATGGCGCAGGAAGCGATGTATGAATTCGGCGCCAAGGACTGGGGTCCGCAGCCGGTGCGGTCGCTGCTGCTGAACAATTCCGACGCGCTGCTCACCATCATGACGGCGAAGGACGCCAACATCAAAACCATGGCCGACCTGAAGGGCAAGCGGGTGGCCTGGGTGATCGGCGCGCCGTCGCTGAACCAGAACATCACCGCGCTGCTGGCCTTCGCCAACCTGACCTGGGCCGATGTGCAGAAGGTGGAATTCGGCGGCTTCGGCCAGGCCATGCAGGGCATGATCAGCGGCCAGGTGGATGCCGCCTTCGGCTCGTCGATCTCGGGCCCGGCCTACCAGCTCGCCTCCAGCCCGCGCGGCATCCAGTATCCGACCGTACCGCATGGCGACAAGGCCGGCTGGGCGCGCCTGAAGGCGAAAGCGCCGTTCTTCGTGCCCTTCATGGGCGCCGAAGGCCCCGAGCTGAGCCAGACCAACAAGGTGGAAGCCGCCACCTATCCCTATCCGGTGCTGATGACCTATGCCAATGCCGATGCCGGCATGGTCTATGCCATGACCAAGGCGATGGTCGAACTCTTCCCCGACTACAAGGACGCGGCCCCCGGCAATGGCGGCTGGGATATCAAGCGCCAGGTATTCGACTGGGTGGTGCCGGTGCATGAAGGCGCCATCAAGTACTTCAAGGAAATCGGCGTCTGGAAGCCCGAATATGACAAGAGCAACGAAGCCCTGCTGAAGCGCCAGAAGGTACTGGCCGATGCCTGGGCCACGCATACCAAGGGCAGCCATGCCGACGATGCCGCCTTCATGAAGGCCTGGCAGAAGACCCGCGCCGATGCCCTGACCAAGGCCGGCATGGAACCCGTTCTCACGGAATGGTAAGCGCGACCTTCATCGCCTGACACCAGACGGCCCGCCCTCACCGGCGGGCCGTTTGAGTTTTATGCAATTGCAGCAGGACAATTCCGCGCTTTGCCCGCCCCCGCGACCGGGCTTAGGCTTGGTCCATGACCAGCACCGACATCCTGCTCGACCACGTGCGCCGCATGGCGCGCTACAACGCCTGGGCCAACCGCCGCATCTATGACGCCTGCGCGACGCTGCCGGCGGCGGACTATTATGCGGCGCGGCCCAGCTTCTTCGGCAGCATCCATGCCACGCTGAACCACATCCTGGTGGGCGACAGCGTCTGGCTTGGCCGCTTCACCGGCAAACCCGCCACCCATGTAAAGGCCCTGAACCAGATCCTGCACGAGGATTTCGCCGGCCTGCGGCAGGCCCGCGAGGCCAAGGACGCCGCGATCATCGCCTTCTGCGACGGACTGAACGATGCCGCGCTGGCGGGTACGTTCTCCTATACCAACATGCGCGGCGACCCCTTCACCGATCCGCTGCTGCCGCCGCTGATGCATTTCTTCAATCACCAGACCCACCATCGCGGCCAGGCGCATGGCCTGCTGAGCCATGCCGGCGTCAGCCCGCCGGAACTCGACCTGATCTATTTCCTGCGCGAGGCGGCCTAAAGCGAGTCCCCGGCTGGCCGCGTCGGCACATCGGACGGATAGATCTGGCCCGCGGCCAGGCGATCGATCACGCCGCTGCCGGCATTGATCAACGGCAACACGAGATATTCCAGCGCAAAGGACTTGCCCTCGATCTCGCGGCGCGCGCGCACATGCACCGGCCGGCGCGACTGCACGGCCGCATTGCATGCCTGCGGGCCGATCTTCGCCACCAGCGCATCGGTATGCTCATCCATCCAGATGCCGGTGACATCGCGGCCGCGGCGGGCCACCAGCGGTGCGCCGACGAAACGATAGCGGAAACGCAGACCCGCGCCCGATTGCGGCACCGCGTCAAAGATCACGATCTGGCCCTGCATGTAATCCAGCCGCTGCGGATCAGCGAAATCATGATCCGGTAGACCGCCTGGCCCGGCCGCATTCAGCCAGTCGGCCAGCAGGCGACGGAGCAGCGGATGCCGCAGGTCCATCGTGGATACGAGAATTTCGTATCCCGACTCGGTCGTTTGCGGCTCGCGACTCATGCTTTACAGATTCGCGTAATCGATCTGGCCATGGCGGTCGAGCGGCTTGCCGCCATCGGGCATCGGGTATTTCAGGCCGGCGGCACAGTTCCACAGCACCACGCGGTCGCTCTTTTTCACTTTGCCCTCGGCCAGGGCCTGCTTGTAGGCGGCATAGGTGGCGGCCCCCTCGGGGCACATCAGGAAGCCTTCCTGCTTCGCCACCTCATCCAGCGCCGCCGTGATGGCGGCATCTTCCACAGCCATGGCAAAGCCGTTGGAATTGCGCACGGCATCCAGGATCAGGAAATCGCCGATTGCCGCCGGCACGCGGATGCCGGCCGCCACGGTATGGGCGTTCTCCCAAAGTTTCGCGTGGCGCTCGTTGCCCTGATAGGCGCGCACGATGGGAGCGCAGCCAGCCGCCTGCACGGCGATCATCTTGGGGCGTTTGGAACCGATGAAACCGATGGCTTCCAGTTCCTCGAACGCCTTCCACATGCCGATCAGGCCGGTGCCGCCGCCGGTGGGATAGAAGATCGCATCGGGCAGTTCCCAGCCAAGCTGTTCGGCCAGTTCCAGTCCCATCGTCTTCTTGCCCTCGATGCGGTAGGGCTCTTTCAGCGTGGAGGTATCGAACCAGCCCGCAAGTTCCTTGCCGGCGCCGACCAGCTTGCCGCAATCGTTGATCAGGCCGTTGACCTTGTAGAGCCGCGCGCCCTGCAGCGCGATCTCGTTCATGTTCACCTGCGGCGTGTCGTCGGGGCAGAACACCACGGTTTCGATGCCGGCCCGTGAGGCATAGGCGGCCAGCGCCGCGCCGGCATTGCCGTTGGTGGGCATGGCCATCTTCTTCACGCCCAGCTCTTTCGCCATGCAGACGGCGAGCGCCAGGCCCCGCGCCTTGAACGAGCCCGTCGGCAGGCGGCCCTCGTCCTTCACGATGATGTCGCCGCTGACGCCGAGCTGCCTGCCCAGACGCGGCAGGCTGAGGATCGGCGTCATCACCTCGCCCAGCGAAACGACATTCTCGGTTTTGCGCACCGGCAACAATTCGCGATAGCGCCACCAGTTCGGGGCGCGGGCCGCGATCTTCTCCTTGGTCAGCGTCGCCTTCACCCCGGCCAGGTCGTAGCGCACCAGGATCGGATAGCCCTTGGGCGACAGGTTATGCAGGGTGTCGGCCGGCAGCCGTTCGCCCGTCATGCCGCATTCCAGATGGGTGACGAAGGTGGGGGTGTCGGGAATGAGGCGGGACGTGGCGGTCATGATGGGTGGAAAGCCTATGTGATTGAACGGGAGCAGGAAATCCCCGATTCGTAGCATGCGCTCACGATGGCCGGGAGGGTTGTGCTGCCACGATGCCGTTCGGATTCTTTCACAACGGCTTTGAACCGTTTGAAACCGTTTGCGCTCATTATGCTTCGTCCGAATTCGCCCGACTTCCCCGGGCTTCGTTTGCGTTCGTTTGTGTTCGTTACGCTTCGTTTGTGTTCGTTTCCACTCTGCGCTGCCCGGCCGGCAGGATATGCAACTAGGAATATAGGGATTGATAAATAAGAACATATCTAGTACAAATGGTTCAGCAAGGCAAGGCCGGGAATTGACTTGGACGCCGGCGGCAGCCATCAAACCGGCAGGATCAGCATGGGAGGACGGACATGGCGGAAGCCACGATTCACAAGGGCGGCTGCCATTGCGGCGCGGTGCGGTATGAGGTGAGCACGGCGCTGGATACGCCGGTGATCGCGTGCAACTGCTCGATCTGCCAGAAGAAGGGCACGCTGCTGAGCTTCGTGCCGGCCGATGCCTTCAAGCTGTTGAGCGGCAAGGATGCCGTGCAGGATTACCAGTTCAACACCAAGAACATCCATCACCTGTTCTGCAAGACCTGCGGCGTGACCTCGTTCGCCACCGGCACGGCGCCGAACGGCACGCGCATGGTGGCGATCAACGTGCGCTGCCTGGACGACGTGGACCTGAAGGCGCTGAACGTGACGGAGTATGACGGCCGCAGCATGTGAACTGGCCGTGGCGCCGGCCTACGATTTCCGCCGCATGACGGTGGCTGACCTGCCGCTGCTGCGTGGCTGGCTGGAAACCGAGGCATGGCGGCTCTGGTGGGGTGAGCCGGAAACCGAACTGGAAAACCTGGCCGCCGATCTGCACGAGCCGGCAATGCGGCTGTGGATCGTGTCGCAGGATGGCCTGCCCTTCGCCTTCATGCAGGATTACGCCATCCACGCCTGGGACGACCATCCCTATCGCGACCTGCCGCCGGGCACATTCGGCGTCGACCAGAGCATTGGCGTGCCGGCGATGATCGGGCGCGGCCATGGCAGCGCCTTCATCCGCCAGCATGTGGCGCGGCTGTTCGCCGAAGGCGCGGCGTTCGTGGCGACCGATCCCGATCCCGACAATGCACGCGCCATCCGCGCCTATGAGAAGGCGGGATTCAGGATTCTGGAAAACCAGGCGCGGATCACCGAATGGGGCCGCAGCCTGCTGATGCTGGCCGAGCCGGTCTGACGCGGAATATTGGGCTAAAGATTGAAGAACCCGCGCGCGATGCGGCAGGCTTCGTCGCCGGGCTGGCATTCGCGGCAGACATCGGGCCGCACGTCATAGGCATTGCAGGACGTGTGCTGGCCGACGACGCCGCTCAAAGCCGAGCAGCGGTCGCCGTCACAACGCATCCGGCCCGCCTCGTCATCGACGAAACGGGCCGGGATGCGCGCGAGCGTGGCATCCTCTTCGAGCGAGAAACGGGGCCAGTCGCGCGAATACGCGCAGCAGGCGCCGCAACTCTGACAGTCGAAGGCTGCCGCGCCCTGGATCGCCTGATGAATCAAGCGGTGATCAGGCGGCCTGGATGGCGCGCACGGCGGTCTTGCCCGAGCGGTTGTCCTGCTCGGTGTCGAAGGAGACCTTCTGGCCTTCGCGCAGCGCGCTCATGCCGGCACGTTCCAGCGCGGTGGCATGCACGAACACGTCCTTGCTGCCGTCTTCCGGCTGAATGAAACCGAAGCCTTTTTGATCGTTGTAGAATTTGACAATGCCCGTTTGCATGGGAATTTTCCTTTGGTGCGATGAATGAAGGGAAAAGGGCGCAGCAAAACTGCGTCCGATGCCCGGTTTTCGATATTTTTGGAGAGAAAGTCGGAAGATGCGCCCGGCAAGGCCGAGGCGAATAGCCAGAAGGTCCGGCCAAAAAATGTCGATGGGCGGACCCTAGGCTTTAAATGCGGCGAATACAAGCTGTTCTTTTGGGCCGATCTTCGCGGCCTTAGCTGTAGAGCTGCAATATCCGCGCGATCTCGCCCTTTTCCTGCAGGCGGCGCAGGGCGGCCTGCAGCATGTCGGCTCGCGCGGCCAGGGCCGAGTAGCGACTGATCGCGATATAGGAGGGCTGGCCCTCGATCCGGTAGGGCGACAATGGCCAGTTGAGCTGTTGCCAGCGCAACAGCCAGCGCGCCTGTTGTTCGGGCATGATCACGGCATCGACGCGCTCGCCGCCCAGCAGACGCAATGCGCTGTCGTAATCGCCAACAGGAACTTTCTCCAGCGCCGCGTCGCCGTCGAAGCGGCTGGCATACCGCGCGCCGCGCAGCACGGCGATGCGCAGGCCACGCAGATCCTCGTGGCGCGTGATGCGTGGGCCCTGCGGCCGGGTGATGAACACCTTGGGCTCGGCCGGCAGCGGCGGATCGAGATAGAGCAGATAGCGTTCGCGCTCGGGCGTGCGATTGGGGCCCAGCATGATATCGGCCTCGCCGGCCTGCATCATGGGAAAGCTGCGGGCGAACGGCGCCTCGATGAACCGCAGGGTCAGGCCCGTTTCCGCCGCCAGTGCGCGCAGGATATCGACATAGATGCCGCTATGCCCCTCGTCGCCGCGGGCGCGGCTGATGATGCGGTAGGGCGGCGCGTCATTGATCAGCACACGCGCAATGAAATCTTGGGAATCCGGCGTGGCTGCCGTTTGCGCCATGGCCGGCGCGGATTGGCCCACAACCAGAGAGCCCGCGCCAAAACACAGCACACAAACGATCAGCAGACCCGCAGCATGACATCGAGCGGCGACCGCGATCCTCATAATACCAATCATACACGCAGCGCGAGGATACGGGATAGCGGGAATCCGCCCGCACCGATCCGCGTTTTATTGTTTCAGCAGCGCCTTCAACTGATACAGCAGATCAAGCGCCTGTTTCGGTGAGAGGGCGTCAATATCGGCCGTTTTCAGGGCCCGCTCCACTTCGGATGGCTTGGCCGCGGCGGTTTCCGCCTTCGGCGGCGGCGCCATGGAAAACAGCGGCAGATCATCAACCAGTTTCGCCGAACCGCCGGTCTGGCCGGATTTCTCCAGCGTGTGCAGCACATCGGATGCGCGTTTCAGAACCGCGTCGGGCAGGCCGGCAAGCTTGGCGACCTGGATGCCATAGCTGCGGTCGGCAGCACCCGGGCCGACCTCGTGCAGGAAGACCAGTTCGCCTTCCCATTCCTTCACCTTCAGGGCGTGATTGGAAAGCTGCGGCAGCTTTTCGGCCAGAGCCGTGAGTTCGTGATAATGGGTGGCGAACAGGCCGCGGCAGCGGTTTTTTTCATGCAGGTATTCCACCACCGACCAGGCAATGGAGAGGCCATCGAAGGTGGCGGTGCCCCGCCCGATCTCGTCCAGGATCACCAAGGCCCTGGGGCCCGACTGGTGCAGGATCGCCGCCGTCTCCACCATCTCGACCATGAAAGTACTGCGCCCGCGCGCCAGATCGTCGGCCGCGCCGACACGGCTGAACAGGCGGTCGACCACGCCGATACGGGCCTTGGCCGCCGGCACGAAGGCGCCCATCTGCGCCAGCACGGCGATCAGGGCATTCTGACGCAGGAAGGTGGATTTACCCGCCATGTTGGGACCGGTGAGCAGCCAGAGGCGCCGACCGCCCGTCTCATCGCTGCTCAGATCGCAATCATTGGCGACGAACCGCTCGCCCTGGCCGGCCCGTTCCAGCGCGGCCTCCACTACCGGATGACGGCCGGCCTCGACATGGAAAGCGAGGCTGTCGTCCACTTGCGGCCGCACCCAGTTGCGCTGCACCGCGAGCAGGGCGAGCGACGCGGTGACATCGAAAGCGGCCAGCGCCTGGGCGGCGCGCGTGACGGCGTCAGCCCGGGCCAGCACCTCAGCCGCCAGGCGCTCGAACATCTCCAGCTCGAGTTTCAGCGCGCGATCGGCGGCCTGGGCGATCTTGCTTTCGAGTTCCGACAATTCGGGCGTGGCATACCGCACCGCATTCGCCATGGTCTGGCGATGGATATAGACCGGACCCATCTGCGGCATATGCTTGGGCGCCACCTCGATGTAGTAGCCCAGCATGTTGTTATGCCGGATCTTCAGCGTATTGATGCCGGTTTCCTGCGCGTATTTGTCCTGAAGCTGCGCGATATGGCGGCGGCTTTCGTCACGCAGCACCCGCAGCTCATCCAGTGCGGCATCGACGCCTGAACGGATGAAACCGCCATCACGGGCATAGATCGGCAGCTCGTCGGCCAGGGCATTGCCGAGCGTATTGACCAGCGCATCGTGATTGCCCAGTCCATCGCGCAGGCCGGCCAAAGCCGGCGGCAGCATGGTTTCCGCGCCCAGTCGCGCCTGCAGGGCACCGGCCTGGGCAAGGCCATCGCGCAGGCTGGCAAGATCGCGCGGCCCGCCGCGGCCCAGCGAAAGGCGCGAGAGCGCACGCGCCAGGTCGGGCACTTTCTCCAATGCCGCGCGGATATCGTCGCGCAGGCGCGGCGTGTCGACCAGATAGGCCACGGCATCATGGCGCGCGGCGATCTGGGCCGGATCGGTGAGTGGCGCCTGCAGCCGCTGCGCCAGCAGGCGCGCGCCAGCGCCGGTCAGCGTGAGGTCAATGCAGGCCAGCAACGCACCGTCGCGGCTGCCCGACGTGGTTTCCACCAGTTCGAGGTTGCGCCGCGTGGCCGGATCGATCGCCATCACGCTGGTCGGTGACTGCCGGGCCGGCGGGTCAAGGCGGGGCAGCTTGCCACATTGCGTGGCCTCGACGTAATCGAGCAACGCGCCGGCGGCGCAGAATTCGGCGCGACTGAAATCGCCGTAGGCGTCGAGCGCAGCAACGCCCAGCGCGGTTTTCAGCCGACGTTCGCCCGAGACACTATCAAACCGCGCCGCGGGCAGCGGTGTTAATGCAGCATCGACCTGTTCGAACAATGCGCGCAGTTCGGCCCGGGCCAACATACCCTCGGGCAGCACCAGCTCGCGCGGATTGATCCGGGCCAGATCGGCGCCCAAGGTGCTGCCCCCGGAACTCTCCCCGGGGCCACCGGCGGTCGTTTCGGTGAGACCGAATTCGCCGGTCGACATGTCGAGCCAGGCCAGCGCCAGCGCGCCATCGGCACCGCCCACCTGCGCCAGCGCGGCGAGGTAATTGTTGCGGCGCGACTCGAGCAGGCTGTCTTCCGTGATGGTGCCGGGCGTGACAACGCGCACCACGTCGCGTCGCACCACTGATTTAGAGCCACGTTTCTTGGCTTCCGCCGGGTCTTCGGTCTGTTCGCAGACCGCCACCTTGAAACCCTGGCGTATGAGACGGGAGAGATAGGCTTCCGCCGCGTGAACCGGCACGCCGCACATGGGAATCGGCTGGCCGTCATGCTCGCCGCGCTTGGTCAACGCGATGTCCAGCGCCCGGGCGGCCGTGCCGGCATCCTCGAAGAACAGTTCGTAAAAATCCCCCATCCGGTAGAACAGCAGGCAATCGGGATAGGCCGCCTTGATGGTCAGATACTGCGCCATCAGCGGGGAAGTTCCGGGGGGGAGGGTCAGATCGGGTTTGTTCATGGGCGAAATATTATGCGGCCCGCAGACATAGCACAGTACGTGGGCCTTTTAACCCCTCGGGCGTTGGTCTTATGATGGACCACGGGAGCGAAATGCCCGCGTGTGAAAACCGGAAACACAGAGAAAATGAGCGACTCGAAAAGCCCGTCCCTTTACGACGACGCCCTCGAATTCCACAAAATGGGCCAGCCCGGCAAGCTTGAGGTCGTACCGACCAAGCCGATGGCCACCACCCGCGACCTCAGCCTGGCCTACAGCCCGGGCGTCGCCGCCCCCTGCCTGGAAATCCAGAAGGATCCCGACACCGCCTACGACTATACCTCGCGCGGCAACATGGTGGCGGTGATCTCGAACGGCACCGCCGTGTTGGGGTTGGGCAATCTGGGCGCGCTGGCGGGCAAGCCGGTGATGGAAGGCAAGGCCGTGCTGTTCAAGCGCTTTGCCGATGTCGACTGCATCGACCTGGAAGTCGATACCGAGAATGTCGACGAGTTCGTCAATGCCGTGCGCTATCTGGGCCCCAGCTTCGGCGGCATCAACCTGGAAGACATCAAGGCGCCGGAATGCTTCGTGATCGAGCAGCGCCTGCGCGAGCTGATGGACATTCCGATTTTCCACGACGACCAGCACGGCACCGCGATCATCGCCGCCGCCGGCATGATCAACGCCCTGCAGCTCACCGGCCGCGACATCAAGGATGCCAAGATGGTGGTGAACGGCGCGGGCGCGGCGGGCATCGCCTGCACCGAGCTGATGAAGGCGATGGGGATGCGGCATGAGAATGTCATCCTCTGCGACACCAAGGGCGTGGTCTACCAGGGCCGCACCGACGGCATGAACCAGTGGAAATCGGCACATGCCGTGAAGACCGATGCGCGCAGCCTGGAAGACGCCATGAAAGGCGCCGACGTGTTTTTCGGCCTCTCGGCCAAGGGCGCGGTGACGCCCGACATGCTGCGGTCGATGGCGGCCAATCCCATCGTGTTCGCCATGGCCAACCCGGATCCGGAAATCACCCCGGAAGACGCGCTGGCGACGCGCGGCGACGTGATCATGGCAACCGGCCGTTCGGATTATCCGAACCAGGTGAACAACGTGCTGGGCTTCCCCTATATCTTCCGCGGCGCGCTGGACGTGCGGGCGAAGACGATCAACGACGAGATGAAGATCGCCGCTGCCGAGGCCATCGCCATGCTGGCGCGCCAGGACGTGCCCGACGAAGTGGCCGCCGCTTACAAGGGCGACCGCCCGAAATACGGCCCCGGCTACATCATCCCCTCGCCCTTCGATCCGCGCCTGATCGTCGACGTGCCGCTGGCTGTCGCCAAGGCCGCCGTGAAATCCGGCGTGGCGCGCAAGCCGATCACCGACTGGGCCGCCTATGCCGCCAAGCTGCGCGCGCGGCTGAACCCCACCGTGGGCAGCCTGCAGATCTTCTTCGATCAGGTGGTCGCCAATCCGAAACGCGTGGTGTTCGCCGAGGGCGAGGAAGAGACCGTGATCCGCGCCGCCCTGGCCTTCCGCGATGCCGGCTACGGCACGCCGGTGCTGATCGGCCGGTCCGAGCGCATCGAGGCGACCATGCAGGCCATCGGACTCAAGAACCTGGATGGCTGCGAGATCCACAATGCGCGCATCAGCGAGCATAACGCGCGTTATACCGAGTTCCTGTACAAACGCCATCAGCGCCGCGGCATGCTGCAGCGCGACGCCCAGCGCCTGGTCAACCTGGACCGCAACGTGTTTGGCGCCTGCATGGTGGCCAACGGCCATGCCGATGCGATGATCACCGGCGTCACCCGCACCTACTCGGTGTCCTATGACGGCATCCGCATGGCGATCGACGGCCAGCGCGGCCAGCGCGTGATGGGCGTCTCGATCATCGTGGCCAAGGGCCGCACGGTGTTCATGGCCGACACCACCATCACCGAGCTGCCCGAGGCGAAGGACCTCTGCCAGATCGCGGTGCAGGCGGCGGCGATTGCCCGGCAGATGGGCCATGAGCCGCGCGTCGCCCTGCTGTCGCATTCCAATTTCGGCAACGCGCCGGGCGGCGTGGTGGAGAAGGTGCGCCAGGCCGTGATGGAGCTCGACGCCCTGCATGCCGGCGGCCATGGCGCCGAATTCGAGTATGACGGCGAGATGTCGGCCGCGGCAGCGCTCAATCCCGACCTGATGAAGATCTATCCCTTCAGCCGCCTGTCGGGCCCCGCCAACGTGCTGATCATGCCCGGCATCCATTCCGCCCTGCTCTCCTCGCAGCTGTTGCAGGAACTGGGCGGCGGCACGGTGATCGGCCCGCTGCTGATCGGCCTGGAGAAGCCGGTGCAGATCGCCCAGATGGGCGCATCAGTCAGCGACATCGTGAACTTGGCGGCATTGGCTGCGTATAACGCGCGGTAGCCTCTACTCCGTCATGCCCGGCCTCGTGCCGGGCATCCACGCCTTCATCACAGAATGAACGCTCTGCAAGCTGCACGAAACGCCCTGTCGGAAATCGCCCGGCGATTCCCGACCTTGCGGATGGAGGAGCAGCCTGATGATCCAGTTGAATTAAGCATCAAACTTCCTGTTCAACCGGGCCTTTCTCATGACATCTGGCTCGGATTCCAGAACGAAAACGAGCTGCATTTCAGCGTAGGCCATTTCTGGATGGAATGGTTCCCATGTACAGACAAAGCCAAAGCCGCCGCTTTCGTGGACGCGGTGACAGGTTTCATCTCTGGCCGGTACAGAATTCTTGAGCACTATCGCGGCAAAAAATGCGTCCGCGCGGAGTTGCAAATGCCGGATGGCGACAAGTGGCGTACGATTTCATCATGGGCGCGCCCTTCACTGCCTTTCCCTTTGAAAAAGCAGTTCCGAGAGATTCGCAATCGCCCTGTCTGACAAGACGTGGATGGCCGGGACAAGCCCGGCCATGACGGTTTTAGGTTGGCGCGCCCAGTTATTGTTCTCTATTGTCGCCACTGCGAGCCGACCTGCTCGCGGGTCAGACCGACATCGCGGAGCTGGGCGTCGCTGAGATCGCGCAGCTCCTCGTGCCGGCGCCAGCGCCGCTGCAGCTCGACAAGCCGGACAAGCCCGCCGCCGAGCCATTCGAACGGCGACGGCAAACGCCAGATCGTACTTCCGCTGGGTTGCAGAACTGGTGGATGGGCAGGGGAATAGATTCGGGAACAGGTACCGCCACAAGACATGCCTCACCTCCTGACGGAGCGAGACAACGCTTGACGGCCCATGATCCTGAAAAAGGGGAAGGTCGCTGACCGGGCGGTTGTCGCTGGCCCGGTGACGGCGAAAGATAATACGGTGGCAAACGAAGTCAATCGCGAAACCAATCCTGCTTCGTCAGCACACATCCGTTTATTCTGGTGCGCCGCGGCTTGCATGCTGGCGGCTTTTTCTTACCCTCCGCGCAGTTTTTGTCGCGGAGTTCATCATGCGCATTCTCGCCTTTCTGGCTGTTGTTTTCCTGAGTGTCACGGCACGGGCCGAGACGGTTCGTATCGCTTTCATCGATCCGCTGTCGGGACCGGCGGCGGCCGTGACCGAGAATGCGCTGAACCACCTGCGCTTCATGGCCGAGCGCCTGGCTTCGCCGGAGGCGACATACGAGATCACCGGCTATGACAACAAGCTGAACGCGCAGGAAAGCATCATCCAGGCGCAGAAAGCCATCGATGCAGGCATCCGCATCATCGTGGCGGGCAATTCCTCGGCCGCCGCCGGCGCGCTGAACGAATTCATCGCCAAGCATAACGAGCGTTACCCGGACAAGACCGTGCTGTTCCTCAACATCTCGGCCATCGATCCGGCGCTGACCAACGAGAAATGTTCGCCGTCGCATTTCCGCTTCGATGCCCATGCGGACATGAAGATGCTGGCCCTGGCGAAATTCATCGCCACGCAGAAGCAGATCAGACGCGTCTACCTGATCAACCAGGATTATTCCTTCGGCCAGGCGGTGCGGGCGGCAGCGCTGACGATGGTAAAGGCCGCGCGGCCCGATATCGAGATCGTGGGCGACGAGCTGCATCCGCTGGCCAAGATCACCGACTTCGCGCCCTATGTGGCCAAGATCAAGGCCAGCAATGCCGATGGCGTGATCACCGGCAACTGGGGCAGCGACCTGGCCCTGCTGCTGAAAGCCGCCGCCGACGCCAACCTGCAGGCCGGCTGGTATACCTATTACGCCAGCGGCATCGGCAGCCCGACCGCCGTGCGCCAGACCGGCCTGGAGCATCGCGTGTTCGCCGTGATCGAGGGCCATTCCAACATGGCGATGACAGACGATCTCGATGCGGCATACCGCGCCCGCTTCGGCGGCAGCTTCAACGTGCCGCGCGCTCGCCTGCTGATGGACATGCTGAACGACGCCGTTCTGGCGGCCAAAAGCGCCGAGCCGCGCAGGATCGCGCCATTGCTGGCCCAGGCGCAGCGCAAGACCATGTATGGCAGCAGCGCCAGCATGCGCGCGCAGGACCATCAGGTGCTGCAGGACCTGGTGATCGCCTCCTTCGGCCCGCTGGATGCGACTATGAAATTTGATGAGGAAAAGACCGGCTGGGGCTGGAAGACGGCCGGCATGGTGAAGGCGGCCGATACCGCGCTGCCGAGTACGTGCAGGATGGGCGCGCTGTAGCGCCGCGTCACATCATGCCGGTGACGAGGTCGACCGGCTGGTCGAGATCCATGCCGGCCTTCTCGAAACCCTTGCGCCAGTCGATCAGGTGACGCCGGGTCCAGAGCCGCGCCATTTCGATGTCACGCCGGCGCAGTGATTCCGCCAGCATGCGGTGCGCCTCGATCAGGCGTTGCGCGCCATGTTCAGTCGCGCGCACCGCGACATTGGTCGTGGGATAGATCAGCATGTTGGACGGTTCGCGCGCCAGTTCCAGCACGCGGTTGCGGCCGGTCTTTTCCAGCAGCAGATGAAATTCGCTGTCGAGAGCGGCCACGGCGGCGGGATCGTCCATCGCCTCTTCGGTGGCGGCGATATTGGCATCCAGCGCCGCAATCTCTTCCGGCGTGGCCCGCTCCACCGCCAGTTCGATGGAGGCCAGGCTGAGCGCCATGGTGGCTTCCCACAATTCGCGGAAACTAACCTGATGCAGCATCAGCGCGCGGCTGGCACGGGTGGCCAGCCGGTCGTAATGCGGCAGGCCGACAGCAAGCCGGCGGCTGGAATCGCGATGCACCATGCCGCCCTGCTCGAGCAGGCGGATGCCTTCGCGCACCGTGGAGCGGTTGACGCCGAACTGGCGCACCAGCTCGGCCTCGGTGCCGATGGGATCGCCGGGACGCAGGCGACCCGACAGAATCTCGCGCTCGATCGCCTCGGCCACCATCTGATAGGCGGGCACCGGCGTGATGCGCGTGAATTTCTCGGCCGACTCAGACATTTACCCCCCGATTCCGGACCCCTTTCCGGCGCGGCCGCGACATCGATTCGCGACCACTGGCAGAATGGGCAATGATCGGCATTTCCGCCAGCCGGGTCCAGCAATTGAGCATTTGACTTAGGTCCGATTGTCCGACAATCATGGTCGCCAAGCAAAATAAAAATGGTCCAGGGAGGCCACGCAGATGAGAGTGCGCTATTTCGGGCGGTCCTTGATGGCTGCCCTTGCCATTGCTTTTGCGTTCCACGCCAGCTTGTCTGGCGGTGCAGGTCAACATGGTGCCCTTGCGGCCGACCTGCTGCCTCAGGGGGATCCGGCGGCCCTTGGCTTCGCCCCCGATCGCCTCGCCCGCATCACTGCCCGCCTGAAAGCGGATTCCGAGGCGCAGGTGATTCCCGGCGCCGTGCTGCTGATCGCGCGCCAGGGCAAGATCGCCTACTTCGAGGCCATGGGCGTTCGCGACCCGCAGACCAAAGCGGCGATGACGCGGGACACGATTTTCCGCATTTATTCGATGACCAAGCCAATCGTCACCGTGGCGGCGATGATGCAGGTGGAAGAAGGCCGCATGGCGGTCGGCGATCCGCTGGCCCGTTACATTCCCGCCTTCGCCAAGCCGCAGGTTGGCGTGGAAAAACCGGCAGCGGAAAACGGCGGAAAGCCGACGCTTGAGCTGGTGCCGGCGCAGCGGCCGATCAGCATCCAGGACCTGATGCGCCATACATCGGGCATCACCTATGGCTTTTTCGGTGTCGGCGCGGTGAAGGCGCAGTATCGCGAGACCGGCGTGATGGACGGCGATTTCGACAATGCCGAATTCGCCGAGCGTGTCGCCAAGCTGCCGCTGGCCTATCAGCCCGGCACGGTCTGGGATTACAGCCATTCCACCGATATCCTCGGCCGCGTGGTGGAAGTGGTGGACAAGAAGCCATTGAGCCAGGCGCTCAAAGATCGCCTGCTCAATCCCCTGGGCATGAAGGACACCGCCTTCTATGTCACTGACAATGCCAAGCAGGACCGCGTGGCCGAACCTTTCCCCGACGACCGCAGCCTGGGCGGCGGCGTGGAATTCTTCGATCCGCGCAAGGCGGGAAAATATGAATCCGGCGGCGGCGGCCTGACCGGCACGGCGATGGATTACGCGCGTTTCCTGCAGATGCTGCTGGATGGCGGCGCGCAGAACGGCAAGCGGTATCTGAGCCTCAAGACGCTGGCCTACATGACCTCCGACCATATGGGCAGCGGCATTGTTCCGGGTCCCTATTTCCTGCCCGGTCCGGGCTATGGCTTCGGCCTTGGCTTCGGTGTGCGCAAGGATGGCGGTATTTCGGCCGATCCGGGCAGCGCCGGCGACTATTACTGGGGCGGCGCCGGCGGCACCTATTTCTGGGTCGATCCCAAGGAAAAGATGTTCGTCGTCTTCATGATGCAGTCGCCGAAGCAGCGCCTGACCTACCGCGCCCTGGTGCGCAACATGGTCTATGCGGCGATGGTGAAGTGAGAGAGAACACGGCCAGCATGATCTGAACCGAATACAGGAATTCGCCGCTAGACCGGCGGATCGGCGGACCGGAAGCCGCCGCGACATAACTGGATGGAGGAAACAATGCCGACTCGTCGTTATGGGACAGGCCTTGCCGTTGCCGCGCTGGCGGCCGGCCTGGGATTGGCAACACCAGCCTGGTCGCAGGTGAAAGTCGCGTTCATCGATCCGCTTTCCGGCGCCATGGCGCCGATCGGCGAGCATGGCGTGAAGCATTTCCAGTACATGATCGACAAGATCAACGCCAAAGGCGGCGTGAACGGCCAGAAGATGGAGCTGATCACGTTCGACAACAAGCTCAGCCCGCAGGAAACCGTGATCGCGGCGCAGAAGGCCATCGATGCCGGCGCCCGCATCCTGACGCTGGGCAACGGCTCGGGCGCCGCAGCGGCGATGATCGACTTCGTGAACAAGCATAACGACCGCAACCCCGGCAAGGAGGTGGTCTACCTCAACTATGCCGCGGTCGATCCGGCCTTCACCAACGACAAATGCAGCTACTGGCATTTCCGCTGGGATGCCCATAGCGACATCAAGATGCAGGCCCTGACCAGCTACATGAAGGGCAAGCCGAACATCAAGAAGGTCTATCTGATCAATCAGGATTATTCCTTCGGCCATGCCGTGCGCAAGGCGGCCAACGAAATGCTGAAAGCCAAGCGGCCCGACATCCAGATCGTGGGCGACGAGCTGCATCCCCTGGCCAAGATCACCGATTTCGCGCCCTATATCGCCAAGATCAAGGCCAGCGGCGCCGACAGCGTGATCACCGGCAACTGGGGCAGCGACATCGCGCTGCTGCTGAAAGCCTCGGCCGATGCCGGCCTGCAGGTGGATTACTACACCTACTATGCCGGCGGCGCCGGCGGCCCCACCGCGATCAAGCAGACCGGCCTGAAAGACCGCGTCTTCCAGATCACCGAAGGTTTCGCTAACATCAACACGCCGGCGAACTATGCCTGGGAAGAGGAGTTCCGCAAGAAAAGCGCGGGTCAGGGCTGGTGGTATCCGCGCGTGCGTAACGAGATGGAAATGCTGGCCGCCGCCATGAACGAGGCGAAGTCCAACGATCCGAAGGTGTTCGCCGAGAAGCTGCGCGGCATGAAGTACAAGAACATCTACGGCAAGGACACCTACATGCGCGCGGAAGACCATCAGTTCTTCCAGGACATCTACATCTCCGCGCTCACCCCCCTGTCGGGCGACATGAAGTTCGACGAGGAGAATACCGGCTGGGGCTGGAAGCTGACCGCGACGGTGCCGATGGGCGAAACCGACGTGCCCACCACCTGCAAGATGGCCAAGCCAAGCTGAAACGCTTGCCCGATGCGCGGCCCCGGGTGAAAACCGGGGCCGCGGCGTCTGGTTACCATGGTATAGTCCGGTTCGGGATTACGGGGGCGTTTCTTGCTGGAACTGGTGATCTTCTCCACGCTGAACGGCGTGCTTTACGGTATGCTGCTGTTTCTCCTGGCCAGCGGCCTGACACTGATCTTCTCGATGATGGGCGTGCTGAATTTCGCCCACGCGAGCTTTTACATGCTGGGTGCCTATTTCGGCTTCCAGATCAGCCAGTGGCTGAATTTCTGGGTGGCCCTGATCGTCGCACCCGTGCTGGTCGGACTGATCGGCGCCGGCGTCGAGCGCTGGGGCCTGCGCACGGTGCATAAATGGGGCCATGTCGCCGAATTGCTGTTCACCTTCGGCCTGGCTTTCGTGGTGGAAGAACTGGTGCAGATGATCTGGGGCAAGCTGCCCGTCGATTATCGCGTGCCGCCGCTGCTGGATTTCCCCGCCTTCGAGCTGTTTGGCACCACTTATCCGGCTTTCCGCATGTTCATGCTGCTGATCTCGGTGGCGATCTTCCTGGTGCTGCTGCTGGTGCTGACGCGTTCGCGCACCGGCCTGATCATCCAGGCGGCGCTGACGCATCCCAACATGGTGGCGATGCTGGGCCATAACGTGCCGCGGGTGTTCATGCTCGTCTTCGGCTGCGGCTGCGGCCTTGCCGCGATTGCCGGCGTGATCGCCGGCCCTGCCCTGGTGACCCAGCCCAGCATGGCCCATGTGCTGGGCCCGATCCTGTTCGTGGTGGTGGTGTTCGGCGGCCTGGGTTCGCTGCCCGGCGCCTTCATCGCCTCGCTGCTGATCGGCCTGATCCAGACCTTTGCGATTGCCATCAACTATTCGCTGGGCGACATGCTGGCCACGATTGGCATGGCGCGGCCGGTGCAAGGCATATTGAACGATCTGTGGCAGGTGACGGTGGCGCAGATCGGCCCGGTAGTGCCGTATCTGATGCTGGTTCTGATCCTGATCTTCCGGCCCACAGGCCTGATGGGCACGCGGGAGACCTGAGCATGGCGATCACCACCATGACCAAACCGGCCTCCCTACCGCTCGACTTGGCGAAACGCTACGGCATCTGGATCCTGGCTGCCGCCGTGATGATCGTGTTGCCCAAGATATTCACCTCGGGCGCAGCTCTCACCACCATGTGCCTGATGGGCATCATGATCGTGTTCTCGCTCAGCTATAACATGCTGCTGGGCCAGACCGGCATGCTCAGCTTCGGCCATGCGGTCTATTACGGCCTGGGCGGTTTCCTGGCCGTGCATGCGATGAACGTTATCGCAGCCGACAAGCTGCCCATTCCGCTCCCCGTGCTGCCGTTGGCGGGCGGGTTGATGGGTCTTTTGTTCGGTTTCATCTTCGGCGCGGTCTCGACCCGACGCGCCGGCACCGCCTTTGCCATGATCTCGCTGGGCCTGGGCGAGCTGATCGCATCCCTGTCGCTGATCCTGCGCGGCTTTTTCGGCGGCGAGGAAGGCATCACGGCCAACCGCACCAAGATGCTGACCCTCTTCGGCGTGCGCTTCGGGCCGCAGATCGAGGTCTACTACCTGATCGCCGCCTGGTGCTTTGCGTGCATCGTGCTGATGTTCGCCTTCACCCGCACGCCGCTGGGCCGCATGTGCAACGCGGTGCGCGAGAATCCGGAACGCGCCGAATTCGTCGGCTATTCAACCCAGATGGTGCGCTTCATCGCGTTCTGCATCTCGGGCTTTTTCGCCGGTATCGCCGGTGGGCTGGCGGCGATCAATTTCGAGCTGATGAACGCCGTGAACATCTCGGGCGCGCAGTCGGGTGTCGTGCTGCTGATGGCCTATATCGGCGGCGTCGGACATTTCTTCGGCCCGATCCTGGGCGCCGTGCTGGTGACGCTGCTGCAGGTGATGCTGTCCGACATCACCGGGGCCTGGATGCTGTATTTCGGCCTGATCTTCATCGGCATGGTGATGTTTGCGCCAGGAGGCATGGCCGGGTTGATCATGCTGCATCTGCCGCTGTGGCAGCGCGGCACGCTGCTGCGCATCTTGCCGCATTATGCCGTGATGGCCGTGCCGGTACTGATGAGCCTGGCCGGCCTGGTGCTGCTGATCGAAACGGCACATCACCAGATGGTCAAGGCGGCCTCTGACGGGCCGGCCATGGCGATGCTGGGCATTCCATTCAGCTCCAATACCGCGCCACCCTGGATCGTCGCGCTTGCATTGCTCGGGGGCGGACTCTGGCTCGGCAGATTGTATGGCCCGAAACTGGCCGCTGCCTTCTCGGATGCCGCCCATGGCAAGGATCTGGGCAAGGACCTGGGCAAGGAGGCGGCCCGATGACCGCGCCCCTCTCCTCTGCACTGGGCCTGCAGGACCTGCATAAAAGCTTCGGTGCCACACCGATCATCCGCGGCGTGTCGCTGGACGTGGGCAAAGGCGAACGCCACGCCATCATCGGGCCGAACGGTGCCGGCAAATCCACGTTGTTTCACCTCATCTCGGGCCGCTTCCCCTTGAGCAGCGGCCGCATCAGCCTGAACGGCGAGGATATCACCGGCCTGAAACCCTATCAGATCAACCGTCGCGGCCTGTCGCGCAGCTTCCAGGTCACCAATATCTTTCCGCGCCTGACCGTGTTCGAGAACCTGCGCTGTGCCGTTTTGTGGCAGATGGGCTATCGCTATTCCTTCTGGCACAATATCCGCAAGGCCAGGGATGCCAATGCCCGCGCCGATGCCGTGCTGCAGCAGATCGGCCTGGCCGAGCGCGCCATGATGCCGGCCGGCCTGCTCACCTATGCCGAGCAGCGCGCGCTGGAGATCGGCATCACGATTGCCGGCGGCGCCGAGGTGGTGATGCTGGACGAGCCGACGGCGGGCATGAGCCGTTCGGAAACCGCGCATTTCGTGGCCCTGATCCGCAAGGTGACCGAGGGCAAGACGCTGATCATGGTGGAGCATGACATGGGCGTGGTGTTCGACCTGGCCGACCGTATCAGCGTGCTGGTCTATGGCCAGATCATCGCCTCGGATGCGCCGGTGAAGATCCGCAGCAACAAGGCCGTGCAGGAAGCCTATCTGGGCCAGGCTTTAGAGGCGGAGCATTGATCATGACTGAAGCAATGCTCGACGTTCGCGACCTGCATGCCTATTACGGCAAGAGCCATATCCTGCATGGCGTGACTTTCACCGTGCAGCCGGGCGAGATCGTCTCGCTGCTGGGCCGCAACGGCGTCGGCCGCTCCACCACCATCAAGGCGATCATGGGCGATGTGCCGCCGCAGGGCTCGATCCTGTTCAAGGGCGCGCAGATCGCTGGCCGCAAGCCGCACGAGATCGCCCGCTTGGGCCTGGGATATGTGCCTGAGAACCGCGACATCTTTCCCGCCCTCACCGTGCGCGAGAATCTGTATCTGGGCCAGAAATCAGCCAAAGGCGGCGGACGCTGGTCGATGGCCGACATGTTCGAGATCTTTCCCCGCCTGGAAGAGCGCGCCGACACGCCGGCCGGCGTGCTGTCGGGCGGCGAGCAGCAGATGCTGACCATGTGCCGCACCCTGATGGGGGATCCAGACCTGATCATGGTGGATGAACCGACCGAAGGCCTGTCACCCATGATGGTGGAACATGTGGGCAAGCTGCTGGAGCGCATTGCCGCGCGCGGCATTTCTATCCTGCTGGTGGAGCAGAAGCTCACCATCGCGCTGAAGATCTGCCAGCGGCTTTACGTGATGGGCCATGGTCACATGGTGTTCGAGGGCACGCCGCAGCAACTGCTGGCCGACGCCGCCATCCGCAAGGAGTGGCTGGAAGTCTGATCCTCAGGCCGGCGTCGCCAGCTTGAGTCCGACGATGCCGGCCACGATCAGACCGATGCAGACCAGCCGCAGCACAGCCGCGCTTTCGCCGAACAGTACGATGCCGAGGATCGCGGTGCCGATGGTGCCGATGCCGGTCCACACCGCATAGGCGGTGCCGAGCGGCAGGTCTTTCAATGCCAGGCCCAGCAGCCACAAACTGACGATCATCGATGCGACCGTGCCAAGCGTGGGCCAGAGCCGCGAGAAACCTTCGGTATACTTCAGGCCCACGGCCCAGCCCACTTCGGCAAGACCGGCAAAAAACAAAATGACCCACGCCATGCGGATGGCCCCTTCACTCTGCTGGCGGGGTCGTCCCCACCGGATGGATGCTGAAAGGCCGGGTCGTCCCGGCTTAAATGGTCTGGTACCGGCTGATATGAGACGGCGGACCGGTTCGGTCAAGCCAGCCCCGGTCAGGCCGGCGTCATGATCTGCGCCGACAGCATCATGTCTGGCGTTTCTCCATCGGAGGCCAGCGGCAGGATCAGCCCCTCGAAATTCGCCGACAGGCCATGCAGCGTGAAGCCGTCGACCGTGGCCCAGAGCGGCTGGCGCGCCAGCATGGACTGCAAATAGGCCCCGTGCACCCGGCTGGCGAAATCCGGATCGGGATGCTGGTCGAGGAACTGGCCGGTGAGATCGAAGCCGCGATACATCGTCACTGCGCTGCCGAACACGCGATAGCGGAAACGCGGGCCTTCAGGAGCCGGCGCGATATCGAGCAGGAAGACATGGCCGAGCAGGTAATGCAGTTCTTCAGGCTGGAAATCGCTCCGCGCCGGCAGGCTGCGTGTGCCGCGCCAGGCCTGCCAGTCCTGCAGCAGCCGCAGCAGCCGCGCATCGAGCACGTGCGGCGCGACGATGTCGGGCGCCGCGCAGACGATCTTGCGCGGCCGCGCCGACTGAAGCTTCACCGGAGGATCATTATCGCGTCCCGCCATCGGGACTGGATATCAGAATTCCTGCCAGTCGTCGTCCTCTGCCGAAGCCGAAACAGACGCAACAGCCTTCGGCTTTGATACCGGAGATTGCACCGCGGCCGGCTTTGCCGCCGGTTTGGGTGCGGATTTCGCAAGTGCCGGCTTCGCGGTTGGTTGGGCTGGCGGTTTTGCTGCCGGCTTGAGCGGCACGATCTCGGCTGGCCTGGCCGCGACTGGAGGATTGGCGGCTGGACGGGCGGCAACCGCGCCATCGGTGCGGAAAAAGCCGACCAGTTCGGCAAGCTGGCGGCCCTGATTCGCCAGATTCTGCGCCGAGGCCGAGGTCTCCTCGACCAGGGCACCGTTGCGCTGGGTCATTTCATCCATGCTGCTGACAGCCGTATTGATCTGCTCCAGCCCGGTGGCCTGCTCACGGCTGGCCGCCGCGATCTCGGCCACGATGTCGCTCACCTTCTTGATGGCAGAGACGATCTCGGTCAGCGAGGAACCTGTCTGGTTGACCAGGGTCGCGCCGGTTTTCACCTGGGCATTCGATTCCTGGATCAGCGCCTTGATGTCCTTGCTGGCGTTGGCCGAACGCTGGGCCAGGGCGCGCACTTCCTGCGCCACCACGGCAAAGCCCTTGCCGGCCTCGCCGGCGCGGGCCGCCTCGACCGAGGCATTCAGCGCCAGCAGGTTGGTCTGGAAGGCGATTTCGTCGATCAGGCCGACGATATCGGAAATCTTCTGTGCGCTCTGCTCGATCTGGGTCACGGCCGCGACGGCATCACCCACCACGCTGCCGCCCTTCTGCGCCGTATCGCGCGCCACGGTGGCGAGCTGGCTCGCGGCCTGGGCGTTGTCGGCATTCTGTTTCACCGTGGCCGTGATTTCGTGCATGGAAGCGGCGGTTTCCTCGATCGAGGCCGCCTGCGATTCGGTACGCTGGGCCAGATCCTGCGAGCCCGAGGAAATCTCGGCCGAGGCAGTGCGCACCGTTTCGGCACTGTCAGCCAGCTGGCTGGCGAAATCACGCAGGCGCGCCACCGTGCCACGGGCCGCATCGGCGAGCGCGCCAAAGGCGCCCTTGTACTGGCCGGCGGTGGAGCGCGTCAGATCGCCTGTGCTCAATGCGCGCAGCACCGCGCCCAGATCGTCGAGCACACCCTGCAGGGTATCGGCCAGGCCATTCATCTGCTGCGACAATTCACGGAATACGCCATCCTTGCCAGCCAGGTCGATACGACGGGAGAAATCGCCCGCGCCGACCGCGGCGCAGAATTGTGCGATTTCGCGGCTGATGGCGGCTTCGGCCTCGCGCTGGGATGCCAGACGCTGGGTCTCGGCCTCGGCACGGCTGCGTTCCTCGGCTTCCAGTTTCGCCTTCTCTTCAGCATTCTTCTGGAAGACGCTGAGAGCCTGGGCCATGTCGCCCACCTCGTCCTTGCGATTGGCATAACCGATTTCGGCCGCCTCGCCCTGGGCAATGCGGGTCATCGTGTTGGTGATCGCACCCAGCGGGCTAACCACCCGGCGCAGGAAGAAGATAGCGCCGCCGACGACCAGCAGCACGGCCAGGGCAGCCACCACCGACTGGATGATCAAGCTGTTTGTGCGTTCGGCGATCAGCATGTCGGCCACGCGCACCGCCTCCTTCACGGCGGCATCGCGCAGATGGCCGGCAACATAAAGCTGCGGATTATGACGAGTGCGGAATTCGTTGGCCGTGAACGGCCATTCACCGCCCTTGTCGCTGCCGGCGCGGATTTCGGCATACAGAGTGGGCAGGCCTGACTTGAAATAGCCGTCGTCGGTTTTCTGCACCATCTCTTTCAGTTCGGCGCCAGCATCGATCATCGCCATCGTCATGGTGATGCGGCCCCACAGGGCCTCCATGCGGCCGGTATAATCGGCATACCGCGCGTTGGTATCCGGCGTGATCGGCTTGCCCGAGACGATCACATTCACCATCACGGTGCCGCGGGCGCCGGCCAGGGCGCGCATGTCGGCGGCGAGGCGGGCGATGCTCATCGGCGAGGCCACATCGCTGTCGGCCCGCGAGATCGCCGCATCAATGGCATTCAGCGCCGGCGTCATATTGCCGACCAGATCGACGAAAGCGGGAGAATATCCCTTCACCACATCGGCGGGACGCTCGGCCAGCGGCTTGACGATGGCGGCATCCACCTTCTTGCGCCAGTCCAGCACCGTGGCCTGTGCCTTTTCGATCCGCGCGATATCGATGGCGCGGTTCGAGGCGGCGCGGGCCTGGTCCAGCACCGTCTTGAAAGCGGCGTCGGTATTGGCGCGCGGCTTGGCGATATTGTCGGCCTTGGGGTCGTAGGTCTTGTTGTCGAGCAGGGCGCCGTTATCGACACCGCGTTCGATGCCGACCAGCTCGTTCAGGCGCATCAGCTCGCCCTGCACGCCGGCCAGGCTGCGTGCGGTGATGGCGCTCTGGCGGTCCCGATAGGCTTCGCCGATCATGACCCCGATGACGCCGAGCACGATCACGGCGATGACCAGCATCAACGCCAGGAAACTGCTGCGAATACGCATAACTCACCCCTTTGGCTGCCCAAAATCCGTTAAATCTCTATACGGACTATTCCCGCAGAGGGTTAATATCCCGTTGTTGCGGTGCAGCAGCCCTATCCCGCCCATCCCGACCGGACAAGGGCGGGAGGGCGGGTACAGGGGTGGTATGAATTATCGTTCTAGTTTGAAGAAGCCGACCAGAGCCGAGAGTTCCCCAGCCTGATTGGCCAGGTTCTGCGCCGAGGCCGAGGTTTCCTCGACCAGGGCACCGTTGCGCTGGGTCATCTCGTCCATCTGGCCGACAGCCGTATTGATCTGCTCCAGGCCGGTGGCCTGCTCGCGACTGGCGGCGGCAATCTCGGCCACGATGTCGCTCACCTTCTTGATGGCAGAGACGATCTCGGTGAGCGACGCACCGGTCTGGTTCACCAAGGTTGCACCGGTTTTTACCTGGGCATTGGATTCGGCGATCAGCGCCTTGATGTCCTTGCTGGCATTGGCCGAACGCTGCGCCAGGGCGCGCACTTCCTGCGCCACCACGGCGAAACCCTTGCCGGCCTCGCCGGCGCGGGCGGCCTCGACCGAGGCATTCAGCGCCAGCAGGTTGGTCTGGAAGGCGATTTCGTCGATCAGCGACACGATGTCGGAAATCTTCTGCGCGCTTTCCTCGATCTGGGTCACGGCAGCGACGGCATCGCCCACCACGCTGCCGCCCTTCTGGGCGCTGTCGCGGGCGGCCACGGCCAACTGGCTCGCGGCCTGGGCGTTGTCGGCATTCTGCTTCACCGTCGTCGTGATCTCGTGCATCGAGGCGGCCGTCTCTTCAATACTGGCCGCCTGCGATTCCGTACGCTGCGCCAGATCCTGCGAGCCCGAGGAAATCTCGGCCGAGGCGGTTTTCACCGTTTCGGCGCTTTCGGCCAGACGCTGGGCGAAATCGCGCAGGCGCGCCACGGTGTCGCGCGCCGCCTGGGCCAGCGAGGCGAAGGCGCCCTTGTAATTGCCGGCCGCATCGCGACTGAGATCGCCGCCGGCCATCGCCTGCAACACACCGCCCAGATCGTTCATCACACCCTGCATGGTGTCGGCCAGACCATTGAGCTGGCGCGACAGTTCGGCAAACACGCCTTCCTTGCCAGCCAGATCGATACGGCGCGAAAAATCACCCTCGCCAACCGCGCCGCAGAATTGCGCGATTTCGCGACTGATCAAAGCTTCGGCCTCGCGTTGAGCCGCCAGGCGTTTCGCTTCGGCTTCGGCACGGGCACGCTCTTCGCCCTCAAGCCTGGCTTTTTCCTCGGCATTGCGCTGGAACACACTGAGCGCCTGGGCCATATCGCCCACTTCGTCCTTGCGATCGGCGTAACCAATTTCGGCAGACTCGCCATGGGCGATACGGGTCATCGTATTGGTGATCGCGCCCAACGGGCTGACCACGCGACGCAGGAAGAAGATCGCACCCACAATCAGGATCAGCACGCCGACGGCGGCAACACCGCCCTCAAGGATAACATGCCGCGTGCGCTCCGCGATCAGTGCATCGGCCACCTTCAACGCATCCTCGATGGCCGCGTCGCGCATGTAACCGGCCGTGTAGAGCAGTGGATTCTGTTTGTTGCGGAATTCGGTGATGTTGGCGAAGGGATAAGCTTCGCCCTTGTCGCTGGCGGCATAGACCGTGTCGAGCATCTGCTTTAGGTCGACATAAAAGCCCTTGCGGGTCTGCTCGACCTTTTCCTTCAGATTGGGCGAGGCATCGATCATGCCCATGGTCATGATGACGCGGGCCCAGATGGCGTCCACCTTGCCGCTCTGCTCGGCAATGAAGATGCGGGTGGCAGGGGGCATCGGCTTGCCCGAGGCGATCACGTTCACCGTGGTGGTGCCGCGGATGCTGGCTTCGGCACGCATGTCGGCGGCCAGACGAGCGATTGTCATCGGCATGGCGACATCGTCATCGGAGCGGCTGATCGCCGAATCGATGCGGTTGAGCAGCGGGGTCAGCTTGTTGACCATGTCGGCCAGGGCCGGAACATAGCCGTTCATCACATCGGCAGGCCGCTCGGCCATTGGCTTGGTGACAGCGGCCTCCACCTTCTTGCGCCAGTCCTGCAGACCGGCCTGGATGGCCTGGATGCCCGTGATATCGATGGCGGGATGACCGGAGGCGCGGGCATTGGCGAGCGCCGCCGCGAGAGTATCGTCAGACGCCTTGCGCGGCTTGGCGAGGAAATCGCCATTCGGGTCGGTGGTCTTTTCGTCGCGCAGGGCCGCGTTATAGGCACCGCGTTCGATGCCGATCAGCTCGACCAGCCGCAGCAGTTCACCCTGGGTCGCCGCCAGGCCACGGGCATCGATGACATTGGCACGTTCTTCATAACCGTCGCTGATCACCCGGCCGGCAAGGCCCAGCACGATCACACCGATCAGAGCGACAAAAAGCAGGAAACTGGCGCGAATACGCATCATCGACCCCCAGTAATAATCCGCCCACGGCGGACCTAGAATTGTGGATAACCACAATCTACCGGCAGTCGTTATCCGGAGATATATGGAATTTCAGGGGGTTATCAGGAAATAACGTAACGCCCGCCAGCTTTTTTTCGTGGCAAGCGTGGTCAAAAGACAAGGGAAACAAAAGTTTAGAGAAAAACCCACAGATCTGCGCGGCATATCGGAAAATACGGGGCCGCCGCGATTGCGAGACGGGGACTGTCGCGGCGGCCCCAGAATCTGCCAGGCGGAGGGGCGGGAGGCCCGGCAGATATTCGAAACGTCTACTCGGCAGCTTCGGCCAGCGCTTCGCCCATGGCCGCTTCGCCATCGAGCGTGACTGCAACGGCATGCACGACGGCGGCGATGCGCACCGCCTGCTGCACCTGCTCGGCGGTCATGCCGGCCTTGCGCAGTTCATGCTCATGGGCGACCAGGCACATGCCGCAGCCCTTCACGGCCGAGACGGCAAGCGACCAGAGTTCGAAGTCCGCCTTCTCGACGCCGGGCTTGCCAATCACGTTCATGCGCAGCTTGGCCGGCAGGGTCTTGTACTGGTTCTCACCGCCGCCTTCGCCCATCAGGTGGACGAAGCGGTAGTAGATGTTGTTCATGCCCATGATCGCGGCGGCGGCCTTGGCGGCGGTCAGCGCCTCGGGCGAAAGCTGCGGGCCGTATTCGGCCAGGATGGCGCGGATGGTGGACGGCTCGCGGGCGGCGAGCGCGGAGGCGACGAAGGTGCCCGCGCGCTGCTGCTCGGTCAGGCCCGGTTCGGTGGCCAGCGAGCCCAGGTTGAGCTTGAGGTCGCGGGCATAGTCGGGCAGGCGGTTCTTCAGGCTTTCGAGGCTCATGGCAAACTCCTCTGATATCATGCTGCGGAGACCCGCCGCGCCGCATTGCGCGCGGCGGGATCCCGTGTTGCCTTAGGCGGCGGGCTTGAGGACCTCTTCGCCCTTCTGCCAGTTGCAGGGGCAGAGCTCATCGGTCTGCAATGCGTCGAGCACACGCAGCACTTCCTGCGGATTGCGGCCGACGCTGAGGTCGTTCACCGACACGAAGCGGATGACGCCTTCCGGATCGACGATGAAGGTGGCGCGCAGGCAGACGCCCTCGGCCTTGTCGAGGATGCCGAGATTCTGGCTCAGCTCGCGCTTGATGTCGGCGATCATGGCGAACGGCAGGTCCTTGAGATCGGCGTGGCTGTTGCGCCAGGCCAGGTGGACGAATTCGCTGTCGGTCGACACGCCGTAGACCACGGTGTCACGGTCGTTGAAGTCGCCGTTCAGCTTGCCGAAGGCCGCGATCTCGGTCGGGCAGACGAAGGTGAAGTCCTTCGGCCAGAAGAACACGACCTTCCACTTGCCCTTGTCGGACTCGTTGGAAATCTCGGTGAAGGCCTTTTTCGGGTCGGTCGATACGACGGCCTTGAGGTTGAAGTCGGGGAACTTGTCGCCGATGGTCAGCATTTGGATGGGCTCCTCTCTTGGATACGAAACGGTCTCAGGTCTGGGGCGGCGGGGCTGGCCGGGATATCGGTGATACCCCCTGCGTCCCGCTCGAAGTGATAATTAGACGCTTTCTAATTATCGTTCCAACGGATAATTCCGTTGAAAATAATCGATCAGATCGATTAAATTTACCCCATGCTGAACCTGCCCACCCTCCGGCAATGGCGGTACCTGGTTGCTTTGGCGGAAATCCGCCATTTCGGCAAAGCCGCCGAGGCCTGCTTTGTCACCCAATCCACCCTTTCGGCCGGCATCCAGGAGCTGGAAACCCAGCTTGGCGCCGCCCTTGTGGATCGCACCAAACGAAAGGTTGTGCTCACGCCTCTGGGCGAGGAACTGGCCGGACGGGCCCGCGAATTGCTGCGCGAAGCCGAGGAAATGGTGCTGCTGGCGCGCGCCGCCGCCGCGCCGCTCAGTGGCCCGCTGCGGCTGGGCGTGATCCCGACGATTTCCCCTTTCCTGCTGCCGCGCGTGCTGCCCACGCTGCGCCGGCGCTTCCCCGACCTGAAGCTGTTCCTGCGCGAGGACCTGACCGCGCGGCTGATCGAGCAATTGCAGGCCGGCCGACTCGACCTCTTGCTGATCGCCCTGCCCTATGAAGGTGGCGCACTGGATACGCTGGAACTCTTCGACGACGAATTCCTGGTCGCCTGCCGCAACGACCATGTGATGACCAAACGCCAATCGGTGAAGCTGGACGACCTGGCTGACGCACCGCTGCTGCTGCTGGAAGACGGCCATTGCCTGCGCGACCATGCGCTGGCGGCCTGCCGCCTGCCGCCATCGCCGCGCCGCGATGGCTTCGCCGCCACCTCGCTGCACACATTGGTGCAGATGGTGGATAGCGGCCTGGGCGTCACCCTGCTGCCGCGTCTGGCGCTGGACGCCGGAATCCTGCGCGGAACCGATGTGGTGACGCGGCCGCTGGCCGGCGAAGGCAAGGCGAAGGCACCGGCGCGCCATATCGGCCTGGCCTGGCGGCGCGGCACGCAGCGCGCCAAGGAATTCACCCTGTTTGGCGAGGCGCTCGTTGCAGCCATGAAGCAACCTGCCTCCGAATCCCAGACCAAGAAAGCCTGAACCATGAGCAAGACCCTGATCCGCCCTGCAACGCCGGCGGATGCCGCAACCATCGTGAGCCTGGTGCAGGCGCTGGCGATATACGAAAACGAACCGTTGACCAGCGTGAAGATCACACCCGAGGATGTACTGCGCGACGGTTTCGGACCCGAACGGCGTTTCGAGGCGCTGATCGCCGAACTGGAAGGCGAGCCGGTCGGCTTCGCGCTGTTCTTCCATAATTACTCGACCTGGGAAGGCCGCGCCGGCATCTATGTCGAGGACCTGTTCGTGCTGGAACGGGCGCGCGGCAATGGCCTGGGCCGGCAGTTGATCACTGCGCTGGCGGCCATCGCGGATGCGCGTGGGTGCAAACGGCTCGACCTTAACGTGCTGGACTGGAATCCGACACGCGATTTCTATCACCGCATCGGCATCAATCATCTGAAGGAATGGCTGCCTTACCGCATCACCCAGCCGGCGATCGGGCGCCTGGCCCAGCAGGCCGATGGTGCGTGGTTCCCCGGCCGTGCCGATCTGCAATAAAAGTTTGGGTCAACGCGGCGACCTGTGACAGACTCGGAAACTGGAAAACCTAACCAGGCATGACCGAGCCAGAAACACAGATCGGGCAAATCGCCTTTCCGTCAGGCATCCGGCGCGGCCGTAGCGGCATGTCGCGGAGTTTCATGGCGGTGATCGCCGCCGTCACCTTGCTGCTGGTGGCGGCCACGGCTATGGCCGTTTCGCTGGTGCTGAATCTGCGCGATGCCGAGCGGCAACGCCTGGATCTGCAGGCGGTGGGCCTGAGTCGCACCCTGGCCGATGCCACCCAACGCCAGATCGACGGTGCCGATCTGCTGCTGCAATTCGCCAGCGTCGAATTCGGCGATGCAATCGCGCTTGGTGAACGGCCGACCGCTTCGATGCACCGCCTGCTTGAAGACCGCCTCGCCATCATGACGCAGGTAGATGGCCTCGATGCCTACGACCGGGACGGCGTTTTGCGGTTTTCGGTGGGCGACGCCCATCTGCCGGCCGACGTATCCTGGCATCCCGCATTCGACCGCCATCGCAGCGGCACGGTCATGCAGATCACGGCTGGATGGACCGACAGCGCGAGCAGCCTGTGGCTGAGCCGCCGACTGGATGCACCGGATGGCAGCTTCGGCGGCGTGGTGGTGGCATCTTTGCATATTGCCGCCGACGAACTGCTCGATCCCAATCACCTCGGCCTGCCGGTTTCCAGCGCCGCTTTGGTGCATGAACAGGGCCGACTGATCATCGGCTGGCCGCAGGACGAAGCCGCCGAACTGGCGGGCCTGACCGGATTCATCGACAGCGAACGCGGCCATGTCACCATCGACGGGACGATCCTCTACTGGTCGCGCCTGTCCGGTTTTCCGATCAATGTCATGCTCCGCGTCGAACAGCATGACATCGACAGCAACTGGCAGCGCGCCGCGATCGGTTACGGTCTGCTGCTCGGAATCGTCGCACTGGGCGCGGGCGCCTCGTTATGGGCCACCTGGCGCCAGCTGCGGCGCCGCGCGGCCAGCGAAGCGCTGCTGCAGGGCATGATGGACAATCCGCCGATCATCATGGCCCTGCAGGATGCCCAGGGCCGCTATCTGATGGTGAACCGGCATTACGCCGAACAGATCGGCCGTCCCGCGCAGGATCTGGTCGGCCGCGCACCGCATGAGGTGTTCCCGGAACTGATAGCGGCGGATTTCATGCGGCAGATCGGGACAACGCTGGCTGCCGGCAAACCGGTGGTGTTCGATACCGAGACTTCCGACAGGACAGGCCAGACACGCAACCACATCATCGTCCGCTTCCCGATCTATGACGAACGGCACAAGCTGCTGGCCGTGGGCAGCATTGCCACCGACATCACCGACCGCAAACGGCTGGAGGCGGCCTTGCGCGAACAGGCCGCCGAACGCGAACAACTGGTGGAAAGCTATGCCCGCCAGCGCGAGGCGGCAGAAACCGCCAATCGTGCCAAAAGCGAATTCCTCGCCCATATGAGCCACGAACTGCGTACGCCGCTGAATGCCGTGATCGGCTTCGCCGACATGATCGCCAACCAGATGCTGGGGCCACAATCGCCGAAATATTTCGAATATGCCGAAGACATCAGCCGCAGCGCGCACCACCTGCTGAGCGTGATCAGCGACATCCTCGACGTGTCGAAGATCGAGAGCGGCCGGCTGGAACTGGAATTGGCCATGCATCATCCGCAGGACCTGGTGGATGACAGCCTGCGCCTGGTGCGTGGCCGGGCGCGCGAAGCCGGCCTGAAACTGGTGAACCGGCTCGATGCCGGCCTGCCCGAACTCTGTGTCGATGCCCGCGCCATCAAACAGGTGTTGATCAACCTGCTGGGCAACGCGATGAAGTTCACGCCCAATGGCGGCAGCATCATAGTCAGCGGCAGCCGCACCGACGATGGCGGCATGACGCTTACGGTGGCCGACACCGGCATCGGCATCGCGCCGGAGAACCTGCCCCGCGTGTTCGAACCTTTCTGGCAGGCCGATGCCGGCGTGCGCCGCATCGAAGGCAGCGGCCTGGGCCTGAGCATCTGCCGCAAGCTGATCGAGTTGCATGGCGGCACGATCACGGTGCAATCGACGCCGCAGCAGGGCACGCAGGTGGCGCTGCATTTTCCATCGCATTGCGTGGCGCCGCAGAACTGACGCCTTTACACAAAGCCAAGGCGTCCAAACGGAAACGGCGCGCCACCAGGGCGCGCCGTTTCCGTTTGAGCCGGTTTAAGCCGGGCCGGTTTATTTGGCCGGCTTGACCTCGATTTCACTGCCCGCATCGGCCGCCTGGCTGATCGTCGGCGACACCGACGGCTGACGCGGCTTGCGGTTAGCGATCTCGTCGACACGGCGCTGGCGATAGACGCTGCGCAGCGTGACGTAATAATCCAGCGAGGTCTTCTCGAGATTGTCGAGGGTATCGAGCAGCTCGGCGCGGGTATCGATGCCGGTCAGTCCGGTGCGGGCATAAATCCAGCCATCACGGTCGGTGTTGTGCAGATACCAGTTGAGCGGATCCATCGCGGAGTCGGCAGCCAGGCCAACCAGGTCGCGCGGGTTGCTCGGGCCGATCACCGGAATGAAGAGATACGGACCTTCGCCGCTGCCCCAGGTGGCGAGCGTCTGGCCGAAATCCTCGGTGTGGCGGGGAATGCCGAACCACTTGTCGGCGGCATCGATCACGCCCAGCACGCCGACGGTGGAATTGATGGCGAAGCGCTCCAGCGTGTTGCCGGCGCGACCGGTCTCGCCCTGCATCAGGTCGTTGGCGAGATAGACCGGGGTCTTGAGGTTGTGCAGCGCGTTGCGCACGCCTTCGCGCGCCGGCTCGGGGATCAGCATCGTGTAAACGAAAGCCGCCGGCTTGAGCAGGAAGTTGTCGAGGACCTGGTGGAACTCGAACAGGGCGCGGTTCACCGGCTCCAACGGGTCGTTGGCCTCGTCATAGGCGGCACGGGCCTGCGGGTCGGCGGGTGCCGTGGCACAACCGCTGAGTACACCGCCAGCGAGAATGGCGAGGGCGGCAAGAGTCTTCCACTGCGGCAGACGCTGGCCGGACGAGGGCAGGGCAACGGACATGGGCTTGGAACCTCTTATACTTCTGAACAGCAAGCTTATCAGACATCTAGCCCCCGGGAGCAAGCCGAATCCCGGGACCGGACCGTGACGGCCGTCCGGTCCCCCGCCCTACGGGCATTTTTTCCCCAGCGGTGATGCAGTTCTGCAACAGGGGGCCGCTCCGAATCGGAGGGGTAAGCCGCCGGATCACAACCAGGACGGCCAGTGCTCCTGGCCGCCCGCGTTCAATGCAGGGGCGGATTCATCCTGTCCCGGCCGGATTCCTCGCTGGATTCCTCATCGGGATCGTCGGTTTCGACGGCCGGTATGGCATAGGCGCCCTTCAGCCAGCGGTTCAGGTCGACATCGGCGCAGCGGGGCGAACAGAACGGATTATGCTTTTCCGTCGCCGGCTTGCCGCAAATCGGGCAGATTTTGACGGGCGGCATGGTCAATGCCCCAGCCGGCTGACGGCGAAGGATTCGCGGCGGCGGCCGGCTTCGGGTTTCACATGCACCACGGCGCCGATCTGGCGTTCCAGCCTGGCCCGCAATTCGGCATCCACCAGCGCGGCCACTTCGGGTGCGCAGGCGATTTCCAGCTTGCCGCCGCCAGTCCCGCCGGGGCCGCCGCTGCTGGCCTCACGCCAGGTCCGGCGCAGCAATTCGGCCAGCACGGCCGGCAGAGAGGGCAGCCGCCCATCGCCGTCGCAGGTGGGGCAGTTCTCGAACAACCGCGCCGCCAGCGGCTCGCCGATGCGCTTGCGCGTCATCTCGACCAGGCCCAGGGCCGACATGCCCAGCACCTTGGTGGGGGCCGGATCGCTTTTCAGCGCATTGCGCAGGGCATTCACCGTCTGGGCGCGATAGGCAGCGTTTTCCATATGCAGGAAATCGATCACCACGATACCGCCGATCCCGCGCAGGCGTAGCTGGCGGGCGATCTCGACGGCGGCATCCAGATTGGTCTGCAGCGCCTGTTCCTCGAAGGCGCGACCACTGCGCCCGGATGCCCGTCCGGAATCGACATCGATGGCCGTCAGCGCCTCGGTCTCGCCGAATACGATGGCACCGCCCGACGGCAGATCGACACGGCGACCCAGCGCGGCGGCGATATCGGCCTCGATCTCGAACAGATCGAACAACCCGGCCGGATCGTCAAACCGTTCCAGCCTTGCGACATAATCGGGCGCATGCTCGAACAGCCAGGCGCGCGCCTCGGCAAAGCCGGCCGCGGCATTCACGCGGATACGGTCCAGCCGCGCCCCGACGAAATCGCGGAGCGCGCGGCCCACCGGACCCATCTCGCGCCACAATTCGGCCGGTACATCGGAACCGGATGCGGCCTTGGCGCGGCGTTCCTCGATGGCGATCCAGCGCGCGCGCAGGCGTTCGAGATCGGCAAACAATTCCTGCTTCGACACGCCATCGGCATTGGCATTGACGATGCAGCCCATGGCCTTGCGGCGTTCCTCGCCATTGCGGCGCTCGGGCTCGCGCCTGACCGGCTTGGCGATGCGCCGGTCGCCGGCGCGATGCTGCAACCTTTCGCTCACCTCACGCTGCAGGCGCGCGGTGACTTCCAGCGGGGTCTGGTCGGCCAGGGCCATCAGGCTTTGCATCACGGCGGCCAGCCGCATGCGCTCGGCATCCTGACTGATCCGCTTGGTGACGCGCACGGCGGGATCATAGGGGGTAAGCGACAGGAAACGGCCCGGCAGGGCGATGCGGCAGGTGAGCTTGACGCCCTTGTCGCCGACCGGATCGCGGCTGACCTGCACCAGCACGGTCTCGCCTTCATGCAGGCATTGCTCGATCGGCTTGTCGCCCCCGGAGCCATTGGCGTCCACAAGATCGTCGCGACCCAGGAAGCCGTCGCGGCTGAGGCCGATATCCACATAGGCGGCCTGCAGACCCTTTTCGATCCGGCGCACGCGGCCAAGGAAAATTGCGCCGAGCGCGGAATCGCGTTCGGGCCGTTCGAGATCGAGATGCACCAGGCGGTCGTCCTCGACCAGCGCCACGCGCGTCTCGGTCAGCCCCACATCGATCAGCAGCTCGTTGGCCATCGAATCGACTATACTAGTTTTCCGGCCACAGCGGGTAGCCGAAGCCGCGCAATAGCTGGGCGGTTTCGGCCAGGGGCAGGCCTACCACATTGGAGTAGGAACCACCGAGCCAGGCGACAAAGACCGCCGCACGGCCCTGGATGGCATAGCCACCCGCCTTGCCCAGCCCCTCGCCACAACGCAGATAGGCGGCGATTTCGGCATCATCCAGCCGCTTGAACCGCAGCAGGGTCTCGACCGTGCGGCTGACCATGCGGCCATCGGAATGGATCAGGCACAAGCCGGTCAGCACCCGGTGGCGTCGGCCGGACAGCAGGCCCAGGCAGTGGCGCACCTCGGCATCGGATTCGGCCTTGGGCAGGATGCGGCGGCCCAGCGCCACCACGGTATCAGCGGCCAGCACCAGGGCATCGGGGCGTTGTTTGGCTACGGCTCGCGCCTTGGCCTGACTGAGGCGCGCGGCCAGCGCACGGGGCGTTTCGCCCTTGAGCGGGTTTTCATCCAGGTCGGCGGCGCGGATTTCGGTCGGCCGGATGCCGATCTGAGCCAGCAGGTCACGCCGACGCGGCGATGCGGAAGCCAGAACAAGAGGTGGCACGGCCACGATCCGGCCCCAGATCAGGCTTACTTGAAGCGGAAGGTGATGCGACCCTTGGTCAGGTCGTAAGGAGTCATTTCCACCATGACCTTGTCGCCGGCCAGAACGCGGATGCGGTTCTTGCGCATCTTGCCCGAGGTATGGGCCAGCACTTCATGGCCGTTATCGAGCTTGACCCGGAACATCGCGTTGGGCAGCAACTCGTCGACCACGCCGGGAAACTCCAGCAATTCTTCCTTCGCCATTCAACCTCTGTTTTACGGTAGTCGCGCGCCTGAAAACGACGCGGCACGGGCTGCGCCATGCGGCGCGGGCGAGAACATGCGCGTGACGGACCGGAAAATCAAGCGCAGCCCGGCAGGGCCATCGCCAAATCGGAACAAAATGCGAAAATACCTGCCGTCAGTCACCCGTAAGCGCCCCGCGCCAGACTGTGCCAGACTGCGACCGCACGGGGACTGTACCGGATGAACGATGCGCCCATCAGGTCCGACACCATGATGCATTCAACCCCGGCCAACCGGCCGGCATGGATCTGGCTGCTGCCGGCCGTATTGCTGATCCCGGCCTGCTATGCCTGGATCGATCGGCCGCTGGCGTTGTTCTTCCATGCCCGCAGCGACAGCGGCCCGGTTCATCTGGCCCAGATGCTGACCACGCTGGGTGCCGCCGGCTGGTGGATCAGCGGCGCTGCGTTGCTGTATCTGGTCTGGCGCTGGCTGCGGCCATCACGGAATCGGCGCGCGGCGGGTTTTGTCGCCGTTGCGGTGGCTGTGGGCGCTGGCCTGGCGGAACTGCTGGAAAAGCCGCTGGGACGGGCGCGGCCGCGCCTGCTGTTCGAAGACGGCAGCTACGGCTTCGCGCCGCTGCATTTCCTGCCGCATTACGATTCCTTCCCGTCCTCGCATGCCGCCGGAGCGTTGGCCGCCGCCACCGCGATTGCGCTGGTACTGCCCGTGAGATGGCGCTGGCAACGGATTGCCGTGCTGACCATCGGAGCCGGAATCGCCTTCACCCGCGTGGTCATCACCGCGCATTTCCTGGGTGACGCGCTGGCCGGCGGCGCGATGGGCTGCGCCGCCGTGCTGGCCTGTCATTGGCTGGCAAAGCGGCGCGGCTGGCTCTGACGCCCGATCACTCCACTTCGATGCGGATCGCCGACCAGACCCATTTGGCGTCATCCTGCTTCTTCAGCTCGGGGCTCGCATCGCGCGGGAACACCACCCAGGTCGGGCCACGGCCGCCGAGGCCGAGATATTTGCCATCGGCCTTCAGCGCCAGCAGCACATCGAACTTTTCGATCTCGGCCATTGGAATCTCGGCGCCATAGCCGTCGATGGCATAGACCTTCACGGCCTTGCCCGAAGCTCCTGCCGCCTTCAGCACATCGCGCAGCAGCGGGCCTTCAAAGCGGTAGGCTTTCGGCCAGGTGTCGTATTTCACCGTCAGCGTCTTCATGCCCAGCTTTTCCAGCATGGCGAGATCGAAGCTGGCCGCCTTGTCGAAGCTGACATTGCCGAACTTGAAAAAGGCATCGTCGAAGGCATCCACCGCACCGCGATTGGTGCTGGCGATCTTGCCATGGACCGTGAGCGCCACCGGGCCTGCCGGCTGGGCAAGGCCGGCCGCCTCCGCGCCCAGGGGCGCGGCGGCCAGCAGGCAAAGAGCAAACAGGGCTGCAAGAATACGCATAACATCGTCCTCCCCAAGAGCGTTTCGTCCCGTTCTGGTTACGCGGGAAGGCGGGGATCGTCCAGTGAATTGATTTTTAGAATAGCCGGCCAGGATGACCGGTCAGGCGGCCGGCGGAAAGATCATCGTCGCCGTGGTGCCGCAGCCAACTTCACTTTCGATGACCAGCTTGCCGCCATGCAGGGCCATCAGCCGATGCGAAATGGCCAGTCCCAGGCCTGTGCCCTGCCGCCGCTGGCTGTGCGGGCCGGCCTGATAGAAAGCCTCGCCCAGCCGCGCCAGATCGGCCGGCGCGATGCCGGGGCCGTCATCGCTGACACTGATACGCAGCGCACCATGATCGTCCATCGCGCCGCGCACCACGATGCGGCCTTCGGCCGGCGTGAACTTGATCGCGTTGGAGATCAGGTTGAGCAGCACCTGACGGAAGGCGCTGCGGTCGGCCTGCAGCACGGGCAGGCCATGCAACGAGGCATCCATCACCAGCGACAATTCCTTCTGCCGCGCCTGGGTGATCAGCAGCGAGATCACCGCATCGGCCTCGTCCACCACTTTCAGGCGGTCGAGCGTAAGCGTCATCTTGCCTGCCTCGATGCGCGAGAGATCGAGAATGGATGTGATCACTTCCAGCAGATGCTTGCCGGCGCGACCGATCAAGCCGGCATAATCCTTGTAGTGGCTGTCGCCCAGCGGGCCATAGGCCTCGCTTTCCAGCAATTCGGCAAACCCGATCACGGCATTGAGAGGCGTGCGCAATTCGTGGCTCATGAAGGCGAGGAATTCGCCCTTCGAGCGCGAGGCCAGCATGGCCTCTTCACGCGCCGCCTCGGTCTCGACCAGCGCGCGATGCAATTCCAGCGCATCCACCACCAGTGCGGCAAAGTCGCGGAGTTGAGCCTGGGCCTTGGCATCGAAGCTGCGCGCCTTGCCATCGAAGATCGCCAGCGTGCCGACCGCCTGGCCACCCAGGCCGATCAGCGGCGCACCGGCATAAAAGCGCAATCCACCCTCGCCGGCCACGAAGGGATTGTCGGCGAAACGGCTGTCCTGCGACGCATCCTCGATGACACAGACTTCGTCTTTCAGGATCGCCCAGGCGCAGAGGCCATGTTCCCGCGGGATCTCGCGCAGATCGATGCCGCTATGGGCCTTGAACCATAGACGGTCGGAATCGACCAGGCTGATCATCGCGCCGGTGGTGCCGAAGACGCGGGTCGCCAACTGCACCAGACGATCGAAACGCGGATCGTATGGTGTGTCCAGAATGGCGAGGCGGCGCAACGCAGTCAGGCGTGCGGCTTCGTCGGACGGCAAGGGTGCGGCGGCCAAGGGCGACAATCTCTTGGGGGTCACATGAAAGGGGTTCTTAAATAGAGGTGGGCTCCCGCCCCTGCAAGCATTGCTTTGCGTGGCGGCAGCAGCCTCCGCGATTAACCATGATGCGATAGCGACCGGAAATGGAAATCAGGCCGCCGCACCTGCCAAAAAGTGCATCAGCGCCGCTTCAGGATCGCCTCGCCATCGACATTCATGTTGACCGTCTGCTCGCCGGCCGCCGCCACCGGCGGCACACCGGCCGCCATGCCCTTGGCTTCGGCGGCACGCATCAGCATCGGGCGCGACACGCCGCCGCCATGCACGCCGATGCGCGCCCAGCCGGCGAAGTCCATGCCCAATGCGGCGGCCGCACGCTGCGCCCGGGCGGTCAGGCGCTGCAATGCCTCGGCCACCAATTCATCCTGGATGCCGCGCTGCTGTTCGCGCGAGATCATGTAACCCAGTTCCTGCAGCGCCAGTCCTTCGCTTTGCAGGATGCCCACCGCCTCCAGCAATTTGGCATCCTCCTTGGCGGTCAGGACCAGACTTTGCTGCGCCCGCCATAGCGGGGCCGGCGGTTTGGCGCCAGCCGGCAGGGCCTGTGGTCGCGGCGGCGTTTCCTGCCAGGTATTGTAGCCGCCGGTTTCGACCTCCAGCCCCAGCGCTCGCGCCCGCGCCAACGCCTTGGTCATCGCGGCATTCACGCTGGACTGGGCAGCGGCGGCCTGTTCTGAGGTCGCCTGCGCCACCAGGCGGGCACGGATCGTATCGGGCGCGACGTCACGCTCGGCCTGCTCGTTCAGCGTCAGCAGCGTGGCGTCATCGGGCAATACCCGCTGGTTCTGCGCGGCAGCGATGCCCGATGCCAGCAGCAAGGCCGTGACGGCGGCAACGGAAAGGATGCGGATGGGCGCCATGATGGAAAATCTCCGGGTCGATCCCTCGCAGCATAACCGGACAACCATGGCGACTTTGCGGCAAAAATACCGCCCCGAACGACAGCGGGGCCGGATCACCGGCCCCGCCATCCAGACTGGAAAGACGTCAGTGGGTTTGCAGCAGGGGCCGCATGCGATCCTTGGCGTGGAAATACTTGCGAGCATAGGCCACTACCTGGCCGTCAGTTGGATGATCCACCGTCTCGACACCGACGATCTTGGGTTCCAGTTCCGGCATTGCCTTGTGGACATGCCGGATGAATTCCAGCTTGGCGGCGCCGGGGCCGAGCACGAGGATTTCGCTGCTGCCCGCCAGGGCATGGCCAATCTCGACATAGAAGGCGAGGTCCGCCGGCTCGCGCCCCGACCCCACGACGGAACTGGCCTTGTGATGCAGGTGATGCTTGTGGCCATGCACCGTGAATTTCTCAACGTCTTCCTGGTTGAACTGGAAGACCCGGGCCTCGGCGTGATCGAGCCAGACCACGGCATGGTAATGCGACATCGTGTTTTTCCTCCAACGAATGATGTTGGATGATTACATCCATAACGGCAATTCCGCCTTGATGCAGGTCAATTGCCTCAACCGGCAGAGGCCGCCGGACGTACAAAGCGGGCGCGGATTTTCTTCATCAGGAAATCGCGCACTTCGCGATAGGCCTGCAGGCGCTGCTCCCGGGTGCCTTCGACGATGGTGGGGTCAAAGGTGTTCCAGAATTCCACGTCGCAGGCCATGGTGCGCGTCATGTCGACGGCGGTGTGCTGCGCCTCGGGCGAGAGCGAGATGATCAGGTCGAAGGAGCTGTCTTCCAGGTCGTCGAAACTTTTCGAACGATGCTTGGAGATATCTAACCCGATTTCGTCCATCACCTCGACAGCCAGCGGATCAACCGGCTGTTTGCGCACGCCGGCGGAATCGACGAAGACCTGTTTGGGGTACAATGCCTTGAGGATGCCTTCGGCAATAGGGGAACGCACGCTGTTCATGGTGCAACAGAACAGCACGCTGCCGGGAAGCCGATCGCTCATGCGGCTTACCGGATATGCAGGACGCAGATCAGGGTGAACAGCCGGCGGGCGGTATCGAAATCGGTGTCGATCTTGCCCTTCAGCCGCTCGCGCAGCAATTCCGATCCCTCGTTGTGCACGCCACGGCGCGCCATGTCGATGGTCTCGATCTGCGATGGCGACGAGCGCTTGATCGCCTGGAAATAGCTGTCGCAGATTTCAAAATAGTCTTTCACAATGCGGCGAAAGGGCGATAACGCCAGGATGATCTTGCCCAGCGGCGCGGCGCCCTCGTCGCGGACATCGAAGACCAGGCGATTATCCTCGATGGCCAGCACAAGCTGGAACGGGCCCTGGTTTTCATGCGCCCCGACCGGCGAGAAAACATTCTGCTCCAGCAGGTCGAAGATAGCCACGCGCTGTTCATGCTCGATATCGGGCGAGCGGCGCACGACGGTGCGCTCGTCGAGCTGCACGTCGACGAGGCGGTGCGTGGCTGGCGGCGCCTTTTCGGTCATGCCGCTCCCTTATTCAAGCGAATGGCAACCGACAGCGCATGGCCCTGCAGTCCCTCGGCCTCGGCCAGCGCCACCGCGGCCGGACCGATTTTCTCGAGCGAGGCTGCATCGCATTGCACCAAGGTGGTGCGCTTCATGAAATCGAGCAGGTTGAGGCCGGAGGCGAAACGCGCGGCCCCCGCCGTGGGCAGCACATGGTTGGGCCCGGCCACGTAATCGCCCACGGCTTCCGGCGTGTGGCGCCCGAGGAAGATCGCGCCGGCGTGACGCACCTTGGCCGCCAGTGCCTGCGGATCATCGATGGCGAGTTCCAGATGCTCGGGCGCGATGGCATCCACCAGCGTTGCCGCGTCGGACAGCTTCGGCACGGTGATCAGCGCGCCAAACTTCTCCCAGCTGGCCGTGGCGATATCCCGGCGCGGCATGGTGGAAAGCTGCTGGCGCACGGCAGCATTGACCTGCTCGGCAAATGTTGCGTCGTCAGTGATCAGCACCGACTGTGCCACCTCGTCATGCTCGGCCTGGGAAAGCAAATCGGCGGCGATCCAGGCCGGGTCGTTTTTATTGTCGGCCACCACCAGGATTTCCGACGGGCCGGCCGGATTGTCGATGCCGACCTGGCCGAAGACCAGTCGCTTGGCCGTGACGACAAAGCTGTTGCCCGGGCCGGTGATCTTGTCGACCGGCGCAATGCTTTCGGTGCCATAGGCCAGGGCGGCCACGGCCTGCGCGCCGCCAATGCGATAGACCTCCGTGACGCCGGCCAGTTTCAGCGCCGCCATCACCAGCGGATTGAGTTCACCGCCCGGCGTGGGCAGCGTGACGACGACACGGCGCACGCCGGCCACGACCGCGGGAACGGCATTCATCAGCACGGAGGACGGATAGGCCGCCTTGCCGCCCGGCACGTAAAGCCCCACGGCATCCAGCGGCGTCCAGCGATGGCCCAGATTCACCCCTTGAGGATCTGTGTAGAAATCATCGGACGGCTTCTGGCGCGCATGGAAGGCGCGGATACGCTCGGCCGCGACCTCCAGCGCCTTCAGCGTGGCCTTGTCGACCAGCGCGGCGGCTGTGTCTATTTCAGCCTGGCTGATGCGCAGACCGAGCCTGGCGGAATCCACCTTGTCGAATTTAAGGTTCAGCTCGTGCAGGGCGGCATCGCCGCGCTTGCGCACATCGGCGATGATCTGCGCGACCGTGGCCGAGACATCGGCCTCGGCGTCACGCTTGGCCTTCACCATCGCATCAAACCGCGCGGCGAAATCCTTGTCGGCTGCGTTAAGAAAAGCAGGCATCAGACGGCAGCTTTCTTCTTCTCGCCATTCTTCTTGGCACTTGCTGCCTGATCGACGGCGGCACGGAATTTCTCCAGCCAGCCGCCAACCTGCAGCGGCCGGGTTTTCAGCGCGGCCCGGTTCACCACCAGGCGCGAGGTGACCTGGGCGATGACTTCCACCTCGACCAGGCCGTTCGCCTTCAAGGTAGCGCCGGTGGAGACCAAGTCCACGATGCGGCGGCACAGGCCCAGAGTTGGCGCCAGCTCCATCGCGCCGTTCAGCTTGATGCATTCGGCCTGCACGCCGCGGGCGGCAAAGTATTTCTGCGTCACATGCGGATATTTGGTGGCCACCCGCACGTGGCTCCAGCGTTTCGGATCGTCGGAGGCCGAAAGCTCCACCGGCTCGGCCACCGACAGGCGGCAGTGGCCGATATCGAGGTCGAGCGGGGCGTAGATCTCGGGAAAGTCGAATTCCATCAAGACATCATTCCCCGCCACGCCGAGCTGGGCGGCGCCGAAAGCGACGAAGGTGGCGACGTCGAAGCTGCGCACCCGGATCAGCTCGATATCGGGCTGGCTGGTGGCAAAGCGCAGCTTGCGGCTGTTCTCGTCGGCGAATTCCGGTTCAGGCACGATGCCGGCGGCATGCAGCAGCGGCATCACCTCTTTCAGGATGCGGCCCTTGGGCAGGGCCATCACCAGCTTGTCTGAAGAGGCGGCGTTCATGACACTTCCTTGTGCTTGGGCGCGTGGCGCACCGGATAAGGCTGGCCGATATCCTGCATCTGGGCATCGACACATTCGACTTCCAGCCGCACCGCCGCACCGCCGGCAAAAACCAGGGTCAGCACCGCTGCCGGCGCTTCGGCTGCTGGTTCGGCCATGATCGAAAGCAATTCCAGCGGCGTCCTGGCATCATTCCGGACGATGCCGCTGGTCTGCACCTTCAGCACGCCTTCAAAATGCAAACCGGCCGGCACGCGCACATGCGGCACGGCGCGGATCAGGCCGCGCCGGGCATCGGCCAGATGCTCGTCTTCCCAGCGGAAGCGGTTCAGCACCAGGGCAAAGCGGCGCTGGCGCGGCTGGAAGGTCATATCGGCGGCATGCATCGTGGCATCCTGCAGACAGGCCGACAGCACCGTGATGTCTTCGACATCCTCGGCGCGCAGCTTGAGCGGCAGGAAACGCGGCGATGCCATGGCGGTCAGTCTTTCAGCCTCTCGATCTGGGCGCCGCAGGCGGCCAGCTTTTCTTCCAGCCGTTCGTAGCCGCGATCCAGGTGATAAACACGGTTGACGACGGTCTCGCCCTCGGCGGCCAGGCCGGCCAGCACCAGCGACACCGAGGCGCGCAGATCGGTGGCCATCACCGGCGCGCCGGTCAGCTTGGGCACGCCGCGCACCAGGGCCGATGCGCCATGCACCACGATATTGGCGCCCATGCGCGCCATTTCGGGCACATGCATGAAGCGGTTTTCGAAGATCGACTCGGTAATCATCGAGGCACCTTCGGCCACCGACATCGCCGCCATCACCTGGGCCTGCATGTCGGTCGGGAAACCGGGATAGGGCTGGGTGAGGAAATCGACGCCCTTGAGCCGGCTGCCATTGCGGCCGATGGAAATGCCGCGGGCGGTTTCCTCCACGTCGCAGCCGGCCTCGCGCAGCTTGTCGACCACGGACTCGATCAGGTCGAGCCGCGTGCCCAGCAACTCCACCTTGCCGCCGCAGATGGCGACAGCGGCGGCAAAAGTGCCGGTTTCGATACGGTCGGGCACGATGCGGTGCTGGGCGCCGTGCAGCGATTTCTTGCCGTGAATGGTGAGGTGTTCGCTGCCGATGCCATCGATCATCGCCCCCATCGCCACCAGGCAATAGGCCAGGTCGGTGATCTCGGGTTCGCGCGCGGCATTCTCCAGCACCGTGGTGCCTTCGGCGAGCGTGGCCGCCATCAGCAGGTTTTCCGTGGCGCCGACCGACACCATCGGAAAGCGCACCACGCCGCCCTTCAGGCCCTTCGGTGCCTTGGCCTTGATATAACCGTTCTCGACATTGATCTCGGCGCCCAAAGCCTTCAGGCCCATGATGTGCAGATCGACCGGTCGCGTGCCGATGGCGCAGCCGCCGGGCAAGGACACCTCCGCCTCGCCGAAGCGGGCCAGCAGCGGGCCGAGCACCAGCACGGAGGCGCGCATCTTGCGCACGATGTCGTAGGGCGCCAGCGTAGATTCGATCCGGGCGGCGTTGAGATGGATGGTGCGGCCTTCCGGCGTACCGTTGCCGCCATCCATCGACACATCGACGCCATGCTGCTGCAGCAGATGGGCCATGGTGGCGATGTCGGCCAGATGCGGCACATTGGACAGGGTTAGGGTATCGCCGGTCAGCAGGCTGGCCGCCATCAGCGGCAGGGCCGCGTTTTTGGCACCGCCGATGCTGATGCTGCCTTCCAGCGGCCGACCGCCGCGCAACCGAATTCGATCCATAACGCCTTGATTCCAAAGGACCTTCGGCCAAACGGCCAAGGCCACGCCAAACTTGTTACGTCTGTCTAGCGCAACGGGGCGCGAATCGCCAGTGCGGGCAGCCCTGGCGGTCTGCACGGGCGGCTTGTCCAGGGCAATCTGCCCAGGCAGCGCGTCCGGCCGGGATCGGCGCTACGGCTTGGGCCCTACAGCTTCGGCAGGGTGACGCCGCGCTGGCCCATGTATTTGCCGGCGCGGTCGGCATAGCTCACCTCGCAGGGCTGGTCGCCCTTGAGGAACAGGAACTGGCAGGCGCCTTCGTTGGCGTAAATCTTCGCGGGCAACGGCGTGGTGTTGGAGAATTCCAGCGTCACATGGCCTTCCCATTCGGGTTCCAGCGGCGTGACGTTCACGATGATGCCGCAGCGCGCATAGGTGCTTTTGCCCAGGCAGATCACCAGCACATCGCGCGGGATGCGGAAATATTCCACTGTGCGCGCCAGCGCGAAGGAATTGGGCGGGATGACGCAGACATCGGTGTCGAAATCGACAAACGAGCTGGGCGAGAATTCCTTCGGATCGACCACCGCGCTGTTCACGTTGGTAAAGATCTTGAACTCGCGCGCCACGCGGGCGTCGTAGCCATAGGAGGACAGGCCAAAGGAGATCGTGCCCTCGCGCTTCTGCGCCTCGACGAAGGGTTCGATCATGCCATGCTCGCGGGCCATCTGGCGGATCCAGATATCGGACATGACGGCCATCGGCGGCGGTCCCTTCTTCGTTGCGGAATATTGCCTGCCAGCGGGCTTACGCGGGCGGGTCGTCGCGGTCAAGGCTTGGCGACAGATCGTCAGGAGATGCAGCGGCGGCGGCCCTGTCGGCTTCTTGATCAAGGCCGTTTTCGCCGGAATCGCTTGCCCTGCCCCGCACCTGCTGCTTGCGGCGGGCAAGATTGGAGCGCAGCTTCTGCGCCAGGCGTGCGTCGCGTTTAGTCGGCGCCGGCATGCAGATCACGCCCGGATTGCGCGCCTTCCAGCAGGCGGCGGGCAAGAGCCAGCAATTCGGCCGGCGCCGGCAGCGGCGCGGCACCGCCGGGCGAAACCGCCAGGGCGGCATTGTGATAACGCGGATCGCCAGTCACCTCGGGCCCAAGCCAGGCCGGCAGATCGACGGCATAATCGGCGCGCGGCAGTTCGATCTCGGCGAGCCACAGACCATGATGGCGCTCGAGGAAACGGTCGATTTCCCAGGCCAGCGCTGTCCCCGGCACCGGCAGGCGGTAACGGATCTTGCTGATCAACTGATCGGGCGGCACGGAAGCCAGCAACCGACTGGCCAGTTCAAACGGCACGGGACTTTCGATTTCCTGCCGCGTCATGCCTGATGGGGCCGATTTCAGTGTCAGCCAGGCCCGGTCACCGGCAGTGCGCAGCCGCAGGGTCCAGCCTTCCAGACCGCTGAAATAGCCCTGCACCAGCGGGGTGCCGGCCAGACCCGCGACGATGCCGCTATCGCGCACGAGGAACTTGCGCTCGATTTCTGCGGCGGCCGTGGCAGTTTCCGCACCGATCATACTGGCTCCGGAGGGGCTGGCGGGGCCCTAGCGATAGCCAAGCTGCTATGGTGCCGTCAAGGCGGCAGCGGGACGCAGGACCGATCTCGGGCAAGATCATGGAAAAAGGGGCAAATATGCCTTTTGCCAAAAGTCGTTATGTCGTGCTTGCGTGATCTGCCCGGCTGTGGCAGTTTCCGCGCCCGACGCCGGCCGGGCCCCTGAAGGCTTCTGTCGGCTTGTCTGTTTCGGCCCGCCGCTTCCCGTTGCGGGCCCGGGCTGCTGTAGCTCAGTGGTAGAGCACCTCATTGGTAATGAGGAGGTCGCGAGTTCAATCCTCGCCAGCAGCACCAGCTCCCTCCCTGGCGCTCCAGTCCCGGCTGACGTTATCGGTTCCCGGCCATTCCGGCGGCATGATAGATGCCCGATTGCATTGTATTGGCTATGCGGCACGCTGGGCTTGCGTCATGATGATTGGTGCAGAGGGGAGATGACGCCGCAGCCAATCTTCGCCGATCAGCCCGCCCTGACGACCGTGGCCGCATATTGGCAGTCCCGGCGACGTGGCCGCCTGATGCCGGATCGCGCCGATATCGATCCGCTCGACCTGCCGCCCTCGTTATGGCCCAACCTGCTGATCACAGAGCCGGCGGGCCCTGATGGGCACGGGGGAGAGAACTGGCGCTATCGCCTGGTCGGCTCCGCTCATGTCGAACGCTATACCTATGATTTCACCGGCAAGACCACCGGCGAGATCATGCATGGCAGCTATCGCGACTATATGAACCGCATATACGCGACAGCCTTCCACCAGCGCGTGCCAGTCTATTCGGAAAGCGTGTTCCGCTGGGATGTGGAAGGCTACGCGGCGACGCGCCGCCTGATGCTGCCGCTCAGCCAAGGCGAAACCAACAAGCCGGCCATGATCTTCAGCGTGCAGGTGTGGCCAAGCGAAAGACCGGCGCGGCCGCGCTCGATCAGCGAGATCAGCAAGCACGGCGAATTTCGCGATGGCTTTTTTCTGGCGCTGGACCGCGACAGTTTCCAACCCCTGCCGCAGCAGGAGGCCACGCCGATATCATGGCCGCAGCATTAGCCTGTGGTTTTAGGGCAGACGAACGGTTTCCTGGTAGCGGCTGAGCACATGCAGCGGAACATTGCCACTGTTTTTCAGCGACACGTAACTGCCGCTGACCGGCCCGCGGCCATAGGCACCGTATAATTCGACCTTGCCGCCCGCTGGCACTTCGATGGTCTGGTTGACCGGCGCGCCCAGTTCAAGCCGACCCGCGACTGCGCCGGCATTGCTGATGGTGATGGTGGTGTAATTGCTGCGATCGCCCACATCGATCTGACTGGCGGCACCCGGCTCTACCTGGACCATACCGGCCTGTGCCGGCGAAATGGCCGCCAGGCCCAGGGCGAGCGTAAAGAATGGAATGGCGGCATAGCCCAGCTTGCGGATCATGATCTTTCTCCTTCGACGGCCTGACTGATTCGGCCGGAACAAGAGATGGCGCAATCCTGCACGGCACCAAGGGACAGGCCCACAGGAACGCAGCGCTTTGTGGCGGAGGTCACATGGCGGGACGAGCCGGGCACGGCGAACAGAGTGGCGGCAAAAATTGCAAGGGATACGCGAGCCGAGCCGCCCGCTATGCAATCGACCTTAGTAAAGCGCGATTAATCATAAATTGTTAGGGTTTTCCCCTAATATGCAATACGATTACGTCCACTGCACGCAGGGGTGTTATCCCGGGGGAGCAGATAAAAAAATGGCACAACGCTATCCGTTCGTGAATTACCAAATCGATGGCAAGGTTGTGACCTTGATCATGGTTTCGGAAGCTGGCGTGGCAACGCCGGAGATGGCCCAACGCTCGATGGCCGCCTTCAAGCAACGCCTGAAGAAGGACGAAGTCGTCCTGGTCGCCAAGGGCGTCAGCCTCGCGCCGATCTATATCGGCGCCAAACCTTTCGTCGACAAACTGAAAGACGTGCCGCTGCACAGCATCCCCTGGAGCCAGGTGGAAATGTGAGCGCGCCGGGCGGCGCGGCCATCAGGGCGCGTCGTCCCGCAACTGCACGCCATCGGGCGGCATCTCGTAGGCATCCAGTTCGAATGTCGCGACATCGCTGATGGTGATTTCGTGCTCTTCCACCTGGCTGGGATTGCGCGTGTTGATTTCGCCATCCAGCTTGATGCAACCGAGCAGGTGATCGATACGCTCGCCGGTTTCCGACAGGGGCAGCAGCAATCGCGAATAGCGGATATACGGCCGCCCGGCGAGGTGCAGGGTGTTGCGCCGGAAATGCACCTTCTTGTCGAAAGCGGCAATGCAGAAGCCTTCATCGAAGAATTCGCGCAGCGGGGAACGCAACGCCTCGTCCAGCCAGCGGCCATGCAGCTTGGTCTGCACCAGGGCCTCGACTTCGGCGCCTGCCAGCCGGTAGCGGAAGCGCTGCTGTTCGTGATCGACTTCGATGATGAACAGCGATGGCAACAGCCGGCGGATCTCGCCAGGATCGATGGCCGATCGCGGCGGCGGGAACCGGCTGGTCTTTTTCGACAGCCAATAAAAATAGAGCTGCCGGAGATCTTCCTCGTCGATTTTCTCGGCGAACCGCATGGAATTCTTCCCGCTCCACTGGGAGGGTTCAGGGAATGTCGGGTTGACTATGATTGGTATCGGCCCGGACCCGCAATCAAGTTCCGCATGGCCTCCGATTGTAATCGATTTGATCGATTACAATATGCAAAACAATCAATTTCTTCTATTTAAATACCCGGCTTAGCCTTCGGTCATGGCGCGCGGGCTCCTTCCGCCGCCGCCCGTGAGGAGAGCCACCATGTCAGACAAGACCCAGCCCCAAACCCTGACCACGGCTGCCGGTGCGCCGGTTGCCGACAACCAGAATTCCCTGAGCGCGGGCGCACGCGGCCCGCTGCTGCTGCAGGACGTGCATCTGATCGAGAAGCTGGCCGCATTCAATCGCGAACGCATCCCCGAACGCGTGGTACATGCCAAGGGCTCCGGAGCCTATGGCACGCTGACCGTAACCAAGGACATCACGCGCTACACCAGGGCCGCCCTGTTCAAGCCGGGCAGCAAAACCGATCTGCTGCTGCGTTTTTCCACCGTGGCCGGTGAACGCGGCGCGGCCGACGCCGAGCGCGACGTGCGCGGCTTCGCCCTGAAATTCTATACCGGTGAAGGCAACTGGGACCTGGTCGGCAACAACACGCCGGTCTTCTTCGTGCGCGATCCGCTGAAATTCCCCGACTTCATCCACACGCAGAAGCGCGATCCACGCACCAACCTGCGCAATCCGGTGGCGATGTGGGACTTCTGGAGCCTGAGCCCGGAAAGCCTGCACCAGATCACCTATCTGTTCGGCGACCGCGGCCTGCCCCTGAGCTATCGCCATGTGAACGGCTATGGCAGCCACACCTACAGCTTCATCAACGCCGCCAATGAACGGTTCTGGGTTAAGTTCCACTTCCACAGCCACCAGGGCGTGAAGAGCATCACCGGCGAAGAGGCTGAAAAGATCATCGGCGTCGACCGCGAAAGCGCCCAGGCCGACCTGTATGGCGCGATTGAACGTGGAGAATACCCGCGATGGACCATGTCGGTGCAGGTCATGCCGGAGCTGGATGCGGAAAAGACGGCTTACAATCCGTTCGACCTGACCAAGGTGTGGCCGCATGGCGACTACCCGCTGATCGAAGTGGGCGTGATCGAACTCAACCGCAATCCGGAGAACTATTTCGCCGAGATCGAGCAGGCGGCATTCGCGCCGGGCAACCTGGTACCGGGCATCGGCCCCTCGCCCGACAAGATGCTGCAGGCACGGCTGTTCGCTTATGCCGACGCGCATCGCTACCGGCTTGGCGTCAACCATACCCAGATCCCGGTGAACCAGCCGAAATGCCCGTTCCACAATTATCAGCGCGACGGCATGATGCGGGTGGATGGCAATGGTGGCTCAAGGCCGAATTATGAGCCGAACAGCTTCAGCGGTCCGGTGCAATCGGCCGCCGCCACCGAGCCGCCGCTGAAGATCAGCGGCGCGGCAGATCGCTATGATCATCGCGCCGGCAACGATGACTACAGCCAGGCCGGCGCATTGTTCCGCCTGATGAGTCCGCCCGAGCAGGCCCGCCTGATGGATGCCATTGCCGGCGCGATGCGCCCGGTGCCGGAATTCATCCAGCGTCGCCAGATCGCGCATTTCGCCAAGGCCGATCCGGCCTATGGCGCGGGTGTCGCGGAACGGCTGGGCCTGACGGGCAAGGCCGCGGCGGAATAGGCTCCTCTGCCGCTGCGGTCAGGATGCGGCCGGTGCATATGCGCCGGCCGTTTTCTTTTCGGGACCGTCAGGCTGCGCCGCTGACGCCGGCGCAATCGCGCAGATCGGCACCGGTGAAATTGGCCTTGGCCAGCTTCGCGCGACTGAAATCGACATGATCGAGCACGGCGCCGCGCAGATCGGCACCGGTCAGGTCGGCATCCATCATCATCGGGTAGAGCGTGCGGCCAGTGGCCTGATGGCTGGCGCTGAACAGCGGCGCACCGACCAGCTTGGCCCCGCGGAAGGTGGCGGCCGCCAGGTTGCTGTTGGCGAAATTCACGCCGCCCAGATCGGCCTGGTCGAAATTCGCCTTGCTCAAATCAGAGCCGAGGAAGCTGGCGAATAGTAACTGGGCGTTGGAGAAATCGGCACCCTGCAAATCGCTGCCATGCATTTCGGCGCCACGCAGGTCGCAACTGGAGAAATCGCAGCCTGCCAGTTTCCGGCCGCTGAGCACGGCGCGCGCGCCTTCCTGGCCGCCAGTGGCGATCCAGCGGCTATGGGCATGCAGCAGCACCTCGATCTCGGTCGGCAGACTGGCCGTCTTGCGGTAGGTGGCGTGCGAAAGATCGACGCCCTTGAGATTCACCTTGGAAAGATCGACGTTCCGCAGATTGGCGCCGCGCAGATCGGCGCCCTGCAGCAACGCCCCCTCCAGCTTGGCACCCAGCAGGTTCACATCGCGCAGGCGCGCCGCGGTGAGATTGGCGCCCGAGAGATCGGCGCCTGCCAGATTGACGGCAAACATGCTGGCATTAGCGAAATTCGCGCCGGTCGCCGAGGACACGGACATGTTGGCTTCATCGAGTTGGGCCGAGCGCAGGTCGGCGCCATCCAGCTTGGCCTCGCTCAAATTCGCCGAGCGTTCCTTGGTGGTGCCGTCATCGATCACGATCTGGCCAGGCCGCAGATCGGCCTGGTTGAGCGAGGCGCCGCGCAGGATGGTTTTCATCATGTTGGCGCCGCGCAGGTCACTGCGGTCAAGCACCGCACCGGACAGATCGGCGCGCATGAAATCGACGGCAAATAAGTCGGCCCGGCGCAGTTCGGCCTTGACCAGCGAACTGCCAGTGAAGAGGCAGCGCGCCAGGATCGCATCGTTCAGCTTGGCATTGTCGAACCGCAGGAAGGACAGGTCCTCGCCGCGGCGCTGAATCCGCTCGCCATCCGACCGACCGCCAGCCCAGGCTGCATGGCGCGACAGGGCGACCGTGATCTGCTGGGACGGAAATTTCAGCTCGCCCATCGGCGCAATACCCACTTTCTGCGAGAAAAGCTGTTAACTATTTTCTAGCAACTAGATTACGTCAGCCCTCTGAACAGCTGCAAGGCGATTTATGGCTGCCCCTTCGGGCAAATATCCCGGGCACCTTAGCCAGCCGGCCGCCCCGGCAGGGAGTTGATATCCGTTAACCTTGGAAAATCCGCCTACAGACCAGCCCTACCTTGGCCGGCCGCGTCCCCTTGGGGGATCAACTCGTGCGCCCGGGAGCGATGCCCGTGCATTGCCGCAGATCGGCCCCCTGAAGGTTGGCCTTGTCCAGTTTCGCGGTCGAGAAATCGATCCCTTCCAGAACGGCACCGCGCAGGTCGGCGCCGGTCAGGTCGCTTTCGTCGAAGCGCGGATAGATCACCTTGCCAGTCCGCTGATTACGGGCGTTGTAGAGATCGACGCCGACGACGCGCGCACTGCGCCAGCGGCTGCCGCCCAGATTGGCGCGGGAAAAATTGGTGCCCGACAGGTCGGCCATGTCGAAACAGGCCTTGTCGAGATTGGCCCCGGCAAAGCTGGCGAACATCATTTGTGCATTCGAAAAGTCGGCACCTTGCAGCGAAGCGCCCTGCAATTCGGCGCCGCGCAGATCGCAGCCGCCGAAATTGCAGCCGTCGAGATTGCGCTGGCTGAGGATGGCACGTTCGCCGTCGGCACCATTGGTGGCGATCCAGGTGCTGTGCGCCTTCAACAGGGCTTCGATATCATCAGGCAGCGCATCGCCCTTGCGATAGACTGCGCCCTGCAGGGCCACGCCGTCGGTATCCACCTTGGACAGATCGACATTGCGCAGGTTGGCACCGCGCAGATCGCAGCCTTTCAGTTTGGCACCGGCCAGGTTGGCCCCGATCAGGTTGGCATCCTTCAACTTCGCGCCGGCCAGATTGGCGCCCGACAGATCGGCACCCGCCAGATTGACAGCAAACATGCTGGCATTGCCAAACGAAGTGCCAACCGCCGACGACACCGCCATGCTGGCATTGTCCATCTGCGAATTCTTGAAATCGGCACCATCCAGCTTGGCGCCGTCGAGGTTGGCGTTGACCTGTTTGCTCTCGTTGGTTTCCGCCAGCATGATCTGTCCCGGCCGCAGATCGACCTGCGACAGCGAGGCATGACGCAGAATGGCGCGGCCCATGTTGGCACCGCGCAGGTCGGCGCGGTCAAACACGCCGCGGGTCAGGTCGGCATTCTGGAAATCAGCGCAGAAAAGATCGGCACGGCGGAACTGCACGCCGGCCAACGAGGCGTTGCCGAAGGTGGCGCGCGCCAGGATAGCATCGTCGAGCATGGCGCCATCGAGCCGCAGATTGGCATACAGCCCACCCGGCTGCTGAAGGCGGGCCCCGCCGGGCCGGCCAGCCAGATAGGCGGCATGGCGGGACAGCACAACCTGAATATCGTGTGAAGGAAGAGAACGGTCTTGCATAAAAAACAACGGCTGATGGTAAATGCCCCCGAAAGCTAGTGCACCGAGCGACCATCAAGCAACCACAAACTGCAATCTGATCTGAGCCTTACAATTCTGAGGCTGGAAATTCAGCCGCGCTTGGTGCCGCGCATGCCGGTGCATTGCCGCAGATCGGCTCCGCCGATATTCACTTTTTCAAAAATAGTACTAGAGAAATCAATGCCTTCGACGACGGCGCCACGCAGATCGACCCCGGTCAGATCGGCATTGTCAAATCGTGGAAAGATGGTCTTGCCGGTCCGCTGATTGAGCGCATTGAAGATTTCCACCCCGACAAGCTGGGCGCCGCGGAACACCGCCCCGGCCAGCAGCGCCCCGGAGAAATTGGCACCGCCCAGGCTGGCCTGGTCGAAATTCGCCTTGCGCAGATCGGCACCGATGAAGCTGGCAAACAGAAGCTGGCTGCGGGTGAAGTAGGCGCCGGCCAGGTTGGTATCGTGGAAAATAGCGGCGCGCAGGTCGCAGCTGGAGAAATCCACGCCGGGCAGCTTCATGTTGCTGAACACCGCGCGTTCACCGGACAGGCCATTGGAGGCAATCCACTTGCCGTGGGCAGCCATCTTGGCTTCGATCTCGGCCGGCAATTGCACCTGACTGCGATAAACCGCGCCCTGCAGGTTGGCGCCCGTAAGATCGACGCCGGTGAGATCCACGCTGCGCAGGTTGGCACCACGCAAGTCACAGCCGGCCAGCTTGGCGCCGTCCAGATTGGCACCGACGAAAGTGGTATCCTTCAGCCGCGCACCGGAGAAATCGGCACCCGACAGATCTGCACCGGTGAGATTGACGGCGAATAGCGAGGCGCCGACGAAAGTGGCGCCGACCGCGCTGGAATTGCTTAAATTCGCCTGATCCATATGGGCATGGCCCAGATTGGCTTCATCCAGGTTCGCACCGGACATATTCACAGGCACGTCTTCGGGTTTCTCCTCGCCTTCCTTTTCATGGCGCACGATCTGGCCGGGGCGCAGATCGGCCTGGCGGAACGAGGTCTGCTTCAGAGTCGCCATAAGGAAATTGGCGCCGCGCAGATCAGCCCGGTCGAACATCGTGCGGGTCAGGTCGGCATGGGTGAAATCGCTGCCAAACAGATCGGCGCGCAGGAACTGCGCCGATTGCAGCGAGGAACCAGCAAAGCTGCAGCCGGGCAGGATGGCATCATCCAGCACTGCGCCATCAAGCTTGAGATCGGACATGTCCTCGCTGCGCCGCTGCATCCGGACTCCACCGGGGCGGCTGTTCAGATAGGCGCTGTGACGCGATAAGGCCCAGACGACGGGCTCCGGCGGGATCCGCGCGGACATGGCAGCTATTTTCTATGATCGTTCGGGTACATCTGTTGCCACTTTAGATAATCGGCGGCGGCATCGCCATGCTTTTGTCATACAGACAAGCCGTTATTCACCCTTCCCTCTTCCCGGCAGTGCCGCTACTGTGACGCGAGATACAGGAGAGACGCGCGTTATGGCCGCCGCAAGCCGCAAAGCGACCCGCAAGCCCAGCAAGGCCAAAACCAGCAAGGCCAAAACCGGCAAGGCCAACGCCAAGGCAAAGACGCTGGCAGGCGCCAAAGCGAAGGCGGTAAAGCCCAAAGCCAAAACTGCAAAGCCGAAAACCAAGACTGGCAAACCGAAAGCAGCGAGCCCGCGCAAAAGCGCCGCCAGGAAAGCGCCGCCCTCCAACCGGCGCCGGTTCGACCGGCGAGACACCCGCATCGCGGCGAAACTGGAACATGCCGGCGGCGTCACCGAAGGCACTGTCACCAACCTGTCGCTGGAAGGCTGCCTGTTTGCGCCGCGTATCGCGCTGAAACCCGACAGCCGCATCAAGCTCTATCTGGCCAACGAGACCAAGCCGGTGGCTGCCACGGTGAAGGCGGTGAGCGACCTGGGCGTGCATTGCCTGATGCATGCTGGCGGCGTGACCCTGGGCCGGCTGTCGACCGATCTGGACGACATGGCCCTGCTGATGCTCAGCGCCGGACGCCCCCATGTAGTGACATCCAAGCCCGAGGCCAAGCGCAAATAACGCGTTTGGGTTTTCCGCCTAGTTTTCCATGAGGCGCGGCAAGACCGTCATCAGGCCGGGAAAGGCCATGGCGATCAGCAGGCCCGCGCCCTGCAGCAGGAAGAAGGGCACGATCCCGCGATAGACAATGCCCATATGCAGCGCCTTGGGCAGCACACCCTTCATATAGAACAGCGTGTAGCCGAAGGGCGGGGAAATATAGCCCATCTGGATCGTGATGGCATAGAGCACGCCAAACCAGATTTCGTCGAAGCCGAGGAATTTCACGATCGGGATGAAAACCGGCACGGTGAGCAGAATAATGCCGATCTCGTCCAGCACAGTGCCGAGAAAAATCAGGATCAGCAGCATCACGGCCAGGATCACATAAGGCCCGACCTCCAGCGACTTGATCATGCCCAGCAGGGAATCCGCGCCGCCCAGGCCGGTGAAGATCGCCACATAGGCCTTGGCGCCGATGGTGATCCACAGGATCATCGCCGTGGCCTTGCCGGTATCGGCCGCCGCCGAAACCAGCGCATCGACATTCAGCTTCCGCTCGATCGCGGTGGCGATCAGCGCGCCGAACACACCCACGGCCGCCGCTTCGGTGGGCGTGGCAATGCCAAGGAAGATCGAACCGAGGATCAACAGGATCAGCAGGCCGGGCAGCACCAGCGCCTTCAGGGCGGCCAGCCGCTGGCGCAGCGGCGCCGGCGCGTAATCCTCGCGCAACGGCGCGGCGCCGGGCTTCAGCCAGGCCACCAGGATGATATAGATGATGTAAAGCGCCGCCAGGATCAGGCCGGGCACCAGGCCGGCAATCAGCATCTTGCCGATCGAGACCTGGGCAGTAACGGCATAGACGATGGTGAGCACCGAGGGCGGAATCAAAATGCCCAGCGTGCCGGCGGCGCAGATCGTGCCGGTGGCAAGTTCGGGGCTGTATTTACGGCGCAGCATCTCGGGCAGGGCCAGCATGCCCATGGCCGTGACGGCGGCGCCGACCACGCCGGTCATCGCCGCCATGATCACGCAGATCACCACCGTGCCGACGGCGAGGCCCCCGCGCAGGCGACCAAACCACAATTCCATGGCGCGGTAGAGTTTTTCGATCACGCCTGAACGCGACAGCAGGGCCGCCATCAGGATGTAAAGCGGAATGGCCAGCAGGGCCTCGGACTTCATGGTGTCGAAAATCTGCAGCACCAGAATGATCACCGCCTGGGGATTCCAGAACAGCACAGTGATCAGCAGCGACAGGCCGCCCAGCACGAAGGCGATCGGCAGGCCGGTCAGCATGAACAGCGTCAGACCGCCGAACATCAGGATGAGGATGGCGGTCGAGTTCACAGCGCGGCCTCCTCATGATGCAGGCCGGCGGTACCCGGCGCACGGAACAGCACGCGCAGGAATTCGGCCAGCGCCTGCAGCAGCATCAGCACGAGCGACAGCGGCACCGCCGCCTTGGTCCACCAGATCGGCGGATTCCAGGCCGAGAAGGAGGTTTCGCCATAGTTGAAGGAATCGATGGCTGCCGGCAGCGAAAACCAGAGCAGGATGGCGCAGAAGGCGACGATGATCGGCAGATTGACCAGCTCGACCAGGCGATCGGCCTGCACATTCAGGCGCTGGCGCAGCAGATCCATCGCCACATGCCCCTTCTGGTGCAGCACATAGGGGCCGGCCAGCAGAAAATACGGCCCGAACAGCAGCACGGCCAGCTCCATGCCCCAGACGGTCGGCGCATTGAAAGCATAACGCATCGCCACATCGATCAGCATGACCGGCACGATCAGATAGATCAGCAGGATGGCGAAATAAAAGGCCGCGCGGTTGACGGCGGTGACGGCGCCGACGAAGCCGGCGATGACGGGCGGCATGGGCTCTCCCGATGAACTGGAGAAAAAAAGCGGCGGATGCCGACTGGCACCCGCCGCAGGACGCGATTTAAGCCAATACGCCGAGACGCTTCATGAAGGCAACCTGGCTGTCCAGGATCTTCTTGGCCAGTGCGTTGTCCTTGGTCGCCGCCTGCCAGGCCGCCACGGCCTTGGGCCGGTTGGCGAGGATGTCGGCCGGATCGAAGGTGTGGATGGTGCAGCCCTTGGCTTTGTACTTCTCCAGCACCAGCGCGTCCTGCACCAGGATATGCTGGCGCAGGCTGGACGAGATTTCGCGCGCCGCAACGGCCAGCGCCGCCTTGAATTCGGCCGGCAGCTTTTCATAGGCGCCGCGATTGGCGACGTAGCTGGTGGCCGTGGTGGGTTGATGCACGCCGGGCAGCACAACATGCTTGGCTACTTCGGCGATGCCGGCCTCGAAATTGGCGGTCAGGTCGCCGCGGTCGGCGATGTCGATCACACCCTTGTCGAGCGCCGAATAGACTTCGCCGGTCGGCAGCGGCGAGACGCTGACGCCGAAGGCGCCCATCACGGCCGAGGCCAGACCGACGAAGCGGCCTTTCTTGCCGGCCAGGTCGGCGATCTTGGTGATCGGCATCTTGGCGTGGATCGGCTCCTGGCCGTAGATGGTCGGCGCGATATACATCAGGCCGGCCGGCGCATAGGCTTCGCGGGCCATATCCAGTCCGCCCATCTCGTAGAACCAGGCTTCATACTGGTCGGATTCAGGGAAACCAAACGGAATCGTGCTGGTGAAGGCAAAGGCGGGGATCTTGCCGGCCTCGTAGCCGTCGAAGGTCTTCATCATCTCGAAAGCGCCGCCGCGCACGGCATCGAAGGCCTGTGCCGCCGGCACGATCTGGCCGCCGGCAAACAGCTCGATGGCGAACTTGCCGCCAGTCAGCTCGGCCACGCGCTTGACGAAACGCTCCTCGAATTTCTGCGGCGTGGTGCCCGGATCCCACAGCGACTGCATGCGCCATTTCACGGCACCGCTCTGGGCCAGGGCAGGTGTCGCGGCTGCGAAAGTGGCGACTGCCGCCAGAGTGGCACCCGAGCCGAGCAGCTTGCGTCGATTGATCGTCATTCCAGTTTCCTCCATTGGATTGTTTTTCTTAAGTAATGCTACGCGTGATGTCAGGCCTTGCGCAGACGGGCGAGGATTTCGGCCGCGCGGTCGGTGCGCACGTCATGGCTGGCGGCCAGTTCGGCGGCGACCTTGTCGATCTCCTCGCCGGTGGCGCCGGCAACGATGGCGATATTGCGGGCATGCAGCGCCATATGACCGCGCTGGATGCCTTCGGTGGCCAGCGCACGCAGGGCGGCCATGTTCTGCGCCAGACCGACGGTGACCGTGATCTCGGCCAGTTCCTGCGCCGTCGCGACGCCGAGGATGCGCAGCGCCAGTTGAGCCAGCGGATGCGTCTTGGTGGCGCCGCCGACCAGACCCAGCGCCATGGGCATTTCCAGCGTGCCGACCAGGCGGCCGTCGTTGCTGAGTTCCCAGGTGGTGAGTGAGGTGTAATGCCCACCGCGCGCCGCCCAGGCATGGGCGCCGGCCTCGATGGCACGCCAGTCGTTGCCGGTGGCCACCACCACGGGATCGATGCCGTTCATGATGCCCTTGTTGTGGGTGGCGGCACGATAAGGATCGACGGCAGCGAAGGTATAGGCATCCAGGATGCCGTCGATGATGCGGCGGCCGGAGAATTCCTTGGTCGCCAGCGCGTCTTCCGTCAGGCTGACGCGGGCGCGCGCTAGGCGGCGGTCGGCCAGGTTGGACAGGATGCGCAGCCGCACGTTGCCACCGGTGATGCGCTCGACGATGGGGGCCACCGTCTCAGCCATGGTGTTCACCGTGTTGGCGCCCATGGCATCGCGCACGTCGACTAGCAGATGCAGTACCACGATGGGTCCGCGCGGCGTCTGCGGGAAGACATGCACCTCGATGTCGCGGCAGCCGCCGCCTAGGCCGACCAGCACCTTGTCGCGCGCATTGGCGGCGGCGAGGATATCGTCGCGGGCGGCCAGGATCTGCAGCCGCGCGCCATGGGGATCGGACAGGCCGATCACCTGCACCTGGGCGCGCATGATCGGCATGGTGGACGAGGTTTCGAAACCGCCACAGCCACGCGCGATGCGCGCCATGTAGGAGGCGGCGGCGACAATGGAGGGTTCCTCCACCGCCATGGGGATCAGATAGTCGCGCCCGTTGATCTGGAAATTGGTGGCAACGGCAAAGGGTAGCTCGAAGGTGCCAACCACATTCTCGATCATGCCGTTGGCGCGCTCCACCGGCAGGGCACCGGGCGCGGCCAGCAGGGCACGGTCGGCATCGCTCAGGCCCGCAGCATCCGCCAGCGCCGCCAGACGCTGCGCGGGCGTCATGTTGCGGTAATTCTCGATACGCGAATTGACACTTCGCCCTGCCGCATTGGCAGAGACCGCCTTGCTCATCGGTGTTTCCTCCATTTGGCCGCTGCCTGTGCCGGCGCGGCCCTGATGACGGCCCAAAATCGCGGTGCATGCCCTTTTAAACAAGGGACAATTGGCGCTATTGTCCGATCAACTGTACTTGTGAAATTACTGGTACAGTTTAGCAGGAGCCAGCATCATGCGGATCGCCAGGGCGGAGCAGATCGCCCGCAACATCGCCCAGCAGGTGGAACGTGGGCATCTGGTGCCGGGCACGCGACTGGGTTCGGTGCGCCAGGCCGCCACCGAGTTCGGCGTATCGAAAAACACCATGGTCGAGGCCTATGACCGGCTGGTGGCGCAAGGCTACCTGGAACCCAAGCGCGGATCGGGTTTTTATGTGGCGCGGCCGCGACCGAAGGCATCGGCGGCGATCCGACCCGCCCATGTCAGCGAGGCGATCGATCTGGTGTCGCTGCTGCGCGAACAACTCAACCAGCATTATGCCGTGCGCGTGGGCGATGGCCGCCCGCCGGCGGCGTGGATGGAGGGTTCCGAACTCGGCCGCCATCTGCGCCCCAGCATGCGCGGTGGCGAACGCATCGAACATGGTTACGGCGCGCCGCAGGGTTATGGCCCACTGCGCGAAATGATCGCCGGCCGGCTGATCGAACGCTCGATCCATGTGACTGCCGAACAGATACTGCTCACCTTCGGCGCCAACCATGCGCTGGACCTGATCGTGCGGCATTTCATCGAGCCGGGCGATGCCGTGCTGGTCGATAGCCCCGGTTATTATCCGCTGTTCGGCAAGCTGCGATTGGCACGCGCCAACGTGATCGGCGTGCGGCGCACGGCCGACGGCCCAGATCCGGAAGACCTGGAGGCCAAGGCGGCGCAATATCGCCCACGCCTGTTTTTCACCCAGACCCTGGCGCATAATCCGACCGGTACCTCGATGACACCGGCCGGCATCCATCGCCTGCTGCAGCAGGCCGAACGGCTCGGCATGATCCTGGTGGAAGATGATCCTTTCGCCGATCTGCTGCCGCCGATCACGGCGCGGCTGGCGACACTCGATCAGTTGGAACGGGTCATCTATGTCGGCACGTTTTCCAAGACACTGTCGGCCAGCCTGCGCACCGGGTATATCGCCGCGGCGCCGGCCCTGATCCGTTCGCTCACCGACGTGAAGATGCTGACCGTGGTGAACAGTTCAGGTTATGTCGAACGCCTGATCCACGACCTGATGGCCGACGGGCATTACCGCCACCACCTGAACCGCCTGCGCGAGCGCGTGACCCGCGCCTCCAGCCAGGCGATGACAGACCTGGCCGCGATCGGCCTGAGGGATTTCAGCGCACCGGCCGGCGGCTATTACCTGTGGTGCCCACTGCCCGAAGGCGTCGACGATGTTGCGCTGGCCCGCCGCGCCTCGGAGGACGGCATTTTCCTGGCGCCGAGTTCGATCTTCACGCTGGACCGCGAGGCGCATCGGCCGGCTTTGCGCATCAATGTCGCCTATGCCGACGATCCGGCCTTCCTGGATTTCATGCGCAGCGCCTGCGAAGGAGCGGTTTGAGCCTCAGTTTTTCGCGGCGGCGATCACCCGCCCGATGCTGAGCATGCCGCCCATCAGCAGGATGCCGAGCAGGCCGATGGCGACCAGGACATGGGTGGAATGCGCCACCGCGCCGAAGACCAGCGCCATCAGCATCGCCGCCACGCTGGCAACTGCTGCCGCCAGGCCGCTGCCGGCCGGCAGTTCGTCGAGTTGGAGGTTGCGCAGGGCCAGGGTGTCGCAGGCCAGCCAGTAGGATTGCCCGGCCACGGCGGCAACAAAGAAAACCGGCGCATAGGCTTCCGCCGTGCGCCAGCCCAGATGCAGATCGAGCAGCAACGCATAACCGGCGGCCAACAGCGCCAGCACGGGAGCGGCGCGCAACACCAGTTCCACATGCCGGTCCAGGATACGCGCCAGCAGCAGACCGGCCAACGCACCGCCGAGCGTGGAAGCGGCCACGAACAGGCCCAGCGCATGGGCCGCGCCGGTGACATTGGCGGCATGAATGGCAAAAAAGGGCACCGTCATGTCAATACTCTGCGCCACGGCGCGCATCTGCAGATACGAACGATACCAACGCGAGCGGCCGGCAAGCCGAAACCCATCGGCGAGCGAGGGCAGCCGTGTTCCGGCCGCCGCGCCGCGGCTTTCGAAAAACAACAGGATCGCCAATGCGCCGAGCACAAGGCAGAAAGCGGCGATCAGCAGCTTCCAGCCATAACCGTCGATGCTGCGCGGCGCGGTATGCTGGCTGTAGAACATGACCAGCAATGCAACGGTGAGCAGGCCGCCAGCGGCAAGACGAAGCGCCAGCAATGCACCGCGCCGGTGCACCGGGATCGCCTTGGCCGCCAATTGACGGAACCCCAGGCCGCCCAGCCCATTGGCCAGGCCAACCAGGAGCAGCAGAATGACGATGGTGGCAATGGCGAGCAGCGGCGGCAGCAGCCAGGCGGCCAGTGCCATGCCGCCCAGTGCGATGGCCTTGCCGAAAGTGGCGAACCCGACCAGCAGCTTTGCCTGCGGCGCCCGTACCACCGCCGGACCCAGCGCGAGGCTGGCGGCTAGCTGGCCGAGCCGTACCAGCGGCACGGCGGCCGAGACCACGAAGGGAAACGCGCCCAACGCATGCAGCAGCCACGGCACGACGATATTGGGCGATGCGATCTGGTCGCTGGCATCGACCAGCGTGCCATTGGCGATGCCAAGGCTGAAATTGCGCCGCAGCAGCGGATCGCTGTCGGAGGGCTGGTCGGGTGCGGTCATGCAGAAAAGCGGATAGGTCCGGCGGCTGATGGATACTGGCCGCCAGATTGAATCCGGCAACGCGGCCGGAGGCAAGCCCCGGCTGCCTTGCCGCCGCAGGACTCAGCGCAGGCCGTCGACGCCCTTGATCTCGCTCGCCGCCAGGCCGCCCAGCCGGGCATGGGGTCGGCCACCGGTGGCCATGCCGAGCGCATAGACGATCTCGTCGGCGCGCGGCGCATCGTCGATGCTGACGCCGACAGTATGGAAATGCGATCGCACATAGGCGGCATTCACATGGCCCAGCGGCATCATCAGCCGCGCGCCGACCGCACCGACCATCTTGCCCGCCGGCACAATCGCCTTGGTGTCACCCAGGATCGCGCGCATGCCCCAGCCGCCCGAAGGATGCCACATGGCACCGTGTTCCAGTTCGCCGTCGGCTCCGACGATGGCGCCCTTGCCATAGGCCTCGATCTCCGCCGGCTGCGCCTCCAGCGCCTTGAGCAGACGGCGCGCCACCTCGCGGCCCAGCTCGTTCAGGGCCTCCATGCCGGGCAGCAGGTTTTCCTCATATCGGCCGGCATAGGGATTCTGCACGACAACGGCAGCGGTACCGATGCGCAATGGCACTTTCAGATCCGGACCACGGTCATGCAGCACTTCCTCGACGGCCGTGACGTATTTGCGCACCTTCCACATGGCGGCCTCCGCGCTCAGGCTTCGTTGACGACGGGATTGCGCAGGATGCCGATCTTCTCGATCTCGACCTCCACCACGTCGCCATGCTTCATGAAATGCGGCGGTTTGCGGCTCCAGCCCACTCCGGCCGGCGTGCCGGTCACGATCACGTCGCCCGGCACCAGATCGAAGATGGTCGAGCAGTAGTTGATGATGGTGGGAATCTTGAAGATCAGGTTGCTGGTATTCGACGACTGCTCGGTCTTGCCGTTCAGCCGCAGCTCCAGCTTCAGGTTCTCCGGCTCGGGGATTTCGTCCGCCGTCACCATCCAGGGGCCGAAAGCGCCGGTACCGACGAAATTCTTGCCCGCAGCGATCTGCTTGGCATGGAACTGCCACTCGCGGATGCTGGCATCGTTGTAGCAGGCATAGCCGGCGATATGACTGTAGGCATCGGCCGGCGCGATGTGGCGGCCGCCCTTGCCGATGATCAGTGCCATCTCGCCTTCCCAGTCGAGTTGTTCCGACACCTTCGGCCGGATGATCGGCTGGCCATGGCCCACTTGCGAGCGCCAGACGCGCAGGAAAATCGGCGGAAACTCCGACAATTCGCGATGCATGCCGGCGGCCAGCACTTCCTGGTGATGGTCCATGTAGTTGCGTACCAGGCAGACGATCTTTTCCGGCCGCGGGATGACGGGCAGGAAACTGATGGCGGAAACCGGGATATCGGCGGCCAGGCCCTGCACGATGCGGTCGCGACCGGCAAAATCGGCGCTGGCGATGAAATCGGCCAGCGCCGGATATTTGCCGCCGAAATGACGGCCGAGATCGACAATCCTGTCGCCCTGGACCGCGCCCCAGGATTCCCGCCCCTGATAGGTGAAGGAGGCCAGCTTCATAGACGTTTGCTCCGCAATGCTTGTGTGACGTGAAGAAGGCCGGGCCGTACCGGCGGATGAATGAACCCGCTGTTATGAAACCGGCGCGGCGAGCGCCTGTGTCTTCATGGCGGTCATGACGTTCTGCGCGGTCTTTTCGACATGCTCGCGCAGCAGTTCGGTGGCCAGCGCCGCATCGCGGGCCAGTGCGGCTTCCATCAGGCGGCGATGTTCCGAGGTCTTATTGCGCGGCCGCTTGCGATAGATGGCCGACAGGCGGCGATAGCGTTCGGCCTGATCGAACAGGCTGGCGCAGAGATTGATCAGACGGCGCGAATTCGTGCCCGACAGCAGCGCCATGTGAAAATCGCGATGGCGCTCGCTCCACTCCTCCGACAGCGGCGCGCCGTCGCCGGTGATGCGCTTCTCCTCGCGCTCCAGCCTATAGAAGGCTGCGACAATGCGGGCCTCCCATTCATCGTTGCCCTGGGCGATAGACGCCTCGATGGCCTCGCGCTCCAGCATCACACGCATCGCCACGATATCCTGCAGATCTTCCAGCGAGATCGGCGCGACGCGGAAACCGCGATTGCCCTCGGCCGTCACCAGGCCCTCGGCGGTGAGGCGGTTCAGCGCCTCGCGCAGCGGCGAGCTGGAAATCGCATGTTCCTTCTGCAGCACCTCGATCTTCAGCTTTTCACCCGGGAGGGCCTCGCCACGCAGGATGGCCTGGCGCAGCACGGCATAGGCCTTTTCGACCAGGGTGGTTTCGGCATCGGGGCGCGGGACGGTGACGGTGGGTTCCATCGGTTCAGTCTATGTCGGGACTACTGCAGGATGATAATGCATTGTTATGGACATTATGCATAAAATCAGTCTTAATGCAAATATTAAACGACGCCACACAGATAGGCGGCGCGTGAGAAAAACTTAAAAAGGAGAGGAAACACATGGCATTACATCGCTTCGCCGGCGCCCTGCTGGGCGCCGCCCTGCTGGCCGGCCCGGCCATCGCCTCGGATTACCCCTCGCGGCCGATCACCCTGATCCACGGCTTTGCGGCGGGCGGCACGGCCGATGCGATTTCACGCATCCTGGCCCAGCCGATGTCTGAGATCCTGAAACAGCCGGTGATTGTTGAGCAGCGCACCGGGGCCGGCGGCAACACCGCCTCGCGCGTGGTGGCCACAGCAGCGCCTGATGGCTACACCCTTGGCCTGCCGACTGGCGGCCATGCCGTCTCGGCTGGCCTGTACAAGAGCCTGCCCTTCCATCCGGTCGACAGCTTCGAGATGATCTCGACTGTCGTCTATTACGCCTTCGCCATCGCGGCGCGGCCGGATTTCGAAGCCAATGACATCAAGGGCCTGGTCGCGCTGGCCAAAAGCAAGCCTGGCAAGCTGGATTACGGTTCAGCCGGCGTCGGCTCCACCCATCACCTGACCGGCGAATTGCTGGCTTCAATGGCCGGCATCCAGTGGAACCACATCCCCTATCGCGGCGAGGCGGCTGCCTTCACCGGTCTGCTGAGTGGTGAACTGCCGATCATCATTGCCACCACAGTAACGGTGGCGCCCCAGCTCAAGGCCGGCAAATTGAAGGCATTGGCTGTCAGCTCGCCGACGCGGCTCCGCGACATGCCAAATGTGCCAACCGTGGCGGAAAGCGGCATCCCGGGCTTTGACGTGCGCACCTGGGCCGGTCTGTTCGCGCCCAAGGGCACGCCTAAGGATATCGTTGCCAAGCTGAACGCTACGGTGCAACAGGCGCTGGCGCGGCCGGAGGTGAAGACGCGGCTGGAAGAAGTGGTGGGCGGCGACGCCCAGGGCAGCACGCCGGAGGAAATGAAGGCGATGGTGGCACGCGAAGCCGCGCGCTGGACCGACGTGATCAAGAAAGCCAACATTCCTCAGCAGGAGTGAGCGCGTGAAAACAGTCGTCATCCGACGCACTGGCGGCCCGGAGGTGCTGGAAACGGTGGAGCAGCCGATTCCAGCACCCGGCCCGGGTGAAGTGGTGGTGCGAGCCGCCGCCATCGGCGTCGGCTGGCCCGACGTGCTGATCCGCACCGGCGTCTACAAATGGATGCCTCCCCTGCCGACCAGCCCGGGCAGCGACATGACCGGCACGATCGCCGCCATCGGACCGGATGTGACAGCGCTGGCCGTGGGCGACAGCGTGCTGGTGACGGCGCGCGACCTGAAGCAGCGCGGCGGCTGCTATACCGAATATCTGCTGGTGCCGGCCACGGCACCCTATCGCCTGCCGGCCGGCATCGACCTCGATTCCGCCGCCTGCCTGCCCAATTACCAGGTGGCCTGGGCCATGCTGCAGGAAAGCCGCGGACAGCGCATCCCGCACAGTATTTTCATCGCCGGCGCGGCGGGCGGCGTGGGCAGCGCGGCCGTGCAGCTCGCCCGTCATCTGGGCATGAGTGTGATCGGCACCGTGAGTTCGTCCGACAAGGCCGCTTTCGCGCGCCGGCAAGGCGCAGAACATGTGATCAACTACAGGCTCGAGCCTGTGCTGCAACGCGTGCTGGACATCACCGCCGGCCGTGGCGTCGATCTGGTACTGGATCATGTCGGCGGCGCCGGCCTGATCGACAGCCTGAAGATGCTGGCGCCCTGGGGCTGCGTGGTTTCCTATAACGCGGTTGCCGGAGCGCCAGAAGCGAACATATTCGCCGAGATGCGCGCGTTGCTGTCGAAGAGCCTGACGCTGCGCTGCTTCTCGATGCACAGCTACGATGCCGAACCCGAGCGCCGGCGCAAACTGATGACCGACGTGATCAGCCTGCTGGATGCCGGCGCCATCCGCCCGGCCGTTGGCTTGACCCTGCCGCTGAGCGAGGCGACCGAGGCGCACCGGTGCATCGAGCAGGGCAACGTGTTGGGCAAGATTCTGCTGAAGCCGTGATATTTCGTTAACGGGGATTTCCCATGGTCGAACCGATCATCCGCATCAAAGACATCGCCTGGATCAGGCTGCGCTCTCCCGACCTCGACATGCAGGAAGAATATCTTACTGCATTCGGCCTTGTGCGGGCCGAACGCACGGCCAACGCGCTGTATATGCGCGGCACGGATCCGGTGCACCACATCCATATCACAGAAAAAGGTGATCCGGCCGTGCTGTGCATCGCCTTTTGGGCGCGATCGCTTGACGACCTGCACAAGCTTTCACGCGAAGGCGATGGCGTTTCGCCGGTGGAAGACATCGACGAACCCGGCGGCGGCAAGCGCGTGCGGCTGACCGAGCATAACGGCATGGGCATCGAGGTCGTATGGGGCGTGCAGGAGGTGGCAGCCCTGCCCGTGGAGCCGGTGGCCCTGAATTTCGGTTATGCCAAACAGGCACGCGAAGGCGCCCTGCAGCGCGTCGAGCATCGGCCCTGCCGGGTCAAGCGCATCGGTCATGCCGTGATCTCGACACCCGAGATCGAGAAGTCGGTGGCCTGGGCGCACCGACATCTGGGCATCGTGAAGTCTGACGACGTGCATGCCGAGGACGATCCGAACCTGCTGCTGGCCAGCTTCAATCGCGTCGATGCCGGGCCGGATTATGTGGATCACCACGTGATGATGTTCGGTCGCCACCAGAAATCCGGTCTCAACCATGTCTCGTTCGAGGTGCAGGATATCGACGACCTGGCCGTTGGCCACGATGCGATGATGCGCAAATACCCCGACCTGCATCTGTGGGGCCTGGGCCGCCATACCCTCGGCAGCCAGATCTTCGACTACTGGCTCGACCCCTGGGGCCGCGTGCACGAGCACTGGACGGATACCGACGTGCTGAATGACGCGCATCCCTTCCGCCGTCACCCCAAGAGTACTGGCCTGCATTCGCAATGGGGCCCGCAGGCTCCCCAGGCCTTCCGCGACGCCGCCAGCCGTTGAGGCCCAACACCGCCGAAGGGGTGCAATAACGCGCATTCTGTGCCATCAAGCTGGGCAGCCGGCGCGGACCGGCCCCTGCGGGCGACATGAGCACAAACCCTTCTCCACAGCGCATTGCCATCATCGGTGGCGGGCCAGCCGGCCTGATGGCGGCCGAGGTGATCGCGCGCGAGGGCGGCGATACCGTCGCGGTGACGGTGTTCGAGCGCATGCCCAGTGTGGGCCGCAAGCTGCTGATGGCCGGACGCGGCGGCCTGAACATCACCCACTCCGAGGCGATCGAGCGGTTCCACACGCGTTACGGCGCGGCGGAAGGCTGGATGCGCACGGCACTGGAGGCCTTTCCGCCCTCCGCCCTGGTGCAATGGTGCGAAGCGCTGGGCCAGCCGACCTTCGTGGGCAGCAGCGGCCGCGTCTTCCCCCGCGCGATGAAGGCCAGCCCCCTGCTGCGCGCCTGGCTGACACGATTGAACGACCTGGGCGTGACGCTGAAGCCCCGCGCGGAATGGGCCGGCTGGGCTGCCGATGGTACCCTGCGCTTCGCCGATGGCGGCATCTATGCCGCCGATGCCACTGTGCTGGCACTGGGCGGCGCTTCCTGGCCACGCCTGGGCGCCGATGGCACCTGGGCCACTTTGTTGTCCGATATCGCGATAACACCGCTGCAACCGGCCAATTGCGGCTTTCATGTCGATTGGTCGGAGCATTTCCGCAGCCGCCATGCCGGCAGCCCGCTGAAACGCATCGCCCTCAGCTTTGCCGGCCAGACGATCCGCGGCGAGGCAATGATCGGCGCACAGGGCATCGAAGGCGGCGCAATTTATGCCCTGTCGGCGCGGCTGCGCGATGCCATCGCACGCGATGGCGCGGCAGAGCTGCTGATCGACCTGCGGCCCGACATGGACGACGCCGAGCTGCACGAAAAACTGAGCCAGCCGCGACGTGGCGCGTCGCTGGCCAATTTCCTGCGCAAGCAGATCAATCTGCCGCCGGTGGCGATTGGCCTGATACAGGAGGCCTTGCACGGCGGCAGTACCGCATCTCTGGAAACGCTGGTGCGTGGCCTGCGGCTACGATTGACCGCGCCTTTCGGGCTGGCGCGCGCCATCTCGACCGCCGGCGGCATCGCGCTCGATGAACTGGACCAGCATCTGATGCTGCGCAAACGGCCGGGCGTGTTCGTTGCCGGCGAGATGCTGGACTGGGAAGCGCCGACCGGAGGGTACCTGCTGCAGGGTTGCATGGCCACCGGCGTTGCCGCCGGCCATGGCGTGCTGCGCTGGCTGCGGCAGGCGCACCCCGCCTAAGCGGCGAATTTTAGCTGCCAGCGGCGGCCGACGCGGCCTGCTGCGGCTCGGGCAGGCCCATCAGCCGACAGGCATTCAGACCGATCATCTTGCGGATATCTGCTTCACTGTAGCCGAGCCCGAGACAGAGCCGGATAACGGAGCGGAAGCCCGCGACCGGATGCGGGTTCTTGGCCTGGCCAAGATCCGATCCCAGGATCGTACGCTCGACGCCGGCCGCTTCGATCAGTTGTTTAAGCTGCTCGCCGGTGAATTTCTTGTTGTAGGTCTCGTTGATGAACATGCAGAAGGAATGTTCGATATAGGCGCCCATATCGGCCAGTTCCTTGATGTCGCGCAGATTCGCATCGATCACGAAGGTTGGATGATTGACGAGCAGGCGTTTCACGCCGCGTTTCTTGGCCTCATCGAACAGGGGCCAGATCTCGCTTATATGCAGATGGCCGGCCGACAGCACACAGTCGGATTCGGCGATCATGTCGAGGATCGGCTTGACCTCCTCCTTCAGCTCGCCCGTGTCGGTGACGACCGACAGGCCGGTGGGCTGCAACATTCTCTCTTTGGTCGGCAGGATGACATGGCGGTGGCCGTGACGCAGATGGTTCGCGGCGCTGAAGGTCGGCATCCACACGATATGCCCGCCCAGCTTGAGCATATGGTCGACCGCATAGGGATTCAGCCCGCCGACCGTGTTGTTGAGCGCCACGCCGGTCAGCAGATTAAGCCGCAGATCGGGCATGGTCTCTTCGATATATTTCGCCACCGGCGTCACGGAGTAGTAATGATCCTTGAACAGGATCGCATGCATGCCCGCATCCTGGGCCTCCAGGATCGCCTGCAGATGGTCCAGCGAGCGCGGCATTACTGACGGGCCGCTATGGCAATGCAGGTCTACGGCGCCGCGCAGGATGTCCGCGATCACCGATTCGGGCGCATCGGAATATTCTTCGACGGTTTTGGAAAAGGTAAGAATAGGATCGCCGCTCATTGCCGTATCTCCTGCTTTTTGGTGTTGACCGCGCCTAGCCCCAGCCGACGGTGCTTTTCCGTGGGCCGGATTGTTCAGCCTGCGGCGTCATGCCGATGATTTCGCCGAGTGTCGAATAATTCGGCCCGCCCAACCGCGCGACGGGACGCAGACGGGCGGTGTCGATCTTGTTGTCCACGGCGAGACCCTCACGGATATGAAACAGCTGGATCTCGCCGACGAAGAATTGGTTGTTGCCGAAATCGACCACCTTGTGCAGCCGGCACTCCATGGCGATCGGCGCCTGCGCCACCCGCATGGGTGCCACCAGCTTGCTGGGCAGTAGTTCGAGTCCGAGCTGCTCGGCTTCGCTGACCTCGGGTGGATATTCCGCTCCGCTGCGATGCAGGGAATCCAGCAGGGTCTCATCGCCGATATGGACAACGAATTCCTGCGTCTCGTGGATATTGCGCGCCGTATCCTTGAAGCCGTCGGCCCGCCGTCCAATGCTGACACCCAGCATCGGCGGACGGTGTGAAACGAACGTGAAGCAGCTGAATGGCGCTAGATTTGATAAACCGGATGCAGACCTGGTGCTGATCCAGGCGATCGGTCGTGGCACGACGACCGCGCACAGCAGTTTATAGGCAGCTTCGCCCGAAAGATCGGCAGGACGGATTTCCTGCATGGCGATCAGCCAAGCGTTTCGCGCATCTCGGCGAGACCCTTGCTGGCCGCCTGACGCAGGAAACCCTGGTCCGAGTTGAAAATGAAGGTCGTCGCTCCCTGACCTCGCAGCCATTCCGCTTCAGGCTTGCCGCCGACATAGACGCTGACCGGCTTGTTCACCTTGCACGCGGCCGCAGCGATTTTTTCCACCGCCGTGCGGACCGCTGGCGGATTGGGCGTTTCGTCGCCGAAGGCCGCCGTCAGGTCGCCGCGACCGATAAACAGCGAATCAATTCCCTCCACCGCGGCGATGGCATCGATCTGGTCGAGGGCTTCCGGGTCCTCGATCTGCGCGATGACCGTCACCGTCTCGTCGGAGGCGCGGATATGCTGCCACATTGGCACGGCGGTATAACCGCCGGCACGGGTGCTGGTGGCGTAACCACGCCGGCCGCCGCGATAGCGGCACATACCCGCCACTTCGCGCGCATAGGCGACACTTGCCACATGCGGGATCAGCAGGCCGGTGGCGCCGCAATCCAGCACGGACAGGATTGAATCCGGACCGGAGACCCGCACCAGCGCCGGGATATTGCTACCGCGTGCCGCCATCAGCGCGATGTCGGTCGTGGTGCGATCAAACGGTGCATGTTCCTGGTCGATAACCACGAAATCGAAACCCAGCGATGCGACGATTTCGGTGGCATGACTGGTTGGCGTCTTCAGGAAAGTGCCAACCAGTTTGTCGCCGGCCAGCATGCGCTGCCGGAAAGAACGCGTTTCTGTCATTTTCTAAAACCCAGCCACTCTTTACTCGGGCATCGGATAGTCGTCGGCATTCAGCACCCAGCCGGGTTTCAGCGAGAAATCCATGCGTGGAGGGCAGAACAGGTCAACGAGCTGGTTCAGTCCCTTGCCGACGGCTTCCGTGGTGTGCACCGACGGCGGCGGAATGACGGCAATGGACGGGCTGCCGCACAATTCATGCTGGTCGTCGCGCCAGATATGCTTGTTCGGTGTCCACGGCCAGCGGATGTGGTGGAGGAACTCGCCTTCCAGCGCCAGCGAACCCTGTTCGAAATCGTCATGATGATGCGGCGAGAGCGTGGTCGGGTCACGTGGCCCCTGGCGCGGATCGATATAGTTGATCATGAGCGTCGTGCAGCGCCAGATACGCCCAAAACGGCCTTTTTCCGGCGGCACATCAAGCGAATAGACACGCAGCTTCAGGCCATCCTTGGGCATCGGCCAGGGTTTGGCTGGGGCCACGGCCGGCTTCGGCTCGCGGTAGGAGGCGTTATTGATGCACTTCGCCACCAGATCGGCCGATTGCGTGGTGAACATGCGCACGATGCGGCCAGGTTTAAGCACTTTCACACTTGATTGGCCGGGCGGAATGAAGGCCAGCGAATTGCCCTTCACCAATTGCGTGCTCGTCTGCGTTCCCTGGGTGGTAGTGATTTCCACCTCGATCTTCGGGTCGTCCAGGATGATGGCGTATTCGTCTGGCTGCGCCGCACGCGCCAACACTGCGCCTTCGGCCGGATCGGTGATGGCGATCAGGAAATTCTGGCCGCGCGCATACCAGGTTTTGCCCTCGGGACCGCTATCCTGCGGCGGCTCCTGATAGAAGCGCACATACTCGCAGTCGCCATAAGCGGTGACGGGCGCGGCCGGCGCGCCGGCTGGCTTGGTCGCCAAGCTGGCTCGTGGATCGCTGGGGTTGTACACGGCATGCCTCCCTCGTCATGAGCCGGGTGATTGACCCGGATCATACGGAAGCTGAAGCGCCGCGTGGCGAAATTTCCCGCCGCGTTCCACAGAGCGGAACGCATTTATCGTGCGTCAACACCCAGGCGGCTGATGCTGCGCGCGATGTTTTCCGCCGCGGATCGCAGATGTGGCACATACAGCTCGACTGCCTGCGCACGTTTCATTGCCGAGGTGAAATATGTCAGCCCCAGCGTCGCCAGCACGCGGTCCCCATCCATCACCGGCACCCCCAGTGTGGAGGAGGATTTCGGCTCTACGGCCGGATCACGCTCGGCATAACCCTGGCTGCGGATGGATTGCAGACTACGCAGCAGTGTGGCAGGTCGACGGGCCGGTGCATCTTCAGGGTCTTTCGACGATGCCAGCATCTGCAGCAGTATATTGCGCTCGGCCGCTGGACAAAAAGCAAGATAGGCCCGTCCCAGGCTGCGCGATACCAGGCTCAGGCGCAGCCCCACGGTACCATGGAATGGCGAGATCGGGCTGTCTGGAATGGTGCTGAATCGCACGGTCATGGCATCTTCTTCAAGCACTGCAATCGCCACCGGCCACTTGAACTGGCGTGTGAGATCGATTGCCCATGCGCGTCCTGCCTCCACCACCAGCGGATCGCCGTGAAACCCGCAACTCAAGGCACGTACCTGCGAGGTCACGGAATAGCCGCCCTGACGATGATCGTTGGCAACGTAACCACGCGCAGTCAGCGTCTTGAGCAGGCGCACGATGGTCGGCTTGGGCAAACCGGTTGCGTCGTGCAATTGCTTGATCGAGGCGACCTTCTGGCGATTCAGCGCCTGCAGCAAATCAAGCGCACGCGTAACCGATTGTACGTTGCCAGCGGCTGGCATGGCGTTTCCTCAATAACCTTATTATTCCGTATTGTGAAACGCCAGCCGCAGAAAGGCAAGCCGGCCTGCGGCTGCTTCATTTCGGATTGCGAAATGAGCGGAACTTCCTGTGCCGCTGCCTATCCCGCGCCTATAGGGTCTCCCGCACAAGAAAAGCCGGAGGGAGGCATATCATGGACAACGGACGGAACCGTTTCGCGAATTGGGAATCATTAAAGGCGCTTGGTGCGGCAATAGTGTTTGCCGGATTGAGCCACGCGGCCTTGGCGCAAGGTGGTTCAGCTTCGGCGAAACCACCGATCGTGCTGGATTCGACGGGCGCGTATGAGGTGGGCGGCAGGATCATCGCCAATCCCGCCAATCCCGCAGAGACGCTGTCTTGCGACCACGGCTACGTCGAATACTTCATCCCGCAGAAACGCCGCCAGGTCGGCCTGATCATGTGGCACAGCTCCAGCACGAAGGTATGGGAAACCCGCTGGGATGGCGGCGAAGGCTTCAAGAGCATGTTCCTGCGCAAGGGTTATCCCGTGTATCTGTGGGATGGCCCGCGCGTCGGCCGCGCCAACTGGAGCTGCGAGCCGATCACCTACACGCCCGCCTATTTCGACCAGCGCAATTTTGCCGCCTGGCGTTTCGGCATCACCTACCCCAACTGGCATCCGGGCCTGCAATTCCCCACTGCTGACAAGGAAGCCTGGAACCAGGCGACCCGTGCCCGCTACGACGAGTTCGACACCCTGGAGAATGCCCTGCTGCAGGCCGAGGCCGGCGGACAGGCCATCGACCGGATCGGGCCCGTTGTCGCGCTGACCAACTCCGCAGGCGGGTGGCGCGCGCTGCTGTCGGCCCTGAAAGCGAACAGCGGCAATATGAAAGGTATCGTCGCCTACGAAACCCCGGGATTCGTCTTCCCCATCGGGGAAGGCCCAGAGCCACAGCCCAAAGCACCCTACGGGCCCCATTCCGTGCCGCTGGCAGAATTCATGAAGCTGACGAAGTTTCCGATCCAGATGGTGTTCGGCGACTACACCGATACGCGCCCGATCTGGAAAAACTCGGTCGAGGTGGCGAAGACCTTCTGCGGCATCGTCAACAAGCATGGGGGCGATTGCGAGGTGCTGCTGCTGCCTGAGACAGGCCTGCGCGGCAACACGCATATCGCCTTTGCCGACCTTAATAACGAGGCCGTGGCCGACGAACTCTCCAAATGGCTGAAGCGCAAGGGGTTGGACACGTTCGCCTCCGGACAGTAACACGCGTTACGCCCGGAAACTGAAAGGGCGGCGCCTGATAAGCGCCGCCCTCTTTTTATCTGTATCGAGCACTCGGTCAGCCGAGAATGGCTTTCACCTCGAGATACTCCTCAAAGCCGAAGACGCCGAATTCCCGCCCGTTGCCGGATTGCTTGTAGCCACCGAAAGGCAGGCTGCGATCGAAGGGCGCACCGTTGAGGTAGACGCGCCCGGCCCGGATGCGGTTGGCAACGGCGCGGGCATGCTCACGATCCCTGGATTGCACGAAACCAGCCAGGCCAAAGGGTGTATCGTTGGCAATGTCGATCGCTTCGTCTTCGGTGTCGTAGCTGATGATGGACAATACGGGGCCGAAGATTTCCTCGCGCGCGATCCGCATTTGCGGCGTCACATCGCCGAACACGGTCGGGCGCACGTAATATCCGTGGTTGACCTCTGCCGGCCGCCCGGTTCCACCCGCCACCAGGGTTGCCCCTTCATCAAGGCCCGACTGGATCAGGGCCTGCACTTTTTCGAACTGCGCCTGGCTGACCATCGGCCCCATGGTGGTGGCCGGATCGAGCGGATCGCCCAGGCGTATGGTGGCAACGGCTTCGCGCGCGGCCGAAAAGGCCGCATCCCGCTGCGTACGCGGGATCAGCATCCGCGTGGGTGACTGGCAATTCTGGCCACCGTTTGTATAGCAGGCATGAACGCCGGCGATCACAGCAGCCTTCAGGTCGGCATCCGGCAGGATGATGTTGGCGGATTTTCCGCCCAGCTCCTGCGCGACGCGCTTGACCGTATCGGCGGCCAACTTGGCCACGCGCACGCCGGCCGTCGTCGAACCGGTGATCGACACCATGTCGATCCCGGGATGGGCGGCGATCGCCTCGCCGACCGTGGGGCCATCGCCGTTCACCAGATTGAAAACGCCAGCTGGCAGGCCGGCATCGTGGATGATCTCGGCCAGAAGCATCGCGCTGAGCGGCGCGATCTCGCTGGGCTTCAGCACCACCGTGCAGCCGGTGGCGAGGGCCGGCGCGACCTTGGAGGCAACCTGGTTCAGCGGCCAGTTCCACGGCGTGATCAGGCCGCAGACGCCGATGGGCTCGCGGCGGACGATCCCGGGCCCCATCGGTTCCTCGAATTGGTATCGCGCCAATACCCGTGCGGCTTCCTCGAAATGAAACAGCGCAACGGTGGCCTGGCGCTCGGTCGCAAAGGTGATCGGCGCGCCCATTTCCAATGTCATCGTCCGCGCCAGTTCTGGCAGGCGCGCCTTGAAGCCGTCGATGATCCTGCGCAGATAGGACAGACGTTCCTCGACGCCGACTTCAGAATAAGCACTGAAAGCACGGCGCGCCGCCGTCACCGCGCGATCGACATCATGGCCCGAACCCAGGCTGATCCGCGCGAAGGTTTCCTCCGTCGCCGGATTCGTTATGCCCAAAGTCGACGGCGCGGCCGGGTCCACCCAAGCGCCGTCGATATAGAATTTCAGTTTGTCATTCATGCCTCAGCCATTCCTTCAGAGATGCCTGCCCTCATCCACCGGCACCACAATACCCGTCGCGCTGGTCAGATTGGTGATGCAGGCCACTGCGGCCCTCGCCACGTCATCGGGTGTGGTGACATGAGCCAATGGCAGCCGCTCGGCGGTTTTCACCAGCTGCTCACGGCTCCGGCCAGGCACAAAATCCGTATCCACGCCAGCTGGCGAAACGGAGAAGACGCGGATGCGCGGCGCCAGCACCTTTGCCAGCGCAATGGTCAGCGCGTCGACGCCAGCCTTGGCCGCCAGATAAGCCAGGCTGCTGCCCAGGCCGGTACGGGCCGCAATGGAGGATATGTTCACAATCGCCGCCTGGCTGCCGCGCTCCAGCAATGGGCGGAAAGCGCGCACCATGGCGAACGGTCCGCGCAGATTGATCGTAACGGTGCGGTCGAAGATTTCATCGGTCAATCCGTCGAGATCGTTGGCGGGCACCGGCGTTGTCGCGCCACCGCAATTGACCAGCGCATCAAGCCGTCCGTAGCGTTCTTCCACCGTCCGCACCGCCTCGGCGATGGAGGCAGGATCATCGATTGCAATACGCAGGGTCAGGTGCCCGCTGCCTTGCAGGCCGGCGATCACGTCTTCTGCCATGGTCCGGCGGCTGTTGTAGCCGACGATCACAGTGGATCCCATGGCAGCAAGGCGTGCCGCGATTGCCTTGCCGATGCCGCTGCTGGCGCCGGTGACAAGCGCCACCTTCGGGATCGGCAGCGCCGGAACTTCAATACTGGCCATCTACAGCCCTTCCCAAAATCGTTTCAACTTCCTGCTTCAGGACTGTCCCGAAATCCAACCCCGCGATCGGATCGGGGCCGCCCGAGGGCGGCCCCGCCCCTGCTACATCACGATGTTGGCCTTCTCGATCACCGGCTTCCACTTGGCAAGTTCGGCGGCAATAAAAGCCTTGAGGTCTTCCGGCGATCCGCCGACAGGTTCCAGGGTATTCTGCTCCAGCAGCGTCTTGCCCTTTTCGCTTTTCAGGAAATCATTCACGCCCTTGTTCAACTTGGCAATGACGGCAGGCGGCGTGCCGGTCGGCGCGACGATTGCGTACCAGGCGCTGGCTTCGAAGCCCTTGAAACCCGTTTCCTGCACAGTGGGCACATCCGGCAACTGCTTGGCGCGCTGGCTGGTCGTCACCGCCAGGGCGCGGATCTTGCGCTCATTCACCTGCGGCACATAAGTCGGCATGAAATCCATCGCGACATCGACCTGACCGCCAAGCAGGTCGGTCATCAGCGGCACGGTGCCGCGATAGGCTACCGTCGTCATCGTCACACCGGTGAACTGCTGGATCAGTTCGGCGGTGATATGTCCAAGCGTGCCATTGCCCGGGTTGCCCACATTGACCTTGCCGGGATTCTGCTTGGCATAGGCAATCAGCTCCTCGAATGTCTTGGCTGGAAAGTCGAGCCGCGTCGTGACGATCAGCGGCGACTTGGCAACCAGCACGACCGGGGTGAAGTCCTTCTCCGAATCGTAGCTCAGGCCTTTATACATCAGCCTGTTGATTGCGATTGGCGACGGCGTGCCGAACAGCAGCGTATAGCCATCAGCCGCTGCCTTGGCCACGGCGGCGCCACCGATATTGCCGCCCGCGCCGGTGCGGTTCTCAACGACGAACGGCTTGCCGTAACTGTCGCTCAGGTGGCTTGCGGTGGCGCGCGCCAGGAAGTCGACGGCAGACCCGGCCGGAAATGGCACGATCACGGTGACGGGGCGGTCAGGCCAAGCCTGCGCCATGGCGGCATGGCAGGGTGCAAAGACAAGGGCAAGGCCCCATAGGGCGAGAGAGAGCAGACGCATGTTTCCTCCGGTTTCTGGCGCAGGTTTTTACTGCGCGTCTCGTTTGATGTCGTCGTTCGGACACTGGTTAATTCGTTGTACCGGCATCTCCGTCATACCGGCAGCGACAGCATTTCTCGGGCCTGCCGGGCGGTTGCAATCTGTCCGCCCAGCGATTCGACGATGCCACGCGCCTTCTCGACCATGACGGCATTGGATTCGGCCAGCACGTCCTTTCCGAGATAGACGGCATCCTCCAGCCCAACCCGGACATGACCACCCGCCAGATAGGATTGCGCCACCATCGGAAACGCCATGCGGCCAGTGCCGAACGCGGTCCATGCCGTGCCCGGCGGCAGCAGGCCGCGCGCATACAGCACGGTTTCCGGCGATGGCTGAAAACCGTATTTCACACCCATGACGACCGAACACAGCACCGGGCCTTTCAGCGTCCCGTCGCTGACAAGGTCGCGGCACAGGGCGATGTCGCCGGAGTCAAACAGCTCGATCTCGGGCTTCACGCCGGCATTGTTGATCACCGCGGCCATGCGGCGCACATTGTCGGGCGTATTGATCACCACCTGCTTGCCGGAATTCATGGTGTTGAGATCAAGCGTGGCGATGTCGGGCTTGAGCAGTGCGATATGCGCGACCCTGTCTTCCGGCCGCATCAGTGTGGTGCCGGGCGCGGCGAGCTTCGGGTCGTTGGCATCCGGCACGAAGCGGCCGCCCGGCCCGGTTGTCAGATTGATGATGAGCTGCCTGTTCCTGGCGCGGATACGGTCCATGACATCGCGGTAATACTCGATCTCCATCGACGGCCGCCCAGTCTTTGGGTCGCGCACATGGATATGCACGCTGGCAGCGCCGGCTTCGGCCGCGCCCAAGCAGGCCTCGGCGATCTGCTCGGGCGTGATCGGCAGATGAGGGGTCATTTCCGGCGTGGTCTGGTTGCCGGTCACGGCACACGTAATGATGACACGCGACTGCATCTGCTCGCCTCAATCCCTCCGGACTTTCCGGGCATTTCCCAGGGCCGCGATCAACGGCCTCCCTGCTCAGGTTCTACAGGGAAGCGGTGGCAGCGGCGCGAGCTATGTTTTGGCGTTCCGCATCGCGGAATGAGACCCTCTTGCGTCAAGGGTAATGTGGTTTTGGCGGCCGATCACGCGACCGGGGCCCCGAGGGTATTCACATAGATGGCCCGCAGCGTCGTGGTGGCGCAAATGAAAAGCCGATTGCGCTTTGGACCACCGAAGCAGACGTTGGCCACCACCTCATCCAGCAGGATCTTGCCCAGCAGCGTGCCGTCCGGCGCATAACAATGCACGCCATCGCCGGCAGAGGACCAGATGTTGCCATGCGCATCAACGCGAAAGCCGTCGAAAAGACCAGTATCGCAGACGATGAAATCCTGACCTTCGCCCAGGCTGCGTCCGTCGGCGGCCAGCGGATAACGGCGGATTTTCGGCTTGCAGCCGGGGAAATGCGTCCGGCCGGTATCGGCGACAAACAGCACGGATTCATCGGTCGAGAATGCCAGGCCGTTTGGCTGTTTCATGTCGTCGATCACGCGGCTGACCGTGCCGGCCGGATCGATCCGGTAGACATGGCGGCCATCCTGCTCCATCGGCGCGGCATCGCCCTCATAATCGCTGTCGATGCCATAGGACGGATCGGTGAACCAGATCGAACCGTCGGATTTCACGACAACGTCGTTGGGGGAATTCAGCCGCTTTCCGGCATAGCTGTCCGCCAAGATCGTGCGAGTCCCGTCGATCTCGTAACGACTGACGCAGCGGCCGCGATGTTCGCAGGCGATCATGCGCCCCTGGAGATCGACGGTGTGGCCATTCTGATTGCGGCAGGGTTGCTCGAAGACAGCGACCTGGCCGTTCATCTCGTCCCAGCGCAGAATGCGGTCGTTCGGAATATCCGACCAGATCAGATAACGGCCTGCAGCGAAATAGGCCGGCCCCTCGGTCCAGCGGCCGCCACTCCACAGGGTATCGATCCGTGCATTGACATGAATGAGACGACGAAAGCGCTCGTCCCGGATATCGTAATACTCTGCTGGCATGGCCTTGATCCTTATGACAGAACGCGCTGGTTCCGGCCGTAGACCAGCAGCATGGCAATGATCACGCCGCCATAGATGATCTGTCGGCCGGCCTCGGGCATCTGCATGATGGATAACACGGAATTGAGCAACACGATCAGGATCACGCCGATCAGCGTGCCGGCATAGCGGCCTCGGCCGCCAAGGATATGCGTGCCGCCCAGAACGACAGCCGCGATCGCCGGCAGCAGGTAGACATTCCCCATGCCCTGATAGGCCTTGGCCGAATAGCCGGCCAGCAGGATGCCCGCGATGGCGGCGCAGACGCCCGATACCACGAAGGCACCGACAATGACCCAGCGCGTGCGGATGCCCGACAGGTAGGCCGCGGCTTCGCGCGAGCCGGTGGCATAGATCGCGCGGCCGAAGCCGGTGCGGGTCAGGATGATGATGATGGCCAGCGACACGGCAGCCCAGACGAAGATCGCCGCGGGAATGCCGAGCAGGCGCTGCTTGGCGAGGAACACCATCAGCGGCGTGGCCGTATCCTGCGGCGCGAAGCCGCCGGTCTGCGCCACCATAAGGCCGCGCAGGACAGTATCGACACCGAGAGTGAAAATCATCGAAGGGATGCGCAGATAGGCAACCCCTATGCCATTCACCACACCGACGGCCACGCCAACGGCCAATGCCGTTGGAACGGCCAGGTCGCCGCCCATGGCCGTGGCCGTCATTGCAGCCGCCGTCAGCGTCCAGGGGATAGACAGGTCAATATGGCCAAGCAGGATGACCATCATGATTCCCGCCGCGCAAATGCCCAGGAAAGAGCCGATCTGCAACTGCTGCAGCAGATAGTTCGGTGACAGCAGAGGCATCGTACCGGTGGTCGACAGCGTATAGGTCGTTCCGATCAGGAGAATAACCAGGATGAAGACTACGGCGATCGCGATCGGCTTGTTATCGTCCGAAACGGGCATGCGCATGGCGTCACCTGAACAGATCGAGTTTATTCTTCACCCTCAGGGTGCGGAATGCACTGAACGACACGGCGGTCAACAGAACCACGCCTTCGATCAACGGCTGAAGCAGGGGGTCGATGTCCAGGATCCGGAAATAGAATGAAATCACCCGCAGGATCAGCGCCCCGATCAGGCTGCCTATCGCGCCGCCGCTGCCACCCAGCAGCGATGTTCCGCCCAGCACCACGGCCGCAATGGAGTTCAGGGTATAGGCCCCGGCCTGCTGGATATCGGCGTTGCCTGACGATGTCTGGATGGCGAGATAGAGGCCGCCGCATGCGGCCAGAAAGCCCCCCAGCGTAAAGGCCGCGATCTTGGCGCGGTTGATCGGCAGGCCGGACATGTAAGCGGATCCCTCGGCCGAGCCGATGGCATAGACGGTACGCCCGGTGACCGAGCGGCGAAACGGTATCCAGACAAGGGCAGCCACCGCGACGACCAGGATCGCGGGAACCGGGATATCCGCAAACGGCAGCAGCCACCAGGCCTGGCCGCCATCGGCGATGCCATAGGTATCCGCGAAATCGGCTACCGAGTTGGTCAGGGCCCAGCTCAGGTCCCCATCCACTTCCCCGCCCGGCTTCGGCCTGACCAGCAGGGCGAGGCCGATGGCAATCGCGCCGGTCGCGAGCGTCGCGATGATCGGCTGGATCCGACCATAGACGACGATGCAGCCGTTCATCAGCCCGAAAGCGGTTCCGGCCAGAAGCGTCAGGACCATGCCCAGCATGATCTGCCACGGCGAGCCATGCAAAAGCTCGGAAGCGATACAGTTCGTCAGCGTCATCACTGCGCCAACCGAAAGATCAAGTCCGCCCAGCAGAACGGGCAGGGTCTGCGCCATCGCAACAAAGACGATGGCCACGGCCTCGTTGGAATTCTGGATCGCCACGGCCGAGGAGAAACCGCGCGGATGCAGGATGTTGTAGGTCAGATACAACACGACAAGCAGCAGGACGGCGGCGGCAAAGCCCGCATTCTGCTGCAGCCACCTCTTCCACGACATCCTGTGCATCAGGCCGCCCGCGGATCTATGTTCAGGGAAGCGGCGACCAGGCTTTCCTCGGTGATGTTATCGCCGGACTGCTCGCTGACGACACGCCCGCCATACAGAACCGAAACGCGGTCGCAGCATCCGATGAGTTCTGCATAATCCGAGGAATAGAACAGGATGGCTTTGCCTGCATTGGCAAGGTCGCGCATCAATCGGTAAATCTCCTGCTTGGTGCCGACATCAATGCCACGGGTCGGATCGTTCAGCAGGATGATGTCGGGATCGATCAGCAGCCATTTGGCGATCACCACCTTCTGCTGATTGCCGCCGGACAGCGTCGTCACGGCATCCCGGACCGAGCCGACCTTGATCTGCAGCTTGGCGATGCCCTCCTGCACGGCCTGGCGGGCGCGCTGGAGATCGATGAACGGGCCGCGCGATATCCTGGCGTGGCATGCCGCCAGAAGGTTGTCGGCAACCGACATGCCGAGCATCAGGCCTTCCGTTTTCCGGTCTTCCGGGACCAGGGCCATGCGCGTCCTCCGCCCCGACTTGGCATCCGCCGGCGAGGCCGGCTTGTCGGAGCGGCCGTCAATTTCGATTTCGCCCTCAACATGCTCCAGCACGCCAAACAGCGCGAGCAGCAGTTCCTTCTGTCCCTGCCCGTCAAGGCCACCGAGACCGACGATCTCACCCCGGCCGATGGAAAGATCGATTCCGTTCAGCCTGTCGCCCCATTTCAGGCCGCTCACCTTCAGCAGGGGGGAAGCCGCTTGTGCTGCCTGGCGCACCGGCGGCTTGGGCGGAAACTGAGCCTCCACATCGCGTCCGATCATCAGCTTCACGATCTCGCGTCCGGTCTTTGCACCCTTGGCAAAGGTCTCGATATGCCTGCCGTTGCGGAAAACGGACAACGTGTCGCAAAGGGCGTCGACCTCATGCATGCGATGCGAGATGAACAGGCTGGACACCTCCCTGGATTTGAGGTCGGCAAGAAGATCGTAGACCGTCTGCACATCGCGGGCGGTCAGCGCTGACGTGGCTTCGTCCAGAATCAGAACCTTCGGATTGCGGCCGAGAGCCTTGGCGATTTCCACCATCTGCCGGCGCGACAGCGACAGATCCCGCACCAGTGTATTCGGATCGACATCCTCGCAGCGCACCCTGGCAAGAAGCGCTTCCGCGCGTGCAATCTGCGCGCGGCGATCGATCAGGCCGAACCGGCGCGGTGGATCGGAGATCGAGAGATTGTCCGCGACCGTGAGGTCGGGGATCAGCGAGAGTTCCTGGAACATGCAGACGATGCCCGCATCGCCGGCGGCCCGCGGCGATGCGAAGGTGACAGGCCGGCCCTCAAGGCGGATTTCCCCGGCATCGGGCTGCAGCACGCCGGACATGATCTTGATCAGGGTCGACTTGCCTGCCCCGTTTTCACCGAGGATGCCATGGATGGATCCGACCGAGCAGGCAAAGTCGACATTCTCCAGCGCCCGGATGCCCGAGAAGTGTTTCGATATGCCGCGATATTCGATGATGGCGTCGGTCATGCCTGTGCTGCATCCGGCCGAAGCCGGCCGCCTTTGCATAGGGGAGGACTGTTTCCGAGAAGACAGGGCCCCGGGATCAGCACCGGGATCAGCACCGGGGCCCTGCTTGATCCTGGACGGCGGTTATTTCACGTCCGCTTCAGTCTTCGACATGATCGCCGGGCCGGAGATGTTCACGCCGCAAGGCGGGAACTCGTTGACCGTGAAGAAGTTGTCCGGAAGGCTGGTCCAGAAGTTCACGCCGTCTTTCAGCTGCGTGTAGTCGGCCACCGGAAGCGGCACCGAGATGAGCTGCGGCATGACCTTGCCTTCCAGCGCGGTGACCGCCGCTTTCATGGCGATCGCGACCAGGCCGGGAGATTGGCCGATCGAGATGCCTTTCAGGCCCTCGCCCGAATGTTTGGCGACGAGTTTGCGGAAACCGTTCTCGGACTCGCCGGCAATCGGGACCATCGGGTGCTTGGCATCCAGCATCGCCCGCACCACGCCAGTGGTGCCGCCCTGCGCCGCGATCGCATCGAACTTGCCATGCACGGCAATGGCGTCGGCCGTCACCTTCTGCGCGGTGCCGTCATCCCAGTTGCCCACCACCTGGACGACCTCCCACTTGCCGCCCGATGCCTCGAGCGCCATGTGGATGCCGATCGACCGGTCGCGGTCGACAGAATTGCCGGGCAGGCCACGAACCTCCAGGATCTTGCCCGAGGTCTTGCCGGCGGCCTTCAATTCCTTCAGCAGGAATTCGGCCCAGGTCTTGCCCATGGCCAACTGGTCCTCGTTCACCTGCATGACCTTGTCGGTGTCGAGGACGTTGTCGAACGGCACCAGCACCACATTGTTCCGGTCAGCCAGACGAATGACGCGGTCGAACCCGTCCGGTGAAACCGCAATGGTGATGATGGCGTCATAACCCTGGTTGATGAAATCCTCGATGGCGCCCAGCTGTGCCGGCGCATCGGTTCCGGTGGAAACGACCTTGAATTCCTTGATCTTGCCCTTCATTGACGGATCCTCGGCAAAAGCCTTGGCCGTCTTGATCATCTGGATGCGCCAGGTATTGCCGACAAAGCCGTTGACCACGGCGACGCGATACGGGCCGGGACGGGCAGCCCACTGGAAATGTTTGGTGGCGTCCGCCCAGGGCTTGAAACAGGCCGGATCGGCGCCGGGGCCCGACACGAGCTTGGGACCTGCATAGGCGAGTTGCGCCGACAGCACCACCGCCATCAGGGCGGCCGAGAACTTGAGAACTGACTTCATGGTAGTTCCTCCCTCTGTTAAAGCATCCGTTCGGATTTCTTCGGACTACGGTCCACATCTCCGTTATTTCGGATCGCCTTCATGTTTGCGGATTCGTCAGACCGCCGCCTCCATCTCTTCACTGAAATTCTTGAAGCCGATCATCAGATGGCTCCGCAGGCGATACTGGAATGCCAGACGGTCGCGCGCGGCCAACGCGTCGATGACGCCGGCATGCTCGGAATAGGTTTCGGTTTTGTAAGACCTGCGGGTCTTGCCTTTCTGCATGATCCGCAGAACCACCGGCTTCATCACCTTGTAGACATCCATGATGGCGTCATTGCCGAGGATCGATATCAGCCGAGTGTGGAAGTCGTAGTCGACCTCGGAGGCTTCCTGGATGTCGCTGATTTCGGCCAGCCGGTTATTGATCCCGTAAAGATCCTCAATGTCTTGGTCCGTGAGCCGGTCGAGGAGCTGATCCACTGAGCCGACCTCGAGAAGGTCGCGGAAGGCCTGCACGTCGTTGAAGGTCTTGCGCGAGACCTCCATGGTGTTGAAGGAAAACAGCTCGAATGCTCGCGACATACGGTTGTCGGTGATCGTCGCGCCAACCTTGGGCCGCACATCCACCAGGCCATAAGCCTTCACGATACGCATCGCTTCGCGCACCGTGTTCCGGCTGGCATTGAACTGGATGCAGAGCTCGCGTTCTGTCGGCAGATTGTCGCCGACTTTCAAGCCGGCATCGGCAATCAGCGCGCGAATCTGTTCGACAACCGCGTCAACGGCCGAACCGCGAGACGATCTGGTTTTCACTGCTGCCACGCGTGTCTTTGGTTTCACAACGCCCCCTGTGTCGGTCGGGTACCGGGCGGCGAGCGCCCATCCCTCCTCGTATTTGTTGGACCAGAATCCCTAGTCGTCCCGTTGGGCCCTGTCAACTCCACAGCCCGCGTTCCGGCCACGGAAGCCGGAAAAGGGAGATTAAAAGCCTATAAAACAACAGCAGATTGCGCGTCTCCGGAAGCCCCGGAGCTGCCCGACACGAATTGACCCTGGCAAGGGACATCCGTTATTTGTAGGACCAAATACGAGCCGCCGACGAGACTGCAGGGCACCGGCGCACGCAAAAGGGTGGAAAACAGATGACATTCTTTCTTGGACAGGCGGAAACCGACGGCGTGTTCATCGGCCGGATCTGGTCCCCCGAAGCATCAGGCCCTTCCGTCGTCACGATCCGGGACGGCATGGTCGTCGACATCACCTCCCGCACGGCGCCGCTGGTTGCCGACATCTGCGACATGGACGACCCGGCCGCCTTCGTGCGTGCCGCCCCGGGGAGGATTGTCGGCCCCGCGGACCAGATCGCGGCCCATACGCCCGGCAACGGCGCAAAGCCGCATTTTCTTGCTCCCTGCGACCTCCAGCCGATCAAGGCCTGCGGTGTGACCTTTGCCTCATCGATGGTCGAGCGGGTCATCGAGGAGAAGGCGGCCGGCGATCCGAAACGGGCGGAGGCGATCCGCAAACGGGTTGGCGACGTGATTGGTGGATCGCTCCGCAATATCAAGGCCGGCTCGGATGCCGCGGCCGTCGTCAAGCAGGCCCTGATCGCCGAAGGCATGTGGAGCCAGTATCTGGAGGTCGGCATCGGCCCTGATGCGGAAGTCTTTTCCAAGGCGCAGGTGCTGTCCGCGATAGGGCCCGGCGCGGATGTTGGCCTGCATCCGATCTCCAGATGGAACAATCCCGAGCCGGAGATCGTGCTGGCCGTCTCCTCCCGTGGCCGCATTGTTGGCGCCGCGCTCGGCAACGATGTCAATCTGCGCGATGTGGAAGGACGCTCGGCGCTGCTGCTGTCGAAGGCGAAGGACAACAACGCAAGCTGTGCGATCGGGCCGATGATCCGCCTTTTTGACAAGCGTTTCACGCTGGATCATGTGCGGCAGGCCGAACTGGACATGACCGTGGCCGGACAGGACGGCTTCGTGCTGAAAGGCCATTCTTCCATGAAAGAGATCAGTCGCGATCCGGAAGACCTGGTCCGGCAGACGCTCGGCCGCCATCACCAGTATCCGGATGGCATCATGCTGTTCCTTGGGACGCTGTTCGCGCCGACCGAGGATCGCGACGCACCCGGCGAAGGCTTCACCCACAAGATCGGCGATGTGGTGCGGATTTCCTCGCCCGGTCTTGGCTATCTTGAGAATACGGTGCGCCTGTCGACCGAATGCCTCGAATGGACCTTCGGAACACGTGCCATGATGCGGAATCTGGCGGCGCGAAACCTCATCTGACGCCAGATCGATTCGCCGGGCGAATTCCGGGCATCTCCGGCATGACCCGGAGCAGCGCCGGCTAGGCCTGACCGGGGCTGCATCCGGCCCTCATATCGCCAGATTTCATTGCCACAGTGCCGCTATGCGAAGACCGCGGCCTGTTTGCAGGTGGTTCTCGCACAATCGGGCGATCAGGGGTCGCCAGATCATCCTGGAACACCCGCTCCTCCAGAGGTGAAAGCCCTTGGCCCCCCTGTCATATAGGTGTAATGATTCTGTAACAATAGAGCCCTGCCGAACTGGAACTGATATAAATGGCTGTTTTCCGCGATCCTGATCCTGACCCTGACGGTGTCCGCAGCAAGGACTGGCCCCCCGCTTTGATGTCGCGCCGCTGGTGGGGGGCAACGCGATGATGATGGGTGCAAATCCCGGCGCGACCGAACTTCTGCTCAACCTGGCCGCCGGCATCGCCCTGCTGCTGTGGGGCGTGCGCATGGTGCGCACCGGTATGACGCGTGCCTTCGGCGCCCAGTTGCGGCGATATATGAGCGGCGCGCTGCGCAACCGTTTCTCCGCCTTCCTTGCCGGCATCGGCGTCACGGCGTTGCTGCAATCCAGTACCGCGACGGCGATGATCGTGTCGTCGTTTGCCGGCCGTGGCCTGATCGTCGGCGGTGCGGCGATTGCCGTGCTGCTGGGTGCCGGCATCGGCACGTCGATCACCGCGCAGTATCTCTCGCTTGACCTGCACTGGCTCGGGCCATTGGCGCTGATCCTGGGCGTGATCGGCTTCTTTGCCTCCGAAAGCGGCATGCCGCGCCATGTCGGCCGGCTGCTGATCGGCCTTGGCCTCATGCTGCTGTCGCTGGAGATGATCATTGCCGCCTCCACGCCGATGCGCGATGCGCCGGGCCTGGCCGTCGTGCTGCAGCCGCTGGAACGCGAGCCGTTGCTGGGTGTGCTGATCTTCGCTTTGCTCACCTGGCTGTCGCATGCCAGCCTCGCCACCGTGCTGCTGGCGGCATCGCTTGCCAAGGCCGGCACGGTGGATGCCACGCTGGCCGTCGCGCTGGTGGTGGGCGCCAATCTCGGCACCGCGATTTCGCCGCTGGTGGCCAGCGCCGGCCAGCCGCCGGCGGCACGCCGCGCGCAACTGGCCAACCTGATCGCCCGCGTGATCGCCACGCTGGCCGTGCTGCCGTTCCTGGCGCAGCTGCCGCAATGGCTGGGTTATGCGAGCAGCGATGCCACGCGGCTGGCAGTGAATGCGCATACCGCCTTCAACCTCGCGCTGGCTTTGATTTTCCTGCCCCTTGTCGCCCCGCTGGAAAAGCTGGCGCGCCGTCTGCTGCCCGATCCGCCGGCCGCCGAAAATGCGGCGAAGCCGCGTTATCTCGACAAGTCGGCGCTGGATACACCCAGCGTGGCGCTGGCGGCAGCCGCACGCGAGACCCTGCGCCTGAGCGATGCGGTGTCACGTATGCTGGACGACACGATGACGGTGTTCAGTCGCGACGACGCCAAGCTGGCAAAAGCCGTTGAACAGGCAGACGACACGGTTGATGGCCTGCATGAGGCGATCAAGCTGTACCTCACCGAGATCAGCAAACATGGCCTGGATGAAGCCGAGAGTCGCCGCTATGTCGATGTGCTGACCTTCACCACCAACCTGGAGCATATCGGCGACATCATCGACAAGAACCTGATGGAGCTGGCGCAGAAGAAGATCAAGAACAAGCTGGCTTTCAGCAAGGAAGGCTTAGGCGAATTGACCGGCTTTCACCATCGCGTCGCCGCCAACCTGCAGATGGCCTGCAACCTGTTCATGTCGGGCGATGTGAAACTGGCCCGCCAGCTGTTGCAGGAGAAAGCCGATCTGCGCGCCGCCGAGCAGTTGGCTGCCGAAAGCCACTACCAGCGCATCCGCGACGGCCGCACCGAGAGCATCGAGACCAGCTCGATCCATCTCGACATCATCCGCGACCTGAAGCGGATCAACAGCCACCTGACGGCTGTGGCCTACCCGATCCTGGAACAGGCCGGCGAGTTGACCGCAACGCGCCTGCGGGCAGATGAGCGACCCGATACCACCAGCCAGCAACTGCTGGGCAACAGCAAAACCGGTCGTGCCGGCGTGGCCTGAACATTCATGCACCGCCTGCGGCAACCTGCCGCAGGCCGGTTTGCCTGATTATCGTTTCTTAACTTCTAAAATAACAGACGCGTAACTTATGATCGGTTCAGTTGTGTTAAAGCCTGAACTGATGACCTCTGCCCCCCTTTCAGTCCTGCCCGACCCGCTGTTGCAACGCCTGTATGACTACTGGCTGAGCCGCCGTCATGGCCGCGTCGTGCCGGAACGCCGGGATATCGATCCCCTCGACATGCCGCGGGCGCTGCTGCCGCATCTGCTGCTGGTGGAACTGGAAGGCGCCGGGCCGCGCATCCGTTATCGCCTGATCGGCACCGAAATCGGCAAGCGATATGGCGAGGATTTCACCGGACGTTATCTCGACGAGGTTTCCGGCCCGTATTATCGCGACCTGCTGCAGGATATCTACCGCCGCATGCGCGCGCACGCCAAGCCGATCTATGCCGAGGGCCTGTTCTATATCGGCGACAACATCATCGCCAAAACCTGCCGCCTCTATCTGCCATTGGCCCAGGATGGCGAGATCACCATGGCGCTGGCCGGCCAGACCTTCCCCACCTATCCATTCGACCGGCCTGATTTCTTCGACGTCATCCGCCCGGCTGTCACCGGCGAGAATGCGCGGCATCGCGAATGGCTGCTGGAGCCGATGCCCGAACTGAAACTGGAAAGCGCCGTGGCCTGATCAGGCCGCCGCCGCACTCATCCGGTCTTGCCGCAGCATGCGGCGCAGCAGCAGCGACGCAATCGTCACATTCAGGATGTTCCAGGCGATGCCATTCATCAGCGCCGCCTGATATGACCCCGTCAGATCGAAGATCGCGCCCGACAGCCAGCCGCCCAAAGCCATGCCGGCCATGGTGGCCGAGATGGTGAGGCTGACGCGAAAGCCCGCCTGGCTGGCCGGAAACAGCTCGCGGATGATGAAGGCATAACTCGGCACGATGCCGCCCTGCACCAGGCCGAACATGGCCGAGATGATATAAAGCGACGCCAGCCCGTCGAAGGGCAGATAAAAGGCCAGCGCGATGCCCTGCAGCGTCGAGCCCAGCAGCAGGGTCGCCAGCCCGCCGATGCGGTCGAGAATCCAGCCCGAAGCCAAACGACTGACGATGCCGAAACCCAGCATCAGCGACAGCATCTCGGCGCCGCGCGCCGGCCCATAACCCAGATCGACGCAATACGCGACGATATGCACCTGCGGCATCGACATGGCGACGCAGCAGGCCACACCCGCCACCACCAGCAACGCCTGCACCAGATTGGGCGGCAGGCCCAGCGGCCGCGTGCCAAAGGCCGCCGCGCCGTTCACCGCCTCGGCCGGCGCGGCCTGGACCGGTGGCCGGCGACGCAGCGCCAGCGCCAGCGGCAGCATGGTGATCAGGCAGAAGACGCCGATCCAGATATGCGTCTCGCGCCAGCCGATCTCGGCGATGAAATGCTCGATCACCGGCGGCCACAATGTGCCGGCAAAATAATTGCCGCTGGCGCACAGGCCGATGGCAAGGCCGCGCCGCCGGTCGAACCACAGCGAGGTATCGGCCAGCAAAGGCGCGAACATCGCCGAACCCCCCAGCAGGCCCACCAGCAGGCCGTAAAGAATGGCGAAACTGACGATGCCACCGGCAAAGGACGTGGCCACGTAGCCAATGCTGAGCATCACAATGCCCATCAGCATGGGCACCATGATGCCGAAACGGTCGGCCAGCCGGCCCATCAGCACCGTGCCGGTCATGAAGCCGACCATGGTCAAGGTGTAAGGCAGCGACGCCGAGCCGCGCGTGATGCCAAATTCCGCCTGCACGGCGGGCAGGGCCACGACGATCGACCACATGGCGACGCCGCCGATGGTGCTCAGGGCCACGGCGGCGGCAAGGCGCGCCCAGGCATAGGGCGATTCGATCACGCTGGCCTTGGTCATGCCGCAGTCACGCGCGCGTCAGTCGACGATGAACAGCTTGGCACCGGCCGCACCCGTGCGCGAGCGGTGCGGCTCGGCATTGTCGGCCACCTGGTAGGACTGCCCGGCTTTCAGCGTGAAGACGCGGCCGTCTTCCAGTTCGGTCACCAACTCGCCCTCCAGCACAAACAGGATGTGGCCCTTCACACACCAATGGTCGGCCAGGTAGTGCGGCGTGTAGTCCACGCGGCGCACGCGGATGGGCCCGAAATTGCGGGTGCGCCAGGTGGCGCCGCCCGTCTCGCCCTTGTGCTGCGTCGGCTCGACCGAAGACCAGTCGGTGGTGCCGAAGGGAATGTCTGACATCTGCATGAAGTGGACCTGATATGCGGCGAAACGACTGCCCATTTTCTAGGCCGTCCGCGCGGTCAGGGCCAGCCTTGAATTGTCGGGCGACAATCCGGAACGCCGGCCTACCACCCCATCTGGCGGCTCGCCAGATCCTTCATGATCTCCTCCGTGCCGCCGCCGATGGCGTTCACCTTCACCTCTCGGTAGATGCGCTCGGACTTGCAGCCCCGCATGAAGCCGGCGCCGCCCAGGATCTGCACTGCTTCCGTGGCGCAGAAGGCCATGGTCTGGGTCGCCTGGTTCTTCAGCATGCACAATTCGGGAATCGGATGCTCGCCCTGGTCCAGCGCCCAGGCGATGCGCTCCAGCATGGCCTGGCTGGCCTCGATGCGCTGGGCCATGTCGACCAGCTTGTGACGGATCACCTGGTGCTTGATGATCGGCTTGCCGAAGGTTTCGCGCAGCTTCGCGTAATCGAGGGCTTCCTCATAGGCCGTGCGGGCGAAGGCGATGGAAGATGCCGCCAGACCCAGCCGCTCGTCATTGAAGTTGAGCATGATGCCCATGAAGCCCTGGTTTTCCGCGCCAATCAGGTTGGCGGCCGGCACACGGCAATCGTCGAAATGCAGCGTCGCGGTATCGGAGGCCCACCAGCCCATCTTCTTCAGCGGCGTGCGGGTGAAGCCGGGCGTATCACGCTCGATCAGCAAAAGCGAGACGCCGCCCATGCCCGGTCCGCCGGTGCGCACTGCCACGGTGTAGAAATCGGCGCGCATGCCGGATGTGATAAACGTCTTCTCGCCGCGCACCACGTAATGATCGCCGTCCCGCTTCGCCACTGTCTTCAGGTTGGCGACATCCGAACCGCCGCCCGGTTCGGTGATGGCCAGCGCCGATATCTTCTCGCCGGCCAGCACGGGACGCAGCACCTTGTCCTTCAAGGCATCGGAACCCAGTTTGGCGATCGGCGGCGAGCCGATGGTGTGGCTCATCAGCGAGGCCGCCACGCCGCCCGAACCAGCACGGGCCAACTCCTGGCCGGCAATGATGGCATAGAAACGGTCGGCCGCGATGCCGCCATAGGCCTCCGGGAAGTTAAGCCCCAGCAGGCCGATCCCGGCCGCCTTTTTATACAGTTCGCGCGGAAACTCGCCGGCCTCGTCCCATTGATCGGCGAAGGGCGCGATTTCTTTCGCCACGAAACGGCGCACCTGATCGCGGAAAGCCTCGTGGTCGGGCGTGTAGTACGGCGATCTGGTCAGCATGGGCTCATCCTTGGGGCGGTCGCAGCCGCGCCATCAGCACAATGTCGTCGTAATGGTTGTCCAGCTTGCGGGCGCGGATGCGTGTGCCCTCGGTGACGAAACCGAACTTGCGATACAGCGCGATGGCGCCCGTGTTGCTGGCATAGACCTGCAGATCGATGCGTTCCAGCCCGATGCGGCCGGCCCAGTCGAAACAGGCCTGCATCATCCGGGTGCCCAGGCCCTTGCCGCGATAGGGCTCGTCCAGGCCCATGCCCAGCGTGCCGACATGCTGAAACCCCGGCCGCAGCGGGTTGTTCGGCGCGACATGGATGTTGCACCAGCCCACCACCTTGTCCTGCGCATCGACCGACACCACAAAGGGCAGGTCGCGTTGCAGCATCGCCTTCACATAGAAACGCGCTTCGGCCGCCGAGGGTGCCTCGGTGAAAGCGATATAAAGCCGCTCGCGCGCCACGCGGTCCAGGCAGTCGCGATAGGAATCCGCATCTTCCTGGGTGATCGGTCGGACCTGTGCCGGCAGCGCCTCGGTCATGTCATTCCGCCGCCGGATTCAGCGCGGCCAGCAATTGCCGCGTCGCCACCTGGTCGCCAACCTTCACTGGCAGCTTCTCGACCACGGCATCCACGCGGGCCACCATTTCGTGCTGCATCTTCATGGCTTCCATGATCACCAGGCGCTGGCCTTTGCTGACCCGCTCGCCCTCGGCAGCCAGCACAGCGACGATCTTGCCGTTCATCGGCGCGCGCAGTTCACGTTCGGCCGCGCCCTCGGCCTCGGCGGGTGGCTGGTAGGTGATGTCGCGGCAGGCAAAGTCCCGCACGCCCAGCGCCAGATGCAGCGTATCGCTGGCGAAGGCGAAGACAATATCGCGCCCCTGCCCATCCACCTGCAGGCGCAGCCGGCAGCCGTCGCGGCGCAAAATCGCAATCTCCTGATCCTGCACGCGATAGCGATTGCCACCCGATGGTGCAACGAGCCGCTTTGTCTTCGTTTCGCCATACTGCAGCAGCACCGGCGAGCCCAGCCGGCCGGTGGACGACCAGCTGGCCGCCGGATCATGGCCGCAGGCAGCAGCCGCGCGCTCGAACCACAGCAGGGCGGCAATGTTGAGCAGCGTATCATCGGCGACCGGCGCGGCTGGCGTTTCAAAATGCTGCGGGATGAAGCGCGTGGTGGCGCGGCCGGCGGCGAAGTCGTCATGTCGCAGCAGATCGACCAGGAAGCCGCGGTTGGTCTCGATCCCAAGCGCCACGCAGCGTTCCAGCGCGACGACCAGTCGGCGTCGTGCCTCTTCGCGGGTGGCGCCATGCGCGATGATTTTCGCGATCATCGGATCGTAGAAGGGCGAAATCACCTGGCCGGACTCATGCAGGCCGTGATCGACGCGCAGCCCCTCACCTGTCGGCGGCCGCCACAGCACGAGGTCACCGCTCTGCGGCAGGAAGCCCTTGTGCGGCGCCTCGGCATAGAGCCGCACCTCGATGGCATGGCCGGAGAGCTGCACGTCGTCCTGCGACAGCGGCAGCCTGTCACCCGCTGCCACGCGGATCTGCAGCGCCACCAGATCGAGGCCGGTGATCAGCTCGGTCACCGGATGCTCTACCTGCAGGCGGGTGTTCATCTCCAGGAAATAAAAGTCGTGGCCGTTGCCATCCAACAGGAATTCCACCGTTCCGGCGCCGACATAGCCAATCGCCCTGGCCGCCGCCACGGCCGCCGCACCCATCTTGGCACGCAAATCGGCGTTCACCGCCGGCGAGGGCGCTTCCTCGATCACCTTCTGGTGCCGGCGCTGCACACTGCAATCGCGTTCGCTTAAGTGGATCACATTGCCATGCGTGTCGGCAAAGACCTGTATCTCCACATGACGGCCATCCACCACGGCCTTTTCCAGGATCAGTTCAGGCGAACCGAAGGCGTTCTCGGCTTCCGAACGCGCCGACTGGATGGCGGGCAGCAATTCGGCATGCTGGCGCACCAGCCGCATGCCGCGCCCGCCGCCGCCGGCGGCCGCCTTCACCATCACCGGCAGGCCGATCTTTTCCGCTTCATGCAGCAGGACGGCATCGGACTGCCCAGAATCAGTACTTGGGCCCTGATAGCCCGGCACGCAGGGCACTTTGGCTTCGATCATGCGCCGCTTGGCCGCGGCCTTGTTGCCCATGGCGGCAATCGCCGATGCCGGCGGCCCGATGAAAACCAGCCCGGCATCGGCGCAGGCCTGGGCAAAGGCCTCGTTCTCCGACAGGAAGCCGTAACCCGGATGCACAGCCAGGCCGCGGCTCTGGGCCCCCGTGGCGCGGGCCGCGTTCAGGATCGCCTCGATGCTGAGGTAACTCTGTTTCGCTTCCGCCGGCCCGATGCAGATCGCACGGTCGGCCTGCAATGTGTGCGGCGCGCCGGCATCGGCCTCGGAATAGACCGTCACGGTGAAAAAGCCCAGCGCGCGGGCCGAACGGATCACCCGGCAGGCGATCTCGCCGCGATTGGCGATCAGGATGGTGTCGAAGGGTTTCGTCACAGCCATACCCTCACCCTCCCACCGCTTCGCGGCGGGGCCCTCCCTCTCCCGCTTGCGGGAGAGGGTTGGGGTGAGGGTGCGCGTGTAGAGATCCGCTCACTTCTTCTTGCCCGGCAGGATGCCCATGAATTTGCAGATGATGCCGAGCATGATCTCGTCGGCGCCACCGCCGATCGAGCCCAGGCGGGTGTCGCGATAGGCGCGGCTGACCGGGGTTTCGTTCATGAAGCCCATGCCACCGTAATACTGCAGGCAAGCATCGGTGACCATGCGGCCAAGCCGCCCGGATTTCAGCTTGGCCATCGAGGCCAGCCGCGTCACGTCCTCGCCCTTCACCAGCAGATCGGCGGCGCGATAGGTCAGGGCACGCAGCAACTCGATCTCGGTCTGCAGTTCGGCCAGGCGGAAATGCACCACCTGGTTATCCAGGATCGGCTGACCGAAAGTCTTGCGCTGGCGGGTGTATTCAATGGTCTGCTCGATGATGCGCTCCAGGCCGATCAGGCTGGAGGCGGCAGCCCAGAGGCGCTCCTCCTGGAACTGCACCATCTGGTACATGAAACCATGGCCTTCCTGGCCGATCAGGTTGCGCCGCGGCACCCGCACATCATCCAGATAAATCTGCGCCGTGTCGGAGGAATGCATGCCCATCTTGTCGAGCTTGCGCGCCACCTGTACGCCCTTGGTCTTCATCGGCACGCAGATCAGCGACTTGTTCTGGTGCACCGGGCCTTCGCCGGTATTGGCCAGCAGGCACATCCAGTCGGCCTGGGTCCCGCTGGTGGTCCACATCTTGCCGCCGTTGATGACGTAATCGTCGCCGTCCTTTTTCGCCGTGGTCTTGATGCCGGCCACGTCGGAACCCGCGCCGACCTCGGACACGCCCAGGCAGGCGACGTAATCGCCGCTGATGCTGGGGACGAGAAATTCCTTGCGCAGTTCGTCCGAACCGAAGCGCGCCAGCGCCGGCGTCGCCATGTCGGTCTGCAGGCCGATGGCCATCGGCACGCCGCCGCAATTGATGTAGCCCAGCGCCTCGGTCATCACCATGTGATAGGAATAATCGAGGCCCAGGCCGCCGTATTCCGCCGGCTTGTTGATGCCCAGGAAACCCATGTTGCCCATCTTCTTGAACAGCTCGTGGGCGGGGAAGATGCCGGCCTTCTCCCATTCATCGACATGCGGATTGATCTCCGCCTCAATGAACTTCTTCATGTTGTCGTGGATGCTCTTGTGTTCCGGCGTGAAGTCCATTCTCTGCGCTCCTCGGTGTTTCTTTTTGTTCTGTTACATGCGGGCGATGCCGAAGGCGTTCGGCTTGGTCACCCGCGCATCGCCTTCACGGCAGACGCTCAGACACATTCCCAGCACGCGGCGGCTGTCGCGCGGATCGATCAGGCCGTCGTCCCACAGCCGCGCCGTGGCGAATAGCGCCGTGCTTTCGGCCTCCATCTTCTTCACCACTTTGGCCTTCATGCCCTCGATCACCGCAGCATCGACCTCGGCGCCCATGCGGCGGAATTTTTCCTCCGCCACGATGGCCAGCACGCCGGCGGCCTGTTCCGGCCCCATCACGGCGATGCGATTGTTCGGCCAGGCGAAGATGAAGCGCGGATCATAGGCGCGGCCGCACATGCCGTAATTGCCGGCACCGAAGCTGGCGCCGATATGCAGGGTCAGCTTGGGCACGCGCGCATTGGTCACGGCCTGGATCATTTTCGAGCCATGCTTGACGATGCCACCGCGTTCCGCCTCCTTGCCCACCATGTAGCCGGTGGTGTTCTGCAAAAACACGATGGGCATGTCAGCCTGATCGCAGAGCTGGATGAACTGCGCCGCCTTCACGGCGCCTTCGGTATCGATGGGACCGTTATTGCCGATGATGCCCACCGCCTCGCCCTCGATGGCAGCCTGCAGGCAGACGGTGTGCAGGCCATACAGCGGCTTGAAATCCACCGCCTCGCTGCCATCCACCAGGCGCGCCACCACCTCGCGCACGTCATAGGGCTTGCGGTAATCCACCGGCACCACGCCGCACAGTTCATCAGGGTCATAAAGCGGCGCGGTCCAGGCCTTTTTGCGAAGCTGCGGCCCTCGCTCGTTCCAGGGCAGGCGCGCCATGATCTCGCGGGCGATGCGCAGGCCGTCGGCATCGTCCTCGGCCAGGAATTCCGCGACGCCGGAGACGGTGGTGTGGAGTTCGGCGCCGCCCAGTTCCTCGTCGGTGGCAATCTCGCCGGTAGCGGATTTCAGCAGCGGCGGTCCGGCCAGGAAAATCTTCGCCCTGCCCTTCACCACCACCACATAGTCGCTCATGCCCGGCACATAGGCACCGCCTGCCGTGGACGAGCCGTGCACCACGGTGATCTGCGGGATGCCGGCGGCCGAAAGGCGGGCCTGGTTGGCAAAGCCGCGCCCGCCATCGACGAAAATCTCGGCCTGATAGTTCAGGTTGGCACCACCGGATTCCACCAGGTTCACCACCGGCAGCTTGTTCTGCACGGCGATCTCCTGCGCGCGCAGGCTCTTGCGCAGGCCCATCGGCGCGATGGTGCCGCCCTTGATGCCGGAATCGGAGGCCGTGACCATGCAGCGGATGCCAGCGATACAGCCGATGCCGGCGATGAAACCGCCGCCCATGATGTTCTCGGCGCCATCGTCGTCATGCATCTTGTAGCCGGCGAGCGTCGAGATTTCGAGGAAAGGCGCGCCACGGTCCAGCACATGGGCCAGCCGGTCGCGCGGCGTGAGCTGGCCGCGTTTCTCGAAGACTGGCTTGCGGGCATCGGAGGTATCGCGCACACGCTGTTCCAGTGCGCGGAACCCCTCGATCAGCGCCAACATGTCGGCGCGGTTCTGCCGGAATGCTTCCGAGCCTGTGTCGACCTGCGAGCGCAGCACCGCCATCGGATTATTTCTCCTGCAGCACTTTGGGCATCACCGAGCGGTGGAAGCCGTCGAAAGCCTGCGACCTGTCATGTTTGGGCAGCGGATAATGCCGCCGCGCATTGGGCACGCCGCCATCCACGCGCAGGGTCGTGCCCGAGATGAAGCTGGCGGCCGGCGACAGCAGATAGACGATGGCGGCCGAGACTTCCGCCTCGGTGCCCAGGCGCTGCAGCGGCACATGGTCGCGCATGCCACGGATCAGCGGCTTCATCCAGTCGGGGTAGGTGTCCATGCCGGAGGACGCGATCCAGCCCGGCGCCACGGCATTCACCCGCACGCCCGAGACGCCCCATTCGCAAGCCGCTGTCTCGGTGAAGTTCACCATGCCGGCACGCGCCGCGCCCGAATGGCCCATATTGGGCATGCCGTTCCACATGTCGGCCACGATGTTGACGATGGCGCCGCCATGATCGGCCATCCACTGGGTGTAGCATTCCCGCGCCATCAGGAAGCCGCCGGTGAGGTTGTTGCGCACCACGGCATCCCAGCCTTTCTGGCTGATCTGGCTGAGCGGCGCCGGAAACTGCCCGCCGGCATTGTTGACCAGGCCATCGATACGGCCGAAGCGTTTGCGGATCGCCGTCACCGTCTCGGCGACTTTCTCCTCCTCGCGGATATCGCAGGAGAAGATATCGACATCGCAGCCGGGATTATCGCCGCGCAATTCGTTGGCCACGGTTTGCAACTTGTCGAGCTTGCGACCGATCAGCGCGAGTGTCGCGCCAAGGCGGCTGAGTTCATGCGCCGTGCAGCGGCCAATGCCCGAACCGCCGCCGGTGACAACAATCACCTGACTGGCGAACAGGCCATCACGGAATACCGATCGATACGGACCTGAACCCGCCGCCATCCGTTTCACTCCCTGACACCAGTCAAACAAGACTGCATGCTGTTTTTATGCGTTGCAGCGACGCTACTTGACGCTTACGTAAACGTCAATATAGGGTGCCGCCAAAGCCGCGTGGCTGTTGACGTTGCGTCAATTCGCAGATGTCGATGCCCTTGCGGAAGCCTGCATCTTTTCTCAGCGATTCACACGAGCCAGGGAGGCCACATGTCGCTCGACCAGATCACCCAGCAGATGAGCCAGCGCGTGAAGCCGGGCGCAATCGACGCCACGGTGAAATTCGATTTCGGCGATGACGGCCAGATCTTCGTAGACGGCAATGCCGGCACTGTAAGCAACGAGGATGCCGAGGCCGATTGCACCATCACCATCTCGATGGACAATTTCGTCGCGCTGAGCAGCGGCGACCTCGATCCCACCACCGCTTTCATGATGGGCAAGCTGAAGGTGAAGGGCAACATGGGCGTGGCGATGAAGCTGCAGTCGATCCTCGGCTGAACTGCAGACGACACTTAAAAACAAAGGCCGGACGGCATCGCTGCTGCCCGGCCTTTTTTGTTTTCCGGTTATGCCGCCGCGCGGCGCTGCCGCCCCTGCAACAGTGCGAACAACGCGGCACCGAGCAGCAGCGCGGTCTGCAGGCCAATGGCCTGGATGGTGGGATTGAAGCCCGCCTGTACCGCCCAGCCCGGCAGGCCCATATCGTCATAGGGCAGCCAGCCGATCTCCTGGAATTCCAGCAGCGCGCCGCCGATGAAGCGCAGGCCAAACAGGAACAGCAACGCGGAGGTGACGGCGAAGACCGGACGCAGCGGCAGGCGCAGGGCCAGCCTCGTCATCGCCAGATAGATCAGCGCCAGCGCCAGCGCGGCAACGCCCAGGCCCAGCAACATGCCCTGCATGCCACTTTCGGCGCCGGCCTCGGCATTGGCCATCGCGGCATGCAGGAACAGGATTGTCTCGGCGCCCTCGCGGAATACGGCGAGAAAGGCAATGCCGGCCAGCAGCCAGGGTCCATCGGCCTGCAACGCCCGGCTGGTCTGCGCCTGCAGCCGGCGTTTCCAGCTTTCCGGATTCTGCCGCAGCCATAACCAGCCGCTGACATAGAGCAGCAGCACGGCCGCCACCGACATCACGATGGCCTCGGTCAGATCGTCATGCGCACCACCGAAGAATTCGTAGAAGATCCAGGCGGCGACCAGACTCGCCACCAGCGCGGCAGCGCCGCCCCAGAGCAGGGCGATGCGGCGATGGCCTTCGCCGGCGCGTTGCAGGAAGGCGGCCAGCGCGGCGATCACCAACAGGGCTTCCAGTCCCTCGCGCAGCACGATGAAAAAGGATTCGACGGCAACCGGCAGCATGGCGGCGGCTCTCCTCGATGGTCAGACGGGGCGATCAAACGCTATTGCGAGGCGTTTGCGACAGCAAGCCCGCTGACGGCGGCAAAACGCCGCGCCCAAGAGCCGGTCCGGCGCCGGATTTGACCTGCATCATGCCGGCGCCCGACGATCGTATCACTTGCCTTCGAAATGCGCCTTGATCGCCTGGGTCACGCGCGCGTCGTCGCAGGTATAGCGCACCGCCACGAATCCCTTGTCCACACGCGCCACCGTGGCATGGCAGGGGAATTCGATGCGGCCTTCGACGGCATCGACCCGCACACGCAATTCCACCGTCTCGCCCATGGCGGGCGTCTTTTCGGCCGGACCGAAGAACAGGCCGATGCGCGACCAGTTGCGCAGCGGCAGCACCTGGCCTTTCCAGGTGACGATATCGTTGGCGCCGGCTTCCTCGCGGCGCGCCCTGCGATGCTCCTCATGGGCCTCGCCCAGCTTGAAGAAACTCACCGCCTCCGACAGGCTCTGCGCCATGTTGGCCAGCGCCTGGGCCGAAGCATGGGTTTCTTCCACCAGGGCCGCGTTGCGCTGTGTCATCTCGTCCATGTTGCCGACTGCGATATTCACCTCGTCCAGCCCACGCGCCTGTTCGGCCGAAGCGGTGGCGATCTCGCCGACGATGCTGGTCACCTTGTCGACCGCACCGACGATCTCGGTGAGCGACGCGCCGGCCTGATGCACCAGTTCCGCGCCGGTTTTCACCTGGGCATTCGATTCCTGGATCAGCGCCTTGATGTCCTTCGACGCGTTGGCCGAGCGCTGGGCCAGGGCGCGCACTTCCTGCGCCACCACGGCGAAACCCTTGCCGGCATCGCCGGCGCGGGCGGCTTCTACCGAGGCATTCAGGGCGAGCAGGTTGGTCTGGAAGGCGATCTCGTCGATCAGGCCGACGATATCGCCAATCTTCTGCGCGCTCTGCTCGATGCTGTTCATCGCCGATACCGCATTGCCCACGACTTCGCCGCCGCGATGGGCGGTGCCGCGCGCCTCGCCCGACAGCCGGTCGGCGGCCTGAGCATTATCCGCATTCTGCTTCACCGTCGCCGTCACCTGATGCATGGCGGCGGCGGTCTGCTCCAGCGTGGCGGCCTGGCTTTCGGTGCGATGCGCCAGATCTTCCGAACCCGACGAGATTTCGGATGCGGCCTGACGCAGCGTGTGCACCGAGGCCGCCAGGTTCTCGGCGAAGCCGCGCAACGTGTCGGCCATGCTGTTGGCACTGGCCTTCAGGTCGGCGAAGACGCCGTCATATTCGCCGTTTACGCTGCGGCTCACATCGCCTTCGGCCATGCCGTGGATCACGGTCGCCAGTTCGCCGGTCACGCTGTGCAGCGTGGCAGTGAGTTTGTTCAGCCGCTGGGTCACTTCCAGCAGGAAGCCTTCCTTGTCCGCCTCGCCGAGGCGTGTGTCGAGCCGGCCATGAGCGATTTCCTCGCACAAGGCGGCGATCTCGCGCGCCGCCGCCTGTTCCCGCGCCTCGCGGGCTTGGCGCTGTTCGTCGGCCTGGCGCCGGGTTTCCTCGGCTTCGCGCTGCAGCCGGTCATTTTCCATGCCGTTGGTCTTGAAGACGCCGACGGCACGGGCAATCGCGCCGATCTCGTCACCACGGCCGGTATGCGGCACCACCGTTTTCCAGTCGCGTTGCGCCAGGCGGTCGATCGCCTCGGTCAGGGCATGCAGAGGCCGGGCGACGGCACGCGCCAGCATCCAGCCGAACAGCACCAGGATCAGGCCGTTGATGGTGACGGCAATGCCGGTATTGCGGATTTCCTCGCGCATCTGCGCATCGACATCGTCAAGATAGATGCCGCTGCCGATCACCCAGCCCCAGGGCGCAAAGCCCTTCACGTAGGAAACCTTTTCCACCGGCTCGCTGCTGCCCGGCTTGGGCCAGCGGTAGTCAAACTCGCCTTCACCCTTCTCGCGGGCGATACGGGCAAATTCGACGAAGATCTTCTTGCCATCGGGATCGGCGTATGACCCCACATCCTTGCCGACCAGATCCTTGGCGAAGGGGTGCATCAGCAGCACGGGCTTCTGGTCGTTGACCCAGAAATATTCCCGCCCGCTATAGCGCAGGCCCTGCAGCATGGTCAGCGCGGCCTGCTGGGCCGTCTCCCTGCTCATCGCGCCCTTCTCGGCTTCGGCGGCAAAATGCTGCACCACGCCGTGGGCCACCTCGACCAGTTCGCGGGTCTTGGTGGCGCGGTCATCCAGCAAGTTGTGACGCAACTGGTACAGATCGGTGCCGAGCTGGATCACCAGGCTGACAATCGCGACCAGGATGATCGCCATGATGCGCACGAGCACCGAGAGGCCGCGACGATTCGGATTGGCGGCCCCCGGATTGGTGCTCGGGGAGCTGACGGCAACTGTGATGGACATTGGGGGGGAATTCCGGGTTACAGGATTGCAATGCGCGAGAGGTGCCGCAAACCGGCCATCCCTGCCTTGATCCAGATCATTTATTTTTGTGATGGCGTATGACAGTCAGCTGCAGGATTAATTTAAAAGATCAGCAGAAACAACCATTTGACGCATCGGTTCGGTTAAGCGAAGGTCAGGCATGGAGCATTCCGAGACCATTCCCTATTTCCGCGAGCTGATCGTCTTTCTGGTGGCGGCCGGCATCGTCGTGCCGGTTTTCCACCGCCTGCGCCTGAGCCCGGTGCTGGGCTTTCTGGCTGTGGGCCTGCTGATCGGTCCCTATGGCCTGGCGCTGTTTGCCGACCGGCTGCCCTGGCTGGAATATGTCACCATCGGCGATATCGCCGGCGTCCGTCTGATCGCCGAATTCGGCATCATCTTCCTGCTGTTCATGATCGGGCTGGAACTCTCGCTCGACCGGTTGTGGCAGATGAAACGCCTCGTGCTTGGTCTGGGCCTGGCCGAGGTGCTGATCGCTGCCGCCGTGATCGGCGGCATCGCCATTGCGTTTGGCAACAGCACGCCGGCCGCGCTGATCCTGGGCAGTTGCCTGGCGCTCAGTTCCACGGCGATCGTGATGCAGCTGCTGATCGAAAGCCGGCGTGGCGGCACGCCGGTTGGCCGCGCCAGCTTTGCCATCCTGCTGATGCAGGATCTGGCCGTGGTGCCGATCCTGTTCATGATCGGCTTTCTTGCCACCGCCAGCAGCATCAGCAACGAAGACATGTTGCTGCAACTGGGCGAGACGCTGGCGATCGCCATTGCCGCCATCGTTGCGATCATTGTGATCGGCCGGCGCGTGCTGGGACCGCTGTTCCGCCTGGCCGGCGGCGCCAGAAGCCCTGAGATGTTCATGGCACTGATCCTCCTGGTGGTGATCGCCATGGCGGCGGCCACCGGTATTGCCGGCCTATCGATGGCATTGGGCGCCTTCCTGGCGGGCCTGCTGTTGGCGGAAAGCGAATACCGCCATGCCGTCGAAGTCAGCATCGAACCCTTCAAGGGCCTTTTGCTGGGGCTGTTCTTCCTGTCGGTCGGCATGGGCATCGACCTGCGCGTCGCGGCCAATGATGTGCTGTGGATCCTGCTGTCGGTGATAGGCCTGTTCGTCATCAAGGGTGGCATCATCGCCGCGCTGGCGCTGCTGTTCGGGCAGAGCCGCGCCACTGCGCTGGAAATGGCTTTGCTGCTCGGCCAGGGCGGCGAATTCGCCTTCGTCGTGGTGGGCCTTGGCGAACGGTATCGCCTGCTGCCGACTGAGACAGCGCAGTTCATGCTGCTGGTCGTATCCTTGTCGATGCTGCTCACTCCCTTCATCGCCCAGGCGGCACGGCGGTTGGCGCAGAAGCTGGCCGATGGCGTCGCGCAGGCGACGCATGGCATCGGCGAGAATGCCGAACACCAGGAGGGGCATGTTGTGATCTGCGGCTATGGCCGCGTCGGCCGCATGATCGCCAGCCTGCTGGATGCCGAACAGATTCCCTGGGTGGCGCTGGATGCCCATGCCGAAACCGTGGCGACCGAACGGCGCGCCGGACGTCCGGTGCATTATGGCGATGCCAGCCGCGTCGAACTGCTGGAGAAACTCTCTGCCGGCCACGCCCAGGCCCTGGTGGTGACGCTGGATGATCCGGCCGCCGCCGGCCATCTGGTCGCCACCGCCCATCGCGCCTGGCCGCATCTGCCGGTTTTCGCCCGCGCCCGCGACCATGGCCATGCCGAGCACCTGCGCAGGCTGGGCGCCGCCCAGGTGATCGCCGAGGCCGCCGAGGCCTCGCTGCAGCTCGGCGCGCTGGCGCTGGAGCAGGCGGGATTGCCCGAGGATGCCGTGCGTCAGCGGCTGGAACGGGCCCGCAGCACCAGACAGGAACCGGCGGAATGACCGGGCCGGACCTGAATACAGGAATAATATCCAATTTTGTTCTCTTTATGTATTGACAATCAGACAGGCTACCCGCATATTACGGTATCTACAGCCAACCCAAGCCATGCCAGATCTCAGCCCGGACGCCGCATCGTCACCAGCAGGATCGCCGCCAGACAGCAGCGGCCGAGGCTGGCGGCTGCTGACCATTCTGCTCTGCGTCCTGCTGGCAATCCCCTTACTGTCCATGATCATTGTCGCCATCGAGGCCTCAGCAACGGTGATCGCCAAGGATTTTGCCCATCCCTATTTGGGATACTGGGTCATACGCGTGAGTGCCTATGCCGCGCTTCTAACATTGGCCGCCTTTGCCATCTTTCGCTTTGTGCCGCAGGGGCGCCGGCGGCCCTACTGGATCGGGCTGGGCATTGCCGCTCCGCTCCTTATCGTGGACGCGAGCGCCAGGGTTCTGGCTCTTTTGATTGGTCTGGTCACGGCCCTGATATTCCGGGCAATTGGCTGACGCCGGCCCGCTTTATTTAAGAAAAAATCATGATCATTTGGAATGGGAGATTTGCATGCCCTCTCGTCGCCCCTCTTCTGCCGAGCAGCGTAGCGCCCTGGACGTCGCCCGCGCCCGTCTGAAAGATGGCGACATCGACGGCTATTGGGCGGCGCTGGAGAAACAGGATTCCTATGCCGGGCTGGCACGCAACGTCGCCGCCAATCGCGGCAAACAGGGCGAGATCGCCAATACGCGATTGGAACGGTTTGCCCGCGAGGCACGCGGCCGGCCGTTGAACGAGGATGAGCGCGATGCCATCCGGCGCGATGTGGCCGCCGCCGACCTGGCGCAGCGCGAACGCAATCTCGCCGAGACCGGTGATCATCGCGTCACCGGCCCACAGAGCGTGGCGTATCACCGCGATGTCTTCGAGGCGCGCGGCATTCCGAACGAAGCCTATTTTCCGACGCTGCTGCAGCCGGCGATCGGCAGCGTCTGGGGTTTCCCAGCCGGGATACATCTGCGCGATGCACCGGATCTGCCCAGCGATCCATTAAACTGGGAAAACTGGGAGCAGGTTGTCGACGGCATGCAGCATGATGTGAAGCCGATCAGCGACCGCTATTTCCGCGACGAAGTCGCCGAGCAGTCGAAGACCCTGCCCCGCCAGGGCCTGATGGAGATCGAGGGATTTCATGGCGATCCGCAGCAGGAAGCGCGGGAAACGCCGCGCAGCGATGCAAATGTAAGTCCTGCATCCTTCGAATCCCGCCTTGCCGCGCTACCGCCGACGCCGGAACGCTGGCTGGATTTCACGCTGGACAAGCAGCCCGCCGATCTGTCTCGTCGCGATCTGCATGCCCTGCAGGCGCATGAGGCCTATCTGAAACCCCAGCATCCGCGCCATGACGACGCTTTTCGTCTGGTCAGCGACACCTATCGCCATCTTTATGGCGACGCGCCGCAGAATACCGATGCCACCGGTCGGCCACAGCGCGACATGCCGCAACGCGATCTGCCTGAACATGCGTGCCGCAGCCGCGTGGAAGTCCGGCGTGAGGATACGTTGCGCGCCTTCGGCCGCGAACTCGATGATTGGTACAAGGCGATGAAGCAATCGCCGCAGTATATGGGCGAGGCCGGAAGCGAACTCGTCAAGCTGATGCAGGATGGCCTGAACGACCTGCTCTGGCCCAACCAGTCCGCGCCACGGCCACAACAGGTGACGCGCGGGCCCTATCGCGGCGGCCCGGTGCTGGTGGATGGCGATCTGGGACCGGTGACCGGGGCAGCGCTGGACCGGGCCGAGGCCGAGGGCCTGCTACCACCCTTGCAGGAAGAGATGAAGCGCAGCCTCAATACCATCCGGGGCCTGATGTTCGTCTCCCCCGCACAACTCGGCCTGCCCGGCGATCTGCTGCAACAGCAGCGTGAGCAGGCCGGACCACTGCCGGACGCCGTGGTCCGCGCCATGCCGGCATACGAGATGGATCGGTAGCCGATTTTCTTTTTCACCATAATGGCTTAGGCGGCTTGGCCAAAGCCCGGCTTTGGGCTACTCTCGCCGGCCAGTGTTTCGAGCCAGGAGCGCCCCAGCGGCTGCGCCGGCCGTCTCGCGCCACAGCCTTACCGGGGGATTTATGTCGCAACCGCAACCGCTCATGCATGGCAAACGCGGCCTTATCATGGGCGTCGCCAACGACCGTTCGCTGGCCTGGGGCATCGCCAAGGCGGTGCATGCCCAGGGCGCCGAACTGGCCTTCACCTATCAGGGCGAGGCGCTGGAGAAACGCGTGAAGCCGCTGGCCGCCACCATCGGCGCCCAGCATGTACTGGAATGCGACGTCACCAATCCGGTCTCGATCGATGCCACCTTCACGGCGCTGGAAAAGGCCTGGGGCAAACTCGATTTCCTGGTCCATGCCATCGGCTTTTCGGACAAGAACGAGCTGAAGGGCCGCTATATCGACACCAGCTTCGACAATTTCGCGCTTACCATGAACGTGAGCTGCTACAGCTTCACCGCCGTGATGCAGCGTGCCGAGAAGCTGATGACCGATGGCGGCAGCGCCATCACACTGACCTATTACGGCGCCGAACGCGTCATGCCGCATTACAACGTGATGGGCGTCGCGAAAGCCGCGCTGGAAGCGAGCGTGCGTTACCTCGCCGCCGATCTCGGCAAGCAGGGCATCCGCGTCAACGCCATCTCGGCTGGCCCGATCAAGACCCTGGCGGCCAGCGGCATCGGCGACTTCCGCTATATCCTGAAGTGGAACGAGTTGAACGCTCCCCTGCGCCAGAACGTGACCATCGAGCAGGTTGGCGGCGCCGGCCTGTATCTGCTGTCCGATCTGGGCTCGGGCGTCACCGGCGAAGTGCATCATGTCGACAGCGGCTATCACAGTGTCGGCATGGTGGCGGTGGACCAGGCCGCCCAGGTGGCCGACCTGCTGCTGTCGCTCGGCGGCAAGAAGGTCGAGTAAGCAGGCCCAATGTTAGGCAATAAGCCCTATGTCGGATAACAGCTTCGGCCGGCTCTTCCGCGTCACCACATGGGGTGAAAGTCACGGGCCGGCGCTGGGCTGCGTGATCGACGGCGCGCCGCCGCGCGTGCCGCTGAGCGAAGCCGACATCCAGCACTGGATGGACCAGCGCAAGCCGGGCACCTCGCGTTTCGTGACGCAACGGCGTGAGCCGGATGAAGTGAAGATCCTGTCGGGCGTGTTCGAGGGCCAGACCACCGGCACGCCGATCTCGCTTCTGATCGAGAATGTCGACCAGCGTTCGAAGGACTATGGCGAGATCATGGACAAGTTCCGTCCCGGTCATGCCGACTATACCTACTGGAGCAAATACGGCATCCGCGACTATCGCGGCGGCGGGCGCAGCTCGGCGCGCGAGACGGCGGCCCGCGTGGCGGCCGGCGCGGTGGCGCGCAATGTGCTGAAGACCCTGATCGACTCAACCGTGCAGATCCGCGGTGCGCTGGTGCAGGTGGGCGAGAAGACCATCGACCCGGCGAACTGGAGCTGGGACAGCGTGACGCAGAATCCCTTCTGGTGCCCCGATCCGAAGATGGCCATGGAATGGGAATACTATCTGGATGGCATTCGCAAGGCGGGCTCCAGTGTCGGCGCCGTGGTCGAGTTGCGCGCGTCCGGGATTCCCGCAGGCCTCGGCGAACCGATCTACGGCAAGCTGGACGCCGATCTCGCCGCCGCGATGATGAGCATCAATGCCGTGAAGGGCGTGGAGATCGGCGCGGGCTTTGCTGCGGCACGTTTGAGCGGCGAGCAGAATGCCGATGAGATGAAACTGGGCCAGGACGGCCGCGCGGATTTCACCTCCAATCAGGCCGGCGGCATCCTGGGCGGCATTTCGACAGGCCAGGAAATCGTGGTGCGCTTCGCCGTGAAGCCCACCTCCTCGATCCTCAATCCGCGTGCCACCATCGACCGTTTCGGCACCGAGACCGAAATCGTCACCAAGGGCCGGCACGATCCCTGCGTCGGCATCCGCGCGGTGCCAGTGGGCGAGGCCATGCTGGCGCTCGTGCTGGCCGACCATCTGCTGCGCCATCGCGGCCAGGTTGGCGGCTTTAAACAGGGTTTCGATCAGAAATAAAACCCGACCGTATTGAAAAGAACTGTCATGCCCGGGCTTGACCCGGGCATCCGCATGATGCCGTTAGGAAAGACGTGGATGGCCGGAACAAGTCCGACCATGACAATGCCGGTTGGGTATTGCTTACCCCCGAGCGGCCGATCTGCGCCCTACTGCAGCACCGGCGCAACAGCATCGCCCACCTGGCGGCAGAGCCGTTCGCAATGACGGCAGGCCGCGGCACAGATGCGGCAATGGCCATGCACCTCGCCATGGTGTTCGCATTCCTCGCCACAGACGCGGCAGGCTTCGGCGCAGGCCGCCAGCAGGGCGCGCAACGTGGTCTGGTTCGCGCCGGTGCGCCGCGAGGCGACCGTGGCCGTCACCTTGCACAGATCGGCGCAATCCAGATTGAGGCGGATGCATTGCCGCAATTGCTCGACGGTGTCTTCCGCCAGGCAGGCATCGGCACAGGCGATGCAGGTCTGGGCACAGTCGAGGCAGGCCTCGATACAGCGGACCAGATTCTCATCGGGCGCGACGTCGCTGCCGACCCGGGGATGCGTGCGGATCATGGATGCAACATGCATGAAAGCCTCCTGCGTCAGATTGCCTTCGGGTAACCCCTGGCAGGACGCTTTGTTCCCTGCGGGTTTCGCCCTAGTCTGGCGCCATCAACGGAGGAAACCATGAGCCAATCCCCAAAGGGCGGAAAACCGCACCCCCATGCGCTGAACATCCCGGTGCCCGCGCGCCAGGAACTCGATCCCGACACCCAGGCCTATTTCGCCAAATGCGACGAGAAGATCGGCTTTGTGCCGAATGTGCTGCTCAGCTACAGCTTCGATGCCAAGAAGCTGCGCGGCTTCTCGGAGATGTATAACGAGCTGATGCTGGCGCCGTCGGGGTTGAGCAAACTCGAGCGAGAGATGATCGCCGTGGTGGTCAGCAGCATCAACCACTGCTTCTACTGCCTCACCGCCCATGGCGCCGCCGTCCGCCAGATTTCGGGCGATCCGAAACTGGGCGAACTGATGGTGATGAACTGGCGCGCCGCCGATCTGACGCCGAAGATGCGTGCGGCACTGGAATTCGCCACCAAGCTGACCGAGAGCCCGGACAAGATCGTGGAGGCCGATCGCCAGGGCCTGCGCGATGCCGGCTGGAGCGACCGCGACATCTGGGACATCGCTGCCACGATCAGCTTCTTCAACATGTCCAACCGCATGGCGGCCGCCATCGAGATGCGGCCCAACGACGAGTATCACGGCAGCTTCCGCTGACCCCGGCCTATAATCAGGCGTATCGCAGGCCCGCTCCCTCATCCGGAGCGGGCTTTTTGCTGCCGGCCTGGATCGTCGATCGGACCGGCCATACAGGTCCGATTCGTCCGTCTACAGCCTTCTGCCCGCTCGTCACAGGCTGGTTAAAAAAGCGGCTGCCTGTGTTCCGGGCGCAACACTCTCGAGTTTTTCGCTACTGCACAAAAGAATGTGGGCTAACAATCTGTCGCGGGATGGGCCGATTCGGCTCAAAAAATATCTCAAGTATATGTTTTTGTTAATGTGACGTCCGACACGACATTTCCCTCTTGCGCTGCAATGGCGAAGGCATTAGTTTGTGCATCGCAACAAGCTTCCGGTTTGTTGCATGCCCTTCTCGGGCGTTTCCTCCCTAGACTTGGGCCGCATCATTGATGCGGCCCCTTTTTTTGCCCGGGTCAGACGCATCCGGACCATCCCCCATACAATGGCGGAATTCCACGCAGGTTCCGGCGCGACCGAAAATTACCTGAGCCGTCTTGCGGTTTGAGAGGAAAGGCCGGCCCGGCCTTGATCAGGAATCATGGGCAGCCACCGCCTCGCGCGGCGGCACCGCCAGCACCTTGTCAATGCGGCGGCCATCCATGTCCATCACCTCGAAGCGCCAGCCATGCCACTCCACCGCGTCGCCGGCCACCGGCAGGCGGCCGAAGCGGGCGAGCAGGAACCCGGCCACGGTATGGCCCTCTTCCTCGGGCAGATGCAGCCCCAGCTTTTCGGCCATGTCTTCGCGCGGCAGGCTGCCGTCGATCAGCCAGGAGCCGTCCTCGCGCTGCACCAGGTCGGGCGCCTCACCATCGGGGAAGGCGAAATCGCCGGCGATGGTCTGCAGGATGTCGTTGGCGGTGACCACGCCTTCCAGGCTGCCGAATTCATCCACCACGAAGGCCATGCCGGCCGGCGAGGCTTTCAGCAGCGTCAGCACATCCAGCACATCGGCGCTTTCATGCACGGCCGGCACCGGCTGCACGAAGGCGGCGAGGCCCTTGGTGGCGAGCTGGTCGCGGCCGCCATCGAGCAGCGCGTCGAACACATCCTTCACGCCGACGATGCCGACCGGCTCGGAGATAGAGCCATGGGCCGCCGGCAGGCGCAGATGCATGGTCTGACGCAGACGCTGCACCTGTTCGTCATGCGGCGCATCGAGATCGAGCCAATCGAGATCATGGCGCGGTGTCATCACGCTGCGCACCGCGCGGTCGCCCAGCTTCAGCACGGCCGCGATCATCTGGCGTTCTGCCGGTTCCACCGTGCCCGCGCTTTCGGCTTCCGCCACCAGATGACGGATTTCCTCTTCCGTCACGGCTTCGGTGTTGCTGGCGCCGGCGCCAAGCAGTCGCAGCACCAGCTTGGATGAGATATCGAGGAGCGACACGACCGGACTGGCGATCCAGGCCAGACCGGCCAGCAGAGGCGCCATGGCGGCGGCGATGGGCTCGGGCTTCTTCAACGCGAGCTGCTTGGGCACCAGCTCGCCGATGATCAGCGACAGGTAGGTGACGGAGCCGACCACCACTGTAAAAGCGATGCCATCGGCAATCGGTTCGGCCAGCAGATACGTGGCCTCGATCCAGGTGGAGAACCGATCCGCCAGCGTCGCGCCAGAGAAGGCACCGGCCAGGATGCCGACCAGAGTGATGCCGATCTGCACGCTGGACAGGAAACGGCCGGGATCACCGGCCAGTTTGATCGCCAGCCTGGCGCCGCGCGACACGGCGCTTTTCTGGCGCGCCATCGCCTCCAGGCGGGCACGGCGAGCCGATACCACCGCCAGTTCCGACATGGCGAGCAGGCCATTGAGCAGGATCAGCGCCGCGATCAGCAACAACTCAAGCGCCAGCGACATGATGCGCCTTCAAGCTAAGCTGGGATGAATGCGGGGCAGCGGGAAGACGGGCGCGGCCGGTGGCGGGCACAACGCCCGGACAAGGTCGGTCTGGCATAGCCGGGGCAATATAGGCGACTGCCCCGGCCGATGGCTAGGGGCTAAGCCGCCGCAGGGTTGTACGGGAAAAGATCAGGACTCTGCTTTGGCTGTGTCGGCCGCAACGCTGCGGCGCCCGCGCTTCGCGGCAACTGGCTGTTCCGCCGCGGTTTCCGCAGCCAGGCGCTTTTCCGCCAGGCGTTGGGCCGCCATTTCCGCCTGTTGGGCATCGCGGGCCAGGCGCAAAGCGCGCAGGCGGTCTACCTTGGCGGTTTCCGCGCGCTGGTTCTCCTCGTGATGTTTGCGCGCTTCGGCCGCTTCGCGTTCGCGCAGGGCGGTCTTCTTGAAACGCTCCTCGGCGCGGAGACGGGCGACTTCGGCGGTGGTGGCGGTCGACATGCGATATCCTTTGTTGAAAACGGCAATTTGCACCATGCCGGCAGGAATGGCGGGGCAGCAGTCGTATGCAGAGATGCGCGTGGCGGCCCGAAAGCGGGACTGCGACGGCCTGGAGTGGAATGGCGCTTCGCGGCCTTGTCCGGCGAAGGGCTACGCTGCCCACGAGAATGGGCCTGAAAATGGCGCCTGCGCCGCGAAGGCGTGGGCTACAAACTTATAATAATATAATGCATCGGGTGCAGATTTACCAGTCCGGCACGGCTCAGACAGATTCAGTCAACGGAATCAACGGCCCAACACGCCATTCCACAATTCGGCGAAGCCCGCGCGGGTGAATCCCGGCCGCTCGGCCAGACGTTCGGGTTCGCCCAGCACACGATGCTGCGCGTCCAGCCGGAAGCGCAGGCCCCAGAAACCCAGGATGCTGTCGCCCGGCATGCCATAGCGATAATCGCGCGCCTCGGCGATGAAACCACCGGCATTGCCCGCCGCCGGATCGGGTTTCAGCGTCCAGTGCAGCCGGCCATCGGCGAACCAGCGGAACACACCCGCATCGTAAGTCGCCTCAACGGCCTGCAAGGCGGCATTTCGGTCGGGCCGCGGGATCGTCTGCCAGACGATCGGCGCCTTGGCGAAGGGCGAAGCGAAACCGATCAGGATGGCATCGGGCAAATCAACCACGATGCGGCGCCACCAGGGCTGGAAGATCACCGGATAGGCGGCGATGCGCGCGACATCGGCCTGCACCAAATTTTGCGCGTGCAGTTCTGCTCGCGCGCGCTCCTGCATATGCAGGCCGATGCCCCAGGCCATGGTGGTGTAGAGCACCACATAGACCAGCGCGAGACGCGCCATGCGCTGAATGTGTCGGGCCTTCTCGCGGCTGACCAGGCCGAACAGGAATACGATCAACAAGGGCAGGGAATAAAACGGATCGATGATCGGCATCGCATCGATGGCAAATCGCGCGCGGCTGAACGGTGCCAGCAGCTGCGTGCCATAGGCCGTAAAGAGATCGAGGATGGGATGCGTCACGCAGGCCAGCGCGCCCAGCCACATCCAGCAATGACGGCGGTTGCGATCCTCTTCCGTATCGGCCGGCTTGCGACGCAGGCGCTCGGCTTTCCACATCAGCCAGCCGATCGCCGTGCCGTAAACCAGCGTGGCCGGAATCGAATGACTGATGGCGCGATGATACAGCCAACCATCGGTGATGCTGGTTGGGCCAAACAGATCGGAGAGCACGTCAAGATCGGGCAGGGTGGCGATCAGCGCGCCAGCGGCCACCGCGCGGCGCCCGAGGATGCGGCGCGCGCCAGCCTGAGCGACCACGCCACCGAACAGAAGCTGGGTCACACTATCCATGGCAGATCATCGGGAAAGTAAAACGGAGGGATCACACATGCCGCGACAATCTGGCATGGCCGGAGACGATTTCAAGGCGCCGCGCTTTGGGGGATGCGAGCCGTGATGGCGGCCGCCGCGGCCTGCAGGCGCGACAGATGCGCGGCCACGATCTGCTCCAGCGGCACGGCACCCGCCACCCAGGTCAGGTTGATGGCCGCCAGCACGCGGCGGCCCTGCCGCACCGGCACGGCAATGGCTTCGGCACCGCGGCCGGGCAGCCACCAGCCATAACCCGGCTCGCGCGTGGCATAACCGCGGCGGCGGCATTCCGCCAGTTCCGCCGCGACGGCGGCGCGATTCCGTGCCTTGCGGTCATAGGGATCGTCCGAGTGCCGCAGCCGCGCCAGGATCTCCTCGCGTTCCCCAGCCGGACAGAACGCAAGATAGGCGCAGCCGACGGCACTCATCAGCATATGGACGCGATAGCCCATGCGGCCGCGATTGACCAGAAAGGGTGTCTGTGGCCGGCTGGTTTCGAGGATCTCCATGGCGCCGTCCTTGTAGACCGCGATGTCGGATGGCCACAGCAGCTCGCGGCACAGCCGGTCGAGTTCCGGCGCGGCCTGTTCGGCAATGGCATCATGCTCGCCCAGATCGCGGCCGAAGAAACGCACATTGGCGCTGACGCGGTAGCGCCCGTCGCCCAGCGAGCGGCGGGCCATTCCGCCTTCCTCCAGGGTTTTGAGGATGCGCAGCAGGGTAGGTTTGGAGAGGCCGGTATCGCGATGCAGGTCCTGCAGGCTGGCCGCCGGCTGCTGCTGCAGGGCCTTGAACACCTCCAGGCCACGCGCCAGCGCGCGCACCGATTTCACGCTGTCGGCCATGGTGCCTCCCGCCGGCAGTGTTACACCAGGTGAAACGCTGATGGAAGGTGGTTTTGCTTTCGCCGCGCCGGGATCACCCTGCAGGGTCAAGAGCCGGACGACCGGCCCCCGGGAGAACCGGAGACGAGGGAGGAAACCAATGATCACACGCCGTTCCATGCTGACGCTGACCGCGTCCGCCGCCCTGGCGGGCATGGCCGCTCCTGCGGCCCTGGGCCAGATCGTCGCCCAGCCGATGCGGATCGTCTTTCCCTTCACCGCCGGCGGCTCGGGCGATGCTCTGGCCCGCCTGCTGGCCGACCGGCTGCGCATGGCCTTGGACCAGCCCGTGATCGTCGACAACCGCACCGGCGCGGCCGGGCGCATCGGGGTGCAGGCCGTGACCTCAGCTGCGCCCGACGGCAAGACACTGCTGCTCACGCCGATCGCCCCGGTCACGGTCTACCAGCATGTCTACCGCGATCTCGCCTATGACCCGATCAAGGATCTTGCGCCGGTCTCGCAGGTCAGCACCATGGACTTTGCGCTGGCCGTCGCCACCATGCTGCCGGTGAAGACGCTGAAAGAGCTGGTCGCCTGGTGCAAGGCCAATCCATCGCAGGCCAATTACGGCACCCCCGGCGCCGGCACGCTGCCGCATTTCTTCATGGTGCTGTTCGGTCGCGCCGCCGGCCTCGATCTGCAGCATGTCGGTTACAAGGGATCGGCCGGCGCGCTTTCCGATCTTGCCGGCGGCCAGGTGCCGATGGTGTTGAGCACCACACCCGACGTGATGGGCCTGCACAAGGCGGGCAAGATCCGCGTGATCGCCACTTCGGGCACAGCACGGTCGCCTTTCCTGCCCGATGTGCCAACCTTCATCGAGGGCGGCCACAAGATCCAGGGCGACACCTGGTATGGCCTGTTCGCGCCGGCCGGCACGCCGACCGACATGATCGCGCGCATCAACGGCATCGTCACAGCCGCGCTGAAGACACCCGAGCTGCAGCAGCAGATCACCAACCTCGGCATGCAGCCCACCGGCACCAGCGCAGAGGAGCTGCGCACGATCCAGCAGCGCGATTCCGCTTACTGGGCGCCGGCCGTGGCGGCATCGGGCTTCAAGCCTGACAACTGACACAGCGTTCCTGCCCGGGCTTCATAAAAAAAGACATGACCGTGATCCGCAACATCCTGTTCATCATGGCCGACCAGCTGCGCGCCGATTATCTGTCCTGCGCCGGCCATCCCACCCTGAAGACACCCAATATCGACGGACTGGCGCGGCGCGGCGTGCTGTTCGACCGCGCCTATTGCCAGGCGCCGGTCTGCGGCCCGTCGCGCATGTCCTTCTATACCGGCCGCTACATGACCAGCCATGGCGCGACCTATAACAACGTGCCGCTGCGCGCCACCGAACTCACGCTGGGCGACTACCTGCGGCCGCTGGGCCATCGCGTCGCCCTGGTGGGCAAGACCCATATGAAAGCCGACGAGGCCGGCCTGAATCGGCTGGGCATCGACCCGCGCTCGTCGCTTGGCGTGCTGGTGTCGCAATGCGGCTTCGAGCCCTATGAACGCGATGACGGCCTGCATCCCGACCAGCTGGTCGATCCAGACCTCGCCTATAACCGCTGGCTGCGCGCCAAGGGCTATGACAGCCCCAATCCCTGGCACGATTTCGCCAATGCGGCACAGGGCGCCGATGGCGAAATCCTGAGCGGCTGGTATCTGCGCCATGCCCGGCTGCCGGCGCGCATTCGCGAGGAGGATTCCGAAACACCCTACATGACCGACCGGGCGATCGACTTCATCCGCGAACAGGGCGAACAGCCCTGGTGCCTGCATCTCAGTTATATCAAGCCGCACTGGCCCTATATCGCGCCGGCGCCCTATCACGACATGTATACTGCCGCCGACCTGCCGCCGCCGCGGCGCAGCGAGGCCGAGCGGAACAACCCGCATCCCGTGGTCGCCGCTTTCATGCAGCACGAGGAATCGGTCAATTTCAGCCTCGACGAGGTGCGCGAGACCGTGATCCCCACGTATATGGGGCTGGTCAAGCAGCTTGACGATCATCTCGGCCGCCTGTTCGCCTTTCTTGAGTCAGCAGGTCGAATGGACGACACGCTGATCGTGCTGACCAGCGACCATGGCGATTACCTTGGCGATCATTGGCTGGGCGAGAAGGAACTGTTCCACGAGGAAAGCGTGCGCATCCCGATGATCCTGTATCATCCGGGTCGCGAAGCCGATGCCACGCGCGGCAGCATCGATTCCGCGCTGGTGGAAGCCATCGATCTGGCGCCGACTTTCCTGGAAGCGGCCGGCGGCGTGGCGCAACCGCATCGCCTGGAAGGCCGATCCCTGCTGCCGCGTCTGACCGGCACGCCGACGCCGGATTGGCGCGATGCCGTGTTCAGCGAATGCGATTATGCCTTCCGCCCGGCACGCAGGACTCTGGGCCTGCCGCCAGACCGCGCACGGGCCTGGATGCTGCGCGACGACCGCTGGAAATACATCGCCTATGACGGGTTCCGCCCACAGCTTTTCGATTTACAGCAAGATCCGCATGAATATGCCGACCTGGGCCTGAGCACGGCTCATGCCGGCATCCGCGCCCAACTGGAGGCGCGGCTGACTGACTGGTTGCGGCACCGGCGCATCCGCACGACGATGTCGGATGCCGAGGTCGAGGCACGCACCGGCAGCGCCAAGGGGCGCGGCATCCTGTTCGGCGTGTGGTGAGGCCGCGCTAGGGCTTGCCAGCGGCGGAGGGTTCGCTGTAGGCGACGAAGACCTCGACGGTATAGAGGCGGAAGAACTTGAGATAGCGGATCAGCATGCCAAGCGCGACCATGGCGGCGAACAGCGCCAGCCACAGCTTGGCGCCCACCATCTCCGACCATCCCTGCTGCCACCACAGCCATAATGCGGCTGCCAGAAAGCCGGTCATCGCCATGGCGGCCGTGAAGGCGATGTTGCGGCAAAAGCTGTATAGGCGGATGAAGATTTCCATGCGGCGATAGGTCTGCTCATCGCGTTTGGCGACGGCATAGGCGGTCCAGTACAGCGACTCGGCCTCCTTGACCGGCTTATGCTCGTGCTCCGCCCGCGTGATGATGCGCTGGCGCATGCCCGCGTCCAGTGGCGTGTAGTATTCCATCAATACATTCCGCTGCAACCAGCCGTGTATGCCACGATGGCTCTCACCGAACAGGATCCGCTTCGGCTCGCCAAACAGCCGCGGCACCAGTTTCCGCTCGATGAGATATCCCGCCGGACCGGCGATGATATGGCCAAGCACATAACCGATCGGAATGGTGATCACCGCCTGCGCCACGTTCCAGTTCGCGCCAATCACCCATGTGGTGCCAAACACCTCATCCCAGGCCGCCATCGCTGCAAGGCCGGTGGCGAGATAGGCAAAGACATCGAAATCCGACAGACCGCCCAGCTTGTCCATGACAGCCTCCGACCCTGCGGCATACGTGGATATGCCGGCCGCGTGTCGAATATAGCATGCCTCTGGCGCGGCGCTCACGCCTCGCAGGATGGCCGGCTGCGCTGGGCCTTTTGCCATTTCGCGCGCAGGGCGCTGGGCCGGTCGGGATAACGTTCGTCGAGGAAGCTGGCGCCCAGGACGCGGTCGGTGCGGAAGGTGCGGAAATCGCCACGCAGCTCGCACCAGGCCACGATCATGCGCACGGTGTCGAAATAGCCCACCGTGACCGGCCAGATCACGCGTTTCGTCTCGCGGCCCTGCTCGTCACGATAATTCAGCGCGATCTTGCGACCGGTGCGGATGGCAAGTCGCGTCTGCACCATGTCGATGGCGTCGGGCTGCAGGTTCCAACTCGGCGGCGCGATGGCCGCCGGTTCGGCCGCATAGGGGCGCAGCCGTTCGGGCACCGCCTGGCCGATCTTGGCGATCAGGTCCAGGGCGGCGCGCGCCAGTTCCGGATCGGCGCGGCGCGACACCCATTGCGCGCCGAGCACCGCTGCCTCGATTTCATCCGGCGTGAGCATCAGCGGCGGCAGGTCGAAGCCATGATCCAGCACATAGCCCATGCCGGCCTCACCGCGGATCGGCACGCGCTGGGCCATCAGCGCCGCGATATCGCGATAGACGCTGCGCTTCGAGGTTTCCAGTTCCTGCGCCAATGCCTCGGCCGTCACCGGATGGCGTTTGGCGCGGCGCAGGATCTGCACGATCTGGAACAGGCGGTCGGCTTTTCTCATGGAACAATGTCTATCCGGGCACTGCTGACAGCATGGTGGCAGCAGGGGGTTGCTACAAGCTTTTCCGACGACATCGCGCCGTCGCCTCCCATTTTCAGACCCCCGGAGCCGCCATGACCCATCTGCCGCCCGCTGCCCGCCAACCGATCCGTTTGCATGGCGGCGGCCCCGCCTTCGGCCTGCCCGAGGTGAGCCCCTATACGATGAAAACCGAGATACAGCTTCAGCTGGCCGGGCTGCCCTATGTGCATGTACGTGCCCAGCCGGCGGAATCGCCCAAGGGCCAGCTGCCCTTCATCATCGATGGCGATGCCCCCGACAGCCGGGTGACAGTGGCCGATTCCACCTTCATCCGCAGCTATATCGAACAGAAATACGGCGTCGATCTGGATGCCGATCTGACGGTCGAGCAACGCGCCGTCGCCTGGGCGGTGGAGCGCATGGCGGAAAACCAGCTTGGCTGGGTGATGAATTATTTCCGCTATGCCGACGAAGCGAGTTTCAATCACGGTCCGGCGCGCTGGTATGACGCCGTGCCAGAACCCCGGCGCACCGAACTGCGCCATGACTTGCGCGAGAAGGTAATGGCCAACCTGTTCGCCGTGGGCATCACGCGCCACAGCCATGACGAGATCGTGCTGCTGGGCGCGCGATCGCTGCGCTCGCTGTCCGTGCTGCTGGGCGCCAAACCCTATCTGTTCGGCGTCCGCGCCACGGGCAGCGAGGCCATCGTGTTCGCCCAGCTCGCCAATATCCTCTCGCCATATTTCGACAATGCGCTGCGCCGTCGCGCCGAGGCGTTTGTCAATCTGGTCGATTACGTGGACCGCATGATGGAACGCTTCTATCCGCATTTCGCCTGGCGCGCCTGCCAGAGGGCGGCTTGAGGCATGCTATCCGTTCTTGCGGAAAATCACCGTGAGATTGTTGGCCGGCATCTCGACCACCTGCATCCGCGTGAAACCGTGCCGCGCGGCCAGCGGTGACACTTCGCTGTCGAGGCAGCGCACGCCCCAGTTTGGGTCGCGCGCCTTCAAACTGTCGTCAAAGACGGCATTGGAGGGTGCGGTATGCTGGCCGTGGCGACGGAACGGGCCGTAGAGGATGAGCGGCGCATTCGGCTCGCTTAACAGCCGCGCCGCGCCGGCCACCAGCCCCTCGGCCGCGACCCACGGCGCGATATGGATCATGTTGCAGCAGAGCAGGGCATCGGCGCGCTGCACCGGCCAGTCCGCCGCGGTGACATCGATGCGCAAGGCCGGGCGGATGTTGGTGGCCTTGCTGTCGGCCGCATGGGCATCGATGGAGGGCAGGGCCTCGGCCTCGGAATCGCTGGGCTGCCAGAGCAGCGGCATGAGCTGTGGCGCCATGAAGGCGGCATGCTCGCCGCTGCCGCTGGCGATTTCCAGCAGGAGGCCGTCTTTTGGCAGCACATCGCGCAATACGGCCAGAATGGCCTCGCGGTTGCGCAACGTGGCCGGGGCATGGCGGCGCGGATCGGTGGTCATGGTCTTGTGGCCTCTCCCGGTTCAAGGCTGCGTAACCGGCATCACAGCCCGTGCGACAAAGCGTCCCGCCGGCTGCGATCCCCGATTGACGGCGACGCGATGCGGCGCTTAGACTTCGCTCCATGACCGCGACCTACCGCTTCTGGCATTATTTTACCACCTCCCATACGGGCGGCGCGCTGGTCATTGTCTGAACCATTGCAGCCGCCGAGGTCGGCGGCTTGCAACATCACAAAAGGTCTCCGGCCCGGCGGCTCAGAACCCGGTCCTCAAGGAGACCTCTCATGCAAAGCCCGCAAAATCCTGACCTGAACCCGGCGCCCGAACTCGGCCTGCCGCCTGACCTGAACCTGCCTGAGGTCGCGCTGCAGAAATCGCATCTGGCCGAAGGCGTATCGCTGGCCGAACTCCTGGTGCTGACTGGCCTGGCGGTGAACCGCGAGGCCGCGCGCAAGCTGATCACCCTGGGCGAGACCAGCATCGACGACCGCCTGATCGACAATGCCATGGAGCGCGTGCGTCTCAGCGACGGCGCCATCCGCATCGCCGCCGGCGCCGCCCAGGTGCTGCTGCGCGCGGTGTGAGGACCGACAGAATGGCGCTCTTGCCAATCCAGCCAAATGTACTATATTTGTTCTCAATGCCGCCCCACCCGGCAGAGCAATCGAGAGTGAACGTGCACAATACCGTATGCCGGCCTGGCATTTCCCCCGCTGGACCGGCATACGGGCTTTGTTCCGTAAACGGCGAATTTCGGGCAAAGCCTTCTGAAGGCCTGCCAAAACAGGCCCAAACACCCGGTCCGCGATGATAAACGGCCTCAGGTCGCCATAAGCCGCTACAAGCAAAACGAACCCGAACGAAGCGTAACGAGCATAAACGAACCGAAACGAAGCCAAACGAACACAAACGACGCGTGACGAATACAGGTGAGCCGGAACGGCCCCGCGCGAACCAAAACAAAGGCCCGTATACCCCCTTCCTCGTGTCGCCCCTTTACTGCACCGGCGGCGGCTGGCTACTGTGCCCGTCCCGCTTTTCGTAGGCGCAACAACGATTTTGGGAAGGAAACCGGCCTTGTCCGTTCAGGCCATGCCCTCGGATCACTCCTCGTCTTCCGCCGTCACCGGACCCTCAACCGGGCCCGTCGCTTTCGCCCAGCCCAACCCGGCCGCCCAGGCGGTGCGCTTCGCCGGGCTGGACATCACCTTTCAATTGCAGACCGGCGGCGTGCACCGCGCTGTCTCCGGCATCGATCTTTCGGTGGCGCGCCATGAATTCGTCGCCATCGTCGGCCCCACCGGCTGCGGCAAGTCCACCCTGCTGAATGCAGCCGCCGGCCTGCTGAAGCCTTCCGCCGGCAGCGTGGAAATCCTGGGCGCGCCGCTGGTCGGCCTGAATGGCAAGGCCGGCTATCTGTTCCAGGCCGATGCCCTGATGCCGTGGAAGACGGCGATCGACAATGTGGCCGTGGCGCTGGAGCCGCAGGGCGTGAAACGCGCGGATACGCTGGAGCGCGCGCGGGTCTGGCTGGGCCGCGTGGGACTGAAAAGCTTCACCGACCGCTATCCGCATATGCTGTCGGGCGGCCAGCGCAAGCGCGTGGCGCTGGCGCAGATGCTGATCCGCGATCCGCAGATCCTGCTGATGGACGAACCTTTCGGCCCGCTGGATGCGCAGACCCGGCAGATCATGGGCAACCTGCTGCTGTCGCTGTGGGCCGCCAATGACCAGGCCGGGGACCAGGCCGGGGACCAGGCCGGCGACCGCAAGGCCGTGCTGTTCGTCACCCATGATCTGGAAGAGGCCATCGCCCTGGCCGACCGCGTGATCGTGATGTCGGCCGGCCCGGCCGCAAAGATCGTCGGCGATTTCCGTGTCGAGCTGCCGCGCCCGCGCGACATCGCCGAAATCCGCACCGAGCCGGCCTTTCACCAGATCCACAAGGCAATCTGGGCCAGTCTGCGTGTGGAAGTGCAGAAAACCTATGAGATGAGCGAGGAGGCCCGGTCGTGAAGCGCAGTATCCTGCTCGCACTCCAGGTACTGGTGGGCTTGGCTTTCCTGGTGCTGTGGCATCTGCTCACCACCATTCCCGTGATCGATGGCAAGCCGCTGCTGCCGCCTTTCTTCTTCTCCACGCCGCTGGATGTGCTGGCCCGCACGGCCAAGGATTTCGCCGGCACCGAAATCTGGCGCCACCTGGGCATCACGCTGCTGGAAACCGTGCTGGCCTTTGCCATCGGCGCGCTGGGCGGCATCGTGGTGGGCTTCGCCTTTGCGCGGCGCGCCTTGTTGGCCGCCGTGTTCGACCCCTACGTAAAGGCGGCGAATGCGCTGCCGCGCGTGGTGCTGGCGCCGATCTTTGCGCTGTGGTTCGGGCTTGGCATCTGGTCGAAGGTGGCGCTGGGCTTCACGCTGGTCTTCTTCATCGTGTTCTTCAATGTCTATCAGGGCATCAAGGAGGTCAGCCCCACCGTGCTGGCCAATGCGCGCATGCTGGGCATGAACGAGCGCCAGCTGCTGCGGCATGTCTACTGGCCGGCGGCGCTGACCTGGATGTTCTCCTCGTTGCATACCAGCGTGGGTTTCGCGCTGGTCGGCGCCGTGGTGGGTGAATATCTCGGCTCGGCCGGCGGTCTGGGCTACAAGATCCATGAGGCGGAAAGCGTGTTCGACGTCACCGGCGTGTTCTCGGGCATGCTGATCCTGGCGATCTTCGTGATCGTGATCGATACCGTGGTGACGATGATCGAAAACCGGCTGCTGGTCTGGCGGCCCGACACGGCGGCAAAGACCGTCTGACTTTCAAAACGGAGGAAACGACATGAAGATCAAGATGCTTCTGGCCGCTGCCGCCGCCGTCATGCTGACGGCTGCCGCTGCCCCTGATACTGCGCAGGCCGCGCCGGAAAAGGCCAAGCTGACGCTGGGCGTCGGCGGCAAGCCGCTGCTGTATTACCTGCCGCTCACCATTGCCGAGCAGAAGGGCTATTTCAAAGCCGAGGGCCTGGATGTCGAGATCAACGATTTCGGCGGCGGCGCCAAGTCTCTGCAGGCGCTCGTCGGCGGCAGCGTGGATGCCGTGACCGGTGCCTACGAGCATACTATCCGCATGCAGGAGAAGGGCCAGGACATCCGCGCGGTGATCGAGCTGGGCCGCTTCCCCGGCATCGTGCTGGCAGTGAAGAAGGAACACCAGGGCAAGGTGAAGACCGCCGCCGACCTGAAAGGCATGAAGATCGGCGTCACCGCGCCGGGTTCGTCCACCAACTTCTTCGTCAATTACCTGATCGCCAAGGCCGGGGGCAATTACAAGGACAGCGCCTTCATCGGTGTGGGCGCCGGCGCCGGCGCGGTGGCCGCGATGCAGAAGGGCGAGATCGATGCGATCTCCAACCTCGATCCGGTGATCTCGAAGCTGGAGATGGACAAGAATGTGTTCGTCCTGGCCGACTCGCGTACCGAAGCGGGTACCAAGGCGATCTTCGGCGGGTCGAACCCGGCGGCCGTGCTTTACCTGAAGAACGAATTCATTGAGAAGAATCCGCAGACCACCCAGGCGCTGGTCAACGCCTTCCACAAGGCGTTGGTCTGGCTCGCCACCGCCAAGCCGGAGGACGTGGCTGCGACCGTGCCCGAGGCTTATTACCTGGGCGACAAGCCGCTCTATATCGCGGCGGTGAAAAACTCGATGGAGACTTATTCGCGCACCGGCGTGATCAGCGCCGATGGCATGAAGAGCGCCTTCAACATGCTGGCGCAGTTCGACGAAGCGCTGGCGAAATCCAATGTCGACCTGAACAAGACCTTCGTCGACAAATTCGTCAAGGCTGTGAAGAAATAAAAGCTTCGCCCTATACAGCCTGCAGGCGTGCGGCCGGGGTTAACATCCCGGCCGCTTTTTTATTTGCGCCATTTTTCATTTGCAATTGCCCGATGCCCGGGCGCGCCTATACTGGATGCCGGGTGGATCTGTTCCATGCGCCATGGGGGGGACAGCCATGGAGAATTTCCTTACGCATCTGCCGGGGCCGCTCTCGGTGCCAAGCCGCCGCTTCTTCGCGGTGTGGAACCGCTGGCGCCACGGCCGGCCGCTGCCCGAATACCGCGATGCCGATCTGACCGATCTGGGTGAGTTGGCGCACAACTGCCTGATGCTGGAAATCCGCAGCCGCGACAACATGCCCATCCTGCTGGCCGGCCCCGGCGTCGCCGAGCGGATCGGCTTCGATCCCACTGGCGGCGACTACCTCGACCTCACCACGCCGGAAAACCGCGCCATGCGCGCGGAGCTGGTGCTGGAGCAGATCCTGCAGCCCTGCGGCGCCATGATGTATTATTGGCTGCGTTATCCTGATGAAAGCATACTGCCGGTGGAAGTGGTCTGCGCGCCGTTCTGCCGCGACGGCGCCGCCATTCCGGACCTGATCCTTGGCTGTCTGACGCCGCTGGCCCATGTCACAGTCGATGGCGTGGCCGACCCGGATTCCTATATGATCGCCGACGGCATGCGGTTCATCGATATCGGCTTCGGCATTCCGCCGGCCAATCCGAATGTTCCACGCAGGCTGCAGCATACCCATTAAGGCAGCATACCCATTGAGTGAGTCGCGATGATTGGTTTTCTGGATGCTTTACCCGCGCCGCTGTCGCAGCGGGCCAAGGATTTTTTCGCCCTGTGGGATGAATGCCGTCGCGGCCGCAAGCTGCCGCTGCGCAGCGATATCACCCCGGAAGTGCTGGGCAGCTTTTTCGAGACCTGCGTGCTGCTCGAGCTGCGCGGCCATGACGACATCCGCGTCGCCATGGCCGGCAACACGGTGAATGCCCATCTGGGTTATGACCTGACCGGCTTCAACTATCTTGATCTGACCAGCGCCGAGAACCGCTCCTGGCGCGCGCATCTGACCATCGCCCAGGCCGCCCAGCCCTGCGGCGTGGTGATCTATTACTGGCTGCGCTTCGCCGACGGTTCGGTATTGCCGGTGGAGTTCTGCGGCGCGCCCTATTGCGAGGATGGCGTCGAAGAGGCCAGCCTGATCCTGTGCTGTGCCACCGGCCTGGCCAAGACCGACATGCGCGGCCTGCCGATGGACCCCGATTCGTATGAGGAAGGCGACGGCATGCGGTTCATCGACTTGGGCTTCGGCGTGCCGCCACTGGTGCCAAGCCAGCGCCAGGCCGCGCGGCCGGTGCAGTGAAGCCCTAGCCTTCCAGTTCCTCTCGCAGCATTTCCAGCTCCAGCCACTGGTCTTCTGCCGCGGCCAGTTCTGAGGTTGCTTTTTCCAGCCCGGCGCTGGCGGCCTGGAATTTCGCCGGGTCGCGGGAGAAGAGTTGCGGGTCGTTCAGCGCCGCCTGGTGTTTGGCGATTTCGGCCTGCAAGTCGGCCATGCGCTTGGGCAGGGTCTCCAACGCGTGCTTTTCCTTGAAGCTGAGCTTGCGTTTCGGCGCGGCGCGCGGCGCTGACGGCGCAGAGGTGTCTTCCGCCTCGGCTTTCTTCTGCACCGGTGCGGCCTTCGCCTGCACGCCAGATCCGCGCTGGGCCACCATGTCGGAATAACCGCCGGCATAAAGCTGCCACCGTCCCTGGCCCTCGGATGCCAGAACAGATGTGCAGACACGATCAAGGAAATCGCGGTCGTGGCTGACCAGCAGCACGGTGCCTGGATAATCGGCCAGCATTTCCTGCAAGAGATCGAGCGTTTCAAGATCGAGATCGTTGGTCGGCTCGTCGAGCACCAGCACGTTGGAAGGCTTGCTGAGCGCGCGGGCCAGCATCAGGCGCCCGCGTTCGCCGCCCGAGAGGACACGCAAAGGCGTGCGCGCCTGTTCCGGCGTGAACAGGAAATCCTTCATGTAGCTCATCACATGACGCGGCTGGCCGTTGATGGTCACCTTGTCGCTGCCGCCGGCCAGCGCGTATTGCAGCGTCATTTCGGGATCCAGCGCATCGCGCTTCTGATCCAGCGCCACCAGTTCCAGATTCATGCCCAGCCGCACGCTGCCCGCATCGGGCTTGAGCTTGCCGGTGAGGATATTGAGCAGCGTGGTCTTGCCGGCACCGTTCGGCCCGATGATGCCAAGCCGGTCACCGCGCTGGATTTTCAGCGACACATCCTGCAGCACCACCTGATCGCCCCAGGCCTTGGAAATGCCCTTGGCCTCGACGATCAGCTTCGACGAGGTTTCGGCCTCTGAAACCGTGAGCGTGACACTGCCGGCCACCTTGCGCTGTTCGCGGCGATCCTTGCGCAGATCCTGCAGCGCGCGCATGCGGCCCATGTTGCGCTTGCGCCGGCCCGATACGCCGTGGCGCACCCAGTCGAGCTCGGCGACGATCTTGCGGTCCAGCTTGTGGCGTTCGGTTTCTTCCTGCTCCAGCAATGCATCGCGCCAATCCTCGAAGGCCGCGAATCCCTGGTCCAGCCGCCGCGTGGCGCCGCGATCGAGCCAGATGGTGGCGCGGGTGAGATTGGAGAGGAAGCGCCGATCGTGGCTGATCAGAACCAGCGCCGAGCGGATGCGTTTCAGCTCGGCTTCCAGCCATTCGATGGCAGGCAGGTCGAGATGGTTTGTGGGTTCGTCCAGCAGCAGGATATCGGGCTCGGGTGCCAGCACGCGGGCCAGGGCGGCGCGGCGGGCTTCGCCGCCCGATAGCGTCCTCGGATCTTCCGCGCCGGTGAGGCCCAGCGCTTCGAGCAGGGTGCGGGCGCGATGAGCGTCGTCGCCCGGCATCAGTCCGCCGAGCACATAGGAGAGCGTGTCGGAGAAGCCGGAGAGATCGGGTTCCTGCGGCAGGTAGCGCATGGTGGTGCCACTCTGCACCACGCGGTCGCCGCTTTCCGGCTGCACCATGCCGGCCGCCACCTTCATCAGGGTGGACTTGCCCGAGCCGTTGCGGCCGACCAGGCAAAGCCGGTCGCCCGCCTGCACCGACAGTTCGGCACCGTCCAGCAAAGGCTGGCCGCCGAAGGTGAGGTGGATGTCGCGCAGAATCAGGAGCGGTGGCGCCATGGCAATCCTTCAATCAGGCCAGGGTGATAGCAACCCCGTGCGGCGGCGGGAAGGATTGGGATGGCCGGAATGGCATGGACTCACTACGTCATCAGTACACACACTATTTTTGTGGGGATTTGTGTTTCTACCATCAGTTACCGGAAAATAACTGATGCAGCTGGTGAGGGTGTCCTAAAACACATCCCGTTACCCCCGTTCCTGAAAATTTCAGACCTTTTCAGCCATATCCCCTGAAGGAGGGGGTAGCGACATGAAGAATTTGCGCCTGGCGCCCCGCTTCTGGATCATCCTTGGCATCAGTGTGATCGGCCTGCTGCTGGTAGGCGCCCTGGGTCTGAACCGGCTCCACACCGTCCTGCTGGAAGACCGCATGATGAAGACGCGCAACCTTGTCGAGGTGGCGCATGGCGTGATCCTGCGTTACCACGGCCGCGCCCAGGCCGGCGAACTGAACGAGGCCGATGCCAAACGACTCGCCCTCGCCGATCTTGAGGCCCTGCGCTACGACGAGAAGGAATATTTCTGGGTCAACGATATGGGCCCGGTGATGGTGATGCATCCCTTCTCCAAACAGCTGGTCGGCAAGGATCTGAGCGAAAACAAGGACCCGAACGGCAAGCGGCTGTTTGTTGAATTCGTCAATGTGGTGAAGAAGGACGGCGCCGGTTATGTCGATTACCTCTGGCCCAAGCCTGGTCTCGACAAACCCGTGCCGAAGATTTCCTACGTGAAGGGCTTCGCACCCTGGGGCTGGGTCGTCGGCACCGGCATCTATATCGACGACGTCGATGCGATTTTCCGGATGCAGCTGATTACCAATGGCAGCATCATCGTTGTTGTCATCCTGTTGCTGGTGGGTCTGAGCTGGGTCATGGTGCGCAGTATCAGCCTGCCCTTGGCTGCACTGACAAACACGCTGGGACGCCTAGCCAAGCGCGATTGGCAGGCCGACGTGGCCGGCCAGGATCGCGGCGACGAGGTTGGCGATATCGCCCGCGCCGTCAGCGTGCTGAAGGAAAACGGCATTGAGGCCGACCGCCTGCAAGGCGAGATAGAGACCGAGCGGAAGCGCAACGAGGAAGCCCGCGTCGCACAGGAAGCAGCCCTTGACCGCGCCATCGGCCAGGTGGTGAGCGCGGCTTCGGCCGGCGAACTGGGCCAGCGCATCGATACATCCACGCTGGCCGGTGTGACCGCCAAGATCGGCGGGCAGATGAACAGCCTGCTGGATACGCTGAGCGATGCCATCGCCAATGTGCAGACCGCCGTGGCCGGTCTGGCCAAGGGCGACCTGCGCAGCCGCATGCAGGGCCGCTATCAGGGCGTGTTCGCCAACCTGCAATCCGACCTGAACAGCATGGCCGACACCCTGACCGGCGTGGTGCAGAACATCACCAATGCCGTCGAGGCGCAAAGCAGCGCGGCGGCCGAGATCTCGACCGGCAGCCAGGATCTGGCCAGCCGCACCGAGCAGCAGGCGGCCGCGCTGGAAGAAACCGCAGCCTCCATGCATGAAGTGACGACGACAGTGAAGCAGAATGCCGACAACGCCCAGGCCGCCAATCAACTGGCCGTCGCCGCGCGCGACACGGCAGAGAAGGGCGGCAATGTAGTGAACGATGCCGTCGCGGCCGTCAGCCAGATCGAAACCAGCGCGCAGAAGATCGCCGATATCGTCTCGCTGATGGATGAAATCGCCTTCCAGACCAACCTGCTGGCGCTGAATGCCAGCGTGGAGGCGGCGCGGGCTGGTGAAGCCGGCAAGGGCTTTGCGGTCGTTGCGCAGGAAGTGCGCGCACTGGCGCAGCGTTCGGCCAATGCGTCGAAAGACATCAAGGCGCTGATCACCGAGTCGAATGCTCAGGTCAAGACCGGCGCAGCCCTGGTGAATCAGGCCGGCAGCTCGCTGACCGAGATCGTCACGGCGATTAAGAAAGTGAGCGACATCGTGGCCGAGATCGCCGCCGCTTCGCGCGAACAGGCCACCGGCCTGGAAGAGGTGAACGTCGCCGTCGGCAACATGGACGAGATGACCCAGCGCAATGGCGCACTGGTGGAACAGACCTCGGCCTCCGCGCAATCGCTGTCAGCCCAGGCGCGTGAATTGTCGAAACTGGTCGGATTCTTCCGCACCGCCTAGCCAAGCCGGCACTTTTGCGAGATCATGGCAGGCAACGCGATAGGAATCGGAGCCTGCCATGACAACCGACTTGACCATGCTGATCGCCAGCGCCGTGCTCTGCCTGCTGCTGGCTTTCCCCTATACGCTCGGCTTCATTTTCAGCCGCGGCCTGTTCGTGGTGGCCGGCAACCGCGAAGACTTTCCGCCCGGCCATGGCTGGATCGGCCGCGCCCATCGCGCCCATCTCAACATGGTGGAAAACCTGGTGCCTTTCGCCGTCCTGGTGCTGGCGGCGGCGGTGACGAACAAGGCCGATGCCTGGACCGCGCTGGGCGCCCAGGTGTTTTTCTACAGCCGCGTGGCGCATGCCGTGGTCTACACCATCGGCGTGCCGTGGCTGCGCACACTGGCCTATGCCGGCGGGTTGGCCGGTATGGCCATGGTGCTGTACGGCATCGTGACCTGAGGCGTGCTACCAAAACTCCGGATCAACCCGGGTTTACCTTGCAGGTCTGGCCTACGGTGATGGTGGCTGTTTTCGGCGCCACCGACTGGCGGCAGCGCATGCGACGTGCGGCGGCATCGTAGATTTCCACCACGATGCCATCGGGCTTGCGCGGGATGTAGCAATCGCGCTGGCCCGGTTTGATCTCTTTCACATAGATCGGCATCGGCGGGCCGCCGGCCTGGATCACGATGTTACCACCGGTCTCGTTCACCACGCAGAAGGCGAAGGCGGGCGAGGTTAGCAGACAACCGAGCATGACAAGGCTGAACAGGCGCATGGCCCGAAGATAGGCCGGACTGGTTTATGAAACAAAAACGCCGCCAGATTTTATCTGGCGGCGTTTCCGCTTCCCTGGAACCCGGCCGATTGGGGCAGGCCGGAACCAGAAGCCTGTATGGCTTACGCGCGCTTTTCTACGCTGGCCGCCGGCGCATCCGACAGCGGATGCTCCAGCCGCGACACCATTTCCTTCGGGCAGACCTGCCAGATCCTGGCCTTCACCGCATCCCAGTCGGCGAACAGGTTGGAGGCATAGACCGACTGGGTCTCGCGGATATGCTCGTCGATCATGCCGCGCAGCACACCTTCCCAGTAACTGGAGGCGAGCCGCTGATAGACAACGCTCTCGTCGTTGATGGCGATCGGCAGCATATCCTCGGGATCGTAGACGAAGGCCATGCCGCCGGTCATGCCGGCGGCGAAGTTATCGCCCACGCTGCCCAGGATAGCGACGCGGCCGCCGGTCATGTATTCGCAGCCGTTTGAGCCGCAGCCCTCGATCACCGCGACCGCGCCCGAGTTGCGCACGGCGAAACGCTCGCCGGCCTGACCCGCGGCGAACAGCTTGCCACCGGTGGCGCCGTAGAGCACCGTGTTGCCGATGATGGTGTTTTCGTTGGTCTTGGCCACCAGCGGCGAAGACGGCGAAGGCCGCACCACGATCATGCCGCCCGACAGACCCTTGCCGACATAGTCGTTGGCATCGCCGAAGACTTCCAGCTTGAGACCCTGCACGGCAAAGGCGCCGAGCGACTGGCCGGCCGAACCGGTGAGGCGCACGGTGATATGGCCGGGCTTGAGCCCCGTCATGCCGAACTTGCGCACCAGATGCGACGACAGCCGCGTGCCGATGGCGCGATGGGTGTTCCGGATATTGTAGGCGAGCTGCATCTTCTCGCCATGGCTGAACACCGGCGCGGCATCGCCCAGCATCTGGGCATCCAGCGTGTCGGGCACCTCGTTGCGGCCTTCCAGGGTGCAATGGCGCGCATGGTCGCCGGTATCGGCCTGGGCCAGGATCGGGTTGAGGTCAAGGTCGTCGAGATGCGCGCCGCCGCGGCTGACCTGGGTGAGCAGGTCGGTGCGGCCGATGATCTCGTTCAGCGACTTCACGCCCAAGGCGGCGAGGATTTCGCGCACCTCCTCGGCGATGAAGCTGAACAGGTTGACGACTTTCTCCGGCGTGCCGGTGAACTTCTTGCGCAGGGCGTCATTCTGCGTGCAGATGCCGACCGGGCAGGTATTCGAGTGGCACTGGCGCACCATGATGCAGCCCATCGCCACCAGGGCCGCCGTGCCGATGCCGTATTCCTCGGCGCCCAGCATGGCGGCGATGACGATGTCGCGGCCCGACTTCAGCCCGCCATCGGTGCGCAGCTTCACGCGATGCCGCAGCTTGTTCAGCGTCAGAACCTGGTTGACTTCGCTCAGGCCCATTTCCCACGGCGTGCCGGCATACTTCACCGACGTTTGCGGGCTGGCACCGGTGCCGCCGACATGGCCCGAGACCAGAATCACGTCGGCCTTGGCCTTGGCGACGCCGGCCGCGATCGTGCCGATGCCGGCTTCCGACACCAGCTTCACGCACACTTGCGCATCGGGATTGATCTGCTTGAGATCGTAGATGAGCTGCGCCAGATCCTCGATCGAATAGATATCGTGATGCGGCGGCGGCGAGATCAGCATCACGCCCGGCGTCGAATGGCGACGCTTGGCGATCAGCTCGGTAACCTTGAAGCCGGGCAGCTGGCCGCCCTCGCCGGGCTTGGCGCCCTGGGCGACCTTGATTTCCAGTTCGCGGCAGTTGTTGAGATATTCCGCCGTCACGCCGAAGCGGCCCGAGGCCACCTGCTTGATCGCGGAATTGGCGTTGTCGCCATTGGGGCGCGGCTTGAAATTCTCCGGTGCTTCGCCGCCTTCGCCGGAATCCGACTTGGCGCCGATGCGATTCATCGCAATCGTCAGCGTTTCATGCGCCTCGGGGCCGAGCGCGCCGAGCGACATGCCCGGTGTGATGAAGCGCTTGCGGATTTCCGTCACGCTTTCCACCTGCTCGATGGGCAGCGGAGTGGTGGCCGGCTTGATTTCCAGCAGGTCGCGCACCGAAATAGGCGGCAGGTCGCGCAGGCCGGCGGTGTATTTCTTGAACAGGGCGTAGTTCTCCGTGCCCACCGCCGTCTGCATCATGTGGATCAGGTTGGCTTCCCAGGCATGGGCCTCGCCGCCGCGGCGGTATTTGTAGATGCCACCCACGGGAAGCGCCGTCACATCCGAGCGGAAGGCCCGCTCGTGCAGCGCCAGCACCTTCTTCTGGATGCCGATCAGGCCGATGCCGGAAATGCGCGAGGGCATGCCGGGAAACAGGTCGGCCACCAGCGAGCGGGACAGGCCGAGCGCCTCGAAATTGTAGCCGCCGCGATAGGAGCTGATCACCGAGATGCCCATCTTGGACATGATCTTGAGCAGACCGCCATCGACCGCTTCCTTGAAGCGGCTGATGGCTTCGTCTGCCGTCAGCTTGCCGAGCAGGCCGCGATTGACGCGGTCGACCAGGCAGGCTTCGGCCAGATAGGCGTTCACCGTGGTGGCGCCAACGCCGATCAACACGGCGAAGTAATGCACGTCGAGGCACTCGCCCGAGCGCACGGTGAGCGAGGTGAACGTGCGCAGGCCCTGGCGCACCAGATGGCTGTGCACCGCGCCCGTGGCCAGGATCATCGGCATGGCCGCGCGCTGGGCATTCACGCCCTCGTCGGTCAGCACGATATGGGCGGCGCCGCCGCGCACGGCATTCTCGGCCTCCGCCCGCACGCGCCTGATGGCGTCGCGCAAAGCGCCCTCGCCGCCATCGACCGGGAAGGTGCAGTCGATCCGCGCCGTGGTCTTCTCGGCGTATTTGATCACCTTGGCCAGGTCGGTATTGGACAGGACCGGGCTCTCCAGCAGCAGGATGGCGATCTGCCTGGCATCCTCGTCCAGCACGTTGGTCAGGTTGCCCATGCGGGTGCGCAGGCTCATCACCCGCTTTTCGCGCAGGCTGTCAATCGGGGGATTGGTGACCTGACTGAACTGCTGGCGGAAGAAATGGTGCAGGCCGCGATACTGTTCCGACAGTACCGCGATCGGCGTATCGTCGCCCATCGAGCCGACCGCTTCCTTGGCATCTTCGGCCATCGGATGCAGGATCAGCTCCATGTCTTCCAGCGTAAGGCCGAAATTGAGCTGGGACCGACGCAGCTCGTCCTTGGAGAAGGTCTTGGCGACCGTGCTGGCATCCTTGATCTTGTCGAGGGTGACGATGTTCTTCACCCACTCGCCATAGGGGTGCTCGGCGGCCAGCTTGTCCTTGATCTCGCGGTCGAGATACATACGGCCCTTCTTCAGGTCCACCGCGATCATCTCGCCGGGGCCAACACGGCCCTTCTTCAGCACCTTGTGCTCGGGCACCGTGACCATACCGGTCTCGGAGCCGACGATCAGCAGGTTGTCGGTGGTCATGGTATAGCGCACCGGGCGCAGGCCGTTGCGGTCCAGGCCGGCGATGGCCCAGCGGCCGTCGGTGGCGCAGATCGCCGCCGGGCCGTCCCAGGGCTCCATGATCGAGTTGCAATAGGCATAGAGGTCGCGGTGCGATTGCGGCATCAGCGGCTTGTTGGAGGCCGATTCAGGAATCAGAAGCGTCTTGACCATCGGCGCGACGCGGCCGGCGCGCACCAGCACCTCGAACACCGCATCCAGCGCGGCGGAGTCGGACGAGCCCGACTGCACGATCGGCTTGATGTCGTCGGACAGATCACCGAAAGCCTCGGAGGCCATCTTGATCTCGTGGCTCTTCATCCAGTTGACGTTGCCGCGCAGCGTGTTGATCTCGCCGTTATGGGCGAGCATGCGGAAAGGCTGCGCCAGCCGCCAGGTGGGGAAGGTGTTGGTGGAATAGCGCTGGTGATAGATGGCAAAGGTGCTGACGAAGCGTTCGTCCTGCAGATCGGGATAGAAATAATCGATCTGCTCGGCCAGGAACATGCCCTTGTAGATCACGCTGCGGCAGGAGAGCGAGCAGATGTAGAACTCGCTGATATGGGCGGCCAGCACCTGCTTCTCGATGCGGCGACGGATCAGGAACAGGTCGCGCTCGAAGGCGTTGTCGTCCTTGGCCAGGCGGTTCTCGATCAGCACCTGTTCGATCTCGGGCCGCGTGGCATTGGCCTTTTCGCCAATGATGGTGGCGTCCACCGGCACCTGGCGCCAGCCATAGATGCCATAGCCAAAGTCGAGGATCGCCGTCTCGACGATGGTGCGGCAGGTTTCCTGTGCGGCCAGATCGGTCTTGGGCAGGAACACCATGCCAAGGCCCAGCTTGCCCTCGCCCGGCTCGAAGCCCGAGCGGCGCACATGCTCGCGGAAGAAATCCTGCGGGATCTGCACATGGATGCCGGCGCCGTCGCCGGTCTTGCCGTCGGCGTCCACCGCGCCGCGATGCCACAAGGCCTTCAGCGCCTGGATGCCGGCCGCCACCACGCGGCGATGCGGCGCGCCATCCAGGGATGCGATCAGGCCGACGCCGCAGGCGTCATGCTCTTCCTCCGGCCGGTACATGCCGGTCTCGGCCAGGTGCTTGGCGGTATCCTGCCACTGCTCGACGTAATTCTGCTTCATCATGTCGGTCATGTCAGGGCACTCCTTACTCTGCGGCCTGCGCGGCGGGCTGCGCCTTGGCCTGGATATACTGGTGAATGGCCGCGGCCGCATCGCGGCCGTCGCGGATCGCCCAGACCACGAGGCTGGCGCCGCGCACGATGTCGCCAGCGGCAAACACGCCGGGCATCGACGTCATCTTGCTGCGGGCCGAAATCTTCACGGTACCCCAGCGGGTGGTTTCCAGATGCGGCGCCTTGAAATGCTGCGGCAATTCTTCCGGATCGAAACCCAGCGCCTTGATCACCAGATCGGCGGGCTGATCGAAATCGGCGCCTTCGATCTCCACCGGCATCTGGCGGCCCGAGGCATCGGCGGGGCCGAGCTTCATGCGGCCGGCATGCACGGCGGTGACCTTGCCCTCGCCGCGGAAGCTCTTGGGCAGCGACAGCCAGACGAATTCGACGCCTTCTTCCTCGGCGTTCTTCACTTCGCGCATCGAGCCCGGCATGTTGGCCTTGTCACGGCGATAGAGGCAATGCACGGCGGTCGCGCCCTGGCGGATCGCGGTGCGCACACAATCCATCGCGGTATCGCCACCGCCGATCACGACGACTTTCTTGCCCTTGGCGTTGAGCTGGCCGTTCTCAAACTCCGGCACCTTGTCGCCCAGGCCATGCTTGTTGCTGGCCGTCAGATAGGTCATCGCCGGCACGATGTTGCTTAGACCCGAACCCGGCGCCTGAATGTCGCGAGCCTTGTAGACGCCGGTGGCGATCAGCACGGCATCGTGCCTCTTGCGCAACTCGTCCAGCGTGGCGTCGCGGCCGACCTCGAAATTCATGTGGAACTGCACTCCGGCCTCGGCCAGCAGCTTGCTGCGGCGCTCGACGACATCCTTCTCCAGCTTGAAATTCGGGATGCCGTAGATCAGAAGGCCGCCGGGGCGGTCATACCGGTCGTAGACATGCACGGCATAACCCAGCCGGCGCAGCTTGTCGGCGGCAGCCAGTCCGGCCGGACCGGCGCCAACGATGCCGATGCTCTGAGGGCGTTCGGCATGCACCGGCTTGGGCGCCTTCACCCAGCCCGAGGCCCAGGCGGTTTCGGTGATGTATTTCTCGATGGCGCCGATGGTGACGGTGCCATGGCCCGACTGCTCGATCACGCAGTTGCCTTCGCACAGGCGATCCTGCGGGCAGATGCGGCCGCAGACTTCGGGGAAGGTGTTGGTGGCCTGGCTCAGCTCATAGGCTTCTTCCAGCCGGCCTTCGGCCGTCATGCGCAGCCAGTCGGGGATATTGTTGTGCAGCGGGCAATGCACCTGACAGAACGGCACGCCGCATTGCGAGCAGCGCGAGGCCTGTTCGCCCGCCTTCTGGGCGGCGAATTCCCGATAGATCTCGTCGAAATCCTTGGCGCGGTCCGCCGCCATGCGCTTTTCCGGCATGGCCTGGGCGGTCTGCACGAATTTCAGCATCTTCTCGGCCATGGCGCTTCCTCGACTCAAAGCTTCCCGGGGACGGGACACAGGGAACAGGGACACCCCGGGCGGCAGGCGCAATGACTGAAGACGCAAAGAACCAATCGCTGGGGCGGAGGGCAACATTTATTGCCTGCTGTCGCCGCAATCAAGCAAAAAATGGACGATAGGTCATGTTTGTTGACCTTTTTCTGGAGACAGCCCCGGTTTTATAGGCCTGCGAATGGCTCTCAGGTCATCCGGGACTCGAAGAAAGGTCCGAAATGATACTAACTTCTGTATAAAATATTGATATTAAAGGAAGGTACGAGAGTAGGTCCATTCGCCAGGCCGAACCACGGCCTGAGCCAGCCGATCCGCCGGATCACTTCGTATCCCAGCCAGCAGGCCAATAGCGTGACCGGCACCAGGATCATCCCCTCCGCCCAGGCTGGCAGGGCGAGCCCGGTCAGATGATGGCCGGCCACCACGATCACCGTCTGGTGCAGGATGTAAAAGGGGAAGACGGCCTGGGTCAGATAACCCCGGGCGGGGTGGTCGAAAGCCAGCAGCCGCCGCGCGAATCCCAGCAGCATGAGGATCCAGGCCCAGAGGTCGAAAGCCCAGAGCAGGCTGCGCCAGGGCGTGAGGGCTGGATTGCCTTCCAGCATGAACCACACCAGCCCGCCATAGCAGAGCATAGCCATGCCCAAGGCGACCCAGCGCAACCGTTCGATGGCTGACCAGACCGCGTCGGCCTTGGCGATGCCATAGCCGAACAGGAACAGCGGCAGATAGACGGCATGCAGGTACCAGTCGTCGACCAGCGCATGGGTTTCACCAAACAGCGGCCGCAGCCAGAGGCGAATTGCCGTGATGAGCAGCGGCGGGGCAAGCAGGAGTGCTGTGCCATTGAGCCGATCGGCCAGCCAGCCAGCGATGCGGCGCACCGGTGTCGACAGCAGCATCGGCCGCAGCAGAATCACCATCATGCTGTAGACCCACAGATAGGCGACGAACCAGAGGTGATTCCAGGTGGGCACGATCAGCGGCCTGCCACCCGGCCGCCAGCCATCGTGAAAGGCGATATAGTTCACGTAAAAGGCCAGCCAGCCGTCTTGGAAGCCCAGTTTTTCGACGATCTCGTAATAGGTCTGCGGCGGCACGATCACCAGCATGCCGAAAACCAGCGGCAGCAGCAGGCGCTGACTGCGGCTTTTCAGCATCGTGGCCCGATCCAGCCGGTCGGCCATGAAGCGTGTGGCGCAGCCGGCGATCAGGAACAGCAGCGCCAGCCGCCATGGACTGGTCAGCAGCATCAACGGCTGCAGGCCAAGTGGATCTCCTGGGCCGGCATGGGCACTTTTCACATGCCAGTCCCACGAGACGAAAAACATGCCGATGTGATAAAGGATCAACAGCCCGAAGGCGCCGATGCGTAGCCAGTCGAGGTCGTAGCGGCGCGTTTGTAACGATGCGATTTCCCGGCCCGAGGACATGGTCATCAACAACTCCAGCGACATTGCAGTGCCGACCGGTGTGTCACACGGTCCCTGCCGCGCAAATGCCGACGGGACGAATGGACGGCTGGCCGACACGAACCGCGGAATGCCATGACCGCGCCGGTGACGAATGGCGGGCCACCCGGGATGAATGGCGTGACGAACGGCGACAGAACTGCAATGTCGGAAATCCGCGCTTTCCGCTTTCCGCTATGGATGTGGATCGCCTATGCCGGCATCCTGCTCGCCGTGGCGGCCCTGGTCGGTTCGTCCTACTGGATCGAGGCCGGTCGCGTCGGGCTCGATATCCCGCTGGGGCATATCGTCACCAACGAATTGACCAGCATCGTGATCGTCTTTGCCGTCACGCCGCTGGTATTTGCCTGGACGGCGCGGCTGGACCCGCGCCGGATCGGCTGGCCGCGCGCGTTGTTGGGCCACGGCGCCGGCATGATCGCCTTCGGCGCGGCGCATATCGGCGGCATGACTCTGCTGCGGCTGGCGCTCTATCCGCTGTTCGGCGGCTCATACGACCTGGGCGAAGACCCGCTGGTGACCGGCCTGATCTATGAAGGCCGCAAGGATGCGCTGGCCTATATCGCCATGGCCGTCGGCGCCTGGCTGCTGGCGGCGGCCCTGCGCAAACCGGCGACGATTGTCGAACAGGCGGCGCAGGCAGGCCAGCAGGCAGTCCGGCGACTGGAAATCCGCGATGGCGCGCGCCGCGTCTGGCTCGATCCGGCCGATATCCTGTGGATAGAAGCAGCCGGCAATTATGTCGAGCTGCAACTGGCCGACCGCAGCTGGCTGCAACGGCAAACGCTCGCGGCGCTGGAAGAACAACTGGCGGATCACGGCTTCGTGCGCATCCATCGCTCGCGGCTGGTGAACCGCCACCGCGTGCGCGGCATCGTCAGCAATGACAGCGGCGATTTCACCGTGACGCTCGATGATGGCCGGCAGATCGCCGGCGGCCGGCGCTGGCGCGATGCACTGCTGCAGGCCGGATGATCATGGCTTACTGCGTGCCGTGCTCCAGTTCTCGGACGATATAGTCACGCAACCGCTCAGCCGGCGCGGAAAGCTGTGGCGCGGCGATTAGCGCGATTTCGGTATCGGCCAGCACCGGCAGTCCGAGCATCTCGTCGTTGAGCACTGTCAGGTCGGTTGGCACCATGGCCTTGGGCAGCACGGTGAGACCGAGGCCCGCGCGTACGGCGGCGTGATTGCCGGTCAGCGAACCGCAGGTATAGGCGATGCGCCAGGAACGGCCCTCTGAATCGAGGGCGTCGGTGGCGCGCTTGCGGTACACACAGGGACGAGGAGAGACAACAAGCGGAAGCGGATCGGCGGTTTCGGCCACCGCGCGGCTGGCCGCGACCCACACCAGCGGTTCGCGCCAGACCCGCACGCCGCCGAGATGCCCCATCGGCTCGCGTTTCACCAGCGCCAGATCGAGGCCGCCGGCATGAAAGCGCTCGAGCAGCTCCAGCGTCAATTCACAGGTGACCTCCAGCGCCACCCTCGGATGGCTGCGGGAAAAACGTGCGAGCACATTGGGCAGATGGCTGGTGGCAAAATCCTCCGGCGCGCCGAGCCGCACCAGGCCGGAGAGTTCGGGCTCGCGCAGGCGGGCGAGCAGTTCGTCATTGAGGCTGAGAATCCGGCGCGCGTGGTCGAGGATCAGTTCGCCCTCGCTGGTCAGCACCACCCGGCGCGGATTGCGATCAAGCAGGCGCACGCCCAGCCGCTCCTCCAGGCGCTTGATCTGCAGCGACACGGCCGACTGGCCCCGCAGCAGCCGTTCGGCGGCCTGCGAAAAGCCGCCGCATTCGACCACCGCCACAAAGGCGCGCAGCAGGTCGGGATCAATATGCGACGGCAGGGTCATCCGGCGACTCATATCATTGAGTTTCTCAATATTTGATCTTTTTATTATCAATTTCAACAATGATATGTGCCCCGGTAGGGTGCCGCTCCGTCAGATCCGCCGTCATAACCCCAGGAGCGATGCCATGACCATCCAGCTGAAACAGCCGAACCAGATACTGGCCCAGGCCAGTCCCGTTCCCGTTCCCATCACGGTCGCCCCCGGCGACGGGATCGGGCCGGAGATCATGCAGGCCAGCCTGAAAGTGCTGCTGGCCGCCGGCGCCAACATCGCGCTGGAGCCGATCGAGATCGGCAAGGCGGTGTATCTGGCCGGCGAGACTTCGGGCATTCCCGCCAACGCCTGGGACAGCCTGCGGCGCAGCCGCGTCTTCTACAAGGGCCCGGTTACGACGCCGCAGGGCGGCGGCTACAAGAGCCTGAACGTGACGGTGCGCAAGGCGCTCGGCCTGCTCGCCAACGTGCGGCCCTGTGTCGCCCATGCCCCGGCGATCGCCACGCGGCATCCGGACATGGACGTGGTGATCGTGCGCGAGAACGAGGAGGATCTTTATGCCGGCATCGAACACCGGCAGACCGACGAGGTCTACCAGTGCCTGAAGCTGATCTCGCGGCCGGGCTGCGAACGGATCGTGCGCTACGCCTTCGACTATGCCCGGGCGCATGGCCGCAAAAAGGTCACCTGCTTCACCAAGGACAACATCATGAAGCTGACCGATGGCCTGTTCCATCAGGTGTTCAACGAGGTTGCCGCCGATTATCCCGACATCGCGAGTGATCACATGATCGTGGATATCGGCGCGGCGCGGCTGGCCGACACGCCACATCTCTTCGACGTCATCGTGATGCCGAACCTGTATGGCGACATCCTGAGCGACGTGGCGGCGCAGATCACCGGGTCGGTGGGCCTGGCGCCATCGGCCAATATCGGCGAGCATTGCGCGATGTTCGAGGCGATCCATGGCTCGGCGCCCGACATCGCCGGGCAAGATATCGCCAATCCTTCAGGGCTTCTGCTGGCCGGCGTGATGATGCTGGTGCATATCGGCCAGCACGAGGTTGCGGAAAAGGTTCATAATGCCTGGCTGGCAACCATCGAGGCGGGCATTCATACCGCAGACATCTTCCGCCCCGGCCATTCCGCGCAGAAGGTCGGCACCGCCGCCTTCGCCGAGGCAGTGATCGCCCGGCTGGGGCAGATGCCGAAGATACTGGCGCCCGTTTCCTATGCTACCGATGCGCCGCCGGTCGCTGTCTGGCCGGCGCAAAAACGCAAAAAAGCCAATAAAGACCTGGTCGGAATCGATGTCTTCATCCACGCCGAGGCATCAGCCTCAGATTTGGCTGCCGCATTGAAGAGCGCCGAGAACGGCTTGTTCGAACTTGCGATGATCACCAACCGCGGCATCAAGGTCTGGCCCAATGGCCTGCCGGAAACCTTCTGCACCGATCACTGGCGCTGCCGCTTCATGGCAAGGGAAGGCAAGCAGTTCAACAGGGCCATGGTGGTGGAACTGCTGCGCCAGCTGACGCTGCAGGGGCTCGATTTCATCAAGACCGAGCATCTCTATACTTTCGATGGCGTGCCGGGTTTCTCGCTCGGCCAGGGTCAGTAGCTAAATGCTTCAGACATGAAAAAGGCCGGGCGCATGGCGCCCGGCCTGTTCTGGTTTTGCCGCCGCGATCAGCTGAAGCGCGGCTCGAACTTGCCGCCGCCACGGCGGAAGCGGAAGAGATACGACTCGATGGTGCCTTCCACCGGCACTGGCACATCGATCCCCAGATCCTTCAGGCCCCTGGCATTCGCCGCCACCACGTTATCGGCTTTCAGCAGTTCGATCTGGTCACGCGTGATCGGCGGCGCGAAGATCGGCTGCAGCTCCATGAAGAAGGCGGCGGGTTTCAGCAGCGCGCCCGGCACGGGCAGCAGCAGGCGCTTCTTGTGGATGGTGGCGAGGGTAAGCTCCAGCAGCTCGCGGAAACTGTACACCTTCGGGCCGCCAAGCTCGAAAGTCTGGCCGGCGGCCTTTGGATCGGACAGAGCGCGGATCGCGGCCTCGGCCACGTCGCCGACATAAACCGGCTGCATCTTCGTATGGCCGCCATCGACCAGCGGCAGGGCCGGCGAGATACTGGCCAGGGCTGCGAAGCGGTTGAAGAAATCGTCTTCCGGGCCGAACACGATGCTGGGGCGCAGGATGATCGCCTGCGGCATGTGGCGGCGGATGCCGGCCTCGCCCTGGGCCTTGCTGCGCGCATAGGCCGAGCCGCTTTCGGCATCGGCGCCGATGGCCGAGATATGCAGCATCTGCTGCACGCCGGCTTCCCGAGAGCACAGCGCGATCACTTCGGCGCCGCGCGCCTGCACGGCGGCGAATTTCTGCGCGCCGCTCTGATACAGGATGCCGACGCAGTTGATCACGATGTCAGCGCCCTTCACGGCCTGCTGCACCGACATGGGCATGCGGATATTGGCCTGCACGATGTCGATCTGGCCGACGCCGCCCATGGGCTTGAGGAACAGGCCCTCGTCGGGGCGACGGATGGCGACGCGCACGCGGGCGCCCTGCTGGGCCAGCTTCTGCACGATATAGCGGCCGACGAAACCAGAACCGCCAAATACGGTGACGAGCTTGTTGCGCAGCGACATGACGCGATCCCCTGCCTGACGCGAAAAACGACTGCCCCGGACTATAGCCAAATCCGCCCTGCCGCCAATGGTTTGACCCGGTTTTGAGACGGCCCGGACCGTAGGCAGGATGGCAGCCGGTCGCTACTCTGCCGCCATCATGGGCGCCGGATTTCCCACCCTTGTCGGCCTGCTGCTGCTGGCGGCCGTTTATTTCCTGCCCAGCCTGCTGGCCTGGCGGCGGGCCCATCCCTGGCGTCAGAAGATCTTCCTGACCAATCTTGCCGTCGGCTGGACCGTGATCGGCTGGGTGGTCTGTCTCGGTCTCGCCCTGCGCCGTCCCTCCTAAATCATTGATAATTCAAAGAGAGTTTTAATCAGCATACCGCTCTATGCTGTTCGTTTGACGTCATGAAACTTTCATGTGAAAGTCATCTCAACGAAAAGAACGGTCTTCAATGTTCATACGAACATGATGCGCCGATTGGGACAGGAAACGATTTCGGGGACCGGGATGCTGGCGGAAGACCGCGCGCGCGCCATCGTTGAGCTTGTCCGCAGCGAGGGTTTCCAGGCCATCGACGCCCTGGCGATCCAGTTCGGCGTCACCCCCCAGACCATCCGCCGCGATGTGAACCTGCTGTGCGACCGCGGCCTGCTGCGCCGGAAACATGGCGGCGTCGAATTACCGCCCGAGGGCGAGAACCTGGCCTATCCCGCGCGTCAGGTGCTGAACATCGAGGCCAAGCGCCGCATCGCCCAGCTGGTGGCACGCGAGGTGCCCGAAGGCGCATCGCTGTTCTTCGGCATCGGCACCACGCCCGAGCAATGCGCGCTGGCGCTCACCGATCATCCCGGCCTGCGCGTGATGACCAACAACCTGAACGCCGCCCTGGCACTGTCGCGCAATCCATCCTGCGAGATCACCATCGCCGGCGGCCGCCTGCGCAACCTGGACCGCGACGTGGTGGCCGGCGAGGCACATGGCTTCTTCAGCGGCTTCGCCGTGGATATCGGCATCTATGGCGTGGGCGGCGTGGCGGAAGACGGCACGCTGCTGGATTTCAGCGCCGACGAGATCACCATGCGCAGCGAACTGGCGCGTCATTGCCGCCAGCGTTTTCTGGTGCTGGATCATTCCAAATTCGGCCGCGGCGCTACCATGCGCGGCGGCCAGATCACCGAGGCGAGCGTCGTTTTCACCGATCGCCCGGTGCCGCCCGCCATCGCCGCGCAGTTGCGCGATGCAGGCGTGCGCCTCGTCGTCTGGTCCGACGACGCCGTTTCCACCGCAGCAGTAAACCATAACGGCAGGAGGGGTTGACCCCATGTTGAAACGTCTCGCTTTCGCAACCGCATTGGGCATCGCCGCGCTCGGCAGTGTCATGGACGCCAACGCCCAGCAACGGGCGATCTGCTACAACTGCCCGCCGGAATGGGCCGATTGGGGCTCGCAGCTCAAGGCGATCCAGTCCAAGCTCGGCATCAGCGTGCCGCCCGACAACAAGAATTCCGGCCAGGCCATCGCCGCCCTGATCGCCGAGAAGGCCAATCCGGTGGCCGACGTGACCTATCTGGGCGGCATCGCCGCCGACCCGGCCAAGGATGCCGGCGTGCTGACGCCGTATAAGCCGAAGAATTGGGAGAAGATCCCGGCGGACCTGAAGGATGCCGATGGCAACTGGTTCACCATCCACTCCGGCACGCTGGGCCTGTTCGTCAACAAGGCGGCTTTGGGCAACAAGCCGGTGCCGCAGAGCTGGGCCGACCTGCTCAAGCCCGAATACAAGGGCCTGGTCGGTTATCTCGATCCGACCTCGGCGGCCGTGGGCCAGCTGGGCGTGATGGCCGTGAACCTCGCGCTGGGCGGCACGTATGACAACCTCGATCCGGCGATCAAATACTTCAAGGATCTGGCCAAGAACCAGCCGATCGTGCCGAAGCAGACCTCTTATGCCCGCGTGATCTCGGGCGAGATTCCGATCCTGTTCGATTACGACTTCAACGCCTATCGTGGCCAGTATACCGACAAGGCCCCGGTGCAGTTCGTGATCCCGAAGGAAGGCACACTGGTCTTCCCGTATGTGATGGGCCTGGTGAACAAGGGCCCCAATGCCGAGAACGGCAAGAAGGTGCTGGACTTCGTGCTGTCGGATGAAAGCCAGGCGATGTGGGGCAATGCCTATCTGCGCCCGGTCTTTGCCGATCGCCTGTCGGCCGAAGCCAAGGCCAAGTTCCTGCCCGATGCGGAATATGCCCGCGCCAAGGCAGTGGACCTGAAGAAGCTGGCCGCCGCGCAGGCCAAGATCGTCGAGCGCTACAAGAACGAAGTGAACTGAACCACGCGTAGTTTAAGGTATGGCGGGGCGGTCGCATGACCGTCCCGCCTTTACCCGTTAGAGGCAAGATGCGCCGCGATACCCAACGCCTGATTTTCCTGCTGTTGCCGGCTGGCATCTTCTTTGCCGCGTTTTTCCTGTTGCCGATGGCGCGGCTGTTTTTCATTGGCGGCAGCGGCAAGACCGGCTGGGCCGCCTATGCCGCGATCCTGACCGACCCGAATTACCTCAACAGCCTGATCGCCACGCTGGGCGTTGCCGCCGCCACTACCTTCGCCACACTGGTGATCAGCGGCATTGCCGGCGTTTTTCTGCAGCGTCACAAATTTCCCGGCAATGGCGCGCTGGTGGCGATGCTGACGTTTCCGCTGGCCTTTCCCGGCGTCGTGATCGGCTTCATGGTGATCATGCTGGCTGGCCGCCAGGGCCTGATCGGCCAGATCACGCAATTCCTCACCGGCGACAAGCTGGTCTTTGCCTATTCGCTGACCGGCCTGTTCATGGGCTATGTCTATTTCTCGATCCCGCGCACCATCCTCACCGTTATGGCCGCCGCCGAAAAGCTCGACCCCAAGCTGGAGGAGGCCGCGCGCTCGCTGGGTGCCTCGCCCTGGCGCGTGGTGCTGGATGTGATCATCCCTGGTCTGAAGCCCGCCTTCATTTCGGCCGGCGCAATCTGCTTTGCCACCGCCGTCGGTGCCTTCGGTACGGCTTTCACACTCGCCGCCCGCATCAACGTGCTGCCGATGGTGATCTATACCGAGTTCACGCTGTCGGCCAACATCGCCATGGCGGCGGCCCTGAGCTTTGTGCTGGGCGCGGCAACCTGGATCGTGCTGGCCGTGGCGCGCACGGCCGCCGGCGGCACCGTCGCGGCGGCAGGCTGAGGGAGAGCAAGGCATGAAACATCGCGGCCTTTTCCTTCTGCAGCTGGGTTTCACATTGCTGGTCTGCGCCTTCCTGATCGTGCCGGTGATCCTGTCGATCATGGCCGGCCTGACGGTGAATTACTTCATCGGCATCGAAAGCGGCCTGACCCTGCGCTGGGTGTTCGAGGTGTGGAACGGCTATCGCGACACCATCTTCCTTTCCATCGGGCTGTCGATTGCCTGCCTTGCCGTGACGCTGCTGCTGGGCGTACCGACCGCCTATGTACTGGCCAAACGCCAGAGCGCGCTGACCCGGGCCATCGAGGAATTGCTGGTGATGCCGGTGGCCGTGCCCGGCTTGGCTACCGCGTTGGCTCTGATCGTCACCTATGGCGCGCTGTCGGGTTTCCGCACCTCCTGGGGCTTCATCCTGGTCGGCCATGTGCTGTTCACCCTGCCGTTCATGGTGCGCAGCGTGCTGGCCGTGCTGATGGCAATCGACCTGCAGACTCTGGAGGAAGGCGCCGCCTCGCTGGGTGCCGGCTTCTGGCAGCGCTTCCGCGACATCGTGCTGCCCAATTGCAGCGCCGGTATTCTGGCCGGTTCGCTGATGGTGGTGACGCTCTCGATGGGTGAATTCAACATGACCTGGCTGCTGCACACGCCGCTGACCAAGACGCTGCCGGTGGGTCTGGCCGATGCCTATGCGTCGCTCAGACTCGAAATCGGCAGCGCCTATACCCTGGTGTTTTTCCTGATGATCATGCCGCTGCTGCTGGCGATGCAGCATTTCGCCAAGCCGCGTGCGCCGAAATTCGTGGCGGAGGAATCCGAATGACCAATACGACCAAGCCGCTCGCCATCGCACTGACAAACTGCGCGAAAACCTTCCCCGATGGCACCAAGGCACTGGAGCCGCTGGACCTTGCCATCCATGCAGGGGAAACGGTGGTGTTCCTCGGTCCCTCGGGCTGCGGCAAGACCACCACCTTGCGCATCATCGCGGGACTGGAAGAGCCAGATGCCGGCGGTCGCGTGCTGTTCGACGGCGAGGATGTGACGCGCCTGCCGATCGAGCAGCGCAACGTGGGCATGGTGTTCCAGTCCTACGCGTTGTTTCCCAACATGACAGTGGCCGAGAATATCGGCTATGGGCTGAAGATCCGCAAAACGCCGGCCGCCCAGATCAAGGCCCGCGTGGCCGAGATGCTGGGCATGATGCGCATCGAGAAACTGGCCGATCGCCGCATCGACCAGCTTTCCGGCGGCCAGCGCCAGCGCGTGGCCCTGGCGCGCGCCATCGCCGTGCGGCCGCGCGCCCTGCTGCTGGACGAACCGCTCACGGCGCTGGACGCCAAGCTGCGCGACACGTTGCGGCTGGAGATCGATACCCTGCTGCGCAGCCTGCAGATCACGGCGATCTATGTGACGCATGACCAGGCCGAGGCGATGGCGCTGGGCGACCGCATCGTCGTGATGGAACACGGCCGCGTGGCGCAGATCGGCAAGCCGCGCGAAATCTATCAGCGCCCCAGCACGCGCTTCGTCGCCGAATTCATCGGCACCATGAACCGCCTGACCGGTGCGTCGCGCGACGGCATGTTCACTTGTCGCGCCGGAGACCTGGCCTGGGCCGAGGTGCCGCAGCATGCCACCGAGATCCTGTTCCGTCCCGAAGACATCCGCATCGCCGAAAGCCATGAGCAGACCGGCCTGCAGGGCACCGTTGCCGCCGCGTTTTTCCTGGGCGACCGTACGCGGCTGTTCGTCGAGGTGGGCGAGGCACAGCCGTTGGTGATCGAAAGCACCGCGCGGCGTGATTTCAGCCACGGCGAAACCGTGCGACTGGCCATCGACCCGCGTGGCCTGCTGGTTCTGTAAGGAGTATCGTCATGCTGATCGCGCAGATCACCGACACCCATATCAAGCTGCCCGGCAAGCTGGCTTACAAGAAGGTGGACACCGCGGCGATGCTGGAACGCTGCGTGCAGGAGCTGCTGGCCCTGAAGCCGCAGCCTGACCTGATCCTGCTGACCGGCGATCTGGTCGATCTGGGCCGGCCGGAGGAATATGACCATCTGAAATCGATCCTCGCGCCGCTGCAGCAGCGCATCATTGCCGTGCCCGGCAACCATGACGAACGCAACGCCATGCGCGATGCCTTCGCCCATAGCGGCTATCTGCCGGCGCAGCGCGACAGCTTCCTGCAATTTTCCATCGACAATGACTATCCGCTGCGCATCGTGGGGCTGGATACCCTGATCCCCGGCCAGGGCGGCGGCGAGTTATGCGCCGAGCGTCTGGACTGGCTGGACAAGACGCTGGGGCAGAAGCCCGATGCGCCGACCCTGGTGATCATGCATCACCCGCCTTTCGAGACCGGCATCGGCCATATGGACAAGATCGGCCTGAAGGGCCGCGAGGATTTCGCCACGATCATGGCGCGCCATTCGCAGGTGGAACTGATCCTGTGCGGTCACCTGCATCGCACCATCCGCGCCGATGTGGGCGGCCGCCCTGCGCTGACCTGCCCCAGCCCGGCCCATCAGGTGGCACTCGACATCGACCCGGAGGCCCCGAGCCAGTTCCGCATGGAACCGCCGGGCTTCATGCTGCATTGGTGGAATGACGGCCGGCTGATCAGCCACACGGCCTTCATCGGCGATTACGACGGGCCCTATCCGTTTTTTGATGCCAGCGGCAAGCTGATCGACTGACGCCGTCAGTCCTTCAGCGCGTCCTTCCAGAACGGACGGATCGCGGCGAAATCGTCCCAGGCATCACCAAGCTGGGCAAGCTGCAGCTGCTGGCGGCCGGCAAACCACGCGGTGATCGCCGCCGTCGCCGTGCCATGGCCGGCATCGGGCAGAAGGTCGCGCACCAGTCGCCCGCCCACATCGGCATCATTCAATGCGCCCAGACAATCCTGCAGGCGGCTGAGGGCGGCAATGAAACGGCGCGTATCCTTCCGGCTGAATAACGGCCGGAAGAATTCGGCGGCATAACGCAGTTTCTTGGCGCGGATGCGCAACTCATGCAGGCTTTCGATCGGCAGCTCGGCATGCTGCACACCCAGCGCCTTCACCTTCTTGCGCCGTTTGCGCAGCATCTGCGCGGCGAACCGCTCGGCCGGCTGGGCGGCCAGATCCGCATCGGCCAGCGCGCTGCCATCCATCACGCGATCGGCCAGCCTGGCGAAGCCGAGCCGCAATGCGGCCAGCCGCGGCGATTGCAGCGCCGAGACCAATGCCACCTGGGCGGCGGCACGGTGGTCTTCCAGGATGATGCGCAGATGCTGCAACGCTTTGACGTCGTCGAGTTCGCGATGCAGCGGTGCCAGCGTTTCGGCCAGGAAGACATCGAGATCGCGTTTGCGTCCCAATGGCCCGTTCAGCCAGCGCAGTTCCTCGACCAGCGGCATCATGACGGCTTCGCGCAGCATCGGCGCGAAGAGGCCCAGCGCCGAACGCAGCCGGCGCAGCGCCACCCGCATCTGATGCACGCCTTCGGCATCGAAGTCGCGCAGCACCGGCAGCAGGTTGGCATCGAATTGCAGCAGGCAATGCCGCAGGATCGCGGCGCAGGCCGATGCCGCGTCGCCATCATCGGTCAATTCGAAGGGGATGGTGCCGGCGCGCTGCGGCTGCGGTTCGATCAGGCCCAGCGTGGCGGCCAGATGCACCAGCGGGGCCGGGCCGCTCCAATACGCCGGCAGATCGGCGTCAAGCTCGGCAGCGAGCCTGTGCAGGATCGGCAGTGTGCCCGGCGGACCCTGCAGCAGGATTTCGCCCGCCTCGGCATTGCGATCATCGCAACGCAGCGTCAGCTTGGCCGTTTCGATGGTGATCTGATGTCCATCGCGTTCCAGGCTGCTGGCTTGCGCGGTGCGGCGCAGCGCGGCCAGACCTTCCAGGGCAAGGTGGGCATCGAAAGCCGGCGGATCGGCCAGAGCCAGGCCGGCCACCGGCAGCAAATCATGCTCGCCACCATGGCTGCCGGCGAGACAGAGCCAGCCGGCGGCGGCGAAGCGGCGGTTGTCGGTATCGCAGAGCATCATGCCGGTCTGGTGGCGGCGCGCGGGCAGGCCCTGCAATAAGGGGGCGCGGCGCGCCTGGGCGAGGCTGCCCGCGGCGAGACCGAGACGCAGCAACGCGGGCTGATCGCTCATGGCGGCGGACTCTACCGGAGCCTCAGAAAAAAAGTCAAACAACTCAGATGTTTACAATTGTTACAGTTCTGCGAAATCAGACTTTTACGCCCTAATTCCGCCCCTTTTGCCCGCTTATATAGCGTCATTGCAGCAGGCGGCTTTCGCAAGCCTGTCTCCGTGCCGCCCGGTTCCCTCCGCCTATCCCCCCAGGCCAGAACCGGGCGGCTTTTTTTATCGCCTGGCCCCGTCCATCATGCACCCCGGTATCCTGCTTAATACTCTCGTTACGCTTGTGCGGCAGGCTTCCAGCCACAGCCGCCATGGCTGCGAGTGAGGTCGGATGGACAAGACCAATGCGGCAATCCGCGCCACCAATAGTGGCGCTCAGGGGCTGGAGCCGATCTACGAGGCGATCTGCCACGACATCGCGGCGCAGTTGGGCTGCACGCGGGCAAGCGTGTGGCTGTTCAGCCTGGCCGGCGATGCCATCCACTGCCAATGCCTGCTGGATCGGCGCGAAACCAATTTTCCGGCCGACATGATCCTGACAGCGGCCAGCATGCCGTTGTATTTCGACATGATCTGCACGGACCGCCTGCTGGTGATTCCCGATTACGCCCAGCATCCGGCCACCCGCAATCTGGCCGCGCCCTATGCCCGCACCAGCGGCATCCGCGCCCTGATCGACATCATGGTGCCCGATCAGCAAGGCCTGCCCATCGCCATCGTTTCCGCCGAACAGGATCGCCCGCGCGAGTGGAGCGAGGCCGATATCCTCTACATGTATCAGATCGCCAACCTGCTGACGCTGACGTTCAAATACCGCGGTCGGGTCGCGGCCTGAGCATTTCCCGGCTTATTCGCCCAACAATACCTTGATCGCTTCGGCCAGTTCGGCCTTGCGGACCGGCTTGTTCAGAATCCGCGTGACATCCTGGAACCGGGTGCCGTGCAAGCGATCCCCTTCGCTGGAACCCGACATGAACAGGATCGGCATGTCAGGCTTCTTCGCCAGGATGCGGTCGGCCAATGCAATACCATCCATGCCGCCGGGCATCTGGATATCGGTCAGCACCAGATCGATCGGCAAACCGCGCCGCATTTCATCCAGGGCGGCGGCAGCCGTGGCGGCAGGCAGCACCGCAAATCCCAGACTGCCGAGCAGGGCTGCCATGGTGGCGCGCACATCGGGATTGTCATCGATGCACAGCACCAGACGGCGGCCGGATTCCTGCTCCGGCCGCAGATGCGCCGCACCGGCATCCAGCGCCGGCAGATAGAGCCGGAATTCCGTGCCCTGGCCCGGTTGACTGTCGACTTCGACATATCCCCCCGATTGGGCAATGAAGCCGTAGACCATCGACAGGCCGAGTCCGGTGCCCTTGCCGATATCCTTGGTGGTGAAGAAGGGCTCGAAAATCCGGGCCAGAACCTCGGGCGTCATGCCGGCGCCCGTATCGCGCAGCCCGATCATCACATAATGGCCTTCGGGCACCGTGCGCGAGGCAATCACCCTCGGCTCATGCAGGTAGGTGGAAGCCGTGCGGATGGTGAGATGACCAGCCCCCTGCATGGCATCGCGGGCATTGAGAGCGATATTCAGGATTGCATTTTCAAGTTCGCCGGTATCGGCTTCCACGACCTGCGAGCCGGATGCCAGGCGCAGGTCCATCGAAATGCTGCCGCCCAGGGTGCGTTCGAGCATATCGAGCATGCCGCCGATCTGCGCGTTGATGTCGATACGCGCCGGATTGAGTTTCTGCCGCCGGCCGAAAGCCAGCAGACGGCGCGTCAGATCGGCACCGCGGCTCGCGTTGCGCAAGGCCTGCTCGATCAGGCGTGTGCTTTCGCCGTCATGCACCCGATCACTCAGCAATTCCAGATTGCCGACGATCACGGCCAGAAGATTGTTGAAATCATGGGCTATGCCGCCAGTGAGCTGACCCAGCGCCTCCATCTTCTGCGCCTGACGCAACTGGTCGCGTAATTCTTCGGCTTGGCGACGTTCCGTCATGTCGCGGGTTATGTTCACGAAGCCGGTCAGGCTGCCCTCGGCATCACGCAGGGCCGTGATCACCACGCTGGCCCAGAAACGGCTGCCGTCCTTGCGCTGGCGCCATTCCTCATTCACATAACGGCCCTTCTCGGCCGCGATGCGCAAGGCCTGGCTGGGTGCATCGATATTCAGATCGTTGTCGATGTAATATTGATCGCGCGGCTGGCCGATGGCTTCTGCGGGGCTGTAGCCGGTCAGGTTCTGCGCACCGGCATTCCAGGTCATCACCTTGCCCTCGGCATCCATCATGAAGATGGCGTAGTCGGTGATCGAATCGACCAGCAGCCGAATGCGCGCTTCGCTCTCGCGGCGCCGTTCCTCGCTGCGGCGATACTTGCTCAGATCATGAATCACACCGACGAACATCGGCCCGCCATCCTCCTCGAAGGAGCCCACCGCGAGTTCGAAGGGGAACACGGTTCCATCCTTGCGCTGGCCCAGCACTTCGCGGCCGATGCCGATAATGCGTTTGTCGCCAGTATCCAGGTGGTGGCGGATATAACCATCATGTGCCGAACGGTGCGGCTCCGGCATCAGCATGGAGACATTGCGGCCCAACACTTCGGCCGGGGCATACCCGAACAGTTTCTCGCAGGCAGGATTATACAGCTTCACACTGCCACGCGCGTCGATCAGGATCAGGCCGTCGATGGCCGTATCCACCACCTGCTTGAAGCGCTCCTCGCTGCGCCGGTATTTGCTCAGATCATGGATCACGCCGACAAACATCTGACGACCATCACGCTGATATTCGCCGATCGCCAGCTCAAACGGGAACGCCGTGCCGTCCTTGCGCCGGCCCCACACTTCGCGGCCGATGCCGATGATGCGTTTTTCGCCGGTATCGCGGTAACGCCGGATGTAGCCGTCATGGGCGGAATGGTCCGGCTCGGGCATCAGCATCGAGACGTTGCGGCCCAGCACCTCCTCGGGGCCATAGCCGAACAGTTTCTCGCAGGCCGCATTGAACAGAGCGATACGGCCGTCGGCCTCGATCAGGATGAGGCCGTCAATGGCGGTGTCCACGACGGCTTGGAGAAAATCGTCGTTCATGCCCATTGCCGTAGATCGTTGATATTACAAAAAAATTCTATCTGAAATAGAGGTTTTCCGATCTGAATTCCCGGCTAGAATGGAAAAAACCCTGTCCAAAGACAACATTTATTTCCATGTCCTAGCGAGCCGATATCTGGATCAACACCATGCCGCGTATTCTGGTGGTCGACGACAATGCCGAATTCGGGCGCATCCTCCAGGCCCATCTGACCGCCCATGGCCATGAGGTCGTGACGGCGCGGGACGGCGATCATGGCCTGGCCCTGATCGAGCAGGAGAGCTTCGATATCGTCCTCACCGACATCCTGATGCCGCAGCGTGACGGCATCGAGGTGCTGCGCCAGGTGAAGCAGCGCTGGCCGGCCCTGCCAGTGATCGCGGTGTCGGGCGGGGGCTGGATCAAGGCCGGGGACCTGCTCGACATGGCCGAGCGGCTGGGCGCCGACCGCGTGTTGCAGAAGCCGGTGCGGCGCGACGATCTGCTGGCCGCCGTCGATGCCCTGCTGAATGAGGTGCTGCCCGACGAGGGCTGACCGCGCTCAGGACGCGCGGATCGCTGCGGCCCTTATTCCGCGATCATGCCACCGCCGACCGGATGAGGTCAGCGGCCTTTTCCGCGATCATGATGGTGGGCGCGTTGGTGTTGCCGCCGATCAGGCTGGGCATCACCGAGGCATCGGCAACCCACAGGCTCTCCATGCCGCGCAGGCGAAGCTGAGGATCCACCACGGCCTGCGCATCATCGGCCGCACCCATGCGGCAGGTGCCGACCGGATGATAGATCGTGTCGGCGCGCCGGCGGATCTGTTCCAGCAGACCGGCATCGTCGGTGATGCCGGCGGTATACAACTCGCGCGGATTGAGGGCCTGGAACGGTGTGGCTTCCATGATGCGGCGGGCCAGCTTCACGCCCTTGAGCAACAGATCGATATCGTCGGGATGACTGAAGAATTGCGGATCGATGCGCGGCGGCAGCAGCGGATCGGCGCCTTTCAGGCCGACACTGCCACGACTTTTCGGTCGCAGCACGCAGGTATGCAGGCTGTAGCCATGGCCCAGATGGGTCTTGCGCGCGTGGTCATCGACCAGCGCGTTGACGAAATGCAGCTGCAGGTCGGGGCGCGGCTGCGACGGGTCGGAGCGCAGGAAGGCGCCGGCCTCGGCGAAATTCGTGGTGAGCATGCCGCGCCGCTCGCGACGCCAGCGTCCGATCTCGCGCAGCAGATGCGCAAGCCCACGCAGCGACACGCCCGGCAGGGTGGGATCGTCGGTCTTGTAGAGCAGGATGAAATCGACGTGGTCCTGCAGGTTCTGGCCCACGCCCGGCAATTCGTGCAGCACCGGCAGACCATGGCGCGCCAGTTCCTCACCCGGTCCGATGCCAGACAGCATCAGCAATTGCGGCGACTGGAAAGCCCCCGCCGCCAGTACCACACCGGCTCGTGCCCGCAACGCGATCTCGCGGCCCTTCTGGCGGCAGGCGACGCCAACGGCACGGCGGCCGGCAAACAGGATGCGCAGCACGCGGGTATCGGTTTCGATATGCAGGTTGGTGCGGGCGCGCACCTCGGGCGGCAGATAGGCGCGGGCGGCCGACCAGCGTTCGCCATTCTTCTGTGTCACCTGGAAATAGCCGACGCCATCCTGGCTCGGGCCATTGAAGTCGCCGTTGCGCGCCAGTTGCAGCGTGTCGCAGGCGGTCAGGAAGGTTTCGTTGATCGGGTGCGGCGAAACCAGATCGCTGACCTGCAGCGGGCCGTCGCTGCCATGCAGGGAATCATCCGCGGTGATGCGCACATTGGCTTCGGCCCGCTTGAAATAGGGCAGCACATCGGTAAACGACCAGCCGCCTGCACCATGAAGCTGCGCCCAGTCGTCGTAATCGGAGGCATGGCCACGGGTATAGATCATCGCGTTGATGCCGGATGAACCGCCCAGCATGCGCCCGCGTGGCTGATAGCCGCGACGCCCGGAAAGGCCGGGCTGCGGCTCGGTCTCGAAGCCCCAGTTGCGCCATTTCACCGGCATGAAGGCGGCAGCCCCCAGCGGCACGCGGCACAGGATATGATTGTCGGCGGGGCCGGCCTCGATCAGGCACACCCTTGTCGTGCCGTCATCGCTGAGGCGCCGCGCCAGGACACAACCGGCCGAACCGCCTCCGATCACGATATAATCGTATTCCATGGCGTTCCCCCTTTTATGCCGGCCGTTTGCCCGACTGACGCGGGCTTGGTGACGGCCTTACATGGTGGTGATCACGACGATCAGCAGCCAGATGGCCGTGATCAGGATCATGCTGAACGTAAGAAGAGTTCCAACGAAGCGGCCGAACGACAGACCGGCCGAAGTGGACAGGCCGATGGCATGCAGGATGCGCCCGAGCAGCAAACCTGCCCCCAGCACATGCAGGGCCCAGAGCGGTGCCTGCCGGCTGAGTTCCAGCAGAAACAGCAGCAGCAGCGCCATCGGCACGTATTCAACGAAATTGCCCTGCACCCGGATCGCCTTCTGCAATGCCCGTTCGCCGCCGTCGCCCAGAGCGACCTTCAGGCTGCCGCGCAACCGCGCCACGCGAAGCGACAACGCGATCAGCAGAATGGCGCAAAGCCCGGCGTAAAGCGGCGTGACGGCAAAAGGCGGCATGATGACTCTTTTCTGGTTCCGGTTTCAGTTGCACGACCCGCCATGCGGGAAGTCCGAGGCGATTCTTCGCTGAATCATACCGTTTTTGTGATCTAGCGGCCACAGGTCGTGTTTTCCGGCCCCGTGATGATCTCCCGATGCTTCCCCCGCGTAAGATTACCAAATCGAAACTTTACCCCTGTCCGCCATCCTGTCTCATTGCCATTATGACACTCCGTCCCCCTTCGCCGGCCCGACGCGGCCTTGCCGCCGTCTTTGGCATCGCCGCAATCGCGATCCTGCCTCTGCTGGCGCTGCTGCTGCCCTCCGCCCCATCGCAGGACGCCGGGCAGGCCCGCGCCGCCAGGCTGATTGTGCTGTTGCCCGGCGCAGCCGCATCCCTGCCCCAGGCCGTTGCCCTGCTGGATCGTGCCGATGCCCGGCCGCTGGGCCAGGGCGCATGGCCCAATCTGTGGCTGGTCGCCAGCAGCGATCCCACCGCCGTATCGCATCTCTATGCCGCCGGCGCGCGGCTGGTGCTGGCCGGCGATGGCCTGCTGGCCGGTTGCCTCGGTTTTTCTGCTAAGACTGTCCGTAGCTAAGGTCCGATAAAAGGAAACACCATGCTCGCCGCCCTGCTTCAACTCGCCTCGCTCGAGGAGCTGCGCCGTCGGGCCAGTTCGGTTTTCATCGTCTGGCTGTGGCTGCATCTGCCGCTGATCGCCGCCGTGGCCTGGCTCAACGGCACCAACCTGCTGGTCAGCGGCATTGGCGCCGCCCTGATTGCCCTGATCGCCACCTGGTTCTGCCGCACCGATCCGGTCGGCACCGCCACCCGCCAGGTGGTAGCGGCCGCCTTCGTCGGCATGGCCTCGCTGCTGGTCTTCGCGGCAAGCGGGCCCTGGCAGATCGATATGCATATGTATTACTTCGCGATCTTCGCGGTGTTGGCGGCCTATTGCGACTGGCGCGCCATCCTCACCGCCGCGACGCTGACTGCCGTGCATCACCTGTCGCTGAACTTCATCCTGCCCTTTGCGATTTTCCCTGATGGCGGCGACTTCGGCCGTGTCGTGGTGCATGCCGTGATCGTGGTGGCCGAATGCGGCGTGCTGATCTGGCTCTGCCTGGTGCTGGAGAACCTGTTCGCCCGCACCGCGACCAGCCTGGCCGAGATGAAAGCCAGCATGGCCGAACGTGAAAAGCTGGAAACCGAAGCCGCCGCCCAGCGCGAACGGTTCGCTGCCGAACAGGCCGCCGCCGAACGGCGGTTCGAACAGGCCATCGGCCAGGTGGTGGCCGCGGCTGCCGATGGCGATCTGGCCCAGCGCGTCAATACCGGCGATCTGAGCGGCGTGATGCAGCGCGTCGGCGAATCCGTGAATACCCTGCTGGCCCGCACCGAGGCCGTGTTCGGCGCCGTGCAGGATGTGACCGGCGCGATGGCCGGCGGCGACCTGCGTCGCCGCATCAAGGACAGCTTCCGCGGCCGCTTTGGCGCGTTGGCCACCGATATCAACGCCATGGGCGACAAGCTGCGCGACTTCGCCGGCCGCCTGGCCCAGAGCGCCGAAGCGGTAAAAAACGCCTCGACCGAGATTTCCTCGGGCTCGCAGGATCTGGCGCAGCGCACGGAAAGCCAGGCAGCCAGCATCGAGGAGACGGCCGCCTCGATGCATGAGATCACCACGACGGTGAAGCAGAATGCCGACAACGCCCAGGCGGCCAACCAGTTGGCGGTCGCCGCGCGCGACACCGCCGAGAAGGGCGGCAGCGTGGTGGCCGATGCGGTTTCGGCGGTGACGCAGATCGAGGAAAGCGCCCGCAAGATTTCCGACATTGTCGGCCTGATCGACGAGATCGCCTTCCAGACCAACCTGCTGGCGCTGAATGCCAGCGTGGAGGCGGCGCGGGCTGGTGAAGCCGGCAAGGGCTTTGCGGTCGTTGCGCAGGAAGTGCGCGCCCTGGCGCAGCGTTCGGCCAACGCGTCGAAAGACATCAAGGCGCTGATCCAGGAGTCGAATGCCCAGGTGAAAACCGGTGCGACGCTTGTGAATCAGACCGGGTCTTCACTGACCGACATCGTCACGTCGATCAAGAAGGTGAGCGACATCGTGGCCGAGATCGCCGCCGCCAGCCGCGAGCAGGCCACCGGCCTGGAACAGGTGAACACCGCCGTCGCCGGCATGGACGAGATCACCCAGCGCAACGGCGCCCTGGTGGAAGAGACCACGGCTGCCGCCCAGGCCCTGGAGGGTCAGGCGCGGCAACTCGCCGATCTGGTCGGCTTCTTCCGCACGGATGCGGCGACAACGCTGTCCGCCGCCACGGGCAGCACCAAGGTGGTGCCACTGAAAGCCGCCACGCGCCCGCCCATGACGAAGCCCGTGACAAAGCCGGCGGCAAAACCCGCAGCCAGGCCGCAGCCCGCGCCGGCCGCGGCGGGCGCAAACGCCGCCGCCGATGAGGATTGGCAGGAATTCTGAGCATAGTTCGCAGTCTGCCGGCCGCTACAGATCGTAGCGGCCGACACGCTCGGGCTGATAGGCCACCTTGTGCAGGGTGATGCGGCGCTGCTCGCCGCTCGCCAGCGTCCAGCCGATGCTGTCGCCTTCGCGCAAACCGATCAGGGCGGCGCCTACCGGCGTGGTCACGGCTATTTTCGCCAGGTCGAGATCGGCTTCGCCAGGATAGACCAGGGTGAGCCAATGGCTGCGCTGGCTGTGCTCGTAGCCGAACACCACATGGCTGTTCATCGTCACCACATTGGGCGGCACCTGCTGCGGCACCACGATGCTGGCCCGCTCGATTTCCTGCTCCAGCATCCCGGCGATGCCGGGCTGGCGCGGGCGTATCTGGCCGCTCAGGGCCAGTAGGCGGTCGGCATCGGTTTCGGTGAGCGTGATGGCGGGACGCGGATCGACGAAAGACATGATGGCTCCAATGGCAGAAGGCCGGCGCCGTCATGGGACGGCCCGGGCGGAAGAACGGGATCAGAGGGATCGTGTTAGCCCCGGCGCGCGAGAAAGCCGGGACGGCGACGCGCGACGAGGCTCAGGCGCCTGCGTGCAGGCGACCGGCGCGGAAAAGCTGCAAATGGCGGCGCGCAAAGATCATGGTGACAGATATATGGAGCCGTTGCGCCGGGCTTTCAAGTCAAAGCCGAAACCGCCGGCAAGCTGCGACAAAGCCGCGCATTCTTGACAGGGGTCAATTTCCTGACCCCCAAAGTGGAGCGGAGATTGATCCAGATCGACCGGCAAGGCGGGCACCGCTCTAGATTGCGCGCCTGTAATTCTGACGGAGCCTTCTCATGCTGCGGTCGATAAGAAGCCGGATCGTTTTTGCCCTCCTGATCCCGAGCCTGGCCTTGCTCGGTTTTGCCGCCCTGGTGATCCAGGAGCGGATGGACAAGCTGCAACAGGCCGAGGCCGTGCAGGCCCTGGCCGGCTATGCCGTGGCGGCCAGCGCCTTTGTGGACGAACTGCAGAAGGAGCGGGGCGGCTCGGCCCTGTTCCTGGGCAGCGGCGGCAAGCAGTTCGGCGCCGAGTTGCAGGCCCAGCGCGGCCGGACCGACGCGGCGCGCGGCAGGCTGGATGCAACCCTGCGGCAGCAGGCGGCCGGCGACGTGGCCACGGCGGCACGGCAAAGCCAGCAGGCTTTGGCGCAACTGGATGCCACGCGTCGCGGCATCGATGCGCTGAGCCTGCCCGCACCGCAATCCTTCGCCTTCTACACGAACGCCATCCTGGCCCAGCTGGATGTGATCCGTCAGGCGATCCATGCCAGCGACAATGCCGACATCAGCCGCGCCACCCAGGCCTATTATTCCCTGCTGCAGGGCAAGGAACTGGCCGGACAGGAACGCGGCCAGGCCGCCGGCGCCTTCGCCGCCGGCAAGTTCGAACCCGCCGTCTATCGTCGTGTGGTCGCCTTGTCAGCCCTGCAGACCCAGATGCTGGATGAAGCGGCCCGGATCGCCGCGCCGACGCCGGCTGCCTTGCTGCAGCGTCTGCCGCAACAGGCCGAGCAGGCCGGCGTGAGCAATTTCCGCCGCATCGCCTACGAAAGCGTTTATGCCGGCAACACGGGCGACGTCGCCGCGCCGGCCTGGTTCGCCGCGATGACCCGTTACATCGACCACATGAAATCGGTAGAGGAGGCCATGAGTGCCGAACTGCTGGCGCTGGCCGATATGCTGCGCGGCGAAGCCGCACGCCAGACGATGCTGGCCGGTGCCGCGATTGCCGCCCTGCTGCTGTTGACGGCGGTGATCGGCACGCTGTTCGTGCGCGCCATCACCGGACCACTGGCTCGGTTGACGAACGCGATGCACCGGCTGGCGGGGGGCGATCTGGCCTGCGAGGTGCCGGCACAGGAGCGGCGCGACGAACTGGGCGCCATGGCCAAGGCCGTGCAGGTGTTCAAGAAGAATGCCGAAGAGAAGGTCGCGCTGGAGCAGACCGCGGAAGACCAGCGCCGTGCGTCCGAACAGCGGCGCCATGAGCGCGAAACCCGCGAAGCGGCGGCGGCGGCCGAGATCGCCGCCTTGTGCGAACGCGTGGCGGAGGGCGATCTGAGCGGCCGGCTCAACGAGGCCGGCAAGGACGGCTTCCTGCTGACATTGGGCCAGCGGCTCAACCAGCTTGTCGCATCGCTGCATGGCATCACCGACGAGCTGGCCGCCAGCATGACGGCGATGAGCAATGGTGACCTGACGAAACTGATCACCGGCGAATACCACGGCGTGTTCGGCGAATTGAAGACCGGCGCCAACGGCATGGCGGCGCGGTTGACCGATCTGGCCGGCCGGCTGGCCGCCAATGCCGCCACCGTGCGCGATGCCGCCGGCGAGATTTCGGCCGGCAGCAGCGACCTGGCGGCACGCACTGAAAGCCAGGCCGCAAGCCTGGAGCAGACCGCCGCCTCGATGCAGCAGGTGACCACCACCGTGCGGCAGAATGCCGACAATGCGCAGGCCGCCAATGCCCTAGCCATGCAGGCACGCAGCAGCGCCGAACAGGGCGGGCAGGTGGTGCATGACGCCGTGGCCGCCGTGCAGCGCATCGAACACAGCGCGCAGAAGATTTCCGACATCATCGGCCTGATCGACGAGATCGCCTTCCAGACCAACCTGCTGGCCCTGAACGCCAGCGTGGAAGCGGCGCGGGCGGGCGAAGCCGGCAAGGGTTTTGCCGTGGTGGCGCAGGAAGTGCGCGCGCTGGCGCAGCGCAGCGCCAATGCCAGCAAGGACATCAAGGCGCTGATCGTGGAATCGAATGCCCAGGTGAAGACCGGCGCGGCGCTGGTGCAGCGCACCGGCGAACAGCTGGCCGGCATCGTCGACGGCATCGCCCGCGTCTCGGATATCGTGGCCGAGATCGCCGGCGCCTCGAAGGAACAGGCCACCGGCCTGGAGCAGATCAATGCCGCCGTGAGCCAGATGGACGAGATGACCCAGCGCAACGGCGCACTGGTGGAGCAGACCTCGGCCTCGGCCCAGGCCCTGGCCGGTCAGGCCCGTGACCTGGCCGAGCTGGTCGGCTTCTTCCGCACCCGGGCCCCGACACAGGCCCCGACACAGGCGCCGACACAGGCGCCGACGTTGCGGCGCGTGGCGTGAGTCTTATTCGGCGGCAGCGGTCCGGCGCTGCTGACGGATCAGCTTGACGATTTCGCTGGCGGCCTGCGGGATGTTGGTGCCCGGGCCGTAGATGCCGGCGACGCCGGCGGCACGCAGGAAATCGTAATCCTGCGGCGGGATCACGCCGCCGGTGATGACGAGGATGTCGCCGGCGCCCTGGTCGTGCAGGGCCTTGATCAGTTGAGGAACAAGAGTCTTGTGGCCGGCGGCCTGGCTGGACACGCCGATCACATGCACGTCGTTCTCGATGGCGTCCTTGGCGGCTTCTTCCGGCGTCTGGAACAGCGGACCCACATCGACGTCAAAGCCCAGATCGGCGAAAGCTGTGGCGATCACCTTGGCGCCGCGATCATGGCCGTCCTGGCCCAGCTTGACCACCAGCATGCGCGGGCGGCGGCCTTCCTCGGCGGCGAACGCCTCGATGTCCTTCTGGATCTGCATGAAGCCCTCGTCATTGGCATAGGCCGCGCCGTAGACGCCGGAGATCGAACGGATGGTGGCCTGATGACGGGTGAAGACGCGCTCCATGGCATCCGACATCTCGCCCACCGTGACGCGGGCGCGGGCCGCCTGCACACACAGCTCAAGCAGGTTGGCCTTGCCGGCGGCGCCGGCTTCAAGCGCCTTGATGGCCGCTTCGGCTTTCGCCTTGTCGCGGGTGTTGCGGATGGTCTTCAGCCGGGCGACCTGCTGCTCGCGCACGCGGGTATTGTCGACCTCGAGCAGGTCCGGCACGTCCTGGCTGGCGGCGCGGTATTTGTTGACGCCGACGATCACATCCTCGCCGCGATCCACGCGGGCCTGGCGGCGGGCGGCGGCTTCCTCGATCTTCAGCTTGGGCATGCCGGATTCGACCGCCTTGGTCATGCCGCCCATGGCCTCGACTTCCTGGATCAATGCCCAGGCGTGGGTCACCAGCGCATGCGTCAGCGCCTCGACGTAATACGAACCGCCAAGCGGATCGACCACCTTGGTGACGTAGCTTTCTTCCTGGATGATGAGCTGGGTGTTGCGCGCGATGCGGGCCGAGAATTCGGTGGGCAGCGCGATGGCTTCGTCCAGCGCGTTGGTATGCAGCGACTGCGTGCCGCCGAGGACTGCGGCCATCGCCTCGATCGCGGTGCGCACCACGTTGTTATAGGGGTCCTGTTCGGTGAGCGAGACGCCAGAGGTCTGGCAATGGGTGCGCAGCATCAGCGACCCGGCCTTCTTCGGGTTGAACTGCTTCATGATGCGCGCCCACAGGAAACGGGCGGCGCGCAGCTTGGCGATTTCCATGAAGAAGTTCATGCCGATGGCGAAGAAGAAGCTCAGACGACCGGCGAAGGCATCAACATCGAGGCCCGAGTTGATCGCCGTGCGCACGTATTCCAGGCCGTCGGCCAGGGTGAAGGCCAGCTCCTGCACGGCGGTCGCGCCGGCTTCCTGCATGTGGTAGCCGGAGATCGAGATGGAATTGAACTTCGGCATATGCTGCGCGGTATAGCCGATGATATCCGAGATGATGCGCATGCTGGGCGCGGGCGGATAGATATAGGTGTTGCGCACCATGAATTCTTTCAGGATGTCGTTCTGGATGGTTCCTGAAAGCTGGTCCGGCTTCACGCCCTGCTCCTCGGCGGCGACGATGTAGCAGGCCAGCACGGGCAGCACGGCGCCGTTCATGGTCATCGACACGCTCATCTTGTCGAGCGGGATGCCGTCGAACAGGATCTTCATGTCCTCGATGGAATCGATCGCCACGCCGGCCTTGCCGACATCGCCCACCACGCGCGGGTGATCGGAATCGTAGCCGCGATGGGTGGCGAGATCGAAGGCGACGCTCACGCCCTGCTGGCCGGCGGCGAGATTCTTGCGATAGAAGGCGTTGGATTCCTCGGCGGTGGAGAAACCGGCATATTGCCGGATGGTCCAGGGCCGGTTGGCATACATGGTGCCGCGCACGCCGCGCGTGAAGGGATCGAAGCCCGGCAGGGAATTGAGTGTCTCCAGACCCTCGAGGTCGGCGGCGGTGTAGAGCGGCTTGACCGTGATGCCCTCGGGCGTCTGCCACAGCAGCTCGGAGAGCGGCTTGTCGCCCAGTTCCTTCTGGGCCATTTTCGCCCAGGCTTCAGGGAAGTTTGCCGGCGCGGTCTTCTCGGTCATCTCTCGCATCCCACTCTCCGCAGGCGTGCTGTACGGAAATCTCCGTTGCTGCGGTGCAAAACCCAGTATGGCCGGGTTTTAACCCCTGTCAATTTGACGTCCCGGCAATTCACAGCGCCAGATTGTGCGTCCCCCGCGTTTTGGCGGGCCCATGCAGGCGAAAGCCACCGCCGTCGCACCGTTTCCATGTCGGTTTCCATCGTTTTGCGATGGTTTTGATGTGTTAAACCATTGAAAAAGCATAAGCGGGTCATATTCCGCCACGCAGACGGCCCATCGCAATCAATACTAGAACAATATAGCAACAAATGGCTGCCGGGAAAAGGCCATTCGAGGCCGCCCCTCATGATTTTGTCGGGGCCCCACAGCGGCTATAACCGCGGCCCCATGCCCGCCGCCTTTCATATCCGCAGTTATACCGACGCTGACGCCGAGCCCCTCGCACAGATTTATCTGCGTGCCGTGCGGCTAACGGGGCCGCGCGACTACACGCCGGCACAGGTGGCGGCCTGGACCTCGCTGGCGCCCGATGCCGCCCGCATCCGCATGCTCAACGGCGATGGCCGCGAAACCTTCGTTGCCGAGGCGGCCGACGGCACGCTGCTGGGCTTCACCGATCTGGAGCCCGACGGCCATGTGAATTTTCTTTACGGTGCGCCGGAGGCGGCCGGGCGTGGCGTCGCCGCAGCCCTGACCGATGCATTGCAGGCACGCGCCCAGGCACGCGGGATGGTGCGGCTGCATGTGGAGGCAAGCGAGGCGGCGCGACGCTTCTACCTGAACCGCGGCTGGAGCGAGCTGGCGCGGCGCGATTTCGAAATCGCCGGCGTCGCCATCCACAATTATGCCATGGAAATACTGCTGTAGTCCGATATCCACTCTGCCGCCGCCCGGCGGAGCCGGCCGGGCCTCTGGCCTGAACGGACCAGCCATGCTGTAGTCCGCCCATGGTCAAGAACGTGAAGAAAAAGACCCCAGCCAAAGCCGCAACCCAGAAACCCGCCGCCCGCCTGCGCGTGGTGCTGGCGCCGGATGTGTTCCTCGGGCCGGGCAAGGCCGATCTGCTGGAAGGCATCGCCGAGACCGGCTCGATCGCGGCGGCCGGGCGGCGGCTGGGCATGAGCTACAAGCGCGCCTGGATGCTGGTGGAGACACTGAACGGCTATTTCGCCAAGCCGCTGGTAACGGCCGCCACCGGCGGCAAGGCCGGTGGCGGCGCGCAGCTCACGCCCTTGGGGCAGGACGTATTGATACGCTATCGCCGCATGGCGGCCGCCACCGAGACAGTCATCGCCAAGGATGTGGCGGCGTTGCGGAAGCAGCGGCAGAAATAAGACAGTTTCATTGATCTTCGTCATGCCTTGGCATCGCCGGGGAGGACAGTAATTTTTCACCCATAAACCGTCATGCTCGGGCTTGACCCGAGCATCCATGAGTTTTTCTTGAAAACAAAAAAGACGTGGATGGCCGGAACAAGTCCGGCCATGACTTTTCAGGATTGACGGCTTGGCCGGCATCGCTATTGCCAGCCGGATATAACGGCCGTTATGGTTGCGTGGACATAACGGAGACCGCCATGCGCTTCCATGCCTTTGTGTTTGCAGCCCTGCTTGCCATCGGCCTTTGCTCCGCCTCGCAAGCGCGGGCGCAAGCGCCAACCAGCGATATCCCCATTGTCGCGGCCGCAGCAGATCTGGCTTTCGCGCTGGAGGACGCGGCAAAGGATTTCACGGGACAAAGCGGCCGGCAGGTGAAACTCTCGCTCGGCTCGTCGGGCAACTTCTTCCGCCAGATCCAGCAGGGCGCGCCGTTCCAGATATTCCTTTCGGCCGACGAGGATTTCGTGTTCAGGCTGGCCGATGCCGGACTGACCAAAGATCGCGGCGTGCTGTATGCCATCGGCCGCCTGGCCCTGATCGTGCCGCCGGGTTCGCCGCTGCAGCCCGATGGCAGCCTGGCCGACCTGAAGGCCGCTTTGCAGGCCGGCCGGGTGACGCGGTTCGCCATCGCCAATCCCGAGCACGCACCTTACGGCCGCCGCGCCGAGGAAACCTTGCGCCATCTCGGCCTGTGGGATGCCATACATGACAAGCTGGTGCTGGGCGAAAACGTGTCGCAGGCGGCGCAATTCGCGGTCAGCGGCGGCGCGCAGGGCGGCATCGTGGCCTATTCGCTGGTGCTGTCGCCGCAGATGGAGCAGCGCGGCCGCCATGCCCTGATTCCCGCCGAATGGCACCAGCCTCTGCGACAGCGCATGGTACTGCTGAAAAATGCGGACGATACCGCGCAGCGGTTTTACGATTACCTGCAAAGCACGGCCGGGCGCAGAATCCTGGTGCGCTACGGCTTCGTACTGCCGGGCGAACAGAGCTGATGCACCGGGACTAGGCAAAAGCAGCAAGCAAGCCCAGACTGCCGCGTATGGACTGGACCGCCCTTCGCCTGTCCCTGCTGCTTGGCCTGTGGACGCTGGCCCTGCTGCTGCCTGCCGCCCTCTGGATCGGCCGCTGGCTGGCCTATAGCGAGTTCCGCGGCAAAAGCCTGATCGAGGCGATGCTGGCCCTGCCACTGGTGCTGCCACCCACCGTGCTGGGCTTCTATATCCTGGTAGCAACCGGCGGCGGCTCCGCGCTGGGCCGGATTTGGCAGGGCCTCTTTGGCGGGCCACTGGCCTTTTCCTTCGAGGGCCTGGTTTTCGCCTCGCTGATCGCCAACCTGCCATTCGCCATCCAGCCGATTCAGCAGGCCTTCGCCGGCATCCCGCGCGACCTGCGCGAGGCCGCGGCCTGCTGCGGCCTGTCGCCCTGGCGCGGCTTCCGGCTGATCGAACTGCCGCTGGCCTGGCCCGGCCTGCTGACGGCCGCCGTGCTGACCTTCGCCCATACGCTGGGGGAATTCGGCGTGGTGCTGATGGTGGGCGGCAGCATCCCCGGCGAGACGCGCACGATCGCCATCGCCATCTACGACCGCGTGCAGGCATTCGACGACACGGCCGCCGGCCTGATGTCGGCTACCCTGCTGGTTTTTTCGCTGGCCGCCATCGCCGCCACCACCGCGCTGTCGAAACGCATCGGCAAGCGCCATGGCTGAAGGACTGCATGTTGAATTGCGGCAGGCCGCGCCCGTGCCGCTGGACGTGCGGCTGGATTGTCCGCCCGGCGAGGTGATGGCGCTGCTGGGCCCTTCGGGCAGCGGCAAGACCACGATCCTGCGTGCCATCGCCGGGCTGCTGCAGCCACAACAGGGACATGTCGCCTGCGGCAAGACCATCTGGCTGGACACGGCGCGCAACATCAATGTGACGCCGCAGCAAAGACGCATCGGCTATCTGTTCCAGCATTTCGCGCTGTTTCCGCATCTGAGCGCGCGGCAGAACGTGATGGCCGCGCTGGAGCACCGGCCGGCGGCAGAACGCGCGGCGCGCGCCGACGACCTGCTGGCGCGCGTGCATCTCGGCGGTTTGGGTCATCGCCGCCCGGCGCAATTGTCTGGCGGGCAGCAGCAGCGCGTGGCGATGGCCCGCGCGCTTGCCCGCGACCCCGCCGCCCTGCTGCTGGACGAGCCGTTCTCCTCCGTTGACCGCGCCACGCGCGACAAGCTGTATCGCGAGGTGGCTGCTCTGCGCCGCGACCTGGCAATGCCCACGATCCTGGTGACCCATGATCTGGGCGAGGCGGCGATCCTGGCCGACCGGCTGGCGGTGCTGCATCGCGGGCAGACCCTGCAGACGGGCAAACTTGGCGACGTGCTGGCCCGCCCCGCCAGTGCCACCGTGGCCAGGCTGATCGATATCCGCAACATCTTCACGGCCCGGGTGTTGGCGCAGGATACGACACGCACGGTGATCGACTGGAGCGGCCTGCCGCTGGAGGCGGCGGCGCAGCCGGATTTCGCGGTTGGCAGCGCCAGCGCCTGGTGCATTCGCGCATCGCAGATCGTGCTGCACCGGCGCGACCGGCCGAGCCAGGGCGAACGGGAAAATCCGGTGCCCGGGCGGATCGCCGAACTGGTGCCCATGGGCGATACAGTCAGCATCGTTTTCGCCGCCGATCACAATGGCGACCGCCTGCAATTCAGCCTGTCCAGCCATGTGGCTGCACGCAACGGCCTGGCGCCCGGTATTGCCGCCATGGTGTCGCTACGGGCCGAAGGCGTTCATCTGATGCCGCCGGAACCCGCCGAAGGCTGACCCGGCCGCCCCCGGCGGGTTGAGCCGCCTGCACACCCGGTCCTATACTGGCGGGCAAAACCGGAGCCTCCGTCCATGTCCGCCCGCTTCGACCCCGCGCTCGCCGCCTGGGTCAGGCCCTTTGCCGAAAACCTGATCGGCCAGACCGCCTTCCACCGCTGGGCCGGACTGGAGCTGCAGCTTGTCGCGCCGGGCCGCTCGGAAGTGGGCTTCACGGCGGCCGGCGACATGCTGATCTACGGGCAGTATGTGCATGGCGGCGTGCTGAACGGCCTGCTGGAGCCGCCGGCTTTGCTGGCGATGCTGGGCGATCTGCGCGAGGATGAGCATGCCATGACGGTGGACATCCATGTGCAGCACATCCGCTCGGTGCAGGCGGGCGAGCGCGTGACCATGGCCGGCAGGCTGCTGAAGCGCGGGCGCAGCACGGCCTTCTGCGAAGTGACGGCATCTGTGGGCGATGTGCTGTGCACCTCGGCGCGCATTACAAAAACGATTCAGAGCAAGACGAGTTGACACCGTGACAGATCTCAAGACCGCCGAAAAAGGCCGCATCCTCTGCGTGCTGGGTCCGACCAACACCGGCAAGACCCATCTGGCCGTCGAGCGGCTGTTGAGCCATCGCAGCGGCATCATCGGCCTGCCGCTGCGCCTGCTGGCGCGCGAGGTCTATGACCGCGCGGTGAAGATCAAGGGCGAGCGCAGCATCGCGCTGGTGACCGGCGAGGAAAAGATCGTGCCGAAGGGCGCGCAGTGGTTCGTCTGCACCGTGGAGGCGATGCCGCTGGACCGGCAATATGACTTCCTGGCCGTGGACGAGATCCAGCTCTGCGCCGATGCCGAGCGTGGCCATGTCTTCACCGACCGCCTGCTGCATGCGCGGGGCGCGGACGAAACGATGTTCCTTGGCTCGGATACCATGCGCGCGCTGGTGCGCCGCCTGGTGCCCAATGCCGAATTCATCGCCCGGCCGCGCCTGTCGCAGCTTTCTTACGCCGGCCAGAAGAAGCTCTCGCGACTGCCCAAGCGCTCGGCCGTGGTGGCGTTTTCAGCCAACGACGTCTATGCCATCGCCGAAGCGATCCGGCGCCAGCGCGGCGGCGCGGCGGTGGTGCTGGGCGCGCTCAGCCCGCGGGCGCGCAACGCCCAGGTCGAGCTGTTCCAGAACCGCGACGTGGATGTGATGGTGGCGACCGACGCCATCGGCATGGGCCTGAACCTCGATATCGAGCACATGGCCTTTGCCGCGCTGTCGAAATTCGACGGCGTGGGCATGCGGCCGCTTTATCCTTCCGAAGCCGGCCAGATCGCTGGCCGCGCCGGCCGCCATCTGCGCAACGGCACCTTCGGCACCACAGGCGACTGCCCACCGCTGGAACCCGAGCTGATCGAGCGGATCGAAAACCATCGTTTCGATCCGGTGACGGCGGCGCGCTGGCGCAACCCGAACCTGGATTATTCCAGCATCGCCGCCCTGGTCGCCAGCCTGGAAGTGGCGCCGCCGCGCGAGGGACTGACCCGCGGCCGCGATGCCGATGATTTATTAAGCCTGCAGGCTTTGCGCACCGATGCCGCCGTCACCGAGCGCGCCACGCGCCGGGATCGCGTGGACCTGCTGTGGCAGGTCTGCGCCATTCCCGATTTCGCGAAAGACCTGCATGACAGCCATGCGCGACTCTTAAGCCAGATCTATGTGCATCTGGTCGACCGCGACGGCCGCCTGCCGCAGGACTGGGTGGCCGGGCAGCTGCGCAACATCGACCGCACCGATGGCGACATCGACACCCTGTCGCAGCGCCTGGCGCATATCCGCACCTGGACGACGGTGGCACATAGAGCGGGCTGGCTGGAGGATGCGCAGGGCTGGCAGGCCAGGACGCGGGCGATCGAGGATCGCCTGTCCGATGCCCTGCATGAAAAGCTGACCGAGCGTTTCGTCGATCGCCGCACCAGCGTTTTGAGCCGCGGTCTGGCGGAAGATCCGGCCAGCCTGAATGTGCAGCTGGGCGAAGACGATGCCCTGACCGTGGAAGGCGAGATCATCGGCCATGTGCGTGGCCTGCGTTTCCGCGCCGTGGGCCATGAAACCGTTGAGCAGCGCCGCATCCTGCGCTCCGCCGCCCTGCGCGTGCTGGGCCCGGCGCTGCAGTCCCATGCCGAGGCGTTGCTGACGCTGCCGGACGAGAATTTCGCGCTGTCGCCCGAGGGTGGCCTGCTGCTGATCACGGCGGAAAAGGAAAGCGTGCCGCTGGCCGTGCTGGTGAAAGGCACGGAGGTGCTGGAGCCCAAGCTGCAATTGCTGGCCGACGACCAGTTGCCGGCGGAGACGCGCAAGGCGGTGGAAGAGAAACTCGGCAGCTGGCTGAAGCGCCATCTGCGCCAGCACTTAAGCGACCTCTATCGTTTGAGGGATGCCGAGCTGAAGGGGGCTGCGCGCGGCCTGGCCTTCCAGCTGGCAGAGAATCTGGGCGCGCTGCGCCGCGACGACGTGGCCGATCTGGTACGCCATATGGGCCAGGCCGAGCGGCATCCTCTGCGCAAGATGGGCGTGAGCTTTGGCGAGACGCATATCCTGGTGCCGAAACTGCTCAAGCCCAAACCGACGCAACTCAAGACGCTGTTATGGGCGGTGGCGCAGGGGCATGAACCCGAGGCGCCGCCGACGCCGGGCCTGACCTCGCTGCCCATCCTGGAATGGCGCGAGGATGCCTGGTGGATGGCCGCCGGTTTCCTGCGCGCCGGCCGCCATGCCTTCCGCCTGGATGTCGTGCAGCGCATCGCCGAGGGCGCGCGCAAGGCCGAACAGGAATCGCGGCAGCCGGTACAGAAGGATGCGCCGAAGCCAGACGATGCAACGCCGCCGGTGGACGCGGCCGATATCGTGCCGCCGGAGCAGCAGCAGGTTGAGCCGGTGGGCGAGCAGATCGAACAGCCGGTGGAAGCGCCGGCCGAGGTGCCGACACCGGAGATTCATGCTGAACAAGCGGCCGCCCCTGCGACCGAGGTGCCGAGGAAAAAACGCCCCCATTCTGATCGTTTGGGCCCGCCCGGCAGCTTCCTGCCCGACACCGCCTGGATGAACCTGGCCGGCTGCGGCCAGGACGAGCTGCATCGCCTGCTCTGGGCGCTGGGCTACAAGCCGATCACCGCGCGCGATCCCGAAACCAAGGCCGATGTGACGCTGTATCTGCGCTCGCACAAGGCCATCGTCGCCAAGCGCAAGCGCGAGCATGAAAAGCGCCGCGAGGACGAGGCGAAGATGGCCGACAGCCCGTTCGCCGCGCTCATGGCGCTGAAACAGCAGCAGCAGACGCCGCCGAAAAAACGCTGAGGAGTCAGCGTTCGCCGGTCATGTGACAGCCGAGCCGGCGGGTGAGGCCGTCCAGCGTGGCCTGCAACTCGGCCAGCACATCCGTATCCAGCGCCGGCTCGTGTTCAAGCAGCGTGCCGTAGACCACGCGCAGCGCCTGCAGCAGCAGCGACAGCAGGGTGATGCGGCCGCCGGGGCTGAGCCGCGCCAGGCGGCAGTCGGCCTGGCTGGTGAAATCGGCCAGCAGGTCGCGGAACAGCGCGCCGCAATGATGACGGTCGCTGGCCTGCAGGATCTCGGCCAGCGCCACCGGGCGGCCGGCGAACAGGCTGGCCTCCACGCTCATCAGGCAGAGCAGCGCGTAATACAGGTTTTCGATGGCGATGCCCCAGTTTTCGCGCTCGGCCTCGCCATGCAATGGCGCATCGAGCGCCGTCATGATCGGCGAATATTCCACAGCACTCAGGAAGCTGGCGCCATCGCGCAGACGGGCCCGCAGATGGGCGCGCAAATATGCGTCATGGCCATCGCCGTTGACCTGCCCCGCCGGTTCCGCCGCCATATGCCCCTCTCCGCCTGCCTGAAATCCGCCAACCTGGAAACCAGAGCCAGTCTTAAAACCGGGGCCAGTCTGGCAGGGCCGGCCCGGGCCGGCAGCGTTACCATTCGGATAGCTGGGGTTATTTTCCGGATACCGGGCGCACGGGGCCGGGGCGGGAATGGTTGAAGCCGGGGACGGTTGAAGGATGGCGGCGGCGCGGCTAGGTTGCCGGCATTCCAAGCCTTGCGTCCCCGTAGCTCAGCTGGATAGAGCGGCTGCGTCCTAAGCAGCGGGTCGGGAGTTCGAATCTCTCCGGGGACGCCAATTTTTCTTATTTTCTGGCTAATGCCTCTTCCACTTCTTGACCTCGTCCACCCTTTTGCCGCCCTTTGCCATCTATATGGCGTCGAATCAATGCATCTCCGCGCGAAACGAATCTGAACCAATGGCGCAATCTGATCGCAACTGTTTTGTTTAATTATCGTACCGTGTGGTGCTGACGACGCTTTTGTTTCTTCTCTCGTACTTCGTTAGACGCAACACGCTTTGATAGATTCACGAGACTGCGGTTTCGCCGCTCATAGAATTTACGAAGATCGATGAATTCTCTGTGAAGAGGAATTTCTTCCAACACAATCTCATCTTCTCCTTCGATCACAGCAGCAAGGCCAATAATCGAATCTTTCCCCTCCGGCGTTTGAGCAAATGCATCGATCGCCTTGAGGATAATCATTTCATGCTCCTCAATCTTCTTAGCAAGAAGCTGGCGAATGCGTACATGGATATTGCCAAGACTTTCAATATAACGGCGGATCATTTCTTGAAGATCGATCTCTTCCTCTAATGCTTCCAGTTCCGCCAAAACCGACGCCTTGAATTTCCCATCTTCTTTCAGGACTGTGCTATCTATAGACAAGCCTATAGAGAAAATAAGCTTCCCATTGTCATCTAAGGAACTCCAACCACTGCTGTAAATTAGGCTATGGAAAGGGAAGCCCCGATGCTGAACATGATTTCGAAGGGCCTCCATAAAGCGATAGGCGAATGATCTGTCATATTCATCCCTGAAATAACGCCCCACATCTTCATTAAGTTCAGCTAGGCGCGATATCTCACTCAAATGGTGTTTGACATGGTCGGTATATAGGCGGCATGCAGACAGTAAATTCACAACACGGCGCGATATACTGTTTTTCTCAATAAAGAGAGACCTAGATTCAGTGAGGCCCGTCAACATGTTCTTGGCTGCTAAGGCCAATATGTCTGTTTCAAAGTCCAGAAGGTCACCAACAATCAGGTCAAATTTTTGTTCGATATATAGCGTCTCAATCAACAAACGCTTTGCCAGACCTATTTTTTCATATTCGGATTTTGTTATCGGAACAAACTCGGCTGCCGAGAGGACCATTGCTGTAAGACCGTACCGCATTTCCCGCTCCAATAATTATTGTCTACTATCAGTCATCAAGTTTCCGATGCAAAAAAGCATTAATGAAGGTGTGAGTGTACTCTTGGGCCGCACGGGCCCAGGTCAGAAGCTCGTCGGGGTCGTCGAACAATCGTTCCGGCGCACGCCAGAAGGCCAGATCGATGGTCTCGCCGCGCTTTTTCGTAATTGAGAGGCGGAAAGGCTTCGGCTTCTTTGAAGACGGCCCGGTTGTCGTCGTCGACGCGGAAATGGAGCGTGTTGTCGCGCACCATTCCGAGCATGACGCCATCACAGAATACGCCGGTCTTGCCGAACATGCGGCGGAGAGCGACATGGCCGAGCGGCGCAAGCTGCTCGCGCAGTAATTCGGCGAAGCTGTCGCTGGCAACCATTCGATCCCCCGTACCACCACACGCTCATTGCGACGACGCCATGATGCTCCGTTCCGGCGATCCAAGGCGCAAGTCTTTTTTGATACCAGAAAAAAACCGCATACCAGATCATCCGCTTCCCCAGGTCGGCCGCATCGCGCTCGGCAGTACGCGATGCGGCCCTGCCTGGCGGTCAGATCACCGCCGCCGCCTTGGCCATGCCGGTGGGGGAGCATGGGCCGGCGCGGCGCGCGGTGAAGAAGTCCTGCATGCGCAGGGCCAGGTGCGTGTTCCAGGTGCGTGTGGTCAGACCGCCGCATGGCGGCGGCGGTCAGGCGATCGGGATCACCAGGCCTTTCCGGATCTTGTAGAGCGTGAACATTTCAACGGTGGCGCCATCCAGCGCCTGCAGCCGCGCCGGATCGACCACCAGCACGCCCTGCAGCGGATCGAGCAGAAACGTTTTGCCGCCATGAGTGACAGCGGCGGCGGCAAGGCTGCCGGCGCCCTTGCCGGCGAAGACGATCAGCACCATCGGCGGCCAGGCGGCCGAAGCCTTGAGGCCCTGCTGGATGCGCGTCGCCATGTCGCCAGCCGTTGAAAAGCCATCCTCGGGCGCGAGCCGGCAGGCGCGACGGCCCTTGCGCGAGGCCAGCTCGACCAGTTCGCTGGCGGGCTGAAACCAGTCGCCGGCGGCGAAAAACCGCGTATGGGCGAGCTGCTGCTGGGCGAGTTGCCTCAGATACCGCAGGCCGGTCTTGCTTTTGATGTTGTCGCGCATGGCGCCCCAGACGAGGCTGGGCGTCTTGGCCGTGGACAGGCTGCAATTCATCGCCCAGGTGATGCCCAGCATCAGGCACAACCCGCCCACAGTCTCCGCATTGCCGGCCACCCGGAGCAATTCGGCCTGGCAGCCGCCATCCGCCGGACCAACATAATCCCTGATCGACATCCTTTTCTCCCTGCTGGCGTCACATTGCGACTGGCAATCCATCGGCGTGGCGCGGGCCGCAGCGCGCGGCGGCGTTGCGGCCCGGCCGGCGATCAGCCGGTGACGATGGACACCACGATGCCGCTGCTGATCCCGTAATCGTCGAACAGGCGGGCAGTGGCGCCATCCAGCGAACGGCTCTTCGCCGGATCGACGATCATCACGCCGTAATTGGGATCGAAGATGTAATGGACATCCCCGACCTTGGCGGCGGCGATGCCATGGGCACCGCCCCGGCATTTGAAGATGATCAGCACCAGCGGCGGCGTGGTGGTGGATGCCGCCAGACCCGAGACGATGCGTTCGGCCATCCCGGTTTTCGTGGTGTAGGAATCATCCGGCGTGAGTTTTTTCGCCTGGCGTGCCTTGCGCGACCCCAGATCCACCAGATCGGTGGCCGACTGCAGCCAGCCGCCGGTGTTGAAATGCCGGGTGTAGCCGACCTGCTGCTGGCCGATCTGCTTGAGATAGGCCTGGCCGGCCTTGCTCTTGATGTTGTCGCGCATGTCGGCCCAGACGGCGTTCGGCGCCTTGGCCCCGGGCTGACTGCAATTGATCGCCCAGTTGATGCTGAGCATCAGGCACATGCCGCCGGCATTCTCCTCGTTGCCGACGACGGCAAGGATCTCGGACTGGCTGCCGCTGTCTTTCGGATCAACATAATCACTGATGGGCATGACTGCCTCCTGTGTTGAGATGGCCGGCTATGCCAGCCGTTCAGCCGGCGCCGCGCCCCACCGCCACGCGGCCCGGATTCCGTGTTGCGCCAGCCGTCAGGCAGCGCCGTTTGCCGGTTTGGCGGCCGTATCGGCCGCGACCGATGCATCGTTCTGCACCAGCAGCCACTTGGCCCGCGCCAGGAAATCGGCGCGGTCGGCCAGGCCGTTGAAGCCGCCATTCACCCGGCGCGTGATCTCGCGCAGGTCATCGCGGTCGGCCAGGGCGTTGAGCTGGCGCCTGTCCCAGAACCAGCCGGCAACATCCACGGCAAGGTCAGGATCGGTGGCCACCAGGGTCGGCTTGTCGGTGGTTTCGAAATTCCTGCCGCAGGCCTTGCCGTATTCGCGGTAATTGGTGCGACCGGTGAGCTGGATCAGGCCGCGGCCCTTGAACAGCGGCCCGTCGCCCGGCTGGGTGTTGCCCAGATCGGCCCGGCCTTCATAGGCTTCGCCGTCGGCGATCTCCTCGGTATAGCGCAGGCAGCCGCTTTCATGGGCGATCTGGGCCAGGAAATGCGCCATGCGCAGCGGCGTGTTGATCTGGTAGCGGTTCATCGTCGCCAGGATGGCCTCGAAGAAGGCGTCGATCTTGGCCGCCTGCGCGCTGGTCATGATGATCCACAGCTTCTGCCGCACCAAGGCGGGTGGCAGGCCGCGCCGCAGGGCGACGAGAATCTCGTCGTTGGCCGTGACCGGCGTGTCGCTGCGGGCGCCGATCGCCTTGCAGAAGGTGGCGAGCGCCGCGGCGCTGCTGGGGCCCCAGGCGCCATCGACCTTGAGATCGCTGGCCAGGCCGCAGCGGTCGCGGTTCATGTTGAGCAGAAGCTGGATGCAGCGCACGTCGTTGGACGCATTGACGCCGCCATTGCCGACCGAATTGCTGATGCACATGAAACACCTCACTGATTGCGGGCCTGTTTGCGGGCACGGCATCCCCGTGCGGCAAAGCGCAACCGCGTTGCCGTGGATCGACCTGTGCCGTGAAGGATGGGCCGGCGGGTCAGGCGCGATCAGCGCCAGCCCGCGCAGCTTTCAGTCGCGCTTCTGCGCCGGCTGCAACTGGATCTTCTGGCTGGCGCCGCGATCGGCACCGACCAGTTCAAGCTGCAGGTTGGCACCGTCGCTCTGCACCCGCGCGTAACCCTGGGTGTAAGGCCGGCAGGCACCGGCGCCCGAACCCTTGAAGGAATAGACCGCGGCCTTTTCGCGGATGCCGGAGTATTCCAGCTCGAAACCGCAGACCCAGGGTTCCTGGAAGCGGATGCGTCCGCCGGCATCGCCGGGCGCCTTGGCGGTTTCCAGGCTCAGGATCACCACCACCGGGCGGCCACGATCTTCCAGGCTGCCGCGATATTCGCCGTTATAGGGCTGGGCCAGAGCAGGCTGAACCAGGGCCGGTGCCGCAGCCAGCAGGGCGGCGGCGAAGAAGGTGAAGGCGGTGCTTGTCATGTTTGTCTCCCGTATCGTCAGGCGTTGGATCAGGCGGCGCGGCGTCAATTCGTCAGCAGCGCCAGGGTTTCGGCGATCATGCGGGCCAGCCGGGGCTGGAACAGGCCGATGGCGATCACCGCCAGCACGAACAGCAGCAGGATCGCGATGGTGATCTGGAGCAGGCGGGCCTTGTCCCCGGCCGCCAGAGGGGGATCGACGATGTCGCGCAAGATGGATGCCTCCTTGTCCGAGAGAACGAGCAGCAAGGTGTCGTCAGAGCGTTTCGCCATCTGTGGTTTTCTCCCCCTGTATGATGGTCTCGGCATTGATGGTGCGGCCGTAGCGGCTGAGCAGCTTGCCTTCCAGCCGCACCTCGATCTGCTCGCCGTCTGCATCGCGCACGCCGATGGAGAGCCGCAGCAGGTTGCCGTCGCGGTCGACGGTCTGCAGTTTCGGTCGCCCGATGCGCAGGGCGAAGGCGCCGGGTTCGGCCATGCCGCCGGTGGCGGCGGCCTCTTTCGGGCCGAGGCGCTCCAGCGTGGCAGCCAGATCGACATCCATCGAGGTGACCTGGGCCTCGGCACCGCCGCGCGTCTGTTTGTGCGCCAGTCCGAAGGCGATGCCGATGGAGCGCGCGAAATCCTCCAGACGACGGATCGTCATGACGTTGCCTTGTCCTCGAGCCAGTAGGGTTTGCGCGGGAACCCGATGTGATAGACCATCGCCTGCAGCACCACCTGGTGTTCGCCGATATTGAGCAGGCTGAAATTCTTCTCGATGCCGATGATGCGGCCGCGCGCCGTGGGCTCGAGGCATTTGTTGAGCAGATCGGCTTCCGCCTGGATGGCCTCTTCCGACGACAGCCTTTCCGGGTCGGTACTGCCGACCGTGATGCGTTTCACGTATCTCACATCCGTCAAATCAAACATTGTGAAACACCTTCCCGGAAAAGCCCGGCCGTTTAGGCCCCCTACGCGTTACCTGCCCTGCACGCGGCTTAGTGCTGGGTGATCGCCTTCGGCGCGACCGAGGTGGCGATCATGTCGAGCACGCGCGCCAGGCCTTCGGGCATGCCGTCGTCGCTGGCATGCACCTCGACATGGTATTTGGCCGACTGGTCGGTGGAGCGGGTGTTCTCCTTGTGCGAGGAGACCGAGCCCGAGATCTTGACCGTGGCGCTGATCGGGCCCCAGCCGATCTTGGCCTGGGCTTCCATCGCCGCCTGCATGTCGGTGGCTTCCTTCGAGGTCTCGGAGTTCTTCACCTCCATGTCGAAGGTGATGTCGACCTTGTTGATCGACAGGTTCGGCACCTTGACCACCGCCAGCAGCGGCACGCTGAGTTCCACCGTCTCCATCGGAAGGGTGGCCGCGCCATCCTCCGGAGCCTTCTGGGTCGAAGGCCGGTCGAACTTGAAGGTGACGTTGCGCACGTCGCCCACGGCATTCGGATCGGCGACGGCACCCTGGGCCGGCGCGGGCGGCGGCAGGAAGCCGATCACCTTGATGAAGTTTGCCGTGGCGTTGGCCAGGCGGATCTGAGCGTCGCAGGCCGCGGTGAGCGGACCGCCGATCAGATCGCCCATGGGCAGGCCGCGGAATTGGTCGGCCATTGAGAAATTCGGCATGGAACGGACTCCTCTGGTTGGTTAGATGGACTTGTCGAGATGGTGGATCAGCCGCGCCATGCCTTCTGACGGAGGCTGACTCTCGACCCGGAGGGTGATGTGGGCCATCGGCCCGCCATCACGATTCTTCGAAGCGCTCATATCGACGCTTAAAGGCGCATGGGTATCGCTGGGCCAGACATCGGGCTTGGCGGCATCCTGGCCGTCCTTCGCCGCGTCGTCCTTGCCGCTGGCACCTTCGGTGGCGGCATCGGCTGCTTTCGCAGGGCTCAGCTTTGGCTCTGGCTTGCCGGGTTCCGGCTGGCCGCCCAGACCGACATCGAAACTGATTTCCATGTCCTTGACGGCGAGCAGCCGCGCACCGATCAGCGACAGCAGCGGCACGCGCACCAGGCGTTCGTCGCCGTCCTGGGCATCCGGCGCCATGGAGGGCAGCCGCACATCGACGCTGACCGGCCGGTTGTCGGCGTCGAAATACTGCCGCACGGTGGAAATCTGATAGCGATGGATCTTGTCCTGCGCCTCGGCGACGGCGCCGGCGATGCTTTGGATCAGATGATGCAGAGACAGGTTGGCCACGTTCCGCTCTCCCCCTTAGCCGTTCCCCGTTGATCACGCGGAGCGGTGCTGCTGGCGGTTCGGGAGGCGGCACATCCGGAGGTGATCCCTTGTGCCCTGCGCCCTATCCGCTTGCGGGTGATCAAAGCGCAAGCGTCCAGGAGCGTCGCGGGATCAGCGTTTCAAAAACTTGGACAGGCGTCCCAAAGGCGGAATGGTGCGTATTGGTACTCTTGTATGCACTCACGCAATCGCCAATTCTCTGATCCAATGGGCGAAAGGTGCCTGCTCGCCGGCAGCGGCAGCGGATGCCGGCGGCAGCACGGCGGCCAGCAGCGCGGCATCGCCACGCTGCACCGCCTGCCGCGCCTCGCGCGGCGAGAGGCCGAAGGCATCGCGGAACAGGCGGCTGAAATGCGCCTCGTCGCTGAAGCCTTTTTCATAAGCGATGTCGGCGATGCGCTGGCCCGATTGCAGCGGATTGCAAATCGCCAGCAGACTCTGGCGCAGGCGACGGCGGCGCACGTAATGGCGTACGCCGCCGAAGGCTTCGAACTGGCGGTAGAGCTGACTGCGCGAGATCGCCAGTTCCTTGACGATCAGCTCTGGCGTCAGCGTCTCGCGATGCAGGTTCTGTTCGATATAGGCACGGATGCGGCGTGCGACGGGTTCCTTTGTCGCCTGCTGCGATGGTGGCGCGCGGGCCGTGGACGGCATGTCGAATCCCAGACAGACGGCGATCAGCCCGAGCACCGTGTTGGCCAGCGCCATCGCCTCGTGCAGGCCGAACCGTGGCGCAACGCTGTTCAGGGCGATGAGATGCTGCGCCAGCATCGCGCCCATCGGCTGGTCGCGGCGCAGGATGCGGCCATGCTGCTGGTCGGGATTGCGCAGCAGCAGCGAGAGGCCGGCACGCGGCACGATCAGACTGATCGTCTCGCCGGCGCCGGCGATGTAGGCCGATGGCAGCGCCAGATCGAAGATTCCCACATCCATCGGCCGCAGGCGACGCGCGACACCGCCGCCGAAGCCGCCACTGAAACCGCCCGCCTGCTGCAGCGGCAGATGAATCAGGTAGTGATCGAGGTCGTCGAGGCGGCTGCGCTGGGCGGAGCGGATGTAGCGGGCGGCATCGGCGCGGCTGTGGCAGAGCAGGAAGGCGCCGAAGTGATAGGCAGTGAGGGAGGCCGAAAAACCGGCCATGCCACGCCGCGGATGAGGCGCGCAGAGATCGAACAGGGCCGAGGTCGCACGGCTCCAGGCGGCAAAACGGTCCCCCGCCGGCAGCCCCGCCGTGGTGAACCGAACGACCGGTATGCGATCCGCTCCCCCGGCGGCCCGGTCCATCTCGCCTGAAGGGAAAGCCATGATTTCCTCCCCCTGAGAGGGAGGAAAAGCCAGATTGATCTATTTTTTATATATGTTTTGCCTATTTCTGGATGTAACAGATGAAATTCTTAAACCTTAGCTTGCATGTTCTTGTATGTAGCTGATGCCTCTGACCTGTCATCGCGGTGGCACGGAACCTGTCATTGCTTGCTGCGTTAATCCCGGTGAAGCCGCCGAGGCCGAAGCCAAGGCCGGAAAAATCCGTCTCCTGCCCCGGATTATGGCTTCCGTCACAGCGGCGCGGCCCGCGCCGCCCTACATGCTTCTTCCGTCTGTTGAAGGAGTACCCGTCATGCTGATTCCCGACTGGAAGATCGACCCCGCCGCCCGCATCGTGGAGAACGAGGATTACGTCGTCTCGCTCTACGATCTGGCCGAAGGGGATTACGGCGTGGCGCATATCCGACCCAAGCATGCCAACGATGACGGCGGGAGCGAAGACCGCGGGCATGATGCCAGCATCGCCCGCGAGGCGCGCGTGGCCTTCACGCTGGCGATGCGCCAGCGCCAGGCCGCCAATTTCTGACGGTCATGCCAGCCTGAAATCGCGCGCCAGCAAGTCGTAACTGCGCCGGCGCGCGGCCTGGTCATGCGTCCAGGTCAGGATCACCAGTTCATCAAGCTGCATCGTCTGCGCATAGGCGCGCAGGCGTTCGCTCACCTGCGCCGCCGATCCCGCGAAGCTGCGCTGCCATAACGCGTCGATCTCGGGCTGCTCGTCGGCTGAGATCTCGACGGCATCGGGTGGCTGGATCTGCTTGAGCAGGCCGCGATTGCGATCAAGCCGCCAGCGCGCGCGGCTGCGGAACAGATGCCGGGCCTCGTCTTCCGTTTCGGCCGCCAGCGCCCAGACGCAGAGCGTGGCCTTCGGGGCGGGGCAGAAGGCTGAGGGCCGGAAATTCTGGCGATACAGCGCCAGCGCCTGCTCGGCGCCGCGCCCGTCGGTGATGAAATGCGCAAAGGCATAGGGCAGGCCGAGATGGGCGGCGAGCTGCGCGCCGTAATCTGAACTGCCCAGCATCCACAGCTCCGGCGCGCTGACGGCGCGCGGATGCGCTTTGATGCTGCGGAAGGCATGGCCCTCGGGCAGCGGCAGACCATGCAGCCAGTGCAGCAGGTCGCGCGTCTGCGCCGGAAAACTCTCGCCGCCGTCGCCATGGGGATTGAGCGCATAGGCGGTGCGGCCGTCGGAGCCGGGCGCGCGGCCGACGCCCAGATCGATGCGGCCCGGCGCGATGGCATCCAGCACGCGGAACTGCTCGGCCACGTGCAGGGCCGAATAATGCGGCAGCATCACGCCGGCCGAGCCGAGCCGGATACGCGACGTGACGGCGGCCATCGCCGCGATCAGGATTTCCGGCGCGGTGCCGACGATGCTTTCGTGATTGTGATGCTCGGAGACCCAGAAGCGGCGATAGCCCAGGGCCTCGCAATGGCGCGCCATCGCGATGGTGTCGCGGATGGCCTGGTCTTCACTGCTGCCGGAAACGGCAATCGACTGGTCGAGGACGGACAGGGCGAGATCGGTCATGGCCCACATCTAGGGCCATGACCGGCCGGCGGCAAGCGGCACGACATCAGCCGTTCAGCCTATCACCCGTTGAGCGCCGCCCACATGGCCTGGTCGCGTTCCGCCGTCCAGATACGCGGATGATCCAGGCCCAGCGCCTCGTCATAGGCACGGGCGACGTTGAAGGGCTGGCAATGTTCGAAGATGGCGAAATTGCCGAAGCGCGGCCGCATGGCATCGTTGCAGCGATCGAACGCCTCTTTCAGCGGCAGGCCCTTGGCGGCCGATTCCGACACCGAGCCGTATAGCGTGGTGAGGAAGTCGCGGGTGAGCGACAGGCCGTCGGACACCTCCTTCGGATTGCGCAGGGCATCGCCGCGGCCGGGCACGATGGCTTTCGGGCTGAACTCGGCGATCTTGTCGAGCGTCCTGGGCCAGTCCTTGAAATGGGCGTCGCCGCAATAGCAGGCCGAGTGGTATTCCACCAGGTCGCCCGAGAACAGCACGCCGGCATCGGGTACCCAGGCCACCGTGTCGCCCGCCGTGTGGCCACGGCCCAGATGCATGATCTCGACGCGGCGCTTGCCCATGTAGAGGGTGAACTTGGTGGGGAAGGTCATGGTCGGCCAGGTGAGGCCCGGGATGCTTTCGGCCGAGCGGAACAGGCGCGGGAAGCGGCCGTATTCCGAATCCCAGTCTTCCTTGCCGCGTTCCACGATCAGGCTGCGGGTCGCCTCGGAGGCCAGCACCTGCTGCGGATTGTAGGCCGAGGCGCCCAGCACGCGCACGGCGTGGTAATGCGACAGCAGCACATACTTGATCGGCTTGTCGGTCACTCTGCGGATATGCTCGATCACCTGGCCGGCCATTTTCGGCGTGGCCTGGGTGTCGATCACCATCACGCCGTCGTCGCCGACGATCACGCCGGTATTGGGGTCGCCCTCGGCGGTGAAGGCATACAGGCCCTCGCCGAGCTGGGTGAAGGAGACCTTCTTGTCTTCCATATCGGCGGTGGAAGCGAATGCTTTCGACATGCTGGATACTCCTTATTTCCCGAACAGGCGTTCCGGCAGCCACAGGGCCAGCTGCGGAAACATGATACACAACAGCAGCGCGATCAACTGGATGATCACGAATGGGATGATCCCTTTGTAGATGATCTTGGTGCCGATCTCGGCCGGCGCCACGCCACGGATGTAGAACAGGGCATAGCCGAAGGGTGGCGTGAGGAAGGACGTCTGCAGGTTCACCGCGAACAGGATGGCGAACCACAGCAGGATCTGCTCCTTGCTCAGCCCGCCGAAATCCAGTCCGGCCATGATCGGCGCGATGATCGGCATGACGATGAAGGTGATCTCGACCCAGTCGAGGAACATGCCCAGCACGAAGACGAAGGCCATGATCACGAACATCACCCAGTAGGGATTGGTGCCGGCCTCGTCGACGCCGAGAGCATCGGCAATCATCACGTCACCGCCCAGCTTGCGGAAGATCACGCTGAAGATGGTGGCGCCGATCATCACGAACATGATCATCGCCGTGGTGCGCGTGGTTTCATTCAGCACCGAGAGGAACTGCTTCCAGGTAAGCTGGCGGGAGGCCAGCGCCAGCAGGAAGGCGCCCAAAGCGCCAAGCGCCGCGGCCTCGGTGGGCGTGGCGATGCCGGCGATGATCGAGCCCAGCACCACCAGGATCAGGATCATCGGCGCCATCAGGTCGCGCGCCAGCCGCGTCGCGGCCTGGCCCAGAGGCAGGCGGTCGCGCGCGGGCAGCGGCGGCATGGTCTCGGGCCTGAAGATCGCCAGGAACACCAGATAGACGATGTACAGTCCACCCAGCATCAGGCCGGGGATCATGGCACCGGCGAACAGGTCGCCCACCGAAATGCGCATGGTGTCGCCCAGCACCACCAGCATGATGCTGGGCGGGATGAGAATGCCCAGCGTGCCGGTGGAGGCGATGATCCCGGTGGCGAGTTTCGGGTCGTAGCGGCTTTCCAGCATCACCGGCAGGGCCAGCACGCCCATCAGCACGACGGAAGCGCCGATGATGCCGGTGCTGGCGGCCATGACGATGCCGATGATCGCCACCGCGAAGGCATAGCCGCCGGGCAGCGGCCCGAGCAGGCCGGCCAGCGAGCGCAGCAGGCGTTCGGCGATGCCGGATTTTTCCAGCATCAGGCCCATGAACACGAACAGCGGCACGGCAATCAGCAGCCAGTTGCTCAAAATGCCGGAGAAGGTGCGCGACACGCCGGTGGACAGGAAAATGATCGGCACGTCGGCGGCAAAGGCGAAGATCACGCCGATACCGGCCAGCGCGATCGCCACCGGATAACCGGAAAAAATGCCCAGCAGCAGGGCAACGCACATCAAGAGGGGCCAGAAATAATCCATGACGGTGATCCTTATGCCCCGATCTTTTTCTCGGCGACGGCGCCACGGGTGAGGATGAGCTGGACGATCAGGCGCAGGGTGCGCGCCAGCCCCAGCAGGCCGAGCAGGCCGAAGCCCAGCGGCATCACCGCCTTGACGATCCAGCGGTCGGCCAGGCCGTCATAGGACGAGCCTTCATGGGACAGGTAGGCCGAGGCCATGAATTTCCAGGCGAACCAGGTCATCACGGCGGCGAACGGCAACAGGAAAATAATATCACCGAGGATGACGATGATGCGGCGCGTGCGCTCGGTGAAATTGCTGGCGATGAAATCGACGCTGACATGGCTGTCGGTATGCAGGGCATAAACGCCGCCCAGCATCACCATCACGGCGAACAGATGCCATTGCAGGTCGGTCAGTCCGTTCATGGTGATCTTGTGCCCGAACAGCGGCACGGTGAAATCCCATTCGAACAGCGTATTGATGCGCAGATGCACCATCAGCACGCTGAGGCAGACACTGATCACCAGGATAGGCGTGGCCCAGCCGACGGCCCGCCCGAACCAGGCGCAGCCTTCCTCGATCCGTTTCAGCAGCGCGATCACCGATCCCTCCCCTGAAGGATCGCGCCGCCGGTGGCACAAGCCACCCGGCGGCGCGGACTCTTTCGTTTTACTCGGTCACACTCAATTGCGCGGAATGGCCTGCAGGTCATTCCAGCGGCCGACGCGCTTCACATAGGCGCTCAGCGACTTGTAGGCCTCGGCGAACAGGGCGTCCTTCTTGGCCTCTTCCTCCATCACCTCGGTGGAGGCCTTCTGCAGCGCGGCCAGCACCTCGTTGGGGAAACGCTGCACCTTCACGCCGGCCGCCTCGATCTTTTCGATCGCGTCGACCTGGGCGTTGATCTGGTCGTAGCTGTTGTAGGTGATGTTGGCGTAGCAGGCCTCGACCATCGCCTTCTGGTGCTTCTCGGGCAGCGACTTCCACACATTCATGTTGACGATGATGGTGTCCCAGCTCGCCGGCTGGTGCCAGCCCGGGAAGTAGTAGTGCTTGGCGATCTTCTGCAGGCCGAGACCGAAATCGAGCTGCGGCGCGGAGAATTCCGCCGCCTCGATGCGGCCACGTTCCAGCGAGACGAAGATTTCGCCGGCCGGCACCAGCTGCACATTGGCGCCCAGCTTGGCCATCGCCTTGGCGCCCAGGCCGGCGATGCGCATGTTGAGGCCCTTGATGTCGGCGACCGTCTTGATCTCCTTGTTGAACCAGCCGCCGGCCTCGGGCACGACGAGATGGCAGGGAATGATCTTCACGTTATGCGGATCATAGGCCTTCTGGATGATCTCCAGACCGCCGCCCTGGAACATCCAGCCCAGGAACAGCTCGGGGTTCGGGCCGAACGGCATCGAGCCGACCAGATTGGCGACGGGAATCTTGTCGGCCCAGTAGCCGACCCAGTCGAAACCCATCGGGATCGAGCCGTTGGAGACCGCGCCGAACACCTCGAACGGCGGCACGAACTCACCGGCGCCATGCACCTTGATCTTGACCTCGTTGTTGGTCATCAGCGCGACGCGCTCGGCCCATTTCACCGGGCTCTGGCCGATCGACGGCACTTGCAGGCCGAACACGCTCTGCAGGTCGAAATTCTTGGCCTGGGCCAACGCCGCCTGCGGCGCGACAAGGCCAAGGCCCAGCGCGGCCACGGCCGCTGCCTTGAGAAATAGCTGACGCATGATCCCTCCCTCGGGGTTTTGCAAACCGACCGAATGACCCGTCCTTATGTGTCCGGACGGGGCGTTTCCTCCAAAGACCGCGATGCAGCCGTCCGTGCGAAACGGATCGCTTGCATTCGCGTCGAGTCGACTATATGAAATAACGAATAAGTTCGCAATACACGAATTGCGGGAGGAAACCGGATGGAAAAGCCTTTACTGGCCGGACAGGTTGTCGTCGTCACTGGCGCGGCCCAGGGCAATGGCCGGGCCATCGCGCTGGGACTGGCCCGGGCGGGCGCCGCCGTGGCGGTGGCCGACATCAACGGTGCCGGGGCCCAGGCCGTGGCGGCCGAGATCGCGACAACCGGCAGCAAGGCATTCGGGGCCGCGCTGGATGTGAGCGATGCAAAAGCCTGCGCCGCCTTTGCCGCCGCGGCCGAAGCCGCTTTGGGTGCGGCTTGCAGCGTGCTGGTCAACAACGCGGGCATCATCCGCCGCGTTGCCATCGACGATCCCGATTACGACCGGCATTGGCTGGAAACCCTGACGGTGAACGTTACCGGCATGAAGAACGTGACACGCGCCCTGCTGCCGCAATTGCGCAAGACGAAAGGCCGCATCGTCAATCTCGGTTCGATCAACTCCTTTGCCACCGGGCCGCGCGCCACCACCTACACCGCCAGCAAGGGCGCCGTGCTGCAATTCACCCGCGCGCTGGCCGCCGAACTGGCGCCGGAAGGCATCCGCGTGAACGGCATTGCGCCCGGCGTGATCGACACGCCGATGACGGAAGCCACGCGCAGTGATCCGGCGGCCATCGGACGCTTCATGGCGCATACGCCGATGGGCCGCACCGGCAAGCCCGAGGAACTGATCGGCCCGGTGCTGTTCCTGGCCTCCGACATGTCGAGTTACGTCACCGGCGCGATGTTGCCGGTGGATGGCGGCTATCTGACGGTTTGAGTGGAGTGACGATGATGAAGACCCATGATTGCGACCTGCTGGTGGTGGGCTCGGGCGCCGGCGGCATGGCCGCCGCGGTGACGGCGAAGCTGCATGGCCTGGATGTGCTGGTGGTGGAGAAGGAAGCCGTCTATGGCGGCACCACCGCGCGTTCGGGCGGCTGGCTGTGGATTCCGGCCAATCCGCTGGCCGCGCGCGAAGGCATTGCCGACAGCAAGGAAGCCGCGCGCACCTACCTGCAGCACGAGGCCGGCAACCATTTCGACGCCGAACGCGTCGATGCCTTCCTGCAGAACGGCCCGCAGATGGTCGATTTCTTCGAGAGCAAAACAGCCGTGAAATTCGTGCTGGGGCCGCAGTTTTCCGACTATCACCCCGACGCGCCCGGCGCGCTGGCCGGCGGCCGTTCGATCTGCGCCGAGCCGTTCGACGGCAACGAGCTGGGCGACAATATCAAGACCCTGCGCCCGCCACTGAAGGAGATCACCTTCGTCGGCATGATGATCGGTTCGGGCAAGGAGCTGCTGCATTTCTTCAATGTCACCCGCAGCGTGGTGTCGGCCGTCTATGTGGCGAAGCTGCTGGTGAAATACATGCGCGACGTGACCCTGCATGGCCGCGCCATGCGGCTGACCAACGGCAACGCGCTGGCCGGCCGGCTGGCGAAATCGGCGTTCGACCTGGGCATTCCGCTGTGGCTGGAGGCGCCGGCGCAGGAGTTGCTGCGCGAGAATGGTGCAGTGACGGGTGCGGTGATCGGCACCAAGGACGGCCCGGTGCGGGTGAACGCGCGCAAGGGCGTGGTGCTGGCCACCGGCGGCTTTCCGCATGACATCGAGCGCCGCAAACAGCTTTATCCCCATGCGCCGACCGGCCAGGAGCATTGGTCGCCGACGCCGAGCAGCAACACCGGCGACGGCATCAAGCTGGCGCGGCCCCTGGGCGCGCATACGGCCGACGAGCTGCCCAATGCCGCCGCCTGGGTGCCGGTCAGCCGTGTGCCGTGGTCGGATGGCAGCTTCGGCACCTTTCCGCATTTCATCGACCGCGCCAAACCCGGCGTCATCGCCGTGACCCGCACCGGCAGGCGTTTCGTGAACGAGGGCAACTGCTATCACGATTTCTGCCAGGCGCTGGTGCAGGCGACCAAGGGCCAGAGCGGCGAGATCTGCGCCTGGCTGATTTGCGACCATCCCACGCTGCGCCGCTATGGCCTGGGCCATGTGAAGCCTTTCCCGGTGCCGATCGCGCATCAGCTGAAGAACGGCTATCTCAAGCGTGGCCGCACGCTGAGCGAACTGGCACAAGCCTGCGGCATCGATCCGCAGGCCTTCGGCCACACCGTGGCGGAATACAACAGGCACGCGGCGCGCGGCGAGGACCCGGAATTCCATAAAGGCAGCACGGCCTATAACCGCTATCTCGGCGATCCGACCGTGAAGCCCAATCCCTGCATCGCGCCGGTGCAGACCGGGCCGTTCTACGCCGTGCAGGTGGTGATCGGCGATCTGGGCAGCTTTGCCGGCCTGAAGACCGACGCGCAGGCCCGCGTGCTGGGCGAAAACGGCCAGCCGGTGCCTGGCCTGTATGCGGCCGGCAACGATATGGCGAGCATCATGGGCGGCAATTATCCCGGCGGCGGCATCACCCTGGGTCCGGCCATGACCTTTGGCTATATCGCCGCGCGCCATGCGGCCGGCATCGCCACGTGACACGACACGCGCCGGCAGCTATGCAATAGGCATGGGGGACGCCATCGACCCGGCTTCGGCCATTCCGCTCTATGGCGGCGAGGACAGCGAGTCCACGCCGCTGAAAGGCCGTGGCGTACAGTCGGTGGAAATCGGCGGCCGGCTGCTGGGCATCCTGGCCCAGCATGGCCAGCCGATGATGCTGCGCGACCTGGCGCAACAGGCCGAACTGACGCCCGGCCAGGCCCATGCCTACATGACCAGCCTGCGTAAACTCGACCTCGTTGAGCAGGATGCCGCCTCGGGCCGTTATCGCCTCGGGCCTTTCGCCTTGCAGCTTGGGCTGGCGCGGCTGCGTGGCAGCGATCCCTATCGCCTGGCCGCCGAACAGGTGGCGGAACTGGCCGAGCGGCTGAACCTGATGGTGGCGATCACGGTCTGGGGCACCCATGGCCCAACCATCGTGCTGGTGCAGGAATCGTCGAACTACATCCACGCCAATGTGCGCCCCGGCGGCATGTTCACCGTGACCGGCACGGCGACGGGCAAGATCTTTGCCGCCTGGCTGCCGCCCAAGCTGGTCGAGCCGGTGATCGAGGCGGAATTGCAGGCGGCGCAGAAGGGCTGGAGCGATGTGGGCGCGCTGGCCGGCGAGGCGCTGGCCCGCGAAGTGGAAAAGGTGAAGCGCGACGGCATCGCCGCCACCACCGACCTGCCGGTGCCGGGCATCAGCGCATTGAGCGCGCCGGTCTTCAACCATAGCGGCCACCTGCAGCTGGCGATTACCGTGATCGGTCCGACGCGCAAGATCGATGTCGCGCTGGGTGGCTCGCATGCCTCGGCGCTGCTGGCCTTCACGCGTCGGCTGTCGGCGCAGCTCGGCTATACCGCCTGACGCAAAAAATATGGCGGATGCCGAAACATCCGCCGAGTTGGGGGGAAGGACCTACAGGGAAAAAGACAAAAGAAGAAGGCACGGCCTGCAAACCGCGCCCGGGAATACCGCCTAGACCGTGGGAGGCCGACGGCCGGTGACCAGATGCGCCACCAGGCTGATGACGAAGACGGCCAGAAAAATGAAAAACAGAATCTGCGCGATGCTGGCCGAGGCAGCCGCAATGCCGCCGAAACCGAACAGGCCGGCGACCAGCGCCAATACAAAGAAAATCAACGCCCAATACAGCATGGTATTCACTCCTTTGCCGTTCTCGCGAAGCTGCGAATAAAACGGCCCAGGCCGACCCTGGTTCCGGCCGGGTTCTGGCTGGCAGGAGTGAAACTGCCTGGAAAATGCGGCGGCAATCGTGGCGGAATGTGGCGATTCCGCGGCGATCTCACACCATGGACGGGTGAAAGGACGCGTCAGCCGTGCAGGATGGTTTCCACCACGCGCTGCACTTCGGCAGCCTCGGCGAGCGTGGCGAGATCCTGCGTCGTGCCATGGGTCAGCGCCGCCACCTTGTCGAGCTGGCGCTTGAGTACCAGGGGGCGCATCTTCTCGTTGGGCAACGCATCCGGCGCCTCGCGCCATGCGCCATCGACCAGGCGTTCGGCAATGGACCAGTCACGCAGACGAACGCGACCCTGCGGCCCGATGATCTCAAAAATGTTGTGGTCGGGCTTGTCGGTGATGCCGACGCCGCCCTTCAGCGTCACCGGCAGGTCGCCGGCGCGCAGGGTGGCAGCAATGGCGCGCTCGGATTTGCCGTCCTCGGGATAGGCGACGCTGTGCGTGAGCAGCGCCAGCGGGCCGAACAGGCGGCGGGCGAGGAACAGGAAATGCGAGCCGACCTCGCGGGCGAAGCCACCCTGGGCGCGGGCATCAAGCCAGCCGGCGGCATCCACCTGCCATGGGCGCGGCCAGGCGGCGAAACCGATCTCGATCTCGACGCGCTGCACCGGCCCGGTAACGCCCTGCTGCATCCATTGCCGCAGCTGGTCGACGGCAAAAGACGAGGCGAAGGGGAAATTGATGCCGCCGCGTCCTTTCTGTCTGGCCGCTTCGGCCACGAAGGCTTCGGCGTCAGCGACATCGACGGCGAGCGGCTTTTCGCAGAACACCGCCTTGCCGGCAGCAAAAGCGGCGCGGGCATAGGCCAGATGCGAGGCCGGCGGCGAAGCGATGTAGAGACAATCACAGGCCGCGATCACGGCAGCGGCGGAATCCAGCCGCGGCACCTGCGGCAGGTCGGCGGCCAGGCGCTGCATGGCAGCAGCGGAGGGATCCCACAGGCCGGCGACAGTCAACACCGCCGGATCGTGATTGAGGGCGGCACGCAGCAGGCGCTCGCCCATGATGCCATAACCGATGATGCCGAGGCGGATGGAGGACATGATGCAGACTTTCACGACTGGGACAAAGGCGGCGCATTATATGCGCCGGGCAATCCGCTGGTGCAACCGCCGCTGCCGGTCTGGCGTGATCGGATAGCGCCGCATCAGCAGGATCGCGGCCAGCTTGAAGCCCACCGGCGCCAGCGCATACAACGCGGCCAATGCGAACAGCGCCGCACCGTCGTTGCCGCCATCGGCCGAAAAGCCCGCCAGGTCAAGCAGCGGAAAGGCGAGGCCCACGGCCGCCGCCAGCGCGAGCTTGGTTGCCATGCCCCAGATGGCGAAGAACAGACCGGCGCGCTGGCGGCGCGTCCTCGCCGTATCAAGATCGACCACATCGGCCTGCATGGCCGGCGGCAGGGCAAGATCGGCACCCAGGCACAGGCCGGTGAGCAACGAAATGGCAAGAAACAACAGCGTATCGCCGGCGCCGAGCAGCGGCACACCGGCAAAGACCACGCAGTTCCACAGCATGGCGCCGATCCAGACACGGTGCTTGCCATGCCGCTGGGCCAGTTTCAGCCACAGCGGCACGGCGGCGATGCCGGCACCGAAGTAGATCAGCAGAACAAGACCCGCGAAGTCGGCCGGCGCCTGCAGCACATGCGACACATACAGCAGGACCAGCGTGGCCGGCAGCCCATTGGCGATGCCGTTCAGCAGCCAGGCCAGCAGCAGGCGGCGGAACGGTCCGTTGCGCCACACCGCTTTCAGGCCGGCAAGGTCAAGGCGCTGCGGCGTGCCGGCATGACCGGCCGGCACATGGCGCAAAGCCAGCAACACGCAGAGCGGCAGCAGCACGGCCACGGCGATGCCGATAGTGCCGATGCCGGCGCGGCTGTTGTCACCGAATAACGCCGGCAGAGCCGCGGCAAACAAGGTGCCGATCACGCCGGCCGCCTCGCGCCAGCCGGCAATACGCGTGCGCTGGTGATAATCGGACGAGAGTTCCGCACCCCAGGCCAGATAGGGAATCTGGATCATGGTGGCTCCGAGATAGAGCGCCATGGTCCAGCCCAGCAGCCAGAGACCGCCGCTGCCATCGGGCGGCAGGAACAGCATAACGGCCGCCAGCATGCAGAGGGGCAACCCAGCCAGCAGCCAGGGCTTGCGCCGGCCCCAGCGCGTGTGGATGCGATCCGACCAGACGCCGATCAGCGGATCGGTGAGCATGTCCCACAGCCGCGCCACAAACAGCAGGCCGCCGACCAGCGTGAGCCCCAGCCCGAGCGTGTCGGCATAGAGAACCGGCAGATGCACATAGAGGGGCAGCAGCAGCATCGCGCCGGGCAAGGCCGGCGCGGCATAGGCGGCAAGCGTGAGGCGGGAAAGCGGTGGGGAAGTGGTCACCGGCGGAGACATAGTCCGCCATGCCGCTGCGGCAAAAGCGGTGCTTACTTCACCCGGCCTATTTCACCCGGAAGGGCAGGTTGGCGGTGGCGGCGGCGCCCTTGCCATCGCGGATGGTGGCGAACAGGCGGTAATTGCCCGGCTGCAGGCCGACGACGGACACGCCCTTTGGGCCCGGTTCGCGCAGGGCCTGCGGGAAGCTGGGCGGCACGGCTTCAGCATCGCCCGAGGTTTTCAGGTCGGTGCTTTCCGCCATCACGCTCCACACCACGCCGATCTGGTCGCCATCGGGATCCTCCACCGCGATCTCGGCGCGGATGGTGTCGCCCCGGTTCCATTCATTGCCATTGGCAAACCGGAACAGCGAAATGCGAGGGGCGCGGTTGCCCTGTGGTGTGTTGCCGCCCCAGGCCAGCGCCATCGCCTCGGCCGCGCGCGTGTATTCTCCGGTGGGCAGCAGCAGGCTGTGCCAGGTGGGCGTCACTTCCTGCTTCTGGCCCCAGTAGAACACGATCTCGCCCTGCACATGAGGCTGCAATGCGCTGAACCAGCGCGACAGCAAGGCCGCCTTTTCATCGCTGTTGGGTTCGATGGCGGCATTCCATGGCGTGCGCTTGGCCTGCCACTGGCCCATCGGCCCCATCTCGCTGACGATCAGCGGGCCTTTCCAGCCCTGGGCGCGCACGCGGGAGGGCAGCGAGGGCAAGGCATCGCCGTAGGAATTCACCCCGAGCACCTGGATGCTGGGCGCATGGCGGATCAGCTTGGCCACCTTTTCGTTGCCGGCTTCGGCCAGCACGGCCAGCGTGGGATGGTGCGGATCAAGCCGGCGCACCAGCCGCGCGGCTTCCTCGAGGCCGGGCCAGACCTGGGTGTCGTCGGCCAGTTCGGCCTCCACCTCGTTGCCCAGGCCCCACATCAGCAGGGCGGGATGGTTCTTGTGGCGATTGACGAACTCGGTGAGGCGCTGGAGCTGCGGCCCGACCTGGGCGAGATCGCGATAGTTGAAACCGCGTCGCGGATGTTCGAGCCAGAAACCGGCGATCACCTTCAACCCGGCCTTCTGCGCCTCGTCGAGCACGAAGCCGGTCTCGTCGCCATAGGTGCGAATGGTGGTGGCACCGAGCTGTTTCAGCAGGCCGAAACGGCTCTGCCCGGCGACACCCAGCACCGCGAAGGCCTTGCCATCCACAAGAATCTTGTCGCCATGCACGGTGACGGTGGCCGCCGCTACAGGCGCCGGCGCGGCGAAGAGCAGGGCAAAAGCGGCAAAGGCAGGTAACAGGAGCTGGCGCATGGCGAGACTCATGCCGTTAAGCCGCGGAGCTTGCAAGCGCTTTGACGCCGCAGCGGAGAATAACATCGGATCGGCGGCACAGGGGGTACCTCTGGCGGCAGCGGGCCGCTTGGGCTAGCGTGCCGGCGGATTTCGACCCCTTTGCCGGATTGCCGCCATGCGCCAGATCGAACGCCTGCTTGAAAAGACCCTGTTCGCCAGCCGCTGGGTGATGGCGCCCTTCTATCTGGGCCTGGCCGTCGCCCTGATCCTGCTGCTGGTCAAGTTCGCCCAGGAGCTGTTCCATACCATCCCGATCGTTTTCAGCATGAGCGAAAGCGATCTGGTGCTGTCGATCCTGGCCTTGATAGACCTGTCGCTGGCCGGCAATCTGCTGCTGCTGGTGATTTTCTCGGGCTACGAGAATTTCGTTTCCAAGATCGATACCGGCGATCACCAGGACCGGCCGGGCTGGATGGGCAAGATCGATTATTCCGGCATGAAGCTGAAGCTGGTGGCCAGCATCGTCGCCATCTCGGCGATCCAGTTGCTGCGCGCTTTCATGAATATCGGCCAGATGAGCCATGCCGATCTGGCCTGGCTGGTCGGCATCCACATGACCTTCGTCGTCTCGGGTGTGCTGCTGGCCCTGATGGACCGGCTGACCGAAAGCAGCGAAGGCCACAAGAAAACCGGCGACAAGAAGACTGGCGCCAACAAGACTGGCGACTGAACCGATGCTGCGCGCGGGGATCGTCGCCGCGCTGCTGCTGCTGGCCGGCTGCGCCGGCGATGCGGGCTACCGCGCATTGCCCGATGCGGTGCAGCGGCCGCATCCGCATACCGTGCCGCATACCGACCGCCAGGGCGTGGCGCTTTCCGCCTATGATCCGCTGCGTTCCTTCCTGCCCCTGGCCCTGGGCGGCGCGCTGGCCGACTATGCCGCCGGCCCCAGCCGGGGCTTCCAGGCGGCCTTCGCCGCCGATTTCAACGCCGTGTCGGCCGATCCCGGCCAGCCATTGCCCGCCCTGCTGAGCGCCGCCAACGGCTCGCGCGTGCAGCTGCTGGTGCCGAAGATCGAAACCGCCGATGCGGCGCTGCTGGATGCAGGCCGCGCCGTGGTGATCGAGATGCCGCGCGATCCGATGCAGGCAGGCCGGTTCGCCGCCAGCGCGCGCGCCCATCCGGACAGGCCGGTCTGGGCCCTGCTGCCAGCCTATGCACGCGGCGAAGAAAAACTGATCGATCCGGCGCAGGCACGGGCGCTGGCCTTTGCCGCGCTGGTGCATGGTGCAACCGGCCTGATCTGGCAGGGCGAGGATAATTACGCCGCGCGCAATGCCGGCGCGCTGGGGATCAGCGCCGCACCCCGGCTGGATTACGGCATCACGATCAACGGCGCCGACATGCCGCCGCCGCGCCGGGTCGGCGCCGACGAAGCGGCGGCCTCAAGGCGGCTGTGGGATGCCGTGGCGCAACTGAACCGGCGCATCGGCCGCCTGCGCGCCGCCCTGCTGCAATCCGATGTCGATGCCGGCTACAGCGTGGAGATCCGCAGCGCCACGGCAGTTGGCGGGCCTGTCCTGCGCACCGCATTGAAACCCTGGGAGGGTGACTGGCTGCTGATCGTCGTGAACCTGCAGGACAGAAGCCATGACATGCGCATCCGCTTCGATGACGGCTTTCGGCGCGTGTTGCATCTGGATAGCGAAATCCCGCTGCAACAGGATGCCGCGCGCGGCCTGTTGCACGACACCATCGAGCCCTGGGGCCTGCGACTTTACAAGGTCACGCGTTAGTTCGCCGCAGAGCCGCGTCGCAAGGCCAGGGCGCAGAGTGCCGGCACGGCTGTCTTGTCCCTGCCTGTCACCACGCAGCTTTGCGCCGGGCGATCAGGCGCGGTGACAGTGACGGCGACGCCCTGCTTGGGACAAATGCCCAGGCACCGCACCCGCGCCACTCGCACATCCTTCTTGTGGCCCGCCGCCTTCACCACATCTTTCAGCTCGGCCGCCAGATCGATGCCGCGCCCGTGATCGCATTCCGAACAGACCAGCACCAAGGCCGTGGACCAGTCGGGTTCGACCGGTTCGATGACGGGCTTCGGGTTGTGGCGCGACATGGCAGGCCTGCAAACAAGAGGAACTGCAGCGCAGCCGCAGCGGAAAACAGAGAAATCCGCCAATCAGGTAGGAAGCAAGCCTCACGATGGCAAGCAGGCGCGTTATGAAAAAATCTGGCGCAACGCCGCAGAAAACGTCCAGTTCCCCCGTGTTGCCCAACCGACACGGTTTTCATCAATGCTTGGCATTGCAGGGCCACGCCATGATTTCGCCACCATAGCTTCGTTCATTCACGGTGACCGCCAGAGACAAAGGCGGCAAGCCTCGCCATCTTTTGTACAGGAGTATTGTCATGACCCGTTACGCTCCGCTCGCCTTCGCGGCGGCCTTGCTGACCACCACCGCCATCGCCCCCGCTTTCGCGCAGGATAACACGACCCTGCGCACCGGCAGCTATGGTGGCCTCAGCTTTGGCGCATTGATGCCGGAGGATACTGATGGTGCCGGCGGCTCGGAAGTCGAGCGCGATACCGGCTATGCCATCTTCGGCCAGTATGGCTATCGCTTCCCCAACCAGCTGCGCCTGGAAGCCGAGCTCGGCTATGGCAACAGTGAATACGATCGCTTCCGCGCCGGTGGCGCCAGCAGCAGCCTGGGCGACGACACCGACATGTATTCGCTGACCGGCGCCGCCTACTACGACTTCACCACCGGCACGCCGCTGACACCGTATCTGGGCGCCGGCGCCGGTGTGGTGCATCAGCGGTTCGACCGCAACACGGTCAGCGCGGGCGGCACCACCCTGGGCGGCAATGACGGCAGCAGCACCGACCTGACCGCCTTCGGCGAAGTCGGCCTGTCGTACCAGCTCTCGAGCAATTTCGAACTGGTGCCAAGCTATCGTTATCAGTGGATCAACGATGGCGAGCAGGGTCTGGAAGACACCACGATGCATCTGGCCCGCATCGGCCTGCGCACCTGGTTCTGACGGCAGCGAATGCCACCGAAAACGGCGGGCCATGCCCGCCGTTTTTTTGCGTCTAATGACAGGCTTTGGCCGGCGGGCCGCCAAGATCGTCGAGGATCGGGCAATCGGGCCGCGCATCGCCATGGCAGGCCTCGGCCAGATGCTGCAACGTGCGTTTCATCGCCTGCAATTCGGCGATCTTGGCCGTCAGGTCGTCGATATGCTTGGTGGCGATCTCTTTCACTGCCGCCGAGGGCCGCGAGCGATCACGCCACAGTCCGAGCAGCAGGCGGATGTCGTCGAGCGCGAAGCCGAGGTCGCGCGACCGCCGGATGAAGCGCAGCATATGCACATCGGACTCAGTATAGACGCGATAGCCGCTGGCACTGCGGCCCGCCTCGGGCATCAGGCCGACACTTTCGTAATAGCGGATCATCTTGGCGCTGACGCCCGAAGCATCGCTGGCCTGACCGATATTCATCTCGCGTCCTCCTGTGCTGCCGGCCGCCACCGCTTGAGCAGCAGCGCGTTGCTCAACACCGATACCGAACTGAGCGCCATGGCGGCACCGGCCAGCATCGGATTGAGCAAACCGAAAGCGGCCAGCGGAATGCCGATCACGTTATAGGCGAAGGCCCAGAACAGGTTCTGGCGGATCTTGGCATCCGTCTCCCGCGCCAGCCCGATCGCTTCGGCCACCAGGGCCGGGTCGCCGCGCATCAGCGTGATGCCAGCCGTCTGCATCGCCACATCCGTGCCGGTGCCCATGGCAATGCCGACATCGGCAGCGCCTAAAGCAGGCGCGTCGTTGATGCCATCGCCCACCATGGCGACAGCCCCACCGCTTTCCTTGCGCAGGGCCGTGATCAGCGCGGCCTTGTCCTGCGGCAGGATCTCGGCCTCCACGCGCTCGATGCCCAGCCGTGCCGCCACGGCCTGCGCCGCGCCCTTGCTGTCGCCCGACAGCATCACGGTATGGATGCCCATGGCCTTGAGCCGCGCGATGGCATTGGCGGCCTGCGGCTTGGGCTCGTCGCCGAAGGCGATCAGGCCCAGCGCGCGCTTGCGCTGTGCATCAGCCAGCCACGATACAGTGCGACCCTGGCCGGCCAGCCTTTCCGCAGCGGCCAACAAGGCAGACGGGTCTATGCCCTCCTCACGCATCAGCCGGGCGTTGCCGAACAACAGCGGCGTACCATCGATCCGGCCGCTGACGCCGCGGCCGGGCCGGTCGCGGAAATCATCCATAACGCCGAGCGGACAGCCAGCAGCCCTTTCACGCAGGGCCTGGGCCAGCGGATGCTGCGAGCCGGCCTGCAGCGCCGAGGCCTGCATCAGCAGAGCCTGTTCGTCGATGCCCGATGCCGCAACAATGTCGGTGACCACCGGCTTGCCCGCGGTGAGCGTGCCGGTCTTGTCGAAGGCCACCAGCTTCACGTTGCGCGCGACTTCCAGTGCCTCGGCATCGCGGATCAGGATACCATGCCGCGCCGCCAGTCCGGTGCCGACCATCAGCGCGGCCGGCGTGGCGAGGCCCAGCGCGCAGGGGCAGGCGATCACCAGCACGGCGATGGCATGCACCAGCGCCATTTCCATGTCGCCACCAGCCAAAGTCAGCGTGAAGGCGAAGGTGACCAGAGCGATCAGGATCACCACCGGCACGAAAACCGCACTGATCTGGTCAACCAGTTTCTGAATCGGCGGCTTGCTGGCCTGGGCGGTTTCCACCAGGCGCACGATGCGGGCGAGCGCGGTTTCGCCGCCCACCGCCATCACGCGCGCCACGATCAGACCGTCGCGGTTCAGCGTGCCGGCATGTACGACATCGTCGATGCCTTTTTCCACGGGCAGGCTTTCGCCGGTGAGCATCGATTCATCGACGCTGCCGCGACCCTCGACGATCAGGCCGTCGGCGGCGAAGGCCTCGCCGGCGCGGACCACCAGCCGGTCGTCGGGCTGCAGCATGACGGTGGCGATTTCCTCCTCGCTGCCATCGGGCCGCCGCCGCCGTGCCGTGGCGGGTTTCAGCTTCATCAGGGCGCGCAGGGCAGCCACGGTCTGGCCCTTGGCGCGCGCCTCCAGCCACTTGCCCAGCCGCACAAAGGCGATGATCGCCGCCGCGCCTTCGTAATACAGATGCGGCATCTCGCCAGGCGCCGCGCGCCACCACAGCCATGTGCTGAGACCCCAGGCCGCCGTGGTGCCGAGCGCCACCAGCAGATCCATGTTGCCGGTGCCCGCCCGCAGCGCGCCCCAGCCGGCACGATAGAAACGCCAGCCGAGGATGAACTGCACCGGCGTGGCGATGACGAACTGCCAGAATGGCGGCAGCATCAGGTCATGCCGGCCGCCCAGCTCGAATACCATGCCGCCGGCCAGCGGCAGGGTGAGCAGGATGGCCAGCAGGGCCAGATTGCGTTCGCGCGCGACCTTTTGGGCTGCCTCGTCCTCGCGCGCGGAAGCCGACGCGGCAGCATCATCAAAAGGGCGCGCCTCGTAGCCCGCCTTCTTCACGGCCGCCAGCAGAGTGGCGATATCGACGGCGCCGCGCGGCGCGACCACCTCGGCGGTTTCGCTGGCGAGATTGACGCTGGCCTTCTGCACGCCGGGCACGGCGTTCAGCGCCTTTTCAACCCGGCCGACGCAGGAGGCGCAGCTCATGCCGCCGATCTTCAGGGCCAGGCGGTCCTGCGGCACCTGATAGCCGGCCTTCTCCACTGCAGTGACCAGCGGCGCCAGAACCGCGAGGTCGGGCGAAGTGAATTCCACATGGGCGGTTTCGCTGGCGAGGTTCACGCTAGCTGACTGCACGCCGGGAAGGGCGGTGAGCGCCTTTTCGACCCGGCCGGCACAGGAGGCACAGCTCATGCCCGCGACCGGCAGGTCGAGGGCGGCGATAGCAGCAGACATGACGAAAAATCCTTTCGGCAGTGGATCACTGCCCCCTCAAATAAGGCTTCCCATCATGGGAAGGTCAAGCGGAAGTCGCAGGCAGCCGGGCGTTACCACCCTAAATTCCCACAATTGTTCACGAATTTTACAATTCTGAAGTTTTTTCGGCCGGCCGCATCTTTCCAGTGGTCAGGACGCTGAGCAGGTTGGATATTCTGCGCCCATGACTTTCATCGACAGCCTGCCGGCGCCGCTCACCGCGCCGAGCCGCAATTTTTTCGCCCAGTGGCATGCCTGGCGCGGCGACCGGTTGTTGCCGCGGCGCAGCGCCATGGATGCCAATGGCCTGGGCGACCTGCGCGGTTATTGCCTGCTGCTGGATATCCGCGGGCGTGATTCCATTCCGATCTGCTTCGCCGGCAGCATGGTGGCAGACATGCTGGGTACAGATCTGGCTGGCCGCAATTACCTCGACCTCACCGAACCGGAAAACCGCAGCCGGCGCGCCGCCCTGCTATTCGCGGAGATCGCGCAGCCCTGCGCCGCGGTAATTTATTACTGGCTGCAAAGCGATCGTGGCCGCACGATGCCGGTTGAACTGGTCTCCGCACCGCTTTGCGCCGACGACAGCGACCAGCCATCGCTGGTGCTGGCCTGCGCCACGCCGCTCGTCGCGGGCAAAGCCGGCGATGTGATGGACGCAACCTCTTATGCCGAAGGTGAAGGCCTGCGCTTCATCGATATCGGCGCCGGTATTCCGCCGGTGGGCGCCGATCTGGCCATGCTGGGACATAGCGTTCAATGATGTACAGTTTCGAACGGCTTCAGGATGTGCTGTCGCAGCCGACGGCCGAGATCGTGACGGTGCGCGACGAAGCTGTGCAACTGAGCGATGACAGCCGGCAATTCCTGACTGCATGGAACCGCTGGCGCAGTGACCGCTTGCTGCCGCGTCGAGCCGACATGGACATCACCATGATTGCCCGCCTGATGCCGCGCGTGGTGTTGCTGGAGGCCCTGGATTCCGAACGCGTGATTTTCCGTCTGGCCGGCGGCGAGATCGAGCAGTATCTGGGCCTGCGCCTGCAGGGCCGGGATTATGTGACCATGGGCGAACCGGATCAGCGGCCGCGGCGGGCCGAACTGATGTGGCGCATCGTGAGCCAGCCCTGCGCGGCGGTGAATGTCTATCGCGTCGCCGATCCCGATGGCAGCCGGCGCCTGATCCAGTTCTGCGGCGCCCCGATCCTGCCTGACGAGGCCGGCGCGCCGATCCAGCTTCTGGCGGTGGCCAGCAATCTGCGCCGGCTGGGCTGGGGCGAGGGCAGCATGCCCTATGACCCCAACGCCACCGGCCTGTGTTTCATCGATATCGGTGCGGGCCTGCCCGCGATCGGCCCGACGCCGTAAAAGATTTCCCGCGCTGCTACCTGGCCAGAAACAACCAAACTGCTGGCAAAGGCGAATTTTTCCGCTAAACTGAAAAGAACAAATCAGCCGGTCGTTGTGGTGCCGGCTCTGTTGCGGGGAGGTCTACCCTGGCGTCGGAAAAAAACTCTCAACCGCAGCGTATCCTGCTGGTCGAGGACTCGGTGCCCGTGCGCGCCGCCTTGCGTGTAGCTCTGGAAGCCGCAGCCTATCTGGTCGACGAGGCACCGACCGGGCGTGACGGCCTGGCCAAGGCCAATGCCGCCGACCTGCTGCTGCTGGATCTGGGCCTGCCCGACATCACTGGCTTCGACGTTCTGGAAGAACTGCGCAAGGACGCCAGCACGCCGGTCGTGGTGCTGTCCGGTCAGGAAGAGGTCGAGGCGAAAATCCGCGCGCTCGACTTGGGTGCCGACGATTACGTGACCAAACCCTTCGATGCCGGCGAGTTGCTGGCGCGCGTGCGCGCGGCCCTGCGCCGCCGTGGTGAAACAGCCGCGCCCAATGGCCCAGTCAGCATCGGGCCGTTCCAGATCGATCCCCTGACCGGCGATACCCGGCGCGACGACCGGCCGGTACGCCTGTCGCCGATGGAAGCGCGTTTCGTGAAGATGCTGGCACAGAAAACCGGCCAGCCCGTCGCCACCAAGCAGCTCACCGTCACGCTGTGGGGCAACGATTCCGCCGAGATGCGCCAGGCTTTGCGCGTGCTGGCCCGTAAGGTGCGCTGCAAGATCGAGAAAGATCCCGACGAGCCGCGCTTCCTGCTGACCGAGCCGCGGCTGGGTTATCGCCTGATCGATCCGGACTACGCCGCCACCTGAGCGGCCGTATGAAGCAACAGGGCTGGCCTGCAAATCCTGCAAGGCATTGAATCCGGCTTGTGCCTCAGGCGTTTGCGTGATGCCGACGGCTTTCACGGAAATGTGCCCGGAGAATATGGCCATCTGCCTCTTGGCAAGCCCGGCCACCCTTCCCATATCGATGCTATGCGACGGCGACTTGCCGTTGCCGGCCCCGGAGACCCCCCCTTTCCGGTGCCTTTCTGGCGCAGATTTATCTTTGCGCAAAACGCCCGGTTCGCCCCCCGACCGGGCGTTTTCTTTTTTGGTAGGCATTTTCTTTTTGCGTGCCGGATTGAATGGCGGCGGGATTGGGTTTCATCCGTAGTCTGATATTGTAGGCGGCAAGCCCGCGACGGATACCGACAAGCCGGGAGACGAGGATGACGCCATGAGCCAGCACCCGCAAATAGACCAGGCCGTGATGCAAGAGCGCCGGGCCTATTACGACAAGATCGGCACGCGCAAGATGACGCCGCTGTGGGAAGTGCTGCATGCCCTGGTGATCCCGCAGCCCAAAAGTGCCTGCATGCCGGCAATCTGGCATTATGCCGATATCCGCGACGACATCATGGAAGCCGGCCGGCTGATCACGGCGAAGGAAGCCGAACGCCGCGTGCTGATTCTGGAAAATCCCGGCATGCCCGGCCAGTCGCGCATTACCACCTCGCTTTATGCCGGACTGCAACTGATCCTGCCGGGCGAAGTGGCCCCGGCGCATCGCCACACGCAATCGGCTTTGCGCTTCATCGTCGAGGGCGATGGCGCCTATACGGCCGTGGATGGCGAAAAGACCATCATGCATGAAGGCGACTTCGTCATCACGCCGAGCTGGACCTGGCACGATCACGGCAACGACAGCGACAGGCCGATGGTATGGATGGACGGCCTCGATATTCCGCTGATCCAGGCGCTGGACTGCTCGTTCATGGAACGCCTGCCCGAAGACAGCCAGCCGCTCTCGCGCCCCACCGGCGACGCGCTGGCGCGCTATGGTTCGGGCCTGCTGCCCGTCGATTTCGAGGTGAAGACGCCCACCTCGCCGGTCTTCAACTATCCCTACCGCCGCACCCGCGAAGCGCTGGAAACCATGCGGCAGGCCGAGGAATGGGATCCCTGCCACGGGCTGAAGCTGCAATACATCAACCCGGCGACCGGCCAGAGCGCCATGCCCACCATCGGCACCTTCATGCAGCTGCTGCCCAAAGGCTTTGCCGGCGCGGACTATCGCAGTTCGGATGCCACGGTGTTCAGCGTGGTGGAGGGCAAGGGCTATACGCTGGTGGGCGAGGGCGAGACACAGCAGCGTTTCGACTGGGGCAAGCGCGATACCTTCGTGATCCCGAGCTGGGTGTCGCACAGCCACCACGCACCGGATACGGATGCCGTGCTGTTCAGTTATTCCGACCGGCCGGTGCAGAAGGCTTTGGGCCTGTGGCGCGAAAGCCGGGGTAACCGTTAAAGGATTCTCATGGCCAAGATCACCAAGATCGTTGAAGTCGCCAATGACGACGAAGACCTCGACGACGATTTCGATATCGGCGGCGATAGCGACAGCAGCGATCTGGACGGCCTGCGCGCCGTGGCGCGACTGGCCAAGCTGGTTGGCGGCCTGCCATGGTTCTCGGCGGTGGGCCGGCCGCTGACGCGCGGCGAACTGGCCGATGCGGAAGGCTATATTGCCGGCATCGGCTTTCCCGATCTGGGGATTGCCGGCGTGGAAGACTGGCTAGCCGCTTCAAGCGCAGCGCAGGCGCCCGACTGGGGCGACGATTGGTGGCAAGCGGAAGAGCAGATGCGCAGGAGCCTGCTGGACGAGGCCCTGCTGCTCAATCCCGAACACGATCTGATGGTGGCACTGGAGCATGTCTCGACACGGGCCAGCGAAAAGGCTTTCGACCGCGCCACGGCCAGCGCGGCGAAACAGGGCGTGAGCGATCCGGCTTTGCTGCAGGTGGCGGCCGGGGCGGCGGCGCAGGCGGCCTATCAGGCAGCGTTGGTGCTGGCCGCCGATGGTGACTCGGATCATCCCTTTGCGCTGAAATTCCGCCTGTTCGAAGCTGGCCGTCTGCCGCTGGGGATTGTCGGCAACACGTTCAACCTGTTTTAGGCCGATTCCTCATCCTGCCGTGATGGCCGGAGCAAAGAACGGCTTATTCCTCGCCCCTGATTTCCCGGCGGCGGCCATAGAGGAACACACCCACCACGATGGCCCCCAGCACCAGGCTGAGCAGCACGCCCCAGATCAGCGGCCATGTGGCGGCCGGATCGAAATCGGCTTCCATGCCGGTCCAGAAACGGAAGGCCATGACGATGGCCATGCCCAGCGCACCCAGCAGGGCAAGCGTGATGGCAATGGCGAAAACCTTGTCGGTGCGCGTTAACATGCATCTATAATGCTGATTTTCAGGCGCCAATCAAGCTGAGACGTCCGGATGCGACAGCGGGTCGCAACCGAGCCGGCGCGGAAGGCACGCTCAACACAACCTGTTGATCGATGGCGGCCCGGAATATGCGGCAAGATGTGCCCTAAAGAGGAGAACAGCGATGCCGAGTCGGCAGACCGTGGAAGATTTCATCGCCCTGGTGGAAAGCAACCGCCATGACGAGGCGATCGAGCGTTTCTATACCGAAGACGCCAGCATGCAGGAAAACCTGACCGAACCGCCGCGCCAGGGCCGCGACAGGCTGGTGGCCCATGAGCGCGCCGTGCTGGCCCGGGCGAAAACCGTGGCCAGCGAATGTGTGCGGCCGGTTCTGATCGACGGCGACACCGTGGTGGTGCACTGGGTGTTCCATTTCGAATTCAAGGACGGCAGCAAGCGCCGCATCGAGGAACTGGCGCACCAGATCTGGAAAGGCGAGAAGATCTGGCGCGAACGCTTCTACTACGACCCGGCGCAGATGAAGGCGCAGGCGTAAGACATGCCTTATAGTGTCACCCCCCGGATCAAGCCCGGGGATGACGACAAATGAACATATTCGCCGTCACTTCACCCATACCTTGTGCTTCTTGTGCCAGTCGGCCAGCGAGAGCTTTGGATAGAGCTCGTAGGTCTCGTCATGGCGGCCGATCTGCGGTTTCACCCAGTCGGGCTTGTAGCGCAGCATGAGATGCACCTTCGCCGGTGGCCGGGGCAGCGGCGTGTCGATCGCCGAGGCGAAGGGATGGATCAGATCGGGCCAGGTGGGGTCGTAAAGCCAGAGCGCGGTGGCGCAGCGCTTGCAGAAATTGCGTTCGCCCGTGCTGGTCTCACAGTTGCGGCCATCATCGTCGCAGATTTCCGCGCGATACACGCCGATGCTGCGCCGGCCTTTGGCGATTTTCAGGCTGGCGGACAGACCACCCAGATTGATGGCATAACCTCCGCCGCCTGCCGTCTTGCGGCATATGCTGCAATAACAGAGCTGGTAGGGAACAGGCGTGTGGCTGTCGAGGCTGAAGCGCACGGCGCCGCAGCGGCATGATCCTTCAAGATGCATCGGCATGGCGACCTCCGCGCTAGATACCCATTATAACGCGGGAAATCGTAATCGTGCGCCGGGCATGCGTATTTTTCTGGCCGGGCGGCTATGCCAGACTACGGCGGCTTACCTGGGGATTCGCACAATGACAAAATGGATTTTCCGCCTGGCCGGCATTTACGGCCTGCTGGTGCTGACGCCGCTGTATTTCCTGGAAGACCGCCTGACGCCACCGAGCACTCACCCAGAGCAGTATTACGGTTTCCTTGGCGTCGGCATCGCCTGGCAGCTGGCCTATCTTGTCATCGCCACCGATCCGGTGCGTTACCGGTTACTGATGCTGCCCGGGATCGTGTCGAAAGTGACCTGGGCCGGGGCACTGGTGGTGCTGTTCGCCGGTGGACGCGTCGCCGCCGACGCGTTCTGGCTGGGCCAGATCGACTGGCTGCTGGCCGCCCTGTTCCTCTATGCCTTCCTGCGCACGCCACGGCAGCAAGCCCGTCTGACGGCCTGAAGCGGCAGTGGCAGACAGCCGGGCTTTGCGCTAGAAAATCGCCATGCCGAAAAAACCCGTCCTCGACAAACCCTTCACGCTGGCGACCTGGAACATCAACTCGGTGCGGGCGCGCCTGCCGCTGATGGACGCCTTCCTGCGCCAGCACGACCCCGACATCCTCTGCCTGCAGGAAACCAAGGTGAAGGACGAGGATTTTCCGCACGAGCTGTTCGAGCAGCGTGGCTATGCCCATCGCCTGATCCACGGCCAGCCGGGCTATAACGGCGTGGCGATTTTTGCCAAGGCGCCGGTGACGCTGAAGGAAAAGCTGAAACTGGCCGGCCGCGACGATCGCCGCCACATCGCCGCCGAACTGGCCGACGGCACCATCCTGCACAATTATTATGTGCCGGCTGGCGGCGACATTCCGGACGCAAAGAAGAATGACAAGTTCGCCCACAAGCTGGAAGTGCTGGATGGCATGACCAAATGGTCAGCGGCACTGAAGAAAAAGGGCGGCAAGGAAATTCTGGTCGGCGATCTGAATATCGCGCCGCTGGAAACCGACGTGTGGTCGCACAAGCAATTGCTGGACGTGGTGAGCCATACGCCCATCGAAACCGAGGGCCTGCTGAAGATGCAGGCCGCCCGTGGCTGGGTGGATGCCGTGCGCCATATCGTGCCGCCGAGTGAAAAGCTGTATTCCTGGTGGAGCTATCGCTCGCCGAACTGGGAACTGGCCGACAAGGGCCGCCGGCTGGACCATGTCTGGGTCAGCCCGCAATTGCAGCCGCGCCTGAAACATGCCCAGGTGATCAAGGCTATGCGCGGCATGGAAAAGGCATCCGATCACGCGCCCATTATCGTGACGCTGGGGCCGGCCTAGGCGAATTCGGACTTCATCATCTTTTCAGCGATGAAAAACCCGAGCCGGCGATAGCTTTCGAAGCCGCGTTCGCTGAAGAACTGATCGTCCGTCGGGCGATGCGGGAAGTCAGGATGGTCGAGCGCATAGGCCAACAGGTCGACCGGCGCATCGCTGACCAGGGCCGGCTTGAGATAGATCAGCCGGCCTTCGGTCTCCGGCCAGCCATCGGCCGCCGGATAATAGATCTTGGCCGAGACAAAACCGTCATGCAGCAGCTTGGCCCGTACACCGTCGCTGATCCCCGGATAGCCTTTGCCACGATAGGCGTCGGGTTCCTCCGGAGCGCGGTCAAGCTGCCGCCACAAGTCCTGGCTGGCGCTGGGCGGCATCGGATAGAAACGCGCGGTGACGCCGAAATCGATCTGTGCCAGCGCCAGCGCGCGGCCAAGATCGTCGAGCGAATAATCCGGATCGCAGGAGGCGTCCGATAAGACGATGGTGGAAACCCGCCGGCGAAACAGCTCATACAGGCCGGTATTGTCGAAATGCCCGCCGTCGCTGAGCTCGACGAAAGCTTCGCCCTCGCTGCCATAATCCGACAGCAGCGACATGGTGCCCGGCTCCAGGAAATTGGGCGGCGGCGTACCGGCACTATCCGCCGCGACCGGCATGCCGGGATTGGGCTGCCAGTAACCGAGCCGGATATTCAACAACGTCATCAGGAAGCTGATTGCCCAGCGCCGCATCAGGCCGTCATCGCCGGTTGCGGTGTTGGGATTCGCGGCCGCCGCCGAAATCGCCATCGCAGTGGCAAGGCTGAGTGAACTCTGACGGGTGCTTCTGCTCTGCCTTTCGGTCCGCAGCCAGCCGGTCGCCAGGCTGCCGGAATAGAGCGGGGAAAGGATGAAACTGTCGCCGCCGCGCTGGTAATAGCGCGGCTGCCGCGAGCGGTTCAGGATGATGTTCGTGTTGATGATGTGATAGGGCCCGCGGTAGGGCTGGGGCTGCGGTTTGCACATGTCCGACAGGTTGGCCACGTCGGCCTGCGCAAAATCCTTGCCATTGGCGGGCGGCATGAAGGCTTCCATGAGCCGGTCGCGGTAAAAGCGGTGCGGCGAGATATAGTTGGGATTGAAGCGCCGGCTGGCCCAAAAGATAAGCCATGCGGCGAGGATACAGCCGGCGCCGGCAATCAGCGCCTGCAGGATATCCTGCTGCGCGATCCAGCGCAGGAGCATCAGAGCGGCAGCGTAAAGCGCGAAAGCCGCCAGATAGCACAGGATCAGCGCGGCGGCGCGCACCAGCAGGATACGCAGGCGATCATCCAGCCTGGTGATCAGCGATAACAAGCCGCCGAGCCCGCCAGCGAAACCCAAGGAGCCAAGCAGACTCACTATGGAACCGATACCCTGTCCGCTCAGATATTCGTAAAGCAATGGAAACGTGGCGCCCAGAGAAACCGCCAGGATGCATGCCCATTCCTTATTCAGAGACATCAGAATCTTCAGGCGTCCCGCATAGGTCGATTCCGGGTTCGAGGGCCGGAGGGACCGCAGCAAAGGCCACAACAGAATCCCTGCGAAATACACTGCCGCGCCCACGAGCAGGGCATAGGCGCCAGAGACCAGCGATTGAGGCGTCAGATATGTCGCATTGATGTCTGCGCAGCCCAGCGTAACCAAAATCGAATGTACGAAGCTTGAAATAGCGCCAAATCCGGCCGTCACCGGCAGCATGACCGAGAATGCGATCAGGCTGTAAATCAGCAACGAACTGAGGGAAAGCCGTATGGTGTTGCCGATGGCTGTCAGCAGATTCAGATCCTGCGTGGGCGCAAGATAACTGGCGCGTTCGCGGATATGGCCGATCAGGGTGACCTCGGTCCAATCGTCCCGCAGATCTTCTGCCTGTCCGTGGTCATCGGGACGGGCGCGACCGGAGCGGCGCCTGATCTTCAGCTCGGGGAAATCATTCGCGCCATGGCCCATCTGGTCATGCAGGGCCCAGGTCAACGCCGATCCCGAATAGCCACCGCCGGACACGGTGGAGAGATAATCGAAACATTCCAGCTTGGCGTTCTGCGCCATGGCCTGCATGACGCCACAGGCAAACGCCGCCGAACGAATACCGCCGCCGGACAGGGCCAGCGCGGACAGCTCGGCCCGGCGCGCGGCTGTCATGTCGGATTTCAAATACGGATACGGTAAAGGCGGCGGTGCATTCTTTGCGCTGCTTTCACGCGGAGCCGCCATGCGCATCACATCATCGCGTGACGGGGCCGACCCTATTTCCGGAGCCGGCGCAAAGCCATCCTCCGGCAGCGGATTGAGGTCGAGCCTGCAAATGGCATGGCCAAGGCAAAGCCGTTCCAGTTCGGCGTCAAAAACCGTATTGAAGTCCGGCGTATAGCCTTGGCTCGACGTGCTGCCCCGGCGACCGAGCAGCCATTTCACGGCCTTGTTCAGAATCTTGCCGTCCGTCCCTGTCATCATGGCCGCCCCCGTAAGGCCAAGTTTTCCGGGACATGCTATCTTTGCTCAGGGAGGCCACAAAGCATACAATGTCAGTTGCTCGCCGGGCCTGTCCGAACAGGACAGGGGTGGTTAAGCTTTGTCATCGTCGGCAAGCATGAACGGGGGATAATAACGATGCTTCTGCGCAAACTGCTTTTTGTTCTCCTGCCGGCCCTGTTGCTGGCCGCCTGCGCGACCCAGCAGGACAGCGCGGCACCCGCCGGCCCGCCGCAGCCGGCCAGCCCGCAGCCCACCGCCACCCAGCTCAGCCCCGGCCTGGCACCGCTGTATTTCAACGTCACGCTGGAGAATGTCGACAACATGCCACGCGGCGCCGACCTGGCGAAAGGCCGGCGCGGTCCGGCGATCCTGCAGCTGGACAGCGAATCCGGTTCGGGCCGCATGTGGGACTCGCAAAGTGATAAGGGCTATGCCGTGCACATGACCGGGCTGATCCAGCTGGAGGCCGGGATCTATCGTTTCGCCGCCTTCTCCAACGACGGCGTGCGCGTCACCCTCGACAGGACCCGCGTGGTGAACGACCCCTATGTGCATGCCGGCCAGATGTCGCCCGTGACGGAAGTGCGCATCAGTGAACCGGCCTGGTATCCGATCACCGTGCAGTATTTCCAGAAAGGCGGCACGGCAGCGCTGAAACTCTACTGGCAGCCGCCGGGCGCCGGCGGGATGCTGGTGGTGCCGGCGGCGGCGCTGGCTCATATTCCAGCGAGATAATACGCCTTACAGGCTCCAGTCCGGATCGGGGATGGTGGCGAAGACCTTGCGCAGGCCCTCGCCCCACAGGCCGCGGATGCTGGAGAAATACGGATCCTGCTCGGTGATGCGCTTGCGCAGGGAAAAGCGCTGCGTATCCCTGGGCAGGATCGCCAGATCAAGCGGCAGGCCGACCGAGATATTCGAGCGCAGGGTGGAATCCATCGACACCAGCGCGCATTTCGCCGCCTGCACCAGCGGCGTATCGGGCTGGATCACGCGATCCAGGATGGGCTTGCCGTATTTGATCTCGCCGATCTGCAGGAACGGCGTGTCCTCGGTGGCACGGATGAAATTGCCCGCGTAGTAAAGCATGTACAGCTCATGCGGCCGGCCGGCGATCTGCCCGCCCAGCAGCATGGAGAGGTTGGGCTCGACGCCCTGCTGCTTCAACCCCTCGCCATCGCGGCGCGCCACCTCGCGGATCGCGGCACCGACTATGCCGGCCGCTTCGAACATGCTGGTGGCCTGCATCAGGTCATGCGCCTTGCCATCCTCGCCGGCGAAGCCTTCGCGCAGCAGGGCCACAACCGACTGGCTGAGCGACAGGTTGCCGGCCGTGGCCAGCGCGATGGCGCGTTCGCCCGGCTGTTCCCAGACATGCATCTTGCCGAAGGTGGCAATCGAATCCACGCCGGCATTGGTGCGGCTGTCGGACAGCATGACGATGCCGTCATTAAGCAGAAGGCCGACGCAATAGGTCATGGCACGCTTCCCGGTTTCCGGTCCCTGGTGTTTTCTTCCTATATCACGCCGGCTGCATGAAATCGCGGGCGATGGCCGCGCCCAGCTCGATATTGCTGTCGATCGTTTCGGTCAGATATTCGTGCAGGCCGGCATCGAAGATAGCCTCGATATTGCCGTAGCGCACCTTCATCAGCATGCCCTCGGCCTGCCGCACCGAGGGGTAGTCATGACGATAGAACTGCCGCAGCTGCTGGAGGATGGTGACGATCTCGGCGAAGCAGGCATGCAGCGAGCGCGGGAAATCCTCACGCAGGATCAGCAGCTCGGCCACGCGCGACGGCCGGATCGAGTCGCGGTAGATCTGGCGATAGATGCGCAGGGCGGAAACCGAGCGCAGCAGGGCGCCCCACTGGTAGTAATCCACCGCGCCGCCGATATCGCCCGGCGAGGGCAGCAGGATGTGATACTTCACATCCAGGATGCGGGCGGTGGAATCGGCGCGTTCCAACAAGGTGCCCAGCCGCATGAAGCGGTTGGCGTCGTCGCGCTGCATGGTGCCCTCGGCGACGCCACGAAACAGCTGGCTGCGTTCGCGCACCCAGTCGAAGAACGGCGAGAAGCCGTCGGCTTCCACGGTCTTGAGGCTCAATGTCTGCATCTCCAGCCAAGCGGCATTGATGCTTTCCCAGGCCTCACTGGTGATCTGCGCCCGCATGGCCCGCGCATTCTCGCGCGCGGCCTTAAGGCAGGCATGGATCGAAGACGGATTGTCGGGCGCGAAGGCGAGGAAATCGATCACCGCACGGCGTGTCACCGCGCCACCATGCAAGGCGAACGACTTGTCGCAACCGGCGATGATCAGAGCGGCTTCCCATTCGTCGCTGCGGCCGTTGCCGCGGGTATTGCCGGCTGTCTGCAGGCTCATACGCTGGGCCACATCGAGGATTCGCGCCATCGCCTCGGCGCGTTCGATATAGCGCGTCATCCAGTAGAGGTTGTCGGCGGCACGGGAGAGCATGCTCAATCCTCCCCGGCCGCGATGTCGGGCGCGTCTTCCAGCACCCAAGTATCCTTGGTGCCGCCGCCCTGGCTGGAATTCACCACCAGCGATCCTTCTCGCAACGCCACGCGGGTAAGCCCGCCGGGCACCACGCGCATCGTCTCGCCGGTCAGCACGAAGGGGCGCAGATCGACATGGCGCGGCGCGATGCCGCTGTCGACGAAAGTCGGGCAGGTGGAAAGCGCCAGCGTGGGCTGTGCGATATAGGCTTCGGGCTTGGCGACGATCTTGGCGCGGAAAGCCTCAAGCTCGGCCTTGCTGGCCTTCGGGCCGACCAGCATGCCGTAACCGCCCGAGCCGTGCACTTCCTTCACCACCAGTTCGGGCAGGTGATCGAGGGTGTATTTCAGATCGTCGGGCCGGCGCAGCACGTAAGTCGGCACATTGGCCAGCAGCGGTTCCTCACCCAGATAGAACCGGATCATGTCGGGCACATAGGGATAGATCGATTTGTCGTCAGCCACGCCGGTGCCGACAGCGTTGCACAGCGTGACATTGCCGGCCTTGTAGGCCTGGAAGATGCCGGGCACGCCGATCAGCGAGTCCTTGCGAAAGACCTTGGGGTCGAGGAAATCGTCGTCCAGCCGGCGGTAGATCACATCGACGCGTTTCAGGCCGCCGACCGTGCGCATGTAGACGATATCGTCCTTCACCGTCAGATCGCCGCCTTCGACCAGCTCGATGCCCATCTGCTCGGCCAGGAAGACATGTTCGAAATAGGCCGAGTTGAAGACACCTGGTGTGAGCAGAACAACGGTGGGCTCGCCCTGACAATGCGGCGGCGCGCTGTCGCGCAGGGTCTGCAAAAGGGCATCGGGGTAATGCCCCACCGGCGCGACACGTACGGCGGCAAAGAGATCGGGGAAGAGGCGCATCATCGCCTCGCGGTTCTCCAGCATGTAGGAGACGCCCGACGGCGTACGGCAGTTATCCTCCAGCACATAGAACTGGTCTTCCGCCGTGCGCACCACGTCGATCCCGGCGATATGGGTGTAGGTCTGGCGCGCGATGGCCACGTCGCGCATATGCGTCACATAGGCGGCGTTCTTCAGGATCAGGTCTTCTGGAATCGTGCCTGCCTTGAGGATGGCGCGGGCGTGGTAGATATCGTCCAGGAAGGCATTGAGCGCGCGCACGCGCTGCTTCAAGCCGCGGCGCAGCTTACGCCATTCTTTTGCGGCGATGATACGCGGCACGATGTCGAAAGGGATCAGGCGTTCTGTATCGCCGCCCTCGCCATAAACGGCGAAGGTGATGCCAAGGCGGCGGAACAGCAGGTCGGCTTCCTGGCGCCGGCGGGTCAGCAGGTCGGACGGCGCGGCATCGAGCCAGCGCTTATAGTCCTGGTAAGGAGCGCGCACGCCGGATTGGCTGCTGGCGGCGCCGGTGTCCATCTCGTCGAAAGCGGTCATGAAGCTGGGTCTCCGCGACGAGAAATTCAGTCAGTGTCTTCCGGGCTGATTAAATCGGAAAACCGGCGGAGAGAGAAGCAGCTTGCGTGGCGGGTACCGACGGACCGTTGCCGGCTGGCGGCAAGGCCACGCTGCCGCACCCCACCGCAAAGAGGAAAGAAGCAACCCGGGCCGGCGGGTGGGAATGCCGGCCCGGGTGTCTTCGCGTGCCTGTTACTGCACCGTCTCGCCGTGCAGGTTCAGGTCGAGACCATCGCGCTCGGTGGCCTCGTCGACGCGTAGACCGATCGTCCAGTCGATGATCTTCAGGATGATCAGGGTCACGATCGCGGTGAACACGATGGTGATGACCACGCCGTAGACCTGGGTCAGCACCTGGCCGGCATTGCCGTCCAGTAGACCGAGCGGCTCGTCCTTGCCGGCGATCGCCGCCTTGGCGAAGACACCGGTGAGGATGGCGCCGACGATGCCGCCCACGCCATGCACGCCGAAGGCATCCAGGCTGTCGTCATAGCCCAGAGCGTTCTTGACCGTGGTGGCGGCGACGAAGCAGATGATGCCCGCCACAATGCCCATGATCAGCGCGCCCATCGGATCGACGAAGCCGGCGGCCGGGGTGATCGCGACCAGGCCGGCCACGGCGCCCGAGACGATGCCCAGCACGCTGGGCTTGCCGCGGGCCAGCCATTCCGAGAACATCCAGGCCAGCGCGGCAGCCGCCGTGGCGATCTGGGTGACAGCCATCGCCATGCCGGCATTGGCGCTGGCGCCAACAGCCGAACCGGCGTTGAAGCCGAACCAGCCGACCCACAGCAGGCCCGCACCGATGATTGACAGCGTCAGGTTATGCGGCGCATGGCTGACCTTGCCATAGCCCTGGCGCTTGCCGAGCACGAGGCAGGCCACCAGGCCGGCAACACCGGCGTTGATATGCACCACGGTGCCGCCAGCGAAATCCAGCACGCCCATGCTGCCCATCAGGCCACCGCCCCACACCATGTGGCAGACCGGCGCATAGACGAAGATCAGCCACAGACCGATGAACCACAGCATGGCCGAGAACTTCATGCGGTCGGCGAAGGCGCCGGTGATCAGCGCCGGGGTGATGATGGCGAAGGTCATCTGGAAGGTCATGAAGACCGATTCCGGAATGGTCTTGGCCAGATCGTTCACGCTGTCGATGGCGAGGCCGGAGAGGAACAGGTTGCCGAAGCCGCCGATGATGGCATTGCCTTCCGAGAAGGCGAGGCTGTAGCCGACGATCATCCACAGCACGGTGACCAAGCAGGTGATGGCGAAGCTCTGCATCATGATGGCCAGCACATTCTGCTTGCGCACCATGCCGCCATAGAAGAGGGCGAGGCCCGGGATGGTCATCATCAGGACCAGCGCGGTCGAGGTGAGCATCCAGGCGGTGTCGCCGGTATCAAGCTTGGGGGCTTCGTCGGCGGCGAAGCCGAGCGAAGGAATCATGGCAATAAGGGCAGCCAGCACCAGGCCGAAACCGACATAGCTGAGCCAGCCGGGCTGCCGCTGATCGGCCGAGACGGCCGCCGAGACGGTGGGGAGTTGCATGACGATAAAATCCTCCTGTCAGTGAAGGTCACGCCAATTCATCAAACCGGCCGCCGGACCAACCCGGCTCCGCCGGCAGAACCGCGCCGGTTCCCCCCTAACGAGACCCCGGCCGGCCCACCCTTGGCGCATACCTCGGACAGGAGAGTTACAAGAAGCATGCCAGCCTGTTGCGGTGCGGCAGAACCCGGCCAAAGCCCGATTCCGCCGGGGAAGGGGGCCGATTCCGCAGGCAGAGCGCTGGAGCTATGGTCAAAAACTGTGCTGTTGGGGGTGTTTTGGTGCTTTTTTAAGCACAGGTGGGCGTATGGCGTGGAATCCGGCGGCGGCCATCAGGTCAGGCCATTATTGCGGCTGGGGCCCGGTGGGCAGGGGCACGAGGACACGGTCGAGCACCCGACCGGCCTGGTCCGGGCCGCCTTTCAGCTTTGCTTCAATCGCGATGCCGCCTGGGCTGTCGATCCTGAAATAGCGGACATAACCCGCCGGCAGATCGGTACGGCCTGCTGGCGGAAATTCGGCGATGAAACGGCGCGCGGCCGCCTCGGTTTCAAAGACGGCGTAATAGGTTTTCTCCCGGTCATAGGTGACGGGCAGCGGATCGTCGGCCAGCGATACGCCGGTCTGGCGCGGACTGTAGTCCCGGGTGAATTTGACGACATAGCCATAGCCCGGCACCTGCTGGACCAGGCCGTCATCCGCCACCTTGTAGCAGGACGCGCCGCCCAGCTGGATCACGATGACCATCACGGCGAGAAGGCGAAGCAGGATGCGCATCTTTGCTCTCCCTAGAAGCGCCAGACCAAACCGGCGCCGAAACGCGCGGCGTTGCCGCGCGCATTCTCGATATCGCGGTCAGCGCGCAGGCTGAGATCGATTTGCGGCGCGGCCCGATATGTGGCCGACATGCCAAGCGTGCCCCAGTCGTCGTCCAATGCCAGCGAGGTGGCTTGCGTGCGCTGGGATAGCACTTCCGTCCAGCCAAGGCTGGCGCCGATTTTCACGCTGTCGGCCAGCCAGTAGCCTATGGAAAAATCGGCCAGCTGCGAATTCACCTGGCCGCTGTCACTGCTGTTGCCGTTGTTGATCTGCGGGCGCGTGTAATCGGTTTCGCTGCGCAGCCGCGCATAGGCCAACAGCAGCGCGACATCGACAGGGCCGAGCGGGCCGGCCAGCATCAGGAATGGTGCGACGCGGTTGCTGGTGCCATCGCGATCGGTGTGGCTGTCGGCCAGGCCGGTCTTGCTGACGAAGGTTTCGCGGCCATCCTCGCGGCGATGCTGCAGTGACAGGCCGGCGGACAGAAACGGCAGGATGAACATGCCGCCGCTGACACCGAGGATGTTGCTGCCGGAATCGCTGTGCAGCACCTCGTTGGTGAAATCGCGTTTGCCGTCGCGCATGGCGTGACCGATTTCGACACGGCCGAAGCCGCGTTCGCCGATACCGGCTTCCAGCCCGGCCACGACCTGATGGTTGCGGCTGAAACCCAGCCGCGTGCCGGCATCGTCGTTCAGCCGGGCCTGCGCGCCGCCGTAGCTGAACGTCGCCTGCCAGTCATGAAAAAATGGCCGGGCGGCGGGCGCAATGCGATAGCGCGGTTCATCGACAGCTTGCTGCCCCTGAGCCGTTGCCGGCAGGGCGAGCAGCACCAGCACCAGGCCGGTCGTGCGGCGAATCGGCAGCATGCGGAGGGCAGGCTAGCACCGCCCCAGGACCCGGCCAATCCTGAAAGTTGTAGTGGCTGCCCTTGCAACAGCCGGTAGGCGCTATTTTGTGTCCGGCTCGAACTGCAGCGCCGCGCCGTTGATGCAGTAGCGCAGGCCGGTGGGCTGCGGCCCGTCCTCGAAGACATGGCCCAGATGGCCCTGGCATTTCGCGCAATGCACCTCGATGCGGCGCATGCCGTGGCTGGTGTCGATCTGGGCAGCCACATTCTCGGCCACCGCCGGGGCCCAGAAACTGGGCCAGCCGCTGCCGCTTTCATACTTGGTGGCCGAGCCGAACAGTTCGGTGCCGCAGCCGGCGCAATAATACCTGCCAGCGCGCTTCTCATGATTCAGCGGGCTGGAGCCCGGCCGCTCGGTGCCATGACCGCGCAACACGCGCTCGGCTTCGGGGGAGAGGGGTTTGATGCTTTTGCTGTCGGGCATGACGAAGAGCCTCCGGGAACAAACAATAGCGCGCCCGGTTCGGGCATCAACACCATCGTCAGGATGTCACGCCTTCACATCTATAATGCCGGCATGACAAACGAGATACAGACATGCTGATCATTCTCGGCGGGCTGCCGGGCAGCGGCAAAACCAGTCTGGCCCGCGCGCTGGCGCGGCGAATACAGGCCGTGCATCTGCGCGTCGACAGCATCGAGCAGGGGATGATCGCGGCCGGCATGCCGGGCGACAGCATCGGCGCGGCGGGTTACGCGGCAGCGCAGCGGCTGGCCACCGAGAACCTGCGGCTGGGCCATATCGTGGTGGCGGACTCGGTCAACCCGGTGCAGGCCAGCCGTATAGGCTGGCGCCGCGCGGCAACAGAAGCCGGCGTGCCGGCCATCGAGATCGAGGTGATCTGTTCGGATACCGCAGAGCAGCGCCGCCGCGTGGAGATGCGGCAGGCCGATATTCCCGGGCACCGCCTGCCGTCATGGCAGGACGTACTGGCGCGGCCTTATGAACCCTGGGCCGCCGACCTGATGATCGACACGGCACGGCAATTGCCAGAAGCCGCCGCCGACACCATCGTTGAACGGCTCAGCGCCGGCTGAGCTTCTTCGCCAGTTCGTCGAGCTGTTCCAGCTTCTGGTAATGCAGGATCAGGCGGCCGGCTTCCGGGTTGTCCGGCTCCCCTTCCACTTCCACCCTGAGGCCAAGCGCGGCGGCCAGGCCACGCTCGAAGGCCAGCGTGTCGGCGTCCTTTTTCAGGGCCGGTTCGTCGGCCGGCTTCTTTGTGGCGGACGATGGCGGGCGGCCGGGCTTCTTGCCGCTCGGGCCGGCAGCTACTGCCTTGCCCACGGCGACCAGTTTTTCCACCTCGCGCACGGAGAGGCTGCCCTCGATGATGCGCTGGGCGAGCTGCTCGGCCAGCGGATGACCGATCAGCGGCCGGGCCTGGCCGGCCGACAGCTTGCCCTCGGTGATCATCTCCACGACGGGCCGAGGCAACTGCAGCAGGCGCATGATGTTGGCGACATGGCTGCGGCTCTTGCCAATCACCTGGGCGATCTGTTCGGCCGAGTAGCCGAATTCGTCGGTGAGTTTCAGGAACGCGCCGGCCTCTTCGACGGCGTTCAGATCCTCGCGCTGCAGGTTTTCGATCAGGCCGATTTCCAGCGCGTCGCGGTCGGAAATCTCCTTCACCACTGCCGGCAGGGTATGCAGCTTGGCGATCTGGGCGGCGCGCCAGCGGCGTTCGCCGGCGATGATCTCGTAATTGCCCGGCGTGGCCGACTTGCGCACCAGCAGGGGCTGCAGCACGCCCTTTTCCTTGATCGACTGGGCCAGCTCTTCGAGCTGCTCGCGTACAAAGGTCTTGCGCGGCTGGTAGGGATTGGGCTTGAGCTGCTCGATGGGAATCTCGCGCAGGCCACGCGGCGCGGCCGCGGCCTCGCCATCCTTACCCGGCGTCTCGCCCATCAGGGCGGCAAGGCCACGGCCCAGACCGCGGCGTTTCGGATCGTCGATCATCTCTACTCAATACCTTCCTGACCGGTCATCCCGGCCAAGCGCAGCGCGAACCGGGGCCCCATTTGAAAATGGGTGCCGGGTCAAAGCCCGGCATGACGAAAACAAAAAACTACGCCGCCGACCGCAGGGCCTGCTCGCGTTTGATCACCTCGCGGGCCAGCGCCATGTAGGCGGTGCTGCCCGGCGCGCGGTGATCGTAGATCAATGCCGGCACGCCATGGCTGGGCGCCTCCGAGATGCGCACGTTACGCGGGATCACCGTCTCGTAGACCTTGTCGCCCAAGAAGCCGCGCACATCGGCCGCGACCTGGTCGGAGAGGTTGTTGCGCTTGTCGAACATGGTGAGCACCACGCCCTGCACATCGAGTTCGGGATTGAGCGTGGTGCGCACGCGCTCGACCGTGCGCAGCAATTGCGACAGGCCTTCCAGCGCAAAGAACTCGCATTGCAGCGGCACCAGCACGGCATCGGCCGCCACCATGGCATTCACGGTGAGCAGCGTCAGCGAGGGCGGGCAGTCGATCAGCACATGATCGAAACCGCCCACGCGGCCATCGATGGCATCCTTCAGGCGATGCTGGCGACGATCGAGATCCATCATCTCCAGCTCGGCGCCGGCCAGCTCCACATTGGCCGGCACGATCATCAGGTTGGGCACCTTCGTCGGCCGGATCACTTCGTCCAGCTCGGCCGCGCCCATCAGCAATTCATAGGTGCCGGGTTCACGCTCGTCATGCGTCAGGCCAAGGCCGGTCGAGGCGTTGCCCTGCGGATCGCTGTCGATCAGCAGCACGCGTTCGCCCACCGCGGCCAAGGCCGTGGCCAGATTGATGGCCGTGGTGGTCTTGCCCACGCCGCCCTTCTGGTTGGCCACCGCCAGCACGCGGCCCATGCGCAGGTTAGGATTGCCGGCCGTCTGTTCCTGTTCTGTACTGGTCACGCGGCTTCGAGCCCCCTCATCCGCACAATGCGCGCCTGCGCCTCGGTCTGGCTCGGCAGCAGGTCGAGCGCGTGAATTGTCCAATATCGCCGGGCCTCGGTCAATTCATCCCCGGCCTGCCGGCCCTTGGGAAAGAGATAAACCGTGTCGGGCCCGGCCAGGCGATGGGCCAGCGGGATCAGCTCCTTCAGCGATGCAAGCGCGCGGGCCGAGATCACCTGCGGCGCGCCGCCCATGGCCTGATGGAGCGCGGCGGGCTCCACCGCCTCGATGCGTTTCATGTGAACCGTGACATGGGCGCCCAGGCCCATGGTCCGCGCGGCTTCGCGCAGGAAGGTGGCCTTGCGCTGGTCGCTTTCCACCAGATGTACGGTTTCAACGCCTAAAGCGGCAATCACCAGACCAGGGAAGCCGCCGCCCGAGCCGAGATCGAGCCAGCGCCTGATGCCTTCCGGCGCCAGGGGCAGAAGCTGGGCGGAATCCAGAAAATGCCGCTCCCAGAGCTGCGGCAGGGTGTTGGGCGCCACCAGATTGATGGCCTTCTGCCATTTGGCGACCTGAGCGGCATAGATGGTCAGGCGTTCAAGGGCCTGATCGCTGCAGCCAGTGGCTTTCTGGAACTCCTGCGGGGTCATGGCCGGGTTATGGCGCATGGCGTGGGTATTGTCATTCCTCCTCTGCCGTCATGGCCGGGCTTGGCCCGGCCATCCACGTCTTTTTTAAAAGGAACCCGTGGATGCCCGGCACGTGAAGCATGCCGCTGGGCTGGCCTTCGGCCAGACCCGGTGGGCCGGGCATGACGATCTAGTTGGATCGGTGTTTCCCGTGAAAAAGCCGGGCGGCTGATCAGAAAATATCGGAAAACCGCTACTCTGCAGCTTCAATGCCCTGTCGGCGGGCCTTTTTGACGTGGCCCAGCAACGCCGAGAGCGCCGCCGGGGTGACGCCCGAGATACGCGCGGCTTGACCCAGCGTGGCCGGGCGATGCTGCTTCAGCTTGGCCCGCACCTCGTTGGAGAGGCCGCCGATGGCGTCGTAATCCAGCCCCTCGGGCAGCACCAGGCCCTCGTCCTTGCGGAAGGCGAGGATATCGGCCTCCTGCCGCTCCATATAGCCGGCATACCGCCCGTCGATCTCCAACTGCTCGACCACGTCGGGGCGCAGGCCGTGCAGTTCGGGCCAGATATCGGCCAGTCGGGCCACGGTCATGTCGGGATAGCCCAGCAGGGTGGCGGCCGAACGGATCTGGCCGTCCTGGTTCACGTTCAGGCCGCGTTTGACCAGTTCCGGGGGGGTCAGTTTCAGATCCCGGACCAGCGCCCGAGCCTCGGCGAGAGCTTTTTCCTTAGTTTTCCAGGCTGTTTCACGGGAAACATCGATACAGCCGACCTCCAACCCCAGCGGGGTGAGGCGCTGGTCGGCATTGTCGGCACGCAGCGACAGGCGGTATTCCGCCCGGCTGGTGAACATGCGGTAGGGTTCGCGGGTGCCCAGACTGACCAGATCGTCGACGAGCACGCCGATATAGGCATCGGCGCGGTCTAGGATGAAGCTTCTGCCCTCCCCACCCCCGTTTCCACCCAGATTTCCGGCTGAAAGCGCGGCATTCAGGCCAGCGATCAGGCCCTGCGCGGCGGCTTCCTCATAGCCGGTGGTGCCGTTGATCTGGCCGGCCAGATACAGCCCGGGCTGCCGCTTAGTCTCCAACGTCGGCTTCAATTCACGTGGATCAACGAAATCATACTCGATGGCATAGCCCGGCCGCAGCATGACGGCGTTTTCCAGGCCCGGAATGGTCTTCAGCAGTCCGGCCTGGACGTCGCGCGGCAGCGAGGTGGAGATTCCGTTGGGATAGACGGTGTCGTCGTCCAGCCCTTCCGGCTCCAGGAAAATCTGGTGCCGCTCGCGCTCGGCAAAGCGCACCACCTTGTCCTCGATGGACGGGCAATAGCGCGGGCCGGTGCTTTCGATCTGGCCGGAATACATCGGCGCGCGATGCAGGTTCTCGCGGATCAGCGCATGGCCTGCGGGCGACGTATAGGTCACACCGCATTCGATCTGCGGCGTGGTGATGCGCTCGGTCAGGAAGCTGAACGGCACCGGCGGATCGTCGGCGCCCTGCATCTCCAAAGCACCCCAGTCGATGCTTTTGCCGTCCAGCCGCGGCGGCGTGCCGGTTTTCAGCCGACCCAGCGAAAAGCCGCATTTTTCAAGGGTTTTCGAGAGGCCGAGTGACGGCGCCTCGCCCACGCGGCCGGCCGGAATCTTCTCTTCGCCGATATGGATAAGGCCACGCAGGAAGGTGCCAGTGGTGAGGATCACCTTGGGCGCGGCGAAGAAACCGCCGTCGCTCGCCAGCACCCCCTTCACCTCGCCATGCTCGATGCGGATGTCTTCCGCCGAGGCCGCATGAATGGTGAGATTGGCCTGTTCCATCAGCACGGCCTGCATGGCCTGGCGATACAGCTTGCGATCCGCCTGGCTGCGCGGGCCGCGCACCGCGGGGCCCTTGGATTTATTGAGCATGCGGAACTGGATGCCGGCGGCATCGATCACCCGCCCCATCACGCCGTCCAGCGCATCGATCTCGCGTACCAGATGACCCTTGGCGAGGCCACCGATGGCCGGGTTGCACGACATCTCGCCGATCGTCTCGACCTTGTGGGTCAGCAGCAGGGTGCGTGCACCCAGCCGTGCCGCGGCCGCAGCCGCCTCACAGCCGGCATGGCCGCCGCCGATCACGATGACATCGAAAGAACCGCTCATGGCGCGGGGGTATAGGTCAGGTGGCCGAGACCGTCAAAAGGAATCGCGGTGAGTAAGCCGGCCACGGGAAAAAAGGGTGTTTCACGTGAAACACCCCACAGGGAATATTGGAGGGAAATCGGCTGTTTCACGTGAAACACCCGGCTATTTGTAATATGTACCTTATATGTTCTGTATAGTCAAGGGATTTTTTGCTGATGTCTCCGATTAAAGAACAAATGAGAACAAAAGCCCTGCCGCCCCAAGTATTTGTGCCATATTGATCAGCATGCTGGCCTGGTGGAGGGCGCGGAATTTCGCCGTGGCGGTGGCGTCGCCCGCCTCCTTGCCGGCTCGCCAGACTTCGATGCGCGGCAACAATATCTGGCGCGAGACCAGTCCCAGCGCCGCGATGGCACCCAGTACGATCACGCCGAGCACATCCTGCGCCATGGCAAAGGCCAGCGCGGCCAGCAAAGCAAGCACAATCGTGACGCTGTAGTAGAGCGGAAAGATCGCGCGCATGAAGCCTGCTGCCGTGGTCGCCGGCAGGTTGGCGAACACCATCGGCGCGACGACGAACGAGAAGAACAGCTTCGCGCCCAGCAGCATCGCGGTGGCATAGAGGGCGAGCTGATGCGACATGTGGCCTCGCAAACAAATATGAAGGACGATGACACGAAACAGCATCGCGGCGATGATGACAATGTTGCAGCAATTCCATCGTTGACCGCCGCATTGCAGTTCCGCATGGTCTGGGCATGACCCAGCCGCATGCCACCCTCACCCGCATCCACCGTTTCCCCGTGAAGGGCCTGAGCCCGCAGCCGCTGGAACAGGCTGCCCTCACGCCCGACCAGCCGATTGCCGGTGACCGCCGCTTTGCGCTGGCCCATGGTGCCTCCGCCTTCGATCCGCAGAAGCCGGCCTTCCAGAAAAAGGCGCATTTCCTCACCTGGGTGCGCAACCCGAAGCTGGCCGCCCTGCATTGTGCTTTCGATCCGACGGGCACGAAGATCACGGTCGCCGATCCCGATCCGGAAACGCCCAAGGATGGCCGGCTCGACAATGCCGACCTGACCACCAGCGATGGACGCGCCGCGCTGGAACGGCTGGTGCTGCAGACCATGGGCGAGGAGCAGACTCGCGGCAGCGTGCGTGTGGCCGAGGCGCCGGGCGCATGGTTCGCCGATGTGCCGCAGCCTTACCTCTCGATCCAGAACACCGCCACCTTGCGCGACATCGGCGTGAAAACGGGCCTGAATGAACCGCTCGACTGGCGCCGCCTGCGCGGCAACCTGCTGGTGGATGGTTTCGATGCCTGGGCCGAGATGCATTGGATCGGCGCGCGGCTGCAGGTGGGTAGCGCCATCCTGGAAGTAGCCGAGATCATCGGCCGCTGCGCCGCCACCCATGTGAACCCGGATACGGCCGAACAGGATCTCGACCTGCTGTCGGGCCTGCGCGGCCATTACGGCCATACGCAATGCGGTGTCTATGCCCGTGTGATCGAGGGCGGCAGCATCCGCCTGGGCGACAGCGTCGCGCGGATCTACTGAAGCATGAGCAGCGGTGGCATCCTCCTCCTCACCGCCATCCTCGGACTGATCGCTTTTACCATAGCCACAAAACGACCCAGGCCTCGGAGTGGCGACCCTTCAGGCACATCAGACAATGCTCATCATGCCAAGAACGACGATGACAATGGCCACGACGGCGACGGCGACGGCGGTGGCGGTGGCGATGGTGGTGCGGACTAGACGCTGATGGGCCAGCGGCATTTCCTGCAGCGCGACGGGGTGAAACTTTCGTATGTCGATTTCGGCGGCGATGCTTCACGCACGCTGGTCGCCCTGCATGGCCGCGCCGGCTGCGCCCGCAATTACGCGCCGCTCTCGCATGCGCTCAAGCCCGACTGGCGCGTGGTCGGCATGGACCAGCGCGGCCATGGCTGGAGCGAGCATGCCGACGACCGCAGTCGCGACGCCTTCATCAAGGATGCCGCCGCCCTGATCGAGCATCTGGCCTGCGGGCCGGTGATGCTGACCGGACATTCCTTCGGCGGCGTGAATGCCTACCAGCTCGCCGCCCGCCGGCCCGATCTGGTGCGCGGCCTGATCGTGGAGGATATCGGCTGCCGTTTCGGGCCGGCCAAACCAGGCGAATCCTGGCCCCTGCGGTGGGACAGCCTGGATGCCCTGCTCGCGCATATGCACGGCTCGGATTTCGGGCTGGACCGCTATTTTCTCGACAGCCTGGTGGAATACGAGGATGGCTGGGGCTTCCGCTTTTCCGATGCCTGGCACGAGCCGGCCCGCGCCGCTCTGGTGGGCGACTGGAGTGAGGACTGGGCGGCGATCCACTGCCCCATCCTGCTGGTCCATGGCACCACCAGCCGCTTTGTCACCACCGATGAAATTCACCGCATGGCCGCGCTGAACCCGCGCACGGAAACCGCCATTTTCGAGGGCGCCGGCCATGTGCTGCATGACGAGCGGCCCGCCGAGTTCGTGGCCAGGTTAAGCGATTTCCTGCGCCGTTATGGCTGATTGCCGCGCGGTGGTCGGCTTGACGCCGGAATTCGACAGGTGCAGGGTCGCCCGCGGCGCATAATGCGCCGGGAGGATGACCGATGCGTAAGCGTGTGACCCGCCGCCACCTGCTGCTGGGCTCAGCCGGATTGGCCGTCACCGGAGGCGCCGCCATCGCCCTGGCGCCGCAGGCTGCCCGGGCCTGCACCGCGCTGCATGAGGCCGCCACCGAGGAATACACGCGCTTCGCCCGCACCGCCGCGCTGGCCGGCTCCAACGTGATGAGCAGCCTGCGCGACATGGCCTGCCCCTGCTGCGGCGAGCCGGTCGTGCTGTTCGACAAGATCGCGCTCTGATCCGGAAGATTCTCCGCCCGCTGGCGCGCCCTTTGCAGCACCCCGGCTGACCTCGAATCCCCGAAAAGGCCGCAGCCGCGCCCATCCCGCGCCACATTCCGGGCGCCTCATGACAGCATGATCAACCTTGTTTGCAAGGTACTGCCATGAACCAGCTCGCCGCATTGCTGCTGCTGGGCAGCCTGGCTGGCGGCACCGCCGCCGAGCCGGCCCAGGCCCAGATGCCCACGCCGGCCGCCCCCGCAGCCGAAACCCCCGCGACCGAACCGCCCAAGCTGGTTGAGCCAGAGGGTCCACCGGCCGGATCGCTGTCGCTGTCGCAGATCATCATCCAGATCGAGAGCCGGCCTGATTACGCCTTCATCAAGGATATCGACTGGCGGGATGGCCGCTATGAAGTGGAATACCGCACGCGCGATGGCCGCGACCGCAACCTGAAGATCGATCCACGCACCGGCCGCGCCGTGCAGGGCCATCTACCCGTGCCACGCTGGCCGCAGCAGAGCGCGCTTTAAACCGGTTGCGCTTCAGGCTTCGCCGGTCTGTGCCGGCTGCCACTCGCTGCGCAGCAGGGCAAACAGGTCGCTGTCGCGCCAGACGCCGCGCATGTTGAAATTCTGCCGCAGCCGGCCTTCCTGCCGGAAGCCCAGCTTGGCCAGCACCGCGTGGCTGCGCGCATTCTCCACATCGGCCAAGGCCGTGATCCGGTGCAGCTCCAGATCACTGAACCCGAAGCGCAGCACCGCGCGCATGGCTTCCGAGGCATAGCCGCGCCCGCGCAGCGTGCCATCAAACGAAAAGCCGATATTGCCCTGGCGATGCTCCGCTGATGCGATGCTCAGGCGCACCATGCCGATGGCGCGGCCCAGGCTCTGCTCCTCCACGGCGAAGATCCAGTCGCGGCCGGACGGGTTGGCGGCATCCCGCACCCGCGCGGCGATGAACTGCGCCACCAGGTCGGGCGTCAGCGACGGGCCGGGCAGGAAGCGCCAGAATTCCTCCTTCACCGCGAATTCGGCGAAAGCGGTCTCGTCTTCGATTTTGAAGGCGCGCAGCAGCAGGCGGCCAGTGACGAATTGGGGGAACAGGTCGGCCGTCATCTCAGGCCGCCCCTCCTGATGTCGCTTCGTCGGGATGATAGACCGTGCAGAGCATGATCATGTCAGCCGCCTGGTTCGGATGAGGCGTGCCCTCGCGCGCCAGCGGCAGGGCCAGGCCGGTGAACCGCACCCAGTCCAGCCCGTCGCGTCCCACCTTCTGCCGCACGCTGGCCCAGCGCGGCGCGCCGCGCTGCAACACCTCGCGCCAGTCCGCCATCATGGCGGCCAGCCCCTGCTCCGGGCCATTCTTCAGCTCGGTTTCGTCGCGGGTCAGGCCGGTGAGGTCGCGGCCATAGAACTGGCGGAAATTGGTGCCGACCAGGCGAAAGCGGATACGCATGGGTTCCAGCCGCTCAACCTCGATCAGCAGCAGGTATTTCAGCAGCAGCGGGATATCCAGCGGATCGATATCGGCCCGCGACGGCCAGGGCCGGCCGGCGCGCTTGGACTGCCAGTAGGCATGCAGCTCGGCCAGCGGCCCGGACGGCAGGGTCGCCATGTCCCACGAACTGCCCTGAACATCATAGGCGGGAATGATCATCGACCAGCTTCTGCCATCCGACAGCTCCCCCAAAGCCCCTTGAATATCTGCCATGGCAGCAGGCTTGGCTATCGGGATAGCGGGGAAAACGGGCAAATTTTTGGAACAAACTAAATGGCCGAAACCGCTCACTTCCCGATGCAGAAGTCGCGGAAGATCACGTCCAGCAGGTCTTCCACATCAATCCGCCCGGTGATGCGGCCCAAAGCACGGGCCGCCAGCCGCACATCCTCGGCGGCCAGTTCCGGCGCAGGGTTGTTGCGGCCGTTGCCGGTAAGGAAACGGTCCAGCGCCGCCACGCAGTCGGTCAGGGCCTCGCGGTGGCGGGCGCGGGTCAGCGTGGCCGAGCCGCTGATGCCGATGCGCGTCACCACTTCACGCTCCAGCGCCTCCAGCAGCGCGGTCATGCCCGCGCCATTGCGCACCGACACGCCCAGCACCGGCCGGCCATTGATCGCATAACCCGCCGGGATGCTGGCGGCGTCGATCTTGTTGGTCACCACCAGAGCATCCGTGTCGATCAGTGCCAGCGTTTCCTTCGGCACGGTTTTTTGCGTGGCATCCAGCACTACAAGCTTCAGGTCGGCGGCCTCGGCACGTTTCAGTGCGCGGGCCACGCCTTCGCTTTCGATCCTGTCGGCGCTCTCGCGCAGGCCCGCCGTGTCAGCCAGAATCACAGGATAGCCGCCCAGATCCAGATGCACCTCGATCACATCGCGCGTGGTGCCGGGAATCTCGGAAACGATCGCCGCCTCGCGTCGCGCCAGGGCGTTGAGCAGCGACGACTTGCCCACATTCGGCGCACCCAGGATCGCCACCATCAGGCCATCGCGCAGCCGCTCGCCACGCCGGTTGTCGGCCAGATGGGCGGCAATCTCCTCGCGCAGGCGGGCGATCTGCGGCATCACTTCGGCGGCCACGCCGGCGGGCAGGTCCTCGTCGGGGAAATCGATATCGGCTTCGAGATGGGCAAGTGCCCGCGTCAGCTGGTTGCGCCAGCCCTCGTATAGCTGCCCCAGCGCACCCTGCATCTGGCGCAGGGCCTGTTTGCGCTGCGCCTCCGTTTCGGCGTTGATCAGATCGCCCAGGCCCTCGGCCTCGGTGAGGTCAAGCTTGCCGTTCTCAAACGCCCGGCGGCTGAATTCGCCCGGCTCGGCCAGGCGCAGGCCGGGCAACTTCGCCAGCGCCTCGAACAGAGCGGCCAGCACGGCGCGGCCGCCATGCACCTGCAGTTCGACCACGTCTTCGCCGGTGAAGCTGTGTGGTTTGGGGAACCACAGCACCATGCCCTCGTCCAGCAACGTGCCATCGGCGGCGCGCAGCTTGCGCAGGAACGCCGTGCGGGCGCGCGGCAGGTCGGCTCCACACAAAGCGGTCAACGCGTCGGCCGCCTGCGGCCCGCTGACACGGATCACCGCCACCCCGGCGCGGCCGGGCGCGGTGGAGAGGGCGTAGATGGTCTGCGGGGTCATGGTGATCATTCGTCCAAACCCGTCATGCTCGGGCTTGGCCCGAGCATCCACGATTTCATTTTAAAAGTAACACGTGGATGGCCGGGCCAAGCCCGGCCATGACAGTGTAAGTTTAAAGGCCGGGCTGCCCTCATCCTCACTTCAGCTTGGCGCTATGGTCCGGGCCGTCTTCGGGCTTGAGCATCAGCCGCGCTACCCGGCCGCCCTGGCGGACATGCACCTCGAGGATCTCGTCGATATCCTCGAATGTCTCGGCGCGGTACCACACGCCGTCGGGATAGATCACAATGGTCGGCCCCAGTTCACAGCGTTCCAGGCAGCCGGCATTGTTCACCCGCACGCCGTCTTCCAGGCCCATGCCCAGTTCCTTGGCGCGGCTTTTCATGTAGTTGCGCAGCTTCTCGGCGCCCTTGCGCGCGCAGGAGCCGCGCGGATGGTTTTCCGGCCGCTCGTTGGTGCAGACGAAGATATGCGCCCGGTAAAAGGGTTTGGGATCGCTGGGCAATACAGTCATGGCGCTTATTTCTTGTCCGAGCCGCCGCCGGGGAACTGGCTGAAAAAGAATTTCTGGATCTGCTCCAGATTCTGCAGGCCCAGCGGCGCCCAGGTCTTGAGCAGGGTTTCCGGATCCATCGCGCTGAGCGAATTCATCATGCGGTCCTGCATCTGGCGCATGACCGCCTCCTGCAGGGGTTGCACATCGGGCAGGCCAAGGAAGCGCCGGGCCTCTTCCGGGGTGCAATCGACATTGACAGTGACCTTCATTGTCGCACCATACTTGTCTGAAACGCCGAAACGAGAAGCAGGACAAATACCTAGCATGGCCCCCGCCCCCTTGTCAGGGACCAACACCGTGAATCTGGACCGCAACAACCTGGACCGGGCGGCCTCGCCCTATCTTCAGCAGCACCGGGACAATCCGGTGCATTGGCAGGTCTGGGGCCCCCCGGTGCTGGCCGCAGCCCAGGCGGCAAACAAACCCATCCTGCTCAGCGTGGGCTATGCCGCCTGCCACTGGTGCCATGTGATGGCCCATGAAAGCTTTGAGAATCCGCAGATCGCCGCGGTGATGAACGAGCTTTACGTGAACATCAAGGTCGACCGCGAGGAACGGCCGGATATCGACACCATCTATATGAACGCCCTGCATATCCTGGGCGAACAGGGCGGCTGGCCGCTCACCATGTTCCTCACGCCCAAGGGCGAGCCCTTCTGGGGCGGTACATATTTTCCGCCTGAGCCACGCTTTGGCCGGCCCGGCTTCGTCGAGGTCTTGCAAAAGGTGCATGAAGCCTGGCGCGACAAGCCGCAGTCGGTAGCGCAGAACGTGAAGATGCTGGTGGGTGGCCTGCGCAACATGGCCAAGCCGCAATCGCGCGACCGGCTGAATCTGAGCAATGACGTGCTGGATCAGGTGGCGGCGCAGATCCTCACCCATGTCGATCCCGAACATGGCGGCGTGGGCGGCGCGCCGAAATTCCCGCAAACCGGCCTGTTCGACCTGCTGTGGCGCGCCTATCTGCGCACCGGCATCCCCGATTATTCCATCGCCACGATCACCACGATCTCGCGCATGGCCCAGGGCGGCATCTACGATCATCTGGGCGGCGGCTTCGCGCGCTATTCCACCGACGCGGAATGGTTGGCGCCGCATTTCGAGAAGATGCTTTACGATAACGCTCAGCTTCTTTCGCATATGGCTATGGTGGAAGCCGAGACGCTGGATCCGATCCTGCGCCAGCGCGTGATGGAGACCGTGGGCTGGCTGCTGCGCGAGATGATCACGGCAGAGGGTGCCTTCGCCGCCACGCAGGATGCGGACTCCGAAGGCGAGGAAGGCAAATTCTACGTCTGGCACAAGCCCGAGATCGAACAGGTGCTGGGACCCGAGGATGCCGCGCTGTTCTGCGCTGCCTATGACGTGACGGATGCCGGCAACTGGGAACACAAGACCATCCTGCGCCGCTCGCTCGAGCCTGACCTGAAGGATGCCGACACGGAAGCGAAACTCGCCGCCTGTCGCGCCAAGGTGCTGGCGGTGCGCGAACAGCGCGTGAAGCCCGGCTGGGACGACAAGGTGCTGGCCGACTGGAACGGCCTGATGATCGCGACTTTGGCCGATTTGTCACGCCAGTATCGCCAGCCTGCATGGCTTGAGGCGGCTGAACGCGCCTATGCCTTCATCGTGAACACCATGGGCGTGGGCGAGGCCAAGCTGGGCCATAGCTGGCGCAACGACACGCTGATCTTCCCCGGCCTGCTCGATGATTATGCGGCGATGATGCGCGCAGCCCTGGCGCTGCATGAGGTCAGCGGCAGCCCGGATTACCTGCACCAGGCGCAGGCCTGGGCCGAAACGCTGGAAAGCGATTACGCCGATGCCGTAAACGGCGGCTATTTCCTGACCTCCCGGGAAGCCGAGAACCTGGTGGCACGCACCCGCCATGCCGCCGACAACGCCACGCCTTCGGGCAATGGCCTGCTGGTGGGCGTGTTCGCGCGGCTGTGGTACCTGACCGGCGATGTGACCTGGCGCGAGCGGGCGCAGAACCTGCTGGATGCCTTCTCGGCCGATGCGGCGCGCAATTTCTTCCCCATGGGCGCCTATCTGAACGGCTTCGATCTCTTCGCCAATGCCGTGCAGGTGGCGATCATCGGCAAGCGCGGCGATGCCGCCACCGAGGCGCTGATCGATGCCGCCTACAGCGTATCGGTGCCGAACCGTATCGTGCAGGTGATCGACCCGCTCGCCGCCATACCGGAAACTCATCCCGCCTATGGCAAGGCGCAGATCGATGGCACCGCCACCGCCTATGTCTGCCTTGGCCCCACTTGCGGCCTGCCGGTCACCGCGCCGGCCGAACTGGCCGTGGCGATGAAAGCGACCCGGGCGATCTGAAGCAATTCAGATCTGCGCGTCATCCAGCGGCAGGCCCAGGCCCGCGCGGCCGATCACCTCCCAGGTGGCCGGGCCGGTCATCATGTGCTGGGTGGTCACATGCACGTCGCGGAAGGCGCGTTGCAGCGGCGATGTGGCAAACACCGCCGAACCGCCAGCCAGGGTGTAAAGCCGCTTCACGGCTTCGGCACTGGCATGCGAGGCATGCGTCGCTGCCTGGCGCAGGGCCACGCGCCGCTGCAGCGAAACGGCGCTGCCCGCTGCCGCCGGCCCCAGCTCGGCCATTGCCGCCTCGACCATGGCGTAAAGGTGACTGCGCGCCGCCAGCACCATCGCCTCGGCCTGGGCGAACTCGGCCTGCACGGTGGCGCGTTCGGCCAGCCGGCGGCTGGAACCCTGCGGCGTCTTCGCGCCGGCCAGCGCGACGAAATCGCGCAGCGCACCACCGGCGATCCCTAGGGCCACGGCGGCGATGCCCAGGCCCAGCAGGGCAAAGACCGGAAAGGCGAAACAGGCGCCCGGCCGCAGCACCGGGCTGGAAAACAGCGACACGGCATGTTCGTGCGGGATCAGCACATCGCGCACCTCGAAATCGCCACTGCCGGTGCCGCACAAACCCATCGCCTGCCAGGTATCATGGAAGAGCACGTCCTTTGCCGGCAGGATCATCATCGTCACGTCGGGTTGGCCGCTGGGAAGGCGGCGCGGTGTCGGCCGGCCTTCGGCATCGGCTGGACCATCCATCAGCAGGCAGCCGGCGAAAATCCAGTGGGCATTGCGCGTGCCGCTGCCCCAGCCCCAGCAGCCGCGCACCCGCCACTGCCCGTCCTCCGGCAGCGCGCGGCCCATCGGCGCGAACACCCCGGCAGTGACGGTGAGTGGATCGGCGAAAACCTGATGCACCACCCTGTCCGGCAGGCGTCCGGCGGAAATCGCCGCGGTGGCGCCGATCATCAGGCACCAGCCGGCCGCCGCATCCCCGCCGGCAATCGTCTCGATCAGGTGCAGCATCGTGGCGGGATCGACACCGGCACCGCCGCAATCGGGCGGCAGCGGCGCGCGATAGAGTCCGGCCTGGGCCATGGCAGCAGCAATGTCATTGGGCAGATACCGGACCTGTTCGATTTCGGCGCTGCGGGTGCGGAAGGACGCTGCGAGTTCGTTTGCGCGCGCGAGCAGGGCTGCTGCCATTTTTGTCATGGTTCCTCCCGATCTTCTTATCGGACCGAACAGAAAATGTCGGTTCCGTCACATTTTCGCCTTGCCCTCGGGCGTAGGCTAGCTATCTGACCCAAAGAGCAAAAGAGCGGGCCGCACCGCCGGCAGGTCATTTCTTGATATCGGGCATCCTTTTCATGATGCCGGAACCATAGCCGCAGCAAGTCGTTGAATTCGCAGTATTGAATCAAAAAGCATCGCGGCACCGCAGGGAGTAGAGTGGGCCATGAGCGGAACCCTCACCATCGAGGACGGCACCATAGAGGCCGGCGCCCGCAGCGGCAGCAGAGCCGGCAAACATGACGCCGCCCGCGCTGCGCTGCTCGCCGGATACCAGGCCGTGCGCCAGCTCACCGAAACCCTGGCCGCGCCGCTCTCCCCAGAAGACCAGCAGCTACAGTCGATGCCCGATGCCAGCCCGACCAAATGGCATCGCGCCCATACCACCTGGTTTTTCGAGACCTTCATCCTGCAGCCGCACAAGCCCGGCTATTGCGTGTTCGACGAGCATTTCAACTACCTGTTCAATTCCTATTACGAGGCGCTCGGCGCTCGGCAGCCGCGCCCCGAACGTGGCCTGATCAGCCGGCCCGCCGCCGCCGCCGTCGCGCAATACCGCCATTACGTGGATGCGGCGATGACCGACCTGCTTGATTGCGCCGAGGATGCCACACTCGCCACACTCGCGCCGCTGATCGCGCTGGGCCTGGCGCATGAACAGCAGCACCAGGAATTACTGCTTACCGACATCAAGCACGCCTTCTCCAAACATCCCTTCGCTCCCGCCTATCAGCCGCCGCCGGGCTTCACGCGCCACGATCCGCCGCCGATGGGGTTCGTCGATTTCGAAGGCGGCATTGCCGAAACCGGCCACGATGGGCACGGTTTCGCATTCGACAACGAAGGCCCGCGCCATCGTGTGCTGCTGCATCCCTTCCGCCTGGCGACGCGGCCGGTCACCTGCGGCGAATATCTGGAATTCATGGCCGATGGTGGCTATGCGCGGCCGGATTTCTGGCTCTCGGACGGCTGGGCCTTGGTGCAGCGCGAAGGCTGGCAGACGCCGCTTTACTGGTCGCGCGATCCCCACCGCGATAATTGGCAGGTCTTCACCCTGATGGGCCGGCGCGCCGTCGATCCGTCAGAGCCAGTCTGTCATGTCTCGTTCTACGAAGCCGCTGCCTATGCCGCCTGGGCCGGCAAACGCCTGCCCACGGAAGCCGAATGGGAGCATGCCGCCGTCTCCGGACGCGCCGAGCATGGCGGCGGTTTTCTTGACCACCAGCATCCGCATCCGCGCCCGCTGCATCCCCATGATGACTCCAATGGCGCCGCAAGGCTGCGCGGCTATGGCGAGGTCTGGGAATGGACGCGCTCGGGTTACGAACCCTATCCCGGCTTCAAGCCGGCAGCCGGCGCCATCGGTGAGTATAACGGCAAGTTCATGGTGGGGCAGATCGTGCTGCGCGGCGGATCCTGCGCCACACCGCACGGCCATATCCGGCCTAGCTATCGCAACTTTTTCCCGCCGGCGGCCCGCTGGCAGTTTTCCGGCATCCGGCTGGCGGAGGATCTATGAACCATCTCGCACTCCTGCGCCGTGACACGGCGATTTCCAATACGACAACAGCCGCATTCGCCGCCGATGTTCAGGCCGGCCTGTCGGCGCGGCAGAAAAATCTGCCGGCGAAATATTTCTACGACCGGCGCGGCTCGGAACTCTTCGAGCAGATCTGCGACCTGCCGGAATATTACCCGACACGTACCGAGATCGGTCTCTTGCGCCGCCATGGCCGCGAGATGGCCCGGCTGATCGGGCCTGACGCCGAGATCGTTGAGTTCGGTGCTGGCGCATTGGTGAAGATCCGCCTGCTGCTCGATGCACTGGACCGACCGCGCGGCTTTCTCCCCATCGACATTTCCGGCGCGCACTTAAGCGATGCGGCCGCCGCATTGATGCGTGATCATCCCGGCCTGCGGGTGCGTCCCGTGGCCGGCGATTTCACTGCGCCCGATCTTGTCTTGCCGGCGCGGCTGCCCGGCACACGCTGTCGCGCCGGATTCTTCCCCGGTTCCACGATCGGCAATTTCACGCCCGAGGAGGCGCTTGGATTCCTGCGCGGCGCGGCGCGCATGCTGGGCGACGACAATACGGGCAACAGTGGCCTGCTGATCGGCGTCGACCTGGTGAAGGATCCCACGCTGCTGCATGCCGCCTATAACGATGCCGCCGGGGTGACAGCGGCTTTCAATCTAAACCTGCTGCGGCGGATCAATCGCGAGCTGGGCGGCGATTTCGTGCTGGAACGGTTCGCCCATTACGCCTTCTACCAGCCGCAGCACCAGCGCATCGAAATGCATCTGGTCAGCCTGGCCGCGCAGAGCGTGCGCATCGGCAACCGGCGCTACGATTTCGGCGCCGGAGAATCCATACACACCGAGAATTCCTACAAATACACGCTCAGCGGTTTTCACCATCTGGCCGAACAGGCCGGCTTCCGGCCCGTCGCGGTATGGACCGATCCCGACAACCTGTTCAGCCTGCACTGGCTGGCGCTCGACTGATACTCACTGCTGCTGGCTGAGGAAGTCGCGGAAGCGTATTAGGCTGAAGGCAAAGGCCGCGGCACCCATGGCCAGGATCGCCAGGAATTCCGGCCACACCACATCCAGCCCGGCGCCGCGCGACAGGATCGCCTGCGTCAGAGCCACATAATGCTTGGTCGGCAGAAGTTGCACCGCCATCTGCAGCCAATCGGGCATCGCTTCCAGCGGCGTGAAAGCACCCGATAACAACTGCATCGGCATCTGCACCAGCATGAACAGCAGGGCGAACTGCGCCATCGTGCGCGCCAGGGTGGCGAGGAAAATGCCTAAGGCGGCGGCGAAGAACAGGTAAATCGCGGTTCCGGCATAGAACAGCAGTACCGAACCGGCCACCCGCAGGCCCAGCAAAGCCTCCAGAACCACGAACAGTGATACCAGCGACATGCTTAAGATCACGCCGCCATTGGCGAAGATCTTGGCCAGCATGATCTCGCTGGCGCGCACCGGCATCACCAGCAGGTGCTCCAGCGTGCCATGCTCGCGCTCGCGCATCAGCGCCGCCCCGGTCAGCAGGATGGCCAGCATGTTCAGAACCTGCAGCAGGGCCATGGCACCGGTGAACCAGGTGGATTCCAGGGTCTGGTTGAAGGCGACCCGCAGTTTCAGCTCCACGGCATCGCTGCCGGCGGCGGCATCGCGGCGCAGGAAGCGGCCGATCTCGTCGGCCACGATCGAACTGATGTAGTTGCCGCCGATACCGGCCTGCATCACCGCCGTGGCGTCGATCAGCAACTGGATTTCCGGGCCGCGACCCGCCAGCACATCGGCCTGGAAATCGGGCGGGATATTCAGCACGAAGGTATACCGCGCATGGTCCATGGCGCGGTCCACCTCCTGCGGTGCCACCATTACCGGCGCCTGGAAACGCGGCGGCTGAAAGGCATCGATAATCCGCTGGGACAGGGCCGACCGATCCTCATCCACGACACCCAGGGATGCCCGCACCAGATCATGCGAGGTGCCGGTGGCCTGGGCATAGACCATCAGCGTGCATGCATAGATCATGAAGATGAACAGCACGCGGTCGCGCAGCAGACTGGTGATTTCCTTGCGGCAAAGCTGCCAGATGTTGCGCAGGCTCAGCATCGTCATGCCTCCTGCTTGCGCAGGAACAGCCACGCCATGGCGAGCAGAATGGGCCAGAAGGCGGCGGTGGCAAGGATGAAGGGTATCAGGTCAACCAGCCCCAGCCCCTTGGTGAAGGCGCCAACGCTGGTGCGCAGAAAATAGGTGGCTGGGAAGCTCGAGCCGATCAACCGTGCCCCGCCCTGCAGGGTCGAAACCGGTTGCATCAGGCCGGAGAAATGCACCGTGGGCATGATGGTCAATACGGCTGTGCCGAACATGGCCGCAACCTGGCTCTGGGTGAAGCAGGACGTGACCATGCCGATGCCGGTGCTGGCCAGCACATAGAAAAACCCGCCAATCAGCAGGCCGAGCAGGCTGCCCTTCAGCGGCACGCCGAAAATGAACACTGCCATCGCGGTCAGCACCAGCACGTTTACATAGGCCAGCGCCACATAGGGCGCCTGCTTGCCCAGCAGGAATTCCAGTTTCCGTACCGGCGTCACGTACAGGTTCGTGATCGAGCCGCGTTCACGCTCCGATACCACGCCCAGCGTGGCGAGGATCGCCGGGATCAGCATCAGCATCATGGCAAACAGGGCCGGCACCATGGCATCGATGCTGCGGAAAGCCTGGTTGTAGCGATAGCGCATGACCAGGCTGGCCGACGGACTCGCGCTGATGCCTTGCTGTCGCGCCAAATCGGCCAGGAAACTGGCATGCGCACCATTCACATATCCCTCGATGGTCTCGGCGCGGAACGGCATGCCGCCGTCGATCCAGACCGAAACCTCCGGTGCACGGCCACGACGCAGATCGGCGCCGAAATTGGGCGGAATCTCGATGGCCAGGGCGATCCGGTTGCCGCGCAGCCGTTGCACCAGCGTCGCGCCATCGGCCGCATCCATTTCGCGTTTAAAATACGACGATCCAGAATAGGTCTCGACATAGGCGCGGCTTTCCGGCGTGCCGTCGCGGTCCAGCACGGAGAATGTGACATTGTCGACGTCGAAGGTGATGCCGAAGCCGAAAACCAGCATCAGGATGACGGTACCAAACAGCGCAAAGGCCAGCCGAATCGGATCACGCAGCAATTCGATGCTCTCGCGCCAGGCATAGGCACGCAGGCGCCGGCCCGAGAACCAACCGCGCGGAGCAGCGGGCGTTTCCGTTTGCGCAGTCATGATCGCGGGTGTGGGTTCCTCCACGCTGCGGCCGCCCAGTTCCATATAGGAGATGAAAGCCTCTTCCAGGCTGGCAGCATTCTGCGCCTGCTGCAACTCAGCCGGTGCGCCGGTGGCGATCACGCGGCCGGCATGCATGAAGGCGACGCGGTCACAGCGTGTCGCCTCTGTCATGTAATGGGTGGAAATGAAAATGGTGACGCCCTGCTCACGCGCCAGACGCAGCAATTCGCGCCAGAAGCTTTCGCGCGCCACCGGATCGACGCCCGAGGTCGGCTCGTCCAGAATCAGGATTTCCGGATCATGAATGATCGCGACCGCCAGAGACAGGCGCTGGCGCACGCCCATCGGCAGGGTATCCGCCACTGCATCCAGATGATCCTTCAGATCGAAATGGCTCACCATTGCCTTGCTGCGTTCCAGGGCACGGGCATTGTCCAGACCGTAAAGCGCGGCATGCAGCATCAGGTTCTGCCGCACTGTCAGCTCGCCATACAGCGAAAAGCTCTGCGCCATGTAGCCGATGCGGCGACGGATGGAAAAATCCCCGGCCGAAATCGCCTGGCCGAACAGAAAGCCTTCGCCTTCCGTGGCCGACAACAGGCCGGTGAGCATCTTCATGGTCGTGGTTTTGCCGCAGCCATTGGAGCCCAGAAAACCGAAAATCTCACCGCGCCGGATCGCCAGATCGACATGATCGACGGCGGTGAAATCGCCAAAGCGGCGCGTCAGGCCCTTGGCCGCGATCACCGGCTCCTCCGTTTCGCCGAAACGCGGCGGCGGCAGGGCCGGTTCACCATCCAGGCCGCCACGTCTTTCCTTGGGCAGCAGCGCGATGAAAGCCTGTTCCAGTGATGCCGTGCCACTCTGTGCCTTCAGATCGGCTGGGCTGCCGCCGGCGAGAATGCGACCCTGGTCCAGCATCATCACATGGCTGAAACGCTCGGCCTCGTCCATCGTCGAGGTGGCAACCAGCAAGGCCAGTTGCGGCCGGCTCTGGCGGATGGTCTCGATCAGGTCCCAGAATTGCCGGCGCGACAGTGGATCCACGCCGGTGGTGGGCTCGTCGAGAATCAGAAGATCAGGGTCGTGCACCAACGCACAGCACAGGCCCAGCTTCTGCTTCATGCCGCCCGAGAGCTTGTGCATTGGCCGGTCGGCAAAGGGCGACAGGCCGGTGGCCTCCAGCAAAATGGGTATGCGGCGGTCGCGCTCGGCACGGTCATGGCCGAACAGGCGGGCGAAGAAAGCGACGTTCTCGGCCACCGTGAGATTGGCATAGAGATTGCGGCCCAGACCCTGCGGCATATAGGCAATGCGCGGCTGCACGCCCTCGCGCGCGTTGCGGCTGGCATAATCGGCGCCCAGCGCCGTGATACTGCCCTGCTGCAGCTTCTTGGCGCCCGAGGCCAGCGCCAGCAAGGTCGATTTGCCGACGCCATCGGGGCCGACCAGCGCCAGCGCGGCCCCCGGCGCCAGATCGAGGCTCACATCCTCCAGCGCGACGGTCTTGCCGTAACGATGGCTGACATGGGCGATGCTCAGACCGCCATGCGGATCGCCGGCATTCATTGCGTCGCTTGGGTTGCGACTTTCGCCGTCAGGTCGGAGTCAAGCCAGGCCGGCCAAACAGCGCCGGCATCCAGCCGTACATAGGCCATGCCGGTCAGGCCGGTTTTCACCTGATCCAGGTATTCCTGAACCAGACTCTGCGGCACGCGCGCCTTGATGCGAAACATCATGCGTTCACGTTCGCTGCGCGTCTCCACCTGCTTGGGCGTGAACTGCGCCCGCGAGGATACGAACGACACCCGGGCCGGCACCGCACGGGTGCTGGCCGCATCCAGCAACAGCCGTGCCTCGGCGCCGATCGCCACGCGGCCGGCCGATTCCGAGGGTAGGAAGAAGGTCATGTAGACATCGGAAAGATCGAGCAGCGTGGCGACTTTGCCGCCGGCGCCCAGCACCTCGCCGGCCTCGGCCAGGCGAAAGAGGATACGCCCCGCCCGCGGTGCAGTGAGGGTGCCATCCTTCAGCAGGTCGCGAATACGTTCGGCCTCGGCTTCGGCGACATGGATTGCCGCGTCGGCGCCGCCGAGTTTGCTTTCGGCCGCCGCCAGCGCGGCTTCCGCCGTGCGGCGGATGTTGCGCTGCTGGTCGACCTTCTGCTCGGAGACGAAATTCTTGCCCGACAGCACCAGTGCGCGCTGCAATTCCTTGTCGGCGAGGGAAAGTTCGCTCTGGCGCTGGTTGATCTCGGCCAACACCTGATTGCGCGATTGCTGGGCCTGGGCGATCTGCGCCTCGGCCGAGCGCAACTGCGCTTCCAGTTCGCGGGTGTCGAGTCTGGCGATCACCTGGCCGGCCTGCACCAGATCACCTTCCTCCACATTCACTTCCAGCACGCGGGCGGCGTATTTGGTGGCGATGTCGATCTCGTTGGCTTCGATGCGGCCATTGCCGGCGGCAAAGCCGGGCGGCAGGGCGGCCCGACGCTGTTGCAGGTACCACCAGCCGCCGGCACCGCCGGCCAGCACGACCAGCAACAGGATCAACAGAATACGACGCATGTCAGCGGCCCCTCCGTCAGGCCCCGGGCCCCGGATCGGAGCGCATTAAAGACTGCGCTGCCAGCCTTGATGCTGCATTGCGGTAAATCAAGCGAAATCCGGCAACTGACGTCGATTGTGACGGCAGTCACCGGCTTGTCTAGCCGGCCTGCGCCGCCCGGCCACGTTCCTTCAGACCGCCAATGAAAGCGCGGATCGCCGGGCTGAGGGCGGCAAAGAGCGGATCGTCGCGGCGTTTCAGCATCACTTCGGAAAACAGCTTCAACCCGATGCCCAGCGAGGCAGCCTCGTCGGGCTGATACGCGCCGCTGGATTGCAGACGCGCGACGATACCCAGGATATCGTCATGGTTCACCGCCTCGAAACACAGCGGCGGCTGGATCGGCGTATCCTCGCGGGGGCCGCCCAGATGTTCGATGGTGACGCGGTACCGATGGCCTCGCATGCTGTGGCCTTTCCAGGTTGCCAGATCACTGCCCCACATTGATCCCCCCTGCACGCTCACTGCTGTCCGCGAATGTCCTTCGCGGCACGCACCAGGATGTCGATGATGCGGCGCTGTTCCTCGGGCGCGGCATCGGCCTTTTCCAGCAATGCAAGCTTCAGATTGCGCCGCGCCGCACGCATGTTGGTTGACGCCTCTGCTCCGGCATCCTCCATATCCTCGCCGCCGCGGAAGAACTGCTTTGCGCGCGCCACTTTCTCACCGATGCGGGCCAGCTGGCCCAGCATGGCATCGGCCTGGGCGCGATGATCGCCCAGATAGGCGGCGCCCGTTTCGGTCAGGCTGTACAGCTTCTTGGTGCCCTCGGCCGCCACGCTGGCATGGCCGATTTCTTCCAGGTATGTCAGCGCCGGATAGATCACGCCGGGGCTGGGCGCATAGAAGCCCGAGGAATGTTCCTCCAGCGCCTTGATGATCTCGTAGCCATGGCGCGGCTTCTGTTCCAGCAGGGCAAGGATCAGCAGCTGAAGGTCGGCCGCATTGACCATGCGGCTGGCGCGGAAACCATGGCCGCCTAGGCCGCCCTCGTCATCGAAGAAAGCGGCGAATTTGCCCCGGAAACCGCCGTGACGATGGCCACGGCGCATACAGCGATGCGCAGCTTTCTCCCGCATCACGTTGAAAATAAAAGGATTCATGTTTACTCCTGTCATTCGATAGTGTCTTTCGACGTATCTTAAGATATAGTTTGCGATAGTAATGTCAAGACTGGCTTTGAAAATACGGTCTGAAAGGATGGTGCCCGCTGCCGGACTCGAACCGGCACGGCCTTGCGGCCTCGGGATTTTAAGTCCCGTGCGTCTACCAATTCCGCCAAGCGGGCAGGCGCCTCCTCTCTACGGGCGACGACCGGCCGGGTCAATCGGCCGCGTTTTGACACAGTCATATACTTTGTTTCCAGGCAGATACTCGCACACCTCGCTTCCGAAAAAGACGACTCTTCCCATCGCTCTTTCCGTTGTGCAGCGGTATATGCTGCGATCATGGATCCTCAGGTCTTCACCCAGATCGCCCGCTGCATCGCCGATGCCTCGCTGGAAGGCGCCAGCGAGGGCGAGATGCTCGCCACCTTCTGCACCGGCCTGAACCGGGCCGGCATTCCGGTCACGCGCGCCCTGCTCGGCGCCGACACCCTGCATCCCGTGCTGGCCGGCCGCATCTTCGGCTGGCACCGCGACCAGCCGGAAACCGTGCTGCACGAATTCGGCCGCTCGGTCAGTGCCGAAGGCCAGCGCAAATGGCAGGAAAGCCCCTTCTATTACCTGGAGCAGAGCGGCGAGGCCGATTTGCGCGTGCGCATGCTGGGCATGAATGGCAGCTATCCGTTCCCCGTCATTGCCGACCTGGCCGCCGAAGGCTTCACCGATTACTTCGTCACCATGACACGCTTCGGCGAGCGCGCGGTGATCGGCCAGCTCGATTCCATCTATGCGTCCTGGAGCACCGATCACGCCGAGGGATACAGTGACAAGCAGATCGAGACGCTGAGGGCGCTGATCCCGTTTGCGGCCGCCGCCATCCGTTCGGCCAGCGTGCGCCGCATCGCCGATACGCTGGCGGAAACCTATCTCGGCCGCAATGCCGCACGCCGGGTTTTGTCGGGCACCATCGGCCGCGGCGAGGCAGAACGGATCTCGGCCGCGTTATGGTTCAGCGATCTGCGCGGCTTCACCCGTCTGGTCGATACCGTTTCGCCCGAGCTGATCATGCCGCTGCTGAACGATTATGCCGGCGCCGCCGTAGCCGCCGTGCATGCCCATGACGGCGAGGTGCTGAAATTCATGGGCGACGGCGTGCTGGCCATATTCCGCGATGACGGGAATCTCGAGAATGCCTGCCGCGCCGCGTTGAACGCACTGAAATCCTGCACGAAGGAACTGCGCAGCGTGCGCAACCAGCGCGCCAACGCCGGCCTGCCGGTCACCGACATGTCGGTGGCCCTGCATGTGGGCGAGGTGCTGTATGGCAATTTCGGCGGCGAGGATCGACTGGATTTTACCGTGGTCGGCCCGGCCGTGAACGAACTGTCGCGCATCTCGGGCATGGCCCGTTCCGTGGACCAGCCCGCGATCCTGTCGGCGGCATTCCGGGCGGCGGCCGGCGGCCTGCGCGAGGAATGCGTATCGCTCGGCCGCTATGCCCTGCGCGGCGTCGAGGCGCCGCAGGAACTCTTCACCCTCGATCCCGCCATGCTGCGGATCTGAGCCGTAGAAAGCCAAAAAGAAAACGGGCCCGGATAACTCCGGGCCCGCTGTCGTTTCGGTCCTGACCGGCTGTCTTGATCGCCAGACTTCTTATTCGCCGGTCTGCGGCTCCACCGGCGGCACGGCGGCAGCCGTGCTGCGACGACGCACGAAGCCGCGCAACACCACATAGAAGACCGGCGTGAGGAACAGGCCCACCAGGGTCACACCGATCATGCCGGAGAACACCGCGGTGCCCAGCGAACGCCGCATCTCGGCACCGGCGCCCGAAGACACCACCAACGGCAGCACGCCAAGGATGAAGGCGAAGGCCGTCATCAGGATCGGCCGCAGGCGCAGGCGGCAGGCCTCGATCACCGCATCCACCGCGCTCTTGCCTTCATGCTCGATCTGGCGGGCGAATTCCACGATCAGGATCGCGTTTTTGGCCGCCAGGCCGATCAGCACCACAAGGCCGATCTGCACCAGCACGTTGTTATCGATGCCAGCAAGCCAGACGCCGAACAGGGCGAACAGCATGCTCATCGGCACGATCAGCATGATCGCCAGCGGCAGGACCCAGCTTTCATACTGGGCAGCCAGCGCCAAGAAGACGAACACGATGGCCAGCACGAACACGAAGATCGCCGTGTTACCGGTCAGGCGTTCCTGCAGGGCGATTTCCGTCCACTCGAAACCCTGACCCGGCTGCAGCACCTGGCCGGCCAGTTGTTCCATGGCAGTCAGCGACTGGCCGGTGGAATAGCCCGGCGCGGTGTTGCCCTGCAGCGGTACCGACACATACATGTTGTAGCGCTGGATCAGGTCGGGCCCGGCTGTCTCTCGCAGCTCGACCAGGGTACCCATCGGCACCAGGTCGCCGCTGGCGGAACGCACCTTCAGACGCTGGATATCCTCCTTGGTGAGGCGGAAGCCGGCATCGGCCTGGGCGCGCACCTGGAAGACACGGCCAAAGGCATTGAAGTCGTTCACATAGGCGGAACCGAGATTCACCTGCAATGTCTCGAACACATTGGCCAGCGGCACGTTCAGCATCTGTGCCTTCACGCGGTCGATCTCGAGGAAGACCTGGGGCGACGAGGCCGAGAAGGTGGTGAACACGCCGGTGACACCCGGGGTCTGCATGGCCCGGCCCATCATCTGATAGGCCGCCGCCAGGAGCGGCCGGACATCATCGCCGGCGCGGTTCTGCAACTGCATCTTGAAACCGCCGCCCGAACCGATGCCGGGCACGGCCGGCGGAGGGATGGCGATAACGAAGGCCTCTTCAATCGCCTGCAACCGGCCGATCATCTGGCCGACGATGGCATCCGAGGTCAGACCCTTGGCCAGACGTTCCTCGAAAGGCTCAAACGGCGTGAACATCACCGAGGCATTGTTGGAGTTCGTGAAGGTCGCGCCGTTGAAACCGGGGATCGCCACGATGTGGGCCACGCCCGGGGTGCTCTCGATCAGCTTGGTGGCCTTCTGCGTCACCTCGTCGGTGCGGCTCAGGGACGCGCCATCGGGAAGCTGGATGACGACGATGGCATAGCCGCGATCCAGCGGGGGGATGAAACCCTGCGGCACCTTGTAGAACATGAAGCCGGTCGCGGCGACCAGCAGGCCGTAGACACCCAGCATCACCACCCGGCGCCGCACGATGCGGCCTACCGAACGGCCATAACTGCTACCCATGCGGTCGAACCCAGTATTGAACTTGTCGGCCGCAATCTGCAGCCAGCGCAATGGCGGGAAGGCCGGGCTGTGGTGTTCGCTCTTTTCATGCCGGCGCAGCAGGATGGCGCCCAGAGCCGGCGACAGCGTGAGCGAGTTGAAAGCCGAGATGATAGTGGCGGCCGCGATGGTCAATGCGAACTGCTTGTAGAACTGGCCGGAAATGCCAGGAATGAAGGCAGTGGGGATGAACACCGCCGACAGCACCACGGCAATGGCGACCACCGCCGTTCCCACCTCGTCCATGGTTTCATGCGCGGCATCGCGCGGGCTCATGCCCAATGCGATATTGCGCTCGATATTCTCCACCACCACGATGGCGTCGTCGACCACGATGCCGATGGCCAGCACCAGGCCAAACAGGCTGAGCACGTTGAGCGTGAAACCAAAGCCCGCCATCACCGCGAAGGTACCGATCAGCGACACCGGGATGGCGAGGATCGGAATCAGTGCCGCCCGCCAGTTCTGCAGGAAGACCAGCACCACCAGCGCGACCAGGATGATCGCCTCGATCAGGGTCTTGTAGACCTCGTCCACCGACTGGGCAACGAATTCGGTCGGGTTGTAGATGATGGTATATTCCAGGCCGGGCGGGAAATCCTTCTTCAGCTCCTCCATTTTCGCGATCACCTCTTCCGAGGTAGCAAGCGCGTTGGTGCCGGGGCGCTGGAATACGCCCATCGCCACGGCGGTCTGTCCATCGAGATAGCTGCGGCTGGTGTAATCCTTGCCGCCCATCTCGACGCGGGCCACATCTTCCAATTGCACGATACGGCCATCAGTGCCGCTCTTGACGATCACGTTGCGGAACTGCCGCACGTCATCGAAACGGCCCTGCGTTGTCACCATGACTTGCAGCGGGTTGCTGTCAGGCGCCGGCTGCTGGCCCAGCGCGCCGCCGGAAACCTGCACGTTCTGCGCCTGCAACGCGGCCACCACATCGGAACCCGAGAGCCCGTAGGCGGACAGCCGGGTTGGGTCGAGCCAGATGCGGATGGCGTATTCGCTGCCGCCGAACACGGTCACGTTGCCAACGCCATCCAGCCGCAGAAGCTGCTCGCGGATGCGCAGGTTCATGTAGTTGGCGATGTAAAGCTCGTCGTAGCGCTTGTCGGGCGAAAGCAGGTGCACGACCATCAAAAAGTCGCCGGCCTGCTTGCGCGTAGTGATGCCCTGACGGCGCACTTCCTCAGGAAGACGCGGTTCGGCAATGGAAACGCGGTTCTGCACCTGCACCTGGGCGTCGTCCAGATTGGTGCCCGGGCGGAAAGTGACGGTGAGCTGCATCACGCCGGCCGCCGTCGAGTAGGACGACATGTACAGCATGTTTTCCACGCCGTTGATTTCCTGCTCGATCGGCGTGGCCACGGTGCGCGCCACCGTCTCGGCATCGGCGCCGGGATAACTGGCGGTCACGTTGATCTGCGGGGGTGCGATTTCCGGATATTCGCTGATCGGCAATTGGGTATAGGCGATCGCGCCGACAATCACCGTCACGATGGAAATGACGGCGGCAAAAATCGGCCGGTCGACGAAGAAATGTCCAAACTTCATGGCTGCCTCGCGGCGTAAGCGGAAAAGGGATTACTTCGACGCACCCTGCGGAGCACCCGCCTGGGCGCCCGGCTGCGGCAACGCCAGCAGCCCCTGCCAAACCGGTGGCAGGGTTACCGGCTGCGGCGTCACGCGGCCACCGCCCAGACGCACGCGCTGCAGGCCATTGATGACGACCGTTTCATCGCCCTTCAGGCCCTCGCGGATGATGCGATAGCTGTCGGTGCGCGAACCCAGCTTCACCGGCCGCTGCTGCACGGCACCCTCGGCGCCGACGACATAGACATAGCGGCGATCGAGGTCGGTCAGGATCGCCTCATCGGGCAGCAGAACGGCCTGGTATTCCGGGCTGCCCGGCACGGCGATGCGGCCGAACAGGCCCGGCGTGAGGAACAGGTCCTTATTCTCAAACACGGCGCGCAGTCGCATGGTGCCTGTGGCGGCATCGATGCGGTTGTCGGTGAAATCAAGTTTGCCCTTGTGGGTGAAGCTCTTCTCGTCGGAAAGCTGCACGGCCACCGCCAGGCCCTTTCCGTTGCCATTCCCACCATTCTGCTTGGCGATCCGCTGGTAGGCCAGGTACGAGCGCTCGTCGATGTCGAAATAGAAATGCACCGGGTCGAGTTGCACGATGGTGGTCAGCAGCGTCTCGTTCTCGCGCACCAGGTTGCCCTCGGTGACCAGCTTGCGCGAGATGCGACCGGCGATCGGCGCGCGGATTTCGGTGAAGCTCAGGTTCAGCCGCGCGGTCTCCAGGGCTGCGCGGGCGCCGGCGATGTTGGCCTGAGCAGCCAGGAAGGTCTGGCGACGCTGGTCCAGCGTGGCGGCCGCAGCAGCACCGGTCTGGGCCAGGCGCTGGTAGCGTTCGTATTCCACCTTGGCCAGGTCGAATTCGGTCTGGCGGGTGTTGAGGGTGGCCTGGGCCTGATTGAAGCTTGCCTGATAGGTGCGACGGTCGATGGTGAACAGCAGGTCGCCCTGGTTCACCGTGGCGCCATCCTGGAAATGCACGGTATCGAGATAACCGCTGACACGGGCGCGGACTTCCACGGCGCCGACGGCATCGAAGCGACCGGTATATTCGTCCATCTCCACGATGGGCTTGACCACCGGCTTGGCTACCGTCACCGGCGGCGGTCCGCCGGGGCCGCCCTGAGCCTGCGCGGCAGCTGCCGTAAGGGAAAGACAGAACAAAACAGCGGCGGCCAGTGGGCCGCTGAGACGCAAGGAACGCACCGACATCGGGAACCCCCGGTTTTTTTGCATGCGCGAAGAAGTAAAGGGCGCAAATAGTATGGACAAGCTAAAGCTGCGGCCCGCTCTGTGATCAATGCCACGAAAACTTTACGCGGCGGCACCTTAGCGGCAGTTGAAACAGGGTGCCTGTAATAAATTGCACCCTTCCTTTATCACGCCGGTAATCGGTGAATCCCGCGATTGCCTGTTAAATATAGCACATATCAGGAACAACAGTCCGTCGCAAGAGCTTGTCGGCCGATGGAAACCAAGCGATCAGAATGGCTTGACGATCACCAGAATCACGATGCCGATCATCAGTAAGGTCGGCACTTCGTTGATGAAGCGGTAGAAACGCTGGCTGTGCCGGTTGCGGTCGGCGGCAAAGTCGCGCTGCCAATGTACCAGCCCGCCATGAGCCCCCTGCATGCCAAGCACCAGCACCACCTTGGCCCAAAACCACGGCTGGTCCCAATGGTGGCCCAGCCAAGCGATGGAGAGACCGAAAATCCAGGTAGCTCCCATGGCCGGATTGATGATGGCTTTCAGCAGGCGGCGTTCCATCACCTTGAAGGTTTCGGATTCCTTCGAACCCGGTGTCGCCTCGCAGTGATAGACATAGAGCCGCGGCAGATAGAGCATGCCGGCCATCCAGGCGATCACCGATATGACATGCAGGGCTTTCAGCCAGTCGTAGAGCATGCGCCTGCTTAACTCCGGGCGCTCAGACCCGCAAGTCTGACGGCTGCGGCTCGCCACAAGCCCCGTCCACCGGACAGCCATTGCGGAAACACGGGCCGGCATCGCAATAGCGGCAGACGGCATGGGCCTCGCGCCGCGAGACCGGCAGATGGCCCAGAATCTTGCGCAGCAATCCATCGAACTGCTTTCGCTCGGTCGCGCTCAAGTTTTCCAGCAACGCCTGCAGCCGGCGCTGGCGCTGGTTGAGGATGTCACGCCGCCGCTGCCGTCCCAGCGGCGTGAGTTTCAGCGCCATGGTGCGCCCGTCTTCGGCCGAAGGCGTCTTTTCCACCAGATCTTCCGCCACCAACCGCTCGACCAGCCGCACCGTGCCCGGATGGGTAAGTCCCAGCACCTCGGCCAGCTTGCCGATGGAAAGGCCGGGCAGGATGCCAATGGTGGTGAGCGCCGCACCGGCCTGGCCGCCATGCTCGCCAGCGGCATCGACGCCGTCGCGGATGCGATCCGTGACGGCAACGCCCAGGGCGCCCAGCAGATTGACGGTGGTGTCTTCGCGCAATGCCATGGCTTTCTCCGCGGAAATCCTGCCGGCCTTTACCTGGCCGGATTTAAGGCTGCCGTCCGGTGGGGGTCAATGCGAAAAGGCCGGTTGACGAAAATATGTATGAGTAATATATATGAGTGAGTCATACATATTTCAAGGGCCGGTGCCATGCAGCGTGATGACGTTCCCTTCCTGTATCCCTACCGGGTCCGCTGGGCCGACCTGGACCCGCAGGACATCGTGTTCAATCCGAATTACTTCGTGTTTTTCGACAGCGCCGCCAACGAATACCTGCGCGCCGTCGGCTACAGCCTGCGCTCAGGGATGGCCAATGATGGCGCCGATATCCTGGCGGTGAAAACCGAAGCCGAGTTTCGCAGTTCCGCCCGGCTGGACGATGACCTCGAGATCGGGGTCGCGGTGCCGCATATCGGCCGCACCAGTTTCCAGTTTGCCTTCCCCGTCTGGCGCGGGGACGAGTTGCTGGTGCTGGGCCGCATCACCTATGTCGCCGTTGGACTGGCCAGCCGGCGACCGATACCAGTGCCGCCTGCCTTCATCGCCGCCATACGCGACTTTGAAAAGACCATGCAACCCGTGGAGGCCTGAGATGACCTGCAGCGATATGCTCTCCATGCCGCTATCACACGATAGACGCTCTGGAATAATCAAACTCCGGTTCAATCGTCTGGTTGCCCTGCTGCGCTGCTGGCAGCGCCGAACACGTGAGCGGCGCCAGCTTGCCGCCATGGGCAGCCTGGCCTGGCGCGATCTGGGCCTGAGCGACGTGGATGTGCGGCGCGAGGTGAACAAGCCATTCTGGCGAGACTGAATACCTCAGCTTTTGCAGACGCAGCGCCGCCACGCATTCCCGCAGGGCCGTTCGCCGCTGCCGCAACGCGGCGCGCCGTCGAACACATCCTGCCGGCCCATGGCGCCGCGCATCAGGCGAACCAGTCCGGCGATGTATTCCGGCTGCACGCCCACAGTGGGAACCCGTATATAGCCGGCCGCGCCATTATGCTGCGCCAGTTCGGCATATTCGATATCCAGTTCCACCAGTGTCTCGGAATGCTCGGACACGAAAGCCACCGGCACCACCACAACCACGCGGCCGTCCTTCGCGGCATGTTCAATTTCTGAATCGGTGGCCGGTCCGATCCATTCCAGTGGCCCGACGCGGCTCTGGTAACAGATCTGCATTTCCAGATCGGGGCGTTTGAGCTGGCGCTGGATCGCCGCCACGCTTTTTTCCACCTGCATCTGATATGGATCGCCGTCGCTCACCACCTTTTTCGGCAGGCCATGGGCGGAAAACAGGATGCGCGGTTTGCCCATCGCCTCGGCCTGCAGCAAGGCGGCCTGCAGCAGTTGCGTCTGCGCCGCGATGAAACCCGGTTCATCGGGATAACAGCCAATTGCCGCCGTGGGTACATCGAGACCGACCTGCTTTGCCGCACGTTGCCAGTCGGCCAGCGACGATCCGGTGGTGGTGGTGGAAAATTGCGGGTAGAGCGGCAACAGGATCACACGTTCCGCGCCCCAGTCCTTCGCCGCCTTCGCCGCTTCGCCAGCAAACGGATGCCAGTAGCGCATGGCGATGAACACCGCGTAGTCATCGCTGCCCAAAGCTGTTTTCAGAGCGGCAGCCTGCGCTTCGGTCTGCGGCAGGATCGGCGAACGTCCGCCCATCTTGTCGTAAATCTCGGCTGCCTTCGGGGCACGGCGGGATGAAATCAGTTTCGCCAGCAGCCAGCGAAACGGATTGGGCAGCCGGATGATCGCCGGATCGTTGAAAAGATTGAACAGGAAAGGCTGAACAGCCGACTGACTGTCCGGCCCACCGAGGTTGAATAAAATGACGGCGGTTTTCTGGGGCATGATGAACAGGGATTTAGACTGAAACCCCACCTCAGCAACAGCCCAAAACGCCGCAGGACTTGAGAAAAAGAATAGAATACGGCGAATTTTCCGACATAAAAGCGCCGCAATCCGGCTCAGGATTTAAAAATGACAGACTTGTCTGTCGGCAGTATCAAGCCGGAGAAATTTCATGTCCCGCCATCATTCCCGTCTGGTTCCATCCCGTCTGTTTATACTGGGTCTTGGCGTTGCCGTTGCCTTGGCCGGTGTAACGCCCAGCCTGCCGGCTTTTGCCGATCCGCCAGGCGGTCATCCAAACAAGGGTCATCCAAACAGGGATCGCGGCGCCGGTCCTCGCAATGGCGGCCCCCATGGTGGCAGCGACATCACGATCAATTTTTCCTTCAACAATAACGACCGGATGATCGTGCATGACTATTTCGGCGGCGTGGCCCTCAGCGGCCGTTGCCCTCCCGGCTTAGCCAGGAAAAACAACGGCTGTCTGCCGCCGGGCCAGGCAAAAAAATGGACTATGGGCCGGCCGCTGCCGCACGATGTGATCTTCTATGATTTGCCGCACGAGCTGATGATCCGTCTCAGTCCACCGCCAGCCGGCTACCGCCATGTGCGCGTGGCGGGCGATATCCTGATGATCGCGATCGGCACCGGTATGGTGGCAGCGGCAATTGAGGATCTGGGTCGGATGTGACGCACACGTCACGTGGCGGTCGTCACACAGCCGTCTCGGTGCCCTTCACCAGCCGCACCAACTCTTCCACATGCCGCACCGGCGTTTCCGGCACGATGCCATGGCCCAGGTTGAAGATGTGATTGCGACCGGGGAAACTGCGCAGAAGGCGCTGCACGGCTTCCGCCATGGCTTGGCCGCCCACCACCAGCAGACGCGGGTCGAGATTACCCTGCACCGGCGTCTTGTTCCACAGATGGTCACGGGCCCAGGCCAGCGGCACGGTATAATCCAGGCCGATGGCATCGGCGCCGGTCGCTGCGGCATAACCTTCGTACAGCGCACCAGCCCCACGCGGGAAAGCGATCACCGGCACCTGCGGGTGCTTTTGCTTGAGCACCGCGATGATACGCCGTACCGGCTCGATGCAGTATCGCCGGAATTCAGCCTCGGGCAGAACCCCGGCCCAGGTATCGAACAACTGCACGACTTCCGCACCGGCAACGATCTGCCGGTCGAGATAATCGGTGGTCGCCTGCACCAGGATATCCATCAGGGTATCGAGGCCACGGGGATTGCCGAAGGCCCAGGTCTTGGCGGCGGCATGGTCGCTGGATCCGCGCCCTTCCAGCATATAGGTCGCCACCGTCCAGGGCGCCCCGGCAAAGCCGATCAGCGTGCAGTCAGGGGGTAGCTCCCCCTTGATACGACTCACCGCCTCGTAGACCGGTTCCAGACGCTTATGGATGCCCTTGGGATCCAGACGTGCCAGTTCACCCACCGCACGGATGGCATCCAGCACCGGCCCTTCGTTTTCCTTGAAGGCCAAACCCTGGCCAAGCGCCTGTGGCACCAGCAGGATATCGGCGAACAGGATGGCGGCATCGAAGCCAAAGCGACGGATCGGCTGCAGCGTTACCTCGGCGGCCAGCGCCGGGTTGTAGCATAGGTCCAGAAAACTGCCCGCCTGGGCACGGGTGGCCCGGTATTCCGGCAGGTAGCGTCCAGCCTGCCGCATGAGCCACATGGGTGGCCGTTCGCTGGGCAAGCCGGCGAGGGTGCATAACAGGGGTTTGGTTGGCTGTTCAGCCTGAGCGGGGGGAAGACGGGCCATTCCTTATTCCTCTTCTATTTTATTTAAAAATAAAAGGGATGTAGTGGTTTGTTGTGCGGTGTGAGTCGGGGATAACTGCTTCTCCGCCATCCGTCCCGGACTCTGTCCCGAAAGGCTGAATTTGCTCATTCCGGCGGCCGGTTTGGGATAAATCGCACCGACTCGTCGCATAAGCGCCACGAATCAGCCACAGGAATGACGGGGATAACGGGGATGATTGGACATGGCCCGGGGTTTGTTCGGTTTTCCCCGTTTTGCACAGGGTGATACAAAAAACCATCCGCCGGTGACAGGTCTGTTGCATGAAAACCGGCTTGCGGGCATGAAAATAACCAGTTTGGGGAAAAGGCTGGCCTTATCCGCTATTTCCCCGTTTTCCACAGCCGGAAAGGCGCTTCTCACCCGATGCCGAAAACCGCACGGCCGCATATCCATCTGGTTTCGGATGCCACTGGCGAGACGCTGAAATCGGTTGCCAAGGCGGCGCTGGTGCAATTCCAGAAATCTCAGGAAGAGGTGGAAACCCATACCTGGGCGCTGGTGCGCAAGCCCTTGCAGATGGAGCGCGTGGTCGAGGCCATCGCCGCCATGGGTGGGCTGGTATTGTTCACCATCGTCGACCCCCAGTTGCGCGAAATCCTGGTGAAGGGCTGTGCCAAGGCCAAGCTGCCCATCGTGCCCGTGCTGGATCCGGTGATCCTGGCTTTTGGCAAATATCTGGGCGAAAAATCCCAGAATCTGCCGGGCCGGCAGCACGAGCTGGATGCCGAATATTTCCATCGCATTGACGCGATGCATTTCACCATCGCCCACGACGACGGCCAGATGACGGCCGATATCGAGAAGGCCGATATCGTGCTGGTGGGTGTGTCGCGCACCTCCAAGACACCGACCTCGATCTATTTGGCCAATCGTGGCTACAAGACCGCCAATGTGCCCATCGTGCCGGGCCTGGTCATTCCACCCGAACTGGAAACCGCGCGTCAGCCCCTGGTGGTCGGTCTGACCACGTCGCCCGACCGTCTGGTCTCGATCCGGCGAAACCGCCTGATCTCGATGAATGAATCGACCGAGACGGCATATGTGGATGACGAACGCGTGCGGGAGGAACTCAATATTGCGCGTAAGCTCTGCGCCAAGCATAACTGGCCCATGATCGACGTGACTCGCCGCTCCATCGAGGAAACCGCTGCCGCGATCCTCAACCTGCATGCCCGCCGGGAAGAGCAGCGCAAGCAGCAGGCGCTGGATCTGGAAACGCCGCCGCAGAAAGGCCCGCGCGCGTGACCCTGATCCTGGCCTCGGCCAGCCCGTCGCGGGCGGCCATGCTGCGCTCCGCCGGGCTGGATTTTTCCATCCAGCCGGCCCGCGTGGATGAAAGCGAGATCAAGCTGGCCCTGCAAGCCGAAGGTGCACCGGCATCGGAAGCGGCCACCGCACTCGCCGAACTCAAGGCGCAACGCGCGGCCACTGCGGCCGGTGGTGATTTCGTCATCGGCGCCGACCAGATGCTGGTCTGCGAAGGACGCTGGTACGACAAGCCGGAAACCATGCAGGCCGCACGTGATCATCTGCTGTCCCTGCGCGGCAGGACACATGAACTGGTTTCGGCGGTGGTGCTGGCCCGGGGCGGCAGTGTGATCTGGCGGCATGTGGATGTGGCACGACTGACCATGCGCGATTTCAGCGAGGAATTCCTTGACGCCTATCTGGTTCAGGCCGGCGAGGCGGTGCTGTCATCCGTCGGCGCCTATCAACTCGAAGGGCTGGGGGTGCAGCTGTTCAGCCGCATCCAGGGCGATTTCTTCACCATCCTTGGACTGCCGTTGTTGCCGCTGCTGGATATCCTGCGTGAAAACAAGGTCCTGCGGTCATGAGCGCGGCCAATGACGATGAAATCATTCCGCGCGCCGGTGTGATCGGTTGGCCGGTAGCGCATTCGCGGTCGCCAAAGCTGCATGGCTTCTGGCTGAAGCAGCATGGCCTGACGGGCCGCTATGACAAACTGCCGGTGCCGCCGGAGGATTTGGCCGGCTTCATCGCCGACCTGCCGAAAGAACCCGGTTTTCGTGGTGTGAATGTCACCATCCCGCACAAGATCGCCGTGTTGCCGCTGATGGCGCAGATCGATGATGTGGCCCGCCGCATCGGCGCAGTGAATACCGTGGTCGTTCAGCCCGACGGCAGCCTGTACGGCAGCAATACCGATGCCTTCGGCTTTATTGAAAGCCTGAAAGCCGATGCCCCGGCCGGCTGGGTTGCCTCGGCTGGACCCGCCATGGTGCTGGGTGCCGGCGGCGCGGCCCGCGCCGTCATCGTGGCATTGCTGGATGCCGGTGTGGCCGAATTGCGTCTGGCCAATCGCAGCATCGAAAAGGCCGTAGCGCTGGCCGATGAATTCGGCCATGCCGTTCAGCCCGTTGCCTGGGACGACCGTGCGGCAGCTTTGGCTGGCGTCAACCTGCTGGTCAACACCACCAGCCTCGGTATGGCGGGCCAGCCGCCGCTGGAAATCGCCCTCGACGACCTGCCGGCCACGGCTTTGGTCAATGACATCGTCTATTCGCCGCTGGTGACCGATCTGCTGGCGCGTGCCAAAGGCCGCGGTAATCCCGTCGTGGATGGCCTGGGCATGTTGCTGCATCAGGGCCGGCCGGGTTTCGAGGCCTGGTTCGGCGTGGCGCCGTCGGTAACACCTGAATTGCGCGAAGCCGTGCTGGCGGATTGAGGCCGTGATGCTCAAGGTCGCACTCACCGGTTCCATCGGCATGGGCAAGTCCACCGTGGGCAAGATGATCGTGGCCCGCGGTATACCGCTGTTCGATGCCGATGCCACCGTGCATGCGCTCTATGCCCCGGGCGGCGCCGCCGTGGCGCCCTTGCGCAAGGCATTCCCCGCCGCGGTGCCGGGCGACAGCGTGGATCGCGACATTCTTTCCCGTCTTGTGCTGGGCAAGCCGGACGAGATTAAAAAACTTGAATCCATCGTGCACCCCCTGGTCGGGATGGAACGCCAAAATTTCCTGGCCGAGGCCGAAGCGCGCGGCGCGCCCTTCGCGGTGCTGGATATCCCGCTGCTGTTCGAGGGCAAAGGCCGCGCCGGCGTGGACGCGGTGATCGTGGTCAGTGCGCCGGCAGAGAAGCAAAAGGCCCGCGTGCTTGCCCGCCCGGGCATGACGGAAGAAAAATTTGCCGCCATACTGGCCCGCCAGGTGCCGGATGCGGAAAAACGCGCCGGTGGGGATTATGTAATCGATACCGGCGTATCGCTGGCTGAAACCGAGGCGCAGATTGCTGAAGTTCTGGCTGATCTACTGAAACGTGCCGAAGGAAAAGATCGTGCGTGAAGTTGTGCTGGATACCGAAACCACCGGCTTCAATCCGCAGGATGGCGACCGCGTTGTGGAAATCGGCTGCATCGAGCTGGTGAATCATGTGCCGACCGGCCGGCATTATCACGTCTATATCAATCCCGAACGGAGCATGCCGGAAGAAGCCTTCAAGGTGCACGGCATTTCCGACGAGTTCCTGAAGGACAAGCCGTTGTTTGCCGATATTGCGCGGCAGTTCTGCGACTTCGTCGGCGAAGACCCGCTGGTGATCCACAATGCGGCTTTCGATATCGGATTCCTGAATGCCGAGTTGGCGCGGCTGGAAGGCTTTCCGCATATCGCCATGGAACGGGCCATCGACACGGTGAAGATCGCGCGGGCCAAATTCCCCGGCGCGCAAGCCAGCCTGGATGCGCTATGCAAACGCTTCAATATCGACAATTCGGCGCGCACCAAACACGGCGCCTTGCTGGATGCCGAATTGCTGGCCGAGGTCTATCTAGAACTGATCGGCGGGCGGCAACAGGGCCTGGGTCTGGCCGGCATGGATGCCAGCGGGCAAGCCATGGCGACCACGCCCATGCAGCGCGGCCCGGCCCGGCCGCCGCGGCCTCATGCCGCCAGCGAGGAAGAACTGGCAGCTCATGCCGCCTTTGTCGCAAAATTAAAAGACCCGCTCTGGCTCAAGACGGAGTGACGGGGTCCGGCATATCGATGTCGGCACAGCAGAACACCATGTCGACATCCTGCCCGTCGCTGGACAAGGGCAGCAGCAAAGTGCCTTTCTCGCGTACCGGCTTGATGCCGAAAGACCCACCATCCGATGCCGGACCAATGGTCGAATTATAATCGTAGACCAAGCTGTGCCGCTCGATGACGATGCGGTAATTCAGCAGGACCTCGCCCTCTTCTTTGCCCAGATGATGGCCGATGTAGTGGCCCCGCACAGGCTCGCCGGTGGGATCGTGGCCGCGCACGGCCACCTGCTTTGTCCCGACCAGGCGGTAGCGCAGGAAGGGCGGCTCGCGCAACACTTCGGTCAGCACGATATAGGGCAACAGATCAGGGATTTCGGTCGGTTCGATGTCGCGCCGTGATGGCATCGGCCGCGCACCGCGTTTGCTGTTCCAGTAATCCCAGAACCGCCGGATGCGCGGCGAGCAGATGGTCAGGAATTCGGCGGTCAGCAGCCGAGGGTGGGTGGAGGCGGCGATGGCGTCATCCAGGGAAACGGTCATGCCGAACCTTCCGTGCCCTCGCCGCCTTTCCCGTCTGTGCCGCCTCGCGGATGGGCTTGGCCTCAGGCCATGCCCTGTTGTTCGGCTTCCAGCTGCTTGCTGCGCTGGTATTGCTGCAGGAAGTCGATGGGATCGAGCATCAGCGGTGGCATGCCGCCATCGCGGGTGGCATCGGCGACGATGCGGCGGGCAAAAGGGAACAGCAGGCGCGGCGCCTCGACCAGCAGCAGCGGCTCAACATGCTCGGGCGGAATGTTGGCGATGATGAACAGGCCGGCATAGTACAGGTCGACGACAAAGGCGGTTTCCTCGCCGTGCTTGGCCTCGCACAGGATGCGCAGCGTCACCTCGAACAGGGTATCGTTCACCCGTTCGGCCTGCGTGCCGACATTGACGGAAATCTGCGGCGCGCCTTCCATGCTGAAGGTGCGCGGCGCCATCGGATGCTCGAACGACAGGTCCTTGGTGTATTGCGCGTTCAGGCCGAAGCGCGGCGCAGTATCGGGATTGAAACCGGACGGCGGGTTGGCGTAATCGGTCATGGCCAGACAATCTCTCTGCTCGATATGTGGGCTGTCCCTAGCATGCTTTGCGCCATACCGACAAGACGGGCTCCTGCCGGCACGGTGTCGCGGCGCTTGTAAAAGCGCGATTTATTCCTATTTCCTTTTCGCTGCGGAGGCAGGACCGGGTTATGTCCCGGATTGGTCTCGGCCGGTTCGGCTGGACCCAGGACATCCCGGGGGTTAGACTTAACAAAAAGGTAAACGGACAGCGCGATGGGCGACGGCGGTTTCCAGTTTCTCGACATTCTTCTGCTTGGCGCCATCGCCGGCTTTATCGCCCTGCGCCTGCGCGCCGTGCTGGGCCAGCGTGGCGGCCATGAGCAGCGCCGCCGCCGCCCGCCCTTCGCCGGCCCCGAAAGCGAGGTCGACAAAGCCGGGGCCGAGGCTGGGCGGGAGGGCGACAATGTGGTCAGCCTGCCGCGCCGCGATGCCCCGGAACAGCCTGTGGACGAGAAGATCGCTCGCATCCGCGCCGTCGACGCCTCTTTCGATGGCGCCGAATTCCTGGGCGGCGCCAAGGCCGCCTATGAGATGATCGTCACCGCCTTTGCCGCTGGCGACAAGGAAACCCTGCGCCCGCTGCTGTCGCGCGAGGTGTTTAACGATTTCGCCGCCGCCATCGACGACCGCGCCAAGCGCGGCGAAACGGTGGAAACCACGTTCGTTGGCCTGCGCGGCGCCGAGATCACCGAGACCCAGGTGAACAACCGTATCGCCGAAGTGACCATCCGCTTCGAGTCCGAGCTGATCAGCGTCACCAAAGATGCCCAGGGTCACGTCATTGCCGGCCATGCCAACAGCGTCGAGCAGGTCACCGATATCTGGACCTTCGCGCGCGACACTCGCTCGCGCGATCCGAACTGGACGCTGATCGCCACCACCGCACCGAATTGATGCGTCTTCTCGCCGCCGTGCTGCTGGCCGGACTGGCGGCCTGCGCGCCGAAACCGCCGGCGGCACCGCCGCTGGCTTTCCGCGCCGCCAGTTTCGCCGATCTGCCGGGTTATGCCGCCGACCGCGTTGCCGAGGCCCTGCCAGCGCTGAGCCGAAGCTGCACCCGCATGGTGGCGCGTGGCCCCGCCGCACTGGATGGCATCGACCGTTACGGCAGCGGCCAGGACTGGCAACCCTTCTGCACGGGGCTGAATGCGTTGAAACCCGGCGACGATGCCGGTCTGCGCCGTCTGGTCGAACGTGAATTGCAGCCGGTGGCGGTGATCGGCGATGGCAGGGCCGAGGGTTTGTTCACTGGCTATTACGAGCCGATGGTGCGCGGCAGTCGCCAGCGCAGCGGGGCTTATACCGTGCCACTTTATCGCCAGCCGGCCGATCTGGTGCAGGTGGATCTGGGCGAATTTCGCGACAGTCTGAAAGGCCAGCGCATAGCTGGCCGGGTGCGCGACGGGCGCCTGCGGCCCTATGACGACCGCGGCGGCATCGAGACTGGCGCATTGGCCGGCAAGAATCTTGAATTGGTCTGGCTCGACGATGCCGCCGATGCCTTCTTCCTGCAGGTGCAGGGTTCGGGCCTGGTGCAGTTGGCCGATGGCAAACAGATGCGGGTCGGTTTTGCCGCGCAGAACGGCCACGGCTATGTGGCGGTGGGAAAGGTGATGATCGATCGCGGCCTACTCAGTCGCGAAGAGGTCTCGATGCAGAGCATTCGCGCCTGGCTGCGTGCCAATCCTGCCGCCGCGCCCGATCTGCTGCGGCAGAATCCGTCCTATGTGTTCTTCCGGGAATTGCCCGCCCCGAAGGATGACAGCGACGGCCCACCCGGCGCCCAGGGCGTGGCTTTGCTGCCCGGTCGCAGCCTGGCCGTCGACCGCGGCCTGCATGCCATGGGTCTGCCGCTCTGGCTGGCGGCCGTGCGGCCCTCTGCCCAGCCGCCGCACGAGGATCTGCCGCTGCAGCGTCTGATGGTGGCGCAGGATACCGGCGGGGCGATCCGCGGCGCTGTGCGCGGCGATGTGTTCTGGGGCCATGGGCCGGAAGCGGAAAGCATCGCCGGCCGCATGAAGCATCCCGGCAAGATCTGGCTGTTGCTGCCCAGAGGCGTGGCCGCGCGGCTGACGGCACAAAGCTAGACGGTCTGGATGTCTGTTCAGCCCCATTTGCGGCCCATGATGCTGAACACCCCGGCCCCGATGATCATGTCTATGGTGTTGCCATCGCTGGCGAGCGGCATCTGGATGCTTTCGAAATCGATCCATTCCTTGCCGAACCACCAGACCAGCTTGCCGGCGTAACCCACCGGCCCGCGCCGTTGCCGCGCCTGGTCGAAGGCATGGCGGAACAGTGTGGCCTTGTTGCCCATCATCTGCTCGATGGTCTGGCCGGTATAGCTGCCGTTATAGATCACGCTCTGCGCTGTGCTGATCAGACGCACCCGGTAATCTGGCCGGGCATCGCCGGTGCCATCGACATCAATCAGGAACAGATGTGGCAGCAATTGCGGCTTGTCGGCCGGATCAATGTCACCGCGTCCCGGCAAGCGACCGCTAGGTCCGCATTTCGATTGCCAATAGACCAGCAGATCCTGCAACAGCAAATCCTGCGGTGCCGGCATTTCGCGGATCCTGGGGGCATCCGGCCCTGTCTCGTTCATATACGGTTCCGATTGTTCCGTCTTTCAACGCACCGCCAAGTAGCGCCGCAATCTAGCCACAGGCCATTGTCAGAAGGAACTGCGCCGAAAGGTGTAGGCATGTGTCATCTACGCCAAAAGGCCAGCAAACACCCTGTCATCCGCATTTCAGCCGGGCATATCGCCGAAATTCTCAAAGGCCCCGGCGCCGAAGATGCAGTCAATGGTGACGCCGTCGCTCGCCAGCGGCGCATGCAAACCTTCGAACCGCAGCCATTCATGGCTTTGCCACCATGTCACCTGGCCGCGATTGATCAGATAGGTGCGCCGCTTCACTACGGCAGAGTAGAGCCGGTTGAATTCGGCTGCCGAATGGGGCGGAAAGATATCGTCGATGATCCGCCCCACCAGTCCGTGACCATAGACGGCCACATGGGCTTCGCCCAACAACCGCAGCCGGAATTTGCCATCTGGCTGCACATCGATCAGATAGATATTGGGCAGCATGCTGCGCAGATCGAGCGGATCAATATCGGCCCGGCTGGGCAGACGGCCATCAGGTCCGCATTTCGACTGCCAATAAGCCAGCAGGCGGCGCAGGATTGGCGCATTAGGCAACACGTTGCCCGCCCCACCGGCTTTGCGGAATTTCAGGGCGGCGGCCGTTTCCGATGGCGACTGGTCCGACGGTGGTTGATTTTCCCCCATAACCAGAATCTGGAGCCGGACCATACTGTCGGCAAGTGTATTTTGTTTCATGCCGGCCCGGGTCTGGTCGGCGCTTTGCCGGACCGGCCCCCCATGCCATAGTCCGGAAAAAGCCTTTACCCATGATATGCCCATGAGCCAGACCAGCAGCGCGTTACCCCTCATCGTCCGCCCATCCGAGGAGGGCGATCTTCCCGCGATTACTGCCATCTACGGCCATCATGTGCTGCACGGCTTCGGCAGTTTTGAGGAAGTGCCGCCCGATCAGGTCGAGATGGGGCGCCGCCGGGCCGAGATCCTGGGCAAGGGTTTCCCCTATCTGGTGGCCGAACTGGGTGGCCATGTGGTGGGCTATGCCTATGCCAATCATTACCGGCCGCGCATCGCCTACCGCTTTTCGGTCGAGGATTCGATCTATGTGGCCCCCGATGCGCCGCGCAAAGGCATCGGTCGCGCGCTGCTGTCCAACCTGATCGCCCGGTGCACCGGCCAGGGTTACCGCCAGATGGTGGCGGTGATCGGCGACACGCAGAATCTTGGGTCTGTAGGTCTGCATGCCGCGCTGGGTTTCCGTGTGGTCGGCACCCTGCCCTCGATCGGCTTCAAGCACGGTCGCTGGGTCGACAGCGTGTTCATGCAGCGGCCGCTCGGCCCCGGCGACAGCTCCTTACCGAACCAGCAGACCAAGCCGGACTGAAACGGCCTTTATATATATTGAAATAGATAAATAATTCATCTAACTTGTCAGGCAGGTTAGCATGACAGCCCTGCCCGAAATCCGCCTGCCTGCTGCACCACTCGGCTCCCGTGTCGATGCGGTGGTCGAGGCCCTGCTGCAGCCGATCCTCTCAGGCGACTGGCCGCCGCATCATCGCCTGCCGTCCGAACATAACCTCGCCGGCCAGCAGGGGGTCAGCCGGGCCGTGATTCGCGAGGCCATCGCGCGGCTGAAATCCGACGGCTATGTCGAAACCCGGCAGGGCAAGGGCGCCTTCGTTGCCGCCGCGCCCGGCGGCAACAGTTTCAAGCTGGCCGAGGACTCCGAGTCCGATCTGCTCGAACTGCGTGCACTGATCGAGGCCGATTGCGCCGCGCTGGCCGCCGAACGCCACACCCTGGCCGACCTGCAGGCGCTGCGTGACGCCCAGGCCGCCATGCGGCGTGTCATCGACCAGGGCGGGCTGGGCCTGAACGAGGATATCCATTTCCATGATGTGCTGGCGGCGGCGGCCCATAACCCGGCCTTGCGCCGTTTCGCCGCTTTCGTCGGCCGTCATGCCCGCGAGGCGATGCAACTCGCGCGCTTAAGCCGCCTGCGTTACGAAAACCGCCTGGCCGAGATCGATGCCGAACATGGCGCCATCGTGGCCGCCATCGCCGCGCGCGATCCGGCGGCGGCCCGCGCCGCAGTGCTGCGGCATATTTCAAATGGCCTGAAACGCCTTGGCCTGCCGCCCCGCTTCACCTGACGATTTCCCGGAGACCAGCCCCCATGTCGTCCCGCCCCCGCGTCGCGTTATTCGTCACCTGCCTGGTCGATCTGTTCCGGCCCAGCGTCGGCTTTGCCACCATCAAGCTGCTGGAAGATGCCGGCTGCAGCGTGGAGGTGCCCGAGGCGCAGGTCTGCTGCGGCCAGCCGGCTTACAATTCGGGCGACCGCAAGGATACGGTGGCCATTGCCAAACAGGTGATCGCGGCCTTTGAAGGATATGATTACGTGGTGGCTCCATCGGGCTCATGCGGCGGCATGATCAAGGACCATTACCCGGCGCTGTTCGCCGCCGAGCCGGACTGGCAAAGCCGCGCCGCGGTACTGTCGGCGAAAACCTTTGAACTCACCTCTTTCCTGGTCGATGTGATGAAGCAGGATGGCGTGGCCGCGAAGCTGGACGCGAAGATCACCTATCACGATTCCTGCTCGGGCTTGCGCGAACTGGGCGTGAAGCAGCAGCCCCGGCAATTACTGCAGAGTGTGGAGGGGCTGGAGCTGGTGGAAATGCAGACGCCGGAAACCTGCTGCGGTTTCGGTGGCACATTCTGCGTCAAGTACGGCGAGGTCTCCACCGATATCGTTGGCCGCAAGACCGCCGACATCAATGCCACCGGCGCCGACCTGCTGCTGGCCGGCGACATGGGTTGCCTTTTGAACATGGCCGGCAAGCTGCAGCGCGAAGGCAGCAAGGTGCAGGTGCGCCATGTGGCCGAGGTTTTGGCCGGCATGACCGACACGCCGGCCATAGGCGAAAGCAAGTGAGGGCGATGCCATGACCATGCCGATCACAGCCCAGGATTTCGAGGCCAATGCATCCAAGGCGCTGCGCGATCCCAACCTGCGCAAGGCGATGGATATCATTGGCGGGCCAATGGCCAGCCGCCGCGTCGAGACCGCGCGCGAACTGCCGGAATTCGAGGCTTTGCGCGACGAAGGCGTGAAGATCAAGAACCATGTGCTGCAGCATATCGACCTCTATCTGGAAAAATTCGAGCAGCAGGTGACGGCGCGCGGCGGCCGGGTGCATTGGTGCCGCACCCCACGCGAGGCGCGCGAGACGATCCTGAGCCTGTGCCAGTCGCGCAACGCGAAGACCGTCACCAAGGGCAAGTCGATGGTGAGCGAGGAAATCGGCCTGAACGATTTCCTGCTCGAACATGGCATCCAGCCGGTGGAAACCGACCTGGGCGAATACATCATCCAGCTCGCCCATGAGCCGCCGAGCCACATCATTGGTCCGGCCCTGCACAAGACGCGCGAACAGGTCGCGGAGCTGTTCGAGGAACATCACCCCGACTACGAGCTGCATGGCAAAAAAGCCGGCCCGCGGTCCACCGAGCCACAGGTGCTGGTCACCGAGGCACGGGTGGTCCTGCGTGATCGTTATTTCCAGGCCGATGTGGGCATCACCGGCGCCAATTTCCTGATTGCCGAAACCGGTGCCACGGTGATCGTCACCAACGAAGGCAACGGCGACCTGACCCAGTCGCTGCCAAAGATGCATATCGTGGTCTCCAGCATCGAGAAGGTGATCCCCAACCTGGAAGACCTGTCCACCATCCTGCGCGTGCTGGCCCGTTCGGCCACCGGGCAGGAGATGAGCTGCTACACGACGCTGTCCTGCGGCCCGAAACGGCCCGAGGATGTGGACGGGCCCGAGGAATTCCATGTCGTGCTGGTCGATAACGGTCGCAGCGAAATGCTGGGCACCGAACTGCAGCCGCTTTTGCGCTGCATCCGCTGCGGCGCCTGCATGAACAACTGCCCGGTCTACCGCTCGGTTGGTGGCCATGCCTATGGCTGGGTCTATCCCGGTCCGATCGGTGCCGCGCTCGATCCGCACATGATCGGGCTGGAAGCCGGCCGGCATCTGCCCAACGCCTCCACCTTCTGCGGCAAATGCGAGGAAGTCTGCCCCATGCGCATTCCGCTGCCCGACATCATGCGCTGGTGGCGCGAGCAGGCCCATGAAAGGCAGATCACACCACCCCTGCAGCGATGGGGTATCGAGGCCTGGGCCTTCGCCGCGAAAACGCCATGGCTCTATCGGCTGGGCACCCGCATCGCCATCGCGGCGTTGCATATGTTGGGAAAAGATAAGGGCAAGTTCAGATCCCTGCCGCTCGCCTCGGGCTGGACTGGTGGCCGCGACCTGCCGGCGCCGCAGGCGGGCGAAACTTTCATGGCCCAGTACAAAAAGCGGAAAGCATCATGAGCAGCAGCCGCGAGCGCATCTTCGCCACCCTTCGCGCCGGCCTTAAGGACACGGTCAATGACCCGGCACGGCCGCGCGCGGTGGCAGAACGCATTGCCAGCCATCCGCGCAACCTGCTGCCGCAGCGGGCGCAGAAACCCCATGCCGAACAGGTGGCTTTGTTCACCGCCAAGGTGGAGGCGCTGACCGTCACGGTAGATCGGGTTTCATCAACCTCCGACGTGCCTGGCAAGATCAGTGACTATCTGGCCCGTCACAACCTGCCATCGCGGCTGCGCGTCTCGCCCGATCCGCTGCTGCAAAACCTGCCCTGGGACCAGCGGCCGATGCTGCAGGTGGAGTATGGCGGCGGCCGCAGCCAGGACCTGGTCAGCGTGACGCCGGCCTTCGCCGCCATCGCCGAAACCGGCACGCTGATGCTGCACTCCTCATCCACCACGCCCACCACCCTGCATTTCGTGCCCGACCATCACATCGTGGTGCTGAAAAGCAGCCAGGTCACCGGCACGATGGAGGAGGCCTTCCAGCGCCTGCGCGACAAGCTCGGAAGCGTGGAGAACTGGCCGCGCACGGTGAATTTCGTCACGGGCCCGTCGCGCACCGCCGATATCGAGGGCGTGCCGGTGCTTGGTGCCCATGGACCGCGCCGCCTGCATATCGTACTCATCGAGAATGGCGCCGAAACGCAGCAAGGTTAAACCCGCTCCCCTGGTGCCGGATCACGAGGTCTGGCACCAGGTAACCGCCAGCGCGCGCCCACTGAAGAAGAACGTGGTACCCGAGCCGCTGGCGCCGCTGCCCAAACTGTTCCGGCCGGAAGGCCCGGGTACAGCGGCCATGGCCAAAGCCGAGGCGCGGCAAAAGGCGCCGCTTCCCCATGGACGGCACGCCGACAAACCGGCGCCGCAGATGGACAAGCGGCTCAAGCAGCGCTTCCAGCGCGGCGAACTGCCCATCGAGGCGCGTATCGACCTGCACGGTCTGACCCTGGCCAATGCCGAACGCGCCCTCAGCCGGCTGATCCGCGACTGCATCGCCCAGCAGAAACGCTGCCTGCTGGTGATCACCGGCAAGGGCACCGTGCGGAGCGAGGCTGAAATCGAGACCATGCAGAAAGGCCGCGGCGTGCTGCGTGCCTGGCTGCCGGACTACCTGAAACGCGGCCCCTGGCGCGACGAGGTGCTGGGCGTCACGCCGGCCCGGCCCGAGATGGGAGGCAGCGGCGCCTTCTACGTGCTGCTGCGCCGGCAGCGCGAAGAAATGCCCTCGAAACGCTGAGCCAATCCGGACCAAACGCCGTCATGCTTGCCAAGCCGCCATATGCGGCGGAAAGTCATTGCAGCTTATCGTTCCCAAAGGTCCACTATGTCGATCCACGATCATTTCTCTCCCGATTACGCCACTGCACGTCAGAAGTTTCTCACTGCCGCACAGGCTGCCGGCGCATCGATCGAAAGCATCCCGCATCCGCTGAAAGGCATTGCCGGCGAGGAGCTGTTCACCGACGTGGCCTGGATCGGGCCGCGTGATGCCCGCGCCGTGCTGGTCACCGTGTCGGGCACCCATGGCATCGAGGGTTATTACGGCTCGGGCTGCCAGGTCGGCTGGCTGAACGAGGGCCATGCGGCAAAGCTGCCGGCCGATACCGCCCTGTTGCTGATCCATGGCAGCAACCCCTATGGCTTTTCCTGGGGCCGGCGGGTGAATGAAGACAACATGGACATCAATCGCAACTTCATCGATTTCGACAGCAAGGCGCCGCCGGCCAATCCGGCCTATGCCGAAGTGCATGCCTGGCTGGTGCCGGAACAGTGGAGCGATGCGGCCGCCGCCGATATCGGGCAGAAAATCGCGGCCTATTATGCCCGCGTCGGCGCGAAGGCGGCCACCGCCGCCATCGTCGGCGGACAGCACAGCCACAAGGACGGCATCTTCTATGGTGGCACGCAGGCCTGCTGGTCGCACCGCACCATCAAGGCCATCGCCGACAAATATCTGCAGGCGGCCAAGCGCATCTGCGTGCTGGATTTCCACACCGGCCTCGGGCCGTTCGGTTATTCGGAGATGATCTGCCGCCATGCGCCGGATTCCGAGCCGCTTGCCCTGGCGCGCCGCTGGTTCGGCGAGGCCGTAACCTCGCCGGCCCTGGGCCAGTCAGACTCGCCCATCATCGAAGGCAATCTGCGCATGGGTCTGGTGCGCTTCTGCCCGCAGGCCGTGACCGTGGCGCTGAATATCGAGGTGGGTACACTGAGTTCGGAGGAAGTACGGTTGTCGGTGATCGCCGATAACTGGCTGCATTTGCGCGGCGATGTTTTTTCGCCGCTGGGCCAGCAGATCAAGGCGCAGATCCGCGCCGCTTTCTATCCCAATACCGATGCCTGGCGGAACCTGTGTTATCCGCGTGCCGTGGAAATCCAGCACCAGGCCCTGGCCGGTCTGGCGTCAGCCTGATCGATCAGCCCGGCCGCTCGCCCGGATTGCGAAGGGCGCCATTCTGCGCCTGTGGCCCGCTGTCCCAGCGGCGCAGGATCTGGTCGTAGAGGCCACTGCGCCGGATGGCTTCCAGGCCACGGTCGAAACTGGTGCAGAGGGCGGCATCGCGGAAGGCGACGCTGTAGTCGGTGGGCGGGAACAGATCATATTCCTGCAGCGCGGCACTGGTGTCGATGCCGATATCGGGGCTGCGCATCAGGTAGCGGAAGATGCGGCGATCCATGATCACCACGTCAGTGCGGTCGCCGAACAATGCGCGCACCTGCAGCATCTGATTGGCCACCTCGCGATAACGTGGATTGCGCACCTGCACATCTGCCATGGCAGGGCCCAGGATGCGGTGGGCGTTCTGAAAGGCCATCACGTCGTAGCCGACCAGATCGACTACGTCGCGCAGCACCAGCCTGCGGCCGGCCAGGGCAAAGGCGGCATTGCGATAGACCAGCAGGGTACGCGTCAGGCAGCCGGGCAGACCCATGCTGGCATTGGCCGGCGTGATGCCGTCAAAGATGCCGCGGCGAAAATCCTCGCCCAGCCGGCCGAATGGGACCAGCACGGCGCGGAAATCCAGGCCCCCGGCCTGCAGCACTGCGGCCACCAACTCGTATTCCAGACCACTCATGCTGCCGTCGGGTTTCGCGGTCACATAAGGCGCCACCGGGCGCAGACCGATGGTTAGTGGCGTGTGTCCAGACGGTTGCGCCCGGGCTGCGGTCATGGGTATCGCGCCTGCCAGCAGGAGGGCTGCAAGCGGAAAAGTCCGGCGGGCGATCCATAACAGGAGGCCGCCAAGGATGTGGCATCGTAACACGCCCAGATATTAGGATGCGGCCGATGATCCGGCAATGTGAACAGATGTATTCAGGCGGCAGACAGGTGCGGAGGGTTACGCGATGACCCCGTTCGGCGCGCGCATCCGCAGCCTGCGCCAGGCGCGCGGCATCTCGCTTAAGCAGATGGCGGCCGATCTGGGTGTTTCGGCGGCCTATCTTTCGGCGCTGGAACATGGCCATCGCGGCCGGCCAAGCTGGTTGCTGCTGCAGCGTATCTGCGGGTATCTCAACATCATCTGGGACGATGCCGAAGAACTGGCTGAACTGGCCAAGATGTCGCATCCGCGCGTCACCATCGACACGGCAGGTTTAAGCCCCCGGGCGACGCTGCTGGCCAACGAACTGGGTCGGCGCATCGACAAACTGGACGATGCGAAACTGGAACAGATGCTCAAGCTGCTGCGCGGCTGAGGCCCTGAAGATACCCTGCGTCAGCGCCCCGCCGCCGGGCGCGGCGCCGCCAGCCGCATGCCGGCATCGATCATCAACGTCTCGCCGGTGATGTTCGGCGCCGAGGTCAGGAAGAAGGCAATGTTCTCGGCAATGTCGGCGGCGGTGTTGGTGCGGCCCAGCGGCGCCATCGCGGCCCAGCCCGCCCGCAGCGCCTCGTAAGCCGTCTCGCCCATGCCCTGTTTCAGCCACTCGCCCTCGACAAAGCCGGGGCAGACGCTGTTGATGCGTACCTCAGGAGCCAGGACACGGGCCAGGCCCAGGGTCAGGCCGTTCAGCGCTGCCTTTGATGCAACATAGGCCAGCGATGAACCGACGGCGACCACGCCGGCGATCGACGAAACATTGACAATGGCACCTTTCGTGGCACGCAGATAGGGCTCGGCGGCGCGCACCATCTGGAAGGGGCCGATGGTGTTCACGGCATAGATGTCGTGGAAATCCTGCGCCGACAGGCCGGCAAGGTCCTTATGGGCGACGAACTTCGTCGTGCCGGCATTGTTGACCAGATAATCCAGATGGCCGAAATGGCTTACCGCCTCATCCACGATGCGGCGGCAATCGGTGTCACGGGCCACGTTACCCTGCACCAGCAGGGTATCGACGCCGCTCTTGCGGCATTCGGCGGCTACGGCTTCGGCCGCCGTCCGGCTTTTCGAGAAATTGATGGCTATGCCGCAGCCGCGCGCGGCCAACAGCCTGGCCGTGGCGGCGCCGATGCCGCTGGAGGCGCCGGTTATCAGCGCCACGCGCCCTGAAAGATCGGTCATCGCTTGTCCTCCCGTTTCTGCGACTAGCAGACGACGGGAGGACGCGCCGGTCAAGTCGGCTTTACAGGATGAACTTGCTCAGGTCGGCATTCTTCGCCAGATCGCCGATGCGGGCCTTCACATAGGCCGCATCGATGGTCACCGTTTCGCCGGAATGGTCGGCCGCCGTGTAGCTGATTTCCTCCAGCACGCGCTCCAGAATGGTGTGCAGGCGGCGGGCGCCGATATTTTCCACGCCTTCATTTACATCCGCCGCGATCTGCGCCAGCGCATCGATGGCATCGTCGGTGAAGCTGAGTGTCACCTGCTCAGTGCCCAGCAGGGCGACATACTGCTTTAGCAGGCTGGCCTCGGGCTCAGTCAGGATGCGCTTGAAATCCTCACGCGTCAGGCCTTTCAGCTCCACGCGGATCGGCAGGCGGCCCTGCAATTCGGGCAGCAAGTCGCTTGGCTTGGCCACCGAGAAGGCGCCTGAGGCGATGAACAGGATATGGTCTGTTTTCACGGTGCCGTGTTTCGTGTTGACCACCGTGCCCTCGATCAGCGGCAGCAGATCGCGCTGCACGCCTTCGCGCGACACGTCGCCGCCACCGCGATATTCGCTGCGCGCGCAGATTTTGTCGATCTCGTCGATGAAGACGATGCCGTTCTGCTCCACCGAGGCAATGGCCTCCTTCACCAGGTTGTCCTGGTCCAGCAGCTTGTCGCTTTCCTCCTGGATCAGGGCCTTCATCGCCTCGCCCACGCTGGTCTTGCGCGGTTTGCCGCGCAGGCCGCCGAATGCCTTGCCCAGCATGTCCTGCAGGTTGGCCATGCCCATCTGCGCACCCGGCATGCCGGGAATCTCGAACATCGGCATGCCACTGCTGCCGGCATCCTTCAGTTCGATCTCGATCTCGCGCTTGTCCAGTTCACCCTCGCGCAGCATCTTGCGGAATTTCTGCCGCGTCTCGACGCTGGCCTTGTCGCCGACCAGGGCATCCAGCAGACGTTCCTCGGCCGCCAGCTCGGCGCGTGCGGACACTTCCTTGCGTTTGCGCTCGCGCGTCATGGTCACGGCGCTGTCCAGAAGATCGCGTACGATCTGCTCGACATCGCGGCCGACATAACCGACCTCGGTGAATTTGGTGGCTTCCACCTTCAGGAAAGGCGCGTTGGCCAGTTTGGCCAGCCGGCGCGAGATTTCCGTTTTGCCCACCCCGGTCGGGCCGATCATCAGGATGTTCTTCGGCAGCACCTCGTCGCGCAGGGCATCAGGCAGCTGCTGGCGGCGCCAGCGGTTGCGCAGGGCGACGGCGACGGCCTTCTTGGCCTCGTGCTGGCCGACGATATAACGGTCGAGTTCGGAAACGATTTCGCGCGGCGAGAACGAGGTCATGACAGGGTTTCGATGATGATGTTGCGGTTGGTGTAGACGCAGATGTCGGCGGCGATTTCCAGGCTGCGCCTGGCAATCTGCTCGGCGGTCATGTCGGACCGGTCGATCAGCGCGCGAGCGGCTGCCAGCGCGTAGTTGCCGCCCGAGCCGATGCCGATCAGGCCGTCTTCGGGTTCCAGCACGTCGCCCGTGCCGGTCAGCACCAGCGAAACGGATCTGTCGGCCACCGCCATCATGGCTTCCAGGCGCCGCAGGTAGCGGTCGGTGCGCCAGTCCTTGGCCAGTTCGACGCAGGCGCGAGCCAGTTGGCCGGGATGACGCTCCAGTTTCGCCTCCAGCCGCTCGAACAGGGTGAAGGCGTCGGCGGTGGCGCCGGCAAAACCGGCCAGGATCGAACCGTCGCCGATACGGCGCACCTTGCGGGCATTGGATTTGATCACGGTCTGGCCAAGGCTGACCTGGCCATCGCCGGCCAGAACCACCTGATCGCCCTTGCGGACGGCAAGGATGGTGGTGCCATGCCAGGTCGGCACGCGGTCGTCGCTGCTGCTCATGACGGGAAAACCTCAAGCATTGGAATGCCCTATCATGTAGGGAGGCATGCCCGTGCATGCAAGCCGCCCCACATCGCCCAGCCATTGTCACGATCCTGGCCTGCAACCGGCAGTCTATGCTGCTTTGGTGGAGAGGCGAGTACGGGTGTAGGTCGCCCCCTCGACTCCTGTCACGCCCTATCCTAGAATTTTATCCACATCGGCCGATGGTCGCGGCCGGGGGGAATGGATGAACTATCTCATTGATCCAAACGGAAACTGGTGGCGCTGGCCGTCTGCGAACCTGGCCGAGCGCCTCGGATATCCCGACCCCGATTTCGACATGCCGTCTTATGCGGCGCGCAATCTCGGTTATGTCTGGCTGCTGGTGCAGCCGAATGTGACCTTCCTGCAATTCCGCGCCGGCATGCTCAGCCGCTTTTGCCTCGACTCGCTCAAGCCCTATCTGCGCAAGGCGGTGAAAGACAAGCCGGTTGGCCTGGTCTATTTCGCCAGCGGCTGGCTTGAGGAAGCCTATGTGGATGCCGAGCCATTGCTGGCGCGTGTTGACGAACTGGCGTTCCTGCGCGAACCGCGCATGCGGGATTTGTTTATTCGCAAGCCACATGAGCCACGCGACTGGGTGCACCATACCCATCGCGATCTGGCTGGCCTGTTTGAGCTATGGCGTTTTGTTGATGGCCAGTATACTCCGCCGGTCGAACGCTATCTAAAACAGACCGGCCTGATAAACAGAACAGTTCATGTTGAGCCCGGCAGTGACGGCAATCTGTATGTGAATACCAGCGGCGCCGGATTCACTGTTTACGATGATTTCTCCTTTCAGAATTGCATCGGCCGTCTACTGACCGATCAGCCTGACAAGGCGTATGGGCGTTGGGTTGAAAACACATATAAGAACTGTCTGGTGACTGGCGACCCAGTGCTCGACGACGTTGATGCCATCATTGAACAAGATGGGCATGATCCCCGCCGCCGGCGTTATCAGCGCGTCATTTTGCGCTGGCGCACGCCGGACGGCAGGCGACTCATTACCGGTAGCTCGCTGGTCAATGCGACTATCTCGATACCACTGGGTGTCGATAAACCTTCCGCTTAGTTTTAGTTCAGTTGGCAATCGGCCGCTGTTCGCTGGTATCCGGTTTGCGGCGCTGCTTTTCTTCTGCTTCTTCTAGCAGAGCTTCGAAGCGTGCCATGTCCGCCAGCATTTCTGCTTGGGGCATCCATACCAGAGTGCCCTGATAATGCGGACCAACAGGCGAATTATACCAATCCATGGCCGGTTCGACGCGCCGATAGCCATAAGCGGCAGCAACACCCACTTCAACGAGCTTGGTGCTGACAAAGCTGATCGTGTAATCGGCATCCCATTTCGTATAGGCCAATGCCCGTGAGATACGGGGTAGAATAACGGCCATATGGCGGCGACGATAATCAGGATGAATCCAGGTGCAGCCCGAATAGACAACACGACCGTTGATGCGCGCAGCACTTGGCGCACTGATGGTGCAGCTTTCGCCATCGTGCCGCATCTTGGTGGGGTCGGCGTAGAACAACTTCAAACTTTCGATTGCCTCGCCCAGATTGCTGTCGCTGAGATCGAACATATGCGCCGCTTGGGTGCTGATAATCTCGCCATCGCTGTTGCGGCCGATCAGCCAGAATCCCTTGCTGGCGTCGATGCCGCTATAATGACAATCAAAGGTCGGTGGTAATCCGTACCAATGTTTGAGGTTCATGCGGTTCACCTCGCGCAGTAGCTCAAAATCGACACTGAACTCCAGGGAGATACCGCGATCTCGGGCGGCCTTGTCGGCGGCCAGAAAGAAGTGGCCGAGCTTTTCACGAGGGCCGTGATTGAGGGTGATCTGGTCGAGAAGACGCCGGGATTTCTGGGTAAGACGCGGGTAGTGGATAGACATACATGCCTCCGTTGCAGGGTGGTAACGGCGGCGAGTCTACACACTTGCGGTTAGGCTGACATTGGGAATGCGTTTCCTAGGTTGTATCGCTGCAATGATGGCGGCATAAAAAAACCGGGCCGTTGCCGGCCCGGTTTAATTGTCAGTGATTGAGATCGCCGGGGTAGCCCCAGAGAAGATCAGGACTGCACCGTCTCCGGTTCCTCTTCGCCCTCGGGCTTGCCACTGTAAGAGGCAGCCGCAGCTTTGATCAGCTGGAAGATCCGGTCGCGCACCATCGGATCGGTGATCTTGCCGAAATTGCGCACCAACTCCAGCGCCTGCCGCCGCGAGACCGGGCTCTTGTCCTGCTCGATCTCGGAAACCACGGCATGCTCGGGCCGTGCGGTCGGCTGCTGCTCGATGCCGGGCATGTCCTCGAAGAAGTAGGAAGGCGGCACGTTCAGGATCTGGGCGAATTGCTGCAACCGGCTGGCGCCAATGCGGTTCAGGCCCTTTTCGTATTTCTGGATTTGCTGAAAGCTCAATCCCACCGAGGCGCCGAGCCGCTCCTGGCTGAATCCCGCCAAGGTGCGGCAAGCGCGCAGCCTGGCCCCGACATGCGCGTCGTAAGGGTTCGGTTTACGCATCGACTTCTCCATCCAAAGTGAGTCAGTACACCCGTTTGATGTAGTGTTTTTACCACCAGTCGGGCGTCGCTGCTACCCGGTTGCAACTTTAGGCTTGCTCCAAAATCGGGGATATTTCCGGCACTTACACTATGTTTCGCGGGCGGGAATCCGCCTGCAACGAGAATGGTTTAGGTCGGGAACAACTATGGCGTCGGCACCAATTTCATCCGTCACGGCCACATCCATCCCCGGTGTAAAATTTTGATAACCCATTCGCGCCGCCGGTCCCTTGACCGCGCCGCAGCCTATCGCGAGGGTAGAGATCACAGGAGGAAACACCGACTAGGCGCAGTGTCGCAATACCCGGCCTGCCGGCCGGTGATCGGTGTCGAGGAGTTCTGTTCATGCGTGATGTTGCGCCGTCTTTCCCGCCCCCTGATCCGTCCCTGGCCGGTTCCGGCCGCTCCCGCCCCCTCTGATCCTTCCCCTGACCGTCCGGTCCGCCGGCCAAGTGCCGCCGGATGCCCATGGAGAATCCTATGGCCGTTTCGCTTCCCCCTGTCGGCACTGTGTCTGCCGATCCCGCCAACGATATGCCGCAGGCAGACGATCCGACCCAGGATGTGGCCCAAGATTCGGCCCGAGGGCCGGCCCAGAAATCAGCCCGGGCTACCACGGCTCTGGCCGCCCTGCTGGCGCGGCTGGGTATCCGTCTGCGTATCGCCATCGGTTTTGCCGTCGCCCTCAGCTTGCTGGCGGTCGTTGCGGCGGCATCGATCTTTGGCGTGCAGCGGGGCGGCGATGCCTTCCTGGTCTATGACCGGATCACCACCAACAACCAGCGCCTGCAGGAATTTGAACGCGATGTGATCGACCTGCGCCGCAGCCTGCTGCTGTTCGTGGAGCGCGATGATCCGCGCGGCCTGCTGACCACGCGCCGGCTGGAACCGAAAATGACAGAAACCCTGGCCAGCCTGCTGGAAAGCGTGCGCGACCCCCAGCGCAGGGCCGCGCTGGCCGAAATCACGCCGCTGATGCAAGCGACATTCACAAAGCTGTCTCAGGCGTTGACGGCGCGCAACAAGCTCAAATCGGTCAGCAGCGGCCAACTGGAAGTCTATGGACCGATGACGCGCGATCATCTGATGCAGCTGATCCGCTCGGCGATCCGCCAGAACAAATTCGTTGTCGCCACCGAAGCCGGTCTCGTGCTGGACGCATTTTCCGAAATCCGCGTCGCGGCCACGGGTTTTGTCGGCATGGGCGATATGTCGCAGGCGGCAGAAGCGCGCGGCAAGGTCACCCAGTTCGTCGATATGATCCAGGATCTCAAGAATCAACTGGATAACGAAGAACAGCTTAAACTCGCGAGCGATGCCGAACGTTATGCCCGCGAATACGAAACCGGCATCAGTGATGCCGTGAAGGCCGCTGGCGATCTCAATCGCCTTGTCTATCAGGAAATGGAACAGGAAATCGCCCAGATCACGGCCAAGCTGGACGAGATCAAAACCAGCCAAAGCGCCACGCTGGCCACCGAACGCGAAGCAGCCACGGCAGCATTCCGGGCCACCTTCGTTACAGTGCTGGTTGTCTCGCTCGCGGCTTTCGCCGTGGGCCTGCTGTTTGCCTGGCTGATCGGCCGCAGCATCGCCAATCCGGTGACCGCGCTGACCGATGCAATGACGGTGCTGGCAAAGGGCGATTACGGCGTCGATGTGCCAGGCCTGACCCGCGGTGATGAGATCGGCCGCATGGCTGCGGCGGTGGCCGTGTTCAAGCAGAATGGCCAGGAAAACCAGCGCCTGCGCGATGCGGTGGAAGCCGAGCGTCAGGCCGCTGAGCGCAACCGCGCCGAACAGGATGCGCTGCTCGATCGCGCAGTGGGCGAGATCGTCGCCGCCGCGGCCAATGGCGATTTGGCCCAGCGTATCGACACCGTGCCACTCAGTGGCGTGGCTGTCCGTCTGGGCGATGGCGTCAATCGCCTGCTCGATGCCATTGGCGGCGCAATCGATGCAGTCGGCGGGGTCCTGTCCGGTCTGGCCGCCGGCGATCTGACGCGGCGGGTCGAAGGTGAATATCGCGGCGTGTTCGCCAAGCTGCAGGGCGACGTGAACATGGCTGGCAATACGCTGGCCGATGCAATGAAGCATATTGCCGATAATGCCAATGCCGTGCGTGATGCCTCGGCCGAGATCTCAACCGGCAGCCAGGACCTGGCGCAGCGCACCGAAAGCCAGGCCGCGGCCCTGGAGCAGACGGCGGCCTCGATGCACCAGGTTACGGCGACGGTGAAGCAGAATGCCGACAACGCCCAGGCCGCCAACCAGCTCGCCACGGCGGCGCGCGACACGGCGTCATCAGGCGGTACCATCGTCCAGCAGGCCGTGGCAGCGATGGGTGAAATCGAAACCAGCGCGCAGAAGATCGTCGACATCGTGTCGCTGATCGACGAGATCGCCTTCCAGACCAACCTGCTGGCGCTGAATGCCAGCGTGGAGGCGGCTCGCGCGGGTGAAGCCGGCAAGGGTTTCGCCGTGGTGGCGCAGGAAGTGCGCGCCCTGGCCCAGCGTTCGGCCAACGCGTCGAAAGACATCAAGGCGCTGATCCAGGAATCGAATGCCCAGGTGAAGACCGGCGCCACCCTGGTCAACCAGGCCGGCAGCTCGCTGACCGAGATCGTCACCGCGATCAAGAAGGTGTCGGATATCGTCGCCGAAATCGCCGCGGCCTCGGCGGAACAGGCGCGTGGCCTGGAAGAGGTGAACGGCGCAGTGGTCAACATGGACGAGATGACCCAGCGCAATGGCGCCCTGGTCGAGCAGACCAATGCCTCGGCGCAGACGCTGGCCAATCAGTCCGATGCCCTGGCGGGCCTGCTGGCCCGCTTCCGCATCGCCTGACATCTGACCAGGGGCCGGCCGGGAACTATTCCATCCGATTGTCGTTTCCGATTTCCCATGATGAATGGGGAAATCGGATGGATACCCCGTGTCGGTGTCTAAGACATGGTAAATGCAAGGAGAATTGATTTTTATCGAGTTCTAGTTTAATTCTTTCATGTGAATACAAGAGCATTCTATAACCTATCGGAAAAGCAGTATTTTTTCTGTTTTTCACTCGCCAAAAAAGAGCAATGCCGCTAGTCTGGACTCGTTAAGCGAGTCCGGCGGTCTGTAAACAAAGGATTTTTTGCTCGCATATCGAGTGGTAGCCACCCAGACGGCATGACAGGCTGCAACCGAACCGAATGGTTAATGACTACGGTGAATCAAGGAAACTTTTCCGCCATTCCTGCCCGACCTGCCTCGCGCCACGCTCCTGCCCTGCAGAAGTCCGGCGAGAGGCGGCATGACGGCTGAGGCGGACGCCATGGTCGAGCGGCTCCGTCGCGTCCTGGCCCTGTTGCAGGCCACGCCTTTTCCGCTCGATCTGATCGACAATCCGGGGCGGACCGGTCAGTGGCTGGTGGCCTTGCAGAATTTGCAGCAATGCCTGGCGGTGTTGCGTGGCGACAGCCGCACATCGGCCGGCTTGCCGGCAGAAAGTCGCGGCGAGCGCCTGGCCCGCATGTTCAATCGCATGATTGCCGGCCTGCCGATGGCCTGCCTGGTCGAATTGTCGCCGGTGATCAAGCTCGGCCTGCTGCGGCCATTGCTGCAGGACCTGGATATGGCAGAGCGCCGCCTGCGGGGCAGCCCGGTTTATGAAGTGACGGCTTTGGGCGCCTGGCTGTCGCAATACCGCATAGTCATGGCGGAAATGGCCGCCCGCCATGTGGCGCCTGATCCGCCCGTCGATCTGCGACCACCCGAAACCGTGCCGGCTGGTTAACCCGCCGGACAAGTCCGTCCGGCAAATCCAGGATAATCCAAGGGCAAAGCTGCCTAGCCTGACCCGCCGGTTCCTGCTATACCGCGCCCGTCCGCGCCCGCTGGCCCCTTTCAGGCCCGATCCGCCCGGCGGACATGCGTTGCTGTCGTTGCCGTATCAGTGCGAGGAGAGTGCCCCATGGCCGCACGTCAGGCCAGCATTGCCCGGAAAACCAAGGAAACCGAGATCGCGGTGAAACTCGATCTCGATGGCACCGGCGTCTACAAGATCTCCACCGGGGTCGGTTTTCTCGACCACATGCTCGAGCAGCTATCGCGTCACAGCCTGATCGACCTCGAGGTTCAGGCCAAGGGCGATATCCATATCGATTTCCATCACCTGACCGAAGATACCGGCATTGCCATCGGCCAGGCCGTGGCCAAGGCTTTGGGCGAGCGCGCCGGCATTCAGCGTTATGGCGACGCCCTGATCCCGATGGACGAGACGCTGACCCGTGTCGCGCTCGACGTGTCGAACCGGCCGTATCTGATCTGGAAGGTGAATTTCACCCGGCCCAAGCTCGGCGACATGGATACCGAGCTGTTCAAGGAATGGTTCCAGGCTTTCGCGCAGAATGCCGGCATCACCCTGCATGTCGAGAATCTGTACGGCGAGAACAACCACCACATCGTCGAGACCTGCTACAAGGGCCTCGCCCGTGCCCTGCGCGCCGCCTTCACGCTGGATACGCGCAGTCCGCATGCGGTGCCTTCCACCAAAGGCACGCTGTAAAGCGGGGCAATCATGCGTTTCTTCACCTTGCATGAACGCCCCGGCCCAACCGGCGGCGATCCGCAGGTCGTGGCCGTGGGCAATGGCTTTTCCTGGTGGGCGGCAATTTTTCCGCCGCTCTGGCTGCTGCGCCATCGCCTCTGGCTTGGCCTGATCGGCTATCTGCTGCTCAGCATGATCTGGGGCATCGCCCTGGAACTCGGCGATATCGCCGAACCCGCCGCCACCGTACTGGCATTGGGGCTGAGTTTCCTGATCGGCGCCATGGCGGCGGATTACCGGCGCTGGACTCTCGCTCGTCGGGGCTGGCGTTTCGTGGGCGTGCTGCGTGCCAGCGATGCGCAAGAGGCAGAAGAAGGATATATCCGCGGCCATGCCACAGCAGGCGTATCTTCGCCGGCGGGTGCATCGGCTGCGCCGGTTCGCATCCTGCTGCCGCAGCAGCAGACCGACGCATTTCCGAGGTTGGTGTGATGAAGCTGTCCCTGATCGATTACGGCTCGGGCAACCTGCGGTCGGCCGCCAAGGCGATCCAGCGCGCCGCCGATGAAAACGGCCTCGCGCTCGATCTGGCAGTCACCGCCGACACGAAGGCCGTTGCTGCCGCCGATGCCATCGTGCTGCCGGGCGTGGGCGCTTTCGCCGACTGCTATCGGGGCCTGAGCAGTTTGCCCGGCATGATCGAGACGCTGAACGAGCAGGTGATCAAAGGTGGCAAACCCTTTCTGGGCATCTGCGTCGGCATGCAGCTGATGGCCACAGTCGGCCGTGAGCATGGCGAGCATAAGGGTCTGGGCTGGATCGACGGCGCGGTGGAAATGCTCCGACCTTCCGATGCCGCGCTGAAGGTGCCGCATATGGGCTGGAACCAGTTGCGCCTGCTGCAGCCGCAGCACCCGGTGCTGGCCGGCATCACGTCCGGTGATCATGCCTATTTCGTGCACAGCTATCACCTGCGACCCAACGATTCCGCCGTGGTGCTGGCCGAGGCCGATTACGGCGGCCCGGTGGTGGCGGCCATTGGCCGCGACAACATGGTTGGCACGCAGTTCCATCCTGAGAAAAGCCAGGCCACCGGCCTGCGGTTGCTGGCCAACTTCCTGCGGTGGCGACCATGAGCAACGAGCCGGACGAGATGCGCACCATGGCGGTTAAGCTGCAGCAGATCACGCCCAATGCGGTGGTCGAAAAGGTGGTCGCGCTTGGCGATGACGAGATCGACGAGCTTTCCGAAGCCGCAGAGAAGGCGATCATCGACGGCAACGGCTTTGGCTGGCTGAAGGTGCCGCCGCGCCGGGTTCTGGAAAGCTACTGGCGTGGCGTGCTGCTGATGCCACAGCGTGATCTGTTCGTTGCCCGGCTGGATGGCGCCATCGTCGGTTCGGCGCAGTTGTTGCGCCCGCCACCCAATAACGAGGCTCAGGCGCATTCTGCCACGCTGACCACCTTCTTCATCGCGCCCTGGGCGCGGGGTCATGGCTTGGCGCGGGGCCTGGTGAAAGTGGTGGAGGATACCGCCCGCGAGGCCGGCTTCCGCCAGATCGACCTCGATTTCCGCGCCACCCAGACGGCGGCGATCCAGCTCTGTGAGCAGGCAGGCTATAAACGCTGGGGTACCAAGCCACGATATGCTTTTGTCGACGGCGCCTATGTCGACGGTTATTTCTACACCAAGGCTCTGATCAGCGAATGAGCGCCCTCAATCTTTATCCCGCCATCGATCTCAAGAATGGCGAATGCGTCCGTCTGCAGCAGGGCGACATGAACCGTGTCACGGTCTTCAATCGCGATCCCGCTGCCCAGGCAAAACAATGGCAGGATGCGGGCTTTCGATATCTGCATCTGGTCGATCTGGACGGCGCCTTTGCCGGCAAGCCGGCCAATGCCGAAGCCGTGCGCGCCATTCGCAAGGCTGTGACCCTGCCGATCCAGCTCGGCGGCGGCATCCGCGATGAGGCCACCATCGAAAACTGGCTTGAGGCCGGCATTTCCCGCGTGATCCTCGGCACGGTTGCCGTGCGTAATCCCGATCTGGTGAAGGCGGCAGCGAAACGCTGGCCCGGTCGTGTCGTGGTCGGCATTGATGCCCGCTCGGGCCGCGTGGCGGTGGAAGGCTGGGCCGAGGCCAGCGATCTGGATGCCATCGACCTGGCGAAGAAATTCGTCGATGCCGGCGTGGCCGCCATCGTCTACACGGATATTGATCGCGACGGCCTGCTGAAAGGCGTGAATGTCGTGGCCACCGCGGCGATGGCGCGCGCCGTGCCGATCCCGGTGATCGCCTCGGGCGGTCTGGCCGGCATCGAGGATGTGATTGCGCTGAAGAAGGAAGCCGCCAACGGTGCGGCGATCGACGGCGCGATCCTGGGCCGCGCGCTGTATGATGGCCGTATCGATCCGGCCGCTGCGTTGCGGGAAGCGGCCTAGGCCGCTTTCGGCAGGGCCGCGTCGAGGATCGCCCCCGCTGCGGCCGCGGCATGATCGGCCATCGCCGGCTGCTGCGTCACCATCGCGGCGACAATGGCGCCATCCATCAAAAGGCCGATCTGGTGCGCCAGCGCATCGGGAGCATTGATGCCCGCCTCGCGGGCCAGACGGCCGAAAAATTCCAGCACCGCGCCTTTGTGTTTCAGCGTCAGGCCACGCAACCGCGTCTCGCCCTTATCATGTTCGGCCACGGCATTGATGAAGGCGCAGCCGAAATAATCCTCGCGTTCGAACCAGCGGCGTAAAACCGGGAACACCGCTTTCAGCTTTTGCGCCGGCGTGCCGCCCGCAGCTTCCACGGCCGAGAAGAACCAGTCGCGCCATTCCTCGCCTTCGCGTTCCAGCACGGCATAGAGCAGGCCTTCCTTGGAACCGAAGCGGTTATACAACGTCATCCGCGCCACGCCGGATTCCGCAATGATGCGGTCGATGCCGGTGGCATGGATGCCGTCGCGGCAGAACAGCAGCTTGGCGGTGCTCAGCAGGCGTTCAGTCGGCTGGGCGGTGCCGTCGGTCTCGGTAACGGGGGCGGGCTGGGACTGCATGGTGCTCTGAGAAGACTCTGAACGGATCGGTCTGTCTAGGGCTTTGTATAAGCTAGCCCCGGTCGGCTGGATAGTCACAATCCGGACTGTGGAATTGCCCAAGATTCCGGCCTCTGCCCGTCGGCGCTGCATGCTTTGCGGTCAGACTCGATCATCGGGTAGTTCGCAAAATCTCTAAGCCATTGATAAAACAGACTTGGCATCAAGCTTGCTCTAGATAGACCGATCATTCTTGTGACGGGTGATCCAGAAAGGACAATAAAGAATGTTGTTCTATTGGATTCACATTTTAAATGAAGCATACTCTATGTATTCACACTACAATGTGTGTTTATTGGAGTCCCCGCCGCATGGCCGTATTCGCCCGCTCATCCATTCTGCCGCCTCCTGCGGAGCCGGCGCCCATGTATAAGCCGGGCGCGCATATCCAGTTACGGGGCATCGGCCACCAGTATCGCCGTGGCCAGCCGGCCCTGCGCGGCATCGAGGCCGAAATCCAGCCCTGCGAAGCGGTGGCGTTGATCGGCCGCTCGGGCTGCGGCAAGTCCACCCTGCTGCATATCATCGCCGGCCTGCTCAAGCCCGCCGAGGGCCAGGTGCTGATCGACGGCGAGATCGTGCGCGGCCCATCGCCGAAATGGAACATGATGTTCCAGTCGCCGTCGCTCTATCCGTGGATGAGCGTGGGCGAGAATGCAGCGCTCGGCCTGAAATTCGCCGGCGTGAAGCCGGCCGAACGACGTGCCGTCGTGCAGGACCTGCTCAACCTGGTGCAGCTGGGCGAGCATTACGACACCCCGGCCCTGCAGCTTTCCGGCGGCCAGCAGCAGCGCGTCGCGCTGGCCCGCTCGCTGGCGACGCAGCCCGATGTGCTGTTGCTCGACGAACCGTTCTCGGCGCTGGATGCCTTCACGCGCGCATCTTTGCAGCGCGACGTGCGTCGCATCTGCCGCGACCGCAAGATCACCCTGGTGCTGGTGACGCACGATATCGACGAGGCCGTGCTGATGGCTGATTGCGCGCTGGTGATGCAGGCCGATCCGGGCTGCATCGCCGTCGTCACCCGGATTGACCTGCCGGAAGAGCGTCATCGCGCCGATCCCGCCGTGCAGGCCGAACGCGACCGGTTGCTGAAACTCTTTGAAGGCTGCACCGGCGAGCAATTGCCGCGCGGCGGAAACGACGCCGACATTTCCCAGACGACATTCAAGATGAACGAGGTGAGCTATGTGCGAGCAGTGTGACAGCGGCAACCTGATCGACCATAGCGCTGGTGCTGCGAAAGGCGGCCTGACGCGGCGCGGTTATCTCGACCTGATGGCGGCCGGCGGCCTGGCCATGATGGGTGCGCTGAAACCCGGCCTGTCCTTCGCGCAGCCAAAAGACGACGTGGTGCGCATCGGCTATCTGCCGATCACCGACGCCACCGCCCTGCTGGTTGCCCACGGCATGGGCTTCTTCAAGGACGAAGGCCTGGTTGCCGAGAAGCCGACCCTGATCCGCTCATGGTCGTCGCTGGTGGAAAGCTTCGCCGCGCAGAAATTCAACCTGGTGCATTTCCTCAAGCCGATTCCGGTCTGGATGCGCTACAACAACAAGTTCCCGGTCAAGATCATGGCCTGGGCGCATACCAACGGCTCGGCCATCGTCGTTGGCAAGGATGCCGGCATCGATAGCTTCGCCGACCTGCGCGGCAAACAGGTCGCCGTGCCCTACTGGTACTCGATGCACAATATCGTGCTGCAGATGGCCATGCGGGTGAATGGCGTGAAGGCCGTGATCAAGGAGCAGGGCCAGCCGTTAGCGGCCGATGAATGCAACCTGCAGGTCATGGCGCCGTCCGATATGCCGCCGGCGCTGGCCGCCAAGAAGATCGACGCCTACATCGTCGCCGAGCCGTTCAATGCCTTAGGCGAATTGCGCGCCGGCGCCAAGACGCTGCGCTTTACCGGCGATATGTGGAAGAACCATCCTTGCTGCGTCGTTTGCATGCATGAAGCCGACACGAAAGAACGCGCCGAGTGGACGCAGAAGGTGGTGAATGCCGTGGTGAAGGCGCAGGTTTATGCCAGCGCCAACAAGAAAGAAGTCGCCAAACTGCTGTCGCGTGACGGCATGGAATACCTGCCGGTGCCGCAGGATGTGGTCGAACGCGCCATGACGCTGTACGATACCGGCACCTATGCGGCGCCGCCGGCGATCAAGCACCCCGACTGGAAAAACGGCCGCATCGATTTCAACGGCTTTCCCTACGCTTCGGCCACCAAGCTGATCGTCAAGGCGATGAACGAGACCGTGGTGTCGGGTGACACAACGTTCCTCGGCGGCCTCGATCCCGATTTCGTCGCCAAGGACCTGGTCGACGACCGCTTCATCCGCAAGGCGCTGGCCAAGTTCCCCGACTGGCGCAAGGACCCGACCGTGCCAACCGGCAGCGACCCCTTCACCCGTGAGGAGGTCATCGCGCTGTGACGCTGGTGCTCGACATGCCGGCTGCGAAGAAGCTGCCCCGCCTGTCGCCGGGAATGCGGGGACAGTTTGCGTCGCTGGGCAATGCGGCGTTGGGCATCGGTCTGCTGCTGGGCCTGTGGTGGATCGGCGGCTGGATCGTCGCCAGCAACCCGGCCACCGCCAATTTCGCCGGCTTCGCACCCGGCCCGGCCTTCAAAAGCCTGTGGAAGCTGATCTCTGGCGGCAGTCTGTGGTCCACTATGCAGCCCAGCCTGCTACGAATCCTGGGCGGCATGGCCTGGGCGATTGCCATCGGCGTGCCGGTTGGTATCGCCATCGGACGGATCGCTGCCCTGCGCAACCTGACCCATGTGCCGTTCCAGTTCCTGCGCATGATCAGCCCGCTGTCGTGGATGCCGATCGCGGTGCTCAGTTTCTCCAGCTGGGAAGGGGCCATCGTTTTCCTGATCTTTGCCGCTGCCGTCTGGCCGATCACGTTTGCCACCGCCAATGGCATACGCAAGATCGATCCTGCCTGGTTCAAGGTGGCGCGCAATCTCGGCGCGCGCTCCTGGCAGATGCTGCTGCAAATCATCCTGCCGGCAGCGGCGCAGGACGTGCTGACCGGCATCCGTCTCGCGCTCGGCACCGCCTGGGTGGTGCTGGTGCCGGCGGAATATCTCGGCGTCACCAGCGGCCTTGGCTATGCCATCAACGACGCCCGCGACACCCTGGAATATGACCGCCTGGCCGCCATCGTGGTGGTGATCGGCGCGGTCGGCTTCCTGCTCGACTGGATCTGTCTGACCCTGATCAAGCGTTATGGCTGGACCAGGGAAGGATGAAACCCGCGCCACAAGACCGAAAACCCTGAAAGGAGTCTAACAATGAGCGCCAATCCCGTACCCGCTACCGCCATTACCGGCTGTCTCGCCCCGATCGACAAGGACGGCCTGCTGGATCTGATTGCCAAGGGCAAGGAAAACCCGAAAGCGATCAAGACCCTGAAGTGCAAGACCGTGGCCGAAGGCCGTTTCCGGCATCTCAACTACATCCGCAACCTGCCGCCCTATATCGTGGACGAGCCGCCGGGCCTGCTGGGCGACGATACCGCGCCGAACCCTTCCGAAGCCTCGCTGGCGGCGCTGGGTTCGTGCATTGCCGTCGGCATCCATGCCAATGCCGTCGCACGCAACATCACCATCCGCAAACTCGAGCTGGAGCTGGAAGCCGATATCAACATCACGGCTGTCTGGGGCACCGGCGACACCTCGCCCAAGCCGGTGGGCTTCGATGCCGTGCGCATCAAGGTCGATCTGGATGCCGATGCGCCCAAGGCCGATCTGGAAGCCCTGGTCCAGCATGTGAAGAAGTGGTCGCCGGTGGCCAACACCTTCATGAAGCCGGTCGGCGTGGATGTCGTGCTGGGCTGACGCCCGGCCGCATCGCTGATCTCAAGAGACGATCGTCGCAGCCCAAGGAGATGCCCATGTCCGCCGCCCTCGCTTCCGTCACCCTGTCGGAACCGGTGCCCGTTACCGCGGCGGGCATGATCCCCGCCGCATCTCTTTCGGGCCGCGACGATCTGCTCGGCCGCCTGCGCGGCATTGTCGCCAGCGATCTGCTGCCGCAGGTGCACAAGATCGACCATGAAGGCATTTATCCCGATGCCATCATGCGCAGCTTCGGCGAAGCCGGTGCCTATTCAGCCCATATCGGGGCCAAGCCAGATCTGATCACGGCCATCGAAGCCATGGCGGTGGCCGGCGAGCATTGCCTGTCCACGGCTTTCTGCATCTGGTGTCAGGACGCCCTGGCCTGGTATCTGGCGCAGAGCCAGAACGCCGCGCCGCGCCAAGCCCTGCTTGGCAAGGTGGCGCAGGGCGCCCTGCTGGGTGGCACCGGTTTGTCGAATCCGATGAAAAGTTTCTTCGGCATCGAGCCGCTGAAGCTGAAGGGTCGCCGCGTGAAGGGCGGCTACGAAGTCTCGGGCGGCCTGCCCTGGGTTTCCAATCTGGGCGACGATCATCTGTTCGGTGCCGTCTTTGAACTGGCCGATGCGCCGCAGCACCGCGTGATGGCAGTGGTGGATTGCAGCCGTGAGGATATTGTGCTGCGCCAGTCCACTCATTTCCTGGCGCTGGAAGGTACCCGCACCATGGCGGTGACGTTCCGCAAGGCCTTCATCCCAGACAGCATGGTTCTGGCCGAACCGGTGGAAGGTTTCATCAAACGCATCCGTGCCGGTTTCATCCTGCTGCAGGCCGGCATGGCCTTTGGCCTGATTCAGGGCTGCATCAACATCATGCGCGGCACCGAAAAGGGCCTGGGCCATATTAATAAATACATCCCCGAACAGCCGGCGATGTTCGAGGATGCCCTGGCCGCCATGCGTGAAACGGTGCATGGTCTGGCCGCCACGCCATTTGACACCGACCCCGCCTACTGGCGCGCGGTGATCGAGGCCCGCCTGGCGGCCGGTGACTGGTCGCTGAAAGCCGCCCAGGCCGCCATGCTGCATGCCGGCGCCTCGGGGTATATCGTCGGCGCCGCCGCCCAGCGGCGCCTGCGGGAATCTTACTTTGTCGCCATCGTCACCCCGGCGACCAAGCAGCTGCGCAAGATGCTGGCCGATCTGGACGCGAAATAAACGCGAATTTCCCGCGTTTCGGCGCCGGCGCTTTCCTGCCGGTGCCGGGCTCGGTTATGGTGGCGGCAGCAAGAGGAAACCCGAGCCGCCACCATGTCCGAATCCGTGTTCCCCGGTCTGTCCCAGAGCGTTGCCACCCTGCGCGCCTCCGAAATCCGCGAACTGCTGAAGCTGATCGCGCGGCCGGAGATCATTTCCTTTGCCGGCGGCATCCCCGATCCGGCCCTATTCCCGCTGGACAGCATCGGCAAGGCTTATCAGTCCGTGCTGCAGAATCCGGCCATGGCCGGCGAAGCCTTCCAGTATTCGATCAGCGAAGGTTATCCGCCGCTGCGCGAATGGATCATTGGCTACCTGAAAAACCATGGCATCGAAGCGGGCATCGAGCAGGTGCTGATCACCTCGGGCGCACAGCAAGCACTGGATTTCCTCGGTCGCGCCCTGATCAATCCGGGCGATGCTGTCGTGATGTCCTCGCCCAGCTATCTCGGTGCCATTCAGGTCTTCGGCACCTACCAGCCGAAATTCATCTCCGTGCCGATGGATGATGAGGGTGTGCTGCTGAATGATCTGGAAGCGGCATTCAAGCAGAAGCCGAAATTCTTCTACCTCACGCCGGATTTCTGCAATCCGGCCGGCATCACCACCTCGCTGGCCCGCCGTCAGGCGATTCTGGAGCTGGCGCATCGTTATAACGTGGCGATCCTGGAGGATTCGCCTTACGAGGAACTGCGCTACGAAAACGCCCGCATTCCCAGCTTCGCGGCGCTGGAGCAGCAGTATCTCGCCGGCCCGGAAGGCGACGGCAAACGCCTCGTGGTCTATATCGGCAGTTTGTCAAAGGTGCTGACCCCGGCTTTGCGCATCGGCTGGGTCTGTGCCGATCCATCGCTGATCAACAAGCTGGTGCTGGTCAAACAGGCGTCCGACCTGCATTGCAGCACGATCAACCAGATGGTGGCCTGCGACATCGCCAAAGCCTCGCATGCCAGCCAGGTGGAGAAACTGCGCAAGGCCTACAAGGAGCGCCGCGACGTGATGCTCGAGGCTCTGGAACGCTGCCTGCCCAAGGAGGTGCGGTTCACCCGGCCCGATGGCGGCATGTTCATCTGGCTGGAATTCCCCGACAGCATCGATGGCGCCGAGCTGCTGGCCGAAGCGGTAAAGGACATCCAGGTGGCTTTCGTGCCTGGTTCAGCTTTCTATGCCAACGACGTGAAACGTAATACCGCGCGCCTGAGCTTCTCGCTCGGCGAGCCGCCCCGCATCCGCGAGGGCATCGAACGGCTGGCCGCACTGCTGCAGAACAAGCTGCGCGCCAACCGCGCGGCCTGAGCGCCAGAAAAGGCCCATTTTGTCAGTAAAACCGCTTCCTCTTGCGGCGTCTATCCGCTATGACCGGACCCGGAAACTGGATCCCGGATCATGACCCTGAAAGTCCGTGTCATACCCTGTCTCGACGTGAAGGACGGTCGCGTCGTCAAGGGCGTCAATTTCGTCAACCTGCGCGATGCCGGCGATCCGGTGGAGCAGGCGGCGGTGTATGACGCCGCCGGTGCCGACGAACTGACCTTCCTTGATATCACCGCGTCGTCGGATGCGCGCGACACATTATATGACGTGGTGGCGCGCACGGCTGAACGCTGCTTCATGCCACTCACCGTGGGTGGTGGCGTGCGCGTGGTGGAAGACGTGCGCAAGCTGCTGCTGGCGGGCGCCGACAAGACCTCGATCAACACCGCCGCAGTCAACCGGCCGGAATTCGTGCGCGAGGCGGCCGAGAAATTCGGCAGCCAGTGTGTGGTGGTGGCCATTGATGCGCGCAATGTGGCACCCGGCAAGTGGGAGGTCTTCACCCATGGAGGCCGCAATGCCACTGGCCTGGATGCGGTGGAATGGGCCAAGCGCATGGCTGCCTATGGCGCCGGCGAAATCCTGTTGACCTCGATGGATCGCGACGGCACAGAGAAGGGCTTTGATCTCGACCTCACCCGCGCGGTGGCCGATGCGGTCAATATCCCCGTGGTGGCTTCGGGCGGTGTGGGCAATCTGGATCACTTCGTCGATGGCGTCGTGAAGGGCCATGCCTCTGCCGTGCTGGCGGCCTCGATTTTCCACTTCGGCCGGCATAGCATTGCCGAAGCCAAACAACGCATGGCCGCTGCCGGTATTCCGGTACGGCTCTAGGGAAGGAACCGACGCGATGGGCGAGAACCGCGACACGCTGGAGCGCCTTTATGACGTGATCCTCAGCCGCAAGGGTGGTGATCCGGCGGTTTCGCATACCGCCAAACTGTTCGCCAAGGGCCGCGCCAAGATCGCACAGAAGATGGGCGAGGAAGCGGTAGAACTCGCCATCGCCGCCGTGTCGGAAACGCGCGAGGAAATGGTTTCGGAAAGCGCCGACCTCGTTTTCCATCTGCTGGTGCTGTGGGCCGAATGCGGCATCACCATCGAGGATGTGCGCGCCGAACTGCGCCGTCGCGAAGGCCAGTCGGGCATCGAGGAAAAGAAGGCGCGCCAGCTTACGTAGGACGCAAGGGAATCCCACAGGCCATGGCTTACGATCCGAACAACGTGTTTGCGAAAATCCTGCGCGGCGAGATTCCGTGCAAGAAGGTACATGAAAGCCGGCACAGCCTGGCCTTCCACGACATCAATCCGTTGTCGCCCATCCATGTGCTGGTGATCCCGAAAGGCGCCTATGTCGATTTCGACGACTTCTCGGCCAGGGCGAGCGCGGAAGAACAGGCCGACTATATCAAGGCCATCGGCGACACGGCCCGCGTGGTCGGCGCCGAGAAGGGCGGCTATCGCCTGCTCAGCAATTGCGGCGTCAATGCCAACCAGGAAGTGCCGCACCTGCATGTCCATATCTTCGGTGGCCGGCTGCTCGGCCGCATGCTGAAGAAGGACGGGGAATAGGTCGTTCGGCGCATTTCATCAGCTGCGTTTCGTTTAGGCGCCTGCCGGTAATCCCGGCGGGCGCCTGTGATTTCAGGGGCTTGCAGGAATGTAATATTATAAAGTAACGTTATAAAATAACGTTACTGCTTCCTGGGGGTCTGCTCATGTCATCCGCATTTCGTCACCGCCTGCTGCCTGGCGTCAGTCTGCTTGTCCTGTTGCCCGCTGCCGTCCTGGCCCAGGAAAAACCAGTCACGCTCGCCCCCGTCTTGGTCACGGCTCCCTTGGGGGCGAGCCAAGAAGATCTGGTGGAAGGCAGCACGGTGTTGCAGGGCGAGGCGCTGGACCGCCGCCGCGCCGCCACACTGGGCGAAGTGCTGGATGGCACACCCGGCGTGGCTGCCACCCAGTTCGGCGCCGGCGCCAGCCGTCCGGTGATCCGCGGCCAGGGTGGCCCGCGTGTACGTGTGATGCAGAACGGCGTTGATACCTTCGATGCCTCCACCCTCAGCCCCGATCACGCGGTGATGGCGCCGCTCGGTGGCGCCGAACGCATCGAGGTGTTGCGCGGCCCGGCCACGTTGCTCTACGGGTCCTCGGCGATCGGTGGCGTGGTCAATGTGATTGATGGCCGCATCCCCGATGCAATGCCGAAAAACGGTACCAGCGGTAATGCCCGACTGGAATATGGCAGCGGCGCCCATGAAACCAACGGATTTGCCAGCGTCAACGCGGCGGTCAGCGATCGCTTCGTGGTGCACGGCGAAGCAGGTTTCCTCGATTCCGACGATTACAGCATCAATGGTTATGCCTCCAATGCGGCGCGCGCCGCCGGTATCAAGGGCCGGGTCGACAATACCGCAGTGGAAAACCGCAACGGTGCCGTTGGCGCATCCTATCTGGGCGACGCCGGCTATGCCGGCTTCAGTCTGACCCAGTTCAACAGCTATTACGGTGTGCCGGGCGACGACCCCGTGCGGATCGACATGCGGCAGAACCGGCTGGATGGCAAATTCGGCCTTTATGAGCCACTTTCCTTCCTGGACGAGCTGCGGCTGAAATTCGGCTATGCCAATTACGTGCATGATGAAATCGAGGCGACCGGCGCGCGCGCCACGCGGTTCGACAGCGAAAGCTGGGAAGCCCGGCTCGAAGCCGAACACAAACCGCTCGGCGCCATTCGCGGCGTGATCGGTTTGCAAAGCGGCCGGCGCGATCTCACCGCCACCGGCGAGGAAGCTTTCATCACGCCCACCGTCACCGACAGCAACGCCTTGTTCGTGCTGGAACGTCATGAAACCGGCAATTGGCTGTTTTCCTTGGGCGGCCGTATCGAGCATGTCGATGTCGAGGCCAGCAGCCTGGGCCGCAGCCGCGATTTCACCCCGGCCAGCCTGTCGGGCAGTGCCACCTACAAATTCCTGCCCGGTTATGCCACGGGCCTTTCACTGTCGCGCACCGAACGGGCACCGACCGCAGAGGAGCTTTACTCTGATGGCTCGCATCTCGCGACGCAGTCTTACGAGATCGGCAACGCCGCCTTGAGCAAGGAAAGCGCCTTGCATGCCGAACTGAGCCTGCGCAAGACCGATGGCGACGTCACTGGCGCGGCGAATGCCTATGTCACCCGGTTCCAGGATTACATCTATGGCCGTTTTACCGGCGCCCAACAGAACAATCTGAACGAACTGCAATATAGTCAGACCGATGCGCTGTTCCGAGGTATCGAGCTGGAAAGTGGCTGGATCTTCTGGCGCACCGCCGGCTATGCGCTCAAGCTGGATGGCCGCATCGATTACGTGCGTGCCGATGACACCGGCAGCAATACCTCGCTGCCTCTGATTCCGCCGGTTGGCTATGGTCTTGGCTTTAATGCGGACAGTGAAGCCATCGGCTTCCGCCTCGAACTCGCCGGTCGCATGGACCAGGACCGTGCCGGCGTGAACGAGTCGCGTACCGAGGGCTATGCTGTTTTGAATACGACGCTGACCTGGCGGCCCTTTTCTGAGAACCGCAACTTGGCGCTGCAGCTCCAGGGCCGCAACCTGACGGACGAGGAAGGCCGCAACCATACGTCAATGTTAAAGAACTTCGCGCCGATCCGTGGCCGTGAAGTGCGCCTGGGTGGCAGCATCGTCTTCTGAGCGGATCATGCCGCCCGTTTGATTTCGATCAGGTGCAAGGCGATGCGGGCCATGGCAGGATACCGCCATGACCCCGCCGCCTGCCCATGATCCGATCCATACGCTGCCAGCCGAAGCCGCGCTCGCCCGCCTCGATACCACGCGTGACGGCCTGAGTGGAACGGAGGCCGCCGCTCGGCTGCGGCTGCATGGCCCCAACCGGCTGCCCGAGGCCCGTGCCCGCACCATGCTGGGCGTCGTGTTGCATCAGTTCCGGTCGCCGTTCATCTATCTGCTGCTGGCCGCGGCAGGAGTTAGCCTGTTGCTGGGCCACGTCGCCGATGCCGGCTTCATCGCCATTGTGCTGCTGCTCAACGGCAGCATCGGTTTCTGGCAGGAATGGCAGGCCGAGACGCGGGCCCGCGCCTTGAAATCCCTGGTGCGCGGTCATGTGATGGTCTGGCGCGACGCCGAGCTGGTATCGCTCGATACCGAATTGCTGGTGCCTGGCGACGTGGTCGAGCTGGAAAGCGGCGTGAAAATCCCGGCCGACCTGCGGCTGATCGAGGCCGATGCGCTGGAAGCCGATGAAAGCCTGCTGACTGGCGAATCCCTGGCGGTGGCAAAAGATGCCGCCCAGGTCAGCGCGGCTGATGCGCCGATGGGTGACCGGTACGGCATGCTGTTTGCCGGCTCGATGGTGCAAAGCGGGCGGGCGCGCGCCGTGGTGGCCGCGACTGGTCGGCACAGCGAGATTGGCCGCCTGGCACTCGCCATGCAGGTGGCCGGCGCGGCGCCGCCGCTGGTGCGCCGCATGGAGGTCTTCACGCGCCAGATCGCCATTGCCGCGCTGGTGTTGATTGCGTTGATTGCCGGGCTGGAAATCCTGCGCGGTGCCGGTGCCGCCGATATCTTTCTGCTGGCCGTGGCGCTCGCCGTCTCGGCCATACCCGAGGGCCTGCCGGTGGCGATGACCGTGGCGCTGTCCATCAGCGTGCACCGGATGGGGCATCGGAATGTGGTGGTGCGGCATCTGCCGGCGGTGGAAGGCCTCGGTGCCTGCACCATGATCGCCACGGACAAGACCGGCACGCTCACCATCAACCGCCTCACCGTCGAAACCATCTGGCTGCCGGACCTGGTCGAAAATGATGGCCGCGTGTCGCCGCAGGATATGCGCGCGCGTGCGCTGGCGCTGGCGGCGGCGCGTTGCTCGGAATCCCATGGCGGCGCGGTGGACCATACCGGCGACGAGATCGGCGATGCCGTCGATCTTGCCTTCCTGCGGTTGGCGCTGCGTTTCGACTATAATGCGGCAATGGAGGCGGTGGATCATCGCGGCCGCATCGCCTACGAACCGGCACGGCGCTATGCCGCCGATTTTCGCGCCGATGGCGACACATTGGTCGCCTATGTGAAAGGCGCGCCGGAAACCCTGCTCGACCTGTGTGGTGCTGCCGAATGGGATGATGAGCGACGCGAAGCCGCCGAACGCGGGGTGCGGGCATTGGCTGCCGATGGTTACCGCGTGATTGCAGTGGCCGCGGGCCCGGTCACCGAGCCGGAAGCGGAATCGCTGGATGGCTTGATCCTGCTCGGTTTCGCCGGGCTGATCGATCCGTTGCGTCAGGAAGCGCGGCTTTCAGTGCGCGCAGCCCAGGCGGCGGGTATCCGCGTCGCCATGGTCACCGGCGATCATCCTCTCACCGCCCTCGCCATAGCGCGCCAGCTCGATCTGGCCGCCGAAGGTCCGGCCGGTGAAGCGCAGCTGATCACCGGTGCTGACCTCAAGCGACTGGCCGATGACGCGGCTGCCTTCGATGCAGCCGTGGCGCGGGCATTGGTCTTTGCCCGCACTGAACCCTTGCAGAAGCTGGCCATCGTCGAAAGCTTGCGGCGCCAGGGCCATGTGGTGGCCGTCACCGGCGACGGCATCAACGATGCGGCCGCGCTGAAGGCTGCCGATATCGGCGTCGCCATGGGACGTGGCGGCACCGATGTGGCGCGCGAAGCCGCCGACCTGATCTTGGTCGATGACAATTTCGCCTCCATCGTTGCCGGTATCGAGGAAGGCCGCGCGGCCTATGACAATCTGCGCAAGGTGATCCTGCTCTGTATCTCGACGGGCGCCGCCGAGATTCTGCTTATGCTGCTGGCCAGTCTGACCGGCTTGCCGCCGCCATTGTCGGCCGTGCAGTTGCTCTGGCTCAATCTGGTCACCAATGGCATTCAGGATGTGGCCCTGGCTTTTGAGAAACCCGAGCCTGGCCTGCTCACCCGCCGGCCACGGCCGAAGCATAGCCGCATCTTCGACCGCCGTATGATTGAACAGGTGGTGCTGTCCGGTGCAGTGATAGGCTTGGCCAGCTTCGCCTTCTATGCCTGGCTTCTGCAAAGCGAACATTTGCCGCTGGTGGTCGCGCAGGGCCTCACACTTTGGCTGATTGTGTGGTTCGAGAATGCCCATGTGCTGAACTGCCGTTCCGAGCGGCGCTCGCTATTCCGCGTGCCGCTTTCGGGCAACTGGCTGCTGATCCTTGGTGTGATCGCGGCCCAGGTCCTGCAATTTGCCGCAGCATCGTTGCCCAACATCGGCCCGATGTTGCGGCTGGAAGATGTATCGCTGCTGCATGGCGCCCTGCTGGCCTTGCCCGCGCTCATGCTGGTGCTGGCGATGGAAATATACAAGGCGGTGCGCAAGGACGACGGTACCGCCTGAGATTTTACCGTCCCAGCACGCGTTGCAGCTTCTTGAGCAGGCGGCGGCGTTCGGCATCCGATTTCGCGCCGCGCAGTTCAGCCTGCACCTGCAGCATCAGACGGGCATAGTCGTTATGCCAGTCATGGCCCGACAACGCCTCGGCCTCGGCATACCGATCCAGCCGCTTTTGCACCTGCGGCGTCTTCAACAGCTTGGGATGCGCATGGTTCAGGGCATAGAACTCGTCCAGTCGCGGCGCATAGATCTGCGGCAGCTGGCCGAGCGGCAAGGTGCTTTTGTCCCATAACGAGATGGCGGCGCGCAGGGCGGCCACCGCATCGGGTTCGCCATGGGTCAGCATCAGGCCGCGCCGTATCGGCAGGCGGTCTTTCAGCCAGTCCAGCAATTCGTCATGGTCGGCATGGCCGGAATAGATTTCCAGCTTGCGGATGCGCGCCCGCACCTCCAGTTCGTCGCCCTGAATGCGCACGGCCCGCTCACCCCGCTCCAGCAACGAGCCCAGCGTACCCGGCGCCATGTAGCCGATCAGCAGGATGGTGGCGTTCGGCCGCCACAGGTTGTTCTTCAGGTGATGGCGGATGCGGCCAGCCTCGCACATGCCCGATGCGGCAATGATGATGGCGCCGCCGGTCACCTGTTCGATCTGCATGCTTTCCTGCACGCTTCTGGTGAAATGCAGGTTGCCGCCGGTGGATGCCATGGTGGCCGCCTGCATCTCCTTTTCATGGTGGAAATGCCGGGCAAAGACCTCAGTGATGTTCAGCGCCAGTGGTGAATCGACGAAAATCGGCACGCGCTTCACGGCGCCGTCATGCATCAGCGTGATCAGATCGGCCAGCAATTCCTGGGTGCGCTCCACGGCAAAGGCGGGGATCACCAGATTGCCGCCCTGGGCCAATGCCTCGTTCACCTCGGCCGCCAGGGTAGCCCGGCGTTGCTGTGAATCCAGTTTGGGTCGCGGCCGGCCACCATAGGTCGATTCCATGACCACGACATCGAGGTCGGTCGGGGCGGCGGCGCTTTTCTGCAGAACCTTGTGCTCGGGCCCGATATCGCCAGAGAACAGCAGTTTCAGCGGCTCGCGTTCACCATTGGCGATCTTCAGCTCGATCGAGGCGGCGCCCAGGATATGGCCGGCATTCCACAGCCGCGCTTCGATGCCGGGAATCACCTCGAACCAGTTATCGTAATCGCGTTTGACGACCTGCTTCAGGCTATCGACGGCATCCTGCTCGGTGTAGATCGGCTGCACGATGCCGCGTCCGCGCCGCTGGTTGCGCCGGTTCAGCCTTTCGACCTCCATCTCCTGGATGCCGCCGGAATCGGGCAGCATGTAACGCAGCAGATCGGCGCTGCCCTCGGTGGTCATGACCGGGCCGCGAAAGCCTGCCTTCACCAGTTTCGGAATCAGGCCGCTATGATCGATATGGGCGTGGGTCAGCAGCACGGCATCGATCTGACGTGGATCGAAAGGCCAGGTGCTGTAATTCAGCTCCTTGAGGGTTTTGTCGCCCTGGAACATGCCACAATCGATCAGAATGCTGCGGTTGGCCAGTTGCAGGCGATAGCAGGAACCGGTGACGACACCGGCGGCACCATGGAAACTCAGCGTGGCGGACATGACGGAACTCTTTCTGTAACGCGGGCTTTGTTTGTTAGGCCGGACTGCCGTTGACGATGAAACCACTATCCTGCGCGGCTAGGTCGGCGGCGAAGCCCAGGTCGGCCGGCAGGGCGGCGTGGATGCGATAGAGTGGTTCGCCCTTGCGCGCGGTGTCGCCGGTTTTCTTCAGCAGGTCGACGCCGGCTCCCTTGAAGGCCGGTGCGCCGGCCACGCGCGCGATACGCGCGATGCGCAGGCAGTCGATGCTCATCACTACGCCGTCCTTCGGCGCCAGCACTTCATAGCCGGTCGGGCTTGGGGTGATGCTCAGGCCGCTGGGGCCCTGGGCTTCGATGATGCGCTCCATGGCTTTCAGTGCCGCGCCGGAATCCAGCAGTTCGCGGGCACGGCGCAGACCCTGGCCACCGGTGATGCCGGCATCGGCCTCGATCAGTACGCCGGCCAGCAGGATGGCCCGCTCGCGCAGATCCTGCGGCGCGGTTTTCTCGTTGCGCAGAACTGCCATTACGTCGCGGGCTTCCAGCATCGGGCCAATGCCATTGCCGATCGGCTCACGGCCATCGGTCAGCACAACTTCAATCGGCAGGTCCAGTGCGCCCGCGACATACTGGAACAGCTTGCGCAGCCGTACGGCCTCTTCCTGGCTGCGCACCTTCGCCGTTGGGCCGACCGGTATATCGAGCACCAGGAAACGCGCTCCGGCGGTGAGTTTCTTGGACAGGATCGAGGCCACCATCTGCTCGCGGGTGTCGATGCGCAGCGGACGTTCCACGGTGATCAGCACGTCGTCGGCCGGCGAAAGATTCACCCGCCCGCCCCAGACCAGACAGCCGCCGATCTTCTCGACGATGGCGCGCATCTCGTCGGTACCGATATCGACCCGCGCCAGAACCTCCATCGTATCGGCAGTGCCGGCGGGCGAGGTGATGGCGCGCGACGAGGTTTTGGGAATCGTCAGACCATGGGCCATCACGATGGGCACCACGATCATAGAGGTCCGGTTGCCCGGTATGCCGCCGATGCAATGTTTGTCGACCACCATCTTGTGGTCCCATTCCAGGCGATGGCCCACATTCGCCATGGCCTTGGTCAGACTCAATACCTCGTCGGGCGTCATGAAGCTGGCGCAGCCGACCAGGAAGGCGGCTATGTCCATTTTGGAATAACGCTGGGCGGCCACGTCGCGGATCACGGCATGATATTCTGCCTCACTTAGCACCCGGCCCTGGATTTTGGCGCGCACAGCCTCCAGGCTTTCCACCGGACGCGGATGCTCGATGCTCACATGGCTGCCCTCGGCGCGGCCGAACAGGCGGAAGGCTTCTTCCGACAGGCCCAGCTCGTCGGGCGCCAGCAGGCTGGGATCATCCACGATGTTCAGCGTAGCGGGAATGCAGTGGCTGCCCGATTTCACTTCGATGCGGCCCAGCGCCTGGAACTCCTCGGCACGATAGAGCGGGCAGGCGCGGCTGAGATAGGCGATGCTCTCGCGATAAGTGTCGATGGCAACGCGTTTAAGCTTCAGCATATTATCTGGCGCCTTTGTTTTACTCTTTGTGGCTTTCGTTTCTCTGGCCGTCCAGTTTCTCGGCCAGGGTATTCACGGCTTTGGTCAGCGCGAGGATTTCCTGCTCGCGCAACAGATCGATCTTCTGGTGCAGCAGCTCGATCTCCAGTTCGGCCTTGATGTTGATGCTGTAGTCGCTCTCGGCGCGCTGGCGGTCGATATCGGCCTGGCGGTTCTGGCTCATCATGATGATCGGCGCCGTGTAGGCAGCCTGGAACGACAACAGAAGATTCAGCAGGATGAAAGGGTAAGGGTCCCAGGCATCACGCCCGCCTATGGCATTGCCGACCAGCCATGCCACCAGCAATGCCGTCTGCAGCAAGATGAAACGCCAGGAGCCGACCACGGCGGCTACGGCATCCGAAACGCGGGCGCCTATATCGCGTGCCGCGGCCTGCGCTGTGCCGGCGGTACCAGAGCGGGATGTGCGGCGGCGGGCGCTATGGCTGCGCAGGTCGCGCAGCAAGGCGGTATCCTGTTCGGTCAGACGGTGAGCATTCGTCATTGCGCTACTCCGTGCGGCGGATGATGCAGCATTCTAGCCGCAATCTAGCCATTCGGTCAGCCATCGGGATTGATGAAGGTCAAGCCGGCGTTATTCCGCCGGCTGTGGTGCTGCGATCTTCTGTGCCACCAGCACGGCCAGCGGCTCGGATTTGCCGCGCAGATGCACGGTTTCATGTTGCCAGGACAGAGCGGCCAGCGCCGCTGGTCCGGCGCGTTCGGCCACCTCGGCCGAGATCACCAGTTCGGCGGCAAAATCCTTTGTGGCGCTTTCCAGCCGGCTGGCAGTATTCACGGCATCGCCGACGGCGGTGAGGTGCATGGCACTGCCATGGCCCATCTCGCCAACGATGGCGGGGCCGCAATGGATGCCGATGCCCAGCTTCAGCATCTGGTCGAGATCCATCTTCAACGCTTCGTTCAGCCGGCTCAAACCCGCCGCCATGCGCTGGGCCGCATCCAGCGCGCGGCGGCAGCCTTCCTCGGGGCCCTCCTCGATGCCGAATAGGGCCATCACGCCGTCGCCGATGAATTTGTCGAGCCGCCCACCGGCGCCTTCCACCGCTTCGCCCATCGTCTTGAAATACTGATTCAGTACAAACACCACGTCATAGGGCAGTTTGCTTTCCGACAGCTTGGTGAAGCCGCGCAAATCGGCAAACAGGATGGCGATGCGCCGCTCGGCGCCCTGGGCATGGCTGGCCGCGCCATAAACCACTTTCGCCGGCACGCCGGCCGGCAGCAGCGGTGTGATGGCGATATCCGCCTCCGGCCGGATCTGACAGGCCAGCCGCACGCCGGGCGGAGCGCCGATACGGTCCAGCACGCGGCGTTCGGCGGCATCGGGTTGTGGCAGCATCGCGGCACCTTCGCCGCTTATCCGCACGCGGCAGGTGGAACAGCGGCCTTGGCCGCCGCAGACGGCGGCATGGGGATAGCCGATGGCACGGCTGGCTTCCAGCACATTTAAAGCACCGGCCTGGCCGCGATAGCGCCGGCCGTCGGGATATTGAATGGTGATGCTGCCACGCCGGCGCTGCAGCAGCGCGGAGAGGCCGCGGCCGACCAGCGCCGAGCCAAGCAGCAGGATCATCACGCCATAGGCGATTTCGATGGCGCGGATGCCGAATTCCTGTCCGGCGGCGCCGGGCCAGTTCAACCCGGTCCGGAAGGCGTCCAGCCATTCCTCGCGCTGCATCAGCAGCATCACCGAACGGCCGCCGGAAACGAAACCGAGAATGGCCAGCATCGGTAGCAACAGCGCGATGGCATACAGGAAAGGCCAGAGCCGCTCGAAAGCCGGTTTCAGCCGCAGCCAGTAATAAACGCCGATACAGCCATGGCCCCAGGCAACCAGGATCAGCAGATTCTGACGCAGGCCGATCTGCGGTTCCTGCACAAACAGCACCATCAGCACATAGGCGTAGGAATCGTTGAGATCAAAAGCGGCATTCAGCGCCCGGGTGCCGATCACATGATCGACGGCCAGCGGCGGCACCAGGAGACCAAGCGTAATCTGTGTCCAGCCCTGCCACGGAATGCCGCGATAGTGGCCGCGGCGCAGCCAGTTATAGAGTGCCAGCATCGGGTGCAGCAGCACGGCACCATACAGCAGGAGGCTGCCTGGCCAGCTGCGCCACAGCAATGTAAAGAGCGCCGAGCCGGCCTCCATGGCCGAGAGCGAGATCACGCCCAATGCATGGTTGGTCAGATGGGTGATCAGGAAGGTGAACAGCACCAGCCCGGAAGCCAGCTTGGTCCGGCTGTAGATGTCCTCGAAACGTCCGCCCCCTGCCATGGACAGAAGCCTAGGCGCACGCCGCTTCCGCGTCCAGCGGGGCCGGTTTCACACTCCCGCTATTAACGGGAGACGGGGCCATCGGCAGGCATGAACAGCAGTTCGAGATAATTGCGGTAATGCCGGAACTGGGCCGCCACCGCTTTGGGATCGCGCTGCACCTTGGAGAGGATATAGGCGCCCTCGGCCTGCACCAGGCTCATCTCGGCCAGGGTTTTCAGGTCCACCGGCAGGCGCGGACGGTAGAGTTTCATCACCGCTTCCAGCTTGTCCAGGATACGCGCGGTCCAGCTGCTGAACACCGCGCGCGCGACAGCCAGCGTCTGATCGTCGAACAACTGTGCCTCGTAGATGAAGGCGGCATAGAGGCAGCCGGGATAGGGAGCCGTCAGCTTTTCCAGCTCTTCCTCATAAAGCCCCATGCAGATCAGGATCTGCTGCAGCGGATCGCGGCTCAGGGCCTCGGCCCGAGTCATATTGGCGTCCAGCAAGGCCGCGTCATGGGCGGCATCGCGCTGCACCAGGGCCAGAGCCAGATCGGCCTTGGTCTTGAAGTGGTAGAAGAAGGTGCCTTTCGTGATGCCGGCGCGCGCGATCACGGCATCCACCGAAGCGGCGGCGAAGCCGGTTTCCAGGATCAGCGCCTGGGCGGCATCCATGATCGCCGTGCGGGTTGCCGTGCCGTCGCGAGCCATTGGAACTCCTCTAAAGTTTTCAATATAGACCGTCTGGTCGGTTTCACAAGACGGTGAATGACAATCCGCAGAATGTCATGAAATCCATGAAAACTCATTGTATTCAAAGAAATAATGAGTTCCTGCGGTTGCAGGCCAAGGGGCCATATATACCTTGACGGCGGGGAAAATTCTTATTTATACCGACTGGTCAGTTCTATAGTACAGTCGGAGACGGACACGATGATCAAGGATTCTCACGGCCAGGTCTGCAGCGGTGCCACGGCCGATGCCCTGGCGGGCTATGAAGACGCACTCGCCCAGTTTCACTGCTATCGCGGCAACCCGGTGGAAGCGATCGAGACGGTGATCGCCGGCCAGCCCGATTTCGCCATGGCTCATGCCCTGCGCGCCCATCTTTATCTCAGCGGCACCGAGGCGGCCGGCCTGGCGACGGCCCGCGAGAGCATCGCGCTGGCCCGTCGGCACGGCCGCACCGAGCGCGAGAAACTGCATGTCGCCGCCGCCGAGGCGCTGGCCGATGGCCGTTTCGACGATGCCGGCGAACGCTTCGACGACATCCTGCTCGACCATCCGCATGATCTGCTGGCCCTGCAGATGGGTCATCTGTTCGACTTCTATCGCGGCCTGTCGCGCAATCTGCGCGATCGCGTGTTGCGTGTATTGCCGGCGTGGGATGCCCAACGGCCCGGCTGGCATGCGGTGCAGGGCATGCTGGCCTTTGGTCTGGAGGAAAGCGGCGATTATGCCCGTGCCGAGGCCGCCGGCCGCGCAGCCTGTGCGCTGGAGCCGCGCGATGCCTGGGCCCATCACGCCGTGGCCCATGTGATGGAAATGCAGGGCCGCACGGAAGACGGCGTCCGCTGGTCGCGCGACCGCATTCCGCATTGGGCCGAAGACAACATGATGGCGGTGCATAACTGGTGGCATCTCGCGCTGTTCCATCTGGACCGCGACGAGCATGACGAGGTGCTGGCGCTGTATGACCGGCATATCCGCGGTGGCCGATCCACCGTGGTCCTCGACATGATCGATGCTTCCGCGGTGCTGTGGAGGCTCTATCTGCGCGGGCTCGATGCGGGCATGAAGCGCTGGAGCGAACTGGCGGAAGCCTGGTCGGGCCTGGTGCAGGACGGTATCTACAGCTTCAATGACATACACGCCTTGATCAGTTTCATCGGCGCCGGCCGGCGTGACCTTATGGAACAGCAGATGACCACGCTGCGGCGCGCTGCTGCCGACAAACGTGGCGATAATGCTGCCATGGCGGCACAGATTGGTCTGCCGCTGGCGCAGGCGTTGGTGTCCTTCCAGGGCGGGCATTATGCGGATACGGTGCAGCGCTTGCGGCCGCTGCGTTATATCGCCGGCCGTTTCGGCGGCAGCCATGCCCAGCGTGACCTGCTCGACCTTACCCTGATCGAGGCGGCGAAACGCGACGGGGATCTTGGCTTGGTGCAGGCCCTGAGCGCCGAGCGGTTGTTCCTGAAACCGGCCAGCCCGATTGCCCAGCGCTATCGCATGGTGGCTTTGTCAGGCCGTGCGGCGGCGTGATCGCAGCGTGTAGATAATAGCGGCAGGGTCTCTATCTACACCGTGAAGGCGGGCCTCACTTGGTCGGCCAGCGCGCGCATTACGGCTTTCCAGTGCTGCTCGGCTTCCGGCCCGGTCGCGGCAAAGGCCTTGGCAAAGGCTTGGTATTGCAGATCTGTCAGCTTGCTCTCCAGTGCCGCGCCCTTGGGCGTCAGCGTCAGCAAAGCGAGCCGGCGGTTGGTCGGCGCCGCCTTCTGCGCGACATAGCCCTGCTTGACCAGATCGCCCAGCGGCCGGTGCAGCGCCTGTCGCGATACCGCCAGCGTCTCGATCAGACCGGCAATGGCTATGCCGGGATGCCGGGCCACCACATAGAGGATGCGGTGATGCGGGCGGCCGAAGCCGAGCTTGTCGAGCACGCGGCCCGGTCCGGCCACGCCGGCACGGTAGCCCAGATAAAACAGCGTAATGATCTCGTCGACGGATCCCGGCGGCGAATCGAAGATGTCCCTGCCGGCGGCCGGGTCGCGCGGGGCAGGTTGTTTTATGGTGGCCTTCATCGGCGGGACCCTGAAACCGGAAGGGATGCGTCGACGCAGCATACACCAAGGATTCCAGAGGGCTACTGGCAACGACCCCGGGCGGCGGCCGGTCCAGGCAAGGGCCGTTCACGGGAATGTAATATCAACTATATTGATATTATCAATATTGTTGCTATGTATCGGCGCGTTCCGTCGCCTGCATCTCGCAAAGGAGTCGCCCCATGGCCGGATTGCTGTTTGCCCTGTTTGCCTATCTCGGATTTGGCCTCGCCTGCGTGGCCCTGCTGCTGTTCATCGCCAGCCCGCTCAGCACCGCTCTGGGACTGCCGATTCATATCGACGCCTCGATCTTTCCGCCGGTTTCTCCCTGGCTCGCCGGCGCTCTCAATCTCGGCCTGATCGCCCTGTTCGGCCTGCAGCACAGCGTGATGGCGCGGCCCGGCTTCAAGCAGTGGCTGTCGGCAACCGTGCCGGTGCATCTGCAGCGCGCCGTCTATCTGGTGGCGTCGTCAATCATGGTGGCAGTGCTGATCATGCTTTGGCAGCCGCTGCCGGCCATGGTCTGGCAGGTGCAGGATGGCTTCAATGCCACGCTGATCTGGATGCTCCATGGCTTCGGCTGGCTGCTGCTGGTCGCCGCCACCTTCATGATCAACCATTTCGAACTGTTCGGCCTGGCGCAGCCTTTTCGTCAGTGGCGCAACCTGCCGGTGCCGCATGACGAATTCCGCACATCCTGGCTTTATCGCTACATGCGGCATCCGATTTATACCGGCTGGCTTGTGATCTTCTGGGCCACGCCGCAGATGTCGGTGGGCCATCTGCTCTTCGCCATTGGCATGAGCGCCTATATCGTGGTCGGCATCATCTATGAAGAGCGCGATCTAATCGCAACCTTCGGCGGCCGTTATCGCGATTATCGCCGCCGGGTCCCGGTCCTGATTCCTGGCCTGAAAATCTAGGAGCTGCTGCGATGCCGATGCTGGAAACGGCTGCGGGCCGCTTGTCCTGGTTCGACAATGGCTGTGTCGAAAACAATGCGCCACGCCTGATGCTGCTGCATTCCGGCGCTGCTTCGCACCGGCAGTGGCGACCGCTGATCGCAGCGCTTGGTCCTGGCTGGCATATCGTGGCGCCAGATCTGATCGGTCATGGCGAAACGCCGATGCCCGATCACGGCAGGCCCACGCTGGAGGAAGAAATTGCATTGTTGACCGCGCTGCTTGAGCGTATGGAAGCCCCGGTGCATCTGGTCGGGCATTCCTACGGGGGCGCCATGGCGCTGGAACTCGCGCGCCACCAGCCACGGCGCATCGCCTCTCTGGCCATGTATGAGCCGGTAGCTTTCGGCCTGTTGCGTGATAGCAGCCAGTACGATGCCTGGCATGAAATCGCATTGGTGGCGCAGCGCCATATCGAACTGGTGGCAAATAGCGATGCGCGCGCCGCAGCCGTCGCCTTCCTCGATTACTGGGTTGGGCCCGGCGCCCTGCAAGCGATGCCGGAGCATATGCAAGCCTATGTCGCGAGTTGCATGAGCACGGTGGCGAGCCAATTCCGCGAGCTGTTGCAGGCAGGTGGAACCAGGGCAGCCGGCCTGAAATCCCTGGCCATGCCGGTGCTGCTGCTTTGCGGCAGCGAGACCACACTGGCGATGCGCGGCGTGATTGCCGAACTGCGCCGTCTGCTGTCGGCTGCGCATTATATAAATTTGGCCGGCGCGGCCCATATGGCACCAGTCGTCCAGCCGGACCGGGTCAATTCATATCTGATCGATTTCCTGCAGTCGGTGGCAGGGATGCCGGAGCCGCAGATGGCCTGAAATGCATGAATGTTCCCCTCATGATCCGCCCTGTCCGTACCAAAGCGCGGAACCGGGGTTGTAATCCGGCGTTCGGCTTCTAAATCTTCTTGGAAATCCGAGAAAATATTTTCTGTTTTCATCACCCGATTTCCGGGGGCCGTTCGTTTTGATGACCGAACCGTTTTTCACCGGCAACGGCGTGCCGGCATTGCCGCCATTGCCGCAAACTGACTGGGCGCTGTTTCTCGATATCGACGGCACACTGCTCGATATCGCCGAGGCGCCTGATCGCGTGGTGGTGCCGTCCGGCCTGCGCGACCACCTTCGCATCGCAAACATTCGGCTCGACGGCGCGATCGCGCTGGTGTCTGGCCGTGCATTGGACAGTGTCGACCGTCTGTTCGAGCCGTTGCGGCTTGCCGCGGCGGGCCAGCATGGCAGCGAATGGCGGCCTACGTCGCAGGCGGATATCCGTCCGGTCGCATCAGCGCCGCTGCCCGAGGCCCTGCACAATATGGCGGCGGATTTTGCTGCCCAACATCCCGGCATCCTGATCGAACGCAAGAGCCATGCGCTGGCCATCCATTATCGCCAGGCGCCGGCCAGGGGGGCCGAACTCGGCGCGCGGCTGGCCGAATTGCTGGAAGATTATCCTGGCTTGATGCTCTTGCCCGGTCGCGATGTCTGGGAGGTGAAGGATGCCGCCCTGTCAAAGGGCTCGGCGGTGAGCCTCTTTCTGGATCAGCCGGCCTTTGCCGGCCGGCGACCGGTTTTCATCGGCGATGACCGTACGGACGAAGACGGCTTCCGCGTTGTGGAACGTGCGGGCGGTTTGGCTTTGCCGGTGGGGGCTTTGGCCCGGTCCTGGCCCGGGCGGGCCTGTTTTGCCGATGCCGATGCGGTGCGCGGCTGGCTCGCGGCCTTTGCGGAGCGCAGGACATGACAGAACCCAAAACTCTTGATCTGGGCGTGATCGGCAATTGCGTGGTGGCCGCCCTGATCGATCGCAATGGTCGCATCGTATGGCATTGCGCGCCACGACTGGATGGCGACCCCGTCTTTTGCGACCTGCTGCAGCCCAAATTTCCCGATGCTGGCGTTTTTGCCATCGAGCTGCGCGATCTCAAGCAGAAGACGCAGCAGTATATCGACAATACCGCAGTTCTGGTCACCACATTGACCGACGAACAGGGCGGCAGCATCCGCGTCACCGATTTCTGTCCGCGTTTCAAGCAGCATGACCGCATCTATCGTCCGGCCATGCTGATCCGCCGTATCGAACCTCTGAGTGGCACGCCGGTCGTGCGCATTCGCGTGCGTCCGCTGTTCGACTATGGCGCCACACAACCAAGCCGCACCCTGGGCAGCAATCACATTCGATTTACGGTGCCGGGCGCAGCCCTGCGGCTGACCACCGATGCGCCGATCGCCTATATCGATGCCGAAAGCGAATTCGTACTGACCGGCCCGGTGACGCTGATCTTCGGTCCCGATGAAAGCTTTACCGCTTCGATCACCCATATGGCGCGCGAATTCCAGGAGCGTACGGTCGAATACTGGGTCGAATGGGTGCGTTACCTGTCGGTGCCGTTCGAATGGCAGGAGGCGGTGATCCGGGCGGCCATCACCCTGAAACTCTGCGCGGCCGAGGAGACTGGCGGCATCCTGGCCGCTCTTACCACCTCGATCCCCGAAGCCGCCAACACGCCGCGCAACTGGGATTACCGTTTCTGCTGGTTGCGCGATGCCTATTTCACCGTGCAGGCGCTGAACCGTCTGGGCGCGACCAAAACGATGGAGGATTTTCTCCGCTATATCACGACGGTTGTGGCACTCCATCCCGACGCCGAATTACAGCCGGTCTATGCGCTCAATCCATCGGGCAGCCTGGAGGAGCGCAATGTTCCGGGCCTGCAGGGTTATCGCGGTATGGGGCCGGTGCGGCTCGGCAATGCCGCCTTCGCCCAGCGTCAGAACGATACCTATGGCTCCATCGTGCTGGCGGTGGCGCAGATGTTTTTCGACCGCCGCCTGCCGCGCCGCGGCGAGGTCGCCCTGTTCGAACAGCTCGAAGGGCTGGGCGAAAAAGCCGCCGCACTGGCGCTCACGCCCGATGCCGGATTGTGGGAATTCCGCGGCCGTGCCCGGGTGCATACCCATTCGGCGGCGATGTGCTGGGCGGCCTGCCGGCGGCTGTCCAAGATTGCCGGCGTGCTGGGACTGGATGCCCGTGCGAGCTACTGGGCTGACCATGCCCAGCGTATCCGCAAGGCGATCTTGGAACAGGCCTGGAACACGGAACTGAACAGCTTCGTCGAGAGTTTTAACGGTAGGGACCTCGATGCGTCGCTATTGCTGTTGCAAGAAATCGGTTTCGTCGCGGCTGACGATCCGCGTTTCCTCGGCACGCTGGATGCCATCGGGCGGGTGCTCCGTCGTGGCAATCATTTGATGCGCTATGTGGCACCGGATGATTTCGGGGCGCCACACAACGCCTTTTCGATTTGTACCTTCTGGTACGTCGATGCATTGGCCGCCGTGGGACGTCGCGAGGAAGCACGGGAAATATTCGAAGGTCTTCTGGCGGCACGCAACCATCTTGGCCTGCTGTCGGAAGATATCGATACAGCCACAGGTGAGTTATGGGGAAACTTCCCACAGACCTACTCGATGGTTGGCTTGATCGTCTGCGCCATGCGTCTGTCAAAGACATGGGAGGAAGCGTTTTGGCGCGGCTCGTAGTGGTTTCCAACCGCGTGGCGATGCCGCGCGAACGTCTCAGCCGGGCCGGCGGCCTGGCCGTGGCTTTGCGTGAGGCATTGCAGGCACATGGCGGCTTGTGGTTTGGCTGGAGCGGTGAGGTGAGCGAACAATCATCCACCAAACCACGTCACGCCCGTCAGGGTCGCGTCGATTATGCCGTGCTGGACCTGTCGCCCGACGAGCACCGCCAGTTCTATCTGGAATTCGCCAACGCCACGCTATGGCCGCTTTGCCATTACCGGCTTGGCCTGATCAATTTCAACCGCGCCAGTTGGGAAGGCTATCTGTCCGTCAATGCCCGCTTCGCCGATGCGCTGGTGCCGTTGTTGAAACCAGACGACGTGATCTGGATTCATGATTATCATTTTATCCCGCTGGCTGCCGAGTTGCGCCGGCGTGGCGTGCAGAATCGCATCGGGTTTTTCCTGCATATCCCCTTCCCGGCACCCGAAGTACTGGCCGCACTGCCTGGGCACGAGCGGCTGATACGCGACCTGTGTGCCTATGACCTGATCGGGTTCCAGACGGCCGGCGATCTGCGTGCCTTGACCGAATATATCCTGCATGAAGCGCAGGGCAGCGTAAGCGACGATGGTCGCATTTCCGCCTACGGCCGTCAGCTGCGTGTCGGCGCCTTTCCAATCGGCATCGATACCGAAGGATTCGTTCGTCTTGCCAAAATCGGCGCCAGCAGCCCGGAAACCTCGCGCCTGAGCGAAAGCCTGGCGGGCCGAAATCTGGTGATCGGAGTTGACCGGTTGGATTATTCCAAGGGAATCCCGCAGCGCTTCGAAGCCTTTCATCATCTGCTCGGGTCTTGGCCGCAGCATCGCGGCAAGGTCACCTTCATGCAGATCGCCCCAATCTCGCGCGGCGAGGTCGCGCAGTATCGCAAGCTGCGCAATGAACTGGACGGGCTTACCGGCCGCATCAACGGCAAATTCGCCGAATTCGACTGGGTACCGGTGCGCTATCTCAACAAGGCCTTCTCGCGCGAGACGCTGTCGGGATTCTACCGCCACGCCAAGGTCGGTTTCGTCACGCCGCTGCGCGATGGCATGAACCTGGTGGCCAAGGAATATGTTGCCTCGCAGGACCCTGACGATCCCGGTGTTCTGGTGCTCTCGCGCTTTGCTGGCGCGGCACGCGAGATGCATGGTGCGCTGATCGTCAATCCCTATGATACCGAAGCGCTGGCCGAAGCGCTCGACCGCGCACTGACCATGCCGCTGGATGAACGCCGCTCGCGCTGGGAAACGATGATGGCCGTGCTGCGGACCAACACCATCACCCATTGGCGCGAAAATTTCCTCAGCCACCTCAGGGCCTGACGGCGCCCGCCGCGCCGGTTATGCTGACGGCATGGACATGATTCTTGCCAGCAGCCTTTCGTCTCCGCCGGACTCATCTGCCGTGCCGTGGTGGAGTTTCACCAAAACCGCAATCGCTACCGCCGCCCTCGCCCTGGTGCGTGACGGTTTGCTCCATCTCGACGACGCCCAGCCCGATGCACCCTATACATTGCGGCATCTGCTGCAGCATCGGTCCGGCCTGCCCGATTACGGCGGCCTGGCGGAATATCTGGCTGCCGTGGAGCGCGGCGACGAACCGTGGCCTGCCGCCGATCTGCTGATGCGATGCGAGGCCACGCGGCTGCGTTATCCGCCGGGCGAAGGCTGGGGCTATTCCAATATCGGTTATTGGCATCTGGCGCAGATTGTCGCCCATGCCGCGGGCGAGCCGTTGGGCATGGCACTGGATCGGCTGGTGTTCAGGCCATTGGGCATCGATGGCGTGCGTCTGGCGCAGACCCGCGCCGATCTCGCCGGCCTGCCGGGTATCGTCGAAGGCTATCATCCGGGTTGGGTCTATCACGGTCTGCTGATCGGGCCGCTTCATGCCGCCGTACTGCTGTTGCATGGCCTGCTGACCGGCGACTTGCTGCCGCCCGATCTGTTGCGAGCGATGCGAAAGCCGCATTGGCTGGGGGGTCCAGTCACTGACCGGCCCTGGCTGGCGCCGGGTTATGGTCTGGGCCTGATGTGTGGCGAAGCCGCAACCGGCCTGCATGTGGAGGGCCATAGTGGCGGCGGGCCGGGCAGCGTGGTGGCCGTCTATCACCGTCCTGCCGAGGGTATCACGGCGGCGGGATTTTCACCCGGCACCGATATGGCCGCGTTGGAGGCGGCGGTTTTCCGATATACTTGACTCAGTCAAGTAATTTGCCGAGACTGGCCGGGCCAAGTTTGAGGAAACGCCATGGCCGTTAAATCCGCCCGTCCGCCGCGGGCTGCCCTTATGCAGCAGGTTGAGCGCATGCGGCAGTTCAACCGATTCTACACCCACAAGATCGGCGTGCTGGAAGACGGCAAACTCTATGCCCCCTTCTCGCTGGCTGAAACCCGCGTGCTTTACGAGCTGGCGCATCGCGACCGCGTCACGGCCAGCGACCTGGTACGCGATTTGGGCCTGGATGCCGGTTATCTCAGCCGCATGCTGGGGCGTTTCACCAAGCAGGGCATGGTGACGCGCGAGCCGGCCAAGGACGATGCGCGGCAAAATCTGCTGCAAATCACGCCGAAAGGCCGCAGGACCATGGCGCCCCTGGAAGCGGCCTCCAACCGCGTACTGGAACCGCTGTTGGCGCGGCTGTCACCGGCCGAACGAACGCGCCTGGGCGCGGCGATGGACGAGATCGAAAGCCTGCTCGGCGGCGCCGCCAGCGCAAAGCCTGCGAAACCCAAGGTCATCCTGCGGCCGCATCGGCCCGGCGATATTGGCTGGATGGTGCAGCGTCATGCCGAACTTTATAGCGAGGAATATGGCTGGGACGACAGTTTCGAGGCCCTGGCTGCCGAAGTTGGTGCGCAATTCCTGCGTGACTTTGATCCCACCTGCGAGCGAGCCTGGATTGCCGAGCTGAACGGCGAACGGGTCGGCAGCGTTTTCCTGATCCGCAAAAATAAAACGGTAGCCAAGCTGCGCGTATTGATCGTCGATCCCAAGGCGCGTGGCCTGGGAGTGGGCAAGGCGCTGGTGGCGGAGTGCATCCGTTTCGCACGGAAGGTGGGCTACAAGAAGATTACGCTTTGGACCAACAGCGTGCTGACAGCGGCGCGTGGAATTTATGAAAAGGCCGGCTTCAAGCTGGTAGCCAGCGAAAAGCATCGTAGCTTCGGCAAGGATCTGGTCGGCGAGACCTGGGATCTGAAACTGTGAAGCCTTCTTGGCCTATTCTGGCGGCCGCCAGTGTCGGTATCCAGGTCGGCGCCGCCATGGTGGCGACGCGGTTCGTGGTGGGCGAGAGCGGGCCGGCCACGCTGGCGATGTTCCGCTATGCCATCGGCGCGCTTTGCCTGCTGCCGGTGTTATGGTGGCAGAAACAGCCGATGCAGTTTGCCCGGCGCGATATCCTGCCCATTGCCGGCCTTGGCATCGTACAATTCGGCTTGCTGATCGCCTTATTGAATTTTGGCCTGTCATTGATCCCGGCGGCGCGTGCCGCCTTGCTGTTCGCCAGTTTTCCGCTGCTCACCATGATCGTGGCGGCACCGCTGGGTCGTGAAAAACTCACCTTGAACAAAAGCATCGGCGTGCTGCTCACCATTCTGGGTGTGGCGCTGGCGCTGGGTGAGCGATTGCTTGATCCCGCCGGTGGAACCGGGCTTCTCGGCGAGTTTGCCGTGCTGCTCGCTGCGCTTTGCGGCGCCATCTGCTCCGTGCTGTACCGACCTTATCTGCAACGGTATCCGACCCTGCCCATGGGTGCTTTCGCCATGCTGGCCAGTGTGGCGTTCCTGCTGCTGCTCAGCATTCCTGAAGGCCTATTCGCCGGCTGGCAGGGTTACAGCGCGCAAGGCTGGGCGGCAGTGCTGTTCATCGGCATTTCCAGCGGCATCTTCTACGCCGTCTGGCTCTGGGCCCTGCGCCATGCCTCGCCGACGCGGGTAACGATCTTTCTGGGCCTGAGTCCGGTAGCGGCCGGTCTGTTCGGCGCGCTGTTTCTGGCCGAGCCGCTCACGCTGCCTTTACTGGCGGGGCTGGCCGTATTGCTGCTAGGGCTTTGGCTGGCAACCCGGCCCGATGCCCCTGCAGAACGATAAGATGGTCGATGAAGATACTGGCGATTTCAGGCAGCCTGCGCGCCGCTTCCACCAACATGGCCCTGTTGCGCGCCGCCTGCCGCCTCGCGCCGCCCGGCATGATTGTCTCGCTCTATGACGGTCTCGGCCATCTGCCGATTTTCAATCCCGATGACGATATTGAGCCGGGAATTCCGGCAGTGGAGGATTTCCGGCGCCGGCTGCGCCAAAGTGATGGCGTGCTGGTGGCCTGCCCTGAATATGCCCATGGCGTGCCTGGCGGCTTGAAGAACGCGCTGGACTGGATCGTGGCCAGCGGTGAACTCGTCGACAAACCGATGGCGCTGTTCCATGCCTCGGCGCGCAGCGATATCAGCCGCCAGGCCCTGGCCGAAATCCTCGTGACGATGTCGGCGCGGCTTATCCGCGAAGCGACAGTCACCGTGCCGCTGCTCGGCCGCAATGTCGGCGAGATGGATGACATTCTGATCCAGCCCGGCGTGGAGGCGGATATCCGCGCAGCGCTTGTCGGCTTTGCAACGGCTGTTGGGGCCATGCGCCAGACTGTCGCCGTGGCCGGCTAGGTTAACACGCAAAAGGCGTGTCTCACCCGAGTGGACAACTTTTGCGATGCGTCAGCCCAAAACCGTACTGCCCGGCTGACAATCCTCGCCGTCTTTTATTTGTAAAATCAGATATTTAGCCGGCGACCTGCTTCTTGGCGACTTCCAGCAGCTCGGCCAGCTTGGCATGCAGCCGGTGATCGGAAATCTCGACATTCTTGGCCTTCAGGTCGGCCTGCACCTTGCGGATCACATCGGCGTCGCCGGCTTCCTCGAAATCGGCGGCCACGACGTCCTTGGCATAGGCTTCGGCCTTGTCGCCGGTCAGGCCGATCTGCTCGGCCACCCACAGGCCCAGCAGCTTGTTGCGCCGCGCGGTCGCCTTGAAAGCGAGCTCCTCGTCATGGGCATGCTTCTTCTCGAAGGCATCCTTGCGGTCGTCGAAGGTGGTCATCCGGGCCTCGTTATCATGCGGTCTGGCGTGCCCGTTATATAGGAGAGCGGCGGGGCGTGCCGCAAGGGTCGGCGGCTGCGGCATTTTGCGGCGGAAAACCGCCCTTCTGCCCCGGCCGCCCGGTGGAATTTCCGGCGCTATTCTGCCGCCGGCCGATTGCGGCAGCGATCCCCTTGCGCTATTCAAGGGCCGAGCAAATCCCCCCGCTTCCCCTAACAGATTACGGGTGTGCCATGACGCGCCGCAGACAGGTCTATGAGGGCAAGGCAAAGGTCCTGTTTGAGGGGCCGGAGCCGGGCACTCTGGTGCAGTATTTCAAGGACGACGCGACCGCGTTCAACAACAAGAAAAAAGGCACCATCACCGGCAAGGGGGTGCTGAATAACCGCATCTCCGAATACCTGATGACACGGCTGGGCGAGGTCGGCATCCCGACCCATTTCGTGCGCCGCCTGAACATGCGCGAGCAGCTGATCAAGGAAGTCGAGATCATCCCGCTCGAGGTGGTGGTGCGCAATGTCGCCGCCGGTTCGCTGGCGACCCGGCTGGGCGTCGCCGAGGGCACCAACCTGCCGCGCTCCATCGTCGAATTCTATTACAAGAACGACGAACTGGGCGATCCGCTGGTTTCGGAAGAACACATCACCTGCTTCGGCTGGGCCACGCCGCAGGAGATCGACGAGATCATGCATCTCGCGCTCCGTATCAACGACTTCCTGTCGGGCCTGTTCCTCGGCATCGGCATCCGCCTGGTCGACTTCAAGCTGGAATTCGGCCGCTGGTGGCAGAATGACGAGATGCGCATCATCCTGGCCGACGAGATCAGCCCGGATTCGGCGCGCCTGTGGGACCTGAAGACCAACGAGAAGATGGACAAGGACCGCTTCCGCCGCGATCTCGGCAATGTCGCCGAGGCCTACCAGGAAGTGGCGCGGCGCCTGGGCATCCTGCCCGAAGGCGGCCCGCGCGACATCAAGGGTCCGGACACCATGCAGTAAGAGGCGCGATACAGGCGCCGTGAGAATACCGCGGCGGCCCTGCTAGAGGCCGCCGCAGCTTTTTGAGCCGCAGTTTTTGAGAAGGACACAGAATTCCATGAAAGCCCGCGTCCATGTCAGCCTGAAGAACGGCGTGCTCGATCCCCAGGGCAAGGCGATCGGCCAGGCCCTGCATTCGCTCGGGTTCAGCGATGTCGCCGAGGTGCGCCAGGGCAAGCTGATCGAGCTGGAGCTTTCCGGCGCGCTGGCTGCCAAGCCGAAGGCCGAGATCGAAGCCGCGGTGAAGGACATGGCGCAGAAGCTGCTGGCCAACACGGTGATCGAGAATTACTCGGTCGAACTGCTGGGCTGACGCCAGATGAAAGCTGCCCTCATCACCTTCCCCGGTTCCAACCGCGAGCGCGACATGCGTCTGGCGCTGACCAAGGTCAACAATGGCAAGCCGCCGATTGACGTATGGCATGGTGACAGTGCGCTGCCCGAAGGCCTCGACCTGATCGTGCTGCCCGGCGGTTTCTCCTATGGTGATTACCTGCGCTGCGGCGCCATGGCGGCGCATTCGCCGATCATGCGCGAGGTGAAGAAGCGTGCCGAGAGTGGCGTGCGCGTGCTGGCAGTCTGCAACGGCTTCCAGATCGCCTGCGAAGCGGGCCTGCTGCCCGGCACGCTGATGACCAATGCCAGCCTGAAATTCATCTGCAGGGAAGTGAACCTGCGGGTCGAGACCACGGCCAGCGAGTTCACGAAGAAATATCGCAAGGGCCAGACCATCCGTGTGCCAGTGGCCCATCACGACGGCAACTACACCGCCGGTGCCGACATGGTGAAGCGGCTGGAAGACAACGACCAGATCGCCTTCCGCTATGCCGATCCGCTCGGCACCGTGTCGCCCGAAACCAATCTCAACGGTTCGGTCGGCAACATCGCCGGCATCTACAACGCCAAGAAGACCGTGCTGGGCCTGATGCCGCATCCGGAAGACGCCACCGATCCTGTCTGCGGTGGCATGGATGGGTATGGTCTGTTTGAGAGCATCGCGGAGAGCCTGTCGTGAGTGACGTTAAGAAGGCCGTGCAGTATCCCAACGACCTGATGGGCCTGACGCGCGACGAATACGACCGCGTGCTGGAGATCATGGGCCGCGAGCCCAACCAGGTGGAACTCGGCATCTTCTCGGTGATGTGGTCGGAGCATTGCTCCTACAAGTCGTCGAAGAAGTGGCTCAAGACCCTGCCAACCAAGGCGCCGTGGGTGATCCAGGGTCCGGGCGAGAATGCCGGCGTGATCGATATCGGCGACGGCCTGGCCGCCATCTTCAAGATGGAAAGCCACAACCACCCCTCCTTCATCGAGCCCTACCAGGGCGCGGCCACCGGCGTGGGCGGCATCCTGCGCGACGTCTTCACCATGGGCGCGCGCCCCGTCGCCAATCTCAACGCGCTGCGTTTCGGTGCGCCGGATCATCCCAAGACCCGCCATCTGGTGTCGGGCGTGGTGCATGGCATCGGCGGCTATGGCAACTGCGTCGGCGTGCCCACCGTGGCCGGCGAGGTCAACTTCCATCCCAGCTACAACGGCAACATCCTGGTCAATGCCATGACCGTGGGCCTGGCGAAGACCGACAAGATTTTCTATTCGGCCGCCGCCGGTCTGGGCAATCCGGTCGTCTATGTCGGCTCCAAGACCGGGCGCGACGGCATCCACGGCGCCTCGATGGCCTCGGCCGAATTCACCGATGATTCGGAAGAGAAGCGTCCCACCGTGCAGGTCGGCGACCCCTTCACCGAAAAGCTGCTGATCGAGGCCTGCCTCGAGCTGATGAACACCGACACCATCGTCGCCATCCAGGACATGGGCGCGGCGGGCCTCACATCGTCGTCCTTCGAGATGGCCTCCAAGGGCGGCATGGGCATCGAGATCGATCTCGACAAGGTGCCCGCCCGCGAAACCGGCATGACGCCGTTCGAATTCATGCTCTCCGAAAGCCAGGAGCGCATGCTGATCATCCTCAAGCCGGGCTCGGAAGCCCAGGCCGAGGCGATCTTCCGCAAATGGGAACTCGATTTCGCCGTGATCGGGCACCTGACCGATACCGGCCGCATGGTGCTGCGCTTCAATGGCAAGCAGGTCGGCGACCTGCCGATCGATCCGCTGGCCCAGGCCTCGCCGGAATATGATCGCCCCTGGGTGAAAACGCCGTCGCAGAAACCGCTGGGCCGCGTCAACCATCCGCTGCCCTTCGTGGAGGCACTCGGCAAGCTGGTCGGCATGCCCGACATGTGTTCGCGCCGCTGGATCTGGGAACAGTACGATTATCTCGTGCGCGGCGACACGGCGCAGGTCCCTGGTGGCGATGCCGCGGTAGTGCGCGTGGAAGACCATCCGAAGAAGGCGCTGGCGATGAGCGTGGACTGCACGCCGCGCTACGTCTTCGCCGATCCGGTCGAAGGCGGCAAGCAGGCAGTGGCCGAAACCTGGCGCAACATCACCGCCGTGGGCGCGCGGCCGCTGGCGATCACCGACAACATGAATTTCGGCAACCCCGAACGGCCCGAGATCATGGGGCAGTTCGTCGGCGCCGTGGAGGGCATCCGCGAGGCCTGCCTGGCGCTGGATTATCCGGTCGTCTCGGGCAACGTGTCGCTCTACAACGAGACCAATGGCAAGGGCATCCTGCCCACGCCGGCCATCGGCGGGGTCGGCGTGCTCGATGACGTGGCGCAGATGGCGACGCTGGCTTTCAAGCTGCCGGGTGAAGCCATCCTGCTGGTCGGCAACACTCGCGGCCATCTCGGCCAGTCGGTCTACCTGCGCGACATCTGCGGCCAGGAAGCCGGTCCGCCGCCTTCGGTGGACCTGCAGGCCGAAAGGAAAAATGGCGATGCCGTGCGGACGCTGATCGCCAAGGGCATGGTCTCGGCCGTGCACGATTGTTCCGATGGTGGTCTGGCTGTGGCTTTGGCGGAAATGGCCATGGCATCCGGGATCGGCGCCGAGGTGGCGCTGCCCGACGGCGATGCCTTCGAGATGGGCTTCGGCGAGGACCAGGCCCGTTACGTGCTGACCTGCCCGGCCGCCAGGGCGGAAGCCGTGATTGCCGCCCTGGAGGCGGCCGGGGTGCCGGTGCGGAAGCTGGGCCTGACCGGCGGGGACGCGTTGACCTTTGCCGGACTCGGTACCATATCGGTGCAGGCGCTGAAATCGGCCCATGAGGGCTGGATGCCGCGCTACATGGCCGGCGAATTGTAAGATTTTCAAGGACCAGGGGAATCCCGACGATGGCGATGGATGCCAGCGAGATCGAGAAGATGATCAAGGAAGCGCTGCCCGACGCCCAGGTGCGTATCGACGACCTGCGCGGCGACGGCGACCATTACGCCGCCACGGTGATTTCGGCCGCTTTCGCCGGCAAGAGCCGGGTGCAGCAGCACCAGATGGTCTACGCCGCGCTGAAGGGCCGCATGGGTGGTCAATTGCATGCGCTGGCCCTCACCACGCAAACGCCTTAACACGAGCTGCAGGGGACATTCGCCATGAGCGAGAAAGAACAGACATTCGAACGCATCCGCGAGGAACTGGCCGGCAACGATGTCGTGCTGTTCATGAAGGGCACGCCGGTCTTTCCGCAATGCGGATTCTCGGCGACCGTCGTACAGGTGCTCTCGCGGCTTGGCCTGAAATTCAAGGGCGTCGACATCCTGGCCGATCCGGCGATCCGCACCCACCTGAAGGAATTCTCCGACTGGCCGACCTTCCCGCAGCTTTACGTGAAGGGCGAGTTCGTCGGTGGCTGCGACATCGTGCGCGAGATGTACCAGAATGGCGAGCTGCAGGATTTCCTGAAGCAGAAGGGTGTCGCCTATCAGGAGGCGTAAGGGCCGCCTTCGCCCGTCCTATGGCAATCACGGGCGCGGACAGTTATGCTGTCCGCGCCCTTTTCTTTTGCTGAGCGTGCCATGCCCAATACCGATGCCGAAGCCCTGATCCAGGCCTATTACGAGGCCTTCAACGCCAAGGATGTCGAGGGTTTCCTGGGTCTGCTTACCGACGATGTGGTGCATGACGTGAACCAGGGTGGCCGCGAAGTAGGCAAGGCCGCTTTCCGCGCGTTTCTCGAGCGCATGAACCGCTGCTACGAGGAAAAAATCGTCGATCTCTTCGTCATGACGAATGCGGATGGCACGCGTGCCGCCGCCGAGTTCACCGTACTGGGCGTGTATCTGGAAAGCGATGAGGGCCTGCCGCCTGCGGAAGGCCAGCGTTACAGCCTGCCGGCTGGTGCCTTCTTCGAGATCCGCGACGGCAAGGTGGCGCGCATTTCCAACACCTACAATCTCAATGACTGGATCCGGCAGGTCGGCGGATGAGCAGCGCCGGCGGCGCCATCCGTGTTGTCCGTTTCACGGGCGAGCAGATGCGCGCCCGGCTGGATGATCTGGCGCGGCTGCGCATCGAGGTGTTCCGCGCCTGGCCTTATCTGTACGAAGGCTCGCTGGATTACGAGCGCGGCTATATCACGCGGTATGCCCGGGCGCGAACCGGCACCATTGTCGTGGCACTGGATGGCGCCGGAAACGAAGCCCGCGTGGTCGGCGCCTCCACCGCCCTGGCATTGGACGAGGAAGCCGATTACGTGCGCGCGCCGTTTGTGCAGGCGGGCATGGATACGGCGCAGATCTTCTATTTCGGCGAATCCGTGCTGCTGCCGCAATATCGCGGTCATGGCATCGGCGTGAAATTCTTCGCGGAACGCGAAGCGGCAGCGCGCGGCTTCGGCTATCCGCTCTGTTGCTTCTGCGCCGTGCAGCGGCCCGAGAATCATCCGATGAAGCCGGCCGATTACGTGCCGCTGGACGCCTTCTGGGACAAGCGCGGCTATGTCAAACGGCCCGATCTGGTCGCCAGTTTTTCCTGGCGCGATATCGGCGATGTGGCCGAGACATCCAAGCCGATGGTCTACTGGATGAAGGACCTGCGGGCATGAGAATAGCCAGATGAAGATTGCCTGCGCGCAATATCCCATCGGACAATTCGCCGCGCTGGAAGACTGGCAGGCCAATGCTGCAGCATGGCTAGGACAAGCCACTGAAGCCGGGGCGCAGCTGCTGCTGTTTCCTGAATATGGGGGCATGGAACTGGCATCCCTGCTGCCCCAGGCTACGCAGCGCGACCTCATCGGTCAGATCGCGGCGATGCAGCATTATCACGATGCCTTCGTTGAGACCTATGCTTCGCTGGCGCGGCAATATGGCGTGTTCGTCGTCGCACCCAGCCTGCCGGTCAAGCAGGGCGATGGCTTCATCAACCGGGCCTATGTCTTCAGCCCCCATGGTGCGATGGGTTTCCAGGACAAACGACAGATGACGCGCTTCGAGCGCGAGGAATGGATCATCCAGGGCGGCGCCGGGCTGAAAATATTCGAGGCAAAGATTGGCGGCGAGACAATCCGTTTTGGCATCAACATCTGCTACGATATTGAATTCCCGCTGATCGCCCATGCCCAGGCCGTCGCCGGTGCCGACCTGGTTCTGGCGCCCAGCTGCACGGATACGCTGGCGGGTGCCAACCGCGTGCTGGTCGGTGCCCGTGCCCGTGCGCTGGAAAACCAGATCTATGTTGCCGTCGCGCCCACGGTGGGCAATGCCGCGTGGTCGCCTGCAGTGGATGTGAATGTCGGCTGGGCCGGCGTGTTCGCCACGCCGGATCGCGGCCTGCCCGATGATGGCGTGATCGTGCAGGGCGAACTCAATCGCCCCGGCTGGATTTACGCCGATCTTGATTTCGGTCTGCTGCGCCGCGCGCGCGACAATGCGCAGGTCTTCATCCGCCGCGACTGGGACGGCCAGATGCAGCCGTCCCTTGCCGTTGCGGTGGAAACGCTCTGAGGCTTACGCATCCACCAGCTCGCGCGCCGGCTTGTAGGCTTTCGCCGTTTCGGCCACGCGCTGGCCCAGATATTTAGCCGTTTCCAGGTCGCTGGCGATCGGACCATGTTCGGGGCCCTGGTCGGCATTCGACTGCGCCATGGCGCCGAGGAAGCTGCCCAGGCGGTTGAGGTCGTTCACGCTGCCCTTGGAATTGTTGTTGCCCGGCATCAGGCCGAGGCTCACCCAGATCATGCCGTGCTGGGCAGCGAAGACCGAGATCTGCATCAGCGTGTTCAGCTTGTCGCCCGACTGCGAAGCCGAGTTGGTGAAGCCGGCGGCCAGCTTGCCGTTCCACTGGCCCCAGACTTTCGAGGTGCTGTCCATCCAGGTTTTGAACGGGCCCGAGACGCTGCCCATATAGGTTGGCGAGCCGAACACGATGGCATCAGCGGCATTCAGCTCGGCGATGCGGGCCTCAGCCTCGGCTACGGGGATCAGCACGGGCTTGGCGCCGGCGACACGGGCGATGCCATCGGCGACGGCTTCGGCCTGTCGTTGGGTGTGGCCGTAGCCGGAATGATAGACAATGGCGACCTTGGTCATTGGATAAACCCCTGTTCTATATGGAAAATAAAGATTACCTAAAACAATCTAGTTACTTTAGGTAATTGCAAATATGCAGCCTTGATTTCTTTAGTAAAGTAGGTACTTAAAAGTAACCTTTGTTCTCTCGCCAGAGTGTAGCCGCCGTCACGTCCCCGCCGTGCCTGTGGGGTCTGCTGCGGTTCCCCGCAAGGATTATGCTGATGTCCGCCATGCCCGATTCAGTCGCCCCCCTGCCCGCCAAATCGACGACAGCCAAGTCTGCCGCCGCGCTGCCGGATACAAAATTCGCCTGTCCGGTCGATGCCGTGCTGCGACTTTTGATGGGGCCATGGACCACCTACATCCTCTATGTGCTGCGCAACCAGGGGCCACGCCGCTTCGGCGAGCTGAAGCGCGAGATCAACGGCATCTCGGCCAAGGTGCTGACCGAGCGGCTGCGTATGTTGGAGGAGGCGCGGCTGGTGCATCGTGATTATCGCGCCACCATTCCGCCCCAGGTGACGTACTCGCTGGCACCGCGCGGCGAGGAGCTCAATCCGATGCTCGACATGCTGCACGATGTTGCGCTGCGCTGGCGCCGGGAAGACACACCGCAATCTGCACCGCACCAGGCGGCGGAATAACAGACCGCAGGTAATCCGTCCGGTCTTGCGACACATCGATGCGCAACAAAAAAGGCCGCTCTGACGAGCGGCCTTTGGTGTTCGGTATGAACCGTCGGATGATTAGCGCGAGTAATACTCGACGACCATGTTCGGTTCCATCTTGACCGGATAGGGCACATCGGCCAGCAGCGGCACACGGGTAAAGGTGGCCTTCAGCTTGCCCTGGTCCATGTCGATATAGTCGGGCACTTCACGCTCGCTCGACTTCACGGCTTCCAGCACGAAGGGATAATCCTTCGCGGCACCACGCACCTCGATCACGTCGCCGACCTTCACCTGATAGCTGGGGATGGTGACGCGCTTGCCGTTGACCGAGATATGGCCGTGGTTGATGAACTGACGGGCGGCGAACACGGTCGCCACTACTTTCATGCGGTAGACCACCGCATCCAGACGGCGCTCGAGCAGGCCGATCAGGTTCTCCGAGGTGTCGCCACGGCGACGGTTCGCTTCCGCATAGGCGCGGCGGAACTGCTTCTCGGTGATGTTGCCGTAATAGCCCTTCAGGCGCTGCTTGGCCATGAGCTGCACGCCGTAATCCGACGGCTTCTTGCGCTTCTGGCCATGCTGGCCGGGGCCGTATTCGCGCTTGTTCAGCGGGCTCTTGGCGCGGCCCCAGAGGTTTTCGCCGAGGCGGCGGTTAATCTTGTACTTGGATTCCTGACGCTTGGTCATTCTTCAGTCCTGAATTCGGCGCATGAGGGGAAGGCAGCCACGACGACCCGTTCATGCAAGGAATGCCGATCCCCCCGGTGAGGAGCCGGGGAGGGCGCGCGCATCATAGGGATGAACGGCCCCCCGTCAAGCTTGCTTTGTCCGGCACGGCCTGGCGTTTCCCGGCGTGTTCACGGTTTTCCGTCCAATAGATGCGGGGATGGCCTGCCGATTTCTGCTTCATTACTGAAAAGAAGCAATCCCAAGGTCTCGAATACTATATTTCTACTTATAGTATAATTTGAAGGATAGCTAAGCCAGCTTGCGCCGGTCTGGGGCAACCTATACTACTTGAGTACTCGCTCCGGCCACGGAGCAGCGTTGGGGGCATAAGCTGGGGGCAAAAATCCACGGCGTTCAGGCAAATACCGCCCGCCCGGCAAAGCGGCGGCGCGCGGTCTTGTGCGGCTTTCAAACAGGCCGCCGCGCCGGCTGTCGGCCGATGGCAAGTAATTCCCAAGACGAAATCAGAAAAAACAGCCAGAAAAACAGGTGATGCCAATGTATAGCCGGACTATTACGCCCGCTGCCGACGGCCGGGCTGCACGGTTTTTCCCGCAGGTCTGACTCATGCGCAACCTGAGCATCTCGCTGCGCATCTCCGCGGCTTTCGGCCTGATCCTTGCCCTGTTGCTGGCCGTTGCCGGCCTGGCTTATCAGAATGTGCGCTTTCTGGAGCGCGCCCAGCAGGAAACCGCGCATAGTTTCCGCCTGCTCGATGCCCTTGCCGGCCTGGCCCAGGCGATGTCGGACCAGGAAACCGCGGTGCGCGGTTTCGCTCTTTCGGAAAACGAAAGCCATCTCGACACCGTCAATACCGGCCGCGATGCCAGCGCCCGCCTGCTGGAACAGTTGAAAGAGCTGATCGCCGGCAATGCCGAACAGGAAGAACGTCTGACCCAGGTGACCGCCCGGATTGTCGACTGGCAACTCAAATTCGCCGAAACGGCGGTCACCCGGTTGAAGGATGAAGCTCGCCGCGAACAGGCCTTGCGCACCCTGCGTTCGCCGCTCAGCAAGGGCCAGATGGATGAAATCCGTCAGGTGCTGGGCGAAATGCGCGATGCCGAGCGCAGTGATCTCGCGCAGCGCAACCAAGCGCAGGATCTGGCCTTCCTGCGGCTGGTGGAAATTTCCGCCATTGGCCTTGCCGTATTGCTGTTGGTGATTGTGGTCGCCGTCTTGATGGTCCGTCGCAGCGTGGTGCGACCGGTGCAGGACATGACGTCGGCCATGCGTCGCCTGGCCGATGGCGATCTGTCGGTTGATGTGACCGGCGCCGATCATCGCGACGAAGTCGGTGAGATGGCTCGTGCGTTGCAGGTGTTCAAGGACGGCATGGTGGCCCGCCGCGACGCCGAGGCCGAGATCGCCCATCAACGCGAGCAATCCGAGCAGCGTCGTCTGGCGCGTGAGGCACAGGAACAGGCGGCGGCGCGCGAGATTGCCGATCTGGTGGGCGCCGTGGCGGCCGGCGATGTGGCACGCCGGTTGTCGGAAGATGGCAAGGATGGCCTCTATCTCGCCATCGCCCAGGGCATCAACCGCCTGACGGCGGCGGTGGAGGGCATGATCGGCGAACTCGGCACCGTGCTGGGCGCCATGGCCGACGGCCGGCTGGATCGCCGGATCACTGGCGATTACGACGGTGCTTTCCGCCGCCTGAAAGACGACACCAACACAATGGCCGAACGCCTGTCGGGGATTGTCATGCGGCTCAGCCAGACGGCCGGGCAGGTGCGGTCGGCGTCCAACGAGATTTCGGCCGGCAGCCAGGATCTGGCCAGCCGCACGGAATCCCAGGCGGCATCGATTGAGGAAACCGCCGCCTCGATGCACGAAGTGACGGCGACGGTGAAGCAGAATGCCGACAATGCCCAGGCCGCCAACCAGCTCGCCACGGCGGCGCGTGACACCGCCGATCGTGGCGGCAGCGTGGTACAGGAGGCCGTGCAGGCCGTGACCCAGATCGAGCAGAGCGCGCAGAAGATTTCCGACATTGTCGGCCTGATCGACGAGATCGCCTTCCAGACCAACCTGCTGGCGCTGAATGCCAGCGTGGAGGCGGCGCGGGCCGGCGAGGCCGGCAAGGGTTTCGCCGTGGTGGCGCAGGAAGTGCGCGCCCTGGCGCAGCGTTCGGCCAACGCGTCGAAAGACATCAAGGCGCTGATCGCGGAATCGAATACCCAGGTGAAAACCGGCGCGGCCCTGGTCAACCGTACCGGCCAGTCGCTGACCGAGATCGTCACCGCGATCAAGAAGGTGTCGGATATCGTCGCCGAAATCGCGGCGGCCTCGCGCGAGCAGGCCACCGGGCTGGAGCAGATCAACACCGCCGTCGCCGGCATGGACGAAATGACCCAGCGCAACGCGGCGCTGGTGGAGCAGACCACGGCGGCGGCCCAGGCGCTGAACGGCCAGGCGGGCGAATTGGCCGATGCGGTCGGCTTCTTCCAGACCGGACAATCGGCGCCGAAAGCCGCGCCGGCTTCGGCACCGGTCGTGGCCGCGCCAGCCATACCTGTTGTCGCCAAGCCGGCCCCCAGGCCCGAGCAGAAGGCTGAAGCGAAGCCTGCTCCGAAACCGGTGCCCAAACCGGTACTGAAGCGCCCGGCCGCTGCCGCCGTCGCCGTCGCCGTGGCGGACGATGAGGATGACTGGAAGGAATTCTAGCAGCCTCCCGTTTGCATAAGCCCGCTCTGCCGGGCCGAGGCTGCTGCCATTTTCTGGCAGGGGTGTCGTCTATGCTGGCTCCGTCGCAACCACAGGGGCCAGCCGTGCAGGATGCCGTTTTCACTCTTCTCTATGCCCGGAATCCGCCGGCCGCAGCGGCTTTCTATGCCGCCATCCTGCAACCGCCGACCGCCATGGATTTTGGCTACACCTTCCTGGCCGCCGATCCGGATGGCCACCGCCTGCGGGTCTTCGCGCCGGGGGTGGCGTGATGCGCCGGCACTGGATCGGCGTCGCCTCGGCCGAGCATGTCGCGCGCGGCCGCGCCGAGGGCTTCATGCAGGTCTGTCACGGCAAGGGCGGGCCGTTGCGCCGCATCGCGCCAGGCGACTGCGTGGCCTATTACTCGCCGACCGGTCATTTCCGGGGCGGCGACCGGCTGCAGGCATTCACGGCCATCGGCGTCGTGCGGCCTGGCACGCCGTATCAGTATGACATGGGCGGCGGGTTTCATCCCTTCCGGCGCGATGTCGCATGGCTCGGGGTGGATCGCGAAGCGCCGATCCAGCCCCTGCTGGAATGCCTGGACTTCACCGCCGGCAGGCGCAACTGGGGCTACGCCTTCCGTTTCGGCCTGCTTGAGATCAGCGAAGCCGACATGCGGGTGATCGCCGTTGCCATGAAGGCGGCGCTGCCGGCCTGACGGTGCGGCTGGACTTTTTGTCCTGCTGCCCTTCTATTGCGAGTCCGGATCATTTCATCGCACGGACTTGTCATGCTGCTGCATCTGAGCACCTGGAAAGAGGTCGAGGATTATCTCAAACGCTCGACCGGGATCATCATCCCGATCGGCTCGACCGAACAGCATGGCCCCAATGGCCTGATCGGCACCGATGCGATCTGCGCCGAGGTGCTGGCCAAGGCCGTCGGCCAGGCGGCCGGTGCGCTGGTCGGCCCCACCATCAATGTCGGCATGGCCCAGCATCATCTGGGATTTCCCGGCTCGATGACGCTGCGGCCCTCCACGCTGATCGCGGTGATCCGCGACATGGTGGTCTCGCTCAGCCGGCATGGCTTCGACCGCTTCTTTTTTCTCAACGGCCATGGCGGCAATGTTGCCACCGCCACGGCGGCCTTTTCGGAAATCTATGCCGAGGCCAGCATGGCTCATGCTGGCAATAATGCACCCAGTCTGCGCTGCACGATCAAGAACTGGTGGGAGGCACCGGCTGCCAAGCGCCTGTCGGGCGAATTGTTTCCTGGCGAGGAAGGCGCCCATGCCACGCCGTCGGAGGTTTCGCTCACCTTCCACGCCTATCCCGAAGCCGTGAAACAGGCCGAGATGAGCCCGCGCACTGCACCCTGGGGCAGTTTCACCGATGCTGCCGATTATCGCAGTCGTTTCCCCGATGGCCGTATCGGCTCCAACCCGGCGCTGGCAACGAAAGAGCATGGCAAGACCATCATGGACGCCGTGGTCCCTGAATTGGCCGACAGCTACCGCAGCTTCATCGCCGCCTGAAACCGCCCTGACGCCGTTCCATGAGCAAGGCGATCCTGAACGACTATTACGCCGCCCTGCGCGACGGCGATTTCGATGCCCTGGCGCGGATCGTGGCGCCCGATGTGGTGGTGCGTTATTTCGGCCCGCCCGGCCTGCTGCCGTGGGTTGGCGTGCATGAGGGCTTCGAGGCTTATCGCCGTTTCCTGAGCCTGGTGCGCGACGCGCTGGAAATCATCGAGGTGGTGCAGGAAGCGGTGATCGCCGAAGGCGAATGGGTGGTGGTGCTGGGCCGCGGCCGCTGGCGCGCGAAGGCGACGGGGCGCGACATCGCGGTGAACATGACCAACGCCTTCCGTTTTCATGGCGGTCGCGTCGCCGAATACCGCGTCTATACCGATACCGCCGCTTTTGCCGCTGCCCTGAAATAAGCGTGCACCTGAAGCAAGCGCAATAAACGGGAAGTGGCCGGCCGGCGGCGACGGTATAGTGCCGTCATGACCGACATCCTTTCCCGTATCACCTCCCTCGACTGGCCCGCCCTGCAGGCCGCGCTGGACGAGCGCGGTTTTGCCGTCACGCCGCCCCTGCTGTCAGATAAACAATGCCGCGATCTGGTCACGCTGTACGACCGGCCGGAGGGTTTCCGCAGCCGCGTGGTGATGCAGCGTCATGGGTATGGTCAGGGCGAATACCGCTATTTCCAATATCCGCTGCCCGAACCCGTGCAGGCTTTACGCGAGGGCCTGTATCCCCATCTGGTGCCGCTGGCCAACGATTGGCAGCAGCGTATGGGCCTGCCGATGCGCTTCCCGGCCCGGCATGACGACTACAAGGCGCTCTGTCATGCCGCCGGCCAGGCGCGGGCGACCTGCCTGCTCCTGAAATACGGTCCGGGCGATTACAATCGTCTGCACCAGGACCTCTACGGCGAGATGGTGTTTCCGCTGCAGGCCACGCTGCTGCTCAGCGATCGTGGCGATTTCGAGGGCGGTGACTTCGTGCTGGTGGAGAACAAACCGCGCAGCCAGAGTCGGGCCGAGGTGGTTTCGCTGCAGCGCGGCATGACGGTGATTTTCGCGGTGAACCGGCGCCCCATGCGCGGTCCGCGAGGCGACTACCGCGTCGCCCTGCGCCACGGCGTCAGCACATTGCGGCGCGGTACCCGCCATACGCTGGGCGTCATTTTCCACGATGCCGGCTGAGTTACTGCGTGCTGTGACAGCGCTCACGTCATGAAAAGACCGCAATCTCGTCACACCCTCTGCACGCTTGCCCCGCTAAGATGAGCGCCATACCTCACTTACAGTTGGCGTTGAGTGAAAGGAGAGGGCGATGCAGGAGAGGCACGAGACGACCACCACCGTCATGACGGTGACGACGGGCAAGCAGGTCTGCTGGCTTGGCCGCGAGCCGGCTCTCAGCGACATGCTGGCCGATCCGATCACCCAGATGCTGATGCGCCGCGACGGTGTGCAGGAAGGCGAGCTTCGCCGCCTGGTCGCCCGCCTGCAGCAGCGCCGTACAGACGGCCTTGACCAGGCTGTTATCGGCTGACCTGGCGGCGAAAGCCGTCAGGAGAAAAGCCCGCACGGGACAATCATGGCCTGAGCGGGCTTTTTATGGGGCTAAATATGCGACTCATTCTCACTTGCATTCGCAGATGATATTCCGTAGTCTGTCTTTAACACGCCGCTTGCGGGGCTTTGGCCCAGGCTGCGGCGCGACGGGGCAGAGGGTGGTTATGACGGAGCTGAACCAGACGCATCATGCCGGGCGAGCAGAAGCTGAGGCTGGCGATCCACTGCTGGTGCAGAAAGACGGGTTACCACGGCTGTCCAGTCGCGTCCTGTTCCAGGCTGCCCGCGAGATCATCATTGAGCATGATGGCGCCGATTACCGCCTGCGGCTCACCGCCAATGGCAAGCTGATCCTGACCAAGTGACCGGAGGCCAAATGATCAGAGGTAAGAGCATGACCACGCGCACCCCACCGATCAACCTGCTGGGCCAGGCTTTGCTTGGCGTGCTTGAGGCCTGCCGCGACATCCGCGTGATCAGCCGCGCCGGCTGAACGGCCAGACTAAGGAATACACAAAACGGCTGCTGCAGCTCCCTCCCACCCTGCCTGCGGTTGCCGTGCGGCCGGCGATGCTCCCTCAGCATCCCGGCCGCCTTCGTTTCAGGCGGCAATCACCCAGCCCTCGGCATCGAGGCGCACGGCAAAGGGGATCAGGCTCTTGCCCTTGCAGGGGCCGAGGAAGCACTGGCCGCTTTCGGGCGCGAACAATGCACCATGGGTGCCGCATTGCAGGGCCGACATGTCGCGGTTGAAAAACGCATCCGGCCGCCAGTCCAGCGACGTGCGCGCATGCGGGCATTCATTCACATAGCCCAGCACCGCACCCTGCCAGCGCAGCACAAAACATTCGAACCGCTCCTTGCCCGCGCCAAACGTCAGGCCCTTCGCGCCGGGCTCGGGGATCTCGGCCAGCGCGACCAGCCGCGTGCCGGGCGATGGCTGGTTGGGGCGGGTGGTCATGGCACTAGCACCATAACCTTATTCGTCATGCTCGGACTTGGTCCGAGCATCCACGAGTTTTTTTGGAAGCAGGACGCGGATGCCCGGCACGAGGCCGGGCATGACGGTGTTTCGTCACAATCACGCACTCACGCCGCCCATCTTGCAGATCAGCTTCCAGCTCGCCGCATCCACCGGCGAAACCGACAGCCGCGACTGCCGCAGCAGGGCCAGGTCCTTCAGTTTCGGCTCGGCCTTGATCTGGGCGAGCGAGACTGGAGTCTTAAGAGGCATGAGCGCCTTCACGCTCACCATGCCGAACTTGCCGGTCTCGTCGGTGGGATCGGGGTGATACAGCTTGCATACCTCGACGATGCCGACGATCTGCTTCTCGTCGACCGAGTGATAGAAGAAGGCGCGATCGCCGAGTTTCATGGCCTTCATGTTATTGGCGGCCTGGTAATTGCGCACGCCGTTCCAGCTTTCGATCTTCTTTTTCACTTGCTGCTCCCACGACCAGGCGGAAGGCTCGGATTTCATCAGCCAGTAGTTCATGTCAGTCCTCGATTTTGAACGGTCGCGCCAACAGGGCGGTCAACATGGCCTCTATGCCGGCACCTCTATGCAGCACGGCATCCACCGCCTGGCAGATCGGCATCTCGATGTGATGGGCGCGCGCCAGCGTGTCGATGGCCTGCGCGGTATGCACGCCTTCGGCCACGGTGCGCCGGCCGGCCATCACCTCGGCCAGGCTTTTGCCCTCGCCCAGGGCGATGCCCAGCGACAGGTTGCGCGATTGCGGGCCGGTGCAGGTCAGCACCAGATCGCCCAGGCCCGAGAGGCCCATCAGCGTCTCGCGTTTCGCGCCGAGGCTGAGGCCCAGCCGACTCATCTCGGCCAGGCCGCGCGTGATCAGGGCGGCGCGTGCGTTGTCGCCCAGTTTGCGCCCCATCACGATGCCGCAGGCGATCGCCAGCACGTTCTTCACCGCGCCGCCGATCTGCGCGCCGGTCACATCATCGGAGAGATACGGCCGGAAGGTCGGCCGGCCCAGACGCTGCACCAGCGCCGCGCCCAAAGTTGCATCTGCGCAGGCGAGCGTCGCTGCCGCCGGCAGGCCGCGCGCGACTTCCGAGGCAAAGGTCGGCCCGGTCAGGATCGCCACCGGCCGCGCCGGCAGCACATCATGCAGCACTTCGCCGGGCAGCTTGCCGCTGCCGATCTCCACACCCTTGGCGGCGATCACCAGGGGCGCATGGCCGGGCAGGGTTTTCCAGATTTCCTGCGCGAAGGTCCGCAGGGTCTGCGCCGGCACGGCCAGCACCAGCGCGTCGCAGTCTTTCAGCGCGGCCAGATCGCTGGTGGCCTTCAGATTGGCAGGCAGTTCCACATCGGGCAGATACAGCGTATTGCGGTGCTGCGCGTTGATGTCGTCGACGACCTCGGCATTGCGTGCCCACAGCAATGTGTCGCCCTGCCCAGGATCATTACTGGCCGAGAGCGCCGCGAGTGCGGTGCCCCAGGCGCCGCCGCCGATGACGCCGATCCTTTTCATGCCCGCCACCTCATGCCTTGGCGCCGGCGAAGGGTTTCGCTGCTGCTTGTGCATCCAGCGGCCAGCGTGCGCGCGCCGGCGCTTCCAGCGTATCGATCATGTTTAAACGAAACCGCTCCAGCCCGGCCCAGGCGATCATCGCCCCATTGTCGGTGCAGAGTTTCAGCGGCGGCGCCGTGAAGCTCATGCCGTATTCCTCGGCCAGCGCCACCAGCCCCTCGCGCAGTTTCGCATTCGCCGCCACGCCGCCGGCCACCACAAAATGTTTCCCGCGTGCAGCATGAGATTCATCGAACATGGCGATGGCATGCCGTGCCCGGTCGAGGATCACGGCCATCACCGTGGCCTGGAAACTGGCGGCCAGGTCGGCCTTGTCCTGCTCCGATGGCTGCGGACCACAGCTTTCCAGCGCCAGCCGTACGGCCGTCTTCAGGCCGGAGAAGCTGAAATCGCAGCCCGGCTTGCGCCATAACGGCCGGGGCAATTCGAAGCGCGTGGCATCGCCCTGGCGCGCCAGCCGCTCGATGGCCGGCCCGCCGGGATAGCCCAGGCCCAGCAGCTTGGCGGTCTTGTCGAAGGCTTCGCCGGCCGCGTCGTCGATGGTTGTACCCAGCCGGCGATATTGCCCCACATCCTCGACGGACAGGAACTGGCAATGCCCGCCCGAGACCAGCAGCAGCAGATAGGGGAATGGCACGTCATCGCTTAAGCGCACCGACAGTGCATGGCCTTCCAGATGGTTCACGGCGATCAGCGGCTTGTTGGCGGCCCAGGCCAGCGTCTTGGCCGTCATCAGGCCGACCATCACGCCGCCGATCAGGCCCGGCCCGGCGGTGGCGGCGATGGCGTCCAGGTCGGCCAGGCCGATGCCGGCCGCATGCAGGCTTTCGGCCACCAGGCCGTCCAGATGCTCGATATGGGCGCGGGAGGCGATTTCCGGCACCACGCCGCCATAGGGCGCGTGTTCCCTCAGTTGCGAGAACAGGCTATGACTGACAATGCGCCGCGCCGGATCGCCCGTATCCTGCACCACGGCACAGGCGGTCTCGTCGCAACTGGTTTCGATGCCCAGAACAAGCATCCGCCGGTGGTCCGTGTCCGTTTCAGTCGGTAGGAAATATAGAGTAGGCCTAGCATTATGACACCGCCGCAGCAAGCACAGGCCAGACAAACACAGGCCAGGCAAGCAAAGGGCAAGCATGTGACTCCGGGCAAGCCCGTTCTCACCATCGGCACGCGCGGTTCGCCCCTGGCCCTGGCCCAGGCGCACGAAACCCGCGACCGCCTGCTGGCCGCCCATCCCGACCTGCGCGATGGCGACATCGTCATCCGCATCATCAAGACCACGGGCGACCAGATCCAGGACCGCGCGCTGGCCGAGGCCGGGGGCAAGGGCCTGTTCACCAAGGAGATCGAGGACGCCCTGCTGGATGGCGGCATCGACCTGGCCGTGCATTCCATGAAGGACATGCCGACCCAGTTGCCGCCCGGGCTTGCCATGGCCGCCTATCTGCCGCGCGAGGATGTGCGCGACGTGCTGCTGGCCCTGAAACCCACCGCGCTTTCCGCCCTGCCGCAGGGCGCCATTGTCGGCACCTCGTCGCTGCGGCGCAAATCCTTCCTGCTGGCGCGCCGTCCCGATCTGCAGGTGGTCACCTTCCGCGGCAATGTGCAGACCCGCATGCGCAAGCTGGAGGACGGCATCGTCTCGGCCACCTTCCTGGCGCTGGCCGGCCTGCACCGCCTGAAACTCGCGCCGCCGGGCATGCAGGTATTATCCACCGACGAAATGCTGCCTGCCGTGGCGCAGGGTGCCATCGGCATCGAATGCCGCGACGGCGACGCCCGCGTGCTGGATCTCCTCGCACCGCTTGACGATGCCGCCACGCGCATCCGTGTCGAAGCCGAGCGCGCGCTGCTCGCCGTGCTGGACGGCTCCTGCCGCACGCCGATTGCGGCGCTGGCTGAACTCGATGGCCCAGGAGCAAATTCTGCCATGCGCCTGCGCGGCGCCATCGCGCGGCCCGATGGCAGCGAGCTGATCGAGATCGAGCGCAATGGCACGGCGAGGGATGGCGTTGCCATGGGCCGCGATGCCGGCGCCGAACTCAAAGGCCGCATCGGCCCGGATTTCTTCAAACCCTGACATGCGCGCGCTGATCACGCGGCCCGAACAGGAAGCGGAAAATCTGCACCGCAAATTGCAAGCGCGCGGCATCCAGGCCGATTGCGCACCGCTATTGGCGATCGATATTTATCGCGACGTAGCGCTGCCGCTGCAGGATGTGACGGCAGTGCTGTTCACCTCGATCAACGGCGCGCGCGCTTTTTGCGCCAATTCGCCACGCCGGGACCTTGCCGTCTATGCCGTGGGCGAAGCCACGGCGACAGCGGCCCGTGCCGAGGGATTCAGTGTTGTCGAGGCGGCCGGCGGCGATGTCGAGAAACTCGCGGCACTGGTGCGCCAGCGGCATCGCCCGGCAGATGGCGCGCTGCTGCATGCGGCCGGCGCCACGCTGGCGGGCGACCTGCAGGCCATGTTGCAGGCCGATGGCTACGATGTTCGTCGCGTCACGCTGTATGCAGCCAAACCTGCCGTGGCCCTGCCCGCAGCAGTGGCAACGGATTTCGCGGCCGGACGGTATGGCGCAGCGCTGTTTTTCTCTCCCCGCACGGCGGCGGTATTTGTTACGCTGGCCCAGCAGGCCGGTATCGGCGGCGGGGCTGCCGCCTGTACGGCACTGGCCCTGAGTGCGAATGTGGCCGCCATGCTGGCGCCGCTGGGCTGGGCGGAAATCCGCATCGCGGCCACGCCGCGCGAGGATGATATGCTCGCCCTGCTGGATGAATGACAACGAACCGGTCGGATGGATCATGAGCGACAAGCCGGACAAGGACAGGATCATCGATGCCGAGGTCGAGCCGCTCGGCGGCAAGCGTGGCCGTTCTGCCAAGTCCGCTTTGCTGCTGGTCGCGGCGGTAATCGTCAGCATAGGCGTTGCCGTCGGCTGGCATTTCTGGAGTAGCGGCAAGCTCGATACGATGGTCGCCGGCAAGACTGCAACGCAGGCCACCATTGCCGTGCCCCAATCGGCACCGGCATCGGCACCTGCGGCTGCGTCGGCTTCCATGCCCGACGCCGCTTTGCTTGCCCGGCAGGATGAACAGGAAAAGCGCCTGGCCGCGCTTACTGCCAGCCTAGAACGGCTGCAACAATTGCCGGCCGCCAATGCCGGCACCGATCCCGCGCTGTTGCAGAAATTGGCCGAGCTGGAACAGCAGATGGCAAGTCTGCGTCAGGCGCAGGAATCGAATGCCGCGCAGCGCAACGCATTGCAGACCCAGCTCGCCGACCTGCAGGCGCGCTTCACGGCGCTCAGCGAGGCGCGGCTCAATGCATTGCGCGAACCGTTGCTGCAGCTCATCGCCTTTTCCGAAGCGCGCGAGCAGGCACGGCGCGGCAGCACCTTTGCCCGCGAAGCTACGTTGCTGGGCACTTACGCCGAGGCCCAGGGCGGGGCGCTGAAAGCGGCCTTCGCCGGCTTGCAACCTTTTGCCGAACGCCGCATTCCGCCGGTCGCGGTTCTGGCTGCCCGCTTTCCCAGCCTGGCCGAGCAGCAGCGTGTCATGCCGGGCAGCGAAACCGCCGCGGCAGCCGAGAAGCCATGGTGGCAGCGCGCCGTCGATCGCCTCACCGGCCTGGTCAGCATCCGTCGCGTTGGCAGCATCGACAGCGCGTCTGTTGAAGGCAGGCTGGAAGCCGCCGAGGCCGCCCTGCGCGACGGCGATCTGGCCGCCGCGGTGGTGGCGTTGGATGGCATGACCCTGATTCCGGCCTTGCAGGATTGGCGCGATCAGGCGCAGGCGCGGCTCGATCTCGATGCCGCGCTGGATGCCCATGGTGTGGCCCTGCGTTCGCATCTGGCGATCCACTGATCATGCTGCGTCTGGTCAGGACAGCGATTGGCCTTGTTCTGCTGATGGTGGTGGCCGGTTTGGCCGCCTGGATCGCCGACCAGCCCGGCCGCATCCGCATCAGCTGGTTCGATCATATCATCGAAGCGCCGGCACCGCTGCTGGCGCTGGGTGTCGTGCTGCTGGTGGTGGCCGCTTTCATCCTGACATGGATCGTCGCCTGGGCTGTTGCCCTGCCGCAGCGTCGCCGGCTGAAACGCCAGGCCAAGGGCTATGCCAATTTTGCCGCCGGCATGGTGGCAGTGGCCGCCGGAGAGGCGGATCGCGCCGCCAAACTGGCTGCCAAAGCGCAGAAGCAACTCGATGATCCCGCGCTGGCACGCCTGCTGGCGGCCCATGCGGCGCAACTTGCCGGCAGAAACGAAGACGCTCAGCGCGCCTTCACCGCGCTGAGCCAGGATCCGGGCACGGCCTTTCTCGGTACGCGCGGCCTGCTGGCCGATGCACGCGGTCGCGGCGACCGCGTGGCGGCTTTGCAGCTGGCCGCCCGCGCCTCCGCATTGCGTCCAGCCTCGCCCTTCGCCGCCGAAGCCGAGTTGCGGTTGCTGGTCGAATCCGGTGACTGGGCCGGAGCGCGCAAGCGACTGGAGCAGGCGCGGCGGAAAAAAGCCGTCAGCCGCGAAGCGGCCTCGGCGCTGGATGCCCGCCTCGATCTGGCCGAAGCGCAGGCAGCACTGCACTCGGGCGATCTGCGCATGGCGCGCCAGCATGCCGAAAAGGCGGCACGATTGCTGCCCGAGCACCCGGTGCCACCCTTGCTGCTGGCGCGTGCAGCCGACCATCACGCTGCCCGGGAAGCGGCCGCCAAGCTGTTGCGCGTTGCCTTTGCGCGCCGGCCATCCGAAGCATTGGCGAATGCCTGGCTAGCCTTGCAGCAGGATGTGACGTCTGCGGATTTGCTGGCGCGGGCTGAGGCTTTTGTGGCCGAACGCCGGCCAGAGGTTGAAAGCCGCCTGTTGCTGGCGGCTGCCGCATTGCAGGCCCATGATTTCGCCGCCGCCCGTGAAGCCCTGGATCAACTGGCCGGGCGCGGCGGCAGTTGGGCGGCGCGATTGCAGGCGCGGCTGGCGCAAGAGGGGGATGGTGATGACGTCGTGGCGGATCGTTGGCGGGCCAGCATCCGCAGCGACCTGTGGCAGTGCGGCCATTGCGGCACGGGCCATGCCGAGTGGCATTTGCTCTGCCCCGATTGCGGCAGTTTCGACAGCCTAGATCCCACCCGGCTGGGCGAGGCCGCGCCGCTGGCGGCGCCACCGCGGCCGTTACTGCTGGAAAAGCATTGAGGATCAGCGAACCGCGTCCTGGTCGCCTTTGGGCAGCAGGTCGTAGGGCGGTTTGAATCCGGGCAGGGCAACGATGCGGTCCCACCAGGATTTCACATTGGGATAGTCGCTCGGCTCGAATTTCGCCTCGGCCATATGCACCACGGCGGCGAAGACGGCAATATCGGCGATGGTAGGGCGTTCGCCAACCAGGAAGCGTTTACCTTCCAGCAGCGCGTTGAACTGGCCCAGCACCATCTCGGCGTATTTGCGGATATATTCCAGCACGGCCGGATCGGGCTTGGCGAAACGCTCGAAGAACCGGGTGCGGCTGAGCGAGGATTCCAGGCGATCGGTTTCCCACATCAGCCATTCCCGAATGCGCTGATGCTCCTCGGATGTGGCGCCGCCGAACTTGCCGGTCTGCTCTGCCAGATAGGTCAGGATGGCGGCGGACTGACACATCTTCAGGCCGTCATGCACCAGGGCCGGCACCTGGCCAAAGCGGTTGAGCGCCAGGAAATCGGGGGTCTTGTGCTGGCCTTTGGCCAAATCGACATGGCGGTAATCGAATGGCAGGCCGCACAGCGCCAGCATCAGGCCGACCTTGTAGGTCGGCGCAGACAGAAAACTGCCATACAGCGTATAGGCGACAGCCATATATTCCACTCTCCCTCTCGCCCCGTCCGCCCGGCACATGCCGCGCGCGGCTCTCCGGCCAACAACAAGCACTTGTATTGCCGGTATTATTTTGGCCGGTTTTGCGACTTGCCAAGCCGGGCGCCGACCCGTATTTTCCGCGCGCAGCCCGCCCGGGTCAACCCGGGTTCGGCCGCCTGGCCGGCGTAGCTCAGTTGGTAGAGCAAGACTTTCGTAAAGTCGAGGTCGGGGGTTCAAGTCCCTCCGCCGGCACCATTTTGCCGTTTCCCGCACCGGCTATTTCCCGCACCGGCTATTTCCACACCATCGCAACATCTGGGCCGATCTGTGTGCTAGATCACAGCCCGCCAGAGATCGCGCCGTCGCCTGCATCATGTCGCCTGCTATACAGCGCGGCATCCAACAGAACCCGGCCCTGAACCCGGCCCTGAACCCGGCGAAGCCATGCTTGGTCAGTCCAAGTGCGGAGCGTTAGCGAAAAGATGTCTGTTTTCAAATTGCCCATGGTTGCTGAATTCGGCTTCGGCAACATTGATGCCGAACACCAGGACATCGCCGATTGCATCAACGATTGCCTGGTGACCGCGGCAAAGGGCAATGATGCCTTGCCGCTGCAGCATTTGACGATGCTGCGGCAGAAAATGGCCGGACATTTCCGGAATGAGGAGGCCCTGATGGAAGACCTCGGTTTTCCGTTGCTGGCGCCGCACCGCGGCCATCACCGCAATATCCTGGACAAGCTCGATCGCCTGCAGGCGGATTGCGCCCGGAAGGGCGGGGTCAGTCTCAACGATGTGCGCGGTTTTCTCGAGGGCCTGATCGAGGACGTGCTCCACGCGGATCTGCCGTTCAAGACCTTCCTGTATGAGCGCGAAATCCTGCGCTGAATTTCGGCTGCGCGCGTAAATCGTATTGACTCACTAATAAATCGCGGCACTATTCTTTTTTTCGTATGCTTCCAACAGGACGATGCAATCTCTGGCTGCGGTGAATTTTTGCCCATAATCAAAAAAACACGTCGCAAGCGGATGACCTGATGACAATCTTCTGTGATCTTCCAGCCAGCACACTTGCATAGCGTAAAAAGATCGCGAGAGATCAATGCCGCGCCCGCAGCCAACCAAGACAGAACGCACTTTCGGCGATGATGAAATCATCGTCAGCAAGACAGATCCGAAAGGCCGGATTCTGTATGCCAACGAGGTGTTCTGCCGCGTCGGTCTCTATGAGGAACATGAGCTGGTGGGCCAGCCGCATTCCATCATGCGCCACCCCGATATGCCGCGCGCGGTATTCCACTTGCTGTGGCAGACGATCGCGAGCGGACGCGAGATTTTCGCCTATGTGAAAAACATGGCCAAGAACGGCGATTATTACTGGGTGTTCGCCCATGTGACGCCGAGTTATGGCAGGGATGGCCAGATTGATGGCTACCACTCCAACCGCCGCCGGCCGCGTGCGGTGGCGATCCGGCAGATCGAACAGCTTTATGCCAAGCTGCTGGAAGAAGAAAACCGCCATGCCGACCGCAAGCAGGGCTTGGCCGCCAGCGTGAAACTGCTGGAAAATATCCTGGCCGAACGCGGCCAGAGCTATGAAGAATTCGTGTTCTCGCTCGATGAAGCCGAGCGCAACGCCCGCGCCGGCAAGCAGGCGGCCTGAGAGCTGCCGCAAGCTGAGACGCGCGTAAACGATATCGGAGGGTGATAATGGCTCTTTTTGGCAAGGATCGACGACAGAAAGTTCTCGATGAACTTGCAAGTGTCTGTGACAAGGCTGCCGCCGGCGACCTGTCGGTGCGCGTGGTCGACACCCAGTCACATGGCGAGCTGGCGCCGGTGCTGCAGAGTCTGAACCGCCTGCTTGATCGCACCGATGCCTTCATCCGGGAATCCGGCGCCTCGCTGACCTATGCCGCGGAAGGCAAGTTCTATCGTCCCTTCCTGCTGCGCGGCATGCCGGGCGATTTCCGCCGTGGCGCGCAGGTGATCAACAATGCGCGCGAGTCCATGCACCAGAAGGCGCTGGCCGCCACCGCGCTGGAAAAACAGGTGGCCGAGCAGCGCGCCGCCATGGAAAGCCAGGCCCGCAGTGAACGCCAGCAACTGGCCGATCAGTTCGAACGCGACGTGATGTCGATCGTCGGCGCCGTCCAGGGTTCGGCCAGCATGCTGTATGCCAACGCCGCCACCATGGCCGGCGAAATCCAGGCCGTGCATACCAAGGCGGATTCCGTATCGCAGTCGGCCGGCAATGCCACCCATAATGCGCAGGCGGTTGCCGCCGCCGCAGAACAGCTCAGCGCCTCGGTAGCCGAGATCGACCGCCAGGTGCGCGATTCCCGGATCGCCAGTGAAGCGGTGAAAGAGGAAGTGTCGCGCGCCAGCCTGGCCGTGCAGGAACTGGCCAGCGCCAACCGCAAGATCGACGAGGTGGTGGAATTCATCAAGTCGGTCGCCTTCCAGACCAACCTGCTGGCGCTGAATGCCAGTGTGGAAGCCGCCCGTGCCGGTGAAGCCGGCAAGGGCTTTGCCGTGGTGGCGCAGGAAGTACGCAACCTTGCGCAGAAGACGGCTGAGGCAGCCAAGAGCATCGCCGATCAGATTTCCGCGATCCAGCATGCTTCCGACAAGACGGTTGCGGCCATCGAGATCATCAAAAACCAGTCCGAGACGCTGAACGAACGCGTCGGCCTGATGTCGGAATCGGTGCAGGAGCAGGCTGGCGCCACCGAGAATATCAGCAACAACATCCAGGACGCCGCCGCGGGCATCGAAAGCGTGTCCTCGAACGTGCACGAGATCAGCAGCGCCGCCGGCACGGCCGGCGAGGTGGCCGATCAGGTCAGCAGCTCGGTCACCAGCCTCAACGATCAGGCCGGCCAGCTCGGTACCCAGGTGCGCAATTTCCTCGGTTATATCCGCGCGCTCTAAGGGCGCGGGGCAGCGTCACGCCGTTGCCGGCGTCTCCATGCTGTAATTGCGGGCAAAGGCCGGCAGCTCGTCTGCCGGCATCGGCCGCGCGATGAGGAAGCCCTGGCCGTAATCACAGCCGGCGCGACGCAGGAAAGCCATCTGCGCCGGCGTCTCTATGCCCTCGGCCACCACTTCCAGTCCCAGATCGTGGGCGATGTCGATGATGGTATGCACCAAACGCTCGCCGCGATCCGTGCCGATCTCGGAAACGAAGGCGTGGTCGATCTTCACCAGATGCGCCGGCAGGCGCGCCAGATAGCTGAGTGACGAATAACCGGTGCCGAAATCGTCCAGCGCGATTTTCACCCCGGCCCTGGCCAGGCGGTCGAGCGTGTCGAGATGGGCGCGGTCGCCCGACAGCATCAGGGTCTCGGTGATTTCGATGGTCAGCGGTTGGGCAATATCGGTCATCCCTTCCAGGGCGGTCGCCACGCGGTTGTCGAAATCCCCCGCCTTGATCTGCTCGGCCGAGACATTGATGGCAATCTCTATATCAAGGCCGGCATCGTGCCAGGCGCGGCGCTGCCGGATCGCTTCGGCCAGCACACGGTCGCCCAGCAGACCGATCAGGCCATATGATTCGGCAAAGGGGATGAATTGCACCGGGCCCAGCAGGCCGCGTTGCGGATGCAGCCAGCGCGCCAGCCCTTCCGCTTTCACGATCCGGCCGCTGCGCAGGTCGGCAATCGGCTGGTAATGCAGGGTCACGCCCTCTTCCTGTAGCGCGGCCCGCAGCTCGGCCACGATGGTCAGCCGCTCGTCGACACTTTCCTGCATATCCGCGGTGAAGAAGCGGCAGGTATTGCGCCCGGCTTCCTTGGCGGCATACATGGCGGCATCGGCATGTTTGATCAGGTCGTCGCCGGAACGGCCATCATTGGGGAATACGCTGATCCCGATGCTGCCCGAGATGAAATAGTCATGCCCATCGATGCGATAGGCCCGCGACAGCACGGCATTGATCTTTTCGGCCACCAGCCTGGCATCTTCTGCCGTGCCGATCTCGTCCAGCAACACCACGAATTCGTCGCCGCCCAGGCGGGCCACCGTATCGCTTTCACGCACTGCGCTCTGCAGGCGTCGTGCAGTCTGCATCAGCAGCGCATCGCCGGCCGTGTGGCCCAGCGAGTCGTTGATTTCCTTGAAATGATCCAGGTCGATCATCAGCACGGCACCCGGCCGGCCATGGCGCATCGCACGCATGATGGCCTGGTGCAGGCGGTCGTTCAGCAGCCGTCGGTTTGGCAGTTCGGTCAGCATGTCGTAATGCGCCTGCCAGGTCACGCGCGCTTCGGCCTCCTTGCGGCTGGTGATGTCGATGAACATGCCGATATAGCTGGTCGGATTTCCGGCCGAGTCGTTGATCTGCGTGATCGACAACCACTCGCAATACACATTGCCGTCCTTGCGGCGGTTCCACACCTCGCCCTGCCAGATGCCTGTCGTGCGCAGCGTCTGCCACATCGCGGCATAGAATTCGCGATCCTGCCGGCCGGATGACAGCAGCGACGGATTCTTGCCGATCACCTCGATGGCGTCATAGCCGGTAATGGCGCTGAAAGCCGGATTGACCGTCATGATCCGGTTGTCGCGATCGCAGACGATAATGGCCTGCGGCGAATTGTCGAACACGGCAGCGGCCTGGCGCAGTTGCAGCTCCATGGCCTTGCGCGGCGTAATATCGGAATGGGTGCCAATGGCACGCGTGGGCTTGCCATTCTCGTCATGGGATACGACCTTGCCGCGCACCAGCGCCCACATATAGGTGCCGGCCTTGGTCCGCAGCCGCATCTCGATGTTCAAACGCTCGGTCTCGCCGTTGCGAAAGGCATTGATGCGCTGGATCGCCTGCTTGGAATCCAGCGGATGCAGCAGATGAAACACGGTCTGCAGCATCGGTGGCAATTCACTGTTCCGATAACCCATCCGCGACAAAAACAGCGGGCTGAATTCCATATGGTCGTGGACGATGTCGTATTCCCATACGCCTTCTTCGGCACCATCCAGCGCATGCTTCAGCCGCTCCTCGCTCTGGCGTATCGCCTGTTCGCGACTGACAACGGTTTCGATCAGACGGTTGACGCCACGAATGATGGTCTGGATTTCCAGCGCGCCGGTCGGCCGCAGCGCCTCGACGCGCTCGCCCTGGGCGGCGCGATGCAGCAATGCGGCCAGGCCATAGACCGGTTCGGCGACGCGCCGGCCGATCAGGCGCAGGATCGCCAGCATGGCGATGATGGCGGCCAAGCCGAGGCCCGCCTGCAATCCCGCCGACCGCCAGACCTGCGCCAGCAACGGTTCGGCCGGCAGGCTGGCCACCACGCGCCAGCCCACCTGGGGCAGATCGCGACTGGCGGCGATCATGCTGTACGGCATGCGCTCATCCTGCACCAGCGGCTCGTTGGCGAGCTGTTCGGTGGTTTGGGTGAACACGCGCCAGTCCGGCGCCGGACGGCCCAGCCGTATGGCCGGGTTGCTGCTGAAAATCACGTTGCCGCGCGGGCTGATGACGTAGAAATCGCTGCTGGCCGCACGGCCTTCCTGGGCCGGCGGGAATTTCTCCAGATCCAGCGGCAGCAGCACGGCGCCGGTCAATTGGCCGGCGGCATCGCGCAGCGGCACGGCAAAGGCGACCAGCATCCGGTCGGTGATGGTGCCGCGCACCGGTTCGCTGACGGCGAAGTCGCTTTGGGCATTTCCCTGGCCGAACCGCTCCAGCAGCGATGGCCAGGAGCGTGTCTGCGGTGGCCGCGGTGCCAGCGGCGAGGCGGAACAGATCGGTATGCCGTTGCGATCCACCGTGACCAGCGTGGTGTAGCGCGGCAGTAGCAGGGCGGAATCGTCGAAGACTTCGCGGCAGCGCTGCGGATCCAGCGCGGTGACGCCGGGATGGCGAACCAGATTGCGGAGGATGCGCTCGGAATTGTCGAGCACGATGCCGACCTGGGCGGCGGCGGCGGCGGCGGTCAGATCGGCGGTGGCATGGGCGGCGGCGATGCGGGTGCGGTAATCCCCGACAATGTGCAGCCCCAATGCCGCCAGCAGGCAGAGGGCCACGCTGGCGAGCAGGATCTGGACATAATACCGCAACGGCCGGGCCGGCTGTCCGGTGGGGTCGGTTCGCGCCATGGCGCAGGGCTACCCCAGTGATGCCGGAAAAATAAGGTATAGATTTGATAATACGCTGAAAATTGCCCCTTCTGCGGGGTGCGACGGGGACAATCGGGGGTGCAATTTCCCGCTTGCCCTACAGAGCGGGGCAGATGTTTGATCGCGCACCACCCGCAATCATCAACACCCGGTCCGTCCAATGTATGTCCCTGCCCATTTTGCCGTCCGTGACGCGGCCCCCCTGCAGGCCCTGATTGCCGAGAACGCCTTCGGCCTGCTGGTTTCCGGCGGGATGGAAGACATGGTGGCCAGCCATGTGCCTTTCCTGTACGAGCCCGGCCACGGCCCCCACGGCCGGCTGGTCTGCCATCTGGCGGCCGCCAATGGCCAGGCGGCGGCGTTGGACGGGCGGCCGGTGCTCTGCATTTTCCAGGGCGTGCATGGCTATGTGTCGCCGAACTGGTACGCGAAGAAGCCGGCCGTGCCGACCTGGAATTACGCCGCCGTTCACGCTTATGGCCGTGCCACGGTCACCCGCGACCCGGCCCGCTTGCGCGATATCGTCGAACGTCTGACGGCGGTTTACGAGGGAGCGGATGGCTGGAAACTGAGCGATGAGCCGGAGAGTTTCGCCGCCGGCCTGCTGCGTGGCATCGTCGGTGTCGAGATTCCGGTCGAGCGGCTGGAAGGCAAGTTCAAGCTGAGCCAGAACCGGCCGGCGGCTGATGTCACCGGGGTGATCGCCAATCTGCGCCGGCTGGGGGGCGATGCGAATATCGCCCTGGCCGAGGCGATGCAGCAGGCAGCGGAAGACGCCGCCGCCCGCCGATCTCAAGATTAGGCAGGGAAAAGCCGCTTCTAGTCAGCCGCATCCTTTGCGGCATCGTCGCCGTTGTCCATTGTGTCGTCGCCGGCCTCCAGCGTATCGATCTCGGCCTGGGCCAGGCGATCGTTTGCTGCTGCCGTGCCCTCGAAGCGGAAATGTCCGACCAGTTCGGCCAACTGCCGCGCCTGATCGGCCATGGCCTGCGCCGAGGCATTGGTCTGCTCGACCAGGGCGCCATTGCGCTGGGTCATCTCGTCCATGTTGACCACGGCGCCGTTCACCTCTTCCAGGCCACGCGCCTGTTCCGCCGAGGCCGCGGCGATTTCGGCGACGATATCCGACACCTTCTTGATCGCGGTGACGATCTCGGTCAGCGAGCTGCCGGCCTGGTTGACCAGGGTGGCGCCGGTCTTCACCTGGGCATTCGATTCCTGGATCAGCGCCTTGATGTCTTTCGACGCGTTGGCCGAACGCTGGGCCAGGGCGCGCACTTCCTGCGCCACCACGGCGAAACCCTTGCCGGCTTCGCCGGCACGCGCCGCCTCCACGCTGGCATTCAGCGCCAGCAGGTTGGTCTGGAAGGCGATCTCGTCGATCAGCGACACGATGTCGACGATCTTCTGCGCGCTGGTTTCGATCTGCGTCACTGCCGCCACTGCACGGCCGACCACGCCGCCGCCCTTCTCGGCGGTGTCGCGCGCCGCCGTGGCGAGCTGGTTGGCGGCCTGGGCGTTGTCGGCATTCTGCTTCACCGTCGCCGTAACCTCGTGCATCGAGGCCGCCGTCTGCTCCAGGGCCGCGGCCTGGCTTTCGGTACGCTGCGCCAGGTCCTGGCTGCCGGTTGAGATCTCGGCCGAGGCATCACGCACGAGCGCCGCCGCCGACGCCAACTGCTTCATCGTGCCGGCGAGACGGTCGCTCACCTGGTTGGCATCGTTGGCAAGCCGCGCGAACAGGCCTTGATAGTTGCCGCGGATACGATGGGTCAGATCGCCATCGGCCAGCTTGTGCATCATGTTGCCCAGGTCGCCCAGAGCGCGATCCATCGTGGTCAGCAGTTGATTGACGCCTTCGCCCAGTTCCCGCATCACGCCATTGATGCGCGTGGTGTCGATGCGCTGGCTGAGGTCGCCGGCATTGGCGGCGCCGACGATCTCGCCCACGGCGCTCTTCAGCAGGGCTTCCTGCGCCTTGCGCTCCTGTTCAAAGCGTTCGCGGTCGGATTCGATCTGGCTTTGCAGCTTGTCCGCTTCCTGGCCCTGTTCCTTGAACACCTGCACGGCACGCGCCATATCGCCGATCTCATCGGTGCGATTCAGGCCCGTCACTTCGGTTTGCCAGTCACGTTTGGCCAGCCGGTCCATGGTGCCGGTGGTGGCAACGATCGGATCGATTACCCGCCGGCCGATATACAGCCAACCGATCACCACCGCAGAGATCAAGCAGATCACCGCAATGATGGCCATGCTGGTTTGTGCGATGTTGATTGCCGTCATCGAGGCTTTGGTCGAGGTATCGGTCTCGGTGCGCGCCGCCGTGACGAGTTGGTCGACGGCATCCGCCAGCGCGCTGGCAGCCGAGCGGGCTTCGCTCAGCGATGACACCGCCTGACGTGCGGCGGCCAGTTCCTGCATGCGAACCTGGAACAGGCCTGTCTCGCCTTCGCTAGCCCTTGCCATCGCTTCCACCGCTTCGGCGATTTCCTTGTTCGGAAACACCGACTGCACAGTATCCAGCGAGCGCAGCATCTCGGCCTTGGTATTGATGTTGTCGACCTGGATCAGTTCGACCTGCTCGGGCGAGTCGGCCTGGGCCGCCACGGCCAACATGCCGACGGTCAGGTTCACCTTGGCCACCAGATCCTGGATGGCGCGGGCGCCTGCCACCTGCTTGTCGAGAATGCTCTGGATCATTTCCGACGCACCTTGGCCGGTGGCGCGCGACACCAGCTCGAATTCCATCGTCATGTCCATCACGGCCTGATCCACCGCCGGCTGGGCCAGGAACAGGAAATTGGCGTGATTGTCGGTCAGCGTCTTGGTCAATTCCTGGCGTTTGCCGGCCAGCGCCAGACGCTCTTTCACTGCGTCGTCGATGCGCTGCATGGCGTCGGCCAGGCGCACCACGGTGCTTTCCACTTCTTCACGGATTTCCGCCGGGGCATCGCTGCTTTTCACCTGGGCCACTGTGCGGTCGATCTGCACGAGCTTGGCCTGCAATTCACCCAGCGCCGACTTGCGTTCGCCTTCGCCGGCAGCATAGGCCAGGGTCGGGGCGGCTGCGGCCAGATCGGCGCTTTGTGCCGCCAGGGTGAGGGCAGCGCTTACGGCCGGTATGCTGCGCTCCGTCACGCCGCTGAGCGCACCGCGCACCTGGCCGAAGAAGCCGAATGAGATCAGGCTTGAGACCACGGCCATCGCAGCGATCACGCCGACGGCGAGGAAAAGTTTCTGACGGATTCCGAGCCGCATTCTTGCGTCCCCCCACAATGACTCTGTGGATAGAATTTGCGCTTCGGCGCAACGCCATGCAACCCTTAAACGTCATTTCACAACTTATGGTTAAAGCCCCTGCAATGCGCCTGCGGGCACAGCAGCGCGCGGGCTCCCGCTGACGTTGATGGTGACGCAGCGGCAGGGCAATGTGAAGGACAGGCCCATATGCGGGCCTGAGCCCGTGTCAGAGCTTGAAGAAACCGACCAGATTGGCCAGTTGGCGACCCTGATCGGCCAAAGCCTGGGCCGAGGCCGAGGTTTCCTCGACCAGCGCACCGTTGCGCTGGGTCATCTCGTCCATCTGGCCGACGGCGGTGTTGATCTGCTCCAGGCCGGTGGCCTGCTCGCGGCTGGCGGCGGCAATCTCGGCCACGATGTCGCTCACCTTCTTGATCGACGACACGATCTCGGTCAGCGACTGGCCGGTGCGGCCCACCAGATCGGCGCCGGTCTTCACCTGGGTATTCGATTCCTGGATCAGCGCCTTGATGTCCTTGCTGGCATTGGCCGAACGCTGCGCCAGGGCACGCACTTCCTGCGCAACGACCGCAAAGCCCTTGCCGGCCTCGCCGGCCCGCGCCGCCTCCACGCTGGCATTCAGGGCCAGCAGGTTGGTCTGGAAGGCGATCTCGTCGATCAGGCCGACAATATCGCTGATCTTCTGCGCGCTTTCCTCGATGCGGCTCACCGCGGAGACCGCATCGCTCACCACATGGCCACCATGTTCTGCCGTGTCGCGGGCGGCGATCGCCAACTGGCTGGCCGCCTGGGCGTTGTCGGCATTCTGCTTCACCGTCGTGGTGATCTCGTGCATCGAGGCCGCCGTCTCCTCGATGCTGGCTGCCTGGCTTTCCGTGCGCTGCGCCAGATCCTGGCTGCCGGTTGAAATCTCGGCCGAGGCATCGCGGACCTGCCGCGCACTCTCGGCCAGCCGACCGGCGAAATCGCGCATGCGCTCGGCCATGGCATCGGCACCGGTTTTCAGTTGACCAAAAATGCCCGGGTATTGCCGGTCCGAACGGCGTGTCAGATCACCGGCAGCCACGGCCCGGATATCTTCGGCGATTTCCTGGGTCATGGCCTGGCATTTATCCGACATGGCATTGATCGCTTCGCCCAAAGCCTTGATGAAACCGGTGCGGGACGAGGTGTCGATGCGTTCGGCGAAACCCTTGTCGCTGGCGCCCTCGATCATCGCGACCAGTTCATTACCGGTTCGTACATCCTCGGTGCGATCCGCCCATTCCACCACGGTGCCGACGCGATCACCGCGCCGGTTCACGGCGGGATTGGCGGTTAGATCGAAAATGCGCCCGCCCACGGTGATCCGCGCCCTGTAGGCCTCCTTGAGGTTGGCCAGCAGCTTTTGCTGATGGGCGGGGTTCTTGTGGAAAATGTCGATATTCTTGCCGATCAGATCCTCAGCGTCGAAATGCGGCAGGTCCTTGCGGATATCATCCTGCGCCCGTCCCAGTGTTTGCAGCACACCGCGGTTGCAATAGATGATGATGTTGTTTTCATCGGCGATCATCACATTGGTGGAAACGTTTTCCAGCCCGCTTTCGGCGCGGGCCGCGGTTACGGAGGTCTGCTTCAGCTTTTCCACCGCGCGCGCCAGACTGCCGATTTCATCGCCACGATCCTGATAACCGATCTGGGCGGAAAGATCGTGTTCGGCCAAGCGATGCGTCGCTTCGGTCAGGCGCGGCAACGGCCGCATGATGGCACGGGTCAACAACACGGCAATGCCAATGCCGATCGCGATGGCGATGGCGCTGACGGTCAGCACTTCCAGCGCGACAATATTGCTGAAGGCTTCGGCGCGGGACTTCAGCACACCGGCATAAAGGATGCCGATCACCTTCCCGGCCGGATCGTGCACGGGGTGATAAACGGTGTAATAGGGTTTGCCCAGGATCACCGCCTCGCCCAGATAGGTTCGGCCGGCCGCAACCGGCGCATAGGCGGCGCTGGCCTTGCCAAGCGGCGTGCCGACGGCGCGGGCGCCGTCGTCGCGTTTGATGTTGGTGGTTTTACGGAAAAAATCCTGGTCCGCTTCCTGCCAGCGGAACAGGGTGGCCGTCTCGCCGGTCGCGACGCCGACCTCGTCGATCATGGCGTGATCGGCAAAATCGGGAATCTCCGCCATCGTCACCCGGCCGACGCGGCCCTGGGCATCGATCTCGAATTTTGTGTCGGGAAAGTATTTGTGCACCAGGATTGCCAGCGTGCGCAGACTGTTGTTCTGGCGGTCGATGACCTGGCTGGCCACTTCCTTGTGCACTTCCCAGATCGCGCCGCCGCCCACCGCAACGGACGTCAGGGTGATCAGGATGGCGACGATGAGGGCGATTTTGGTGACAAGGGACAGAGGCGCGAAAGGAATGCGCGGCGCTGGGCGAGAAGGGTTGGCAGAGGACATGCGGGCATCTCCGGTACACTGCTTCAACCAGTCGTACGGAGACGCTACCAGAAATCGGCAAATGTCCGATGCGTTATTATACCCGGATCGGTCGATAGGCCGAGGCACTGATCATTGGGCGGACGAATAACGGCGTGTTCTTCCCGGCCTCTGCCGCAATGAGCGCATGGCAGTGACCGCGCGGTCAGCTATCGAGCCGGGCGTATTTCCCGCTGAGGGCCAGGGCCTGCACTGTGATCAGACGTTCTTCGCCGCCGGGCTCCAGTTTGCGGATGGCGGCATGTTCGGGCAGGTTCGGCAGTGCGACGATGCGCTCGACACGCCAGCGCGGCTGTGCATCCCGCGGCAGAAAGCGCGAGTGCTCCACGAAGACGGTGCCGATGGGAATGGCGGTTTCGACAGTCATATCGCCGCCCCGCTACAGGCCGCGCGGCTGCAGACAGACTCATGGAACAGAGGATGACTCATCCTGGACGCCATGCCTGATTGCCCCCCAGTTTGCGCCGGTCGGGATATGCGACAGCATATGGCCCGGGTCATGCTCGGCGCCGGCCGGTTACAACAGTACCGACCGTGTCATGATTATGCTTAATTATGTCTGAATAAAAAAGCCGGTTTTCCGGCTTTTTTGGCGAATATATGCGGATCGAATTCGCGCAAGGGCTGCTGGTGCGCAAATTGGATCGGGCAAAAAATATAGAGATTTGGTCTGGTGCGTGGTGGGCGGTACAAGGATCGAACTTGTGACCCCTACCATGTCAAGGTAGTGCTCTACCGCTGAGCTAACCGCCCGTACGCACAGCCTGAAGCGCCGAACCAGGCCGGGCCGCAGGGTCCGGGGGTCGACCGGACCGGCTGGCTTTTAAACATTGACGGGCCGGTTGGCAAGCCCCGCCCCCTGCCCCATAGTCAGGGGGTATTGGTTCGAAATCTTAAAAATTGCCCAGCCTTCAGTTGTCCTGTACCCGCGTTCCCCTTCAGGTCCTCCATGACAAGCAGCGCCAGTCTGAAATCCCGCCAGTTCCTGCCCGATCCGGAATTCCCGGTCGATCCGCCGATCCGCGTCACCCAGCCGGCCAGCGGCCGTTCGGCCCTGGTGCTGTCCTCGCCCCATTCGGGCGACATCTATCCGGCCAGTTTCCGGGGGGCCAGCCAGCTCGATCCGCTCACCCTGCGCCGCTCGGAAGATGCCTTTATCCACGAACTCTATGCCGCCGGTCCGGCTTTGGGCGCACCTCTGCTTGAAGCCCTGTTCCCGCGCGCCTATTGCGACCCCAACCGCGCCGCCTACGAACTCGATCCCGGCATGTTCGATGCGCCGTTGCCGCCCCATGTTGTGACCGACAGTTCCAAGATCGGCGCTGGCCTGGGCACCATCGCCCGCGTCGTGGCCGGCGGGCTGGAAATCTACAAGGGCAAACTGCCTTTCGCCGAAGCCGAGCGCCGCGTCGAGACCTGCTGGCGGCCCTATCACGATGCCATCGAAAGCCTGCTGGCCGAGGCGAAGGCGCAGCATGGCGTGGCCCTGCTGCTGGATTGCCATTCGATGCCCAGCGTGGGTGGCAGCAACCAGCCCGATGCCGGCCAGCGCCGTGCCGACATGGTGATCGGCGATTTCCACGGCGTGTCCTGCGCGCCGCACCTGGTGGATCGCGTCGAGGATTACCTGAAATCCTGCGGCTTCAGCACGACGCGCAACAAGCCCTATGCCGGCGGCTACATCACCCAGTATTACAGCCGTCGCGACCAGGGCATCCACTCCCTGCAGCTCGAGATCAACCGCGATCTCTACATGGACGAAACCCGCATCGAAAAGGCCGGCGGTTTTGCCCGCGTGCAGAGCGCCATGAGCGGCCTGGTCGAATTGCTGATCGCCTCGGCCACCCCCGATTTCCTGAAAGAGTGATGCCATGACAGCGCACCGCCTCGGTTATCTGCTGGCTTTCGCGCTGTTCGCCACCTGCAGCCAGACGATCCCGGTCGATACGGCGCGCGCTTCCGATACCGCCATGGCAGCGCAGGCCGCCGAAGTGGGCGAGCCCGGCCAGGGCCGCCTGCTGACCGAACGCTGGTGTTCGTCCTGCCACGGCACGACATCGCGCGGCAGTGATGCGGCACCTTCCCTGCCGCGCCTGATGCGGGGCCGGCCGAATGACGAGGCTCGCCTGCGCAGCTGGCTTGCCGCCCCGCATCCGCCCATGCGCGGCATCGAACTATCGCGTCAGCAGACCGAGGATATCGTCGCCTGGCTGCGGCAGCTGAGCCGTGAGTGATGCCTTCCCCGGTCGTTCCCCGCCGGATCCGGTTTGCGCTGGATCGGCTTTCGCCGGATTCCCGTCATCGTGTTCTGGAAATCGGCTGCGGCAACGGGGCGGCAGCGGCAATTCTGCACGATGCAAAGGCGTTCGCTTTCCTGCTTGCCATTGACCGCTCTGCCACGGCGGTAACTGCGGCCCGGACGCGGAATGCCGATGCCATCGCGCAAGGCAGGATGGATATACGGCGCGCGGCTCTTGCGGATCTTCCGTCGCCATCGCGACGTTTCGATCTGGCTTTCGCGATCAACGTCAATCTGTTCTGGCGCGGCGGCGCGCCAGAACTGGCGGTATTGCGGCGGCAGCTTGCATCGCGTGGCAGGTTGGTGCTGATCTGGGAACCGCCGGCAGCGGGACAGGCAGCAACCATCCGCAATGCCGCAGCCGTCCTGCTGTCGGAGAACGGTTTTGTCCTGCGGGACACCGTCTGCGATACCGCCGGCCGGCTGCCTCTGCTGGCGCTCGATTGTCGCTTGTCGACGTGCTAGCCCGACGCCTGCTCCAGCGGCAGTGCCGTTGTCTGCTTGATCCGGTGCAGCACGATGCTTGATCGCACGCTGCGCATGCCCGGCACGCGCAGCAGGCGCTGGCTCAGGAAATCGGCAAAGGCTTTCAGATCGGGCGCCACGATGCGCAACACGAAATCCGCCTCGCCGGTCACCGACCAGCATTCCAGGATTTCCGGGCAGGCCAGCACGGTCTGCTCAAATCCCTGTACGATGCCCTCGGCATGGCGCTCCAGCGATACGGCCGTGAACGCCAGCACGCTCAAGCCCACCGCCTCGGGCCGCAGCAGGGCGGCATAACGCTCCACCACGCCCTCCTGCTCCAGGCGGGCGAGCCGCCGGCTGATCTGGCTGGCGCTCAGGCCCACCGCGTCGGCCAGGGCGGCATTGGGCGCGCGGCCATCCTGCTGCAGGGCGGCCAGCAGGCGCAGGTCGAAGACATCCAGGTCAGGCCGCATGCATGATTTCTCCGATTTTGGATAAAATATGCCAGTTTCATGCATATAGCGATCAAAAACCGCGTCATGTTGCGGAGTTTTTGCGCAGCATTCGCCATATCCTTGCCGCAGTAAAATACGGCAGAGGGAGGCCGTCATGGTGGCGCAAGAGCATCTGGCCGATCTGGAGATTGCCGCCGATTACACCCATGCCCAGCCGCTGGAGCGCTACACGGCTGAGGATCATGCGGTATGGCGCAGCCTGTTTGCGCGCCAGGCTGGCCTGCTGCCCGGCCGGGCCTGCCCGGAATTCCTTGCTGGCCTGAAGGGGCTGGGCATGGCATCCGATGGCGTGCCGGATTTCGAACGCCTGTCCGATGTGCTCGACCGCGCCACCGGCTGGCGCATTGTCTGCGTGCCGGGTCTGGTGCCCGACGAGATCTTCTTTGGCCATCTGGCGCAACGGCGCTTCCCGGTCACCTGGTGGATCCGCCGGGCCGACCAGCTCGACTACATCCAGGAACCCGATGCCTTCCACGACATCTACGGCCATGTGCCGCTTTTGATGAACCCGGTTTTCGCCGATTACATGCAGGCCTATGGCGAGGGCGGGCTGAAGGCGGCAGGGCTGAACGCGCTGCATCGCCTGGCGCGGCTCTACTGGTACACCGTGGAATTCGGCCTGATCGAAACGCGCGAGGGCCCGCGCATCTATGGCGCGGGGATTCTATCGTCAAAAGGCGAAAGCGTGTTCTGCCTCGATTCAGCGGCGCCCAACCGCGTGCGCTTCGATCTGCTGCGGCTGATGCGCACGCGCTACCGCATCGACACGTTCCAGAAAACCTATTTCGTGATCCGCAGCTTCGAGGACCTGTTCGCGGCCACACGGCCCGATTTCACGCCGCTTTACGCGGCGCTGGAAAACCAGCCCGATCTGGGCGCTGGCGATCTCGATGCCAAAGACATGGTGCTCACGCGGGGCACGCTCGATGTCGCCGAGGGCGGCTGGGGCGGGTCTGCGGATGTGTGAGCGATAAGACGTGGATGGCCGGCATGAAGCCGGCCATGACGATCCTCAGGTCTTACTTCCGCCGGTCTTACTTCCGGCGTGCCTTGCGGGCGGCATAGCGCGCGTCGCGCGCCGCCTTCAGTTCGGCTTCGGATTTCACTTTGACATTGGCCTTGGCGGCGCGGGCGGCCTCCAGGGCTTCTGCTTCAGCCTGGGCCGCGGCTTCGGCGGCGGCCTTCGCGGCCGCGCGTTCAGCTGTTTTGCGCTCCGCTTCGGCTAGCCTGGCTGCCTTGCGCTCGGCCTCGGCGGCCTCGCGGCGGCGGCTGGCTTCCAGCCGGGCCGCCTGGCGGGCGGCGAATTCGGGGTCGTTGGCGGGGTTCAGGGCCCGCGCCTTGTCCAGCAGGGCCTTACGCGCCGCTGCCGCCGTGCCGAGCCGTTCGGCAAAGCCGTCCTTATCCTTCATGCATCACCTGGTTGTCGGTCGAAAAGGCCAGCCGTCCGGGGATGGAATGCATCCGGGGCCCGCCGGCGGGCCATAGGCGCAGATGGCGGGGTGTTTGTCCAGCCGGCGGCCGCGATGCGGCTTGACCGGGCAAGCATTATGTACTATATATGTTCTCAAATTTCATGTGCCGCTGTCCGGTTAACCGAAACGGAAGCGAGTAGCGAATTTTGCCTGAAAAAAGCGGTCCGGATACCAAAATCGGCCCCGAAAGCATGGAACTCGACCGAAATCGGCGTAACCGGACTGAAAATCTGCCGTTCCAGCCCCGGAAAATGCCCTGAGGCACCGATTCCGGTCATTTTTGTCCGGCTTTGCTGCCTTGGAGGCTAAAAACAGTGCCGACAAGCGCCGGTAGGCATCGATAAACGGCAATTAGTAATCATACGTCAAATGAACGCGAACGAGCAGTAACGAACTCAAACGAGCAGCAACGAACACAAACGAAGCGAAACGAACCCAAACGAACCGCAACGAACTCAAACGAAGCAGAATGAACCGGAATGAACCCGAAGCGGGCTTTTCCGGTCCATTTCATTCCATAGGCACCATTACATGCCGGGCATAACCCGGGCGGGCGCTTAGCCGGGCATGCCAGGCGGCCAGGTGCGGCAGGTTGGGGCGGGTGATGGGGAAACCCAGCCAGCGCTGCACATGGCAGCCCAGCGGAATGTCGCCCATGGTCAGCCGGTCGCCGCCCAGGAAAGGCCGGCCGGCCAGATGGGTGTCGACCCGGGTCCAGAGTTCGGCCAGCCGGCTTTCGGCGGCGGTCATGGCATTCAGGTCGGCATTCACCGGGTCGCGCACAAAGCCCCAGAACAGCACCCGCATGGGTTCGCCCAGGGTGGTCGGCACCCAGTCCATCCAGCGATCGGCCTCTGAGCGCGCCACCGGGTTCTCGGGCCAGAGTGAGCCGGCCCCGTAGCGGGAGGCCAGATAACGCACGATGGCGTTGCTTTCCCAATGCAGGCTGCCATCGCTGTCCTGAACCGTCGGGATCAGGCCGTTGGGGTTCATGGCGCGATAGGCCGGCGAATCGAGGCCGCCAAACGGCCCGCCGGCGGGAATATGCTCATGGGCCAGCCCCAGTTCCTCGAGCGCCCACAGCACCTTCTGCACGTTCACCGAGCTGCCGCGTCCCCAGATTTTCAGCATGCCCTTGGCACCCCTTGCATTTTTCCGACCTGAATCTTTTTCAGCACTCCGAATACGACTAAACTCCGCCCCCATGCGCAAGCTGTACCATCTGTGGCTGTCGCCCCAGTCCCGCAAAGTCCGCGTCCTGCTCCGCGAGAAGGGGCTCGAATTCGACCTCGAGGTCGAGAAAGTGTGGGAGCGCCGGCCGGAATTCCTGGCCATGGACCCCACCGGCGAGGGCCCCGTGCTGGTCGAGCATGACGGCCGCGTGCTGGCCGAAAGCCAGGCGATCTGCGAATACCTCGACGAGGTCTACCCCAACAAGATGCTGATCGGCTTCGATCCGCCGTCGCGCGCCGAGACGCGCCGGCTGGTGTCGTGGTGGGACCACAAATTCGGTCGCGAGGTTTCCGAGCCGCTGGTGTTCGAGAAGGTGATGAAGCGCTTCCTCGGCATGGGCCATCCCGAATCCGCCGTGATCCGCATCGCGCACAGCAACCTGAAGATCCACCTCGACTACATCGGCTGGCTCACCGAGCGGCGCAACTGGCTGGCCGGCGAGGATTTCAGCCTGGCCGACATCGCCGCCGCCGCGCATCTGAGCTGCGTCGACTATCTGGGCGACATTCCGTGGGACGATTATGCCGGTGCCAAGGACTGGTATGCCCGCGTGAAGTCGCGGCCCAGCTTCCGTCCGCTGCTGGCCGACCACATCCCCGGCCTGCCGCCGCCCCGGCATTACGCCGATCTGGATTTCTAAAAACCCGAACCGCAGAAACCAACAAGGAGCGTTCCCCATGTCCATCCGCCGCATCGATGTCGGCCCCCGCATGAGCCAGGCCGTGGTGCATGGCAAGACGGTCTACCTCGCCGGCCAGGTCGCCGCCGATCCCAAGGCCGATGTCACCGGCCAGACCGAGCAGATCCTTGCGCAGATCGACAAGCTGCTGGCCCAGGCCGGCACCGACAAGACGCGCATCCTCTCGGCCAATGTCTGGGTGGCCGACATCAAGACCTTCGCCGACATGAACAAGGCCTGGGATGCCTGGGTGCCGAAGGGCAACACGCCGGCCCGCGCCACCACCGAGGCCAAGCTGGCCGCGCCGGAATACCGCGTCGAGATCGCCTGTATCGCCGCCCTGCCGGACTGAGCCGCGATGTCGGTGAGGGAGCGCATCCGGGCGCGCGCCCTCGCGGAAGGATTCGATGCGGTCGGTTTCACCACCACCGACCGCATCGGCCCGGACCTGGCCGAAAAACTCGATGCCTTCATGGCGCTCAAACGTCATGGCGAGATGGCCTGGCTGGAAGAGAAGGCCGAGCGCCGCCGCCATCCGAACGCGTTGTGGTCCGAGGCGAAAAGCATCATCGCCCTGGGGCTGAATTACGGTCCCGACGACAATCCCCTCGACGTGCTGGCGCAGCGCGAGCGCGCCGCCATTTCGGTCTACGCCCAGGGTCGCGACTATCACCTGGTGGTCAAGAAAAAGCTGAAAAGCCTGGCCGGCTGGATGCATCGCGAATGGGGCGACGACGTGAAGGTCTTCGTCGATACCGCGCCGCTGATGGAAAAGCCCCTGAGTGCTGCCGCCGGCATCGGCTGGCAGGGCAAACATACCAATCTGGTGTCGCGCGACTTCGGCTCCTGGCTGTTTCTGGGCATCATTCTGACCACGCTGGAGATCGAACCGGAGCAGGCGGAAACCGACCATTGCGGGTCCTGTTCGAACTGCCTCGATGTGTGTCCCACCAAGGCCTTTCCGGCGCCCTACCAGCTTGATGCGCGACGCTGCATCTCCTACCTCACCATCGAATATGGCGGCATCATCCCGCATGAATTCCGCAAGCCCATGGGCAACCGCATCTATGGCTGCGACGATTGCCTGGCGGTCTGCCCATGGAACAAGTTCGCATCCGCCGCGCGCGAGGCAACATTGCAGGCAAGGCCGGAGCTGACCGCGCCCTTGCTGCTGGAGCTGGCTGCGCTGGACGACACGGCATTCCGTGAGCGTTTCAGCACCAACCCGGTGAAGCGGATCGGCCGTGACCGCTTCGTGCGCAATGTCTGCATCGCGCTGGGCAACAGCAATGATGCCGCCGCAATTCCGATGCTGGAGAAACTCAGCACCGATCCGGCGGCACCGGTGCGCGCCCATGCCGTCTGGGCGCTAAGGCAATTGATGCCGGTGGACGAGTTCGCGCACTTCGCCGCTTCGCGGGAAAAGGCCGAATCCGATCCCGCGGTGCGCGCCGAGTTCAGTCCGACTTAACGTCCATTTTCTCGATATACAGTCCGGCCGAGATGGCGGCGGCGCTGTCAGGTGCGATCAGTCGCACCTGGATCAGGTCGGCCCGTGCGGCTTTCTTGTCGCCCGCCTCAAAGCGCAGGATGCCGCGTTCCAGCAAAGCCTCGGGCAGGCGCGGATTGAGTGCCAGCGCGGTTTCGGTATCTTCCAGCGCGCCCTTGGGGTCGCCGGTCTGCCGTCGTGCCGAAGCACGCAGGGCCAGGGCATCCTCGCGCGTCGGATCGAGACCCAGCACGCGGTCGAGATCCACGCGCGCGGCCTGATAGTCGCCCAGGGCCGCCAGGCTGAGCGCGCGGTCGATCAGCAGATCGGGCGTGTCGGGCACCGCCTTCAGCGCGATATCCAGAAGCTGTTTCGCGCGCTGCGGCTGTTCGGCCAACAGCCAGGCATTGGCCGCCTGGTCGAGCAGCGCGACGGTCAGGTGGGGCGCCTGTTTCTCGGCCAGCGGCAGCAACTGCTCGATCCGGTCGGCGGCATCGGCGTAATGCTTCATTTCCACCAGCGCCAGGGCCGCGCAATGGGCCGCCGGCAGGCCGCCGCCGGTGGCCTGCCAGAGCTGGGCTTGGGCGAAGCCTTCCTCGGGATTCTTGCGCATCAACGCCAGGCAATCCTCGTAGGCGGCATCTTCCAGCACGCGCGACTGCGGTTGGGCTGGTGCCGGCGTCTGAGCCGGAGCAGCTGCCTTCTGCGGCGTCTGTGCCGCAGGCAGAGCGGCGGCAAAAAACAGCGCGGCACTGGCGCCGCACAGCGCAGGCACTATCTTGGCGAAGGATGTCATGGTGCCGGAGAGTGGCCGGCCGTCATGGCAAAAGCAAGGCATGCGGCGAAAAGGCAGAGCGTGAATGAGCGTATTGTTCTGTTTCGGTCTGGGATTCAGCGCGAAGGTGCTGGCGGCAAGGCTGAAGGCGCAGGGCTGGGGTATTGTCGGCACCAGCCGCAGCCTGGAGAAGGCCGCGGCTCTGGCGGCGCTGGGTTATGACAGCCACGTCTTCGATGGCAGGGCGCCGTTGAGCGATCCCTCGGTGCTGGGGCCCGCCACACATATGCTGATCTCGGTGCCGGCCGAAGAACAGGCCGATGCGGTGCTGCGCTGGCATGCAGCCGATATCGCCAAACTGAAAAACCTCAAATGGCTTGGTTATCTCTCCACCACGGGCGTCTATGGCGATCGTGATGGTGATTGGGTGGACGAACAAAGCGACCTGCGCCCGACCCAGGCGCGCAGCATGCGGCGCGCCGAAGCCGAGGCCGGCTGGCTGAAGCTGCAGGCCGAGCAGGGCGTGCCGGTGCATGTGTTTCGCCTGGCCGGCATCTACGGGCCGGGCCGCAACCAGCTGGAAGGCGTGAAACGCGGCACGGCGCACCGCATCGTCAAGCCGGGGCAGGTCTTCTGCCGCATCCATGTGGAGGATATCGCGCAGGTGCTGCAGGCCTCGATGGCAAAGCCCAATCCCGGTGCAGTATATAATGTCGCCGACGACGAGCCGGCGCCGCCGCAGGATGTAGTGCAGTATGCCGCCGAGTTGCTGAACCTGCCGGTGCCGCCGGCCATTCCGTTTGATGCGGCGCAGCTGTCGCCGATGCAGGCCAGCTTCTATGCCGACAGCCGCCGCGTGCGGAATGACAGGATCAAGGACGAACTGGGCGTGACGCTGAAATACCCGAGCTACCGCGAAGGTCTGAAGGCGCTGCTGCCGACCCTCAAGGCGTAAGGCTCCACACCGTTTCGATCAGCAGGTCGATATCCTGCGGGCGCGAGAGGCGATGGTCGCCGTCCTTGAGCAGCGTGAGGCGGGTGTCGTTGCCGCGGAAGGCCTCGATGGTTTTCACGGCATGCTGGTAGGGTACATCGGGGTCCTGCATGCCCTGTAGGATGCGCACCGGCTTATCGAAGGCGATACCGGCATTCAGGATGCAGTGGTCACGGCCCTCGGTGATCAGTTTGAGCGTATATTCATAGGGCTGGTCGGAATACTGCGAAGGCTCGCGCAGGATGCCGTCGCGCAGCAGGATGGCGCGCTGCGCTTCGGCCATCTGCGCCCACATCAGGTCCTCGGTGAAATCGAGCGCCGGCGCGATCAGCACCAGGCCGGCGACTTTCTCTGGCAGCGCCAGCGCCGCCAGGGCGGCGAGCCAGCCGCCCATGCTGGAGCCGACCACGATCTGCGGGCCATCGCCGCAGACCTCGCGCAACACGGCCAGCGTGTCGTCCTTCCAGCGCCCGATGCTGCCGTCGAGGAAGTTGCCGTCCGACTGGCCATGGCCGAAATAATCGAAGCGCACGAAGCCGGTGCCGCGCTGCCGGGCCGCCGCTTCCAGCGCCAGCGCCTTGCTGCCCGTCATGTCGGATCTGAAGCCGCCGCAGAACAGCACACCGGGCTGGCGGCCGGCGGTCCGGGCTGGTGAGGCGCAATAGGCGATGCGGGTGCCGTCGGGCCGGATGAGGAATTGCGTTTCGGTCATGCCGCCTATTTAGCGGCCTGGGCGACCGGTTTCCATGCCTAATGCTGTTTCAGCCGGGCGGCCAGTTTTTCGATATAGGCCGGAAAGCCCGGGCGCGGCTGGTCGGGATAGGCTGCGTGCCGCAGCTCCGCCATGATCTCGTGCGCCTGGTACAGGGCGGGCCAGCGCTGCAGGCCCGGCTTCATGCGCTCATCGTAGAGGGTGCGCAACAGCAGTTCGTCGGCCTCCGTCATATCCTGCAGTCCGATATTGCCGTAACTCAGGATAGAGTAGGTGGTGTGCGAATGGCCGCGAAATCCGAAGCCGTGCATCAGTTCATGCACGATGCAGTATTCCGGCGTGATCTGCTGCGTTTGCCCATAGAAGGCATTCGGCATATTGATGTTGAGATGCAGGGTAACCTTGGTCATATGGCCATTGTTATCGGCCATCGGCACGGCATAGCAGAAAGGTCTGGAGGCCGAAGGCAGCCCGAACGCCTCCACATTGCTGAAGACGAGAGCGAAATTGGCCGCCGATACATGCGGCACCCTATAGGCTTCGACACCGGCCATCGCCGCCATGCGCAGGAGGGCCGCTTCGGCATAGGCCAACCGTGCGGCGTCTTCGGTGCGCCCGTCTGTTGCATAACGGATCGGCCCTGCCCATTTCATGACGAATCCGCGCGCCAGGGCTGCTTCATCAAACGCGCGGACCAGCTGGTCGTGGCTCTGCAGCGTAGGCTTCCAGTCGCGGCCGCCACAGGCGGAGAGCAGGATGGCGCAGGCCAGGACGGCGCAGGCCCGGGCGGCGCGGCTATCCAGCCAGCCGGGCATAACGGCGTTGCCGTTCACCTGGCGGCCTGGGCGACGGGTTTCCATGCCCCGGCGCGGCGTTCGGCCTCGCCGCGCTCGTCGTCGGCCAGTTCGGCCGAAAGGCTGTCGCGATTCTTTTCCGCCAGCTTGTTGCCGGCCTTTGCCGACAGGATGAACCATTTCAGCGCCTCGATCTTGTCGGTCGCGAGGCCGTGGCCGTTGCGCAGCATGTTGCCCAGATTGTTCTGCGCGGCTGCCTGTCCGGTATCGGCGATGCCGGCATACAGGCGTGCGGCCCGTTCCTGGTCGCGCGGCACGATGCGGCCGAACTGCAGCGCATAGGCGGCGTCAAAACGCTGCACCGGATCGATGCTGGCCGTGGCCCGGTCGAGCCAGGCCTTCGAGCGTTGTGGGTCAAGCTCTGCGCCCTTGCCGCCACGGAATGCCTCGGTCAGATGCAGCATGGCGCGCACATTGCCGGATTCGGCCAGCGCAACGATGCTGGCCCGGATATCGGCCAGCACGGCGTCGGGCGATGTTGCCGGCGGTGCCGCGGGGTTCAGTGCCCGCCGTTTTTCCTCAATGATCCCATTGGCCAGCACCACGGCCTCCAGCCGCGGCATGCCCGCCTTGATGCGGCGGTCATACAGGGTCTGTAGCAGCACGATATCGGCCTCGGTCGGCTCGAAGACGAAGCGTGTCGTATAGTAGCTGAGGATTGAATGCAGCTTGTGCGGATGGCCGCGCAGGCCGAAGGCATGCAGCAGTTCATGCTGGATGCACTGGCTGATGCCAGCCTGGTAGGCCAGGTTGATCTGCAGCTCCGCCCAGTTCAGACGGCCCGTCCAATTGTCGCTGTTCCACGAGGTCAGGCAGCCGACCTTGCCGCCATTGCTGGCCCGCAGGTTGTCGGTATTGCGGAAGACGATGCGGAAATTGACGTCCTTGCCGCCGACCGCGCCCTCCTTGACCACGATCCCGGCCAGATCGGCGAATTTCTTAAGGGTCTCGACCGTCTCGGCGATGCGGGCCTTGTCGTATTGCAGGCCGTCGAGGCTGTAGACGATCGGATTCTCCCACCGTACGACCACGCCGGTCAGCGTGGCGCCGGAACCGAAGCCGGTGGTGCCCTGTGCGGTATCGGCGTAGAGCGCGCTGATGTCGAAACCGCGCAGGATGTCTTCATGGGACGGATTCTTGCCGGTGGTCTGCGCTGCGGCCATCCCGGCGGCCAGCAGACAGACGCCGCCCAGCAACGCGGCCATGGCCGCCCGCATTTTTGCGACCGGGATGCAGGATTGCTGCTCCATGCACTGACCCCCTCTTGCCCCGTACTCCTGCTCCGCACTCTCTTGCTATGGGGGCGGCTTTGCGCTACCCCCGCAGGCACGGCCTGTCCTGGCCAGCCTTCCACCCTGCCGGCCTTTATGTCCGATACCCATATTTCTACCCCAGAGACGCCTCCTTCGGGAAGACCACCCGCAATACTACAGGTTCTGCCGGCCCTGGTGACCGGTGGGGTCGAGCGGGGCACGGTGGATACCGCCAAGGCGCTGGCCAAGGCCGGCTGGGTTTCCTACGTGGCTTCGGCCGGCGGGCCGATGGTGCGTGAGCTGGAGCGGGCCGGTGCCAGGCATTTCACGCTGCCGCTGGCCAGCAAGAATCCCCTTGTCATGCGCCGCAATGCCGACCGGCTGGAAGAGCTGATCAGAACCCTGCCGGTGGACCTGGTGCATGTGCGCTCGCGTGCGCCGGCCTGGTCGGCCCGGGCGGCGGCGCAGCGCTGCGGCGTGCCCTTCGTCACCACCTTCCACAATGCCTACAAGTCGCATAACTGGTTCCGCAAATTCTGGGCCGGGCCGATGGCCAAGGGTGACATGGTGGTGGCGATTTCCGACTTCGTCGCCGATTACGCCAACAAGGCCTTCGGCGTGCCGCGCAACCGCCTGACCGTGATTCCACGCGGCACCGACCTGAGCAAATTCGATCCCGGCCGCATCTATCCCGACCGCATCGCCAACCTGGCGCAGCAATGGCGGCTGGTGGATGGTATGCCGGTGATCCTGCTGCCCGGCCGCCTGACGCGCTGGAAGGGCCATATCGTGCTGCTGCGCGCGCTCAGCCTGCTGGCCAAGCAGCGCGGCAAGCAGGATTTCATCGCCGTGCTGTCGGGCGACCACCAGGGCCGCGAGACCTATCGTGCCGAACTGGAAGGCCTGATCGTGCAGCTTGGACTGGATCGCTGCGTGCGCCTGCCCGGCGACTGCAAGGACATGCCGGCGGCCTACATGCTGGCCGATGTGGTGGTCTCGGCCTCCACCTTCCCCGAAGGCTTTGGCCGTATTGCCGTCGAGGCGCAGGCCATGGGCAAGCCGGTCATCGCCACCGACCATGGCGGCGCGCGGGAAACGGTGCTGCCGGGTGAAACCGGCTGGCTGGTGCCGCCCAACGATCCCAAGGCGCTGGCCGAGGCTTTGGGCCAAGCGCTGATGCTCTCGCCCGAACGCCGCATGGTGATCGCCGAGCGTGCCCGCCGCCACGTGATGGAAAACTTTACCGTGGACGCCATGTGCGCAGCCTATATCAAGGTTTACACGAGGCTGCTGTTCCCGGGGCAGGGCTGAAATCCCGCCTCCGTGGCGGGGCGGGCCCGGCTTGACAGGGGGGCCGGGGCGGCTAGGCTGCGCCCCCTTGGAGGTCCGTTAACCCATGTCCCAGTCCGCTGCAAATCCTGCCGAAATCCGCGTCACGCTGCCCGATGGCAGTGTACGAACTTACGCGGCGGGCAGCACCGGGGCGGATGTGGCGGCCAGCATCGGTGCCGGCCTGGCCAAGGCGGCGCTGGCGATCCGGCTGGATGGCGTGCTGCGCGATCTCAAAACCCCGATCACCCGGGATGCCCGGCTCGAAATCGTCACCATGAAGGACAAGAACGAGGCCGAGCTGCTGGAACTGATCCGCCATGATGGCGCCCATGTGATGGCGCAGGCGGTGCAGGAGCTGTTCCCCGGCACCCAGATCACCTTCGGCCCCGCCACCGACGATGGCTTCTATTACGACTTCGTGCGCGACGAGCCTTTCACGCCCGACGATTTCGCCAGGATCGAACAGCGCATGGCCGAGATCGTGAAGCAGGATTTGCCGATCACGCGCGAGGAATGGCCGGCCGAGAAGGCTGTGGGCCATTTTCGTCGCATCGGCGAAACCTACAAGGCGGAATGGGTCGATGAGATTGCCAAGCGCGGCGAGGCGATCTCGATCTATCGCCAGGGCGAGAACTGGCTCGACCTCTGCATGGGGCCGCATCTGCCCTCCACCGGCAAGCTGCCCACGGCCTTCAAGATCATGAAGGTGTCGGGCGCCTACTGGCGCGGCGACGCCAAGAACCGTCAGCTGCAGCGCGTCTATGCCACGGCCTGGCGCGATCAGAAGGAACTGGACGCCTATCTCAAGCGCCTGGAAGAGGCCGAGAAGCGCGACCATCGCCGGCTGGGCAAGGAAATGGGCCTGTTCCACCAGCAGGAAGAAGCCGCCGGCATGGTGTTCTGGCACCCCAGGGGCTGGACGCTGTATCGCACGCTGGAACGCTACATGCGCAACCGGCTGGAAAAGGCGAAATACGTCGAGGTGAAGACGCCGCAGCTGGTCGATCGCAAGCTGTGGGAAGCCTCGGGCCACTGGGAGAAGTTCCGCGAGAACATGTATCTGGCGGAAAACGAGCAGGGCATCCGCGATTACGGCAGCGACCCGGAAGAACGCGTTTTCGCGCTCAAGCCGATGAACTGCCCCTGCCATGTGCAGATCTTCAACCAGGGGCTCAAGAGCTATCGCGACCTGCCCTTGCGCATGGCCGAATTCGGTTCCTGCCACCGTTTCGAGCCGGGTGGCGCGCTGCACGGCATCATGCGCGTGCGCAACTTCACCCAGGACGATGCGCATATCTTCTGCACGGAAGACCAGATCATCTCGGAGAGCAAGGAATTCTGCGAGCTGCTCAAGAGCATCTACCACGACATGGGCTTCACCGACATCCGGGTGAAATTCTCCGACCGGCCGGACAAGCGCGCCGGCACGGATGCCACCTGGGACAAGGCGGAGAACGCGCTGAAGGAAGCCTGCGTCGCCGCCGGCCTGGACTACACGCTCAATCCCGGCGAGGGCGCCTTCTATGGCCCCAAGCTGGAATTCGTACTGCGCGACACCATCGGCCGCGACTGGCAATGCGGCACCCTGCAGGTTGATTTCGTGCTGCCCGAGCGCCTGGATGCCGACTATGTCGGCGCCGATGGCGGGCGCCATCGGCCGGTGATGCTGCATCGCGCGATCCTCGGCAGTTTCGAGCGTTTCATCGGCATCCTGCTCGAGCATTATGCCGGTCGCCTGCCGCTGTGGATGGCGCCGATCCAAGCCGTGGTGGCGCCGATCGTTTCCGATTGCGATGCCTATGCGCAGAGCGTGGCCGACCGGCTCGATGCCGCCGGCCTGCGCGTCGATACCGATCTGCGCAACGAGAAGATCAATTACAAGATCCGCGAGCTCAGTCTGGCCAAGGTACCGGTCATCCTGGTGGTCGGCAAAAAGGAGGCGGAACAGAACACCGTCACCCTGCGCCGCCTCGGTTCCGAGCAGCAGGAAACCATTGCTTTGGCCGACGCGATTGCTAGATTGGCGGCCGAGGCGCGGATGCCTTCGGCTTGATTTCGAGCCGGCTCCGTCCTAACTCACTGATTATGTTGCAACTACTTTAGGAGCGCGTCATAGCCCGTCCCCCGTTTAATGCCCCGCCGGCGCCCAAAAGCGACGGTCCGCGGGTGAATTTCGAGATCGACGTTCCCCAGGTTCGTCTGATCGACGCCGTCGGCGAAAATCGCGGTGTCGTCCCTATCCGTGAAGCGCTGAAAATCGCCGAAGAGGCCGGGCTGGACCTGGTCGAGATTTCGCCGACCGCCCAGCCGCCCGTCGCCAAGGTCCTCGATTACGGCAAGTACAAGTACGAGGAACAGAAGAAGGCGGCCGAGGCGCGCAAGAAGCAGAAGGTCATCGAGATCAAGGAAATCAAGCTGCGCCCGATGATCGACACGCATGATTATGACGTGAAGATGCGGGCGATGGTGCGGTTCCTGGAAGAAGGCGACAAGGTGAAGGTCACCCTGCGCTTCCGTGGTCGCGAGATGGCGCACCAGGAACTGGGTATGAAGCTGCTCGACCGCGTGCGTGAAGATCTCGGTGACAAGGCCAAGATGGAACAGACGCCCAAGATGGAAGGGCGACAGATGACCATGGTCATGGCGCCCAAATAAGCGGGATGCGACGGATGGCGCCGGCGGATGTCGGCGCCATTTCTGTATCTGCAGACAAGAAAAACCCGGACCATAAGAAAAATCAGGGAGAGTGAGAGATGAGCGCTGCCGTTGCGAAAGCCATGGTGTGCAAAGCCTGGGGCGGGCCGGAAAGTCTGGTACTGGAGGATCTGCCGCTGCCGGCGCTCGGACCGAAGGATGTGCGCATCCGCGTGCACGCCGCCGGCCTGAATTTCCCCGATACCCTGATGATCGCCGGCAAATACCAGTTCAAACCGGCTTTCCCCTTTGCACCCGGCATGGAATGCGGCGGCGAGATCGCCGAGGTGGGCGAGAAGGTGAGCGATCTCAAGGTCGGCGACCGCGTCATGGCCACCACCGGCAACGGCGCTTTCGGCACGCTGGTGAACTGCCCGGCCAGCAACGTGTTCAAGATTCCCACCAGCATGCCCTACGAGATCGCGGCCGGTTTCCCGATCACCTATGGCACCACCTATCACGCCCTGGTCGATCGCGGCCGCATCAAAAAGGGCGAGGTACTGCTGGTGCATGGCGCGGCGGGCGGCGTGGGCCTGAATGCCGTGGAACTGGGCCGCGAGCTGGGCGCCACCGTGATCGGCACCGTGGGCTCCGACGAGAAGGCGGCGATCGTGAAGGAATACGGCGCCGCCCATGTGATCAACTACTCGAAAGAAAGCATCAAGGACCGCGTCAAGGAACTCACCGGCGGCAACGGCGCCGACGTGATCTATGACGCGGTTGGCGGCGATGCTTTCGACCAGAGCCTGCGCTGCATCAACTGGGATGGCCGCCTGCTGGTGATCGGTTTCGCCTCGGGTCGCATCCCGGAAGCACCGGCGAATCTGGCGCTGATCAAGGGCTGCAGCATCGTCGGCGTCTTCTGGGGCGCTTTTGCGGCGCGCGAACCGGAAAAGAACCGCGCCAATTTTGCAGCATTGCTGGCGCTCTATGAACAGGGCCGGCTGAAGCCGCATGTCTCGGCCAGCTATCCACTCGATCAGGTACCGCAGGCGATGCAGGCATTGTTGTCGCGCAAGACCACCGGCAAGGTGGTGATCAAGGTCGCGTGACCGACTCCGTCAAAGGACAGTACGAGGCCTATCCCTATCCGGCGCGCGATCCGGCGGAGGAACGCAAACGGCTGATCACCGGCAGCCCGAGTTTCCTGCCGGAACTCAACCATTACGTTTTCGCCGGCCGGCGTGATTTCAGCCAGCCGTTCCGAGCGCTGGTGGCCGGCGGCGGCACGGGCGACGGGCTCATTCACCTTGCCCAGTATCTGCAGGCCTCGGGCGGCAGGCACGAGGTGGTCTATCTCGATCTCTCGGCGGCCTCGCGCAAGATCGCCGAGGCGCGCGCCGAAGTGCGCGGCCTGAAGAATATCCGTTTCCTCACCGGATCGCTGCTTGATCTGCCGCAGCTCGCGCCGGGGCCGTATGACTACATCGATTGCTGTGGCGTGCTGCATCACCTGCCCGATCCGCCGGCCGGCCTTGCCGTGCTGAAACAGGCTTTGTCGCCTGATGGCGGCATGGGCCTGATGGTTTATGGCAGCTACGGCCGCGCCGGGGTCTATCCGCTGCAGGCCGCCCTGCGCCAGCTCACGGCCGACCTGCCGGCGGCTGGCAGGCTGGCGCTGGCGAAAACGCTGCTGGCCGAACTGCCCGAGACCAACGAGTTCAGGCGCAACCCTTTCCTGGGCGACCACAAGCTGGGCGATGCGGAATTCTACGACCTGCTGCTGCATGCGCAGGATCGTGCCTACACCGTGCCGGAACTGGCCGAGTTTGTCGCCGGCGCGGATTTGGGCATCAGCGCTTTCATCGAGCCCTGCCGTTATGATCCGCTCAGCTACCTGAAGGACGAAAGCCTGCGCGCCCGCGCGGAAAAACTGCCCTGGCTGGAGCAGGCGGCCCTGGCGGAGCGCCTGAGCGGTACGCTGAAAACCCATGTGCTTTATGCCGTGCCGTCGGCGCGCGTGAACCAGGCTGTGGCGCAGCCTGCGCCCGACCTGGTGCCATGGCTGAACGGCATTCCGCCGCAAGCCCTGGCCGAGACGCTGCAAAAGCGCGGCGAACTGGCGATCAGCTTCCAGAACGAACGGCTGGTATTCCCCGCACCGCCGCGTGCACCCGAGATCGCCGCGCTGCTCGATGGCCGCCGCACACTGGCCGAGATGGCGAATGTACTGGGCTTAAGCTGGGAGGATTTTCTCGGCCTCTATCGGCCGGTGCACAAATTGCTCACCGGCATCAACAAGCTGTATCTGCGTCAAGCCTGACGTTTGCCGCGCTGCTGCCTGATCGCGGTGGCAGACAGCGGATTGAGCTTGGATTTCAGCAACAAAAAAGCCGGCGCGGGTTTGCCGGCCAGGGCGGCGGCGTCATGGCGCGCCACGCGAAAGCGCGACAGCCATTGCCCGGCCGGATTCTGCGGCGCCGTCAGGTTGAAGCCGGGGCGGTCCAGCACGGCAATCGGCATCATCTGCGCGATGCCCTGCCAGTCCTGCCAGCGATGGAACTGTGCCAGGTTGTCGGCACCCATCAGCCAGACAAAGCGCGTCTGCGGGTAATGCCGCCGCAGGGCGGCCAGCGTATCGGCCGTGTAGCGCGTGCCGAGCCGGCTTTCGATATCGGTGACCAGGATGCGTGGATGCGCCGAGACCCGGCGCGCTTCGGCCAGTCGCTGCTCCAGCGGTGCCATGCCGGATGTCGATTTCAGCGGGTTCTGCGGGCTGACCAGCCACCAGACCTGATCCAGTTTCAGCCGGTGCAGGGCCGTCAGGCTGATCTCGCGATGCGCGGCATGGGCGGGATTGAACGAACCACCGAGCAGGCCAATGCGCAGGCCAAGGGGAGAGCCGGGGGACGGGATCATGCGGCGCGGCGGCTCCGGCGGATGGTCTCAGGGCCTGATCTGGCCGTTGCCGTGAACGCGGTACTTGAAGGTGGTGAGCTGCTCCACGCCCACCGGGCCACGCGCATGCATCTTGCCGGTGGCGATGCCGATCTCGGCGCCGAAGCCGAATTCGCCGCCATCGGCGAACTGCGTCGAGGCATTGTGCAGCAGGATCGCGCTGTCCAGCCGCTTCATGAACTGCGTCGCGTGATCCGCATCCTCGGTAAGGATCGCCTCGGTATGGCTGGAGCCGTGGCTGGCGATATGGGCAATCGCCTCGTCCAGGCCGGCCACCACGCGCACGGCGATAATGGCGTCCAGGTATTCGGTGGCCCAGTCTTCTTCCGTGGCCGGCTTCACGCGCGCGTCGACCTTTTGCGTCTCGGTATCGCCGCGCACTTCGCAGCCGCGGTCCAGCAGGGCCTTCACCAGACGGGGCAGATGCGTGGCGCTGGCCGCGCGTTCCACCAGCAGGGTTTCGGCGGCGCCGCAGACGCCGGTGCGGCGCAGCTTGGCGTTCAGTACGATCTTTTCCGCCATGTCGGCATCGGCGCTGGCCTCGACATAGACGTGACAATTGCCTTCCAGATGGGCAAAGACCGGCACGCGGCTTTCGGTCTGCACGCGCGCCACCAGAGACTTGCCGCCGCGCGGCACGATCACGTCCAGCCATTGCGCCGCCGTCAGCATGGCGCCGACCATGGCGCGGTCGGTGGTGGGCACCAACTGGATCGCCGCCTCGGGCAGGCCAGCGGCTTTCAGGCCAGCGACCAGCGCGGCATGGATCGCGCGGCTGGAGCGGAAGCTTTCCGAGCCGCCACGCAGGATGCAGGCATTGCCCGCCTTCAGGCAGAGTGCACCGGCATCGGCGGTCACATTCGGGCGGCTCTCGAAAATCACGCCGATCACGCCCAAAGGCGTGCGCACGCGTTCGAATTTCAGACCATTGGGCCGCGTCCATGCCGCCATCACCGCGCCGACCGGATCGGGCAGGGCCGCCACATCCTCCAGGCCCTGGGCGATGGCGTGAATGCGTTTTGAATCCAGCATCAGGCGATCGAGCAGGGCGGGCGTCAGGCCTTTTTCCTTGCCGGCCGCCATGTCCTCGGCATTGGCGGCAAGGATCGAGGTCTCGGAAGCGACAATTGCCTTGGCCGCCTCGCGCAGGGCGGCATTTTTCTGTTCGGTCGATGCCGTGGCGAGGATGCTGGCGGCGCTTTTGGCGGCGCGGCCCATCTCGTTCATCAACGTCGCCGTATCGGCAATGGCGGTATGCGCAGTCATCGCAGCACCAGTTCGTCGCGATGGATCATCTCGTCGCGGCCACCGTAGCCGAGAATTTCGATGATGTCGCCGGATTTGTGGCCCATGATGCGGCGCGCATCCTCATCGGCATAGGCACTAAGGCCCACAGCAATCTCGTTGCCGTCCGGATCGCAGACGCGCACCAGGTCGCCGCGCTGGAACTTGCCATCCACTTTTGTGACGCCAGCGGGCAGCAGCGAACGGCCCGAACGCAAAGCCTTCACCGCGCCGGCATCCAGGGTCAGCGTGCCCTGCGGATTGAGATGGCCGGCGATCCATTGCTTGCGGGCCGCGGCCGGTGTGCCTTCGGCTTCAAACCAGGTGCAGCGGCCACCATCGCGCACGCTCCGCACGGGATGCATCTGCTTGCCATTGGCGATCACCATGGCGCAGCCGGCACCGACCGCGATCTTGGCCGCCACGATCTTGGTCACCATGCCGCCGCGCCCCAGTCCTGAGCGCGAGACGCCGGCCATCGCCTCGATTTCGGCAGTTATCGCCGGTACGGTGGCGAGGAATTTTGCATTGGGATCGACGCCGGGATCGGCGGTGTAGAGCCCGTCAATGTCAGACAGCAGGATCAGGCAGTCGGCCGAGATCATCTGCGCCACCCGGGCGGCGAGACGATCATTGTCGCCGAAGCGGATTTCCGCCGTGGCCACCGTGTCGTTCTCGTTCACCACCGGCACGACACCGAGTTTCAGCAATGTGTGCACCGTCTCGCGGGCATTCAGGTAATGCCGCCGCGATTCCGTATCGCCCAGGGTCAGCAGGATTTGCGCGGTCTTCAGGTCGTGCCGCGCCAGGGCTTCCTGCCAGGCCGAGGACAGGCGGATCTGCCCGGCTGCCGCCGCGGCCTGGCTTTCCTCCAGCCGCAAAGCCTTGCCGTTCAGGCCCAGGATGCGACGGCCCAGCGCGATGGCACCCGACGATACCACCAACACATCCTTGCCATCGGCCCGCAGGGTGGCGATGTCATCGACCAGCGCATTCAGCCATGCGTCGCGCAAGGTGTTCTTTTCCGCGTCGACCAGCAGCGACGAGCCGACCTTGACGACGACGCGTTTGGCGCGGGCGAGCGGATTACTCATCACGGCCCTCGGCTCGTTCATCGATCTGCAGTGCGGCCTTTTCGGCTTCGCGCGCCTCGGCGATCACGGCATAAAGCTGGTTCACCACCGCGTCGATGCCCTCGCCCGAGACGCCCGACAGTGCCAGCACCGGGCGTTTGGCCGAGCGTTTCAGCCTGGCCATCTTCTCCTTCAGCTCGTCGGCTGAAAGCGCGTCGATCTTGTTCAGGCCGATGATCTCGGGCTTTTTGTCCAGCGCCGCGCCATAGGCCTTCAGCTCCTTGCGGATCATCTTCCAGTTGGCGACGGGATCTTCCGCCGTGCCATCCACCAGATGCAGGATCACGGCACAGCGCTCGACATGGCCGAGGAAACGATGGCCCAGGCCGGCGCCTTCGGCCGCGCCCTCGATCAGGCCGGGCAGATCGGCCAGCACGAATTCCTTGTCGTTTGCCTTCACGACGCCGAGCTGGGGCTTCAGTGTGGTGAAGGGATAATCGGCGATCTTGGGTTTGGCGCGGGAGACGCGGCTCAGGAAAGTGGACTTGCCGGCATTGGGCAATCCGACCAGGCCGGCATCGGCGATCAGTTTCAGCCGCAGCCAGATCCACTTCTCCTCACCGGGCCAGCCGGGATCGGCGCGCCGTGGCGCGCGATTGGTGGAGGATTTGTAATGCTCGTTGCCGAAGCCGCCATCGCCGCCCTTGCACAGCAAAACGCGCTGGCCGATCTCGGTCAGGTCGGCCAGCAGGGTCTCGTTGTCCTCGGCCAGGATCTGCGTGCCCTTGGGCACTTTCAAGATCACGTCTTCCGCATTGGCGCCGGACCGCTGACGCCCCATGCCGTGGCCGCCGCGGGCGGCGCGGAAATGCTGCTGGTAGCGGTAGTCGATCAGGGTATTCAGCCCGTCGACGCATTCGGCCCAGACATCGCCGCCCTTGCCGCCATTGCCGCCATCGGGGCCGCCATATTCGATGAACTTCTCGCGGCGAAAGCTGACGGAACCGGCGCCGCCGTGTCCGCTTTCAATATAGACCTTGGCCTGATCGAGGAATTTCATCGGAGTTCACTGGGCAGAAGGCGAAGGGACGCCAGAAAAAGAAAAAGGGGAATGGCCTGCGCCATTCCCCTTGATCCGTGTGATGCTTGCGGGAAAGGCGCGTGTGATCACGCCTCCGGCGGCAGCACCGAAACGTAAGACCGGCCCTGCTTGCCGTCGTGGAACTTCACGATGCCGTTGGCCGTGGCGAACAGGGTGTGATCCTTGCCCATGCCCACGTTCTTGCCGGCATGCACCTTGGTGCCGCGCTGGCGGATGATGATGTTGCCGGCGACGACAGCCTGGCTGCCGTACTTCTTCACGCCGAGGCGCTTGGACTCGGAATCGCGACCGTTGCGCGAGGAGCCGCCAGCTTTTTTATGTGCCATGGAACTGTCTCCTTAAATCTTTGGTCGCGCGCTCAGGCGGCGATCTCGAGAATCTTCACCGCGGTGTAGCTCTGGCGGTGACCGTTCTTGCGACGCGAGTTCTGCCGGCGGCGCTTCTTGAACACGATCAGCTTCGGACCACGGGTCAGGCCGATCACCTCGGCCTTCACCTTGGCGCCGCCCACGGCCTTGCCGGCCTTCACGTCGCCGCCATTGCCGACCGCCAGCACCTGGTCGAATTCGATCTTGTCGCCGGCCTGACCGCCGACCAGCTCGACCTCGAGCACGTCGCCAGCCGCCACCTTGTACTGCTTACCGCCGGTCTTGATCACTGCGAACATGTTGATATTCCATAACAAAGCGGCAGCGCCAGCCGTCCGGCGCCGCCTGAATTCGAGGTGGCGCACTATAACTAGCGGCCAAAGCCTGTCAACCCCGGATTCGCGCGGGTTCCCGAACCTCCGCCATGCCGCCTGGTGCGCCGCCAGTCCCAGGCCGGCTGGGCCCGCACATTGGCGGCCCAGACACCGTTTTCCAGGATCTGCGCTTCCAGTTCCGCCGTTTCATAGGCCCGGCTGTATTGCGTGTAGGCCCAGGCCAGCCCGGCCCGCACCATGGCCCGGTTCAGGTCCTCGCCGCCAGCCCGGCAGATCGCCACCACGCGGCCATAGCGGTCGCGATCCTGCGCCTCGCAGGTCACGCGGCGGCGGGCGACTAGGCCGCGCAGATGGGCGGCGGCCTCCTGCCCGCACAGCCAATCCATTCCATCCCTTTGGCAAACCTGGGTTTTTTCTGGCGCATCGATACCATGCAAACGATAGGTGACGCCGTTCAGCTTTAATGTGTCGCCATCCAACACGCTGGCCGATGGCTCGGCCCATGCCGGCCCGGCAAGCAGCAGCAGAGCCAGAAAGGTCCCCCGAATCGCATACCATGTCATGCATTGGGGTATACCAGCATACTAATGTATGAAAAGCGGCGTGCGTGACTGTCACAAAACCGTCCCTGCCGCGCCGCCCGGAAATCTGCTATTCGGCCGCCATGCCCGATTATCGCCGCCGCCTGCTGGTGATCTACAACCCGACCGCCGGCCGGCGGAAACGTGCGCGGCTGGAAGCCTATCTCGATCTGCTGGAGGATTCCGGCTGCGCGGTGGAATTCCGCCCCACCACAAAACGCGGCGACGCCGAAGCCTTTGCCCATGACGGCACGGCCGACAGGTACGATGCCGTGGTGGCCGCTGGCGGCGATGGCACGATCGGCGAGGTGGCCAACGGCCTGCCGGCCGAAAATCCCGCACCGCTGGGCATCTTCCCGCTGGGCACCGCCAATGTGCTGGCGATGGAGATCGGCCTGCCGCTGCAGCCGCCTGCGGTGATGGAAACGGTACTGCATGGCGATGTGGTGCCGGTTTGGCCCGGCTATGCGAACGAGCGGCTTTTCACCATCATGGCCGGCATCGGTTTCGATGCCCATGTGGTGGCCGCCTTGCCGCCGAGGCTGAAGCGCTGGCTGGGCAAGGGCGCCTATGTGATCGAAAGCCTGCGCCAGCTTCTTGCCTATGACGTGCCGCGTTATCACCTCAGCATCGATGGTCGCGATTACGACTGCGCTTCGGCGGTGATCGCGAAAGGCCATTTCTATGGCGGGCAGTTCGTCTGCGCACCGAATGCGCGGCTGGACGATCCGGCATTTGAAATCTGCCTGTTCAAGAAGGGCGGCCGCATCGGCGCGCTGCGGGCCACGGCCGCGCTGACGCTGGGGCAGCTGCAGCGGCTGCCGGAGATCGAGCTGGTGCGCGGTCGTTTGGTGGAAATCCACGGCCCGGCCGAGCAGCCCGTGCAAGCCGATGGCGATATCGTCACCCATCTGCCGGCGCGTATCATGGTCGGGGTGAAATCGATTCCGCTGATCGTGCCGAAAGGCAGCGCGCTGGGACAAAGCATGCTAGAGAAGGCGGCGGAATAACCCAGCAAGGGACCGCCCCACGATGTCTGCCTCCGGTTTCGCCAATACCCCCAAACCGCCCTATTACGCCGTGATCTTCTCGTCGCAACGCACGGACGGCGACAACGGCTATGGCAAGACGGCCGACCGCATGGCCGAACTTGCCGCCCAGCAGCCGGGTTTCCTAGGGATGGAAAGCACACGCGGCACCGATGGTTTCGGCATCACGGTGGCGTATTTCGACAGCGAAGAGAACATCCGCGCCTGGAAGCGCAACATGGAACACGCCGCCGCCCGGCAGAAGGGCCGCGAGGTATGGTATTCGCATTACGAAATTCGCATCGCGAAGGTCGAGCGCGCCTATAACTTCAACGCGCCGCAGATCGACTGAAGCGGCTTATTTCTTCGGCTGGTCGCCCGGCAGGCGCTTGTAGCGCACGCCGGCTCCGCGCTCGATGGCCGCGGCATGCAGGCGCTCAACGCCCAGCTCGTGCCGCAGCATCTCCAGCCAGCGCAGTTCTTCCTGCCCGCCATGCCCATCCACCGCGACGATATCGCAGGCCAGCGCATAGGCGGTCTCGCACCAGTCCTTGGGCAGGGCTTCTTTCACCAGGCCCAGCGCGGCGTCGATGCCGTCTTCCTGGTCCAGCAGGGCGACGCAGTCGCCCGTGGCGACCTGCATCGCGTCTACGCCGTAGCCCTTGAAGATCGGCAGGTGCCGCACCGCCACTTCCAGCGCGGCGATCTCGGAATCCTTCAGCCTGCCATCCGCCACCGCGGCAATCACCATGGCATAGATCAGGGCATTCTGGGGCGTGATGGTCGACATCGGGTTCCGGGGATGATGAAGGTGGGTTCAGCGATGCGCACTATGCCGGATCGATCCGGCCCGCGCCAGTCACGCCTAGCGGCGGAATGCGGCGAAAGCGTGACGGGTCAGGCTTCCAATGTGTCCTGCGTCACGCGCCCGGACTGCATCTGCTGCAGGAAGCTGCGTGTCTCGGTCACGGCTTCGGCGATGCCGATGCGGCGCACCTCCACGCTGGGCGGGAAAGCCGACAGCAGCCGCGAGGGCAGTTGCGCATCCAGCACGACGAAGACGCCGAAATCCTCGGCCCGGCGCAGCAGCCGGCCATAGGCCTGCTTGAGTTTCAGCCTGGTGAGCAGGTCATCATAGGCCTGACCGCCGAAGGCCGCCTTACGGGCCTTGTGCAAAAGGTCGGGTCGCGGCCAGGGCACGCGGTCGAACACCACAAGACGCAGGGACGCGCCCGGCACGTCCACGCCGTCGCGCATCGCATCGGTGCCCAGCAGGCAGGCATGTTCCTCGGCGCGGAAAATGTCCACCAGCGTGGCATTGTCCAGCGGATCGACATGCTGGGCATAAAGCGGCAGGCCGGCCTCGGCCAGCGGCTTGAGGATGCGTTTCTGCACCGCGCGCAGGCGGAAGATCGCCGTGAAGAGGCCCAAGCCGCCACCACCGGCGGCCAGGAAGAGTTCGCGATAGGCGGCGGCTACCTGGTCCATCGCATCGCGGCGTACGTCAGTGACGACCAGCACGCGGGTGCGCGCGGCATAATCGAACGGCGAGGGGAAGGCAGCATGGCGGCCCGGCTGCGGCAGGTGGCGCGCGCCAGTGCGGATATCGGCGCTGGCCCAATCCTGTCCGGGCGCGGCATCGGCTTTCGCCGGCGCCATGTCGCGCAGGGTGGCCGAGGTGATCGCCACGCCATGGGCGGGTTTCAGCACGGCGGCCGCGAAGGGCAGCATCGGATCGAGATAATGGCGATAAAGCCCGAGGTCGAAATCGCGGCCGTCGATGCGCTCCAGCCCGAACCAGTCCACAAAGGTAGCCGGCGTTTCGGTGCGCAGATCCAGCAGCATGCTGCGCCAGGCTTCCAGGGTGAGCTTGCGGCGCAGCAGGCCGCGCAAGGCGCCTTCGATGCGGGCCCGCGTGGCGGTGTCCAGCTCGGCCGTTTCGTCGGCCAGCATGTCGCTTAAGGACTTTGCCAGCGCGTTCATTGGCTCAAGAATACGCTCGATGCCGGTGACGAAGTTTTCCGCCGCTTCCAGCAGGCCGGCGACGGGCTCCTTCGTCGGGCATTCCAGGCCATAGGGAGAGTCGGGCTGGGCGCTGCGCGCCAGAATCTGCTGGCGCACCTTGCTGAGGAATTTCTCGCCGTGGCCGACCGGATTGCCGTCGCCGATGCGCGCCAGCCAGCCATCGGAGGGCAGGGCACGCGCCGCCTCGCTGACCGCTTCCAGCGCGTTGCGGCCGCGCTCGTCCTGCGCGACCAGATCGCCGATGCGATTCCCTAAACCGCGTGCACGGCTGCGCCGTCCGCCTTCCGGTCCGCGCAGCCAGCGCCGCAGTTCGATGGCTTCCTGCCCTGTCAGATGCGCGGCGAAGGCGCTGTCGGCCGCATCGAACAGGTGATGACCTTCGTCGAACACGTAGCGTAAAGGTTTCTGCGGATCGTCCTCCGAGGCATTCATGCCCTGCGCGGCCTGGATCATCACCAGCGCGTGGTTGGCGATCACCATCTCGGCCTTGCGCGATTTGCGCACGGCGCGCTCGATGAAGCATTTGCGGTAATGCGGGCAACCGGCATGGATGCATTCGCCACGCTGGTCGGTCAGGCCGAGCGTGCGGTTGCGGCCATGCAGGTCCACCGCCCAGGCGGGGAAATCGCCGCCGGCCAGGTCGCCGTCGCGCGTGGCGCCGGCCCAGCGCGCGATCAGGCTGAGCGGCACCAGATCCTGCGGTCGCGCCGCGCCGCCCTGGGCGGCGTCTTCCAGATTGAGCAGGCAGAGGTAGTTTTCGCGGCCCTTGCGGATCACCACCTTCTGCGCCTTTTCGGCCGGATCGGAAAACAGGCGATCGAGTTCGCGGTCGATCTGGCGCTGCAGGTTCTTGGTATAGGTCGACAGCCACACCGTGCCGCCATTCTTCTCGGCCCAGACGCTGGCCGGCGCGATATAGCCCAGCGTCTTGCCGATGCCGGTGCCGGCTTCGGCCAGCACCAGTTCAGGCATGCCGATCATCTCGCGCGGCGCAAAAGCCTGTGCCGCCGTGGCGGCATAGTCGGCCTGGGATTCGCGTAACTCCGATGCCCCATGTTGCTGATTCTGGCCCAGCAGGCGCGCCAGCCGCTCGCGTGCCTCCATGGGCGTGACGTTTTGCGTATCGGGCGGCGGCGGCGGCGCGTAATCCACCCATTCAGGCAACTCCTGCCACACATCCAGGCCGCCGAAGCCGCCGGCCGGCACCTCGGCCGCTTCCGGCCCCATGGCTGCCAGCAGATAGGGTGCCCAGGGCCAGCCGGCTTTGTGCAGCATCTGCGCCAGCCGCGCGGCGCGGCGCAATGTGCGGGGCTTCTGCTGCGGCAATTCGTTCAGCAGAGTCAGCGTTGCTTCATGCAGATACTGCGCGGCTTCTTCGTCATCAGCGGCATCCAGGCCGATGCGCGCCAGCAGACCATGGGGCGTCGGCAGGCAGAACTTCGCCGGCCGCACGAAAGCGAACAGGTCGAGCAGGTCGAAAGCCGGGAAGGGTTCGATGCCCAGTCGCGTGGCCGTCGCGCGGCCATGCACCAGGAAGGGCGCCGTGGCGCGGGCGCGGCGCGCGGCGGCATCGGGCGAAAGTTTCTCGATCCGGCCGCCTTCCGCCCACCAGGCAACACCGCCGCCAGCCACCAGCGCCGGCAGGCGGGCGATGGCCGCGCGCAGGGAGTCGCTCATCGCCGCTACTGCGCCGCCCAGACGATGCGGGCGATCCAGGCGATGTCGGGCACGTCGAAATTGCGGTCGGGATAGGCGGGATTGAACGAAGAGAGTTCGATCCGCGTCAGCGTGCGGCGCGCGAGGATCTTGCACATCACCTCGCCCTGCACGGTCTTGGCGATCACGCGGTCGCCGCGCCGCACATTGGCCGCCGGCGACACGATCACGATATCGCCGTCGCGATAGACCGGCAGCATGCTGTCGCCGCTGATCTCCAGGGCATAGGCCTGCGGATCGTCGATCTGCGGGAAGGGCACCTTTTCCCAGCCCTCGCCGGTGGGGAATCCGGCATCGTCGAAATAACCGGCATTGCCGGCCTGGGCCATGCCGATCAGCGGAATGCGATGCGCGCTGGCCATCGGCGTGCCATCGCCCAGCAGGCTCATGAATTCCGGCACGCTGGCGCCAGTCGCCTCGATCACCTTCGATATGGACTCGGTCGACGGCCAACGCTGTTTGCCGTCGCGTGAGACGCGTTTGCTGCGGTTGAAGGTGGTGGGATCGAGTCCGGCCTTGCGGGCGAGGCCGGACGCGGTGAGGCCATAACGTTCGGCCAGGCCGTCGATGGCGGCCCAAATCGCCCGGTGAGTCAGCATGGGAAGATCGTCTTACAAATCGGTCGATTTGGCTACAGGAATATTCTCTGATTACGGGTTTGACATAAGAACATAATGGGAATTATAAGATACTAGAACGCGGGAATTTTACGAATGTTCCGCTATTTCCGGGATCAGGCCGACATATTATGACGACCGAAACCGATCAAGCCGGCGCTACACTACACGCAGAGACAGCAGAACAGCTTCCAGCCGCAGCTTCGGTTTCGGCGCGGGCCGTGGTGGTTTTCGCCGAGGAAACCCGGCTGCCGAAATTGCGCTGCCTGAAGCCGGGTTTCCGCCACTGCTTTGCCTATCTGGCTCTGGAACAGGGCTGGGTGGGGCTCGATCCCCTAGCACATCGTATTGAAATAAAAGGATTCCATAATTGGAGCCGGGAGGCAGACCTGGCCGCGCATCTGCGCCGGCTGGGGCAATGCGCCCCCACTGTACCGGTTCTGGAACCGCCGCGCCGCCTGGCGCCGCCGCTGCCGTTTTCCTGTGTCGAGACCGTGAAACGCCTGATTGGTCTGCATAGCTGGCGCATAAGAACACCATGGGAACTTTTTCTTGAGGCTCGGAAAATATGCCTTGACGATGTACGATATTTGTTCTATAACTCACCACCATAGGAACATTTAGAAAACTTAATTTTTGAAAAAGGATCATCCCATGGGTGGGATTTTCGGCTCCTCGCCGCCGCCTCCGCCGCCTCCCCCGCCACCGGCCCCCGAGCCGGTGCCGACGGAAAGCGACGCCGAAATCGCCGAGAAGGCCGCGCGCGAACGCCGTCGCCGCGCCCAGGGCGAAACCATCGCCACCTCATGGCGCGGCCTGAACGATGGCCCGCCCTCCGGCCCCGCGCCGAAACGTCTGCTGGGCGAGTGAGTCCAATGATCCGTTCCGCACATCTCTCTCTCGCATCGGGATTGCCAAGGCACGAATCCGCCGCCGCCGATCTGCTGCAGCCCGAGGCATTGCGCCAGCGATACGGGCGTGCGCGCAGCCAGCGCGGTGTCTGGGAGCCGCTCTGGCAGGATTGTTACGATTTCGCCTTGCCGGCGCGCCGGCCGGGCAGTCCCGCCGGGAGGCCGGGACAGACAGCCGAGCGGCTGTTCGATGCCACCGCCGCCGATGCGGCCGAACAACTGGCTGGCAGCATGTTGTCGCAGCTCACGCCGCCATGGTCGCGCTGGTTCAGTTTCCAGCCGGGGCGCGATGTGCCACAGGAGCAGCAGGGTGCGATGGCGGCTGAACTCGATCGTGCGGCGCAACTGCTGCAGGCGCAGTTCGACCGTTCGAATTTCAGCGTCGAGATTCACCAGGCCTTCCTTGATCTTGTCGTGGCCGGCACGGCCTGTCTGGCCTGCGAGGAAGCGCCGCTTGGCGAAGCCAGCGCGTTCCGCTTCGCCGCGGTGCCGCTGAACGATCTGGTGCTGGAGGAAGGCGCCGGCGGTCGGCTCGACACCGTGTTCCGGCGCCAGGACATGAGTCTGGAAACACTGTCGCGCCGCTATCCCGTCCTGGAAGAACAGGCCTGGTTCGTCGAGCGGCGCAAACGTGAACCCGATGCGCGACTTGGCCTGCTGGAATGCGTGTTGCCGGCGCCGCTGCCATTGCAGGGCCATGTCTATGCCGCGCTGCTCGAAGACGCGTCGGTTGACGATGCCTCGGCGATGCTGGCCGAGGGTAGGTTCGATCAGGCCCCGTTCATCGCCTTCCGCTGGCTTAAGGCCCCCGGTGAAATCTATGGCCGCTCGCCGGTGATGAAGGCACTGCCCGATATCAAGACCGCGAATAAAGTGGTCGAACTTGTCCTCAAGAATGCGTCCATCGCCGTCACCGGCATCTGGCAGGCCGATGATGATGGCGTGCTGAATCCGGCCAACGTGAAGCTGGTGCCTGGTGCGATCATCCCCAAGGCGGTCGGTTCCTCGGGCCTCACGCCGCTGGCCGCACCGGGGCGGTTCGACATCTCGCAACTCGTGCTCGACGATCTGCGCGGCCGCATCCGCCATGCGCTGCTGGCCGATCGTCTCGGCCAGGTCGATGCCCCGCGCATGACGGCGACGGAGGTGCTGGAACGCTCGGCCGAAATGGCGCGGCAGCTCGGCGCCACGTTTGGCCGCTTGCAGGCCGAATTGCTCGTGCCCCTGGTTCAGCGTGCGGTGGCAATTCTGCAAAGACGCGGTGAAATCCCGCGCTTCGCCCTCGATGGCCGCGAGGTGTCGCTGGTGCTGCAGTCGCCACTGGCGCGACTGCAGGCCCAGGGTGACGTGCAAAGCACGCTGAACTGGCTGCAGCAATTACAGGCCCTCGGCCCGCAGGCGATGCAGGTGGTGGATGCCCTGGCCGTGGCGCGCTGGCTTGGCCGCACGCTGGGCGTGCCGGGCGAATTCCTGATCGAAGCCGGCGAGCAGCCACAAAGCCAGCCTGCTGCGGATCCGGCCACCGATCTTGCCGCCGATCCGACTGTGGGTGCGGGATTGCAGCAGATGCTGCAGCAGTTGTTGCAGAACCCAGCGATCCAGCGGGGAGCCAGCATATGAGCGAACCCCTCATCGAGAATGACGATCTGGCAGCGGCCTTTGCGCGCTGTTTCCGTGGTGGCGATGGCGAGCGTGTGCTGGGTCATCTGCGGCGCATCACCATCGATCGCCGCGTCGCACCCGATAGCAGCGAGGCCGAATTGCGGCATCTCGAAGGCCAGCGCCACTTGGCGGCCTACATCGCGCAACTGGTCGCGCGCGGCCAACTGGGCGGCGCGTCGTGACACACACTGGAACATACAGGGATCATCGAAAGGAAGGCATCATGACGACACTGCTTGAAAGCGAAACGCGTGACGGCGGCATCGGCGAGGAAGACGCGGGTGTTGACGCGATCCCGGAAAAATTCCGTGATCCGCGGACCGGTGAATTGCGTGTCGACTTGTTGCTGAAATCCTATCGCGCGCTGGAGCAGAAGCTGGCCGGAATGGTCAGTGTGCCAGGCGAGGATGCTGACGACGACAGCCGGCGCCGCTTTTTCCAGGCCCTCGGCGTGCCGGAATCGCCGGACGGCTACGAGATTTCCTTCAAGGACCCGGCGCTCTGGGCCGACCCGGAGGTGAACAAACGCCTGCATGATGCCGGCTTCACACCGGCCCAGGCGCAGCTGGTCTACGACCTGGCCTGCGATCATGTGGCGCCGCACCTGCACCGCCTTGCCGGTGAGTTCCGTTATCGCGGTGAACGCGAGAAACTGGTGCAGCGCTATGGCAGCGAGGTGCGCTTCACCGAGATGGCGCGCACTTTGGAGGCCTGGGGCAAACGCAACCTGCCCGAATCCGTCTTTAATGCGCTGGCCTCGTCCTATGAAGGCATCATCGCGCTGGAAACCATGATGCAAGGCGGTGATCCGAAGCTGGTTTCCGGGGAACGCGGCGGCGATCTGCTGAACGAAGAACAGCTGGTCGGTCTGATGCGCGATCCCCGCTACTGGAAAAAACGCGACCCCGAAATCCTCGCCAAGGTCACCGAAGGTTTCCGGAGGCTTTATCCGGGCTGATCGCGGCCGGCTGGCGCTGGCGGTCGCGCCGTCCGGCAACGGACGCCGCACCGCAGATGCCGGCCGGAGAGTTTCCCGCCTGCCGACAACCGCGAGCCGGGTTTTTCCGGCGCGGCCGGAAGGCGCGGCGGCAACGGCGCCCTGTCCATATTCGACGGGATAACGCCGGAGGGCCGCATGAACCGGCCGCCTGCCATGTGTGCAGGACGGCAGTGCAACCTTGTGACGAAAGGAGCGTCCCGTGACGCCCACTATTGAACAATCCTTCGTCCGCCAGTTCGAGCATGAGCTGAACAAGATCGAGGCGGCGCATCGCAGCGTCTTTGTTGCCGGCTGGCGGCCGGCCGTGGGCTGGATCTGCGCCGCCGGTGTGGGCTGGGCCTATCTCGGCCACCCGCTGTTCCTCTGGGCCGCCGCCCTCTGGGCTCCGGGGATACAGCCGCCGGATATCCGCATCGACAGCCTGTTCGAACTGGTGCTCGCCATGCTGGGCATGGCCGGCCTGCGCAGTTTCGAGAAGTCGACCGGCCGGGCGAAATGACGGCGGAACTCTCCCCGGCCGGCAAGCTTTCTGCTATGCCATCGTCATGACGACGATCTACCGCATCCTGCCGGCCGCCGACTGGGCGGCCGTGAAAATCGCCGGCCGTTTCGCCGGCAGCGCGCATGACATCCGCGACGGTTTCATCCATTTCTCGACATCCGCCCAGGTGGCCGAGACGGCGGCGAAGCATTATGCCGGCCTGTCCGGTCTGGTGCTGCTCTATGTGAAAGCGGAGTCTCTTTCGGCGCCGCTGAAATGGGAAAAGTCGCGCAACGACGACCTGTTTCCCCATCTTTATGGCGACCTGCCCGCGTCGGCCGTGCATCGCGTCGAAAATCTGCCGCTCGGCCCGGACGGCCGGCATGTCTTTCCCGACCTTGAACCATGAGCGGCGGCTTCAGCCTCGACCCCTTCTGGCAGCAGCCGGCGCGGTCCTATGGCGTGGCCGCGCTGGCGCCGGCCGGCACCCAGGGGGCATTGCAGCCGGTGCTGGCGCAAATCGCCGCCACCGCCATGCCTTGCGGTCTGCGCCTCGTGCCATCCTCGCATCAGCATCTCTCGATTTATGCCGTGGCACCGGTGCGGCAGAATTTCGACAAAGACGCCTACTGGGCCGCCAACGCGGCTAAGGTTGAAACTGAGCTGCGGGCCTGGGCGGCCACGCTGCCGCCCGTAATGCTGCGCTTCAGCGGTCTGCGCGCCACGCCCACGGCCGTCATCGCGGTTGCCGATGACTCCTCTGAAGCCGCTGAGGCAGTCTGGGGGCTGCGCCGGCATCTGGCGGCGATCCTGCCGCCGTCGCCTGACGGCGCGCCGCGCTACGATCTCATCCATATCACGCTGGCGCGCTATGCCGCGCCGGATTTCGCCGCGCGGATTGCTGCGCTGCCCGTTGATCTGGAATTTCCGTTGCAACAGGTGGTCCTGCTGCGCGAAACACGCTATCCCGCGTTGGAATTTGATATCCTCGCCACGCTGCCGCTCGGTGTTCCGTCGCCGGTCAGCCCGGAGTCTGTCGCATGAGCCTCTATCGTTGTCTGGTCTGGCCGCTGGTGCGGCATGTCGAGTCCGAACGGGCGCACCGCCTGACGCTCGACCTGCTCAAGACGGGCCTTGTTCTCTCGCCCCATATCATGTTTCGGCAGCAGGCCGACGATCCGGTGCTGGCGACCACGCTGTTCGGGCAACGCATCCCCAATCCAGTCGGGTTGGCGGCCGGCTTCGACAAGAATGCCGAGGTGCCCGATGCGATGCTGCGGCTGGGTTTCGGCTTCGTCGAGGTTGGTGGCGTCACACCGCGGCCGCAGCCCGGCAATCCGCGGCCGCGCCTGTTCCGGCTGGAGGAAGACCGCGCGGTGATCAACCGCATGGGCTTCAACAATGAAGGGCTGGATGCGGTGGCGGCGCGACTTGAGGCCCGGCGGGGCCGTCTGGGCCTGGTCGGCGTCAATCTCGGCGCCAACAAGGATTCCGACGATCGCCCCGGCGATTATGCGATCTCCTATGCGCGGCTGGCCGCGCTCTGCGGTTTCGCCGTGGTCAATGTCTCCTCGCCCAACACGCCGGGCCTGCGCAACCTGCAGGGCCGCGAGGAGCTGGCCGCTTTGCTCGCCCGGCTGCAGCCGCTGCATGCGCAGTACAAGACGCCCCTGCTGGTCAAGATCGCGCCCGACCTGGCCGAGGAGGATATCGACGCGGTGGCGGAACTGGCGCTGCAATACGAACTCGACGGCATCGTCGCCACCAACACCACCATCGCTCGGCCCGACAGCCTGCGCAGCCATCATAAGGCCGAAACCGGCGGCCTCTCGGGCGCGCCTTTGCGCGTGCGCGCGCAGGCCGTGCTCAAGCAGCTCTATGGCAAGATCGGCACCCGCATGCCGCTGATCGGCGTGGGCGGCATTGCCTCAGGCGAAGATGCCTATGCCCGCATCCGTGCCGGCGCCTCCGCCGTGCAGCTTTATTCCGCCATGGTCTTCGAGGGACCCGGCCTGGTCAGCCGCATCAAGGGCGAGCTTGCCGCCCTGCTGAAACGCGATGGATTCAAAAGTGTCGCTGAGGCGGTAGGGAAGGATAGTTGATCGATCCCATCGTCATCACCGGGCTTGTCCCGGTGATCCATCCCACGGTCAGGGCGTGCGGGATGGTGCAGATGGATGCCCGGAACAAGTCCGGGCATGACGGCATGTGATCAAAAAGAAACGGCGCCACGAAGGGCGCCGCTCTAAACCGGAATTCAGCACCGCTTACGCGTTCTTCACCGGGTTGCGCAGCAGGCCGACCTTGCTGATTTCGATCTCGATGATGTCGCCATCCTTCATGTAGACCGGCGGATTGCGCTTGGTGCCAACGCCGCCGGGGGTGCCGGTGGCGATCACGTCGCCGGGCTGCAACGGGATGAAGGTGGTCACATACTTGATGATCTTGCGGATGTTGAAGGTCATCAGCTCGGTATTCGATTTCTGCATCACCTGGCCGTTCAGGCGGCTTTCGATGTCGAGCGTCTGCGGATCGGGGATCTCATCGGCCGTCACCATCCAGGGGCCGAAGCCGCCGGTGGCGACGAAATTCTTGCCCGGGGTGAACTGGCCGGTATGGGTCTGCCAGTCGCGCACGGAGCCGTCATTGTAGCAGGAATAGCCGGCGATGATGCTGAAGGCGTCGGCCTCCGAGACCTTGTAGCCATGCTTGCCGATGATCACGGCCAGCTCGGCCTCGTAATCCAGCTTGTCGGATTCGGCGGGTTTCAGCAGGGGCTGGTTATGGGCGACCTGGCTTTCCGGCCAGCGCACGAAGATGGTGGGCTGGCCCGGCGGCTCGCGGCCCATTTCGCGGCGGTGTTCGTCGTAATTGACGCCGACGCAGACGATCTTGCCCGGATTGGGCACCACCGGCAGCAGGGTGGTGCCGTCCAGTTTCATGTCGGCCGTCACACCTTTGGCAGCGGATTCGACCTCGGCCAGCGCGCCGGCTTTCAGAACCGCGACGAGATCGGCATACTTGCCGCCCAGTTTGGCACCGACATCGACAATGCCGTCGCCGGAGACCACGCCATACGAGCTCTTGCCATTGCGGACGAAGCTCACCACTTTCATCGGACTGCTCCCTAGCCAGAAAAGGAATAATCGGGGTCGATTGTTTGGGGAGCAAACGATACGCTCCGTACACACCCCGATCAAGCGCCGCCAGCCTAATCCAGCCCCAGCCCTTCGCCCATCATGACCGACTTGAAAAAAACGCTACCCGGCTTGCTGATTCCACGACTCTGGCCTGCCAGCCGGCCCGATCTGCGCCGCCGCGTGGTGATCGCGCTGCTGTTCCTGCTGCTGGCCAAGCTGGTCAATGTTGCAGTGCCATATTTCTTCAAGCGCGCCGTCGATCTGCTGGATACCGGCGTATCGGCCGCCCAGATCGCCGTCGGTGCCGTGCTAGCCATGGTCCTGGCCTATGGCGTGGCGCGCATGGCGGCCCAGGGGTTTGGCGAATTGCGTGATGCGGTGTTTGCCAAAGTGGCCCAGGCGGCGATCCGCGACCTGGCCCTGCAGACCTTCAATCACCTGCATGCCCTGTCCCTGCGTTTCCATCTCGAGCGCCAGACCGGGGGCTTAAGCCGGGTGATCGAACGCGGCACCAAGGGCATCCAGTTCGTGCTGCAGTTCATGACCTTCAACATCCTGCCCACCATCGTCGAGATCGGCCTGGTCGGCGGCATCCTGTGGTGGCTCTATGGCTGGAGCTTCGCGCTGATCACGGTGGGCACCATCGCCGGCTACATCTTCTACACGCTGAGCATCACCGAATGGCGCACCAAATACCGGCGCCAGATGAACGACGAGGACCAGCGCGCCAATACGCGAGCGATCGACAGCCTGCTCAATTATGAGACGGTGAAATACTTCACCAACGAGGCGCATGAAGCCCGCCGTTTCGACGAGGCACTCAGCCGCTACGAACGTGCCGCGGTGAAAAGCCAGACGTCGCTGGCTTTGCTGAATCTGGGTCAGGGCGCCATCATCGCGCTTGGCCTGATCGGCGTGATGAGCCTGGCCGTGCTGGGCGTGCGCGACGGCAGCATGACGCTGGGCGACATCGTCATGGTCAATGCCTATCTGATCCAGCTTTACCTGCCGCTGAATTTCCTCGGCTTCGCCTATCGCGAGATCAAGCAGGGCCTGATCGACATGGAGGCGATGTTCAAGCTGCTCGATGTGCCGCAGGAAGTGCAGGACAAGGCCGGTGCGCCGCCGCTGAACGTCACGCGCGGCGAGGTCGAGTTCGATGCCGTGCGCTTTGCCTACGATCCACGCCGCGAAATCCTGGCCGGCGTGAGTTTCCGTATTCCCTCCGGCGCCAAGGTGGCGGTGGTGGGTGCCTCGGGTGCCGGCAAGTCCACGCTCTCGCGTTTGCTGTATCGCTTCTATGATGTCAGCGATGGCTGTATCCGCATCGACGGGCAGGATATCCGCGAGGTCAGCCAGACCAGCCTGCGGCGGGCCATCGGCATCGTGCCGCAGGACACCGTGCTGTTCAACGACACGATCCTCTACAACATCCGCTATGGCCGCGTGGATGCCTCGGACGCGGAGGTGCAAGACGCAGCACGGCTGGCCCAGCTCGATGGCCTGATCGCGCGCCTGCCCGACGGCATGGCGACGATGGTGGGCGAACGCGGCCTGAAACTGTCGGGCGGCGAAAAGCAGCGCGTGGCGATTGCCCGGGCATTGCTGAAACAGCCGAAGATCATGGTGTTCGACGAAGCAACCTCGGCGCTCGACACGCACACGGAACGCGAAATCCAGGCCGCCCTGGCCCGCGCGGCGGAAGGCTGCACGACCCTGGTGATCGCGCACCGGCTGTCTACAGTGGTGGATGCCGACGAGATCATCGTGCTCGACCAGGGCCGCATTGCCGAACGTGGCCGGCATCATGCCCTGCTGCAGGCCGGCGGGCTTTACGCGGCGCTGTGGCACAAGCAGCAGGAGGCGCGCGCCGCCGAGAATGAAGACAGCGTCGGTGTGCTCTCGGCGGCCGGGGATTAGTTGGCGCGCGATCTGCGGCGGCGCCCCTGAATTTTGCTGCCGAGCAGGAGATCCACTGCATGTGCGGCAATGTCGCGCAGCTGGGTCTCGTCGCCGAAGGCACGTTCCAGCACGGCCAGGCCGCGCGTGACGGTCATGATGTGCAAGGCGGCGGCTTCAGGGTCGCCATCGAATTCACCGCGCTCGGCACCCTGGGACAAGGCATCCTCAAGCAGGTCTGTGATGCGGGTAATCAGATCCGCGAAGGCCTGCCGTGCCCTGTCGTCCAGTTCCCCGTCCTGCTCGGACGCCAGTTCCATCAGTCCGCGTGTGGTGGGGCAGCCGCGCGGCGGCGCACCGGACCGGAAATTCGTTATCGTCATGTCGAAAAAGGCCGTCAGGCGTTTTCGCAGGGCCCCTGACCCCAGCACCTTCCGGACAGAAACGAGATAGTCGCCGGAATAGCGTTCGTAGGCGCAGAGGAACAGGGCTTCCTTGCTGCCGAAGGCGTTGTACAGGCTGCCGCGCTGGATGCCGGCGTCGCGCGCGATGTCGGACAGCGAGGTTCCCCGCACACCCTTGCGCCAGAACTGTTCGAAGGCGATGCGGAGAATCTCGTCGTGATCAAATTCCCGCGGCCTCATCCATTGCTCCACTGCGACTGGGGTGAAAGGTATTTGACATGATGTCAAAAACGTGATTTTCTTGACGTCGTGTCAAAAACAATAGCGCGGTTCGCGGCTGGTTTCCATGCCGAAGCGAGCCGACGCCTGACGGAGATCTCCATGATCACCACCCTGACGACCTTTGCCCTGCCGAAGCCGGTCACGCGCGAGGAAGCCCGCAGCATCTTCCTCAGCACCGCGCCAAAGTATCGCGGCGTGCCGGGCCTGCTGCGCAAGACCTATCTGCTGTCAGATGATGGCAGGACCGTGGGCGGTGTTTATTTCTGGAATTCGCGCCGAGAGGCCGAGGCGATGTACACGGATGCCTGGCGTGCCTTTGTGCGTGAGAAATACGACACCGAGCCAAGCGTGACCTATTTCGAGAGCCCGGTCGTGGTCGACAATATCGCGCAGCAGATTCTCAGCGACGCGGCAGCCTGACGTTCGATTGGTTGCGGGCCGTCAAGTCCAGTCGCCTGTCGCGGCCAGCTGCGGCGCGTAATCCGGTTCGCTCCAGCGCAGGGGCAGACCACCTTCAATGATATGGCCGGCCTCGACACGCAGTTTCAGCAGGCGTTCGGCGCCGGCGAAGCTGTCCACCTCGGGCCCGTCCCAGACGATCTCGGCCTGGGCCGTGAGTTGCAGCAGATCGCCGGTCGTATAATCCACCACCAGCAGCCCGGCGCGTGCATTGAGCGCGATGTTGCCCAGCGTGTTGAAGAACTTGTTGCCGCGGAAATCGGGCAGCGTCAGATGCGTGACGCCATTGGTCTGTTCCACGCGCAGGAAACCCGGCTTGCCGCCGCGATGGGACACATCCACCCCTTCGCCATCGGCCGAGGTGGCGATGAACAGCGTATCGGCCTCGGCCAGCATGGCGGTGGCGCGCGATGACAATGACGCGGATTCGGGCCGCCGCGGCGGCACGGCGGATGCGGACACATAGCGCGGCGCACGCGCCTGGATGTATTGCGGGCAATTGCCGAAACTCTGCTCGACGTCCACCGTGAAGCCGCTGTCATCCAGCGTCGTGATGCGTCCGTTCATGCGGTTGCGCCGCCGCGTTTCCGGCTGCAGGCCCAGCAGGCCCAGCTGCGCGCCCGGGCGCAGGTTGTCGTGCAGCGGATCGCCGGCGACGGGTTGGGCCGCCACATGCAGGATCTGCGGGTCGGGCGACAGCACGAAACCTGGCCGGCCGCTCAACACCGAGGCCCAGGGCCGGCCCTGTTGGTCCACGCTGCCGACGAACAGCGTGGGCAACATGGCGAAGAAATCGCGATGCTGGTCGGGCATGAAGTCGCGGATCGCCGGCCCCGCCATCTGCTGCATGCGCGCGGGCAGGGCGGGGTTCAGCCGCGCCTGCAACGCCTGTTCGCCGGCATGGAAGCGTCCCATGGTTCACTCCGCCGCCTGCGGGAGCGGGCTTTTGATCATCGGCACGAAACCGGGCAGGGCCTCGATGCGGCGCAGCCAGGCGCGGATATTCGCATAAGGCTCCAGCGCCACACCGCCCTCGGGCGCATGCGCCGTGTAGGAATAGAGTGCGATATCGGCAATGGTCGGCCCGTCGCCTACGAAGAAATCGCGCGTCGCCAGATGGGCCTCCATCACGCCGAACAGCGCCGTCGCCGCTGTTTTCGCGCGCTCGTGATCGAGAGGCGCCTTGAACAGCAGAATGATGCGCGCCAGTGCCGGCCCCATGGCGAGCGGGCCGGCCGCCACCGAGAGCCAGCGCTGCACCTCGGCGGCCAGCACCGGATCGCGCGGCAGCCAGCGGCCGGTCTTGTCGTATTTGCTGGCGAGATAGACCAGGATGGCGTTGCTGTCGGCCACCACCACGTTGCCGTCCTCGATCACCGGCACCTGGCCGAAGGGATTGAGGCGCAGGAAATCGGGCTGCTTCTGCGCACCGGTGCGCAGGTCGACATCGATATTCTCAAACGACAGGCCAAGCAGGGAGAGGAACAGCTCGGCGCGATGGGCATGGCCGGACAAGGGAAAACGATGCAGGCGGATCGGGGCGGTCATGGCGAGTCCTTGTGAGACGGGTCGCTGGATTGCGGCTGCCCCAGACTGCCATTTCCGCCAAAGATGATAATAATCTGCTTTTACAAATCACTATTTCATATTATGGAATAATCATGGATCGCCTGGAGGCCATGCGGGTCTTTGTTGCGGTGGCCGAGGAATCCGCCTTTGCCGGCGCCGCCCGGCGGCTGCATCTTTCGCCGCCTTCGGTCACCCGCGCCGTCGCCCTGCTGGAGGATCGGCTGGGCACGGCCCTGTTTCAGCGCAGCACCCGCCATGTGCGCCTGACCGAGGCGGGCGAGCGATTCCTCGCCGACGCCCGCCGCATCCTGAGCGACCTGGAGGAGGCCGAGGCTTCGGCTGCCGGCCTGCATGGCGCCCCGCGCGGCCAGCTCAGCATCACGGCGTCCCTCATGTTTGGCCGCCGGCATGTCGCGCCGGTGGTGCTGGATTTTCTCGATCACTATCCTGATGTCTCGGCGCGGCTGCTGCTGCTCGACCGTGTCACCAACCTGATCGAGGAAGGTTTCGATGTGGCGGTGCGCATCGCGCATCTGCAGGATTCGAGTTTAAGCGCCGTGCGCGTCGGCCATGTGCGGCCGGTCGTGGTGGCATCGCCCGATTATCTCGCGCGTCATGGCGCGCCGCAAAAGCCGCAGGACGTGATGGATCACGCCTGCCTGCTGTTCGCACCGCCCATCGTGGCAGAAGGCTGGCATTTCCGCGACGAGGTGATCGAGCCGCCTTCGCGCTTTTTCGTCAATTCGGCCGAGGCGGTGATCGCCGCCGCCGTTGCCGGGCGCGGCATCACGCGGGTGCTGTCCTACATGGTGGCGCCCGAACTGCAGGCGGGAAAACTGAAGGTATTGCTGGCCGAGTATGAAAGGCCGCCGATCCCGGTACATCTTCTGCATGCCGAGGGTCGTCGCGCCAATGCCAAGCTGCGCGCCTTCATCGACTTCGCCGCCGAAGGCCTGCGCGCCAACCCGGTGCTTCAGAATTAGAACCAGAACGATCCATTGTCGCCGCCTATAGTAGACACCGTCTATAATAGAACCGGGCGAAAGCCGCGTCGTACAGGAAAGGACACTGCGATGGATCAGCCAGTGCGGACTCCCGACTCCGCCTTTCGAGCCATCAAGGCCATCGATTATACGGTGATCCATGTGCGCGACCTGGCCGCCATGCGTCGCTTTTATGAAGACGTGCTCGGCTTCGACGTGATCCGTGAACTTTCGCCGCGCTGGATCGAATATCGCGTCGGCGCCAACACGCTGGCGCTCGCCATTCCGGGCTTGACGGCCAAGGACGTCCCGCTTCCGCCGGGCAGCGCGGCTTTACAGCTTGCCTTCAAGGTTGCGACGCATGAGGTGGATGCCTGCGCGGATGAATTGCGGCGGCAGGGTGTCGCGCTGGTGATGCCGCCTACCGACCAGCCTTTTGGTCATCGCACGCTGTTTTTCCGCGATCCCGACGGCAACCTGCTGGAGATATATGCCGACATTCCGCCAAAGGGCGGAGCGGATATGTGATGCGCGCAAATGCGCAATAAAAAGGCCGGCATTGCTGCCGGCCTTTCGGTGTGTCGTGGATGCGAGGACGATCAGTCCGCTTTCGCGCCCGAAGCCTTCACCACCTTTTCCCACTTGGCCAGTTCGGCCTTGATATAGGCGGCGAATTCGTCCGGCGTGTTCAGCACCGGGGCCGCACCCTGCTGGGCCAGTTTCTCGCCCAGGTCGGTGGTCTTGGCCAGCTTCACCACGTCGGCATGGATCTTGGCGATGATCTCCTTCGGCGTACCGGCCGGGGCCAGCATGCCGAACCACGACGCCGCTTCGAAACCAGGCAGGCCGGCTTCGGCAATGGTCGGCAGGTCGGGCATCGCCGGCGAACGCGTTGCCGTGGTGACGGCGATGGCACGCAGCTTGCCCGCCTTCACATGCGGCAGGGCCGACGGCATGTTGTCGAACATCACCTGCACCTGGCCGCCCATCAGGTCGGTGAGCGCCGGGGCCGAACCCTTGTAGGGGATATGCTCCATCTGCACGCCGGTCATTACCTTGAACAGCTCGCCGGCCAGATGGATCGAGGTGCCATTCCCGCTGGACGCCATGTTCAGCTTGCCGGGATTCTTCTTGCCGTAATCGATCAGGTCCTTGACCGTCTTCACCGGCAGTTCCGGATACACCACCAGCATGTTCGGCACGGCGGCGACGTTGGTGATCGGCTGGAAGTCCTTCACCACGTCATAGGGCATCTTGGCATAGAGGCTGGCATTGATGGCATGGGTGCCCACGGTGCCCATCAGCAGCGTGTAGCCATCGGGCGCCGCCTTGGCCACCATGGCCGAGCCGATATTGCCGCCGGCGCCGGCGCGATTGTCGATGATCACCGGCTGGCCCCAGGCCTCGCTCAGTTTCTGCGCCACCAGGCGCGCGACGATATCGGTGGTGCCGCCGGCGGGGAAAGGCACAACCATGGTGACCGGCTTGCTGGGATAAGCCTGGGCGCGGGCATCGCCCGGCACGGCCGGCAGGATGCCGGTCAGGGTGACAGCGGCAATGGCTGCGGCAAAAATTCGGGCAAGACGCTTCTTGGACGCCATGATTACTCCTCCTCAATTCCGTCTGGGGGGTTAGGCTTGCCTGCCCCCTCTAGCATGCTCCCGATACTGATGAAATGAGCGGGCGGGGCGAATAAGTCCGGGCATCAATCACCCCAGGCGATTCTGCCCAGCCGGACCTTTAAGACAGGGGCCGCAATCGCTACATTGCAGCCACTGCATTTTTCAAAGGGTTATGCCGTCTATGGACACGATCCGTTCCGTTCTGGTGCCGATCCATCGCGAAGGCTGGAAGTTCATCGCCATTTTCGCCGTGGTAACGCTGGTGCTGTTCTGGGTCGCCGAGCCGCTGGGCTGGCTGGGTGTGATCCTGACCTGCTGGTGCGCCTATTTCTTCCGCGACCCGCCGCGTGTGACGCCGGTGCGCGATGGCCTGCTGATCTCGCCGGCCGATGGCGTGGTGCAGATGATCGAGCGCGCCGCGCCGCCGGAAGAACTGGGCATGGGCAGCGATCCGCGCCAGCGCATCTCGGTCTTCATGAACGTTTTCGACGTGCATGTGAACCGCACCCCGGCGGAGGGTACTGTCACGACGCTGGCCTACCGCCCGGGCAAGTTCCTCAACGCCGCGCTGGACAAGGCCAGCACCGACAACGAACGCCAGTCGATGCGGCTGAAGCTGAAAAACGGCAAGGAAATCGCCGTGGTGCAGATCGCCGGCCTCGTTGCCCGCCGGATCCTCTGCGAGGTGCAGGAAGGCCAGTCGCTGCGGGCCGGCGAACGCTTCGGCCTGATCCGCTTTGGCAGCCGCGTGGATGTCTATCTGGATGACGGCATGGTGCCGCTGGTCTGCGTCGGCCAGCGCATGATCGCCGGCGAAACCGTGATCGCCGAGGATGGCGCGAGCGAGCAGCCGCGCAGCGGCGAGGTCCGCTAGGGGCGAAGTGCGTTAATACGGCGGTAAAGCAGATCGTCTAGATTGCCTGCCGAGCGAAGGAGACATCCGATGCCGATGAATCTCAAACCGCCGCAGCGCCTGCGCAACCTGCCGCTCAACACGCTCGCGCCCAATATCCTGACTATCATCGCGCTCTGCTCGGGGCTGACCGCGATCCGTTTCGCGCTGCTCGGGCAGTTCAAGTTCGCCGTCGTCGCCATCGCGGTGGCGGCCTTGTTCGACATGCTGGACGGCCGCGTGGCGCGTTTGCTGAAGGGTGCCTCGCGTTTTGGCGCCGAGCTGGATTCGCTCTCCGATTTTCTCAGCTTCGGCGTGGCGCCGGCGATGGTGCTGTATTTCTGGACCCTGCACGACCTGGGCAACGGCAATACCGGCTGGCTGGTGGTGCTGGCCTACAGCGTCTGCACGGCTTTGCGGCTGGCGCGGTTCAACACCGCGCTGGACGATGCCGAAAAGCCGCAATGGACTGGCAGTTTCTTCACCGGCATTCCCTCGCCGGCCGGCGCCGGACTGGCCTTGCTGTTCCTGATCATCAGCCTGGAACTGGAAAGCGATTTTTTCCGTTCGCCGGCGCTGAATGCCCTGTGGCTGCTGATCATCGGCGGCTTGATGATCAGCCGCGTGCCGACCTTCTCGTTCAAGCGCGTGCGGGTGCCGCGCCATCATGTCGGCCTGGTGCTGCTGGGCGTGGGCCTTTTGGTGGCCGGCCTGCTGAACCAGCCCTGGTATACGCTGGCCGCCATCGAGCTGGCCTATCTGGGCTCGATCCCGTTTTCTATCAAGGCGCATGAGCGGCTCAAGCGTGGCGACACCCGTCCGGCGGCGCCGGCCAAACCCGATGAGTACGCCGCCGGCAGCGAAGTGGGTGGCGACCAGCCCGTCTCGAACGACGGACCGCCGCGCACAATCTTGCACTGATGGCCTGCACTGACGGCCTGCCGGATGCTAAGGCCGGCGCGGCCTAGTGGCTGCGGCGCTTCTGGTCTTCCAGCTTGGCTTTCAGCTTGGCGGCGAAATCGCCGCCATCCTGCTTCTGCGCCAGGAACAGTTCGATGGCGAGCGTGGCGCGTTCCTGGTCGGTGACCGGCGGGCCTTTTTTCGCCAGCTTCTCGACAACTTTGAGCAATTGCGGGTTCAGCTTGGCGCGGATCGTCCTGATCTGCTGGGCCAGCATGACGCGCGGATCCTTGGCCGGGCCGGCATATTGGCGCGCCGGCTTCGGCGTGGTCCCTGGTCCAGGCTGCGGCTCGGCGCCGAACAGGCGGGCCAGCAGACCGGGTTTCTTGTCCGTTTTCCGGGATTTATCCGCCTTCGACTGGGTCAGGGTCCAATGTCCTTCGCGTAAAAAAAGTGGGTTGATTCGGTGTTAACCACTTTGGGAAACAATCTTCTTGTCAAGAGTTATACCCCATCATACATGTAAAACATGAGCTTTTTGGTTCCACCGATCACCTCTCTGCCCCAGACCCAGACGCCGTCCCCGGCCCAGGGCCTGGCCCAGCAGAACCAGGCCCCCAACGCGGCCCAGGCGGCCGCGGCGGTGACGGCCGTGCCGGTGCGGGCCGAGACGCGCATGGCGGCCACCGCTTCGGGCAATTCCGGCGGTTCGGACCAGGCCAAGGCGAAGAAGGGCAAGGACAGCGACAACGGCGCTGCCGCCACCGAGGCCAAGACCGACCGCAGCCGCCCGCGCGGCATGGGCCGCAACGCCGACCTCAGCGTCTAGGCGCATCCCTCTCGCACCGTTTTGAATCTGGTTTCGCCGCTTCGGCATCCGCTGCGGCATTCGCCACGGCATGGTCGGCGCGCGACAAAATTTCCTCTTGAAACCGGAGCGGCAATGGCCAAATTTTTTCGAGCCGGCGCAACCCTGCCGGCCCCGATGCGGCCTGACGGAACTTTAAGGAGGCAACCGTGCACCGCCCGAATCCGATGTCTTATGGTCAGATCACGCTTGAAACCCGAGGGTATGGGGCAAAGCAGTTCTTTGTCCGCGATGTCCAGCCGCTGGTGCTGGAGGCCTGCCGCCGCCACGGCATGAGCTTCGAGGAGTATGCCGCCAAGCTCGGCGTCACCCGCGCCGCCCTGGTGCTGATCCTCAAGGGCCACGATCCCGTGCCGCGGCATATGCTCGACAGCATCCGCCATTTCACCGGTGAGGCGCAGCAGGGCGCGGCTGCCTGATCCCGGCGATCTGATCTGGCGCTCTCAGGTTTTGTTAACCATGCAGACGGCACTCTCCGTCGGGTGATGACTGATTCGCCTGAGGGGGAGAAGGATATGCCGGGTCGTATACGGCACCTGCGCGCTATGCTCGCATCGATCAACGAACAACTGCAGCAGGAAGACCTTCGTCCCGAAGCGCGTTCCTATCTGGAGCGTACGGCAGATGCCTGTCGCGATGCGATTCGCGATCTGGCGATGAAGCTGTAGGCTCTCTCAAGCCACGGCGGGATTCTGCCGCCAGCGCGTCAGCAGTCCGGCATTCACCATCAGTCCCAGCAGGATCAGCGCCGAGCCGGCCAGCTCGGGCGTCGATGGCATTTCATCCAGCACCAAAGCCGCGCTGGCCAGGCCGAACACCGGCACCAGCAAGGTGAAGGGCGCCACCAGCGAAGCCTTGTACTGCCGCAGCAGGAAACTCCAGGCGGCGAAGCAGGCCGTGGTGGAGAGCAGGCCGATATAGAGCACGGCGAGGATGCCCTTGGCATCCAGTCCGGCAATGGCCTGCGTGATCGCGGCCTCGCCTTCGAAGGCCCATGACAATCCCAGCATGGGCAGCGGCGGCACGGCGCTGACCCAGACCATGAAAGCCAGCGGGCGTTTCGCTGCGGCACGACGCGTCAGGATATTGGCAAAGCCCCAGCAGGCCGCGGCCGCGATCAGCATCAGGAAGGCCAGCAACGGCGTGTTGACGCCCAGATCGCTGCCGATCACCACCAGGCCGGCGGCGGCGATGCCCAGGCCGATCCACTGAACCATGCCCGGCCGCTCGCTCAGCAGCAGGGCGGCGAAGACGACGCTGAACAAGGCCTGGGCCTGCATCACCACCGAGGCCAGGCCGGCCGGCATGCCATGGGCCATGCCGAGGAACAGCAGGCTGAATTTCGCCACGCCCAGCACCAGACCGGTACCGATCACCCAGCGCCATTTCACGCCGGGATGGCGGAGGAACAGCAGGAACGGCAAAGCCGCCACGGCAAAGCGCAGGCCGTTGAACAGGAAGGGCGGGAAGCTGTCGAGCCCGATGCGGATGACCACGAAATTGAAGCCCCAGATCGCGGCGATCAGCACGGCGAGGGCGATATGCGGCAAGGGCATCGGGCAGGCTTTTTTGTTATCGGTGCCGGCAATCTGCGCTGCAGCCATGGTCGAAGCCAGCAAAAAAATTGTCGGGGTGCATTTCTGTCCCGATTTGGGCAGTGGCAGGCCGGAATGGTGCCGCTAAGCTCGGGCCATGACCACACAGATCCCGCCCAGACTGCTCGCCTCGCAGCGCGCCCTCTTCGATATCCCCGACGACATCGCCTATCTGAACTGCGCCTATATGTCGCCGCTGGCCAAGCCGGTGGTGACGGCGGGCGAGGCCGGCGTGGCGCGCAAGGCCCGGCCCTGGCTGGTGACCCCGCAGGATTTCTTCACCGATACCGAAATCGTGCGCGGGCTGTTTGCGCGGCTGGTCAATGCGTCAGCCGAGGATATCGCGCTGGTGCCGGCGGCGTCCTATGGCCTGGCGGTTGCCGCCCATGCCCTGCCGCTGAAGGCGGGGCAGAGCGTGCTGACACTGGCCGAGCAGTTTCCCTCCAACGTTTATCCCTGGATGGAAAAGGCGCGGGCGGCGAATGCCGCCCATGTGCAGGTGCCGCGTCCGGCCGACGATGACTGGACCTCGGCCGTGCTGGCGCGCATCGATGCGACGACGGCGATTGTCGCCCTGCCGCATTGTCACTGGACCGATGGCGGCCTGCTGGATCTGATCGCCATCCGGCGCGCCTGCGCGAAAGTTGGCGCTGCATTGGTGATTGATGCCACGCAGTCGCTCGGCGCGCTGCCCTTCGACGTGCAGAGCATCGATCCGGATTTCCTCGCCGTCGGCGGTTACAAATGGCTGATGGGTCCCTATTCCCTCGGCTACCTCTATGTGGCGCCGCGCTGGCAGCAGGCGATGCCGTTCGAGCAGAACTGGATCGCGCGGAAGGATTCCGAGAATTTCGCCGGCCTGGTGGATTACAAAAGCGACTACCAGCCGGGCGCGCGCCGTTTCGATGTGGGCGAGCGCAGCAATTTCGCCCTGATGCCGGCGGCGATGGCCGCGCTGGAGATGCTGCTCGGCTGGGGCGTGGAAAACATCCAGGCCACGCTGGCCGCCCGTACGGCGGCGATTGCGACACGGGCGCAGGCGGAATTCGGCCTCGGCTCGGCGCCGGCGGCGAAACGCGCCGGCCATTTTCTCGGCCTGCGCTTCAAGGATGGCGTGCCGGCCGACCTGCCGGCGAAACTGGCGGCGGAGAATGTTTTCGTCAGCGTGCGCGGGCAGTCCATGCGGGTGACGCCGCATGTCTACAACACCGATCAGGATGTGGAGCGGCTGTTCGGCGTGCTGAAAACCGCACTGGGCTGAAGCCCGGTTACGCCACCATGGCGGCGGTGCGCTCGGTGGTGGTGCGTTCGGCGGCGGCCATGGCGAGCGGGTAGATCCATTCGCGTTCGATACTGGTCCGTTCGGCGCCATGGCCATGGCCGTCGCGGCTGCTGAACACTGAAACGCCCAGCACATGACCGATGGCGTCATTGTCATTGCGCAGCGGCAGTGCCAGGCGATGGAACGGCACGGTGAAGCTGCGGTTGGTGGGCAGGCTGCGCGCATGCTGCAGAAGGATGGCTGGCGTCCCGCTCACCTGCTGCACCATGCCCTGTACGACCGGCAGGGTTTCGGCATTGTAAATGACATCCAGCGGCACGCCCTTCAGGCAGCGGCCGAACCAGTCGGCCAGCGTCTCGCCGGCGAGGCGAATCCGCGGCATGCCATCGTCATGCAGATCGAGAATCCAGATGTCGGCCAGCGCCAGCCGCAATTGCAAGGCGTCGATATCACGCAGGCGGGGAATGCCGCCGGTGGCGTAATACAGCGTGGCCCAGTGCCGCGCCACGGCCTGCAACTTGGCATCGGGCATGTCGACAATCAGGGAGGCGAGGCCGTGTTCCATGCCGGCAAGGTAGAAAGCCCGTTGCCGGAATGGAAATTACAAAGCTGTAATGCAAACGAATTTAACTGGCCGAATTTAAGCGGCAGTGAGTGAATACCAATGATCGGCGTCGACAAACGTCGCCTCGACGCCGCGGCCCAGATCATTCTGACCCTTGAACAGCGTCGCACCCAGGATGTGACGGCAGCGTCCCTGTGCATCGGCCAGCGGCAGCGCCAGACGCTCGAAAGCGGCGGGCACGGTCCAGTCGGGAATCGTGCTGTGCATGTGGTGATAGCCGATGCAGGGCCCCTGCAGGACGCGGCGGGACTGCGCGGTCACCACCGGCAAAACCGTCGCCGGGAAAATATCCTCATAATAGCGGCCCTTGGGATTGAAACCGTACCACTGCACCAGCCCCTCGCCGGCCAGGCGCATGCGGAAGCGGCCGTCATCCTCGGCATCAACGATCCAGCTGTCGTTCAGCGCCTTGGGAAAGCGCGTGGCATCCAGATCGCCCAGCGCCGGCAAACGATGGCCGGCGCGGCCGTAGAGGTCGAGCCAGTGCTCCGCCATCTGCCGGTGGCCCGGCAGGCGCAGATCCTGCAGCAGGCTGCTTAAAGGGCGATCCAACCTGTCGCCTCTGGCAGCCGCATATGGGATCAGCCCTCGCCGTTGCCGTTGCCGTTCAGGTCGGCCGGGTTCGGCATGCCCAGCGCATGGAAGCCGCTGTCGACATGGACGACCTCGCCGGTGACGCCGGCGCCCAGATCGGAGAGCAGGAACAGCGCGGCGCCGCCCACTTCTTCCAGGCTGGCGTTGCGGCGCAGCGGGCTGTGCTGGGCGGTGAACTTGAAGGTGGCGCGGGCCGAGCCGATGGCCGACCCGGCCAATGTGCGCATCGGCCCGGGCGATACCGCGTTGACGCGGATATTCTGCGGGCCGAGATCGACGGCGAGGTAACGCACGCTGGCTTCCAGCGCCGCCTTGGCCACGCCCATCACGTTGTAGTTCGGCATCACCCGCGTCGAACCTTCATAGGTCAGGGTGATCAGCGAGCCGCCCTTGCTCATGTAGGGCATGGCCAGCCGCGCGACCTCGGTGAAGGAATAGCAGGAGATCAGCAGCGACCGGCTGAAATTGCCGCGCGTGGTGTTCAGATAGCGGCCCTTCAGCTCTTCCTTGTCGGAATAGGCGATGGCGTGCACCACGAAGTCGATCTGGTTGTCGAAGGCGGCGCCGACCTTCTCGAAGGCCTGGCGCATCGAGGTCTCGTCCTCGACATCGCAGGGCACCACGGCCCTGGCGTTCACGCTCTCGGCCAGCGGGCGCACGCGGCGCTCGAACGCCTCGCCCTGGAAGGTGAAGGCCAGTTCGGCGCCATGCTTGTGCAGCATGTCGGCGATGCCCCAGGCGATCGAGTGATCGTTGGCAACCCCCATGATGAGGCCGCGCTTGCCACTCATCAACGCGCGCATTTCGGTCATATCGGAAATCCGGAAAGGAAGGAGGTTTTTGTTATGGGCGGAAAGTGGCGGTCAGGCAGCGTAGCGCTGGAAGACCAGCGACGCGTTGGTGCCGCCGAAGCCGAAGGAATTCGACATCACGCGATTCAGCGTCACGTTATCGCGGCGCTCGCGCACAATCGGGAAACCCTCGGCACCGGGGTCGAGGTTCTCGATATTGGCGGACGCGGCGATGAAATTGTCGCGCATCATCAGCATGCTGTAGATGGCTTCCTGCACGCCGGCGGCGCCCAGGCTGTGGCCGGTCAGCGATTTGGTCGAACTGATCGCCGGCACGGCTTCGCCGAAGACTTCGCGGATGGCTTTCAGCTCGGTGATGTCGCCGGCTGGCGTCGACGTGCCGTGGGTGTTGATGTAGTCGATCGGCGCGTTGCTGCCGCGCGCGCTTTCGGCCAGCGCCATCTGCATGCAGCGCACCGCGCCTTCGCCCGAGGGGGCAACCATGTCGGCGCCGTCCGAGGTGGCGCCATAGCCGACCAGTTCGGCATAAATCTTGGCGCCGCGTGCCTTGGCGTGCTCCAGTTCTTCCATGATCACGATGCCGCCGCCGCCGGCGATCACGAAACCGTCGCGATCCTTGTCATAGGCGCGCGAAGCCTTCTCGGGCGTGGCGTTATAGGCCGAGCTCATCGCCGGCATGGCGTCGAACAGGCAGCTCAGGGTCCAGTCCAGTTCCTCGCCGCCGCCGGCGAAGATGATGTCCTGCTTGCCGAGCTGGATCAGTTCGGCGGCGTTGCCGATGCAATGCGCCGAGGTCGAGCAGGCAGAGCTGATCGAATAGTTCACGCCCTTGATCTTGAAGGCGGTGGACAGCACCGCCGAGCAGGTGCTCGACATGGTGCGCGGCACCATGAAGGGGCCGATCTTCTTCGGGCCGCCTTTTTCGCGCACGATATCGGCTGCGGCAACCAGGTTCTTCGTCGAGGCGCCGCCCGAGCCGACGATCAGCCCGGTGCGCGGATTGATGATGTCGCTTTCTTCCAGGCCGCTATCGGCAATCGCCTGTTCCATCGCCAGATAGGCATAGGCCGCGCCATCGCCCATGAAGCGTTTCTGGCGCCGGTCGATGGCGGCGTCGAGGTCGATCTTGACGGTACCATGCACCTGGCTGCGGAAGCCCAGCCGGGCATAGTCCTCGGCGAAGACGATGCCGGAACGACCGGCCTTCAGGCTGTCGGCGACCTCGGCGACATTGTTGCCGATGGACGAGGTGATGCCGATACCGGTGACGACGACGCGACGCATGGGCGTGAAACTCCTCAGGATGCGGGCCGGATCGTGGATCGGGCGAATCCGGCAGCCGCAGTCATTGCACCCGTTTGATAAACCGACGCAGCCTTTCGGGGGCTGTTACGTGGCGGCCGGCGCCATGCCATCGGGGAAAACGCCGACCCGCATGTCCTTGCATTCATAGGCCGGTTTGCCGTCGATATACATGGTGCCGTCGGCGATGGCGATGCCGAACTTGCGCAGCAGCAGTTTCTTGATGTCGATCTTGTAGGTGATCTTCTTCGCCGCCGGCGTCACCATGTCGGAGAACTTCACCTCACCGACGCTGAGCGCGCGGCCGCGGCCGGGCGCCTTCATCCAGCCGAGGAAAAAGCCGACCAGCTGCCACATGCCATCCAGGCCCAGACAGCCCGGCATGATCGGATCATTCTCGAAATGGCAGGGGAAGAACCACAGGTTGGGCTTGATATCCAGTTCGGCCTCGATCTCGCCCTTGCCGTATTTACCGCCGTCGCTGACGATCTTCACGATGCGGTCGAGCATCAGCATGGGCGGCAGCGGCAGACGGGCATTGCCCTCGCCGAACAGCTTGCCATGCGCGCAAGCAAGAAGATCCTCGTAGCTGTAACTGTTCTTCTGTTCCACGTTGGGAAACCCTCAACCCCGTTAGCAATGCCTGCTGTCAGCTAGGCCCGATATGGCTGGCGACCTTATTGCCGGACGGACACCTTGAATTGCCGGCCGGACAATGCATCGGCAACCGCCCCGAACCATAAGTAGCGGGCAGTCCTTCGCCTTCCGGGCACAATGTAGTGATCCGGGGGCGGGTCGCAACAGTTTCGTTGCACTTTGTTACATCTGTGCCATCGCCGGCCGGCCGGGCCGAGGGCGGGGCTAAAAACCGCCGGGAACCGCCAAGTATGACATTCCTGTGGCCGAGGGGCGGATCCTGCTATATATGCAAATCATGACCAAGGTGATCGAACCCCGTTTCCGGGCCGCCGCCGAACAGTTGCGGGCCGCCGGCCTGCGCACCACGCGGCAGCGCTTGGTGCTGGCCGATATCCTGTTCGAACGCGGCAACCGGCATGTGACGGCGGAAAGCCTGTTCACCGAAGCCGCCGAACGGGGCTCCCGCCTGTCCCTCGCCACCGTCTATAACTGCCTGCACCAGTTCACGGCCGCCGGATTGCTCCGTATGGTGACGGTTGATGCCGGTCGGGCCTATTTCGACACCAACCTGTCGGCGCATCACCATTTCTATTACGAACGCACCGGCGAGCTGCGCGACATTCCGGAAACCGAGGTGGCGGTGGCCCGTCTGCCGGCCGCGCCCAACGGGGCCAAGATCGCCCGGGTCGATGTGATCGTGCGGCTGGAAGACTGATCTGCCGCAGCGCGGGAAGGGTCGTAGCGACCCTGCATAAGTTAGAATAATTCCAAAAAACCTTGACAGTGAAAGGCGCCGGTCCATAATCCGCAGCGTCCCGAATCTCTGTCCCGCTGCCCCCCATTGGCAGTGGGGGGCCAGAGCGGGGCGCCCGCCCCGGGGCCAACCCGGCTCCGGCGGTTTGCAGGGAAGAACCAGGAGGACCAGCCATGCCCGCACTCAAAGGCACCAAGACTCACGCCAACCTGAAGGAAGCCTTCGCCGGTGAAAGCCAGGCGAACCGCCGCTACCTCTACTTCGCCCAGAAGGCCGACGTGGAAGGCTACAACGACGTCGCCGCCGTGTTCCGCTCCACCGCGGAAGGCGAGACCGGCCACGCCCACGGCCATCTCGAATTCATGGCCGAAGTCGGCGATCCGGCCACCGATCTGCCGATCGGCCCCACCGCCTCCAACCTGAAGGCCGCCGTTGCCGGTGAGACCCACGAATACACCGACATGTATCCCGGCATGGCCAAGACCGCCCGCGACGAAGGTTTCGACGAGATCGCGGAATGGTTCGAGACGCTGGCCAAGGCCGAGAAGAGCCATGCCGGCCGTTTCCAGAAGGCGCTCGATACGCTCGGCTGATCGCCGCGCGTTTCAACGGTGACGTACCGCCCGGAGTCCGTTCGGACTCCGGGCCTTTCCCGTAGACGCACCCGCATTCCCGGAGACGATCATGCGCGAAGGCAGCCTCGAGGCGCCCACCCGGCATCCGCTGGACTGGCAGAATCCCGATTTCTACGATCTGGAAAAGCTCGACGCCGAAATGCGGCGCGTGCTCGATATCTGTCACGGCTGTCGCCGCTGCTTCAATTTGTGTGATTCCTTCCCGCGCCTGTTCGATCTGGTCGATGCCTCGCCCACCGGCGAACTGGACGAGGTCGAGTCGAAGGACTTCAAGCCGATCGTGGATGCCTGCACGCTCTGCGATCTGTGCTACATGACCAAGTGCCCCTATGTGCCGCCGCACGAGTTCAATCTCGATTTTCCGCATCTGATGCTGCGCTACCGCGCGGCCGAGCGGCATCACGGCCACAAGGATGCCATTGGCGACCAGCTCTCGCAGACCGACCGCAACGGCAAGCTGGCCGGCCTGGTTGCCCCGATTGCCAACTGGGCATCGGAGCGCGGCAACGGCCTGACCCGTCCGATCATGGAAGCCGTCGCCGACATCCATCGCGACGCCGAACTGCCGAAATTCAATGCCAGGACGCTGGTGGCGCGCGCCAAATCCGAACCGGCGGCGATCAACACCGCCGCGCCGGCCTATGGCAAGCGCAAGGCGGCGATCTATGCCACCTGCTTCGGCAACTACAACAATCCCGATATCGGCGTCGCGGCGCAGAAGATCCTCGCCCATAACGGCGTCGACCTGCGCGTGGAATATCCCGGCTGCTGCGGCATGCCGCGGCTGGAGCAGGGCGACATTGCCGATGTGGCGAAAAAGGCCCGCGTGGTGGCCGAGGCCTTCGCGCCGCTGATCGACCAGGGCTACGACATCGTGGCGCTGGTGCCGAGCTGCGCGCTGATGCTGAAATTCGAATGGCCGCTGATCCTGCCCGGTGATCCGCTGGTCAAGAAGCTGGCCCAGGCCACCTTCGACATCTCGGAATACATCGTCGACATCGCCAAGAAGGAAGGCCTCGCGCCTGGGCTCAAACCGCTGGAAGGCGGTGTCACCCTGCATCTGGCCTGCCATGCCCGCGCGCAGAATATGGGCGCGAAAGCCACCGAGCTGATGAAGCTGATCCCCGAGATGAAGCCGGGCCAGGATCTTGCCGTGATCGAACGCTGCGCCGGCCATGGCGGCTCATGGGGCGTGCGCAAGGAGTTCTTCGAGGTCGGCATGAAGGTGGGCAAGCCGGTGGCGCGCACGGCGGTGAAGGAAAACAAGGCGCATATCGCCTCGGAATGCCCGCTGGCGGCGATCCATATCCGCCAGGGCATGGAGCGCGAAGGCAAGGATGCAGCCGGCTTCAATCTGCCGGCCAAGGCCGATCACCCGGTCGAGCTGTTCGCCCGGGCCTACGGACTGATCTGAAGTTCAAGCTGAGGGGGCGGAGGGGCTTCGCGCTTTCAGAAGGATGATGTGTACATGGCTTTGAAAACCACGATCACCCACGCCGATATCCTGCCGCTCGATGAATTCCAGAAGCTGCGCAAGGACAAGCGCGCCGAAGTGGTGGCGATCAAGAAGAACCGCCGCGTCGGCGTCGGTCCGTTCTGCACCTTCTATTTCGAGAATTACGCCACCATGTGGTGGCAGATCCAGGAAATGCTGTTCATCGAGAAGGGCGGCGCCGAGCAGCTGGAGGACGAGCTGCGCGCCTACGAGCCGCTGATCCCGAAGGGCCGCGAGCTGGTCGCCACCTTCATGATCGAAATCGAGGATGCGGTGCGCCGGCCCGTCGTGCTGGCCCAGCTCACCAATATCGACCAGACCGTGATGCTGGAATTCGCCGGCCACAAGATCCGTGCCGTGCCGGAAGGCGATGCCGAACGCAACCGCGAGGACGGCAAGACCTCAAGCGTGCATTTCCTGCGTTTCCCCTTCACGGCGGAACAGATCGCCGAATTCCGCAAGCCCGGTACCCGCGTGCTTCTGGCCGTCGAGCATCCCCATTACGGTCATATCGCCGTGATGCCGGAAGCGGTACGCGACAGCCTGGCGCAGGATTTCGCATAAGCCATCGGGCCTGGACAATAAAAACGTGGATGCCACGCCCAAGGCGTGGCATGACGGATATATTCGTTTTCGAATATCGTCATGCTCGGACTTGGTCCGAGCATCCACGTGTTGTTTTGAGGCCAGGCATGATCGTTCTTTCCAGTGAATCCGACCTGCGCGGCTGCTACGACCAGCCTAGCGACCTGGTGCAGAAGAAGATCCTGCCCCGGCTCGACAAACACGCCAAAGCCTTCATCGCGTTGTCGCCCTTCGTGGTGCTGGCCACCCACGGGCCGGATGGCGCCGATGCCTCGCCGCGCGGCGACGCGCCGGGCTTCGTGCAGGTGATCGACGACGCCACGCTGCTGCTGCCCGACCGGCGCGGCAACAACCTGATCGATTCCTTGCGCAACGTGGCGCAGAGCGCCGATGTGGGCCTGCTGTTCCTGGTGCCCGGCATCAATGAAAGCCTGCGCGTGAACGGTCGCGCCGAAATCGTCACGGATGCGGCCGTGCTTGCGCCGCTGGCGGCGCAGGGCAAGATGCCGGCCTCGGCGCTGAAGATCGCCGTGCGCGAGGTGTTTTTCCATTGCGGCAAGGCGATGATCCGCTCCGGCCTGTGGCGGCCGGAAAGCCGGGTGCCGCGTGATGCCTTTCCCACGCTGGGCCGCGTGATCGCCGACCAGGTCGGCGGCCTGGATGCGGACGCCGCCGATGCCAATCTGGAAGAAAGCTATCGCACGCGGCTCTACTGAGCCGGTCCGCTCTTCACCGGCTTGCTCTTCACCGGCTCGCTTTTTACCGGCCCAAGCCAGTCGGGCAGTTCACCGCGGCTGAACTGCACGCCCTGCAGCAGCGAGGCGGCGATCTTCTGCGCGCGATCCTCAAACAATGCGGCGGCGGCCGGCGAGCAGCGCTCGCGCACGGTCGCGCGGAACAGCTCCAGCCAGTGGGCGAAATGCGCGTCAGACAATCCGGCACCCTGCCCGACATCGATGCGGATATGCGCCGGCATCGGCCGGCCATCGTAGCGGCCGGTCATCAGCAGCACCGACGACCAGAAATCGCACATCTTGGCCAGGTGGTGATCCCAGTTATCCCGGATCACGCCCTCGAAGATCGGCCCCAGCACGGCGTCGGTGCGGATGCGGCCGTAGAAGGTATGCACCACGTCATGCACCATCGCTTCCGTCACGCCGGCGACATGGCCGGGCGCAAGCTGGGCGCGGCGGGCCTGGCGTTCAGCCAAAGTTGTGTCGGTTTCGTCCTGATGGGCCATGATGAAGACTATATAGGGGATGGAAGGAAAGGAAACGAGTCGGGTCAGCCCGGTTTGCCGTCGATGCGCGGCCGCAGCAGGATCGGCAGGTAGCGCAGCAGGAACAGGCCGAAAGCGGCCTCCCAGGCGATGCCGGCGCCCAGCAGCAGCGGCCATTGCAACGCGGGGTGCAGCAGGGCGCAAAGCCGCAGCAGGGCAGCGAGCATGATGGCGCCATAGATGCCGATCTCCACCGGTCCGGCTTTCAGCTTGCGGCCGGTATGGCCCAGCGCGCTGCGCGTCATCATCGCCAGCATCAGCCCGGCCATGGCGCCCACGCCCAGCGCATGATCGGCCATGGCCGGCGTCACCGCGTCGCTCCATGCGCTGGCGGCGCGCAGGGCGAATGCCAGCGGCAGCCAGAGATAGGCGATGTGCAGGATGGCCAGCAGCGGGATGCGGCGCGCCGACCAGCTATGCCATTGCTGCAGGCGGCTGGCATGCAGCAGGGCGGTGGCGGCGTTGGCGGTCACCAGCAGCAGGGGTGGCAGCGGCCACAACACGGCGGCAAGATCCAGCGCCACAGCCAGAACCAATACGATCAAAGCGATACGGTCGCGCCGTAGGGCGGCGGGAATGAAAACGCCGGCACCCGACATGGTGAAGCTGGGCACGATGCGCGCCGCGATCACGCTGATCAGGATGGCGACCACGCCAAGCGCCAGATGTCGACCGAATACGACACCTTCGGCCCACAAGCCCAGCGCGCCGGCGTGATACAGCAGGTTGGCGATGGTCAGCAGGCTCAAAACCACCAGCGGAAGCCAGGGCCGCTGCGAGGCCTTGCGCACACGCATCAGGAAAATCGGCTGCGCCAGTGCAACGGCCAGGACGGGCAGGAACGCCAGATCGGCCATGGCGGCGAAGCCGGCCGGCAGCAGGAAGGGCGCGACACGGCCGGCCAGCCATACCAGCACCAGCAGGACAAGCGGCGTGCCTGTGGGGGTTTCTCCGCCAGTCCAGTTGCGCACCGCCGTCAGCAGGAAGCCGGCAATGATCGCGGCGCCGAAGCCGAACAGCATCTCATGGCCATGCCAGGCCAGCGCGTCGGAAACCTGCAATGCCACATGGCCGCCATAGACGGCGAGCCAGAGCGGCAGGACCAGCACGGCATAGGCGGCGCCGGCGAGATAGAAGGGCCGGAAGCCAAGCGCGAACAGGGCCCGGCGGCGGCCGGCCGGCTCGTGACGTGGCTGATCCTGCGGCAACGCGAAGGCGGCGGCCATGGCGATCAGCGCGCCATCGCCACGGCGATGCAGATGCCCAGCGTGGCAAAAGCCAGGCCGACGGGAATCAGCGTCACTTGGATCAATGCGCTCCAGCCGGTCATCGGGCCGGTCCAGGTCTGGATGCCGGTCTGCAGGAAATCGTCCAGCTTCGGCGCGGCGCGGCCGCCATGGCGCTGGCGCAGCATGGTTTCGCCCAGCCGCGCCATCACCCAGGGCACGCCGAAGAACATGATCACGTAGACGGTGCTGACCGCCACCATCAGCGCGCCCTCGGCCTCGGCGCCGAAAGTCATCCAGTAGACCAGCAGCATCAGGCCATAGGCGCCGGCCGTGATGCCGAAAGCGGCGCGCGGCAGGCTGTCATGCCATTGCGGCGCGCGGTTGTGCAGGCGGTGCGGCAGGGTGCCGGCATGCAGGCTCATGTCGTTCATGGCTGGTCCTTTCCGGGAGCGGGCGAGAAGAAGCGGCTGAACTTGTCGGCGACGCCGCGCCACGCATCCGCATCTTCGGGCGGCGTGCCCTTGCGGGTGATGTTGGGCCATTGGGTCGCGTAATCGCGGTTGAGCCTGGCCCAGGCGTCCGTGCGGCGGTCGGTATCGGGCAGGATGGCCTCGGCCGGGCATTCCGGTTCGCAGACGCCGCAATCGATGCATTCGTCCGGATTGATCACCAGCATGTTCTCGCCGACATAGAAACAGTCGACCGGACAGACCTCGACGCAATCCATGTACTTGCACTTGATGCACTGCTCGGTCACGACGTAGGTCATCGGAAGCCTCCGGGGGCGACTCCAAAAGAAGTATTTTATATGCATGATATTGAGCGGGCCGCCGATATCAAGTAAATTAAATGCATATTTTGTCGCACCCCCGGCCAGGATTACGGACGTTCCCGCCATGCATCTGACGCTGCATACCGATTACGCCCTGCGCATGCTGATGTATCTGGCGCTGAATCCCGACCGCCGCTGCACCATCGAGGAAATCGCCGAGCAATACGATGTCTCGCGCCATCACCTGATGAAGGTGGCGCTGACGCTGGCGCAGGCCGGTTTCGTCGACAGCCTGCGCGGCCGCAATGGCGGCCTGCAGCTCAGCCGGACCGCCGGGCAGGTCGGGATCGGCGCGGTGGTGCGCGCCACCGAGGACAATTTCGATCTGGTGGAATGTTTCGACGGCGCCAGCAACACCTGCTGCCTGGCGCCGGCCTGCCAGCTCAAGCAGCCCTTCACCGAAGCAGTGAAGGCATTCCTCGCGGTGCTCGACCGCTACACGCTGGCCGACATGCTGGGCAATCCGGTCACGGCGCGCAGCCTGCGCCGCCTGCTCGGCGCGACCTGAGTCAGTCGAAGACCTCGTTCGGATACAGGCCCCACAGATGGCCGCGCGGCATCCAGCCTCTGGTGCCGGCGATTTCCACCTGGCACCAGGCCAGGTCGGGGCATTTGCGCAGCCGGGCCATCACGCCGGGCTCGGCGGTCAGCAACACATCGGCGGCGGTATCGGGTTTCTTGAACAGGCTGCGCACCGTGCCGTCCACCACGGCAAAACGCTTGCCCGAGGTCAGGTTCTTGTGCACCCAGGTTTCGGTGCCGTCATGGTCGCGGATGCGGCGCCAGTATTCGTATTCGGCCACCACTTCCACCGGCAGGCCGCGGCGCTGGTATTGCCAGGCGATGGGATAACGCGAGCCCGGCCCGGTGCGGGCATTCACCTTGTCGGCGGCGAGGCTGACGAAACGCGGCAGCGGCAGGCCGGAATCGGCGCCTTTTTCGGCTACCGGCGAGGCGGCTTCGGGGGTCTGCGCTGTCTGTGCAGCGGCCGGGGCATGGCCCGGCACCAGCAGCTGGGCAACCAGCGGCAGAAGCAGCACAAGGGCGAAACGCAACAGCATGAAGCGGGACTAGCGCAAAGCAGCAAAGGAATGGTTAACCCAACCGCGAATCGGGCGGTTGCGCTCGGATCGTAGCAGGGTGCCGTCGCCACGCAATCAGCGCAGGAATCAACCTTCCCGGTCGATCAGATGCAGGTAGCTGCCGAACACGCTGCCCTGCCGGCAACCGGATGGGCCAAGCTCGGCGCCAACCGCGTCCGTGGCCATGAACAAGGCGGCGCCTGCATCCTTGCCGCCGGTCTGGACGGAATAATGGAATTCATGGCCGCGGAAGCGGCTGCCTTTCGGCCCCAGCATTGTATCGGCCAGGCTTGTGATACGGCGATATCCCAGATGCCGTTTGCGTTCGGCGAAGCTGGTCTCGACCGGCAGCAGGCCGGCCATGGCATGCCGGTTGCCCTCGGCATCGGTCAGGCCGCGGCCCAGCAGCATGAAGCCGCCGCATTCGCCGTAGATGGCCGCGCCACGATCCGCCGCCGCGCGCAGGCCCTGCATCAGGTGGCCGTTGCCGGCCAGTTTCGCCGCATGCAGTTCGGGATAGCCGCCGGGCAGGAAGACCGCGTCGCAATCCGGTGCCGGCGCCTCGTCGGCCAGGGGCGAGAAAAAACTCAGGCTTGCGCCCTGGGCCTGCCAGCCCTGCAGCAGATGCGGATAGGCGAAGGCAAAGGCCGCATCGCGCGCCACGGCGATATGCTGGCCCAGCGGCGGCAGGGCGGCGAGCGTCGCCGGCCGGCTGACCTGCAGGGGCTGCAGCAACTGCTCCAGCGCCGCGCGGTCCAGATGCAGATGCAGCCAGTCGGCCGCGCGGTCGAGAAAGAAATCCAGGCCGTCGCGTTCCTCGGCCTGCACCAGGCCCAGATGCCGGCTCGGCATCGTCAGATCGCCTTCCGGCGGCAGGGCGGCCAATACCGGCAGGCCAAGGGGCGCCAGCGCGTTGCGCAGCAGCATCTCGTGTTTGGGTGAGGACACGCGGTTGAGGATCACGCCGGCCAGCACGACATCGTCGCGGAAACTGCGGAAGCCGTGCACCAGGGCGGCAATCGACTGGCTCTGGCGCGCGGCGTCGATCACCAGCACCACCGGCAGGTCCAGTTTTGCCGCCAGATCGGCGGTGCTGCCTTCGCTGCTGACGGCGCCGTCGAACAGGCCCATCACGCCTTCGATCACCACGATCTCGGCGCCGGCACTGCCGTAATCGAGCACCCCGGCCAGCGTCGCGGGCCGCATGGCGAAAAGATCGAGATTGTAGCAGGGCCGGCCGGCGCTGGCGGCGCGATGGAAGGCGCCATCGATGTAATCCGGGCCGGCCTTGAACGGCGCGACGATGCGGCCTTCACGCGCCAGCAGGCGCAGCAGCGCGAGCGTCACGGTGGTCTTGCCGCTGGCCGAGGCCGGCGCGGCGACCACCAGGCCGCGGGTCAGATGGCGATTGGGCATGGCGGCGCGAGCCTGGCCTGCAGGTCGCTGGTGCCGAACAGCGCGTGCAGGTCGACCACCTCGCCCACCACCAGCAGGGCCGGCGGCTCGATCTTTGCCGTCTCGGCATCGGCCACGATACGGTCCAGGCTGCTGCGCAGCACGCGCATCTGCGGCAGGGTTGCGTGGCTCACCAATGCGGCCGGCCGCTCGCCGGCCAGACCGGCATGGCGCAGCTTGGCGACCAGGATGTCGAGATGCTTGATTGCCATATAGATCACCAGCACCGGCGAGGCGCGCACCATGGCGGCCCAGTCGACGCTGTCGGGCACCTCGCCGCTGGCATTGTGGCCGGTCAGGAAGGTGACGCAGGAATTTGTGTCGCGATGGGTGAGCGGAATGCCGGCATAGGCCAGGCCACCCACGCCGGCCGAGATGCCGGGAATGACACGGAAGGGAATGCCGGCGTCGCGCAGCGCCAGCGCTTCCTCGGCGCCGCGGCCGAACACGAAGGGATCGCCGCCCTTCAGGCGCAGCACGCGTTTGCCCTGCCGCGCCAGCTCGACCAGGCGCAGGCTGATGTCGCGCTGCTTGGGCGAGGGCTTGCCGCCGCGCTTACCGGCATATTCCAGCAGTGCGCCGGGCCGGGCGCAGGCCAGGATCGCCTCGCCCACCAGGGCGTCGTAGATCACGACATCGGCCTGGTTCAGGGCGTTCACCGCATGCAGGGTCAAAAGCCCCGGATCGCCGGGGCCGGCGCCGGTCAGCCAGACCCAGCCGGGGGGAAAAACCGGCATTTGCAGAGATGGCAATTGCATGGCGGCAAGGTACACCGGCCGCGCCCCGGTGTATACTTCGCCCCCATGACCCCGGCTGCCGAGACGCCTCCCGAGATGCCTGCCGACTCCGCTTCCGCCCTGCGCCGGGGCTGGACGACGGGCGCCTGTGCCACGGCGGCAACAGCGGCGGCCTATCAGGCTTTGCTCACCGGCGCTTTCCCCGATCCCGTCACCATCACGTTGCCCAAAGGCGAGAGGCCGAGCTTCGCTCTGGCGCATGAGGCTCGCGGCGAAAACTGGGCCGAGGCCGGCATCGTCAAGGATGCCGGCGACGATCCCGATGTGACGCATCAGGCCTTGATCCTGTCCCGCATACGTCGCGGTGCGCCGGGCAGCGGGATCGTGTTCCGTGCCGGCGAGGGCGTGGGCATGGTCACGCGTGCCGGCCTGCCGATCCCGCCGGGCGAACCGGCAATCAACCCGGTGCCACGCCGCATGATGAGCGAAGTCGTGTCGGCGCTGGCCGCGCGGCATGGCGCGGTGCCGGATGTCGAGATCGAGATCGCCGTGCCGGGTGGCGCAGAGCTGGCGAAGCAGACCTGGAATCCGCGCCTGGGCATCGTGGGCGGCCTGAGCATCCTGGGAACCACCGGCATCGTCGTGCCGTTTTCCTGTTCGGCCTGGATCCATTCGATCCATCGCGGCGTCGATGTGGCGATTGCCGCTGGCCTCGATCATGTCGCCGGCTGCACCGGCTCAAGCTCGGAGGCTGCCGTGCAGTCGCTTTACGCCCTGCCCGAAATCGCATTGCTCGACATGGGGGATTTCGCCGGTGCGCTGCTGAAATACCTGCGCCAGCATCCGCTGCCGCGCCTCACCATCGGCGGCGGCTTCGCCAAGCTGGTCAAGCTGGCCCAGGGCCAGATGGACCTGCATTCCGGTCGCAGCCAGGTCGACAAGGCCGTATTGTCGCAATGGCTGCGCGACTGCGGCGGCGATGCCGCGCTGGTCACGCGCGCTGCCGACGCCAACACGGCACTGGAAGTGTTGCAGATGGCACAGCAGGTGCATCTGCCGCTGGGCGATCACGTGGCGCGACTGGCGCGTGATGCAGCCGGGCGTATCGTGGCGCCGGCCCGCATCGATATCGACGTGGTGGCGGTGGATCGCGCCGGCAATATTGTCGGCCGCAGCGGGGGAGCGGCCTGATGGCGCGCAAACGCAACCTGCTGCTGCTGGGCGGTACCGGCGAGGGCCTGCGGCTGGCGCGTGAACTGGAGCATCATCCGAAGATCCATTGTATTTCCTCGCTGGCTGGCCGCACCGAGAATCCGGAAAGGCCGCCAGGCACCGTGCGCATCGGCGGTTTCGGCGGCGTGGCGGGCCTGAGCGAGTATCTGGTGACCGAGAAGATCGATCTGGTGCTGGATGCCACGCATCCTTTTGCCGCCCAGATGGCGCGCCATGCCTTCGAGGCCTGTCAGGCGCTGGGGATTCCGCGCGCCAAGCTGGTGCGGCCGCCCTGGGTGCCTTCGCCGGGCGACCGCTGGACCATGATGCCCAGCGTGACGGCGGCGGCGATATTCCTGCGCTTCCATCCGGCGCAGCGCATCTTTCTTACCCTCGGCCGGCAAGAAATCGCGCCCTTTGTGCCGCTGGGACGCGAAGACAAACCCCATGGAAATGGGCGCTGGTTTCTCACCCGCATGATTGATCCGCCAGCCGATGGCGTCGTGCTGCCGCCGGGCGACCTGATTCTCGGTCGCGGGCCGTTCCGGCCAGAGGACGAGCGCGCATTGATGCAGCAGCATCGCATCGATCTGCTGGTGACCAAGAATGCCGGCGGCGCAGCAGCCAAGATCGCCGCCGCCGCCGAGCTGCATATTCCCGTGCTGATGATCGAGCGTCCGCCCCTGCCGCCGGGCGAGACTCTGGATTCGGTCGGCGCTGCCCTGGCCTGGGCGAATCTCAGCGCGGTTTAGGCGTCAGCGGATCTCGAAGCTGTAGATCGCCTCGCGCGCCGCCGGGCCATTAGGCTCGAAGGGCCGGCGATAGACAAAATACAGGATGGTCGGTCCGGTGCCGGTTGCGCGGAAATGCCAGACTTCCGTGCCGCCGCGGCCGGGCATGGTGCCCTCGGCGGTGTAGGCCGGCTCCTCGGCCAGGCTCAGCACCTCTACGCCGGGTGCCTCGTTGACCATGCTCCAGCGATAGCCGGTGCTGTGATTGGCGGCCAGCCGGATGCGCACCTCTTCGCCCTGCATCAGGATGAAACGGCCGCCGGATTGGGCGAATTCCAGCGTCAGCGGCTCCGGCTTTTCCACTGCCTTCTCGCCAGTGCCGGCGCAGGCGGCCAGGAAGCCGCAGAACAGCAGAACGGGAAATATGCGCCAGGTCGCCATGGTCCGCCTCATCGCTTCGCTGTCTTGGCCTTGGTTTTGGCTTTCGGGCCGGGCCGCAGCACATGCACGTGATTCGGATCGTACAACGCGCTGTCGCTGAAATCAGCAGCCTCGTCCAGCACCCGGCCCATCAGGATCAGGGCCGTGCGGGTGATCTTGGCGGCGCGCACCTTGGCGGCGATGTCGGAGAGGCGGCCGCGGATGATCTGCTGGTCAGGCCAGGTGGCGCGCACCACCACGGCTACCGGGCAGTCGGCGCCATAATGCGGCGTCAATTCTTCCACCACATGGCGGATGTTGCGGATGGAAAGATGGATGGCCAGCGTCGCGCCCGTGCGGCCGAAATTCGCCAGCGTTTCCCCTGCCGGCATGTCGGAGGATTTCATCGCCGTGCGGGTCAGGATCACCGACTGTGCGATGTCGGGCAGGGTCAGTTCGGTCTGCAACGCGGCGGCGGCGGCGGCGAAGGCCGGCACGCCGGGCGTGATGGTGTAGGGGATCCCCAGTTTCTTCAGGCGCCGGATCTGCTCGGCGATGGCGCCGTACAGCGAGGGATCGCCGGAATGCACGCGCGCCACATCCAGGCCCTTGTCATGCGCCGCCACGATCTCGGCCATGATCTCGTCCAGGTTCAGCGGCGCGGTATCCACCACGCGCGCGCCCTTCGGCGCCAGCGTCACGACGGCCTCCGGCACCAGCGAGCCGGCATAGAGGCAGACGGGGCAGGATTCGATCAGCTTCGCGCCGCGCAGGGTGATCAGGTCGGGCGCGCCGGGGCCGGCGCCGATGAAGTGAACTGTCATGCGCCGAACTTCTTCTCGTAGCCGCGCGGTGTGTAGACGAAGCGGCGGCCGTTGGGCAGTTGGATGCTGCGGCTGGCGCTGCTGCCCACCAGCACGACGGTCAGCATGTCGACCTGTTCGACATCCAGGTCGCCCAGCGTGGTCTGCGTCACCCGTTCGCCCTCACGGCCCAGGTTGCGCGCCAGCACCACGGGCGTTTCGCGCGGACGATGCTGCAGCAGGATGTCCTTCGCCATGGCAAGCTGGGTGCGGCGACGCTGCGATACCGGATTGTAGAAGGCAATCACGAAATCCGCCTCCGCCGCCTTCTTGATGCGCAGCAGGATCATGTCCAGCGGCGTCAGCAGGTCGGACAGCGAGATCGTGCAGAAATCATGGCCCAGCAGCGCGCCCGACCGTGCCGCGGCCGCCTGCAGGGCCGAGATGCCGGGCGCCACGTTGATCGCCACGCGCTGCCAGTCCTTGCGCCGCGGTTCCTGCTCCAGCAGGGCAAACACCAGCGTCGCCATGGCATAGATGCCGGGATCGCCCGAGCAGACCAGCGCCACGCGTTTGTCCTGCGCCGCCAGGTCGAGCGCGGCGCGCACGCGTTTTTCCTCTTCGCCCAGCTCGAAACGGTGCTGCGTCTTGCCGGTCGCGAGTTCGGGATAGAGGTCGAGATACAGGCCATAGCCGACCCAGTCGGTGGCTTCCGCCAGCGCGATGCGCGCTTCCGGGGTCAGCCACGCCGCATCGCCCGGCCCGGTGCCCACCACATGCAGCTCGCCGCGCGGCAACCCGCGCGAGGCACCGTCGAAAGGCGATGGCGAAAGCGCGATGGCGCAGGTGGCGCGCTCGGATTTCACCTTCGGTACGATCAGCGTGGCAGTCGGCCCGGCGGCGGCCAGGGCCGCGCCTTCGGCCACGCCATGGCAGCCGACCTCGGCGAACACGGTGTCGGAAGGATTGGCCAGCCGGGGCGTTTCGGCCTCCAGCGTGGCGGCATCGAAGACGCGGAAGGGCACGCCCAGCCAGCGCGCCAGTTCCTGCATGGCCGGTTCGTCGGCCTTCAGGTCCAGCGAATAGACACCGGCGATGCTGTCGCGCGCGATGCCGTGGTCGGACAGCGTGGTCTGCACCAGGCGGATCAGTTCCACCGGTTTGGCGTTGCGTTCGCAGCCGACGCCGATGGCAATGTTGCGTGGATGATAGATCAGGTGATCGGCACTGCCCTCGATGGCGCGGTGCGTGACTTCGATCACCATGCGGCCATCGGCGCTGAGCGGCAGGTTGCTCTCGGCCAGCCAGGGTGCATCACCCACGATGCGCAGGCCGCCGCCGCGCAGCAGGTTCGCCATCAGGCCCTTGGCATCTTCGGGATTGGCGAGCATGTAGCCTTCGGGCGGTTCGTCCAGGCCCAGTCCGAAGGCAAGGTCGCCTGCGGTGGTGATCGCCGGAATGCCCTGCAGCACGCTGGCGATGCGGCGGCTCAGCAGGTTGGCGCCGTGATGGCCGCCCAGCAACGGCACGACAGACGAGCCATCGGCCGCCACCGCGATCAACGGCGGTTCGTTGCGCTTGTCGGAAAGCTGCGGCGCCACGGCGCGGATCAGGATGCCGGCGGCGCAGATGCCGATCACCGGCCGGCCGGCCGCGAATAACTGCGCGATGGTGTCTGTTGCCCTGCCGCCCGATGGCGCTATGGGCAGGGCATGCACCAGCGCGGTATCGTCGGGGGCATAGACCTCCCAGGCCGGGAAGGCGGCCATCAATGCCTGCGCCACGCCGCGCGCATTGGGGGTCAGCAGCACAAGGGCCGGTTTTCCGCTCATGCCCCGAACTCCATGAAATGCTGCTGGCCTTTGCGATGCACCACGATCATGGCGAAATAGGGAATGGCCGAAGGATCGACTTCCGACAGCGGCAGGATGCGCTGCTCGGCCATGGTGGCGCGTTCGATATAGCGCGCATGGTCGGCCAGATGCAGGCGGTTGAGCAGGTCGATCACGCGCGGCCCATGGCGGCCCAGTTTCAGGATCGCGGCGGCATCGGTATGCAGCAGTTTGTGCGCGATGGTCTCGTCGTCCAGCGGGGCGGGGATCACGGTCAGCACGTCGTTGCGCGAGACCAGCGGATATTGCAGGGCGGCGGCGCAGGCGGTGAGCGACGACACGCCCGGCACGATCTCGACCGGGAAATCCTCGCTCAGTCGGCCGAACAGATACATGAACGAGCCATAGAGGAACGGATCGCCCTCGCACAGAACCGCCACGTTGCGGCCGGCCTTGAGATGCGCGGCGAGATCCCCGGCAGCCTGTTCATACACGGTCTGTGCCGGGAACCGCGCCACGCTGAGTGGCATGCGGATCGCCAGCTCGGTCTGGCCGCCGCTTAAATGCGGCGCCACGATGCGGCGCGCCAGGCTGTCGCCCTGTTCCGGTGCGGGATAGGCCACCACATCGGCGGCCTGCAACAGGCGCAGGGCTTTCAGGGTAATCAGCTCGGGGTCGCCCGGGCCGATGCCAAGGCCATACAGGGTACCAGTCATTCCTTTGTCACGCTCCACTGCGTCACCGGCATCATGGCATGCCAGCCATGGAAACGGCCGACCGGTTCGGCGCGATAGACGGCGAAGCGACCGAGATCGCCGCCATAGCTCTGGCGCGCCTGCACCACTTTTGCCTCGCCTTCCAGCGTGACGACGTTGGCGACCAGCCGGCCGCCGGGCTTCAGCGCGTCCCAGCAGCGCGCCACCAGCCCCTCGGCCATGATGCCGCCGCCGATGAAGATCGCATCCGGTGCCGGCAGGCCATCCAGCGCCGCCGGCACGCTGCCGCTCACGATTTCCAGATGCGGCACGCCCAGGGCCAGGGCATTCTGCGCGATCATGCCGCGCCGGCCGTCACGCACTTCGATGGCAATCGCGCGATTGCGGCGGTCGGCGCGCAGCCATTCGATGCCGATCGAGCCCGAGCCTGCGCCCACATCCCACAGCAGGTCGCCGGCAAAGGGCGCCAGCCTGGAAAGCGTGACGGCGCGGATTTCGCGTTTGGTGATGTTGCCGTCATGCAGGAACAGGTCGTCATCCAGTCCGGCCAGGCGGCTGAGGCCGGGTCCATCGTGCAATTGCACCGCCAGGGTGTTGAAGTCGGCGCAGGCGGCGACGCTCCAGCTTTTCGCCACGCCGTCATGCCGGCGTTCCGTCACGCCGCCCATATGCTCCAGCACGGTGATCGTGGCGCTGCCGAACCCGCGTTTGGTGAGAAGGGCGGCCACCTGTGCCGGCGTCTGGCCGCTGTCGGACAGGATCAGCAGTTTCGCATTGGGCTGCAGATAAAGGCCGAGCAGATCGAGCGGACGTCCGTGCAGCGTGAGGCAGTCGCAGGCATCCACCGTCCAGCCCATGCGGGCGGCGGCCAGGCTGAAGGCGCTGACATGCGGGAAGATGCGCATCTCGGCGACGGGCACACGCTTGGCCAGGGTCACGCCGATGCCGAACCACATCGGATCGCCGGTCGCCAGCACGCAGACGCGCCGCCCGCGATAATCGGTGATGCGTTCGACCAGATCGAGCAGCGGCCGCGTCCAGGTCATGCGCGTCTGGTTCGGCAGTTCGGGCAGCAGGGCCAGATGGCGTTCGCCGCCGATCAGGATTTCCGCATCCTCGGCCAGGGCGCGTGCCGCCGGCGCCAGGCCGTTCAGGCCGTCCTCGCCGAGGCCAACCACCGAAAGCCAGGGCAGGGTCATGGTGCCACCTTTTCCTTCACTGGTTCCCAGGCCGCCAGCGCATTGATCGCGGCCGCGGCCATGGCGCTGCCACCGCGCCGGCCCTTCAGGGTGGCAAAAGCCACGCCTTTTGGCGCGGCGTCGATCAGTGCCTGCTTGGATTCCGCCGCGCCGACGAAACCGACGGGAAAACCGAGAATGGCGGCCGGCTTGGGCGCGCCTTCGTCCAGCAGCTCCAGCAGGCGGAACAGGGCGGTCGGCGCATTGCCGATCACCACCACGGCGCCCGCCAGATGCGGTTGCCACAATTCCACGGCCGCCGCCGAGCGGGTGATCTGCTTGGTGCGGCCGATCTCGCGCGCTTCCGGCGTGTTGAGGAAACTCAGCACCGGATTGTTTGCCGGCAGGCGCGAACGGATCACGCCATAGGCCACCATGTCCACATCGCTCAGGATCGGCCTGCCGGCGCGCAGCGCATCATGCACGGCCAGCGGCAGGTCCGGCGTCCACACCATGTCGGGCAGGATATCGGGCATGGCGCAGGCATGGATCAGGCGCAGGGCCAGTTCGTCGATGCCCGGCGGCAGGTGCGACAGGTCCACCTCGTCGCGGATCATCTGGAACGACAGGCGATAGATCGCGTCGGGATCGCGCAGGTAGTCGTATCTGGCCTTGCCGGTCATCACTTGGTCAGCGTCTTGGGGCCGAGCGGATGGTCGGCATGGGGATAGGGGTGGTGGCCGTGATTGTGGTCGTGCCCATGGCTGTGCCCGTGATCATGTCCGTGATCATGACCGTGATGGTGGTGATCGTGGCCGTGATGATCATGGCTGTGGTGATGATCGCCGTGGTCATGCTTCCCGGTGCCGATACCCTCCACATGATGGTGGTGGCTTTCCTGCGCCAGGCCGACCTCGTCCTCGAAACCCAGAACCTGCGCGCGATATTTGCACATCTGGCAGTTCATGTTGTTGGTGCCGGCCAGGATTTCCTGCAGCCGGTCCTCGAACACCTCCAGCACCAGCGGGTGATCGTTCAGATAGCCGGCCTTGACGAATTCGATTTCGGGATGGGCGGCGGCCACGCGGTCGGTGTGTTCGTAGATGCGTTCGACCAGGATGCCGGTGAACAGGAAATACGGGAACACGATGACGCGCCTGTAGCCGAGCTTCGCCACATGCTCGAGCGCGGGCTGCACCAGCGGGAAGGTGACGCCGGAATAGGCGGTCTCGCCCCAGCCGAAGCCAAAGCCTTCCCACAGCATGCGCATCACCTTGGCGATGTTGGAATTGGCATCGGGATCCGACGTGCCGCGCCCCACCACCACCAGGGCTGTCTCGTGGCGGCCGATATGTTCGCCAGCAGCATCCAGCGCCTGCTGCACGCGCTCGCCGGCGGCACGCAGCATCTTCAGGTCGATGCCCAGATCGCGGCCATACTGGATGGTCACATCCGGATGTTCCGCCTGATAGCGGTTGAGCACGCTGGGAATGTCGTTCTTGGCATGGCCGGCGGCGAACAGCATGCCGGGCAGGGCCAGGATCTTGGTGTTGCCCTTGGCGCGCAGGGCATCCAGGCCGTCGCGGATGATCGGTGTGGCGAATTCCAGGAAGCCGAAATCGACATCGTATTGCGGCAGGCGGCGTTTCATATGCTCGGCCAAAGCGGTGAATTCCGCCACGGCGCGTTCGTCGCGGCTGCCATGGCCGCAAAGCATGACGCCAGTTTTTTCAAATGGGGTCTTCTGGAAGGGGGTCTGGAACATGGGGCTGTATGCTCTCTTCAGAATTCGATGCCCTTCTGGGCCTTCACGCCGGCCTGGAAGGGATGCTTGATCTCGGTCATCTCGGTCACCAGATCGGCGGCCTCGATCAGCTCGGGCTTGGCGTTGCGGCCGGTTACCACGATATGGAGCATCGGCGGTCGCTGGCGAAGGGTTTCCACCACCTCGGCGGGGTCGAGATAGTCGTAGCGCAGCACGATGTTGAGTTCGTCGAACACCAGCATGTCATAGGCGGGCGGCTGGGCGCGGCAGGCTTCGATCATGCGCTTGGCCTCGGCCCAGGCGGCCTGTGCGGCGGCGATGTCGCGGGCACGGTCCTGGGTGTCCCAGGTAAAGCCCTCGCCCATGGCCTTGATCGTCACCTGATCGGGGAATGCCTCCAGCACCGGCCGTTCGCCGGTCTGCCACTTGCCTTTCACGAACTGCACGATGCCGACGCGGAACCCGTTGCCGATGGCGCGCATCACCAGGCCGAAGGCGGCGGTGGACTTGCCCTTGCCCTTGCCGGTATGGACCATGAGAAGGCCCTTCTCGATGGTCTTGGTCGCCAGCATGCGGTCGCGCACTTCCTTGCGCTTCTTCGCCTTTTCGTTGGCGCGGGCGTTGATCTCGTCCTCGCTCAGGCCCTGCTCCTTCACTTTCATGCGGCCAGCATCCTTTCCAGCAGGTCGGCGGCGGAATTGGCGCGCGGCCGCCACAGGCCGCGCCGGATCGCCTCGGAAAAGCGTTCGGCGATTTCGCGCGCCGCCGCCGGGTTGTTTTCCTCGATGAAGAGGCGCGTTTCCACGTCGTTCAGATAGGCGTCGTACAGCGCGTCGAATTGATGATCGCGCACAAGGCCCGTGGTGGCGGCGAAGGCGAACAGGTAATCCACCGTGGCGGCGATCTCGAAGGCGCCCTTGTAGCCATGGCGCTTCACGCCGGCGATCCATTTCGGATTGGCGGCACGGCCACGCACCACGCGGGCGATCTCTTCCTCCAGGCGGCGGATGCGCGGCGCCTCGGGGCGGGAATGATCGTTGTGATAGGCGATCGGCGCGCTGCCCGAGGCGTATTGCACGGCGGCGAAGGCACCGCCCTCGAACTGATAGTAATCGTCGGAATCGAGCAGGTCGTGTTCGCGGTTATCCTGGTTCTGCACAACCGTATCGGTACGCGCCAGGCGACGGGTGAAGCCGGCATAATCCTCGATGCCCTCGGCCTCCGCGCCATAGGCATAACCGCCCCAGGCGATATAGGCCCGGGCCAGGTCGTCGTTCGTGTCCCAGCCGCTTTCGTCCACCAATGCCTGCAGGCCCGCGCCATAGGCGCCCGGCTTGGCGCCAAAGACGCGATAGCCCGCGCTGCGCTTCGCCGCGTCCAGCGGCAGGCCGTTGCTCACCAGCCGTTCGATCTCGCCGCGCGCATGCATGGCCAGCGGATTGAGGTGGTCGGGTTCGTCCAGCGCCTGCACGGCGCGGCTGGCGGCATCGAACAGCGCCACCTGGGCCGGGAAGGCGTCGCGGAAAAACCCGCTGACCTTCAGCGTGACATCGACACGCGGCCGGTCGAGCAGGTCGAGCGGCACGATTTCATAACCGGTGACGCGGCCCGAGCCTGTCTCCCAGGTCGGGCGTGCCCCGATCAGGGCCAGGGCCTGGGCGATATCGTCGCCGCCGGTGCGCATGTTGGCGGTGCCCCAGGCATTCAGCAGAATGGCGCGCGGCCATTCGCCGTGATCCTGCCGGTGACGCTGCAGCAATGCATCGGCCGATTGCCAGCCCAGGGTCCAGGCTGCCGGCGTCGGCAGGCTGCGTGCATCGATGGAAAAGAAATTCCGGCCGGTCGGCAGCACATCGGGCCGGCCCCGCGTCGGCGCGCCGCTTGGGCCCGGCGGCACGAAACGGCCATCCATGCCGCGCAGCAGGTTTTCGATCTCGGCGTGGCCGCAGCCCAGCACGGCCGGCCGCAATTCGTAATCCACCACATGCAGCACGGCCTGCGTGGCGGTCCAGTTGTCCTCGGGCAGGCGACGATCGGCGATCAGCTGTTTGGCCAGGATCTCCAGCCGTTCCACGGTATCGCCAAAGCTGCGCCAGGGCGTGGCGACCAGATCGGCCAGTGTGTCGGGTTTCGGGCCGGTCCAGTCGGCTGCGTAATCGATGCCCAGGGGATCGCAATCCAGCTTCAGGTCGGCGGCCAGTGCACGCAGGATCGAGTCGTCGCCCAGCCGGCTGCGGCCGGTGCGGCCGCGCGGCAGACGCACCAGTGCCACCAGCAGGTCGATCAACTGTTCGCCCTGCGGCTTCACGCCATAGACATGCAGCCCGTCGCGGATCTGAAGTTCCTTCAGGTCGCAGAGATGGTTGTCGAGCTTGAGCAGCGCGCTTTCGGTCGGCTCGCCGGGCTTGATGTCGCAATCGGCATCCAGGCCCAGCCGCCGCGCTTCGTCGATGATGCGTTCGGCCAGCAGGGGCAGGCGGCGGCGGTCGAGCCCGGCGGCCTCGTAATATTCGTCGACCAGTTGTTCCAGCGCGGCCAGGTCGCCGTAGATTTCCGCCCTGGTCAGCGGTGGCGTCAGGTGATCCAGGATCACCGCCGCTGTGCGGCGCTTGGCCTGGGTGCCTTCACCCGGATCGTTGACGATGAAGGGATAGAGTTGCGGCAGCGGGCCGAAGATGGCTTCGGGGAAACATGCCTCGCTGAGCGCCAGCGCCTTGCCGGGCAGCCATTCCAGGTTGCCGTGCTTGCCGCAATGGATCACCGCGTCGGCGCTAAAACTTTCGCGAAGCCAGGCATAGGCGGCGATATAATTGTGCGGCGGCACCAGGTCGGGATCGTGATAGCTGCGCGCGGGATCGATGTTGTAGCCGCGCGCCGGCTGGATCATCACCGCCACGTTGCCCAGCGGCAAGACCGGCAGGGCGAAGGCATCATCCTGCAATTGCGGATCGTCTTCCGGCGCGCCCCAGCGCGCCGTCACGGCCTCGCGCACCGGGGCAGGCAGGCCCTCGAAGAACCGGCGATACAGCACCAGTGGATAGCTGGCGCGCACGCGGCGCGCGGCGGTCTGGCTGAAATCGTTGGTGACGCCTTCGGTCAGCGCGGCGATCAGGCGGTTGCCGCTGACCGGCAGGGCGTTCAGTTCGTAGCCGGCATCTTTCATGGCGCGCAGGATCTGCACCACGCTCTGCGGCGTATCGAGGCCGACGCCGTTGCCGATCCGGCCGTCGCGGTTCGGGTAATTGGCGAGCACGATGCCGATCCGCCGCTCGGCCGGCGACAGGCGGGCCAGCCGCGACCAGGCGGCCGCCAGCTTGGCCGTGAAGGTGCAGCGTCCGGCATCGGGCACGAGCTGCACAATGCTGCATTCGGTGCGCCGGTCGAACACCGCTTCGGCCTTGAAGGCGACGGCGCGGGTCAGGATGCGGCCGTCGATCTCGGGCAACGCGACGGCAATGGCCAGGTCGCGCGCATTCAGGCCGCGCGTGCCGTCCTGCCACTGCTCATGCGGGCTGGAGGCGAACACCACCTGCAGCACCGGACAATCGCTCTGGCCCAGCGGATCGTCGCTGCCGCCTTCGCCGCGCGGATTGCCGATGGCAAAGCTGGTGGCGTTCAGGATCACATCGGGCAGGGCCTGCTCGATCAGCGTCGAGGCCATGTCGGCCGACAGGCGGTCCTTCAGGCTGGTCACGTAGATTGGCAACGGGCTCATGCCCTCGGCGGCCAGCGCCTCGATCAGCGCATCGATCGCGGCGACGTCGCCCGCCTGCAGCAGCGCCCGGTAAAACACGATGGCCGCCACCGGCTGGGCCGCGCATTTATGGTCGGCCCAGATCCGGCGCAGGGTGTTGATATCCGGCTCGGCATGACCCGGCCAGTAGAGTCCGGCCGCCGGCAGGGGTTTTGCCGGCAACGGGTCTTCAAGCCGGCCGATCAGGGCGGCGGCGCAGCGCAGCATCTGGCCCAGGTTGTCGATGCCGCCTTCACGGAAATAACCGAATAGCGTGGTGCGGGTATCGTCGCCCAGGGTGGAGAAACCATCCAGCGCCGGATCGGGCTGGCGGTCGCCGGGCAGGAAGGCCAGCGCGATGCCTTTGCTGCGGCAGATATCGCTCACGCGCTCCACGCCATAGGTCCAGTAGCTCTGGCCGCCCAGCAGGCGCACGATCACCAGCCGGGCCTTGGCGATCACCTGTTCGACATAAAGGTCGACGGCATAGGGATGGCTGAGCTGCAGCAGGTTGGCGAGCCGCAGGCTGGGGAAATCCGGCGGCAAGGCGGCATAGGCGGCGCTCAAGCCCGCCAGTTCGGAATCGGCGGCACTCAACACCACGATGTCGCCGGGCGATTGCTGCAGGTCGACGGGAGAATCCGTCGCCGCCGTGCCGCCCGGTATGGCATTGAGCAGATGCAAGCCGGTCCTCCCCCTTCAGCCGTCCGCGTCAGGCCGCCAAGGCGGCGCGGATCGCGGCTTCGTCCAGTCCGGCCCGGCCGATCACCACCAGCCGTGTGGCGCGATCCTCATCGCTCTGCCAGTCGCGGTCGTAATAATGCTGCAGCCGCGCGCCCACGCCCTGCAGCACCAGCCGCATGCCCTTGCCCGCCACGGCCACGAAACCCTTGATGCGCAGGATGTCGTGTTCGGCGATCAGCGGGCTGAGCCGCGCCACCAGCGTTTCCGGCGCCGCTTGTTCGGGCAGCGTCACGGCAAAGCTCGCGAAATCCTCGTGGTCGTGGTCTTCTTCGGCATCGTGATGCGACTTGCGCGCCGCGAGGTCGTCTTCGGCGGCGGCGGCCAGGCCCAGCAGGATGTCGGCAGCCACGTCGCCCTGGCGCACGGGAAGGATTTTCACGCCCGGCCGCAGATGCGTCGCCAGCTCCGCCTGCACGCGCGGCAGGTCATCCTGCGCCAGCAGGTCGGCCTTGGTCAGCAATACAAGATCGGCGCAGCCAAGCTGGTCCTCGAACAGTTCTTCCAGCGGATTGTCGTGATCCAGGTTGGGATCGGCCTCGCGTTGCGCCGCCAGCGCGGCTTCATCATCGGCGAAGCGGCCGGCGGCGACGGCGGCGGCGTCCACCAGGGTGATCACGCCGTCCACCGTGGTCCGCGTCTTCACGCCGGGCCAGGCGAAAGCCTGCACCAGTGGCTTGGGCAGCGCGAGGCCCGAGGTCTCGATCACGATATGCGATGGCGGATTCGGCCGCTGCAGCAGCTTCTCCAGCGTGGGCAGGAAATCGTCGGCCACCGTGCAGCACAGGCAGCCATTGGCCAACTCGACGATGTCATCCTCGCCGCAATCCGGCGCGCCGCAGCTTCTCAGCAGCTCGCCATCGATGCCCACTTCGCCGAACTCGTTCACGATCAGCGCGATGCGGCGCCCGCCGGCATTCTGGATCAGGTTGCGAATCAGCGTGGTCTTGCCGGCGCCGAGAAAGCCGGTGACGATGGTGGCCGGGATTTTGGTTGCTACAGTCTTGTGCATGGAATCAAGCGCCTGATCGTAGGACGCCGTCGCGGAACAGGAGCGCCGATCCGCCACTGGCCGGGCAGGATGGCACAAACCGGGCGCCGGCACACCCCGTCCGACGGATCCGCTTCGACCGACAGCGATGGCAGGTCTCCGGGCTTGCGGGTCGATGCGGATCGCGCGCCTTCCCGGACGAGATGACATTCTGTCCAGTGGCCTGATGCGCGCCGCTCACCGCCTACCGTAGCGGGGGCTGCCGCGGCTTTGGGCAGTTCCATATGGCCCCACCCGCACCGCATTCCCTTTTCACCGCCGTATCGGCACAGGCCGAGCCGGCGAACCATCGCGGCGGACCGTAAGCCCCCGGTTCTGCCTTGTCAAATTGCCGCCCGAAGGCCGTATGCGACCTCTCGGTCTTGTCAAATCCGGCCTGCTTGGGCACAAAGGGAGCGGGTGGGTCGCAACTGCGCCAAGAGGATTTCCGATGTCGTTTCACCGCACGCTGACCATGTCTGCCATGCTGGTCCTGGCCGCAGGCACTGCTTTTGCCCATCCCGGCCATCCGGGCGGCGAACCTGCTGCCCTCGGTTTCGCCGGCGGCTTCGTGCATCCCCTGGGCGGCCTTGATCACTTGCTGGCGATGGTGGCGGTCGGTCTGTGGGCGATCCAGCATGGCGGCCGTCGCGCCCTGTGGCTGCTGCCGCTGTCGTTTGTATTGCCGATGGCTGGCGGCTTTGCCCTGGCGCTGGCCGGTATCGGTCTGCCCGGCGTCGAGGCCGGCATTGCGCTCTCCGTTCTGGTTCTCGGCCTGCTGGTGGCCTTTGCCGTCCGTCCGCCGCTGCCGGCGGCCATGGCGGTCACTGCGGCTTTTGCCCTGCTGCATGGCCATGCCCATGGCAGCGAAATGGGCGATGCATCCCATGCGCTGCTGTATGCCGGCGGCATGGTGCTGGCCACCGCCTTGCTGCATGCCGGCGGCCTGGTCGCCGCCCGTCTGGCGCAGCAGGTTGCCCTGCCCATGCTGACCCGCGCGGCCGGGGCCGCCGTGGCGGTGGCCGGTATCGTCATTCTTGTCGGCTGAGGCTTTTCTCGCCCTCATCGCGGAACCGCGTTACTGGGTCGTGATCGGCGCCGCGGCGCTGGCCGGGCTGGTGCGCGGATTTTCCGGCTTCGGCGGCGCCATGATGTTCATGCCGGTCGCCAGCCTGCTTTACGAACCCAAACTCGCGGCGGTCTGGCTGTTGATCGCGGACGATGCCGCCGCCTTGCCGATGCTGCCCGATGCCCTGCGCCGCTGCGTCTGGCGCGAGGTGCTGCCGCTGGGTCTGGCGGCCGTCACCGCCATCCCCTTTGGCGTGGTCCTGCTGGTGATCGCCGATCCCGATGTGATGCGCTGGGCGATCTGCAGCCTGATCCTGGTGGCGGTTCTGCTGATGGCCGCCGGCTGGCGCTATCAGCGCCGGCTCTCGCTGCCGGCCACACTGGGCACCGGCGCGCTGGCGGGTTTGAGCGGCGGCGCGGCGGCTCTGCCCGGGCCGCCGGTGGTGCTGCTGTGGCTGGGTGGTCAGGCCGCTGCGGCCACAGTGCGGGCCAATCTGGTGGTGTTCTTCGGCCTCACGGCCATCGCCACGGCGTTGTCCTATTGGTGGAACGGGCTGTTCACGGCGGAAAATCTGCTGACGGCGCTGCCGCTGATCCCCGCCTATCTGCTGCCCCTGCGCTGGGGCAGCCGGCTGTTTGCCCGCAGCAACGAACAGCAATTCCGCCGCGTGGCGCTGGCGCTGTGCGCCTTCGCCGCCCTCAGTGGCCTGCCCTTGTGGAGAATGCTCTAGCCGCTTAGGCGGTCTTGTGCCGCTCGACGGCCTGGTTGAGCGCCGCGAGCAGCTCCTGTTCCAGCTTGCCGCCCTGGCCCTCGATACGCTGGCCCATCACCACATACAGCGCGTCGATCTGCGCGGCGATGATATCCAGCTGCAGCGGCGTGGGCTGGTCGATGCCCTTCACGAAATCATTCAGCGATTTGGCGAATTCAGTCAGCAGCGGATAGTTGAACATGCCGCCGGCGCCCTTGATGTCGAGCGAGAGCATGCGGATGGCGCGCATCGCGCGATCCGTCTGATCGCCACGGGCGACCTCTTCCAGCGCGGCGCGCAACTGCTTCAGCTTTTCGGAAACATCCAGGCTGAGCGCGTCGCTGGCCTTTTCCACCACCGCTTCCAGACGGCGCAATTCGGCCGGTTCCAGCTTGAGGCGAAAGCCCTTGCTGAAATTCACCGCCTTGCGGCGGAGATCCTGCTGCGGCGGCAGGAATTCCGGTTTTTTTCTGGCCATTCAGGAAAGCTGTGCGGCTGGGGTCACAGGGCATCCGTGGGGATGCGCCGCTCGGGACCGGCATAATCGTCGCTGCGACGCCGGCGGCGATCGGGGCCGAAATACTCGTCGATACGCACGAACTGGCGCGGCCGTGCGATGGCCGAAACCAGGCGCGTGTAAAAGGCATTCACCGTATAGGGCTTGGCCACGAATTCCGAAACGCCGCAATCGCGGGCGCGGCAGACATATTCCTCTTCCGAATTGGCGGTCATCATCACGATGGGCATCATGCGGTTGGGCGATGCCGGATCGTTGCGGATCCAGTGCACGATATCCATGCCGGTGCGCCCCAGCTTTTCGTCGCGCAACGCCCATTCGGTGATCATGACGTCGGTGCGGCCCAGGCGCAGCACGGTCAATGCGCTGTCGTAGTCGCGGGCGCGGTCGAGATACTGGGCATCCAGCATCATCAAGACATCGCGCACCATCTGACCCATGACCCGGTTCGGCTCAACAATCAGGAAATTGATTTTCGAAAAATCAATGCGCTCGTGATCGGCCATGCTTTCACTCATTGCTGGATCCCTCCCGCAAGGAACCCGAAAACCATGCCCAAGAATAGTACTAGAAAGAGCCCTGCGGATGAAGCTCGCTCAGGTAGTAAATCCCCTGACTTGTGTGGTTAGCATGGTGCTTACCCATGCATGCAGTTATTTCCCGATAATGATCATGCGGTGAAAGGCCGCAATCGGCCGGCTTGGTGGGCGGCTGACGTGGCTGGCACCGACTCAGTTGGTCGGCTGCTGAAAACTGGCCGGCGCCGGATCAATCACCCGGCTGCCGCGCCGCTGCACTTCCAGAACGGCGAGGCCGCGCTGCACCAGACCATTGGGCAGAAAGCGGAAAATACCATCGTAACCGGCAAAGCCGTCGGGATTGGTCAGCGCCTCGTCGCTGAAATCGCCGCGCCGCGCCAGGATGCCGACCAGGGCGGTGGCATCGTAGGCGAGGCTGGCCAGCCGGACCGGCCGGCGGCCGAAACTTTGCTCGAAGCGGCGGCTGAAGTCGGCGAATCCATCCGGCGCGGGGGCGGCATACCAGCCGCCCAGCAGGGCCGGCTCGCTGCCCAGGCTGGCATCTTCCCACAGGCCGGTGCCCAGGAAACGCACGGCGCGCGGATCGATGTCGAAATACGGCAGCAGCGGCGCCAGGGCCCGCAGCTTGGCGCCGCCCTCGGGCAACAGCAGCGCATCCACCGGACGCGGCAGATTGGGGTCGACGCCATCCACCGGCGGCTCTTCCAGTCCGCGCGGCGGCAGGGCCCGCAAGGCCGCGGCAAAGCGGCGCACCACGGGGGTCAGGTCTGTGGTGTCGCCGGGATAACGGTCCTGCCGCAGCAGCTGTCCGCCGGCCTGCTGTGCGGCCAGTCCGGCCGCCTGGGCCACGGCATTGCCATACGCCGAATCCGGCGCCAGCAGGGCATAACGCGTTATGCCCTTGCCCCGGGCGAAACTGATCACCCGCTCAACCTGCTGGTCGGGCGTGAAGCCGAGCAGAAAGATGCCGTTGCCGGCCACGCTGCGGTCGGTGGAGAAGCTCAGCACTTTCACGCCGCGCTCCCGCGCCAGCGGGCCCACGGCGGCGGCTTCGTTGGCAAAAAGCGGTCCGATGATGATCTGCGCGCCTTCGGCCAGGGCCTGCTGGGCGGCGGCGGCGGCTTTCTCGGGCTGGCCCTCGGTGTCGCGCGGCAACAGGGCGATGCGGTCGTCGGCCAGATCAAACAGCGCCAGCTGGGCCGCATCCAGCAGGGCGCGGCCCAGGCCGGCCTGCGGCCCGCTCAGGGGGGCCAGGAAGGCGACGCGCACCATGTCGGCGCCGCCGGGGCGGACCAGCATCGGACCGGGCAGGGGCTGGGTCTCGATCGCCAGCGACGGCGCGGCCGGCCGGGGCATTTGCGGCGCGGGCTGCGGGATGTTTGCCTGCCTGCCGGGCTGGGTGGATGGCTGCGGGGCGACGCGCTGCGGCGCGCCGGGAGCGATCTTTTCCAGCAGGCCGGGCAAGCCACCCTGGGCATTGCCGCTCTGGCAGGCACCCACAAGCAACGGCAGGGAGATGGCCGCCAGCATAGACAGCGTGGAAAGGCCCGACTTAAGGTAACGCACGCAGCTCATTCCGACGCCCATGACAAACCCGATCCTGCCGCCGCCCGAAACTCTGGTCTCCGGGGTGGACACGGCACAATTCACCCCCGGCTTATATCTGGTGGCAACCCCCATCGGCAACGCCGCCGATATCACGTTGCGGGCCCTGGCCCTGTTGCAGCGGGCCGATCTGGTGGCCTGCGAAGACAGCCGGGTGACCGGCCCGTTGCTGCAGCGCTACGGCATCCGGGCCCACCTGCTGCCATACCATGAGCATAATGCGGCGAAAGTGCGGCCCCAGCTCATCGAAAAGCTGCAGGCGGGCGCGGTGGTGGCGCTGGTCTCCGATGCCGGTACGCCGCTGATCAACGATCCGGGCTACAAGCTGGTGAAGGAGTGCATCGCGGCCGGCATTCATGTCACCGCCCTGCCCGGCGCTTCCGCCGTGCCCACCGCGCTTTGCCTTTCGGGTTTGCCCAGCGACCGCTTCCTGTTCGCCGGCTTTCCGCCGCCCAAATCGGCGGCCAGGCGCAGCTGGCTGGCCGAATTGAACGCCGTGCCGGCCACGCTGGTCTTGCTGGAAAGCGCCCAGCGCCTGGCCGACAGCCTGGCCGACATGGCCGCGATGCTGGGGCCCGACCGCGAGGCGGCCGTGGCGCGGGAGTTGACCAAGAAGTTCGAGGAAGTCCGGCGCGACAGCCTGAAGGCACTGGCTGCGCATTATGCCGAACATGGCCCGCCGAAAGGCGAGGTGACGCTGGTGATCGGCCCGCCGCCGGCTGCGGTCGCGCCATCGGAAGCCGATCTGGATGCGGCGCTGGCCGAGGCGATGCACCGCCTGCCTCTGCGTCAGGCGGTGGACGAGGTATCGACCCTGCTGGGCCTGCCGCGCAAGCCGGTTTATGCCCGCGCCCTGCAATTGCGGGACGATGGAGAACACTGAGCGCAACCGCCGCAACCGCGCCGGCCGCCGTGGCGAAAGCCTGGCGGCCTGGTGGCTGCGCCTGCAGGGCTATCGCATTCTGGCGCGCAACTGGCGTCATCCGGCCGGCGAGATCGACATTCTGGCCCGCCGCGGCCGGTTGCTGGTGGCGGTGGAGGTGAAATGGCGGGCGGAACAGGCGCGCGCCGCCGAGGCGATCCAGGCCGCGCAGCGCCATCGCATTGCCCAGGCGGCTGCGGTATTCTTGGCCCGGCAATCCGATGCCGCCGCCCTGTCGCTGCGCTTCGATGCCGTGCTGCTTGCCCCCGGGCGTCTGCCGCGCCATATCCGCGATGCCTGGCGGATCTGAGCGGCGGCCGGAGAGGCATTGCGTTTTTATACCGTGTGTTGTTGCACCGTATGTTGCTGCAGCGTGTGTTAGTGAACCGTTACAGGCAGGGGAGTCGTCCGTGCGTTCATCCACCCATTTCCGCTTCGTCCCGCTGATTCTGTTGCTGCTTGCGGCTCCGCTGTTGAATGGCTGCGTCGGCATCGCCGTTGGTGCCGGCGCCACCGCCGGCATTGCCGCCGCCGAGGAGCGTGGCGCCAAGAATGCCGCCAACGACAAGGGCATCCAGCTTCTGATCAACGACAAGCTGCTCAAGGAAAACCAGTATCTGTGGCGCAAGCTCTCCATCACCGTGGTCGAGGGCCGCGTGCTGCTGACCGGCGTGGTGGGCACGGAATTCTCGCGCGACGAAGCCACGCGCCTGGCCTGGGCGGCCTCCGACCGTATCCAGGAAGTGATCAACGAGGTGCAGGTGACCAGCTCGGGCGACCTGCTCGATTCCGCCAACGACAGCTGGATCACCACGCAGCTGCGCGCCAAGATCGCCACCGACAAGAGCATCGTCGACATCAATTATTCGATCGAGACGGTGAATGGCACGATCTACCTGATCGGCCTGGCGCAGAGCGAAGACGAAATCCAGCGCGTGACTGAACACGCGCGCATCATCAAGGGCGTGCGGCGCGTGGTCAGCCATGTCTGGCTCAAGACCGATCCGCGCCGCCGGCCCGTGTAAAGCAACCGGAAACGGGCGGGCGATGGGCGATACGGCGGCAATCGAAACGGCCCTCAAAGCCCTCGGCGCCGCGCCCGATGACGGCCTCGATATCGCCGAGGCGGCCCTGCTGCTGGCGGCGCTCGATCGTCCGGCTCTCGACCTCATGCCCTACCGCCGGCACTTAAGCGACATTGTCGGCGCGCTCAGCCGCCTCGATGCCGGGCCGGAAGTGGCGCCGCGCGCCATGGCGCTGGCCGGTGTGATCAGCGTGGAATTCGGTTACCGCGGCGATACGGAAACCTACGACGATCCGCAGAATGCCGACCTGATCCGCGTGATCGATCGCCGCATGGGCCTGCCGGTCAGCCTCGGGATTCTCTACATCTACGCGGCGAAGGCGCAATCCTGGCCGGTCTGCGGCATCGATTTTCCCGGGCATTTCCTGATCCGGCTGGAAGGCGAGGATGGCAGTCTGGTGCTCGATCCCTTCCATGGCGGACGGGTGGCCGCGCCGCCGGAGATGCAGGACCTGCTGCGCCGGCTGGGCAGCGGCGAGGATGTGCGGCCCGAACATGTGCGGCCGATGACGGCGCGCGAGGTGCTGCTGCGCCTGCAGAACAACATCAAGGGCCGCGCCTGGCGGGCCGGCGATATCGAACGCACGGCCGAAATCCTGCGCCGCATGCTGCTGGTGGCGCCGAATTTCGCGCCGGCCTGGCGCGAACTGGGCGTGGTGGAAGGCAAGCTCGGCCGCATCCGCCAATCCATCGCCGCCACCGAGCGGTTTCTGATGCTGGCAGGCGACGAGGCGGCAAGCCTTGAGGCCGAGGCCTTCCTGCGCCACATTCGCCTGCAGCTCAACTAGCATTCCATACCAAGCGAACAGAAGGACTGTGCCATGGCCCTCAAGGTGGCGATCCAGATGGACCCCATCGAACATATCGATTTCGATGGCGACAGCTCCTTCATGCTGGGCCTGGAGGCTGAGCGGCGCGGGTATTCCCTGATCCATTATCTGGCCAAGGATCTGAGTTTCCGCGATGGGCGCGTGCTGGCCCGCGCCCGGCCGCTGCGGCTGCGCTACGAGCGCGGCAATCATTACACCCTGGGCGAAGCGGCGCTGGTGGATCTGGCCGAGATGGACGTGGTGCTGATGCGCCAGGACCCGCCCTTCGACATGGCCTACATCACCGCCACGCATATCCTGCAGCATATCCACCCCAAGACTCTGGTGGTGAACAACCCGGTGGCCGTGCGCAACGCGCCGGAAAAGCTGTATGTCACGCATTTCGACGGCGTGATGCCGCCCACCCTGATCTCGTCGGACATGGAGGCGATCAAGGCTTTCCGCGCCGAGCATGGCGACATCATCCTGAAGCCGCTGTTCGGCAATGGCGGCGCCGGCGTGTTCCGCCTGCGGCCCGATGACGAGAATCTCGGCTCGCTGCTCGAGATGTTCACCAAGCTGTCGCGCGAGCCGGTGATCGTGCAGCGCTACCTGCCCGAGGTGCGCCAGGGCGACAAGCGCATCATCCTGATCGACGGCCGGCCGGTTGGCGCGGTCAATCGTGTGCCGGCCAAGGGCGAGGCGCGGTCCAACATGCATGTCGGCGGCCGGCCGGAGAAATCCACGCTGACCGACCGTGAACGGGAAATCTGCGACATCATCGGTCCGCACCTGAAACGCGAGGGCCTGATCTTCGTCGGCATCGATGTGATCGGTGGCTATCTCACCGAGATCAACGTCACCTCTCCCACCGGCATCCAGCAGATCAACCGCTTCGACGGCGTGAAGCTCGAGGCCGAGATCTGGGATGCCATCGAGGATGCGCTGAAACGGCGCGTGCTGGCGTAAATAAAAATAGAGAGTTCGCAGGGGGAATTATGGGTACAGAAATTTTGCCTGATTTCATTCGCGAGAAATACGAAGTGCATGAGTGGCGGCATGCATGCGCGATATTGCAGCAAGACTTCCCGAATGAGTGGCGCGACATCGTAGAAATGCTCACTGCGTTTCGTCTGCGCCGTAGTTGGATAACGACAGGCGGTAAGAACAAATCTGAAGTGGCTATTTGGGTAGATGAATTTCTTGGCGCTCGGAATTGGGTAGAAAAGCAATTCAGAACCCAAATTGTTGTCGATGATAAGCGCCTCGATTCGCCCACGCATAAAGTGGATTGTTTTAAAAACCAAGTTGCTCTAGAGGTCGAATGGAACAACAAAGACCCCTTTTATGATCGTGATTTGAACAATTTTCGTTTGCTTTTTGATCTCAGGGCAATTAGTGTTGGCATAATCCTTACCCGATGCGATGAACTCCAGGATATTTTTAATGTGCTGGGCCGAGGTAAGTCATACGGAAATTCGACCACGCACATGGGCAAATTGCTTCCACGCATTGAGGGTGGTGGCGGAGCAGGTTGCCCGTTGCTTGTTTTTGGCATCTCTCGCTCGCTGTATGTGGAGGATTAACGGATGGATGCTATGGTGAATCGCTTCGATTTTCCGCTTGTGAAGGGCGGGTATCGAACGATCCTTGCTGATCCTCCATGGCAGTTTGCCAACCGGACGGGGAAAATGGCCCCTGAGCATCGGCGTCTATCGCGATACTCTACAATGTCGCTTGATGACATCGCCGCTATGCCGGTGGCGGCAACCACTGCTGATACCGCTCATCTGTATCTTTGGGTACCGAATGCGCTTTTGCCGGATGGTTTGAAGATTCTGGAAGCTTGGGGCTTCAAATATAAGTCAAACATCGTTTGGCATAAGGTTCGTAAAGACGGCGGTTCGGATGGCCGTGGCGTCGGTTTCTATTTTCGGAATGTAACGGAATTGGTTTTGTTCGGCGTGAAAGGAAAAAACGCAAGAACGCTGGCTCCGGGACGTACACAGGTCAATCTGCTCAGCACGCGCAAGCGCGAACATTCCCGTAAGCCGGATGAATTCTACGACATAGTTGAGGCCTGTAGTCCCGGCCCATACCTAGAGCTTTTTGCTCGAGGGACTCGTAAGGGGTGGGCGTCGTGGGGCAACCAAGCCGAAGATTATCAGCCCACTTGGCCGACGTATTCTCACAACTCAGCAAGAGACCAACTGCGGTTTCGCTAGCTCTACTGGGCTTCTCGGGAGAGGTCGTAAGGTGACGGGTTCCCGCGAACAGCATTGGCAGGAGGTCTACTCCACCAAGGGGGAGGCCGAGGTAAGCTGGTTCCAGGACCGGCCGCAGACCTCGCTCGGGCTGATCGCGCAGACCGGATTGTCGTCTGATGCATCGCTGATCGATATCGGCGGCGGTGCGTCGCGGCTGGTGGACGCGCTGCTGGCGGCCGGCTGGCGCGACATCGCCGTGCTCGATATCGCCGGCGCGGCTTTGGCGAAAGCCCGCGCGCGCCTCGGTCCGCAGGGCGCGGGCGTGGACTGGATCGTCGCCGATATCACGGCATGGCAGCCAAGGCGGCGCTACGATCTGTGGCATGACCGTGCGGTGTTCCATTTCCTCGCCAGTCCCGGGGATCGGGCCGCCTACAAGGCGGCCTTGCGTTCGGCCATTGCGCCCGGTGGTCATGTGGTGATCGGCAGTTTCGCGCTGGATGGCCCGGAACGCTGCAGCGGCCTGCCCGTGCAGCGCTACAGCCCGGAAACCCTGTCCGCCGAACTGGGGCCCGATTACGTGCTGGAGCAGGCGCTGCAGGAAGACCACCACACGCCGGCCGGCCGCGTGCAGCATTTCCAGTTCAGCCGTTTCCGTCGCGTGTGACGCTGGCCCGCAAGCCCAAACAGTTGAATCTGCACAGTATGATCGCGTGGCGCGTGCAGCCGCTGGATGCATACGAAAGTAAACCGCTCACCGCGCGGTAACGGCAGCATTCGCCATTCTCCATCGGCGGTCGCAACAGCGGTGGATTTGATCGTGACATTTCGATTTCCTTTGCTATTGTCCGCCGCCAACATCGGGTCGCGGGGGCAGGATTTCGGTGTCACAGGGGGCATTTCTCAGCATTCAGGATGTCGAGCGGCTGCTGGCGGATCCATCGCCGGCGGCCCGCGCCGACACGGCTGCGAAAGTGGCTCGCGCCTATAACGGCCCCGTGCTCAGCGCCAGCGAACGCGATCTGGCCCAGGCGATCATCGCAGCCCTGGCCCGCGACACCGAAGCCAGCGTGCGACAGGCGCTGGCCGAGCAGCTGCGCGACAGCCGCGATATGCCGCGCAGCCTGGCGCTGCGCCTGGCCCGCGATATCGCCGCCGTGGCCATGCCGCTGCTGCAATATTCGCCGGTCTTCACCGATGCCGATCTGATCGAGCTGCTGCAGGCGGTGTCGCCGCAGCACCAATCCGCCATCGCCAGCCGTGCCGCCGTGTCGGTGGACCTGGCCGATGCGCTGATCGCCCATGCCGCCGAACCGGCGGTGGTGGTGCTGATGAACAATCGCGGCGCCAGTGTCGGGCCGGCGCAGATGGATCGCGCGCTGGATCGCTTCCCCGACAGCCGTGGCCTGGGCGATGCGCTGGCGCGTCATCCGAACCTGCCGCCGAAATTCGCTGCGCGCCTGATCGCGCAGGTATCCGATGCTTTGCGCGAAGCGCTGATCGCGCGCTATCACATCCCGCCGGCCATGGCGGCCGACACCATGATGCAACTGCGCGAGCGCACGCTGCTCGGCCTGCTGGGCGGTGGCGCCGCGCCGCCGGCGCTGGCCGATCTGGTCGCCGACCTGCAGAAACGCGGCCAGCTGACCAGCATGCTGGCACTGCGCGCGCTGGCTGGCGGCGACCTGGCCTTCTTCGAGCAGACGCTGGCCCAGCTGGCCGGAATCTCGCTGGGCAATGCGCGGCTGCTGATCCACGATCCCGGCCGGCGCGGCCTGGCCGCGATCTATCAGCGGTGCCGCCTGCCGCAGGATTACTTCAGGATGGTCGAGGCGGTGATTGAACTGGCGCGTGGCTTCGATTTCCTGCGCGGCGCCGTCGAGCGCGCGGAATTCGCCGAAATGGTCACCGCGATGGTGCTGGCCGATTTCGCGGCCCTGTGGGATCCCCAGGAACAGCGGTGGCTCACGCGCCGACGGTCCCGCGCCCAGGCGGCGCAGCGGATGGCGGCCTGAGCGGGCTCTGACGATCATGATCGCTGTGCCGGCCGACAGTCTTCCCAGCGAAACCCTCACGATCCCCAGCCGTGTTGTCGATCCGGCTCTGGCGCGGCCATTAACCATAAAGGCGAGCTATTATCCGGCCCCGGCCACGACTTTGGCCGTGGCGCCGCTGGTGGTGTTCAATCATGGCTCCACCGGCCAGGGCGCCGAACGCGGCCGCATCCCGCGCCATGCCATGCTGCGTTACGAGTCTCAGGCCCGCTATTTCCATGCGCGCGGGTTCGCCTTCCTGGCGCCGATGCGGCGCGGGCGCGGTGAATCGGAAGGCGACTATCTGGAAAGCTATGCCTGGGACGCGCTGAAACTGGCCGAGGGCCTGCAGCATGCCCTGGACGATGTCGATGCGGTGGTGGAGTTCATGCGGCGCCGGCCCGAGATCGACGGCCGGCGCATCCTGGTGGCCGGGCATTCGCGTGGTGGCCTGCTCAGTGTCGCCTATGCCGGCCGGCATCCTGCCGGCGTGATCGGCAGCATCAGCTTTGCTGGCGGCTGGATCGCCGAACGCGGCATGATGGAAGACTTCAACCGCGAGGTCTTCGTGCGCGCCGGTGCCGGTGCCGAAACGCCGTCGTTATGGCTCTACGCCGAGAATGACCGTCATCACAGCATGGCGACGATCCGTCGCTGGCATGATGGCTACACCGGTGCCGGCGGCAATGCGGAGCTGTATCTGTTCGGGCCGATCGAGGATGACGAAGGCCATCAGCTGCTGGAGCGACCCGGCCTGTGGCAATCGGCCATGGATGCCTTCCTGCATCAGCTAGGCTTTTTCTGGTAGGACTCAGGTCCGGCGCGTGCGCTCGGCGGGGAAGGTCACGGTGATGCAGGTGCCTTTGCCGGGGGCGCTGTCGACCGCGATGCGGCCCTGATGGGCCTGTACGAAGGCGCGCACCAGCGACAGGCCCAGGCCGATGCCGCCAAAACTGCGGCTCAGCTTGGTGTCGGCCTGCTCGAAGGGGTCGAAAATCCGCTTCTGGTCCTGCGGCGCGATGCCGATGCCGTGATCGCGCACCCACAGCGATATCTCGTTGCTCGGCTCGTCCAGCCGGGCGCCGACCTCGACCGACGCGCCGGGCGGCGAGAATTTCAGCGCATTGCCGATCAGGTTGATCAGAATCTGGCGCACCAGCCGCGCATCGGCATGCAGGGTCGGCAGGTCCGGTGGAATATCCGCCGTCATCAGGTTGGCGGCGCGGTCGAATTGCCGTCCGGCCAGGCGGATGCTGGTGTCGGCTTCCTCGGCTATGTCCACCAGGCTTTCGTGCAGCACGATCTGGTTGGCCTCGATGCGGGCCAGATCGAGGATGTCGTTGATCACGGCCAGCAGATGGCGTCCGCTGCTGTAGATGTCGTCGACATATTCGGCATAACGCGGCGAGTCGGCACCGAACATCTTCTGCCGGATGATGTCGGAAAAGCCGATGATGGCATTCAGGGGCGTGCGCAGTTCATGGCTCATGTTGGCCAGGAAGATCGACTTGGCCTGGCTGGCCCGCAGGGCGGCATCGCGTGTCTGGCTCACCTCGCGAAACAGTTCCTCCAGCCGGGCATGCTGCTCCTGCAATTGGGCGCCGGCCTGCTGCTGGTCCGTCACATCCACCAGGATCAGGGCGCGTTCGCCATGCGGCAGCAGGCGCAGGCTGGCGCGCACCCAGCCGTGGCCGGGCAGTTCCAGCAACGGCCGGCTGCGGTCGTGGCGCATGGTGGTTCCGGGCGGATCGATGTCCAGCCGTTCCAGCAGGTCGGCCGGCATGCCGGCCTTGAGCAGCAGCGGCGCCAGCGCGTCGTCGCGCTTCACGTCGCTTTCGGCCAGGCCGAGCAGCAGGGGGAACCGGTTGTTCCAGAGCTGGATGCGGCCATCGCTGTCGAAAAACACGAAGGCTTCGCTGCTGTCGGCGATGTCCAGCAATTCATCCTGGGCGTGGCGGATGCGGTCATACAGCGCGGTATTTTCCGCGCTCAGGCTCCAGTTGCGCAGCAGAACGCGATGCAGCACGCGGTTGGCGATGATCATCGCCGCCACATAGCCGGCGATCAGCAGGCTCATGCCATACCCGATCACGCCGCCCTGCAGCAGGAAAAACACCGCGTAGGGCCAGGCGACATTGATGATGAACGCCGCGCCGGCCGAGGGCATCAGGGCCAGGGCCGGTGCCGAGCCGCCGATCACCCCGGCGATCACGGCCACCAGCAGAAGCTGGCTCGGTGTGTCGAGTTGCGGCATGGCCAATGCCGCGGCGCCCCAGACCAGGCCCGAGAAACCCGCCACCGCGATATCCAGCGGACCCTGCCAGTGCGGCGGATTTTCCGGGCGCTGGCGGCCACGCAGGAACCAGTCGAACACGATGATGGCGGCGGCCAGCACATGCAGCAGCCACCAGGCCGGAATCCATTCGGCGTTGGTCTGGTGCCACAGCAGCAGGCTGGTTATGGAGGGGAATACGACCGTGGTGCCGGCATAGATCAGCAGCACCATCTGGAAGCTGTTGTGAAACGGCGCTCCCGCGCCTGGCGAGGCCGCAGGTTCCATGGGGAAATCTGCTGCGCCGCCATGGGGGGCGATATGTGGGAGGGGCTGGGACATGGTTGGTTGGGAAGCCTTGCGGGCCACTCAACCGTAAATCATGTCCGGCGTCCAATGCGCCGTGCGGCGGTAACCGCAATTTAATGCCTTTTCCGGGGATTCGCCGCCGTATGGCCGCTTTCCCGGGTTTCAGGCTTTGCTTGTGCGATCGGCCGGAAAGGTGGCGGTGATCAGCGTGCCCTTGCCCGGGGCGCTGTCGATGCTGATGCGGCCCTTGTGGGCCTGCACGAAGGCGCGCACCAGCGACAGGCCGAGGCCGACGCCGCCGTAATTCCGGCTGAGCTGGGTATCGGCCTGTTCGAAGGGATCGAAGATGCGGGCCTGGTCCTGCGGGGCGATGCCGATGCCGTGATCCCGCACCCAGAACGATATCTCGTTGCTCTGCCCGTCCAGCCGGGCGCCGGCTTCCACGGTCATGCCGGTGGGCGAGAATTTCAGGGCGTTGCCGATCAGGTTGATCAGGATCTGGCGCACCAGCCGCGCATCGGCATGCAGGGCCGGCAGCGAGTCGGGCAGGGCAACGGTCACGGCATGGGCCGCGCGGCCGTAATGCGATGCGGCCAGCCGGGCGCAGATCGGGATTTCCTCATCCAGCATCACGTCGCTTTCATGCAGCACGATCTGATTGGCCTCGATGCGGGCCAGGTCGAGGATGTCGTCGATCACCGCCAGCAGGTGCCGGGCGCTGCCGTTGATGTCGTTCAGATACTCGTCGTATTTCGGCGAGGCAGGACCAAACATCTTTTTCTGCACGATGTCGGAAAAGCCGATGATGGCATTCAGTGGCGTGCGCAGTTCATGGCTCATGTTGGCGAGGAAGATCGACTTGGCCTGGCTGGCGCGCAGCGCGGCGTCACGGGCCTGGCTGACCTGGCGGAACAGTTCCTCCAGCCGGGCATTCTGCGCCTGCAGCTGCGCGCTGGCCTGCTGCTGTTCGGTCATGTCGCTCAGGATCAGCGCCAGATCACCCTGTGGCGTGACGCGGCGTCCGATCTGCACCCAGCGGCCATTGGGCAGTTGCAGCAGGCCGCCGGAGATTTCGCTGGTCAGCAACGCATCCGGCAGGCCGGCGCGCCGCAGCAGCACTTCAAAAACGGCGCCGCGTTCAAGCTGCGCCTGCTCCAGCCCCAGCAGGGCGGGCAGTCGCCGGTTCCACAATTGCAGCCGGCCCTCGGCATCGAGGAACGCAAAGGCCTCCGTGCTTTCCGCGATATCCAGCAGTTCGTTCTGGGCCGCGCGGATACGGCCATACAGCGCGCGGTTCTCCTCATAAAGGCGACGGTTGCGGCGGATCACGCCGTTGACGATCCGGTTGGTCAGCACCATGGCGCCGACATACAGGATCGACATCACGGCCATCGCCAGGCTGATCGTCGTGCCCTGCTGGATGAAGAACACGATATAGGGTGCCGCCGTCAGCACCATGAAGGTGGCAGCGGCGCTCGGCACCACGGCCAGGGTGGCGGCCGAGCCGGCAATCATGCCGGCTGCCACCATGATCACCAGCAATTGCTGCTGCTCGCTCAAAAGCGGCAGGAAGAGCGCCGCGATGCCCCAGCTGCCGCCGGCGATGGCGGCCACCAGGGTATCGTACTGGCGCATGCGCTGCTGCGTGGCGTTGCCATTGCTCCGTCGCGTGCGCCGCCACCAGCGAAAGCCCATATAGACGATCGGCACGACATGCAGCAGCCACCAGGCCAGCAGCCATTGGCCCGGTACCGTATTGGCCAGCAACAGGGCCAGCGCGGAAACATTGATCAGCGTGACGCCGGCGTTGATCGGCACCACCTGGCGGAAGCTGCCCAGCACCGGGTCATGGTGACGGCTGCGCGGCGCGCTGGCGGCCAGCGGCAGCGCTTCCGCGAACTGGCCGGCCATCGGTGGCTGTGGGTCGGTCATTGGCTGGAAAATCCCCCTCGCCAACTCAACCGGAAAAGCCACCCGGCTGGCAATCTATCTTTTTGATTACCAGCCGTTTACCCGGTCCCATTCGGCCACCACCACCGGGCTGCCGCCATCGGTGCGGCCATCGATGACATGATAACGGTCATACATCGCGCCGGTCATGCAGACATGGTTGGGCAAAACTCGCAGGCGGCTCCCTGCCGGATGGGCCGCGAAATCCACCGGCCCAGACTGTGGTCCGGCCTGCGCTCCGCCGACCAGCCCGTGTTCCTGGTGTACATCATGCACGGCAAGGCCGGGCAGGGGCAGTGCGGCATCGGGCCGGCAGACCCGGCCATAGCCGGTGCCCGGCGCATGTTCGTTGGCACCGGTGTCTTTCGACAATGCCAGGCCGCCGGCATCGATCAGCAGATGGTTGCGGCCATGATGATGGCTCACCACGCTGGCCAGCACGCTGACCGCGATATCCTCCATGCCGCAGCAGCCCAGTCCGGCCTGGAACAGATCGAAGAACACGAAATTGCCCGGCCGCATCTCGGTCACGCCGTCCAGCGTCCTGGCAAACAGTGCCGTCGGCGTCGAGCCGACCGAAACGATGGCGCAGTCATGCCCGGCCGCGCGCAGCCGCGCTGCCGCCAGCAGCACGGCCTGGCGTTCGTCCTCCGCGATCCGCTCGATCTCGGGGATGCTTTTGGCGTGATAGGAATGGCCGGCATGGGTCAGCACGCCGGCAAGCTTTGCGCCGGGTTGCGACAGGGCTTGTGCCAGCGGCAGCAGCAGGTCGGAATCCGGTGCGATGCCGGCGCGGCCCAGGCCGCAATCGATCTTGATCAGCACGGCGAACGTCACGCCCTGCGCGCGGCCCTGTTCGGCCACGGCGCGCGCCACATCCAGGTTGTCGGTGATCAGCTTCAGGCCGGGCGCATCGCGCATGATGGCGGCCGCCTGCGGCAGTTTCGCCGGCGCCATCGGCACGGCATAGGTGATGTCGGTGAAACCGGCCCTGGCAAAATAGGCCGCCTCGGCCAGCGTCGAAACGGTGAGCGGGCCGCCTTTGCCCACGGCCAGTTCGGCTACCTTCGCCGATTTCGCCGTCTTCAGATGCGGCCGCAGCATGACGCCCAGCTCGCGGGCACGGGCCTGCATGCGGGCGATGTTGTTCAGCAGCCGGCGCTGGTCGAGGATCAGCGACGGCGTGGGCAGATCGGCAAGGGTGATGGTCATATGTCCCGCTTAGTCTGTTTATGTGCGTGGCGCCAGCACGAGCTGCGTCTGCGTCACGATGGCGGCGAGTTTGCCGTCGGCCCGGCTGATTTTCGTCTGCCAGACCTGGGTGGTGCGGCCGCGATGGATCGGCGTGCATTCGGCATGGGCCGTCTCGCCGGCCGGGATGGCGGCCAGGAAGTTGGTCTTGCTCTCGATCGTCGTGGTGCTCCAGCCATCGCCCAGATTGGCCTTCAGCCAGGCCATGGTGGCGACCGCCCCCAGCGTGTCGGCAAAGGCCATCACCGCCCCGCCATGCAGCACCGCGGGCCGGGTGCACAGATCGGGCCGCACCGGCAGTTCGGCCGTCACCCTGTCGGGCGAGACCGCGGTGATGGTCAGCCCCATCAGGTCGGCGAAGGGCAGGCTGGTCTCGGCGGTCATGGTGTCCTCCCCGGTGAATACTCATCCCGGCCGTTTCCCCGACAGGCTAGCCGGCGGCGCCGGCCGCGTTAACACCCGGGCCGGCCACAGAAAAATTATGGCGGAATCCGGGCAAGCCTCCTTGACGGGGCGGGGGAGGCTGCTTAAGTGTCTGGCGCTCTCCGACCGAGAGTGCTAACAACCGGGCGAAATTAATCTTAAGTCATTGATTTTGCTAGGTTGAACGAAATTCTGACCCTGAATCTATGCGACAACACTCAAGGAGGATCGCATGAAGTTTCGTCCGCTGCATGACCGCGTGGTGGTGAAGCGCGTTGCCGAAGAAGAGCGCACCGCCGGCGGCATCATCATTCCCGACAGCGCCAAGGAAAAGCCGATGCAGGGCGAGATCATCGCCGTCGGCGCCGGCGCCCGCGACGAGAATGGCAAGGTGCAGCCGCTCGACGTCAAGGTCGGCGACCGCGTGCTGTTCGGCAAGTGGTCGGGCACCGAGGTGAAGCTGGATGGCGAGGATCTCCTGATCATGAAGGAGTCCGACATCATGGGCATCATCGAAGGCACCCCTGCCAAGAAGTCCAAGGCCGCTTGATAGCGCCTATCCATCAGACAGACATTCCAAGGAGAAACAGCAATGGCTGCTAAAGACGTCAAGTTTGGCGCCGAAGCCCGTGGCAAGATGCTGCGCGGCGTCGACATCCTCGCCGATGCCGTCAAGGTGACGCTGGGCCCGAAGGGCCGCAACGTCGTGATCGACAAGTCGTTCGGCGCGCCGCGCATCACCAAGGACGGCGTCACCGTCGCCAAGGAGATCGAGCTTTCCGACAAGTTCGAGAACATGGGCGCCCAGATGGTGCGCGAAGTGGCCTCGAAGGCGAACGACCAGGCCGGCGACGGCACCACCACCGCCACCGTGCTGGCCCAGGCCATCGTGCGCGAAGGCGCCAAGGCCGTTGCCGCCGGCATGAACCCGATGGACCTGAAGCGCGGCATCGACCTCGCGGTCGAGAAGGTGATCGAGGACGTGAAGTCCCGCGCCAAGAAGATCGCCGGCGCCAAGGAAATCGCCCAGGTCGGCACCATCTCGGCCAACGGCGATGCCGAAATCGGCAACATGATCGCCAAGGCGATGGAAAAGGTCGGCAACGAGGGCGTCATCACGGTTGAAGAGGCCAAGAGCCTGGAGACCGAGCTGGACGTCGTCGAGGGCATGCAGTTCGACCGCGGCTACCTGTCGCCGTATTTCATCACCAATGCAGAGAAGATGCTCTGCGAGATGGAAAACCCCTACATCCTGCTGCATGAGAAGAAGCTGTCGGGCCTGCAGGCCATGCTTCCGGTTCTGGAAGCCGTGGTGCAGACCGGCCGTCCGCTGCTGATCATCGCGGAAGACGTGGAAGGCGAGGCCCTGGCCACCCTGGTGGTCAACAAGCTGCGCGGCGGCCTGAAGGTTGCCGCCGTGAAGGCGCCGGGCTTCGGCGACCGCCGCAAGGCCATGCTGGAAGACATCGCCATCCTGACCGGCGGCCAGCTCATCTCCGAAGACCTCGGCATCAAGCTTGAGTCGGTCACCCTGCAGATGCTGGGCACCGCCAAGAAGGTGACGATCGACAAGGAGAACTCCACCATTGTCGGCGGCGCCGGCAAGAAGAAGGACATCGACGCCCGTTGCGCGCAGATCAAGGCGCAGATCGAGGAGACCTCCTCGGACTACGACCGCGAGAAGCTGCAGGAGCGTCTGGCCAAGCTGGCTGGCGGCGTGGCCGTCATCAAGGTCGGCGGCGCCACCGAGGTCGAGGTGAAGGAGCGCAAGGATCGCGTTGACGACGCCCTGCACGCTACCCGCGCCGCGGTCGAGGAAGGCATCGTTCCGGGCGGCGGTACCGCCCTGCTCTATGCCACCCGCGCCATCGAGAAGGTGAAGGTTGAGAACGGCGACCAGAAGCATGGCGTCGAGATCATCCGTCGCGCCCTGCAGGCGCCGGTCCGTCAGATCGCCGAGAATTCGGGCGTCGACGGCGCGGTGGTTGCCGGCAAGCTGCTGGAGTCGAAGGACACCAACTGGGGCTTCAACGCCCAGACCGAAGAATATGTCGACCTGGTCAAGGCCGGCGTGATCGACCCGGCCAAGGTCGTGCGCGTCGCCCTGCAGGGCGCGGCTTCGGTTGCCGCCCTGCTGATCACCACCGAAGCCATGGTGGCCGACAAGCCGGAGCCGAAGGCCCCGGCCGGCGCCCCCGGCGGCATGGGTGGCATGGGCGGCATGGGCGGCATGGACTTCTAAGTCCAAAGCCCATCAGTCCTGCACTGAAACGGAAAGGCCCGGTCGCAAGACCGGGCCTTTTTCGTTGCCATGATACTATGTCTAGCGTTAGCACTTTGACTACAAATTGAATTTTAGCGTTTCCTAGGAGGGAAGAGTGGCGGGGGGTGGAGATTATAAAGCCTTTGCTCTGCAGCTATTGAATGACTTGATGCCTTTGTACTACGGGCGCCTATGGCAAGCGCTTGAAAGTAAGCAGGCAGATTTGAGTGATTTTACAGGATTTCTTCTTAACCCTGAGCGTATCGTTATACATATGGGAAGAACTCATGTTGGATTAGAGTATTATGGTAAAGAGCGGGTAGATTCTATCAAAGGCAGTGATTGGAATGCCAAGGTAGAGGTGCTTGACTATTCTCTTTCTGACGAAGACTTCTTCGATAGAGTGATTGGCTTTTCAATAGACGATGGAGTGCTCAAGCTTCCAATAGCTGGGCCTCCAGTTGAGAATTTGATTATTGCCAGCAATGCTGGCTTCGATGAGTTGCAAGCACTTGGTTGGAATTTCGCCGCAGAGGGTATGAACTTTGCCATTAATACTAAAGGATTTTATGTGCCAGCTGGGAAATTTGGTCGCCTTATAAATGCGAGATTTTTTTCAAAGGACGCCCACGGCCTTTTAACTCGTCATATTAAGTGGATCGATTTTATTCCGCTCGATTATGACGACAGCGGAGAAGAGGTTGATGTATTCCGGATTCACATTGGGCCGTATGAAAAAATATGGCAATTGGATCTACGGTACGTATATCCGTTGCCACCCAAGAAGGACTATCGCTACTCTAAGCTGCCTCAGATAAATAGGTTTGTCGAGTTAATCGGGACAACGAAACATAAAGAACCCAACATCACTAACTTTCTGGCTGATCCAATTAATAAGTTCATTTTGTTAATGAAGTTTGGAGCAACAGAATTTTTTTCGCAATTGGAATGTGAATGGCAAGGCGATGAGCGCCCCTCAATCAAGCCAGATTTCTTTGTCCTACAGCCGAACGGGTATGCCGACATAGTTGAATTTAAACTGCCAACATTAAAAAACTCAGTCATTGTGGGTAGGGAAAATCGCGAGGCGTTTTCGGCCGAGCTTGCATCATGCGTTGCTCAAACGCGGGTTTATAGGCAGTATTTTGACGACTCAAGTAATCGACGCTGGTTTGAGGAGAAGTACGGCTTCAAGGTATATAAGCCAAAGAGAATCATTGTTATTGGAAGACGTTTTGATTTTACAGCAGATGAATGGAGAGGGATTGTGGATGATTACCACGATGTACAAATTGTGACCTATGATGATTTGGTCGACGGCGTAACGGCGCAATTGTATTTGTAAGCAGAATCCGCCAAAGCTTCATTGTCGCCAAAGTAGGCGACTAGCGAGATACTTGGTTATTATCGTAACGACAAAGGCCCGGTCGCAAGACCGGGCCTTTGTCGTTACGGTCCTGTTATGCGGGATTTGCTGTTCGTCAAACGGCGTTATTGAACTTTAAGCACGTGTTGCAAGGTTGAAATTTCCAATTGCAGCGCGGCGGGCGCAAAGAAGCGGTCATTAGATACCGCTTATCGAGAGCCCGTCATGCAACGCCCGACACCAACCACCACCGAACGCACATTTGCCGAGAACGAGATCATCGTCAGCAAGACCGACCTCAAGGGCCGGCTGCTGTATGTCAACGACGTGTTCTGCCATGTCGGCCTTTATGACGAGGCCGATGTGCTCGGCCAGCAGCACAGCATCGTGCGTCACCCCGATATGCCGCGTTCGGTGTTCCACCTGCTGTGGCAGCGCATCCAGTCCGGCCGCGAGATCTTCGCCTATGTGAAGAACATGGCGAAGAACGGCGACTATTACTGGGTGCTGGCCCATGTCACGCCCAGCCACGACCTGCAGGGCAATATCGACGGCTATCATTCCAATCGCCGCCTGCCCGGCCGCACGGCCCTGAATGCGATCGCGCCGCTTTATCGCCAGATCCTCGCCGAGGAGGAACGCCATGCCGACCGCAAGCAGGGCATGCATGCCGGCGTGGCCCTGCTGGAAAAAATCCTGGATGACCGCGGCCTGAGCTACGACGAATTCGTGCTTGGCCTGGCCAGCCAGTCCTGATCAATCCCCAACCCATTCATACGGAAGGATAGCACATGGTTACGATGCTGATCGGTTCCAAGCACAAGAAAGCGCTGCAGCAGATCGATGCGATCTGCAAGCGCGCCGCCCAGGGCGACATGTCCGGGCGCGTCCTGCATCTCGGGCAGTATGGCGATCTGGCCCCCACTTTGGCCGCCTTCAATCGCCTGCTCGATCTGACCGATGCCTATATCCGCGAATCCGGCGCCTGCCTGGAGCATGCCTCCGAGGGCAAATATTATCGCCCCTTCCTGCCGCAGGGCATGGTGGGCAGTTTCCGCAAGGGCGCCGACATCATCAATCGCGCCCGCGAAAACATGGGCCAGCGCGCGAAGGACACCGCCGCTTTGCAGGAGGAAGTCTCCGGCCTGGTGGTGGCGGCGGCGGCCGGCGACCTGAAGCAGCGCATCGATCTCAACGGCAAGGATGGCTTCATGCGCCAGCTCGCCGATGGCATCAACACCCTGGTCGATCGCAGCGGCAGCGTGATCACCAACATCGCCGTGGTGATCGCCGGACTGGCGCGCGGCGATCTGAACCGGCAGGTCGATGGCGAGTATGAAGGGGTTTTCGCCTCGGTGCAGAACGACACCAACAGCACCATCGACAAGCTGCGCGATGTGGCCGGCATGCTGACCCAGAATGCCAGCGCCGTGCACGATGCCGCCCGCGAGATTTCCGAGGCCAGCCGCGATCTGGCCCAGCGCACGGAAAGCCAGGCCGCCACGCTGGAGCAGACGGCGGCGGCGATGCATCAGATCACCGCGACGGTGAAGCAGAATGCCGACAACGCCCAGGCCGCCACCCAACTGGCGATGACGGCCAGCGATACCGCGGAAAAGGGCGGCGATGTGGTGCGCAGCGCCGTGCAGGCGGTGTCGCAGATCGAGCAGAGCGCGCAGAAGATCAGCGACATTGTCGGCCTGATCGACGAGATCGCCTTCCAGACCAATCTCCTCGCGCTCAATGCCTCGGTCGAGGCGGCGCGTGCGGGCGAGGCCGGCAAGGGTTTCGCCGTGGTGGCGCAGGAAGTGCGCGCCCTGGCGCAGCGTTCGGCCAGCGCCTCGAAGGATATCAAGTCGCTGATCAGCGAGTCGAATACGCAGGTCAAGACGGGCGCGGCACTGGTCAACCAGGCCGGCGCCTCGCTGACCGAGATCGTCGGCGCGGTGAAGAAGGTGAACACGATCATCGCCGAGATTGCCTCGGCCTCGGCCGAGCAGTCGCGCGGCCTCGACGAAGTGAATGTCGCGGTCGGCAATCTGGACGAAATGACCCAGCGCAACGGCGCCCTGGTCGAGGAAACCAATGCCTCGGCGCAGAGCCTGGCCGAACAGGCCGAGCAGCTGGCCAGCGTGGTGCGCTTCTTCCAGGTGCAGCAGCGGCAGCCGGTCGCGGCGCCGCGTCTGGTCGAATGCCAGCCGATGCTGGACGCGGCGGAGTGACGTCGATACTGCGGGCATGCAGCCATGGCGGGTCGGGAACCATCCCGGCCCGCCGGCGATTCCGGTGAAAATTGCCGGAATACGCGACGGAAACTGGAACTGATTTAAGTCAAATTCTTCGTGAATCTTATTATCGACTCAATATCTTAAGTGATGTTTTAAACATAAATTATTCTTGCCATGACAATCTCCTGCTGAGACTAATAACGCAGTATTCAACCTTCGGGGGGAGGGGGAAATGCAGCGGCCGGAGCCAACCGGGCGGGAACGACAATTCGCCGAGAACCAGATCATCGTCAGCAAGACGGATCTGAAAGGGCGCATCACCTACGTCAACGACATCTTCTGCCAGGTCGGCCTCTACGAGGAAGAGGAAGTCCTGGGCCAGCCGCATTCCATCGTGCGCCACCCCGAGATGCCGCGTGCGGTGTTCCATCTGCTCTGGCAGCGCATTCGCGATGGCGAGGAAATCTTCGCCTATGTGAAAAACCTGGCGAAGAACGGCGATCATTACTGGGTGCTCGCCCATGTCACGCCCAGCCGCGACCTGCAGGGCAATGTCGATGGCTTTCATTCCAACCGCCGCGTGCCGGGCCGTGCGGCGCTCTCGGTGATCGAGCCGTTGTATCGCAGCATCTGCGACGAAGAGGATCGCCATGCCGATCGCAAGCAGGGCATGCAGGCCGGCATCGCCATGATTGAAAGCGCATTGCAGGCGCGTGGCCTGGATTACGACCGTTTCGTGCTGGGGCTGGCCGCGCAGGCCTGAGACATTCTCGATAAACCGGGAGACATCACATGCTGGGTGCGTCGCGACACCGTAAGGCATTGGCACAGATCGACGCGGTCTGCGCCAGGGCGGCGCAGGGCGATATGTCGGGGCGCATCCTGCATCTGAAGGAGTATGGCGATCTGGCACCGACCCTGGCGGCCTTCAATCGCCTGCTGGATCTCACCGATGCGTATATCCGGGAATCCGGCGCATCGCTCTCCTTCGCGGCCCAGGGCAAATATTTTCGTCCCTTCCTGCCGCAAGGCATGGTCGGGAACTTCCGTGGCGGCGCCGATATCATCAACGGCGCGCGCCAGACCATGGAAGTCGGCGCGGAGGAAACCGCGCGCCTGCAGGCCGAGGTGGCGCAACTGGTGGCGGCTGCGGCCGCCGGCGATCTGGGCGGCCGCCTCAGCCTGGATGGCAAGGACGGCTTCATGCGCCGCCTGGCCGAGGGCATCAACATGCTGGTCGATCGCACCGGCACAGCCTTCGGCGAGGTGGCGCGCGTCATCGCCGCGCTGGCCAATGGCGATCTCGGCAAGCAGATGGAGGGCGATTACCAGGGTGTCTTCGCTACCGTGCAGCAGGACACCAACCGCACCGTTGCCGCCCTGCGCGACGTGGCGCAGCAGCTCAGCCAGGCCGCCGAGGCCGTGCAGGCCGCCGCCGACGAGATCGATGAAGGCAGCCGCGACCTGGCGGGCCGTACCGAAAGCCAGGCCGCCACCCTGGAGCAGACGGCGGCGGCGATGCACCAGATCACCGAGACGGTGCGCCAGACGGCCGACAACGCCCAGGCGGCCAGCCAGCTCACGGTGGCGGCACGCGATACGGCGCAAAAAGGCGGCGCCGTGGTGCAGGAAGCCGTGCAGGCGATGACGCGCATCGAGGAAAGCGCCGCGAGGATCTCCGATATCGTCGGCCTGATCGACGAGATCGCCTTCCAGACCAACCTGCTCGCCCTGAACGCATCGGTCGAGGCGGCGCGGGCGGGCGAGGCCGGCAAGGGCTTTGCCGTGGTGGCGCAGGAGGTGCGCGCCCTGGCGCAGCGCTCGGCCAATGCGTCGAAAGACATCAAGGCGCTGATCGCCGAATCCAACGCCCAGGTGAAAACCGGCGCCGAACTGGTCAATCGCGCCGGTGCTTCGCTGGGCGACATCGTCAATGCGGTGAAGAAGGCCAGCGACATCGTGGCCGAGATCGCGGCGGCCTCGATCGAGCAGTCGCGCAGCCTGAACGAGGCCAACACCGCCGTCGCCAGCCTGGACCAGATGACCCAGCGCAACAGCGCCCTGGTCGAGGAAACCTCGGCCTCGGCGCGCACGCTGGCCGATCTGTCGCGTCGCTTAAGCGGTATTGTCGGTTTCTTCCGCCTGTCGCACAGCTAGCCGTTTTCCGCGTCGCCATGCCGCCTTTCGATTCCAGTACCGTCACGCTGTGCCGCCGTTGTCTGGCTGCCGGCAAGCAGCCCTGCAAGGCCAGCCTGTTGCGCCTGCATGATTACTGGGAGGCCAAACGCGGCTCGCGCGCCTTTCCTGCCCGCGCCGATATCGATCCGCTGGAACTGCGCGATCTGCTGCCCAACATCTTCATCATTGAAGTCCTGGCCGAGGCGCCGCATTTCCGCTACCGCCTCTCGGGCAGCGGCGTCGATGAACTGCATGGCCAGAGCCTGACCGGCAAATCGCCGCGCGACATCAAGACGGCGGAAATCGCCGCCGTGGTGGAGGAGCAGTATCGCGCGGCCCTGACCGACCGCCGGCCGCGCTGCGACCATGTGAAGCTGCTGGCGCGCGACGACACCTACTGGCATTTCGAACGGCTGATCCTGCCGCTCTCCGATGATGGCGAGCGGATCAACATGTTCCTGTGCGGGATCTACGCGACCTGAGCGGATGATCGCCGCGCCGCGCGCCCTTCGGCCAGCAGGCCGGACTTGCCCTCGAACAGCGCGATCATGAAATCCATCACCATCCGCACCCGTGGCGACCGGCGCAGGTCCGGATGGACCAGCAGCCAGATTTCGCGGTCGGCGCCGCCGGCATCCAGCGGCAGCCGTTTCAACAGCGGGTCTTCCGCCGCAAGGAAATGCGGGATGGCGGCGATGCCGAGGCCAGCACGCGCCGCCTGATAGAGGCTGGCAAGATCGTTGGCAGTGAAAGCCAGCGGGCGGCCCCGGGTCTGTTTCATGAGCAGACGCTGCTGCGGCACATGCTCCAGACTGCTGTCATAGCCGATATAGTCGCGCTCGGCGGGCTTGCGCGCTGCCAGATAGTCTCGCGCCGCATAGAAGCCATAGCCGAGCCGTCCTATCCGTCGCGCCACCAGCCGGCCGTCGTCGGGTTTGCTCAGGCGCACGGCCAGATCGGCCTCGCGGCGTTCCAGGTTGGCAGCGGGAGCACCGCCGACCAATTCAATGCGAATGGCCGGATGGCGGTCGCGGAACGGACGCAGGTGCGGTGCGATGAAAGCCGAGGCCACCACCGGTGGCGCGGCGACGCGCACCACGCCGCCTGGTTCCGCGCTGGCGCTGCCGGCCAGCCTGCCAAGGGTGATGGCCTCGTCCTCGACCCGTTCCGCCGCGGCCAGCAGCCGCTGGCCTTCTTCCGTCAGCACGTAGCCACGCGCCAGCCGGTCGAACAGTTTCAATCCCATCCGTCGTTCCAGCGCGCCGATGCGCCGCGCGACGGTCGAGTGATCCACCTTCAGCCGCCGCGCGGCCTGCGAGAGCGAACCGACACGGCCGAGCTCGAGGAAGTAGCGGATGTCATCCCAGTTCTTCATGGCGATCACGGTTCCAGGCGGTTGCGGGACAGGCGGCTGCGGGCAGGCCGGTCATTCTCCTATCTGGGCAAAATCACCCAGATGATTTGCAAAAATATCATCTATCGAGATTTTTTGCAGAGACTAGTTTTCCGGCCGAGGCGCATGTTCCGGCCGAGGAGGGCCATCAGCCATGAACAGCATGACCAGCGGGATGACTGGCGGCGTGACCACGCGGGTCATCGAGATGCGGCAGCCCGGCGGGCCGGCGATGCTGCAACTCGCGGACCGGCAGATCGCGGCGCCCGGACCGGGAGAGGTGTTGCTGCGCCAGCACGCCGCCGGGGTCAATTTTGTCGATATTTACCATCGCACCGGCCTGTATCCGCTACCTGTCTGGCCGGCAGTGCCAGGCATCGACGGGGCCGGCGTGGTTGCTGCCATCGGCGCAGAGGTGGAGGATGTCGCGCCCGGCGACCGCGTTGCCTGGATGGGCCAGCCGGTCGGCGGTTATGCTGAATGGCGGCTGCTGCCGGCGGCCAAGCTGGTGAAATTGCCGCAGGATATCGCCACTGACGTCGCGGCGGCGGCGATGACGCGCGGCATCACCGCCCATATGCTGCTTTGCCATGTCTATCCGGTCGGGCCGGGCAGTACGGTGCTGGTGCATGCCGCCGCCGGTGGCCTTGGCCTGATTCTCACCCAATGGGCAAAGCGGCTCGGCGCCACGGTCATCGGCACGGTCGGTTCGCCAGCCAAAGGCGAACTGGCGCGACGCCATGGCATCGATCATGCCTTGCTCTACCGCGACCGGGATTTCGTCACCGATCTGCGGGCGCTGACGGACGGCGCCGGCGTCGACTATGTCATCGACGGCATCGGCGGCGACACCCTGCGCCGAAGCCTCGACTGCGTCAGGCCGTTCGGCATGGTTGCCAGCATCGGACAGGCCGGCGGACCGATCGCCCCGCTGGATGTCTTCGAGATCGGGCCCCGCCGTTCGCTCACCTTCGCGCGGCCAAGCGTGATGGCTTATGCCGGCAACCCGCATCTGTATGGCCGGGCCACCCGGGCGGTGCTGGCCGAGTTGCAGGCCGGCCTGCGGATCGAGATCGGCGCACGCTATCCGCTGGCCGCGGCCGCCGCGGCCCAGTGCGCGCTTGAGGCCGGCAGCACCACCGGCTCGATCCTGCTGGAAATGTGAGTTGCTCCGGCCTCAGCCAAACATCTGCCGCGCCAGCCTGGTGCCCTCGCCCAAAGCCGCCACTTTTGCGATGGCGACCTCGCGCGACAGCGGCGCCAGGCCGCAATTGGTGCAGGGGATGATGCGCTCCTTGGGCACATACTGCATCGCCGTCCTGATCGTCTCGGCGATCTGCTGCGGCGTCTCGATGGCATCGCTTGCCACATCGATCACGCCCACCATCACCTCCTTGCCCTCCAGCAGGGCCATCAGATGCGGCGGCACGCGCGAATTGAAGCATTCCAGCGACACCTGGTGGATGCGGCTTTTCGCCAGCGCCGGGAAGAAATCCTCATACTGGCGCCATTCGCTGCCCAGGCCCTGCTTCCAGTCGATATTGGCCTTGATGCCGTAGCCGTAGCAGATATGCACGGCGGTCTTGGTCTTCAGGCCGTCGATGGCGCGGTGCAGGGCCTCGATGCCCCAGCCCGCCGCTTCTTTTGTGTAGGCATTGAAGGCCGGTTCGTCGAACTGGATGATGTCCACGCCCTCGGCTTCCAGGGCTTTCGCTTCCTGATTCAGCAGGTCGGCGAAAGCCATGGCGCATTTCACCCGGTCGCCGTAATGGCGGTCGGCCACCGTGTCCATGATGGTCATCGGGCCGGGCAGGGTGAACTTGATCGGCAGCCTGGTATGGGCGCGCAGGAACTTGCCTTCCCAGGGATGGGCGCGGCCCTTCAGTTTCAGCTCGCCCACCACCTGCGGCACCATCGCCTTGTAGCGGTCGGCGCGGATGCCGATCTCCACCTTGTGGGCGCGGTCGATGCCGTCCACATTCTCCACGAAGCCATGCACGAAATGCTGGCGCGACATCTCGCCGTCGCCGATCACGCTCAGACCCGCATCTTCCTGCCGCTTGATCCACAGCAGCGTGGCATCGCGCTTGGCGGTCTCCAGCGCCTCGCCGCTCTGCTGCCATTGCGGCCACAGCTTGTTGGTCTCGGCCAGCCAGAAGGGTTTCGGCAGGCTGCCGGCCAGGGTGGCGGGGAACAGGATCGGTGCGGCCATTTTATTTTCCTCCCGGAAATACGCTTCGGCGGCAATCTAGTCCGCCTCATCGCCAATGCAAACCACCGTGGCGGTCAGGCCGGGCCGTACCAATCCGGACCAGCTAGGTCCGGTCCGGCCGGGTATCGGATGTGGCGAAGTCGGGGATCTGGAACTGCCGCCGGTAATGGCCCGGCGTCACGCCGGTCAGCCGTTTGAACAATCGACGGAAAAAGGCCGGATCCTCATAACCGACGCGCCAGCCGATCTCCTCGACCGAATCATTGGTGCGTTCCAGCCGGCGCTTGGCGTCCTCGATGCGCAACTGCTGCACATAGGCCAGCGGCGCATGGCTGGTGGCGTTCGAGAAGCGCCGGTTGAAGGTGCGCTCGGCCAGGCCCGAGCGGCGGATCATCTCATCCACCGGATCGGCCACCGAGAAATGCTTCGCCAGCCAGTCCTGCGCCTCGAGAATGGCGGCATCGCCATGATCGCGACGGCCCTCGAACAGCATGTATGGCCCCAACCCGTCGCGATGCCATTGCAGGGCGAAGAAACGCGCCACGGTCTGCGCCGTCGTGGGACCCACATGGCGCGCCACCAGGTATAATGCCAGGTCGTGCCACGACATCGAGGCGCCGGAGGAAACGAACTGTCCGCGTTCGCCGGCGACGACCAGCGTTTTCTCCGGGCAGATCGGCACGTTTGGATAAAGCTTGTGGAAATCGGGCGCGTAGCTCCAGTGCAGGGTTGTGCTGCGTCCATCCAGCAGGCCGGTTTCAGCAATCAGGAATGCGCCCGAGCAGGCCGAGCACAGCGTGGCGCCACGCTCATGCACCTGCTGCAGCCAGTCGACCAGTCCGGGATAGCGGCCGACGCGCCAGTCCGGATTGAGCACGACCGACGGCACGATGACGATGTCGGTGGCGTGAATGCCGGCAATGCCGCGATGGGGCTGCACCGGCAGGCCGCTGGCCAGGCGGATCGACTCGGTGGTCTGGGCGACGATCTCCACCGTGAATGGCGGCGTCTCGGGCAGCGATGAATCCGCTCCCTTCAGCATCCTGAAGCTGTTCAGCACGTCATACAGGCCATGCAGCGTCGAGATCGACGCATCCGGAATCGCGATCAGACTGACATGAAGCGGTTTCGGCATATTCGGCGGCAATGGCGGAATTGAACCTGTATCGGCAGGTTACGCTCTCGTGCCGTCCTCCGGCAACCGCCATTGTCCGCGCTGCGGCCCACCGGTCTTGCGGGCCGGTTTAACGTTACGGAGGCGTAGGATGAATATCGATCAGGCCAAGCTGGAAACAGTCGTGAATACGGCGCTCGCCGATATTGCCGGGGCCTATGGCGGCGTGATGGTCAGCGTCGGCCACAAGCTCGGCCTGTACAAGGCGATGGCCGGCGCGGGGCCGCTCAGCTCGACGGAAGTCGCCCGGCGCAGCGGCTGCGCCGAACGCTATGTGCGGGAATGGCTCAACTCGCAGGTGGCGGGCGGCTATGTCGCCTATCATCCCTCCAGCCAGACCTATGAACTGACGCCCGAGCAGGCGATGGTGCTGGCCGAGGAAAGCAGCCCGGTCTTTTTACCCAATGCCTGGCATGTCGTTGCGTCGCTCTGGGCCGACGAACCCAAGACGGTGAAGGCATTCAAGACCGGCCAGGGCATCGGCTGGGGCGAGCATGACCACCGGCTTTACTGCGGCATCGCCGCTTTCTACCGCAACGGTTACGTGGCGAGCCTGGTGCCGCAATGGCTGCCGGCGCTGGATGGCGTGGTGCCCAAGCTCGAGGCCGGCGCGAAGGTGGCCGATGTGGGCTGCGGCCATGGCCATTCAACCGTGCTGATGGCACAGGCCTTTCCGAAATCGCGCTTCTGGGGCTTCGACGTACATGCGGATTCGATCCGTGAAGCCCGCCGCAATGCCGAACAGGCCGGCGTGGCCGACCGCGTCACCTTCGAGGTGGCAAAGGCGACCGACTATCCGGCGCAGGATTACGACCTGATCTGCTATTTCGACTGCCTGCATGACATGGGGCATCCCGACAAGGCATTGCGCCATGCGGCCACCGCGATGGCATCCGATGGCAGCATCATGCTGGTCGAGCCCTTCGCCAATGACCGGCTGGAAGACAATATCAACATCGTCGGTCGCCTGTATTACGCGGGTTCCACTGCCCTGTGCTGCGCCCATGCCATATCGGAACAGGGTGATTACGTGCTGGGCGCCCAGGCCGGGGAAGAGCGTCTGTCGCGCCTGATCAAGTCCAGTGGCTTCACACATGTCCGTCGTGCGACGGAAACGCCCTTCAATATGGTTCTCGAGGCGCGGCGCTGAGCATGCAGGCGATCGTTTGGGCGGTTTTCGGCCGGCGGGCCGAAGACCGCCAGACCGGCTGGCTGACCCGTGTGACCCAGGCCTTGCGCGTGCGGCACCGGCGCATCCGGGCGCGCCGCGTGCTGGCGCGGATCGATCCCCGCACCCTGCGCGATGCGGGGATCGATCCTGTCGCCGCAGATTACGAAGCCACGCGGCCATTCTGGATCGCCGAACGGCGTCTCAGGGATTTCTGAATCAGGGATTTCTGAATCAGGGATCGCTGAAGACCGGCGGCCGCGTGTCACGCCGCGGCCGCCGACACCATTGCGCGACAAGTGACCAAAGCAGGAGTGAACGATGTCCACGGCCAATGCCGAATATGTATCCAGCGTCAAAGCGACGGCGGGCTGGGCGCTGTATGCCGGGGAAGGCCGGTCGCTGCTGCGGCTGGCCATGCCGATTGCGCTGATCGCATTGGTCAACATGGGCATGAGCGTGACCGATACCGTGATGGTGTCGGCCTTGTTCGGTGCCGATGCGCTGGCGGCGGTGGCGGTCGGCAGCGATCTTTACTCGATCCTGTTTTACCTCTGCGCCGGCACGCTGGGCGGCATCGCGCCGTTTTACGCCGCCGCCGTGGCCCGGGCGGATGCAGCCGAGCGCGCGCGGCTGGAGCGCATTGGCTGGATGCTGGTTGTGGTGCTGGCGGCTGTCGCCATGCCGCTGATCTGGCTGGCGCCCATGTGGCTGGCATGGTTTGGCCTGGATGCGGCCCTGCTGGCGCAGGGCGAAGGCTACACGCGCAGCATGGCGCTGATGCTGGTGCCGATGCTGGGCGTCGCGCTGTATCGCACCCTGCTGACGGCGGCCGAGAAGCCGAAGGTCTTCCTCAAGGTGACGCTGGCCATGCTGCCGCTGAATGCCGCGGCCAACTACATCCTCATGCTCGGCCTTGGCCCGATTCCGGCCTTTGGTCCGACCGGCGCGGGCCTGTCCTCCCTGCTGGTGGCTTTGGCCAGCTTCATCGCGCTGCTTGTCATCGCGCGCCGTGCGCCATCTGTCGCTGCCACGCAGGCATCGTTCGATTGGCGTGGCCTGCTGGCCGTGCTGCGCGTCGGTCTGCCGATCGGCGTGATCACCGCCACCGAAACCGGCATCTTCCTCGGGGCGACGCTGGTTGCCGCCACGCTCGGTGCCGCCGAGGTTGCCGCGCACACACTCACCCTGCGCATGGCGGGCATCGCCTATGCCGGATCGGCGGCCTTGCTGCAGGCTGCCATGGTGCGGATTGCCCGCGCCGACGCAATGGAGGACCGGCATCTCGCCCGCATTGTCTTCATCAGCAGCCTTGCGCTGGCCGCCATGTTCGGCCTGGCGGTATGCCTTCTGCTGGTGTTCGGCGCCGCGCCGCTGGCACATGCCTTCTTCGATGCCGGCGCCGTGGGCCTGGCAGCGGCCCAGACCGCGACCGGCCTGCTGGTGCTGCTCGGCCTGATCCAGTTCGGCGGATATCCGGGCCTGACTGCCGCCGGCCTGCTGCGCGGGCGCAAGGATACCCGGGCGCCGATGGTCTACATGCTGGCCGGCTATTGGGGCGTCGGCGCGCCGCTGGGTCTTTATCTCTGCGGGATGCAGGGCCTCGGCGCGACCGGATTGTGGATCGGCCTCGTCGCCGGCACCTTCGTCAACAAGGGCCTGGTGATCGCGCGGCTGTTGCGCAGCTTCCGCTGACCCGGCGGGGCCGGCCGCGGGTCATTCCGCGGCCACCGCCGCGCGCTGGGCAGCCAGCACGCGTTCGGTCGGCCGCGTGTTCATGAACAGCTGCATCACGCCGGCCGCGGCGCCGATGCCGGCCGCCAGTTGCCAGGCCAGCGTATACGAGCCGAGCGCGTCATAGATCACGCCGCCGGCCCAGGCGCCCAGGAAGCTGCCCACCTGGTGGCTGAAGAAGGCGATGCCGGTGAGCGTGGCGAGATAGCGGATGCCGAAGATCTGTGCCACCAGACCGTTGACCAGCGGAATCACGCCCAGCCACAGCGTGCCCATCACGGCGGCGAAGACCAGCGTGGAGACACTGCTGACCGGCAGCATGAAATACAGCGCGATGGCCACCGAGCGCGCGATGTAGATCAGGCCCAGCAGCATCGGCTTGTGATAACGGTCGCCCAGCCAGCCGAACAGCCACGAGCCGAACACGTTGAAGGCGCCGATCACGGCCAGGGCCTGCGCGCCCAGCATGGGATCCGCGCCGCAATCGGCCAGGAAGGTCGGCAGGTGGGTGGTGAGGAATACCAGCTGCAAACCGCAGACGAAGAAGGCGGCGGCCATCACCACATAACCGCCATGGCGGCGCGCCTCGGCCAGGGTGCTGCGCATCGTCTCGGCGGCACCGCCGGCGGGCGCATCCACCGGAACCTTGTCGGCGCGGCCGCCCATCAGGGCTGCCGGCAGCATCGCGGCGGCCAGGGCCACGAAGGCGAACATCGCCATCTGCCAGCCGCTGGCCTGGATCACGCCCTGGGCCAGCGGCGCGCAGAAGAAGGTGCCGATGGAACCGGCCGCCGAGACCAGGCCGAAGGCCAGGCTGCGCCGTTCCGGCCGCACGACCTTCGCGGCGATCTTGGCGGCGATGCCCGATGTGGTGCAGGCCAGCGCCACGCCGATCATGGCGCCCGAACTCAGCGTGATCATCCAGGCGGCATCGGCATAGGCGGTGATGATCAGGGCCGCGGCATACAGCAGGCCGCCGAACAGTGCGATGAACCGCGTGCCGAACCGGTCGACCAGCGCGCCGGCGAAAGGCTGCGCGATGCCCCAGACGATATTCTGCACCGCCAGCGCAAAGGCGAAATCGGCGGCCGAGATGCCGATGTCGCGCGTGATCGGCTGCATGAACAGCCCCAGGCTCTGGCGCATGCCCATGGCCAGCGACAGCATGATGGCGGCGCCGGACAGGATCGACACGCTCTGCCACTGGTTGAGCGAATCGTGGTGGAAGGGAGTGCGGGCGGAAAGGCTGCGGGTGGCCATTCAAGGAGCTCCTGGGCGAGCGGCTTATTTATGTTTGTTGTCTCGGGCGGCCTGACGGACAGGCAGGCGGGATGATGGGGCTGGCTCGCGCTTTAGTCCAGAGGGTGTAATGTATCGGTGCAATTCCCGGCCGGGTCCTCTTGCCAGCCGGCCGGCTTGGTGCTGTGCTGACGGCCGCTTTCCCGGCCATAAAACTTCCCAGCCATAAAACCAACGCACCAAAAGGTAACCGTCATGAGCAAGGACCTCCTGAAGGAGATGCAGGCCCATCGCGAGGAACTCACCGCGATCCGCCACGACATTCACAAGCATCCCGAAACGGCCTTCGAGGAGAACCGCACGGCCGACATCGTGGCGGCCCGGCTCACCGAATGGGGCATCCCGATCCATCGCGGCCTGGGCAAGACCGGCGTGGTCGGCACGCTGAAAGGCAAGCGGCCAAATACTTCCAATATGGGCCAGCGGGCGATCGCGTTGCGCGCCGACATGGATGCCCTGAACCTGCAGGAAAAGAACAGCTTCGCGCACAAATCCGTGCATGACGGCAAGATGCATGCCTGCGGCCATGATGGCCATACCACCATGCTGCTGGGCGCGGCCAAGCACCTGGCGCAGAATCCTGATTTCGCCGGCACGCTGCATTTCATCTTCCAGCCGGCCGAAGAGGGCGAGGCCGGCGCACGGGTGATGATCGAGGACGGCCTGTTCGAGAAATTTCCCTGCGATGCCGTCTATGGCATGCACAACATGCCGGGCCTTCCCACCGGCCATTTCGCCATCCGGCCCGGTCCGATGATGGCGGCGTCCGATACCTGGACCGTCACGTTCCGTGGCACCGGCGGCCATGGCGCCATGCCGCAGATGGGCACCGACCCGACCCAGCCGGCAGCGAACTTCATCACCGCCACCCAGGGCATCATCGGCCGCAATGTCTCGCCGCAGAATGCCGCCGTGATCAGCGTGGGGCATATCGCGGCCGGCGCCTATGGTTCGCCCAACGTGATCCCGTCGGAGGTCCTGATCCGCGGCACGGCGCGCAGCTACACGCCGGCCGATCGCGATCTGCTGGAACGGCGCCTCGCCGAAGTGGCGCAGGGCATCGCCCAGGCCCATGGCTGCAGCGCGGAATATCACTACCTGCGCCGGTATCCGCCGCTGGTGAATGCGTCGGAACAGACGGCGTTGGCCCTGAAGGCCGCCGCCCTGACGGTGGGCGAGGCGAAGACCGACGGCGATGTCGAGAAACTGACCGGTGCCGAGGATTTCGCCTTCATGCTGGAGCAGAAGCCCGGCGCCTATATTCTCATCGGCAATGGCGGCAGCATCGAGGACGGCTCCTGCCATTACGTGCATACGCCGCATTACGACTTCAACGACCAGATCCTCGTTACCGGCGCGGCCTATTGGGTGAATCTGGTGAATGTGGAGCTGGGCGACGCGGCCTGACACGAGTAATGTCATGGCCGGGACAAGCCCGGGCATGACACTAAATTTTCGGATTTAGGCTGTTACCAGCCGAAGCTATAGCTGATTGTCAGGCCCAGGCGCGCCTGAGTGGCTGAACCGGCCTGGTCGACGATGGGCGAGTCTGCCGCATCGCCACCGATCTGCTCGACGCCGGCGAAAGCCCCCAGCCTGACCTGCCGCGTCAGCTTGTAGCCAAGCGCGGCATTCAGTCCGTAACTGATGAAGACGCCGTCCGCATCATAGCGGCGATAGCCGGAGCGTGCCGCCTGGCCGGCGTCGATACCGAAATAGGTTTCGGTGAAATCGCTGCTGGCCAGCGTCAGTTTCGGGCCGATGTTGAAATCTAGCCTCTCGCTCAGGTTGAAGCGCCGATTGAGCCACAGCTCGCCGATGACCGCCTCATGTCCGCCGAAGCCCTGGCGCAGTTCGGCGCCCATGCTGAGCTTGGCGACGCTGTATTTCACAAAAGCGCCGGCCTCGCCGGCCGGATCGATGTCGCCCAGGCCGCGCAGGGCATCGTCGTCATCCTGATCGCGGCCGAAGCGGTATTTCAGGACCGGGCCGGCGCTAAAGTTTCCGTCGCGCAGCAGGTTGGCACCCAGACCGTCGCGCGTGGACAGGAAAACACGGTCGGCGTAACGCAGATCGATGAGCGGCACGGCGCTGACGTCATAGTCGTCCGATCCGAGATAGCTCGGCGCCATCATAGCGCCAGCCCCCAGCGTCAGGCGCCACTCTGGTTTGCCGCCGCCTCCCTCCTGCGCCAGGACGGGCGGCGCGACGGCAAGCAGCGTGACTGAAACGAAAACTCCGGCAAACAGGCGGCTCATTGCCATGATTCTCCCATAACACGTCGCAAACAGCAGTTAACCGACGTGGCATAGATATGTCGGGAAGAAAATCTGGCGAGACCAGCCCGGCTGTGATTTGCATCACACCGGCGGCATGATGCCCGGCTCAGCGCCCGCTTTCAGGCAAAGAAATAGTGCTGTGTCATGCGCTGGAGCGCGGCGCGCATGCCGTCGTGCCCGAGTGTGCCGCTTTCTTCCAGCAGGGCCGGCGCCATGGCGCGGAAACGCGCCAGCAGGTCGGGGTCGAAATGGCGGCCCGCGCCTTCGCTCAGGATGTCGATTGCCTGGGCCAGCGGCATCGGCTCCTTGTAGGGTCGTTTTGATGTAAGGGCGTCGAAAACGTCGACAATGGCGAAAATGCGCGCCACCAGCGGGATCGCCTCGCCCGCCAGGCCGTTCAGATAGCCGCTGCCGTCGTATTTCTCGTGGTGATATCGCACCACATCGCCTGCCTCCGACAGCCATTCGGACTGGCCGATGATATCCAGCCCCAGCGCGACATGCTGCTGCATGGTGCTGAATTCCTCCGGCGTCAGCTTGCCGGGTTTGAGCAGGATGTTGTCGCTGATGCCGATCTTGCCCACATCATGCAGGAAGGCGCCCTTGATCAGGCGCTGCATCATGATCCGGTCCAGGCCTACCGATTCCGCCAGCCGTACCGCATACCAGGTCACCCGGTAATTATGCGTATCGGTGTCGCTGTCGCGCTTGGCGATGGCGCTGCCCAGAACTTCCAGCATCTCCAGGTTGGCGCGCAGCAGTCTTTCGGCATGCAGGAACAGATTGCGGTTCAGCGACAGGATGACCGGGTATAGCAGGATCGAGGTTGCAAGCACGGCAATGATGACGATCGCCAGCGAATGCACCACACCGCGGCGGATATCGGCCATCGTCATCGCGTCGACCTCGTAGATGCCCTCGAAAAACGCGACGACGCTGCCTCTGTCGTCCCGGATCGGGGTGATCATCTGCAGATACAGCGATCCATGCACCAGATGCTTGGTGTAATAAGAGGCCATGCCGTCTGGAAAGCGATGCGGGCTTCGGTCCAGCGCGACTTCAACATCGTGATAGCCCGGCCGGCTGCGTTCGATCAGGGCCTTCTGGCCGGCATCGTAGATTTCGACGATGACGAAGTGGTTCGATTCCAGCAGGGTTTCCACGGCCCGCACGAAGTCCGGCGTCAGCGCGCCGGCATCAGGTCGGGCCAGCGCGGCATGGTTGTCGCGCAGGAATTCCGCCGCCGCCGCCTCGCCCAGATGCACCACCCGGTCATCCACCGCTTCCAGGTCGAAATAGACGACAGCCGATCCGATCAGAGCCGATAGAATGGCGAATCCAGCAAGCAGGCGCGTGATGATGCGCCGATGCAGGCCATGCATGCCTGTTCCCTCCCGATAGCAGATCCGGCAAGCCTAGGCTCTGCCCGGAAGGCAATCAATGCATGGGCCGTTAGGGAGAAAATAGTTGCGATTCGCTACACAACCTGACGCCGGCGTTTTGCATGAGCGATGCGCGGCATTGATCCGCGCATCGCAGGGCCGCGTTTTATCTTTCAATGCAGGACCCGGTCGGCCAGCGGATAGAGTTCACGATCCTCGCGCTCGATCCGGGCCCGCAGGGTGGAAAAGATCGCCCGCGCTTCCTTGAGGAAGTCGCCGGTATCCTTCTGAAGCTGCGCCGCCGAACGCCAGCGCTTCCAGAAATCCATGTAGGATCCATACAGGTTCCCCATCTCGGCCTTGTAATGCGTTGCCATGCGCACGAGGTCGGCATGGCCCGAAGCCAGCAGGTTCGGGTACAGGGTGTTGTCCTCGACCGACAGATGGGTCGAAAGCCGCGCGGTGAATTCCGACAGCAGGCGGGTCGTGTCATGGGCCCATTTGTCGCCGACGGGATTGTGCAGCTGGTGGACGACCTTGTTGAACAGCGCATCGAGTTCGTTGTGATGCTGGCGATAACGGTCGGTGGCGGCCATGGGAAACTCCGTTTCTTATCATGTTGAGACGGAGTGTCAGATAATGCGGGCCGCTATAAGATGCAAGTAATATGCATCTTATAGCTCTAGGGCAAACTGTCGCACGCCATTCAGGCTCAATGCCCCAGCTTGGCGTAACGGTCGCGCACCGCATCGGCCAGGGCCGTGTCACGGCCAATACTGCCGTGACCCGTGCTGCCATGATGGCCGTCCGCCTTGGCTTTCGCGGTCTTCGGATGGGCGCGCAGCGGTCGCAGCAGTAGACCCTCGGGCCGGTCCTCGATGCTGAATTCGGTGCCGGCGCGCCAGTGATGGCTGCCGATCAGTTCGGCGGGCAGGCCCAGCCTGCCCTGTTTGTCCAGACGAATGGTTGCCATGATCGCCTCGCAGCAAGAGAAAGCATGCGCAGGCAACGGCGGCGGGCCGGGGAAGGCGCGACCAGTGAAGCGCCTAATGCTTTGGCAGACAAGAGGGTGGGAGTGCCAGGGGCACCCACCAGTTTTAGTGATTTGCCCGGAATCAGGGCTGATGCAGGGTGGCGCTGCCCGCCTTTTCGGCAAAGGCGGCCCTGGAAATCCCCAGCGCCTTGATCCGCGAGGCCAGCGTGGTGGGTTTCACGCCCAGCAGGGCGGCCGCGCCGTCCGTGCCGAAGATCTTGCCGCCACAGGCCGCCAGGGCGGCGCGGATATTGGCGCGGTCGCGTTCGCGCCGCTCTTCGTCGGTCAGCAAAGCGCCATTGGCATCGCTCATGGCCGGCATTTGGCGTTGCGGCGCCTGCGCCTCTGGCAGTTCGATGCGCAGGCGGCCGTCGCGCGCCAGGATGGCGGCGCGTTCGATCACGTTTTCCAGTTCGCGCACATTGCCGGGCCAGTCGTAATGACTCAGCCGGCGCGCATCGCCCTCGGTCAGGCGCAGGCCGCCGGTCTTCAGCTTGCGGCTGGCGCCGCGCAGGAAATGCGCGGCCAGCAGCGGGATATCCTCGCGCCGCTCGCGCAGGGGCACCGATTCGATCGGCACCACGTTGAGGCGAAAATACAGATCCTCGCGGAAGCGGCCCAGCCGCACTTCCGATTTCAGGTCGCGGTTGGTGGCGGCGATCACGCGCACGTCCACATGACGCGTGCGTTCCTCGCCCACGCGTTCGAACTGGCCTTCCTGCAGCACGCGCAGCAATTTGCCCTGCAGCTCCAGCGGAATCTCGCCGACCTCGTCGAGGAACAGCGTGCCGCCATCGGCCAGCTCGAAGCGGCCGATGCGGTCCCGCAAGGCGCCGGTGAAGGCGCCGCGCACATGGCCGAAGAATTCGCTTTCAAACAGCTCGCGCGGAATGGCGGCGCAGTTGACGCGGATCAGCGGGCGGTCGCTGCGTTTGCTGGCCTCATGAATCGCGCGTGCGATCAGCTCCTTGCCGGTGCCGCTTTCGCCGGTCACCAGTATGGTGGCATCGGTGGGCGCCACCAGCTCCACCTGGCGCAGGATGTTCTGGATCGCCGCCGATTTGCCGATGATGCCGCGATGGTTGCTCTCGGCGCGGATTTCCTCCTGCAGATAGGCATTTTCCAGCTCCAGCTTCTGCCGCAGGCTTTCCACTTCCTCCAGGGCGGCGCGCAGCTTGTCGTCAGCCTCGCGTTTCAGGCTCACGTCGCGGAACACCACCACCGCGCCCACCAGCGCGCCGCGGTCGCGGATCGGCGTCGAGGTGTATTCCACCCAGAACGGCGTGCCGTCGCGGCGCCAGAACACCTCGTTGTCCACCGTATGCACATGGCCGTCGCGGAAGGCACCGTAGATGGGGCAGTCATGGCCGTGGTAATGCGAGCCGTCGGCATGGCTGTGATGCACCATCGAATGGATGTCCTTGCCGACCAGTTCGTCGGCGCTCCAGCCCAGCATGCGCTCGGCGGCGGGATTGACGAAGGTGGTCTTGCCCTCGGCATTCACGCCATAGATGCCTTCGCCGGCGGCGCGCAGGATCAGCTGGTTCTCGCGCTCGATGTCGCGGAAGAAGCGCTCCACGCGCTGCCATTCCGCCAGGCCGCCGCGCACGTAGTGATCGGCTTCGTCGTCGACGGTATGGCGCTGCAGCTCCTCCAGGTCCTGCGCGATCAGCAGCAGGCGCGGCGACTGGCTGGAATTGTCGGCCAGCGGCGCGCCGACATATTCCACCTTCACCTCGCGGCCGCCGGCATGGCGCGGGCTTAAGCTGCGGGTCCAGTAGCGGCCCTTGGCGGTTACGGCCTCGGTGAACACGATCAGGGCCGGGCGCTGGCCGGGATGCAGGTCGGTCATCTTCAGGGCGCATAACGCCGTGCGGTCATAGCCCAGCAGGCGGCAGGCCGCCGGATTGGCATCGACGATGCGGTCCTGCGCCGGGTCGACCACCAGCATGGCCTGGGGATTGGCCTCGAAGGCACGGCCGAAATCGGCGGTATCGCGGTCCATGGCAGGCCCCGGTGATCTCTACGAATAATCGTAATTCAGACTACGAAAATTCGTATATTACGAATAATCGTAGTATAGGCGCTGCCCCAAATGCCTGGCAATGGTGAATTTTGCCTCCATGGCACGCTCCTTGCTGTTTTCGGCCTGAGGCATCCGCAACAGAAGAGGCAGGCAGCATGTCACTGTTCAAGAATCCGTTCGATCACCAGAGCGATCTGTCCGCCTGCCCCTGCGGCGCCCACCGGAGCCTGGGCGAGCACAATGCCGAGCTGGCCCTGCTGCAGCGCGACCAGCAGCTGCAGACGGCCGCCGACGAGGAAAAGCGCCTGACCAACGCGGTCGACCAGGCCGTGGTGCGCGCCCTGATCCCCAACGACATCACCCGCCGCCGGGTGCTGCACACCATTGGCGCCGGCACGCTGCTGGCCGCGATCGAACAGTTCTTCCCGCTCGCCACCGCGCGCGAGGCCTTTGCCCAGGACAAGGGCCCGCTGGAAAAGAAGGACCTCAAGGTCGGCTTCATCGCCATCACCTGCGCCACGCCGATCATCATGGCGCATCCGATGGGCTTCTATTCCAAGCACGGCCTGAATGTCGACGTGATCAAGACCGCCGGCTGGGCGGTGATCCGCGACAAGACCATCAACAAGGAATACGACGCCGCCCACATGCTGTCGCCCATGCCGCTGGCGATCACCACCGGCACCGGCTCGAACCCGATCCCCTACACCATGCCGGCGGTGGAAAACATCAACGGCCAGGCCATCACGCTGGCGATGAAACATAAGGACAAGCGCGATCCGAAGCAGTGGAAGGGCTTCAAGCTGGCCGTGCCTTTCGACTATTCGATGCACAATTACCTGCTGCGCTATTACCTGGCCGAACACGGCATCGATCCCGATACCGACGTGCAGATCCGCGCCGTGCCGCCGCCGGAAATGGTGGCCAACCTGCGCGCCGACAATATCGATGGCTTCCTGGCGCCCGACCCGGTGAACCAGCGCGCGGTCTATGACGGCGTCGGCTTCATTCACCTGCTGACCAAGGAAATCTGGGACGGCCATCCCTGCTGCGCCTTCGCCGCCAGCCAGGAATTCGTCACCACGGCGCCCAACACCTATCGCGCCCTGCTGCGCGCCATCATCGAGGCGACGGCCTATGCGACCAAGGCCGAGAACCGCAAGCAGATCGCCGAGGCCATCGCGCCGGCGGCCTACCTCAACCAGCCGGTGACCGTGGTTGAACAGGTGCTGACCGGAACCTACGCCGATGGCCTGGGCAACGTGAAGAAGGTGCCCGACCGCATCGATTTCGCGCCCTTCCCCTGGCAGAGCTTTGGCATCTGGATTCTCACCCAGATGAAGCGCTGGGGCCAGCTCAAGGGCGATGTCGATTACCAGAAGGTGGCCGAACAGGTCTTCCTCGCCACCGACACCCAGAAGCTGATGCAGGATGTCGGCCTCACCCCGCCGAGCAGCCCGTACAAGACCTTCTCGGTGATGGGCAAGCCCTTCGATCCATCCAAGCCGAACGAGTATATCAACTCGTTCAAGATCAAGCGCGTCTGATCGGCGGGGCGCCAGTGGAGTCGAGCGTGGAGTCTTGCGCATGAAGATGTCGTTCCGCCTGCGCGCCGCCATCGTGTCGGTGGCCCTGCTGGTCGCACTGCTCGGGGCCTGGCATATCGCCACCTCAGGCCCCGGCCAGACCCAGGCCATGGACCCGGAATACGCCAAGCTGATGGGGCTCACCGCCACCCAGGGCAAGTCGGCCATGCCGGGGCCGCTGGATGTGGGGGCTGTGTTGTGGAAGCACCTGGCCGATCCCTTCTACGTGAAGGGCACCAACGACCAGGGCATCGGCATCCAGCTTGCCTATTCCGTCGGCCGCGTCGCGCTCGGCTTCGGCCTGGCGGTGCTGTTCGCCGTGCCGCTCGGTTTCCTGATCGGCCTGTCGCCGCTGTTCCGCCAGGCGCTCGACCCCTTTATTCAGGTCATGCGACCGGTCTCCCCACTCGCATGGATGCCGCTCGCGCTCTACACGATCAAGGACAGCGCGATCTCGTCGATCTTCGTGATCTTCATCTGCTCGGTCTGGCCGATGCTGACCAACACGGCCTTCGCGGTCGCCAATGTGCGCCGGGAATGGCTGAACGTGGCGCACACGCTGGAGGTCGGCACGTTCCGCAAGATCTTCCGCGTCATCCTGCCGGCCGCAGCCCCCACCATCCTCACCGGCATGCGCATCTCGATCTCGATCGCCTGGCTGGTGATCGTGGCCGCCGAGATGCTGGTGGGTGGCACGGGCATCGGCTACTTCGTGTGGAACGAATGGAACAACCTTTCGATCGCCAACGTGATCAACGCCATCCTGTTCATCGGCGTGATCGGCATGCTGCTCGACCAGCTGCTCGGTTTCCTCACCCGTCTCGTCACCTATCCGGAGTGAGGACGCAGCCATGAGCCAGCATTTCATCTCGGTCGAAGGTCTCAAGCGCCAGTTCCCCGGCAACGACAAGGCGGTGTTCGAGGATCTGTGGTTCGGCGTCGAGAAGGGCGAATTCGTCTGCGTGATCGGCCATTCCGGCTGCGGCAAGACGACCGTGCTCAATATCCTCGCCGGGCTGGACAAGCCCAGCGACGGCGCCATCATCTTCGACGGCAAGGCCATCGAAGGCCCCAGCCTCGACCGTGCCGTGGTGTTCCAGGGCCATGCCCTGATGCCGTGGATGAGCGTGCTCGACAATGTGCTGTTTGCCGTGCAGTCGCGCTGGCCATCCTGGTCGAAGGCCAAGGCGGCGGAACATGCCCGCAAATACATCGCCATGGTCGGCCTGGCCGGCGCGGAAGCGAAAAAACCGGCACAGCTTTCCGGCGGCATGAAACAGCGCGTCGGCATTGCCCGCGCGCTGTCCATCGAGCCCAAGACGCTGCTGATGGATGAGCCTTTCTCGGCTCTCGATGCACTCACGCGTGGAACATTGCAAGACGAGGTGCTGCGCCTGCGCGCCGCCACCAACCTCACGGTCTTCATGATCACCCACGACGTGGACGAAGCCATGCTGCTGGCCGACCGCATCGTGCTGATGACCAACGGGCCGGGCGCCAGGATCGCGGAAATCCTGGTCAACACCCTGCCGAAGGATCGCACGCGCGAAACCCTGCACCAGCAGCCCGATTACTATCCGATCCGCAACCACCTGCTGGATTTCCTGGTGCGCCGCTCGAAAGCCTTCACGCCGCCGGCGGGCTGGGAGTCGCGCAAACCGCCGCATGTCTATGCCGCCGCGCCCAAGGTCGGTCTGGGGGCCGGCCTGGGCGGTGCCGCGGCGGAATGAGATTGCCATTGTCCGTCGCCATCTGAAGAAACAGGAGAACCACCGTGAAGCGCGAGTCCGTCACCGAAAAGATCCTCGATACCAAGCGGCTGAAAGGCTGGAGCTGGAAAGAGATCACCAAGAAGATCGATCCCAAGCAGTCGCCGATCTTCCTCACGGCCGGTCTGCTCGGCCAGATGAAGCTGACGCCGCAGCAGGCCGCCAAGACGGCCAAGCTGTTCGGCCTGGGCAAGCTGGAAGAAAAGCTGCTGGCCGAGGCGCCCTATCGCGGTTCGCTGCCGCCGGGTCCGCCGACCGATCCGCTCATCTATCGTTTCTACGAGCTGGTGCAGGTCTACGGCACCACCTGGAAGGAACTGATCCAGGAGGAATTCGGCGACGGCATCATGTCGGCCATCGATTTCAACATGACGATGGAGCGTCTGCCCGATCCCAAGGGCGACCGCGTCAAGATCGTCATGACCGGCAAATTCCTCGACTACAAGCGCTACTGAGTCTGAGTCACCGGCGTACTGGGTCCTGCGGCCGCACGCCGCCTCGCGAAGCGCATCAGTATCATGCCGTCCGGCTTGTGCCGGGCGGCATTTGTTTTCTGCATGCTGTCGCGGCGCTCCACACGCGAACCGTGCGCGATGAGCAATCCTGTTTTCGTCAAGGTTTTCTTGGCACGGATCATGCTTGCTTTTGAGTCATGGTGCTGCCCCCAGCAGCTACCCAAAAGCGATAAATGAGGTGCCGCATGCCTGCTTCCGCCCAGACCTCGCCCCAAACACCCGCAAACCGCAATCTCGCGATTCTCGATTTCGTAGGTTTTGCCGCCACCCGGCTGTTCGAGGAACGGCAACTGCGCAACGAAGCGCCGGCCGCCGAAAAGGCCATCGCCTACGCCATCGCCATCGGCCATCTGGCCAACGACCTGCAGCGTGAACGCGGGTCCAGTGCTTTGTTCATCGGCAGCAAGGGTCGTGAATTTCGTGAACAGCTGCAAACGGCCCGTCTAGCCATGGACCAGAGCGCGATCGCCGTGCGCACCGCCGTCGCGGATTGCCGTGCGCATGCATTGCTGGCGCCGCTGGTGGTCGCTGGCGATGAATTGGGGGCATTGCTCGACCGCGCGCGGCTGGCGCGGCCGGCCATCGACCGGCTGGAATTCACCACCCAGCAATCCTTCGCCAACTGGACCACGCCGATTCGCCACGGGCTGGAAAGCGTGCGCGGCATCGGCTACCTGCTCAACAACATGACCATCGCGCGTGGGCTGGATGCTTATCTGGCCCTGCTCGAAGGATTGGAAAAATCGGCCCAGGAACGCGCCACCGGTTCGGCGGCCCTGGCGGCGGGCCGTTTCGATCTTCCGGTCTTTCAGCGCTTCATGAGTCTGGGCTTCCTGCAGGAAGCCGATTTCGCCGTCTTCAAGTCCCATGCGACCGACAGTCAGGCGGCTTTCTTCGATGCCGTGTGCACGGAGCCGGTTTTCGCCGCCGTGCAGGATTTGCGCGGCACGATCTACGACGGCTTCGCCCATGGCTCCACCGGCGGCATCGCCGCGCCGCACTGGTTCCAGGTCACCACCCAGCGTATCGAGCAGATCAACCGGGCGCGCGATCACGTCGCGGCCGATCTGCGCCAGACCTGCGCGCGGCTGCTGGCGCAGCCCAGGGATCGTTTCGCCACGATCTTCGCCGCCTGCCTGACGCTGGGGTTGCCCGTGGTGGTTCTGGCCAGCCTGCTCGGCGGCGCCAATGGGCGGTTCGATGCTTTGCGCCAGGCCTGGCGCGACTGGCGCGCTGCCAGCCGCGCGCGGCGCAAATCCTCGCGCGAGCGTCAGGTGGTGCGCGATGGCGAACGGCTCAGGCTCGCCGAACGCGAAGCCCGCGAAAAGGTGGCCGCCGCCGAGATCACCGAACTGGTCAACCGCATCATCGCCGGCGATCTCGCCGGCCGGCTGGCGCAGGATGGCAAGGAAGGCTTCTTCCTGGATGTGAGCCGCCAGCTCAACCGCCTGACCGAAATGCTGCAGGGTATGGCTGGGGAATTGGCCGAGGTGACCGAGGCGCTCGGCCGTGGCGACACCAGTCGGCAGGTGACGGGCGATTACGCCGGCATCTTCGGGCAGCTCAAGGACAGCGCCAACCGCATGGCGGCGATGTTGCGCGATGTTTCCCGGCGCCTGAGCGACAGCACGGCGATGGTGAAATCGGCGGCCGGCGAGATTTCCACCGGCAGCCTGGATCTGGCCCAGCGCAGCGAAAGCCAGGCGGCCGCCCTTGAGCAAACCGCGGCCACGATGCAGCAGATCACCGCCACGGTGAAGCAGAATGCCGACAATGCCGCCCGCGCCGATGGTTTGAGCAATGCGGCGCGCGACAAGGCGGAGGCCAGCGGCGTGGTGGTGCGCGGCGTGGTCGATGCCATGGGCAAGATCGAGGCCAGCGCGACGCGTATCGGCGACATCGTCTCGGTAATGAACGAGATCGCCTTCCAGACCAACCTGCTGGCGCTGAATGCCAGCGTGGAAGCTGCGCGTGCCGGCGAGGCCGGCAAGGGGTTCGCCGTGGTGGCGCATGAAGTGCGGGCCCTGGCCCAGCGTTCGGCCAATGCGGCGAAAGAGATCAAGGGCCTGATCGAGGCATCCAACGGCCATGTGCGCGAGGGTGCCGGCCTGGTCGGGCGGGCCGGCGCGGCGCTGGACGAGGTGAACGCGGCGATCCGGGGCGTGACCGATATCATCGCCGAGATCGCGGCGGCGTCGCGGGAACAGGCCACCGGCCTGGAACAGGTGAACATGGCGGTGGCGCAGATGGATCAGGCCACCCAGCGGAACGCGGCCCTGGTGGAGGAAACCACCGCCTCGGCGCAGGCCCTGGCCGAGCAGTCGCGCGAACTGGCGGATCTGGTGGGGTTCTTCAGGACGGCCGAAACGGCGAAGCCGGCGATGGCTGCCCCGGGAACTGTTCCAGTGGCCGAGGCCGCCGCCCGCGCGGCCTGATCACTCGATCGCTTTATGGAGGATGTCGAGCACTTCGCCGCTCGAACGGCGCAGCATGATGATGCCGGTGCCGACGACCAGTCGTTCGGTATCCGGCCGCGCGGCCGGCAGGTCCCGCAGCAACGGGCCGGGCAGCCGATGCAGGCTCGCCACCACGCCAGGGGACAGGACGTCGCCTTTTTGGGGCATCTTCTCGATGCCCTTGGGCAGCGCGCGCTGGTACTTCTTGGCCCGCGAGGCATGGGACTGATTGCCACGGACATTTGAGAAATAGCGCGGGATCAGCCAGCGTTCGGTGTGGTTGAAGGCGACATTCTCGTCGATGGCCGCCGTTGGCTGCGGCGCCGTCGCCGGCGCAGATGGCTGCTGCATCGGTATGGGTGCCGGCGGCGCCAGGTTGACGCCTTGCCCCATCGCCGCAGGTCCGCCCAGCAATGCCGCCATCAGGCCCGTCATCAGGGCGGTGGCGGCGAGGGCGGCGCGGGAAAGGGGCGGCAATCGCATGTCAGGCCGGCAGGGCCGCAACGGCGGCGGCTTCCTTGGCGGCCTGCTCGCGCAGGATGTCGGCCTTGCTGCGTTTCACGCTGGCCGACTTGAGCTGGCCGCAGGCGGCCATGATGTCGCGGCCGCGCGGCGTGCGCACCGGCGAGGAATAGCCGGCATTGAACACGATGTCGCTGAACTTGCGGATCGCCTCGTCGCTGGAACATTCATAGGGCGCGCCGGGCCAGGGATTGAACGGGATCAGGTTCACCTTGGCCGGAATGCCCTTCAGCAGCCGCACCAGTTCCTTGGCATCGGCGGGCGTGTCGTTTACGCCTTTCAGCATCACGTATTCAAAGGTGATGCGGCGCGCGTTGCTCAGGCCGGGATAGGCGGCGCAGGCGGCCAGCAGCTCCTTGATCGGGTATTTCTTGTTGATCGGCACGATCACGTCGCGGATGTCGTCGCGCACGGCATGCAGGCTGATCGCCAGGTTGACGCCCAGCTCGGCGCCGCAGCGTTCGATCATCGGCACCACGCCGGCGGTGGACAGCGTGATGCGGCGCTTGGAAATCGCGATGCCTTCGTTGTCCATCACGATCTTCAGGGCCTTCGACACGTTGTCGAAATTGTACAGCGGCTCGCCCATGCCCATCATCACGATGTTCGACAGCATGCGGCCATCCTTGGGCGAGGGCCATTCCTCCAGGTGGTCGCGCGCCAGCATCACCTGGCCGACGATCTCGCCGGCATCCAGGTTGCGCACCAGCTTCATCGTGCCGGTATGGCAGAATTTGCAGGTCAGCGTGCAGCCGACCTGGCTGGAAACGCACAGCGCGCCCCGATCGTCTTCCGGGATATGCACGCATTCGGCCTCTTCGCCATCGGCGAATTTCAGCAGCCATTTGCGCGTGCCGTCCACGCTTTTCAGGTCGCGGCTGGCCTGCGGCCGGCCCACGGTGAAACGGTCGGCCAGGCGCTCGCGCATATCCTTGGCCAGCGTGGTCATCGCGGTGAAATCGCGGCTGCCGCGATAATAGATCCAGTGCCAGAGCTGGTTGGCGCGCATCTTCGCGCTTTTTTCCGGCTCGCCGGCGGCCACCAGGGCGGCGGCGATTTCCGCGCGCGTCAGGCCCAGCAGGTCGGTGTGACCCGTGGCGGCTGCGGCCGGGGTGCCGGCGCGGGCGGCGATATCGGGTACGATCGCGGTCATGGCGTTATGAGGTGGCTCCCATGCCGCAGGCTTTGTCGATCGCCTGCAGCGCGGGGCCGAAGCCCTTCAGGTCATACGTGTCGGTGGTCTTGGTGCCGCGCGATGACTCGCCCTTGACCACCAGCGTCTTGCCCTTGCGCAGGGCATCCACCAGCTTCTGGTCGGTGGCGGAATCCGCCGCCCAGGCCGCTTCCTGATGGGTGAACATCTCGATGGTGGCCGTGCCGATCACCGCCTGGGCGGGCGCCTGCTCCTTCAGCGGATAGCCGAAGTAGATGCTCACCTCGTTGCGGATCTTTTCCTTGGGCTTGTGCGTCACCAGGATATAGATCTCGCCGCGTTTGGCCGCGGCCGGTTCTTTCTTCTCCGGCTGGGCGTGCAGGTAGCACAGCTTGGCGCCTTTGTCGGTATGCTCATAGGCATCCCAACCCGAGAAGCTGCCAATGCGCTTGGTCTCGCTTTTGGCCGCGCTCTGCTTGTTCTGCGGTTTCGACTGGGCCTGGGCATCGCCAGAGCCGGCCGGCAGGAAAAGGAGGAGCGAGGCGAGCAGCGGAGCTGCCAGTCGATAAGCCTTGTTGTCGGTCATGGCGGGGAACATAGCTGCGGTGCTGGGGGATTTCCACCCGATTTCATGGCAACATCATGGCAAGTCAAGGGTATGGCGCTTAAATCCTTGGCTGCCTTGCCTTATCTGTCGGCTTCGCGCAGCATGGCGGCATGGGAACGGGAGGCATGGATCGCGACAGGCAGGCGGCGCTGATGCAGGCTGTGGCCGAAGCCGGCGACCGTGCCGCTTTCGCCACGCTGTATGATCATTTCGCGCCGCGGCTGAAAGCCTACATGATGCGCCACGGTGCCGCGGAAGATGTCGCCGAGGAACTGGCGCAGGAAAGCCTGATTTCCGCCTGGCGTCGCGCCGCCACCTTTGATGCGGCGCAGGCTTCGGTGGCCACATGGCTGTTCACCATCGCGCGCAACAAGTGGATCGATCGCCTGCGCCGCGAAAAACGGCCCGAGATCGATCCCAACGACCCGGCCCTGGTGCCCGACGACATGCCATCGCCCGACAGCGGCGTCGATCAGGCGGAAGTCGAGGCACGCCTGCGCCGCGCCATGCAGAGCCTGCCGGCCGAGCAGACCCATCTGCTGCAGCTCGCCTTTTTCAGCGACCTGTCGCACCGCGCCATCGCCGAGCGGGAAAACCTGCCGCTGGGCACGGTGAAATCGCGTATCCGCCTCGCCCTGGCCCGGTTGCGGACACAGCTTGACGGTGAAGGAAACGGGGCCTGACCGGCCTTTGGCGATATTTCCGCTGATAACGATTCGCCGTTAGGTTGCAAGTCATTGTAATAAAATGAAATTTGTCTGACTGTCGCGTCACCTTTCCCCTGAACCGATTCGCACATCACGCATTTGTTACCTGAGTGACCGCCGGCCTCCCGCTTCCCTTCGCCGATGATCGCATCCTGCTCAATCTGGCGGCCTACTGGTCGGCCAGGCGGGTCGAGGATGCGATGCCGCTCCGCAGCACGATCGATCCGCTCGACATGCCGCGCCGCCTGCTGCCGTTCCTGGCGCTGGCCGAGCCGACCGGCGAGGGCCAGGTGGTGCGTTTCCGCCTGGTCGGCACCGAACTGGTGCAACGCTTCAAGCGCGACGCCACCGGCAAGACCAGCGCCGAAATCTACAGCGGTCCCTATCGCCAGCATATGGAGCAGCTTTACGCCATCGTGATCGGGAGGGCGCAGCCGCTCTATGCCGAAAGCACGCAGCGCTGGCCCGAGGAAGGCATGAGCCGCGTGCGCCGTCTGTTGCTGCCGGTGGCCGCCGATGCCGATGCCCGGCGCGTCGCCTTTGTGCTGGGTGCCGTAAGCTGGAGTGTTTCGGCGGCGCCGGCGAAACAGCCCGAGCCGCAGCTCATCCCGATGCAGGCCCTGGAAAAAGGCGTGTTGCAGGCCACCTTCCGCGGCATGCTCGACGCGCTGTAGCGATCCTATTCGGCGGCGGTCTTCTCGGCGGTTGTCTTCACTGCGGCCTGGTCCGCCTGCCAGCGGGCGCGCAAAACATCCGACGTCACGCCGCTGCCGCCGGGCTGCCAGCCCGGCGGGCCGAACAGATAGCCCAGCGCCTCTTTCAGCGATGCGGCGCGGCGCAGGTCGCGGCCGATCTCCACCCATTCATGGAAGGCGATGCGCAGCGGATTGAAGCTGCCCAGATTCTTCACGATGCCATAGCGGCAGGGTTCGGCATCGTCTTCCGGCGCGAAGCTGCCGAACAGCTTGTCCCAGATGATGAAGATGCCGGCATAGTTGCGGTCCAGGTAGCGCGGGTTGGTGGCATGATGCACGCGGTGATGCGATGGCGTGTTGAAGACGGCCTCGAACCAGCGCGGCAGGCGGCGGATCTGCTCGGTGTGGATCCAGAACTGGTAGACCAGGCTGATGCCCTTCTGGAACACGATCAGCGCCGGCGGAAACCCGACCAGCGCCAGCGGCAGCCACAGCGCCCAGGTGAAGACCAGGTTGCCGGTCCAGTGCTGCCGCAGCGCCGTCGACAGATTGTAATGCTGCGACGAATGGTGGTTCACATGCGCCGCCCACCAGATGCGATGCTCGTGGCTCAGGCGGTGGAACCAGTAATAGACGAGATCCTCGGCGAACAGCAGCGCGACCCAGGTCCAGATCGTGAAGGGCAGGTCGAACAGCCGCCACTGATGCGTGGCCTGCAGGCTCCACCAGATCAGGCCGGAAAACAGCACGGCCTGCACCAGGTTGACCAGGCCCATGGTCAGCGAGGCGGCGGTGTCGCGCAGTTCGTAGGCCGGATGCCGGCGCAGGCGTGCCACCAGGATTTCCAGCGCAGCCAGCCCGACAAAGGCGGGAATCGCCAGGATCACCGGATCGGGCAGCGTGAAAGCCAGATCGCTCATGCCGGCATCTCCGTGACGCGCCGGCGCCAGTCTTCCGCCGCGGCCTGGTCCAGCCGCAGCACGAAATCGGGATGCGTGAAGGCCTGCGTGCGGATTGCCAGCATGGCGCTGCCGTCATCCTGCGGCGTCAGCGTCACCGTCGCGATGTCGCCGCGCTGCAGTTTGCGCACGGCCAGCTTCGCGCCGCTGGTGAACACCATGGCGAGATGGCCCTGGCCGTCGCGCGCAATGGCGCAGTCGCCGGTCCGTGACACGGCGATGTCGGCCGCCAGGAATCCGGTTTCGGGTGCGGCCAGCAGGGCGGCGGCATCGTCGCGGCCGGCGAGCAGCGCGCAACGGTTGCCGCCGGTCAGCCAGACCAGCAGAAGGATCATCGCGATGCCGGCCAGCGGCACGGTCGGATCAAGCGGCAATGCCATGGCCGCAGTATGCCGGCTTTGCCACGGCCAGCAAGCGGCGATGCCGGCATGTGGCGATGCGCGGCCGGCTCTCTTGGCAAGCCGGCGGCAGGCCCTTACTTTGTCGCCATGTCGAACGATACTGATGCCTGGCTGGAACGCCGCCGATTGACCCGCCGCCTGAACTGGTGGCGCCTTGTTGCCGTGCTGGCCATCGTGGCCGCCGCCCTGGGGGCCCTGTACTGGGCCGATCCGGGCAACGTGATCCGCCGCCACCAGGCCCATGTCGCCCGCCTGGAGATCAACGGCGTCATCGCCGAAAACGACTGGTGGATGGAAAAGCTGGACGAGGCCGCCACCGATGATCGCGTGAAGGCCCTGATCCTTCATATCAACAGTCCCGGCGGCAGCACCTATGGCGGCGAAGCCCTGTTCCAGGCGATCCGCAAGGTTTCCGAGCATAAGCCCGTCGTCTCGGTGATCGGCACCCTGGGCGCCTCGGCCGGCTACATGATCGCGGTGGCCGGCGACCAGGTCCTGGCGCGCGAGACTTCGCTCACCGGTTCGATCGGCGTGCTGTTCCAGACCGCGGAATTCTCCAAACTGATGGAAAAGATCGGGGTCAGCGCCGAAACCATCGTCTCCGGCCCGCTCAAGGCCGAGCCCAACCCGACCCGGCCGATGAGCCCGGAGGGCCGCGCCCAGATCCAGCGGATGGTGCAGGAAACCCATGTCTGGTTCGTCAATCTGGTGGCCGAACGCCGGAATCTGCCGCCCGAAACGGTGGCCCGGCTGGCCGACGGGCGGGTTTATTCCGGCCGGGCGGCGCTGGAAAACCGGCTGATCGACGGTCTGGGCGGCCTGGCCGAGGCCCGCGACTGGCTGGCCCGGAATCGGGGAATCGCCTCTGAATTGCCCCTTCGCGACATCCCGTCCGAGCCCCCGACGGGCTGGCTGGACGGGGTCGGTAGTCGCGCCTTTGCCACTCTGATTGGAAAAAGCCTTTTCTCCGAACGGCTTAAGCTTGACGGGCTGATCTCCCTTTGGCACCCTGAGTAAAGAACGAGGGGGCCCCGCCACCGCTGCGCAGGGAAACGCCGATGATCAAGTCCGAACTCATCAACCGTCTGGCCGAACGTAACCAGCATCTGACGCAACGCGATATCGAGCGGATCGTCGGCACCATTTTCGATGAAATCGCCAACGCACTCTCGCGTGGCGATCGCGTTGAATTGCGCGGTTTCGGAGCCTTTTCGGTCAAGCGCCGCCCGGCGCGCACCGGCCGCAATCCGCGCACCGGCGCCGCTGTCGAGGTGCAGGAGAAATTCGTGCCGTTCTTCAAGACCGGCAAGGAGCTGCGTCAGAAGCTCAACCTGTCGGGCGACCAGAACGCGGATTCCGACGACTGATCCGATAAGGGGCCGCCATGCGCTTTCTGCGCGTCCTGTTCGCTGCCCTGCTGCTGATCATCCTGGTGGTCTTCGCGGTTTCCAACCGCCAGGGCGTTGCCGTCAGCCTTGAACCGTTGCCCTTCATCCTCGATCTGCCGCTGTATCTGCTGGTCTTCCTGGTTTTTCTGGCCGGCCTGGTGGTCGGTGCCATTCTCGGCCGGCTGAATGCCTGGTCGGCGGCCCGGCGCAAGCGCCAGATCGCCGCGCAGAAGCCGGCCGCAGCTTCGACCGAACCGGCCGGCACGCTGCCATCCGTGCCGCCGCCGGCGGTCTAGGGCAGCCCTGATGCGCAGCATCGAAGCCGCTGCCGTCCATGCGGCCCTGCCGTACGGAAAACTGATCCAGCATCTGCGCAACGCCTTTCGCAGCGAAGGCGGCCAGACACCGCTGCGCAGCCATTTCCGTATCGACGATCCCGCCGGCGGTGCCGGCGGCACCTTGCTGGTGATGCCGGCCTGGATTCCAGGCGGCCATATCGGCATCAAGGCGGTCAGCGTCTATCCCGACAACGCCAAACTCGGCCTGCCTTCGGTCACCGGCTCCTATCTGCTGCTCGATGCGAAAACCGGCACGCCGAAGGCGGTGATCGATGGCGTGGCGCTCACCTTGCGGCGCACCGGCTGCGCCTCGGCGCTGGCGGCCGATTATCTGGCGCGGCGCGATGCGAAACAGCTTCTGATGGTCGGTGCCGGTTCACTCGCGCCGCACCTGATCCGCGCCCATTGCGCGGTGCGGCGCTACAAGCGCATCGAAATCTGGAACCGCAACCGTTTCCGTGCCGAGGCGATCGCGGAAAAGCTCACCGACCTCAGCGCGTCGATCGCCGTGGTCGACGATCTGGAAAACGCCGTGCGGTCCGCCGATACGATCTCCTGCGCCACGCTCAGTCGCGAACCGCTGGTGCGCGGCGACTGGCTGCGGCCCGGCACCCATGTCGACTTGGTGGGCGGTTTCACGCCCGACATGCGCGAGGCCGACGATGCCGCGTTGCAGCGCGCATCCGTCTGGGTCGATACCCGCACCGGCGCGCTGAAAGAGGCGGGTGATCTGGTTGTGCCGCTGAAGCATGGCCTGCTGACGCCCGAGCAGGTGCGCGGCGACCTGTTCGACCTGTGCCGCGCGGATGTCTATGCGCGGCGCGATGACGGCGAGATCACGCTGTTCAAATCGGTCGGGACGGCGCTGGAGGATCTGGCGGCCGCCGAACTGGTGGCGGAAAGCGTTCTGGCCAACGAATGACCCAACGAATGACAACGAGCGGGCGGATATGAAAACCATCATCGTTGGCGGTGGCATCGTCGGGCTGTGCACGGCCTGGGCGCTCAAGCGCGCCGGTGTCGATGTCAGCGTGGTGGAGCAGGGGGCATTGCCCAATCCGCTGGGCAGCTCGGTCGATCAGCACCGCCTGATCCGCTATCCCTACGGCGCGCAACGTGGCTATCTGCGCATGGTGCGCGAGGCCTATCACGGCTGGGAAAGGCTGTGGGGCGATCTCAAGATGCGGCTCTATGCCGAGACCGGCACGCTGGTCCTCAGCGGTCCGGGCGATGGCTGGGCCAAGGAATGCGTCGTCGCCTTGGCAGCCGAAGAGATCGAGCATCTGTCTTTCGATGCCGAGACGGTGACGGGCCGCTGGCCCATGCTGGTCGGCGACGGGCTGGAGGATGCCTATTACTGTCCCTCGGGCGGCGCGCTGTTTGCCGAATCGATCATCGCGGCCCTGAGCAGCCACCTGCGCGAACGCGGCGTGCCGCTGCTGACCGGCAAGGCGGTCGCCGCCGTCGACGCCGAAGCCGGCAGCCTGAAGCTTGCCGATGGCAACAGCCTGCGTGCCGACCGCATCCTGATCGCCGCCGGGCCATGGACCGGGCGGCTGCTGCCCGATCTGGCGCCGGTGTCGCGGCCTTCGCGCCAGAGCGTCGTCTATCTGCAGCCGCCGGCGGAATTCACCGCCGCCTGGCATGCCGCGCCCATGCTGCTCGAGATCGGCGCGACGAAGGGATTCTACCTGGTGCCGCCGCGCGTGACGCGCGATGGCATGCGCACGGGATTGAAAATCAGCGACCATCGTTTCGGCCCCACCGCCGATCCGGACGGCAATCGCGATCCGTCACCGGCCGAGATCGATGCCATCCTGGATAACGCGCGTCACCGCATCGCTGGGCTGGAAAACTATCGCATCCTGCAGGGCAAGACCTGCTTCTACGATGTCGAACCAGAGGAACGCTTTCAGTTCCGCCGCATCGGCGCGCGCGGCTATGCGCTGTGCGGCACCTCGGGCCATGGCTTCAAGTTCGGCCCGGCGCTGGGCGAGAAGATCGGCGCCGTGCTGCAGGAGAAGGCGGAGTTCGAGACGACCGCGCGCTGGGCCGCCGGTCACATCATGGACGTGCCGGCCGCCGCATCCGACAGCAGCGGATAGCGGCGCGGCTGGAAAAGCTGGTAGTGCCACCATTCGTTGCGGTAGAAGTCCCAGCCGGCGGCGGTCATGACGCCCAGCAGCAGGGCGCGGTTTTTCTGCTGCGCGGGCGTGATATCGAGATTGCCGTGGAAGGCGAGCGGCGTGAAGGCATCGAAATCGGTGCCCATGTCCAGCTCGCGGCCATCGGCATCGACCAGCGTGACATCCACTGCCGCGCCGCGCGAATGGGGCGAACCCTTGCGCGGATCGGCCAGGAAATTCGGATCGGGATTATGGTTCCACAAAGCCCAGGCCGCCTCGGTGGGGCGAAAGGCATCGAAGACTTTCAGCCGCAGCTCCATCTGCGCGGCCAGCTGAACGGCGCGCCGCAACAGTTCGGCGGCTTCGGCGTTCAGGAAGCAGGCCGGGCGTTGGTAGATCGGCCGGCCGGTGATGTTGTCGGCGCCGGCATAGCGCATGTCGATCAGCACCGGATAATCGGGGCCGGCGATCTCGACCAGGCCGGCATTGTGTGGGGAAGGCGCGGTCATGCCTTCTCCTACCATTGCGGATCGCGGCCGTGAAGCTGCTCGCCATCGATACCGCGCTGGATGCCTGTTCGGCGGCGATCCTGGAGGGCGTGTCCGGCGATGAATGGCGTGTGCTCGCGCGCGTCGTTTCTCCGGGCGGCAAGGGCAATGCCGAACGCCTGCTGCCGGTGCTGGAGCAAACGCGCGCGGCCGCCGGCATCGCGCTGAACCAGCTGGATGCCATCGCGGCCACCATCGGTCCGGGCTCCTTCACCGGTATCCGCACGGCGCTGGCCACGGCGCGCGCGCTCGGCCTGGCGCTGAACCGCCCGGTGCATGGCGTCATCACCACCCAGGCGCTGGCGTTTGCCGCAGCACAGCCCGGGCGGAACGTCGCGGCCGTGATCGATGCGCGTCGCGGCGAGGTGTATATGCAGGTTTTTGCCGCCGCCGATGCCGGTCTGGGGTCTGCGCTGACCGAGCCGCAGATTCTGCCGGTCGACGCCGCCGTCGCGGCTTTGCCGGCCGGCGCCACGGTCTTGGTCGGCAGCGGGGCTGCCCTGTTGCAGCAGGCGGCGGGTCGGGCCGATCTGCTGCTGTCTCCCGCCGATCCGAATCCCGATCCGGTGATCGTCGCGCGGCTGGCGCTGGCGCAGCCGCGTCCCCAGCATGCCCCGGCGCCGCTTTATATCCGCCCGCCCGATGCGGCCCTGCCCGCCGTGACGCAGCCGCGCGCCAGCCTGAGCGTGACGGTGCAGCCCTGCGGCGCCGAGGCGGCCGATATCCTGGCGCTGCTGCATGAAGAGGCTTTTGCCGGGGATGCCCGCGGCGAGATCTGGAACGCGCAGAGTTTCCGCGAATTGCTGGCCATGCCGGGGGCGCTCTGCCTGCTGGCGGTCAGCGGCGACCAGCCGGTCGGCCTGCTGCTGCTGCGCATCGCCGCCGATGAAGCGGAAGTGATCACGCTGGGCGTCAAGCCGCGGCTGCGACGCCTGGGCGTGGCGGCGGCCCTGATGCAGGCCGGACTGGCGCAACTGGCCGGGCGCGGCGTGGCGCGCTGCTTCCTCGAGGTGGCCGACGGCAATGCCGCCGCCCGGGCACTTTATGCGGGCCTCGGATTCGCGGCCGTGGGGCACCGGCGCGGCTATTATGCCGCCGGCGGCGACGCGGTCGTGATGCAGCTTTTATTGTCAGTTCCAAGCAATTCTAAAAAATGAACTGTATTTGATCGCTGGATTTATTGGCTTCCCGCCCTTTATACTTCTGCATCACTTCATTTTACTTCAGATGTTGGGAGCGGGATCATGGCCACTGCCGCTGACCGGTCGGAATTGCTGGCGCTGACGGTTGAAGTCGTCGCCGCCCATGTCTCGAACAACAAGATCGAGGCTGGCGACCTGCCGGCGCTGATCCGTCAGGTTTATGCCACGCTGGCCGGCATCGACGGTGCGGCTGCCGCCACATTGCAGGCCCCGATGCCCGGCGCGGCCGGCGAAAAACCGCAGCCGGCGGTGGCGGTGAAGAAATCGGTCACGCCCGATTACATCGTCTGTCTGGAAGACGGCAAGAAACTGAAGATGCTCAAGCGGCATCTGATGAGCCATTACAAGATGACGCCCGAGCAATATCGTGAACGCTGGGGGTTGCCGCCGGATTATCCGATGGTCGCCCCGAACTACGCCCTGCATCGTCAGGTGCTGGCCAAGAAGATCGGCCTCGGCAAGGGTCGCCGCCGCCGCTGACGGCATTGGATTTTGACGGTCAAAAGGCTTATTTGAGGACCGGAAAGCCGGAGCGGTGCGTTTCATCCATGGATGGGACGTGCTAGAAATAGCGGGTCGCTTCGACAGGGATTGAACAGCATAAAAAGGGCAGCCGGCCGATGAGCAGCCGTCTCGAACAACTCTGCGAACAACTGGGCATGCGGATGACCGACCAGCGCCGGGTGATTGCCCGTGTGCTGAGTGCGTCCGACGATCATCCGGATGTGGAAGAGCTGCACCGCCGCTCGGTGGCGGTGGACCCGCGCATCTCGATTGCCACGGTTTACCGTACGGTCCGCATGTTCGAGGAAAACGGCATCCTCAGCCGGCTCGATCTGGGCGATGGCCGTGCCCGCTATGAGGAGATGCCCGAATCGCATCACGATCACCTGATCGATACGCGTTCGGGCAAGATCATCGAATTCAACGATCCTGAACTCGAGGCGCTGCAGGAAAAGATCGCCGCCCGTCTGGGCTACAAGCTGGTTGATCACCGGCTTGAATTGTTCGGCGTGCCGCTTGAGGACAAGGACGGCAAGAAAGGCAAAAGCGGTCGCTGACCGCCGCCCGACCACATGAGTCTTTCAAGCATAAGGGCAATCCTGACCCTCGCGATCTTCCTGGCATGGACGGTGCTGCTGATCCCCGTCCAGATCCTGCTGATCAAGACGGGCAGCCCGCTGATGCGCAGTCTGCCGCATGCCTATCATCGCAGCGTCGCCTGGCTGCTGCGCGTGCGGGTGCGCCGCGTCGGCCATGCGCCGGCGCTGGCGCCGACGCTGTTCGTCTCCAATCACATCTCCTGGCTCGACATCGTGGTGCTGTCGGCGGTGCTGCCGGCCAGCTTCATCGCCAAGCATGAAGTGGGCACCTGGCCGTTTTTCGGCACCTTGGCGCGGCTGCAGCGCACCGTTTTCGTCGAACGGGAAAACCGCCGCCGCACCGCCGAGCATCGCGACGAGATGCGCGAGCGGCTGGAGCAGGGCGACAACCTGATCCTGTTCCCCGAGGGCACCTCGTCGGACGGCCTGCGCATCCACAGCTTCAAATCCGCCTTCTTCGCGGCCGCCGAGCATCCGGTGCGTGGCCGCATGCTGAATGTCCAGCCGGTCAGCATCGGCTATGCGCGGCTCAACCACATGCCGGTCGGCCGGCGCTGGATGCGCATCTTCGCCTGGGTCGGCGACGAGGACCTGGTGCCGCATCTGTGGCGTTTCCTCAAGGCCGGTCCCTGCGAGGCGGTGGTCGAACTGCACCAGCCGGTGACGATGGAGGATTTCGCCTCGCGCAAGGGCATGGCCGCCTGGTGCCACCAGCGCGTGCTGGAAGGCCTGAGCGACATCAATGCCGGCCGCGCCCCCGGCGACCGCAGCCTGCCCAGGCCGCATCACCATCATGTGCATGGCCATGTGGCGGCAGCGCCGGCGGCCGGAGAAACACCCGCCTCGCTCCCCCCGGCTTGATCCCCCCGGCTTGATCCCCCCGGCTTGATCCCCCTGGGGCCTGATCTCGGCGTCTGATTCCGGGGAGGGCTTGATCCCCTTGGGCTTGATCCCCTTGGGCTTGATCCTGGGCGTCGCCGGCGCCACATCCTCTCTGGCCCCGCATTCGGCAGCGCATCTGGCCGGCTTCCCGCCTGCCGCCGCTTTTGGCGATGGTTGGCCGGAATTGGCAATAATTGTCGATCATTGGCGATTATTGTCGATAATTGGCGAGGTTTGGCCGGGGCCAGGCGGCATCGCGGCGGGCCAGGCGCCGGCCGGGCGCTCCCCTGGGCGCAAATAGGCGGCATTAAGCCATTGATTCTCCTGTGAAGAATCTGTGACGCCGTGTTGGCGGGCCCGCCGTTCCGCTTGGCTTGGCGGCCCCGGGATGCTAGGTTGCAACGGTCGAAACATCGCAAGGAGCGTCTGGGGCCTCGTCACCGTCTGGCGATTCGCCCCGCTGAAACCCGGACTTGGCCAAGAAGCTGTTCATCAAGACCTACGGCTGCCAGATGAACGTCTACGACTCCGCCCGCATGGCGGACGTGCTGGCCCCGCTGGGATACGCCAAGACCGAGACGCCCGATGACGCCGACATGGTGATCATCAACACCTGCCATATCCGCGAGAAGGCCGCCGAGAAGGTGTTCTCCGAGCTGGGCCACTGGCGCATCCGCAAGGCCGAGGCGCGCGAACGCGGCGGCGACGTCACCATCGCCGTGGCCGGCTGCGTCGCCCAGGCCGAGGGCGAGGAAATCCACGCCCGCGCCCCCTTCGTCGACCTCGTGGTCGGTCCGCAGGCCTATCACCGTCTGCCCGAACTGCTGGCGAAAGCCGAACGCCACCGCGCGCTTGCCTCGGGCAAGGGCAGCGGCGTGCTGGATACCGAATTCCCGGTCGAATCGAAATTCGACCATCTGCCCGAACAGGTCGCCACGCCGCCCGGCCCGGTCGGCTTCCTGGCGATCCAGGAAGGCTGCGACAAGTTCTGCACCTTCTGCGTGGTGCCCTATACGCGCGGCGCCGAATATTCGCGCCCGGCGGCGGCCGTGATCGCCGAGGCCGAACGGCTGATCGATGCCGGCGCGGTCGAGGTCGCCCTGCTGGGCCAGAACGTGAATGCCTGGCACGGCGAAGGCCCTGACGGCAAATCATGGTCGCTCGGGCGCCTGCTGCGCGAGCTGAACGACCGTTTCGCCCACAAGCATCCGAAACTGCGCTGGCGCTACACCACCTCGCATCCGCGCGAGATGGATGACGAGCTGATCGCCGCCCATCGCGACGTGGCCGGCCTGATGCCGTTCCTGCACCTGCCGATACAGTCGGGTTCGGATGCCATCCTGAAAGCGATGAACCGCGGCCATCGCGCCGAGGATTATCTGCGCATCGTCGGGAAACTGCGCCAAGCCCGTCCCGATATCGCGCTGACCTCCGATTTCATCACCGGCTTCCCCGGCGAGAGCGATCGCGATTTCGAGGCCACGCTGCAGCTCGTGCGCGATGTCGGCTTCGCCCAGGCCTATTCCTTCAAGTATTCGCCGCGGCCCGGCACGCCGGGCAGCCTGATGCCGCAGCAGGTGTCCGATGCCGTCAGCACCGAGCGCCTGTATGCCTTGCAGGCCCTGCTGCAGGAACAGTCGGCCGCTTTCAATCGCGCCTGCGTCGGCCGCAGCATGGATGTGCTGGTCGAACGCCCCGGCCGCCAGCCCGGTCAGCTGCTGGGCCGCTCGCCTTACATGCAGTCGGTCGTGCTGAATGATCCGGCCGTGAAGATCGGCGATTTCATCACGGTGACAGTCACCGACGGCCATGCCAATTCGCTGTTCGGCGTCGTCGCCGGCGCCAGCCGCGAGGCGGCGTGACGCGGGCGCGGCACAAGGATTTGCTGGTAACCGAAAGGCTGAAGCCTGTGAGCGATCTGCGCGGTCCGGAATCATCCGGCCAACCGACTATCCTCGATTTCGCCGACAACCGCCTGCTGGCGTTGCTGTTCGGCGAGCATGACCGCCATCTGGCGCGCATCGAGGAACGCCTGGGCGTGGCGGTGACGCCGCGCGGCAACCGCGTGATGATCAGCGGCCCGAGCGACGGACAGGCGCAGGCCAGCCGGGTGCTGAACGAACTTTACGGTCGTCTCGAAGGCGGCCGGATGATCGAGATGGGCGATGTCGATGGCGCCATTCGCATGATCCAGGGAGGTCAGATGAACGCACCGGTGACGGCAAGGCTGCGGGACAAGGCGAGTGACATGCCGCGCGAGGGCGAGAAACTGCCCGAGGGCGCGGTGCGCACCAAGAAGCGCATCATCCTGCCGCGCTCGGTGACGCAGAAGACCTATTTCGATGCCCTGCAGAAGCACGAACTGGTCTTCGGGCTTGGCCCCGCCGGCACCGGCAAGACCTATCTCGCCGTCGCCATGGCCGTCTCCATGCTGCTGGAGGGCCGCGTCGATCGCATCATTCTGTCGCGGCCCGCCGTGGAGGCCGGCGAACGCCTCGGCTTCCTGCCCGGCGACATGCGCGAGAAAATCGATCCCTATCTGCGCCCGCTATACGACGCGCTTTACGACATGCTGCCGGCCGAACGGGTCGCCAAGGGCCTGGAAAGCGGCGAGATCGAAGTGGCGCCATTGGCCTTCATGCGCGGCCGTACGCTGTCGAATGCCTATGTCATCCTCGACGAGGCGCAGAACACCTCGCCGGTGCAGATGAAGATGCTGCTCACCCGTCTGGGCGAGAATTCGCGCCTGGCGGTGACGGGCGACCTGTCGCAGATCGATCTGCCCATCGGCGTGCCTTCGGGTCTGCGCCATGCGCTCGATATCCTTGAGGGCGTCGAGGGCATCTCCTTCGTGCGCTTCGGTGAGGCCGACGTGGTGCGCCACCCGCTGGTCACCAAGATCGTGCGGGCCTATTCCCAGCACGAACAGGAACTGGGCCTGGCCCGGCCGGATGCCGCCGGCCGGCCGCGGCGCTGAGTCTTCGTCATGCCCGAGGGTTCCAGTATCGACATCGATATCCGTATTGCCGCCGCCGGCTGGCGCACGGCCCTGCCCGGTCCGGCGGCGCTGGTGCGCCGTGCCGTGCGCACGGCCCTGAAGGCCGAGCTGCCGGCAAACGCCAAAACCGGCCTGAGCATCCTGCTCACCGACGATGCCGAGATGCGCAAGCTGAATGCGGGCTGGCGGGCCAAGGACAAGCCGACCAACGTGCTGTCTTTTCCTGCCGACGCGGCGGTGAACCCGGCAAAGCCGCCGGCCTATCTGGGGGATATCGCATTGGGTCTTGCCACCTGCCGGCGCGAGGCGAAGGAGCAGGGCAAGACCCTGGCCGACCATGTCACGCATCTGGCCGTGCATGGCGTGCTGCATCTGCTTGGCTATGACCACATGAGCGACGAAGAGGCGGCGGCGATGGAGCCGCGCGAGGTGGATATTCTCGCCGGCCTGAAGGTCGCCGATCCCTATCAGCTGGCGCGCAAGCTGCCGGTGAAACCGAAGGCGGCCAGGAAGAAGGCCGTGAAAAAGAAGAAGGCCGCGCCGGCCCGAACGAAAAAGCCTGCGGCGCGGAAGAAGAAGGCAGCATGAGCGAGTCCCGTGAAAACGGTGCCAACACCCTGTGGCAGCGCCTGCTGACGCTCCTGCGCGGGCGCAGCGAGGAAAGCCTGCGCGACAGCATCGAGGAATTGCTGGAGGAGCACGCCGACGACACCACCACGCCGGAAGAAACCGCCGAGCGCGCCCTGCTGCGCAACGTGCTGGAAGTCGGCGAGATGCGGGTGGGCGAAATCCGCGTGCCGCGCACCGACATCATCGCCGTGCCGGCGGATATCGATTTCGAGAAGCTGGTGAAGACCCTGGTGGATGCCGAGCATTCCCGTCTGCCGGTCTATCGCGAGACGCTGGATGACGTCATCGGCATGCTGCATGTGAAGGACGTGCTGCCCTATCTTGCCGGACGCACCGGGTTCGCGCTGGAAAAGGTGGTGCGCAAGCTGCTGGTGGTGCCGCCGTCGAAATCGGTGCTCGAACTGCTGCGCGAGATGCGCGATACCCGCATCCATATGGCGATCATCGTCGACGAATACGGCGGCGTGGATGGCCTGGTGACGATTGAGGACCTGGTCGAGCAGATTGTCGGCGAAATCGACGACGAGCATGACGAGGCGGCCGGTGGCCTGCTGATCCAGCGCGCCGATGGCGTGCTGGAGGCCCATGGCCGCTGCCCGATCGAGGATGTGGAAAAAAAGCTCGGCCGCCAGCTGCTCGATCCGGAGAAGGACGAGGATGTGGATACCGTTGGCGGCCTGATCGTGTCGCACCTGGGCCGCGTGCCGCTGCGCGGCGAACAGATCGAGCATCCCGCCGGCCTGACCATCGATGTGCTGGATGCCGATCCGCGCCGGGTGAAGCGTGTGCGCATCCGCCCGCTGCCCCAGCAATCCAGCGCCGACGCCGCCTGACATGATCCGCCTGACCGCGCTGATCGCCCGCTGGCAGGGTCTGGGCGGCTGGCGCCGCTATGGTGCGGCGGCGGTGCTTGGCGTGCTGCTGGCCGGCGCGCAGGCGCCGCTCTCTCTGTGGCCACTCGGTCTGCTCGCGCTGATCGCCATGCAGCTTCTGGCCGAAGGCGGGCCCAGGAGCGGCCCCGGGCGCAGCCGGCGGCACGTTTTCTTCACGCTCTATGTCTTCGCCTACGGCTATTTCGTTGCCGGGCTGTATTGGATTGGCATCGCCTTTTTCGTCGATGCCGAACGGTTTGCCATCCTGCTGCCGTTGCCGGTTCTGGGCTTGCCTTTGCTGCTGGCGGTGTTTCCGGCCGGCGGCGCATGGCTTGGATATCTGGCCGGCGGCCGCAGCATGCCCTGGCGATATCTGTTGCTGCCCTGTGGCTGGCTGCTTGGCGAATGGCTGCGCGGCTGGGTTCTGACCGGCTTTCCATGGAACCTGGTCGGTTATGTCTGGGCTGCTTCGTCGTTCACCATGCAGCCGGCGGCCTGGATCGGCACCCACGGCCTGGGCCTTGCCACCATGCTGGCCTGCAGCGGCCTGGCGCTGGCCGTCGCGCCGCCGGTATCGCGCCGCCTGCGTCTTGCCGCGCTGATGCTGCCGTTCGGGTTTGTCCTGCTGCTCGGCGCTGGCGCGATGCGCGTATGGCAGGCGCCGCTCGGGTCGATGCCGGGCGTGCAGTTGCGCCTGGTCCAGCCCAGCGTGGCGCAGACGCTGAAATGGCGCGACGATCTGCGGCAACAGCATCTGCAGGCCCATATTGCCCTCACGCTCCAGCCGGCCGCGGTGCCGCCCACCCACGTCATCTGGCCCGAAACCGCGATCCCCTACCTGCTGGATGAGGAAACCGCCCTGCGCGATGCGCTGTCGCGGCTGGCGCCCACTGGCGGCGCGCTGGTCACCGGCGCACCCCGAAGGAGCTTTGACCAGAACCGGAAGCTGGTGCTCTACAACAGCATCTTCGCGCTGGGCCCCGATGGCACGCTGGCCTCGCAGTATGACAAGATTCACCTGGTGCCCTTCGGAGAATACCTGCCGTTCCGCAACCTGCTGCGGCCGCTCGGCCTCGATGCCCTGGCCGTCGGCAGCGTCGATTTCTCGTCAGGCGCGTCCGCGGCTCCGATGGAAATTCCGGGCTTGCCGGCGGCGCGCGCGCTGATCTGCTACGAAGCGATATTCCCGGCCGAGGTTGCGGCCAATGGCAAAGCTGTCCGCTGGCTGCTGAACATCACCAACGATGCATGGTTCGGTCATTCCTCCGGCCCCTATCAGCATCTGGCGGCCGCGCGTTTCCGCGCCGTCGAGCAGGGCCTGCCGCTGGTGCGTGCCGCCAATAACGGCATCAGCGCCATCGTCGATCCGTATGGCCGCATCATCGCCAGCCTGGGGCTCGACGCGGTGGGCGTGGTCGATGGTCCGTTGCCTGCGCCGCTGGATGCGGCAACACCTTATGCGCGTTTGGGTGACTGGCCGGCCTTGGGCTTTGCCGCCCTGCTGGTATTATTGGGCGGCTTGGTTAACCGTAGGCGGATTAATCATTGACCCAGCCCGACGGGGCGGCTTTATTCAGCGGGTGCTCGCAGAAGCGGTACCCCACCTCCTCCGGCCGGTCGGCCGGGCAGAAAGCATAAAGGACAGTCCAGTGCCGAAGAATTCGGTTGATGTGCATGTCGGAAACCGTCTGAAACTGCGTCGCGCGATGATCGGCATGAGCCAGGACCGGCTCGGCCAGCTCGTCGGTCTGACCTTCCAGCAGATCCAGAAATACGAAAAAGGCGCCAATCGCATCGGCGCCAGCCGCCTGTTCCAGTTCGCCACGATCCTGGACGTGCCGCCGGCCTATTTCTTCGAGGGCCTGGAGGGCCGGCCGGTCGAATCGCGGAACGGCCGCCTGCTGGAACCGGTGGTAACACCTGACGGCCAGCTGCCATCCTTCAGTCGCGAGGATGTGGAATTGCTGCGGGCCTTCCACCAGTTGCGCCAGCCCGGCCTGCGCCGGCGGATCATCGATCTGGTGCGCGCCATGAGCGGCCAGGAGTTGACGGAAGAGGCGAACCTGGCCCCATTACGGTCACTGCATTCCGCCTGAATCGCTCATCCCGGCGGCCCCATTATACTTGACCCCTGAGCCTAGCTCTGCGAAATAACCGAACTTTCGCAATTTCCCAATCCCGGCGTGCGCCAAACGCCGGTGCGGGGCGAAAGAGCTTCGGGCCGGTTGGCGCGGCCGCTTGAGGAGACAATATCGTGGCGCGTTCTTCTTATCTGTTCACCAGTGAATCGGTTTCCGAGGGCCATCCCGACAAGGTCTGCGACCAGATTTCGGATGGCGTGCTCGATCTCTTCCTGAAGGAAGACCCCTATGCCCGCGTGGCCTGCGAGACGCTGACCACCACCAACCGCGTGGTGATTGCCGGCGAAGTGCGCGGCCCGAAAAGCCTGGTGTCGAAGTCGGGCGCGGTGAACAAGAAAAAGATCGAAGAGGTGGCGCGCGCCACCATCAAGAAGATCGGCTACGAACAGAAGGGCTTCCACTGGAAGACCGCCAAGGTCGACGTGCTGCTGCACGGCCAGTCCGCCGATATCGCCGTGGGCGTTGATGCCGCCGGCAACAAGGACGAAGGCGCCGGCGACCAGGGCATCATGTTCGGTTATGCCTGCAACGAGACGCCGGAACTGATGCCGGCCCCGATCCAGCTCTCGCACAACATCCTCAAGCTGCTCGCCGATGCCCGCCACAGCGGCAAGGAGCCGCTGCTGGGCCCGGATGCCAAGAGCCAGGTCACGCTGCTCTACAAGAACGGCAAGCCGACCGGTGCCACCGCCATCGTCGTCTCGACCCAGCACGCGCTCAAGGACAAGAAGGGCCGCGAGCTGGAATCGGGCGACATCAAGCGCATCGTGCGCCCCTATGTGCTGAAGGCCCTGCCGAAGGGCTGGATGTGCGATGACGAGCATTTCTACGTCAACCCGACCGGCCGCTTCGTCATTGGCGGTCCGGACGGCGATGCCGGCCTGACCGGCCGCAAGATCATCGTCGACACTTACGGCGGCGCGGCGCCCCATGGCGGCGGCGCCTTCTCGGGCAAGGATCCGACCAAGGTGGACCGTTCGGCCGCCTATGCCGCGCGCTATCTGGCCAAGAACGTGGTGGCCGCCGGCCTGGCTCAGAAATGCCTGATCCAGCTGTCCTACGCCATCGGCGTGGCGCATCCGCTGTCGGTCTATGTCGATACCTTCGGCACCAGCAAGGCCGACGAGAACAAGATCGCCAAAGTGCTGCAGGAACTGATGAGCCTGTCGCCGCGCGGCATCCGCGAGCATCTCAAGCTCAACCGCCCGATCTATGCCCGCACCGCCGCCTACGGCCATTTCGGCCGCAAGCCGGACAAGGATGGCGGCTTCTCGTGGGAGAAGACCGATCTGGTCAAGGACCTGAAATCGGCCTTCAACGTCCGCTGAGGACGTACACGAGGTTTCGTGTCTGACGAGTCCCATGATGCGGCCGCGCCGCGACGCCTGATCTACGGGCGCCGGCGCGGCCGCAAGCTTTCCCCCACCCGCGAAAGCCGCTTCGGCGACTGGATGCCGCGCGTGTCCTTCGCGCTGCCCGCGCCGGGCGTGCCGCTCGATCCGGCTTCATTGTTCGCCAGTCCGAAACAGGCCTACTGGGTCGAGGTCGGTTTCGGCGATGGCGGGCACATGTTTGAACTCTCCGAACGCCATCCCGAGATCGGCTTCATCGGCATCGAGCCCTACGAGCATGGCGTCGCCAAGCTGGTGATGCGCATCGCCGAGCGTCATGAGCGCGGCGATCATCGTGACAATATCCGCATCCTCACCGACGATGCCCGGCTGCTGCTCAAGGCGCTGCCCGACAAATCGGTGCAGCGCGGCTTCACGCTGTTTCCCGATCCCTGGCCGAAGAAGCGGCACCAGTGGCGCCGCATCGTGAATACCGACACGCTGGCCGAATGGGCGCGGCTGATTCCCTCGGGCGGCGAGCTGCGCGTGGCGACCGATGTGCCGGATTACCAGCGCTGGATGCTGCGCCATATCCTGGCTGAGCCGCGTTTCGAATGGCTGGCGGAAGGCAGTGCCGACTGGCTGCGGCGACCCGATGACTGGCCGGCCAGCAAATACGAACAGAAAGCCATCGCCGCCGGCCGGACTCCGCACTACTATCGATTGCGCCGGGTCTGACCGGTCGATCCTTGCGGGGGAGGGCGCATGCCGTTCCGGCTGGGTGCTGCGGCGGCCATGGCCGCCATCAGCGCGACTTTGGTGCTGATGATCGTCAAGGCGGTGGTAGCGCCGCCTGACACCCCCGATATTGCCGGCCGCGAGGCCTTTCTGCTGCAGCATATCGTGACCGGATTGGGCGGCGGATTGGTCCTGCAGCTGATTTACCGCCAGGTCGGCGTGCCCAGTTATGCGGGCGGCCTCGCCTGGGGGCTGGGCGGATTCCTGACGGTGGTGCTCATGCCCTGGCTGGTTCTGCCGCTCGAACTGCCCGGCGCCTGGCCGCGCGATGCCGTGGGCTTGCTGATCTGGCTGTTTACCGCGCTTTGCACCGGCATCGGCTTCGCCCTGCTCTGGCTTGGCCGCCCGGTGCTCGGCCTGGTCCACCCCGGCCGGCATGTCCGCATCCTGGGGGGCGGCCTGCTGCTCATGCCCATGCTGGTGGTTTCCTCCCTGCCGGAATGGACCGCCCTGCCGGCGGAAGCCGACGATCCCCTGGCCGGCCTGAATCCGGGGCTGGACTTCGCGCCCGGGACCACGGACGCCGCGCTCGGGGTCGAACTGAGCCTGGCGCTCGACCTGCTGTTCTGGCTGCTGCTGGGATTTTTCTCGGTTCTGGCGGCCCGGCGGGTGGTCCAGCGGCAGGGCTGAGCCGAGGCCGGAAAAGCCTTGCATTGACGGAATTTGCCGCTATAACAGCCTCCGACATTGCTGGCCTGGTCCATGGTCGGATCGGGAAATTGGATATGGGCCGGTCGGCCCATTTTTTGTTTGTGCCGTATGGGTTTAGCAGCCTGCCGGCAGAACCGGGCCGGCGGGTTTCAAACCTGAGTTTTAAGGACGACTGCGCACGCATGGATGCGGCGACCCGGATTGCGGACATGATCGCGCCCACCCTGGAGGCCATGGGCTTTCAGCTGGTGCGCGTCAAGCTGCTTGGCGCCCAGCGCCCGGTGCTGCAGATCATGTTCGAACGCGACACCGGCGGTGCCCCCCATGACGGCGGCATCACGGTGGAAGACTGTGCCGATGTCAGCCGCGCGGTCAGCGCCCTGCTGGACGTGGAAGACCCGATCAGCGGTGCCTACCGGCTGGAGGTTTCCTCGCCGGGCCTCGACCGCCCGCTGACGAAGCCAGTCGATTTCGAGCGGTTCAAGAGTTTCGAGGCCAAGATCGAGCTGGCCCGGCCGCTGGATGGCCGCAAGCGCTTTCGCGGTCGTCTCAAGGGCCTGCGCGGCGACACCGTGCTGCTGGCCGATGAGGAATCGGGTGCGGAGACGCCGCTGCCGGTGGCCGAGATCGCCAATGCCAAGCTGGTCGTCACCGACGACCTGATCGCCGCCTCGCTGGCCGGCCGCCAAGATCAGGCACGGACGGGCGCGGCGCAGCAGGGCGCAGCAGAGTGAAGTTTCAATCAGGGATTTGTACGGGTAACGAGTTCGAGGAACAGGAACAATGGAAACGGTGACCAGTTTCAACCGGCTCGAGCTGCTGCAGGTGGCCGATGCCGTGGCCCGCGAGAAGGCCATTGAGCGCGACGTCGTGCTGATGGCGATGGAAGATGCGATCCAGAAGGCGGCGCGCTCGCGCTATGGCCTGGAGAACGACATCCATGCCGAGATCGACCGCAAGACCGGCGAGATTCGCCTGGAGCGGCATCTGCAGGTGGTCGACAAGATCGAGAACGACGCCGTCGAGATCGGCGTGATCGAGGCGCAGCGCCGCAACCCCGACGCCCAGGTGGGCGACGTGATCGCCGAGCCGCTGCCGCCGATCGATTTCGGCCGCATCGCCGCCCAGACCGCCAAGCAGGTGATCGTGCAGAAGGTGCGCGAGGCCGAGCGCGAGCGGCAGTATAACGAATACAAGGACCGTATCGGCGAGATCGTGAACGGTCTGGTCAAGCGCGTGGAATACGGCAACGTCACCATCGACCTGGGCCGCGCCGAGGCGATCCTGCGTCGCGACGAGCTGCTGCCGCGCGAGACCTTCCGCCAGGGTGACCGCTGCCGCGCCTATATCTACGACGTGCGCCGCGAACCGCGCGGACCGCAGATTTTCCTGTCGCGCTCGCATCCGCAGTTCATGGCCAAGCTGTTCGCCCAGGAAGTGCCGGAAGTCTATGACGGCATCATCGAGATCCGCGCCGTGGCGCGCGATCCGGGCAGCCGCGCCAAGATCGCCGTACTGTCGAACGACAACTCGATCGATCCGGTCGGCGCCTGCGTCGGCATGCGCGGCAGCCGCGTGCAGGCCGTGGTGAACGAACTGCAGGGCGAGAAGATCGACATCATCAAGTGGTCGCCCGATCCGGCCACCTTCATCGTCAACGCGCTGGCTCCCGCCGAAGTGGCCAAGGTGGTGCTGGACGAGGAAGCCAATGCCGTGGAAGTCGTGGTGCCGACCGACCAGCTTTCGCTGGCCATCGGCCGCCGCGGCCAGAATGTGCGTCTGGCCTCGCAGCTGACCGGCTACGACATCGACATCCTGACCGAGGAAGAAGAGTCCGAGCGTCGCCAGAAGGAATTCCGCGAGCGCAGCCAGCTGTTCATCGACTCGCTGGACGTGGACGAGACTCTCGCGCAGCTGCTGGTCACCGAAGGCTTCACCAAGGTCGAGGAACTCGCCTATCTGCCGGTTGAAGAGCTGGCCGAGATCGAGGGCTTCGATGGCGACATTGCCAACGAGCTGCACGAGCGCGCGCTGGAATTCATCGAGAAGCGCAATTCCGAATTCGAGGAAAAGCGCAAGGCTCTGGGCGTCAGCGACGAGGTGGCCGGGATCGAGGGGCTGACGCCTGCGATGCTGGTCGCGCTCGGCGAAAAGGGCGTCAAGACGCTGGACGACCTGGGCGACCTGGCCGGCGACGAATTGCAGGAAATCGTCGGCGAGGGCCTGTCGAACGACGATGCGAACGCCATCATCATGGCGGCGCGTCAGCACTGGTTCGAAGGCGAAGAGGAAGGTGCCGGCCAGGCGGATGCCTGACGGCGCGGCGTTGGTATCGGGCCCGCGGCGCCGCTGTCTGCTCAGCGGCACGCGGACCACGCCGGATCGGCTGTTGCGGTTTGCCGTTGATGCGGCGGGCGCAGTGGTGCCAGACCCGGCGCATCGGTTTCCCGGTCGCGGCCTCTGGCTGACGCCGGCTCCCGATGCGGTGGCGGCGGCCAGGGCCAAGGGCGCGTTTGCCCGCGGCGCGAAACGCAGGCTGCAGGTGCCAGAGGATCTGGCGGCCCGCAGCATCACAGCCTGGACGGCGCATGCCGCTGCTCAGGTTGCAAAGGCCCGGCGTGCCGGGCTGGTACTGGCCGATGGAGCCGCGGCGGTGGACAGCGATGCGCTGGTCGCCGACGCAGCACCGCTCGGCCTCGAACGGCTGGCGCTGAAACGCACGCCGTTCACCGGCCGCCTGGCGGCCGATCTGGCATTGCTTGCCAGGCTTGTCGGCACCGGCATTTAGCCGGTTGACGGGCCGGGTGGGGGGTGCCATCACCCGGGGCGTGCCTTAGATGGTGCGTCGCGGGCCGGAGTTTGGTGCATCGGACCGATGCGGATGAGTTTTGAGCGGTAGGCGGAAGCGGACTGTATGAGCGACGTGAACGAGCAGGACAAGGACAAGGCGGCAGCGCGGCCCAAGCGGCTGGAGCTGAAGAAAACCGTCGAGACCGGCCAGGTGCGCCAGAGCTTCAGTCATGGCAGGACCAAGGCGGTGACGGTCGAGGTGCGCAAGAAGCGCACCATCGTGCCGCCGGGTGCCGCTGCCGGTAAGGCCGAGGCCGCGCCGCCCGCTGCCGCGCCTGCGCCAACGCCTGCTGCCGCACCCAAGGCCGCTGCTGCCGCGCCGAAGCCGGCCACGTCCAGCGTGACGGTGCCGTCGCGGGCCGAGATCATTGCCGAACACGACGCGGCACAGGCCGCCAAGGCTGCCGAAGAGGCCGCTGCCCGCGCCGCCGCCGAAACCGCCAAGGCCGCCGCTGCCGCGCCAGCCGCGCCTGTCCCGGCAGAGCCGAAGCCTGCCGCCGTCACGCCGCGTGCCGCCGAAACGGCGCGTCCGGAAGCTGGCCGGGCTGGCCCGCGCATGACCGCGCAGCCGACCGGCGATGTGCGCCCGGGCCGCGACCGTGACCGCGAGCGGGGCGCCGCGCAGCGCCCGCAGCGTCCGACCGGCATGGTGCTCAAGCCCATGTCGGACGAGGAACGCCAGGCGCGTAGCCGCGTGAACGAGGACGAGCGCCGTAAATTCGCCGAGATGCGTCGCGTGGCCGAAGAGGACATGCGCCGTCGTCAGGAAGAGCTTTCCCGTGTTCATGCCGAGCGTGAGGCGGCTTTGCGCCGCCAGGCCGACGAGGACGCGCGCAAGAGGGCTGAAGACGATGCGCGCAAGAAGGCCGAGGCCGAAGCGGCCCGCCGCCTGAACGCGCCGGAAACCACGGGGACGGAAGCATCGCCGGGTGCGCCGGCCGCCATTGCCCGCGCCGCCGTGGATGATGAGGACGAAGCTGGCGGCAAGCGCCGTGGCGCTGGCGCCAAGGCCGCGCCCGCCAAGGCCGCGCCCAGCCGCGGCCGCGACGGCGCCGAACGCCGCGCCGGCAAGCTCAGTGTGACCAAGGCGCTGGACGACAACGAGCGTGTCCGCTCGGTGGCGTCCTTCCGCCGTCGCATCGAGCGTGAGAAGCGCGCGATGCACCAGGGCACCGCCGAACAGCAGAAGATCCTGCGCGACGTGGTGATTCCCGAGACCATCACGGTGCAGGAACTGGCCAACCGCATGGCCGAGCGTGGCGTGGACGTCATCAAGGCCCTGATGAAGATGGGCGTGATGGCCACCATCAACCAGACCATCGATGCCGATACCGCCGAACTGGTGGTGAGCGAGTTCGGCCATCACGTGCAGCGTGTGGCCGAATCCGACGTCGAACTGGGCCTGGGCGGCGAGAAGGACGAGGAGGGCGCGCTGCAGCCGCGTCCACCGGTCGTCACCGTCATGGGCCACGTCGACCACGGCAAGACCTCGCTGCTCGACTCTCTCCGCGAGACCGACGTGGTCAGCGGCGAAGCCGGCGGCATCACCCAGCATATCGGCGCCTATCAGGTGCGCCTGAAGTCGGGCAAGGCCATCACCTTCCTCGACACGCCGGGCCATGAAGCCTTTACCCAGATGCGCGCCCGCGGCGCCAAGGTCACCGATATCGTCGTTCTGGTGGTTGCCGCTGACGACAGCGTGATGCCGCAGACGGTGGAGGCGATCCATCACGCCAAGGCGGCCGGCGTGCCGATCGTGGTGGCGATCAACAAATGCGACAAGCCGCAGGCCAATCCGCAGAAGGTGCGGCAGGAACTGCTGAACCACGAAGTCGTGGTCGAGCAGATGGGCGGCGACGTGCAGTCGATCGAGGTTTCGGCCAAGACCAAGAAGGGGCTGGATGCGCTGGAAGAGGCGATCCTGCTGCAGGCCGAAATCCTCGATCTCAAGGCCAATCCCGATCGCCGCGCCGAAGGCGTGGTGGTGGAAGCCAAGCTGGAGCGCGGCCGTGGTTCGGTCGCCACCGTGCTGGTGCAGCGCGGTACCCTGCATGTCGGCGACGTCTTCGTGGCCGGCACGTCCTGGGGTCGCGTGCGCGCCCTGATCGACGATCACGGCAAGAACGCCGTGTCGGCCGGTCCGGCCGTGCCGGTGGAAGTGCTGGGCCTGCAGGGCACGCCGGAAGCCGGCGACGAATTCGTCGTCGTCGACAACGAGGCGCGCGCCCGCGAGGTTGCCGAATTCCGCGAGCGCAAGCAGCGCGAAGCCAAGAGCGCCATTTCGGCGCGCGGTTCGCTCGACCAGATGTTCGCCAAGATCAAGGCCGGCGAGCAGAAGGAACTGCCGATCGTGGTCAAGACCGACGTGCAGGGTTCGCTGGAAGCGATCATCGGCGCGGCGCAGAAACTGGCCACCGAGGAAGTCAGCGTCCGTATCCTGCATGGCGCGGTCGGCGCGATCAGCGAGTCGGATATCGCCCTGGCGGCGGCGTCCAAGGGCGCCATCATCGGCTTCAACGTGCGTGCCTCCAAGCAGGCGCGCGAGATGGCCGAGCGCGATGGCGTCGATATCCGCTACTACTCGATCATCTACAACGTGCTGGATGACCTGAAGGCCCTGCTTTCGGGCATGCTGGCGCCGTCGATCCGCGAGCGTTTCCTCGGTTATGCCGAGATTCGCGAGGTGTTCAATATCACCAAGGTCGGCAAGGTGGCGGGTTGCATGGTCACCGAGGGCCTGGTCAAGCGCGGCGCGAAGGTGCGTCTGCTGCGCGACAACGTGGTCATCCACGAAGGTGCGCTCTCGACCCTCAAGCGCTTCAAGGACGACGCGCGCGAGGTCAAGCAGGGCATGGATTGCGGCATGTCGTTCGAGAATTACGACGACATCAAGCAGGGTGACGTCATCGAGTGTTTCGAACTCGAGAGCGTGGCGCGCGAGCTGTAAGCGCGCGCCACAATCCGACGGAGTGATGGGTCATGGCACAGCGCGGCAAAGGCGCCCATAGCGGCGCGCGCGGCGGTCGTCCCCAGGGTAGCCGTGGCGCTCGTTCCCAGGCTGACCTGCCCGGCGGCCGCAGCCAGCGGCAGCTCAGGGTCGGCGAGGAACTGCGCCATATCCTGAGCGATATCCTGCTGCGCGGCCATTTCCGCGATCCCGACCTGGTGGATGGCGTGTCGGTCACCGTGACCGAAGTGCGGGTCAGCCCGGACCTGCGCAACGCCACGGCCTTCGTCATGCCCCTGGGTGGCGAGGATGCCACGAAAACCATCGCGGCGCTGAATCGCGCCCATGCCTATATCCGCACCGAAGCGGCACACCGCATCAACCTGCGTCTGGCACCGAGTTTCTCTTTCAAGCTGGATGAAAGCTTCGACGAGGCCGCCCGCGTCGAGCGCGCGCTGCTGCATCCCGTCGTGCAGGCCGATCTGAAAAAGCCGGCCGACGACGAGACCGAGGAATGAAACGGAAGGGCCGCCCGGTCCATGGCTGGGTGATCGTCGACAAGCCGCTTGGTCTGACCTCGACCCAGTGCCTGGCGAAAGTGCGCCGCCTGACCCAGGCGGCCAAGGCCGGCCATGGCGGCACGCTCGACCCGCTGGCCACCGGTATCCTGCCGATCGCGCTGGGCGAGGCGACCAAGACGGTCGCCTATGTCATGGGATCGGGCAAAACCTACCGTTTCACCGTGCGCTGGGGCGAAGCGACCAGCACCGACGATGCCGAGGGGCCGGTGATCGTCCGGTCCGATGTCCGCCCCGACCGGCCGGCGATCGAGGCCATGCTGCCGGCATTCGTGGGCGAGATCATGCAGCGTCCGCCGGCCTATTCGGCCCTGAAAGTGGCGGGCGAGCGGGCCTATGACCTGGCCCGGGCCGGGCAGGCCCCCGACCTGGCCCCCCGGCCGATCCGGATCGATGCCCTGCGCCTGGTGGATATTCCGGATCCGGATCATGCCGTGTTCGAGGTGGATTGCGGCAAGGGGGCCTATGTGCGGGCCCTCGCCCGGGATTTCGGCGAAGTTCTGGGCTGTTTCGGCCATGTGGTGGCCCTGCGCCGCACCCGGGTCGGCCGCTATGGCCTGGACCGGGCTTTTTCGCTGGATTCCCTTGAGGAACTATGCCAAAAGGACGCCGCGCACGCGTATCTGCTGCCGGTTGAAACCGCGCTGGACGACATCCCGGCCTTGGTTGTAACCGGCCCCCAGGCCGACCGCCTCAGGCACGGCCAGTCGATCCGGATCGCGATGGCGGCACCCGGACTCCCGCCGGAAGGAGAAATGCTGGTGACAGCCGACGGCAAGGCCGTTGGAATTGCCGAGCGTCTCGCCGACGAGGTCAGGCCGCTGCGTTTGTTTAACCTATGATGTCGCGGAGTTAGTCGCATGACCATCACTGCCGAGCGCAAGACCGCGCTGGTTTCCGAATTCGCCACCAAGAAGGGCGACACCGGTTCGCCGGACGTTCAGGTGGCTCTGCTCACCGAGCGGATCAACAATCTCACTGAACACTTCAAGACCCACAAGAAGGACGTGCATTCGCGCCGCGGCCTGCTGATGATGGTCAGCAAGCGTCGCAGCCTGCTCGACTATCTGAAGCGCACCGATCCGGCGCGCTACGATGCGCTGATCCAGCGCCTGGGTCTCCGCAAGTAACGATATGGCCGCTGGCGCGATACAAGACGCGAGCGGCCGTATTCCGGACACGACATGCCACGCCCGCCTGCGGCAGATCAGCCGGGGGCGGGCGTTGGTGTTTCATCAATAGTCCGGACAGGCCGGCATTCGGGATGGGCCCGCAATGCCGGTTTGCCGAGGTCGGCTGAAGATCAGCCGCATCGGCCGGGCGGGAGGCGATGGGCGCCGTCCCGCCGGGTGCTGCAAGTCAGGGACTGCAGCGCTGCAGGAAGGAAGAAGGTCAATATGTTCAATATCCACAAAACCGAATTGATGTGGGGCGGGCGCAAGCTCGTGATCGAAACGGGCAAGATCGCCCGCCAGGCCGATGGCGCCGTGATGGTGACCTATGGCGATACCATCGTGCTGTGCACCGCCGTTGCCGCCAAGCAGGCCAAGCCGGGCGTGGATTTTTTCCCGCTCACCGTGAATTACCAGGAGAAGACCTTCGCCGCGGGCAAGATCCCCGGCGGCTTCTTCAAGCGTGAAGGCCGTCCGAGCGAGAAGGAGACGCTGGTCTCCCGCCTGATCGACCGCCCGATCCGTCCGCTGTTCGCCGACGGCTTCCGTAACGAGACCCAGGTGGTTGCCACCGTTCTGTCGCATGACATGGAAAACGATCCCGATATCGTTGCCATGGTCGGCGCCTCGGCCGCGCTCACCATCTCGGGCATTCCCTTCATGGGTCCGATCGGTGCCGCCCGCGTCGCCTATATCAACGGCGAATACGTGCTGAACCCGACCAAGTCGCAGATGACCGATCCGAACAACAAGCTGGATCTGGTCGTCGCCGGCACGGCCGATGCCGTGCTGATGGTGGAATCCGAAGCCCAGCAGCTGCCGGAAGACATCATGCTCGGCGCCGTGATGCATGGTCACAAGGGCTTCCAGCCGGTGATCGAGGCGATCATCGGTCTGGCCGAACGCGCCGCCAAGGACGCGATGCCGCTGGCTGAACGCACGGGCTATGAAGCCGCGCTGAAGAAGCTGGAGGAATCCGGCATCGAGGCCGATCTGCGCGTCGCCTATCAGGAGAAGGTCAAGCAGGCCCGCTACGCCAAGGTCGGCGAAGTGAAGGCCAAGGCCAAGGCGCTGTTCGCCGAGGGCGAGGCCAATCCGGTCGACGTGTCCGATGCGTTCAAGGATCTGGAAGCCAAGGTCGTGCGCTTCAACATCCTCGATACCGGCCTGCGTATCGATGGCCGCGACACCAAGACCGTGCGTCCGATCGTTTCGGAAGTCGGCGTGCTGCCGCGCGCCCATGGCGCCGCGCTGTTCACCCGTGGCGAGACCCAGGCGCTGGTGGTCACCACGCTCGGCACCGGCACCGACGAGCAGATCATCGATGCGCTCGACGGCGAATACCGCGAAAGCTTCATGCTGCACTATAACTTCCCGCCCTACTCGGTCGGTGAAGCCGGCCGCATGGGCTCGCCGGGCCGCCGCGAAATCGGCCATGGCAAGCTGGCCTGGCGTGCCGTGCGCCCGCTGCTGCCGGCGAAGGAAGAGTTCCCCTACACGATCCGCGTCGTCTCGGAGATCACCGAGTCGAACGGGTCTTCCTCGATGGCCACCGTCTGCGGCAGCTCGCTGGCGCTGATGGATGCCGGCGTGCCGCTCAAGGCGCCGGTGGCGGGTATCGCCATGGGCCTGATCCTGGAAGGCAGCCGCTATGCCGTGCTGTCGGACATCCTGGGCGACGAGGATCATCTCGGCGACATGGATTTCAAGGTGGCCGGCACCGAACAGGGTGTCACCTCGCTGCAGATGGACATCAAGATCGCCGGTATCACCGAGGAGATCATGCGTGTCGCGCTGGATCAGGCCAAGCACGGCCGTATTCACATCCTGGGCGAAATGGCCAAGGCGATCTCGCAGAACCGCTCCGGTGTGAAGGAGAATGCCCCGCGCATCACCACCATGAGCGTGCCGAAGGACAAGATCCGCGAAGTGATCGGTTCGGGCGGCAAGGTGATCCGCGAAATCGTCGAGAAGACCGGCACCAAGATCGACATCGAGGATGATGGCACGATCAAGATCGCGTCCAGCGATCCGGCCGCTGCCGATGCCGCGGTGCAGTGGATCAAGTCGATCGTCTCGGAGCCCGAGGTCGGCATGATCTACAAGGGCAAGGTCGTGAAGATCGTCGATTTCGGCGCCTTCGTGAACTTCTTCGGCAGCCGCGATGGCCTCGTCCATGTTTCGGAAATGGCGCCCAAGCGCGTCAACAAGCCGAGCGACGTGGTGTCGGAAGGCCAGGAAGTGCGCGTCAAGGTGCTGGGCATCGACGAGCGCGGCAAGGTCCGCCTCTCGATGAAGGTGGTCGACCAGGCCACCGGCGAGGACCTGTCGAACAAGCCGCGCGCCGATGAGGGCGAAGCCGTCCAGGCTGACTAAACCTCGCGCGGCAATGCTGCAAACGAAAAGGCCGGGAGCGATCCCGGCCTTTTTCATGTGTGCTGCATCACCCACGCATCATGATCAGGCGTGCATCATGATGGGGCGGTCAGGGCCGCCAGCGGCGCGATGATGCGCTGATAGCGGCCGTCGGCCCGCATCGCCCGGTAGCTGGCCCGCAGTTTCGCCACGGTGGCGGGCGGCAGGTTGGCCGATCCCGCGATCCAGAAGGAGAGCAGGGCGAAAGGCTCGCCCGACCGCAGATCGGCCGGATTGAAATCCAGTTCGCGCCAGGTGGCGCGTCCCACGGCCTCCAGGGTGAACCAGCCGGAAATCCGGTCGGCCTGCAGCAACCGGGCGTTATCGTTTTCCGAGGCATTGACCTCGATCTGCTCCAGCCCCAGCGATTGCAGGATGGATTGCAGTTCCGAGCCGCGCATGACCCCGATCACCGGCAGGCCACGGGCGGCAGTCAGTGCATTCACGGCCTGCTGGTCGCGGCGGGTGAAGAAGACGGCACGGTCGACGTAAACCTCGCCGATCCAGGCATATCGCTTTTCCCGTTGCGGCGTGCGCAGCAGGGCGGGGTAGAGCGTGTTGCCCTGGTCCAGGGCGAGCACGGCGCGCTGGAAGGGCAGGATGCGCACGGTGGGATCGCTGCCGATGCTGCGGGCCAGATGCTGCACCAGTTCCACGGCGGGGCCGGTGCCGAAACCGTCCTGGTCGACGATATATGGCGGCCGCGCCGGCGCCACGATCTGCAAGTCCGCCTGGGCTTGGGCGCGAATGGGCGTCTGGCCGGCCAGCAGACCCAGCAGGGCCATGATTATGATCGCGATGCCGCGCAACCGGCTCTCCCCTATCCTGATGCGTTTATTTTCGCGGAATTTTGCTTTTGTCGCGACTTATGAATTGATTACCCCGGGCGCAGATCGTTGCGGTGCAGTAAAATCCCCACATTCCCGATTCGCTGCACAAAAAATCCGGGAATTCTTGGGATTTCTCTGATGATGCCGTTGCCTGATTCCTGCCGCTTTCCCGAGGCATGCTGCCGGTCATGACGATGTTGCCTGTCATCGGCTCCGGATGTTTCCCCCGGCTGGCCGGCTTTGTCCTCCTGCTGGCCGGCCTGGGCATTCCGGCATTAGCCCAGACCAGCGAACCGGCCCAGCAGATGCCCGGCGAAACCGAGGATGTCACAGCCGGCGCAACTATTGTGCGCGGACGCTACACCGCCGGCGATGCCAATGCCGAATGGGAAGCTGCGATCCGCGACGGCAAGCCTGAACGGATTGCCGAATGGCGCAGTTACGGCGATTTCGGCAGCGCCAATGTGGTGTTCACCTTCCACAACGGCGAATTGATGCATTACGGCGAGCATGGCCGTCGCCGTGGCGGCCAGGCCGGTTCGATGGATGGTTTCCGCCGCGTTGAATTAAGCCTGTCTTTCGCCAATGGCCGTTTCCGCGACGGCCTCAAGACGGTGGACGGCATCGAAACCGAGCCGACCGATGCCGAAATCCGTGCCGCCCAGCTGCAGGCCAAGGCGGCCCTGGAACGACTGGCATCCGCCCGGCCGGCCTGGCAGGACACCAGCCGCTCGACCAGTTTCTCCATAACATCGGTGCCTGAAACCGTCCCCTCGGAGGAGGCGCGCCGTCTGGCCGGTGCCGGTGGCGAGATCGTGTTCCGTTGCAGCGACACCCTGCATGCGGTGTTGGGTGCGGCGGAGGACAGGCTGGTGGTGGAAACCCGCGACCGTCCGCCGGTCACGCTGATGCGCCAGCCGCCGGGCGCCCGCTACGATTATTTCGGTGCCGGTTGGGGCGCGGAGCGGAGTGGCGAGGAAATCCGTCTGGAAGAGGCCAGCGGCCGCGCCCTGATCTGCCGCATCGTTTCAGCCGCCCCGCCGCCCTCGGCCCTGCCGCCTGCCGGGCAGTAATCCGTCAGGCCGGCGCGCGGTCGGAGACCTTGAATACGGCCGTTGCCTTGTTGGTGATCACCGGGTTTTCCGCCGGGCCCTGCAATCCCGGGCCGGTCTGCAGCACGCAATCCACGGTCACAAAAGCGCCCTCGCGCCGGATATCGGCCAGATGGCATTCCAGCCAGGCGCCCATCGGAGCCGGGCGCTTGTATTCCATGTTCAGACGGATGGTCCACATGGTGCCGATCTCGCGGCGCTGATGATGCACGAAGGCCGCCATGAAGGTATCCGCCAAAGTGGCGAGAAACCCGCCATGGCCGGTGCCGTGGCGGTTGGCATGTTTGGGCCGCACATGCAGGCCGTAGACCGGGGCCAGGCCGGGCCGTTCCAGGATGTAAACCTTGCCAAGCGTGCGGAAGAAAGGGGAGACCGGCGGCAGAATCTTGAAGCCGGCCGGCACGGGATGTGGTCTGGGTTTCATGACCGTGTCATCGCCCATGCATGGCGCGAAGGCAAGCCATGCGGTCCCTGCATTGCCGGTAAAAGTCCGGTCAAAAAAAGTGAGGGGCGGCCGGGGGGAGGGCCGCCCCTCGAGGGGGGATCGTTGGGGGAGGAAAAAGGAAGGGACAACGCTGCAACATCATCCGCTCCTGTGCATTCTATATAGGCGCGCGGCGGCAAAGTTGCAGTGATGGCAATCACGATTCACGTGTGCCGCAAAATTGTCATTTTTACCGTTAACAAACGGGCCGTTACGGCCTATCGGCTTCAGGCGCGGCGACGCAGCAGCAGCGGCAGGACCAGCAGCAGAACGGCCGATGCCAGCAGCGTGGCGCTGAGGGGGCGCGTGACGAAGACGCTGAAATCGCCGCCCGAGATGGTCAACGCCCGGCGGAATTCCTGTTCGGCAAAGGGACCGAGGATCATGCCGATCACGGTCGGCGCCACCGGAAAATCGAAACGCCGCATCAGGTAGCCGACCCCGCCGATCAGATAGAGCAGAACCAGGTCGACGGCCGACTGGCTGATGCCATAGGTGCCGATGGTGGCGAAGACGAGAATGCCGCCATACAGCCATGGTGACGGAATGGCGAGGATCTTGGCCCACAATCCGGCCAGCGGCAGATTCAGCACCAGCAGCATGACATTGCCGACATACAGCGAGGCGATCAGGCCCCAGACCAGCTCGGGCTGGTTCTGCAGCAGCAACGGTCCGGGATTGATGCCGTAGGACTGGAAGGCCGACAAAATGATCGCCGCGGTGGCCGAGGTCGGCAGGCCCAGTGCCAGCATCGGCACCAGCACGCCGGCCGCCGATGCGTTGTTGGCGGCTTCCGGCCCGGCCACGCCTTCGATGGCGCCATGGCCGAATTCTTCGGGATGTTTCGACAGTTTCTTCTCGACGAAATAACTGACGAAGGTTGGAACTTCCGCGCCGCCGGCCGGCAGCGCGCCGAACGGGAATCCGATGGCCGAACCACGCAGCCAGGGCTTCCACGAGCGCCGCCAATCCTCGCGCGTCATCCATGCCTTGCCCTTCAACGGCGTCAGCGTGGCATTCACCTGCGGACGCGCCGCCAGATACAGGGTCTCGCCGACGGCAAACAGGCCTACGGCGACCACGATCACGTTGATGCCATCCAGCAGTTCGGGCAATCCGAAGGTGAAGCGTGGCTGGCCGGTCTGCAGGTCGATGCCGATCAGGCCAAGCAGGATGCCGAGGGCCAGCGAGGTCAGGCCGCGCAGCACAGAGCTGCCCAGCACGGCCGACACGGCGATGAAGGCTAGCACCATCAGGGCGAAATAGTCGGCCGGACCGAATTGCAGGGCGAATTCGACCAGGGGCGGCGCCAGGAAGGTGATGCCCAGCGTGCCGATCGTGCCGGCGATGAAACTGCCGATCGCGGCGGTGGCCAGGGCCGCTGCCGCCCGGCCCTTGCGCGCCATGCGGTGGCCTTCCAGCGCGGTGATGATGGTGGCGCTTTCGCCCGGCGTGTTGAGCAGGATGGATGTGGTGCTGCCGCCATACATGGCGCCGTAATAGATGCCGGCAAACAGAATGAAGGCGGCCGTTGCCGGAACATGGAAGGTGATCGGCAGCAGCAACGCGATGGTCAGCGCCGGGCCCAGGCCCGGCAGCACGCCGACGGCCGTGCCGAGCGTAACGCCGACAATGGCCCAGAGCAGGTTCGCCGGCTGCAAGGCAACCGCGAAACCATCCGCCAGCAGGCTCAAGGTTTCCATGTCAGATCCAGCCTTCCAGGATTCCGGCGCCGATATTGATGCCCAGCAGTTGCGCGAAACCGAAATAGGCTATGGCGGCGAAAGCCGCGCCGATCATCGCGTCGCGCAGCGGCCGCCTGCTGCCGAAGGCGCGCGCCGTGCAGGTAAACAGCAAGATGGAAGCCGGCACGAATCCCAGCGGTCCGATCAGGCCGACATTCAGCACAAGGCCCAGCAACAGCCACCCCGCCGCGCGTGGATTGACCGGCGTTTCGGCCTCTTCCGGCGCGGTGACCCAGCGGCCCCGCCAGGACTGAATCAGCAGCGCCAGGCCAAGGCCGATCAGCAGCAGGCTGGCGGCATACGCCATCGCCGTGGGGCCGACCCGGGCATACATCGGCGAGACCGGGATCCGCGTCGTCTCGTACAGGGCAAGACAGCCCAGTCCGATCACGCCGATGGCGACAAGGCTTTCCGGTTTGCGCAGACGCTGCATGCCGGCGGCTTAGGCCAGTCCGATCTCTTTCAGGATCGCCTCGATGCGGGTGTTTTCCTGCTCGATGTATTTGGCATAGGCATCACCGGCGAGGAAAATCCCGGTCCAGTCGCGTGCCTTGAGCTGCTCCGCCCAGGCCGGGCTGGCATTCAGCTTGGTCATCAGGTCGATCATGGCGGCGCGGTCGGCATCCTTCACGCCGGGCGGAGCAAACACGCCGCGCCAGTTGAACAGTTCGACGTCCAGGCCCTGCTCCTTGATGGTGGGAATGTCGATGCCGGGCTGGCGCTTGTCGGCCGAGATCGCCAGGGCACGCAGTTTGCCGGCCTTCACCTGTTCGCCGAACTCGCCATAACCGGAAATGCCGCAGGTAACCTGGTTGCCCAGCAGGGCGGCCAGGGCCGGGCCGCCGCCCGAATATGCCACATAGGAAACCTTCTTCGGGTCCGCGCCGGCGGCCTTGGCGATCATGCCGGCCAGGATGTGGTCAGAGCCACCGGCGGAACCGCCGGCCCAGGATACCTTGGCCGGATCGGCTTTGAAGGCGGCAACGAGATCGGCCATTGATTGGATCGGCGAGGCTGCGGGCACGACCACGACCTGGAACTCGCCGGTCAGGCGCGCGATCGGCGTGACCTGCGACAGTTTCACCGGCGACTTGTTGGCGATCAGGGCGCCAACCATCACCATGCCGGCCACCATCAGGGCATTGCCCTGGCCTTTCCACTGATTGACGAATTGCGGCAGACCGACGGCGCCGCCGGCGCCACCCACATTGGTCACCTGCGCGCCCTTGATCAGATTGGCCTGTTTCAGCGCCAGTTCGATGCTGCGGGCGGTCTGATCCCAGCCGCCGCCCGGATTGGCCGGCACGAACAGCTTCAGCGTATCGACAGCCTGCGCCTGGGCCGGCATCGACAGGGCCGGCAGCAGGCTGAAAGCGGCAGCACCATAGACGCTGGAACGAAGGAAGTCGCGGCGGTGCATCATGATGTCCTCCCTGGACGATGTCGTATTCATTACCGGGAGTAGAGCCGCCTTGCCGGGGAAATGACAAGGGGAGGCGACAGGAAATTTGCACCTTATGGGAAAGCCGTCTTTATCAGGCCGGCAGCAGCACCTCGACGCAGGTGCCTAGCCCCGGCCGGCTGCGGATCTCCAGCCTGCCGCCATGCAGTTCGATCAGACTACGACAGATCGAAAGGCCCAGCCCCGCGCCGCTATTGGCGCGGGCGCGATAGGCGTCGATGCGATAGAAGGGCTGGATGACGGCATGGCTTTCCGCCGTGCTCATGCCGATCCCCGTATCCTCCACACGGATGCACAGCACCCCGTCTGTACTTTCTGCCTGCAGACTCACGCTGCCTTCGGGGCGGTTGAACTTCACCGCGTTGCCCATGAGATTGACCATGATCTGCACCAATGCCCGCTCGTCGGCGCGAACCTTCAGCTTGCATGGCGTGAAGGCCAGCCTGATGCCGGCCTCGCGGGCCTGCGGCTCCACCATGGCCAGCGCACTTTGTGCCAGGGTATCGAAATCGCAGGTCGTGATGTTGAGTTCGACCCGGCCATTCTCCAGCCGCGACAGATCGAGGATGTCGTTCACCAGCCGCAGCAGGTGTTCGCCGGACCGGCTGATGTTGACGGCGTACTCCTTCTGGCGCGGCGTCAATGCGCCTGTATAGCCAGCCGCCATCATCTCGGCGAAACCGATGATGGCATTCAGCGGCGTGCGCAATTCGTGGCTCATATTGGCCAGGAAGGCGGTCTTGGTGCGGCTGGCGGTTTCGGCGGCTTCGCGCTGTTCGATAAGCTGCGCCTCGGTTTCCTTCAGGCGCGTGATGTCGATGCCGCAGGTGATGATGCCAACTACGCGGCCATCTTCATCCTTCAGCGGCACTTTCTGGGCCAGGGCGATGATCGGCCTGCCGTCCGGTCCGGTCCAGCCCTGTTCCATATGCATGGATTCGCCCGTGGCAAGAATGGCGCGGTCCTGCTGCTCGACCACGGCGGCGGTTTCGGGGCCGGCGATTTCACTCCAGGTCTTGCCGATCGGATCGGTCTTGTAGGGTCTCAGCAGCTCACGCAGGGCCCGGTTGGCGAGGCGATACCGCAGCTCGCTGTCCTTGTAGGTGATGGTCGCCGGCATGGCATCCATCAGGGTCTGCAGGAATTTGCGGGTTTCCTGTTCGTCCTCGCGCGTGATGTGTTCGCGCTGCCGTGCATTGTCGAACTCGATCATCATCAATCCGAGCCCGGTAAGCAGATTGGCAAAGATCGCGCCTGCCAGCGCACCGTTCAGCTGATCGCCAAGCGCGGTCAGGCCAAGCGCGTAATAGATCGCCATGCCGCCACGCGCCATTTGCAGGCCGCCGGTGAGGAAATAGAGCAGCGACCGCCGGTGCATCATCAGCAGCGCGCCCGCGTATAACAGGCATATCGCGCCCACGGCGATGGGAATGGCATAGGTCAGGCCGGTGACATGCTGGATCAGCAACGTGCCGACAGTGAGCGCGACCGCCACGGCTAACGACACTTCCAGCCGGTCGCTGCGGCCGGTCTGCACGCGGATGCCGCTGGCCAGCATCACCGCCGACAGCAGAATGGCGCTGACCGCGGTCACCGACAAAAGCCGGTTGGGATTGATCGGCCAGTCGGTGAAACCGATGAGCGCGAACGGGATCGGCAGGCAGGCATGGGCAATGGCCCAGAACAGCAAATGGCGGCCGCCGCCCAGTTTACGATGGGCGAACAGGCAGGCCAGGGCGACGATCAGGGGGGAAACAGTCGCGGTAACGGCAATCGTCGGAATGACCATGAAAACGCCACGTTGTATTTGTGCTTTCGTTAATCTTCCTATCTCGGACGTGGTCTGCGCAATCAAAACTTCGGACTTCCGTTTTGTGATTGCAGCAAGCCCTTGAAAGCGAAAATCATTCTCTTCACAGTGCAACCATGACGATGCAATGGTCCCGGCTGCTCTCCGCCCAGAGACTTGGTCACCGTGGCGCCGAGCCGGTGACGCCATCCCGCAATCCCTTCCAGAAGGACTGGGATCGCGTGGTGTTTTGTTCCGCCTTCCGCAGGTTGCAGGACAAGACGCAGGTCCACTCGCTTCCCGAGAGCGATTATGTGCGCAACCGGCTGACCCATTCGCTGGAGGTTTCCTCCGTCGGCCGCTCGCTGGGCGCGCAGGTCGGTGAAACCGTGTTGCAGCGCCATGGCAATGGCCTGAAGGACATCACGGCCGCCGAATTCGGCCATATCGTTGCCGCCGCCTGTATCGGCCATGATATCGGCAACCCGCCATTCGGCCATTTTGGCGAAGCCACGATCCAGCACTGGTTCCGCAGCGGCCCGGGTGCTGAACTGATCGCGCCGCTGCCTGAGCAGCAGCGTCGCGACTTCCTTCATTTCGAAGGCAATGCCCAGGGTTTCCGGGTGATGACCCGCCTGCAGAACTGGCGCGATGCCGGTGGCCTGCGGCTGACCTGTGCCACATTGGCCACCTTCATGAAATATCCTTTCGGCAGCCTGGCCGCCGATCCGGCCAAGGGCAAGTTCGGCCATTTCGCTGCCGAGACCCTGCTATTCGAAGAAATGGTGGAAACGGTGGGCCTCAGCCGGCTGGGCGAGGATCGATACGCCCGCCACCCGCTGACCTATCTGGTCGAGGCCGCCGACGACATCTGCTATTCGGTGATCGACATCGAAGACGGCTTCAAGCTGGGCCGCATCACCTTTGCGGAAGCCGAGGAACGGCTGCACAGCCTGCTGCGGCGCCGGCCGCCGCGCTATAAGGAAATCGACGACGAAACCTGGAAGATCGCCTATCTGCGCGCCAAGGTGATCGGCGACCTGATCGACCAGGCCGTGGATGTGTTCTGCGCCAACGAAACCGCCATTTTGCATGGCGGCTTCACTGGCGATCTGATGGGGCAGTCGCCGATGGCGCCGCACCTGGCCGAAATCGCCGCATTCACCCGCAGCCGGATTTTCCAGACCCGCGAGCGTTTCCAGACCGAGGTGATGGGCGGTGAAATCCTCACCAGTTTGCTGGCGGCCTTCTGTGATGCCCATCTCGCCCTGGAGAAGGCGGGCGATATCGTCGTCATCAGTCCACGCCAGCATGCCCTGCTGCGGCTGATGCCGCGTCTGCCCGATCCGGCCGCCGATCGATATGACTGGCTGCTGAGCGTTACGGATTTTGTCAGCGGCATGACCGATTCGTATGCATTGAAGCAATTCCAGCGCCTGCGCGGCCTGCAATGAATTCTGAGGGAGGGCCGCATGGCCAAGATCGTTGACTACTATGTATTCCTCGCATCGCCCTGGGCCTATCTGGGCTCCAGGCGGTTCGCCGAGATCGCAAAGCGCCATGGCGCCAGCATCCGGATCATTCCCATGGCGGCGGCCGAAGTGTTTCCGGTCAGCGGCGGCCTGCCGCTGGCCAAGCGTGCGCCGCAGCGCCAGGCCTACCGCATCGTCGAGCTGAAGCGCTGGCGCGAGTTCCTCGGCGTGCCGCTCAATCTGCAGCCCTCCTTCTTTCCGATGAACGAGGCGCTGGCGGCGCGGCTGGTGATCGCCAGCCGCGAGGCCGGGCAGGATGCGGTCGGCCTTGCCCACGCCATGATGCATGCCATCTGGGCCGAGGATCGCAATATCGCCGATCCCGATGTGCTGGAGCAGATCGTCACCGAATGCGGACTGGATCCGGCCAAGCTGTTTGCCGCGGCTGAAAGCGATGCGGTTCAGGCCGAGTATGCACGCGGCACGCAGCAGGCCATCGAGGCCAATGTGTTCGGTGCGCCGTCCTACGTGATCGATGGTGAAATCTTCTGGGGACAGGATCGCCTGGATTTCGTCGATCGCGCCCTGGCGAAGGCATAATCGAAGAACCGGCGAGGAAGCAGCCATGTCAGAGAATGATACCAAGGCCCTGTTCGATCGCGGCCTGAAGGTGCGCCGCGAAGTGCTGGGCGCCGACTACGTCGACCGATCACTGGCCAATGCCAACGATTTCATGATGGCCTTCCAGCATGTGACCACGGAATGGTGCTGGGGTTACGTATGGGGTCGTCCGGGGCTTGATCGCAAGACGCGCAGCATCATCAATCTGGCCATGCTGACGGCGCTCAATCGCGCGCCCGAGCTGCGCCTGCATGTGAAGGGCGCGCTGAATAACGGGCTCACGCCGGACGAGATCAAGGAAGTCCTGCTGCAGGCCACCATCTATTGCGGCATTCCCGCTGGTCTGGAGGCTTTCAAGACCGCCAATGAGGTGCTGCAGGAAGCCGGCGCGGTGAAGAAGAAGGACTGAGACGGCCTCAGGTCTTCGCCGCGGGGCGGAAGGCGCGGCAGACGGCGGGATCGGTTTCCAGATAGGGCCCGCCGATCAGGTCGATGCAATAGGGAATCGCCGGAAACACGGCCGCCAGGCATTCGGCAATCGCCGTGGGTTTGCCGGGCAGGTTGATGATCAGGCTGTTGCCACGGATGCCGGCGGTCTGACGCGACAGGATCGCCGTTGGCACCGATTGCAGGCTGACGCTGCGCATCAGTTCGCCGAATCCCGGCATCATCTTTTCGCAGACATCTTCGGTCGCTTCCGGTGTCACGTCGCGCAGGGCCGGCCCCGTGCCGCCTGTGGTGACGATCAGGGGACAATGCAGCCGGTCGCTGAGATCGGTCAGCGTATAGGCGATCAGCGGGCGCTCGTCGGCAATCACGCGGCTTTCAGCGCGCCAGGGCGTGGTCAGAATCCGTTGCAACTCGGCAATGATCGCCGGCCCGCCGCGATCTTCGTAAATGCCGGCGCTGGCCCGATCCGAAACCGTGACGACGCCGATCGGTATGCTTGTCATGATTCTAATCTCCGGATTTTCTGACGGACCGTTGTGCCAACAAGTTGCTTTTACAAGTTTTGCGCGGGCGGATTTTTGATGCGGATCAACGGCGCTGTGCAGCGAACCACATAACGCGGCAAAACACCGCAGAGCTTATTAACCGCCGATTCAACACTGCGGCGCAGCGTCGTCGCATCCCTGATCTCCGGAAAGGATGCGACCATGACGATCACCGACCGTATCGATGCCGTCACCTTTATCGAGCCCGCGCGTGCCCACGCCATCGCGCCCGTGCCGCGCTCGGTCAAGATCGAACTGACCGGCCGCTGCAATTTCGCCTGCGCCTTCTGCGCCCGCGACATGCGGCTGCGTGACCAGAAAGACATGGACAAGGGCCTGTTCCGCCGGCTCGTGCGCGAGATGCGCGATGCGGGCGTGGAGGAGCTTGGCCTGTTTTACCTGGGCGAATCCTTCATGGTGCCATGGCTGCCCGAAGCCATCAGCTACGCCAAGCAGGATTGCGGCTATCCCTATGTCTTCCTCACCACCAATGGCTCGCTCGCCTCGCCCGAACGGGTGCGCGCCTGCATGGAGGCGGGGCTCGACTCGCTGAAATTCTCCTACAATTACGCCGACGCCGAGCAGTTCAGCGATGTTGCCGGCGTGAAGCCGCGCTATTTCGATGCCATCCAGAACAATATCCGCTCCGCCCGCGCCATCCGCGACGAAGCGGGTTACGGCTGCGGATTGTATGCCTCCTATATCGAATATGACGGCGAGCAGGGGGAGCGGATGCAGAAGGCGCTCGACGAGATCCGGTCCTATGTGGATGAGGTTTACGCCCTGCCGCTCTACAGCCAGGCCGATCTGGTCAGTGGCGAGGAGGATATGCGCGGCTGGTCGGCGGTGGCCGGCAATCGTGGCCGGGCGGCCGCGTTGCGCGACCCGTTGCCCTGCTGGGCGGTGTTCACCGAGGGGCATGTCACCTGGGACGGCAAGCTGTCGGCCTGCTGCTTCGACCATGACGGTCGTTTCCATATGGGCGACCTGACAGCGGAAAGCTTCACCGGAGCCTGGAATTCGCCGGTCTTCCAGGATTTGCGCCGGGCCCATCTGAAGGGGGATGTGCGCGGCACGGTGTGCGAGGGTTGCGCCGCCTACAAGTGAATTTGACCCGCGACGCTACTACGACAGCGCCAGGCCTTCATGAGGCGTGGCGCTGCCGGCCGTTGCATGAGCGTTAGAGGCCGCGCGCGCCACCGGGCGATAGAGATCACGCAGCTTGCGTACATCTGCGATCTCCACGCGGCTGCCACTGGCGCGAATGCCGTAGCCGCGCAATTGCTGGAAAGTCCGCGACAGACATTCCGAACTCATGCCCAGTTCGGCGGCTATGGTTTTCCGATCGTCGGCCAGCCGGAAGCGGGCCGCGCCGCTGGCAACAGGGCTATGGCGCACCAGATAGCTGGCAAGCCGCTCGATGGCGGTATGCAGTTTCAGTTCGCGCAGGTGCTCCACCAGCAGGCGCCAGTGGCGGGCCAGGCGGTCAACCATCATCAGGGCCAGGGCATGCTCGGTTTCCAGGGCCTGGCGGAACCGTGCGCTCGGAATCAGCAATACGCGCGAGGGGGCGGTGGTTTTGGTTGTGACCAGATAGGGCATCTGCAGGATTGTCGCTGCACTAACGAATATTTCACCGCTGCCGAAGGTGGTGACGACTGTCGTTTCGCCATCGCAGCATTCAGCCATGAGTGCAACGCGGCCGCTCAGGATCAGATGAACGTATTCCGAGGCATCGCCCTGCTGCGTGAGAATCGCATTCTTGGGGTATTCCCGCACCGGGCAATCACGCACCAGGCGCTCGACAATCGCATGGTCGAGCCTTTGATAAATCTCGGTCTTTTCCAGCAATTCCTGGTCAACGGCACGCATGTTTCACCTCCATGAACAGGGGCAGAATAGAGTGCACAGCCAATCGGGCATTGACTGATATCAAGCATAGTCTTGCAGGCAATCCCAGCGTTTTTTGACACATGTCAACTTATCGCAGTGCAAAAGAACCATCGCGACCATGGGCTTGATCTAACGCAATCGGTTTTCCGGCGGCCTCACACATCGTGGCTGCGCATTCCGCTGCTGCAATTCGGGATGCAGGAGAAGACGACAATGGCCTCCCAAACCGCCCCCACCGACAATCCTGCCGGCCAATCCACCGCTCTGGTGATGAGCACGGTGGCTTTCACGGTCTGCTTTGCCGTCTGGACGATCTTTTCGATCATTGGCATCCAGATCAAAAAAGACCTTGGCCTCAATGAGACCCAGTTCGGCCTGTTGATCGGCACGCCGATCCTGACCGGTTCGCTCAGCCGTCTGCTGCTCGGCATCTGGACCGACCAGTATGGCGGGCGCTTGGTCTACACGGTCGTCATGGTGGCGGCCGCGATCGCTACCTGGCTGCTCACCTCGGCCTATTCCTATGAAACCTTCCTGCTCGCGGCCCTGGGCGTCGGTATTGCCGGCGGTTCCTTCGCCGTGGGCGTGGCCTATGTGTCGAAATGGTACCCCAAGCAGAAGCAGGGCACCGCGCTTGGCGTTTTCGGCATGGGCAATGTCGGCGCCGCCGTCACCAAATTCGTCGCGCCCTTCGTGATGGTGGCCTTCGGCTGGGAAATGGTCGCCAAGGTCTGGGCTGTCGCCCTGCTGGTGATGGCGGTGCTGTTCCTGCTGGTGACCAAGGACGATCCCGCCCTGGCCGAGCGCAAGCGTACGGGCGCCAAGCCCGAGCCGCTGCTGGCCCAGCTTGCACCGCTGAAGAACCTGCAGGTCTGGCGCTTCTCGCTGTATTACTTCTTCGTCTTCGGCGCCTTTGTCGCGTTGGCCCTGTGGCTGCCGCGCTACTACATGGGTGTCTACGGCCTGGATGTTAAGGCGGCCGGCATGCTGGGTGCGGCCTATTCGATCCCGGCCAGCCTGTTCCGCGCCTATGGCGGCGTGCTGTCCGACAAATACGGCGCCCGCCGGGTGATGTACTGGACCTTCATCGTCTCGGTGATCTGCACCTTCCTGCTGTCCTACCCGGCCACCGAATACACGGTGCATGGCATCAAGGGCCCGATCAGCTTCACGATCGCCATCGGCTTCATTCCGTTCACCGTGATCGCCTTCGTGCTCGGTTTCTTCATGTCGCTGGGCAAGGCCGCCGTCTACAAGCACATCCCGGTCTACTACCCCAATCATGTGGGCGCCGTGGGCGGTGTGGTCGGCCTGATCGGCGGCCTGGGCGGTTTCATCCTGCCCATCGCCTTCGGCGCGCTGAACGACATCGTCGGCGTGTGGACCAGCTGCTTCATGCTGCTGTTCGTGCTGGTCGCCACGGCGCTGACCTGGATGCACTTCGCGATCATCCGCATGGAACGCCGCAAGCATCCGGCCCTGCGCGGTCCGCAGGATCTGCCCGAACTCGCCGAAGGCGGCGCGCCAGCCAAGCTGGCTGGCGCATCACAGGCGACCGCCGCTTCCGTCCGGCCCAAGGAGGCCTGAACCATGACCATCGCCACCGACAACGCCCCTGTCCGCAAGGGGGCATGGCTGAACCGCTGGGAACCGGAAAATCCCCAGTTCTGGGAAACCACCGGCAAATCGATTGCCTGGCGCACCCTGATCATCACCACGGCCAACCTGACCATGGCCTTCATCGTCTGGTTCATGGTCTCGGCCCTGGTGGTGCGCCTGCCGGGCGCCGGCTTCAAGCTGACACAGAGCGAACTGTTCTGGCTGGCGGCCATGCCGGGCCTTGCCGGCGGCACGCTGCGCATCATCCAGACCTTCCTGGTGCCGCTCTATGGCACGCGCAACGTGGTGGCGATTTCCACGCTCAGCCTGCTGATCCCGGCCATCGGCTGGTTCTATGCCGTGCAGGATCCCACCACGCCCTACTGGGTGCTGATGGTGCTGGCCTTCCTGGCCGGCCTGGGCGGCGGCAACTTCTCGTCCTTCATGCCCAGCACCAGCCTGTTCTTCCCCAAGCGCCTGCAGGGCACGGCGCTGGCCATTCAGGCCGGCATCGGCAATTTCGGTGTCAGTATCGTGCAGTTCGTCACGCCGTGGATCATCGGCATGGCCCTGTTCGGCAGTCTGGCCGGCGAGCCGCTGGATTTCACCCGCGCGGGCGTGCAGAGCAAGATCTGGCTGCAGAATGCCGCGCTGGTCTACGTGCCGCTGATTGCCCTGTTCGGCATTCTGGCCTGGTTCATGCTGCGCAGCGTGCCGGTACGCGCCAACTTCCGCGACCAGCTTGACATCTTCAAGCTCAAGCACGGCTTCTTCATGACAACGCTGTATGTCATGACCTTCGGTTCGTTCTCCGGTTTCTCGGCCACGTTCCCACTGCTGATCCGCCAGACCTATGGCGGCTTCCCGAACGCCCCCGATCCCCTGGCCTATGCTTTCCTCGGGCCTCTGATCGGTTCGATCATGCGCGTGATCGCCGGCCCGCTGTCGGATCGCTTCGGTGGTGCCATCGTCACGCAATGGTCGGGCATTGGCCTGATCGCCTGTGCCGTGGGCGTTACTTTCTATACGTCGCCCACTTCACTGGCCGACTTCCCGTATTTCCTCGCCTTCATGCTGGGTCTGTTTTTCTTCTCTGGCATCGGCAATGCCTCGACCTTCAAGCAGATGCCGATGCTGTTCGAACCGCGGCAGGCTGCCGGCGTGATCGGCTGGACTAGTGCGATCGCCGCCTATGGCCCGTTCGCCGCTGGCATCATGCTGGGTTATTCGATGACTCTGTTCGGCTCGCCGAATGCCTTCTTCTACTGGGCCGCGTTCTATTACGCGGTCAACGTAGGCATCAACTGGTGGTACTACGCCCGCAAGGGCGCCGAGAGTCCGTGCTGATCACCTCAATGGAGCCCCAACCATGAGCCGCTTTCTTGATCGTCTGACGTATTTCCGCAAACAGGTCGGTGATTTCTCCAACGGGCACGGACTGGTCACCACCGAAGACCGCGCCTGGGAAGATGCCTACCGCAACCGCTGGGCCCATGACCGTATTGTCCGCTCCACCCATGGGGCCAATTGCACGGGTTCCTGTTCGTGGAAAATCTATGTAAAGGGCGGCATCGTCACCTGGGAAACCCAGCAGACCGACTATCCGCGCACGCGGCCCGATCTGCCCAACCACGAACCGCGCGGCTGTTCGCGTGGCGCCAGCTATTCCTGGTACCTCTACAGCGCCAACCGCGTGAAGTATCCGATGATCCGCGGCCGCCTGATGCGGCTGTGGCGCGCGGCGAAGCAGACCCACCGCGATCCGGTGGCGGCCTGGCAGTCCATCGTCGAGGACAAGGCCAAGGCGAAGGAATACAAGTCGGCCCGCGGCCTGGGCGGCTTTGTCCGTGCCACCTGGGACGAGGTGAACGAAATCATCGCCGCCTCCAACGCCTACACGATCAAGGCCTTTGGGCCGGATCGCATCATCGGCTTCTCGCCCATCCCGGCCATGTCGATGGTGTCGTATGCGGCCGGCAGCCGGTATCTGTCGCTGATCGGCGGCGTCTGCATGAGTTTCTATGACTGGTATTGCGACCTGCCGCCCAGCTCGCCGCAGACCTGGGGTGAGCAGACCGACGTGCCGGAATCGGCCGACTGGTACAATTCCACCTTCCTGATGCTGTGGGGCTCGAACGTGCCGCAGACCCGCACGCCGGACGCCCATTTCATGACCGAGGTGCGCTACAAGGGCGCCAAGGTGGCGGTGGTGACGCCGGATTATTCCGAAGCGTCGAAATTCGCCGACCTGTGGCTGCATCCCAAGCAGGGCACCGATGCGGCGCTGGCCATGGCGATGGGCCATGTGATCCTGAGCGAGTACCACGCCAAGGGCCGCAGCGAGTATTTCCAGGATTACTGCCGGCGTTATACCGACATGCCGAATCTGGTGATGCTGGTCGAACGCGACGGACGCCTGGTGCCGGACCGTTTCCTGCGCGCATCCGATTTCGCCGACAATCTGGGCCAGGCCAACAATCCGGACTGGAAGACCATTGCCATCGACGAGGCCACCGGCAAGCTGGTGACACCGCTGGGTTCGATCGGTTTCCGCTGGGGCGAACAGGGCAAGTGGAATCTGGAAGAGAAGGAAGCCGGCGGCGCCGAGGCCAAGCTGCGACTGGGCCTGAAGGGAATCGAGGACGAGGTGAAGGCGGTGGCCTTCCCCTATTTTGGCGGAATCGTCCACGAGCATTTCAATCACAGCGTCCATCCCGATGTGATCGAGCGGAAAATCCCGGTCAAGCGGATCGAAACGAAGACCGGCCCGGTTCTGGCCGCGGCGGTCTACGACCTGTTCCTGGCCAATTACGGCGTCGATCGCGGCATCAATGATCCGAACACCGCGAAAAGCTTCGACGAGGATCTGCCCTATACGCCAGCCTGGCAGGAACGCATCACCGGCGTGCCGCGCGAGCAGGTGGTTGCCGTGGCGCGTGCCTTCGCCGACAACGCCGACAAGACCAAGGGCAAGTCCATGGTCATTCTCGGTGCGGCAGTGAATCACTGGTACCACGCCGACATGAACTACCGTGGCATCATCAACCTGCTGGCGATGTGTGGTTGCATCGGCCAGTCGGGTGGCGGCTGGTCGCATTACGTGGGCCAGGAGAAACTGCGCCCGCAATGCGGCTGGCTGCCGCTGGCCTTTGCGCTGGACTGGCACCGTCCGCCGCGCCAGCAGAATTCCACGTCGTTCTTCTACGCCCATACCGGCCAGTGGCGGTATGAGAAGCTGGCGGTTGAGGAGATCCTCTCGCCGGTGGCGCCGAAGAAGCTGACGGGCTCGCTGATCGACTTCAACGTGCGGGCCGAGCGCATGGGCTGGCTGCCCAGTGCACCGCAGATCGAGCGCAATCCCCTGCATCTGGCCAAGGAGGCCGTGGCCGCCGGGCAGGAGCCCGGGCCCTACCTGATCGACAAGCTGAAAAGCGGCAATGTCCGCATGTCCTGCGAGGATCCGGACAATCCGGTCAATTTCCCGCGCAACATGTTCGTCTGGCGCTCCAACATCCTGGGCTCCAGCGGCAAGGGGCACGAATACTTCCTCAAATACCTGCTCGGCACCCAGCATGGCGTGCAGGGCAAGGACCTGGGCGAAGAGGGCGGCCGCAAGCCGGAAGAGGTAGTCTGGCGCGACGGCGTGGAAGGCAAGCTTGACCTGCTGGTGACGCTGGATTTCCGCATGTCCACCACCTGCATGTATTCCGACATCGTGCTGCCCACAGCCACCTGGTACGAAAAGCACGACATGAACACCTCCGACATGCATCCCTTCATCCATCCGCTGTCGGCGGCGGTCGATCCTGCCTGGGAGGCGCGCAGCGACTGGGAAATCTTCAAGGGCATCGCCAAGAAGTTCTCCACCGTCTGCGAGGGCCATCTCGGCGTCGAGAAGGACATCGTGCTCACGCCGCTGATGCACGATACGCCGGCCGAGCTGGGCCAGGCATTCGAGCCGAAGGACTGGCGCAAGGGCGAGATCGAGCCCATCCCGGGCAAGACCATGCCACAGATCACGGTGGTCGAACGCGACTATCCGAACACCTACAAGAAGTTCACCTCGCTCGGCCCGCTCATGAGCAAGATCGGCAATGGCGGCAAGGGCATCAGCTGGAATACCCAGCACGAGGTGGATTTCCTGGCCAAGCTGAACGGCAAGGTCACCGAGCCGGGCATCAGCCAGGGCCTGCCGAAGATCGAGACCGATATCGAGGCGGCCGAGGTGATCCTGTCGCTGGCGCCGGAAACCAACGGCGAGGTGGCGGTGAAATCCTGGGCGGCGCTCTCGAAGGCGACCGGCCGCGACCATACCCACCTGGCCGTGCCGCGCGAGGACGACAAGCTGCGCTTCCGCGACCTGCAGGCGCAGCCGCGCAAGATCATCTCGTCGCCGACCTGGAGCGGACTCGAATCCGAGCATGTCAGCTACAACGCCTGCTACACCAACGTGCATGAGCTGATTCCCTGGCGCACGCTCACCGGCCGCCAGCAGCTTTACCAGGATCACCCCTGGATGCTGGCCTTCGGCGAGGGTCTGTGCACCTACCGCCCGCCGATCGACACGCGCAGCGTGGCCGAGGTGCATGGCAAGCGCAGCAACGGCAATCCGGAAATCCTGCTGAACTTCATCACGCCGCACCAGAAATGGGGCATCCACAGCACCTATACCGACAACCTGATGATGCTCACGCTGTCGCGCGGCGGGCCGATCGTCTGGCTCAGTGAGGTGGATGCGAAGAAAGCCGGCGTCGAGGACAACGACTGGGTCGAGGTCTTCAATTCCAACGGTGCGCTGGTGGCGCGCGCGGTGGTCAGCCAGCGCGTCAACGAGGGCATGATCCTGATGTATCACGCCCAGGAGAAGATCGTGAACGTGCCAGGCAGCGAGATCACGGGTGCCCGCGGCGGCATCCACAACTCGGTGACGCGCGCCACGGTCAAGCCGACCCATATGATCGGCGGCTATGCCCAGCTCAGCTACGGCTTCAACTACTACGGCACGATCGGCACCAACCGCGATGAGTTCGTCGTGGTGCGCAAGATGGCCAATGTGGATTGGCTGGAAGGCCCGCGGCCCGGCACCGCGGCGGCCGAATAAGCCAGCACAGACCAAGGAGACAGCCCCATGAAAGTCCGTGCTCAAATCGCCATGGTCCTGAACCTGGACAAGTGCATCGGTTGCCATACCTGTTCGGTGACCTGCAAGAATGTCTGGACCTCGCGCGAAGGCGTCGAATACGCCTGGTTCAACAACGTCGAGACCAAGCCTGGCATCGGCTACCCCAAGGAATGGGAAAACCAGGACAAGTGGCAGGGTGGCTGGAAGCGCACCCGCAGCGGCAGGATCGAACCGCGCATCGGCGGCAAGTGGCGCATCCTGGCGAAAATCTTCGCCAATCCGCATCTGCCCGAGATCGACGATTATTACGAACCCTTCACATTCGAATACGACCACCTGCAGACGGCGCCGGAATCGGAAGCCATGCCGGTGGCCCGCCCGGTATCGCTGATCACCGGCAAGCGGATGGAAAAGATCGAATGGGGCCCGAACTGGGAGGAAATCCTCGGCACCGAATTCGCCAAGCGCTCGAAGGACAAGAATTTCGAGGGCATCCAGAAGGAAATCTACGGGCAGTTCGAGAACACCTTCATGTTCTACCTGCCGCGCCTGTGCGAGCATTGCCTGAATCCGGCCTGCGTCGCCGCCTGCCCCTCGGGCTCGATCTACAAGCGCGAGGAAGACGGCATCGTCCTGATCGACCAGGACAAGTGCCGCGGCTGGCGCATGTGCGTCAGCGCCTGCCCCTACAAGAAGATTTACTACAACTGGAAATCCGGCAAGGCCGAGAAATGCATCTTCTGCTTCCCGCGCATCGAGGCGGGCGAGCCGACGGTCTGCTCGGAAACCTGCGTCGGCCGCATCCGCTATCTTGGCGTGCTGCTGTACGATGCCGACCGCATCGAGGAAGCCGCTTCGGCGCCGACCGAGCAGGACCTGTATCAGGCGCAGCTCGACATCTTCCTCAATCCCCATGATCCGGCGGTGATCGAACAGGCCCGTCGTGACGGCGTGCCGGAGAACTGGCTGGAAGCGGCGCGCAATTCGCCGACCTACAAGATGGCGATCGACTGGAAGATCGCCTTCCCGCTGCACCCGGAATACCGGACGCTGCCGATGGTGTGGTATGTGCCGCCGCTGTCGCCGATCCAGGCCGCTGCCGACGCCGGCAAGATCGCCATGGCTGACGAGATCGCCGATGTGCGCAGCCTGCGCATTCCGGTGAAGTATCTGGCCAACCTGCTCACCGCCGGCGCCGAGGAGCCGGTTGTGCAGGCGCTGGAGCGCATGATGGCGATGCGCGTGTTCATGCGCAGCCGCCATGTCGAGGCCAAGGAAAACAAGGCCGTGCTCGAGCAGGTGGGGCTCAGCCTCGCCCAGGTCGAGGACATGTACAAGATCATGGCGATCGCCAATTACGAGGATCGCTACGTGATCCCGTCCACCCATCGCGAATATGCCGAGAATGCCTTCGACCTGCGCGGCGGCTGCGGCTTTTCGTTCGGTTCGGGCTGCTCCGGCGGCAAGGAGCCGGCCAACCTGTTCGCGCCGGGCCGCCAGGCCGCGGCCGGGGAGTGATCATCATGCGCATCCTCAAGGCCCTATCGGCCCTGCTCGATTATCCCACCGCCGACCTGCAGGCGGCCCTGCCGGAAATCCGTGCCATCATCGAGGCCGATCTCAAGCCCAGCCCGAAGGTTGCCGGCGCGCTCGGCAACCTGGCCGCAGAACTGAGTGCTTCCGATCTGATGGCGTTGCAGGAACGCTTCACCAACCTGTTCGACCGTGGCCGCTCCGTCGCCCTGCATCTGTATGAGCATGTGCATGGCGACTCGCGCGATCGCGGTCCTGCCATGGTGGCGCTGATCGAGCTTTACCGCAGCCACGGTTTCGAGCCGCATCCGCGCGAACTGCCCGATTACCTGCCGCTGCTGCTGGAATTCCTCAGCCAGATCGATCCGAAGGAGGCGCGCGGCATCCTGCGCGATGCGGCGCCGATCTTCGCATTGCTGCGCGACCGGCTGGAAAAACGCCAGTCGGCCTATGCCGCGGTGCCGGCGGCTTTGCTGGCGCTGGTCGATGCCGGCGCCGTGGTTGCTCCGGTCCGGCCGCCCGAGGAAGAGGATGACAGTTTCGAGGCGCTCGACAGAGCCTGGGAGGAAGCCGCCGTCACCTTCGGGCCGGAGAATGATCCGACCCGTGCCGGGAATGGCTGCGGCAAGGCCTCGGCCTGGGTGCAGGCCATGAACAATCCATCCCCGCGCTGAGACGGAGGACAAAACCATGATGCAGTATGTCGAGCATTTCCTGTTCGGGATCTATCCCTATATCGGCCTCAGCGTCTTCCTGATCGGCAGCCTGGTGCGGTTCGAGCGCGGCCAGTACACCTGGCGCAGCGGCTCCAGCCAGATGCTGCGGGCGCGCCAGCTCCGTTGGGGATCAAATCTGTTCCATATCGGAATCCTGTTCCTGTTCGCCGGACATTTCGTCGGCCTGCTCACGCCGCATTGGCTGTATGAGCATTTCATATCGGCCGGCGCCAAGCAGATGGTGGCCGTGGTGTCGGGCGGCACGGCCGGCACGATCTGCTTCATCGGACTGACCATGCTGCTGCATCGCCGCCTGACCGATCCCCGCATCCGCGTCACCTCGTCGCCGATGGATATCGCCATCCTGCTGGTATTGTGGCTGCAGCTTGTACTTGGCCTCGTCACGCTGCCCTTCTCGGTGCAGCACAGCGATGGCGGCACCATGCTGGCCCTGTCGGAATGGGCGCAGCGCATCGTCACCTTCCGCGGCGGCGCCGCCGAACTGGTCGCCAATGTCGACTGGCCGTTCAAGCTGCATCTGGTGCTGGGCATCACCATCTTCGTGCTCTTCCCGTTCAGCCGCCTGGTGCATATCTGGAGCGTGCCGGTCGGCTATGTGTTCCGCAGCTATCAGGTGGTGCGGCGCCGCTCGCCGGCCCGCCCCACTCTGTAATTCGACCCTGTAAGGAGGCGCATCATGGAAGTGATCCGCGTGAATGGCACGGCTATCGACGAGGCCGCCGTTCTGGCCGAGATGCAGTATCATCCCGCCGCCACGGCCGAAGAAGCCGGCCGCCGCGCCGCCGAGGCGCTGGCGGTGCGCGAGCTGCTGCTGCAGCGGGCCGAGGCCTTGGGGTTCGATCGCGAGGACGAGGATGCCATCGATCGCCTGATCGCGGCGGAAGTCTCGCTGCCGGCGCCGGACGAGGAAAGCTGTCGGCGGTATTTCGATGCCAACCGCAGCCAGTTTCACAGCCCCTCGCTTTATGAAGCCCGCCATATCCTGCTGGCGGCCATGCCGGACGACGAGGCGGAGCGTGAAACGGCACGCCTTCAGGCCGAGACGCTGATCGCGGCCCTGCAGCGAGACCCGGAACTGTTTGGTCAGCTGGCGCAGCAGCACTCGGCCTGCCCGTCGAAAGAAGCGGGCGGTCATCTGGGGCAGTTCGCCAGCGGCAGCACGATCCCTGAATTCGAGACCTTCCTCGACAGTCTGGAGGTCGGCCAGCTTGCGCCGGTGCCGGTGCCCAGCCGGTATGGCTTCCATGTGCTGCAGCTGCTGCAGCGCGAAGCCGGTCGCGAGATGGCATACGAGCAGGTGCGCGAGCGCGTCGCGGACTACCTGGCGGAGTCGGTGTTCCGCACCGCGATCCGCCAGTATATCTCTGTGCTAGCAGCGGAAGCCGAGATCAGCGGCGTGGCGCTGGCCGGCGCCGATTCGCCGTTGCTGCAGTGACAATCTCATGCCGGATCGGGAACGCAGCTCCGGCACGCTGGCCCTGCGCCGTCTGCTGCGCGGATTCGAACATTTCCACGATAACTTCTTCGAGGGTGACGACCGGCCGTATGAACGGCTGGTCAGTGAGGGCCAGTCGCCGCGCGTCCTGGTAATCGCCTGTTCGGATTCTCGGTCCGATCCCGCTCTGCTGACCGAGGCCCAGCCGGGCGACCTGTTCGTGATCCGCAATGTTGCGGCGCTCGTGCCAGCCTATGAAAAGCCGCGCGGCGTGCCCAAGGGCACCAGTGCCGCCGTGGAATTCGGCGTGCGCGCACTGGAAGTCGACCACATCATCGTCTTGGGCCATTCCCATTGCGGTGGAATCCGCTTCCTGGCTGAACGTCGGGGTGGCAGCGCCGATTTCGAATTTCTGCCCGACTGGGTCGCCATGGCTGGCGAAATGGTGGCGGAGATGGAGAATCTCGCCAGCGAGGCCGGTGAGGCGGAACGCCTGCGCTGGCTGGAAAAGGCCGCTATCGGCCTGTCGCTGCGCAACCTGCAAAGCTTCCCCTGGATCGCGGAGCGTGTGCAAGGCGGCAAGCTGGCCTTGCATGGTTGGCATTTCGATCTGCAGCACGGCCAGATTCAGGCGCTTGATGGCGCCAGTGGCCGTTTTCGCGCGGTGGCGGCCGGTGAATTGCCGGCACCGGCCTGTGGCTGCTGCGAAGGCCTGATGGGATTGGTGGAACGATGACGCAGGCGGGGACTGCCACGGTTCGCGGCAAACCGGCATCGCGCTGGCCGGCCCTGCTGCAAAGCGGATTCCGGCCCTTTTTCCTCTTTGCCGGCATGCAGGCCTGCCTGTTCATCCTGCTGTGGACGGCAGGCTGGGCCCTGGGCTGGGATCTGCCGTTGGGTGACAATCCCATACTGTGGCATGGCCATGCCATGCTGTTCGGTTTTGCTGCGGCCGCCTTGGCGGGTTTCCTGTTGACGGCGGTGCCGAACTGGACGGAAGCGGGGCCGGTGCGTGGTTTGCGGCTGGCTTTGCTCGCCGGTTTCTGGCTGGCGGCGCAGATCCTGTCGCTATTGCCGTGGGCCGCGCTCTTTGCCGCGGCCGATATCGGCTTCTGGCTGCTGCTGATCGTCTTCATTGCACCGGGAATCCTGAAGCGGAATGCCAAACGCAATGGCGTGTTTGTGGTGATCCTGTCCACGCTCACCGGACTGAACCTGTTATGGCATCTGTCCCTGCATTATGACTGGCAGGATACCGCCATGCTCAGCCTGCAGGCCGCGCTGGGGCTTTTCCTACTGGCGATTGGCATTATCGGAGGACGCATCATACCCGCCTTTACCATCGGCGGTCTGCTGCAGTCCGGTCACAGCGTTTCCATCGTGCCGGCGCCGAAGCTGGGGCTGGCGGCCAATGTCGCCCTGGTGCTGGCTTTGATTGCCAAGCTGGCGGCGCTGCCCGCTCCCCTTCAGATCGGCGCCTATCTTTTGGCTGCCGGCCTGCATGGCTGGCGATTGCTGCACTGGTGGCGGCGCGAAGTGCTTCAGTTGCCGATCATCTGGTCGCTGCATCTGGGTTATCTGTTCCTGCCGCTGGGCCTGATGCTGGAAGCGGCGGGTGCCGCGGGGCTGGTGCCGGGTCCGACCGGGATTCATGCCCTGGGCAGCGGTGCGGTCGGCCTGATGATCCTGGCGGTGATGACCCGCGCTTCGCTCGGCCATACCGGCCGGCGGCTGGCCTCACCGCCGGAGGCCACCGCCGCCTATATCCTTGTTGCCATTGGCGCGTTGCTGCGCGTTATCGCGGCGGCCATGCCGGGCCTGGCTTTCGGCCATGGCCTGCTGGTGGCCAGTGGCCTGCTTTGGTCGGCCGGCTTTGCGGCCTTCCTGTTCGGCTATGCGCGCATCCTGGTATTGCCGCGCGTCGATGGCCGGCCCGGGTGAAGAAAAGGAACAGCATCATGGTGAAACGTCCCGCTCCGTCTGCAAGTCTTCCGCCTGCCGCGCGCAATTTCGCCGCGCGGCACAAGGCCGTCTGGCAGGCCTATGAAACACTGGGCGAGGCGGCCGCCAAGTCCGGCCCGCTCGATGCCCGCACCCGCCGGCTGGTGAAGCTGGCCCTGGCGATCGGCGCCCAGGCACAGGGTGCGGCCAAATCCCATGCGCGTCGCGCCAAGGCCGATGGCGTAAGCCAGGCCGAGATGTATCACCTGGCCGCCTTGGCAGTGACCACGCTGGGTCTGCCGGCCGCCGTGCGGGCCATGGCGTGGATGGATGAGGCGTCGGGAAGCACCGGTAAGAAGGCAAAGGCAAAGTAGAAGCAGGAAAGGTTGGTATCATGAAGTTCTTGACCTACGGCGACCGCACGCTGGCCGATATTGCCGTCCGTCTGCCGGGCGCCACCGGCGTATTTCGCGCCCATAAGCTAGATTTCTGCTGCGGTGGCGGCATCAGCCTGAAAGAGGCTGCCGCCAAGCGTGGCCTGGCCGTCGAAGACCTGGAAGGTGAATTGCAGGCACTGGATGTCGCCGCGTCGGCACCCGCGCCAGCCAATACCGCAGATCTGATCGACCATATTCTCACCCGCTATCACGCCGTGCATCGCGCGGAACTGCCCGAACTGGTCCGGCTGGCGCGGCGGGTCGAATCAGTCCATCGCGGCCACCCGGATGTGCCGGCTGGGCTGGCCGACCTGCTGGCAGAGACATTGCAGGAACTGGATACCCACATGCAGAAGGAGGAGATAATGCTCTTCCCGATGATGAAACAGGATGGTCATCCCATGATCGTCCACCCCATCGCCGTAATGCAGGGCGAGCATGAGGAGCATGGTGAGCGGCTGCGCCTGATCGAGGCGCTGACCAATGGCGGCGTGCTGCCGGAAGACGTCTGTTCAACCTGGCGGGCACTCTATGCCGGAACGCGCAAGCTGGTGGATGACGTGATGGAACACATTCACCTGGAAAACAACCTGCTGTTTCCGCGGTTCTTCGAGACGGCGGAGCGGTAAGAATCCGGTCGGACCACTGCGGTTTGCGCTGTAGACTGACAGGGCAAACCGGGCCGGGCCATGACCGTTCACAATAACGATATTGCCGCGATCTTCCGTGAGATCGCCGACCTGCTGGAAATCGAGGCGGCGAATCCCTTCCGTGTCCGCGCCTACCGCAACGCTGCCCGCATGCTGGATGGCAGCAGTCTGGATATCGCCGGCCTGATCCGGCAAGGACGCGACCTGCCGCATATTCCCGGCATTGGTGCCGACCTGGAAGGCAAGATGCGCGAGATCGTCGCCACGGGCCGCTGCCAGACGCTGCAGAAACTGCGCCGCGAGGTTCCACCCGGCCTGGCCGACCTTCTGGTGCTGCCGGGACTGGGCCCCAAGCGGGTCAAGGCGCTGTATGACGAACTCGATATCCATACAACCGCCCAGCTTGCACGCGCCGCCCGCGACGGCCGTATCCGCAACCTGCCGGGCTTCGGCGTCAAGACCGAACAGCGCTTGCTGCAGGCGCTGGCGAAACACAGCGAAACGGGCAGGCGCTTCAAACTGGCCACGGCGGCCGAATATGCGGGTTCGCTGGCTGACTATCTGCGTGCAATTCCCGGGGTGATGCGGGTCGAGATCGCCGGCAGTTATCGCCGGGCACGCGAAACCGTGGGTGATCTTGACATCCTGGCCACCGCGAAGGCCGGCGCGAAGGCGATCGAGAAATTCACGACCTATGACGAAGTGGCGCAGATCGTCGCCAGCGGCACCACACGGGCAACGGTGATTCTGCGCAGCGGATTGCAGGTGGATCTGCGCGTGGTGCCGCCGGCCAGTTACGGCGCGGCGCTGGTCTATTTCACCGGCAGCAAGGCCCACAATATCCTCATTCGCCGCCTGGCGCAGGAGTGTGGCCTGAAGATCAGCGAGTATGGCGTCTTTCGCGGCGAAAAGATGGTGGCCGGCGAAACGGAGGAATCGGTATACAAGGCTGTCGGGTTGCCGTGGATTCCGCCGGAGCTGCGCGAGGATCGTGGCGAGATCGACGCGGCCCGGGCCGGTCGGCTGCCCCGGTTGGTCGAACTTCAGGATTTGCGGGGCGATCTGCATTGCCACACCAAAGCGAGCGACGGGCAGGAAACCATCGCGGGCATGGCGGCGGCGGCGCGGGCATCCGGGCTCGATTACATTGCCATCACCGAACATTCCCGCAAGGTGACGATCGCCCACGGGCTCGATACGCGGCGTCTGCTGAAGCAGATTGAAGAAATCGACCGGTTCAACGAGACAACATCCGGCATCACGATCCTCAAGGGTATCGAGGTTGATATCCTGGATGACGGCGGATTGGATCTGCCCGATGATGTGCTAGGCCGGCTTGATCTGGTGATCGGTGCCGTGCATAGCAGCTTTGGCCTGAGCCGCGACAAGCAGACGGCGCGGATCATGAAGGCGATGGACCATCCGCATTTCACCATTCTGGCCCATCCCACCGGCCGCCTGATTCCGGATCGTGAGCCTTACGATGTCGATATGGCGCGGCTGATCCGGCACGCAAAGGTGCGGGGATGCCATCTTGAACTCAATGCCCATCCTGAGCGACTGGATCTGCTTGATATCTATTGCCGGCAGGCGAAGGATGAAGGGGTGCTGGTCGCGGTCAGCTCCGATGCCCATCGGGCAGCAGACTTTGCTAACCTGCGTCATGGCATTGGTCAGGCCCGTCGGGGTTGGCTGGAAAAGGGCGACATCCTGAATACACGCCCGCTAAAAGCGTTGCGGCCCTTGTTGCGGCAGACCATGTAGGGCGGAAACCGCCTATTTTTTCTGTCCACAGGCGGCATTAAAAATAAGTATTGACTTAATTAAGTTATAAATTAAATATAAGCGTCATGGAACATTTCACTGCCCTGGCCGACCCCACCCGCCGTCAGATCGTCGAACTGCTCGGTCGCGGCGAGCGCGCTGCGGGCGAGATCGCGGAAGGTTTCGCGATCTCGGCGCCTGCCGTGTCGCAGCATCTGAAAGTCCTGCGCGAGGCGGGCCTGGTGCGTGTGCGCATCGATGGCCAGCGGCGCATTTATGAACTCAATCCCGCGGGCCTGGCCGAGATCGATGCCTGGCTCGACCGCGTGCGCCGTTTCTGGGCGCCGCGGCTGGATGCCCTGGAAGAAGAGTTGCGCAAGCCGGCCCCGGCCAAGGGGAAAGCGAAAGGAAGCAAGCGATGAACAATCTCTCCATGAAGCATGTGATCGACAACGACGCCTACGGAACCGTGCTGGAATCGGGTGCCGTGCGGTTCCAGCGCCTGCTGCCGGGCCCCATCGAGCGGGTCTGGGACTACATCACCGATCCGGAAAAACGCGCCACCTGGCTGGCGGCAGGCGAGATGGACCTGCGTGTCGGCGGTCAGGTCGTTCTGAATTTCCGCAATGGCGATCTCGCGCCCAAGGGCGAGCCGGTGCCCGAGCGGTTCCAGAAATACACCGGTCCTATCGCCCATGGCGGCCGCATCACCCAGCTCGATCCGCCGCGCCTGCTGGCGATGACCTGGGGCGAGAGCGTGAATGGCGGGGAAGCCGGCTGCGGCACCAGTTCCGAGGTCATTTTCGAACTGACGCCGCGTGGCAAGGACGTATTGCTGGAGCTGACGCACCGCCGGCTGGGCAGCCGCAGCGACATGCTGAGCGTGTCTGCCGGCTGGCATGTCCATGTCGCGGCCCTGATCGACCAGTTGCACGGCAGGCCGGTGCACAGTTTCTGGACCATGCTCGACCGCCTGAACAAGGATTACGACCGGCAACTGCCGGCCTGACGCGCAAGCAGGTCGCAGATGCAAGGAAGCCCGGCCCAGAATTCTGGGCCGGGCTTTTCCATGGAAGCGTAACCGGGCTGCGGGTCAGTTCACGCTCTGGATGGCGTCTTTCAGGATGCCGAAGATGTCGTCGATATGCTGCTTCTTCAGGATCAGCGGCGGCGACAGGGCGATGGTGTCGCCGGTCAGACGCGCCATCAGGCCGTTTTCATAGGCCTTCACGAAGACTTCGTAGCCGCGCTTCGTCGGTCCGTCTTCGCGTGGTGCCAGTTCAATGGCGGCCATGATACCGCAATTGCGGATATCGATGACGTTCTTCACGCCTTTCAGGCTATGTGCGGCTTCCTCCCAATAGGGCGTAAGCGCCTTGGCATTTTCGAAAATGCCTTCGTCGCGATAGAGGTCCAGCGTGGCAATGCCGGCGGCGCAGGCCAGCGCATGGGCGGAATAGGTATAGCCGTGGAACAGCTCGATCATGTGCTCGGGGCCCTGCATGAAGGCGTCGTGCACATGCTTGCGGGCAAACACCGCCGCCGCCGGCACGGCCGCATTGGTCAGGCCCTTGGCCACGGTCATCATGTCGGGGATCACGCCAAAGGTATCGGCGCCAAAGGCGGCACCCGTGCGGCCGAAGCCGCAGATCACCTCGTCGAAGATCAGCAGGATGCCGTGCTTGTCGCAGATCTGCCGCAGTTTCTGCAGATAGCCCTTCGGCGGCACCAGCACGCCGGTCGAACCGGCCACCGGCTCGACGATCACGGCGGCTATGGTACTGGCATCATGCAGGGCGATGATGCGTTCCAGGTCGTCGGCCAGGTGCGCGCCCCATTCGGGCTGACCCTTGGAAAAGGCCATGTCCTTCAGGCTGTGGGTATGCGGCAGGTGATCCACGCCGGCCAGCATCGGGCCGAACACCTTGCGGTTCGAGACAATGCCGCCGACGCTGATGCCGCCAAAGCCAACGCCGTGGTAACCACGCTCGCGGCCGATCAGGCGCGTGCGGGCGCCTTCGCCGCGGGCGCGGTGATAGGCGATAGCGATCTTCAGGGCGGTATCCACGGCCTCCGAGCCCGAATTGGCGAAGAAGACATGGTTCAGGTCGCCCGGCGCGAGATGGGCAAGGCGGGCGGCGAATTCGAAGGCTTTCGGATGACCCATCTGGAAGGTGGGCGCGAAATCCATCTCCTCGGCCTGCTTCTTGATCGCATCCACGATCGGCTGGCGGCAATGGCCGGCATTCACGCACCACAGGCCCGCAGAGCCATCGATCACCTGGCGGCCGTCATGGGTGGTGTAGTGCATGTCCTTGGCGCCGACCAGCAGGCGCGGCTTGGCCTTGAACTGGCGGTTGGCGGTGAACGGCATCCAGAAGGATTCGAGATCGTTCGGGACGGCGGCGGGGTTGGCGGACATGGGTGTCTCCGGTCAGCGCAGAAAGAAGGAGGTAGGGGTGAAACTCAGCCGATAATCAGGGAGTTTGAGATGTCGAAACAACGCTTTTCTTGTCAACCGTAAGGCTTTGAAAATATTGAAATCGTAGTCGCAACTGTTCAATATAATAAACAGAGAAACAGACATTTGAGGGTACGGCATGGAGATCGATATCGGCAGCCGGCTGAAAGGCGTGCGGATTGCCCGAAAATTGTCGCAGCGCGAGCTGGCGCGGCGCGCCGGCGTGACGAATGCCACCATTTCACTGATCGAGTCGAATCAGGTGAATCCCTCGGTCGGCGCGCTCAAGCGTGTGCTGGATGGCCTGCCGATGAGCCTGGCGGAATTCTTCGCCATGGAGGAACAGCCGGCACCGCGCAAAGCCTTCTATGCCGCCGAAGAACTGGCCGAGGTGGGCAAGGGCAAAATCAGTTACCGCCAGATCGGCGCGGACTTGAGCGGGCGTGCCTTGCAGATCCTGGTCGAGCGCTACGCCCCCGGCGCCGATACCGGCCGTGTCATGTTGCGTCATGAAGGCGAGGAGGGCGGCGTGGTGATCCGCGGCCGCATCGAGGTGACGGTGGCGGGTCAGGCGCGGATACTGGGGCCGGGCGATGCCTATTATTTCGAGAGCGCCCAGCCGCACCGGTTCCGCAACTTGAGCAGGGAACCCTGTGAACTGATCAGCGCCTGCACGCCGCCCAGTTTCTGAGCCGGCGACAGGGCCCTGATCAGTCCTTTGTCGCGGCCACCGCGACGATTTCGATCATATGCGGATATTCCAGCGTCGCGCCGATGCAGGCGCGCTGCGGTTCGTTGGCGCGGTCGACCCAGCCGAGCCAAACGTCATTCATCGCCGCCTTATGCGCCATGTCGGCAATATAGACCGTCACCGACAGCAGGCGCGATTTGTCGGTGCCGGCCTCGGCCAGATGCCGGTCGATCTTGGCCAGGGTTTCCTGTGCCTGTTTGCGCATGTCCTGTTCGGCCGTGTCGGCCACGGCCACGGTGAAGACCAGATTGCCATAGGCAACCGCGCGGCTGCGGCCCGGCGCCATGCCGGGATAACGGGTGATCGGCAGCATTTTCGTTTACCTCACTTGATGGCGTTGCCGATCATCTGGTTCGGCAACCAGGTGACCAGGCCGGGCACGAAATAGATCAACGCCACAGCCACGCACATCAGCAGGAACAGCGGCAGCGCGGTTTTGGCGATGTAGGTGATCTGGTGGCCGGTCATGCCCTGCAATACGAACAGGTTGAAGCCCACCGGCGGCGTGATCTGCGCCATCTCGACGACCAGAACGATGAAGATGCCGAACCACACCAGGTCGATCCCCAGTCGCTCGATCATCGGCAGCACGATGGCCATGGTCAGCACAACCATCGAGATGCCGTCCAGGAAGCAGCCCAGGATGATGTAGAAGATCATCAGCACGACGATCAGCGCACCAGGGCTGAAGTCCATCTTGTCGATCCAGTCGGCCAGATGGCGGGGCAGGCCGGTGAAGCCCATGGCCAGCGTCAGGAAGGCGGCGCCGGCTAGGATCAAGGCGATCATGCAGCTCAGGCGCGTCGCGCCCAGCAGGCTCTCGGCAAAGGTCTTCCAGTTCAGGCTGCCCTGCAGCCCGGCCACGATCAGCGCGCCGACCACGCCCAGGCCGGCGGCTTCAGTCGCGGTGGCGATGCCGGTATAGATCGAGCCCAGCACGGCCACGATCAGGCCGACAGTGGGCAGCAGATGCCGCGAGGCATAAATCTTCTGCTTGAAGGTGTAGCGCTCGGTCGGCTCGGGAATCTTGCCCGGATTGAGCAGCGACCAGACGATGATATAGCCCATGAACAGACCGCCCAGCAGGATGCCGGGAATGACGCCGCCGATGAACAGCTTGGAGATCGAGACGTCGGTGGCCACGCCATAGACGATCATGATCAGGGATGGCGGGATCAGCAGCCCCAGTGTGCCGGCACCGGCCAGGGTGCCGATCACCAGATCTTCCGGATAGTTGCGGGCGCGCAATTCGGGCACCGTCATCTTGCCGATGGTAGCGCAGGTGGCGGCGGACGAGCCGGAGACAGCAGCGAAGATGGTGCAGCCAATCACGTTGGTATGCAGCAGGCGGCCGGGGATGCGCGTCATCCACGGCGCCAGGCCGCGGAACATGTCTTCCGACAGCCTGGTGCGGAACAGGATCTCGCCCATCCAGATGAACATCGGCAGGGCGGTCAGTGTCCAGCTTGAACTGGCGCCCCAGATGGTGGTGACCATGGCATCGCCCACCGGGCGCGAGGTGAACAGGGCCATGGCAAGCCAGCCGCAGGCCAGCAGCCCCAGCCCGATCCACAGGCCGGCGGCGAACAAGACGAAGAGAGCGGCGATCAGAAAGCCGGCGATAACGATCTGGTCCATGGGCGGGCCTTATTCGGTATGTGCGATTTCGGCCGACTGGCCGTCGAGCTTTTTGCCGCGCAGCACGAGCACGAATTCCTCGATGAAGGCGATGCAGAAAATCACCGTGCCGAGCGCCATGCCGATCTGCGGAATCCACAGCGGCGTCGCATCGTTGGCAGTGCTGATGTCGTTAAACTTGTACGACCACCAGGCCATCTTCACGGTATAAAAAGCAAAGGCACCCGAGATGGCGATGGCAAGGATCAGGCAGAACAGTTCCAGCCCGCGGCGGGATTTGCCGGTGAAGCGGCTGATCACCAGCGTCACGCGGATATGATCGCCCTTGGCCAGCGTGCCGGCCAGCGCCAGGAACGAGGCTGCCGCCATGAAATAGCCGGCATAGGAGTCGATGCCGCGAATATAGAAATCGAATTGGCGGCCGAGGATGCTGAGGATGATGGTCGCCAGCAGGGCGATCATGAACAGGCCGGCCAGCCAGAGGCTGGCCTGATAGAGCGGTGCGAGCGGAGAGCGCATGGAAAATCGGTATCCGGAAAAGAGCCGGGCGGGGTTTTATCCCCGCCCGGTTGGTGATTACATCTTCTTGTAGTTGTCGACGATGGTCTTGCCATCGGCGCCGGTCTTCTTGACCCATTCCTCGATCATGGTGGCGCCCACCTTCTCAAGACCTTCCTTCAGGGCCGGCGAGGGCGGCAGCACCTTCATGCCGTTCTTGGCCAGATCGGCCTTGGCGGACTCGGCCTCTTCCTTGGAAACCTGCCAGCCGCGCTTCTCGGCGGCGGCGGCGGCATCCAGCACCGCCTTCTGGGTGGCGGCATCCAGCTTCTTGAAGGCGTCGTTGTTCACGAAGACCAGGTTCTTCGGCAGCCAGGCCTGGGTGTCGTAATAGTGGGTCAGGCTTTCCCAGACCTTCGAATCGCGGCCGGTGGCGCCCGAGGTCATCATCGTGTCGACCACGCCGGTCGCCAGCGCCTGAGCCAGTTCAGCCACCTGGATGGTGACCGGCTGTGCCTGCACCAGTTCAGCGATGCGCGCGGTGGCCGGGCTGTAGGCGCGCCATTTCACGCCCTTCAGGTCCTGGACCGTGTTGATGTCTTTCTTCGAATAGATGCCCTGCGGCGGCCACGGCACGGAATACAGGGCGGTCATGCCCTGATCGGCCAGTTTCTTGTCGATCACCGGCTTCTGCGCCTTCCACAGCTTTTCGGCCGCTTCGATGCTGGTTGCCAGGAAGGGCACGCCATCGGCGCCGAAGACCGGGATTTCATTCTCGATGTTCACCATCAGCACTTCGCCGATCTGAACCTGGCCGGTCTGCACCGCGCGCTTGATTTCCGGTGCCTTGAACAGCGAAGCGCCCGGATGCACGGTGATCTCCAGCTTGCCGCCAGACATCTTCTTCACGTCCTCGGCAAACTGCACCATGTTCTTGGTGTGGAAGTTGCCGGCCGGATAGGCACCCGGCAGGTCCCACTTGGTCTGGGCCAGCGCCGCGCCCTGCGCACCAGCCACAAGCGCGCCGCCGAGCACGGCAGCGGAAAGCCACGTCTTGTAAGACATTCGAAAATCTCCCCGTTGGATCATGCGCCCCTCGGCTTGAGGGAAATGCGCACTGAAAATAGTTTGTCATCGTATGACCGGACTTGGCAAGACCAAGGCGCGCGAAAATTGGGCTGGCGCGAAAAGATGCATCGATCCGCACTATTGATTCGGCCGCGCTGGTGGGCATGCCACATCCAGTGGGCGAACCATCCGGACCAATCCGGTTGACGGACTGCGCGTGATTGGCGTCATGGCGCTGTCACGGCAATCGTATAGCGCTAAATTAACATTGGTGCGGCATCGGAGAAGCGGACTAGGATGCTGAACAAGCAGATAAAACAGGGAAGCGTGTGATGCCGTCGGCGGGGAAGGCAGCAATCGGGGCGGCAGGACGGTCTGAGGGAGACGGGAAGGCCCCGGCCTCATGGCTGGCGCGATTGTCATGGGCGATGTTCGATTGGGCGAACCAGCCTTATTTCACCGTCATCACCACCTTCATCTTTGCTCCTTATTTCACAGCCAAGGTGATCGGCGATCCGGTCGAAGGCCAGTCGCTCTGGGGCTTCACCATGGCCTTCTCTGCGGCCGTGGTGGCTTTGGGTGCGCCCTTCCTTGGCGCCATCGCCGATGCCGGCGGCCGTCGCAAACCCTGGCTGTTTGCCTTCCAGATCCTGCTGGCCTTCGGCTGCGCCCTGCTCTGGCTCGCGCAGCCGGGGCAGTTGCAGTTGTTGCCGCTGGTGATCCTGGGCCTGGTGCTCGCCAATATCGCGGCGGAATATTCGATCATGTTCAACAACGCGCTGCTGCCGGCGCTGGAAACACCGCGCCATGTCGGTCGCCTGAGCGGCATCGGCTGGGGGCTTGGTTATGCCGGCGGCCTGATAGCGCTGTTTGCCGTGCTGATCGTCTCGCAACCCGAACTGATCGGCATCAAGCCCCCCGAGGGCGAGGCATTGCTGGGCTTGAAACGCGACAGCTTCGAAGCTGAACGCATCATCGGCCCGGTGGCCGCGCTCTGGGTGGCATTGTTCGTGCTGCCGATGTTTCTGTTCACGCCCGATCGTCCCGGCGCCAGGCTGCCTTTTCTGGCGGTGGCCAAAGCAGGCATCGCCCAGGTCTTCGCCACCGTGCGGCATATGCGCGATTACGGCAACCTGCTGCGGTTCCTGGTCGCCTACATGATCTATTACGATGGCCTGGTGGCGGTGATCGGGTTCGGCGGCATTTACGCGGCCGGCATTTTCGGCTGGGGCACCACCGAGCTCGGCATTTTCGGCATCGCTCTGAACGTGATCGCGATTCCGGCCGTGATCGCCGGTGGCTGGCTCGATGACCGTATCGGTTCCAAACGCGCGGTACAGTGGTCGATCGCCTCGGTGGCGCTCGGCACGTTGGGCATCCTGTCGATCACTGCCGATACGGTGTTCTTCGTCGTCGATGTCGCGCCGCGTGCAGCCGGCGCTGGTCTTTTCAGTTCCACCGGCGAACAGGCTTTCTTTCTGTGCGCCCTGTTGCTGGGGCTTGGCATGGGGCCGATGCAGGCGGCCAGCCGCACGCTGGTCGCGCGGCTCAGTCCGCCGCAGATGGTGGGCGAATTCTATGGCCTTTTCTCGTTGTCGGGCCGGGCTACCACCTTTCTGGCGCCGCTGCTGATCGGGATTGCCACCGCTTTGTTCGACACCCAGCGCATCGCCGCCAGTATCGTGCTGGTTTTCCTGGCCGTGGGTTTCGTGCTGTTGTGGAACGTGAAAGAGCCGGTGCGTGACTGACGCCCGGCTCTTTCAAAGAGGCTTGGCTCTTTCAGGTAGAAGATGATGGATCGCTGTTACGCCGTCTTCGCAAACCGCTGCGGTTTCTCGCGGGCGGCGAGGGCGCGCTCGCCTTCATTCATGTAATCCCGCGTGATCGGCAGGGCATCCACCTTTTTGGCCAACTGGGCCTGGAACACCATATGGCCCCAATGGCGGAAGGTGACTTCCGAGGCAGCCAGATAGAATTCCCACATCCGGCAGAACCGTTCATCGTATAACGATTTTGCCTTGTCCCACTGGGCGAGGAAGCGTTCGCGCCAGTGCTTCAGCGTTTCAGCGTAATGCAGGCGCAGGATTTCGATATCCGTCACCCAGAGCTGACTCTGCTCCACCACGGGAATGACTTCCGACAAAGCCGGAATATAGCCGCCGGGGAAGATGTATTTGCGGATGAAGGCCGGTGTGGTGCCGGGGCCTTCCGAACGACCGATGGAATGCAGCAGCGCCACGCCATCGTCTTTCAGCAGGCGATGAATGCCGGTGAAATACTCTCGGTAATGCGGCACACCCACATGTTCGAACATGCCCACGCTGACGATGCGGTCGAACTGACCGGCCAGCGTGCGGTAATCCTGGATGTGGAATTTCACGCGGTCGCTCAAACCCCGTTCCTGGGCGCGCCGGGTGGCAATGGCATGCTGCTCGTGACTCAGTGTGATGCCGGTGACCTCGACGCCGCAGGTTTCCGCCAGATACAGCGCCAGCCCGCCCCAGCCACAGCCGATTTCCAGCACCTTCATGCCGGGTTCCAGTTTCAGCTTGGCGGCGATGTGGCGCTTCTTGGCCAGCTGCGCCTGTTCCAGCGTGGCCTCGGGCGTCGGGAAATAGGCGCAGGAATACTGTTTGTCGGTATCGAGGAACAGGTCGTAAAGCCGGCCGTCCAAGTCGTAATGATGCCGCACGCGGCGGCTGGCGGCGGCTTCGGGATTGAACTGGTACCACAGGCGCAGGCCACGTTCGAACAGTCGCTGCACGCCCTGGAAAGGCAGCGCACCATGGGGGCCCATATCCTGCACCACCGTGGTCAGGAAATCGAAGATCGATCCCTGCTCCATGGTGAGCTCGCCATCCATGTAGGCCTCGCCCAGCGCCAGTTTCGGATTCAGCGCAAGGCGCCAAGCCGTCGAAGGCTTGTGCAGACGGATCACCACGCGGCGATCATTCGGCCCGTCAGTATTGGCGGCAATACCATAATCGCGGGGTCGGCCATGATGGTCGATCACCGTCAACGCGCCGGTTTTGACCAGCCGTTTGAGGACGCCATGAAGCAACATGCGGAATCTCCATACCAAGAAAGAGATAACGCCCCATCCGCAGTCATATTGGCGCGCAGTGTGTTGATGGACAAGAGGGGTTGTTCAGGCCAGCTCCCCGGTCTGGTGAAAGACATACCCAGCAGTTGGTTACGCGGGTATTCTATTCTCGGGCCAGTTCCGCCGGGCTGCTTAATCCCGAGGCCAGTTTTCCGCCCAGGCGATGCCCTGCTTCTGCATCATGCGCTGGAAAGCCGGACGGATATACGTGGCGCCCACCACGCGGCGGATATTCGGCCATAGCCACATGGGCTTGTCGAGAAACCGGCTCCAGCGGGCGAGCATGGCGAGATAGATGTCGCAGATCGTGAACTGCTCGCCGGTCATCCAGCGGTTATTGCCGATGCCATCGTTCAACACCTGGAAGCTGCGATACAGTTTGGGCTCCGCCGCCGCCTTCAACTCCGCCTGTCGGCCGGCATCGGCGAAAGTCCAGTCGGGATGGAACCAGTCGAGGAAACCGACCTGGAGAGTATTGGTCATATAGGTCAGCCATTGGTAATGCCGGCCGCGGGCCTCACTGCCCAGTGCCGGAACAAGATTGGCTTCGGGATGCTTGTCGGCGAGATACTGGCAAATGGCGGCGGTTTCGAAGATGACGAAATCACCGTCCACCAGCGTCGGGATGCGGCCATTCGGGTTGAACTTCTTGTATTCGGCCTGTTCGTGTTCCTTGGTCGCGATATCCAGCTTCGCCATCTCGTAGGCGACGCCGATTTCCTCCAGCACGGCCTGCGGCGCCATTGCCGCGGTGGCCGGCGCCCAAAACAGCTTGTACATTGCGTAACGTCCCCGGTTGTTTTTCTGATGGTTAGTGCCGGAAATGGCGCATGCCGGTGAAGACCATGGCAAGGCCCGCCTTGTTGGCGGCGTCGATCACTTCCTGGTCGCGGATCGAGCCGCCGGGCTGGATCACGGCCGTCGCGCCGGCTTCCACCAGAACTTCCAGGCCATCGGCAAACGGGAAGAACGCATCGGAGGCCGCCACCGAGCCCTTGGTCAGCGCATCGCTCAGGCCAGCGGCTTTCGCGGCATCCTGGGCCTTGCGATAGGCGATGCGGGCCGAGTCCACGCGGCTCATCTGGCCGGCGCCGATGCCCACCGTCGCGCCGTTCCTGGCATAGACGATGGTGTTCGACTTCACATGCTTGCCGACGCGGAAGGCGAACAGCATGTCGGCCAGTTCCTGCGGCGTGGGCGCACGCTCGGTCACCACCTTCAGGTCGGCCTGCGTGATGCGGCCGGCGTCTCGCGTTTGCACCAGATAGCCGCCGGCCACCGATTTGACGAACCAGCCCGGCGCCACCGGATCGGCCATGCCGCCGGTGATCAGCAGGCGCAGGTTCTTCTTCGCCGCCAGAAACGCCTTGGCGTCTTCGTCGGCATCCGGGGCGACGATCACCTCGGTGAAGATGGCGCCGATCTTTTCGGCGGTGGCCTTGTCCAGCTTGCGGTTCATGGCGACGATGCCGCCATAGGCCGAAGTGCTGTCGCAGCGCAGCGCCGCGTCCCAGGCGTCGGCCAGCGTGTTGGCCATCGCCACGCCGCAGGGATTGGCATGCTTGATGATGGCAATCGTCGGTTTGTCAGAAAATTCCGACACCAGCTCGAAGGCCGCATCGGTGTCGTTCAGGTTGTTGTAGGAGAGTTCCTTGCCCTGCAGCTGCTTTGCCGTCGCCACGCCCGGGCGCTGGTCGCCGGGGACCACGTAAAAAGCTGCCTGCTGGTGCGGGTTCTCGCCATAGCGCAGTGTCTGCTTGCGCTCGGCCGAGAGCAGCAGGGTCGGCGGGAAATCCTCACCATTCTGGCGCGCGAACCAGGTGGCGATCATGCTGTCGTAGCTGCCGGTATGGGCATAGGCTTTCGCCGCCAGTTCGCGGCGTAATTTGAGCGGCGTGGCGCCGTTGTTGGCTTTCAGGGCCTCCAGCACCTTCGCGTAATCGGCCACGTCCACCACCACGTTCACATAGCCGTGGTTCTTCGCCGCCGAGCGGATCATGGCCGGGCCGCCGATATCGATATTCTCGATGCAGGTGGGGAAATCGGCGCCCTTGGCCACGGTGGCGGCGAAGGGATAGAGGTTCACGACCACGAGGTCGATCGGCGGGATGTTGTGCTTGTCCATCGCCGCCTTGTGCTCGGGCTCGTCGCGCAGGGCCAGGATGCCGCCATGGATGGTGGGGTGCAGGGTCTTCACCCGTCCGTCCATCATCTCGGGGAAGCCGGTATGCTCGGCCACTTCCTTCACCGCCACACCGGCATCCTTCAGGGCCTTGTAGGTGCCGCCGGTGGACAGGATCTCGATGCCGAAGCCGGCCAGGGCCTTGCCGAACTCGACCAGCCCGGTCTTGTCGGAAACGGAAAGCAGAGCACGGCGCACAGGGATCAGGTCGGCGGACATTGGCTGGGGCCTCGTTGGCGAGAGAAGGAAGGCGGCGAGGCTATAGCATGATGCGGTCACCCCCGGAAGGCGTGTAAAATCCATCCCAATTCAATGGTTTACAGGGTTTGTGCCGGGCCGCGATCCATGCTACACGAGGCCCCCATGCGCTCCTATCTGGAATTCGAGAAGCCGATCGCCGAGCTTGAGGCGAAGATCGCCGAACTCAGGCAGCTGGTCGACAGCGGCAACACCGACATCGCGGAAGATCTGGAAAAGCTGGAGGCCAAGGCCGCCCAGCAGCTGCAGGCCACCTATGCCAGGCTGGGTGCCTGGCAGAAAACCCAGGTCGCCCGCCACCAGGACCGGCCGCATTTCGCCGATTATGTGGCCGGCCTGATCGAGGATTTCGTGCCGCTGGCCGGTGACCGCAATTTCGCCGAAGACGCCGCCATCGTCGGCGGCCTGGGCCGGTTCCGCGGCCGGGCCGTTATGGTGATGGGCCATGAAAAGGGCCGCACCACCGAAAGCCGGTTGAAGCACAATTTCGGCATGGCCAAGCCGGAAGGCTACCGCAAGGCGATCCGCCTGATGCGCATGGCCGACCGCTTCCGCCTGCCGGTGATCACGCTGGTCGATACCGCCGGCGCCTATCCCGGCGTGCAGGCGGAGGAACGCGGCCAGGCCGAGGCCATTGCGCGGGCCATCGACTGCTGCCTCGATATCCGCGTGCCGCTGGTGGCCGCCATCGTGGGCGAGGGCGGCTCGGGCGGCGCGGTTGCTTTGGCGGCTGCCAACCGCGTGCTGATGTTCGAACACGCGATCTATTCGGTGATCTCGCCGGAAGGCTGCGCCGCCATCCTGTGGAATGATGGCTCGAAGGCACAGGATGCCGCCGAAGCTTTGCGCGTGACGGCGGAAGACCTGCTGAAGCTGAAAGTGGTCGACGAGATCGTGAAAGAGCCCATCGGCGGCGCCCATCGCGATCCGACGCGTGCCATCGCCGCCCTGGGCGATGCGCTGGAGGCCAATCTGCGTGGCCTGCTGGGCCAGGAACCCGGCAGTTTGCGCGAGGCGCGCCGGCGCAAATTCCTCGACATGGGCAGTTACGGCCTGTAAGTCGCCAATTGCCTGAAAACGGCATCAGGCCCGCGGCATGCGCTGCGGGCCTTTTTGTATCCGGTTGGGGTCTTGGGCAGTGGCGCTGCCGGATTCACGCTCTGATGAAATCCGCCACCGATGGCGCGATATCGGCGGCGCGGTCACGCGGGAAGCCGTGATCGCCGCCTTTGATAATCTGCAAGCGGGCTTGCGGAAGCAGGTTCTGCAGGTGGCGGCCGATGCTCACCGGGCTGATCCTGTCGGCATCGCCCCAGAGCAGCAGCACGGGGATGCGGATGTCGCCGATCTGCGGCGTATGGTCGGCTTTGGCCTGTGTGATCCAGCCGGCCGCGCGCGGATATTCGGCGCGATACTCCGGCCGCCAGTCGGCGGCGCCAAACCGCGCCACATCGACGCCGCCGGAACTGGCCGTCAGTACCAGATGGGTAATGCGCTCCGGCCAGCGCAGCGCCAGGCGGATGGCGAAGATGCCACCCATCGAATGAGCCAGGATGACATTGCCGGCCGGTGCCAGATGCTTTTCCGCATGATGCGTCAGGGCATCCAGGCTGTCGTAACCCGGCGCGTGCGGCTCATGGCCCAGCCCCGGCCAGTTCAGGTAGGCCTTGTCCCAGTCATCGGGGAGCAGCCGGCCCAGCGGATGCCAGAACGCGGCCGCACCGCCGGCACCGGGCAGGAACAGCAGATGGCGTGGAACCGTCATACCCGGATGGGTATCACAGGCCGCGCGCAATCAGCAGCCTTATCCATCCCAGCCAAGCTGATTGTCGTGTTCGACATAGATGCGGCGGATGGTTTCCGACCGGGCGGCAAAGGCCGCCATCACGTCCGGATGGAAATGGCCGGGCCTGGTGCGCTCGTCGCCCCGGGTCATCACCTGCATCGCCTCGTCATGGGTGATGCCCTTCTTGTAGGGGCGGTCGGCCCGCAGGGCGTCGTAGACATCGGCAACGGCGATGATGCGGGCCATCACCGGAATCGCATCGCCAGCCAGACCGCGCGGATAGCCGCTGCCGTCATGGCGTTCATGATGCATCAGCGCCACGTCGGCAGCGAGGTCGAACCACGGATGGCCGATCCCGGCCAGCAGATTGTGGCCGCTGGCGGAATGGTCGGCCATGACCTGGATTTCCACGGCGTCGAGCCGACCGGGCTTGAACAGGATCGTATCCGGCACCGTGCATTTGCCCACGTCATGCAGCAGCGCGGCGATCTTCAGTTGTTCGACCGTGGTCGCATCGCAGCCCAGGGCGTCGCAGATGGCCGCGCTGGCTTCAATCATCCGGCTGCCATGCTCGAACGTGGCGTCGTCCTTGGCGTGGGCGGTGCGTGCCAGCGCACGGGCAGCGGGGAAAATGGCGACGAGCTGTGACGAAGGCATATGAAGGAGGGGTCCTGCGCGGCGTATTCGGGTGGTCCACCCGGAAGGTAGGATTGGCGAGCTGCGGGCGTCGCTGGCAGCAGCGCACACGCCATTACCCAGAAACACTGTACCCGGACTTTGGACGAAGAATTACAAGTTTGAAATGCAAATCTGACAGAAGTCAAAAATAGTCATAGCGCATCGATACCATCTGCGCGTTGTTCTGCAGCGCGATGACGAAGGAACGGGCGGCTGACGTAATATGGTGGTGAAGGGTTAGCTTTGCGCCGGCCGCTTCAGCACCATCTGGGTGCCGAAGAAACTCATCACCGTTTCGCCCTTCTGGTTCTCGATCCAGTATTTCATGCGCACGATGCCGCGATCGGGCTTGGATGCGCTTTCGCGCTTGTCCTCGATGCTGGCACGGCCATAAAGCGTGTCACCCGGCCGCACCGGCATGAACCAGCGGATTTCATCCAGCCCCGGCGAGCCCATGCTGCCTTTACCCAGCAGGCCGGCCTGCAGCAGCATGCGGAAGCCCAGCAACCCGGTCTGCCAGCCCGAGGCGATCAGCCCGCCATAGGGTGATTTCTCGGCGGCGATCTTGTCGAGATGAAAGGGCTGCGGGTCATAGGTGAAAGCAAAGGCCAGGATCTCGGCCTCCGAGATTGTCACGCCATCAGCCCTGATGATCTCGCCGACGGTATAATCCTCGAACCAGCGTTCACTTCTGCTCATTGCTCACACACTCACATTGCGGAAAAACGACTGCACATCCTGGATGAAGGCGTCCGGCTGCTCCATTGCCACGAAATGGCCGCCGCGCTCCAGGTCGCGGCGATGCGTCACATGATAGCCACGCTCCAGCCAGCCTTTCGGCGGTGGCGGCACCAGATCCCAGGGCGGCAGCAGGAAGCCGGTGGGGCTGTGCACGAATTCGCCGGGCTTCAGGTTGAAGTCGCCGCTGCGCAAGGCCGCCCAGTAAAGCCAGGCCGCCGTGGTGGAGGTGTCGGTCAGCCAGTAGAGTGCGATATTGGCGATCAGATGGTCGATGTCGAAGGGTGGATCCTGTTCCACCGGCGCACGGGCGAAGCCATGGAATTTCTCCACGATCCAGCCGGCAAGGCCCGCCGGACTGTCGCTGAGGCCGTAGCCGAGCGATGTGGGCTTGGTGCTCTGGATCGCCAGATAGCCGGCCTCGCTGGCGTGGATCTTCTTGGTGCGGGCGATCCATTCCTTCTCGGCGGCCGTGAGCGGCGGACTGTCCTTGCTCAGCGCCGGACGCAGCGGCACCATGTTGAGATGCAGCATCACGGCCTGGTCGGGATAATCGGCACCTAGCCAGCTCGACACCACCGACCCCCAGTCGCCGGCCTGCGCCAGGAAACGCGGATAGCCCAGCACCTCCACCATCAAATCGCGCCACAGACGGGCGATGGCACGCGGCGCGATCGGCTGTTCCAGCGGCATGGAAAAGCCGTAACCGGGTAAAGTTGGGCAGATCACCGTGAAGGCATCCGCCACCTTGCCGCCGAAGCGTTCGGGATGCGCCAGCTTTTCGATGACATCGATAAACTCGAACACCGAACCGGGCCAGCCATGGGTGAGCAGCAGCGGTCGCGGATTGTCGCCCGAGCCTGGCTCGATCAGGAAATGCACGTTCTGCAGCTTGCCAGTATCGGGCCGTTTCAGCGCCACGCGATATTGCAGGAAGCGGTTCAGCTGCGTTTCCCAGTGGCGCCAGTCGAATCCGTTTTGCCAGCGCGCGATGAAGCGGCGCATGTAGGCGCCGTTGCTGCCATATTGCCAGGCGGCATCGGCAGGTTCGGCGGGGAAGCGCGTCAGCGCCAGACGCTGTTTCAGGTCGGCCAGCGCGGCATCGGGGATCGCGATGGTGAATTTTTCCGCGGCGGGGGCCAGACGCAGCATGTCAGCCCCGCTTCAGCGCCGCGGTCAGCAGGCCGGCACCAATCAGCATGCCGCCGCCGGCGCGGTTCATGTTTTTCAACACGCGCGGGCTGACGATGCGATGGCGCGCCCGCCCCATCATGGCGATCCAGCAGCCCTGGATCGAGGCCGCGAGAATATTGAGCGTGAGGGTCAGCAGCACGACCTGCGGCAGCAGGGGCCTGGCCGGATCGATGAATTGCGGCAGGAAGGCCGCGAAAAACAGAATCCCCTTCGGATTCAGCAAGGTGACGACAAAGGTCTGCAGAATAGCTTCCCCGGCGGTTCTGCGGTTGGCGGCGACCGGAGTCATATCCGCTGGCGGCGCGCGCCACAGCTTGATGCCCAGCCAGACCAGATAGGCGGCGCCGAGCCATTTCATCACCAGGAAGGCTTCGGCCGAAGCGGCCAGCAGGGCGCTGAAACCCAGCGTGGATAATGTGATGGCGCCGATATCGCCAAGGGTGACGCCGATCAGGCTGATCGCGCCGACACGTGGCCCACTGGCCATAGTATGGCCCATCACCATCAAGGTGGTTGGCCCGGGAATCAGGATCATCACCGTCGCGGCGGCGGCGAAGGCGAGCCAAAGGTCGAGACTGATCGGCATGCTGAATTCCTCCCGTGATGCAGCCAGCCACAGGCGAGGCCGGTTTGGCAAGCCTGTCATCACGGCAGGGAAGGGGTCAGTCAGCCAGTCCTTCGACGGCCAACGCCGCAAAGGTTGCCAGCCAATGCTCGCCACCATATTCGCCGCTTTCCAGGAAGGGCAGGCTGGCGGCTTCATGCGCCGCTGCCATCTCGCGCAGCAACGAGGATCGCGAATCCGGCAGGGTATTGGCGATGCCGCGCAGACACCAGGCGCGCGAGAGATTGAGTCCATCCAGATGCACGCCCTTGGCATCGCTGCGGTCGGCCACGATGGCTGGCGCGAAGGATGGCGCTGGCAGGAATGTTGTGAACCAATCGGCGAAATCACCGCCCGGCAATACCATGGCCAGAAGCAGCGCTTCGGTCAGCGCGCCGGAGAGAAAATCATCGCCATTGGGTTCGTAATGCGCGGGGTAAGCGGCATCGGGCAAGAATTTGCCCCGCGCATAATCCGTAATGGCCTGTTCCAGACCGGCATCGCCGCAGATGCGGGCGTAATGCAATGCCAGCACCAGGCCGAAGGCGGTGTTGAAATGCGTGCCGGTGCGGATCGGATAGGTCAGTTTCGCCAGATAGGCCGGGAAGGCGCGGGCGATATGATTTTCCAGAGGTCGCAGGGCGGTGCGCCAGACCTTTGCTTCCGGCTGCGGCCAGAGTTGCAGTTCCGCGCATAAAGCCAGCAGCCAGCCCCAGCCGTAGGGCCGTTCCCAGGTGCCGCGCCCGGGCTGCCGCATATAGTCCGCTTCGGCCGCACCGGCTTCAGGCGTGAAATGCGATGTGAACAGCGCAAGGGCCTGACCGGCGATCGGCAGGTCTGGATGGCGGCGCAGGCAGCGCGCCAGCAGCCACCAGCCATGCACGCAGGAATGCCAATCATAGGATCCGTAAAACACCGGATGCAGATCGCGGGGCGACCGCAGGTCTGCCGGGCCGTTCAGGAAATGCGCCAGGCTGTTGGGATATTCGGCGGTGAGGTTGCGCAAGGGCAGGGCGGCGAACCGGCTGGCCTGCTGCGGGCTGAGGCGGACTGTGGGATCAATCATGCCGCGATCTCGCCTGGCCGCAGCCCGAGCGTCAATCCCTTGCCGGCCGGGTGGGCGGGGCAGTCCGGGAAATATTAAGAATATGTTGAGAACAAAATAAGAAATATTCTCTGGACGTTCTCATTTTTCCGTGGCAGTGTTCTCATATCGTTCAGGCAGATTATGCAGGAAAGGCAGCTGTCATGTTCATGCGTCCGTTTTCCGTCGACAAGTCGCTTCGCACCCATCTGCTGCGCCCCCTGGCTGCGGCGGCAGCCAAAACGGCGCCGGCCGACCCGGTCTGGACCACGGCCTGTGCCTGGATGAACGGCGCTTCGCTGCGCCAGCTATTCGGCGACCTGATTTTCGATCTGCTGGAAGGCGTCGGCGAAGGCCAGGCGAACCGCCGCGCCGATGTGGCAAAGCTGCAGGCCTTGCTGCATCGCGAGGGCGATCTCGATCTTTTCGCCAGCGGCGGGCCGACCGGCTACTGGACCAAACGCGAGGCAACGGCCTTGCGCAGCTTCCAGCAGCGTCACGGCCTGAAGGTCGACGGGCTGGTGGCGCCGGATGGCGAGACCCTCACGCTGCTGCGTGCGCTCTACGCCCCCAGGCACTAAAAAGACGGCAAACCGGCGGTGAGCGCCCAGGCCGGCTCCGGGGCGCTCACTTGCCGTGGCAATATTTGTATTTCTTTCCCGAACCGCAGGGGCAGGGGCCATTGCGCGGCGCATGCTTCCAGGTCGCCGGATCGTTCGGATCGACCAGGGTGTTGCGCGCCTGGCTCACCGGCCGGGCCGGCAGGCCTTCCTGGGCCGTCGCGCCATCCTCGGCTTCCATCAGTTCGCCGCGGCTTTCATGCATCGGTTGCGACGGGCGGCTGAACAGCCCCTGCGGCGGTTCTTCCGCGCGAATCTCCACACGGGCGAGGATCGAGGTGGTCTGCTCGCGCACACGCACCAGCATCTGCTGGAACAGCGAGAAAGCCTCGCGCTTGTATTCGTTCAGCGGGTCCTTCTGCGCATAGGCGCGCAGACCGATCGCCTGGCGCAGGTAATCCAGGTGATGCAGGTGTTCCTTCCAGGTCTGGTCCAGCACCTGCAGCAGCAGGCTGCGCTCCACCATGCGCATCGTCTCGGGCCCGAAATTGGCGGCCTTCTCGGCCATGCGGCGGTCGACAATATCGTGCAGGCGCTCGCGGATCTGCTGGTCGGCGATGCCCTCTTCCTTGGCCCAGTCGGCGATCGGCAGGTCGAGGGCGAAAACGCGTAGCACTTCCTGCTGCAGGCCCTCCGCGTCCCATTGTTCGGCATAGGCCTTTTCCGGGATGTGGCGACTGACCATCTCGTCGACGATCTCGGCGCGCATGTCGGTGATCGTATCGGCCACGTCATCGGCCTGCATGATCTCGATGCGCTGCTCATAGACCACCTTGCGCTGGTCGTTCATCACATCGTCGTATTTCAGCAGGTTCTTGCGGATCTCATAGTTCCGCGCTTCCACCTTCTGCTGCGCTTTTTCCAGCGCCTTGTTGATCCAGGGGTGGATGATCGCCTCGCCTTCCTGCAGGCCCAGGCGCTGCAGCATGGCATCCATGCGTTCCGAGCCGAAAATGCGCAGCAGGTCGTCTTCCAGGCTGAGGAAGAATTTCGAGGCGCCGGGATCGCCCTGACGGCCGGAACGACCGCGCAGCTGGTTGTCGATGCGCCGGCTTTCGTGGCGTTCGGTGCCGATCACATACAGGCCGCCGGCCTCGCGCACACGCTGTTTCTCGGCATCCACCTCGGCGCGGATCTTCTCGATCAGTTTGTCTTTGACCTCGCCGTCGAAACCCTGGGTTTCCTGCAGGATCCGCATCTCGGCATTGCCGCCGAGCTGGATGTCGGTGCCGCGGCCGGCCATGTTGGTGGCGATGGTGACGGCATTCAGGCGGCCGGCCTGGGCGACGATGAAGGCTTCCTGGTCGTGGTGACGCGCGTTCAGCACGTTATGGGCGATGCCGCGCTGCTTGAGGAAATCCGACAGCAATTCGGATTTCTCGATCGACACGGTGCCGACCAGCACCGGCTGGCCCTTTGCGCTGCACTCGGCGATCAGTTTGACGATCGCCTCGTATTTCTCGCGCGCCGTGCGGTAAACCTCGTCATCGGCATCCTTGCGGGCGACCGGCAGGTTGGTCGGAATTTCGATCACGTCCAGCCGGTAGATGTCGGAGAATTCCGAGGCTTCCGTCGAAGCCGTGCCAGTCATGCCGGCCAGCTTGGGATACATGCGGAAATAATTCTGGAAGGTGATCGAGGCCAGCGTCTGGTTCTCGGTCTGCACCTCGACGCCTTCCTTGGCTTCCAGTGCCTGATGCAGGCCGTCGGAATAGCGCCGGCCTTCCATCATGCGGCCGGTGAATTCGTCGATGATGACCAGCTTGCCGTCCTTCACGATGTAATCGACATCGCGGGTGAACAGCTTGTGCGCGCGCAGGGCCTGGTTGGCATGATGCACGGCCGCGATGTTTTCGATGTCGTACAGCGATTCCGATTTCAGCAAACCGGCATCGCGCAGAAGCTGCTCGATATGCTCGGTGCCGGCCTCGGTGAAGCTGACGGTGCGCTGCTTCTCATCCTTCTCGAAATCGCTGTCCTGCAGCGACGGGATCAGCGCGTTGACCTTCACGTAAAGATCCGAGGTGTCTTCCGACGGGCCCGAGATGATCAGCGGCGTGCGCGCTTCGTCGATCAGGATCGAGTCGACCTCGTCGACGATGGCAAAGCTGAACGGACGCTGCACCATCTCCTCGCGACGGAACTTCATGTTGTCGCGCAGGTAGTCGAAGCCGTATTCGTTGTTGGTGCCGTAAGTGACATCGGCGGCATAGGCCGTGCGGCGTTCCTCGTCGGTCAAGCCATGTACGATGACGCCGGTGCTCAGGCCCAGGAAGCGGTATACCCGGCCCATCCATTCGCAGTCGCGCTTGGCCAGGTAATCGTTGACGGTCACCACATGCACGCCCTTGCCGGGCAACGCGTTAAGGTAGACCGCCAGTGTGGCAACCAGGGTCTTGCCCTCGCCGGTCTTCATTTCGGCGATCCGGCCGTCATGCAGCACCATGCCGCCGATCAGCTGCACGTCGTAATGGCGCTGGCCCAGCACGCGTTTGGCGGCCTCGCGCACCACCGCGAAAGCCTCAGGCAGCAGATCGTCGAGATCCTCGCCCTTTTCCAGCCGTCCGCGAAACTCCGCCGTCTTGGCCTGCAGCGCGGCATCGTCCAGCTTGGCGATCTCCGGCTCGAGGGCGTTGATCGCCTCGACAGTCTTGAAATACCCCTTTACGGCACGGTCGTTGGCCGAACCGAACAGCTTCTTGGCGATCGCGCCGAACATTATGCCGTACCCCTGGGAATTCTGCTAAATCCACGTCGCAGCACGAGAACCGGGCGACGGAAACCGCGCATTAGATATGCATTGCCCCCCGTCATGTCAACGAAGGGGGCCGGTTTTACGCCGCGTTTACCCGCATTGACCCGCGCTGATTCAAGGGGTTACATCCCGCTGTCACAGAAAGGCGTTGCCCGTGTCCGCTTCTCCCTCCGCGCCGGTCCAGACCGGCCTGCCCGATCCCGTTCACCTGGCCCAGGCCCTGATCCGCTGCCCGAGCGTGACCCCAGCCGACAAGGGGGCCCTGGGGGTGCTGGAACAGGCGCTGACCGCCCTGGGTTTCCATTGCGAGCGGCTGAGATTCTCCGCGCCGGGCACGCCCGATGTGGAGAATCTCTACGCCCGCTGGGGCACGGGCCCGATCGGGCGGAATGAAGGCCCGAATTTCTGCTTCGCCGGCCATACCGACGTGGTGCCGGTGGGCGACGAGAATGCCTGGACCATGCCGCCGTTTGGCGCCGAGATCGCCGGGGGGCAGCTTTATGGGCGCGGCGCGGCCGACATGAAATCGGCCATTGCCGCCTTTGTTGCCGCCGCCGGCCGGTTCCTGCACAGCCGCAACGGCCAATTGAAGGGCGGCATCAGCCTGCTGATCACGGGCGACGAGGAGGGGCCGGCGATCAACGGCACGGTGAAAGTGCTGCAATGGCTGGCCGAGAAGGGCGAAACGCTGTCGGCCTGCGTGGTCGGCGAACCGACCAATCCGCTGAAACTGGGCCAGATGATGAAGATCGGCCGCCGCGGCTCGCTCACGGCGCGCATCACCGTGCATGGCATCCAGGGGCATGTCGGTTATCCGCACCTGGCCGATAATCCGATCCCGAAACTGCTCGACATCCTCTCGGCCCTGAAAAGCCGCCGGCTCGATACCGGCAACGCGCATTTCGAGCCGTCCAATCTGGAAATCACCACCATCGATGTCGGCAATCCGGCCAACAACGTGATCCCGGCCAGCGCCCATGCGGTGCTGAACATCCGCTACAACACCGAGCAGTCATCGGACGGCCTGAAAAGCTGGATCACCCGCACCTGCGAAGCCGTCTGTGGTGGTCAGGGTTCCAATCGCGCACTGCAGGGCACGCGCTTTGATCTGGTGCTGGAAGATGGCGCCATGCCCTTCCTCACCCAGCCCGGTCCCTTCGTGGCCGCCATGGCCGATGCGGTGCGCGAGGGCACCGGCCAGGACCCTGAACTCAGCACAACAGGTGGCACCTCGGATGCGCGGTTCATCCAGGCCTATTGCCCGGTGGTCGAATTCGGCCTGATCGGCCAGACCATGCACAAGGTGGATGAACGCGCCGCCGTCGCCGACATCCAGGCCCTGAGCAGGGTTTACGAGGGCATGTTGCAACGGTTCTTCGCTGTAGTCTGAGCGATGGCCCTGCCACATCGCGCCGAGATAACTGCCGCCCTGAAAGGCCTGGCGCTGCTGCTGCGCGGCGATGCGCGCGCCCTGCAATTCTACGACCTCAGCCTGGATGGTTTCTGGCGTTCCTTCGGGCTGCCGCTGTTCTGCCTGGTCTGCTACCTGATCCTGCAGCCGATGACGGCCGCGCAGACCGAGCTCTGGGGCGACAACCGGGTCGGTTTCATCCTCGTGCAGGGGGTGGAATATCTGCTGGCCTGGGGCGTCTATCTGGCTGTCATGGCGGCTGTCAGTCGCGGCTTCGGGCTGTCGCACCGCTATGCCGTGTTCGTGGTCCTCTACAACTGGGCTCAGGCCATCGTCACCGCCGCCAGCCTGCCGGTGCTGGCCGGCAGTCTGATCGGGCTCTTGCCGCCAGGCACGCTGACCGGCTGGAGCACCGGTATCCTGCTGCTTTGGCTTTATATCGTGCTGCAGGCCGCCCGGATCGGCCTTGGTGCGGGACTGTCGCTGGCGCTTGGCGCCGCCTTTCTGGATCTGGCGGCCAGCATCCTGCTGCACGGGTTGCTCGATCTGGTGTCGTGACGGCCTGTTGGCGGGCCAGCCTGGTGTCGGGACAGCGGTTGGCTGGACTTGCGCGCCGCCCCGGGGCAGGGTAACCCTCAAATACGTCCAATGCCGGGTCTGCTCCCGAAGGGCCGGCGATCCAGAACGAGGACCAGAATGGACCAGAATTTGCGCCAGAAGCTGATCGCCATGGTCGATGAGGCCAAGCGGGTGCGCAGCACGCTCAGTGCCGATGGCAGCCTGTTTCAGGGCTACAACGCCGATCTGCGGGCCATCCATAACAGCCAGGCCAAAACCCTGGCCGATATCATCGATCAGCAGGGCTGGCCGGGCCGGTCGAAAGTGGGCGAAGACGGTGCCGCCGCAGCGTGGATGATCGTACAGCAGGCCATCGGCCTGCCGCGTTTCATGCGCGCCTGCCGTGATGTCATCGAGGCGGAAGTGGCCAAGGGCGAAGCGGCCCGCTGGCAATTGGCGCTGCTCACGGATCGCATCCGCTGGCTGGAAGGCAGGAAGCAGGTCTATGGCACCCAGTTCGACTGGGATGAGAAGGGTGAACTCAACCCGGTGCCGATCGAGGACGAAGCCACGGTCGATGCCCGTCGTGCCCTGGCCGATCTGGTGCCGCTGGCCGAAGGTGTGGCGCAGCGCCGTCGCGAAGCCGCGCAGAACGGCGAAGTGGCCCCGGCCAATCCGGCTGGCCGCCGCAAGGATTTCGAGGACTGGGCCAAGGCGATTGGCTGGCGCAGCTAAACAGCGCCGGGACGATTGGCTGGCGCGGTTAAATCACGCGCTTCAGTAATCAACCTGCATCAGGGTCAGGCCCTCTGCCGGCGCCGTTGGGCCGGCGGCGGAACGGTCGCGCTTGTCGAGTGCCGCTTGTACGTCGGCGGCCGACCAGCGCCCTTCGCCCACCAGTTTCAGCGTGCCAACCATGTTGCGCACCTGGTGATGCAGGAAGCTGCGGGCCTTTGCCGTGACGTGAATCTCCTCGCCCGCGCGCGTCACCGCCAGATGCGCCAGCGTCTTCTCGGGTGATTTGGCCTGGCATTCGGCGGCGCGGAAACTGGTGAAATCGTGATGGCCGACCAGGCATTGCGCGGCGTCATGCATCGCCGCCACATCCAGCGGCACCGGCACATGCCACACGAAGCCGGCTTCCAGCGCCGGCGGCGGGCGACGGTTGAGGATGCGATAGAGATACTGCCGCCCGGTGGCGGAAAGCCGGGCGTGGAAATCCGGCCCGACGATGGCGGCATCCAGCACTTTCACCGGCTCCAGCCGAAGATGGAAATTCAGCCCGTCGCGGATGCGGTCGGCCGTGAAATCGCGCTCCAGGTCGAAATGCACCACCTGGCCGCGGGCATGCACACCGGCATCGGTGCGGCCGGCCGCCACGGTTTCCACGCTCTGGCCGCTCATGGCCTGGATGGCTTCTTCCAGCGCCTGCTGCACCGCGCGGTTGTCCTGCTGCCGCTGCCAGCCGACATAGGCGCCGCCATTGTATTCGATGGTGAGGCGGAAGCGCGGCATCAGCCCAGAACCGTGCCGCGCGGCAAGGCAAAGCCACGCAGGAAATCGGCGATGCCGACTGCGCTTTTGCTGGGCCGCTGCAGGCGCAGCAGCTTCAGCGCACCGTCTCCGCAGGCCACAATGCCGGCATCGTCCAGAGTCGTGCCGGCCGCGCCGCGATCCGCCACGGGCTCGACCGCCAGCACCTTGATGCGCTCGCCGTTCAGTTCAAAGAAGGTGCCCGGCCCGGGATTCAGCGCACGCACCATGCGGTCGATTTCGGCGGCGGGTTTCGTCCAGTCGATGCGGCCTTCATCCCTGGTCAGCTTGGTCGCATAGGTCACGCCCTGTTCAGGCTGCGGCTGCGGCTTGATCTTGCCGGCGGCGAAATCGTGCAGCGCTCGCACCATCAGCGGCGCGCCCACACGCGCCAGTTCGTCATGCAGTTCGGCAATCGTCATGCGCGGGCCGATGGCGACACGCTCGCAGGCCAGCACCGGCCCGGTATCGAGCCCGACATCCATCTGCATGGCACAGACGCCGGTTTCGGTGTCGCCGGCCATGATCGCGCGCTGGATCGGCGCGGCGCCGCGCCAGCGCGGCAGCAGCGAGGCATGCAGGTTGAAGCAGCCCAGTTTCGGCGCCTCCAGCACCGGTTTGGGCAGCAGCAGGCCATAGGCCACCACCACGGCGGCATCGGCTTTCCACGCGGCGAATTCCGCCTGCGCCTCGGCCGTTTTCAGGCTCACCGGATGGCGCACGGGCAGGCCGTGCTTTTCGGCGCAGGCCTGCACGGGCGAAGGCGTCAGCTTGTGGCCGCGGCCGGCCGGGCGTGGCGGCTGGCTGTAGACAGCAGAGATCTCGTCGCCATTGGCGATGAAGGATTCCAGCACCGGCACGGCGAAATCCGGCGTGCCCATGAAAACCAGACGTAAGGCCATGGGGTGAACCGGCTCAGCCGGCTTCGGCGAGGCGCTTCTGCTTCAGCAGCTTGCGCAGGATCATATTGCGCTTCAGCGCCGAGAGATGATCGACGAACAGGATGCCGTCCAGATGGTCGATCTCGTGCTGCAGGCAGACGGCAAGCAGGCCATCAGCATGCAGCTCCTTCTTCTCGCCGTTATAGCCCAGGTATTCGATCTTCGCCTCGGCCGGGCGGGCCACTTCGGCATACTGCTCGGGCAGCGACAGGCAGCCCTCCTCGTAGACCTTGTCCTCGTCCGACAGCCAGGTGAATTCCGGATTGATGATGAAAAGCGGCTGCTTTTCCTCGCCCTCGCGCGAAACGTCGATCACCAGCATGCGCTTGGGGATGCCCACCTGGATGGCGGCCAGGCCGATGCCCGGCGCGGCATACATGGTCTCCAGCATGTCGTCGAGCTGGCGGCGCACCTCGTCGGTCACGGCCTCGACGGGGGTCGAGACAGCTTCCAGCCGGGGGTCCGGGGCGGTGATGATCGGCAAAAGGGCCATAAATCCATTCCGTAATAATCCGGGCGTCATAGGGCGCGGGCTGGCTCTCCGTCAAGCCCGCTGTTATGTAACACCCATGGCCATGGATATAATGCCGATTCTTGGAATCGCCAGCATCGCCGGGCTGGCGATCATCCTGATTCTGCTGGTTCTTCTGCTGCGCCGGGGCGCTGGCATGGGCGCTGGCGCTGCCGATCAGGCGGCCCTGGTGGCCGAACTGCGCGACCAGCTCGACCAGGCCCGCGACGAGGCCGCCACGGCCCAGGCCGCCCGGCTGGAGGCTGAACGCCAGGCCGCCGGCCTGCGCAGCGAACTCGCCGTGAAGACCCAGGCCTTCGAGAAGCTGGCGGAAACCGCGACCCAGGCGGCCCGGGCGGCGGCCGTGGAATCCGCTGCCCAGCTTTCCAACAAGCTGCTGGCCGACCACAAGCGCGAAGCCGAGGCCCAGAAGGAAGAGGGCGAGAAACGGATCAAGCAGGCGACCGACGGCCTGGCCCAGCAATTCCTCACCGTGACCGAGACGGTGACACGGCTGAACCAGCAGGTCGGCGACAGCCGCAAGGCCATCGACACGGTCTATCGCGCATTGTCGCATCCCGGCGGCGCCGGCCGTCTGGCCGAGATCGGGCTGGAAAACGTGCTGAAGGCTTTCGGCCTGCAGCCGGGCCTGGATTTCATCATCCAGTATCATGCCGCCGGCGATGGCGAGCGCGGCAACCTGCGCCCCGATGCCGTGGTGTTCCTGCCCGGCGACGCCGTGCTGGTGATCGATTCCAAGGCTTCCAAGCTGCTGCTCGACCATGCCGAGGCCGAGGATGAAGTCGCCGAGGCAGCGGCGCTGGCCCAGCTGGCCCAGCGCATGGCGACCCATCTGCGGGCGCTCAGCGCCAAGGATTACGGCAACGCCGTGCTCGCCACGTATAAAGACCTGAAACGCGGCGGCAGCCTGAAGCGCAGCATGATCGCCATGATGCTGCCCAATGATGCGGCGGTGGAAAAGCTGCGTCGCGCCGATCCCGATTTCGAACGCCGTGCTGCTGAAGTCGATATCGTGGTGACGGGCCCTTCGGCGCTGGCCGCGATCATCGCCGTGTCGCGTCTGCAGATCGATGGCGGCCGCCAGGTGGAGAATCTGGAAAAGATCGTCGAGGCGGTCGGCAACCTTGTGGAATCCACCGCCACCGCGCTCACGCTGGCCGACCGCGTCGGCCGTGGCCTGCAGCAGGCCACCGAACAATTCGAGGCGTTCAGCCGTTCGGTCAATGCGCGCCTGCTGCCGCGCATCCGGCGCCTGGGCCAGCTCGGCATCCGTTCGTCCAAGACGCCTGCGGCCCTGCCCAGCTTCCAGGTCAGCGTGCAGCGCACTGACGTGATCGAGGCCGACGCCGAGGATGTCACGCCGCAGTTACCCGGCCTGAATGACGGAACCGACAAGTCATGACCGATGCCCCGCTGAATGGCGATAATGGCAATGGCGAGACGCCGCGCAAGGTGAGCGAGATCGTCGCCGCACTTTGCGCTGGTGACCCCGAGGACCGCATCAGCCTGCATGATCTGATCCATGCCTTCGGCCTGCGTGCCTTTGGTCTGGCGATCCTGATTTTCGCTTTGCCCAACGGCATTCCGGCGCCGATCGCGCCGGGCCTTTCCGCTGTGCTGGGGGCGCCCTTGGTGCTGCTGGCGGCGCAGATGCTGTTTGGCCTGGATCATCCCTGGTTTCCCGAAAGCTGGCTGGCGCGCAGCTTCCGCCGCGCCGACGTCGCCAAGCTGCTGCGCCCGGCCATCCCGACGCTGGAACGCATCGAGCGATATGTGAAGCCGCGCTATGCTCATCTCACCGGCCGGCGATTCCGTCCGCTGCTGGGCGGCATCGTGTTGTGGAACGCGCTGCTGCTCTCGCTGCCGATCCCGTTCGGCAACCTGTTGCCGGCCTGGGCGATCATCCTGGCGGCCTTCGGCCAGGTTGAGCGCGACGGCACGCTGGTGATCGCCAGCCTGGCCGCCAGCGTGGTCGCCACTGGCTGGGTCTGGTTTCTGGTCGATGTTGGCATCGCCGTTCTGGAGCGTATCTTCGCATGACGGCGGACGAGATCATCGCCGCCCTCGGTCTGCAGCCGCATCCCGAAGGCGGGCATTATGTCGAAACCTTCCGCGATGCGCCCGGCCCCGATGGCCGCAGCCGTTCGACGGCGATCTATTTCCTGCTGCGGGCCGGCGAGCGGTCGCACTGGCATCGCGTGGATGCCGTCGAGATCTGGCATTTCCATGCCGGCGCGCCGTTACGGCTGAGTATCAGTGAAGGCGACGGCCGGCCGATACAGCAAATCACGCTGGGCCATGGCGTGATCGCAGGCCAGATGCCGCAGGGCATCGTGCCGCCGCATCACTGGCAGGCGGCGGAAAGCCTGGGCGAGTGGACCCTGGTTGGCTGCACCGTTGCGCCGGGCTTCGATTTCGCCGGCTTTGAACTCGCCCCGCCGGGCTGGGCGCCCTGACATGGCAGTGCTCGTCCGGAATGTGGTTATTGCCGACATTCCCGCCGTCAGCCGCCTGCTGATCGAAACCTGGCACGATACCTACGACGCCCTGATTGGCGTGTCGAAAGTGAACGAGATCACGGCGCGCTGGCACGCTCCACAAGCTCTGGCGCAACAGCTTGATACGGCCGGCACCTGTTTTCTGGTTGCCGAGGCCGATCATGCCTTGGCAGGTCATGCTTATGCCGATGCACGTGCCCTGCCGCGGTTGCGGATCGCCCGGCTGTATGTGCTGCCTACTTGGCAGCGGCAGGGTATCGGCCATGCGCTGCTGGCTGCGCTGTGCCAACGCTATTCATCGGCGAATCGTCTTGTGCTGGAGGTCGAGGCCGACAATGCGAAAGGCGTTGCCTTCTACCGCCGCGAGGGTTTCACCGAAACCGGGCAAATGAGCGAAGACGGTGTCCGGCTGCTGCTGATGGAAAAATTGTTAGGCTGATATGCTGCCGGAATTTCGCGCTGTACCGAAATATCTGCTCGGTGTGGTGCCGAGGCTTTTGCGGAACATGGCGGTGAAGGCGGCCGGCGAGGCATAACCCAGATCCGCCGCCACCAAAGCCACCGGCTTGCCCCCGCTCAATTGCGTCAGGGCTTCGGCCAGTCGTGCCTGCTGGCGCCAGGCGGCAAAGCCCATGCCGGTTTCGCGCTGGAACAGCCGCGCCAGACTGCGGCTGCTCAGGCCGGCCCCGGCGGCAAGGCTCTCGATATCGGCATCCCTACCCAGACTGTGCAGGATTTTCTGGCATACCTTCTGCAATCGTGGTTCTTGCGGCATTGGCAGATGCAGCGGCAGGGCCGGCACGGCGCGCAATTCATGTAGCAGCAGTTTCGCAATGGCCTCGCCGCGACTGCCGCGCGGGTATTCCACGGGTTCCTCCATGGCGGCGAGGATCAGCGCGCGCAGTAGCGGCGACACGTCGATCACCTGACAGTCGCGTGGCAGATGCCGGGCGGCACGCGGCGCGATATAGAGCGTGCGCATCGCCACTGCGCCGCTCATGTGAATTTCATGCTCGGTCTGCGGCGGAATCCACAGTGCACGCTGCGGCGGCACCATCCATGTGCCCTGCGCCGTGCCGATCCGCATCACACCCTGCGTGGCATACAGCAACTGCCCGCGTTCGTGCCGGTGCGGCGGAATATGGTGGCCGGCGGGAAAATCCTTCGGCATCGCCGCCACCGGTGTGGCGATGCGCTGGTAATCCTCGGCATTGGTACTGCGGATCATGTCCGATTCTCGATAGAAACAGGCAGGACGTCGCTTATCAGACAATCCTATCCTGCCGGGCGCAACTGTTTTGTCGGGATTGGCCGCATGTCTCTGTCGCGCCGGGTGATCGGCTTCGTCAACCTCGCCCATCTGCTGGATCATATGTTCATGTTGATCTTCCCCACCGCCGTGCTGGCGATGGAGGCGGATTTCGGCCGCTCTTACGGCGAGCTGCTGGCGCTGTCGCTGGGTGGTTTCATCGCCTTCGGGGCCGGTTCGATTCCGGCCGGCTGGCTGGGCGACCGCTGGAGCCGCCGCCATATGCTGGGCGTGTTCTTTCTCGGCGCCGGCGGTGCCGCGATCCTCGCGGGCCTCACCACATCGCTGTGGCTACTGGCAATGGCGCTGACGCTGATCGGCCTGTTCGCCGCGATCTATCACCCGGTCGGCACCGCGATGCTCACCGCCCATGCCGCCGCTCTGGGGCCGGAAACCATGGGCCGCGAGATCGGGCTGAATGGCGTGTGGGGCAATGTTGGCGTGGCTGTCGCAGCCCTTATCACCGGTGGCATCGTGCAGTTCATCGGCTGGCGCGCGGCGTTCATCCTGCCCGGCATCGCCGCGATTGCCGTTGGCATCACCTATCTGGCGCTGGTGCCCGAGCATGCCTCGCCGCCGCGCAAGGGCGGCCAGCCGCAGCCCCATGTGCCACGCGGGGTGGCGATCCGGGCCTTTGCCGTGCTGGCGCTGGTGGGGGTCAGTGGCGGCGTGGTGTTCAACGCCGCCACCATTGCCCTGCCCAAGCTGTTTGCCGAGCGGCTGCAGGATGTGATCGGCTCGGCCGTGGGAATCAGCCTGGTGGTCAGCACCGTTTACCTCGCCGGCGCACTGGCGCAGCTGATCATCGGCCGCCTGGTCGATCGCTTCACGCTGAAGCAGATTTTCGTGCCGGTGGCCTTCCTGCAGGCACCCTGCCTGTTCCTGGCGGGATGGCTGGACAATGCCTGGCTGCTGCTGCCCTGCCTGGGCGTCATGTTCGCAATCTTCGGCCAGGTGACGATCAACGATGCCATGGTGGCGAAATACACCTCAGACGCATGGCGGGCGCGGGCATATTCGCTGCGCTACCTGCTGTCCTTCGGCGCCAGCGCCACGGCCGTGCCGCTGATCGCGCTGGTGCATGATCGTGGCGGTGGCTTCGCCATGCTGTTTGCCATCCTGGCTATGCTGGGCTTCAGCATTTTCCTCGCGGCACTCGTGTTTCCCAAGTCTTCAGGTGAAAACGGCGACCGCGAGGATGCCGGGTCAGCGTCGTCGCAGGTCGCCCGTGCCTAGCACGGCACCGCCGACGATCAGCGCACAGGCCAGCAGCACCGGCAGGGTGAGTTCGCCCTGGCCGAACACGATCAGCAGCAGCGTGGAGAGCAGCGGCGCCGCATAGGCCATGGTGCCCAGCGCGCGCACGTCGCCGCGCTTCATGCCGTGATCCCAGCAGAAGAAGGCAAGCCCCACCGGGCCAAGGCCCAGGGCAACGATCGCCGCCCATTCGCCCGAGGAGGCCGGCAGGCCGGTGCTCTCGAAAGCGAAATGCCCCAGCCAGGAGAGCAAGGCGGTGGCGGCGCAGAAGGCGCCCACGGCATCGGTCGGCACGGCGGCGAAACGGCGGCTCAGCACCGAATAGCTCGACCAGGTGAAGGCACAGGCAAAGGCGGCGGCATAACCGGCCATGTAGCGCCAGTCGAAACCGAGTTCGCCCTTGCCGGCGATCAGGATCACCGTGCCGCCCAGTCCCAAAGCCGCGCCGGCCAGATGGAACCAGCGCAGCCGCTCGCCCGGCAGCAAGGCCGAGAACAGTACGATCAGCAACGGCCAGAGATAGTTGATCAGGCTGGCTTCCAAAGGCGGCGCCAGCTTCAACGCCAGGAAATACAGCGCGTGGTAACCGAACAGGCCGAACACGCCGAGCGCCCAGGCGGCGGGGCTTAAAGTGAAATGCTGCAGTACGCCCCGGATGCCATCACCGCGCAGCAGCCACAACGCGATGGCGGCAACAGCCGAGAGGCTGAAGGTCATGGCGGTGAGCTGCAGGGCCGGCACGCTGGGGGTCAGCGTGGTGAACAGGGCCAATGAGGCCCAGAGCCAGATGGCGATGGTGCCGATCAGGGTGGCGCGCAGTTTGCTGGACGCGGAGGCGGACGTAGCGGTCATGATGGTTCTGGATTCCGGAAGAAGAGGCGGGACGCAACGACGCGTGGCGCATCGCGCGCAGGGTATTTCGATTATAGGCCGCTACCGGGAAGCCGAGTTTTAGGGAAAAGCGCCGGTTAGATCAAGTTGGCAGATCAGGCCGAGCGCGCCGCGTCCAGACGATAGAACAGCGGCGACTGCTCGCTTTCCAGCAGGCGCAGGGTGCCACGCACCATCACCGGCTGCTCCGCATAGGCCACCGGCTCGGCGGCTTTCACCGCCACGATGCGGCTCAGGTCGCCGATCATGCAGCTCGGGCAATGGAACTGCAGGGCACCGAGCAGGAATTCCTTGTGGGTCTTGCCGTCGCGGAACGGCATCATGTAGCCGCTGATGGCCACCTCCTGGCCGTCCAGCGATTGCAGGGCAGCAGGAAAACGGCTGACCGTGCCACCCTGGAAACGGGCTTCACCGGCCTGGGCCAACAGGCCCCAGTCCAGGGCGCCGTCCACGGCCGGTGCGCCCTGCCGCAGATGGGCCAGAACACTGCCCTCGGCGGGTTCCAGCGAAATCGCCGCCGCATCACCGCCCGCGCAGACAAAACCGGCGCCGGCCAAGCCGGCGGCTGCGGCAGAAACCGAAAAGCGGGACAGGAACTGACGGCGCAGCATGGCAACCCTCGTGGTGAAGCTACACGTTACAATATACGCTCGCGGCCCGCCGGTTCAAGCCGCTTCGCTGGTTTGGAATTTGCATGGCTGGCGGCAGGGTCAAACGACCCTGCCAGCGGAGGCGATCGCTCCCGGTAGGCCGGCTGGCGGCCTCATCCCCGGCTCACAGAGACCGGACAGGCCAAGCGCAAGGATGCCCCATCCATGCTGACCACCAAACAGAAAACCCTGCGTAAATTCTGGCACGCCACTGTTCTGCTTGAGGATTTGAAAAGCGGCCCGAAACCCTTCCGCCTGATGGGCGAGGATATCGTGCTGTTTCTCGATGCCGAGGGCCAGCCGACGGCCCTGGCTGACCGCTGCTGCCACCGCACCGCCAAGCTGTCGAAAGGCTGGTGCGAAAACGGCAATATCGTCTGCGGCTATCACGGCTGGACCTATGACCGCAGCGGCCAGTGCATAAAAATTCCGCAATACCCCGATGGCTCTGCCGTTTCCGGCAGCCTGAAAACGTCCAGCTATCGCTGCGTGCCGCGCTACGGTTATGCCTGGGTGGCGCTGGAGGAACCGCTGGTCGATATCTTCGATATTCCCGAAGACAGCGACCCCGACTATCGCCGCATCGCGCAGTTCTACGAGGTGTGGAACTGCGCCCCTTTGCGCATGCTGGAGAATTCCTTCGATAACGCGCATTTCTCCTTCGTGCACAAAGCCACCTTCGGCCAGCTCGACCAACCCAAGCCGGAGAAATATGAAATCAAGGAGACCGATTACGGTTTCTATGCCGAATCGATCGTGCCGATCCTCAATCCGCCGATTGCCTATCGTGTCACCGGCTCGACCGCGCCGACGACCAGGCGGCATATGCGCAATCACTGGTTCATGCCGTTCTGCCGACGGCTCGACATGGAATATCCCTCCGGCCTGCGCCACATCATCTTCAATTGCGCCACACCCATGGAAGACGGGAAGATCCAGCTGATCCAGTGGCTCTACCGCAACGACACCGAGGCCGACTGCTCGACGCAGGAACTGATCGACTGGGATGCCGCGATCACGGCCGAGGACAAGGAGATTCTGGAGGCTACCGACCCCGATGCCTGCATCGACATCGGCCGTCGTATCGAGGCGCATATGCCGTCCGACCGTGGCGGCCTGATCATGCGCAAGCGGCTGCTGGATCTGTTCCAGCAGCATGGCGAAGGCGAGATCTACGGCGACATGCCGGCTTCGAGCGGATTGCAGACCGCGGCAGAGTGACAGTTCCGCGATGGCCGGCCTGCAGGGCATTTTCCTGGCTGGCCATCGCGCCTGCACCCTTGCCGAAAAGGTCAGGTGACGGATCGTCCGACCGGGTCTATAAGCCAAGGCGATGGTTGCTGCCGCTCCCCATAGCGAAACCTTCCTGAAGGCCGGCAATGGCTGGCCGCTGGTCGGTGCGTTGTCATTCGCCCAGCTTGTCTCCTGGGGTTCGATCTATTACGCCTTTTCGCTGTTCGTCGTGCCGATGGAGGCCGATCTGGGCTGGAGCCGCACGGCGCTGAACGGGGCGCTGTCGCTCGGTCTGCTCACGGCCGGCCTGGTCGCTTATCCGGTCGGCAAGCTGATCGACTCGCGCGGCGGGCGCCTGCTGATGAGCATCGGTTCGCTGCTGGCCTCGCTGTTATTCGTGGCCTGGGCCTATGTCGAACATGTGGCGGCTTTCTATGTGATCTGGTTCGGGCTCGGCGTGTGCATGGCGCTGACGCTTTACGAACCGGTCTTCGTCGTGCTGACGCGGCTGTTCCCCGAAAATTACCGCTTCCGCATCACCATGCTCACGCTGGTCGGCGGCTTCGCCTCCACGGCCTTCATCCCGCTCACCGCCTGGTGGATCGAGGCGCTGGGCTGGCGCGATGCATTGCTGGCGCTTGCCGCTTGCAACCTGCTCTATTGCCTGCCGGTGCATGCCCTGATGCTGCGCGACAAGGCCGGTGGCGCCGTCGCGACGGAGGCTTCGGTCGTTACTGGCGCTGACAGCCCGATGCGTCGCGCCCTGCGGCATCCGGTCTTCTGGGGCCTGGTGGTCTGCTTCACCTTCTACTACGCGACGTTTTCGGCGCTCACCTTTCATTTCATCCCGATGTTCGACGAGCGCGGCTTTTCGCTCAGTCTCGCGGTCGGTGTGATTGCGGTGATCGGACCGGCCCAGGTAGCTGGCCGCATCATCCTGCTGCTGTTCGGCCGCAAACTCACAGCAGCCACCACCGGCCGTATCATCGTCCTGATGTTTCCCGTCAGCGTCGCCCTGCTGGTGCTGTTCTCGGATTCGGTCGTGGCCCTGTTCGCCTTCGCCACGATCTATGGCTGCGCCAATGGCATCATGACCATCGTACGTGGCACGGCGGTTCCCGATCTGTTGTGGCGCGAGGGATATGGCGCGATCAGCGGCGCGCTCACGCTGCCGGCCAACATCGCCAAGGCGCTGGCACCATCCATTGCCGCCTTCGTGTGGGCTTTCTTCGGCAATTACGGGCCGGTGCTCTGGGTGGTCATGGCAGGTGCGCTGGTGTCGGCGGCGGGATTCTGGTTCGCGGCGTCAAAAAGCAAAACGCCCGCCGGATGAACCGGCGGGCGCGTCAGGTCGGAACTTACGTCTGCTTCTGTAATATCGTGCTTCAGCGCTTCTTCTTCGCTGCGGCCTTCTTCGGCGCGGGCAGCAGGTGCTGGACGAAGCTGGGCAGGGCAAAGGCGCCGAAATGGATTTCCGGGTTGTAATACCGCAGCGCCGGCAGCTTTGCCTTGTCGAACCGGGCGAAGATGTTGCGCGGGTCGACGTCGGTGATGTCGCGGTCGCAGGCCCAGGTCATGGACATGAAGCCGCACACATAGGTCGGCACCACGGCCAGATAGGTGCCGGAATGGGCCCAGATCTTCTGGAACAGCTTGATGGCGTCGGTCAGTTCCGGGCCCTGCATATGCGGCACGCCGTTCTGCGCCACCAGGATCGCGCCCGGCTTCATCACCCGGCGGCAGTTGTCATAGAAGGCTTTGGAAAAGAGCACGGTGGCGGGGCCAACCGGATCGGGCCGGTCGACGATCACCAGATCGTAGCGGTCTTTCGTGCTGGCCACATAGGCCGCGCCGTCGCCAACGATCAGGTTGGTGCGCTTGTCGCTGAAGGCCTTGCCGCAGATTTTCGGCAGATATTTCTTCGCCACCTCGATCACCATGCCGTCGATCTCGACCATGGTGACGCGCTTGATGGATTTATGTTTCAGCACTTCCTCTAGGATGCCGCCATCGCCGCCGCCGACGATCAGAACCGATTCCACCCTGCCATGGGCCAGGATCGGCAGATGCGTCAGCATCTCGTGATAGACGAATTCATCGCCCTCGGTGCATTGCACCACGCCGTCGAGGGCCAGCATGCGGCCGAAACGGCCGCTCTCGAATACCTTCACCTTCTGGTATTTCGACTTGCCTTCGAACAGGACCTTCTTGATCTCGTGGCTCTGCCGGAAGCCGGCATAGAGCGTTTCGTTGAACCACGTGGTCACAGGATCAGGCCCCGCTTCATCTCGGTGCACTGGATGTTGTCGGGCAGGAAGGCGCGGCGCAGCACGGGAATCGCCTTCTGCGGCTGGCAGTCGCCGCATACGAAGACATCAAGGGCCGCATAGCCCTTTTCCGGCCAGGTGTGAATCGACATGTGGCTTTCCGCCAGCACGGCCACGCCGGAAATGCCGCCATTGGGCTCGAAATGATGCAGGTCGATGTTGAGCAGGGTCGCGCCAATCTCCGACACCGCATCGGTCAGCGTCTGCTTGACCAGCGCGAGATTGTCGAGGTGCTTGCCGCCCCACAGGTCGATGATCAGATGCATGCCGGCGTAACGCACGCCGTCCTTGCAAATGAAATGCTCATCCGCCCCATTCGTCTCCGGCAGGGCCGGAACTTCGTACAGGGCGGGCTTGGTTGCCTTCTTGGTCATGTCACTCTCCACCAAGGGGGAGTCGCGCGACTGAAAATCCTGCGACTCTGTAAAGGGTTGTCCGATTGGCAGAGAGACTGTTGGGAAAGCCCCGTGGTTCCGGCCGGCAAAAAGCGGAAATTGCCGGCGGCCATGCGCCACTTTCCAAACAGTCTCTGGGAGGGGGGTATGGGGCCAAAGGCCCCCTGATGCAAGAAAAAACTGCCCCCGGGAGGCAATTTTTTGCCCCGCGGGTAATGGATCACATTTTATCCGCGAAAATCGCGGCAATCCGGCGACTTTTATGACAGGAATCCGGGCTTACACGAAACTTCCTGCCAGCGTGAAAACCTCGCCGCCGAGCCCCAGTTTGAAACGCGCTACGCCGGCGCCGCGTTCGGTATCCACGCCGCCCAGATCGAATTGCGTCACGCCGCGCGATTTCAGTTCTGCCACCGCGCGCCAGATCAGCCGGTAATGCGCCTTCACCAGGCGGCCGGCCTCGTTGCTCCAGCCCATCGCATAGGTGGCGCCGCGTCCATGACGCAGTACCAGGATGCCGGCTATTGGCCGCACCTTGCCCTGATGCAGGCCGGCATGCGCCCATAGCAGCAGGGCATCTTCATCGATGTCTTTGTTCCGCCCGACGGCATCGGCGAAAGCCGAATAGAAAACCGCGTCGGGGCCGAGGAAGCGGTTCTCCAGGCGATGCTCGTCATGCTCGCCCATCAGTGCGGCGAAAGCCTCGTCATGCCATGTGCCTTCGGCGCGGCTGGCCACCTCCAGCAGCAGTGCGGATTTCTCGGCGGTCTTGAGCGTATTGCGCCATTTGCCGTCCAACTGGCTGCGCAGGCGTTCGATCGGCGGCGACAGATCCAGCCGGATCGAGGAATAACCCGTCACCATCGGACGCAGGCCAAGCTGCGCCATGGCGCTTTCCGATTCAGAACCGCCATTCAGCTCTGGCAACCACCACAGCAGGCAACGTTGCCGCCATGGATATTGCTTGCGGATCAATGCCAGCACGGCATCGCGGCTGGCGCGGTCGAGGCCGGCCGCGAATAACGGGCCGCGCACCAGGCGGATGAATGTTCCAAGCGGGCCGATGTGGCGCCCGAAAATCTGGGCCAGAGCAATGACGCGATCCTGTCGGCGAAACATCCAGCGCTGCGGTTGCACCTTGCCGCCTGAAGCCTTCGCCACTGCTTCGCCATAGCACCAGCCTTGCTCCAGAACGCTCTGGCGCATCGCATCATGCGCCGCGGCCCAGGCGGCGGCAGAGTTGCAATGTTCGGCGGTGATGGTGGCCTGCATCGGATCGGATATGCCGGTCGGCCGCGTCCAGTGCAAGGGTTCTTGTCAGTGCCGCCCCGGTCAACCGCTCCGGACAACCGCTCCGGTCAGCCCCCTTGCGGGGCGTCGGCGAAAATCTGGCAGGCCATCACCATGTCGACGGTCTCGCCGTCATTGGCCAGTGGCAGCCAAAGCGCTTCGTAATCGTACCAATGGTCGTCCATCATCTGCCGGTTATGGGCCAGCAATGGTTCCGGCCGCGCCACAATTTCCTTCAGGCGGCTGACCAGCAGGTCGCGGTATTCCGGCGTCGGCAGTTCATCCAGCCACTTGCCGGTGGGGTCCATCCCCAGACGGGTGGCCTGATAGGTGCCGGCCAGGCGAATGCGGAAGCGCAGCGGCTCGTAATGCACCTCGATCAGCGCGATGTTGCCCAACGCCACGCGCATGGCCATGGGATCGATATCGGCGCGGGCGGGCAGGCGGCGGCCACGACGCTGGTCCTGCCAGTAGCGGTGAATCTCGGCGACCAGCGGAAAACGGAAATCGTCCGGACCGGGGTCCCAGATCAGGCGGCTATGGGCAGTCGCGAGCACGGAGAATCCTGGGGGAGGAGAACAGTTAAACGAATATCCTGAGCAGTCGACACAAAATCCTGCCTCAGAATGTGGAATTTACTATGACAACTCCTCCGAAAACTGACAAGGGCAAGCCTGAACGGCCGTCCCTGCCACATTCGTCTCTGGGCAGTGCTGCGGCTCTCGGCTAATGCTTGGGCCATGGCTTTGTTTCGCACCGCCGCCCGAATCCATGGCTATGTGATCCCCGCGCCCCGTTTCACGCGCTGGGCGCTGATCTATTTCCTGAAATTCGTGGCGGTGCCGATGCTGCTTGTGCTGCTCGCCCTCGATGTCGCGCTGTATTTCGTGTTTCGCGACTGGCTGGGCAGCTGCTACGGGCTTCTCTGTTTTCTGGAATAGGCCGACAGATTCGGCAACGAAAAAGCCCGCCTTGCGGCGGGCTTTTCGGCAGATTGCCACGAGATGATTTGGTGGAGCCAAGCGGGATCGAACCGCTGACCTCCTGCATGCCATGCAGGCGCTCTCCCAGCTGAGCTATGGCCCCATTAAATCACGGACTTTGCACCTTCCCGGGGGAGGCTTGGGGTCCGTCGGCGGGGGCGGACCATAAGCCGCCCTCCGCTGCTTTGCAAGTGTTTCGTCAGCCCGATTTCGGGTGGTTTTTCAGCGCTCTTCCTCGGCGTCCGGCGCGGCGTCGACGTCGATTTCCTCGGCGACATCCTCTTCCTCGAACTCGTCGGCATCCTCGAGGATTTCATCGCCCAGATCGGTATCCTCCACCTCGGCATCCAGCACATCGGGGCTGATGACCTTGGGGGCCTTGACCTTGGGTTCCTCGGTCTTGGCCGGGCGGCGCGAGCTTTTCACCAGCGCTTCCGGGTTGAATTCCGTGCCGCATTTCGCGCACAGGATCGGCGATTTGTTGAGATCGTAGAACGCGGCGCCGCAACTCAGACAACGACGCTTGGTGCCCCATTCGGCTTTGGCCATCGAGCAAATCTCCATGTGATCGGCGCCGCCAAACCGGCCATGGCCATGGGTCCGGAACCGGGCTGCAGCGCCATCCCCCGCCGGCTGGCCGGGGCGGCGCGATTGTGTTAAAGAAGCGCGCCCTGTCAACCCGTAAATCCGGCTTTTTTCACAGCCGGTTGCCGATCTTCCGGACGATCCCCTTCATGACCGCCGCGCCCGACCAGAAAGCCCGCCCGTTTCGTGCCCGCCCCGCCAGCCGGGGCCTGACCGGCGCCGCCCGGGTGCCGGGAGATAAGTCGATTTCGCACCGGGCGCTGATCTTTGGGGCGCTCAGCGTGGGCGAAACCCGGGTGACCGGCCTGCTGGAGGGCGAGGACGTGCTGCGCACGGCTGCCGCCATGCGGGCCATGGGCGCCGAGGTCGAACGCCTGCAGGATGGCGATTGGCGGGTCTGGGGCGTGGGCGTGGGGGGCTTGAGCGAGCCCGAGGACGTGCTCGATATGGGCAATGCCGGCACCGGCGCCCGTCTGGTGATGGGCCTGGTCGCCAGCCATGATTTCACGGCTGTTTTCACCGGCGACGCATCGCTACGCCGCCGCCCGATGGGCCGGGTGATCGAACCCCTGAGCCGCATCGGCGCCCGCTTCGAAGGCCGGCGCGGCGGCCGGCTGCCACTGGCCGTGATCGGCACGGCGCATCCCCTGCCCATCGAATATGAATTGCCGGTGGCCTCGGCCCAGGTGAAATCCGCCGTGCTGCTGGCCGGTCTGAACGCGCCGGGCATCACCACGGTGATCGAGCCGGAACCAACCCGCGACCATACCGAAAACCTGCTGCGCCATTTCGGCGCCACGGTTGAAGTCGAGAAAACCAGAACCGGTGGCCGCATCGTGCGCCTCACCGGCCAGCCGGAATTCAAACCCTCCAGCATCCGCGTGCCGGGCGATCCGTCGTCGGCCGCCTTTCCGATGGTGGCGGCCTGCATCGTGCCGGGCTCGGCCGTCACACTGCAGAATGTCGGGCTCAATCCGCTACGCATCGGCCTGTTCGACACGCTGCAGGAGATGGGCGGCGATTTCACCATCACCAACCGCCGCGACGAGGGCGGCGAGGCGGTGGCCGATATCCTGGTGCGCCATGCGCCGCTGAAAGGCGTGACGGTGCCGCCCGAGCGCGCCCCCAGCATGATCGACGAATACCCGATCCTGTTTGCTGCCGCCGCCTGCGCCGAGGGCGATACCGTGGTGCGCGGCGCCAAGGAACTGCGCGTGAAAGAAAGCGATCGCCTGGCCCTGATGGCGCGCGGCCTGAAAGCCTGCGGTGTCGATCTCGATGAATTCGAGGATGGTCTGGTGATCCGCGGCAAGGGCCGCCCGCCCGCCGGCGGCGCCAGCATCACCACGGAACTCGATCACCGCATCGCCATGTCGTTCCTTGTGCTGGGCATGGCGGCGAAAGATGGCATCGTAATCGACGATGCCCGCGTTATGGATACCAGTTTCCCCGGCTTCATCCCGCTGATGCAGGGTCTGGGCGCCAGCCTGGAGCCGGCGGCGTGACCGCGCACGGGCGCCGCGCGGGCGCATGATCGACAAGCTGGAATTCCTGCTCGCCCTGGCGCGGGAAAAGAATTTCGGCAAGGCCGCCGAAACCTGCGGCGTCACACAACCCACCCTGTCGGCCGGCATCAAGCAGCTAGAGGACACGCTCGGCATCCTGTTGGTGCAGCGCAGCTCGCGCTTCCTCGGCTTCACGCCGGAAGGTGAGCGTGTACTGGACTGGGCGCGGCGCATCGTTGGCGATGTACGCGCCATGCGGCAGGAAGTGCAGGCGCTGACCCGCGGCCTGGCCGGCCATCTGCGCATCGCGGCGATACCCACCGCGCTCGGCATGGTGTCGGCGCTCACCACGCCCTACCGCGCCAAGCACCCGGACGTGAAATTCACCATCCTGTCGCGCACCTCCATCGAGGTACTGACCATGCTCGACAATCTCGAGATCGAGGCCGGCATCACCTATATCGACAATGAACCGCTGGGGCGCGTGCGCACGGTGCCGCTTTATACCGAGCAATACCGGCTGCTCACCTCGGCCGACAGCCCACTCGGCGACCGCGACAGCGTCACCTGGGCCGAGGTCAGCCGCATTCCGCTCTGCCTGCTCACACCCGACATGCAGAACCGGCGCATCATCGACCGCCTGCTGCGCGAGGCCGGCAATGCCGTCGAGCCCACGCTGGAATCGAACTCGATGATTGTGCTGTTCTCGCATGTGCGTACCGGGCAATGGGCCAGCGTGATGGCGGAAAAGCTGGCCAACACGCTCGGTCTGACCGAAACTCTGCGCTCGATTCCCATCGTCGAACCCGATGCCGTGCACACCATCGGGCTGGTGGTGCCGCAGCGCGAGCCGATGCCGCCCCTGACGGCCGCCCTGGTCGCCGAGGCCAAGCATCTCTCGGCGGCCTATGGCCTGGATAACTGATCCTGGGCGGCTGATAGAGATCGTCTATCGCCCGACGGAAATCCTGTATTGATCCCCGGCCTGCCGGGGCAGAAAATCGGGCAGATGAACAACTCTGCCCCATTGCCGTCGCGCCCGCACAGGCAGGGCCGCGCTTTGCCGCGCGGGCGTCAGGCCAGCGTGGCCGATCATGCCACCCTGCGCGGCCTGCTGCCGGACGGCGATTTGCGGCGCGATCTTCTGGTGGAATACCTGCATCGCATCCAGGACGCGCAAGGTCATCTGCCCACCAACCTGCTCGCCGCGCTGGCCGAGATGATGCGCCTGCCATTGGCGGAAGTGTATGAGACCGCCACCTTCTATGCCCATTTCGACGTGGTGGATGCCGGCGAGGCGCCGCCACCGGCCATCACCATTCGCGTCTGCGACAGCTTGAGTTGCGTCATGGCCGGCGCCGATGAACTGGCGGCGCAGGCGGAAAGGCTGGGGGATGACGTGCGGGTGCTGCGTGCGCCCTGCATGGGGCAATGCGATCGCGCGCCCTGCGCCACCTATGGCAAGAACGTCTTCGCGCCGGCCAGCCTGGACGAGCTTTCGGCGGCGCATGAGCGGCGTGCCGTGCATCCGCTGCTGCCGCGCTACAAGACGCTGGCGGCCTATCGCGCCGAGGGCGGTTATGGCGTGCTGGCGCAATGCCGCCGCGGCGCGCTCACGCGCGCAGCCTTGCTCGCCGAATTGGAGAAGGCCGGTCTGCGCGGCATGGGCGGTGCCGGTTTTCCCACTGCGCGCAAATGGCAGGCCATGCTGCAGCAACCCAAACCGCGCATCCTGGCGGTGAATGGCGACGAGGGCGAACCCGGCACGCTGAAGGACCGCTTCTTCCTGGAAACCGAACCACATGGTTTCCTGGAAGGCATGCTGGTCGCCGCCTGGGCCATCGAGGCCGAGGCCGCCTATATCTACCTGCGTGACGAATATCCCGCGCTGCATCATGTCATCCGCGCCGAGCTGCAGGCGCTGGAACAGGCCGGCCTGCTGCAGGGGCTGCATGTCGAATTGCGGCGCGGCGCCGGCGCCTATATCTGCGGCGAGGAATCGGCGATGCTGGAAAGCATCGAGGGCAAGCGCGGCCTGCCGCGTCAGAAGCCGCCCTATCCGGTGCAGGCCGGCCTGTTCGGGCGGCCGACGCTGATCAACAATGTCGAAACGCTCTACTGGGTGGCGGCGATTGCCGACAAGGGCGCCGACTGGTGGCTGTCGCATGGCCGCAACGGTTCAAAGGGCCTGCGCAGCTATTCCGTCTCGGGTCGTGTGCGCCAGCCGGGCGTGAAGCTGGCGCCGGCCGGGCTGACGGCAAACGAACTGATCGAGGAGTATTGCGGCGGCATGGCGCCGGGCCACAGTTTCGCCGCCTATCTGCCCGGCGGCGCCTCGGGCGGCATCCTGCCCGCCGCCATGGCCGATGTCCCGCTCGATTTCGGCACGCTGGAGAAATACGGCTGCTTCATCGGCTCGGCGGCCGTGATCGTGCTGTCGGACCAGGATGACGTGAAGGCGGCGGCATTGAATCTGATGCGTTTCTTCCGTCATGAATCCTGCGGCCAGTGCACGCCCTGCCGCATCGGCACCGAGAAGGCCGCCGCAATGATGGCGCAACCCGTCTGGGACGAGCCCCTGTTGCGCGACCTGGCGCAGGTGATGCGCGATGCCTCGATCTGCGGCCTGGGCCAGGCCGCGCCCAACCCGCTGCTCTCCGTGCTGGAGCGTTTCAAATGATCCGCTTCATGCTGGATGGCCGCGCGGTGGAGGCGCGGCCGGGCGAAAGCATCTGGCAGGTGGCCAAACGGCTGGGCACCGAGATTCCGCATCTGTGCTACACGCCGCAGCCCGGCTATCGCGCCGATGGCAATTGCCGCGCCTGCATGGTCGAGATCGCGGGCGAGCGCGTGCTGGCGCCGAGCTGCAAGCGCATGCCCACCGAAGGCATGCAGGTGAGCAGCGAGAGCGCACGGGCGAAACGCGCCCGTGAACTGGTCTTCGAATTGTTGCTGGCCGACCAGCCGCCGCGCGAGATGGCACATGACGCCGAGTCCAAATTCTGGCGCTGGGCGGAAAAGCTGGATATCGCGGCCAGCCGATTTCCGGCCCGCGATCACGCGCCGCCGCCGGATCGCAGCCATGTGGCGATGGCGGTGAATCTGGACGCCTGCATCCAGTGCAATCTCTGTGTGCGCGCCTGTCGCGAGGTGCAGGGCAACGATGTGATCGGCATGGCCTTCCGCGGCCATCATTCCGAGATCGTGTTCGATCTGAAGGATCCGATGGGAAGTTCCACCTGCGTCGCCTGCGGTGAATGCGTGCAGGCCTGTCCCACCGGCGCATTGCTGCCTTCCGTGCTGGTGGATGAGCATAACAAGGGTGTGGCGAAAGCGACGGAACAGGTCGACAGTCTCTGTCCCTTCTGCGGCGTGGGTTGCCAGCTCACCATGCATGTGAAGGACAACACTGTTCAGTATGTCACCGGCCGCGACGGCCCGGCCAATCATGGCCGGCTCTGCGTCAAGGGCCGCTTTGGCATGGATTACGTGCGCCATCCGCATCGCCTGACCAAACCGCTGATCCGTCGCGACGATGCCCCCAAGCATGGGGACTGCGTCGTCGATCCCGCGAATCCATGGACACATTTCCGCGAAGCGGGCTGGGATGAAGCGCTGGAACGCGCCGCCGCCGGCCTGGTGAACATCCGCGACACGCATGGCCCGCAAGCCCTGGCCGGCTTTGGTTCGGCCAAGGGCTCGAATGAAGAAGCCTATCTGTTCCAGAAGCTGGTGCGCACCGGTTTCGGCACCAACAATGTCGATCACTGCACGCGGCTCTGCCATGCCTCGTCGGTGGCGGCGCTGATGGAAGGCGTTGGCTCGGCCGCCGTCACTGCGCCCTTTGCCGCCGCCATGGATGCCGAGGTCATCATCGTGATCGGCGCCAATCCCACGGTGAACCATCCCGTCGCCGCCACCTTTATCAAGAATGCGGTACGGCAGAGGGGTGCTAAGCTGGTGGTGATCGACCCGCGCGGCCAGGCATTGTCGCGCTACGCCGCCTACAATCTGAAATTCAAGCCCGGTTCGGATGTGGCGCTGCTCAATGCGATGCTCAACGTGATCGTCGCCGAGGGACTGGCCAATCCGGCTTATATCCAGCGTTTCGTCGATGGCTTCCCCGACCTGGAGCAGGCCGTGCAGGACGCCACGCCCGAGGCGATGGCGCCGCTCTGCGGCATCGCGCCTGATATCATCCGCGCCGTGGCCAGGCTTTATGCCACGTCGAAAGCATCGTTGATCTTCTGGGGCATGGGCGTGTCGCAGCATGTGCATGGCACGGATAATGCCCGCTGCCTGATCGCGCTGGCGCTGATCAGCGGCCAGGTCGGCCGGCCCGGCACCGGACTGCATCCCCTGCGCGGCCAGAACAATGTTCAAGGGGCTTCAGATGCCGGCTTGATCCCCATGGTGCTGCCCGATTACCAGTCGGTGGAGGATGCCGCCCGTCGCCAGGCTTTCGAGGCCGTGTGGGGCACCGCCATTGATCCCAAACGCGGCCTCACCGTGGTCGAGATCATGCATGCGGCGCTGCAGGGCGAGATCCGCGGCATGTATATCATGGGTGAGAATCCGGCGATGTCGGATCCCGATGTCGCCCATGCGCGTGCGGCGCTGGCCGGGCTCGATCACCTCGTGGTGCAGGATATCTTCCTCACCGAGACGGCTTTCCATGCCGATGTGGTGCTGCCGGCCTCGGCCTTCGCCGAAAAGACCGGCAGCTTCACCAATACCGACCGCCGGGTGCAGCTTGGCCGTGCCGCGCTCAAGCCGCCTGGCGAGGCCCGGCAGGATTGGGAACTGGTGCAGGCCATCGCCCAGCGCATGGGGCTGGGCTGGCAGTATGCGCATCCGAAAGAGGTCTATGCCGAGATGGCATCCCTGATGCCCTCATTGGCCGGCATCACCTGGGATCGGCTGGAATCGGAGGGCGCCGTCACCTATCCGCGCGGGCATGACATCATCTTCGGCGACGGCTTTCCCACGCAGGATGGTCGCGCGCGCATCGTGCCCACGAAAGTTTCGCCGCCAGCCGAATTGCCTGACGCCGACTATCCCATGGTGCTCACCACCGGCCGCCTGCTTGAACATTGGCATACCGGCGCGATGACGCGGCGCGCGACGCATCTCGATGCGCTTGAGCCCGAGGCCACTGCATCGCTGCATCCGCGCGATCTGGTGAAACTGGGCGTGGCTGCCGGCGGGCGAATCCGCGTCTCCACCCGGCGAGGCAGCATCGAACTGAAGGCCCGCGCTGATCGCGACGTCGCGGAAGGGCTGGTGTTCATTCCCTTCGCCTTCGCCGAAGCTGCGGCCAACCTGCTGACCAATCCGCAGCTCGATCCTTTCGGCAAGATCCCGGAATTCAAGTTCTGCGCAGCCCGTGTGGAGCCGGCAGCGGGAAGTGTCAGCGCGCCGGCTTGAGGATCAGACCCAAAGCGGCTGCCACCAGCGCCAGCGCGGCGAATTCCGGCCATTGCGGCTGCTCACCCAGCATCCACATCGACGAGAACACGCCCACCACCGGGATCATCAGCGTCGATAGCCCGCTGATGCCGGCGGGCAGGATGCGCACCAGCGTGTTCCAGGCCCAGTAGCAGAACACGAAGCAGATCGAGGCATTGTAGATCACCGCGCCCCAGGCGATGCCGGAATAGGCGGTCCAGCGGTCGGCTTCCAGCACGGGGGCCATCAGGAAGATCGGGATGCCGCCCAGCACCATCTGCCAGCCCACGAAGGGCACGGCCGCCATCGGCACCAGCCACAGCTTGGTCAGTAGCGTGCCGATGGCCCAGCACACGGCGGCCGCTAGCACCAAAGCCACGCCCAGCGGTGCACTTGCCATGGCATGCCATTCGCCACCCACCAGCACGATCAGGCCGCTCAGGCCGATGGCAAGGCCGGCAAGTTTCCAACCGGTCAGGCGTTCGTGCAGCCACACCACGCTCATCGGCACCAGCCACAAAGGCATGGTGAAGGCCAGGATCGTCGTGCGTCCGGCCGGCAGCATTGAGAGGCCGTAAAGCACAAAGACATTCCAGCCCGCGATGTTGAACAGGCTGATCGCCGTCAGCTTCCACAGATAGCGGCGTGGGATGCCCAGCGGCATGCGTTTCCAGATGGCGATGGCAAACAGGCCCAAGGCACCGCCGCCCAGGCAGAAGGCGCGAAAGGTGAAGACCGGAATCTCGTTCAGCGCCAGCTTCATGATCGGCCAGTTGACGCCCCAGAACAGGGTCAACAATGCCAGCAGGATCATCGAATAGGCGGAAATGCCGTGATGCGGCGGGGCGGGGGCTGCCGCGGAGGTGTCTGTCATCAGGGGGCGCTTCCGTTCGTGTGCTGATAATTTAACGCAGGGACTGGGATAGGCAATCGGCTTGTTGTTGCACCAATTTGATTGGTATGAATCCAAAAACAGTAAACCTATGGGGGCATGTATGCGGCGTTCGATCTTGGGGCTGGCAGCCATGCTGGCTGCCGGCTGGATTCCGCCTGGATGGGCGCAGCCGAAATGGGCCATCGGCCAGACGTACAGCGGCAATATCGACATCGGCGGCGTGCAGATGCCGCTTCCGGCGGGAGAGTGGACGGTATCCGGCTTTCAGGCTTCCACCAATCTGACGCGGACGGACGGCACGGTTCCCGGCGCTTCAATGGTTGTCACACTTGCGCAACTGACGGGGAGCGCCGTTCGTGGATACACGGTGTTTGTCTATAACGAACGCTCCATGAGCAGTGGCTGGAACGTTCCGGATGCCAAGACTTGCCGGCGCACTGAAATACATCACGCCAAGGTCATCCGTGATGTGCAGCTCAGCAAAAGCTGTGAGTATGTGAATCACATCATATATACCGTCAGCGCCACGTCGGCACAGTGGTGGAAAGACACCATCGATTTTGCGCGCAGCCGCGCCATTGTCATGCCGCCAGTGACAATTGCCAGCGGCATCGTCGTGTCTGATCGCGCGAATTTCGTTTCCGCCCTTTATCACTTCAATCCAGCCTTAAAAGGCTTTCCAGCGCCAAATAATACGGTCTGGGCAAGCAGTGACTGGAACGTGATGAATGTTGCCGAGGACGAAAGGAAGAAAGCCTTCGTTCAGTCGGTCATCGACTGGACGGAGAAAAGCCGTCCGGCGGTTGAAGCCGGCCTTGCCGGGAAACTGAAAAAGGGCGAGGGGCTCGACTGGCCGGCCGCGATGCAGTGACCGGGCTACAGGATTTCCAGTACCTTCTCAGGCGGGCGGCCCAGCACGGCGCGGCCCTTATGCACGAAGATCGGCCGTTCCAGCGCTTCCGGATGCGCGGCGATGCCCTTGATCAGCGTCGCCTCGTCGGCCGTTGGGTCGATGCCGGCCTCGGCAGCTTCCTTTTTGCGCAGCACGGCGCTGGCCGGCAGCTTCAGCAGGCCGAGCAGGGTCTTGAGCGCTGCGGCATCGGGCGGGGTCTTCAGGTATTCCACGATCCGCGGTTCGATGCCGCTGGCCTGCAGGATCGCCAGGGCCTGGCGCGATTTGGAGCAGCGCGGATTGTGATACAGCGTGGGTCCGATCATGGCGGGCTCCGTCATTTGGGGCGGCAGTGTCGTCATTCTGCCAAGAAGTTCCATGAAGATGGATACTTAGTCGCATCCGGGAAGAGTTGCAATTTGATGACCGGGGTATAAATAGGAAAGCCATGGCCGCCCATTGGACCCTGAACGACCTGCCCTGGACCAGTTTCGACCCCTCGAAGGTCGATCCTGAGCTGTTGCGCGCAGTCAAGGCCGCGGCCCTGGTCGAACATAACGCCGACGATTACGTCACCTATCTGTGCAACGTCTTCGCCGACGACCCCGAATTCTGTGCCGTGGTGCGGCAATGGGGCGTCGAGGAGGTGCAGCACGGCCAGGCGCTGGCCCGCTGGGCCCAGATCGCCGACCCGGATTTCGACCCCGCTCTGGCGCTGAAGCGCTTCACCGAGCATTACCGCCTGCCGCTGGAGGCCACGGCCTCCGTGCGCGGCAGCCGCAACGGCGAACTGGTGGCGCGCTGCGTGGTGGAATGTGGCACCTCCAGTTTCTACAGCGCGATCCGCGATGCCACCGACGAGCCGCTGCTGAAGCTGATCGCGGCCAAGATCGCCGCCGACGAATTCCGGCATTTCAAGCTGTTCTACGAACACCTGCAGCGCTATCAACGTAATCAGCCGCTGGGCAAACTCAGCCGCCTGCGCGTCGCTCTGGGGCGCATGCAGGAAGCCAGCGACGACGAGCTCGCCATGGCCTACTGGTGCGGCAATGGTTGCCAGGGCGAATATGATCGCGCGAAACAGAGCGCGGCCTATGAGCTGCGCGCCAGCGCGGTCTATCGCTTCGGTCATATCCAGCGTGGATTGGCCATGGCCTTCAAGGCCTGCGACCTGAATCCCCAGGGCTGGTTCAGCCGCTGGTTTGGTGCCCTGGCCTGGCGCATGCTGCAATGGCGCCAGCGCCGCCTGGCCTCTATCGCCGCGGCATAAGGCAGCGGCCAACCGCAACCGACTTTTTGCCGTATCCGCCGGCTCCGGCCTTGCGCATTCCGCCGGGCGGGCTACCGTTGCTTGCATGGGGCAGGAAATACCGGGGGCTCATCGTCACATTACGCCAGTGGCCGAGGCGGATCTCGATCCGCAATTGCAATGGCTGCTGCAGTATTGGGCGGGTAAACGCGCAAGCCGGCGCTTTGCCTCGCGAACTGATATCGATCCGCTGGAACTCAAGCCGCTGCTCGGCCACATCCTGATGGTGGATGTGGTGCCGCAATCCGATAGCGCGCCGCCCCGTTTCCGTTATCGCCTGTTCGGTACCGAATTCGTTTTCTATCACGGTGGCGACCTGACCGGGCATTGGCTGGACGAGATTGCCAATCGCGAATTCCGCGACGAGTTGCTGGATCTATATCGTGCCGTGGTCAGCGAGGGCGAGATGCGCACCTTGTCCTATGATTACGTGGTCGACAGCCGCAGGCACCGTTTCCAGGCCGTGCTGCTGCCGTTGTCCAGCGATGGCGCAGACGTCGATATCGTGCTCGGGTGTGGCGTGCGCGTTGCGGTGGTCTGAGCTTTAAGCGGCCATGGCGTGTTCGTCGATCCAGTCGGCGATCATGGCATTCACCTCATCTTCCTTCGGCTCGCCGAAAATGAAGTGGCTCAGGTCCGGCACCTCGCGGAAGACCGCGCGGCCGGAATATTGTCGGGCCACGCTGCGGCAGGTGACGGCAGGCGTCACCTTGTCATCGCTGCCGGCCAGCACCAGCATGGGGATCTGCACGCGATGGGCACTGACATGGGTGGCGGCATGCCAGTCCAGCCACCAGGTCAGCGTCTCGAACAGCACGCGACCCGATTCCGGCACCAGGCGGGCGAAACTGTCGCGCCGCAGGGCAGGCGGAATACGGTCCATCGAATAATGTTCGGCCAGTTGATAATCGGGCGGCAATGCCTTGCTGCGCAGGTTGCCGGTTTTCAGCAGCAGGCCAATGGCGCCGCCTATTTCCGCCATACTGTGCGGCAGCGTTCCCCAGGCCGCCACCGGCGCCAGCAGCACGGCGGCCCGGGCCAGATTGCGCGCGGCCAGTTGCTGCGCCAGTAGGCCGCCCAGCGAATGGCCCACCAACACCGGCGGTGGGCTGCCGCCCTGCATCAGGCGCGCGATCTCGGCTTCCAGGAAACGGCGATAATCGTCCACGCCCTGGCGATGCAGGTCGGGGTGCGGTGGCTGGCCGGCGAATTCCGCGTCATGGAAGGGCAGGTCGGGCGCATGGGTTTTCCAGCCACGGCGATTGAGCTCGCCGCGCAGCCGTTCGAACACCCAGCCGCCGGCAAAGGCGCCATGCAGCAGCAGGATATCGCCCTTGCTCATAACGCCATCCTTCCGGCTTCAACTGCGAACGCGGTCGGCGAATTCGGCGACGATCAGTTCATAGATCGGTCGCTTGAACGGCACGATCAGGTCGGGCAATTGCCGGAAAGGCAGCCAGCGCCATTCCTTGAATTCGGGATGCGGCGTTTCGATATTGATGTCGCTGTCGCGGCCCTTGAAACGCGCGAGATACCATTTCTGCCGCTGGCCGCGATAACGGCCCTTCCACACCTTGTCGGCCAGGTCGGCCGGCAAGTCATAGGACAGCCAGCCGCGGCTTTCGGCGATCACCTCGGCCAGCTTGGCAGGCACGCCGATCTCTTCTTCCATTTCGCGCAGGGCCGCCTGCAGCGGGTCTTCGCCGGGGTCGATGCCGCCTTGCGGCATCTGCCAGGCTTCCGCCGTCTGGTCGATGCGCTGGCCGACAAAAACCAGATCGTCGCGATTGAGCAGCGCAATCCCGACGCCTTCGCGATAGGGGCGCGCATCGGCGGCAGCACTCATGGCAGGCTTCACTCCGGGGTTTGGCGATTGGCGATGGCCGAAACCGGGGCCAGCGAGATGCCCTTGGCATCCAGCTTCCCCGCCCAGGCCAGCAGGCGATCCAGCGTCACCGGATAGGGCTGCGCGCTGCCGATGGCAATGCCGCCGGCGCGGGCGGTGCGCTCCAGTTCGTCCAGGCGCGCATCGATGGTCTGTGCGCCGGGCTGTGCATCGATCTGCCGGTTGACGAAAGCATAGACGCCCCCGGCATCGCGCATGATCTTCGCGGCCACGCTGCGCGGCGCCACGCGGGTATCGACGAACATCAGGCCGCGCTCTTTGAGTTTCAGCGCGATGCCACGCATATGCTCGGGCGAGGAGGTGTATTTGCCGCCCATCAGGTTGGTGAAGCCGATATAGCCGCTGGCCCGCGCCAGCAACCAGTCCAGCCGGCGCACATTTTCCTGGTCGCTCAGGCTGGTCAGCAGGGTATAGGGGCCGGGATCGCTGGTCGGATAGTCGAAGGGTTCCATCGGCATGCCGAGCAGAACTTCGTGACCGGCACTGCGCGCACGTTCGATCTGCACCGCCAGGTCGGGCGCATAGGGATTGAAGGCAAAGGTGATCGCTGGCGGCAGCCGTTCGGCGGCCAGTGTGGTGAGTTGCACGTTCAGGCCCATATCCTGCAGCACGATGGCCAGCCGTGGCCGTGTTGCCGGCTCGTCGAAGGGCCGCGCATAGGCGCTCCAGGGCTGGCGCCCGTCGGCACCGATCTTCGGGATCAGGCCGCGCGGCGTGGCTTCGCTGAGATTGGGGTCGGGGGCCACCAGCAGCCCGCTCGGCAGCCGGCCGATGGCGGGCGGTGGCGCGGCCTTGTCGGTTTTCTGGTCGGGCGCCAGCCGCGCTTCGGGCGGCAGGGCCAGGCGGGCCACGCCGATGATCACTTCCGAGCCGGGCAGCGATGTCAGGGTTTCGCCGGTGGTGACCAGCCAGCCGCCCACGCCGGCCAGCATCAGCAGCACGGCGGTCCAGGCCGTCAGCAGCAGGCGCCGGTTCACCGTGCCGAAATCGCCGCGCAGGAAGGGTGGCCAGAGGATCAGGCCGATGATGCGGAACAGCGCCGCCAGCTTGTGCTTGAAGCCCTTGCGGCGGGGCGGCGCAGCCGGGATGTCGTCTTCGGCGCGCGTGATCGTCTGGATCAGGTCGGCATCCTGATCGTCGTCTGTCTGCAGCACATGCATGTCGTCGGCATGCATGTCTCCCGCGCCGTTCATTTGGCCGGCCTGCCGCCGCCTGCGGCCAAGGCCGCCGAACAGGCGTTTCAACAGGCCCTGTTTCGCTGCAGGGCCTGGCACCGCCCGATCCTCGGGATCGGCATGCAGGTCGGATTGATCGGCCATCGGGTCAGCCTTCTGCTGATCTGTGGCGCCCGCCGCTCACTTGCGGGCAGACGGCTTGGGCGGCGCGCGCAGCACTTCGATGGCAGCCTGCAGCACCAGGTCGGGGCCATCCTGACCGGGCGTCTGCACCTGGGCCGGTGCCGGCACCTTGTTGGTGTCAGGCTGCTGCTTGGCATCGTCCTCGGTATGGCGCGTGTCGGTCATTTCCCGACGCGCCTTCAGCGCAGCGGCGATCTGGTGGTCGCGCTCGTTCCAGGCCTCCACATCGGGCACGATGCCGACCTTGTCGATGCTGCGGCCCGATGGCGTGAAATAGCCGGCCGTGGTCAGCTTCATGCCGCCGAACTCGCCCAGCGGGATCATGGTCTGCACCAGGCCCTTGCCGAAGGTGGTGTTGCCCACCAGCACGGCGCGGTGATGGTCCTGCAGCGCGCCGGCGACGATTTCAGACGCCGATGCCGAGCCGCCATTGATCAGCACCGCCATCGGCTTGCTGTCGGCGACGTCGCCACGTTTGGCGTTGTAGCGTTGGCCCTCGTCGGCGCTGGCGCGCAGCGCGCGGGTCGAAACGATCTCGCCCTGATTCAGGAACGTGTCCGACACCGAGATGGCCTGGTCCAGCAGGCCGCCGGGATTGTCGCGCAGGTCGATGATGTAGCCTTTCAGCTCCGGCCCCATTTCGGCTTTCAGCTTGTCGATGGCGGCCACCAGGTCCTGCGTGGTGTGTTCGTTGAACGACGAGATACGCAGATAGGCGAATTCGCCTTCGCGGCGCGACCGCACCACGCGTGTCTTGATCACCGCGCGGGTGATTTTCACGTCGAAGGTCTTGGCCGCGCTGTCATTGCCGCGGCGGATGGTCAACACGATATTGGTGTTGGGCGCGCCGCGCATCTTCTCGATGGATTCCTGCAGCGACTTGCCCATCACCGGTTCGCCATCCAGATGGGTGATCATGTCGCCGGTCAGCAGGCCGGCCTTCTGTGCCGGTGTGTCGTCGATCGGCGACACCACCTTCACCAAACCGTTCTCCTGTGTCACCTCGATGCCCAGCCCGCCGAACTCGCCGCGTGTCTGTACCCGGGCTTCCTGGAAATTGCGCGGCGGCAGGTAGACCGAATAGGGGTCGAGCGAGGCCAGCATGCCATTGATGGCGGCCTCCATCAGCTCGTCGTCCTTGGTCTCCTTGTAATAATCGTTGCGCACCCGCTCGAAGATCTCGCCGAACAGGTTGAGCTGCCGATAGGTTTCGTTGGCCTGCAGGTTGCCCACCTTGCTGGGCGCGGCAAACAGCGCAACCGAGCCCATCAAAGCGAAGGCACAGACACCGCCGAGGAGGAAATTGCGCATCAGCCGCTTACCTTTCTGTCGCCTGAGGCCAGCCAGGGCAGCGGATTGACCGTTTCGCCCTTGCGCCTCAGTTCAAGATATAGGACGGGTTTTTCGCCCGGGGAGTTGCCCATCAGGCCAACCGGCTCGCCGGCGAGAACCCATTGGCCGACGCTACGGTCGATCCGTCCAAATCCCGCCAATAAGCTATGGTATCCACCGCCATGGGCGATAATCAAGAGTTGCCCGTAACCGCGGAACGGTCCGGCGAACATCACTTTGCCGTCAGCCGGCGCGATCACCTGGGCGCCCGGCCGCGCCTCGATGCGGATTCCGCGCAGCGGAACGCCATTTTCGTCCGACTGGCCGAAGCGGCCGACCACCCGGCCCCGGGCCGGCAGGGCCGCAGACCCTTCCAGGGCGGCATAGGCCTCTGGCGGGTCGCGGTCGCCGCCCTTGGGCGCCGTGCCGCGGTTGCGTGCCTCGGCAGCGCGGCGTTCGGCCTCGCGGCGCTCCTGCTCCAGCAGGCGGTCGACCAGGGCGCGCAGGTCCTTCGCCTGGGCTGCCAGCTGGCTTGATTTCTCGCGCTCGGAATCGCGCTGTTCCGCGGTTTCCTGGGCTGCCGCCGCGGTTTCGGCCTGCAGGAATTCCAGATCCCTCCGTTCGCGGTCTAGCTGCTCGATCGCCCGGCCCAGTCGCTCCTGCTCGGCCGCCACGCCCTGCCGCAGCTTGCCCAGGCGGGTCAATTCGTCTTTCAGGCGGGCGGCACGCTGCTCGATTTCCGGCACCAGGGCGGCCATCAACTGGCTGGCGCGCACCATATCCAGCGCCGAACCGGGCGCAAGCACCATGGCTTCCGGCGGTTGCCGGCTCAGATGCGCCAGGCTGGCCAGCGTTTCGGCCAGTTCGCCGCGCCGGGCGTCCAGGGCCTGGCCGGCGGCTTTCTCGTCGGTGATCAGGCGGGCCAGCTTGTCCTCGCTCTGCGACACCAGGTCTTCCTGGGCCTGCAGCTTTCTGGCGGCAACCACCAGTCTCTTTTGCAGATCGCGCTGCTTCTGCGCCAGTTTGGCGGCTTCCTGGCCCAGTTCGCGCTCGCGCTGGCGGCTCTGCTCCAGCCGCTTCTGCACGTCCTGCAATTGCTGCTGTGGCGCCTGGCCCTGCGCGGGGCCGCTGGCCGCCACCAGCAGCGTCAGCAGTGCCAGCGACGACGTGAATTTACGCAAGGCGGCGGGTGGCATTCTGGCTGGCGGCCGCACCGGGCTTGGCCAGGCAATGTCCGGTCATCTCGGCCGGTTGTGGCAGGCCGAGGAAATGCAGCAGGGTCGGCGCGATGTCGCACAGCCGGCCGTCGCTTAAAGCATAGGCATCGGTGCGTGCGCCGCCGGTCAGCAGCAGCGGCACCGGATTGGTGGTGTGCTGCGTATGGGCCTGGCCGCTGCTGCGGTCCATCATCTCTTCCAGGTTGCCGTGATCGGCGGTGATCAGCATCACGCCGTCCATCTGTTTCACGGCCTCCTCGACGCGGCCGACGCAGGCATCCACGGTTTCAGCAGCCTTGATCGCGGCCGGCATCGAGCCGGTATGGCCCACCATGTCCGGGTTGGCATAGTTCACGATGATCAGGTCGTATTGGCCCGAGGTGATCGCCGCCGTGAGCTTGTCGGTCACTTCCGGCGCCGACATTTCCGGCTGCAGATCATAGGTCTTCACCTTCGGCGACGGCACCAGGATGCGGTCCTCACCGGGGAATGTCTGCTCCTCGCCGCCATTCATGAAGAAAGTGACATGGGCGTATTTCTCGGTTTCGGCGATGCGCAGCTGTGTCTTGCCGGCTTTCGCCAGCACCTCGCCCAGTGTGAGCGGATAACGCACCGGCGGAAAAGCAGTCGCGAGGAATTCGTTGAGCTGCGCCGAATATTCCGTCACGCCCACGGCGCCGGCAAACCGCACCACGCGGCCGCGGTTGAAGCCGTCGAAATGTGGATCGAGCAACGCCGTAAGGATTTCACGCGCACGGTCGGCGCGGAAATTCGCCATCAGCACGCCGTCGCCATCCTTCATGCCGCCAAAGCCCGCAATGGCGGTGGGAGTGATGAATTCGTCGGTCTCGTCTGCGGCATAACCCTGTTCGACAGCGGCCTCGGCGCTGGCCGCCGCCTTGCCCCTGGCATCCACCAGCGCGTCATAGGCCTGGGCCACACGTTCCCAGCGCTTGTCGCGGTCCATGGCATAGAAGCGCCCGGAAACGGTGGCAAAGCCGATGCCGTTGATGCCCGCGATCTGCTGGCGCACCTGGGCCAGGAAACCCAGCGCGCTTTTCGGCGGCGTGTCGCGGCCATCGGCGAACATGTGGATCCACACCTTGACGCCGGCAGCGGCAACGATCTTCGCCAGCGCGGCCATGTGGTCCTGGTGTGAATGCACGCCGCCATCCGACAGCAGACCCAGCAGATGCAGGGCGCCGCCGCTTTGCTTCAGTTTGGCGATCAGGCCGGTGACGGCCGGGTTGGTCGCCAGGCTGCCATCGGCCACGGCATTGTCCAGCCGGCCCAGATCGGGCACGGCGATACGGCCGGCGCCGATATTCATGTGGCCCACTTCCGAATTGCCCATCTGTCCGTCCGGCAGGCCCACATCGCGGCCCGAAGTGCCCATGCGGGCAAAGGGGCGGGTCTCCAGCAGCCGTCGGTAATTGGGCAGCCGGGCCTGGGCCAGTGCATTGTCGGTCGGGTCCTCGCGCAGGCCCCAGCCGTCCAGGATGCACAAAACGACGGGTTTCTTGGCTTCGGCGGTCTCGGTCATGGCTCAAGGCGGAAAAGCGGTGGGAATTCGGGCCTTACATAGCGCAACCGGGCAGCGCCGTCACGCCGGGCTTTCCCATCGCCGTGATCGATTCCACCAATCATGGCGGTCAGTCGCGGTGATAGGGATGTCCGGTCTGCAGGCTCCAGGCCCGGTAGAGCTGTTCCAGCAGCATCACCCTGGCCAGCAAATGCGGCCAAGTCATGGCCGACAGCGACAGTGTTAGCCGGGCCCTGGCCGTCAGGGCGGGGTCCAGCCCGTCGGCACCGCCGATCAGGAAAGCCACGTCCTGTTCGCCGCCGTCGCGCCATTTCTCCAGGATTTCGGCGAATTGCCGGCTGGACAGGCTTTTGCCCCGCTCGTCCATCGCCACCAGCACGGCGCCCTTCGGCACGGCCGCCAGCAGCAATTCGGCCTCGCGCGCCTTGCGCTCGGTCACACTGCCACCCTGTTTGCGGTCTTCCACCTCGCGGATGGTCACCGGCCAGGGCAAACGCTCGCGATAGGAATCGATCAGGCTCTGGGCCGCGTCGTGCTTGGCCCGGCCAGCCCTACCGATGCAGGCAACCGTGATCTTCATGGGTGGTTTTCATCGCTCCGGCTGGAACCGGAGCGATGTTGGCATCAGGCCGCAGCGGGCTCGGGAATGGCGGCGCCCCACATCTTTTCCAGATTGTAGAAGCTGCGCACTTCCGGCCTGAAGATATGCACGACGATGTCGCCGGTATCGATCAGCACCCAGTCGCCCACCGCCTTGCCTTCGGCGCGCACCTTCTTGCCGGTTTCCCGGGTGATGCGCTCCACCAGATGCTCGGCGATGGCCGCCACCTGGCGCGAGGACCGGCCCGAGGCGACAACGAGGAAATCGGCAATCGACGACTTGCCGGTCAGCTCGATCGAGACGATGTCTTCCGCCTTGTCGTCGTCCAGCGATTTCAGGATCAGCTTGTGCAGCTTGATCACCGCGGCCGGGATGGCGGCGCGGCGGGCTTCGGCTTTTTTCGGATCAATCGGCTTTTTGGCGGGCTTCGGCTTGGATGCAGCCTTGGCGGCTTTGGTGACGGCGCTGGTCACCGTCTTCTTTTTCGCCGCGCCCTTGGCTGGCGCCGTGCTTTTGGCCGGTGCCTTGGTCTTGGGGACCGGCTTTGCGGCTGATTTGGTCTTTCCGGCAGGCGTCTTGCCGGCTGAACTCTTGCCGGCTGAATTCTTTGCGGTGGAAGCGGCCTTGGGCTTGGAGCCGGCGGTCGCGGCAGCGCGTTTGCGCGTCGTGGTGGTTGCTATGGCTTGGTCCTCCTTGATGGAGTCCTCCGGAAACTGACACCCGATTCGACCGGTATGGCGGCCGAATCGGGTCCAGTGTATCGCGACTCGGGTTACCCGACAATGAAAGTCGTGTGAAACACCGGTCGGCGCGGGCTTACAGGAACCACAGCCAGGTGATCAGGACGAACGGAATCATCAGCAGGGGCACCGACCACAGCATGTAGCCGAAAAAGCTCGGCATGCGGATGCCCGACTGCTCGGCGATGGCCTTCACCATGAAATTCGGCGCGTTGCCGATATAGGTGACGGCGCCCATGTAGACCGCGCCCATCGAGATCGCCAGCAGCGTGCCGGCCATTGGCCCCATCAGCGCGGCGGCGTCGCCACCGGCCATGTGGAAGAACACCAGATAGGTCGGCGCATTGTCGAGGAAGGCCGACAGCAGGCCGGTGAGCCAGAAATACATCTCGTCGCGCGGCGCGCCATCCGGCCCGGTGGCCAGGGCGATCAGGTCGCGCAGCTGGCCGTCGCTGCCGGCGCGCAGGATGGCGATCACCGGTACGATGGTCAGGAAGATGCCGGCAAACAGCTTGGCGACTTCCAGGATCGGTTCCCAGTTGAAGCCGTTGCCTTCGCGCGTGGTCTTCGCCGTGATCAGCAGCGACACGCCGGCCAGACCCAGCAGGATGGCGTCGCGCGCCAGGTTCTGCGGTTTCACTTCCACACCGCCGATGCTGAAGCTCCAGCCCGGCTGCCAGGTGCCCGACATCAGCACGGCGCCCACCACGCCGGCCAGCAGGAAAATATTGAGGCCGCCTTCGACGCGGATGGCGGTGTCGGGCGTCGGGTCGCGGGTAACGCCTTCCTTCACGTAGTAATAGCGGTCGACGGCATAGAACACCGCCAGCAGGATCATGCTGAGCAGCAGGGTGGGGGCGAACATCGCTTCCATGGTCCAGAAGAAGCGCACGCCGTTGAGGAAGCCCAGGAACAGCGGCGGATCGCCCAGCGGCGTCAGCGCGCCACCCACATTGGCGACCAGGAAGATGAAGAAGATCACCACATGCACATTGTGCTTGCGGTTGTCGTTGGCGCGGATCAGCGGGCGGATCAGCAGCATCGCGGCGCCGGTGGTGCCCATCCAGCTGGCCAGCACCGTGCCGGCGGCCAGCAGGCCGGTATTCAGGCTGGGCGAGCCATGCAGGTTGCCCACGATGCGCACACCGCCAGCGATGGTGAACAGCGACAGCAGCAGAATGGTGAAGGGCAGGTATTCATGCAAAGCCACTTCCAGCACCACATGCATGGCGCTGTCGGCACCGTCGCGCAGGGCGAACGGCACCAGGAAGGCCAGGCCCCAGAAGGCGGCGATCTTGCCGTAATGGTGATGCCAGAAGGATGGCGCCATGAGCGGGAACAGCGCGATCGACAGCAGGATGCCGGCGAATGGCAGGCCCCATAACAGCGTCAGGCTGGCGCCGTCGATGGCAGCAGCCTGTGCCGGCGCGCTGAGGGCCAGTGCCGCAATGGCAATGAATGGAATAACGGCAAAAGCCCCGGCCTTGCGGGTCGGTTTGGCGGGCATCGCGGCGCGCTCCCCTCGGTTGTTGTTTCGCGTCGTGTGTCGCGCACCGATATGGGAATTCTTGCCGCCAATGGCAACCCTTGCCCGGGCGTATTTGCTCAGAACATGAAGAACAGCAGGGTAACAAGCACAAAACAGGGCAGCAGGATGCCGCAGCTCCACACCATGTAGCCAAAGAAGCTGGGCATCTTCACGCTCATCTCCTCGGCGATGGCCTTCACCATGAAATTGGGGGCATTGCCGATATAGGAGTTGGCGCCCATGAACACCGCGCCGGCCGAGATCGCCAGCAATGTGGTGGCCAGCGGGCCCATCAGCGTGGCGGCATCGCCGCTCGCCATGTTGAAGAACACCAGATAGGTCGGCGCATTGTCGAGGAAGCTGGACAGGCCGCCAGCCAGCCAGAAATACATCGCGTTGTTGGGCGAGCCGTCCGGGTTTGAGGCCAGGCTGACCAGGCCGCCCAAGGCGCCGTCAGTGCCTGCGCGCAGGATGGCGATTGCCGGGATGATGGTGACGAAAATGCCGGCAAACAGCTTGGCGACTTCCACGATGGGGCCCCAGGTGAACCCGTTATCGGCGCGGGTCTGCGCCTCGGTCAGTTTCAGCGAGGCAAACGCGATGGCCAGAAGCAGCAGGTCGCGTGCCAGATTCTGCAATTCGACATTCACGCCAAAGATGCTGAACTCTATGCCGGGCTTCCAGGTGCCCGACATCAGCACGGCCAGGATGACGGCGCCGAGCAGGATCAGGTTGACGCCGCCCTCGATGCTGATCGGACTATCGGGCGTCGGGTCGGCTTTCACGATGCCTTCCTTGCGGTAGAGGTAGCTGTCGATGGCATAGAACACGCCCAGCAGCACCACGACGACCACCAGCGTGGGCATGAACAGCGCCTGGGTGGTCCAGAAGAAATGCACGCCCTTGAGGAAACCCAGGAACAGCGGCGGATCGCCCAGCGGCGTCAGCGCGCCGCCGATATTCGAGACCAGGAAGATGAAGAAGATCACCACATGCACATTGTGCTGGCGGTTGTCGTTGGCGCGGATCAGCGGCCGGATCATCAGCATCGAGGCGCCGGTGGTGCCCATCCAGCTCGCCAGCACGGTGCCGATGAACAGCATGGCGGTGTTCAGGCTGGGCGAGCCATGCAGGTTGCCGGTCAGCCGCACGCCGCCGGCCACGGTGAACAGGGCGAACAGCAGGATGATGAAGGGGATGTATTCGTGCAGCGCCACTTCCAGCAGCGCGTGGCCGGTGGGCAGCGAACCGAATTGCAGGGCGAAGGGCACGATCACGCACAGGCTCCAGAAGGCGGCGACCTTGCCGTAATGGTGATGCCAGAAAGACGGCGTGAACAGCGGCATCAGGGCGATCGAGAGCAGGATGCCGGCAAACGGCAGCACCCACAGGATATTCAGCGCCTTGCCATCGATGGCGGCGGCGGCCTGCGCCGGCATGGAAAGGCCAAGGCTGAACAGCAGGCCAAACAGAATGGACGGCGCAGCCAGGCGCAGAACACGCGAGCAGGTCATGTTTCCCCCGGAATGACGCGGAATGCAGAATGCCGGCCGGCACCATACCGGCTGGCTGCCGGCCCGATCAATGGCCGGGGCAATGGCCGGGGCAATGACCGGGGCAATGGCCGGCGCGGTCTAATGGCCCGGGCTGTCGTCGCGGCTCACGAAATGGGCCTGCGGTTCGTCATAGCCGGCCGGATCCTGGTGGATGATCACCTCGGCGCCGGGAAACAGCTCCAGCAGGCGCATTTCGATCTCGTCGGAAATCCGGTGCGCCTCGCGCAGCGACAACTCGGGATCGAGTTCAAGATGGAACTGGATGAACACCTGGTTGCCGGCCTGGCGGGTGCGCAGATCGTGCAGGGCGCGCGCGTCCGGGTGGGCGCGCACCACGGCCAGAATCCGCTCTCGGTCGGCATCGGCCATTTCGCGGTCCATCAGGTGATGCAGGGCGCCGCGCACGATGTCGATGGCGCTTTTCAGGATCACCGCGGCGATGGCCAGCGCGCAGACCGGATCGAACCAGGCGAAATCGCCGCGGCTGGCCAGCACGAGGGCCGCGATCACCGCCAGGTTGGTGGCAAGGTCGCCCACGTAATGCAGGCGGTCGGCGGTAACGGCCAGCGACCCGGTCTGTCTCACCACGTGGCGCTGATACAGCACGAGGGCGGCGGTCAGCGTGATCGAGAGCAGCATCACGACGATGCCGGCCAGGCCCTGCTCCACCGGCTGCGGCTGCAGCAGGCGGTCGATCGATTCCACCACCAGGAACAGCGCCGAGCCGACGATCAGCGCGGCCTGGCCCAGTCCGGCCAGTGCCTCGGCCTTGCCATGGCCGAAGCGATGCTCGTCATCGGCCGGCGTCAGCGCGTGGCGCACCGCCAGCAGGTTGACCAGCGAAGCCAGCGCATCAAGCAGGCTGTCGACCAGGGATGCCAGCAGCGACACCGACCCGGTGACCATCCAGGCTGCCAGTTTGGCCATGATCAGCACCAGGGCCACGGCCACCGAGGCATTGGTGGCGCGCCGCATCAGCCGCGCCTTCAGCGCGGGATCGGCGGGCACATAGGCGTTCGGACCGGCCATCAGGGAAACAGCCGTTCGGTGGCCCAGCTCTCTCCGCTGCGGCGGTAGACCAGCCGGTCATGCAGGCGGAAAGGCCGGTCGGCCCAGAATTCCAGATAGCTGGGCGCGATGCGGAAGCCCGACCAGTAGGGCGGGCGCGGCACCTCGCCGATGGCGTATTTCGCGGCGTATTTCGCCACGGCGGCTTCCAGCGCGAAGCGGCCCTCCAGCGGGCGCGACTGTTGCGAGGCCCAGGCGCCGATGCGGCTGTCGCGCGGCCGCGAGGCGAAATAGGCATCGGCCTCTTCGTCGCTCACCACGCTCACCTGTCCGCGCAGGCGCACCTGCCGGCGCAGGCTTTTCCAGTGGAACACGGCGGCCGCCTGCTTGTTGGCGAGGATCTCGCGGCCCTTCTGGCTTTCGAAATTGGTGTAGAAGACAAAACCCCGCGCATCATGGCCCTTCAGCAGCACCATGCGCACGTTGGGCAGGCCATCGGTGTCGGCCGTGGCCAGTGCCATGGCATTGGCATCGTTGGGTTCGCTCTTCTCGGCCTCGGCCAGCCAGTCGGCGAACAGGGCATAGGGATCGGCAACAGCATCCATGTCTGGTTCAAGCCTTTGATAATCAATCTTAATTACTTGCGGGGCGGCGCCGCAGATATAGCGCAATGACGCAACAATACCAAATCTGCGCCGCAATCCCGCCGTAATCGGGGCCGAGATTCCCCTCCGTGCCCGCCATGGGCATGTCTTTGGGGTTCCAACATCCATGATCGCTTCATCCAAGCGTTTTGTCCCTGTCGTCGCCGCGCTGGGCATCGCCGGCCTGCTGGCCGCCTGCGCCAACGACAGCGGCCCGAAGCAGAATGTCGGCACCGTGCTCGGCGGCGTCGGTGGCGCCGTGGCCGGCGCGCAGTTCGGCAAGGGCACCGGCCAGCTGGTCGGCGTCGCGGCCGGCACGCTGATCGGCGCGCTGCTGGGTTCGGAGGTCGGCAAGTCGCTCGACCGGGCCGACCGCAGCTATATGGATCGCGCCAACCAGCGCGCGTTCGAGAGCACGCCTTCGGGCACCCAGGTTTCCTGGCGCAACCCCGATAGCGGCAATGCCGGCACCGTGGTGCCGCAGCCGGCCTATCAGGCGCAGAGCGGCGAATATTGCCGCGAATTCCAGCAGACCATCACGGTCGGCGGCCAGACCCAGCAGGGCTATGGCACCGCCTGCCGCCAGCCCGATGGCAGCTGGAAAGTGATGAACTGAACGAGCTTTTTCTGGCCCGTCTGGGCCACTGCGTCCGGCGTATTTTCCCTTCCCCCCAGACTCAACGGCGTATCCTCCCGGATGCGCCGTCTTTTTTTGTGGTGCGTTAAGGATTCCGGCCTAAGATGGGGCGGTCGCCTGCAGAAGCCGGCGATGCCATATGCAGCAGCAGGAGGCCAGAATGGTCGCCGAGATTGCCGGGAACGCCGTTCCCAAAAGCCTGCTGGCCGCGCGCGAGGCGCTGGCCGGCCTGAAAGCACCCCGTGTGAAAACCGAGGCCGAGCAGAAGCTCGACGAGGTGCTGCGCGATCTGAAAAGCACCAAGAGCAAGGCCGCGCAGGAAGCGGCCCGGCGCAAGCTGGAGCGGCTGAAGGCCCGGCTGGAGGCGCTCAAGCTCGCCGCCGGTTCGGCGGCGGCGACCGGCGATGCCAAGCTGGCGCGCAAGGTGGCCAAGGAAATCCGCGATGCCGCGCGTGAACTCGGCCGAGCACTGGCTGCCGCCGGCGGCGATGCCGGCAGTGCGGGAGTGGCGGCTTCGGCCGGCACCGCGTCTGTGGCGGCAACAGAGACAAAGACCGGCGAGCAGATCAAGACGGTGGCGGCGCCTGCCGTCGGGACCCCAGGCCAGGGCAATGATCTCGCCACGCTGAAAAGCGAGGCGATGGGGATGCTGAAAGAGCTGAAGAAAATCATGCGCAAGCTGCGCGAAACTGGCCTGCACCCGAATATCCCGTCCAAGGATCGCATCGAGATGGAAAAGATGTTCGCCGAAGCCGAGCGCGAGATGGCGGGCCTGCAGGCCGCCGCGATGCCGGGCCCCGCCATGCCGGGCCTCGACGCGGTCTCCGTTCATGGGGTGGACCTCAGGGCCTGATTTGCCTAGCCTTCCTCCGGTCAAGGGGAGGAAGAATGTTCACGCCGCTACTGGAACTGGATGTCGAGGTCGCCGCGCCGCAGAGCGTGGGGCGGGCGGAAACCGGCGAGCGCCGCTGCGTGCCGATCATCGGCGGGCGTTTCCGCGGCCGGCTGCAGGGGCGTGTGCTGGCCGGCGGCGCCGACTGGCAGGTGCTGCGGCCCGATGGCCTGGCCGACCTGGATGCGCGCTACATGCTGGAAACGGACGAGGGTGCACGTATCGAGGTGTGGAGCCGGGGTCTGCGCATCGGCACGCCCGAGGTGATGGCGCGGCTGGCGGCGGGCGAGAGTGTCGATGCGTCCGCCTATTACATGCGCACGGCCATGCGCTTTGAAACCGCCGAGCCGTCGCTGCAATGGCTGGTGCATCGGCTGGCCGTAGCCATCGGCGAACGCCGTCCCGATCTGGTACGCTTGAAGGTATTCGCGCTCGATTGAGCGTGCGGCCTAATCCCGCGCCGGCTGCAGGATGCCGTGAATGCGGCTCACCTGGCCATCCGTGTCGCGTTCGCTTTCGCCCAGCGCCAGCAGGGCGCGGTCGGGATGGTCGCGGTCGTTGAGGCGGAAGCGGATCTGGTCGCGCGCGGCGCCGGCGCGCAGCCGCTGGTAATGGCCGCGCACGATCTCGCGGTCGTCGGGATGCACGCGCTCCAGCCAGGCCGCCAGCGCGGCGGGGCAGGATTGCGGCGCCAGGCCCAGCAGGCGGTAGAATTCATCTGACCAGCCGATCTGCTCCGGCTGTGCCTGCCAGCTCCAGCTGCCATGGCCCGACAGGCGCTGGGCGGCGGCGAATTCGCCCAGCATGCTGCGATAGGCGCGTTCGATCTCGGCGCGATTGCTTTCGGCGACGGCGCGCGCGCGGTCCAGGTCGCTGATCAGTTTGGCATTGCGCAGGCGCAGGGCGATGGCAAACCGCTCCCGCCGGTTGTTGGTCTGCGCCACGAAGCTTAAGGACAGCATCAGGATGATGCCGAAGAACGACATGTAGATCGCGCTCGCCTCGGCCTCCAGCAGGGCCCGGGTATAGGGCGGCACCGACATCGTGACCATGAAGGCATAAAAGGCCGGCAGGTGCACCGCACGGGTGCTCATCGCGCTGATCAGAAGTCCGGCCCAGGCCACACCCAGCACGGCCTGCAACGCGAAATCGCCAGGCGGATAGCAGAACCAGCCCAGCAGGCCCCAGGTGATGCCGGTGATGGCCGAACCGAAGGTGAAGCGCAGGCCCCAGTCGCCGCTGCCGCCGATCAGCGGAGCGGTATTGGTGTAACGGTCACGCTGGTAATCCAGATAGAAGGTGCCGGCGGCATACAGCAGCGTCAGTCCGGCGATATGCCACCAGGTCAGGTATTCCTTGTACATGACGAAGGCGCCGAACAGCATCGGGATCGGCAGGTAACGCGTGGCGAAGCTGTTGTGATACAGCCGCTCGATCAGCAACGCCTCGACCTTCGGGTCGTACCGGTCCAGCAACGACTCATCGTCGTCCATCAGGCGCTGCAGCAGGGCAGGCGAAATGCCGGACTGATCGTCCAAGCCAAGATCCCCCAATCGTCCGTCTCAGGCGGCGGACGTTAGCATCCGTGCCCGCGCGGAAGCCAGCGCGGATGAACGGCTGTCGCGGCTTTGCTGTGGAAAACTGGCGAAGGACCAGTTCAGACCAGTTCGGCGCGCAGCTTCTGGCGCAGGATATCGATCGGCACCAGCTTGCCCTCAACCTGCATGTGCCAGAACACCCAGCCATTGCACGCGGTGGCACCCATCACATGGGCGCCGATCTTGTGGATCGAACCCACGGCGTCGCCGGTGGCCAGGCTGCCATCGGCACGCACCTTGGCCGAGAAGCGACGCGAAGGATCGACCAGCACCGTGCCCGGCGCCAGCAGGCCGCGTTCCACCACCCAGCCGAACGGCACGCGCGGCTCGTCCTTCTTGGATCGAGTCACTTCCACATCGTCGCGCGCGGAAGGCTGCACCGTGCCAATGCGGCGCTCGGCGGCCTTGGCGTAACGCTGTTCGCGTTCGATGCCGATGTAATGCCGGCCCAGGCGCTTGGCCACCGCGCCGGTGGTGCCCGATCCGAAGAAGGGATCCAGGATCACGTCACCCGGCTTGGTCGACGCGATGATCACGCGATGCAGCAGGGCCTCCGGCTTCTGCGTCGGATGCGCCTTGGCGCCGTCTTCGCCGCGCAGGCGTTCGTTGCCCGAGCAGATCGGGATCAGCCAGTCCGACCGCATCTGCAGGTCGTCGTTCAGCGCCTTCATGGCATCGTAGTTGAAGGTGTAGTTGCGCGCCGCCTGGTCCTTGGCGCACCAGATCAGCGTTTCATGGGCATTGGTGAAGCGCTTGCCGCGGAAATTCGGCATCGGGTTGGTCTTGCGCCACACCACGTCGTTCAGCATCCAGAAGCCCAGATCCTGCAGCTGCGCGCCCAGGCGGAAAATGTTGTGGTAGCTGCCGATCACCCAGATCGTGCCATTCGGCTTCAGCAGGCGGCGTGCCGCCTGCAGCCAGGCTTTCGAGAAGGCATCGTAATCCGAGAAGGAATCGAACTTGTCCCAATCGTCGTCGACGGCGTCCACCACGCTGTCGTTCGGGCGGCGCAGTTCGCCGGAAAGCTGCAGGTTGTAAGGCGGATCGGCGAAGATGCAGTCGATGCTGCCTTCCGGCAGGCTGTTCATCTTGGCGATGCATTCGCCGATCAGGATCTTGTCCAGCGGCAGATCGGGATGCGGCAGGGCCTGGGCGATTTCGGCCTTGGCCGGCTTGGCCACCAGCGGCTTGGCGCGCGTGGCGCGGCGGCCAGCATCGGGGCTGGACTTGACCAGGCTGAGATGGCCCTTGCGAAGCGCCCTGCGGGCCGGGTCGGTGAGTGTCGGAGCCATCTGCGGATCATCCCCCTATAACGACCCGCAAGTCATTAGATTCTTTAGCTTATTAATTGGTTAATTCTATATCTAGAGTCATCTGCTGCTGCACAGGCGCAAAACCTAGTCGATGATGCGGCGAAATGCCGGCGCTCTTCAGTCCGGCCTGGTGCGCGGCGGTGCCGTAACCCTTGTTGCGGTCCCAGCCATAGGCCGGGTAACGGCGGTGCAGTTTCTCCATGGCGCGGTCGCGCACCACCTTGGCGACGATGGAGGCCGCCGCGATGGACAGGCTCAGTGCGTCGCCATCCACGATGGCGGTGGCCGGGCAGGCCAGATGCTTCGGGCAATGCTTGCCGTCGATCAGCGCATGCGCCGGAATCACGCGCAAGGCCGTCACCGCGCGCTGCATCGCCAGCATGGTGGCGTGAAAGATGTTCAGTTGCGTGATCTCGGCCACGCTGGCGCCGCCGACGCCGATCACGGCATGTCCAGCCATCGCCTGTTCGCGCAGCGCGGCGAACAGTACTGCGCGCTTTTCCTCGCTCAGCTTTTTCGAATCGTCGATTCCGGCCAGCAGGTCGCGATCCACGCGCCGGCGGTCAAGGATCACCGCGGCCGCCACCACCGGTCCGGCCAGCGGTCCGCGGCCTGCCTCGTCCACGCCGCAGACCGGTTTGCCTGCCGTACCGGCCAGTTTGCTTTCCCACGCGAAATCCGGCATCCGGCTGTCTCGCCCGCCCTGCTTCTGCCACGAAACCGCATTATATCGCGGGAACGGCCCGGCCGTCTTGCCCGCATCGGCCCCGCTGTGGAAAAGTCGGCCCAGTAGAGGTGGAGGACCATAATCCATGAGCGCGGCCCAGCAGTATCAGCATCATCCCGACGGCGAGATTCTCACCCGTCGCGACGGCGTGGTGTTTCTCATTGGCCTGAACCGGCCGGCCAAGCTGAACGGATTCACGCCCAAGATGCTGCGCGAGTTGGCTGCCGCCTATACCGCCTTCGAGGCCGACCAGGCAGCCCGCGTTGCCGTGCTGTATGCCGAAGGCCCGCATTTCACCGCCGGCCTCGATCTGCCCAAGGTCGCACCGCTGATGGGCAATAAAAACCTGCTGGTCGAGCCGGGGCAGATCGATCCCTGCAACAACCTGCCACCCTTCCGCACCAAGCCGGTGGTGGCGGCCGTGCAGGGCATCACCTTCACCATCGGCATCGAACTGATGCTGGCCGCCGATATCGTGGTGGCCGCCAGCGATTGCCGCTTCAGCCAGCTCGAGGTCAAGCGCGGCATCATGGCCACCGGTGGCGCCACCATCCGCATGGTCGAACGCGCCGGCTGGGGCAATGCCATGCGCTATCTGCTTACCGGCGACGAATTCGATGTCGCCACGGCGCTCAGGCTTGGCTTCGTGCAGGAGGTTACCGAGCCCGGCGGCCAATTGAAGGAGGCCATGCGCATGGCGCATCGCATCGCGGCCCAGGCGCCGCTGGCGGTCAGCGCCACGTTGCGCAACGCGCGGCTGGCGGTGGATGAAGGCCCGGCTGCCGCCGTGGCCGATTTCCATCCCACCCAGCAGCGCCTGATGGCGAGCGAGGACGTGAAGGAAGGCGTTGCTAGCTTCGTGGAAAAGCGCGCTGCCGTGTTCGGGGGGCGCTGAGGCGATGCTCCGTCGTTTCCTCATTGCCGTTCTGCTGGCCTGCGGATTGATCCTGCCGGCCGTCGCGCCGGACAGGGCGGCGGCGCAGATTTTCATGTCGCCCGAGGATGCGAAGAAACTCGGCGCGCAGGAACATCCGAAAATCCTGAAGGAATTCGGCGGCCCTTATGATGATCCGGCCATCGGCGCCTATGTCGCCGGCATTGCCGGGCGCATCGCCGGCCAGTCGGGCCAGCCCGCCTCCAGCTTTACCTTCACGGTGCTCAACTCGCCGGTGGTGAATGCCTTCGCTTTGCCGGGCGGCTATGTCTACATCACGCGCGGCACGCTGGCGATCGCCAACAACGAGGCCGAGGCTGCCGGCGTGCTGGGGCACGAGATCGGCCATGTCATCGCGCATCATTCGGAAAAGCGGTACGACAAGTCGGTCTTCACCAATCTGGGCGTCGCCGGCGCCTCGATCCTCGGCTCGATCTTCCTCGGTTCCGGTGCCGGCGACCTGATCGGTCAGGTCGGCCAGATCGGCGGCGGCGCCTATCTGGCGGCCTTCAGCCGCGAAAACGAACTGGAAGCCGACACGATCGGTGTGAAACTGCTGTCCCGCGTCGGCTATGCGCCCGATGCCCAGGCCGCTTTCCTGCAATCCTTGAGCGACTACAGCGACCTGGCGACCAAGATGGCGGGTCAGGCCGGGCGCGACCGCATGAACGATCTGTTCGCCACCCATCCCGGCGGGCCGCAGCGCGTGCGCGAGGCGATGGCGGCGGCCAATGAATTCCCCGCCAGCCCGGTCTATCGCCGCGACGAATATCTCGACCGCATCAATGGCATGCTCTATGGCGACGATCCGAAGGAAGGCGTGGTGCGCGGCACCACCTTCATGCATCCCGATCTGCGCCTGAGTTTCTCGGTGCCCGATGGTTGGCGCATTTCCAACACCAGCGATGCGGTGATCGCCAGCGGCAGTGGCGGCAAGCTGCAATTCGACATCGAGGGCGACAAGCGCAAGCTGCAATCCTCACGCAATGCGCTGGATTATCTCACCCGCCTGTGGGTGCCCAACCTGCGCTTGTCCAATGCCGAGGCGATCACGGTGGGCGGCATGCCGGCGGCCACCGGTTCGGCCCGCGTGCAGATGAAAAGCGGCGGCAGCGCCGATGTGCGCTTCGTCGCCGTCGGCTTTCCCACCGATGCGATCCTGCGCTTTGTGATCATCGCGCCAGCCGGCGGATTGTCGAAGATCGAGCCGGCGATGATCCGCAGCGTGAACACGCTGAAATACCTGTCCGAGGCCGAGGCCAAGGCGATCAAGCCGCTGCGCCTGAAGGTGGTGACGGTGCAGCCGGGAGACACGGCCGAGAAATTTGCCGAACAATTGCCCTTTGGCCGCTTCAAGCTTGAACAGTTCCGCGTGCTCAACGGCCTGCGCGAAGGCGAGACGCTCAAACCGGGCGAACGGGTGAAGTTGGTGGAGTGATGAATGCGGGATGGATGCCGATGCGCTGACGCGCGCGCCGGGTCCCATTGGCAAGCTATCAGATGCTTACGCCTGATTCGGCTGCAGTCCCGGCACATCGCCCAGGTGACGGCGCAGGCGTTTCAGCGCCTGGTGTTCCAGTTGCCGCACGCGTTCCTTGGAAATGCCAAGCTTGATGCCCAGCCGCTCCAGCGTCACGTTGCCCTCGCTGTAGAACCGCGCCTGCACGATCATGCGCTCGCGCTCGGGCAGGGCGGCGACGGCCTCGCCCAGCCAGCGATTGCGCAGCCGCGTGTCGCGCTGGGCGATGGTGGTTTCCTCAGGGTTGGGGCGCTCGTCCACCAGCAGCTCCTGCCAGTCGGTTTCGCCATCCTCGCCGATCACGGCATTCAGCGAACGGTCGCCGGCCGCCAGCCGGCTTTCCATATGCATCACGTCATGCTCACTCACGTTCAGTTGGCGGGCGAGCTGGCGCCGGCCTTCGACGGTCAGTGCATCGCGGCCGCCGCGCTCGATCTTGGCGCGCAGACGGCGCAGGTTGAAGAACAGCGATTTATGTGCCGCCGTCGTGCCGGTGCGCACGATCGACCAGTTGCGCAGCACGAAATCCTGGATCGCGGCGCGGATCCACCAGGCCGCGTAAGTGGCAAAGCGCACGCCGCGTGCGGGCTCGAAGCGCGCGGCGGCCTGCATCAGGCCAAGATTGCCTTCCTGGATCAGGTCGTTCAGCGGCAGGCCGTAATGGCGGAAGCGCACGGCGGTCGAGATCACCAGCCGCATATGCGGCGCCACCAGTTTGTGCAGGGCGGTCTGGTTCTGGGTCTCGCGCCAGGCGCCGGCCAGTTCGGCTTCTTCCTCGGGCGAGAGCAGAGGCAGCCGCATGGCGCGGCGCACGAAGGCGCGGTCGCTGGCCTCGGTGGAAGTGACACTCCGCGCAGAAGCAGTCCGGTCTGGGGTCATGGCAGCCTCGCTGGTCTGCCAATTCTACGCCCGTTTGCGGCTCGTGGATCACCTCACGCTTGCGTGTGCCTGTCACGCTCTCGTGAATGCCGGATCCGGTGCTTTCATCCTGGCATGGGGCGGCCGCCAGGGGCCCGCGATATTGCTGCATAAAAAGCGGGTGACGCGGCCATCGGCGTCGCGCAGCGGTAACATGATACGTTGCCATGATTCCACGGCGATATGCGGCGGCGGAAAGTGGTGGGTGTAGAGCGACTGACGCCGCAGGCAGGCGGTCCGGTACAGCGCGCGGAAAAACAGCGACACGTAATTGCCGCCGTCGATTTCGGAAATCCGCCGGCCGGTCATGTCGCTGCCATAGGTCTCGGCAACCTTGGTGCCGTACAGGCGAAAAACGCCGTCCCAGCCGTCGTCGACCATGTCGATCAGCACGATATGGCCCAGCGCCGGTTTCATGCCGAATGGCGAGATGCTGTCGGCCGCCGGCAAATCCGCGCCCGCGCGCAGGCTCTGCCAGTAATCGATCAGGAAGGAAATCTGCGGACAGTCGCAGACCGTGCTGGACGGCGACCATACCAGGGCGTCCAGCCTTGCCCCGTGTTCGGCGAAATAATCGTCGAGCAGATCGCGCCGGTCGGCCAGCAGGGCTTCGGCAAGGGTTTCCATGACGGCGCGATCATTCATCCTGCAAGGCATAGCAAGATGTGGACGCTTCATCCAGCGATGGTTGCGGCGGGTAACAAGAAGCTAGGCCGGCGAGAAGATGTCAGATGGCAAAACTCTCGACGATAGCGCCGTCCAGCGAGAAGCAGGCCACATTGAGCGGCCCGCCGAACCCGGCGCCGCCATCCAGGCAGCAGGTGAAGGCGTCCAGATGGGCGCCCTCGCCGCGCGGGTTGCAGCCGCTGATCACGCGACGGAAGCCGGCATAGGGCTGGTTCAGGTTGCGGAAGGCGGGCGAGCCCCACCACAGATGATCCGACTGTCCGGCCAGCGGCGCGGCCGGGTCGATGCCGGCATGCACGAACAGCAACTCGCCGCCCGCGGTATAGGCCGCGCGGCGGAAACAGCCGAACAGGTCGTCATGGCCGGGATGCTGGCGGATCGCGGCGCGCAGCGAATTGGTCCAGCGGCTGATGCCCAGCGCGCCCTCGCGCAGGATGCCGCGCACCTGGGTCGGGTCCATGCCATAACCGCGCAGCACCGGCTCCAGCCCGTGGCGCAGCATCCAGTCGAACACCTCGCCTGGGCCGGGCGCGAACTGGATCTGCAGCAGCTTGCGCCACATCTCCTCCTGCGCGCCGCGCAGATAGACGATGTCCTCGGGCTCGGCACCGGGCAGGCAGAGGAAATCGCGCCGAAAGGCCAGCAGTTCGTCCAGGGTGGTGACGGTGTCCCGGCCTTGGCCGATCATGTTGCCCATGTAGACCAGACGGTCGCCGGGCAGCAGCCGCGCGGCCAGCTCGTTATGGGCATCGCGCAGGCGGTCGACTTCGGCATGGATGGCAGCCATGGCCCAGACGCGCCGGCTGCTGCGCAAAATGGCAAAGGCTTCGGACGCGGATGCAGCCGGAGAAGACGCAGCTTGGGATGACGCGGCCTGGTGGGATGACGCAGCAGGCGTTGCGGGGGCGCCGGAGGCGGCGCCAGGAGAAGCGGGGGCGGGATACAGCGCGGACAAGTCCCTAACGAATCGGCCAATGAAAAGCGGGTCCGGCAACCGATGCTACCGGACCCGCTGCAGAATGCGAAGCGAAAAGCCGTGTGATTTTTTCGCGTCCGGAGCGATGCGTGGCGCGCCGGCCCGGTACGGACATCAGGCCGCCGCGAAAGGCATCAGGCGATCTTGAGGATCTTCTCCAGCTTCTTGGTGGCCGAATCCTCGTCGATCCGCTCCACCGCGGCCAGTTCGCGCACCAGGCGGTCCAGCGCCGATTCATAGATCTGGCGCTCGGAATAGCTCTGGTCGGGCTGGCCGGCATTGCGATGCAGGTCGCGCACGACTTCCGCGATCGAAACCGGATCGCCGGAATTGATCTTGGCTTCGTATTCCTGGGCGCGGCGGCTCCACATGGCGCGTTTGATGCGGGCGCGACCCTTCAGGGTATCCAGCGCGGTGCGCATTTTCTGCGGCGAACTGAGTTTGCGGATGCCCACCGAATTCACCTTCGACAGCGGCACGCGCACGGTCATCTTGTCGCGCTCGAATTCCACCACCATCAGGTCCAGCTCAAAGCCGGCGATCATCTGGCGCTCGATGCGCAGGATCTTGCCCACGCCATGGGTCGGATACACGACATGGTCGCCGGCGGCGAAATCCACCTTCACCTTGGCCGGCACGGGCTTGAGCTGCATCGGTTTCTGCTGCTGCTGCACCGGTTTGGGTTCGGCGGCGGCCGGCTTCACCGGCTGCGGCAGCGGCCGCGAGGGCGGTGCCGAGACGGCCATCGGCTTCGACGGCCGGGCCGGCACGGGCATGGCCTTGGCGGCGGGCTTCGCCGCTGGCTTGGCGGCTTCGATCTTCTTCTTGGCCGGCGCGGCGGCGGCCGGCTTGGCAGCCATTTTCGGGGCGGCCGGTTTCGGCGCAGCGGTCTTGGCCGCCGGTTTGGCGACGGGTTTGGCGACGGGGGGCTTGGCAACGGGTTTGGCCTTGGCCGCCGGCGCCTTGGCGGCGGGCTTGGCGGCCGGTTTCGCGGCGGCCGGCTTGGCCGGGGCCTTGGCTTTCACCGGCTGCTTCACCGTGGCCGGCTTCTTCGTCGCGGCCGCCCTGGCTGCGGCCGGTTTGGCCGCCGGCTTCTTGCCGGCCGGGGTCTTTTTGCTCACAGGGGCTTTCTTCGCGGCTTTGGTCACTGGCCACCCTCGCTTCATGTCAATCCATCCGACCCATCGTCGCGCCCTGTATCGGGAAGAGAGGGGCCCGACCAAATACGGGAGTGTCAGGGTCCGGAGACCCTGTGCAAAATCCGCGCTGGTCGAAACCAATCTCTCGAGCGCAACCTGAAGCTGCAATTCATGATCCGCAGTCCAGGAGCCGGTCCCACCCACCCGGTATGATCGCCGGGTGAGGTTATTGTTCCGTTACATAATATACCACAGCCCGGGCGGGGTGCACAGCAATGAACAGGACGCGCAACACGGCAGCGTTGCGCGCTATAGTGGAAATCCGGGCTTTCGAAGCGGTTTTGGCGGTCGGTAAGGCTTACTTGTTGCCTTCGCCCGGGTTGGGGCTGAAATGCTGCTTGAACTTGTCCGGCACGCCTTTCCAGCTGTCGGCATCAGCCGGAGCCTGGCCCTTGCGGGTGATGTTGGGCCATTTGGCGGCATAATCCCGGTTCATCTCGACCCAGGCCTCGGCCCGGTTGTCGGTATCGGGCAGGATGGCCTCGGCCGGGCATTCCGGTTCGCAGACGCCGCAATCGATGCATTCGTCCGGATTGATCACCAGCATGTTCTCGCCGACATAGAAACAGTCGACCGGACAGACCTCGACGCAATCCATGTACTTGCACTTGATGCACTGCTCGGTCACGACGTAGGTCATCGGCGGAACCCTGGAAAAGCTGGCTTCGGTTGGGCTGCCTGATATGGGGCGGCAGCGGCGCGTGGGGTAGCACAGGGGCAAATCCCGGTCAATTATTCGTATACATACAGTATCGGATCAAGCGGATTCCGCAGGATGCGCCGCGATGCCGCAGATTCATTCTGAGGCTGCGGGTTGCCGGCCGCCGGTCTCAAGGAACGGCTTCGTAGCTCGCCTGTGCTTCCGGGGCCGGACCGCGCCGGGCCGGCAGGCTGAGCACGCGGACCACTTTCACCCCGGCCGGCAGCGGCAGGGTCAGCACATCACCTACCCGCACCAGGGCGTGGGATTTGTCCACCACACGGCCGTTGATGCGGATGCGGCCCTTGCCAGCCAGCTTCTGGCCGATCGCCCGCGTCTTGCAGAAGCGGGTCAGCCACAGCCACTTGTCGAGCCGCAATGCGCCCTGTTCGGTGTCGTCGTCATCGTTCATCGCCGCGAGTATATCGCGATGCGTCGCCGCACTTAAGCGGCCGCCGTGGTCTCGGCCAGCCAGCCCACCACGCCACGCAGGGCCTCGATGCGGCTGGCTCCTTCTTCGTCACGCAGGCGGCGATACAGCGCCACCTGCTGGGCCGCCGAAGTGCCGCGCTGCAGGATGGTGCGGGCATGCGTCACTTCCGTCATGCAGCCCAGCGCCTCGGCATCCTCGGCGATCAGCTCCAGCATGGCTTCGATGATGTCGGCGAATGGCACGACGCGGCGGGCATTGAAATCGATCAGGCCCTCGGTGGTGCCGTAACGCTGGGCGCGCCAGCGGTTTTCCTCGATCAGCAGGCGCGTATGGTTGCGCCAGATGCCGTTCAGATCGGGCAGGCGCCGCAAGGCGCGCACCAGGCAGCGATAGATCGCGGCGATGCACAGCGTGTCTTCCAGATGGGTGCAGGAATCGGCGATGCGCAGCTCCAGCGTGGGGAAACGCAGGCTTGGCCGAATCGCCCACCAGACATGGCTGGCATCCTCGATTACGCCGGATGAAACCAGCGTGTCGATGAAGCTGTTGTAATCGGCCAGATTGACGAAGAAATCGGGAATGCCGGTGCGCGGCAATTCGTCATAGGCGGCCAGGCGATAGCCCATCAGGCCGGTGGCGTGCTTGCGCCAGAAGGGCGAGGAAGTGCTCAACGCCAGCAGCACCGGCAGAAACGGCAGGATACGGTTCATCACATCGATGCGCACATGCGGGTCGGTGATTTCCACATGCACATGCAGGCCGCACATCATGTTGCGCATGGCCAGGAATTTCAGGTCGTCGGCCAGCTTGTGATAGCGCGGCTTGTCGGTCGGCTGCTGCTCGTTCCATTCCGCCATCGGATGGGTGCCGGCAGCAAAAACCTCCAGGTCGAATTCCGCCGTGGCATCGCGCAGGGCGCGGCGATAGCGGCGCAGATGGCTGCGCGCCTCGTCCAGCGAATGGCAGACCGGCGTGGCAATCTCGATCTGCGATTGCAGCAATTCAGGCGTCACCTGTTCGCCCAAGGCGCCGCGGGCGCGGCGGATCAGGGCCTTGGGCATGCGCGATACCGCGTTCTTGGTGTCGCGTTCGGCCAGGAAATATTCTTCTTCGATGCCGATGGGATAGCCGACGCTCATCGGAACCTCCTTACGCAATGTCGCTGCAATCAAACAGGCAGGGGGAATCCCGCGGGCAGGGCTGTTGTGTGTTGTGCTTGCGCCTGCTGCCGGACCGGGCCTATTTCCCCGTTCAATAAGGCCGGAATATGGCGGCCGGGCGGTTTCCAGCCGGTACCCGCCGGCATAAAGGGCAGGGCCGCCGCTGGCGCCCATCATGGGCCTGCGATAGATTTGCAACTATGACAGACCGCCAACGCACGCTCATCCTCACCGGCGCCAGTCGTGGCATCGGCCATGCCACCGTGAAGCGCTTCTCGGCGGCCGGCTGGCGCGTCTTCACCGTCTCGCGACAGCCATTTTCGGAGGATTGCCCCTGGGAGGGCGGCGCCGAAAGCCATGTGCAGATGGATCTCAACGATATCTCTACCCTGCCGGCGACGATTGCCGATCTGAAAAAGCGTCTGCCCGACGGCAAGCTGGATGCCCTGGTCAATAACGCGGCGATCTCGCCGAAAGGTCCCGGCGGATCGCGGCTCGGCGTACTGGATACCGATCTGGCCGCGCTGATGCATGTCTACAACGTCAACCTGTTCTCGGTGGCTTTGCTGGCCAAGGGCCTGTTCGACGAGCTGAAGGCCGCGCAGGGCTCGATCGTCAACGTCACCTCCATTGCCGGCAGCCGCGTGCATCCCTTCGCCGGCATGGCCTATGCCACCTCCAAGGCGGCTTTGGCGGCGCTGACCCGCGAGATGGCCTGGGAATTCGGGCCGCATAACGTGCGGGTCAATGCCATCGCGCCGGGTGAAATCGACACTTCGATCCTTTCGCCGGGCACCGACGAGATCGTGCGCCGGGAAATCCCCATGCACCGCCTGGGCAAGCCCGAGGAAGTGGCCAGCACGATCTATTTCCTGTGCACCCAGACCTCGTCCTATGTGAACGGGGCGGAAATCCACATCAACGGCGGCCAGCACGTCTGATAATTCCCGCCGGGGCTTGTGGTTTTGCCCGGGGTGGATTAGCCTTAAACACATTCCGGCAGCGTAATATACGGGATTGCGCCGACGAGGCTGCATAACCCGGTTCAGAAACGCCGTCTGGCCCATATCGGCTAATTCCGAGGTAACCGTGCTCAAGGGCAAACGCATCCTGCTGGTGATTTCGGGTGGCATTGCTGCCTACAAGTCGCTTGAGCTGATCCGCCGCCTGCGCGAACGGGGCGCGAGCGTGCGCTGTGCGATGACCAGCGCGGCCGAGCATTTCGTCACCCCCATGAGCGTCTCTGCCCTGAGTGGCGAAAAGGTCGCGAGCGATCTCTTCTCGCTGACCGATGAAGCCGAGATGGGGCATATCGAACTCTCGCGTGATGCCGACCTGCTGGTGGTCGCGCCGGCCACCGCCAACATCCTCGCCCGCATGGCCCAGGGTCTGGCCGATGACATGGCCACCACTTTGCTGCTCGCAACCGATAAACCGATTCTGGTCGCGCCGGCGATGAACGTGCGCATGTGGGTGCATCCGGCCACCCAGCGCAATGTCGAGCAGCTCAAGAAGGATGGCGTCGCCTTCATCGGGCCCAACGACGGCGAGATGGCCTGCGGCGAATTCGGTCCCGGCCGCATGGCCGAACCGCTGGAAATCGTCGCCGCCATCGAAAAGTATTTTGGCGAGGCGCAGCTCGGCAAGCCGCTGCCGCGCCATCTCACGCTGGTCTCGGCGGCCCGCCCCGCACCCATGCCGGCCAGCGTGCAGCCGCTGTCCCAGGCGCGGACCCAGGCATTGAAAGGCCGCCGGATCATCGTCACCTCCGGCCCCACGCACGAACCGATCGATCCGGTGCGCTACATCGCCAACCGTTCCTCGGGCAAGCAGGGTCATGCCATCGCCGCAGCCCTGGCCGCCCAGGGCGCCGAGGTCACTTTGGTCAGCGGCCCGGTCAACCTGCCCGACCCGCCGGGTGTAAAGACCGTGCATGTGGAATCGGCGCGTGAGATGTTTGAGCATTGCTTCCTCGCGCTGCCGGTCGATGCCGTGGTCTGCGCCGCCGCCGTGGCCGACTGGCGCGTGGCGGTGGAAGCGCCGCAGAAGCTGAAGAAAAGCGGCGACCTGCCGCCCACGCTTAAATTAGCCGAGAACCCGGATATCCTGCGCGCCATCGCCACCACCGACCCCAAGCGCCGGCCGGCGCTCGTGGTCGGCTTCGCCGCCGAGACCGAGAATGTGGTGGCCTATGCGCGGAAGAAGCTGCAATCGAAAGGCTGCGACTGGATCGTGGCCAACAATGTGGCGGAAGGCACCGGCACCTTCGGCGGCGACCGTAACACCGTGCATCTGGTGCGTGGCGAATCCGTTGAGGCCAAAGCTTCAGTGGAAGATTGGCCGACCATGAGCAAGCAGGATGTGGCGGCCCGGCTGGCCGACCGCATCGCCGCGTATTTCAACGCCCCCGGCAAGAAGAAAGACAAGTCCGCATGACCGCTCCGTTGCATGTGCCGCTGAAACGCCTGCCCCATGGCGCCGACCTGCCGCTGCCGGCCTATGCCACGGCCGATGCCGCCGGTCTCGATCTGCTGGCGGCTTTGGCCGAACCGGTCACGCTCAAGCCTGGCGAGCGCAAGCTGATCCCCACCGGCCTCAGCATTGCCGTGCCCCCGGGCTTTGAAGCCCAGGTGCGGCCGCGTTCCGGCCTTGCATTGAAGCATGGCGTCACCGTGCTGAACGCCCCTGGCACCGTGGATGCCGATTATCGCGGCGAGGTTGGCGTGATCCTGATCAATCACGGCGACCAGCCTTTTGTGATCAACCGCGGCGAACGCATCGCACAGATGGTGGTTGCCGCCTACAGCCGCGTCGAATGGATCGAAGCGGCGGAATTACCGCAGACCCAGCGCGGCGCCGGCGGCTTCGGTTCGACCGGCACCGGCACGGGTGCTGCGGCCAAGACAGCCTGAGGAGACGACGACAATGCTCAAGTGCACGCGGCGTACCATGCACGCCCTGGAAGCGGTGGTGGATATCGCCTTTCACGCGCGGCCCGAACCGGTGCAGTCCAAGGATATCGCCACCCGCCAGGGTGTGCCGCAGCGCTATCTGGAACAGGTGATGCAGCATCTGGTGCGCAACGGCATCCTCAAGGGTGTGCGCGGCCCGCGTGGCGGCTACACGCTGGCGCGCGAACGCCGCCGCATCACGGTGGGCGAGGTGGTGCGCATCGTTTCCGAACTGGATGCCGATGGCGATGACGATTTCTCGGCGGGTTCGGAACTCGGCCGCCGCACCGTGCAGCCGATCTGGGAGGAATGCCAGGCCGTGCTGATGGCGCGTGTCGACAAGATCACGCTGGAGGATCTTTGTGATCGCGCCGAAACGGCCGGTTTTGCCGCCGAGCTGGAAGGCGCGGATAATTTTGCGATCTGACGCGTTGAGTCCTGATCCCAGGCCCAGCGAGTAAATCGAAAGAACGGGAGGAATCATGACGCAGGCGCGCCCCAACAGCATCCGTCCGGCCAATCCGCCGCGTGGCCGGGTTTACGACTCCATCGTCGATACCATCGGCGCCACGCCGCTGGTGCGCATCAACCGTCTGGCGCAGGAGGCGGGGGCCAAAGCCGATCTTCTGGCCAAGCTGGAATTCTTCAACCCGCTGAGTTCGGTGAAGGACCGCATCGGTATCGCCATGATCGAGGCGATGGAGCAAAGCGGCCAGCTCAAGCCCGGTGCCACCATCGTCGAGCCCACCTCGGGCAATACCGGCATCGCGCTGGCTTTCGTCGCCGCCGCCAAGGGATATCGCCTGATCCTGGTGATGCCGGAAAGCATGTCGATCGAACGCCGCAAGATGCTCAAGTATCTTGGCGCCGAACTCGATCTCACGCCGGCCGGCATGGGCATGAAGGGCGCGCTGGCCCGCGCCGCCGAATTGCTGAAGGAGATTCCCGGCAGCGTGATGCCGCAGCAATTCGAGAATCCGGCCAACCCCGAGATCCATCGTCACACCACGGCCGAGGAAATCTGGGCCGACACGGCAGGCAAGGTGGATGTGGTGATTTCCGGCGTCGGCACCGGCGGCACGCTCACCGGCATCGGCAGCGTCTTGAAGAAGAAAAAGCCGTCCCTGCGCATGGTGGCAGTGGAACCCGAAGACAGCCCGATGATCTCGGCCGGCAAGGCTGGTCCGCACAAGATCCAGGGCATCGGTGCCGGCTTCATCCCCGGCAATCTCGACACGTCGCTGATCGACGAGGTAATCACCATCGGCAACGAAACCGCGTTCGAGACCTCGCGCCGCATGGCGAAGCTGGAAGGCATTCCCGCCGGCATCTCCTCGGGTGCCGCCATGGCTGCCGGTCTGGAAGTCGCGTCTAGGCCGGGCATGGACGGCAAGACAGTGGTTGTCATCATCCCGTCCTTTGCCGAGCGTTATCTCTCCACCGCCCTGTTCGACGGGCTCTGAGATCGTGGCGGCCTTCGGCAAGGACGAACTGGAGCGTTACGCCCGCCACATCATCCTGCCCGAGATCGGCGGCGCGGGGCAGCAGAAGCTGAAAACCTCGCGTGTGCTGGTGATCGGCGCCGGTGGCCTGGGCTCGCCCTTGCTGCTCTATCTGGCGGCGGCCGGCGTGGGCACGCTGGGCATCGTTGACGACGACATCGTCTCGCTGTCCAACCTGCAGCGCCAGGTGCTGCACGGCACCGAACGCATCGGCATCAAGAAAACGGAAAGCGCCGCCGTCTCGTTGGCGGCGCTCAATCCGCATGTGCGGGTGATCGAGCATACCACGCGGCTGACACCGGAAACCGCCGACGCCCTGATCGGCGGCTATGATCTGGTTGCCGATGGCAGCGACAATTTCGATACCCGCTTCCTGGTCAACGACACCTGCTATCGCCTGAAGAAAACCCTGGTGACCGCGGCGATGCTGCGCTTCGACGGCCAGCTCTCCACCTTCAAGGCGCATCAGGGCGCGCCGCATCCCTGCTATCGCTGTGTCTTCCCCGAACCGCCGCCACCGGGCAGTGTGCCGGCCTGTTCAGAAGCCGGCGTGCTGGGCGCCCTGGGCGGCGTGATGGGCAGCCTGCAGGCGCTGGAAGTGGTGAAGGAACTGCTTGGTCTGGGCGAGAGCCTGTCGGGTCGCCTGCTGCTCTATGACGCATTGCGCGGCGACGTGCGCACCGTGAAACTGCGCCGCGACCCCCAATGCCGCACCTGCGGCGACACCTGACCGATTGCGTGACATGAGCGTTGAGTACCATGCCCGTTGAGTATGACGCGGCCGCCGGCGAGGAAATCATTCGCGGCCGCTGGCCTGAGTTGGAGGATGCCCGGCAGCAATTGCTGCTGCGCCGCTGGGCCGAGTGGCGCGGCGAAGGGCGTCTGGTGCCGCCACGTCTGGTTCCGGCGCGCAGCGCCGTCGATCCGTCCTCGATCATTCCCTGCCTGCCGGAATTGTGGATCTTCCGCCTGAGCGAGGACCGCAGCCATGTGGTCTGTTCCCTGGCCGGCGACCGGCTGAACGAGGCCTGGGGCTTTTCCATCATGGGCAAGACGCCGATGGATCTCTGGGGGCCGGAACAGGGCGGCCTCGCCAACGAGCGGCTCAAGCGGGTGGCGCTGCTGCCCGCCATCCTGCATGGCACGTCCAGCCTCACGCCCACCACCGACATTCCGGGCACCCGCTTGGCGCGGCGGCTGATGCTGCCGCTGTGCGACGATGCCGGTGCGCCCTATGGCGTGATCGGCCTGACCCTGTTGGGCTACGATCGCCGGCGCGACCAGCCTCAGGCCGCTCCGATGCTGGTGCGGGCCTGGCGCTATCCTTGCGCCGACCTGCCGGCGGGCTTGCCGCCTGAAGCTCCCGCCGAGATACCGGTGGCAGACTAAAACCAGAAGTAAAGCTTTCCGGTTGCGGCTCGACGATAGCGCGAGCTTTGCGTAGCATGATGCGGGTATGGAGCAGTCATCGGATTTACCGGCTGTCGCGGACCAGCGCGAGCTGGAGCAGGACGGCCCCGGGCAGGGCAGTCAGGTCGCCCCGCCGGGCATCTGGCCGGTTTTCGCCGACGCGCGGTTCAGCCTGCTGCTGCGCCACTGGGCCGAAGGACGAAAGGGCATTGCCACGCCGCGCGATGCCATCGACCCGGCGGCGATCAAGAGCTGCCTGCCCCATGTCTACATGTTCCGCTTCCGCGCCGAGGACGGCAGTTTCATCTGCACCCTGGCCGGCGAGAAGGTCAGCGAGGCCTGGGGGCATGCGATGATCGGCCGCCAGCCGCAGGATTTCATGCCGGCCGCCAGCGCCGCCACCGCACTGGCGATCTATCGCCGCATCGTCACCGAACCGGCCGTGCATGTCGGCCACCGCCCGATCACGCCGCGTGTCCTGCCGGAGAAGGCCGCCGACCGCCTGGTGGTCCCGCTGACCTGGCCCGATGGCCGGCCCTGGGGCATGCTCGGCCTGTCGATCTATCACTACAATCCGGTCACCCAGGCCGGCCACCCGCCCCATGTGGGGCCGGACGTGACCTATTTTCCCTGCGTCGCCCTGCCGCCGGACCTGCCACCGGCCCCCTGATCCGGGGGTGATTGGCGGCATACTGCGACGGATTGTCGCAGTCTCCGGCCGGCTCACGCCCCGACGGACAGGGCGCAGAATCCCGGATCACGACTGCGCCGAATAGCCCATGAAAAACCATTGTTTGCAAAGGGCTTGATTTGGCAGATGCAATCGATTCGCAATTGATGCCGGGTCCCCGGGCGGCTTGACGCTGGGCAGGCCGGTTTCTATGGTGCCGGCGCTTTCCGGGGGTGGCGGATTCCCTCAGGCCGGAGCTTATGCCCATGGCTGACGATACCCGATCGCCCAAACCGGACAGCAGCGGCCCCTCGCGGCCGCCGGTGGATGATGGCAGCCACGCCGATCTGGCGCGGCTGGAGCAGAAACTGGCGGATGTGCAGGGGCGCCGGGGGGCAGACCAGCGGCCGGAGGCGGATCCCCGCCAGATGCAGCAGGTCGGCAAGGCCTGGTCGCTGGCGATCGAGATGGTCGCCGCGGTGGCCGTGTCCCTCTTTATCGGCTGGTGGGTTGACCGCTGGTTCGGTACGGCGCCCTGGGGTCTGCTCGGGTTCATTCTGCTGGGCGTCGCCGCGGCCTTGTGGTCGGCGATCCGCACGGCGCTGGTGATGCAGGCGCGACAGCAGGCCAAACAGGCCGGCGAGACGCGCGAGACGAAGTAGGAAAGGGGTTTACGGTGGCCGAGTCCCATAGCCCGCTCGATCAGTTCAAGGTCAAGTGCCTCGCGCTTTGTGGCGAGGGCGGCCAGTTGCAGGCCTTCTCCTTCACCAACGCCTCGCTGTTCATGGTGCTGGCCACCATCGGCGCCACCCTGCTGATGGTCTATGGCATGCGCCAGCGCAGCCTGGTGCCGGGCCGCCTGCAGTCGCTCGCCGAACTGTCCTACGAATTCGTCGCCGGCATGGTGCGCGAGAATGTCGGCCCCAACGGCCGTCAGTATTTCCCGTTCATCTTCTCGCTGTTCATGTTCATCCTGTTCAGCAACATGCTGGGCATGATCCCCTACAGCTTCACGGTCACCAGCCACATCATCGTCACCTTCGCGCTGGCCATCGTGGTGTTCCTCGGCGTCACGCTGGTCGCCATCGCCCGCAACGGCATTCACTTCTTCACCCATTTCATGCCGGCCGGCGTGCCGATGTGGCTGGCCCCGGTGATCGTGCCGATCGAGATCATCTCCTATCTCTCGCGCCCGATCTCCCTCAGCCTACGTCTGTGCGCCAACATGCTGGCCGGTCACACCACGCTGAAGGTGTTTGCCGGTTTCGTCGTCTCCATGATCGGCATGGGCGGCGCGCTGTCGGTTTCGGGCATCCTGCCGCTGATCATGGTCACCGCGCTCACCGCGCTGGAATTCCTGATCGCCTTTCTGCAGGCCTATGTGTTCGCCATCCTGACCTGCCTCTATCTGGCCGAGGCGGTCAACATGGAACACCACTAAGCATTTTCGTTCAGTTCAACCAGACTACCAGTTCAAACCTAGAAAGGATGAGTATCATGGATCTTGCTTCTGCCAAGATGATCGGTGCCGGCATTGCGGCGATCGGCATGGGCGGCGCGGCGATCGGCGTGGGCCTGATCTTCGCGAACTTCCTCAACGGCGCGCTGCGCAACCCGGGCGCCGCCCCGAAGCTGTTCGGCAACCTGATGCTGGGCTTCGCGGTGACCGAAGCGCTCGGCATCTTCGCGCTGCTGATCGCGCTGCTGATCCTGTTCGTCTGAGTTAAATGCCTCAGCTCGATACAGCCACTTTCCTGCCGCAGCTCGTCTGGCTGCTGATCACCTTCGTCATCCTCTATGTGTTGATGGCGAAGGTGGCTCTGCCGCGCGTGGCTGAGGTTGTGGACGGGCGCAAGAAGCGTCTCGAACACGACCTGGAAGAGGCAGCCCGGCTGAAGCGCGAGACTGAGAAGGCCATCGCCGAATATGAACAGGCCCTGGCCCAGGCTCGCGCCAAGGCTCAGGGCATTGCCGGCGACACCCGTGCGAAACTCTCGGCCGATGCGGCCGCGTTGCGCGCCCGGGTGGATGCCGAGATCGCCGAGCAGACCAGGACGGCGGAAGCCCGCATCCAGGCGGCCAAGCAGCAGGCGCTGAGCCAGCTGACCTCGGTCGCCGCCGATGCAGCCTCCGACGTGGTGGCCCGCCTCAGCGGCACGGCGCCGGCGGCCGATGCGGTGAAAGCCGCCGTCGGCCAGGCCATGGCCAAGCAGAACTGACGGATCGGAGAGCCGCATGTTCCACGATCCGACATTCTGGGTACTGGTTGCCTTCGTCCTGTTCTTTGCCCTGATCTTCTATCTGAAGGTGCCGGGCAAGGTGATGGGTCAGCTCGACGAGCGCGCCGCCAAGATCAAGCGCGATCTCGACGAAGCCGAGAAGCTGCACCAGGAAGCGCAGCAGCTTTTCGCCGAGTATCAGCGCAAGCAGCGTAACGCGCTTCGGGAAGCCGAGGAGATCGTCGCCGCCGCCGAGGCCGAGGCGAAAACCCTGCTTCGCGAGGCCGAGGCCGACCTGAAGGTCAGCCTGGAACGCCGCCGCAAACAGGCCGAGGACAAGATCGCCCAGGCCGAAAAGCAGGCTTTGCAGGAAGTCCGCGCCACCGCGGTCGAGGTGGCGATCGCCGCCGCCGCCCAGGTGCTCGGCCAGGCGCTGCAGGGTCCCGCCGCTGCGGCCCAGATCGACCGCGCCATCGGCGAGGTCAAGGCCAAGCTGCACTGATCCGCGTTTCGCGATAACGCATATGAAAAGGGCCGCAGCGATGCGGCCCTTTTTCGTTTATTGTCATAACAACAAAGTACGTCATGCTCGGGCTTGACCCGAGCATCCACGATTTTTTCAGTTTCAAGACGTGGATGCCCGGCACAAGGCCGGGCATGACGATCATTCGAATAAGCTTGCGCCTCAGTCCACCACGCCGCAATAAACGCGATACAGGCGGATCGTCTTATGAGTTCTTCCGCAGGCTTCAGTCGATGCGTTCGATCCGTATCACAAGCATGCCTGGGTGAAAGAAAACATCGGCGTTTCCTATGATCTGGCCGACGGGTATGAAGCCGGGATCGGGCTCAATGCCGTTCACGTAATAGATGGAAAATCCTGTCGTGCGCCAGACCCCAAGCGTGCCGGGATGAAAGTCGCGTTGACGTGGAACCTCCGGCAGCGAGCTCGGCAAATACCCGAATAATTCTTGTCCGTTTTGATTGTACATCTCGAGTATCAACGGGAGCATGCGGGCGAACGCCCGACCTGCATCGTTGTCGGCCAGGCGCGCGGTACGGCTGCCCCAATTCGAAAGAATGCGGATTTGTTCCTGTGCCAATGCATGGGCCGGCATAACGGCAAGCAGGCACAGGATGATGACGCATATTCGGTGAAATCGCATGAACTCTGCCTCCGCTGATCGTCGGGACGGGCAGGAGCTTCAGTCGCGCCTCAGTCCACCACGCGGCAATAGACGCGATACAGGCGAATCACATTGGCCTCGATGGCGCTGAGGCGGATAGCCCAGTGTTCGCCTTCCGAGATCGCCCATTCGCGTTCGTTCTCGTCGATATTCCGCCCTTTCAGCTTCACTTCCTCGGCGTAACTGCCGAAGGCTTCCAGCACGGCGGCTTTCAGCTCGTGGCTGACATCCTCGATGTAGCAGATGATGAAGCGCAGGCTTTCCAGCTCGGCCTGCAGGCCCTCGGGCGTCAGCAGATGCGGCTTCACCGGCTCGCGGTCCCACCAAACCTCGTAAACGCGGCTTTCGGTCGAGCCGGTCAGCAGGAAATCGGTGAACATGAGCTGGCCGCCCGGTTTCATGGCGGCGCGGATCTTGGCCAGCAGCAGGCGCTTGTCCTGCACCGGCATCAGGCCGTCTTTCGACAGCACAACATCAACGCTCTTGCGCTTGAACTGAATCTCGTCCAGCGGCGTGGTCTTGATGTTGATGCGCTGCTTCACGCCCTGGTGCTTGGCGATGTCGATGGCGGTGTTGGCCAGATCGGGGTCGGGCTCATAGGCATCGACCCACAGATTCTCGCGCGCCATCATGCGGCTCATGCCGCCCATGCCGCAGCCCAGTTCGGTGATCGACAGATTGGGGTTGAGGCCCAGCGGCGAGATCAGCGGCTTCATCAGCTCTTCGCCGCCGGGCTGGTTGAAGCCTTCGCCGAACAGCTTCTGCACGATCTGGCGCCGCCGCGGCGTCCAGCTTTCGATGGTGGGCACTTCGCGCGGCAGTTCCGGCTCCGGCGCCGGTTCGGGTTCGGCGGGGGCGGCTTGGTCCTCTCCCTCGTGCTGGATGACATAGTCGTCGCCATGCCACCAGGCGCGCAGTTTGTCGCGCCAGCTCAGGTCAGAGGATTGTTCGGTATGCTCCTTCGCCACCACAGCCATATCCGCATTCAGCCGATTCAGGCATCTGTATCAGTGGCGTGGTTGATTTTCCGTTTCTGGCATCCAGCCACGCCGGCCCCGGCAACCGGGCCAATCACAAACAGGCATAAATCTGGCGCAGACCGGCTCCATAAACAAGCGCCCGCGAAATCGCGGGCGCCTGAAAACCGTAGAGATTTGATAACCTTAAGTGGTCAGCGGCGGCCGCCAATACGCTCGGGCAGCAGGTCGCGCACCCGGCGGCGGGCTTCGGTGTCGCGGATGCGGGCCGACTGGGCGGTGGTGATCAGGCGCGGCGCCGGCGGATTGGCCAGCACGGTGACCGGATCGGTCAGCAGGTTGTCGGCCAGCTGCTTGATCTCGGCCGGCAGCGTGGTGGCGAACACGATGGTCTGGCGTTCGGTCGGCGCGGCCTCGAAGATGGCGCGCAGTTCATTGGTCACGCCCAGCTCCAGCATGCGGTCGGTCTCGTCCAGCACCATGATCTCGAGCTTGTTCAGCTCAAGCTGGCCGGCATTGATCAGTTCCACCACGCGGCCCGGGGTGCCGATCAGGATGTCGATGCCGCGCGACAGGGCCTGGGCCTGCGCGGCCTTGCCGGGGCCTTCATACACGGTGGCCTGGCTCAGGCGCACGAAGCGGCCATAGGCGCGGAAGCTTTCCTGGATATGCTGCACGCGCTCGCGCGACGTGGTCAGGATCAGCGCGCGGGCCTTGCGGGCACCGGCGGGGTGCCGGTCGATGGAAAGGTGCTGCAGGATCGGCAGGGTGAAGGCAACGGTTTTGCCGGCGCCGGCTTCCGCCTGGCCCAGCAGGTCGCGGCCCTGCAAAAGATGCGGGATGGCTTTGGCCTGGATCGGCGTCGGCGCCACATGTTTTTCAGCGGTCAAAGCCCGCTGAATGGGTTCTACGAGGTCGAGCTGCGAGAATTGATTGGCGTTCAACATCGGTCTGCAATCTATATCACACGGCAGATCCGCCAGGGGCAGGAGTACCGGGGGGCTACAACGGGCGACAACCCCGCCCTGTCCGGCAGCACCGGATCGGTGCGGCGGCGAACGGGAAGGCTTGTCACGGAAGCCAGGAACATTGGGTACAGCGGCGTCCTGCGGGGTACCGCGAACCCGCGTGATACTAGCGGCCGTTCTTCGTTTTGCAAGCGCGAAACCTCATCCTGCGACAATCACGCAAAACGTGTGGATATTGCCGCTTTTCCAAGCCTGCCTTCGATTCAAGAGATGGTGAAAACTGCAAAGATTTTCAAGAGGATGAATCAGAATTAAGGTTGCAATCCGATGTTTCGCCAGTGGCGGGTGCCGCTCGCCCTCCCAGCGCGCAGGCCGGGTGGCAAAAGGATCAAAACGGGGTCGACTCGGTCGCCCTGTTAACCATTTGGGCCGTATCCGGAGGGCTGGCCGCCCCCGCCCAGGCCGGCTTCGGGGGGATTCCGGGTTCATGAGCGGGTTTCATGGGCGGCCCGGCCGCGGATCGGGCGGGTGGATGGCGCCGGCCACCTCCGGACCGGCCCCGGACCGGCCCCGAACCGGCCGCCAAACGGCCCGAAACTCCCGCCCAAGCCGCTTGCCAAGTGGCGGTCCGGCCGCTACAACCGCGCCCTCGTATCGGGCGTTCCGGCTGGAAGGGCTGCCGTGTCCGCCTTGAAGATCACTCCATACCTTCGGAGGTTATGAAATGCCCAAGTTGAAGACCAAGAGCTCGGCCAAGAAGCGCTTCAAGCTCACGGCGACCGGCAAGGTGAAGCGGGCCCATGCGGGCAAGCGTCACGGCATGATCAAGCGCACCAACAAGCAGATCCGGAATCATCGCGGCACCGCCGTGGTGTTCGAAGGCGATGCGCGCAAGATCATCAAGAACTACCTGCCCAACGCCTGAGTTAAGGAGACTCTGACATGGCACGTGTTAAGCGGGGCGTTACCGCCCATGCCCGCCACAAGAAGGTCCTGAAGCTCGCCAAGGGCTATCGTGGCCGCAATTCCACCGTCTTCCGCGTCGCGATCGAGAAGGTCGAAAAGGGACTGCAGTATGCGTTCCGCGACCGTCGCGCCAAGAAGCGCAATTTCCGTTCGCTGTGGATCCAGCGCATCAACGCTGCCGCCCGCGAGCAGGGTCTGACCTACGGCCGATTTATCAACGGCCTCGCGCTCGCCGGCATCGAGGTTGACCGCAAGGTCCTCGCCGATCTCGCCGTGCACGAGCCCGAGGCGTTCAACGCCCTGGTGGCGCAGGCGAAAGCCGCCCTGCCCGCCACGGCGGCCTGATCGGCCCGCGTTCGCCCAACTCAATTCAAGCGACCGTTTGCGAAGGGGGCCGTCATTGCGGCCCCCTTTGTTTTTGTCCACGCTGTCGCTGATTCGCGCGTTGAAAGAGGAAGCATGACCGAGATTGCCACGCTGGCAGCCGAGTCCGAAAAGGCCGTGGCTGCGGCCCAGACTCTGGAAGCCCTGGAAGAGGCCCGCCTTGCCGTGCTGGGCAAGAAGGGTTGGCTCAGCGCCGCGCTGAAAGACCTGGGCGGCCTGTCGCCTGACGAGCGCAAGGCGCGCGCCCAGATGCTCAACGAGGTGAAGGATCGCCTCGGCGGCGCCATCGAGGCGCGCAAGGGCGTGCTGGCCGACGCCGCGATCAATGCGCGGCTGGCGGCGGAAAAGCTCGACATGACGCTGCCGCTCAACGACAGCCACGAGCAGCAGGGCCGCATCCATCCGGTCAGCCAGGTGATCGACGAGATCACCGAGATCTTCGCCGCCATGGGTTTCTCGATTGCCGAAGGTCCGGATATCGAGGACGACTTCCACAATTTCACCGCGCTGAACATCCCGGCCGAGCATCCCGCCCGGCAGATGCAGGATACGTTCTATCTGCCCAAACGCGCCGATGGCGAGCAGATGGTCCTGCGCACCCATACCTCGCCGGTGCAGATCCGCACCATGCGGTCGGGCCCGCCGCCCTATCGCATCGTCGTGCCGGGCCGCACGTATCGCAGCGACTACGACATGACGCACACGCCCATGTTCCATCAGATCGAGGGCCTGGTGATTGATCGCAACATCCATATGGGTCATCTCAAGGGCGTGCTGGTCGAATTCTGCAAGGCCTTCTTTGAAACCGACAATGTGAAGATGCGGTTCCGCCCCAGCTATTTTCCCTTCACCGAACCCTCGGCGGAAGTCGACATCAACTGCTCGCGCGAGGGCGGCGTGCTGCGTGTGGGCGAGGGCGACGACTGGCTGGAAATTCTCGGCTCCGGCATGGTGCATCCGCGCGTGCTGCAGCATTGCGGCCTCGATCCTTCCGAATGGCAGGGCTTCGCCTGGGGCATGGGCATCGACCGCATCGCCATGCTGAAATACGGCATCCCCGATCTGCGCGCCTTCTTCGATGCCGATCTGCGCTGGCTGAAGCATTACGGCTTCGTGCCGCTTGATGTGCCCACTCTGGGCCAGGGGGTGGCGCGATGAAATTCACCCTCGCCTGGCTGAAAAGCCATCTCGACACCACCGCATCGCTGGACGAGATCGCCGCGAAGCTCACCGCCATCGGCCTGGAAGTCGAAGGCATCACCGATCCGGCCGCCGTTTTCGCCCCCTTCGTGGTGGCGGAAGTGAAGAAGGCCGAGCCGCATCCCAATGCCGACAAGCTGCGGGTCTGCGAGGTCTTCACGGGCAAGGAGACCCTGCAGGTGGTCTGCGGCGCGCCGAACGCGCGCGCCGGCATGAAGGGCGTGTTCGCGCCGGTCGGCTCCACCGTGCCGGGCATCAACCTCACGCTCAAGGCGGCCACCATCCGCGGCGTCGCCTCCAATGGCATGCTCTGCTCCGAACGCGAGATGGGCCTGACCGACGAGCATACCGGCATCATCGATCTGCCGGCCGATGCGCCCATTGGTGCGCCGTTCGCCGCCGTGATGGGCCTCGACGATCCGACCATCGAGATCAAGCTGACGCCCAATCGCGGCGACTGCCTCGGCGTGCGCGGCATCGCGCGCGACCTGGCCGCTGCCGGTCTGGGCAAACTGAAGCCGCTTGAGATCAAGCCGGTGCCGGGCCAGTTCAAGAGCCCGATCAATGTGCGCCGCCAGTTCACGCCGGAAAACGACCGCGCCTGCGCCATCTTCGCCGGCCGGCTGGTGAAGGGCGTGAAGAACGGCCCGTCGCCGCGCTGGCTGCAGCAGAGACTGAAGGCCATCGGGCTGCGCCCGATTTCAGCGCTGGTCGATATCACCAATTTCTTCACCTACGATCTCGGCCGTCCGTTGCACGTTTTCGATGCCGCCAAGGTGAAGGGCGACATCCAGCCGCGCATGGCCAAAGCCGGCGAGAAGCTGCTCGCGCTGGATGGCCGCGAATACGTGCTGGACGAAACCATGTGCGTGATCGCTGACGACAATGGCCCCGAGGGCATCGGCGGCATCATGGGCGGCGAACATTCCGGCTGCTCGGAGAGCACCACGGATGTCTTTGTGGAATGCGCCTGGTTCGATCCGGTGCGCATCGCCACCACCGGCCGCAAGCTGGGCATCCATTCCGATGCGCGCCATCGCTTCGAACGCACGGTCGACCCGGCCATGGTGCGGCCCGGCATCGAACTGGCGACGCAGATGATCCTCGAGCTGTGCGGCGGCACGCCGTCGGAGGTGGTGGTGGATGGCGCCGAGCCAGAATGGCGCCGCAGCCTCAGCCTGCGGCCGTCGCGGCTGCAGAACCTGGTTGGCTTCGATCTGCCGGTGGCCGAGCAGACGCGCATCCTCACGGCGCTCGGCTTCACTGTCACGCCGGCGGGCGACACGCTCTCCGTGGCGCCGCCCTCCTGGCGGCCGGATATCGACGGCGAAGCGGATCTCGTGGAGGAGATCGCGCGCCTGCATGGCTTCGAGGCGATTCCCGCCGTGCCGCTGCCGGTGACGCGCGCCGTGCCGCAGCCGGCGGTGACGGCCGGCCAGCGCCGCGCCCGCATCGTCCGTCGCGCCCTGGCGGCACGCGGGCTCGTCGAGGCCGTCACATACTCGTTCATCAAGCGCGCCGAGGCCGAGGTGTTCGGCGGCGGCCAGCCCGAGCTGCTGCTGGTCAACCCGATCTCGGCCGACATGGATGCCATGCGGCCCTCCACGCTGCCCGGCCTGATCGCGGCGGCGAAGCGCAACATGGATCGCGGCATGATGGATGTCGCCCTGTTCGAGCTGGGGCCGCAATATGCCTCGGCCGCGCAGGACGGCCAGGCTCTGGTCGCCGGCGGCATCCGTCGCGGCCAGACCGGGCCGCGTCACTGGCGCGAGAAGCCCCGCAATGTCGATGCCTATGATGCCAAGGCCGATGCCTTTGCCGCGCTGTCTGCCGCCGGCGTGGCGGTGGATGCGCTGATGGTGATGGACGGCGCGCCGGAGTATTACCATCCCGGCCGCTCGGGCACGCTGCGCCTGGGGCCCAAGACCGTGCTGGCCGCCTTCGGCGAGCTGCACCCGCGCACCCTGCAGGCCATGGACATCAAGGGGCCGCTGGTGGGCTTCGAGATCTATCTCGACCGCATCCCGGCCAGCCGCGCCAAGACCAAGGCCAAGCCCGCGCTCAAACTGTCCGAGCTGCAGGCGGTGGATCGCGATTTCGCCTTCATCGTCGATGCCACCGTGGCGGCCGATACGCTGCTCAAGGCGGTGCGCGGTTCCGACAAGGCGCTGATCGCGCGCGCCAGCGTGTTCGACGTCTTCGCCGGTGCGGGCATCCCCGAGGGCAAGAAGTCGCTGGCTGTCACCGTGCGGCTGGAACCGTCGCAGCAGACGCTCACCGACGCCGAGATCGAGGCGGTGGCGAAAAAGATCGTGGCTGCGGCCGAGAAGGCCTGCGGCGCGACGCTGCGCGCCTAGGCGTCGGAGCCATGCTGGTCCTCGGCGTTCATTCCGGTTGGGCTGACGCCGGGGCAGCGGTCTTCGACGATTACGCCATGCTGGCCGCCGTGCCGCTGGCGCGGCTGACCGGCATGCCGCGCGATGGTGGCCGCCTGCCCATCGAGGCCATCGTCGAATGCCTCGATATCGCCGGCCTGCGCGCCGACGAGATCGGCGCGCTCTGCCTGTCGCAGGGCGTGTTCCCCGGCCGCTACTACAATCACCTGTCGCTGCCCCGCCGGCTGGGCCGCGGCCTGCGCCAATTGTTCGGCCGCGACACGCCGATCAGCCTGAGCGACGAGATGCGCCGCCACGGCCAGGCGGCATCCGCCCTGCTCAACCTGCCTGTGCTGCTCGACGATCTCGGGCTCAACCGCAACATCGCGGTGCATGTCTATCGCGATCATGCCGCCCAGTCCCTGCTGGCGCTGGCCGAGGCCGCATGGGATCACGGCCTGGTCTACACCGCCGACGAGACGGGCTGCTGCGCCAGCGTGCTGAAATACGGCCGCCTCGCCGTGCTGTTCGACGACGAGACCGATCTTGCCGCCGAGACGCTCACCCCCGGCCGCCTGCTCGGGCTGTGCGTCGATGCGCTTGGCCTGCCCGATGCCGTTTCGCTGTTTGCGCTGGCGGCCCATGGCGAGCCGATGCTGGGTCAGGCCATGCTGGCGCATCTGCGCGTCGACGATGACGGCCATATCCAGGCCGATTTCAGCGCCGAAGGCGGCGTGCAGCGCTGGCTGCGCCGCCTGGCGCAGGACCAGCCGCCGGCCCTGGTGGCATCCTCGCTGCATTTCGCCTTGTCCAGCCTGTTCGCGCAGGCGATTGCCGCGCTGATGCAGCGGCATGATCTGCGTCATCTGGCGCTGGGCGGCAGCCTGTTTGCCGACCCGCGCATGGTGCACATGATCGGCCAGGCTTTGCAGCCGGCGGGGCTGTCGTTATATCCGCGCGCCACCAACGCGGCGCTGCCGCTCGGCGGCGTGCTCGACCTGCTGCTGCAGCGTGACGGCATCGCGGACTGGCAGCACAGGCGCCAACCGCTGGCGCAGGCCGCCTGGGGCCGCGATTACACCGCCGATATCGACCCGGTGCTGGGCAATGCCGGCTGCCGCCTGGTCAGCCACGATCCGGTGCGCGCTGCCGCGGCTTTGCTCAACGCCGGCAAGCTGGTCGCCTGTTACGACGGCCGGGCGCGCGGCGCCGATGGCGGCGCGGCGCGGCTGGTATTGTTCAGCGGCGGCAATCCCGGCGCCACGGCTTCGGCGAACCAGCGGCTGGAGCGGCCGGGCTGGCTGCCACCCGCCATCTATGTCGCCCGGGTCGGGCTCGGTCTGCTCTGTCCGGGCCTCGATATCGCCCAGGCGCAGGGCGGCATTGCCGCTTTGCCGGCACCACGCTGGCAGCAAAGCCTGCATGCCGCGCTGTTGCCTGATGGTCTGGTGGTGCCGGTGGCCGTCGACGCGCAGCAATCGCCTCTATTGGCCGATCTGCTGGCCGCCTATGCCAGTCTGAGCGAGTTGCCGGCTTTGCTCGGCCTGCCGATGCAGGTCGGCAACCTACCGCCCGCCGATGCGCCGGCCGAAGCGCTGCAACTGCTGCAGGATGGTCGCGTGGATTACATCGTCACCGACAATGCGGTGTGGGAGCGCGGAACCTAGGCTACGGCGGCAGTCCGCGTCATCCATCGCCAGGCATCGGCGATCTGCATCTCCAGCGCGGCGCGCTGTGGCCGCCAGCCCAGCACCCGCTGCGCCTGGGTGGCATCGGCCACCAGAGCCGGCGGATCGCCCGCGCGACGGCCGCTTTCCTGCACGGTGATCCTGTGACCGGTCACGCGTTGCGCCGTCTCGATCACCTGCCGCACCGACCAGCCCTGTCCGGTGCCCAGATTGAGCCGCAGCGATGTGCGGCCCGCCAACAGGTGCCGTAGCGCCAGCACATGGGCCTCGGCCAGGTCGCTGACATGCACATAGTCGCGGATGCAGGTGCCATCCGGCGTATCGTAGTCGCTGCCATAGACCGTGATCTGCGCGCGCTTCCCCGCCGCGACCTGCAGCACCAGGGGGATCAGATGCGTCTCTGGTTCGTGCTGTTCGCCCAGCTCGCCATCGGGATCGGCACCGGCGGCGTTGAAGTAGCGCAGGGCGGCAAAGCGCGAACCATGGCGCGCGGCGAAATCGGCCAGCATGGTTTCTGCCGCCAGCTTGGTTTCGCCATAGGGATTGATCGGCCGCAACGGGTGGTCTTCCGCAATGGGCGCCGTCTGCGGCGCGCCATACACCGCCGCCGTACTCGACATCACGCAGGATGCGATATCCGCCTGCTGCAATGCTTCCAGCAGGCAGCGCGTGCCCTCCACGTTCACGGCATGGAAGGCGGCCGGATCGCGCACGGACTCGCCGGCTTCGATGCGGGCGGCGAAATGCAGGGCCGCCACCGGCCGATGCCGCGCCAACACATCGCGCAGCCGTGCGGCATCGCGGATATCGCCGCGCTCCAGCGGACCCCAGCGCACGGCCTTTTCGCAGCCGCCCGACAGGTCATCATAGGTCACCGGCACAAAGCCCGCGCCATGCAGCGCCTTGCAGGCATGGCTGCCGACAAAACCGGCGCCGCCGGTGACAAGAACGGTATGCGTCATGAATTCCCCCGCGCGCAGCATAGGCAGCGGCGGCCGTCGTGCAATGCGCAGGGCTGTAATATGGCCTGTGGATATGGCTGTATTCTGTGGACTGTTTTATAGTCAACTTTTCATCCACAACGAGAAACGGCCGGCAGGAACGCCATGAAACAGAAACACAGGATTGCAGTGATTCCCGGCGATGGCATCGGCAAGGAAGTGGTGCCCGAGGGTTTACGCGTCATGGATGCGGCGGCGCGCCGCTTCGGCATCGATTTTGGTTTCGACTCCTTCGACTGGAGCTGCGACTACTATCTGAAACACGGCAAGATGATGCCGGACGACTGGAAACAGCGGATCGGCGGACATGACGCGATCTTCTTCGGCGCCGTGGGCTGGCCCGAGAAAGTGCCCGACCATATTTCGCTCTGGGGTTCATTGATCCAGTGGCGTCGCGAATTTGACCAGTATGTGAACCTGCGCCCGGTGCGCCTGATGCCGGGCATTCCTTCGCCGCTGGCCAACCGCAAGGTTGGCGACATCGATTTCTACGTGGTGCGCGAGAATACCGAGGGCGAATATTCCTCCATCGGCGGCCGCATGTTTGGCGGCACCGAGCGCGAATTCGTCATCCAGGAAACCATCCTCACCCGCACCGGCACGGACCGCATCCTGAAATTCGCCTTCGATCTGGCGCAGAGCCGGCCGAAAAAACACCTCACCTCGGCCACCAAGTCGAACGGCATCTCGATCACCATGCCCTACTGGGACGAACGCGTGGCCGAGATGGCAAAAGCCTATCCCGGCGTGCGGGTCGACAAGTTCCACATCGACATCCTCACCGCCCATTTCGTGCAGCATCCGGACTGGTTCGACGTGGTGGTGGGCTCGAACCTGTTCGGCGACATCCTGTCCGATCTCGGCCCGGCCTGCACCGGCACCATCGGCATCGCGCCCTCGGCCAATCTGAATCCCGAACGCAACTTCCCCTCGCTGTTCGAACCCGTGCATGGCTCGGCGCCCGATATCGCGGGCAAGGGCATCGCCAATCCGGTGGGCCAGATCTGGTGCGGCGCCATGATGCTCGAGCATCTGGGCCACAGGGACGCGGCGGATGCGGTGATGAAAGCCATCGAAGAGGTGCTCACCGCCGGGCCGCGCACACCCGACATGGGCGGTCAGGCCAATACGCAGGACGTGGGCAAGGCGATTGCCGAAGCCGTGGCGAAGGGGTGACGGTCGCAATCGTCATTTCCTTTTCCAGCGGTATCATGATCCACGCCAAGTCCTGCATGCCGCCCTCTGGCGGTAACATGATCCGCGCTGTTGGCTGCATGTCTTCCAAATCATGCAAATGACTTCTGCATTCCGGCGTCTGACAGAAAGTTCTTGATCTGCGTCAACACCGCTTCCGCTCGGCAATGTTATCGGGATCCAGCATCGTCGATGACGGCGAAAAAAACGAGACAGGGAGCAGATGATGGCTTTTCAGTTGCTGGTGCCGGTGATCACCTATCAGGCCGGAAACACCGATGCGTTGATCGGAAACGTGGCCGGTATCGCGAAATATCTTGAGGCGGATATCCATGCGCTGGTCCACGTGCCGGATTTTCCGCCCGTGGCGAGTGCGCTCGGCAACATGCTGCTCGATGTGCCGTCGATGGTGCGCGATGTGAAGTCGGATTGCCGCGCGCGCGCAAAGACGCTGGTCGAGGCGATCGGTCAGGGGCTGGCGGGTCATCGCCTGCAACTCAGAACCACGGAGGTCATGTGTTTCCCGCCGGAGTTTGGCGATGTTGCCGCCGAACATGCGCGATACCATGACCTGACGGTCGTGGATCTGAACACCAGCGAGTCGGCGCCCGGCGCCGCGGAGTCGATCATCTTCGGTTCGGGCAGGCCGGCGCTGCTGATTTCCGACAGGGTGCGCCGGATCAGTTTCGATCATGTCATGATTGCCTGGGACGGAACCCGCGCCGCCGCCCGCGCGGTCGCAGATGCCGGACTTTTCCTGCAGCGCGCCGCCAAGGTCACGGTCGCCACGGTGACCGAGGAAAAGCTGTTGCCGGAGGGTGAGCCGAATGCCCGCCTGATGGATTATTTTTCCCGCCGGGGTCTCGATGCGCAGGCCGTTACCATTGGCGGTGGCAGAGTGAACCCGGTTGCGCAGCTTCTTCAGGACAAGGCGAAGGAAATCGGCGCCGGCCTGATCGTCATGGGCGGCTTCGGCCATTCCAGGATGCGCGACTTCGTCCTGGGCGGCGCCACGAACGGCATCCTGAAAGACCTGCAGGTTCCGGCCCTGCTGTCGCACTGATCGCGGGCGTGGGGCCTCAGCCCAGGCTCCGCGCCATCCGCCATTCATCGGCGATCCGGGCCCGGCGGCGCAGCAGCGCCTTGTAGCTTTCCGCCTCCTGCACGCTCAGGCGGGGCCGCCGGCCCAGATGGGCGGCCAGCGTGCGGCATTCCCGGTCGCAGATCGCAAATTCATGGCCCAGTTCGTCGGCGATCCGGCTGGCGGTCGGCAGGTCAGACTGCAGGGCAGGCGGCAGAACAGGGCGCATGGGGGGCTCTCCGAAATCAGGATTGAAATGTACGCTTTTTGTTCTAATTGAACAAGGGCTGGCCGTTGGCAGTGCGGACCCGCATCCCCAAAACCCGGTTCATGTAAAATCAATGGTTTATCCTATCAAAACCATCGCAAAACGACGCAAAACCGTCGCCGTCCGCCGCAAAACCGCGCCATCCTGGGCCGGGGCGGCGGGCGGCGTGGTGGCTGCGCCCGGGATACGCGCAAAACCGCCGGCCCTGCCGGAGGCCGCCCGGGGCAGGCCCCGGCCTGAGCCGGGCCCCGCCCCTGTCTCTGCCCCTGTCTCTGCCCCTGTCTCTGCATGGGGCCGGCCTGCGTTGCCGCCCATCATGGCGGATGCTACAACCCCCGCCCATGAGCGCACCCCAGATCACCGACCAGCCGGCAGCCGCCCCCGCCGGCATGAAGAAGCTCGACCTGCTGGCCGGCTTCATGGAAACCAACGGCCCGCTCTGGGGCCGGCTGGACGAGGCCGACGGCCTGCCGGTGATGGGCTTCCGCGTCGAACTGCGGCACTGCAACCCGATGCAGATCTGCCATGGCGGCATGCTGATGACCTTTGCCGACATGCTGCTGGGCTTCACCGTCTCGGTGGCGGCCGGCGGCAAGAAGTTCCTGCCCACGGTGCAGCTTGGCGGCGACTATGTCGGGCCGGCGCCACTGGGGGCCTGGGTCGAGGGCAAGGGCCGGCTGATCCGCATGACGCGCAATCTCGGCTTTTCCGAATGCCTGATCACCGCCGATGGCGCGCCCTGCCTGCGCGCCTCGGGCATCATGAAAATTCCGTCTCAGGAATCCCGCGAGGGCAATGTCCTGAGCCTGTTCCGCTGAAACACGCGCTGGAAACGAGTCCGCTGTGGCCACCGACCTGTCCCTGATCCGCAACTTCTCGATCATTGCCCATATCGACCACGGCAAATCGACCCTGGCCGACCGCCTGATCGAGGCTTGCGGCGCGCTGGAAAAGCGCGAGATGAGCGAGCAGATCCTCGACAGCATGGACATCGAGAAGGAGCGCGGCATCACCATCAAGGCGCAGACCGTGCGCCTGAACTACAAGGCCAAGGACGGCAAGACCTACGTGCTCAACCTGATGGACACGCCCGGCCATGTCGACTTCGCCTACGAGGTCAGCCGCTCGCTCGCCGCCTGCGAGGGTTCGCTGCTGGTGGTCGATGCCAGCCAGGGCGTGGAAGCGCAGACGCTCGCCAACGTGTATCAGGCACTGGATGCCAACCACGAGATCGTGCCGGTGCTGAACAAGATCGACCTGCCGGCGGCCGATCCCGACCGCGTGAAGCAGCAGATCGAGGATGTGATCGGCCTGGATGCAAGCGACGCCGTGCCGATCTCGGCCAAGACCGGCATCGGCATCGACCTGGTGCTGGAAGCCCTGGTCAATCGCCTGCCGGCGCCCAAGGGCGACCGCAACGCGCCGCTGAAAGCTTTATTGGTGGATAGCTGGTACGACGCCTATCTGGGCGTCGTGGTGCTGTTCCGCGTGATCGACGGCACGATCCGCAAGGGCATGAAGATCAAGTTCATGTCGTCGGGCGCCGTGCATCTGGTGGAACGCGTCGGCGTCACCACGCCCAAGAAGGTGATGGTAGACGAACTCGGCCCCGGCGAGATGGGCTTTTTCACCGCCGCCATCAAGGAAGTGGCCGATACCAGCGTCGGCGATACCATCACCGACGAGAAGCGGCCGGCGGCCGAGCCGCTGCCGGGCTTCAAGCCGTCCATCCCCGTGGTGTTCTGCGGCCTGTTTCCGGTCGATGCCAGCGCCTTCCCCGAGCTGCGCGAAAGCCTGGCCAAGCTGCGGCTCAACGATGCCAGCTTCCATTTCGAGATGGAAAGCTCGGCCGCGCTGGGCTTCGGCTTCCGCTGCGGCTTCCTCGGCCTGCTGCATCTGGAAATCATCCAGGAGCGGCTGGAGCGCGAGTTCAACCTCGACCTCATCACCACCGCGCCCAGCGTGATCTATCACGTCTACAAGACCGACGGCACGATGGAAGAGGTGCACAACCCGGCCGACATGCCCGATCCGATGCTGATCGACCATATCGACGAGCCGTGGATCAAGGCCTCCATCATGGTGCCCGACGAGCATCTGGGCGCCATCCTCAAGCTGTGCGAGGAAAAGCGCGGCCGCCAGATCGAGCTCACCTATGTGGGCAACCGCGCCATGGTGGTCTATCGCCTGCCGCTGAACGAGGTGGTGTTCGATTTCTACGACCGGCTCAAGTCGGTCAGTCGCGGCTATGCCAGCTTTGATTACCAGATGGACGGCTACGAGCCGGGCCAGCTGGTGAAGATGACCATCCTGGTCAACGGCGAGAATGTCGACGCGCTGGCCACCATCGTTCACTCTGCCCGCGCCGAGACGCGCGGCCGCCAGCTCTGCGAGCGGCTCAAGGAACTGATCCCGCGCCAGATGTTCAAGATCGCGATCCAGGCGGCCATCGGCGGGCGCATCATCGCCCGCGAGGATATCTCGGCCCTGCGCAAGGACGTGCTGGCGAAATGCTACGGCGGCGACATCAGCCGCAAGCGCAAGCTGCTGGAGAAGCAGAAAGAGGGCAAGAAGCGCATGCGCAATGTGGGCAATGTGGAGATCCCGCAGGAAGCCTTCATCGCCGCGCTCAAGATCTCGGACAACTGAGCCTTAAAGCCAGGGCACCCTAGGCAAGAGCGCCGAAGCGCTGGCGTCGCCGCGGCGGGCGCTTGCGGAACAGGATCAGCAGGATCGCGCCCAGTCCGCCCATGGCGATGCCGGCCGGCCAGCCCAGCACCGTCACCATGGCGGGGTCCCAGATCACGGGCGGCAGCAGGCTCTGCAGCAGGGCCGGGCCCTCGGGATGGAAATGCATCCAGAAGTCGCGCAGGCTGATCAGCGCCAGCCGGCCGCTTTCCAGCCAGCGCAGGCCGTCGCCACCCAGTGCCAGCATGGCCAGCGCCAGCAGCAGCCAGCCCAGAATGCGTCCCAGCAGCACGGCGCTCCCCCTCGTGATTCCGCTTGCCCTGACAGGACTTTACGCTCTCCCGTGGGCCGATTGCAAATTCGTCTCCGGCGGGTATAGTGCCGCCCCGCGCCGGAGGGATGGCCGAGTGGTCGAAGGCGCACGCCTGGAAAGTGTGTATACCTCAAAAGGGTATCGTGGGTTCGAATCCCACTCCCTCCGCCAATATCCGCTCCAGGATATTGGGCTCGTTCCGCCGATGTCGCGGCGGCGCTCCCTCCCCATACTGGTTCCGGTGCCGCCGCCACCCGCACGAGGGCTGTTCTTGCTGCGCCGTTGACCGGCCATTACCATGCCCCGGCACTCCAGATTCCAATGATAAGGGCGGGTCAGGCCGATGGCGAAAAAGACCAGGATCGAAACCGATTCCTTCGGGCCCATAGCCGTGCCGGCGGATAGATTATGGGGCGCGCAGACCGAGCGCTCGCGCCAGAATTTCCGCATCGGCGGCCAGCGCATGCCGATCGAGGTCATCCACGCCTACGGGCTGCTGAAACAGGCGGCGGCCGAGGCGAATATCAAGCTGAAGAAACTCGACCCCCGGCTTGGCAAGGCGATCATCCAGGCCGCCGGCGAAGTGGCTGCAGGCCAATGGGATGACCATTTCCCCCTGGTCGTGTGGCAGACCGGTTCCGGTACGCAGACCAACATGAATGTCAACGAGGTCATCGCCAATCGCGCCAATGAAATCCTTGGCGGCAAGCGCGGCGACAAGGCGCCGATCCATCCCAACGATCAGGTCAATTACGGGCAGTCCTCCAACGATTCCTTCCCCACCGCCATGCATATCGCGGCAGCGCGGCAAATCGAGGACGCAGTCCTGCCGGCATTGAAGCATCTTCAGAAGGCCCTGGATCAGAAGGCCAAGGCTTTCGCCAGGATCATCAAGATCGGTCGCACCCATTTGCAGGATGCCACGCCGATCACCCTGGGCCAGGAATTCTCCGCCTATGCGGCGCAGGTCGCCCTTGGCATCGCGCGTATCCAGTCGGCCCTGCCGCGCCTTTATGCCGTTTCCCAGGGCGGCACCGCGGTTGGCACGGGGCTGAACGCCGCCAAGGGGTTTGACATGGAATTCGTGCGCTGCCTGAAGCGTCTCACCGGGCTGCCCTTCAGCGCGGCACGCAACAAGTTCGAAGGCATGGCGGCCCATGACGCCATGGTGGAGATGTCGGGCGTCTATAATGTCATCGCCTGCTCGCTGATGAAGATCGGCAACGACATTCGCCTGCTTGGCTCGGGCCCCCGGTCCGGTTTGGGCGAGCTTGCCTTGCCGGAAAACGAGCCCGGCTCATCCATCATGCCCGGCAAGGTCAATCCGACCCAGGCCGAGGCGCTGACCATGGTCGCCGCGCAGGTGATGGGCAATCATGTCGCGGTGTCGGTGGCGGGGTCCAACGGTCATCTCGAGCTGAACGTGTTCAAGCCGGTGATCATTTATAATGTGCTCACCTCCGGCCAGCTGATCGCCAGCGCCTGCCGGTCATTTGCCGACCATTGCGTCGTCGGCATCAAGGCCAATACCGGCCGTATCCGCGAACTGCTCGACCAGTCGCTCATGCTGGTGACGGCGCTGAACCCGCATATCGGCTATGACAGCGCGGCCAAGGTGGCGAAGAAGGCACACAAGGATGGCACGTCGCTGAAGGACGCCGCCCTTGCCCTGGGTCTGCTCGACGAGAAGCAGTTCGACAGCTGGGTGCGGCCGGAGAAAATGCTCGGGCCGGATTGAGGTGCAACCATGCTGGCTCGCTTGCCGCCAAGTTTCTGCGGTTTGCCTGCTCGCGCCAATTGATCATTGTACGATCCATTGCTACGGTCGGGGCCAACCAGAACATAAAGTCCCGAGAACAGGCCCGTGAACCAACCCAATATTCCAGCGGCAGAACTGCTGGAGCTCTATCGCATGATGTGCCGCATCCGCGCCTTCGAGGATGCCGCCGAGGAAGCGAGCAAGGGCGGCGTTGCCGCGTTCGGCCAGCAGGCCGCCGGCCAGGCCCATGTGCGCGGGCCGCTGCATCTTTCCACCGGGCAGGAAGCCGTGCCGGCCGGCGTGTGCCGTCACCTGCGACCAACCGACTATCTCACCTCCACCCATCGCGGCCATGGCCACACGCTGGCTAAGGGTGCCGATCTCGAACGCATGATGCACGAGCTGTTCGGCAAGGCGACCGGCTTTTGCGGCGGTCGCGGCGGCTCGATGCATATCGCCGACTTCTCGGTCGGCATGCTGGGCGCCAACGGCGTGGTTGCCGCAGGCATTCCGATTGCGCTGGGCGCCGCGCAGTCGATCAAGATCCGCAAGCTTGACGCCATCGCGGTCACCTTCTTTGGCGATGGCGCCATCAATCGTGGTCCCTTCGCCGAAAGCCTGAACTGGGCGGCGGCCTTTCAGTTGCCGATCCTGTTCGTCTGCGAGGATAACCAGTGGTCGGCCACCACCAAGACCGGCGCGATGTCGGCTGGCGAGGGTGCGGCGGCGCGTGCGCGCAGCTTCGGCATCGAGGCTGCCGTGGTGGATGGCAACGATGCCGGCGCGGTGAGTGAAACCGCCCGCCAGATGATTGCCGATATCCGTGCCGGCAGGGGGCCGCGTTTGCTGCATGCCCGCACCTATCGATTCAAGGGCCATGTCTCGGTCGATCCCGCCGCCTATCGCGATCCGAAGGAACTGGAGGCCGCGCTGAAATCCGACCCGCTGCTGGTGACGGCGGCGCAATTGCGTGCGCATGGTCTGACGCAGGCCGAGATCGACGCAGTGTTGCAGGCCGCCCGCACGGAAGTCGCTGCCGCCATCGCCACCGCCACGCAGGCGCCCTGGCCCGAGGCCGGCGCGGCGTTTTCGCAGATCCAGGATACGGGGGCGGGGCAATGGCTGTGATGAGCTATGCCGCTGCGGCGGCCGCATCCTTAAGCGATGCCATGCGTCGCGATGCCGCCATCGTGGCCCTGGGCGAGGATGTCGGCCGTGGCGGCATTTTCGGCCAGTATCGCGGCCTGCAGGACAGCTTTGGCGCGGAACGCGTGATCGACACGCCGATCTCGGAGGCCACCATCATGGGGGCTGCCGTTGGCATGGCGCTGACCGGACTGAAGCCGGTGATCGAGTTGCGTGTGATCGACTTCGCGCTCTGCGCCATGGACGAGATCATCAACCAGGCCGCCAAGAACCGCTTCATGTTCGGCGGCCAGGGCCGCGTGCCGGCCGTGATCCGCATGCCGATCGGCATCTGGAGCGCGTCGGCCGCGCAGCATTCGCAATCGCTGGAAGGCTGGTTTGCCCATGTGCCGGGCCTGGTGGTGGTGGCGCCGTCCACACCGCAGGACAATTACGGCCTGCTGCAATCCGCGCTCGCCAGCGGCGACCCGGTCACGTATTTCGAGCACAAGGAACTCTGGGCCCTGGAGGGCGAGGTCGATCCGGCCGCCGTCATTCCGCTAGGCAAGGCCGCCATCCGTCGCGCAGGCAAGGACCTCAGCATCATCAGCTGGAGCAAGGCGGTGCATTGGTCGCTGGAGGCCGCGGAAGCCCTGGCGAAAGACGGTATCGACGCCGAAGTGATCGACCTGCGCACGCTCTGGCCCTGGGATCGCGAGGCCGTCTTCGCATCCGCAGCGAAAACCGGCCGCGTGCTGGTGGCGCATGAGGCCATCCAGGTGGCCGGTTTCGGCGCCGAAATCGCGGCGACATTGGCTGAAGCCGGCAACGTCAGGGTGGCGCGGTTGGGCGGATTGCGCGCTCCGGTGGGCTATGCCCCGGTGCTGGAAGCGGAAACGCGCGTCACGCCGGCCCGCATCGCGGCTAAGGCCCGCGCGCTGCTTGCGCGATGAGCAGCGCAGGAAAGCGGCATGTGCGTCGCTCCGTATCCATCCCGTCTTGGCGGGTTACGCGGAATGCTGTATTGGCTGAACAACAAAAAATAAACACTGGAGGAAACTGACCATGGATCGTCGTTCGCTGCTTAAGGCCGGCCTTGCCGGCACCGCTCTTTTCGCCGCGCCCGCCATCATCGGCCGCAGCGCGTATGCCAGCAACTACAAGCCGGAATACAAGCTTTCCACCGTGGTGGGTCTGCCGTTTCCCTGGGGCCAGGGCGGCGAGATCTGGTCGAACCTGGTGAAGGAACGCACCCAGGGCCGCATCAACATCAAGATGTATCCCGGCGTGTCGCTGGTGAACGGCGACCAGACCCGCGAATTCACCGCGATCCGCCAGGGCGTGATCGACCTTGCCATCGGCTCGACCATCAACTGGTCGCCGCAGATCAAGCAGCTCAACCTGTTCTCGCTGCCTTTCCTGGCGCAGGACCATGCCGGTCTCGATGCCCTGGTGCAGGGCGAGGTGGGCAAGGAGATCATGGCGCTGGTGGAGAAGAACGGCGTGGTGCCGCTGGCTTGGGGCGAGAACGGCTTCCGCGAGGTCACCAACTCCAAGCGCGAGATCCGCACGCCGGCCGACATGAAGGGCCTGAAGTTCCGCGTCGTCGGTTCGCCGATCTTCAACGATACCTTCACGGCGCTGGGCGCCAACCCGACGCAGATGAGTTGGGCCGATGCCCAGCCGGCACTGGCCTCCGGCGCGGTCGAAGGCCAGGAAAACCCGCTGCACATCTTCACCGCCGCCAAGCTGCATACCCTGGCGCAGAAATTCGTCACGCGCTGGGGTTATGTGGCCGATCCGCTGATCTTCGTCGCCAACCAGGATGTGTGGAAATCGTGGTCGGCCGAGGATCAGAAGATCGTGCGTCAGGCCGCCCTCGATGCCGGCAAGCAGGAAATCGCCATTGCGCGCAAGGGCCTCACTGCCACCGACCAGTCGCTGGTCAAGGAAGTGGAAGCGCTGGGCGTGAAGGTCACCGAACTGACCGAGGCCGAGAAGAATGCGTTCAAACAGGCGGTGAAGCCGTCCTACGACAAATGGGCGCAGCAGATTGGCACCGATCTGGTGAAGAAGGCCGAAGCCGCAGTCGCCGCGCGCAAGAAGGCCTGAATGACGATGTGATCGGCGCAGGCCGGAAGCGGGGCCGGGATTTCCCGGCCTTTGCTTTTCCGGCCTTGCGATGAAACGGGAGAACCAGCGTGCCGGAAACGCCAGGTCAGATATCATCCATGCCGCCGGCGCCGCAGGCGCGTGGCCCGCTGCGCTGGGAAGACTGGATCGGCGCCGCCGTCATGCTGTTGCTCGCGGCGATTACCTTCGCCAATGTGATCGCCCGTTATTTCACCGACCAGTCTTTTGCCTGGACCGAGGAAATCTCGATCTCGTTGATGGTGATTCTCACCATGGTCGCGGCCAGCGCCGCGGTGGCGCGCGACCGCCATATCCGGATCGAGGCGTTTTTCGAACGCGGCACGCCGCAACGGCGGCGCGTGCTGGCCCTGGTCTCGGCGGCGGCCACGGTGGTTGGTTTTTTGGTCCTCACCGTTCTCGCGGCCCGCTTTGCTTATGATGACTATCGCTTCGATGTGACCTCGCCGGGCATTGGCGTGCCGCAATGGTGGTACAGCGTCTGGCTGCCGGTACTGTCGGCTGCCATTGCGTTCCGCGGCGCGCAGGTGTTCTGGCGCAAATGGCAGGGCCGCGCATGATCGGGTTTGCCATCTTCGCCGTTTTCATTGTGCTGATGCTGGCCGGCGTGCCCATCGGCGTGGCGCTGATGCTGGGCGGTGCGCTCGGCATCGGGCTGGCCGATCTGGGCATGATGTCGCTGCCCAACAATTTCTATGCCGGCATTGCCAAGTATCCGTTGCTGGCCTTGCCGATGTTCGTGCTGGTCGGCGTGATCTTCGAGAAATCCGGCGTGGCTGAACGGCTGGTCAATCTCGCCATCGCCATCGTCGGCCGCAAGCCCGGTCGCCTGCCATTGGTGGCGATCGCGGTGGCGATGCTGCTGGGCGGTATTTCGGGTTCCGGCCCGGCTACAGCGGCGGCGGTCGGCGGCGTGATGCTGGCCGCCATGGCACGTGCCGGCTATCCGGCCGCCTATTCCGCCACCGTGATCGGCGCGGCGGCGGCGACGGATATCCTGATTCCGCCATCGGTGGCCTTCATCATCTATTCCGTTCTGGTGCCGGGGGCGTCCGTGCCGGCGCTGTTCGCCGGCGGTTTGATTCCCGGCATCATGGCCGGCATCGCGCTGATGATCCCGGCCGCCTGGCTGGCGCGGCGGCATGGCTTCGGCAAAAGCGACATCGACACCAGGCGGCCGCCCTTCTGGCCCGCCCTCCAGGGCGCCAGCTGGGGCCTTGCCGCACCGGTGCTGATCCTGGGCGGCATGCGCATGGGCTGGTTCACGCCCACCGAAGCCGCCGTGGTGGCAGTAGTCTACGGCCTCTTTGTCGGCATGGTGGTCTATCGCACCATCCGGCTGAAGGAACTGCTCGACATCCTGGTCGATGCGGCGGAAACCTCGGGCATCATCCTGGTCGTGGTCGCGCTTGCCAGCATCTTCGCCTATGCCGTCAACACGCTGGGTATCGTCGACCCGATTGCCAGGGCGATCACGGGCAGCGGCCTGGGATCTTACGGCACGCTGGCGCTGATCGTGCTGGTGCTGCTGGGCATCGGCATGGTGCTGGACGGCATCTCGATCTTCCTGATCTTCATCCCGATCCTGCTGCCGATGATGCGTAGCTTCGCCTGGGATCCGGTCTGGTTCGGCGTGCTGCTCACCTATATGGTCGCCATCGGCCAGTTCACGCCGCCCATGGCGGTGAACCTGATGGTCTCGGCCAAGCTGGCCGGCGTACCAATCGAGCAGACGGCGCGCTGGGCAGTGTGGTTCGTGCTGGCGATGATGCTGGCACTGGTCCTGCTGATCGTAATGCCCGATCTTGTGCTATGGTTGCCGCGCAGCCTGGATTACTGAGTCGCAGGGGATCGCGCCATGCTGTTCTGCTTCTACAATCTTGACAAACCGGGTGCTGCCGCGCTGCGCCAGCAATGGCGGCCGGCGCACAAGGAATACCTGGGCAGGGTGGCCGACCATATCGCTTTCGCTGGCCCGTTGTTCGCTGACGATGGCGAAACCATGCAGGGTAGTCTGCTGGTGATCGATTTCCCCAACCGGGCTGCCGCCGAAGCCTGGCTGAAAGACGAGCCCTTCACGCAGAACGGCGTCTATGCCTCGGTATCGATCCGTGCCTTCGCCAATCTGTGGCCCCAGAAGGCCGGCTTCCCCGCCTGAATTCTTGCGGCTTGGCAGTGATGCCGGCAGGGCCTAGTCTGGATGGTGCGTTTCAATCCATACAGACGGGGGATCGGCAATGGGGATGCAGGTATCGCGGCGGGCCCAGGCATTGAGATTTGGTTTGGCCCTGGGATTTGGCCTGATGCTGGCCATGGTGCAGCCGCTGGCGGCACAGGAACTGAAGGTCGGCCTCAAGACCGAACCCAGTTCGCTCGATCCGCTCTATCACGCGCTCACGCCCAATCTTCAGATCGCCTTTCATATCCATGATGGCCTCACCATGGCTGACGCGGAAGGCAAGCTCTATCCCGGCCTTGCCGTCTCATGGTCGCCAGTCGGCGACACCATGTGGGAATTCAAGCTGCGGCCGAACGTGAAATTCTCTGATGGCTCGCCGTTCACCGCCGAAGACCTGATCTATACCTACCAGCGTGCCGGCAAGGTGCCGAACAGCCCGTCACCCTATACCGTCTATCTGCGGCAGATCGCCAGTTTCGAGATCGTCGATCCGCTCACCCTGCGCATCAAAACCGACGGTCCGGCACCGGCGCTGCCGCTTGATCTGTCCAACGTGCCAGTGATGCAGAAGAAGGCGGCATCTGCCGCTGTGGCCGAGGGCGTCACCACCGAGGCACTCAACCGCGGCGAGGGACTGATCGGCACCGGCCCGTTCAAGTTCGTCGAATGGAAGCGCGGCAACCAGCTGGTGCTGGAGCGTAACGACCTCTACTGGGGTCCGAAACCGGCCTGGAAGACGGTCGTCTTCCGGCCGCTGTCCAATTCGGCGGCGCGAGTTGCCGCCATCCTGGCCGGCGACGTCGACCTGATCGAGGATCCGCCGACCGACGATCTGGAACGCCTGAAGAAGGATCCCAAGCTCAATGTCTCGGAGGCGGTGTCGAACCGTCTGGTCTATATCCATTTCGACCATGCCGGCGAGCCGAGCCCCGGCATCGAGGGCACCGATGGCAAGAACCCGCTAAAGGACAAGCGCGTACGTCAGGCCCTGTCGCTGGCCATCGACCGGCAGGCCATCGGTTCGCGCATCATGGAGAATGTGGCGATCCCGGCCGGTGATTTCCTGCCCTGGCCGATGTTCGGCACACGCAAGGATGCACCGGTGGAAAAATACGATCTGGCGAAGGCCAAGGCCCTGCTGGCCGAAGCCGGTTATCCCGACGGCTTTTCGCTCGCGCTCGGCACTCCCAATGGCCGCTACATCAACGACATCAAGGTGGCGCAGGCGATTGCATCGATGTGGGCGCGGCTGGGCATCAAGACACGTGTCGATGCCGCCGTGCCGCCGGTCTTCTTCAAGAACCGCGACGAATACAAATACAGCACCTACCTGGCCGGCTGGTCAGCGCAGGAAGTCGGCAACGCCCTGCGTGCGCTGGTTGCCACGCCGAACAAGGAAAAGGGTATGGGCACCACCAACAAGGGCCGCTATTCCAATCCGGCAATGGATGCCAAGCTGGAAGAGGCAATGCGCACGGTGGATGACGTGAAGCGTTCGGCCCTGCTGCAGGAAGCCAGCCTGATGGCGATCCAGGATTACGGCCTGCTGCCGCTGCATTTCGAAAAATCGACCTGGGCGATGAAGAAAGCCATCGTTTATCCCGGCCGCAGCGACCAGATGGTGCGCGCCGACGCGATCAAGCCGGCCAAGTAACCCACTCGGCAATCTACCCGAACGGCACGCGGCGCGATCCGCGTGCCGTTTTTTTTATCTGCCGTGTTTGGCCGGCTGCCAGCCGGTATGGGCCAGGTTGCGGCTGCCGGCATCCACGCCGATATCCTCCAGCGTGGTAGCCATGGAATCGTTCCACCGGTTGAGGAATCCGAACAGGGCGATCACGCCCATGATCTCGACGATCTCGTCATCGCTCCAGTGCTTGCGCAGGCTGGCCTGGATCTCCGGCGTCACGGCCGAGGGCACGCAGGCGGCCGCCAGCGCGAAGTCGAAAGCGGCGCGTTCGGCATCCGAGAAATGCGGACTGGTCTGGTATTCCCAGATTGTCGCCAGCCGTTCAGGCGTCGCGCCGAAGCGTTCGGCGGCCAGGATGGTATGCGCCTCGCAATAGCGGCAGCCGGCCGCGTGAGATGCCACATAGCCGATCAGGCGTTTCTGCTCCGACGTGACGCGCCCGCCGTTTTCCATCACGGCCTTGTTCAGGTCGGTGAAGGCCCGCGCGATGGCCGGCCGCCGCTGCATGGTCAGAACGCTGTTGGGTACCACGCCCAGCGGGCCGCGGAAGAACTGGATCAGGTCGATCAGCTCGGAGTTATGGTCTTCGGGCAGGGGCGCAACAAGGGGCATGAGAAGGCCTGTCATTTCGATGATGGGCTGCTTGATGCAGCGCTGCGTTCATGGTCCTGCAGCACGCGCCACAGGATCTTGCCGGTGGCCGATTTCGGCAGAGCGTCGGCAAAAACCACCACGCGCGGCACCTTGTAGGCGGCCATGCGGTCGCGGCACCAGGCCTGGATCTCTTCGGCCGTCAGGTCTTTTGCATCATCCTTCGGCACGATCACGGCCTTCACCGTTTCGCCGCGATGGGCATCCGGCGTGGCGATGATGCAGACCTCGCGGATGCCGGGATGGGCATACATCATCGCCTCGATCTCGGTCGGCCAGACCTTGAAACCCGCCGCGTTGATCATGCGCTTCAGCCGGTCGACCAGGAAGAAATAGCCCTGCTCGTCGTAATAGCCCAGATCGCCGGTGCGGAAGAACCGTTTGCCGTCGCGTTCGAAAAACACCGCGGCCGTCTCGGCCGGCCGGTTCCAGTAACCCAGGAAAACCTGTGGTCCGGCCACGACGATCTCGCCGGTTTCGCCCGGTCCCAGTTCCTGCAGGGTATCGGGATTGACCACGCGGGAATCCACATCGAAGACGGGAATGCCCAAACATTGCGGGCGCGGGTTGTCCACCGGGTTGATATGCGTGGCGGCAATGGTCTCCGACAGGCCATAGCCCTCGATGTAATCCAGTCCGGTTAGTTCCTTGAGTTTTGCCGCCACCGCCTTGGGCATCGGCGCGCCGCCGCCGCCGATGCCGATCAGGCTGGAGAGATCGTATCTGCCGATGCCGGGATCGGACAGGAAATCGATGCACATGGTGGTGATGTTGCGCCAATGGGTCACGCGGTGGCGCTGGATCAGTTCGGCGGCCACCCGGCGGTCCCAGCGCGTCATCAGCACCAGCGTCGCGCCATTGAACAGCGGCGCGTTCATCGAATTCTGCATGCCGGTGACATGGAACAGCGGCAGCGTGACAAGCTGCACGGATTCCGGTGTCGCCGGATTCCAGGCGATTGAGCCGAACAGCGTGGCGGTCACGCCGCGGATCGTGTGCAGGCAGCCTTTCGGCGCGCCGGTGGTGCCCGAGGAATACGGCAACACGCACCAATCGTCATGGCTGGCCTGATGGGGCGATGCGGCCAGGCCCGCTGCCAGAGCATTGCTCCAGGATGTTGCACCGGGCATGTCGAAGGCCGCGCGTGGCGCGGCGACCACATCGGGCAGCGGCAGGTCGGTCGGCGCGCTGACATAATCGCCATAGGCCGCCACCACGGCATGCTGCAAGGTTTCGCCCAGCAGGGGTTGCACGAAGGCCAGCAATTCCTGGCCGCAGATCACCGTGCCGGCGCCGGTATCGGCCGCGATATGGCGCAGCTCTTCCGTCTTGCTCATCGGATTGACCGGCACCACCACGGCGGTCAGGCGCTGGATGGCGTAATAGGCGATCACGAATTGCGGGCTGTTCTGCATGTATAGCAGCACGCGGTCGGCTTTTTTCACCCCGCAGCGCTGCTCGAGCCAGCCGGCCAGCCGGTCGATGTGGTTTTTCAGATCGGCATAGGACAAGGCCGCGCCGTAATAGAGCAGGGCCGGTTTACGCGGAAACCGGCGAGCTGAAATCTCGATATTCTCGTACAGGCTGGTCTCGGGCAGGGTCAGGTGTTTGGGCACGCCCTTGGGCCAGACCGCGTAATGCCGGTCGAACATGGTTTTCCTCCCTGACGGATCGTCATCGTCGGGCGTTTCGCCGTCCGGTTCAATGGGTTACCTAACGGAAGCGAGCCGGAGAAAGTCCATTGACGCCGGCCAGATGCCGCGCGAATATATTTGCAAATACAAATAAATTCCGTATCGGGAGGATCACATGACCATCCATGCCGAATTGCCGCGTGCCGCCGCGGCGGATGCGTTGCCGCGCTGGGAAGGCGAGGGGGCCAGCCGGGTGCCCTATTGGGCCTATACCGATCCGGCCGTGTATCGCCGTGAGCTGGAACGGTTTTTCCATGGCGGCGGCCACTGGTGCTACGTCGCGCTGGAGGCCGAGCTGCCGAAGCCGGGCGATTACAAGCTGTCGTATGTTGGTGAGCGGCAGGTGATCGTGGTGCGCGACCGCGACGGCAAGCTGAACGTGGTGGAGAACCGCTGCGCCCATCGCGGCGTGCGCTTCTGCCAGAAACAGCGCGGCAGCGCGCGCAGCTTCGTCTGCCCCTATCACCAATGGACCTACAAGCTGAACGGCGACCTTGCCGGCCTGCCTTTCCGTCATGGCGTGAAGAAAGAGGATGGCAGCGTGCAGGGCGGCATGCCCGAGGATTTCGACCTGAAGCAGCACGGCCTGACGAAGCTGAAGGTCGCCACCTATAACGGGCTGGTCTTTGCCAGCTTCTCGCCTGATGCGCCGGCGCTGGAGCATTACTTCGGCCCCAATGTGATGCCCTGGCTGAATCGCATCTTTAACGGGCGCAAGCTTACCATCCTCGGCACCAACCGCCAGCGCATCCCGGGCAACTGGAAGCTGATGATGGAAAACATCAAGGACCCCTACCATCCGGGCCTGCTGCACACCTGGTTCGTCACTTTCGGCCTGTGGCGGGCGGACCAGCAGTCGCGCATGGTCATGGATAAAGAAGGCCGTCACGCGGTGATGATCTCGCAGCGCAATGCCGGCGGTGAGGTAAAGGCGGTCACCGAAGGCGTCACCAGCTTCAAGAAGGACATGGCGCTCAACGATCCGCGCCTGCTGGATGTGGTGCCGGAAAACTGGTGGAATGGTCCGACGGTGACGATGATCACCCTGTTTCCCAGCGTGATCATCCAGCAACAGGTCAATTCGCTATCCACCCGCCATATCGTGCCGGCCGGTCCTGATGCATTCGATTTCGTGTGGACCCATTTCGGCTTCGAGGAGGATGACGAGGCGATGACGCGCCGCCGCCTGCGCCAGGCCAACCTGTTCGGGCCAGCCGGTTTCGTATCGGCTGACGATGGCGAAGTGATCGAGTTCTCGCAGGATGGTTTCCGCCAGAATGGCGGCACCGCCAGCACGATCTGCGAGCTGGATGGCCGTGAGGCCGCGCCGACGCCCCACATGGTGACCGAGACGCTGATTCGCGGCATGTATGGTTACTGGCGCAAGGTGATGGAGATCTGATCATGCCGATGCGGCCCCATGCCATCGCGCTCTCAATCCTGGAATCGCAGTATCGCGTTGACCAGTTCAATGCCGCCTATGGTGATTGCCTGGATCGCGGCGATTTCGACGCCTGGATCGCCATGTTCACGCCCGACTGCTTGTACAAGGTGATCCCGCGCGAGAATTTCGATGCCGGCCTGCCGCTTTGTACCATGGCACTGGAAGGGCAGGGCATGCTGAAGGATCGCGCTTATGGCGTGAGCAACACGCTGTTCCATGCGCCCTACTACCAGCGCCACGTGATCGGTACGGCGCAGATCCTGTCCGACAATGGCGATGTCATCCGCGCCACGGCGAATTATGCCGTGTTCCGCACCAAGCCCGGTTCGGTCTCCGAGGTCTACAATGTCGGGCGCTATCTCGACCGCTTCGTCTATGGCGAGAAGAATGCGCTGCTGCTGGAAGAGCGGCTTTGCGTATTCGACAGCGAACTGATCCTCAATTCGCTGATCTATCCGATCTGAAGCATCAGATCATCTGATCCCGCAAACCCTCGGCCGCCTGCAGCAAGGCGGGCAGAAAGGTTTCGCGCATCTGTTTCGGCGTGGCGCTCTCTATGCGGATGCCGATATTCAGCGCCGCCACCACGCGGCCATCGAAGCGGCGGACCGGCACGGCCAGCGAACGGAAACCCAGTTCCGCTTCCTGATCCGCCAAGGCATAACCGTCTCGTCCGGCCTTGGCCGTGATTGTCTGCAGTTCGGCCGGATCAGTCACCGTTTTCGGCGTCAGTGCCTGCGGTCGCAAGGCGGCGAACCAAGCCTGTCGCGCCGGCGTATCCAGGGCCGCCACCAGCACGCGACCCAGTGCCGAACAGAAGGCCGGTACGCGGAAACCGATGCCGGGCGCGGACGACATGAAGCGCTGCGGCGAGCTGTGTGCCACCATCACCGCCATCTCGCCATCCAGCACCGCCGCCGAGCAGGCTTCATCGGTTTCGCGGCACAGCCGGTCGCAGGCGCTTTGCAGGGCGGCCGCGTTTCCGGTGGAACCAAGAAAGGCCGAAGCCAGTCGCAACACGCGCGGCGTGAGGCGGAACAGTTTGCCGTCGCTTTCCAGATACCCGAGCTGCTCCAACGTATAGAGCGCGCGGCGCGCGGTGGCGCGCGGCAGATCCACCGCACGCGCCACATCGCTCAGGGTCAACTGGCGTTGCTGACTGTCGAACACGGTCAGCACGCTCATGCCCCGGGCGAGCGCCTCGAGGAAATCGGGGCCCAGCCCGCTTTGGTGGCGTTTTTCGGCATCGGCGGCGCGGAGGCGGGTCATGGCGGTTTTTTGTGCAGCTTCAAGAATGGCGTATTTTTCAACTCTCCGCTTGTAGCGGATCGCTGGAACAAGTATTATCGCACATACGTTCGCTAGTCGAACAAATTCGTATCGGCCTGTGGGAGGGCCACCATGACCACGCACGAACAGAACATGCGCATGACCCGCGTCGGGGCCGACCAGCCGGCCGGCAAGCTGCTGCGGCAATACTGGCAGCCGGTTGCCCTGATCGAGGAACTGGATCCGGCTCGTCCAGTGCGCGCCGTGAAGGTGCTGGGCCAGGATTTTGTGCTGTTCCGCGACGAGCAGGGCCGCTATGGCCTGCTGGATCGCGACTGCCCGCATCGCGGCGCCGATCTGGCCTTCGGTCGCGCCGAGGATGGCGGCCTGCGCTGCCCGTTCCATGGCTGGCTGTTCGACGTGAACGGCAATTGCCTGCAAACCCCGGCCGAACCCGAGAACAGCCGCCTGTGCCAGCGCATCAAGCAGAAGAACTATCCCGTGGTTCTGCGCAGCGGCATCCTGTTCGCCTATCTCGGTCCGCTGGACGAAAAAACCGGCGAGCCGCCGGCCTTCCCCGATTTCGACTGCTTCGTGGCGCCCGACAGCCATGTCTTCGCCTTCAAGGGGCATATCGCCTGCAACTGGCTGCAGGCCTTGGAGGTCGGCATCGATCCGGCCCATGCCTCCTTCCTGCACCGCTTCTTCGAGGACGAGGACCCGGACGCCAATTACGGCCGCCAGTTCCGCGCCACCTCGGCCGATTCCGACATTCCGATGACCCGCGTACTGCGCGAGTTCGACCGGCCGCAGATCGAGGTGGAACGTACCGATTACGGCATGCGGCTGTTTGCCCTGCGCCAGATCAGCGACCAGAGCACTCATGTCCGCGTCACCAACCTGATCTTCCCGCAGACCTTCAATATCCCGCTGTCGGCCGAGATGACGATCACGCAGTGGCATGTGCCGATCGACGACACCAATTGCTACTGGTACGCGATCTTCACCAGCTTTGCCGGTCCGGTCGACAAGGCGAAGATGCGGGCGCAGCGGCTGGATCTCTATACCCTGCCGGATTACATCCCGCGCCAGAACAAGAGCAATAATTACGGCTTCAATGTCGATGAGCAGAAAAACCAGACCTATACCGGCATGGGTTTCGACATCAACGTGCATGATCAATGGGCTGTGGAAAGCCAGGGTCCGATCCAGGATCGCACCCGCGAGCATCTGGGTAGTACCGACAAGGCCATCATCAACTACCGGTCCATGCTGATGAGGGCCATCGACCAGGTCGAAGGCGGCAAGGAAAAGCCGCTGATGGTGCTGGATGCGCAAAGCGCGAAGGCGATCCTGGGCCCGGTCACGGTGGATGGCGTTGCCCCAACGGCGCAATGGCAGGCATACTGGCGCGACGCCGATGCGCGCAAACGCCAGAATGCGTCGTGGTCGCCGCCCAGTCCTCTGGCGCCCACGCCGCAAGCGGCGGAATAGTAGAATATGCCGTCATGATCAGCAGCATGTAGCGTTCCGCGTATCGGTCGCGCCGCAGCAGGGCAGAGGGGGAGCGGGTGACAAGTTTTGTCGAGAAGTACGGTCTATGGACGCCGGAGCAGCAGAAGGCGGCGGCCATGGTGGAGAAGGAGGTCGCCGGTCGCGGCCTCGGCGTGGTGCGGTTCTCGTTTGCCGATCAGCACGGCATCCTGCGCGGCAAAACGGTGGTGGGCGATGAAACCGCCAGCGCGATGCGCTCGGGTATCGGCTTCACCACCACACTGCTGGCGAAAGACACGGCGCATCGCACGGTGTTCCCCGTCTTCACCAAAGGCGGCGGTTTCGCCATGCCCGAAATGCAGGGCGCGGCCGACATCCTGATGGTGCCCGACCCCACCACGTTCAAGATCCTGCCCTGGGCGCCGCATACCGGCTGGCTGCTCTGCGACCTGTATTTCGCCGATGGCCGTCCGGTGCCGTTTTCGACGCGGCAGATCTATCGCGACACACTGACGAAGCTGAACGACCAGGGCTACGATTATGTCGCCGGTCTGGAAGTCGAATTCCATGTCTTCAAGCTGGAAGACCCGAAGCTGGCGCCATCCGATGCCGGCCAGCCCGGCAATCCGCCCGAGGTGAGCCTGCTGACGCAGGGTTATCAGTATCTCACCGAGCTGCGGTACGACCAGTATGACGACATCTACGAAATTCTGCGCAAGGACATCCAGGCGCTTGGCCTGCCGTTGCGCTCGCTGGAGGTCGAGTTCGGGCCCAGCCAGGGCGAGTTCACCTTCCGTCCGGGCCTCAACATGGACTCACCGGATACCATGGTGCTGTTCCGATCGGCAGCCAAGCAGATCGCGCGGCGGCATGGCTATCACGTCACCTTCATGTGCCGGCCGAAACTGCCCAATGTGTTTTCCTCGGGCTGGCATCTGCATCAGTCGTTGAAGGATCGCAAGACCGGCGCCAATGCCTTCATCCCGACCGAAGAGAGCCAGCCGCTGTCAAAGCTCGGCCGGCATTTCCTGGCCGGCCTGCTGGACCACGCGCCGGCGTCGGCCGCTTTCGCCGCGCCCACCATCAACGCCTATCGCCGCTACCGGCCTTATTCGCTGGCGCCCGACCGGGCCATCTGGGGCCGCGACAATCGCGGCGTGATGTGCCGTGTGCTCGGCGCGCTGGGTGATCCGGCCAGCCGCATCGAAAACCGTCTGGGTGAGCCGGCGGCCAATCCATATCTCTACATGGCATCGCAGTTGATCGCCGGCATGGATGGCATGGCCAAACAGGCCGAGCCGCCGCCATCGGCCGATACGCCTTATGAAACGCCGGCGCCGCTGTTGCCGCGCTCGCTGGAAGCCGCCCTGGCGGCGCTGAAGGCGAGCGCCTGTTATCGTGCCGGCTTCGGCGACCGCTTCGTGGATTATTTCTTGCATATCAAGGAAGCCGAGATTGCCCGCTATCAACTGGAGGTAAGCGAATGGGAACATCGTGAATATTTCGAACTCTTCTGAGGCCGGTTACGCGAACGCGGCATAGAACCGCGGCGAATCGACTTCGGTTTCCAATCCCCGGACTTGACAGAGACCGCCCCACCCCAGGGCGGCGAGAGTGGAGGTTATCATGGTGACGCAGACCAGGCTTGCGACCGTTCTGAGTGCAGTTGCTTTTCTCTGGGCCGGTGCGGCCCCGGCGGCGGATGACACGATCCGTATTGGCGTGATCGCCACCTATTCCGGCCCCTATGCCGATTACGGCAAGCAGTTCGACAGCGGCATCGCCCTCTACCTCAAGGAACATGGCGGCAAGATCGCCGGCAAGAAGGTCGAGATCGTCAAGAAAGACACGGCTGGTCCGGCGCCGGATGCGGCCAAGCGCTTTGCCCAGGAGCTGGTGGTGCGCGATAAGGTCAATTTCATGACCGGGCTGGATTTCAGCCCCAATGCCTATGCTGTAGGCGCCGTTGCCGCCGAAGCCAAGATTCCAACCATTGTGATGAATGCCGCGTCCTCGGCAATCACCACCAGTTCGCCCTATGTCGCCCGCGTGTCCTTCACCGTGCAGCAGGTTTCCGCGCCGATGGCCGACTGGGCGCTGAAAAACGGCATCAAGGAAGTTTTTACCGTGGTCTCGGACTATGCCTCCGGCGTCGATTCCGAAACCGCCTTCAAGAAGGCATTCACCGCCGGCGGCGGCAAGATCGTGGGCGAACTGCGCACGCCGCTCAACAACCCCGATTTCTCGGCCTATGTCCAGCGCATCAAGGACGAGAAGCCGCAGGCAGTATTCTTCTTCTTCCCGTCGGGCGTGCAGCCGCCGGCTTTCCTGAAAACCTGGAAGGAACGTGGGCTGGAAGAGGCCGGTATCAAGCTGATCGCCACCGGCGAGGCCACGGATGACAGTTATCTTGAGGCAACCGGCGATGTGGCGCTCGGCCTGATCACCTCGCATCATTATTCCTATGCGCATGATTCGGAGAAGAACAAAAAATTCGTGCGCGATTTCGAAGCCGAGTTCGGTACCAAGCTGCGGCCCAGCTATTTCGCCGTGGCGGCCTATGATGGTCTCGCGGCCATAGAGGGGGCTCTGGCAAAGACCAAAGGCAGTGTCGATGGCGCAAAGGTGATGGAGGCGCTAAAGGGTCTGCAATTCGAAAGCCCGCGCGGTCCGATCGAGATCGATGCGGTTACGCGCGATATCGTGCAGACGGTCTATGTCCGCCGCACCGAAAAGGTTGGCGGTAAGCTGGTCAATGTCGAGTTCGACAAGTTCGAGCGCGTCAAGGATCCCGCCAAGGAAACCAAGTAGTACCGCAGCACGGCGACCGGTCATGTTGGGAATCCTGCTCGGCGTCCTGTTCGACGGCCTGGCCTATGGCATGCTGCTGTTTCTCATCAGCATCGGTCTGTCGGTTACCATGGGGCTGATGGGATTCGTCAATCTCGCCCATGGCGTCTTCGCCATGTTCGGGGGCTATGTCGCCGTCGTCCTGATGCAGCATGCAGACTGGCCGTTCTTGGCCAGTCTGCCGGCTGCCTTCGTTGCGGTGGCGGTGGCCAGTATTGTCGTGGAGCGCCTGCTCTACCGGCATCTCTATCGCCGCAGCCAGCTCGACCAGGTGTTGTTCACCATCGGGCTTACCTTCATGGCTATCGCGGCGATCACATATATCTTCGGCCCCAGCCAGCAGCCGGTGCGCCTGCCCGCCTTCCTGCAAGGCCAGATGCGGCTGCTTGGCCTCGATATCGGTATCTATCGCCTGTTCCTGATCGGTGTTGGCCTGCTGGTCATGCTGGGCGTCGTGTTCGGCATCGAACGCACCCGTTTTGGCGCCCGTGTGCGCGCCGCAGTCGACAATCCGGTGATGGCGGTCGGCCTGGGCATTCCGGTTGGCGTGGTGTTTGCCGCTACCTTTGCCATCGGCAGCGGCCTGGCCGGGCTGGGAGGGGCATTGGGCATCCAGATTCTCGGTCTCGATCCGGCCTTTCCGCTCAAATTCCTGGTCTTCTTCCTGATTGTCGTGTCGGTCGGTGGACTGGGCAGCATCGGCGGCACCCTGCTGGCGGCCTGCATCGTCGGCATCTGCGATGTGGCGGGAAAATATTTCCTCCCCGAGATCGGCGCCTTCATCATCTATGCCGTGATGGTGGCCTTGCTGATGTGGCGGCCGCAGGGCCTGTTGAGGAAACGCGCATGATCCGCCGCCCGTTCAGCCTCTATGCCGAGATCGCCGCCTGGCTGCTGATGCCCGGTGTGGTTCTGGCATTCTTTCCCACCTATTGCGTGCTGGCCAGCCAGATCGCAATAGCCGGCCTGTTCGCGCTGTCGCTCGATCTGCTGATCGGTTATGCCGGCATCGTTTCGCTCGGCCATGCCGCCTTCTTCGGTGTCGGTGCCTATGCTGCCGGCCTGCTGGCGCAACAAGGCTGGAGCGAACCGCTCAGCGGCCTGCTGCTTGCCGCGGTTGTTTCCGGCGTGGTCGGCTATGCCTGTAGCTTCATGGTCGTGCGGGTGCAGCATCTGGCGCAGCTGATGATCACTCTAGGCATCTCGCTGCTGCTCTATGAAGGCGCCAGCAAGCTGCGCGTCATCACCGGCGGTGACGACGGCTTGCAGGGCGTGGTGGTCGCGCCGATCTTTGGCCTGTTCAATTTCGATCTCTTTGGCCGCGTCGCCTTCCTCTACAGCTTCGTTGTACTGCTGTTGTGCTTCCTCTTCGTCAGCCGCGTGGTGGCTTCGCCCTTTGGCCTGGCCCTGCAGGGCCTGCGCGAGAATCCGCGCCGCATGGCGGCCATTGGCACGGCCGCGCTCCGGCGCTTGCGCAAGGCTTATGTGATGGCCGCGATCCTGGCCGGCATCGCCGGCGCCCTGCTCACCCAGACGACGCAGTTCGTTGCGCTCGAGGTGCTCAGCTTCAAGCATTCGGCCGAAGTATTGATCATGCTGGTGCTGGGTGGCAGCGGCCGGCGCTATGGCGGTCTGCTCGGCGCGCTGCTGTTCAGTCTGGCGCGTGACTGGCTATCGGATCTCAACGCCGAATTCTGGCAATTCGGCCTCGGTGCGGTGATGGTGATCGTGGTGCTGTTTGCACCGGGTGGCCTGATCGGCGGCGTGGCGCGTATCCTTTCTGCCTGGCGCCACCGCGGCGAAGCAGCCGGAAAGGACGACAGTCGGAAGGAGGCCCGGGCGTGACACCGGCATTGCAGACCGGGAAGCTCTGCCTCAGCTTCGGCTCGCTTGAGGTTGCGCGCAGTATCGATTTCATCTTGCCTGCTGGCGCACGCCATGCCCTGGTGGGGCCGAATGGCGCCGGCAAGACCACCTTCATCAATCTGCTGACCGGGCATCTCGCTCCATCGGCGGGCAATATCCATTTGCATGGCGAGGCGATCACCGGCTTCAAGCCCGACCAGCGTGTCAAACGCGGTCTGGTGCGCACCTTCCAGGTCACGTCGCTGTTTCCCGCCCTTACGCCCCTGCAATCGGTGGCGCTGGCGATCTGTGAACGCGAAGGCCTGACCGGCCGCTGGCATCGGCCGCTCGGTGACCATCGCGCCGCGCTCGACGAGGCGGCTGAAATCCTGCAGCGCCTGCGGCTGGGTGCCGTGGCCCAGCGCGAAACCCGCCTGCTGGCTTACGGGCAGCAGCGCATCCTGGAAGTGGCAGTGGCGCTGGCCGCGCGGCCGCGCGTGCTGCTGCTGGATGAGCCGGCTGCCGGCATTCCCGCCGCCGAAAGCGCTGAATTGTTCGAGGTAATCGCCGGCCTGCCCGACGATATCTCGCTGCTGTTCATCGAACACGACATGCATCTGGTGTTCAAATTCGCCAGTCGCATCACCGTGCTGGTCGCCGGTGCTATCCTGGTCGAGGGCAGTCCGGCCGAAATTGCCGAGGATCCACAGGTGCGCACCGTCTATCTTGGCAATACGGGGATTCCATGAGCGGCGCGTTGCTGGAACTCGATGATGTCACAGCCGGATACGATCGCGCCGTGATCCTGGATGGTGTCAGCCTCAGCCTGCAGCCGGGCGAATCGCTCGCCTTGCTGGGCCGCAACGGCGTGGGCAAAAGCACGCTGATCGCCACCATCATGGGCGCGGCCCAGTTGCATGGCGGCAAGCTGCGCTGGAAGGGATATGACATGGCCACGTTGCCGCCGCATCGGCGAGCCGCCCAGGGCCTGGGCTGGGTGGCGCAGGAACGCTGGATATTCCCGTCTCTCACCGTGCGCGAAAATCTTACGGTCGCCGCCCGCCGCGGGCCATGGACGCTTGAGAAAGTCTACGCGCTTTTCCCCCGCCTGCGCGAACGTGAGCGCAATATGGGCAACCAGCTTTCCGGCGGCGAACAGCAGATGCTGGCGATTGCCCGCGCCCTGCTGCTCAATCCACGTCTGCTGCTGCTCGATGAGCCGTTGGAAGGCTTGGCCCCGGTAATCGTCGAGGAACTCAGCCATGCCATCGCCGACATGACGGCCAGTGGCGACCTCGCCATGATCCTGGTCGAGCAGCATGCCGCCCAGGCGCTGGAGATGACCTGCCGTGCGGTGATCATGGATCGCGGCCGCATCGTGCATGCAGGCCATAGCGAGGCGCTGTTGGCCGATCAGGCCCTGCTTGATTCCGCCATCGGCCTGGGCCTGGCGCATTAAGGCCAATCGATATTCTGCCCAATTGACATTCGGTGTCGGCTGGCGGAAAACCCGGGCATGACGCTGCTCAGCCTGTTCCCGACCCGCATCTATTCCGCGCCGCTGAAAAAGGGCGGCCTGGAACGCTTCAACCGCGACCTGATCGACGAATGCGATGGCCTGCGGCTGGCCGATCTCGCCGGCCAGGCCTGGAGCGCGAAGAATTACCCGGGCGGCTACACGTCTTATGGCAGCCACGACAGGCTGCATTGCATTTCCTCGGGCTTTGCCGCGCTGGAAAAGGCCATCGATCCGCATGTGAAAGCCTATGCGAAGGCGCTGGGTTACGACATGCGCGGCCGCCGGCTGGAGATGACCGATTGCTGGGTCAACATGATGGCCGGCCCGGTCACTCATGGCCTGCACCTGCATCCCCTGAGTTTCATCAGCGGCACATATTACGTGCAGACACCGCGCGGCGCGGCGGCGATCAAGTTCGAGGATCCGCGGCTGGACCGCCTGATGGCTGCCCCGCCGAAACGTGACGACCTGCCGCCGCGCGAGAAACTGCATTACAGCGTGAAGCCCAGGGCGGGCAGCCTGGTGCTGTTCGAAAGCTGGCTGCGCCACGAAGTGCCGCCCAGCTTCACCAGGCGGGAACGTATATCGATCAGCTTCAACTACGCCTGGCGCGACCAATCCTGAGATTGGTACGCCGGCAATCATGTGCTTGAAATCGCGGCGCGCTGCGCCACACTCAAGCGGCACCCTTCCCATCAGCCTCCGGTATCCCAGACATGTCCGCCCTGTTCGAGCCCCTGCAGCTCCGTTCCGTCACGCTGCCCAACCGCATCGTGCTATCGCCGATGTGCCAGTATTCCGCCACCGACGGTGTGCCCAATGGCTGGCATCGCATTCATCTCGGCCGCTATGCCGCTGCCGGTCTTGGCCTGATTATCGCAGAGGCCACCCATGTCAGCCCACAGGGCCGCATCACGCCGGGCTGCCTCGGCCTGTACAACGCCGTGCAGGAGGCCGAGCTTGCCGCCATCGCCGCTGATCTGAAACGTTTCGGTCGCGCGCCGTTTGGCATCCAGCTGGCCCATGCCGGCCGCAAGGCGTCCACCGATCTGCCCTGGCGTGGCGGCAAGCCGCTGACTGGGGCGGAAGCCTGGCTCACCGAGGCCCCCAGTGCGCTGCCCCATGGCGAAGGCTGGCATGTGCCGCAGGCGCTGGACGAGGAAGGCCTTGCACGGGTGAAACGAGATTTCGTCGAAGCCGCGCAGCGTGCCGACCGCGCCGGCGTCGACCTGATCGAGCTGCACGGTGCCCATGGCTATCTGCTACATCAGTTCACCTCGCCGATTTCCAACCGGCGCAATGACCTTTATGGCGGTAGCCTCGACAACCGCCTGCGTTTCCCACTCGAAGTGTTTGATGCCGTGCGCGCCGTCTGGCCGGCGCACAAGCCGCTCGGCATCCGCATCACCGGCAGCGACTGGATGGGCGCGGAAGGTATGGAAGTCGCCGATGCGATCCGTTTCGCCTCCGCGTTGAAGGAGCGGGGCTGCGATTTTGTTGATGTCAGCTCCGGTGGCGTCTCGCCGCAGCAGAAAATCGTCACCGGTCCGGGTTATCAGGTGTCGTTTGCCGAAGCCGTGAAGAAGGCCACCGGTCTGGTCACCATGGCGGTCGGCCTGATCACCGAGCCGGCCCAGGCCGAAACCATCGTGCAGGAGGGTCGTGCCGATCTGGTGGCGATGGCGCGGGCTTTGCTGAACGATCCTTTCTGGCCCTGGCGTGCCGCCGATGCGCTTGGCGCCGACGTTCATGTGCCGCCGCAGTATCTGCGCGGTCGTGTGCGCGGCGTGGATACCCCGCGCGAAATGCTGAAGGCCGCGCGTTGACGTTACGATAGTCTTGCCGTTGGCCTCGTCCCGTCCTATTCAGGATGGGACCGTCCGGATGAGCCGGCCGGTCACGTTCTCAGGGCGGGGTGAAAGTCCCCACCGGCGGTAAGCATCTTCGGATGCAAGCCCGCGAGCGCCCGGCCGCTTTCATGCGGTGGCCGGGGTCAGCAGATTCGGTGCAAGGCCGAAGCCGACGGTTACAGTCCGGATGGAAGAGAACGGTGCGCAGTCCGTGTCGGACGGCTGTGCGGCTTTGCGCCGCACAGGCGGCCGCGCCTCTGTCGCCGTGCGCCCTGATTCTGGCAATGGCAGAGGAAAGGACGCCATCATGAATCAGAGCCAAGCAGAACATATCCCCTCGTCGTTCCATCTCGATGCCGGCGGCAGTCAGGCCGTCAGGGTCGCCTTCGTGCAATCCTGCTGGCACCGCGACATCGTGGACAAAGCCTGGGAGAGTTTCCTGGCCGAAATGGGCAAGGCCGGCCTGCGTCAGGGCAGTATCGACCGTTTTGAACTGCCCGGTGCCTTCGAAATCCCGCTGCAGGCCAAATTGCTGGCCCAGAGCGGGCGCTATCACGCCATCGTCGCCGCCGGCTTCGTGGTGGATGGCGGCATCTATCGCCACGATTTCGTGGCCGATGCGGTGATCAAGGGCCTTATGCAGGTGCAGCTCGAAACCGCGGTGCCGGTGCTGAGTTGTGTGCTCACGCCGCTGCGGTTCCACGAGCATGAAGAGCATCGGCATTTCTTCGCCGATCATTTCGTGGTGAAGGGCCGCGAGGTGGCCTTGGCCTGTGCGGCGACGCTGAAGAATATTGGTAGTCTAAAGCGCGCTACCTAGAAACAAGCGTCATGCCCGGCCTTGTGCCGGGCATCCACGTCTTTGAAGGCATCGGAATGGCCGGGTCAAGAGGCTTTCCTGGGCCCGGCCATGACGGTGGGGGCCTTAATTTCAGCCTTTGCTGATAAATTTCGCAATCCGCTCCACCGCGCCGTCCAGCTTGTCGTAGCTCTTGGCGAAGCAGAAACGCACCACGCTGCGCACATGGTCCTCGGCATAGAAGGCGCTGACCGGGATGGCGGCCACCTTCGCCTGTTCGACCATGCGGGTGCAGAAATCGGCATCGTCGATGGCGTTGCTGCCCTTTTTTGCATAGATCGGCGCGAGGTCGACATTGAGGAAATAAGTCGCCTTGCTGGGCAGCACGGTGAGGCCGGCCTCGGTCAGACCTGAAGCGAAACGGTCACGTGCCGTCTGCAGGGTCTGGCGCATGCCGGCGAAATACTCATCCGTCTTGCCCAGGCCATAGGCGACGGCGGTTTGCAGGTTGGGCGGTGTGGTGAAAGTGACGTATTGGTGCGCCTTGGCCAGCACCTTCATGATCTGCGGCGCCGCGCAGACGAAGCCGACCTTCCAGCCGGTGAGCGAAAAGATCTTGCCCGCCGATCCGATCTTGATGCAGCGTTCGCGCAGGCCGGGAATGGCAATCAGCGGCGTGTGGCTCAGGCCATCGAACAGCACATGCTCCCAGACCTCGTCGCAGATCGCGATGGCGTCGTATTTCACCAGAAAGCGGCCGAGCAGCTCCAGGTCCTCGCGCGGGAACACCGTGGCGGTGGGATTGAGCGGGTTGTTGAACACCACCGCCTTGGTTTTCGGTGAGAAGGCGGCTTCCAGCGCGGCTTCGTCCAGCCGCCAGTGCGGCGGGCGCAGGGTGACGAATTTGGCGATGCCGCCAGCACGCTGCACCAGCGGCAGATAGGCATCATACATCGGCTGGAACAGCACGACCTCGTCTCCCGGCTCGATCAGCGCCAGCAGGCTGTCGGCCAGGGCTTCCGTGGCGCCCGAGGTGATCATCACCTCGCTCTGCCAGTCGAGGTCGAGTTTGTGAAAACGTTTGTAATGCTCGGCCACCGCCTGGCGCAGCTCGGGCAGGCCCATCATCGGCGGATACTGGTTCCAGCCCGACACCACGGCCTGCGCCGCCTTGGCGCGTACGTCCTCGGGGCCCGGATCGTCGGGGAAGCCCTGGCCCAGATTGATCGCATCATGCTGCAACGCCAGCCGAGACATGGTCTCGAAGATCGTGGTGGGGGCGTCGGCGAAGATCGGATTCAGGCGGATGGTCATGGCGGCGGACAGGCTGGTTTTATGGATGGCGCCATGTAGCACGCGGCCGGGCCGGCCAAAAGGGTCAGGTTGGGTGTCAGGTTGTGTTAACCCGTTTCATCTGCCGCCGGCGCAGCAGGCCAAGCGTCAGCGCCACCAGCAGGGAACCGGTAACCCCCAGCGTAAAGGCGGCAAATCGCGGCAGGCCGGCGGCGGCAAAGGCAGGTCCGAGCAGGATCAGGCAGCAGAAAAAGGGGATATGGCTGACCATGCCGATCTGGGTCGCGCGCATGGCGGCACGGATACCGGCAGCATCCAGCCGGCGCGGCAGGAACCAGCAGACCGCCAGCAATGCCACCGGGAAGGATGCGAAGATGCCGGCGATGCGCGGGCCGAACAGTTCTGCCAGCAGGCTGACGCCGATCACCAATGCACCGGCCATGGCGCCGCGCAGCACAATCTCGAATATCGGCGAACGGCTGCGCGCGGCCGGCGCGGTCAACGGCACGGCGCGGCCTGCCTGCCAGGCGATCAGCGCAGCAATTGCCAGAACACCCAGCGAGGTCAGCAGACTGGCCGGCAGCAAGCGGATCGTCAGGCCGACGGCAAACCATGTGCCCAGCGCGCAGGCCAGCGCGGCCGGCATGGGCAGGTGCCGTATCAGGCCGATCACCACGGCGATGAACAACAGCACGGCGCCGATGGTGGCAAGGCTGCCTTGCGCGGCGGTGGCGATGAAGCCCGCATCATGCTGCAGCAGCAGAAACAGATAGGCCGGCGCGGTGACGATCGGCAAAGCCAGCACGATCCCGCCGATGAATGGTGAGCTGCGCTCCATCAGTGCGATCACACCGCCGACGAAACAGGCGGTGGCAAGGCCGCGGGCCAGAATGGCCAGCCATGCGATATCCAAGATGTTCATGGCGTCTTGTCGGTGGATTGGTCGCCGGGTTGCAGCGGCGTACCCTGGCTCAGGCGCTGGGTCGGCGCGAACAGGCGATGACCGCTGACCGCTGCGCCGGCATCGGCCGGCAGGCGCAGAAAAATGATGGTCGACAGCATCGCGGTGACGCCAACCGTGAGGAAGGCCGGGGTGAAATCGGCGGGGCCGATTTTCTCCATGCCGCCACTCCAGGTGACGGTGGCATGCAGCACCATGGCCCCCACCGCCACGCCTGCCGACAGCGACAGTTGCTGCATCATGCTGGTGAAACTGGTGGCGCGGCTCATGCGCGCATTCTCGATGTCGGAAACCGCGAGGGTGTTGATGCTGGTGAATTGCAGCGAACGGAAGAATCCGCCGAACAGCAGCAGGCCGAGGATCAGCAGATGCGGCGTATCGGGCCGGAACAGGCCGCAAATGGCGATGAAGGCGCCGCTTAAGACCGCATTGCCGATCAGCACGTTGCGAAAGCCCAGGCGGCGCAGGATCGGTCCGGCCGCTATTTTCATGGTGAGGGCGCCGGCGGCCGAGACGAAGGTGAGCATGCCCGACTCAAATGCCGTGAGCCCGAAACCGAGTTGCAGCATCAGAGGCAGCAGGAAGGGCAGGGCGCCGACGCCGATGCGGAACAGAAATCCACCCAGCACGCTGATGCGGAAAGTCGGCACGCGCAGCAGTTTCAGATCCAGCACGGGATGGGGATGGCGCCGTGCATGGCGGATATAGAGTCCGATGCCGATGCTGCCCATCACCAGCAGGCCGGCCACCACGGCATCGGGCAGCAGGCCGCGCCCGATGGTCTCGAAGCCAAAGACCAGGCCGCAGAGCCCAAGCGCTGAGAGCAGGAAGCCGCGCCAGTCCAGCGGCGGCACATTATCCTCGCGTATGTTGGGGATATAGAGCGTGACCAGCACCATCCCCAGCAGGCCGATCGGCAGGTTGATCCAGAAGATCCAGCGCCAGGAGAGATAGGTGGTGAGGAAGCCGCCCAGCGGCGGGCCGATCACAGGGCCGACCAGCGCCGGCACGGTAAGCCAGGCGATGGCGCGAACCAGTTCGGATTTCGGAATCGAGCGCAGCATGACCAGCCGGCCCACCGGCACCATCATGGCGCCGCCCAGCCCCTGCAACACGCGGGCGCCAACCAGGGTCCAGAAGGAATCCGCCAGGCCGCAGAGCAGGGAGCCGATGGTGAAAACGGCAATGGCGGCGCGAAACACGGTCCGCGCCCCGAAGCGGTCGGCCACCCAGCCGCTGACCGGGATGAAAACCGCCAGGCTGAACAGGTAAGAGGTGATGGCGAGGTTGAGCTTGAGCGGGCTCTCACCCAAGGATGCCGCGATGCTGGGCAGGGCGGTGGCCAGCACGCTGGAGTCCAGGTTTTCCATGAACAGCGCGCAGGCAACGATAAGCGGAATCAGCATCGGTGATGAGGTTGGGGTTGGCGGACAGGAAACGGCAAATTGGCATCATACACGCAATTGCCGCCACGATCCCTGCAAATGCTGCAGGGCCGATCTGCAATATCCGGCATTATCGCCGCGCGACCCCATGCCGCAGTGCGGCAATTCGCGCGGCGCGCCTGCAATTGACCATCGGCATCCATGCGGCATTTCTTTTCACATCCGGCAAATGGCGTTAGCCTGATCGAACGCTTTGCCACATTCCGCGTTGTTCCCTCGACCGGAGGCCCCTGATGCAAGCGCTGCTCGATCCCGTCTTTCTCGCCCGGCTGCAATTCGCCTTCACGGTGTCATTTCATATCGTCTTCCCGGCCTTCACCATCGGGCTGGCTAGCTATCTCGCCGTATTGGAAATCCTGTGGCTCGCGACCAAACACGAGATCTATATGCAGGTCTTCCGCTTCTGGCTGAAGATTTTCGCCGTCACCTTCGGCATGGGCGTCGTGTCGGGTCTGGTGATGAGCTATCAGTTCGGCACCAATTGGTCGGTCTTTTCCGACAAGGCAGGGCCGATCATCGGGCCGCTCATGGGGTACGAGGTGCTGTCGGCCTTTTTCCTCGAAGCCGGTTTTCTCGGCGTCATGCTGTTCGGCATGCAGCGCGTCGGCAAGGGGTTGCATGCCTTCGCCACGCTGATGGTGGCTGCCGGCACCTTCTTCTCGGCCTTCTGGATCCTGGCGGTGAATAGCTGGATGCAGACGCCGGCCGGCCATGCCATCGCACCGAACGGCCAGTTCGTGCCAGAGGATTGGTGGGTGGTGATCTTCAATCCGTCTTTCCCCTATCGCCTGGTGCATATGGTGCTGGCGGCCTATCTCACCACCGCCTTCGTGGTCGGCGCGGTAGGTGCCTGGCACCTTTTGCGCGATCGCGGCAATGCACCGGCGCGGGTGATGTTCTCGATGGCGATGTGGATGGCAGCCATCGTGGCGCCGGTGCAGATTTTCGCCGGCGACCTTCATGGACTCAACACGCTGGAGCATCAGCCGGCCAAGATTGCGGCAATGGAGGGGCATTACGATACCTATCGCGGCGCGCCGCTGATCCTGTTTGGCCTGCCCGACAACGACGCGGCGGAAACCAAATATGCCATCGAGATTCCGAAACTCGGCAGTCTGGTCCTGACCCACGACTGGGATGGTGAGGTGAAGGGCCTGAAGGATTTCCCGCGCGAAAACTGGCCGCCGGCCGCCACCGTATTCTGGAGCTTCCGTATCATGGTCGGTCTCGGCCTGCTGATGGCGGCACTGGGGCTTGTCAGCCTCGTCATGCGCCTTGGCGGGCGAATCTACCGCAATGCCTGGCTGCATCGTGCCGCGATCCTGATGGGGCCCAGCGGTTTCGTCGCCGTATTGGCCGGGTGGATCACCACGGAGGTTGGGCGCCAGCCCTTCACCATCTATGGGCTGCTGCGCACGGCCGAGTCCGTCTCGCCCATCGGCCTGCCCGGCGTGACTGCCTCGTTACTGGCCTTCATCGTCGTGTACTTCGCCGTTTTCGGTGCTGGCGTGTTCTACCTGCTGCGCCTGATGGGCAAGACGCCCGGCAGCGGCCAACCCGAAATGCACGAGCCATTGCGTGCTGCCGGCATCACGCCGGCAGCGGGGCTGCTGCCGCAGCAGCTTGATCGTCCGGCCGAGTGATGGGAGGTGCCGTCATGACCCTCGATCTTCCCCTTATCTGGGCCGTACTGATCGCCTTCGCCGTGCTGGCCTATGTGATCCTCGACGGTTTCGACCTCGGCATCGGCATTTTGTTCCCGCTGTTCAAGCAGGAAAAGGAGCGCGACACGCTGATGAACACGGTTGCGCCCGTGTGGGACGGCAACGAGACCTGGCTGATCCTGGGCGGCGGGGGCCTGCTGGCGGCGTTCCCGCTGGCCTATGCGATCGTGTTGCCGGCGCTCTATGCCCCGATCACCGTCATGCTGCTCGGTTTGATCTTCCGCGGCGTGGCGTTTGAATTCCGCTGGCGCACGCGCCGCTGGAAAGCGGTGTGGGACTGGAGTTTCGCGCTCGGTTCGCTGGCAGCCGCGCTGATGCAGGGTATTGCATTGGGCGGTCTGGTCCAGGGCATCCGTGTGGTGGACCGTGCCTATGCCGGCGGCTGGTGGGATTGGCTCACGCCATTCAGCATTCTCACCGGTATTGCCCTGGTGGTGGGATACACCTTGCTCGGTGCCTGCTGGTTGATCATCAAGACCGATGGCGGCATCCAGGATCGTGGCTATCTGCTGGCGCGGCGACTGAGCGTTTTACTGATTGTACTGATCGGCCTGGTCAGCCTGTGGACACCGCTGCTCGATCCGCAATTCCTCGGCCGCTGGTTTGCCTGGCCCAATATCGCGCTCACCGCGCCGATGCCATTGCTGGTGCTGCTGGCGGCCGGCTTTCTGTGGCGCGGCCTGCATGATTACAAACGTCCGGCCCAGCCATTCCTTGCTGCGCTGGCGCTGTTCGTGCTGTCGTATACCGGCCTGGGCATCAGCTTCTGGCCTCTGATGGTGCCGCCATCCATCACCATCTGGGATGCGGCGGCACCCGATGCCTCGCTGGGTTTTCTGCTGATCGGCGCCGTGGTGCTGCTGCCCATCATCTTGGCCTATACTGGCTATGCCTACTGGGTTTTCCGCGGCAAGGTGGATCGTCATGCGCATTACCACTGAAGGCCGTATCACTGAAGAATCAGCGGCCCCGTTATGGCAGCGGCTGCTATGGTTTGCCGCCTTATGGGCCGGTGGCGTGCTGGCCGTCGCCGGTATCGGTCTTGTCCTGCGGCTCGTGCTCAAGGGCTGAATAGCCGCAGGCTGCCAGTGCGACCAGCATATGCGCGGGTGGTGGTGCGCTGATGCTGACCGGCGCGCGCGAGGGATACAGCGGCAGGGTGATGCTGCGGCTGTGCAGATGCAGGGTCTGCTGCGATGTCTCGCCGTATTGCGCATCGCCCAGGATAGGGCAGCCCAACGAGGCCAGATGTACCCGGATCTGATGCGTGCGTCCGGTACGTGGCCGGCATTCGATCCAGCTCATCCCGTCGGCGGCACCCAGCAGGCGGTAATCGGTCACGGCATGCTGGCCATCCTCGGCGATCGCCATATGCCAGCCACCATTGCGCGTGGTGAGTTTCTTCAGCGGCGCATCCACGCGGCCTTCGGCCTGGTCCGGCCGGCCGCGCGTCACCGCCCAGTAGACCTTCTCGACCTTGCCCTCTTGGAACAGCTTGCCCAGTTTGCGCAACGCCTTGGGATGCCGGCCCAGGACCAGACAGCCCGAGGTGTCGCGGTCCAGCCGATGCGCCAGGGCCGGCGGACGCGGCAGGCCGAAGCGCAGGAAGGCGAAATAGCGCTCCAGGTTGTCGCCGCCGCCCGGTCCGGCATGCACCGGCAGGCCGGCCGGCTTGTCGAGCACCAGCATCAGCCCGTCGCGATACAGCAGACGGGCCTCGATCTGGGCGGCGGTGAGGATCGATTTCATGCTCGACACCTTCGGCATCCCGGCCTCCGCGTCAAGTCGCATGTTGCTTCAGGGGCGTGCTGTGCCCGTTCCGGTACAGTCGGCGCGACGATAACTCAGCCAGCCAAGCAGCCGCCCATCACGGGCCAGCACCGGCTCGGGCAATATGCAATCCGCGAAGGGTTCGGGCATGTTGGCCGGGGTGAAGGCCGGGCCTTTCAGCGGCCGTCCTTCCACCGGGCTGAGGCGCGGCGTCGGATTGCCGCCGCTGCCAGCCTCGCAGTCATACCCCTTTCCGTCGCTGCCGGTGACGCGTACCAGGATCATGCCGTGATTCTGCGGCACCACCTCGTCGGCCCGCGCGGGCTGCGCCGGGTGCGCGGCAAGACAGGCCATCAGGCCGGGATAGAGGCCTGGCAGGAACCGACTCCAGTCCTCGCCCTGCTGCGCGCGGACCGGCAGCATGATCTGGTCCGGTGCCACGCGGTCGGCGCAGGCGGCCAGCAGCGCAAGAAAGCCGAGCAAGGGAATGAGGAACCTATGTTTCATGCAGCGATCCAGACAAAAGAATGCGGCAGCTTCGCGGCGGCTTGACCGTTCCGTTTACGGATTCCTACCCTCGCGGTCATGCCTCACAGCACGCGATTGCCTGAAGACATAGTCCTGACACCCTATCAGCCCAGCGATGCCGCCGCCGTGCGCGTCCTGCATGCGCTGGCTTTCCGCCAACTCGCCGCCGGCCACCATACGCCGGCACAGATCGTCGCTCATGAAGCCCTGATCGCCGCCGAGGCGTACGCGGCCGATCTCGCGCGCTCGCATCTGATCCTGGCGTGCCATCCGGCAGGCACCCTTATCGCCACAGCCGGCTGGCTGGAATTCCCCGACCGACCGCAGACCGCCCGTATCCGCAAGGTCTTCGTGCATCCCGACTGGGCCCGACGCGGCCTGGGTCATGCGATGGTACGCGCCGCCGAGGCCGCCGCTGCCGCCGCGGGGTATCCGCATCTGTATGTGCGCGCCAACATCAATGCCGTGCCTTTGTATGAGCGGCTTGGCTATGTGGCCGAAAGCCATGGCGTGATGCCGGCTGGCGGTGAAAGCCTGCCGGTCGTCTATATGTCGCGCCGCGTATCCTAGATCGGAATTCTGCCGCACAAATCGGCATTCCGGCGCAATCGCGTTGCCGCGTAATGCGGCATCACATGAAACCGACATTGTCGCGCGCTGGCGAATTGGTTCGCGCCTTGCGGTGAAGCAATCAGGAAAACAAGGCTGTACCAATTTCATAGGCATGGCGCAGCCATGGCATATCGATTGCATACACGGCTAGGTCTTTCCCGGACTCATACCGCAGCAAGAAAAGAGGCATGCCATGAAACGCCGTTCCTTCGTGAAAGCCGGTCTGCTCGGGGGCGCTGCCGCAGCCGCCACCTTCGCCAAGCCCAATATCGCCACGGCGCAGGGTAAAACCTTCCAGTGGAAGATGACCAATGCCTATGGCCCCGGCTCGCCGTTCTACGTGGCCGGTCCGGGCAGCCCGACCGATTTCTGCGAAATGGTGAAGAAGATGTCGGGCGGCCGGCTGGTGATCCAGCATTTCGCCGCCGGCGAACTGATTCCCGCGCTGGAAGGCTTCGATGCGGTGTCGAAGGGCATCGTCGAGATGAATGCCGCCAACAGCTATTTCTGGGCCGGCAAGATTCCCGCCGCGCAGTATTTCACCACGGTTCCGTTCGGCCTGAATTTCCAGGGCATGACCGCCTGGCTCTATCACGGTGGCGGCCAGAAGCTTTGGGAGGATCTCTACGCGCCCTTCGATCTGTTGCCGATGGCAATGGGCAATACCGGCGTGCAGATGACCGGCTGGTATCGCAAGCCGATCACTGGCGTGGAGGATTACAAGGGCCTGAAGATGCGCATCCCTGGCCTGGCCGGCAAGGTCTATGCCACGCTGGGCGTCGATGTGAAGCTGCTGCCCGGCGGTGAAATCTTCCCAGCGCTGGAGCGCGGCGTGATCGATGCCGCCGAGTTTGTCGGGCCCTACCAGGATCGTCGCCTCGGCCTGCAGAAAGCGGCGAAATACTACTACACCACCGGCTGGCACGAGCCGTCCAACGTCACCGAACTGATCATCAACAAGAAGGCCTGGGCATCGCTGCCGGCCGACCTGCAGGAAATCGTGCGCGCCGCAGCCGCCGCCTGCAACACGATCAGCCACACCTGGTGCGAGGCCACCAATGCCGAGGCCTTGGACGATCTGGTCAAGAACCAGGGTGTGATCGCCCAGCCGCTGCCGCCGCAGGTGGTGGCCAAGCTGAAGGATGCCACCGAGGCGGTGCTGAACGACGGCGCCGCCAAGGATCCGTCGATCAAGAAAGTTCATGATGCCTTCATGACCTTCAAGGCCAACCACGACAAATGGGCTGGTATTTCGGAATCGGTCTACCAGACACAAATCCGCGGCCAGCTCAGCAAGGCATGATCTGATTCCATGTTTGCGTCGCGTCTTGAGTCCGGCGCCCGCATGCTCGATCTCGTAGTCGAGCATGCGGGGCGCCTCGCATCCTGGACCGGCTTCGCGCTGGTCTGCGTCATGGCCTTCAACGTGCTGCTGCGCTACGCCTTCCATACCGGGTCGGTGGCGATGCAGGAACTGGAATGGCATCTCATGGCGCCGGTATCGCTGCTTTGCATGGCCTATGCGATCAAGCACGAAGGCCATGTGCGGGTGGATATTCTCTATGGCCGCTTCCCGGCGCGCCTTAAACAGGTGCTGGAAGTCATATCCTGCCTCGTCGCCGTCGCCTTCGCGGTCATCATCATCCAGCTGTCTCTGGGTTATGTGATGCAGTCCTATGCGATCGGCGAGAAATCACCCGATCCCGGCGGCCTGCCATATCGTTTCATGCTGAAGGCGATGATCCCGCTTGGCTTCCTGCTGCTGCTGATCCAGAGCCTGGCCGCCACCCTGCGTGCCCTGATCCCGTTCTTCGGCGGCCATATCCCGCCCGAGTCCCAACCCGATCGTCCGTTTGAACATGCCGCTGAATGAAATCCTGGCGCTGTCCTGCATCGCCTCCTTCTTCGTCCTGCTTGCACTCGGTATCCCGGTTGCGCTCACGCTTGCCATCAGTGGTTTTTTCTTCGGCTGGATCGGCTTCGGCTCGCTGCTGTTCAACCTGTTGCCGGCCCGTATATTTGGCGTCACCGCCAATTACACGCTGATCGCCATCCCGCTCTTCGTTTTCATGGGCATGATGCTGGAGAAATCCCGCATCGCCGACGAACTGATGGAGGTGATCGGGCATCTTTCCGGCGGGCTGCGTGGCGGCATGGGGATCGGCATCGTGCTGGTCGGCGTGCTGATGGGCGCCACCACCGGCATCGTCGGCGCCACCATCGTCACGCTGGGCCTGCTCACGCTGCCGACGCTGCTGCGGCGCGGCTATAACAAGAGCATCGCCTGCGGCACCATCTGCGCCTCGGGCACGCTGGGCCAGATCATTCCGCCCAGCACGCTGATCATCCTGCTGGCCGACATTCTGGGCCAATCGGTGGGCACGCTGTTCGCTGCCGCGGTGTTGCCCGGCCTGCTGCTGTCGGGCATTTTTTGTGTCTTCCTGCTGCTGATTGGCATCTTCAAACCCGAGATGGTGCCGCCGATTCCGCAGGAAGAGCGATTCGCCATGAGCCGGCAGGAATTGCTGCGCAAGACCTTCAAGGTCGGTCTGCCGCCGATTGCGCTTGTGCTCTCCGTGCTGGGGTCGATCATTGGCGGCATCGCCGCGCCCACAGAGGCTGCCTCAATGGGCGCGCTGGGCAGCATCCTGGTGGCTGCCATCGCCGGCCGGCTGAACTGGGCCATGCTGAAGGAAACCGTTTACGCCACCGGTCGGATCACGGCGTCGATGATGTTCATCCTGATCTGCGCCCAGGTCTTTGCGCTGGCTTTCCGTGGCCTGCAGGGCGAACAGCTGGTGCATGATTTCTTCAAGCTGGTGCCCGGCGGCATCGAGGGTGTGCTGTGGTTCATGATGATCCTGATTTTCATCCTCGGTTTTTTCATCGAGTGGATCGAGATCAGCTATATCGTCGTGCCGCTGTTCCTGCCGATCCTGCAGGCAGCCAATGTTGATCTGGTTTGGGTCGCCACCCTGATCGCACTCAATATGCAGACCTCCTTCCTGACGCCGCCATTCGGCTGGGCGCTGTTCTACCTGCGCGGCGTGGCGCCACCGCAGGTGACCACCATGGATATCTACAAGGGTGTGGTGCCGTTCATCGCCCTGCAGATACTGGCCGTGGTGATCCTGTTCTACACGCCATCGATCGCCACCTGGCTGCCACGCGCCATTGGGTGGTGAAAGGGCTGGTGAAGGACGATGGGTGGCGCTGGCATCCGGCGCAGCCTTGTCGTAAAGAGCAGTCATGCTGAACACACCGCGCGCCCGCCGGGGCATGGTCACCGCCCCCCATCATCTGGCCGCCGAGGCCGGCCTGGCCGTTCTGCGCGAGGGCGGCAACGCCATCGAGGCCACGGCCGCGATGGCCGCAGCGCTCACCGTGGTCTACCCGCACATGACCGGCATCGGCGGCGATGGTTTCTGGCTGATCGCCGTGCCGGGGCGCGACGTGATCGCCATCGAGGCCTGCGGCCGTGCGGCGGCAAAGGTGACGCCGGACCTGTACAAGGCGCAGGGCCTGAGCAGCATTCCCTGGCGCGGCCCGCTGGCAGCCAATACCGTAGCCGCCACGGTCAGCGGCTGGGGCGAGGCGCTGAAGCTCAGCGCCGAACTGGGCGGCCAGTTACCACTTTCTCGTCTGGTGCAGGATGCCGCCTGGCATGCCGAAAACGGTTTCGCGGTGACGCAGAGCCAGCATGATCTCACCACAGCCAAGCTGCCCGAGCTGAAAGATGTGCCCGGCTTCGCGGCGCGCTTCCTGCCCAACGGCAAACCGCCCGCCGAGCGCAGCCTGATGAAGCTGCCTGCATTGGGTGCCACGCTGAAGGTTATCGGTGCCAAGGGCACGGAGGATTTCTATCGCGGCGATCTGGCTAGGCGTATTGCGGCCGATCTGGCTCGCATTGGCAGCCCGGTTTCGGCCGAGGACCTCGCTCGCCACCAGGCTCGCCGCGTTGCGCCGCTCAGCGTCGATATCGCGAGGGCGAAACTTTTCAACTTCCCGCCGCCCACGCAGGGTTTGGCCTCGCTGATGATCCTGGCCTTGTTCGACCGGCTGGGTGTGCGCGCGGCGGAAGGTTTCGATCATATCCATGGCCTGGTGGAAGCCACCAAGCAGGCATTCATCGTGCGCGATCGTATCGTCGGCGATCCGGATGTGATGCCCGAGGCACCGGAGAAGTATCTCGAAGCGGCCAAGCTGGATGAACTGGCCGCTCGCATCGACCGTAAAAAGGCGCTGCCCTGGCCGCAGCCCGCCTCGGGCGGCGACACCACCTGGATGGGCGCCATCGATGGCAATGGCGTGGCGGTCAGCTTCATCCAGTCGATCTATTTCGAATTCGGCTCGGGCTGCGTGCTGGAGGAAACTGGCATCAACTGGCAGAATCGCGGTTCCAGCTTCCTGCTCGACGGAAACTCCCCGCGCCTTCTCGCGCCCGGCCGCATGCCTTTCCACACGCTCAACCCGGCGCTGGCGCGCTTTGCCGATGGCCGCGTCATGGTCTATGGCACCATGGGCGGCGAGGGCCAGCCGCAGACGCAGTCCGCCTTGTTCACGCGCTATGCCATGTTCGGCGAGGGACTGCAGCAGGCGATCACTGCGCCGCGCTGGTTGCTGGGCAAGACCTGGGGCGAAAACAGCGTGACGCTGAAACTGGAAAGCCGTTTCGATCCGGCCCTGGTCGCGGCGCTGAAAGCCGCCGGCCATAATGTGGAAATCCTGGAGGATTTCACCGGCACCATGGGCCATGCGGGCGCCATCGTGCAGTATGCGGACGGCGTGCTGGAAGGCGCCACCGATCCACGCAGCGACGGCGCCGCCGCCGGATTCTGACGCTTCTGCCTAAAAATCCGCCGCCGTGGCCCGGCTTAGGGCAACAGGTCTGCCGCATTTCCGGTTTAGGCTGGACAAGCCGGCCGGCATACCGATTGCATCGTTCCGGCTGGAAACCGCCGGGATCGGACATGAGCATTCAGGTCGCGCTGCACCACCGCACCACCTATCGTTACGACAGGCTGATCAGCCTCGGGCCGCAGACGGTGCGCCTGCGTCCGGCCCCGCATAGCCGTACGCCGGTGCTGAGCTATTCGCTCAAGATCCAGCCCAAGGATCATTTCATCAACTGGCAGCAGGATCCGCAGGGCAATTATCTCGCCCGCCTGGTCTTCCCCGAACGCACCGATGTCTTCGAGGTGGTGGTCGATCTGGTCGCTGACATGGCGGTGATCAACCCCTTCGATTTTTTCCTCGAACCCGACGCCGAGCATTTCCCCTTCGACTACGACCCCGGCCTGGAGCAGGAACTGGCGCCGTTCCAGCGCGTCGATCCGCCCGGCCGGCTGCTCAGTCAGTGGCTCGCCACCGTGCCGCGCGACAAGGCCCGCACCGTCGATTTCCTCGTCGGCCTGAACCGGCGCCTGAGCCAGGAAATCAAGTACCTCATCCGCATGGAACCGGGCGTGCAGAGCGCGGAGGAAACGCTGCAGCGCAAAAGCGGCTCCTGTCGCGACACGTCATGGCTGCTGGTGCAGGCGCTGCGGCATCTGGGGTTCGCCACGCGTTTCGTCTCGGGCTACCTGATCCAGCTGGTGGCCGATATCAAGCCGCTCGATGGTCCCGAAGGGCCGGTCGCCGATTTCACCGACCTGCATGCCTGGGTCGAGGTCTATCTGCCCGGTGCGGGCTGGATCGGCCTGGATCCCACCTCGGGCCTGATGGCGGGCGAGGGGCATATCCCGCTGGCCGCCACGCCCGAACCGCAATCGGCGGCACCGATCAGCGGCGCGTTGGAAAAAGCCGAGGTGGATTTTTCCTACGAGATGAAGGTGACGCGTTTCCACGAAACGCCGCGCGTCACCAAACCGATCTCGGACGAGAACTGGCAGAAGATGCTGTTGCTTGGCGACGCAGTGGACGCCCGGTTGCAAAGCGGCAATGTGCGGCTGACCATGGGCGGCGAGCCGACCTTCGTTTCCCTCGACGATATGGATGGCGCGGAATGGAACACCGCCGCGCTGGGGCCGAACAAACGCCTGCTGGCCGGCCGCCTGCTGCGCCGTCTGGCCGACCGTTTCGCGGTCTCGCCCCTGCTGCATTACGGCCAGGGCAAATGGTATCCGGGCGAGCAGTTGCCGCGCTGGGCATTGTCCTGCCACTGGCGTCGCGATGGCGAGCCGGTCTGGCGTGACCGCGCATTGCTGGCGGCCGATGAGGATGCCGGCGACGGCGCCACGCCGCGGGATGCCGATATCTTCGCCGCCGCGCTGGCCGAACGCCTGCAACTCGATCCCGGCTATCGCATCCCGGGTTACGAAGACCTCTGGTATTACCTGTGGCGCGAGCGCCGCCTGCCGGTGAATGTCGATCCCTTCCAGTCGCATCTGGACGATCCGGAAGAACGCGCGCGGCTGGCCCGCATATTCGAACAGGGACTCGACAGGGTGGTGGGTTATGCCCTGCCGTTGCAGCGCGAAGGGCTGAACGGATCGAAACGCTGGCGTTCGGGCCCTTGGTTCTTCCGGCCGCAGACCATGTACCTGCTGCCCGGCGATTCACCCATGGGCTTCCGGCTGCCGCTCGATTCCCTGCCCTGGGTGGTGGCGAGGGATTATCCGTATCAATACGCGCCCGATCCGATGCAGAACCTGCCACCATTGCCGCCGCATGAACGCTTCCGACAGGCACACCATGTGGTGGCTGATCGCATGCAGGCCTGGGCGCGCGGGCAAACTTACGAGACGCTTCCGCGCGAGCAAAGACCGCTGCCGGCCAACCAGCAATCCGATGCCGGCGCGGTGCGCACCGCCATGTGCATCGAGCCACGCGGCGGCCTGCTGCATGTATTCATGCCGCCGCTGGAACAGGTCGAGGATTACCTCGATCTCGTTACCGCCATCGAGGATACGGCGGCGACGCTGGGCCGCAAGGTGGTGATCGAAGGTTACCTGCCGCCACGCGATGCGCGGCTGCTACATTTCAGCGTCACGCCCGATCCCGGCGTGATCGAGGTGAACATCCATCCCTCGGCCGACTGGCGCGAACTGACCGAGCGCACCACGGTATTGTATGAGGAGGCGCGGCAGACCCGGCTCGGCACCGAGAAATTCATGCTCGATGGCCGCCATGTCGGCACCGGCGGCGGCAATCATGTTGTCATGGGGGCGGCCACGCCGCCCGACAGCCCCTTCCTGCGCCGACCCGACCTGCTGCACAGCCTGGTCGGGTATTGGCAGAACCATCCTTCATTGTCCTATCTGTTCTCCGGCCTGTTCATCGGCCCGACCTCACAGCATCCGCGTGTGGACGAGGGGCGCGACGATGCGCTGGTCAACCTGGACATCGCCTTCGAGCAGGTGGCGAATAATCCGAACCCGCCCCTGTGGCTGGTCGATCGCATCTTCCGCAACGTGCTGGTCGATATCACCGGCAACACGCACCGCACCGAATTCTGCATCGACAAGCTCTATTCGCCCGACGGCCCCACCGGTCGGCTTGGCCTGGTGGAGTTGCGCGCCTTCGAGATGCCGCCGGATGCGCGCATGAGCCTGGCGCAGCAACTGCTGCTGCGCAGCCTGATCGCCGCCTTCTGGGATCGGCCCTATACGCGCAAACCCGTGCGCTGGGGCACGCGCCTGCATGACCAATTTCTGCTGCCGCATTTCTGTCTGCAGGATTTCAGCGATGTGCTGGAGGATCTGGTCGAGCGTGGCTTCGGCTTCGACCCCGAATGGTTCGCCGCCCATGCCGAATTCCGTTTTCCAAAAATCGGCGAGATCGCCACACGTGGCATCGAACTGGAATTGCGGCATGCGCTGGAGCCCTGGCATGTGCTGGGCGAGGAGGCGACCGGCAGCGGCACGGTGCGCTTCGTCGATTCATCGGTCGAACGCATGCAGGTGAAGGTGAGGGGGCTGGTCGATGGCCGCCATGTGGTGGCGGTGAATGGCCGCGCGCTGCCTTTGCGGGCCACCGGTGTGCCCGGCGAATATGTCGCCGGTCTGCGTTACAAGGCGTGGGACCCGCCCAGCGCCATGCATCCTTCCATCGGCGTGCATACACCGCTCAGCTTCGATCTGTTTGATGGCTGGAACGGCCGTTCGCTTGGCGGCTGCAGCTATCATGTGGCCCATCCAGGCGGGCGCAATTACGACACCTTCCCGGTGAATGGGAACGAGGCTGAGGCGCGGCGACGGGCGCGGTTCTTCGCCATCGGCCATACGCCGGGCCCGATGCCGATGCCGCCGCTGGGCCCGGCGCGCGAACAGCCGCTTACCCTCGATCTGCGAACCGGGTAAACTCTCGCCCGATTCGGACGGGATGATGAATTCGCCCCTGCAGGCCAAGCTTTCCCCCACCGCGACGCCGGTTTCGCCCGCGCCGGGGGAAGCCTATGACGAAATGGTCACCGGGCAGGGCGTGATCCGTCCGCATTGGCAGCCTCTGCTGGCGACGTTGAGCGAACTTGGCGCCGTCGGTCTGGCCGAACGCGCCGAACGCGGCCGACAGTATCTGGAAGACGAAGGCGTCACCTACAATCTCTACGAATTGCCTGGCAGCCCTGGGCCCAGCGGCGCGGCCATTGCGCCGCCCTTGCCGGAACAGCGTCCCTGGCGGCTCGATCCGGTGCCCGTGCTGCTGTCGGCAGAGGAATGGGCCAGCATCGAGGTCGGCCTGATCCAGCGCGCCCGCCTGCTCGATACGCTGTTGCGTGATCTCTATGGCCCGATGGACCTGCTGACGCAGCATCGCCTGCCGCCGGCTTTGGTCTACGGCCATCGCGATTTCCTGCGCGCCGCGCGCCGCACCGATGGTCAGCCGCCCAATCAGTCTTCCGGCCGCATGCTGCAGCATTATGCCGCCGAACTGGTGCGTGGACCGGATGGCATCTGGCGCGTGATCGCCGACCGCACCCAGGCGCCGGCCGGCGCGGGTTATGCGCTGCAAAACCGCCGCGTGATGTCGCGTCTGCTCGGCCAGGCTTTGCGGCAATGCCGTGTGCGGCCGCTGAATGCCTATTTCGAATACTGGCAGGCCGATCTGGCGGCCCGCGCACCGCAGCAGACCGACAATCCGCGCGTCGTTCTGCTCACTCCGGGCCCATACAACGAGGCCTATTTCGAGCATATCTATCTGGCACGCGAACTGGGCGCGACGCTGGTAGAGGGCGCCGACCTCACCATGCGCGATGGCCGCATCTTCATCAAAACCCTGGCCGGTCTTGAACCGGTGGATGTGATCCTGCGCCGGCTGGATGGCGAATGGTGCGATCCGCTAGAGCTGCGCGCCGATTCGACATTGGGCGTCGTCGGCCTGATGCAGGCTTTGCGCGATGGCCAGGTCAATATCAGCAATGCCATCGGCAGCGGCCTGGCCGGTGCCCCGGCCCTGCAGGCTTTCCTGCCGAAACTGAGCGAGCATCTGCTGGGCGATGAACTGTCGCTGCCGTCGATCGCCACCTGGTGGTGCGGCCAGGCCTATGCGCTAAAGGAAGTGGAGGCGCGTTTCGACGATCTGGTGGTGCGCAGTGCCCACGGCCTGAACGACCGGCCCGTGGTGGTCGCCTCTCTGCCTGAAGCCGAACGCGCCAGCTTTCTGGCCCAGATCAAGGCGCGGCCCGGCGATTACGTGGCGCAGGAACGCATCACGCCATCCGTCTCGCCCGGCCTGGGCGAAAAGGGACTGGAGCCGCAGCCCATCCTGCTCCGCGTGCAGGTGGTGGCCGATGGCGAGGATTATGTGGTGATGCCGGGCGGCCTGGCGCGCGTGCCCAGCAGTAACGATCCCTTTGCCGCCACCTTGCAGCGCGGCGGCATCAACAAGGATGTCTGGGTGGTGGCCAAGGATCAGGGCCCCACTGTGATTCGCGGCACGGCGACGCGCCAGCGGCTCGCGCTACGCCGCTCCTCCGGCACGTTGCAAAGCCGCGTCGCCGACGATCTTTACTGGCTCGGTCGCAGCGTCGAACGGCTGGATGGCGGCGCGCGATTGCTGCGCGCCGTGTTGTCGCGCGTGGTCGGCGAATTCTCCTCGGCCCGCGATCTGGTCGAGATGGCGGTGCTGGCACGTGCCATGGCGCGTTGTGGCCTGCTGGATCAGAAAGCCGCCGCCGCGCCGCCGGATTCGGCTTTGTTCGTCGGCAGCATCACGCGGGCCTGCGCGCCCAGCCAGTTGCTGGGCCAGACCATCGACGGCATCGAGCGTCTGGCCGCCGTGTCGCGCCACCGTTTCTCCGCCGATATGTGGCGCATGCTCAACCACCTGCTGGGTGAATTGCGCATCAGCCAGCCGGCGGCAACCGGCGATGCCGATGCCATGCTGGAATTCTGCGACCAGATGATCCGCGCCACGGCCGCCATCGCCGGCATGCTGGCCGAACATATGACGCGCGGTTCGGGTTGGCGCTTCATCGATTTCGGCCGCCGGCTGGAGCGGGCCATCTTCATTGCCCGCAGCGTTTCGGCCGCCACCACGGTTCTGAGCCAGAATAGCGAATCCGCCTTCCGCGTCGCACTCGAGGTCAGCGATTCCACGCTCACCTACCGACGCCGCTACCGTGCCGCCCTGCAGGCCGCCGCCGTGTTCGATCTGCTGCTGCTGGATGGCAGCAATCCCCATGCGCTGGCTTTCCAGCTGCAGACGATGGCGCAACACCTGGATGCTCTGCCCAATCCCGATGCGCCGCCGCGCGGCGCCGATTGCCTGGCGCTGGCCAAACCCTTTGCCGACCTGGTGGCGCTGTTCGACCGCGACGAGATTTCGCGCGATGACATGGCGCAGCTCAGCGCCCGCCTGCGCGGTAGCCTGGATGCCACCTGCGACGCGTTGATGGATGTCTCGGATCAGCTCTCGCGCAGCTATTTCAGCCATGTGCAGGTGGCGCGCGCCTTCGGGTTCGGCTCATGACGGGGTCGCCATGAAATATCGCCTGCGCCATACCACGTCTTACAGCTATTCCTGGGCGGTCGATATCTCGCATCATCTGCTGCATCTGGCCTTGCCAGAGTTGCCGCGCCAGCGGGTGAAATCCTGCATCGTCACCACCAATCCCAATGCCGGGCGAATCGCGGCCCAGGTCGATCATTTCGGCAACCGCATCGCCAACCTCACCATCGATGCGCCGCATACCCGCTTCGATGTCGAACTGCGCGCCGAGGTGGAGGTCGATCCCTGGTCGCCGCCGGATCCGAAAGCCACGCCGGCCTGGGAGGATATCCGCGAGGCGCTCTGCGGCGACGGTTTCCCCGAGCCGGTGCGCGAAAGCGAATTCGTCCATGACTCGCCGATGGCGCAGGCCAGTGACGAGGCGCTGGCCTATGCGCAGGCCAGTTTCGCGCCGCGCCGCCCGATCCTGGATGCCGTGGTCGATCTCACCAGCCGCATCTATCGCGACTTCCGCTATGATCCGGCCGCCACCGAGGTCTTTACCCCGGTGGCGGCCGTGATGCAGAAGCGTGCCGGTGTGTGCCAGGATTTCGCCCATCTGCAGATCGCCATGCTGCGTGGCCTCGGGCTGGCCGCCCGTTATGTCTCGGGCTACATCCGCACGCTGAAGTCGGGCGACAATGCGGCAACCGGCCTGCGCGGTGCCGATGCCAGCCATGCCTGGATCTCTGTCTGGTGCGGGCCATCGCTGGGCTGGATCGATCTCGATCCCACCAACAACCTGATCTGTTCCGACGAGCATGTGACGGCGGCCATCGGTCGCGATTACGGTGATATCAGCCCGGTGCGCGGCGTGGTGCTGGGTGGCGGGCCGCATCGCGTGGGCGTGGCGGTTGAATTGCTGCCGGTCGGCTGATGCCCTGGCCGAAAGGCCGGTGCGCTCCATCTCATTCCCGTCATTGTTCGAGGTATGCCATGGCCACCCATATGCCCTATACCGCCCGCACCAGCAGCGGCGATGTTTTCGAGATAAGCTTTCCCCTGCATGCCGAAACCGGATCGGCCATGCGCGTCAGCCAGCTGCTTACGGCCATTCTGGAAACGCTGGACCGCGAAATCGCTATCCTGGGCGAGACCAGCAATGGCGATGTGCTGCAGGCGTTGAGCATGGCCAGCGCGATCCGCGCCGCCATGATCCATGCACCGCTGCCCGTTACCCAGCGGCTGGCTACACAACTGCAGGCCACGGCTCTGCGCGCGATGGAGCATGCCGAACGCCGTACGCCCCAGGCAGGCCACGCGTGAGGCGGATCATGTCCGAGCGTATGCCGCGGATGGCGCTGTGGCTCGGGGCCGCAGGCGCACTGCCATTCATCGGCCTGGCGCTGGCGGTGCGGTTTGCGCCGGTGCCGGGCAATTTCGTCGCCGAAACCCTGCTCACTGGCTATGGCATCACGATCCTGAGTTTCATGGGTGGGGTACATTGGGGCCTGGCGATGCGCGACCATCGCCCGCGCCAGTATGCCGCCAGCGTGTTGCCGGCGCTGTATGCCTGGCCAGCCTTGTGGCTGTCGGCGGAAACCGGCTGGCTCTATCTCGCCGCCGGTTTCGTGCTGCTGCTGGTCTTCGACTTCTGGGCCGGCCTTCGCGGATGGACGCCGTTCTGGTATGCCCGGCTGCGCCCGCCGCTAACACTAGCGGCCTCCGGCAGTCTGCTGTTTGCCGCTCTGCTGGCCTGATCAGTTTGCCAGTCTGCCTTGCCCGTGGGCAGGCCGTGTGCGCCATCGCCCGCTTCTTACGCATGAACCCGGTGCAACGTGGCGTTCACCCCCTGGAATCCGCCTGCTGGCACTGGCATGAAACCTGCTTTGTATCTGCCAGCATCCGGTGCCGAGGCGCATCGGGCTGCGAGTATCCCCGGCCCTGGGTCTCTCACGGCCGGGTGGCGAGACGGACACTTGCGCCGGCCGTCCCGGGTTTCCCCGGGCACTGCCGGCGCTCTTTTTCCAGCTCGTTTCGTCGTATCGGTTTGTATTGTTGCAATTGTCTGCATGGCGTCGCTGGCGTCCGGCCGCTAGTCTGCCGGTCAACGTCAACGAGGAAACCCCATGAAGCTCTATTATTCCCCCACCTCGCCCTATGTGCGCAAAGTGGTCATCCTGGCTCTTGAAACCGGCCTGGATGCGAAGATCCAACGCATCCCTGCCGCCACCACGCCGGTCGCGCAGAATCCCGATGTGGCAAAAGCCAATCCGGTTGCCAAGGTGCCCACCCTGGTCACCGACGATGGCCTGCATCTCTTCGACAGCCGCGTGATCTGCGAATATCTCGACACGTTGCATGCGGGCAGGAAGTTCTTCCCCGCCGATGCCTCGCGCTGGGCCGTGCTACGCCAGCAGGCGTTGGGTGATGGCCTGCTCGATGCCGCCTTGCTGGTACGCTACGAGGGATTCCTGCGGCCGGAAGACAAGCGCTGGTCCGACTGGGCCGACGGCCAGATGAAAAAGGTGCTGGGCGCCATGGCCGAAATCGAAAAGCTGGCGCCGTCATTTGGCGACCGCGTCGATATCGGCACGGTGACGATCGCCTGCGCGCTCGGCTATCTCGATTTCCGCTTCGGCGACATGAACTGGCGGCAGAAATACCCGCAGACCGCGGCCTGGGCACAGCGTTTCTTCGAGCGGCCCTCGGTGAAGGCCACGGTGCCGGTGGGCTGATTCAGGCCGCGGCGGAGGTTATGCTGCCAGGGCGCGGCGGCGATCCTCCACCACGCGGTCGGCCAGTTTACCCGCCAGTTCCTGAAGATGGTCGAACCGCGCGGTGAAGCCGCCGACCCCCAAAGTCATCGAGCGCAGCTCCACGGCCAGGTCGTGCATCTCGGCCTCTGGCAGATAGCAATCGATCTGGTCCCAGCCCGGCCAGTCCTCGCGGGCCGCGATGCCCAGAATCTGTCCGCGCCGCGACGACACGATGGCATGCACCTTCGCGGTATATTCGTTCGGCACGGTGAAGGTGACCGACTGGATCGGCTCCAACAGCACTGGCGCGCATTTCGGCAGGCCCTCGGCCATCGCCAATCCGCCTGCGGTGCGGAACGCCTGATCGGAGGAATCCACCGAATGATACTGGCCGTCGGTCAGAGTCACCGTCACGTCGACGACGGGGAACCCCAGCGGGCCACGCTGTAGCGCTTCGCGGATACCATCATCCACGGCGGGGATGAAATTTTTCGGAATCGCACCGCCGACGATCCGGTTGACGAAGGCATAGCCGGCCCCGCGCGGCTGCGGCGCAATTTCCACCTTGATATCGGCGAACTGGCCATGACCGCCCGATTGCCGCTTGAAGCGCGCATGCTGCTGCGTGCCGTGGCGGATCGTTTCCTTGTAGGCCGTCAGCGGCGCGCTGCCATGTACGCCCACATTGAAACGCTGCTGAAGTTTGTCGAGGCTAAGCTTGAGGTGGATTTCGCCCTGGCCTTTCAGCAGCAATTGCCCCGCCGTCTGTTCGATCACCAGGCTGGGATCCTCCTCGCGCAGTTTGGCCAAAGCCGCGGTCAGTTTCACTTCGTCCTTGCGGTCGGTGGTGTGCAGGGCCATGGCATGCACCGGCGGTGCCGGGTCGGGCCAGTCGACGATGGCGCGGCCCTGGCCTTCGGCATTCAGCGTCTGGCCGGTGGCGATGTCGTCCAGCCGCCCAAGACCGACAATATCGCCGGCCTGCGCCTGCGTGGCCTTTTCCACATGATTGCCCATCAGGCGATACAGGCCGCCCAGCCGTTTGCCGCCCAGCATGGCATTTTCGACGATGCTGCCCTGCCAGAGGCGCGCCAGGCTCAGCTTGCCCGTATGGGCCTGATGCAGCGTCTTGAACACCGTGGCGCTCAAAGCCCCGCCATCGGCATTCACATCCAGCCGCGTGGCGGTGGCATCGTGATGCGGCGCCTCGTGGCGCAAGGCTTTCCACAGGCGCTGCACGCCGTTGCCACGTTCGGCCGAGCCGAAGAAGACCGGCACGATCAGGTCGTTGGCCACGTCCTTACGCAGCAGGGCATAGATATCCTTCGGTGCCGGGGCGCGATCCTCCAGCAATTGCTCCAGCAATGCGTCGTCGAAATCGGCGATGGCTTCCAGCATCTGCTGCCGTGCCTCGCTTTCGCGCGGGCGAATATCGGCCGGCATCTCGATCAGGTCGGAGGGCTTCTGCTCGCCATAGCGATAGGCGCGCTCCGATACCAGATCGACATAGCCGGTGATCGTATCGTTCTCGCGGATCGGCACCTCGCGCAGCACCAGCGGCCGGCTGGACACCTGCTGCAATGCGGCCAGCAGGTCGCGCATGCGGATGCTCGTTTTATCGAGCTTGTTGACGAACAGCAGATGCGGGATGCGCCGCGCATCCAGGAATTTCAGCAAGGGTGCCAGCGTCACCGCGCGGGCCGGATCGGGCTCCACCACCACGATGGCGATATCGGCCACCATCAGCGCACTGAAGCTCTCCTGTGCCAGTTCCACCGAGCCGGGGCAGTCAAGCAATATCCAGGGCTCGCCGAGAAAATCGCAATGCGCCAGGTTAGGTTCCACGGTCATCTGTCGGCTGCGCGCTTCTGCGGACGCGTCGCCGACCGAGGTGCCGGCCGCCACGGAACCTTTGCGCGGAATCGCGCCGGCGGCGAACAGCAGGGCTTCAAGCAGAGTGGTCTTGCCGGCCGTGTATGGACCGACAATAGCGACGACCCTGGGATGGGAAGATGAGGAGGATGCATTCGGCATGGCGGTCTCCCTGTCTGTCTCCGAACTGACTGCTGCGTGTGACGACGCGGCAAGCCTGGCGGCTGCGACTGTGATGGGGACCGGTTCTGCTGCCGGCCCTTGGGAACGCGGCACTCAACCCTCTGGCGACAGGATTCCACAAGCCCGGCACCCGCGATAGCGATCATTTCGGCATGCTGGCGGGCATGGCGTCACAGCCCTCTTGTTATTTTAGAAACGTCTAATATATATAGGAAAAGCCGCCGGCCTCACGCCTGGTGGCCGCCGAGGGCTTTCGCATGACGAATCAGGTTCTTATTCCCTGTCCCCATTGCAACACGGTGAACCGCTTGGCGCCGGAGCGTTTGGCCGACCATGGCAAATGCGGCAAATGCGGCCAGCCGCTTTTTGCCGGCCAGCCGCTCACGCTGACCGCCGCCAATTTCGAACGCCATGCCGGTTCGGCCGACTTGCCTTTGCTGGTGGATTTCTGGGCCGCCTGGTGCGGCCCCTGCCGCATGATGGCGCCAGTGATCGACCAGGCAGCAGAAGCTTTCGAACCGCGCCTGCGCGTGGGCAAGCTGGACACCGAAGCCGAGCAGGGCCTGGCGGCGCGGTTCAACATCCGCTCGATCCCCACACTGGCTTTGTTCCGCAGCGGCCGCGAGATCGCGCGCATCAGTGGCGCCATGCCGCTGCCGCAGCTCACCCGCTGGATCGAGCAGAGCCTGGCGGCGACCTAGGCCGCCAGCGCCGCGAGGATCGTCGCCGTCGACCGCACGCGGCTGATCCGCGGCATGATCGTCTCGATGGCAAAACGATGCGCTGCAGCGCCATGCACGGCGCTGCAGGCATCTTCTGCCAGAACGGTGGCATATCCCGTTTCCCAGGCGGCGCGAGCCGTCGATTCGACGCCCAGATTGGTGGAAATACCGCCAAGGATGATCGTGTCGATGCCACGGCGGCGCAGCTGCAGGTCCAGTTCAGTGCCGTAAAAGGCATTCCATTGCCGCTTCAGGATCATGATGTCGGACGGGGCCGGCGCCAACGCGGCGGCCAGTTCGAACCAGCTTTCCGGCAATCCGCCCGGCGGCACATTCAGGGGCTGGTCGACCGGCTGGCGCGGCGCATCGGCATAGTTGGCCGACCAGCCAACCCGGACCAACACCACCGGCATGCCCAGCGCGCGGCTGCGCTGCGCGAGGGCGCCGGCATTCTGCAGCACGGTCTCCACGCTATGTGGACCCTGGGCCAGGGGCATGATGCCTTTTTGCAGATCGATGAGGACGAGGGCGGTGTGGTGCGGGTCAAGCTTGTCCATGGGCGGTCTCCGGAAGGGCGGGCTTGGGGACTTTATCGTTGCTGAATATGAGGCTATCCTCATACATGGAGATATATGAGGATGGCCTCACAAAAAGCAAGCGCTGAATCGAAGCTGCCGCAACGCCGGCGCGGGCGGGAGCGTGTTGCCACGCTGTTGGCGGCGGCGGCGGCTATATTCGCCGAACGGGGCTATGACGCCGCAACGATGACCGAGATCGCCGCGCGGGCGGGCGCGGCGATCGGCTCGCTGTATCAATTCTTCCCCACCAAGGCCTCGCTGGCCGATGCGCTGCTGGAGCAGTGTATGATAGCGGTGCATGCGCATCTGGACGGGATTGCCGCGCAGGCTCCCACCATGCCGCTGGCCGATCTGGCCGATTCACTCTGTCATGCGCTGGTGACGATGCGGAGCGGCAATCCGGCGCTGGTGGTGCTGATTGAAAGCGGCAATATCGATCCAGCCATGATCGCGGCGATCCGCAAGGATATGCGTCGTCGTGTTGGCGCGATCCTGCACGGTCGCGCTCCCGGTCTGCCGCCGGCCGAGCAGGCAGCGATCGCCACGGCCGTGTTGCAGATGATGAAAGCCGCGGCGGCTATGAATGTCGATCCCACCATTGCCGGGCGCAAGGCGGCACTGAAAGAGATGGCGCGAATGCTGGAAAGCTATCTGCGGACGCGGCTCGCCTAGAGCGGCCAGAAGATCGGCAGCACCAGCATGCTGGTGACGAACACCACGGCCTGCAGCGGCAGGCCGAGCCGCCAGTAATCACCAAAACGATAGCCGCCAGGTCCCATCACCAGCAGGTTGTTCTGGTGTCCGATGGGCGAGAGGAAGGCGCAGGAAGCGCCGACCACCACCGCCATCAGGAAGGCATCGGGATTCACATTGATCTGTTTGGCGATGTCGATGCTCAAGGGCGCCATCAGCAGGGCGGTGGCGGCATTGTTCACCATGTCGGATACCCACATGGTCAGCAGCAATGTCAGGCCCAGCAGCCAGATCGGCCCGATCTCGCCTGACAGTTCGACCAGCAGCTTCGCCAGCAGACCGGTCGTGCCAGTGCTGTCGAAAGCATCGCCCACCGGCATCAGGGCCGCCAGCATCACCAGCACGGAGGCATCCACCGACTGATAGGCCTCGCGCAGACTCAGTCGCCGCGTGACCAGCAGCAACGTGGCCGCTGCACCCAGGCAGATCGCCGCCGGCGCCAGTTCGAAAATCAGCACCAGCAGGCCGGCCAGTGGAATGCCAAGGGTGAGCAGCAGGTTGCCCGGCCGGCGCAGTGGCAGGTCGCGTTGCGCCAGCGGCAGCAGGCCGAGCGCGCCGATCGCCTCGTTAACGCGCTCGGCCTCGCCCTGCAGCAGCAGCACGTCGCCGGCATGAAAGCGCCAGTCCTTCAGGCCGCCGAAGCGGTTGCTGCCTTCGCGCGCCACGCCCAGCAGATTCACCGCATGGCGCTGGCGCAGGCGCAGTTCGGCCGGCGTCATGTCGATGATGCCGCCGAAAGGCCGTACCACGGCTTCGGCGATATGCAAGTCGCTGGCCTTGTTCTCCGGTTTCACGTCGCGGCCGGGTTTGATCAATGCCAGGCCCAGCGGCTTCAGCATGGCGCCGGCCTTCTCGGGTGCGGCCTCAATCAGTAGCGTGTCGCCTTCGCGCACCGGCGTCCATTGCGCGGCACCAGGAATCTGCACGCTGCCGCGTTTCAAGCCGAGCAGCGCGGCGTCATGGTCGTCGATCATGGCGAATACATCACCCAGTAATTTTCCAATCAGCGGCGAATCCTTCTCCACCGTGGCTTCCAGCAGATATTCCTGCACGCCGCCATGATCGTCGCGTCCGGCTGCCACGCGCTGCGGCACGAGGCGCCAGCCCAATACTGCGATAAAGGCCACGCCGGCCAGCGTGACGGGAATGCCCACGGGGGCGAAGTCCAGCAGGCCGAAACCCTGGCCCAGCTTGTCGGCGCGCACGCCCGAGACGATCACGTTCGGCGGCGTGCCGATCAGCGTGATCACGCCGCCCAGCACGGTGGCATAGGATAGCGGCATCAGGGCAAGACTGGGCGAACGGCCGGCCGCCTGGCAGGCGGCAATTGCCGCCGGCATTATCAGGGCCAATGCCGCCACGTTGTTCATCACGGCAGATGCAAAAGCCGCGGGCAGGCAGAGCAGGATCAGCAGCAGGGCGGGGTGTCTCGCGCGGCTCGCGAGCCAGGTGGCCATCGTGTCCAGCAGGCCGGTACCGGCAATGGCGCGGCTGATCACCAGGGCGGCGGCCACGGTGATCACCGCTGGATGGCCGAAACCGGCAAAAGCCTCGTCCGCCTTCACCAGGCCGATGGCGACGGCGATAAACAGCACTGCCAGCGCCACCACGTCATGACGCCAGCGTCCCCAGGCGAACAGCACCAGGGCCACCACAAGCAGGGCAAGGATTTCGATCTGGGGGAGGGTCATGGGACAGGTCTGCCTTCAGTAACGGGTAGGCCCGGGGAAAGTTTCATACTAAAGTCGAATCTAGCGACTCGACCGCAACGGCATGCCGGGGGGCATGGGCGGCGAGGCTTTCCCAGGGGGATCAAAGACATGCTTGAGCGCTATTTCAAGCTGGCAGAACACGGCACCACGGTACGGGTCGAGCTGCTTGCCGGCCTCACCACCTTCCTCACCATGGCTTATATCATTTTCGTCAACCCGATGATCATGTCCAAGGCCGGCGTGGATCAGGGCGCGGCCTTTGTCGCCACCTGTGTCGGCGCGGCCTTCGCCAGTGCCCTGATGGGCCTGTGGGCCAAGTATCCGGTGGCCCTGGCGCCGGGCATGGGCCTGAATGCCTATTTCTCCTACGGCGTGGTGCTGGGCATGGGCCATACCTGGCAAGTGGCGCTGGGCGCCGTCTTCCTGTCGGGTGTGCTGTTTCTGATTATCTCGGTGCTGCCGATCCGGGAAAAGATCGTCAACGCCATCCCGATGTCGCAGAAGATGGCCATCGGGGCCGGTATCGGCCTGTTCCTCGCCATCATCGCGCTGGAGAATGCCGGCATCGTGGCGGCGCATCCGGCCACCATCGTAACGCTCGGCAAGATCGGCGCGCCGACCGCGCTGCTCGCCTGCCTCGGCTTCGTGCTGATCATCGCGCTGGATTACCGCAAGATCCCCGGCGCCATCATGATCGCCATCCTGGCGATCACTGTGGTCGGCATCGGCATGGGCCTGTCGAAATTCAACGGTATCGTCTCGGCGCCGCCGAGCCTCGCGCCCACCTTCCTGCAGATGGACATCATGGGTGCGCTGCATGTGGGCCTGATCTCCATCGTGTTCGCCTTCTTCATGGTCGACCTGTTCGACAATACCGGCACGCTGATCTCGATTGCGCCGCGTGCGGGCATGATGGACAGCCATGGCCGCCTCAAGCGCATCGGCCCGGCCTTCATGTCGGATTCGATCGCCTGTATGGTTGGCGCGGCTCTGGGCACGTCCACCGTCACCAGCTACATCGAATCCGCAGCCGGCATCCGTGCCGGCGGCCGCACCGGCCTCACGGCCGTTGTGGTGGCCGTGCTGTTCCTGGTGTCGGTTTTCCTGGCGCCACTGGCCACCAGCATCCCGGGTTTTGCCACCGCGCCGGCATTGTTCTTCGTGGCCTGCGTGATGGCCGGCAGCATCGTGAAGGTGGATTGGGAAGACGTGACCGAATATGCGCCGGCGGTTGTCACCATGATTGCCATGCCGCTGACATTCTCGATTGCCACCGGCATCGCGCTTGGCTTCATCGCCTACGTGGCCGGCAAAATCCTGTCCGGCCGCATCAAGGACGTGCACCCGATCATGGCCGTGCTGGCGATCCTGTTCGTGATCAAGTTGGCGGTGACCTGAGCGCCGCTTCGCGTTCAGCGCTTTTCCGGCGGGCGGCGGGTTACCTGCCGCCCGTTTCTTTTTTGCTACTTCCGCACCGCCAGCCCGAGCAGGATGCCGGCCAGCAGCACGATCACGCCGATGATCTCGCTGCGCGTCGGTCGTTCGCGGAACACCAGGTACGACATCAGGAACGTGAAGGCCATTTCGGTCATGCCCAGCATGCGCACATAGGCCGCCACCTGCAGGGCCATGGCGGTGAACCAGCCGGCAGAGCCAGCCGCCGAAGCCATGCCGACGATCAGGCCGGGTCGCCAGGCCGCCGCGACGCGGCGGAGTTCACCCGGTTCACGTAAAACGAGATAAGCCATCATCAGCGCGATCTGCAGCAGGATGGCATGCACAAGGGTCGTCGCTGCGGCAAGTGGCAGGAAATCCTCTCCCAGCGACAGCGAGGCGGCACGGAAACCGATGGCCGAGATGGCAAACAATGCACCCGAGCCGATGCCCACCAGCGCCGACCGTTCGGTCCAACCCAGCAGGAAGGCTCGCATGGGATTCTCGCTGCCTTTCAGCGAGATCAGCAACACGCCCAGCGTGCCGATCACAATGGCAGCCACGCCGCTTAAGGAAACTGGTTCGGCCAGGATCACCATGCCGAAGGCGGCCGCCTGCAGGGCTTCGGTTTTGGAATAGGCCGTCGCCACCACGAAGTTGCGCATCGACAGCGCCAGGATCAGGAGGTTGGTGGCCAGGATCTGCGCCACGGCGCCCGCGGTGGTCCAGAGGTAGAATTCACTATTGCCCGCCGGGATCGTCTTGCCGGTGGCCCATAGCGTGATGCCCAGATAAGCGACAGCCAGCGGCAGCCCGTATGCAAACCGGGTGAAGCTGGCGCCATTGGTGCTCAGGCGACCTTTCAGCTGCTTCTGCAGACCCGTGCGGATGGTCTGGCAGAAGGCAGCCCAGATCGTGATCGGTATCCATGCCCATTCCATAGGCAAAGGCGTAACGGCCGGCGGCGATGCAGGCAAATGAGAAGCGTTCCGTATCGGCTTGAAAACATTTTGCCGGGCAGAGCATTAATGTGCATGCTGCGTTGCAACCGGATGAAGGATTCCCATGACGACCCCCGAAGCGGAAGCGGGATGCACCTGCTGGTTCTGATAGTGGCGATTCTGCTTCTGCTGGCGCGGCCGGCGGCGGCAGAAGCATGGCGCATCGTCTGTGACGAGAATTTTCCGCCCTACAATTTCATCGACCAGGGACGCGTGGCCGGACTGGATGCCGAGATCATCGAGGCCCTGGTGCGCCGTGCCGGCGCCACGCCGCAGATCGATCCGCAGCCATGGGTGCGGGTGCAGGATCTGCTGGAGCGCGGCGCGGTGGATGCGGCCTTCCAGTTTGTCGGACGCGCCGACCGTTTTGAAAAATATTTCATGGTTGGTCCCTTCCGCACCGGTCAGACCGTTTTCGCCACGCGTCCCGACCATCGCATCCAATGGAAGACCCTGGCCGACCTGCGCGGCTATCGCATCGGCACGATCCGCGGCTACACCTACGGCGCGACGTTCGACAACGATGCCAGTCTCGCCAGAGAAGCGGCGGCGGGTGATTACAGCCAGCTTGTGCGCATGCTGGCGGCCCAACGCGTCGACGTGATCATCGGCGACCGCGAGGCGCTCAGTTATTTCGCCCGCCGCGAAATGCTGCGGCTGGATATCATAAGTCCGCCGCTGGCCGAGGTGCCGCGCTACATCGCGGTGCCGAAAACCAGGCCCGACCGCGCGGAGCGGTTGGCCGGCGCCCTGGCGTCCTTGCGCCGCGATGGCACGCTGATGGCGATTCTCAAACGTTGGGAGTGAGGCTTAACCTTTCAGCCTGGCTACTAGCTCTTCCAACTGATCGGCGACTTGATTCCAGCCGGGATGGAAACCCATCTCCTCATGGGCTTTGCGGTCGGCTTCCGACCAGTGCATCGCCGTGGCCGTGTAACGTGTCTTGTCGCCTTCGGCTTCAAAGGTGGTGACGGCGACCATGAAGGGTTTCCCGCTTGGCACCCAGCCGGGCAGGAAGGCATCGGTCGAGACGATGCGCCGGTTCGGCACCACGTCCAGGAACACGCCGTCGCAGGGATATTCCGGGCCGTTCGGATCTTTCATGGTGAAACGGAAACGGCCGCCGGGTCGCATGTCTACCTCCTGCAGATGGGTGGTCAGCGGGCGGGGTGCGAACCATTCCGCCAGATGCTGCGTCCATGCCTTGTAGACCAGGTCCACCGGCGCGTTGATCAGGCGGGTGAGGCGTAGCGGAAAGCCGGGTTCGGTGTTGCTTTGGTCGGTCATCGGTTAATCCTCAATTGGGGTTGCGATGGCCTAAGGACGGATGGCGGCAGCCAGTTCCGACATCCTGCGGAGATTTTTCAGCCGTTTTTCTGCAGGCGGTCGAGATTGAGTCGGATATGTGCCGCCTCGGCCGGGGTGCGGGCCAGTGCGATGGCGCGGTCGAAGGCTTCGCGTGCCTCGTCGGCGCGGTCCACCAGCAGAAGCAGCGCGCCCCGCACGCCATGGAAGTGGAAATAGCCTGACAGCGGTTCAGCCAGCGGCGCGATCAGCGCCAGCGCGGCTTCCGGTCCCTGCGCCTTCGATACCGCGACAGCACGGTTCAGCGTCACCACGGGCGATGGCGTCAGGCGTTCCAGCGTGGCATACAGCCGTTCGATCTGCGCCCAGTCGGTGTCGTCCGGCCGCTTTGCCCGGTTATGCAGGGCCGCGATGGCTGCCTGCACCTGATAGGGCCCGGTCCGGTGATGGCGCATCACCTTGTCTAGCAGCGCGCAGCCCTCGTCGATCAGCGCGGCATCCCATAGGGTGCGATCCTGATCCTCCATCAGCACGATGGCGCCATCGACGTCCAACCGCGCTTTTGCGCGGGCATGCTGCAACAGCAGCAGGGCAGTCAGGCCCATGATCTCGGGCTCGGCGGGAAACAGCCGCAACAGCAGGCGGGCCAGCCTGATCGCTTCCTCGCACAGCGGTAGGCGGATATGCGCCTCGCCGCCGCTGGCGGCATAGCCTTCGTTGAACAGCAGATAGATCATCGCCGCCACGGCACCCAGCCGTTCGGCGCGATCCGCTGCGCCCGGCGTGGCGAATTGCTGGCCGCTCTCCGCGATGCGGCGCTTGGCGCGGGTGATGCGTTGCTCCATCGCGGCGTCGCTGACCAGGAAGGCGCGGGCGATTTCCGCAACGCTCAGGCCAGAGATGATGCGCAAGGCCAATGCGATCTGCTGCGTCGCCGGCAGGTCGGGATGACAGCAGATGAACAGCAGACGCAGGATGTCATCGCGGTAATGGCTGCTGTCCAGCCGCTCGGCCTGCGTGGTTTCTGCATCCTCATCATCGGCCAGTATGTCGTCTTCTGGCAGCGTCACCTGACGCTGACGGCGGCGCACATCATCCAGCGCGGCATTGCGTCCGACGAATATCAGCCAGCCGGCCGGATCGCGCGGTGGACCCTGCTGCGGCCAATGCTTCAAGGCGCGCAGGCAGGCTTCCTGGAAGGCTTCCTCAGCCTGGTCGAGATCGCGGAAATAGCGCAGCAGCGCGGCCACGGCCTGTGGCCGCGCCGATTTCAGCGCCGCATCGATCCAGGCCAGATCGCTCACGCGGTTTCCTTCGCGAGGCTGCCGGCATTGAAATACCGCAGCGGCCGGATTTCAAAGGTGCCGGTGTCGCTGGCGCCGATCTGCTTCGCAGTTTCGATTGCTTCCTCCAGCGAGGCGCAATCGACGACATAGAGACCCAGCAGCTGTTCCTTGGTTTCGGCAAACGGGCCGTCCAGCACCAGTGGATCGGGACCGTGCCGCAGGCTGGTCGCCGCCGTGGTCGGCATCAGTCGCAGCACTGGACCGAGCTTGCCGGATTCAGCCAGCCGGTCGGTCACCTGCCGGCGATGGGCGATCACCGCATCGTCCTTCGCCTTCGGCCAGGCCTCGACCGCAGCTTCATCGTTGTAGCAGAGAATGGCATACAGCATCGGGCCGGGTCCTTTCGATAGTCTAAGGACGACGGAGTATGCCGCACGCCGACAGGCGGAGCGAATAAAGTTGCCCAAGGAGGAATCGGGCAAAGATTCCCAATTTGTTCCAGTCCTGCCCAGCCGCATGGCGGGTTTGGTGCCGTTTGACCAAGTTTGGCCGGCTCCAGCCCAGTTTGGCTGGTGAGCCTCTTGTTTCAGGCGCAGCGGACGGTCTACCAAGGCTGCATGAGCATGTCTGAAACAGCCCCGGCTTCTCCCGCAAGTTCTGTTGTCATCGCCGTGGATGGTCCGGTTGCCGCCGGCAAGGGTACCCTGGCCCGCCGGCTGGCCGAGTGGTTCGGCTATGCCTATCTCGATACCGGCGCGCTCTATCGCGCGGTGGGAGCCAAGGTGCTGCGTCAGGGCGGCGATCCGGCCGATCCGGTGATTGCGATCAAGGCCGCGGAATCGTTGGATGAATCCGACCGCGCCGCGCCTGAATTGCGCAGCGAGGCAGTTGGCCTGGCGGCTTCGAAAGTGGCAACCATTCCCGGCGTCCGGGCTGCTTTGCTCGATTTCCAGCGCCGCTTCGCCCACCAGCCGCCCGGCGGTAAGGCCGGCGCGGTGCTGGATGGCCGCGATATCGGCACCGTGGTCTGCCCCGATGCCCCGGTGAAACTGTTTGTCACCGCCAGCGACGAGGTACGGGCCGAACGGCGGTACAAGGAACTGCTCGACAAGGGCGAGAGCATCACCTTCGAACGCGTGCTGGCCGATCTGCGCCAGCGCGACGCCCAGGACCAGGCCCGGGCCACCGCGCCGCTGAAGCCTGCCGCCGATGCCCACTTGCTGGATACCTCGGATTTGGCTATAGAAGCCGCCGTTGCCGCAGCCCTAGAGGCCGTTGTGGCAGCCCTGAAGCGCTGACGCCCGCTTCAGGCGGCCCACTCAACCCACCCGGTTCGCTCGCGTCGGCGCCGGATGCCTGCTCGCCCCGCGGCGGTGCCTTTGATTTCGCACCCCGGCAGGCCCAACATCTAGGGGCATCTAGGAGAAAATATGGCTAAGCGTAGTGCAGCTCAGGCTGCGGAGACCTATTCCGCGGATAACGAGAATTTTGCCGCCCTGCTTGAAGAGTCGTTCACCAGCTCCTCCGCCATGGAAGGTTCGGTGGTCAAGGGCATCGTTGTCGGCGTCGAGAATGATTTCGCCCTCATCGATGTGGGCCTGAAGTGCGAGGGCCGCGTCCCTCTGAAGGAATTTGCCGGTCCGGGCCGTTCCGCCGAGATCAAGGTCGGCGACGTGGTCGAGGTGTTCCTCGACCGGATCGAGAATGCCATGGGCGAAGCGGTGATCAGCCGTGACAAGGCCCGCCGTGAAGAAGCCTGGGAAAAGCTGGAGCAGAGCTTCAATGCCAACCAGCGCGTCGAAGGCGTGATTTTCGGCAAGGTGAAGGGCGGTTTCACCGTCGACCTGTCGGGTGCCGTCGCCTTCCTGCCGGGCAGCCAGGTCGATGTGCGTCCGGTGCGCGACATCGGCCCGCTCATGGGCCAGCCCACCCCATTCCAGATCCTCAAGATGGATCGCCGCCGCGGCAACATCGTCGTGTCGCGTCGCGCCGTGCTGGAAGAGAGCCGCGCCGAAGCCCGCAGCGAGCTGGTCTCCAACCTCAAGGAAGGCCAGATCCTCGACGGCGTCGTCAAGAACATCACCGATTACGGTGCGTTCGTTGACCTCGGCGGCGTCGACGGCCTGCTGCACGTCACCGACATCGCCTGGCGCCGCGTGAACCATCCGTCCGAGGTTCTGTCGATCGGCCAGACCGTGAAGGTGCAGGTCATCCGCGTGAACCCGGAAACCCAGCGCATCAGCCTGGGCATGAAGCAGCTCGAGGCCGATCCGTGGGAGGGCGTGAAGTCCAAGTACCCGGTCACCGCGCGCTTCATGGGCCGCGTCACCAACATCACCGACTACGGCGCCTTCGTGGAGCTGGAGCCGGGCGTCGAGGGTCTGGTGCATGTCTCCGAGATGAGCTGGACCAAGAAGAACGTCCATCCGGGCAAGATCGTCTCGACCTCGCAGGAAGTCGAAGTGATGGTGCTCGAGGTCGATCCGGCCAAGCGCCGCATCAGCTTGGGCCTGAAGCAGTGCATGTCGAATCCGTGGGATGCCTTCGCCGAGAAGCATCCGGTTGGCTCGACCATCGAGGGCGAGATCAAGAACATCACCGAATTCGGCCTGTTTATCGGTCTCGACGGCGGCGTCGATGGCATGGTGCACCTGTCGGATCTCGACTGGAACAAGCCCGGCGAGCAGGTTATCGCCGAGTACCAGAAGGGCCAGGTGGTGAAGGCGCAGGTTCTCGACATCGACGTCGAGAAGGAGCGCATCTCGCTCGGCATCAAGCAGCTCGGCAATGATCCCTTCCAGTCGCTCGGCGACCTGAAGAAGGGCGGCGTGGTCACCTGCACCGTGGCGGCCGTTGATCCGCGCGGCATCACCGTCACCGTCGGTGACGGCGTGCAGGGCTACATCCGCAAGGCCGAACTGAGCCGCGACCGCGACGAGCAGCGTCCGGACCGCTTCTCGGTGGGCGACAAGCTGGATGCCAAGATCGTTACCATCGATGGCAAGGCCCGCAAGCTGACCCTGTCGGTCAAGGCGCTGGAAATGGAAGAGGACCGCAAGGCGATGGAGCAGTATGGCTCCACCGACTCGGGCGCCTCGCTCGGCGACATTCTGGGTGCCGCCATGCGCAAGAAGAAAGACGAGGACGCCGCGCAGTAAGACGCGCGTCTCTACCGAAGATGGAACCCCGGCGGAGCGATCCGCCGGGGTTTCTTTTTTATCGGCATACAGTCTTGTTGCCGTCCCCCGTCCGGTTGGCGGTATACTGGTGCCAAGTTGGGGCAGGGGGATGCCATGAAAATACGTTTCATGCTGGTCGCGCTTATCGGCTGTCTGACGATGGCCGGTCCGGTGTCGGCGCAGCAGAAGGCCGCCGCCGTGGTCGAGGATCTCTCGGCACCGGTGGCCGGCGTCGAGGTGTTCGATTTCCTCGAACCCGGCCGGGTCATCAAGCTGCCGGCCGGTGGCAAGATCACGCTCGGCTATATGCAATCCTGCCTGCGCGAGATGATCACCGGCGGCACCGTCACCATCGGCCCGCAATCCTCCACGGTTAGCGGCGGCAAGGTTCAGCAGGAACAGCTCAAATGCGCGGCCAACCTGGCACTGGGCAGCAGCCAGGCCGGCAAAAGCGGCGCCATGGTGTTTCGTCGTGGCCCCGGCACCGGCAAGACGCCGGCCAATGTGCCCGAGCCCAGCGTGACACTGCTGTATACCGCGCCGGTCTTCGCCGTCGAGCAGCCGGGCCAACTCACCATCGAACGGCTGGACCAGCCGGAAACCGTGCTGGTCTACAAGGCGGGCGGGAAGCTGTTCGATCTGGCCAAGGCCGGCAAGCCGCTCTATGCCGGCGGCATCTACCGCGCCGAGCTGAACGGCAAGAGCACGATCTTCCGCATCGATCCCGGCGCCGCCGATGGTGGCGGGCCGCTGCTGCTGCGCCTCGTCCGCTTCTGATCCTTCCATGATGCGACCGCGCCTGCGCGATCTTGCCGTCATCGTCATGGCGGCGCTCGGCGCAGCGGCCCTGCTGGCCAGCCCGGCCGGCGTGTGGCTGCGCGGCCCCTCCCTTGATCTGACCTATCCGTTGCGCCATCTGCTGTTCGGGCCGCAGGCAGCGCCGCAGCTAAGCCATGCCGTGGTGATCGCCATCGACGAGGCCACCTATCGCACGCCGCCGTTCAGCGAAACCCCGCAGGCAGCCTGGCCGCCCCTGCTGGCACCGGTGTTGAATGCCGTTGCCGCCGAGGCGGCCGTGGTGGGTTTCGACGTGGTCTATCCCACCACGCTGGATGCTTTCCAGCGCGGTTTCGAACGCGATTTTCTGATCGCGATGCGCAATGCCGCCCGCGCCGACCGGCTGCTGCTGGGCAAGGTGCAGCATTCTGAGTTGCCGATCCTGCCCCATGCCTCGCAACAGGTTGCCGTTGGCGGCGGGCGCAACATCCGCGCGTTGAACGTGTTCGAGGATCCCGACGGCATCATCCGCCGCGTGCCGCTCGAATTCACCACGGCCGATGGCGGGCGCGAGACAGGCCTGGCTGCCGAACTGGCCCAGCGTCGTGCCGGCGCGGTACTGAATCGCGATGCGAGGGGCCGTTACACGCTTGGATCGCGCCGTATCGCCACCGATGCCGGCGGCAATATTCTGGTTGGCTTCAACACCGGCGCAGGCGATGTGCCGAGTTATTCGCTGGCCGATCTGCAGGCTTGCGCGGCGGCCGGCAATACCGGGTATTTCAGGCAGCATTTCGCCGGCCGCGTCGTGCTGGTCGGCACCGTGCTGGATGTCGAGGATCGCCGTCTTACCTCGAAACGCCTGGTCACCGCCGCCGATGGCGCCAACCCGCCGCCGCCCTGTATCCTGCCGCGTCCGCAACCATCCCCGCATGTGCGCGACAGCATCCCCGGGGTGTTCATCCATGCCGCAGCGATCAATAACCTGCTGGATGGCGCCGAGCTAAAGGAATGGCCGGTTGCCGGGTTATTTACCGCCGCGCTGCTGGTTGCCCTGGCGAGCGGGCTGGCGGTGTTTTATCTGCCGCTGCTGCCCGGAATCGCCGCCGCCCTGGGCGGCGGGCTGCTGCTGCCGTTCATGGCCGCGCTGCTATTGCGCCACGGCAATGCCATGCCGTGGCTGAACATTGCCGTGGCCCTGCTGCTGGTGGTCGGCGCCACCATTGCCTATCGCTTCATGGTGGCGGATCGCGACAAGCGGCTGATCGCTCGCCTGTTCTCGCTCTATTTGCCGGCGGCCATGGTTGAGCGCATGGTGGCCAGCGGCCGTCTGCCGGGTCTGGGCGGCGAGGAACGCGAAGTCACCATACTGTTCAGCGATATCGCCGGCTTTACGTCGATCGCGGAAAGCTGCACGCCGGCCGAACTGGTGCAGGCATTGAACGGCTATTTCTCCACCATGACGGCGATCATCGAGGGTCATGGCGGTTTCGTCGACAAGTATATCGGTGATGCCATCGTGGCGGTATTCGGCGCGCCGCTGAACGATCCCAAGCATGCGGCCCATGCCCTGCGCGCGGCGCTGCATATGCGCGATGCCCTGCGGCGCGACCCCGAGCGGTTTGCCGTGAAGGGCCGCGTGCTGAATACACGCATCGGGCTCAATACCGGCCGCGCACTGATCGGCAATATCGGTTCGCCGCGCCGTTTCAACTACACGGCGATGGGCGATGCGGTGAATCTGGCCGCCCGGCTGGAAGGCGCCAACAAGCAGTACGGCACTACCATCCTGGCCAGCGAGATGACCATGCTGGCCGCCGGTGGTACCGTTCTGGCGCGGCCAATCGACAGCGTGCAGGTGGTGGGCCGCTCAGGCGCCGTGAAGATATACGAACCGCTGGCCCGGCGAGGCCGCGCCGATGCGCGGCAGAACGAGATTCTCACGGCCTATGCCGCAGCCTTCGATGCGGTGGCGGCCGGCGATGCGGCGGCGGCCAAGGCTGTTCTGCAATCCCTGCCCGACGATGCGGCGGCACAGCTCTGGCGGCAGCGGCTGGACCGCGATCCCGGTGCGGGTGTCACACCCCGCGCGCTGACCGAGAAATGACTGTCTATCCGCCATCGCCCATCAGGCTGTAGGGTGCCCAGAAGATCGGATGGGCGTAGCTGAACAGCGTCTGGCCGTTTTCCTGATAGCCCGGGCCATCCAGCAGGCTTACCATCGCTCTGCGCAACGCCTCGGCACGACCAAGCTTCGCATCGGCAGCCTGGCGGCGGAACAGGTCGGTCACCAGATCGCGGGCGGACGCCGAATGCACTGACCAGTTGGTCAGCAGCAGTGCCCGCGTGCCGGCGTAGAAGAAGGCGCGGCCCAGGCCCGAGGCGGCTTCCGCACCTGCGCCCGCGCCGGTACCGGTGTTGCAGGCCGACAGCACCACCCAGTCAGCATCCAGCTTCAGACCCAGGATTTCATCCATGGTCAGCAATCCATCGCCATCCACATCGGCCACCTGCGGCGCGGTCAGCGCCAGTGCCGGCTGGGTCAGGCCGTTCAGGTCACCGGGCACCAGGCCATGGGTGGCAAAGGCCACCACGCGGTAATTGTCCAGCCGGGTCTGCTGCACCGTCTTCTCGTTGGCCTGCTTGCCCAGGAACAGGGCTTTCGCCGGATCGCTCTGCATCGCCAGCGCCACCGAGCGCAACTCGTCGGCGGTGTCGGGCAGGCGCGGCAGCAGGCCGAGCTCGGCGCTGTCGACACCGGTGGTCTGCGGCGCGCTCCGGCGTTTCAGCTTCGCGCCACGCACGGCGACCGGATCGGCCGAGGCGATCTGCAGCGGCGCTTCGGTTGCGGCTTCGGCGGCCTGCTCGGCATTGAAGAAGGGGTCGCCGAAGCCAACCAGCGGTTCGCGTTTTGCGCCGCCGGCGGGCAGGCCACGCAGGGTTTTCAGTGCCGCCGTCGAAGGCAATTGTGTCACGGCATGGCTGCGCGCCAGCCAGGGCACGGATTTGTAGCCACCAAACAATGGGGCCGCCTTGATGTCGACTTGCGCGGGCGCAGTGGGCAACAGCGCGAGCGGTAGCAGGCCAAGCGCGCCATTGGTGACGACGAACAGGCTCTTGGCGGGTTTCCAGCCGGCCTCCACCGGTTGCAGCAGGGTCGCATATAATTCATGGGCCAGCGTCAGGTCGAAAGCCGGGATGTCGCCCAGCGTTTCTGCCTGCGGCTCCAGGGCCAGACGCAGCTTCTGCACCTTGGCCTCGATGGCCTTGGCCCCCAGCGACGCGGCGGCGAAGGCGACAGCACCCTGTTTCGGCACGACCCAGACGAAACTGTTTTCCTGCGCCAGATAGAACGACACCAGCGCTTCGCCGTCACGCAACACGGCGCGCATCTCGTCAACCGCCGGTGGGCGTGGATCGATCAGGTTGACGTAGTCTGGAAATTGCTGCTCGATCTGCTGTCGAGTCTTGGCGCGGCTGTCGCGCAGGCTGTCGACGTCCTTGCGCATGGCCAGGATCGCCTTGTCGTCGCGCTGTTCCGGCGGCAGGGCCAGCAGATTGGACAACAGGCCGAACTGCGCGGCAATCTGCTTCTGCTGATCCTGCTCCTGGCGCACCAGTTCGGCCAGCTTGGGGTCGCGCACGGCAGCCCGCGCCGCCGAAGCGGCCAATGCGCGCTGCACATTGCGGCCGCGCGCGGCGTCGGCCAGGCGGAAGCTCTCGCTGCCGGCATTGATGCCGGCGCCGGCCGGCGTGCCCTGCACACGGGCAAGCAGCACGATGTAATCCTCGATGATGGTTTGCACGAAGAAATCGCGCGTCGCCAGGCCGGTCTCCTCCGTTTCCGCCTGGCGCGAGGCAGAAAGCAGAACTGGAACGGCATCCCGGAAAGCCGCCACCGCTTCCGAATCGCGGCCGGCCGAGGCCAGGGCGATGCCAAGCAGGCCACGATCCATCGCCACCTCGAAATGCTTTTCGCCCATGCGCTCGGATTTCAGCTTCACCATCTGGCTGGCGACATCTGCGGCGTCATTGCCGCGGCCGGTGCGGGCGAGCATCAGAATGCGTGCCGGGCTGCGGCGGATCACGCGGGCGCGGCCCTCGCTCCAGTCCGCCGTGGCGGCGATCATCTTTTCATACAGCTCGGCGACTTCGGGCCAGCGTCGCTGCAATGCCAAGGTGTTGGCAACCGCCCGCAGGGTGGCGAGTGCGGCCGGCGCGTTTTCGTCATAGCCGATTTCGCGGAAAATTTCGGCCGCAGTGCGGGCCATCTTCTCGGCCTCTGCCAGGCGGCCCTGCTCAAGCAATACATTCGACAGGCTGCTGGCGAAGGTGGCAGTGCGGAAACTGTATTTCCCGTCGCGGCGCAGGTTGTTGAGCAAAGCCTGACGGATGTCGACTTCCGCTTCGGTCATGCGGCCCTGGGCCAGCTTCATATCGCCCAGGTTGGCAAGGATGAGGTCGCCGCCGCTTTCGATCGTGCCGGCTGCGGGCGGGTCGGGCCAATGTTTGGCGCGCTGCTGCGTCTCTTTGTTGTTCTGCAGGGCCGTGGCTGTGGCGGCCTCGGCCTCTCCATACTGGCCCCGGGAACTGGCGACCAGCGCCTTGGCGAGATCGATATCTGTCTGCCAGGAGGAGAGGAACATGAAATTGTTCGGCCCGCGCGTATTGGTGCTGATCTCGCGGTACAGGTATTCGGCCTGGTCGAGGTAACGCTTGGCCATGGCGAAATTGCCTGCCGTCACCGCCCCCTGCACGATACTGCGGTAGACATTGAACAGGCGGCCTTTCAGCCGGCCCTTGGCTTCGGTCTCGGCAAGCTGGATGTAATAAGCTAGGGATTCCTGCGGTTTGCCGGCCATCCGCAGCAACCCGGCATAGAGCTGCTGCATGCGATAGACATCGGCCCCGACAGAGATGCCCAGCGCAATCGCCGGTTCAAGATCGGCGAGCGCGGCGTCGGCCCGGCCGATCAGATTGGCGGCCTGGGCGCGTTCATAGAGAAAGAGGCTGCGTTGCCGGCTATCCAGTCCCGGCGGTTCGGCGGCTTCGGCCGCCGCGATCAGGTGGGCCCGCCGGGCGGGATCGGGTTTTTCCTGATCGAGGATGGCCACGATATCGGCGATACTGCGCGGCGGCGCGGCCAGCGCGGCTGCGGGTGTGCCGGTCGGCTGCTGTTGCTGCGCTGAGGCCTCCAGCCAGCGGGGTGTAACCGCCAGCCCCAGAATGACCAGAGCCACCCCGGCGAAGATCCGACGCATGATGGCTCTCCCCTTTTTTGATTGCGCACAGGCTAACCTGCCTGTCGGTCGTTGAGAAGCAAATCCTCGCCTTAATGCCGTGCGGGAATGCAGCTCTGGGGTTGCAGGAGCGGGGTGCTGGCGCCGTTTCCCGCGAAGGAACGCCAGGCCGAAGAATGGCAGGCCGAAGAATCCCTGACCAGGAACTCCAAGGCGGGTTCGGCGTTTTCCTTCCACAGCGCAAATAGGAGGATGCCATGAATGGACGCAAATCCAGCCGGGAAGAAGCGCTTGATGTCGGATTACGCGACAGTTTCCCGGCCAGCGATCCCGTGGCGGTGAGCCAGCCCACAACGGCAACGCCCGCCCGCAGCGACCATCGGAATGCCCGCGCCGGCGACAAGGCGCGGGAAGAGCTGACGGCGCAACACAGCCGGGTCAATGTCAGTACCGATCAGGATATCCGGTATTGGATGAAACGGCTTGATGTCGAGGAAAGCGAGTTGAAGGAGGCGGTTCGCAAGGCCGGTTTCTGGCCGCAGGACGTGGCGAATTACCTGGGCAAGACGCTGTAGGGCATCAGCCCTTGGCGCCGGCCAGCGGATCAAAATACAGCGCCACCTTTTTCGCCGCCTGTGCATCCAGGCAGCGGTATTTCATTGCCACAAAACCTTCGTCGGTGTAGCGCACCACATCGCCCTCTGCATCGAAGGTGATCTGCAGTTTCGGGTTCTTGATTTTCACCGTCAGCTTCAGCAATTCGCCTTCCAGGAAGGTGCCGCTGATCGGGCCGAACAACAGGCCGATATTGCTCCAGTTCTTCAGCGGGATGCGGGCCCCCTCCAGCACCACATGATCTTCGGGGCCGCATTGATTGCGGGTCGAACGCCGCTGGTCACCCTTGGCCAGACGCTGGATCAGCGGGTCGAGTATGCCGAGGAACTGTTCGCGACGGTGATCCGACAGGCCGGCGCTGACGGTTGCCTTGCGCAACTCATTGGCGATTTCGACCTTTTCCTCCGTCGTGTAGGCGGGGTCGACGAATTCCTTTTCCAGGTCGCGGTGTTCGTAAAGATAGGCGATGTATTTGAGCAGGATTTCCTTTGGCCCGTCGCCGATCACTTCCTCGAACAGCTTGAGCGCCGTCATCAGCTTGGGCGCGGAATAATAGCCGGGCACCAGCTTGTTCAGCTTTTCCGCCGTCACCAGGCGCACCATGCGCTTCTCGAACAGATCGGCCGCGCCCAGTTCCAGGGCGAAGTCGCGATCCTTGGTCAGCAGGGCATAGACTTCGCGCGTGGCGGGGAATTCCTCGGCGGGTTCTTCCGACAGCAGCGGCACTGACGAGATCAACAGGCGCCGCAGCAGCTGGATCACCGCATCGCGCAGGGCGGGCATGTTGTGTTTGGCAACCACCGCATGCAGGCGGTGGGCGAATTCCGTATCATATGCAGCGTCGTCGACCGCATAGCGTTTGTCGAGGATCGCCATCAACTGGATGATACGCAGGCGCGCATCGCGAAATTTGCCTAGCAGTTCCGGAACCGCCGATTTGGCTTGCAGGATTTCCGCCAAAGCCTCGTCGAGGATACCGGCCGCGCCGGGGTCGATGCCGGTATCGAACAGGGCCAGACAGCGGTCGGCTTTCTCGGTCCAGTTCTTGGAGAATTCGAGATGATGTGCCAGGGCGCAAAAGGCGATGCGCGTGCCGTAAAGCGGATCCGAGGGAATCAGCTGCGCCAGCAAGCGGTGGGTCAGTGGCGTGGTGGGCAGGCGTTTTTCAAAGGCCTCGACCTGGGTGATCGCCGCCGTGGTGATCGCATAAAGCTTCTTCACCTTGTCGCGTACCGGCGAGTTGGTCGCCTGGGCCTGGGCCACGGCGGCTTTCTGCACCAGGGCGGCGCACAGGTTTTCGGCGCCATTGAGCAGTTTGCCATGGCCGCTGTGATGCAGCAGCTCGATCGGGATCAGGATGTTTTCGTCGAGATAGTCGCGGCAGACACGGCCGATCATGGCACGGGCACGGCGTTCCGACAGCGCATGCGCGTCCTGACATAGGACGACGCCGCCGGTAACTTCGGTGATGCCCGTCGGTGCGCTTACGTTCATAACGGTTTGCCTGCCTTCACTCTGGCCTTCTGTTGCGAGCCGATTACGCACACTATGGCAGTGCCCGGGTTAAAAGGGAATGAGCAGGCCCTTGATTCTATTAGAAATCGGGCTTGGCGACCTGATGCTTAACCGCAGATTGTCAGACTGCGGCCTTTAACGGCCTAAACTGAAAGTCAGTCCTGGGTGCGGGGCGGGCGTTTGGGGTGTCGGCCGCCGGGATTTCCGGCTGCGGCCGCCCTAGCCAGAGGCGAAAGCGGTCGTTCGCCGAATTTGCCCAGGGTGATCAGCCGGTCATACATCACAATCGCGCCAGCCACGCCCACATTGACGCAGAAACTGGTCGGAATCTTGATCACATGGTCGCAGCGCGCCACCAGTTCCGGGCTCAGCGAGCCCATCTCGGGGCCCAGCACATAGGCGGCGCGCAGCGGATGGCGAAAGCGCGGCAGTTCGATCGCCTCGTCCAGCAATTCGATGCCGACCAACTGGCAGTTTTGCGGCAGGCTGAGCTGGGCAGCGCTGTCATAGACATACCAGGGCAGGTTTTCCGGGGTCTTGCTGGTATCCGAACGTGCCGCCGTCACCGAATAGGTGGCCCCGATGGTGAAGACGAAGCTGGCGCCAAAAGCGTGTGCCGTGCGGAACAGAGTGCCCGCATTCATCGGTTTGCTGAGGCGCTCGACGCCGATTCCGAAAAAGCCGCGCATCGCCAGCTCCCGTTCTTTGCCGTCCCATTCTTTGACAGTATGGGCCTTGCGTGTATAAGCGGCCGAAAGCATTTCAGGAGTTTAGCCATGGGCAATCCTTTCGGTCCCCTGCCGTCCCCCGGCGCGCGGCCCTTTATCGTCGAGGTCAGGCGCGGCGCGCAAGTGGAAAGCCGTCACCCGGTGGTCGCTACCGTGGTCGATGCCGACGGCAGGACGGTGGCGGCCTGGGGCGACGCGATGCAGGCGATTTTCCCCCGCTCTTCCAACAAGGCTATACAGGCGCTGCCGCTGGTCGAGTCGGGCGCCGCCGATGCTTTTGGCCTAAGCCAGGCCGAACTGGCCATGGCCTGCGCGAGCCATGGCGGCGAGGCGCGGCATACCGAAACCGTGGCGGCCTGGCTGACCCGCATCGGCCGCAAGCCCGAGGATATGGAGTGCGGCGCGCACTGGCCCTATCACGAAGAGACCGCGCGGCAACTTGCCCGCGATCATCTGGCGCCTAACAATCTGCATAACAACTGCTCCGGCAAACATGCCGGCATGGTTTCGGTAGCCACCCATCTGGGCGAGGATATCCGTGGCTATGTGAAGCCCGACCATCCGGTGCAGCGCCGTGTCACGGCGGCGATCGAGGATGTCTGTGGCGTGAAGATTGCGCCTGAGTCTGTTGGCACCGATGGCTGCTCCATGCCGACCATGGCCATTCCGTTGCACAACCTTGCCTGGGGATTCGCCCGCTTCATCACCGGCGCCGGTCTGGCGCCGGAACGCGCGAAGGCGGCGCGGCGGCTGGCGGCGGCCGTCGCTGCCGAGCCGTTCTTCATTGCGGGCTCCGGGCGTTTCTGCACGGTCGTCATGCAGGCCGGTGGCGGGAAGTTCATCGCCAAGACCGGCGCCGAAGGTGTTTACACCGCCGCTTCGGCCACGGCCGGATTCGGTATCGCGCTGAAAGTGCTGGATGGCACAGCCCGCGCCGCGCAGACCGCTTTGGGCGGATTGCTGGAGCATCTTGGCTGGCTGGACGAGGCTGGGCGCGAAGCGATCCGGCCGCTGGTCGAGCAGCCACTGAACAACTGGCGCGGCATCAACGTCGGCAGCATTGGTCTGGCGCCGCCTGGATTCTGAAGGCTAGTCGGCACATTGCAGCAGCGCGGCACCAATGGCCGCGTCGGCTGCCGCCGCCTGGCGCACGTCGCGGCCGGCATAGGGCGCCAGCCAGCGTGCCAGGGCCAGTAGCCAGGCCATTCGTCGTCGCAGCTTGCGCATGGCATTGCGGGTATCCGATGAGGCCGCCGACAGCATGGCGGTGGCGATGCGAGGTAGTTGCGGATCGATCGCATCGCGGTCGTAACGCACCAATGAATAGAGAAACAGCAGCAGGTCGCGCGCCTGCTTTTCGGCCAGCGTCATGCCCGGCAGATCGTGGTCCTCGAAATCCAGCAGGCCGGGCCGTCCATCCGCATAGCTGAAGTTGCGGATCTGCGCGCCGCCATGCCAATGGCCGGCGGCATGCAGGCGGCCGAGCAGCGCGCCGGCCTCGGCAATCAGATGCCACCGTTCGACGGGATTCGTTGTGGCCTGCAGGCGCGGCTCCAGTGCCTCGCCGGCATCGCTCAGCACCAGCCATTGTCCCGAACAGGCAATCACGGCCGGCACGGGAAAACCCGCATTGGCCAGCTTGCGGATCGCGGCGGCTTCGGCGGCCAGGCCCAGTGCGCCGGTCTGATTGCGGGGCGGCAGGAGGATCGGCAAGGCGAACAGGGTGGCGATGACGCGCTGCATCAGCACGGACGAGTGCAGGCGCGGCATGCCCGCGGTTTTTACCCAGAGCCGCCGGCCATTGTAGGTAACGGCGAAGACGCGGTTGCGCGCCGTGCTGCGCAGACTGCGGATCAGCGCGGCCAGTTCTGGATCGGCCGGATACTCGATGTCGGCGCTCATGCCGTGGGGGTATCATCCGCTGCTGGCGCGGCCTGCTGCAGGGCGTTCAGGGTCTGCTCGATCACCTCACGCGACAAGTCGCGGGTGATGAAAACCATACGGCTGCGGCGGTCGGCATCAGGCCAGGCCGGGATGGTGGCCGGCGGATGGAACAGGTGCTGCACGCCATGGATCACCACCGGCCGATCAACGCCGATGACATTCACCAGGCCTTTCACGCGTAACAGGTTGTCGCCGCGATAGGCCGCCAGCAGATCGAGCCAGGTGGCCAGCGTATTCCAGTCGAAAGGTTGCTCGAAGGTCAGACAGAAAGACTGGATCGTCGCGTCATGCCGGTTGACGTCCAGGCTGCCGTCGGAATTGCGGAAATGGTCATGATCGTGATCATGATGATGGTCGTGATCATGGTGATGATGATTGTGGTCATGATCGTGATGATGGCCGTGGTCATAGGCTTCGGCACGCAGCCAATTCTGCACATCGAAGCTCTTGGTTGCGGGATCATACAGGCCGGCGTTGAAAATCTGCTTCGGTGCGATGTCGCCGCCAATCGCCGTGAAGATTGGCGCGCCGGGATTGAGATGTTGCAGGCGGTGGCGTAGATGCTGCACGGCCTTGGGCTCGGCCAGGTCGACTTTGGTCAGCACCAGGCGGTCGGCGACGGCGGCCTGCTTGATCGCCTCCTTGTGGTGATCCAGCGTGCTGTTGCCATTCACCGCATCCACCAGCGTCACCACGCTTTCCAGCCGGCAGCGCTCGGCCACCACCGGATCGCTCATCAGGGTATGCAGCACCGGGGCCGGATCGGCCAGGCCGGTGGTCTCGATCACCACGCGCTTGAAGGGCTTCACTTCGCCGCGGTCGCGTTTGGCCGTGAGGTCGCGGAAGGTGTTCACCAGATCGCCACGCACGGTGCAGCACAGGCAGCCTGAGCTGAGCAGTACGGTATCTTCCTGGCTGGAGGCGATCAGGGCGTGATCCAGGCCGATCTCGCCGAACTCATTCACGATCACGGCGGTCTCGCCCATATCCGGATGACGCAGCAGCCGGTTCAGCAAGGTGCTTTTTCCGGCACCGAGAAAGCCGGTGATCACGGAAACCGGAATACGGGTATCGACCTGTTCGGACATCGAAAGACTCCTGTTGGAACAGGATATTTCGGGCAGGCGGGCGACGAAGTCCAGTGCGCCAGGGGTGAAACCGGTCTATAATGTCCAGTATTGCCGCCCAGCCGGCATCGTCTGGCCGCGCCAGATGCCTTTCAGGTCGGCCACCAGGCCGCCTTCGCGGGCCAGCCGAGCCAGGCCGGCTTGGCCGAGAGCGCGGTAAGCCTGGTGCGGCACGGCCGCCACCACGGCATCGAATCCCTCAAGCTGATCCAGCCGCGGTGCCAGCATCACGCCATATTCATGCTGCGCTTCGTGTGGGTCGGCCAGGGGATCATGCACGCTCACCTTGTGGCCCAGATTCTTAAGGCTGCCGATCAGGTCGGCCACCTTAGAATTGCGAAGGTCGGGCACGTCTTCCTTGAAGGTCAGGCCCAGTACCAGGATGCTGCTGCTCGGTTTGATGCGGGCCGATACGGCCTCGCCGATATAAGTGCTCATGCCATCGTTGATGGCGCGACCCGACAGGATGATGCGGGCATAATGGCCCAGTTCCTTGGCGCGGTGCGCGAGGTAATAGGGGTCGACGCCGATGCAATGGCCGCCAACCAGGCCGGGCTGGAATTTCAGGAAATTCCATTTGGTGCCGGCCGCCTCCAGAACGTCATAGGTCGAGATGCCCATCTTACCGAAGATCATGGCGATCTCGTTGACGAAGGCGATGTTGATGTCGCGCTGGGCGTTCTCGATCACTTTGGCGGCTTCCGCCGTCTTGATCGTCGGCGCCAAATGAATGCCGCCGCTGGTCACCTTGCCATAGATATCGGCTAACCGCGCCGCGACTTCTGGGGTTTGGCCGGCCACCACCTTGGTGATCTTGTCCACCGTGTGAATTTTGTCGCCGGGGTTGATGCGCTCAGGCGAGTAGCCGAGGAAGAAATCGCGGCCGCAGGCCAGACCGGATTCCTGTTCCAGAATCGGGGCGCAGATATCTTCCGTCACGCCGGGATAAACGGTGCTTTCGTAAACCACCGCTGCCTGGGGCGCCGGCCTTTGCCCAAGAGCACGACCGACGGTGCGTGAGGCCGAGCGTACCGGACCCAGATCGGGCAGGTTCTGTGCATCCACCGGGGTTGGCACGGTCACGATATAGACGCTCTTGCCCGGCAGGTCGGCCGGATCGGCGCTCAGGTGCAGGCTGGAGCTACGCAAGGCTTCTGGCTCGACCTCGCGGGTGCGGTCTTCCCCCTGGCGCAGTTCATCCACGCGGCCCTGATCGATGTCAAAGCCCAGAACCGGAAAATGCCGGGCCAAAGCCACAGCCAGAGGCAGGCCGACATAACCCAGTCCGATCACGGCAATGGTTTCGGCAGGAGAAGAGGTTGAGGCGGTCACGGGGGCTCTTTCGCTTGCGGAGGCCAAAGGAGGTACTCGGCCCGGCAGGCCCTGTCAACAAATCAACCCGAAAACCGGGTTTTCGGCGGAAAATCAAAGAGTGGCTTGACCCGCCCCCCGCCAGCCGGTAGAGCGCGGGGATGGCCCGCCGTTTGCTCTTTGTCGTCCAGGAAGCGCTGTTTTTCACCACCCACCGCCTGCCGGTCGGCCTGGCGATGCGCGATCGTGGCTGGGAGATCCATGTGGCGGGACCGGCCGATCCGGCCGTAGCGGCGCGGATAACCGCAGCCGGTCTGTATTTTCATCCAATCCCGCTGGGGCGCGGAGGGCAGAACCCGCTGGCCGAGCTGCGCCTGCTGGCTGCGCTGTTCATGCTGTATCTTCGGCTGCGCCCCAGATTGCTCCATCTGGTGTCGATCAAGCCGGTGATCTGGGGCGGCCTTGTCGCCCGCTTGCTTGGCCTGCCCGCTGTCGTGCATGCCATCACCGGCCTGGGTTACCTGTTCATCCGCGCCGAACGCCAGCGCGGTCTGCTGCATCGCATGCTGTTCCGGCTCTACCGGTTTGCCCTGCGCCATCGTAACGCGCTCACGATCTTCCAGAATCCCGACGATCTGGCGATGTTCACGCAGGAGCATCTGGTGCCTGCCGACCGCTGGGTGATGATCCGCGGCTGTGGCGTCGACATGCAGGTCTTTGCCGAACGGTCCGAACCCCTCATTGATGCCGCTCACCCGCCGGTAGTGATGTTTCCCGCCCGCCTGCTGGGCGACAAGGGGGTGCGCGAATTCGTGGCGGCTGCCGAAAAGCTACGAATGGAAGGCGCGGAGGCGCGTTTTGTGCTGGTCGGCCGGCGCGATCCCGACAATCCGACCGATATCGGCGAGGCGCAGCTGCAGCAATGGGTTGCTTCCGGCGTCGTCGAGCATTGGGGCTATGCCGAGGACATGCCAGCCATGCTGGCGCGCGCGCATCTCATCGTCATGCCGTCCTATCGGGAGGGCCTGCCGCGCGGGCTGATCGAGGCCGCCGCCATTGGCCGTGCCATCGTCACTGCCGATGTGCCCGGGTGCCGCGAAGTCGTGCGGCATGAGGTGAACGGCCTGCTGGTGCCGGTGCGCGATGGCATGGCCACAGCCGCGGCGATCCGTCGCCTGCTGGACGATGCAGTCCTGCGTCACCGTATGGCCGCGGAGGGCCGTGCGATGGCGGTGCGCGAGTTCTCGGTTGAAGGCTTTGTTGCGGCCAGCCTGGTCACCTACGAACGCCTGCTGCAGGCGCGGGGAGAGCGGCTGTGAGCGGCCACTGGATAGCTGGACTGGCGATCGCGACCGCCACTGGATTGTTTGTGATGCTGACCCTGAAGCCGCTGATTGACTGGCTGAAGCGCCGGGCCGTCTGGGATATTCCCAATGAGCGTTCCAGCCATACCGACATCACGCCACGCGGTGGCGGCATCGCAGTCAGCGCCGGCATGCTGCTCGGTATGGCGATCTGGTTCTCGATCGAACCCGATATTTATGGTTCGCTGTTATTGCTGGGCATGGCGACGTTGGCCATCGTGTCATGGCTGGACGACCGCCGTGGCGGATTGCCCGTTGGCATACGTTTCGGCATTCAGATGCTCGCCGTCGGCCTGGTATTGGCATTGCTGCCGGCGGATCGCGGCGTGACGGCCGGCTTGCTGCCGCTGTGGCTGGAGCGCGTTGCGCTATTCCTGGCCTGGTTGTGGTTTACCAATCTGTTCAATTTCATGGATGGCATCAACGGCATTAGCGGCATGGAAATGGCGACTCTCGGCATCGGCCTTGCGCTGGTGGCCGCCGATTCGGTCCCGATCGGCATGCCGGGCCTGATCGTGGCTGCGGCTGGCCTTGGTTTCCTGCCGTGGAACTGGGGTAAGGCGAAGGTTTTCCTAGGCGATGTTGGCAGCGTGCCGACCGGTTATCTGCTCGGCGGTCTGCTCTTGCTGCTGGTGCTGCATGGCGCCTGGGCGGCGGCACTCATTCTGCCGATGTATTATTGGATAGATGCCAGCGTCACGCTGCTGCGCCGGTTATGGCGCGGCGAAAAAATCTGGCAGGCCCATCGCAGTCATTTCTATCAGCAGGGCGCCCGCAAGCTCGGCAGTCATGCCGCCGTCGCCGCCCGTATCGCCGGGCTCAACCTGCTGCTGATCGCCCTGGCGCTGATCAGCCAGCATTCCTGGCTTGTGGCCATGGCGGCGGTCGGTCTGGCCGTACTGGCCTCGACTGCCCTGTGCAGGCATTTCGCCGGAACGACGAAGCCGCTAGAATAGCAACCCATGGCAATGCCGCGCGAATCCCGTGACCGCTGAACCCGCCAAGCCACGACGCCTGAACGGCCGCGTCCTGCTGGTGGCGCTGCATGACGTTGTCATGGCGGCGGCGTCTTTCCTGCTGGCGCTGGGGTTGCGCTATTGGATGACCGACATTCCCTGGTCGCCAGCCGAATCATGGGAAGGCATGTTGGTCTTCGCTGCGGTCGCTGCCGTGGTCTTCCGCTATGCGGGCCTCTATCGCGGCATCTGGCACTTCGCCTCGTTGCGCGATATGATGGCGATCCTGCGCGGCAGTATCCTGTCGCTGCTGATCTTCCTGCCGCTGTTGTTTTTCGTGACCCGGCTGGACTCCTATCCCCGCAGCGTGCTGATCCTGCAGTTCTTCATCCTGGTTGCGCTGCTGGCCGGTCCCCGTCTGCTCTATCGGGCCTGGAAAGAGGGCAGTCTGATCCAGGCGCTGAAGCGGGGCGACGACAGGCGCATCCCGGTTCTGCTGCTCGGCTCGGGCCAGCCTGCCGATGCCTTCATCCGTGAGCTGGAGCGCGGCGCGGCCGAATATCGCATCGTTGGCATCATCGACGATGCCGAACGCCGCCATGGCCGTGATCTGCGCGGTGTGCGGATTCTCGGCAGTCTTGGCGACCTAGCTGCCATCGTGCAGCAGATGCGGGAGTTGGATCGGCCACGACGCATCATCGTGACCGACGACCGTTTCAGCGGACGTGCCATTCGCGATCTGGTCGAGACCGCGGCGCAGCTCGGCATCACGGTAGCGCGGCTGCCGCGCCTGACCGAATTCCGCAAGGAAGGCGATGGCCGGCAGGAGGTGCAGCCGATTGCGGTGGAAGATCTGCTCGGCAGGCCGCAACGCGTGCTGGATCGCGCCGCTGTCGCGCGGCTGATCGGCGGCCGGCGTGTCTTGATCACCGGTGCCGGCGGCACCATTGGGTCCGAACTTGTGCGTCAGGTGGCGGCGCTGGGTCCGGCCCTGGTCGTTCTGTTCGAACAGAGCGAGCATGCCCTGTACCAGATCGACATGGAACTGGCCGAGCGCATGCCGGCCATACCGCGGATTGCCCATCTGGGGGACGTGCGCAACGCCGAGGCCGTCAGCCAGGCCTTTGCTCAGCACCGGCCCGAAATCGTGCTGCATGCCGCCGCCTACAAACATGTGCCGCTGGTGGAGGTCAATGTCGGCGAAGGCGTATTGACCAATGCCATTGGCACGCAGATCGTGGCCAATGCCTGCCGCCATCATCATGTCGCCGTCATGGTGATGATCTCGACCGACAAGGCCGTCAACCCTACCAATGTGATGGGCGCCACCAAGCGTGTGGCTGAAATGGTCTGCCAGAGCCTCGATCTCGACCGTTCCGCGGGCGGCAATGCGGGGACGCAGTTCGTCACCGTGCGGTTCGGCAATGTGCTCGGTTCTTCGGGCTCCGTCGTGCCGCTGTTCCAGCGCCAGCTCGGCAGCGGTGGTCCGCTGACCGTGACCCACCCCGATGTGACGCGATTTTTCATGACGACGCGCGAAGCGGTCGAGTTGATCCTGCAGGCGGCGGCCATGCCGCGCGACGGCCTGCATGCCGAAGGCAAGATTTTCGTGCTCGACATGGGCGAGCCGGTGCGCATCCAGGATCTGGCGCGACAGATGATCCGCCTGGCCGGCAAGCAGCCCGACAAGGATATCAAGATCGTGTTCACCGGCCTGCGGCCCGGCGAAAAACTTTACGAGGAAGTCCTGCACCAGGACGAGTCGCTGGTGAAGACGCCCGAGGAAGGCGTGTTGCTGGCCGCGCCGCGCGTGATCGACCGCGCCGAACTGGAGCAGATGCTGGCCCGGCTTTCCGACGCTGCAGCAAAGCGCGACAACGCGGCGATCCTGGCGCTGCTGAAATCCCTGGTGCCGGAATTCCAGCATGCTCCCGAAGGGCAGGACAAAGCCGCACAGGAGAAGCCCGCCACTGCGGCCGCGGACTGACCTGCGCTAGGTCTCAGTCCCGGGCTTAACCTCGGGCGATCAGCTCGGCCTGCTTGACGATGCCTTCGGCCTGGCGGATCGAGGCGATGTCAATCAGCTTGCCATCCAGTGCCACGGCACCCTGGCCCTTGGCCTGGGCATCCTTCATGGCTTCCAGAATCCGGCGCGCCTTGGTCACTTCCGATTCCGGCGGCGTATAGACATCGTTCGCCAGCGGAATCTGCGACGGGTGGATCGCCCATTTGCCTTCGCAGCCCAGGATGGCGGCGCGGTTGGCCTGAGCCTTGTAGCCCTCGTTATCCGAGAAATCGCCGAACGGCCCGTCGATCGGGCGCAGGCCGTTGGCGCGGGCGGCCACCACCATGCGGGCAATGGCGTAATGCCACATATCGCCCCAGAAATAGTCACGCGGCTTGTCGCCGTCCTTGTCGGTCAGCACGCCATAGAGCGGGTTCGGGCCGCCGATCGAGGTGGTGCGTGCCCGCGTCGAGGCCGCATAGTCGGCCACGCCGAAATGCAGGCTTTCCAGGCGTGGTGAGGCGGCGGCGATTTCGTGGATATTCTGCATGCCGAGCGCGGTTTCAATGATCGCCTCGATGCCGATGCGCTTCTTGAAGCCTTTCGCCGTCTCGATCTGGGTGAGCAGCATGTCCACGGCATAGATGTCGGCCGCCGTACCCACCTTGGGCACCATCACGAGGTCCAGCTTGTCGCCGGCGCCTTCCACCACCTCCACCACGTCGCGGTACATGTAATGGGTGTCGAGGCCGTTGATGCGCACCGACATGGTCTTGTTGCCCCAGTCCACGTCATGCAGGGCCTGGATGATGTTCTTGCGCGCCTGCGGCTTGTCATCGGGCGCCACGGCATCTTCAAGGTCGAGAAAGATCACGTCGGCGGCGCTTTTTGCCGCCTTCTCGAACAGCTTCACATTGCTGCCGGGCACCGCCAGTTCGCAGCGGTTCAGCCGGGCCGGGGCGGGGGTGATGGTCTTGAAGCTCATGGCGCTGACTCTCCCATTTGGTCTTGCTGCATCTGCTAACTGGAGCGGAGGAGCTTGGCAAGGCTGACGTTGGGAGAAGGTTTTGCGAAATAAAATTACCCCGGCCGCCGGGAATCAGCTTTTCGCCAGCGGATGATGCTGGCGCACCAGCGCCTGTTTCCGCGCTTCCAGAACATGGGTGTAGATCTGCGTCGTGCTGATATCGGCATGGCCCAGCATCTTCTGCACCGCGCGCAGGTCGGCGCCATGGGCCAGCAGGTGGCTGGCGAAGGCATGGCGCAGCACATGGGGCGATACTTTCGCGGGATCGATGCTGGCCGCCACCGCCAGGTCTTTCAGCAACTGACCGAAACGCTGGCGCGTCAGGTGGCCGCTTTCGCCGCGCGAAGGAAACAGCCAGGGCGAGGACTTGCCGGTGATGAAATCAGCACGCCAACCGGCATAATCCTCAATAGCCTGCCGTGCCGGTTCGCTTAAGGGCACCAGACGTTCCTTGCCGCCCTTGCCGCGGATCACCAGGAAACGCGGATCGTCGCCGAAGGGCGGCCAGCGCAAGGACACCAGCTCGCTCACCCGCAGGCCCGAGGCATATAGCACCTCCAGCAGAGCCGTCAGGCGCGCGGCTTCCGCCGGATCGTCGCGCAGGTTTTGCGCCTCTTGCAGCAGGCGGTCGACCTCGTCCTCGCTCAGCAGCTTGGGCAGCGGCCGTGCGCGTTTCGGCGCATCCAGCAGGGCGGCGGGATCGTCGCGCCGGATACCATCTTGCAGCAGGAAGCGGAAGAACTGCCGCAGGGCCGACAGCCGCCGTGCCGCCGTGGCCGGCTTCAGCCCGGCATCGGCCAGGCCCTGCACATACAGACGCAGGGCATCGATGCCGATACGTTCGGCGCTTTCGTTATGCACGGTCAGGAAACCCGCGAAATCGGTCAGATCGTTTTCGTAGGCATCAAGCGAATTCTTCGCCAGCCCGCGCTCGGCGCTGAGCATTTCCAGGAAGGCGTCGATATGGCGGTCGGCCGCATTCCTCATGATTGGGCCATGGCGGGATCAGAAGCCGCGCAGCAGCGCCGCTTCCAATGCGATCTGTCGCGCTTCCGTGGCCATTCCGACATTGCGCAGCGCTCCCAGCGCGGTTGCCAGGCTCTGGCCATCGGCATCCAGGCTGCCATTGGGGCCGAGCAGCGCCAGTGCCAGCGCCACGGTTTCGCCTTTCGCCTTGGCCTCGGAGGCGCGCAGCAGGTTGCGCCATACCGCCACGGGCGGCGCCTTGCGCTCGGCGCCCGCTCCGGCATTCAGCAGGCTGTCCCAACGTTCTGTCGGCACAACGATGCCAGCCCCTTCGGCCAGCGTCAGCAACTGCGCGGCGCGCGCATGGCGCTGGGCCACCGGCAGGTCGTTCTGCGCCGCCAGCCAAGCTTCATACCGGCTATCGCGCCACTCGCCGTCCTCGCCCGCGATCAGCAGCAGAGGCCAGGCTTCTGCGGCGATCTCGCCGGCGTTGTCGCGTTCCGGCGGCAAGGCCATCAGGATGTTGCGCCACAGCCGCGCGGTGCCGGTCTCGCCCGCGGCCAGCGCCATGCGGATCACGGCCGGCGCCGCGGGAATGCTGGCCTCGTTGGGCACTAGGTTGTTCAGCAACGGCTTGTAGGCCGCAGCCGTAGGCAACAGCAGGTCGCGCGCCATGGCAAGGTCATAGGCGCGGCGCACAAGTTCGGCGCGCGCCTTGGGCTCGTTGGCCGCTTTGGTGGATTGATACAGGAACGCGGCGGCGCGTGCGTTCTTGTCCTTGCCGCCGGCGATCGCCGCAGTCAGGGCGGCACGCTGCGCCTCGGGAATTTCGGCAGCGGCATAGGCTTCGGCCAGCAGTTCGGCCGGCAGCGCGCCATAACGCACAGCGCGCTCGGTCGCGCTGAGTCGCAGTTCGGCATCGGCCTTGTCATAGGCCGCCAGTGCCACCAGCAGCGATGGTGGCGCGACGTCCAGAGTGTCTTTCGGCAAAGGGCGGCCGGCTGCGCGCAGCATGGCGAAATGCAGCGGGCTGGCGCCACCCAGGCTTTCCACCTTCGCCCGTGCATCGCCGCGCAGGGCGGCAGCCAGGGCGTTGAAAGCCGGATCCTCGCCGCCACCGCCATCGCGCCACAGGCTGAGCGCCAGATCGCCGCCTGCGATATCCTTGGCGCTGTAGCGGCACAGCACGGCCGCTTTCTGCCAATACGGCGAGGCATCCTCGCGCAGTGCCGACGCAGCCAGGCTGCAGGCCTGTGCCAGGTCGTTTTTCAGCAATGCCATTTCGAACGGCAGCTGGCGGAAGATCGGATCCTTCAGGTCTGGCGGCTGCGGCGTGCCAAGCTGTTCGGCGGCAGCGATCTGGCCCAGACGGAACAATTGCTCGACCCGCAGGCCAAGTAGGCTGGGGGTGCCGCCACTGCCAACCGGTGCCTGTGCGGTGGTGAGCAGCAGGCGACGCTGCAGGTCGCGCAGGGCGCTGGCTGCCACAGGCGCCGGCAGCACGCCAAGCGCCTGCATGGCTTGGGCGCGGCTGGTACCTTGCCACATCGTGGCCCCAAGGCCGCCATTGCCGTCATCCAGCAGGCCCGCGATGGCGGGATCGGGCGCCGATAGCGGCTGGCTGACGAATGCGGGCGCCTTGCCGTTGGGCGGAGCGAGTTCGGTGGAGGGCTGGGGAGCAGGCAGGGGGGCGGTTTGTATGCCGCCGGGCTGGCCCAGTCCAGACTGTCCTGCACTAGGCTGGCCCGCACCAGGCTGGCCCTGGCCGATGGGCGGTGTGCTGTCCTGTGCCGGGGCGGCAGTGTCGGGGCGCTGTTCCGTCCCAGGTTGACTTGCCCCGGGTTGGCTAGCCCCGGGCGGGGTCAGGCGGATCGGTTGCGCCCGCAGATCAAAGCCGGCAATCAGAACCGCCTGTACGGCCAGTCCCGCGAGCAGGAGGCCGCGGCCGGTGAACCGGCGGGGCAGGGCGGAACCGGCATGCATCGGTTATTTCCCGAGCCGGTCGGCCGGGATCACCTTCTCGACCTTGGCGCGCGGAGCCGGAATGTCCCAGCTTGCCAGGAAGGTAACGCCACCGCCGATCAGCAGCACGAGAAACAGGAACAGGACAATCGACATACGGGCCATGCGGCTCGAACTCCGGGTTGCAGCGGGCCGGCGGAACGGGTGGCGCGCTGGAATTGTGACGCGATTGCTTTATTGTACCGGCGCGGCCCCCATCAGGCAATCGCGGGCCGCATGGCTCTGTCACAGTAGCCGTCGGGAAGGTCGGTCCGGATCGCGGGCCAGGATCACAGGAATGGGCGTCAGTATTATCGATACCGTCTCCGGCGTGGCTGCCACACCCGACTCGACCGCGGATGCAAATGCCGGCGCGGAGGGTCTGCGCAGCCTGGTGCTGGTTGGCCTGATGGGAGCGGGCAAAAGCTCGGTTGGCCGCCGGCTGGCCGGGCGGCTGGGGTTCGATTTCCTCGATGCCGATATCGAGATCGAAAAGGCGGCCGGCGCCACGATTCCGGAAATCTTTGCCGCGCATGGCGAGGCGGCCTTCCGCGATGGCGAGCGCAAGGTGATTGCCCGATTGCTGGAGCAGCCGCATATCGTGCTGGCCACTGGCGGTGGTGCCTACATGAACCCTGAGACGCGCGCCCGCATCCGCGAACGCGGCCTTTCGATCTGGCTCAAAGCCGAGCTTGACGTGCTGGTCAAGCGTTGCGCCCGGCGCAGCAACCGCCCGCTGCTCGCCAATGGCGACCTGCGCGGCACGCTGCAGCGCCTGATGCAGGAGCGCTATCCGGTTTATGCCGAGGCCGACATCGCCGTGATCAGTGCCGACGGACCGCATGAGGCGGTGGTCGAGCAGATCCTGCAGGCTTTGCCGCTGGCCTATCGCAAACTGGCCGAACGGCATCACGCCGAACCGGCGCATTCCTCACCGACAGAGTAAGACCATGACAGAGCAAAAGGTGCGCGTCGCACTGGGTGATCGCGCCTACGATATCCTGGTCGGTGGCGGCCTGCTGGAACGCGCGGGCGAGCATATCGCGCCGCTGCTGCGCCGGCCCTATGCCGTGATCGTCACCGACGAGAATGTGGCGGCCCGGCATCTCGACACGCTGAAGCGCGCGTTGGCGCTGAAGAATATCGGCTGCGAGGCCGTGATCCTGCCGCCAGGCGAGAAACAGAAATCCTATGCTGGTTTCGAGCAGATCTGCGAGGCGCTGCTGGCACTGAAGGTCGAACGGCGCGACCATGTCATCGCCCTGGGCGGTGGCGTGATCGGCGATCTTGTCGGTTTTGCCGCCTCGGTATTGCGCCGGGGCATGGATTTCATCCAGGTGCCCACTTCCCTGCTGGCGCAGGTTGATTCTTCCGTCGGCGGCAAGACCGCGATCAACAGCCGCCAGGGCAAGAATCTGATCGGCGCCTTTCATCAGCCGCGCCTGGTGCTGGCCGACGTGGCTCTGCTGGATACCTTGTCGCCGCGCGAGCTGCGCGCGGGTTATGCCGAGGTCGTGAAATACGGCTTGCTGGGCGATGCCGAGTTTTTCGCTTGGCTGGAGCAGAATGGCGCGAAGCTGCTGGCCGGCGACATGGCCCTGCGCACGGAAGCCGTGGCGCGCTGCTGCGCCCACAAGGCGCGTATCGTGGCAGCCGACGAACGCGAGGAGGGCGAGCGAGCCCTGCTCAATCTGGGCCATACCTTCGGCCATGCGCTGGAAGCCGAAACCGGCTATTCCCAACGCCTGCTGCATGGCGAGGGCGTTGCCGTCGGCATGGGCCTGGCTTTCCGCCTGTCGGCGAAGCTCGGCCTGTGCGGCGGCGAACTGGCGCCGCGCGTGGAGCGTCATCTGGCGGAGAGCGGCCTGCCGGCGCGGCTTCTGGATGTCGATGGCGCAAAGGCCTTCTCGCCGGCCGTGCTGCTGGAGCATATGAAGCAGGACAAGAAGGTGCGTGACGGCAAGCTGGTCTTCATCCTGGCCGAGGCCATCGGCCGCGCCGTGCAGCGCAACGACGTGATGCCCGAGGCGGTGGATACCCTGTTGCGCGAGCAACTCGCCGTCGCGGCATAAGCGCCGCCATGCCAGTTGCCCTGATCACCGAGGTTCTGTCAGTCATCGCGCCGTTGTTCGTGCTGGCCGGTTTCGGCTGGCTATGGGCGAAACGCGGCCGTCCCTTCCAGGTCGAGACTGTCAGCCTGCTCGCCACCAATATCGGCACGCCCTGTCTGGTGTTGCACAGCCTGCTGTCGTCCGAGATCAATCGCGCCATGCTGGGCACGATGGTACTGGCCAGCATGATCGCGCTGGCGGTGGTGATGGCGGCCAGCGCGCTGGCTTTGCGGCTGCTTGGCCTGCCGGTGCGCAATTTCATCTCTTCGCTCACCTTCCCCAACGCCGGCAATGCCGGACTGTCGCTTTGCCTGTTCGCTTATGGCGCGGAGGGTCTGGCGCTCGGCATCCTGTTCTTCGCCGTGGCATCGCTGGGCAACTGGACGATCGGCCAGTCGATCATGGCCGGACGCGGCAACCTGCGCGAGGTGCTGCGTTCGCCGATGATCTACGCGATCCTGTTCGGCATCCTGGGCAATCTGGTCGCCCTGCATCCGCCGCTGTGGATCATGCGCAGCCTGCAGGTGGCCGGCGGCATCGCCATTCCGCTGATGCTGCTTACGCTCGGCGTCTCGCTCGCCACGCTGAAGGTGCAGGATCTGAAAAACGGTCTGATCCTGTCGCTGCTGCGGCTGGGTCTGGGGATCGGGATCGGCTTCGGCCTGAGTTGGTTTCTGGGTCTGGAAGGCGCGGCACGCGGCACTTTCATCATCCAGTGCGCCATGCCGGTGGCCGTGGTGAATTATGTGTTTGCCGCGCGCTTCAATCGCGATCCGGCCGCCACGGCCAGCCTGGTGGTGATTTCCACCCTGCTCAGTTTCGCGACTCTTCCTGTTCTGCTGCTGGCAGTTTTGCGCTGAAGCCCATCATGTCGCCATGGCCGTTCTGCCGGCCCAGGGCCTGTGTACCAAGTGCCTGTGCTGTCGGCGCGATTCCGGCCACGCCGACGCCCGAACGCACCACGAAATAGGCCAGGATTGCGCTGCGCACCCGCGAGGTGAGCGTCTTTTCCCGGCGCATTGGGTCGCGGTCGACCTGGGTGGCGAATTGGTGCCGGTCGATGCCTTCGACCGTGCAGATGGCGTCCAGGGCCGCCCATTCCAGATGCTCCAGCCGTATACTCGTGCGGCCCCGGCCCAGACGCAGGTTGCGGGTCACCAGGCTGGGACCGTTACTGGCGGCGGCAGAAGCATGCTGAGGTCGACGGGTCATCGGCATAACTGCAACCTATAATGGATGATAAAAAAACTATCAAATGAAAAGGTTGCAATATCCACATAAATCTGACTCGATAAGTTGTGTAATAGAATCAACTAGATGCAGAAATTCCCCGCATTGCTGCCTCGGCGGGCGTGAGGGCGGTGATAGCCAGGGCGTGCACGCCGTCGGCGAGCTCCGCAGCCAACAGGCTGTAAATCTGGCGCTGGCGCTGGACCCGGCTGGTGCCGGCAAAGGCCTCGGCCACAATGGTCAGGCGGAAATGGGTTTCCCTGGCGGGCAGGCCCTTCATCGCGGCATGCCCGGCATGCATGGCGGATTCGTCAATCAGTTCCAGTATCTGGGGCTGCAGGGCTCGGCTCAGATTGCTGCGGATCCGCTCGGCCAACGACATGACGAAAACTCCCCGATCGCTCAAGAAAAATGCAGGTCGGCTATAACCCTATGGCAGGGGCTATTGCCTTGCCAGTGTCACCCCTAAGACCCATACTTTCACGATCATGTCGCGCGCCCGATCCGCCCAGCAGAAAATCTTCCTCGATGCCGAGGCCGAAGCCGCCTTTGGCCGGCGCGGCATGCGCTGCTGCGATCATCCCGGCTGCAAGCAGGAGGGGCGTTTCCCCGCGCCGAAAAGCCGCGAACCACGCGACGGGCGCTGGCATTTCTGTCTCGATCATGTGCGGCAGTATAATGCCGGCTGGGATTTCTTCCGTGGCATGAGTGCCGATGATGTCGAACGGTATCAGCGCCAGGATGTGCTGGGCCATCGTCCCACCTGGCGGCTGGGCACCAAGCCGCAGCGCGAGGAACCGCAAGTCTGGGTCAAGGACGATCTGGGCATCCTGGCCGAAGTGGGCATCACGCTGGGTGCCGGTCGGCGCAAGACGAAGGCCGAACTGCAACTCGATCCGCGCGAACGCGAGGCCCTGCTGCAACTGGGCTTCGATCTGGAGAAATTAACGCTGCCGCTGCGGAAGGCCGACCTGAAGGCGCAGTACAAGCTGATGGTCAAACGGTATCATCCCGACGCCAATGGCGGCGATAAACAGGCCGAAGAACGGCTGAAAAGCATTAACCAGGCCTATGCCTTTCTCCAGACCCGCGGCTATACTTGAACAAATGATCTCCCCCAAGGCGCATATTAAAGCCCAAGCAAGAACCCGAGAGTGACGATGACGGCCCTTCAGACCAAGTCCGTTTCCATGCCGGCGAGCGATCTGCCGGATATCACGGTTTCCGTACGCGACGTGTTCGGTATCGATAGCGACATGAAGGTGCCGGCCTTCAGTCAGCCCAGCGAGCATGTGCCGGATCTGGATCCGAGCTATCGCTTCGATCGCGAAACCACGCTCGCGATCCTGGCCGGTTTTGCCTATAACCGCCGCGTCATGGTGCAGGGCTATCATGGCACCGGCAAATCGACCCATATCGAGCAGGTCGCCGCCCGCCTGAACTGGCCATGCGTGCGCATCAATCTCGACAGCCATATCAGCCGCATCGACCTGGTCGGCAAGGATGCCATCGTGCTGCGCGACGGCAAGCAGGTGACCGAATTCCGTGAAGGCATCCTGCCCTGGGCGCTGCAATCGCCGGTGGCCCTTGTATTCGACGAATACGATGCCGGCCGCCCGGACGTGATGTTCGTGATCCAGCGCATCCTGGAAGTCGAGGGCAAGCTCACGCTGCTCGACCAGAACCGCGTGATCCGCCCGCACAAGGCTTTCCGCCTGTTTGCCACGGCCAACACCGTCGGCCTGGGCGACACCACCGGGCTTTATCACGGCACACAGCAGATCAACCAGGGCCAGATGGACCGCTGGAGCATTGTCTGCACGCTCAATTACCTGCCGGCTGACGACGAAGTCGCCATCGTGCTGGCGAAATCGCCCAGCTATACCGGCGAACAGGGCAGGAAGACGATCCAGAACATGGTAGCCGTGGCTGAGTTGACCCGCGCCGGCTTCATCAACGGCGACATCTCGACGGTGATGAGCCCGCGTACCGTCATCACCTGGGCCGAGAATGCCCGTATCTTCGGCAGTGTCGGTTTCGCCTTCCGGCTCACCTTCCTCAACAAGTGCGACGAGCTGGAGCGGCCGATGGTGGCGGAATACTACCAGCGCTGCTTCGGTGAGGAATTGCCGGAAACCGCGGCCAAGGCCGACCTGAACTAAGCCGGCGCCGCAGTCTGGAGTTCCTGGCATGGCCAACAAGCCGGAAAGCCCGATCGAACCCTTCAAGCGCGCGCTGACTGCGGCGACGCGGGCCATCTCGCATGACCGCGATCTGCAGGTTAGCTTCGGGCCGGAGACGCCCGGCCTGCGTGGCAAGCGTGCGCGCCTGCCGGTGCCGGGGCGCGAGTTGCCGGCGACGGAAGTGGCGCAGATTCGCGGTATGGCCGATGCCATGGCTTTGCGTCTGCGCCATCATGATGACGGCCTGCATTCCCGCCTGCTGCCCCAGGGCGGCACGGCGCGTGCGGTGTTCGACGCCGTCGAGCAGGCTCGCGTCGAGGCGATTGGCGCCAACCGCATGGCCGGCGTGGCGCAGAACCTGAATGCCGCGCTGGAAGAACGCTGCCGCAGCAAGGGCTACGCCAAGATCAGCGACCGGTCCGAGGCGCCGCTGGCCGACGTGCTCGGCCTGCTGGCGCGCGAGCGCCTGACGGGCGAGGCGGTGCCTGCCCAGGCACAGAAGATGGTGTCGCTGTGGCGTGACTGGATCGAGGAGAAGGGCGGCGCCGATCTGGACGAGATGCTGAACCGCATCGACGATCAGCGGGCCTTCGCCAAGGTGGCGCGCAAGCTGATCAAGGATCTTGAGCTGGTCGACGATGAAAACGGCGACCTGAATGATGAGGACGAGGGCGAGGATCAGGACAGTCAGGGCCAGCAGCCCCAGAGCCAGTCCGATGGTTCCGAGTCCGAGCAGGGCGACGCATCGTCCAGCGGCATGGAGCAGGCCGATGCGGCCGATGCCTCCGGCGGCGAGGCGGTGGAGATGGATGCCGAAGCCGGCATGGAGGAGCAGGTTGCCGGATCCGGCGAGGAAGCCGGCAAGGGGCGCCGCCCGCCCGGCTCCGACATGATGGGCCATAACCGCGAGGCGGTTTACAAGGCCTATACCAAGCAGTTCGACGAAGTCGTGGGCGCCGACGACCTGTGCGACGCCGAGGAGCTTGGCCGTCTGCGCCATCACCTGGATCAGCAGCTTTCCAATCTCCAGTCGGTTGTCGGCAAACTGGCCAATCGCCTGCAGCGCCGCCTGATGGCGAAGCAGTCGCGGTCGTGGCATTTCGATCTTGAGGAGGGCATCCTCGACGCGGCCCGGCTGGCGCGCGTGGTGGCGAATCCCACGCTGCCGCTCAGCTACAAGCAGGAAAGCGACACCGATTTCCGCGATACTGTCGTCACCCTGCTGATCGACAATTCCGGTTCCATGCGCGGCCGGCCGATCACGGTGGCGGCGATGTGCGCCGATATCCTGGCTCGCACGCTGGAACGCTGCGCGGTGAAGGTCGAGATTCTCGGTTTCACCACGCGCGCCTGGAAAGGTGGCCAGAGCCGCGAGAAATGGCTGTCCGACAACAAGCCGGCGCAGCCCGGCCGCCTGAACGATTTGCGCCATATCGTATACAAGGGTGCCGATGCGCCCTGGCGCCGCGCCCGTCGCAATCTGGGTCTCATGCTGCGCGAGGGCCTGCTGAAGGAAAACATCGACGGCGAGGCGCTGATGTGGGCGCATGACCGTCTGCTGGCGCGCACCGAACAGCGTCGGATCCTGATGGTGATCTCCGACGGCGCGCCGGTGGACGATTCGACCCTGTCGGTCAATCCGGGCAATTACCTCGACCGCCATCTGCGCGAGGTGATCGACTGGATCGAAAAGCGCTCGCCGGTGGAATTGACCGCCATCGGTATCGGCCACGACGTCACGCGCTATTACAAACGCGCCGTCACCATCGTTGATGCCGAACAGCTCGGCGGCGTGATGATGGAAAAGCTGGCCGAATTGTTCGACGAAGCACCGCCGATGCAAAAACCTGCGCGGGGCCGGGGCGGACGTCGCGCCGCCTGACAATCGCCTGGTTCGGCGTCAGTTCAGTTTCTTCAGCGATGCCAGCAGATTGGTCAGGCCGCTTTTCGCTTTTTCGCTCAACGCTTCGCTTGCCGGCGCCTGTGGTGTTGCTGCGGCCTGTTGTGTAGTCGATGCCTGCTCCGGTGCGACGGGCCCGGTGGACGCGCCACCCAGCACACGATTGATTGCCGCGATCAATTGCGGCAGGGCGATGGGCTTGGCGACGTAATCATCCATGCCGCCGGCGATATAGCGTTCGCGATCGCCTTCCATGGCGTTGGCGGTGAGGGCGATGATCGGCAGGCGGGAACACTCCTGCGGCAGGCGGCGGATCGTTTGCGTCGCCGTCAGGCCGTCCATTTCCGGCATCTGCATGTCCATCAGCACAAGGTCGTACGGCGCTTTCTGCACCTGTTCGCAGGCTTCGATGCCATTGGTCACCAGATCGGCCTGATGACCAAGCTGCCGCAGCATCAGGCCGATCACCATCTGGTTCACCTGATTGTCCTCCGCCACCAGGATCCGCAGGGATCTCTGCGTCGCCGGGCCATCGGCCTGGGCGGCGGCGATTTCGGTCTCTACCGGCTGGCCTTCATGCAGTGGCAAGGTGAACCAGAATATGCTGCCTTCCCCCTCGGTACTCTCCACGCCGATCTTGCCGCCCATCAATTCGATGAGCTGCTTGGAGATCGCCAGGCCCAGTCCGGTGCCCCCAAAGCGGCGGGCGATCGAACTGTCGGCCTGGCTGAAGCGACCGAACAGATGTTTGATCTTGTCGGCGGCGATGCCGATGCCGGTATCGCGCACCTTGACGGTCAGATTGAAGCGGCCTTCCGACTGGTGCACGGCGTCGACGATGATTTCGACTTCGCCCCGGTCGGTGAACTTGATGGCATTGCCGGTGAGGTTGAACAGGACCTGGCGCAGCCGCGCCGGGTCGCCCTTGGCGAAACGCGGCACTTCCGGCGCGACGCAGGTGCTCAGGCGCAATCCCTTCATCACGGCGCGGGGGTTCATCATGGAAACCGCGCTCTCGATCACGCGCGGCAGGTCGAAATCGATCGATTCCAGGTCGATGCGGCCGGCTTCCAGCTTGGAAAAATCGAGGATGTCGTTGATCAGGGTCAGCAGATGTTCGGCCGATTCGCGTGCCGTGATCACCAGCTTGTGCTGCTGCTGCGACAGTTCGGTGTTCTGCAGCAGGCCGATGGTGCCCAGCACGCCGTTCATGGGGGTACGGATTTCATGGCTCATCATCGCCAGGAATTCTGATTTGGCGCGGCTGGCTTCCTCGGCGCGTTCCTTTTCCTCCGAGAATCGGTCGGCCAGTTCACGCAGGCGGAAGGATTGCTGTTCGACCTGCCGGTTGGCGGCTTCCAGATCGGTGATGTTGCGCTGCAGGGTTTCCTGCTGCTGCTTCAGGGCCGTGATGTCGGTGCGGATGCCCACGACGCCACCGTCGCTGGTGCGGCGTTCGGTGTTGCGCAGCCAGCGGCCATTGGCCAGCCGCGTCTCGGTGCTGCCGCTGCCCTTGCGGAACAATTCGACGCGTTCGGCCAGCCATTCCTCCAGGAAGGCCGGCTCCATATCCACCATCTGGCGCTGGATGCTGGCGCGCAGGATATCGCTGAACTTGGTACCCGGCACCAGCAGGTCGCTGATCTCCCTGTAGAACTCGCGGTATTTCGAGTTGCACAGGACCAGGCGCTCGTCCTTGTCGTAGAGGATGAAGCCGTCCGAGATGCTCTCGATGGCGTCGAACATCTGCCGCTCCGCCTGTTTGATCGCGGTGATGTCGGTGCCGATGCCGACCAGGCCGCCATCGATGGTGCGCTGTTCGTGCACAAGCAGCCAACGGCCATCGGGCGTTTGCCGTTCCAGCGCAATGCCGGCAGGGTTGCGATGCTGCTTCAGCCGTTCGGCAATCCAGCTTTCCGGGTCCTTGGCATCGGGTCCGAAGGTGCCGTTGGCGACGCCCTGACGCAGCATGTCCTCGAAATGCATGCCGACCTGTATGACGCCCCTCAGGCCAGGGAAGTATTCGAGGAAGCGCTGGTTGAACATAACCACGCGATCATCGGCATCATAGAATACAAAGGCCTCGCTGATCGCTTCGATGGCATCGCGCAGACGCTGCTCGGCCAGTTTCAGATCGGTGATGTCGTCGATGATGGCGATCACGCCGCCTTCGGCGGTACGGCGGCGCTGATTGCGCAGCCAGCGTCCCTGCTTGAGGCGAACGTCGATCGGCTGGCCAGAAGGGTTGTAAAAATCCGCTTTCAGGCGGGCGACGTAATCCATCACATTCACGCCATCGCCCATGCGGTCCTGCTGGGCACTCACCAGTTCCATCATCTGGTCGTAATGAATGCCGGCCGGTGCCTGGTCCGGATCGTGGCCGGTCAGGTCGTAGAAGCGGCGATTGGCCATGGCAAGGCGGCCATCGCGGCCATACAGCGCGAAACCCTCGGCCAGAGATTCGATGGCATCACGCAGGCGCTGTTCGGCATTCTTCAGATCCGAAATGTCCGACACGATGGCAATGACTGTACCTTCTGCCGTGCGGTGGCGCACGGTACGCAGCCAGTATCCCGGTTCCGCCTCGACATCGAACGGCAGGCCGCTCGGGTTATCGAAATCCGCTTTCAGTTTTGCCACATAGGCCAGAGCTTCTTCCTCCCGGCCGACCTCGCGAGCCAGCCGCACAATATTTTGCAGAAGGTCATCGTTATGCGTGCCCGGGCCAACCTGGTCCGGCTCATGCCGGGTCAGTTCGTAGAACCGCTGGTTCACCGTGATGATCCGGCCGTCGCGGCCATACAGGACAAAACCTTCAGCCAGCGACTCGATGGCGTCGCGCAGGCGCCGTTCGGCCAGTTTGAGGTCGCTGATGTCGTTGAAAACGGTGATTACGCCGCCATCCAGTGTGCGGCAGCGTTGCATGCGCAGCCAGATGCCGGGATAGGGTTCGCTGTCTACCGGTTGTCCGGTGGGATTGAGGAATTCCGCGCTGAGGGCCTCGACGTAATTATCAATATCGAAGCCCGGTGCGTATTCCTGCCGCCGTTCGGCGGTGATGCGCATGATGTCCTTGAAATGGGTGCCGGGCTTTACCTGGGCCGGATCCTGCCGCGTCATTTCGTAATAGCGCTGGTTGGCCATCACCATGTAACCGTCCCGGTCATACAGGATGAAGCCCTCGGTCAGGGCGGCGATGGCATCGCGCAGGCGCTGTTCGGCCAGTTTCAGGTCGGTGATGTCGCTGACGACGGAAATCGTGCTGCCATCCGCGGTACGGTGACGTACGCTGCGCAGCCACTGGCCGGGCAGGGCCTCGCCGTCGATCGGCTTGCCTGAAGGATGGCGGTAATCGCGGTGCAGCGCCGCGGCATAGCCGGCATGATCGGAATCGGGCCAGTGATCGCGGCGCATTCTGAGGACTTCGCGGAAGACATCCTCATAAGTCACGCCCGTCTTGATGATGTCGGGGTTGTGGCCGGTCAGCTTGTAGAAGTTATGGTTTGCTAGGCGCAGGCGGCCATCGGGCCCGTAGAGAATAAAGCCGTCCGACAGGCTTTCGATGGCATCGCGCAGGTGCTGCTCGGCCAGTTTCAGGTCGGTGATGTCGTCAATCACCGAAATGATGCCGCCGTCGATGGTGCGATGGCGCTGGGTGCGCAGCCAATAGCCGGGGCGGATCTCGGCGTCGATCGGCTTACCCGAAGGATGCCAGAAATCCCGGCGCTGCTGTTCCTTGAAAGCGGCGGCATCGAAATCCGGCCAGCGCGCGATACGGCGCTGGGTGATGATTTCCAGCATCTCCTCGACATGCGTGCCGGCGCGGATCTGTTCGGGATCGTGGCTGGTGAGTTCGTAGAAGCGATGGTTGGCAACCATCAGGCGACCATCATTGCCATACAGCACGAAGCCGCTGCCCAATGCCTCGATGGCATCGCGCAGCCGTTGTTCGGCGAATTTCAGCGCGGTGACATCGCTGGTGATGCCGACCGATCCCCCTTCGCTGGTCGGGCTGATCGAGAACCGCAGCCAGCGACCATCCGCCATGCGCCATTCATACATATAGCCGCGTTTTTCCGTGGTCAGGCGCCGGGTGCGGAAGGCGAGGTGGCGCTGCCGGGCTTCCGGGGTCGAGGCGGTGCCGAAATCGGCGGCGGTGACTTCCAGGACCTCGCGATAACTGATGCCTTCGCGACCAATGAAGGCCTGAAAGCTTGGCAGCAGGTCAAGCGTGTTGTGGTTGAACAGGGCCAGATTGTCGTTGCTGTCGAACAGCACGAAGCTGTCGGGCATTGACTCGACGGCGTCGCGCAGGCGCTGTTCGGCCCAGGATGCGCGCTCGCTCTGATGATGCAGGATCAGCAGGAAACCGATACTGGCCAGGCTGGCCAACAGCATCGCGGCGCCGCTGAAAGCAAGGTTCTCGCGCCAGCTGGAAAGAAGGGTATCGCGCGAAACGCCGGCGGCGACAATCAGCGGAAAACCGGGAACGCGACGGAATGCGAGATACCGCCGCACGCCATCTGGCAGGCCAGACGTCAGGTAAAGGCCCGCATCCACATTGTCATACTGGCCGCTGAATAGCGGGATGCCTTGCGTTGAACTGCCGATGCCAGGACCGGTTTCGGGGATGCGCGCGATGCGGAAGCCATTGGCATGATGCAGGGTAAGCGAATTATCCGGCGTGATGGCGGCTTCGCGGTAGAAGCTCATGAAATATTCGGGATCGACCGCCGCCACGATGATGCCGCCAAAGCTGCCGTCGGGCTTGTTGAAGCGGCGGCTGACGTTGAGTGTCCATAAGCCCGTAAGGCGGTTCTGCATTGGCTCGCCGATGAACAGGCCGGCGTGGCTGCGTTCGCGATGGACCGTGAAATATTCACGGTCGGCGGCGTTGAACGGGCGTGGCTGCAGGCTGGCGCTGTCGAGGATGGAATTGCCGGCGTCGTCGAGTGCCAGAAAGGCGCGCACCTGCGGCATCTCGGCCAGGCGGCTGTTCATCCGTTCGCGCAATGCGGCCAGCGAATGGAAGTTCTGGGTGCCGGCCATGCCGCTCAGCGTTTCGGTGTAATTCAGCAGGAAAATGTCGACGGCCGAGAAACTGCGGCTGGCGTGTTCTTCCATCATGATCGCCAGCGACCGGGCCGTGGCCTGGCCATTCGCGATTTCGTCATCATACTGGCGATAGAGTTGCAGCCCGAGCACGCCGCCAAGCAGAAGCAGCAGGGCGGCCACGAACAGGATCGGCAGCCTCATTGCGGCGCGGCTGGCCGGAATGATTCTCGGGGGCTGGCCAGGGCGATTTTCAGGGGCCGCCATCATCGGGTATCAGTGCCTTGCTGGGCTGCAGGAAAGATGCGGATCATCATGGAAGCCAAATCTAAACAATTGATAAGTCTAGCACTGCTTCTGCTGCTGGCTATCGGCTCGGCGATGCCTGGCCGAGGGCTGCGGGCCGAACCGCTGCAGGTCCGCAGCGCCGCGCTGGAGCTTAACCCCGAACAGCCGGGTCAGGTGCAACTTGGCCGGCTGCAGTATCTGGGCGGCCTGATCCTGGCGGCCGAAGGCGATGTTTTTGGCGGATATTCCGGAATTGTCGTGGATGCCGATGGTGCCGGGCTCTGGGCGATTTCCGATATCGGCCACTGGCTGCGGCTGGATTTCACCCGCGATGCCGCCGGCCTGCCCGCCGGCATCGCGGCGGCCAGGCATCTGCCGCTGAACGATGCCCAGGGCCGGCCGATCGAGCGCAAATCGCTGAAAGACGCGGAGGCCCTGCGCCGCCTGCCTGATGGGTCGTGGCTGGTGAGTTTCGAACGCGCCCATCGGCTCTGGACCTATGCCGAGCCCGGCGCCGCCGCAGGGTTCGCCCTGCCGGTGCCGCCCGGTTTCGAAACCCAGCCCGATAATGGCGGGGCAGAAGCCGTGGCGGTCTGGCCGAATGGCGACTTGCTGCTGTTCAGCGAAGAAAAGGAGGTTGCGTCCGGCCATACAGCCGCGTGGCTGCGCCGGGGCGGTGCCGGTGTTCAGGGCGATGTCTGGTCGGACTTGTCCTGGCCCGCCCGTGACGGCTTCAAGCCGACCGATGCCGTGGCCCTGCCCAATGATGATGTTCTTGTGCTGGAGCGCTTCTTCACGCCACTGAGCGGACCGAAAGCCCGGATCAGCCGGCTGGCCGCCACATCCATCCGGCCCGGTGCGGCCTTGCAACCGGAAACCCTGGCGGAATGGGCGCGGCCGGTTTCGGTCGACAACATGGAAGCGCTGGATATGCGCCGCGCCGAAGATGGCAGCCTGTGGCTCTATGTGATGTCGGATGACAACCAGAACCGCCTGCAGCGCACGTTGCTGATGGTGTTCAGGTTGGAGCCGTAAACGAAAACGCCGCCGGCATCTCTGCCAGCGGCGTTTGCAATCCCGAAGGATGAAGAGCTTCAGGCCGCCTTGGTGGCCAGGGCCTTCTTGATCTTGCGCTTCAGCACCTTGGCTTCGTCAGACAGGCGTTCGTCGCGGGTCTTCAGCAGCCAGTTGTCGATACCGCCGTTATGTTCCACCGAGCGCAGGCCATGTGAGGAAACGCGCAGCGTCACGTCGCGACCCAGCGCTTCGCTGATCAGCGAAACGACATGCAGGTTCGGCAGGAAGCGACGCCGGGTCTTGTTGTTGGCGTGGCTGACGTTGTTACCGGACTGAACGCCCTTGCCGGTCACTTCGCAACGACGGGCCATGATGAACCTCTAACTTTCCAGTGTGAGTCTTAAATTTGGCGGCCGGTTATAGGGTCTTACCCCCCACCCGTCAACTCGAATCCCGGGTCGGGGATAGGCCGGCGGGCAAGGCGCGAGGCCGCATTCGCGGCGGGCATGGAAAAAGCCCGGTTTTGCCGGGTGTTGCCGCCGGCCGGACTGGCATAAAGGCGCGTTGACTCCACCGGCCCGACCCCGTATACAGCGGGACCGATTTTGCCGGGGGTCCGCAGGCCCCCGGTTCTATTTGCGTGTATTCGTCTTTTTCCGCGGTTTTCCGGGATAAAGACGGCTGTCAGACGGAGAGCCGCTGTGAAACGGACCTATCAACCCTCCAAGCTGGTGCGCAAGCGCCGCCATGGTTTCCGCGCCCGCATGGCCACCAAGGGCGGCCAGAAGGTTATTGCCGCGCGCCGCGCCATCGGCCGCAAGAAGCTCTCGGCCTAATTAACCCGCGATGGCGTCGGGCGGTGTCGAACGACTCCGCCGCCGCGCGGATTATCTCCGGGTGCAGGCGGCCGAGCGGCGAGTGGCGCTGCCCGGTCTGCTGCTGCAGGCTGCGCCGGGCGAAGCCGGGTGCCGCCGTGTCGGTTTCACCGCATCCCGTAAGGTCGGCAATGCCGTGGCCCGCAACCGGGCCCGCCGCCGCCTGAAGGCCCTAGCCGGCGAAATCCTGCCGATGCATGCCGCCAGCGGCCATGATTATGTGCTGGTGGCCCGCCAGGCCACGCCGGCGCGCGAGTTCCAGGCGCTGCGCCGCGATCTTGAAAGCGCGCTCAAGAAACTGAAACTCTGGCAGTCGGCTGTGCCGGCTGTGGCTGATGAAACGGGAGAGAAGGGCGCGGCATGACACCTTTTGCCCGACTGCTCAGTCTGCCGATCAAGGCCTATCGCCTGATTCTGTCGCCCTGGATCGGCCATGGCTGCCGCTACCAGCCGACCTGCTCGTGTTATGCGCTCGAAGCGCTGGAAAAGCATGGCGCCGCGCGCGGCAGCTATCTGGCCGTCCGTCGTCTGGCGCGCTGCCATCCTTTTGGTGGCAGCGGTTACGATCCGGTACCGCCGGCGCACAACGATACATCTTCCATTAAAAATTCCTCCGTACAGCAAGGCTCAGTCTGATGTCTGACCAGAAGAACCTCATTATTGCGATCGTCGTGTCGGTGGCGATCCTGCTCGGTTTCCAGTTTTTCATCGAAAAGCCGAAGCAGGACCGGCTGCGCGAGCAGCAGGCGACGCAGCAGAGCCAGACTCCGCCCGCCGACGCCGCGCCGGTGCCCGGCGCTTCCGGTCTGCCGCCATTGCCCAATCTGGCCCAGCAGGCGGCTGAACTGGCGTTGACGCGCGAGAAGGCGCTGGCCGAAACGCCGCGCGTGAAAATCGAAGGCAAGCGGCTGGTTGGTTCGATCAACCTGGTCGGCGCGCGCATCGACGATGTCGTGCTGCCCGAATACAAGGAAACCATCCAGGCCGACAGCAAGCCGATCCACCTGCTGTCGCCGGCCGGTGCTCCCTCGCCCTATTACGCCGAATTTGGCTGGACGGTGAGCGGCAACGGCATCGCCCTGCCGAATGCCCAGACGCGCTGGACCGCGGACAAGACTGTGCTCAAGCCCGGCCAGCCGGTGACGCTGACCTGGGATAACGGTCAGGGTCAGGTCTTCAGCCGCAAGATCGAGATCGACGACAATTATCTCTTCACCGTGACGCAGGCGGTGGAGAACAAGGGCGACAAGGCGATCACCCTGTTTCCCTATGCCCTGGTTTCGCGCCACGGCACGCCCAAGACCGATGGCCTCTACATCCTGCATGAAGGCCCGCTCGGCGTGTTCCGCGACAAGGCGGGCGACAACGGAACCCTTAAGGAGTTGAGCTACAAGGACCTGTCTGACGACAAGGCGCGCGAATATGACACAGTCGGTGGCTGGCTCGGCTTCACCGACAAATACTGGCAGACCGTGCTGGTGCCCGGCGTCGAGCAGACGGTGAAAGCCCGCTTCACCCACGCCAAGCCCAACACCGGTGCCGACCGCTACCAGGCCGACTATCTCGGTGCCGGCCAGCAGCTTGAGCCCGGCAAAACCGTCAGCGCCACCACGCTGCTGTTCGCGGGGGCCAAGGAAGTCAGCGTGCTCGACCGCTATGAGGAGCAGCACAAGATCCTGCGCTTTGAATTGTCGGTCGATTGGGGCTGGTTCCATTTCCTGACCAAGCCGATGTTCTACAGCATCGACTTCCTGAAAGGCGTGCTCGGCAATATCGGTCTGGCCATGCTGGCCGTCACCGTGATCGTCAAGCTGCTGTTCTTCCCGCTCGCTTACAAATCCTATGTGGCGATGAGCGCGATGAAGAAACTGCAGCCCGAGATGCAGAAGCTGCGCGAGCGTTACGGCGAAGATCGCGCCAAGATGCAGCAGGAGCTGATGGCGCTCTACAAGAAGGAGAAGGTCAATCCGGCCGCCGGCTGTCTGCCCATCCTGCTGCAGATCCCAGTCTTCTTCGCGCTCTATAAGGTGCTCTACATCGCCATCGAGATGCGCCATGCGCCCTTCTATGGCTGGATCCACGATCTTTCCGCGCCCGATCCCACCTCGTGGATCAATGGCTTCGGCTTCCTGCCCTGGGCGGTGCCCGATCTTGGCCCGCTGGCCGTGATCTCGATCGGCGTCTGGCCGATCGTCATGGGCGTGTCGATGTTCCTGCAGATGAAGATGAACCCGACGCCGCCGGATCCGGTGCAGCAGAAGATTTTCGCCCTGATGCCGGTGGTGTTCACCTTCATGCTGGGCCATTTCGCCGCCGGCCTGGTGATCTACTGGAGCTGGAACAACACGCTGTCGATCCTGCAGCAGTATGTGATCATGAAGCGCATGGGCGTGAAGATCGGCGGCGGCGCCGAGACGCCCGATCCCGCGGCCAAGCCTACACCGAAGTCGAAGAAGTAAGGCGCATGGCCGACCTGCCGGCCGTCGAGGAAGATTACGGCCCGGCCGCGCTGGAACGCGGCCGGCTGCTCTTTGCCGGACCCTGCGAGTTTTTTGCCGGCGCCATGACCATGCCGCAATTGCCGCCGGCGCGCGGACCTGAAATCGCCTTCGCCGGGCGATCCAATGTCGGCAAGTCCTCGCTGGTCAACGCACTCTGCGGTCGCAAAGCGCTGGCGCGCACGTCCAACACGCCGGGCCGCACCCAGCAGCTCAATTTCTTTGACCTGGGCAATGGCACGCTCAGCCTGGTCGACTTGCCGGGTTATGGCTATTCGTCGGTCGGCAAGGCCAAGGCGGCGGCCTGGACCGAAACCACCCGCGCCTACCTGAAGGGGCGGCCGGAACTGAAACGCGTCTGTCTGCTGGTAGACAGTCGACACGGTCTGAAAGCCGGCGACGAGGATATCATGACGCTGCTGGATAAGTCGGCGGTGGTTTATCAGGTGGTGCTGACCAAGGCCGATAAGACCTCGGCCGCCGAACTGGCCGCAACCAAGACGGCTATGGCGCAGACATTAAAACGTCATGTCGCCGCGCATCCCGTCATACGCGTCACCTCCAGCGAAAGCGGTTTTGGTATCCCGGAAATGCGGGCCGAGCTTGCGGCCCTGGCTTAGACCCTCGTATAACCGCTAACAGCAACAAAACGCCGAGAAGCAGCCATGAAGACGACCGGCCCGCAACCGCTGGAAACGCATCTGCAGCAGACCGCCAAGGTCCTGTCCGAGGCCCTGCCGTATATGCGCCGCTTCGCCGGCCAGACCATGGTGATCAAATACGGCGGCCATGCCATGGGCGATGAGGCCCTGGCGATGCAGTTCGCCCGCGATGTCGTGCTGATCAAGCAGGTCGGGATCAATCCCATCGTGGTGCATGGCGGCGGCCCGCAGATCGGCGCCATGCTCGAGCGGCTGAAGATCAAGTCCGAATTCGTCGACGGCCTGCGCGTGACCGACCAGGCCACCGTCGAGATCGTCGAGATGGTGTTGGCCGGTTCGATCAACAAGCAGATTGTCACCGCGATCAACGCCGCCGGCGGCACCGGCATCGGCATTTCGGGCAAGGACGGCCGCCTGATCGAGGCGCGCAAGCTGCGCCGCTCCGTACGCGACCCGGGCTCGAATATCGAGAAGCTGCTCGACCTCGGCTTCGTCGGCGAGCCGATGCGCATCAATCCCGATATTCTGCGCAGCCTGCAGAATTCCAACCTGATCCCGGTCGTCGCGCCGATCGGCGTCGGCGAGAATGGCGAGACCTACAACATCAATGCCGATACCTCGGCCGGTGCGATCGCCGCCGCCGTCGGCGCCAGCAAGCTGCTGATGCTCACCGACGTGGCCGGCGTGCTGAACAAGGACAAGAAACTGATCCCGTCACTCACCGCCAAGGATGCGCTGGTGCTGATGGGCGATGGCACCATTTCGGGTGGCATGATCCCCAAGGTGGAAACCTGCCTCGATGCCGTGCGCGGCGGCGTGCAGGCGGCGCATATCCTGGATGGCCGCATCCCGCATGTGCTGCTGCTGGAGCTGTTCACTGCCCATGGCGTCGGCACGATGATCGAGAGAACGCCGTAAAGACAAGGCGTCTGAGACGGAAGAAAAAGCCGCCCGCGTCTGAGGGCGGCTTTTTTTATCGTGCCGCCTGTTGCCGGCGGTTAACCAGGAAGATGCCGGCCACGATTACGGCCGCAGCCAACCAGGTGATCAGGCCATAGCGTTCGCCGAACACGAAGGTCCCAATCCCCAGGCTCGTCGCGGCCATCACATAGCCGATCTGGCTTAAGTAAACCGGGCCGGCCACGCGCTGCAGTTCGAAATAGGGCAGGAAGCTCAAACAGGCAAACAGGCCGGCTGCCGCCAATACCCAGTCGGCATCGATGCTGCCGGCGGGCAGATGCACGGCATCGAATGCCGCGCTGCCCAGCAGCAGCCAGAAGGCGGCGCCCAGCAATGTGCCGGCGGCCAGCGCCAGTGGGGCGGCATCCTGCGGCCAGGCGCGCGTGCGGTAGATGTTGCCGGCGGCCAGCGAAACCGGCGCGATCAGGGCCAGCAGCATCCAGGGCAGGGTGGCGTCATCCACCGGCCCGGAACGCGGCAGCAGGATCATGAGAATGCCGATCAGGCCCAGCGCGATGCCGCCGGCGCGCATCCAGGCCAGCCGCTCCATGCGCAGGCTGAGAGCGAAAATGTAGGTCAGCATGGCGGGGAAGGCATAAACGATGCTGGGCAGGCCGGCGCCGATATGCGAAACCGCCAGGAAAACCATCGCGCTGGGCAAAGCCAGGGTGATCAACCCGCTGATGGCATAATACCGCAGATGCCGGGGCTTCAGCGGTGGGTACACGCCGTTCAGCGTGGCAAGCAGCAGCAGCAACAGGCCGCCCAGCAGGTTCTGCCAGAAGGCAAAGCCGATCATCGGAATGCCGTCAGCCGCCGCCACCTTGGCAAAGGGCGGCGCGAAGCCCAGCGCGACGCCGGTGGCGATCAGCAGCAGCAGGGGATAGAAACGGGATTGGCGCAGACGGGCAGGCATGATGGCTGATTGACTTCGTGATGGGGTTGGGTTGCCCGACCTATCGCGGGACGCGGCATGGGTAAAGGCGGTATGGAGAAGATTGTGCGGTCGGTCACGATCACCAAAGCCACGATCAACTGAACAGCCAGTTGCGAAAGGCGCGGATCGCCGGTTCGCGTTCCCGCCCGGCCAGGTGCAGCAGGTAATAGCCGCCCCGTCGCCGCACGCGATGTTCGGGCAGCGGTTCGGCCAGGCGTCCGTTGGTCAGTTCGGCCTGCACGAAGATATCGGGTACCAGGGCAAGACCCAGGCCGTTCACGGCGGCTTCGATTGACATGAAGAAATGCTCAAACGCCGGGCCGCGGAGTTGCGTGGGCGGCTTCAGTCCGGCGGCGCTGAACCATTCGGCCCAGGCTTCCGGTCGTGTCGAATGGGTCAGCAGCACATGGCGCTTCACATCCTCGGGTTTCTTCACCGGTTTGCTTTTCAGCAAGGCTGGCGCGCCGACCAGGATCACGGTCTCGGCGAACAGGAATTCCGCCTTCAGTTCGGCCGGCCAGGCTTCGTTCCCGTACTGGATGCCCACATCCACCGGCTCGGTGGCGAAATTGATGGGGCGGTCGGCGCTGGTCACATCCACGGCAATCTCGGGATGCAGATGCTGGAAATCGGCCAGGCGCGGCATGAACCAGCGCATGGCAAAGGTCGGCAGCATGGTGATGGCCAGCCGGTTCGCCGGGCGGCCGGCGCGCGCGATCAGCCGGGTGGCGGCGGCCATGCGTTCGAAGGCTTCGCTCAGGGCCGGCAGATAGGCGGCGCCGGCCTCGGTCAGCTGCAGGCCGCGCGGGCCGCGGCGGAACAGCGCGATGCCCAGTTCCTCCTCCAATTGCTTCACCAGCCGGCTCACTGCGCCCTGGGTGACATGCAACTCCTCGGCGGCGCGGGTGAAGCTCAAATGCCGGCCGGCGGCGGCGAAGGCGCGCAGGGCGTTCAGCGAGGGCAGATCATGAGAAAAACTCATAGCGAGCCGAGATTAAATCGATTGTCGCCGCAATGCCAGCCGCTATGATCCGCCCAGTTTCAGCCCCCCCGGATTAAAGAGGCCCCCGATGAACGCCCTTGCCCCGACCAAGACCGCCGCCGCCACGAAAGCAATCCGTCCCTTCCATCTCGCCTTCCCGGTGCGCGACATTGCCGAAGCGCGCAAATTCTATGGCGAGCTGCTGGGCTGCGGCGAGGGGCGCTCGGCCGAGCATTGGGTCGATTTCGATTTCTTCGGCCATCAGGTGGTGGCCCATCTGGCGCCGGAAGAATGCGGCACCAAGGCGTTCAGCTCGGTCGACGATCATCAGGTGCCGGCCAAGCATTTCGGCGTGATCCTCTCCATTCCCGATTGGAAGGCGCTGGCCGAAAAACTGAAAGCCGCCGGCATCAAGTTCATCATCGAGCCGTATGTGCGCTTCGAGGGCGAGGTGGGCGAGCAGCACACCATGTTTTTCCTTGATCCCTCGGGCAACGCGCTCGAGTTCAAGGCATTTGCCAACGACGACATGATCTTTGCGAAATAAGTATCGCACTGGTTACTAGCTTATTCAGCAGAGCGCCGACACTCCGTGTTCGGCGCTCTTTTTCTATGCGCATCAAAAGATTCCGGATTGCCTTTATGCAGGTCCGGGGCCTTAAGTAAGGCCTTCGCGTTGGGAACGCTCCTTTTTCTGTGTGTGCCGGAATGCGCGATTTGCTCATAACGATGCTGCAGATGTGGCTCGCTCTTCTGGCGGGCGTCATCCTGTTCCAGTTACTGACCCGGCAGATCAATCTCGTTGGGCTGCTGACGGATCGGAACGGACGCGTGGTGCCGGAAAAGGCCCAGCAGCTTGTCGCCGCTTTGCTGGTTCTGCTGTTTTACCTGCTCGATGCTGCTGGAGTCGTGGCCAGGGGTGGAGCCTCCTTGCCCGAACCCGGCGCCGAACTGATTGCGCTGCTGGGCGGCAGCGGCCTGTTATCCGTTCTGGGCGAGGGATGGCGGCGTTTTGCGAAAAGGGATTGAAGACGAATAGCAACTCCAGGGGGAAGCGGGGGTTTCATGGTTGACCAAACCGACAATAAACCATTGGCGCCCGCGCCGGTGCGGACGGGGTATGACATACCGGTCATCATTATTGCGGCTGTGATCGCCGCGATCCTGCTGGGCAGCTCCATGCTGGCTTGCAAGGGTGCCTGCGGCTCGGTCACCAGCCTGTCAGACCAGCTCAAGCTCGGTCTGTTCGGCCTGCTGATCGCTTTTGGCTCCATCGTGCTGGCGCTGATCCTGACGCACCGGATTGACCTGCGGGAAATGCTGGAAGACGACAATGGCGGTGCCAGCCTGGCCCGTTTCCAGATGCTGCTGTTTACCTTCGTGATCGCGGGCCTGTATCTCACCGTGCCGCTCAAGGATGGTGCGCTTGCCGACATTCCAACCGGTGTGCTCGGCCTCATCGGCATCAGCGGCGGTACCTATATGCTCAGCAAGGGAATCTCCAAGGCGGGCAGCGGCAATCCCTGATTCCAGCAGGTGGCTTGAGGATCACTTTGCCGACGGTATCGGCCGGCACCAGTGGCATATATGGAGGGGGCATATATGAAGCAGACATTGGCAGCATGGACCGCCTGCAGCTTTCTGCTGCTCGCGGGCTGCAGCGAAAATCAGCAGTCGATCTATCGGGAAGCGAATCTGGGGAGCGGTATCAGCCCGATCACCGATGCCAAGCAGCGAATTGTCGTCAACCGCCAGGTTTCTTTGGATGACAAGGGCAATGTAATGCCAGGCCGGATTATCTGCGCGGAGCCCAGTCCCGATGTATCTCAGGCTATCGCAGAGGCCATCAAGGCCAGCGGTAGTTTCGATCTCAGCAAGGCCAGTCCTGCCGGTGCGACGCCGGGCGAGAAGGCCATCGCGGTGGGCTTTGAGCGCAGCGTAGCAGCGCAGGTGGCGCAACTGGGCGAACGACTGGCTGCGATTCAATTGCTGCGGGACAAGATGTATCGTGCCTGCGAGGCGTATGCGAACGGCGCGGTCGGTCCTACGGCCTATACCCTGATGCAGGCCCGCCTCGACAAGACCATGGCCACGCTGCTGTCCAGCGAGATGGCTGCCGGCGCTTTCGGGCGTGCGCTGGCCGCTGTGGGCGGCGGCGCATCGACATCCGGTGTCGATCCGAAGGCGCTCAAGGATGCCGAGAAGGGCGTTCTGGACGCCAAGGATGCCCTCGTTGCGGCGAAGGACGACGCTGCCAGAACGGCGGCGGCGCAGAAACTGAACGATGCCGTCGCAACCTTGACCACGCTGGAACGCCTGTCGGGTGGCACTGGCGCTGGCATCGCCGGCGGGCTGTCGCTGCCCGGCAGTATTGCCGGGCACCCGGGCGCGGCCGGTGCGGCCTTTGTCGCGCGCATCCATCGCGGTTATATCGACGATGATGGACTTGAGCCCCTGGTTGACGCCTGCATCACGGCCATGGAGCGGGTGAAGGCGCCGGTTGATCAACTGAAGGCCGCTTTCAGGGAGACGTCCCCGCTGGCAAAGGTGAATATCGATACAGCGCTTAGCAATCTCAGGGATGCGGAGAATAAGCTGCAGAACTCGGAAAAGCGTTTGGCCGATCTTGAGGCCAAGGTCAGGGACTTGCGAGCCAAGCGTGAGCGCAGCAAGGAGGAGGCGGCCGAGCTCGCCGATGTTGAAACCTATGGAATCCCGCGTGCGAAGACCGCGATCGGGGTTGATCGGCAGAATATCGAGAACCTGAAGCGGGCGGTTCTGGCGGCTGGCGCATCTGCGCCAGCGCCGGTGATGAGCGCCGGTGAGCGGATCGCCGAAACCTATCTGAACGCAGGGGAGCCTTTTGCCGCCTTTTGCTATACGGCGGTGTTCGCCGAGGATGCCCCGTTCGTGGGGACCCGGCTGAAGGCCAAGCAGGATCTCCGCACCATCGACGCCACACGGCCGCCGCGCGACCTGAAAGGCGAAGCCTGCACGGCCCTGCTCAAGGATGCGACTATTGCGGGTTTTGTCGGCGGCGATCTTGCCAAGGCCCCGGCGCATACCAGGGCGGCACTGAAGTCCTATTGCGGCATCGAGGCGAAATAGCTAGAGCCGGGCGAGCGCCGCTTCGGCCACGCGTTCGCCCCATTCCTGCACGAAATGCCCGGCCTCGGGCAGCTCCAGCGGCTCGGGGCAGCCCCTGATGATCCTGTGCAAGGCCCGCATCGCCGGCGGGCCCAGCACCGGGTCGGTCATGCCGATCGCCATGAAGCTTTTGCCGGTCCAGTCCTTCATCCAGAAATCACGCGCCCGGCGCGACAGGGCGGCGCCCGGTGCATCCATGCCGTCGGGCACGAGGTTGGGAAAGCGCCGCACGCCGGCCTTGTAATCGGCATCGGGATAGGGCGCCTCATAGGCTGCGGCCTCGGCGTCGCTCAAATGCGGGCAGCTGCGTTTCATCAGCTTGGCGATCTGCATGTCGGGGTTCTTGTTGTTCCACTCGCGCCAGGCCAGGAAGCCTTCCCCGAGCGGCACGTCGCCGGTGCCCAGTGCCGTGTTCATTGCCAGCAGGCCGGAGAAACGCTCGGGCATCTTCATCGGGATGGTGAGGCCCAAGAGCCCGCCCCAGTCCTGCACCACCAGAACCACGTCGCGCAGGTTCAGCGCGCGGATCAGCGCGACCAGGCTGTCGCGATGGAAATCGAAGGTGTACGCGCTCTCATCGCGCGGCTTGTCGGACTTGCCGAAGCCGAACAGGTCGGGCGCCACCACGCGATGGCCGGCCGCCGTGAAGACCGGGATCATGCGCCGGTAGAGATAGCTCCAGGTCGGCTGGCCATGCAGGCAGAGGAAGGTCCTGGCGCCATGCTTGCCCTCGTCGAGGTAATGCATGCGCAGGCCGTTGTCGTGGGTCAGGTAATGCGGCCGGAAGGCATAGCCCGGCAGGTCGTCAAAGCGCGCGTCCGGCGTGCGCAGGGCCTCGATCATGGCGTCCTCTCCCTTTTGCTTCAGGAGAGGACGGCCCGGTCAGGATGTCAACGTTTCTTCGCCTTCGACTTTGGGGCGGCCTTCTTCTTCGGCGCCGGTTTCTTCGCCCCGCTTTTGACGATGCCGGGCGTGGCGCCTTCCTTGCCGAAGACGCGGGTGAAGATGGTGTCGACATGCTTGAGGTGATAGCCCAGGTCGAACAGGGCCGTGACCTGCGCGGGCTTGAGCCGCTTGGTCACCTCGGGTTCGCCCAGCAGGGCCTGCAGGAAGTCGCCGCCATGCTGCCAGATCCGGTGGGCGTGGCGCTGCACGATCTTGTAGCTGTCCTCGCGGCTGACGCCGGCCTGGGTCAGCGCCAGCAGCACGCGCTGGGAATGCACCAGGCCGCCGAAGCGGTCGAGATTCTTCATCATGTTGTCGGGATAGACCACCAGCTTCTCGATCACCCCGGCCAGGCGATTGAGCGCGAAATCGAGATGCACGGTGGCATCCGGGCCGATGCCGCGCTCCACGCTGGAATGGCTGATGTCGCGCTCGTGCCACAGCGCCACGTTCTCCAGCGCCGGGATCACGGCCGAGCGCACCAGCCGGGCCAGGCCGGTCAGGTTCTCGGTCAGCACCGGGTTGCGCTTGTGCGGCATCGCGCTGCTGCCCTTCTGGCCGGGCGAGAAGAACTCCTCCGCTTCCATCACTTCACTGCGCTGCAGATGGCGGATTTCGATGGCGAGCCGCTCGACCGACGAGGCCACCACGGCCAGATGCGCGAAATAAGCCGCATGGCGGTCGCGCGGGATCACCTGGGTCGACACCGTTTCCGGCACCAGGCCCATTTTCTTCGCCACCCATTCCTCGACGAAGGGATCGATATGGGCATAGGTGCCCACCGCGCCCGAGATGGCGCAGGTGGCCACTTCCTCGCGCGCCGCGACAAGACGTTTCCGTGCGCGCTGGAACTCGGCGTGGAAGCCGGCCAGCTTCAGACCGAAGGTGGTGGGCTCGGCATGGATGCCGTGGCTGCGGCCGATGGTGGGCAGCAGCTTGAATTCAAACGCGCGCTCTTTCAGCGCGGCCAGCACGCGGTCGCAATCGGCGATCAGCAGATCGGCGGCGCGCACCAGCTGCACGTTCAGGCAGGTATCCAGCACGTCCGACGAGGTCATGCCCTGGTGCACGAAGCGCGCCGCGGGGCCGACATATTCCGCGAGATTGGTGAGGAAGGCGATCACGTCGTGTTTGGTCTCGCGCTCGATGGCGTCGATGCGCTTGATCTCCCACTTGCCCTTCTTCCACACCTCTTTCGCCGCCGCCTTCGGGATCACGCCCAGTTCGGCCTGGGCATCGCAGGCATGGGCCTCGATCTCGAACCAGATCCGGAAGCGCTGTTCCGGTTCCCAGATGGCGGCCATTTCGGGACGGGTGTAACGCGGGATCATGCGGATGCCTCAGCAGGGAAGAACGGGGCCAGGAGGAACTCGACTCGGGGCGCGGGGAACGCGCCGGAAAGCCGCGCCGTGTTTACGCCCTCCGGCCCCTGCGGGCAACTGGCCTTCCGGCGGAGGCGGGCGGCCGGCGCTGGGGCGCCCTTTCGCGCCGGGCGGCAACGGTTTTGCGTCGTTTTGCGATGGTTTTGATGTGTTAAGCCATTGAAATTGCGTGAATCGGCCTTTTCGGTCCCTGAAAGGGCGGGTTTTCAGGGCATGCCTCCGGACATACCTCCGGCAATATCGGAACATAGAACGAACATTTCCCGGATCAAGGGGTCATCCAAAGGGTCCTGATTGACAGCCGCCCAGGGTCCGGCCAGCAAGGGGCATGACCGGCCTGCTGATCTCCGACCTGCGCGACCGTCCGGCTTATGCCGATGCCGTGGCGCGGCGCATCTGGGCCGCCTTCTGGCGCCACAAGGATGTGCCGCTGGCCGATATCCGGGCCGGCATCGCCCGGCATATGGAAGCGGATGGTTTGCCGTTTACGCTGGTGGCCGAGCAGGGCGGCGATGTCTGCGGCACGGTCTCGGTGATCGCCAGCGACGAACCGGCGCGGCTGGATCTCACGCCCTGGATCGCCGCGCTCTGGGTGGATGAAGATGCCCGCGGCCGGGGGGTGGCGCGGGCCCTGCTGCAGGATGCCGCCGCACGCTGCAAGGCGCTGGGTGTCGAAACGCTGTTCCTCACCGCGCGGCCGCACCTGCGCGGTTTCTATGAAGGCTTAAGCTGGCGCGCCATCGATGACGATATCGGCCCGGCGAAACTGATCGTCTTCGAGAAGGCGGTGGCATCGGACGCCTGAACATTCCTGCACAGGGGGCTGAAAAAGCTTTCGATCCCGTCCCGTCACGCCTGCGGATATGCATGGCGTGCGGCGCATATGGCGCCGCTTCAGCACGGAGACGGCAATGCCTGCCTATGACCTGATCAGCAACTATCTCTGCCCTTACACCCAGCGCGCCGCGATCCTGCTGGCCGAAAAGGACGTGACCTTTGGTCGCACTTATATCGATCTGGCAAACAAGCCCGACTGGTTTCTGCAGGTTTCGCCACTGGGCAAGGTGCCGGTGCTGCGTGCAGGCGACGCCGCCATCTTCGAGACATCCGTGATCTGCGACTATATCGAGGAGGCCGAACCGGCGCGGCCCCTGCTGCCGTCCGCTGCGCTGGATCGCGCCCGCGAACGCGGCTGGGCCGAATTCGCCTCCGCCGTCATCGCGGATGTGTTCGGTTTCTACACCGCGCCCGACGAAGCCGCCTTCGAGCGCAAATGCGCAGATCTGCGGGCGAAGTTCGGCTGGCTGGAGCGCAATCTGGGCAAGGGCCCCTATTTCGCCGGCACCCGCTTCGGTCTGGTCGATGCGGCCTTCGCACCGATCTTCCGCCTGTTTGATACCTTCGATCAATTGGGCTCTTTTGGCGTTTTCGACGGATTGCAGCGCGTGGCGGCCTATCGCGCTGAACTGGCCGCACGACCAAGCGTGCGGGGCGCCGTGGTGGCCGATTACGCCGCGATCTTCCGGCAATACCTGTCAGAGCGCGGATCGCATTTGTCCCGTCAGATGACGCGTGCGGCCTAGGTCTGGCCGACCAGCAACGGTGCCGCCTGCTTCAGCTTCGCCGCCAGCGCATCACCGGCACGGCGGATGCGGGGCAGGCGCGCCATCTCGGGATGCACCAGCAGCCACAGCGGCAGGTCCAGCGCCGGCAGTGGTCCGCCGATACGGGACAGTCCGGGGATCGAGCCGCCGACGAAGCAGGGCAGGACGCCGCAGCCGATGCCCGATTTCACTGCCTGGGCCGCGCCGAGCAGGGTATTGGCGCGGAAACGAATGTCGTGGTCGGCGACGTTGCGCGCAATCCATTCGCCCGGTCCGGTGCAGGCCAGCGCCGCGTCGAAACCGACCCAGGGCAAACCGGCAATTCCACCCAGCGTCTCCGGCACCGGCATGCCGTGGGCGGCATAAATGCCCATCGCCACGGTGCCGACGCGCCGGCCGCGCAGGGCCTCGTCCGGCTTCGGCGTAATGCGCAGGGCGAGGTCGGCTGCGCGCTGGGCCAGTGACAGCACCTGGTTCGAGACCACGAGGTCGATGGTCAGGCCCGGCTGCTCGCGGCATAAGGCGGCGAGGATGCCGGGCAGCAGATATTCCGATACGGCATCGGGTGCAGTGAGTCGCACCGGACCATCCTTGCCGTTGTCACGCCCGCCGATCCTGCGTTCCAGCGCGGTGATATCGTCGCGCAGGCGCAGGGCCAGGCCTCGCATGTCCTCGCCGGCGGCTGTCAGGCGCAGGCTGGTGGGTGTGCGTTCGAACAGCCGTGTTCCCAGCCGGTCCTCGATCTGCCGCAGGCGCCGCGACAGCGTGGGATGGCTGGTCGCCAGGGCAACGGCGCTGGCTGACAATGTGCCGTGTTCCGCCACCGCAAGCACGATGCGCAAATCGTCCCAGTTCAGGCCCGGCGGAGCGGCGGTTGCGGATGCAGAGGTCATGGCATGTCGTGGATTGGCGGCTATCCAAAATTTAGCCTCCGGCTTGGCTGGCGATCAAGGCGATTGTCCCCACACAATTCTCCCGCTGCGCATCGCCGCATCCCGCGCTAGGCTTTGCCGCCCCCAGCCGGAGTCATGCCCATGCCCACCACCGCCAACCTGATCGCCTTCGCGCTCGTTTCGCTTGGCATGGTGCTCACGCCCGGGCCGAACATGATCTACCTGATCTCGCGCTCGATCTGCCAAGGGCGGATGGCCGGGCTGATCTCGCTGGGGGGCGTGGCGCTGGGTTTCGTGGTTTACATGCTGGCGGCCGCCTTCGGCATCACGGCGTTGCTGCTGGTGGTGCCCTATGCCTACGAGGCCTTGTGCTACGGCGGCGCGGCCTATCTGCTCTGGCTGGCGTGGCAGGCACTGAAACCCAACGGCCGCTCGCCCTTCCAGGTGAAGCAACTGCCGCAGGATTCACCCCGCAAACTCTTCACCATGGGCTTCATCACCAATCTGCTCAATCCGAAGATCGCGATGCTCTATCTCTCGCTGCTGCCGCAGTTCATCACGCCCGAGTCCGGCCATGTGCTGGGCCAGTCGCTGGTGCTGGGTTTCACGCAGATCACCATCAGCGTCAGCATCAACGCCCTCATCGCGCTCACCGCCGGCAGCATCGCGGGCTTCCTCGGTACGCGCCCGCTCTGGCTGCTGATCCAGCGCTGGCTGATGGGCACCGTGCTGGCCGGCCTGGCCGTGCGCATGGCGCTGGAAGCCAGGCGGTAGGGCGCTAGCCTTTGCCGTCTCCGCCGATGCGGCCGTAACGCTTTTCCTTCGGCCGCAGGGTCGGGCGCTTCACCTCGCCCTGCCTGTCCCGCAGGCCTTCGGGCAGAGTTGGGTCGTTGCTGATGTCGTCATGATGTTCGGCGGCGAAAAGATCGTTGCCATAGGTGCCGGGGCCGTAGCGTTTCTGCGATGGCGAGTCCTTCACCAGCGGCGTGGTATGGGCCGGGCCATGCGGGCTGCCGCCGTCGCCGGGTTCCAGGGTGAACTGGCGTGGCGGCCTGGGAGACGACTTGGGCGGGGTGATCTGCTTGGGCATGGTTTCCTCCTCGGTTGCAGAAGAGGAAACCATCGTCGGATGCTCAGGTTCCCCGTCGCCACCGCGCCAGCGCCAGCATGGCGCCGCCCGCGATCAGCCCCCAGAAGGCGCCGCCGATCCCGAACAGGGTCAGGCCGCTGGCTGCCACGATGAAGGTGATCGCCGCCGCCTCGCGGCTTTGGGCGTCGCTCAGGGCGGCAACAAGGGAGGAGGCAAAAGCGCCGAGCAAAGCCAGCCCGGCCACGGCCTGGATCAGCAAAGGCGGCGCGGCGCTGAACACCGCCGTGGCCGCCGTGGCCAGCAGGCCGAACAGCACATAGAAAATCCCGGCCACCAGGGCGGCCACCCAGCGCTTGTTCGGATCGGGATGCGCCTCGGGGCCGGCGCAGATCGCGGCCGTGATGGCGGCGAGGTTCACCGCATGGCCGCCGAAGGGCGCGGCTGCCAGCGAAAAGAGCCCGGTGGCGCGGAACAGCGGCGTCGGATCGGGTTTATAGCCATTGGCCTGCAGCACGGCGATGCCGGGGATATTCTGGCTCGCCATGGTGACGATGAACAAGGGCAGCGCGATGCCCAGCATGGCCGAGGGCGAAAACGCCGGCATGATGAACGCGGCCTGCGGCCACAGGCTGCCGAGTTTATCGGCCGAGATCTCGCCGCCGGCCAGGATGAAGCCCAGCGTCACCAGCACGGCGGCGGGCATGGCGTAGAGCCGCTTCCATTTCGCTACCAGCGCCCAGACGATCACGATCGACAGCCCCGCCACCGGCATGGCCGCCACCGCCTTCACCGGCGCCAGGCAGAGCCCGAGCAGGATGCCGGCCAGCATGGCGTTGGCGAGCGCCGCCGGGATGGCGGCCACGGCGCGGCCGAGCGGTTTCCATATGCCGGCGATGGTGAGCAGGATGCCGCAGAGGATGAATGCGCCCACGGCGGCGCTGAAACCACCCTCGGCGACGGCGCTGGAGGCCAGCAGCGCGCCGCCCGGCGTGGACCAGGCGATGCTGATCGGCAGACGCGTCTTCCAGCTTAAAACGATGGCGCAGAGTCCCATGGCAAGGCTGAGGGCCATCAGGCCCGAGGCGGCCTGGGCCTGGCTGGCGCCTACGGCGGTCAGGCCCTGCAGGATCACGGCGAAGGACGAGGCGAAGCCGACGAAGGCCGAGAGCAGCCCGGCAGCAATGGCTGAAGTCAGCGGGGCCGGCGTCAGGGAGGTGGGGTGGGAAGCGGCGGTATCGGTTGTCATGGCCCGTTGTGTGTAACGCGATATACGGGTTCCCGCCAATCCGTCCGCGCCCCTGCATACATGTTTGCCCGCTGGACCCTGAATCACGCAACCGTATACAATCCCGGCACTGGATTGTCCGGCCGATTCGACGGCCGGCAGCGGCGCAGTCGACGCGCGGGGGCGCAGCATATGGCGCGGGCAATATTCAAGCAGGCTGGCGTTAAACAGATCCCGGCGAAACGGATCCCGGCAAAACAGATTCCGGTGGCAGGCCGCAAGATCACCGCGGCCGAAGCGCAGGCCGTGCCCCAGCGTGTATCCCGGCCCCGTGGCAGCGCGCCGGGCGGCGGCACGCCGGGCGGCCGGCGCGGCGCCATCGACGACGCCACCATCTACCACAGCGTCTACACCGCCATTGTCGACCACATCATCATGCCCGGCACCAAGCTGCCCGAGGATGTGCTGGCCAGGGCCTTCGGTGTCAGCCGCACGCGCATCCGCAAGGTGCTGCTGGCGCTGTCGCACGAGAACCTGGTGACCCTGCAGCACAATCGCGGCGCCTCGGTCACCAAGCCCAGCGTGCAGGAGGCGCGCGAGGTATTCGCCGCCCGCCGCATCGTCGAGACCGGCATCGCCGCCGAACTGGCCCGCCACATCACCGTATCGCAGATCGCAACGCTGCGCCGCTTCGTGGCCCGCGAACACGCCGCCGAAACCGCGCGCGACCGCAGCACCGGCATCCGGCTGTCGGGCGAGTTCCACCTGGAACTGGCAAAGCTGATCGGCAACGAGCCTTTAAGCGGGTTCCTGCGCGCGTTGATCTCGCGCACCTCGCTGATCATCGCGGTCTACGAGGCGCCGGGCAAGGCCATGTGCAGCCATGCCGAACACGGCGCGCTGCTGGACAGACTCGCCGCCCGCGATGTCGCCGGCGCAGTGCGCTACATGGAAGAGCACCTGCAGCGGCTGGAAGACAGTCTCGACCTTGCCGCCGCCAAACGCCGGCCAGTCGATTTGCAGGGCGTATTCGCGCAACTGGCCGCCACGCGGCGCTAGCGGTTCAAAGCCGAGAAAGAGAAATCGTCATGCTCGGGCTTGGCCCGAGCATCCGCGAATACATTTTCAAGAGACAAGAAGACGTGGATGGCCGGGTCAAGCCCGGCCATGACGGTGCAGGACGGGGTTACCCGGCCTTGAGCGGATGCACCTGCATCCAGTGGCGCGCGATGTCGATGCGACGGGCGAACCACACCTTCTCGTGCCGCTGCATGTAGTCCATCAGCCGTGCCAGAGCGGCGGCCCGGCCCGGGCGGCCGATCAGCCGGCAATGCAGGGCCACCGTCATCATCTTCGGCGCGCCGTCCTGCCCCTCGCGGTAGAGCATGTCGAAGGCATCCTTCACATGGCTCTCGAAATCGGCGCCGGTGGCAAAGCCATGCAGCTGGCCGAACTTCATGTCGTTGTTGTCAAACGTATAGGGCAGCATCAGCAGCGGCTTCTTGCCGATGCGGGTCCAGTAGGGCAGGTCGTCGTCGTAGGAATCCGAGCAATAGGCGAACCCGCCGTCCTCGGCCACGAGCTTCAGCGTGTTGCCGGACAGCCGCCCGGTATACCAGCCCAGCGGCCGTTCGCCGGTGGCCTGCCTGATCGCCTCGATGGCGAGTTTCATATGGGCGCGTTCGGTGGCGAGCGGCATGCGGGAATAGTCGAACCAGCGCCAGCCATGGCTGGCCACTTCATGGCCCTGTTCGTGCATCGCGGCGGCGGCTTCCGGGTAACGCGCCACCGCCATGCCCACCGCCCATGAGGTGAAGGGAATGCCGCGGTCATGGAACAGGCGCAGGATGCGCCACAGGCCGGCGCGGCTGCCATACTCGTAGACCGATTCCACCTGCTCGTCGCGCATCTTCTCGCGCGGCGTGCCGCCCGGCACCTCGTGCAGGAAGACTTCCGACGTGCGGTCGCCATGCAGGATGCTGCGTTCGCCGCCTTCCTCGTAATTCACCACGAAGCTGACCGCGACGCGCGCCCCATTCGGCCATTTCGGATCGGGCGGATTGGGGCCGTAGCCCTTCAGGTCGCGCGGATAGGGTTTTGTCCCCAGTGCCCTGGCGACGATGTCGGGCGCCTGTTTTTTCTTCGCGGCTTTTTTCTTCGCCATGATGTCAGCCCAGCAGTTCGGCCAGCGTTCGCGCCACCACCTCGGTGGCCTTGTAAAGATCGGTCAGCACCAGCTTCTCGTCGGCGCGGTGGCCGTTGGCTTCCAGCAGGTTGCGCGGGCCGGCGCCATACAGCACGGTCTTGATTCCGGCGGCCGAATAATGCCGTGCGTCTGTGTACAAGGGGATTCCCTCCGTACCCACAGGCTTGCCCATGATCTCGCTGGCGTTGCGGGTCAGGATATTGATCAGCTTTTCCACGCCCGGCACGGCGCCGAAGGGCCGCGCCAGCATGATGCGGGTGACGTGGGCGGTGATGCCCGGCAGGTCCTGCACCGCATGGGCGATCAGGTTGCGCAGGTTGGCTTCCACCTGCTCGGGATTCTCTTCGGGGATGATGCGGCGGTCGAGGCGCAGGCTCACCTTGTCGGGCACCACATTGGTATTGATGCCGCCCTTGATCAGGCCCACCACCAGCGAGGGCGAGGTGATGCCCTCTGTCTTGGAGTGGATGCCCGACAGCGTGTCGCGATAGGCATACAGCGCGTTCAGGATTTTCGTGGCCGCTTCCAGCGCGTCATGGCCGGTATCGGGGCGGGCGGCATGGGCCGACTTGCCATTGACGGTGACCTCCAGATGCAGGCAGCCGTTATGGGCCGTGGTGACGGCATAGGAGAAGCCGGCCGAGAAGGCATAGTCCGGCTTGCTGATGCCCTGTTCGATCAGCCATTGCGGACCGATGGCGCCGCCGGCTTCCTCGTCATAGGTCAGGTGCAGTTCGATGGTGCCGTTCAGCCTGGCGCCGGATTGCTCCAGCGCCAGCAGGGCATAGGCATAGGTGACGAAATCGGATTTCGACACCGCCACGCCGCGGCCATACATCACGCCGTCCTTCACCACGGCCGCGTAAGGATCGACGCTCCAGCCCTCGCCGGGCGCCACCACGTCGCCATGGGCATTCAGCGCCACGACCGGGCCGCCGCTGCCGAATTTCTTGCGGATCACCAGATTGGTGCACGAGATCATGCCGTTCTGCTTCACCAGATCGTCGGGCACCGGATGGCGCTCGACGGTGAAGCCCAGTTTCTCAAGCAGCTCGGCGGCGCGGTTGGCATGCGGCGCGCAATCGCCCGGCGGATTGTCGGAGGGCACCTTCACCAGCTCGGCCAGCAGGCTTTGCATGTTGCCCTGCTGGGCGGCAATGAAATCGTGGATGGCCGTGATGGCGGCCTTGTCGAGGGGCATGGAGAACTCGTTCAGTTGGCGGCGAAAGATGGGTCGAAATGCTCGATGAAATGCAGCAGGGCACGGGTTGCCAGCTCCACGTCGTCGGCCAGCACGGCTTCCAGCGGATTGTGGCTGATGCCGCGCGTGCAGCGCATGAACATCATCGCCACCGGGCAGAGCGGCGCCAGCGTGGCGGCATCGTGGCCGGCCCCTGACGGCAGCCGCATGGTGGGCACATGCTGGGCCTTGATGGCAGCCTCGGTCAGATCCATCAGCTTCGGATGGCAGGGCGTGGCGGTGCTTTTGTAGAGTTCGGTGACCGTGAAGGTCAGCTTGCGGCGGGCGCAGACCATCTCGATCTCGCGCAGCACGGCATCCACCGCCGCATCGCGCACATCGTCCTCGCCGGCGCGGATATCGATGGAGAACACGGCCTTGCCCGGAATCACGTTCATCGCGCCGGGCAGGGCTTCCAGCATGCCGACCGTGCCCACCAGCGTGGGTGTGCCGGTGCAGCGTTCCTCGATGAACTGCACGATCTCGGCCGCTGCCACCAGGGCATCCTGGCGTTGGCCCATCGGCACGGTGCCGGCATGGCCCGCCAGGCCGGTGATCTCGGCGCGCAGGCGGCGGGCGCCGGAAATCGCGGTCACCACGCCGAGCGCCAGGCCCTCGTTCTCCAGCACCGGGCCCTGTTCGATATGCAGCTCGACGAAGGCGGCGATGCTGCCCGGCTTGCGGGCGCAGAAGCCCACCTTGTGCGGATCGAGGCCGTAAGCCTTGTAAGCCTCGCCCATGCTGATGCCCTGACGGTCCTTCACCTCCAGTATGGCGGGATCGAAAGTGCCGGCGATGGCGCGGCTGCCGGTCATCGACGAGCCGAAGCGGGTGCCTTCCTCGTTGGCGAAGCCCACCACTTCGATGGCGAAGGGCAGGCGCTTGCCGCGTTTATGCAGGTCGGCCACGCAGGCAATCGGTGCGATCACGCCCAGCATGCCGTCGTATTTGCCCGCATTGCGCACGGTGTCGAGATGCGAGCCGGTCATCAGCGCCGGCGCCTTCGGGTCGGTGCCGGCATAACGGCCAACCACGTTGCCGGCACAATCATGCTCCACCTCCATGCCGGCCTCGCGCATCCACTCGGCCACCCGCTCGTGCGCGGCCTTCTGCTCGGGCACCAGAAAGGTGCGGACCAGGAAGTCGGGGCTTTCGCTGATCCGGCCCAGTTCGTCGAGCTGGGCCAGCATGCGGTCGGCAAAACGATTCGCAGACATGGCGGGATCCTTGTGCGGAAATCGGCTGGGGATTGTATACAGTTTTCCTGACGATAACACCGCCGCCCGCCTCTGGCCAAGCGTGGCGGCATGGATTAGCCATTAACGACCAAGGGGCGGGAGAATTCATGCACGATCCGGAAAAGCTGCTGGTGGCCATGTTCGACGCGGCTCGCGCCGCCGCCGATCCGGCCATCTGCCTGCCGCCCCATCTGCCCAGTCCCCCGAAAGGCAAAACCGTCGTGGTGGGGGCCGGCAAGGCCGCCGCCAGCATGGCGCAGGCGCTGGAACGCCACTGGCCGCAGGATGCCCCGCTGGATGGCATCGTGGTCACGCGCTACGGCCACGACCTGCCCTGCGAGCGCATCGTGGTGGTGGAGGCCGCGCATCCGGTGCCCGATTCCGCCGGCGAGAAGGCGGCCGAGCTGATCCTGCACAAGGTGCGGGGGCTGGGGCCCGAGGATCTGGTGATCTGCCTGATCTCGGGTGGCGGCTCGGCCCTGCTGGCGCTGCCCGCGCCGGGACTGTCGCTGGCCGACAAACAGGCGGTGAATCAGGCATTGCTGAAATCGGGCGCCAACATCGCCGAAATGAACTGCGTGCGGAAGCATCTCTCCGCCATCAAGGGCGGGCGACTGGCGGCTGCCGCGGCGCCGGCGCGGCTGGTGTCGCTGCTGATCTCCGATGTGCCGGGCGACGATCCGGCGGTGATCGCTTCGGGCCCGACCGTGCCCGATCCCACCAGCTTCGCCGATGCCCGCGCGGTGATCGAGAAATACGACATCGACCTGCCGTCGGCGGTGCAGAAGCATCTGCAGGCCGGCAAAGGCGAAACGCCCAAGTCCGGCGATGCCGCCTTCGCCAACACGCAGACCATCCTGGTCGCCACGCCGCAGATGGCATTGGAGGCTGCCGCCAAGGTGGCGCACGCTGCCGGCATCAAACCGCTGATCCTGGGCGATGCCATCGAAGGTGAGGCGCGCGAAGTCGCCATCGTGATGGCCGGCATCGCGCGGCAGGTGCGCCGCCATGGCCAGCCGGCCGGCGCGCCCTGCGTGCTGCTGTCGGGCGGCGAAACGACGGTGACCGTTCGCGGCAAGGGGCGCGGCGGCCGCAATGCCGAATTCCTGTGCGCGCTGGCTGTGGCACTGGATGGCATGGAGAATATCTATGCGCTGGCCGCTGATACCGACGGTATCGACGGCAGCGAGGATAATGCCGGCGCCTGGCTGGCGCCCGACAGCATCCTGCGCGCGGCGCTCAAGGGCATCGACGCGAAAACCTGCCTGGCCGACAACGATGGCTATGGTTTCTTCCAGGCGGCCGGCGGCCTGGTCACCACCGGCCCGACGCTGACCAACGTCAACGATTTCCGCGCGATTCTGATTCTGTAGACTCGACAGGATATCGATGCCGCCGTCGTGGGGCTTGCCGGCGCTGCGACGGTCGTTTCTCATGTCCCAAAGCGAATCAGCCCAGACGGAGCAGGCCATGCATATCGAACCCGGCATCATCGACGCGGCCCGCCTCACCGGCGCCAATCTCGCTGCCGCTGGCCTCCTGGCAACCCAGGCGCGCGGCCTGATCCGCGCGCCGCACCACATCGTGCAGCAGGTGGTGAAGACCCTGCTGGCGGCATCGGTGTTTTCCGTGCTGATGCAGGTCTGGCACCTGCCGGTCGGACCCTCGGAACTGCACCTGATCGGCGCCACCACCGTTTACCTGCTGTTCGGCTTCACGCCTACGCTACTGGGTTTCGGCCTCGGCCTGCTGCTGCAGGCATTGCTGTTCGAACCGCAGGACCTGCTGCATCTGGGCGTCAACACGCTGTCGCTCGGCCTGCCGCTGGTCGCCATGCACGCTTCCTTCGGCCGCCGGCTCTTTGCGGTGAACGCCGCCGAACGCTTCACCCTGCTGCGCGTGCTGCGGCTGGATGCGGTCTATTATGCCGGCGTGGTGGCGATGGTCGGTTTCTGGCTGCTGCTGTCGTCCGACGCCTTCGCCGTGGCCGACTGGGCGCGCTGGGCCCTGGCCTATATGCCGGTCGTGCTGCTGGAGGCGATGCTGTCATTCATCGCCGTTACCGTGATCGGCCGCTGGCGCCGCCATGCCCCGGTGCAGCTTTATACCGAACTGGGCCGCCTGCATCTGGCCTGAAGCCGAAAGGCCGGGCCAGAACCGGGCTTGACCCGGCCGGCCGTCGCGTCATGCTGGCGGGACCTGATCTGATCGGTTCCGCCGGATGCCGCCCGTCTCTCTCCGTCTTCTCTTTCTGCTGCTGCCGCTGGTCTTCATGGCCGGCTGCCGCGAGATGCAGTCGGATTACCGGCGCCCGCCAGCCATGCCGCCCGCCGCGGTGGCCATGCCGGCCGGCATCGGGTTCAATCCCGGCGGGCCGGAACTTGCCAGCTATACCGATGCGACCGGCCAGTACCCGCTGGCCAGCCGCCGCACCTGGTGGCAGGCCAGCCACAGTGTCGACGGCTTTTCGCGGCTCGACCAGATACTGCCGGCCAACATGGTGGCAAAAGCCGATGCGCCCAGCCTATGGCGTCGCGCCGTCAGCGAGCCAACGATCACCTATGCCACCCAGCAGACCGGCAGTCGCCGTTTAACCATCGACGAGTATCTGGCGCGTAATCCCGCCACCGGCCTGCTGATCGCCCGGGGCGACACGATTCATGTCGAACGGTATCAGTATGGCCGCACCGATGTGCACCGGCTGACCTCCTTCTCCATGGCCAAGACGGTGACGGCGCTGCTGGTCGGCCTGGCCGTGGCCGATGGCGCCATCACCTCCATCGACGATCCGGCCGAGCGTTACGTGCCCGGCCTGAAAGACAGCGAATACGGCCGCACGCCGATCCGGCACCTGCTCACCATGTCGTCGGGCGTGCGGTTCGACGAGGATTATTCCGGCCGCGACGATGTCAGCCGCATGGTGGCCGCGATGATGTTCCCGCAGGCCACTGGCGGGCCGGCCGCCGTGCGGCAGTTCAACCAGCGCATCGCGCCGCCGGGCCAGCGCTGGTCCTATGCCTCGGCCGAGACGCAGGTGCTGGGCCTGGTGCTGCGGGCCGCGATCAAGCGGCCGATCACCGAGTATCTGTCCGAACGCATCTGGAAGCCGATCGGCGCGGAGTCTGATGCCAGCTGGGTGGTCGATGCCTCGGGGCAGGAAGCCACCTTTGCCTATTTCAATGCCGTGCTGCGCGACTATGCACGCCTTGGCATGCTGCTGGCCAACGGTGGAAAGGTGAGCGAACGGCAGGTGATACCGGCCGACTGGCTGCGCGAGATGACACGGGCGCATTTCACCAGCACGCAGACCGGCCGCTGGTTCGGCTATGGCTTCCAGACCTGGATATTCCCCGACAATGACGGCAGCTTCGCTTTGCTCGGCGTGCGCGGCCAGGCGATCTATGTCGATCCGGCGCGCCGGCTGGTTATGGTGCATACCGCCGTACGGCCGCAGGCGCGCGATCCCGGCGGCGCCGAAACCACGGCCCTGTGGCGCGGCGTGAAGGCGGCATTTCCGAAAGTATCGCCGTGAGGCGACGGCTGGCCCCGGTCGCGCGGGATACGCTATAGAAGGTTGGCGACAAGGAGCCTGTACAACCGTGACCGTGACCCTGGCCGATCTCAACCGCATGGCTGCTGCCGATTTTGTGGCGAGCTTAAGCAGCATCTTCGAGCATTCGCCCTGGGTGGCCGAGCGCGTGGCTGGCCGGCGGCCGTTTTCCAGCCTCGACAGCCTGCATGGCGGCATGGTGGAGGCGATGTGGGCGGCCAGCGACGCCGAGAAGATCAGCCTGCTGCGCGCCCATCCCCAGTTGGCCGGCAAGGAGGCCGAGGCCGGCACGCTGACTGCGCATTCGACGTCGGAGCAGGACAGCGTCGGCCTGACGCGCCTGAGCGCGGAGGAGAAAGCCAGGATCGTGCAGCTCAATGCCGCCTATCTGGACAAACACGGTTTCCCGTTCATCATCGCGGTGAAGCTGCGCACCAAGGCGCAGATATTCGCCGCCTTCGAACAGCGGATCGGCAACGATCGCGTCATTGAGTTCACTACGGCGCTGTCGGAGGTGGGCAAGATCGCCCGTATCCGGCTCGAAGCGCTGCTGGGCCAGTAAGGGAGATTACGATGGGCCGCCTGAGCACCCATGTTCTGGACACCATGCACGGCAAGCCGGCCGCCGGCGTGGCCGTGGAGCTTTATGCACTGGAGGGCGAAACGCGCCGTCTGGTGAAAAAGGTCGTCACCAACGCCGATGGCCGCACCGACGCGCCGTTGCTGATCGGCGAGGAATTCAAGCCCGGCCAGTATGAACTGGTGTTCCAGGCCGGCGATTATTTCCGCAAGGCCGGCGTGGCGCTGCCGCAGCCGGCCTTCCTCGATACCGTGCCGATCCGTTTCGGCCTGGCGGAACCCGACGGGCATTATCACGTTCCGCTGCTGGTTTCGCCCTGGAGCTTCTCGACCTATCGGGGGTCCTGACCATGACCGACCATGCCGCCTTCATGCGCCGCGCGATTGATTTGAGCCGCGAACACATGAATGCCGGCCATGGCGGGCCGTTCGGCGCCGTGGTGGTGCTGGATGGCGCAATCGTCGGCGAGGGCTGGAACCGCGTTACCTCGACAAACGATCCCACCGCCCATGCCGAGGTGACGGCGATCAGGGAAGCCTGTGCGCAACTCGGGCGCTTCGATCTGAAAGGCGCGGTGCTCTATACCAGTTGCGAACCCTGCCCGATGTGTCTGGCCGCCACCTACTGGGCGCGCATAGACACCGTCTATTACGCCAACGAACAGGCCGATGCGGCGGCGATCAATTTCGACGATGCCTTCCTCTACCGCCAGCTCGCGCTGCCGCGCGAACGCCGCACCATGAAATGCGAACAGATCCTGCGCGACGAGGCGCTGGTCGTGTTCCGCGAATGGGACGCCAAGGCGGACAAGATTCCGTACTGACAGTCCGGCCTAGTCCAGCTTGGCGCCGGCGGCGATCCAGGCGCCGAGGATGGCGCGTTCTTCATCCGTGATTTCGGTGGCATTGCCCGGCGGCATGGCTTCGCTGCGCACCGCCTGCTGATTGATCAGAGCGGCGAAGCGGCGCATCTGCTCGGGCGTTTCCAGCATCACACCCTTGGGTGCCTCGGCGATGCCGTCAAAGGTGGGGCGCGCGGCATGGCAGGCGACGCAACGTGCCGCCACGATTTTCTGCGCATCCTCAACGGTCGCGCCGCCCGCCAGCGCCTTGTGGCGCGGGTCCCACTGGCTGAAGAACACCAGGCCCACCACCAGCAGGAAAGCCACGGCGAGGAATTCGTAGCGTGTGCCACGGCCCTGGTTCTTCAGGTTGAAGAAATGCCGCACCAGGCCGCCGATGATCATCACCACGGCCAGGATCACCCAGCCATAGGGATGGCCGTAGGTGACCGGATAATGGTTGCTGATCATGGCGAACAGCACCGGCAGGGTCAGGTAGTTGTTGTGCAGCGAACGCTGCTTGGCCTGCTTGCCATAGCTCGGGTCCGGTACCTGGCCGGCCAGCATCTGCGCCACCGCCTTGCGCTGGTTGGGGATGATGTTGTGCGCCACGTTGGCGGTCATGATCGTGCCGATCAGCGCGCCGACATGCAGATAGGCGGCGCGTGCCGAAAACACCTGGGTATAGCCCCAGGCGGCAGCGACCAGCAGCACAAAGCCGACAACGGCCAAGGCCGCATCGTTCTTGCCCAGCGGCGATTTGCACAGCCGGTCGTAGATCACCCAGCCCAGCACCAGCGAGGCGACGCTTAAGGAGATGGCTTCCCAGCGGCCCATCGGCAGCACCTTGGCGTCGATCAGGTAGAGGTCGGCGCCGACGTAATACAGCGCGCCGAGCAGGAAGAAACCCGACAGCCAGGTGAAATAGGATTCATACTTGAACCAGTGCAGCTCCTTGGGCAGCTGCGGCGGGGCGACCGAGTATTTCTCGGTGAAATAGAAGCCGCCGCCATGGATCAGCCAGGCCTGGCCCAGCACGCCCGGCTGCTGGTCGATGCCTTTGCGCAGGGAGTTGTCGAGCCAGACGAAGAAGAATGACGAACCGATCCAGGCGATGCCGAAGATCAGGTGCATCCAGCGCAGCACCAGATTGAGCCATTCCAGGGCCAGGTCGATCATGTTTTCCCCTCAGGTCCGCGCCGGAAGCGGTGTTGTGCGGCGCGGCAGCGGGTTCAAGCCGTAACGAGCGGGGGCAGGATCGTCAACCCGGATTGTGTACAATTTTACCGGCTGGGCTGCCCGCGTCGGCCCCGATGCCGGCCTGGTCAGCGCGGCGGCACCGGCACGGGCAGGCCCGGCACGTTGCAGGTGATGATCCGCACGATGCGGCCATCGCTGTCGCGCAAGGGCAGCACGATGCGATCCCAGTTGTTGATGGTGATCTCCATCGGCATCTCGTGCCAGGTGTAGAGCGGCTCCGGACGCAGCAGCATGGCGCGGTAGGTGGCGATATAGAAATTGCTGGCCAGCGAGCCGGTGACGATATCGGACGTGCGTTTGCCGGTCATGTCGAAGCCGGCGATGCGGGCCACCTCGCTGCCATAGAGGCGATAGCGGTAATCCGCGCCGTCATCCAGGATATCGAGCAGAAGGATGTAGCCCAGCGCCGGCCGCAATTCGAAGGGATCGATATGCTCCGGCCGCACGCTGCCATGGCGCTCGCGCAGGGCCTGCCAGTGCCGCAGCAGGAAGGGCAACTGTTCGGTCGGCAGGTCGTCGGGCGCCGGATTCCAGCGCACCACGGGCGGCCGCAGACCCAGGGCCAGGAAAGGGGCGGCCAGCTTTGTCTGTCCGCCTTCCACCAGTTCGTCACGCATGGCATCGATGACCGCCAAGTCGCTCACAGGGCTCTCCCTTGTTGCGGATCCAGCTTGGCGGTCTTGCCGATAAGCCGCAAGAGGCGGTCAGTTCAGGTGGCGTGGCGGTTTGGGTGCCAGTTGCGCCAGCATGGCGCGCACGCCATCCAGATGCGGATTGAGGTTAAGGGCCGCGACGAAGGCTTCGATGGCGGCGGCGATTTCGCCCTGACGCAGACAAATCTGGGCAAAGCCGCAGATGGCGCCGAAATGGCGCGGTTCCAGTTCCAGGGTGCGGTGGATATCGGCGATGCTCTGCAGGTCGCGCTGCGCCAGGTAATGCAGGGTAGCGCGCTTGTTCCAGGCTTCGGCCCAGTCAGGCGCAGTGTCGATCAGGGCGTCGAGAATCGTTTTGCCTTCAGCCAGGCGACGCCGTGCGATCGCGGAAATGGCGCGCTGCATGCGGGCCTCCAGCGCGGCATCACCATGGCTGGTCCAGATTGCCCAGATTTCATCCTCGATTTCATGGGCCGGTCGCGGTGGCGGAACGGCCTGCAACGCCACGAACAGGGTGGCCAGGCGGCCGTGGTGCGGCATGTCCACCTGCGCGGGTGGGCGCAGGATCAGCTTCAGCGTATCGGCAACCAATTGCAGCATGGCGGTTGAAGCCTGCGGAATTTTCCGAATCCGGCTGGTCGGCCCGGGGTTCCGGCCTATCACTTAGTCTGCACGCGCCGGGAGACGAGGGCATGCGGTTTGCTTTCCATATGATCGCCTGTTTGTTGCTGGCCTGTGTCGCGCAGCCGGCACAGGCAAAGGATACGCGGGCCAGCGAGGATGTCTGGCAGGCTTTGCGCGCCGGGCGCGCCGTGGCGGTGATGCGCCATGCCCTGGCGCCGGGCACCGGCGATCCGCCCGGTTTCTGGCTCGATGACTGCGCCACGCAGCGCAATCTCTCGGCCGAAGGCCGCGCCCAGGCGCGGCGCGTTGGCGCGGCGTTGCGCGCCAATGGCATCGCGGCGGCCATGGTGAAAAGCAGTGCCTGGTGCCGTGCGCGAGACACCGCAAGCGAACTCGGCCTCGGGCCGGTGGAGACCGAACCTTCGCTGAATTCCTTTTTCGGCGAGTCCAGCCGCGCGCCGGCCCAGATGGCGGCGTTGCGTGCCGCGATCGCCGCGCTGCCGCGCGACAGGCCGGCGGTGCTGGTGACGCATCAGGTGGTGGTCACCGCGCTGAGCGGCATCTATCCGCAAAGCGGCGAGATGGTGGTGCTGGCACGCGACGGGCTGGCCGTGCTGGGGCGCATTCCGGTACCCTGACGTCACTCATAATGTTCGATGGTCAGCGTGACGTGGTCGGCGACGAAGCGCGCCCGCACGAATTCCACCGGCTTGCCTTGCGGATCGACATTGACGGTTTCGGTCACCAGGATCGGGCGGGTGCGCGGCAGGTCGGCCAGCCGGGCATCGCCGGCGCTGATCAGCTTGGCCGAAACGCGTGTGCTGCGGCGGCGATAATCATTGATGCCGACGGCTTTCAGCGCCGCAGTGATGCTGCCCTCGCGGGCGAAATGCTCAGGCATGTCGGGGAAGCGCCCGACCGGGAAATAATGGCTGCTGACGCCGACCGGCTTGCCGTCGGCCTTGTTCAGCGTCTCGATCTGCCAGAGCGGTGCGCCGGTGGGAATGCCCAATGCGCGGGCGATGTCGGCCGGGGCGGCCACCTGCTCGGCGAAGATCATCTCCCGCGTCGGTTTCTTCTGCATGGTCTGCAGGTTTTCGGTGAAGCGCGTGCGCGGGCCCAGCATGTATTCGAAACTGTCCTCGGCCACGAACATGCCGCGGCCCTGTTCGATGCTGACCAGGCCGGTCTCGGCCAGGCGGTTCATTGCCTGGCGCACCGTGTGCCGGTTGACGCCGAAACTCTGCGCCAGCTGCTTCTCGGTCGGCAATTGCACGCCCGGCTGGTAATCGCCGCGCCGGATCGCCTGTTCCATCGCCGCCGCGATCTGGCGCCAGACTGCCATGCCGCTGCCGCGCTCGATGGGACCGGGTTCGGTCATGCCGGATTCGGCTTTGCCGTGTTCAGCTTTGCCATGTTCAGCTTTGCCTGTCGGGTCGGTCATAAAAGCTTCTCCGAAACGTGGCTTGATGGGGCGGCGATACTGGGATAGACATATAGATGTCTAGACGAATTTAGACCCTTGCGCAAGAGGTCCAGATGACCCCCCAGCCTTCCAACGGACAAACCGGCGCCGCCGAACAGGACGCGCGCCGCCGTCGCCTCAGCCTGCTGGCCCGCGCCGACCGCCAACGGCTGGAAGCCGCGTGGGAAAGCCTGGAGCCCAAGCCGGCCTTCCGCCGCCTCAAGCTGCCCGAGACGGGCCTGGCGATGGTGCGGGCGCGGGCCGGCGGCAACGGCCAGCGCTTCAATCTGGGCGAGATGACGCTGACGCGTTGCGTGGTGGCACTGGAAGAGGGCGGCAGCGGGAACAGCATCATGGGCGTGGGTTATGTCGCCGGGCGCGACAAGCGCCGCGCCGAGCTGGCGGCGCTGTTCGATGCGCTGGCCCAGCAGCCACAGCATGCCGCGATGGTCGAGGCTGCGTTGCTCACCCCCACGCAGGATGACGCAGCGGCGGCCCGGCAGGCGCGCGCGGCGAAGGTGGCGGCCACCAAGGTCGATTTTTTCACGCTGGTGCGCGGCGAGGACTGAGGCATGAACCCGATGCAGACAGATGTGCAAATCACGCCCCCCGCCGCCGGTTTCCATGACCCGGTGCAGCAGAGCCAGCAGGCATTCCGTGTGCTGCTGGATGCCATGGCGCGGCCCGGCCGCGTGCTGGAGCTGAGCGATGAATGCGGCCGCCCTGAAGGTCTTTCGCCCGTGCTGGCGGCCGGCCTGCTCACGCTGGCCGATCTCGATACGCCCGTGTGGCTGGGGGCTGGCTTCGATACCGATGCGGTGAAGGCTTGGCTGCGTTTCCATACCGGCGCCCCGCTGGCCGCCAGACCCGATCAGGCTGCGCTGGCATTGCTGGATGCGGCGCATGTGCCGGCGCTGGACAGTTTCGGCCTGGGCAGCGACGAGGCGCCCGAGCGCGGCGCCACATTGCTGGTGCAGGCGCCGTCGCTGACTGGTGCCGCCGCCATGACCTGGCGCGGACCCGGCATCAGGGAGAGCGTGACGATGCCGTTCTGCGGGTTGGACGTAGCCCTGTGGCGTCAGCGCGCGCAGCTTGCATCGGTATTTCCGCGCGGACTCGACATCTATCTCGGTTGCGGCCGGCAGGTGATCGGCCTGCCGCGCAGCACGACGATTTCCTTCGGGGAGGCCTGATCATGTATGTGGCCGTGAAAGGTGGCGAAACCGCCATCGAAAATGCCCATGCGTTGCTGGCGGAAGATCGCCGCGGCGCTGCGGCTGTGCCTGAGCTGAGCGTGGACCAGATCCGTGAGCAGCTTTCCCTCGGCGTCGACCGCGTGATGACCGAAGGCTCGGTCTACGATCCCGAACTGGCCGCGCTGGCGCTGAAGCAGGCGCGCGGCGACCAGGTGGAAGCCATCTTCCTGCTGCGCGCCTATCGCACGACCTTGCCGCGCCTGGCGGTCTCGCTGCCCATCGACACGGCGAAGATGCAGGTGTCGCGCCGCATCTCCTCCTGCTTCAAGGATCTGCCGGGCGGGCAATTGCTCGGCCCCACCTTCGACTACACCCATCGCCTGCTGGATTTCAGCCTGCTGGCCAATGGCGAGGCACCGGACATGGCGGCGCGCGGCGAACTGGCCGCCGAGTTGCCGCAGGTGGTCGACCTGCTGAACGCCGAGGGCCTGATCGAACAGGAAACGCCCGATGCCGATGATGCGCCAGTGGGCGATCTGACGCGCGAGCCGCTGATGTTTCCGGCCGGCCGCGATGTGCGGCTGCAGAACCTGGCCCGCGCCGATGAAGGCTATCTGCTTGCTTTGGGCTATTCCACCCAGCGCGGTTACGCCAAGTCGCATCCCTTCGTGGGCGAAATTCGCTCGGGCGAAGTGAGCGTCGAGATCGAAATCCCAGAACTGGGCCTGGTGGTCGATATCGCCGATATCACGGTGACGGAATGCCAGATGATCAACCAGTTCAAGGGCTCGAAAAGCGAAAAGCCGAAATTCACCCGCGGTTATGGCCTGGCTTTCGGCTATGCCGAGCGCAAGGCGATGGCGATGTCGCTGGTCGACCGCAGCCTGCGCGCGCAGGAGCTGGGCGAGGACCTGACCGCGCCGGCGCAGGATGCCGAATTCGTGCTCTATCACGCCGACAATGTGGAAGCCTCGGGTTTTGTGCAGCATCTGAAACTGCCGCATCACGTGGATTTCCAGTCGGAGTTGACGCTGGTGCGCATGATGCGGGCCGAGATCGAGGCTGCCGAAGCCGGTGCCGGCGCACCGCAAGCCGAATTCGAGGAGGCCGCGCAATGAACCTGCAGCAGGATTACGCCGCCAGCGCGGCGCAGGCGCCGCTGGCGGGTTATAACTTCGCCTTCCTGGACGAACAGACCAAGCGCATGATCCGCCGCGCCATCCTCAAGGCCGTGGCGATCCCGGGTTATCAGGTCCCGTTCGGCAGCCGCGAGATGCCGCTGCCCTATGGCTGGGGCACCGGCGGCATGCAGGTGACGGCTGCGGTGATCGGCGGCAACGATGTGCTGAAGGTGATCGACCAGGGCGCCGACGACACCACCAATGCCGTGTCGATCCGCCGCTTCTTCGTGCGCATGACCAACGTGGCCACCACCGAGAAGACGCGGGAGGCGACGCTGATCCAGACGCGCCACCGCGTGCCGGAAACGCCGCTGCAGGAAGGCCAGATCCTGGTCTATCAGGTGCCGATCCCCGAGCCTTTGCGCTGGCTGGAACCGCGCGAGACCGAGACGCGCAAGATGCACGCGCTGTCGGAATACGGTGTGATGCATGTGAAGCTGTATGAGGACATCTCGCAGCACGGCCATATCTCGACCACCTACGATTATCCGGTGCTGGTGAATGGCCGTTACATGATGCGCTGCTCGCCGATCCCGAAATTCGACACGCCCAAGCTGCACATGAATGCCGCCCTGCAGCTGTTCGGTGCCGGCCGTGAGAAGCGCATCTATGCCGTGCCGCCTTATACCGACGTCAAGCCGCTGGATTTCGACGACCATCCCTTCGAGATCGAACGCTGGCCGGAAGCCTGCGCGTTGTGCGGATCGCATGACAGTTTCCTCGACGAGGTGATCCTCGACGACAAGGGTGGGCGCATGTTCGTCTGTTCGGATACCGACTATTGCGGCGAGCGCCAGGCGGCCGGCCATCGCGGCCACATGGCCGCCCCTTATAAGGAGGCTGCGGAATGACCGGGACGCAGGTGACCGAGATGCCGTTGCTCAGCATCGAGGGGCTGAACAAGAGCTTTGGCCGCCAGGCGGCCTGTCGCGACGTGACGTTCGAACTCTGGCCCGGCGAAGTGCTGGGCATCGTAGGCGAGTCCGGTTCGGGCAAGTCCACCCTGCTCAATGCCATTGCCGGCCGTGTCGGCATCGATTCGGGCCGCGTGCTCTATCGCACGGCTGACGAGCGGATCGTCGACCTGGCCGCCGCGCCGGAATCCCAGCGCCGCCAGCTGATGCGCACCGAATGGGGCTTCGTGCAGCAGCATGCCCGCGACGGCCTGCGCATGGATTTCTCGGCTGGCGCCAATATCGGCGAGCGCCTGATGGCCCTGGGTCAGAAGCATTACGGCTCTCTGCGCGAAACCGCGCTGGACTGGATGCAGGCGGTGGAAATCCCGCCCGAACGCGTCGACGATCTGCCGCGCACCTTTTCGGGCGGCATGCAGCAGCGCCTGCAGATCGCCCGCAACCTGGTGACCCGCCCGCGTATCGTGCTGATGGACGAGCCGACCGGCGGACTGGATGTCTCGGTGCAGGCCCGTCTGCTCGATCTGCTGCGCCGCCTGGTGCAGGAATACAATGTGGCGGTGATCGTGGTGACCCACGATCTGGGCGTCGCCCGCCTGCTGGCGCATCGCCTGATGGTGATGCGGCGCGGCCAGGTGGTTGAGGCCGGCCTGACCGACCAGTTGCTCGACGATCCGCAGCATGCCTATACGCAACTGCTGGTCTCGTCCGTGCTCAGCGTGTGAGGCCGCCATGGATATGATCCGCGTCGAAAATCTCGACAAGACTTTCACCCTGCATCTGCGTGGCGGCGTGGCCCTGCCGGTGCTGCGCGGCACGTCTTTGACCGTCGCGGCCGGCGAATGCGTCACCCTGCACGGCCCCTCGGGCGCCGGCAAATCGACCTTGCTTCGCTCGATCTACGGCAATTACCGGCCGCAGCACGGCCGCATCCTGATCCGCCATGATGGCGATCTGGTGGATATCGTCAGCGCCGCGCCGCGCACGGTGCTGGAGATCCGGCGCCGCAGCCTGGGTTACGTGACGCAGTTCCTGCGCGTGATCCCGCGCGTCTCGACGCTGGATATCGTGGCCGAGCCTTTGCTGGCGCGCGGCGTGGCCGATGCCCAGGCACGGGAGCGGGCGGCCGAGCTGCTCACCCGCCTGCAGATCGCCGAGAAGATGTGGAGTCTGCCGCCCTCCACCTTCTCGGGCGGCGAGCAGCAGCGCATCAACATCGCCCGCGGTTTCGCGGCTGACTACCCGATCCTGCTGCTGGACGAGCCGACAGCCTCCCTGGACGAGCAGAATCGCAAAATTGTCATAAATCTGATCGATGATGCGCGTCGGCGCGGCACCGCCATCGTCGCCATCGTGCATGATGCGGAAACCCGCGCCGCGATCACCACCCGTCTGTTGCCGTTGCAAGCCCATGGAGTTGCGGCATGAGTCCTGAACTGGTCATCACCAATGCCCGTATCGTCGGCCGCGACGCCGAAATCCCCGTCGGCAGCCTGCAGGTGCGCGACGGTGTGATCGCTGATATCGATACCGGCCGCCTGCCTGTGGCGAATGCCATCGATTTCGGCGGCGATTACCTGCTGCCCGGCCTGGTCGAACTGCATACCGACAATCTGGAGAAACATTTCGCTCCGCGCCCCGGCGTGCGCTGGCCTGGCAAGCTGGCGGTGATCAGCCACGATGCCCAGGTGGCCGCCGCCGGCATCACCACCGTGCTGGATGCCATCGCCGTGGGCGATGTGCGCGACGGTTCGGTGCGCATGGAAATCCTGCGCGACATGATCGCCGCCATCGAAGCCAGCCAGAAGGAAGGCATGCTGCGTGCCGAGCATTTGCTGCATCTGCGCTGTGAGGTGTCGTTCGGGTCGCTGATGGATCTGATCGAGCCAATGTCGCATTTGAGCTGGCTCAAGCTGGTTTCGGTGATGGATCACACACCCGGTCAGCGCCAGTTCGTCAAGCCCGAGAAGTATCGCGAATACTACCAGGGCAAGTTCGGCATGACCGACGAGCAAATGGACGCCTTCATGGCGACCCAGATCGCGGCGGCCGAGGCCCATGGCGCGAAGAATCGCCGTGCCCTGGTCGAGCTGTGCCGCGCCAAGGGCCTGCCGCTGGCCAGCCATGACGACGCCACGCCCGACCATGTGGCCGAGGCGGCCAGCGACGGCATGGTGGTGGCGGAATTCCCCACCACGTTTGAAGCGGCCGAGTTGTCGCGCCAGCATGGCATGCATGTGATGATGGGTGGCCCCAACCTTGTGCGCGGCGGCTCGCATTCGGGCAATATCTCGGCCCGCAGCCTGGCCGAGCGCGGCCATCTCGACATCATCTCGTCGGATTACGTGCCCAGCAGTATGATCCAGTCAGTATTCCTGCTGCCCAGGCAGGTGCCAGGCATCGACCTGCCCAAGGCCGTGGCGATGGCGGCGACCAATCCGGCCGAATCGATTGGCCTGACCGATCGCGGCGTGATCGAACCGGGCAAGCGCGCCGACCTGCTGCGTGTCAGCCTGATCGACGATACGCCGGTGGTGCGCGCGGTCTGGCGCGCCGGCCAGCGCGTGATGTAAGCTCGAAAGGTATCGCCATGCAGATCGTCGACCAGATCATCACCCTGCTGGAACAGGCCGGCGCCGAGCGCTACGGCATGGAAGCCGTCAGCCAGCTCGAACATGCGCTGCAATGTGCCATGCATGCCGAACGCATGGGCTCGACTCCGGAGCTGATCACGGCGGCCCTGCTGCATGATATCGGCCATCTTGTCGGTGCGGGCGACGAGGGCCTGGCCGAGCAGGGCGTCGATGCCCGCCACGAGGATGTCGCGGCCGAATGGCTGGGTCGCTATTTTCCCGATGCGGTGGTCGAGCCGGTGCGGTTGCATGTGGATGCCAAGCGGTATCTCTGCCGGGCCGAGCCTGCCTACTGGGCCGGCCTGTCGCCCGCCTCGAAAACCAGCCTGGAGGTGCAGGGCGGCATCTACGGCGAGGCCGAGGCCGCCGGCTTCATGGCGCGGCCTTTCGCGGCGGATGCCGTGAACCTGCGCCGCTGGGACGATGCCGCCAAGTCGCCGCGGCTCAAGACCCCCGATCTGGCACATTACCGCCCGATCATCGAAGCCGCGCTGAAGGCTGCCTGAAGATATGGGCAGAGGTGGCCGTCTTGTGCTTGTCGTCGGTCCCAGTGGGGTCGGCAAGGACAGCGTGCTGGACGGCGCCCGCGCAGCCCTGAAAGATAATCCCGATGTGGTATTCCCGCGCCGCGTGGTGACGCGCGCGCCGGGCCTGGGCGGCGAGGATTACATCCCGGCCACAGAGTCCGATTTCGCTGCCCAGGCCCAGCGCGGCGGCTTCGCGCTGCACTGGCCGGCCCATGGCCTGCATTACGGCATTCCGAAAAGCATCGATGGCGATCTGGCCGCCGGCCGGCAGGTGGTGGTGAATGTCTCGCGCGGCAGCATCGACGAGGCGCGGCGCAAATACCCCGGCCTGCTGGTGATCGGCATCACGGCCTCGCCCGAGGTGCTGCGGCGCCGGCTGGAGCAGCGCGGCCGCGAAAGCCCCGCCGAAATAGAAGAGCGCCTCGGCCGCGCCGCCGCCTTCAGGCTGCAGGGCGACGACGTGGTCATCCTCAATAACGACGGCGCACTGGCCGACACCGTGCAGGCCTTCCTCGCCCTGCTGCAAAAGCCGGTCTGATCCGGCATACTGGCGGCCATCTCTCGCTGGAGTCGCCGCCCATGGACAATCTGGATATCCTGCTTCCCCTGTTCAGCATCACCGTTGCCATTGCCTTGGGTGCGGCCAGCCCCGGTCCCAGTTTCGTGCTGGTGGCGCGCACGGCGATTGCCGCCGGCCGTCCGGCTGGTCTGGCCGCCGCCTTCGGCATGGGCATCGGCGGCGCGGTGTTCGCGGGCTTCGCCCTGCTCGGTTTGATCACCCTGCTGGCGCAGGTGGGCTGGCTCTATCTGGGACTCAAGCTCGCCGGCGGGCTGTATCTGTGCTGGCTGGCCTTCCGGCTGTGGCGCGGCGCGAAACAGCCACTGACGGTCTCAGGCGATGGCGACGCCACCAATGGCTCGGCGGAGCGCGGCCCGCTGCGCGCCTTTTCTGTTGGCCTGCTCACCCAGTTGTCCAATCCGAAGACCGCCGTGGTCTATGCCGGCATCTTCGCGGCCCTGATGCCGGCGCAGCCATCCGTCTGGCTCGCCGCCTTGCTGGTGCCGGCGGTGTTCGTGGTGGAATGCGGCTGGTATGCGCTGGTGGCGGTGGCATTTTCCGCCGGCCGGCCGCGCGCCCTGTACCTGAACGCCAAGCACTGGATTGATCGCGCCGCCGGCGGCGTGATGGCGCTGCTGGGAATCCGCCTGATCGTCGAGAGCGTGCGCGGCTAGCCCATAAGGCGATAACGCCCGGCGACGCGGAAGGGCGCGGTGCTGTCCATCTGCACGAACAGGCAGATTTCATTCACCGTGAAATCCCGGCGCAGCAGCGGCGCCGTCTGCGTCGTCAGATATGCCTGCACGGCGTCGCGTTCGGCCGCGTCGTGGATGCGACCGGTCAGCGTGAAATGCAGGCGAAAGTCCTCGAACACATAGGGATAGCCCCATTGCGCCAGATTGGCGTCCTGGCGCGGCGTCAGGCCTGCCTGGCGGCGGCGGACCAGTTCGGCCTCTGACGGCGGCGCGCGGAAAGCATCGAAGGCTTTCACGCAGGCACCTGCCAGCGCGTCGATCTCCGGGCAGGGTGTCGATGGCCGCAGAGCGATGAAACTGCCCAAAGCCGCCGCCTGCAAGGTGGGCAGACGCACGGGGGCATGGGCGGCGGCGAATGTTTCCAGCGCCATGATCAGCATCGCCTCGTCGTTGCCGTCCTTCAGGCGGAATGGCGGTTTCAGCGTGCCGTGGAAACCGTAGCGGCGCGGTTCGGCGGTGATCTCGGCGATGCGTGCCGCGCTCAAACCGGCGGCCGGCTGTGCGGCCGGCGATTCGCCGCTTTCGGGATCCCAGCCGAGCCAGCGCGCGGCGAAATCATGCAGCGGATGATCGGCCGGCGGAGCGGCATACAGAGCGAAACGGGGCGCCATGCGGAGTTAAATCCCTAGACAAATCAGCGAAGGGTCTTGTGGGTAAGTTAACGGCCCGTCAAACAGCCGGCGATTTCACCCCGCCGTCGCCGAACCGCAATCGAACTGTCATATGGCATTGCTATAGCGCCCCTTGATCGCGACGACACCGACCGCAAAGAGGGGAAGCGCATGCGCGCCGCCATCGAGATTGCCCATCTATCGAAAACCTTCCGGACCGGCAAGCGGGCACTCGACAATATTACCCTCACCATCCAGCCCGGCGAAATGGTGGCGCTGATCGGCGCCTCGGGTTCGGGCAAATCCACCCTGCTGCGCCATGTCGCCGGCCTGACCGTGGGCGACCGCGACCCGCATGCCCAGGTGGTGGTGGATGGGCGCATGGTGCAGGCGCAGGGGCGGCTTGGCCGGGGCATCAGCGAAACCCGCGCCGGCATCGGTTTCGTGTTCCAGCAGTTCAATCTGGTCGGCCGCCTGCAGGTGATCACCAACGTACTGGCCGGCAACCTGGGCCGCATGCCGCTGTGGCGCAGCCTGTTGCGCCGTTTCACCGACGATCAGCGCCGCGTCGCCGTAACCGCATTGGAGCGCGTCGGTATTGCGCAGTGCTCATTCCAGCGTGCCTCCACGCTGTCGGGCGGCCAGCAGCAGCGCGCCGCCATCGCCCGCGCCCTGGTGCAGCAGGCGAAAATCATCCTGGCCGACGAACCGATCGCCTCGCTGGACCCCGAATCCTCGCGCAAGGTGATGGAGGCGCTGGCCGGCATTAACGAAGCCGATGGCGTCACCGTCGTGGTCTCGCTGCATCAGGTGGATTTCGCATTGAAATACTGCCGCCGCGTGATCGCGCTGCGCGACGGCAAGGTGATGTTCGATGGCGAGGCTTCCGCCGTCACCACCGCGTTGCTGCGTGGCATCTACGGCAACAATACCGATCTCGATTTCGGCAGCCTGGAAGCCGATGCCCGGCCGGAAGCGGCCGACAACAACGTGGCACCGGAAGGCACGTCGGCTGCCGCCTCGCGCGCCGTGCCGCGCATGCTGCCGGCCCTGGCCTGACTTTTCATCGTTCCGCAGTTCCAACCAACCGGGAGATTTACCATGCTGCGCCGTACCATGCTGAAAGCCGCCGTCGCGGCCGTTGCGCTTGCCGCTGCCGGCGGCGCCCAGGCCGCCGACCTCAAGGAGCTGAATTTCGGTATCATCTCGACCGAGTCGAGCTCGAACCTGAAGACCATCTGGCAGCCCTTCCTGGCCGACATGGAAAAGCAGATCGGCATGAAGGTGAATGCCTTCTTCGCGCCTGATTACGCCGGCATCATCGAGGGCATGCGCTTCAACAAGGTGCAGATCGCCTGGTACGGCAATGCCTCGGCCATCCAGGCCGTCGACCGCGCCGATGGCGAGGTCTTCGTGCAGTCGGTTTCGGCCGATGGCTCGCCGGGCTACTGGTCGCTGCTGCTAGTGCACAAGGACAGCCCGCTGAACTCGATCCAGGACCTGGTCAAGGCGCCGGGCAAGTATTCCTTCGGCAACGGCGATCCGAACTCGACCTCGGGCTTCCTGGTGCCGAGCTATTACGCCTGGGCGCAGAACAATATCGACATCCGCAAGCATTTCACCCGCGTGGTGACGGCCAACCACGAGACCAACGCGCTGGCCGTGGCCAACAAGCAGGTGGATGTCGCCACCAACAACACCGAGAACATGGATCGCCTGCAGAAGACCCAGCCGGCCAAGGCCGCCGAGGTGAAGGCGATCTGGAAGTCGCCGCTGATCCCGTCGGATCCGATCGTGTGGCGCAAGGACCTGTCGGACGCCGACAAGAAGAAGATCAAGTCCTTCTTCCTCGGCTACGGCACCAAGAGCGAAGACGAAAAGAAGGTGCTCGCCGCCCTGCAATGGGCACCGTTCAGGGAATCGTCGAACAAGCAGCTGCTGCCGATCCGTCAGCTTGGCCTGTTCCGCGACAAGCTGAAACTGGAAGCCGATACCAACATGGCCGCTGACGAGAAGGCCAAGAAGATCGCCGAGATCGAGGCCAAGCTGGCCGATCTCACCAAGCAGATGGGTTCGTAACCATTGCTGCAAGCGGGGCGACCGACCGGCCGCCCCGCCCATCTTTGCCAAGGGGCCGGCCATGTCGAACGCTGCCATCATCCGCGAACTCCCGATCCATCCGCCGAAGCCGGGCATGAAAGCCTCGCTCGGCCGCATGCTGGTCTATGGCCTGATCGCGGCGATGGTGATCTGGTCATACCGGGGAGCGGAAATCGCCCCCCAGAAGCTGTTCAGCGATGCCGGCAACATGGTCACCTTCATCGGTGATTTCTTTCCGCCCGATTTCACCGAGTGGCGGTATTACCTCGACGAACTGATCGTCACGCTCCACATCGCCATCTGGGGCACGCTGCTGGCTGTGGTGTTTGCGGTGCCGTTCGGCCTGCTGGCCTCGGCCAATATCACGCCGCCCTGGATTCACCAGCCGGTGCGTCGCCTTATGGATGCCTGCCGCGCCATCAACGAGATGGTTTTCGCCATGCTGTTCGTGGTGGCGGTGGGGCTGGGGCCGTTTGCCGGCGCACTGGCGTTGTTCGTGCATACCACCGGCATCCTGGCCAAGCTGTTTTCCGAAGCCGTTGAGGCCATCGACCCGCAGCCGGTGGAAGGCATCCGCGCCACCGGCGCCAATGCGCTGGAGGAGATCGTCTACGGCGTGATCCCGCAGGTGATGCCGCTTTGGGTCTCGTATTCGCTATACCGTTTCGAGTCGAACCTGCGCTCGGCTTCGGTGGTCGGCATGGTGGGGGCCGGCGGCATCGGCGTGGTGCTGTGGGAAGTGATCCGCGGCTTCCAGTTCGCCCAGACCTGCGCGGTGATGCTCATGATCATCCTGCTGGTCAGCGCGGTCGACCTGATCTCGGCGCGGATCCGCAAGCTGCTGATCTGAATCTTCAGTTGCGCAGATCAGTTGCGCAGGGCCGCCTGCCGGTGCTGCTCGATCTTGTCGGCGCGCCAGTAGGTGGCGCGGCGGCGGCTGAACTGCACCGGCACGACATTGTCTGGGATGGCGTCCTCATCCCGGCTGGCGGTGCCGAAGTGGTCACGCGCCTTGGCGCGCACCTTGGTCAGGGCTTCCTGGGTCATGTAGAGCAGCAATGTGTTGGTCAGCATGGATCCCTCCATTGCGATGAGTCTGAATACGCTTCGCGCGGCATAATCCTGCGGCGGTTTTTATTCGCTGGCCTGCCACAGGCCATCGGCCCGGCGGCAGGCGGTTCCATAGCTCTGCTGGTCCTTGCCGTCGCGGCTGGCGATGGCGCGGTAGTCGCGGCAGAACTGCCCGTTGCGTTCGAAGGTGGCCAGCGGCGTGAGCGCATAGGCCGGGCCATCCTGGCCGATACCGTTCCGATCGATGCGGTCGGCGCCATACCAGCGGATGATCTGCCGGTCGGGCGCGTATTCCAGCACGCGGCCGACGCAACCCAGATCGATGGGATCCATGTCGCGGGTCAGCGCACCGCCTTTCATCGGTGCGGATAACGTGTCCGCCGTTGCCATTGCCACGAGATCCGTGATCTGGCGCTTTGCCATGTCGCGGGCGATCAGATGGCGGTCGCAGGTGCCGCGATCGATGCCGTAGCCGGCAGCATAGACGGCATAGGGAGCCGCGCTGGGGGCCCGCAACATGCCGCTTGGCTTGGTTTGTCCCGGCATGGCAGGGCCGGTCATCGAGGAATTGTGAATTAGCGGATCGGCCATCGCCGCCCCGGATAACACCGAGGCGACGATGGCAGCGGCCAGGCCGAGGGTGGGTCGACGACTTGGCCACGGCGCGACGATGGAGGGGGTGCTCCATCGCGGGGTTGAGGCAGGCATGACGCGCCGCTCCGCTAAACCGTGAAAACGCTACTTCTTCTTGTTCTTTTCCGACTCGTGATAGAGCAGGCCGCCGGCCGTGCCGGCCGCCGCGCCGATCAGCGCGCCGGTCACCGTACTGCCGGTTACGGCGCCGATCACGGCGCCACCTGCCGCGCCCAGGGCGCCGCCGGAAAGAGCCCGCTGCTGCTGGTCGTTCATGCCATTGCAGCCGGCGGCGACCAGGCCAACCAGGGCGAGGGCCGAAAGCCGGGTCGCGATCCGTGGGGCGGTCGAATGATTGATCATGGATACCTCCTTCGTTGCGAGAACGGTCCCGGCGGACGATGCGGCTGAGACGAAGCCGGCAGGGAAGTCTGGGAAGGCCGGGAGGGCCGTGCTCGAGACGGAGGATTGGCAATTCCGAAGTAATCAGCAATGAATATTTGAGGCAAACCCGAGTTTGTTCTGCCAGTCACAAGTATATCCCGGTTATGTCACAGGTTTATCTCAGGAATTACTATTGTGTTTACATCGGCTATGCTTGTAGTTGTTTGAGAGAATTCCCAAATCACGATCTTTGATGGCTTCCCCCCTTCCTTCGGCTTGCGTATCGTCGCGCCTATGTCGATTCGCACCCGTCCGATTTTTGCTGTGGTTCCGCTCATGACGCTGTCGCTCATGCTGGCGGGCTGCGACACCTTCCTGACCCGGCCGCAACCGGCCGCGCCGCCGCCGGTGCCGCCGGTGAGCGAACCGCAGCCAGATCCCGATGCGGGGCGTCCGACACGCCCACCACCACGGCCGACGCGCAAGCCGTCTGCCGTTGCGCAGCCGGCCCCGCAGTCCGAACCACCGCGACTGCCCAATGTCATCGGCCTCAACCGCGAAGGATTGCAGCATCATTTCGGCGGCCCGGTGCAGGAGCGCGAGGCGCCGCCGGCGCGGGTGCTGGAATTTGGCGGTGGCGATTGCCGGCTGGTGGTCTATCTGTATTTCGACACGGCGCGGAACGATTTCTACGCTTTGCAATACGAGGTGAACGGCGCCGTTCCCAATGGGGCCGCCCCCAACGGCGGCGCTGCCGACCAATGCCTGGCAAGGATCGCTCGCGATGCCGAACGGCGCTGAGACATTGCTGGTCGCGGTCGTCGACGACGACACGCTGTTCCGCGATACCGTATCGGCCAATTTAAGCGAGGCCGGTTATCGCGTCGTTGCCTTCGACGGCGGTGCCGCTGCGCTGGACTGGTTCGCGCAGGGCAACCGTGCCGCCGCCATGCTGCTGGACTGGCAGATGCCCGAACTCGACGGTCCGGCCACGCTGGAACAGTTGCGTGCCGCCGGCCATGCCATCCCGGTGATTTTCCTCACCGGCCTGAACCAGCCGATCTTCGAGGAAAAGGGCCTCAAGCTCGGTGCCGTCGATTTCGTCGACAAGGCAAAAAGTTTTGCCATCATCCTGCAGCGCCTGCGCATCGCGCTCAGCGCCAAGACGCCGTCGGCCGGCGATGCCGCGATGCCGGTGGGCAGCGGCGGCCTGCTGCTGGATGTGGCCAGCGCCCGCGTGACCTGGAACGGCGTGCAGGTCGATCTGACCCACGGTGAATTCAAGGTGGTGCAACTGCTGGCGCAGCGGATCGGTCGCGATGTCGGCTATCGCGAGATTTACGATGTGGTGCGCGGCGTCGGCTTCGAGGCCGGGCAGGGGCCGGATGGTTATCGTGCCAATGTGCGCGCCATGGTGAAGCGCATCCGGCAGAAATTCCGCGACATCGACGCGGAGTTCGACGCCATCGAAACTTATCCCGGCTTTGGGTATCGCTGGCGCCATGCCTGATACGGGACGCAAGCCACTTCGCATCTGGCGCTCGCTGACCTTCCGCGGCCTCATCGTTCTTGTACTTTTCATCGCCTTGCCGGCCATTCTTTACGTCACCTTCCGGCAGGCGGATCTGGATCGCCAGCGGCTGTTGCTGGAAAGCATCCGCGTGAAGGGCCTCACGGTCGGCCGCGTGCTGGAAGAACGCCTGCAGCGCGCCGACCAGATTCCGCTGTTCCGCCTGGGCGAGGAACTGGCCCGGTTCCAGACCGAAGGCGTCAGCCTGCGCCTGCTGTTCCGGCCGCATGACGGACCGGCGGATGCGGGCTTCCTGTATGTGGCCTCGGCGCCGGCCGTGATGCCGGCCGATCTGGACTACGAACGCCGCCATCTGGACGAAGCCGGCGTGCTGGCGCAACTGGAGGCGACCTGCAGCGGCGACCTGCCGCTGGCCCTGCGGGTGGATCGTGCCGACGGCCAGGCCGAGCTGATCACCTCGATCACGCCGGTGCGCACGGCGCGCGGCTGCTGGGCGCTGGTGATCTCCAGCGATCTGGCGGCGCCGGCGGAGCAGCGCCTGGGCAAGCCCTATTGGCAGGCGCCGGAGGTGCAGGTCGCGGCGGCGATCTATCTGATCTTCGCCGTCATCGTGCTGCTGATCGCCTTCGACTTGGCTCGCGGCCTGCGGCGTTTCGCCGCCACGGCGCGTGCGGTGGCCGAACGCCGCATCGAAGGCCGTTTCGTTCAGCGCAACCGCATTCCGGAACTGGAAGGCGTGGCGCGCGCTTTCGACCGCATGGAAGACGGCCTGCGCGCCACGGCCAGCGAATTGCGCCTGGCGGCGGAGGAAAGCGCGCATGCCTTCAAGACGCCGCTGGGCACGATCCGCCAGGCCTTGGTGCCGCTGCGTGGTCGCGTGGCGCCGGAAGATCAGCGCAGCCAGCAGGCATTGCAGGCGATCGACGGCGCCTTGGAGAGGCTGGATGGCCTGGTGCGGGCGGCGCGCAATCTGGACGATGCCGTGGCCGACCGGCTCGATCCGCCGCGCGAGCATGTCGAGCTGAACGCCCTGATCGAGGATGTGGTGGATGCCCATGCCGGCGATGCCGCTGCGCGGAACGTCACGCTGCGCGTGGCGGCCGGCAGCGAGGCTTCGGCGCCCATGGGTGGGCGCCTGATCGCCGCCGCGCTGGATCAGGTGATCGAGAATGCGCTCAGCTATGCGCCCGCGGGCAGTGTGGTGACGGTGACGCTGCATCGCGGCACGCGGCGCGTGCTGATCGTGGTGGCCGATACCGGGCCGGGCGTGGAACCGGCCCTGCTGCCACATATCTTCCAGCGCCATGCCTCGTTCCGCGACGATGGCCGGCACGATGACAGGCTACCCAATTTCGGCCTCGGCCTCTGGGTCGCCAAGCGCAACATGGAAGCGGTCGGCGGCGCCATCGAGGCGGCGAACCGCCCCGGCGGCGGCTTCATCGTCACGCTCAGCCTGCCGCTCGACTAGAGTGGCGCTTGGTTAGAGTGTCAGATTGTCCTGCTGCTGGCGGCGCCAGGCAAAGACCAGCAATCCCCCACCCAGCAGCAACGCAGCGATGCCGATCACCCAGGTTGCGGCCAGCGCAACGGCGCTGGGGAAGAACAGCAGCAGCAGACCGATGATGATCAGCAGGATGCCGCCTTTGCTGATCGGCCAGTCGGGACCGACCTGGCGGCGCATGCGCAGGCTGCCGGCGAGAGCCATGATGCCGAACAGGATGATCCAGGCCGCAACCAGATAGATCAGCAGCGTGACGGCCGCTTCCGGCCATAGCACGCAGAGCAGGCCGAGCAGCAGGCTGCTGATGCCGGTGAGGAGCTGGAAGCCACGCGCCGGATCGGCGCTGTCGCGGCGCAGGGCCAGCATCAGGGTGATGGTGCCGTCCACCAGGGCATAGGCGCCGAAGATGATTACCAGCACGGTCAGGCTGATGCCGGGCCAGAAGATCGCGATCAGGCCGAACAGCAGGGCGGCGATGCCGCGCAGCACGATCAGCCACCACAGGCGGCGTGGCATCGGGGCGAAACTGCCCGGCGGCATGCGTTCAACCATCGCAATCCTCGTCTGTCGATCCGGCAATACTATAACGCCTGCATACTATAATGGCCGCCGCCGCGATTGTCGCCTGCGGCGCGGCGCGCTAGGTTCAGACCATGACCGATCTGTTCGCCTTCATCAGCGGCCTGCCCAAGGCCGAACTGCATATCCATATCGAGGGCAGTTTCGAGCCCGAACTGATGTATGCGCTGGCCCAGCGCAACAGCCTGCCTTTCCGCTATGCCACGGTGGACGAGCTGCGCGCCGCCTATCGCTTCGGCAGCCTGCAGGATTTCCTCGACCTGTATTACCAGGGCATGGGCGTGCTGCAGACCGAGCAGGATTTCTACGACCTCGCCATGGCGTATCTGCGCCGGGCAGCGAAGCAGAATGTGCGGCATGCGGAAATCTTTTTCGATCCGCAGGGCCATACCGACCGGGGCGTGGCGTTCAAAACGGTGATCGATGGCCTGACGCGCGCCCTGAATGACGCACGGCGCGAACTGGGCCTGAGCGCCAGCCTGATCCTGTGTTTCCTGCGCCACCTCGACGAGGAGAGCGCCCTGAAAACACTGGAAGAGGCGCTGCCGTGGCGCGACCGCTTCATCGGCGTCGGCCTCGATTCATCGGAGAAGGGCCATCCGCCGGCGAAGTTCCAGCGCGTTTTTGCCAGGGCACGGGCGCTCGGCTTGCATGCCGTGGCCCATGCCGGCGAGGAAGGCCCGCCGGACTATGTGTGGGAAGCGCTCGATCTGCTGAAGGTCGAGCGGATCGATCATGGCAACCGCGCGCTTGAGGATGAAAGACTCACCGCGCGGCTGGCGGTCGAGAAGATGCCGCTTACCGTCTGTCCGCTGTCCAACCTCAAGCTCTGCGTCGTGCGCGACATGAAGCAGCATCCGCTGCGCCGCATGCTGCAGGCCGGCCTGGTGGCGACGCTGAATTCCGACGATCCGGCCTATTTCGGCGGCTATGTGACCGAGAATTATCTCGCCGTGCAGCAGGCGCTGGATCTAAGCCGTGACGAGATCGTCACGCTGGCCGGCAACGGCTTCCGCGCCGCCTTCCTGGACGATGCGACGAAGCAGCGCCATCTCGCCGCCCTGCAGGCCTATTGCGCTAGCTGACTTTCGCCTTCACCGCGCCGACCAGCCAGTCGCGGAAAGCGCGCAATGCCGGATCGTTGCGGCGGGCTTCTGGATAAAACAGGCAATAGGCCTGTTTGCTGTGCAGCAGTTCCGGAAATGGCGCCACCAAGCTGCCATCGGCCAGTTCGGGCTCGACCAGGAAACGCGGCACGATGGCCGCACCCAGGCCCACCACGGCCGCCTGCACCACCATGGCGAACTGGCCGTAACGCGGCCCCAGTGGCACCGGCGGGCAGGCCACGCCCACCAGCGCGAACCAGTCGGCCCAGGCCGAAGGGCGGGTCGATTGCTGGATCAGCGGAATCTTGAACAGGTCTTCCGGCTTTTTGATGCGCTGGCCCGCCAGCAGCTTTTTCGACAGCACCGGGATCAGGTCTTCCTCGATCAGCTTGTCGACCACGGCGCCGGGCCAGACCGGATCGCCGAACGAGATCGCGGCATCCAGCGGCTCGGCGGCGAAGTCGAAGCTTTCGATGCGGGTCGGCAGGTTGATGGTGATCTGCGGATGCTTGGCGGCGAAATCGGGCAGGCGCGGGATCAGCCAGCGTGTGCCGAAGGTGGGCAGGGTGGCAATGTTCAGCGTGGCATTGCCGCCGCGCGCGGCCATGGTGTTCACCGTGGCGGTGCCGATGCGGCCCAGAGCTTCCTGCAGTTCGCGGGCATAGGCGGCCCCGGCCGGGGTCAGCACCACGCGCTGGCGGATGCGTTCGAACAGCGTGAGGCCGAGAATGTCTTCCAAAAGCTGCACACGGCGGCTGATCGCCGCCTGGCTGACATTCAGTTCCTTGGCGGCGGCCGTGAAGCTTTCATGCCGGGCTGCGGCCTCGAAAGCCATCAGGGCGGACAGCGGGGGCAGGAAACGACGCGACAGGGCCAAGATAATAACCTCCGATCATCAAGTAATAGCGAGAATTCGTTTGCCTGCCAATCGCCGGTCTGACAGCTTGCCGGGCCAGACCAAGGGGCTATCTCCCCCTTCAACAGAACCAAAACCATCCGTCCGAGGATATCGCCATGAACGCGCAAGCCCCCGCCGCCAAGCCCGTTTTCAAGTGGGAAGACCCCTTCAACCTGGAAGCCGAGCTGACCGAGGACGAGCGCCTGATCCGCGATACCGCCCGCGAATACTGCCAGAACAAGCTGTTGCCGCGCGTGAAGGAAGCCTTCCGCGAGGAAAAGACCGATCCGGCGATCTTCCGCGAGATGGGCGAACTGGGCCTGCTGGGTTCGATGATCGAGGGTTATGGCTGCGCTGGCGCTTCCTATGTCGCCTATGGCCTGGTGGCCCGCGAGGTCGAGGCGGTCGATTCCGGCTACCGCTCGATGATGAGCGTGCAGTCCAGCCTGGTGATGTATCCGATCTATGCCTATGGCAACGAAGCCCAGCGCGAGAAGTATCTGCCCAAGCTGGCCTCGGGCGAATGGATCGGCTGCTTCGGCCTGACCGAACCCGACCACGGCTCCGATCCGGGCAGCATGAAGACCCGCGCCAAGAAGGTGGCCGGCGGTTATGAGCTGACCGGCGCCAAGATGTGGATTTCCAACTCGCCGATCGCCGACGTGTTCGTGGTCTGGGCCAAGACCGAGGACGGCGTGATCCGCGGCTTCGTGCTGGAAAAGGGCATGAAGGGCCTCTCGGCGCCCAAGATCCACGGCAAGCTCAGCCTGCGCGCTTCGATCACCGGCGAAATCGTCATGGACAGCGTGTTCGTGCCCGATGAAAACCTGCTGCCGAACGTGCAGGGCCTGAAGGGCCCGTTCGGCTGCCTGAACAGCGCGCGCTATGGCATCGCCTGGGGCGCCATGGGTGCGGCCGAAGCCTGCTGGCACCAGGCGCGCCAGTATGTGCTGGACCGCAAACAGTTCAACCGCCCGCTGGCGGCCAACCAGATCATCCAGCTCAAGCTGGCCAACATGCAGACCGAGATCGCACTGGGCCTGAATGCCGCCCTGCGCGTCGGCCGCCTGCGCGACCAGGGCCAGGCGGCGCCGGAGATGATCTCGCTGATCAAGCGCAATAACTGCGGCAAGGCACTGGAAATCGCCCGCATGGCGCGCGACATGCATGGCGGCAACGGCATCCATGAGGATTATCATGTGATGCGCCACCTGGTGAATCTGGAGACGGTGAACACCTACGAGGGCACGCATGACGTTCATGCGCTGATCCTCGGCCGGGCCCAGACCGGCATCCAGGCCTTCTACTGAGCCTGATCTCAGCCCGTTGAACGGAGGCGCCGGGATGCGCGCGCTGGACGATATCGTTGTGCTCGATCTCAGCCGTGTGCTGGCCGGGCCGTGGTGTACCCAGAACCTGGCCGATCTCGGCGCCACCGTGATCAAGGTCGAGAAACCCGGTGCGGGTGACGATACCCGTACCTGGGGTCCGATCTTCCTGAAAGACCCGAAAACCGGCGCGCGGGCCGATGCGGCCTATTACCTGGCGGCCAATCGCGGCAAGCGCTCCATCACCGTCGACATGGCCACCAAGGAAGGTCAGCAGATCCTGCGCGACCTCGCGGCCAAGGCGGATGTTGTGGTGGAGAATTACAAGCTGGGCGGGTTGAAGAAATACGGCCTGGATTACGACAGCCTGTCGAAGATCAATCCCCGCCTGGTCTACTGCTCGATCACCGGTTTCGGCCAGACCGGGCCCTATGCGCCACGCGCGGGCTACGATTTCCTGATCCAGGGCATGGGCGGGCTGATGAGCGTGACCGGCGAGAAGGACGACCTGCCCGGCGGCGGCCCGCAGAAGGCCGGCGTGGCGCTGGTCGACGTGATGACCGGCCTGTATGCCACCATCGCCATCCTCGGCGCGCTGAACCAGCGCCACCGCTCCGGCCGGGGGCAGTATATCGACATGGCCCTGCTGGATGTGTCGGTCGCCACGCTGGCGAACCAGGCGCTGTATTACCTCGTTTCCGGCCAGGCGCCGGTGCGCATGGGCAACGGCCATGCCGCCATCGTGCCCTATCAGAGTTTCCCGACGTCTGACGGCCACGTCATCATCGCGGTCGGCAATGACGGCCAGTTCGCCAAACTGGCCGAGGAGCTGGGCCATCCCGAATGGATGCAGGATCCGCGCTTCGCCAGCAATATCGAGCGTCTGAACAACCGCGCCTTGGTGGTGGCTGCCATCGAGGCGGAAACCAGCAAGCGCAGCATGGCCGACCTGATCGCCGCGCTGGAAAAACGCGCCGTGCCCTGCGGTCCGATCAATACCGTGGACAAGGTGTTCGCCGATCCCCATGTGCAGGCGCGCGGCCTGCAGAAGACCGTTCCGCATAGCCAGCAGGGTGAAGTGCCCAGTGTGGCCAGCCCGCTGCGCCTGTCGGACTCGCCGGTGGCTTACGACCGCGGCCCGCCTTTGCTGGGCGAGCATACCGACGCTGTGCTGAAGGATATGCTCGGCTTCGACGAGGCGAAGCTCGAGAGCCTGCGTAAGGCCAAGGCGATCTGACCTAAAGCTTCAGGCGGTAGCCGAGATTTTCCTCGGTCACCAGGCGTTTGGGCTGGTCGGGATTGTCTTCCAGCTTCTGGCGCAGGCGCCAGATCAGCACGCGCAAAGTGGCGCGCGACTGTTCATCATCGCGCTGCCATAGTTCGCGCGTGATGTCGTTGAACAACACGATCTGCCCCGCATAGTCGAACAGCAGGCCGACCAGACGGTTTTCCATCGCGGTCAGGCGGATGGCGTTGCCCTTGTGCCAGATCTGGGCGCGGCTGCGGTCGATGCGGAAATCGCCCAGTTCGTCGCGATTGTTGGCCGGGTTGGCGCGGCGCAGTACGGCGCGCACCCGGGCAAGCAGTTCAGCCACGTCAAACGGTTTGGTGATGTAGTCGTCGGCGCCGTTGGACAAGGCCTCGACCTTGGCATTGCGGTCTTCCTCGCCCGAGACGACGATGATCGGCACGCGCGAACGCTTGCGCACGGCGGCCAGCACATCCTCGCCACGCATTTTCGGCATGCTGAGGTCAAGCAGCATCAGTTGCGCCGCTTGGCTTTCCAGCGCGGCCAGCGCCGCGTCGCCATCGGCGGCCTCGCCGACACGGTGGCCCGCGGCTTCCAGTATGCCGCGCATGGTCTGCCGCATAGAGGCTGAGTCTTCGACAATCAGGATGTATTCGCCGGTCGGCATAACGTCGCGTCCCCGTTTTTCCTGACGGGGTCTTACGCCAGGTCGCGGCGGAAGTAATGTAGACGTACTGCTACGTTACCGGATTTTTATCTGTTTGCGGCCGGATTCCTGGGAATTACAGGTTTGTAATCCATTTGCCGGTTTGCCGGTTGTGGATCGGTGGGAACATCTGTCGCTACGGGATGTTTGGCATGTATCGCTGTTCCGGTCGCCACTCCGGCAGGCCGGGCGGCGACCAGCGACCAGCCAGGAAAGGAAACCCCATGCCAGAGATTACCGATCTGCTGCGCCAGGAACACGACGAAGCCCTTACCCTAGCCGACCGGCTTTGCCGGGAGGAGGAAGACGCCAAGGCGCGGCGTGAGATTTTCCATCAGCTCAAGGACGCGCTGACGCTGCATTCCCGCGCGGAGGAGGCTGCCGTCTACGAGGCTCTGAAAGGCTGCAAGGATGACGACGAGGCCGTGAAGATGGGCCATGAAGGCTATGTCGAGCACAGCCTGGTGGACTACCTGTTCGAAAAGCTGACGCGTTCCAGTGCCACCACAAGCCCGTCCTGGGGCGCCCATGCCATGGTGCTGAAGGAATTGCTGGAGCACCATGTGGAGGAAGAGCAGGGTGAGGCCTTCGATCTGCTGGAAAAACATTTCGACGCGGCAGCGCGGGAAAAGATGGCGCAAGCCTTCCTGGCGGCCAAGGACAGCGCGGCGTCATCCGCCAAATCGTCGCGCAGTGCAGCCTAGAACGGGTACCGGAGATGCGGTCCTGGCGTGCCGGCGCCGCCGTCAGGACCGCGCCCGCGGGGCATTCACCAGCCAGATGCCGAAGGCCACCAGGGCCAAGGCGCCCAGCAGCGCCGGCGACAGCGGTTCACCCAGATAGAGGGCGCCGCCGGCCACGCCGAAAACCGGCGTGAGGAATGAAAAGGCCGACAGCCGCGAGACAGGATAACGGGTCATCATCCAGAACCAGGCGAGATAGCTCACCGCGGCCACCGCCACGGTCTGGAAGGCCAGCGAGCCAATCACGAAGCCCGTGGCCGGGATGGCGAGGCTTTCGCCGCTCCCCACGGCGGCCAGCAGCAGCATCGGCCCGGAAACGGCAAGTTGGTACAGCAGTGTCTTGTACGGGCTGACCATGCGCAGTTTCGATGCCTTGATCAGCAACGTGGTGGCCGCCCACAGGATGGCGGCCGTTACCATCAGGCCATCACCCAGCATTTCAGAAGGTTGTGGTGTGCTCAGTCGGCCGGCGAAGGTCAGTACCACGCCCAGGAAAGCCAGTGCCAGGCCGAGCCATTGCAGCCGGCCGATGCGTTCGCCGGGGATCAGCAGATGCGAACCCAGAGCCACCCAGAATGGCGCGGTGTAGAGCAGGATGGCGGCACGCGAGGCCGTGGTGAGCGTGAGACCGTAAAACAGCAGGCCGAATTCGGTGCCGAACAAAAGCCCGGCGCCCAGGCCCGGCCACAGGCTGCCGTCGCGCTGCCAGAGCGGGATGCGGCGCCAGACCATCCACAGCCAGACCAGCAGGGCCGCGCCGGTCGAGCGCAGGCCGGCCTGCAGCAGAGGCGAGACGACATCGGCGGTCATCTTGATCACCACCTGCTGGACGCCCCAGCTCAGGCACAGGATGGTCATGAGGCCGATGGCAAGGCCATCGAGGCGGGAATGCTGCATGCTTGGTCTATGGCGCTGCGGGAGACGGATCGGATCGACTATAGCAAAGGCGGATGCCGCGCCTAGAGCGTGAGTTTGAGCTGCTGGGTATCGTCGCCGCCATCCTCGCGGGCCGGTTCCTCCAGCGACGAGAGGGTGACGCCCAGCAGGCGGATGCCTTTTGGCGTGGGAAACACGCCAGCCAGCAGGTCGTTGGCGATGCCCAGCAGGTCGGCCGCGCCGGTGACTGGAACATGCTGCGTGCGGCTGCGCGTGATCTGCTGGAAATCGGCGTATTTCACCTTCAGTGTCACGGTGCGGCCGCGGATGCTGTGCTTTTCGCAATAGCGCCAGACCTTCTCGCCCACTTTTGCCACTTCCGCCTGCGCGTCTTCCAGGGTGAAGAGGTCGGCCGCGAAGGTGTCTTCCGCGCCCACGGATTTGCGGATGCGGTCGGGGCGCACCGGGCGTTCGTCCACGCCGCGTGAAATCCAGTAATAGAAATGCCCCGCCTTGCCGAAATGCTGCTGCAGGAACGGCAGCGAGCGTTCGCGCAGATCGGCGCCGGTCTCGATGCCAAGGCGGTTCATCTTCGCCGCCGTGGCCGGGCCGATGCCGTGGAACCGGCCCACCGGCAGGCTTTCCACGAAACCGGGCCCCATGCGGGGGGTGATCACGAACAGGCCATCGGGCTTGTTGTGGTCGGAGGCCAGCTTGGCCAGGAACTTGTTATACGACACGCCGGCCGAGGCTGTGAGCTGCGTCTCGGCGCGGATGCGGGCGCGGATGTCCTCGGCGATCTGAGTCGCCGATGCGATGCCCTTCAGGTTCTGTGTCACGTCAAGATAGGCCTCGTCGAGCGACAGCGGCTCGATCAACGGTGTGTAATCGGCAAAGATGTCGCGAATCTGCGCCGAGACGGCACGATAGGCATCGAAGCGCGGCTTCACGAAGATCAGTTCGGGGCATTTGCGCTTGGCGGTCACTGACGGCATGGCCGAGCGCACGCCGAACTTGCGCGCCTCGTAGCTCGCGGCCGCCACCACGCCACGCTCGCGCGAACCGCCGACGGCGACGGGTTTGCCGCGCAGCTCCGGATTGTCGCGCTGCTCCACGGACGCATAGAAGGCATCCATGTCGATATGGATGACCTTGCGGACGGGAGTGGCGGGCGAATCGGTCATGCTGGACAATTCGCGGCGGCGCGGTGTTCAGTCAGTTGCCCTGGCGGCGAATGCGCGCCCGGAACTCGGTCGGGTTTTCACCGGTCAGGCCGGCGAAAAAGCGGCTGAAATAGGATGGCGATGAAAAATTGAGGCGATAGGCAATCTCGGCAATCGGCTGGTCGGTGAACGCGATCTGGCGGCGGGACTCCAGAATCAATCGGTCGTGCACGATGTCGCCGGGCGAACGCCCTGTCACCGCCTTGACTGTGCGGGCCAGATGGGTGGGCGTCACGTTCAATTCTGCCGCATAATCGTTGACGGGGCGATTGGTGGCGTGGTCGCGGTCTACCAGGGCCTCGAAGCGGCGGACCAGGTCGCGGCGGCGATCCGGCGCGGCATTGGATGTCGCAGCCATGTGGGCGAAGCCGCGATGCATCTTCACCATGATAAGGCTGAACAGGGCTTCGACGGCTATGTCGCGCGCATCGGCGCTGCCGCGGCTTTCGGCTTCCAGTTCCTCGAAGATTCGGCGCAGGCTGGAGGTGTGTGGTGCAAGATCGTTACCTGTCAGCATGGCGGTCCGCTCCAGCCAAGGTTCGGCCTGCGGCAGTTTCCGCGCCAGCCGGACTACATCGGTCGTAGGCAGGGTGATGACCCAGCCCACCATGTCTTTGGGATAGTCGAATCCATGCCCCACCAGGGCCGGCATCCAGATCAGCGCGGGCGACGCGATGCGGCGCTTCTCGTAGTCGATCTGGCCTGTCACCTCGCCGGCGGCAAAGAAGAAAAGCTGCGCCAGGCCCTCATGGAAATGGGCATCCACCCGCCAGTCATGGATGTGGCGCCGGTCTGCAATCCGTTCGACATTCAGGAAGCCCACATGCAACGAGGCGTCGCCCGGGACATAGCGGCTGCGATCCAGATAGGGCCGGTGCATGGTGGACCCGTGTTGAGAAAGTGACATCGAATATCGCTCCCGTGTATTGAGAATGGCAAGGCCCATGCTCCATTTTCTGGGCCTGTATCGGAGCTCGCGGCGATATGCGGGGCTGCGGTTGCGTGAGGGAACCGAGAGGCTGCGGTATGAAAATTGTCATTGCGGGCGCCGGAATTGGCGGCCTGACGGCGGCATTGTGCCTCCAGCGCAAAGGCTTTGACGTCCAGATTCTCGAGCAGGTGTGCGAGATCAGGCCACTCGGCGTGGGCATCAATGTCATGCCGCATGCAGCGGGCGTGTTGCACCGGCTGGGACTCGGTCCGGCGCTGGACGATATCGCGATCCGCACGCGGTGCATCGAATACCGCACCCGGTTCGGTCATCTGATCCAGTCCGACCCGCGTTCAGTCGAGTATGGTTTCGAATATCCGCAATACTCCGTCCATCGCGGCGAATTGCAGTTCCTGCTGCTCGATGCCGTGCGGCAGCGGATCGGCGGGGACGCAGTCATCGCGGGCAAGGGTGTCGCGGGGTTCAGACAGCATGCCGGCGGCGTGACCGTGACATGCGATGACGGCACAGCCTGCGATGCCGCGCTTCTGATCGGGGCTGACGGGTTCCATTCCCGGCTGCGCCGGCAATTGCATCCGGATGAAGGTCCGGCGCATTACGAAGGCACCATGATGTGGCGTGGAGCCAATCTGCAGGCACGGCTGGGCGATGGCCGCACCATGTTCATCGCCGGTGACCACGATGTGAAATTCGTGTGTTATCCGATTTCCGGACGCGCCGACCGCGAGGGCAGGTCGCTGGTGAACTGGGTCGCCGAGGTGCGTCGTGACCAGCCGCGCGCCGCCGAAACCGCGGATTGGACGGCCGAGGGCGGACGGGATTTCATCGCCGCGTTTGCCGGTTTCCTGATGCCGGATATCGATGTCATGAAGCTTCTGCGCGAGACTGCGCATATCACCCAGTATCCGATGATTGACCGCGATCCGCTGCCCTTCTGGACCAAGGGCCGCGTCACGTTGCTTGGCGATGCGGCGCATCCGATGTATCCAATCGGTGCGAACGGGGCCTCACAGGCGATCATGGATGCAGAGGCCCTGGCCGACGCGCTTGAACGGCATAGCGCGACAACGGCGGGACTCGCGGCCTATGAGGATGTGCGGCGTCCCGTCACATCGCGGGTCGTCCTCACCAACCGCCAGTCGGGGCCGGAGAAGGTGCTGGATATCGCGGCGGCGCGGGTGAAAGGTCCGCAGGACCGCATCGAGGACCTGATCACGCCGGAAGAACTGGAGGCGGTTGCCGCCGGGTATCGCGATATTGCGGGCTTCCAGCGCAAGACCGACTGAGCGGCGCGACCGGCGGCTTGGGGCCTGCTGCATAGTCTTCTGGCCCCGACCGCGGCGACCGATCGCGCAATGATCGGGTGCGCGGGTGGGAAAATTGCAGACACTCAGCCGAAAGCCAGGGCCGCGCTGCGGTTGTCGAGCGCTGCCAGCACGCTCATGCCGGTGATCGCCGAGGTCTTCGGGTTGCCCGGGCTGCTGCGGCCGGACACGATCACGGTCAGGCGCGACGAACGGCTTTCCGCTTCGATACGGCCGGTATTGCCGCTGGCCGCCGGATCGGCCACCAGCTTCACCTGGGTCCGTTCGAAACCCAGCCCGGCCAGGGCGATGGTGGCAGCCAGATTGGCGTTCTTCGGATAGCGCAACGCGGCCACGTCGGCACAACCGGAAAACACCACCGTCGGCTCGGCAATTGCATCCAGATCAAAAGACTGTTCCGCCGGTGTGCCCAGCCATGCTTTCGGCGGCTTGGTCGAGATGTAGGTCACGGTCTGCAGGCCGTCCTGGCGCATCGCCAGCAGGCCATCGAGGCCGGCCGTGGCACCAGCCGGGATGATCACGCGCCCATGCCCTGATCCGGCCAGGCCAAGCAGCCGGCTCCGGAAGGCGGCATCGGCCAGTGCGCCGGTGGAGATGACATAAAGATCGCAGCCCCGCAGCAGCACGGCCTCGGCCGTATCGCGCACAGCCCCCTGGCCGGCCGCCTCGATCACGATGTCGGGTCCGGCCGCCAGGAAATCGGCAAGGCTGTCGGTGACGGCCAAGTCGGGAAAAGCGGCCTGAGCCTGATCGCGCTGATAGGGCCGCGTCAGCAAGGTGGTCAGCCTGTAGCCAGGCAATGGATGCGCCGCACAGGCGGCGAGAATCGACTGTCCGATGCCGCCGTAACCGATGAGACCAAGCCGTTTTGTCATCTCGACAGGCTCAGCGTTCCTGAAACGCTGTATCGATCGCCCGGTAGATCGGATTGAGCAGGAAACGCAGCACCGTGCGTTCGTCGGTTTTGATGTCGGCCAGCACGGTCATACCCGGCAGCAGCGGATTGCGGGCCGGATCGTCGCCGGCATAACTGCGGTCCAGCCGCACCAGGGCCTTGTAGAAAGGCGGAATCTGCGGTCCGTGGAAGGTCGATGGCGAAATATGCACCAGACGGCCGGGCACGCTGCCAAATTGCGCGAAATCATAGGTCGACACCTTCACCGCCACCGCCTGGCCCGATCGCAGCTGGCCGATATCCGACGGGCTGACGCGCGCCTCGACAATCAGTTCGCGGCCAAGCGGAACGATCTCGGCGATATTGCCGCCCGGCGGGATGACGGTGTCAGACATGCGGGCGCGCAGATCCTTGATCACGCCGCGCACCGGCGAGGTGATCGTGGTGCGGGCCACGCGGTCCTCCAGCTTGACGCGCGCTTCCTCGATCTGGCGCAGATCGCTGGTGACCGAGCCGAGTTCACGCATGGCATCGGCCGACAGGCGGGATTCGAGTTCGGTCAGCCGTTGTTCAGCCTCGGCGATGGCCTCACGGGCGCGGCCGATGGCCACCGTGACAGTGGTCAATTCGCCCTGCACCCGGTTCATCTCGCGTTGCACGTCGAGGAACGTGAGCCGTGAATTAAGGCCCTGCTGGGTCAGCGTCTTGCGCATCTCCAGGGCTTCGCCGGTGATGGCGAGCTGGCGTTGCAGGGTCTTCTGCTGGCCGAGCAGGGATTCCAGGTCCGCGCGGCGGCCGGCAAGCTGGCGTTCCAGCACCAGACGCTGGCTGGTTCTCGCCTTTTCCTGGCTGCGCAGAATGGCCGCCTGATCGGCGGAAAGCGCCTGTTCGTCGCTGTCATCGAGATCGGCAGCGCGACCTTCGGCGAATGCCCGCAGGCGCTCGGCCTGCAGACGCAGGCTGCGCTCGCGTGTGCGGACCTGTTCCAGTTCGGCAAGCACGCCGGTATGGTCGAGACGGACAAGAACCTGGCCCGCTTCGACCAGATCGCCTTCATGCACCAGAACTTCGCGGATGATGCCGCCTTCCAGGTGCTGTATGGGCTGCAGGTAACCGCTGGGCACGATCTCGCCCGGCGCGCGGGCCACCTGCGCCACCTTGGTCACTGCTGCCCAGGCGATGGCGCAGATCATGATGGCGGCCATAAGCCAGACCGAAAGCTGCATCAGTCGCGGCGGCCGGCCCTCCTCGAGCTGGATCGCCAGGGTCAGATACCGGGTGCGCGACGGATCCGGGCGCAAGGCCGGTAATTTGTTGCTCATGTCCCGGCCCCCTTGACCGCCGCGGCATTGCTCGTGTGAGCATTGCGGATTTCCACGATACGTCCGTTCTCCATCACGACGACCCGGTCGCAAACCGCCAGATGGCTTGGGCGATGCGTCACGATCGCAATGGTTTGCTGGCCCTTGCGCCGGCGCAATGCCTCGATCAGCGCGGCATCGCCGCTCTCGTCCAGCCATTGCGCCGGCTCGTCGAGCAGCAATACGGCCGACGGGCGGAGATAGACGCGGGCCAGGGCGATCTGCTGCAGCAGGCCGGCGGAGAGCAGCCGGGCGCTGGCATGGTCACCGAGCCCGGTATGCAGGCCATCCGGCAGAGCCAGCACCTCGTTCAGCGCGCCGGCTTCCGCCAGTGCAGCCTTCAGGTCATCGTCGCTGGCGGTCGGGGCGGCCAGCCGCAGATTCTGGGCGATGGTGCCATGAAACAGGTTGCGGTTCTGCGGCGAATAGGTGATCGCGCTGCGCAGTTCATAGGGAGTCATCTGGCGGATATCCAGGCCATCCAGCAGCACCGAACCGGCCTGTGACTGATACAGCCCGGCCATCACCTTGAGAATGGTCGATTTGCCCGAGCCAGAATGACCGGTGATGCCGACCATTTCACCGGGCCGCAACACAAGGTCCACGCCCAGCAGCGCCGGCTCGGCGTCGGGCCGGTAACGGAGCGAAACGCGGTTGAGCGTCACCGCGCCGCGGAAGACGCGCTGCACGACCGCGGGGCCGACGCGGTCACTCAACTCGGGGCGGATATTCAGTAACCGGTCGATTTGCGTCATGCCGAGGCGGATCTGCTCCAGACGTGTCAGCGCCATCAGGCCGAGTTGCAACGGCGCCAGCACGCGCCATGACAATGCCATGGTCGCCACCAGGGCGCCGACCGACATGCTGCCGTCGATGATGCGTAATGCACCCCAGGCCAGAACGATGGCGCCAGTCAGCATCATCAGGGTCTGCGACGCGGTGTTCATCATGCCGGTCGCCACCTGCACGGCCCGGCTGTCGACGGCGGCGGCGGCGGATGTCGCACGATAGCGTTCCAGCCAGATCGCACCGCCGCCGGATTGTTTGATGGCTTGCAGGTTGGAGACGATTTCCACCATCAGGCCATGCCGCGCGGCATGGCTGGCAGCGGCACGCTGTATCGCGGCATGCTGCGCAAGATGCGAGGCATAGCCAATCAGCAGGATGACGGCGCCGAGCATGATCGACACCAGGACCAGCGGGCCGCCCAGCCAAGTGATCACCAGCAAAAAGAGGACGAGGAAAGGCAGGTCGAAGGCGACACCGGCCAGCGGGCCGGTGAAGAATTCTCGTACCGCCTCGAATTCCTTCAGGCGTGCCAGTTGCGCGCCGACCGGCGCCGCCTCGGTATAGCCGACCGGCAGGCGCAGCAGGTGTTTGAGAACCGCGATGGCGATCAGTCGTTCGACGCGGGCGCCCATATAGGCCAGCATGCGGCTGCGCAATATGCGCAGCGCGAAATCAAACGCGAATACCAATCCAATCCCGGCCAGCAGGTACACGATCAGCTCGCGCGAATTGCCGCCGATCACCTTGTCGTAAACCATCAGGGCGAAGAGAGGAAAACCAAGCGCCAGGACGTTGTTGATCAGGGTGATCAGGCCAAGCTGCATGGCGATACCCTGGAATCGCCGCGCAATGAGGCCGAGGAAGGATGTACGCGGTCCCTTTTCATCCTGTGCCGGCTCGGCCAGTTCGATGAAATAGGCGATGCCGGCGATGGCGGGGTTCTTCAGGATGGTTTCTTCCCGGCGACTGCCGTCGAACACCCGGATGACGCCGTCGTCGTTTTCGAGCACTACCCGCGGGACGCCATCGCGGCCGACATGCAGGCATGGCAGCAGGCGGGGATCGATCCGGCCCAGTGGCAGATCACGTGGCCGGGTGACATAGGACAGTTCAATCAGAACGTTGCGCAGCCCATCAAGGTCGAGGTCGGCGGCAAAATGCGGCAAGGCCTCGACGATATGGCGTGGATCGCCTTGCCAGCCCAGCGCGGTCAGCAGCGGCATCAGGCAGGCGGCAAAGGGCGATACGGCCTGAAAAGCGCCGACGCGCCCCTGCCGCAATGCCTCGGCGAGCGGTTCGGAACGAACGACCTGCAGGCTGCCGCCTGCCGCATTGCCGGCTGGATTGATCGGATCGCTCATGTCGACTGCCCGTGTGCGGCTTCCACCGGCATGGATGCGACGGCAGCCGGCCGTTCGATCAGCCGACCATCACTCAATTCGAACATGCGATCTGCCAGACGCAGCACCGAAGGCTGGTAGCTGACAAGGACGATGGTGATCTTGCCTTTCATCTCGGCCAGCATCTTCAGCAGCCGCTCGTTGGAATTGCGGTCAAAAGCATTGTTGCTTTCGTCGAACAGGATGATGCGCGGCTGCTCGGCCAGGGCACGAATGATGGCGATGCGCTGGCGCACGCCGCCGGGCAGGGTTTCGGTCTGGCCACCGCTGACCGCCGTTTCATAGCCATGGGCCAGCGTGGCGATATAGCCATCCAGACCCAGCCGCTCGGCCAGCTGCAGGGCGGTATCGGCCACCGCGCCACGGCGGAACATGGTCAGGTTGTCGATCAGGCTGCCCTGGAAAATGGTCGCCTGGCGCGGTAGCAGGCCAATCTCCTCCGGACCGGGCCGCGGATCGGTCGGTTTCAGCGGCGTGCCGTCATACAGGATCTGCCCCCCGGTCGGCCGCTGCAGGCCGGCGATCAAGGCCAGCACCGCCGAGCGGTCGCTGTTGTCGGGGCTGACGATACCCACCGTTTCGCCCGCCCCGATGGTGAGGCTGACGTGATCCAGCAGGGGCTGCCCGGTGCCGTCGTCAAGGCTGACATCACGGAATTCAACCTGCCCGGCCGTGACCAGGGGGGCGCGCCGCTGCAATCCACCCGGCTCCTGCGGCAAGGCCTTGAGTCGCAGGATTTGCTGCTCGGCCAGCCGGATCGCCTGGAAATTGCTCCAGATTCCCATGGCGCGCAGCAGCGGCTGCATGACCCGCCCCGTCAGCAGCGACGAGCAGGCCAACTGACCGATGGTCATCTGGTTGTCGATCACCAGCAGCGAGCCATAGGCCAGCACGACCACGATGGCGAGATTCGAGAAAAACGATCCAAGCGCCTGGGACAGCGCCGACAGATAGGTGACGCGGAAGGCGGCCGCCGATGCGCCATCCATCAGCCGCTCGTAGCGCCGCATCATCAGGCGCTCCATCGTCATGGCCTTGATCGTGGTGATGCCCGACAGGATTTCGATGATGAAGCTGGTGCGCCGCTTGTCGGAATCCGCACGGCTATCGACAGCCTCATGCAGGATCCTGCCGATGATCATCGCCGCCAGGGCAAAGACGACCAGCACGCCGGCGGCCACCCAGGCCAGCGGCCCGCCAATGACCCAGATGATGGCGGTAAACAGCAGGGCGAAGGGCAGGTCGATCACAACGATCGCGCCCTGGTTGGCGTAGAATTCACGCAGCCGGTCGATGGCGCTGAGGCGCTCAAGATGCACGCCGGCGGTCGCCGCTCCGGCTTCCCGGAAGTCGGCCCCCAGCAGGCGTTCGATGCCGGCACAGCCGGTAGCATGTTCGAACCGGGCGCCGGCCCAGCCGGCCAGGGTGCTGCGAACCATGCGCATCGCCCCTTCGCCGATCAGTACCGTGAGCAGCAGGATGGTGAGCAGCAGCAGGGTATCGCTGGCCGCGTTCGGCAGTACACGGTCATAGACCTGAAGCGTGAAGATCGGCAGCGCGATCGTCAGCAGATTGAGGATCACCGAGCAGACGGCCAGTGTCGGATTGAAGATCAGGCTGCTGCCTGCATTGCTGTAAAGAACCGGCCCCTGCGCCATATGCCTGCAATCCGATCATGGGTGGGAATGCTGTCGACAACCCTGCCCGTATCCTGTCTTGAAATGCTTGATTGGGATCAATCTCAAATGCTGCGTGTTAGTATATATTTGAAAAATTAGGAATGAGTAAGCGGCGTCCCACGATTGCCCTTTGGTTGTAAGCAACCGGTAAGGCTTGGACATGGCTACGAAATCCGACATTCAGTTTGACGAACTGACGGCATTGCCAAAGGGCGCCAAAGCGCCCGTTCCGTTGGGCGGCGAAGCTGTCTTGCCACCTGAACATGCGGTGGATCAGGGCGCGGAAGCTGGCCAGGCGCTCGAAGCGGTGCATTACGGCACGGTGATCGGCGATGACCGGAGCTATCAACCGCCCCTTGGGTTGGGCACGGCCGCCGGCGGTGCTGTTCTGCCCGGCGGCCCACAACCCATAGTGGGTGGCGTAGCCGAAACCGCGGTACAGACCGCAGCCGCTGTGCCAGCGCCCACGGCCCTGGCTGGATTGCCGGAAACCGGCAGGGCGGCTGTCAGGCCTGACGTGTCTGTCGAGGCGATGCATGGCGTGGCGGCGCCGGTGCTGGCTTCGAGCCTGCAATCCGGGGCCCTGTCCGCCGCCCACCCAGAAGCGGCGGTCGCCGCTGTCGCCGCCGCTGGCCAGATGGCGGCAACGGAAGTGTCCCCTGCCGTATTCCAGCGTGACATCGCCGCAGGCCCTGTTCTGTCAGAGGAGATCGTCGAGGAAGCATTGGGAACGGCGAAAGCGGTTGCCGCACAGGCAGAGGTCCCGGAATCCGGCGAAACCGTGCTGGAGCAGGTCGGCACGGCCGGTGACGATGTCTTTGTCGCCACCGCCGCCAAAGAACGTTTCGTGGGCGACGGGGGTCGCGATACCGTCAGTCATGAGAATTCGACGGCCGGCGTGAGCATCAGCCTGGCAGCAGGCACCAGCACGGGTGGCACCGCCCAGGGCGATGAACTGCGCGGCATAGAAAATCTGACCGGCTCGGATTTTGCCGATACCCTGACCGGCGATGGCGGGGCCAATATTCTGCGCGGTGGCGGCGGCGCTGACGTGCTGGCGGGGGGTGGGGGTGGCGACACGATCGTCGGCGGCACCGGCGCCGATACCGCCAGTTATGCCAGCTCGAACGCGGCGGTCAGCGTCAATCTCGCCACGGGCAGCGGCACTGGCGGTGACGCCCAGGGCGACACGGTGTCGGAAATCGAGAATGTCACCGGCTCGGCCTTTGCCGACACGCTGACCGGCGATGGCGGGGCCAATATCCTCGAAGGTGGCGGCGGCGCCGATACGCTGGCCGGCGGCGGCGGCGACGACACCCTGATCGGCGGTGCCGGTGCCGATGAGTTGATCGGCGGCACCGGCAGCGACACGGCCAGCTATGCCGGCTCGACCGAAGGCGTTACCGTCACCGTTGCCGGCACACCAGGCACCGGCCAGGGCGGCGATGCCCAGGGCGATGTGCTCCGGTCGATCGAGAACCTTATCGGCGGCGCCGGTGACGACACCCTGACTGGTGACGGCTCGGCCAATGTGCTGGAGGGCGGCGGTGGTGCCGATACGCTGATCGGCGGTGGTGCTGCCGATATCCTGATTGGCGGCGCTGGCGCGGACAGGCTGCAGGGCGATGCCGGCGATGACACGCTGACCGGCGGCACCGGCGCCGACACGCTGATCGGCGGTATCGGCAGTGACACGGCGAATTATGCCGCCTCGGCCGCAGGCGTGACGATCGATCTGGGTGCTGGCATCGGCACCGGCGGTGAAGCCGAGGGCGACACGTTGGTCGATATCGAGAATGTCACGGGCACGGCGCATGCCGACACCTTCATTGCCAGTGACGCGGCCAACACCTTTCTTGGCGGCGGCGGCAGCGACACGGTGAGCTATGCCGGCTCCGATGACTGGGTCAGCGTGAATCTCGCCACCGGCAGCGCCACCGGCGGCTATGCCGCAGGCGACAACCTGTCCGGCATCGAGAATGTCATCGGCTCGGATTACGCCGACACGCTGACCGGCGATGCCAATGTCAATATCCTGCAGGGCGGCGGCGGGGAAGATACCCTGATTGGCGGCGGCGGTGACGACACGTTGATCGGCGGGACCGACAGCGACACCGTCAGTTATGCCGCTGCTGGCGCCGGGGTGACGGCCGATCTCGCCGCGGGCACTGCTTTCGGCGCCGATATCGGGACTGATGTCCTTTCGCAGATCGAGAATGTCATCGGCTCGGATTTTGCCGATACCCTGACCGGCGATGCAGCTGCCAATATCCTGGAAGGCGGCACCGGCGATGACATCCTGAGCGGCGGTGCTGGCATAGACTCGCTGGAGGGCGGAATCGGCAATGACACGCTGTTCGGCGGCACCGAGAGCGATATCCTTAGTGGCAGCGGCGGTGACGATATCCTGATCGGCGGCACGGCCGCCGACACGTTGATCGGAGGCACCGGCAGCGATACCGCCAGCTATGCGGGTTCAGCCGAAGGCGTCGCCGTCAACCTTGCCACCCTCTCCGCCGCCGGCGGCGATGCCCAGGGTGACGTCCTGAGCAGCATCGAGAATCTGATCGGCTCGGATCACGCCGATAGCCTGACCGGCACCAGCGGCGCCAATATCCTCGAAGGGGGTGGCGGTGACGACATCCTGATCGGCGGTGGCGGCGCCGACACGCTGAAAGGCGGCGCCGGCGCCGACACGCTGACCGGCGGGACCTACGGTGATACGCTGATTGGCGGGGCCGGGGGCGACACGATGACCGGCGGCGGCGGGACCGATACCCTCAGCTATGCCGGCTCAGCCGAAGGCGTCACCGTGAACCTCGCCGCCCGGTCAGCCAGCGGCGGCGATGCCCAGGGCGATGTCCTGCTGGATGTCATGGAAAACCTCACCGGCGGCGAAGGCGCCGATACCCTGACCGGCACCGATGCGGCCAATGTGCTGGAAGGCGGTGGCGGCGCCGATACCCTGATCGGCGGTGGCGGCCGCGACACGCTGACCGGTGGTGCGGGTGACGACACCCTGATCGGTGGTGCCGGCAACGACACGCTGACCGGCGGCGAAGGCGCCGATACTGCAGTGTTTGGTAGCGGCGCGGGGAATGACGGTTTTTCCGGCGGCGATGGCGTCTGGACCGACAGCATTCATATCGAAAACGTGACCGGTGGCCCCGGCTTTGGCGGCTGGACCGTGACGCTGGCAGACGGCACCCAGATCACCGACGCTGCGGCACATGGCGAAATTGTCTTCGATACTGCGGTGGACGGCATCGTGGCGATGAGCGACGGCAGCGAAATGACCTTCGAGAATATCGAGCGGCTGAAGTGGTGACCGGCCGCAGCCAGTCACGATGGCTTCCGCATAAAAATGTAAACTAGAAATACACATCTACCTAAAATAGATAATTGGCGAAAACGCCCAGAGGTGCGCGCGCTATGCATGCGCGGCGGCCAGTACTTGCCGCTTCAATCAGCACACCAATAAAGATTATGTAATTTATATATAATATTAATACGAGCGAGTATTGATCCATCTCAAATTCTCTTATTGCGAAAGTTATAATATATAAAGGTGCATACTCTAGTAAAATAAGGCACGCATACCCCACCTTAAGAACGCTCCATCACACCTGAACACGCTGGCCTTACGGCCCCTGGAAGGATCGATTTTGGCGACCCGGCTCGAGATCATTGATGACGAATTGCAGGCTTTGCCGAAGGATGCAAAACCGCTGCCGTCGCCGCCGGGCGAAAGCCCGCTCTCTCATGCCGTCGGCAATGCATCTGGCGAGACCGTCGGCAATATGCAGGGCGGCATCCATTACGGCACGGTGCTCGGCCATGCGACAGGCAATCAGCCGGCATCTGCCTCTGCCGGTGCAATCCTCGCCTTCAACGGTCCGTCGGGTGGCATCGTGCCGCCGCCAAGCGTTGCGGCGGGCCCGGACGCGACCGGCGCGATGGTTGCCCTGGCCGGCAATCTGTCTGGATCGCTGCAGGGTGCTGACCGGGCGGCCAGGGCGCCTGCCGGCACCGCCAATGCGGCGAATGCCGATGCGGCGAATGATGGCGGCGCGCCGGCTGCGCCTGCAATGTCTGCCGCCGCAGGAGCCGCCGCGGCCGTGTCCGCAACCGGCGATGCGATGGCTCTTGAAAATTCATCGCGGCCATCCGCCGGCGCTTCGCAGCGGGCTGCCGCGACGCCGGCCATGGAGACGGGCTCGCCGGTCACAGCCGGCAGCATGCAGCCGATGGCGCCCACAGCCGACGCCGAGGGTGACAGACTCACGACGGCGATCGAACAGCGCGAAGACATCATTACCGAGGAAGCCGTCGCGGAAACAGTCGCCGAAACCGGCGATGCCCTGCTGACACATACCGGCACTGACGGCGATGATCTGTTCCTCGGTACCGATGCCACGGAAAAATTCGATGGTGGGGAAGGCAGCGATACCGTCAGCTATGCCAACGCCAATGCCACTGTGGTCGCCAGCCTGTCGAATGGCGGAACGGCTGGCCAGGCCAGTGGCGATATCTATGCCAGCATCGAGAACATCACCGGTTCGGATTATGCCGACACGCTGACCGGCGATGCCAGTGCCAACACGCTGACCGGCGGCGCCGGCGACGACCTGCTGCAGGGTGGCGCGGGCGCGGATGTGCTGAGCGGCGGCAGCGGCGGCGACACCGCCAGCTATGCGGCTTCCATGGCCGGCGTGACGGTGAACCTCGCGGCCGGCACCGGCAGTGGCGGCGATGCGGCGGGTGACATGCTCGATGGCATCGAGAACATCACCGGCTCCGATCATGCCGACACTCTGACCGGCGATGCCATTGCCAACACGCTGGCCGGCGGTGCCGGCGATGACCTGCTGCAGGGTGGCGCGGGTGCGGATGCTCTGATCGGCGGCAGCGGCAGCGACACGGCCAGCTATGCCACATCGACAGCGGCGGTGACGGTGAATCTCGCCACCGGCACGGCCAGCGGTGGCGATGCCGCGGGCGACACGTTCAGCGGTATCGAGAATCTGACCGGCTCGGTCTATGCCGACACACTGACCGGCGATACCAATGCCAACCGCCTGGCCGGCGGCGCCGGAAACGACCGCCTCGACGGCGGCACCGGCGACGATATTCTGCTGGGTGGCGCGGGGGCTGACGTGCTGATCGGCGGCACCGGCACCGACACGGCCAGCTATGCCGATGCGACAGCCGGCGTGACCGCCAGCCTGGCGAGCAGCGCCGTGAATACCGGCGACGCCGCCGGCGATACCTATACCACGATCGAGAACCTCACCGGCTCGGCCTATGCCGACATCCTCACCGGCAATACCGGCGCCAACGTGCTGGAAGGTGGCGCGGGCGCCGACGTGCTGACCGGCGGCACCGGCACCGACACGGCCAGCTATGCCAGTTCGACTGCCGGCGTGACGGTCAATCTCGCCACCGGCACCGGATCGGGCGGCGATGCCGAAGGCGACACGCTGGCCACCATCGAGAACATCACCGGTTCGGACCTTGCCGACACACTGATCGGCAATACCGGCACGAACGTCCTCAGTGGCGGTGCGGGCGATGACATCCTGATCGGCGGTGCCGGTGGCGACACGCTGGCCGGCGGTACCGGCAACGATACCGCCAGCTATGAAGCGTCCAGCGTGGCAGTGACCGTCAGCCTTGCCAGTGGCACCGGTTCAGGGGGCGATGCGGCTAGCGATACGCTGAGCGGCATCGAGAACCTGACCGGTTCGGCCTATGCCGACACGCTGACCGGCGACGCCAATGCCAATATCCTGAGCGGCGATGCCGGCAACGACATCCTGCAGGGCGGCGCTGGCGGCGATACCATCAGCGGCGGCGCGGGCACCGACACGGCCAGTTATGCCGCATCGATGGCTGCGGTGACCGTGAATCTCGCCACCGGTGCGGCCAGCGGCGGCGATGCCGAAGGCGATACGCTGAGCGGCATCGAGAACCTGACCGGTTCGGCCTATGCCGATACGCTGACCGGCGATGCCGGCGGCAATACCCTGGATGGCGGCACCGGTGATGATCTGTTGCAGGGCGGCGCGGGTGCCGACGTGCTGACCGGCGGCACCGGCACGGATACGGCCAGCTATGCCGCCTCCTCGGCCGGCGTGACCGTGAACCTGACCACCGGCACCGGTACGGGCGGCGATGCCCAGGGCGATACGCTGGCCACGATCGAAAATGTCACCGGTTCGGATTTTGCCGATACGCTGACCGGCAATACCGCGGTCAACCGCCTGGAAGGCGGCGCCGGCGATGATGTCCTGATCGGTGGCGGCGCTGCTGACATACTGGTGGGTGGCGAAGGAAGCGACACCGCCAGCTATGTCACCACCACAACGGCGGTGACCGTCAACCTCGCCACCGGCACGGCCACGGGCGGCGACGCGGCGGGCGATACCTTCAGCGGCATCGAGAACCTGACCGGCGGCGGCGGCGCCGATATGCTGACCGGCGATGCCAATGCCAATGTCATCGATGGCGGCGCCGGCAATGATACGCTGGTGGGCGGTGGCGGCAATGATACGCTGATTGGCGGGGCGGGCACCGACATCGCCAGCTATGCCGCCTCTGCTTCGGCGGTGACCGTCAACCTCGCCACCGGCACCGGTTCGGGTGGTGACGCCGAGGGCGACACGCTGAGCACCATCGAAACGGTGATCGGCTCGGATTACGACGACACGCTGACCGGCGATGCCAATGCCAACACGCTGACCGGCGGCGCGGGCGATGATCTGCTGCAGGGCGGCGCGGGCGCCGATGTGCTGAGCGGCGGCACCGGCACCGACACTGCGAGCTATGCCGGTTCTTCCGCGGGCGTGACCGTCACGATTGCCGGCGCCACCGGCACCGGCACGGGTGGCGACGCCCAGGGCGACACGCTGACAGCGATCGAGAATCTGACCGGTTCGGCTTATGCCGATACCCTGACCGGCAGCACCGCCACCAACATCCTGCAGGGCGGCGCTGGCGACGACATCCTCATTGGCGGCGCCGCTGGCGACACCCTGATCGGCGGCGAAGGCAGCGACACGGCAAGTTACACCACCTCGTCCACCGCCGTGACCGTCAACCTTGCCACCGGAACCATCACCGGCGGTGATGCGACCGGCGACACCTATGACAGCATCGAGAATGTCACCGGCGGCAGCGGTGCCGATACCCTGACCGGCGATGCCGGCGCCAACCGGCTGGATGGCGGCAGTGGCAACGACACGCTGGTGGGCGGCGCGGGCGCCGATACGCTGACCGGCGGCGCGGGCACTGATATTGCCAGCTATGCCGCTTCGGCAGCGGCCGTGAATGTGAACCTGACCACCGGCACCGGATCGGGCGGCGATGCCGAAGGCGACACGCTGGCCACCATCGAGACGGTGATCGGCTCGGATTACGGCGACACCCTGACCGGCGACGTCAATGCCAACCGCCTGGAAGGTGGCGAAGGTGATGACGTGTTGTCCGGCCGCGGCGGCAGTGACACGCTGATCGGCGGTAGCGGCACCGACACGGTGAGCTATGCCGGCTCGACGGCGGCGGTCAGCGTCAACCTCGGCACCAATGCCGTCTCGGGCGGCGATGCCCAGGGCGACAGCATCTCGGGCTTCGAGAATGTGATCGGCTCGGATAATGCCGATACGCTCACCGGCAGCAGCGGCGCCAACGTGATCGATGGCGGCGCCGGCAACGACACGCTGCAGGGCGGCGGTGGCGCCGATACGCTGATCGGTGGCGCGGGCACCGACACCGCCAGCTATGCGGCCTCTGCGGTGGCCGTCGCCGTCAATCTGGCGACCGGCAGCGGCGCCGGCGGCGATGCCGAAGGCGATGGTTTAAGCGAAATCGAGAACCTGACCGGCAGCAGCTATAACGACTCGCTGACCGGCGATGCCGGCGCCAACCGTCTGGATGGCGGCACTGGCAACGATATGCTGGAAGGTGGCGCCGGCGCCGACGCGCTGGTCGGCGGCACCGGCACGGACACGGCGAGTTACAAGGACTCATCCACCGGCGTTACGGTCAGCCTAGCCAGTGGCACCGGCCTTGGCGGCGATGCCGAAGGCGATACGCTGACCACCATCGAGAACCTGACCGGCTCGGCTTATGCCGATACGCTGACCGGCGACAACAGCGCCAACATCCTGGAGGGCGGCGCGGGCGCCGACATGCTGGTCGGCGGCGGCGGCACCGATACCGCCAGCTATGCGAACTCGACGGCCGCGGTGACGGTCAACCTCGCCACCGGCACCGCTTCTGGCGGTGACGCCGAGGGTGACACGCTGACCACCATCGAGAACCTGACCGGTTCTGTCTACGGCGACACTCTGACCGGCAATACTGGAGCCAACGTTCTCACCGGCGGCGAAGGCGACGACGTCCTGATGGGCGGCGCCGGTTCGGATACGCTCGCCGGCGGGCTGGGCATCGATATCGCCAGCTACAGCGATTCCACCGCGGCCGTCACGGTCAGCCTTGCCGCGGGCACGGGCTCGGGCGGCACCGCCCAGGGCGACACGTTGTCTGGCATCGAGACGGTGATCGGCTCAACCTACAACGATACCCTGACCGGCGATGCCAATGCCAACGCGCTGCTGGGCGGTGATGGTAACGACACGCTGCAGGGCGGCGCGGGTGCCGACACGCTCACTGGCGGTGCCGGCACCGATACGGCGAGCTATTCCTCGTCGAATGTTGCGGTGGATGTGAATCTCACCACCGGCGAAGGATTCGGCGGCCATGCCGAGGGCGACGCATTGTCGGAAATCGAGAACCTGACCGGCAGCAGCTACAACGATACGCTGACCGGCGATGGCGGCGCCAATCGCCTGGATGGCAGTACTGGCAATGATACGCTGATCGGCGGCGCCGGGGCCGACGTGCTGATTGGCGGCACGGGCACCGACACGGCCAGCTATGCCACCGCCTCGTCCGGCGTGACCGCCAGTCTGACCAGCAGCACAGGCAATACCGGCGATGCGGCTGGCGACACCTACACCACGATCGAGAACCTGACCGGTTCGGATTTCGCCGATACGCTGACCGGCAGCAGCAGCGCCAATACGCTGAGCGGCGGCGGCGGCGACGACACCTTGCTGGGCATGGCCGGCGGCGACGTGCTGTCGGGTGGCGCGGGCAGCGACACGGCCAGCTATGCCGGCTCGAACCAGGCGGTGACGGTCAGCCTTGCCGCCGGCACGGCCAGCGGCGGCCATGCCGCCGGCGATACGTTCGATTCCATCGAGAACCTGACCGGCAGCAGCTACAACGATACGCTGACCGGCGATGATGGCGCTAATATCCTGGATGGCGGCGCGGGCAACGATGTTTTGAGCGGCGGGTTGGGTGACGATGCGATGACTGGCGGTGCCGGCTCGGATACCGCCTATTTCGCCGAGGGTTGGGGCAACGACCAGTTCAGCGGTGGTCTGGCCGGAGGCTGGACCGACACGGTCTATATCAACAACGTTTCGGCGGGCCCGGGCTTTGGTGACTGGACCGTGACGCTGGCTGATGGGACGGTGATATCCAACAGTGCCGCCCATGGCACGCTGACGCTTGGCAGCGATGTCTCGGGCACCATCGTGATGGGCGATGGCAGCGAACTGACCTTCGACGGGGTCGAGCGGCTGCAATGGTAGCTGGCGGCAGTTAGGCACCGGCGGGCGCAGGGAGAGTCCATCTCTGCCTGCGAGAGTCCTCGCTGTTCTGGCTGTGCTGTTGCAATACAGCCTCAACCAGCAACCAAAAATCCAAACGAAAATATTGATTGCTCTGGAGCGGGTGAGGGGAATCGAACCCTGGTCGTAAGCTTGGGAACCGCTGAATGCGACAGCCATGGACGCCCTTGGACTCTTATGGATCAATGGCTTAGAAACGCCTGATCTAATATACTGATCCCACTTTCAGTACTGGTTTTGCAGTACTGGTGCAGTACGGAGTGGGCGGTGGCACGGCAGGTCAGGGGTGGTGGGATTGATACGCGGGAGGCGCGTAAGCGGCTCACAGTGAGGCGCGAACCGCACTGGCTGAAGATCGCGGTCGGCTGCCAGCTGGGATACCGGAAACTCACACGGGACCGCGGCACCTGGATCGCTAAGCTCCGCGACAAGTCAGGCAACCGCGTCCAGAAGATGCTCGGTGCGGCCGATGACGCGATGGACGCCGATGGCGCGACGGCGCTCAGCTTCGAGCAAGCTCAGTCCAAGGCGCGTGACTGGTTTCAGTCAGTGGCAAATGGTGGGGCTGAGCTCAGCGGCGGCAAGCTGACCGTGAATGGGGCGATGGACAGGTATCTCGCCTACATCAAGGCGCGGCGTAAGTCACACGCTCATCTGGAAATGTACGCAAAGGCATATATCCGCCCAAAGCTCGGGCAGATTCCTGTCGCCGAGCTCACCACGGCGATGGTGCGGCGCTGGCATGAAGAGATAGCGGCTGAACCACCCCGCCTGCGCTCACGCAAAGGCGCACCACCGCGCTACCGCAAGGAGGACGAGAACGAGGCGGAGGCACGGCGCAAGCGCCAGCTTAGGGCGAACCGGCATCTGACGACGCTGAAGGCGGCGCTGAACCTGGCTTGGCGCGACGGCCTTGTGTCTCACCGGGATGCCTGGGAGCGCGTTCGCCTCTTTGGCGGTGTCGAGCGGCAGAGAACAAAAATCCTTTCGCCCGGCGAAGCCCGCGATCTCGTTGCGGCTTGCGGCCCGGCGATGCGCAACCTCGTTCAAGCGGCACTGCTCACAGGGGCTCGGTATGGAGAGCTATGCGCGCTGGACGCCCGTGACTTCGCTTCTCACGCCGGAGCATTGTTCATCCGCGACAGCAAGAGCGGGAAATCCCGCTACATCTACCTAAACCGCTCAGCGCAGCAATTCTTCCAAGAGCTGGCGGCAGGCAAGAAATCAAATGAGCCGATGCTGACGATGGAGAATGGCGAACGGTGGCGGCGTGACATGTATTTCCGACCGTTCAAGGCGGCCGTGAAAGTGGCAGGCATTGATCCCAGTTTCACGTTTCATGAACTTCGCCATACATGGGCCAGCCTGACGATTATGGGTGGTGCGCCATTGATGGCAGTGGCGCAGAACCTAGGTCATAGCGACACGAGGATGGTCGAACGTCACTACGGCCACCTCACCAATCATTTCATGCAGCAGGCGATTGCGGGTGCCGCACCGGATTTTGGATTCAGCGTGCAACCTGCGCCGCTGCTCCCAGAGTTTATCGATGAGAGCCGTTAGGTCTTTATCTCCTACTAGGACTTCCGGACCTAGGTTATAAACACCTAATACTAGAGGTAGTATAGGAGCTCTAGCAGTTTGTCGGTGTAAAATCAAGGAATTTATCTCCATTATATGCCAATTTTTCCATTGAAATCAGTCGTTTAACTTAGGTTTTCTGGGGAGGTTCAGCGCAACGCTGCGACCCGAAGCCAGACGGATTCTAGGCAGATTGGAGAGTGCATATGGCAGCAACTGCGCCCGTCGAGGGTCGAGCAAGATTCCGGTCATATGGAGGTTTGCTTGGCCAGCGACACAGCCGCCGGTGATTCCGGCAGCAACCAAGCCCTCGCCCCGGTGACGATCTCCGTGGCGGAGGCGTGTCGCATTACAGGGCTTAGCCGTTCCTACATCTACCAGGCGATTAAGGCCAAGGCTTTTCATACCGTCACTAAAGGCTCTCGGCGTCTTATCGACCACGACGACCTGAGGCGATGGGCGAAAGTCCCCTCGTGATGCAGGAACAGCAGCAGAGAGTACCACGCGCATACAACGGCCACTAAGGCCGTAATCGGCCCTCAGAGCGGGGCTTCCGAAAACATCGGCAATGCCGTAGCGGGCGCATCTCACTTCATGTGAGATAGCGCCCGCTCAAGCAATGGAGAACAGATGACTAAGACAGCGAGGCCCGCCGCCAGCAGTCACGGCAGCCTTCCCCTCGACAAGCAAGAACTGCACAACGCAGCACGATTGGCGGCGGCTGCCGTTAAGGACGACTACAGCTTCTCTGCGGAAGCAGAAGCTTTGAGAAAAGATAGGCTAGACCGAAAGCGCCTTGACCGGCGCAGCTCGAAAAATCTCCACAAATCGGTTTCGGGTGGATTGCTGATGGTTTTAGCGGTCCACAAGCTGCCGACTGTCCAGAAGCAATTCCGCCTTGCATGCAAGGAAAGTGGGATAGAGTTCAAGACAACCACACCCGTCGCCGCAAGGGTGGCACGCGTGTTCATCTCTGACGATCCTTCCCGAGCATCCGATTACGGGAAGGCCATCCGTGGTGCGATTATCAAGGGGTACAGCCCGAAGAAGCTGTTGAAGCTCCTTGACACCGGCAAAGAGACGCTTACGAGCCTGATGAGAGCAGTCGATCCACTTCCAACTAAAAAGCGCATCCAGATAGCGAAGCTAACGGCAGCCGGCTCAGAGAAGTCCATATCACTGAGCTTGTCAAAAACAGCGGAGGCACGAATAGCAAAAGTAAAATCTGCTACCTACCGACTCGCGGTCGTAAAAATTCTGCCGAACTCGAAAAAACTTTTTGTAAGCGCAGTCACGTCATCGGTTAAGTCCGCAGCAAAAACATACAAAAGCAAACTGGCAGCTTGAATGCAGCGAGAGTTTACTAAGGGGGCGTCATGCCGACGCCCCCTTTTCTGCGTCTGCGCCGCATCCGGATTTTTCGTTTCACGAAATTCGTAAACATGAAAACCGCAAATTGGCACTTCTCTAGTAATGCCAATCCGGCACCTTAACACCGAGGGCATGGTGGCTACGCGGCAGCCAGCAGAGGCGTATCCCGGTGACTGGCTTCTCTCGCAGCCAGCAGCGATTGTCTTCTGTAAATTAGCATAGTCAGACCGCTGTCCCGGCCTTCAAGCAACACTCTTGGACGGATGAAACTCGGTTGAAATAACCATGCGGTCTTCAAAGTCGTGCATGCGCCAGCTCTTCGTGCTGTATCGAGCCACAGCCCGTTGAACGTGATCGAGGGATGCTATCTGCAAGTCAAGTGATCCTGAAGGAATTACTGCCTTCCAATGTCCCTCTAAGATGGGAATGAGTCTGCTATCTGGCCAGTCGAACATCGGCGGTGGCAACTTCAAAAAGAAATGCCCATGCCAATAGGTGGCCTGCTCAAGGTATCCGATAAGGAAGGTGCGATCTTCTGGAGTTTCCCTGAAGCGGTTTCCTAGTGCTTCCCGGTCGATCCTGGCGAGAAATTTCCCGATTCGCAAACGAAACGCAGATGGGGTTGTCGCGCAGTTACTATTCAGAGTTAAAAATCTTTCCGGATCAAGCTGCCCGATCCAGTCAGTGAACGCGTGTCGCGCCAGTAATTTAAGCCGAGTGATTGCAGCTTCCGTGTTGTAGCGTGCCATGTCGCCTCTCCATTGTGAGCACGCCGTTATTTACAGGATTGGTAGATACGTCCCGGCTCACTGAAACCCACCTCATACGCGTCGTATCGACGGGGCAGCAGCGATGTCTATGCGATACAGCTTTCGCCTATGCACGATGCGCCTACGCTTTTATGCGGCGGGTCGCCCGCATCAATTGTGGTAGAATGCGCCGTCCCACGCGGATAAGAATTGCGGGCCAAAGGTGCGGATAGCAGAACAGGAAGGATGATCAATGTGGGAAGTCGTAAAGCTTTCGCTTCAGCCAGTTGCAGGTGAGGGGTGGTACGTCTCCGATAGCCCGAGACGAATGGTTCATTGCGGTGCGGGCAGTGAAGGCGAGGCTCTTGCAAATCTTGTCTGTAGCAAACTCAACCTGAGTTCGGCCGCGAAGTTTACCAGGCCTGACAAAGCCGCAGAGCTTACTGAAGCCCTGAGGAAATTCTGTACCGGGGCACTGAGTTTCGAGCCGGACTTCGAGCAGCAATATCCTGAAGGGCACCCGTTAAGAGGTGCGGTCAATGCGATTCTTAATCTGAAGAACGAGGCGATGGAGATCCAAAGAATCATTATGAGTAAGTGAGAGACACCTCCAACTTTCTGGTCTCGTCGATTATGCAAGCTTAGATACGGAATGTTTCAAATAGGTGAGTGGGTGCAACATTGTGCCCATCACCCCGCAACTGTTATTCGGTTGAACGCTAATTCAAATTAGTGCTTCGTTAGCCGGCCATCAGGCAATTCGATTAATGCCCCTGCGGCCCGTGTTATTCTCATCCACAATGCACAACCATCCATATTGTCGCCCGCTAGAAACTGATCCGCCTTTTGAGCTGCAAGGATCAACGCTCTACTGCCATGCTTTTTAACGAGCAGGCCCGCCGCTATCCGAATCTCCCGCTCAGTCATATTTAGCTGACTCTGCTGAGAACCCGCCTGACCTGGCTTGCTTGCCATGATCCCCCTCTGGCAGTTGGAATGCCCCGCGCATTAAGCGTGGCGGCAATTGCTGTATAGCCGGAAATACCACTTGCTCGGATATCGGAAATCACCAAGGCGAAATCTCGGGCGCGTTCATCCGCTTTTTCGATTAGTGCCTGCGTCCCAAGTTTAGTGTCCACAGCGACACCCTTAAAACCACCGAGCTTAACGCCCCTCTGCTTCGCCGCCGCAAGTGCCGCTTTCGTACGCTCGGATATGAGCCCGGCTTCCAGCTGTGCGACCGCTGCCAGCTGTTGAAGAATGAAGCGCCCCATTGGGCCTGAGACCTGGGGTAGATCGGCAAAGACCACCTCGACATCGCCACCGAGAATCGTCTCCAAGAAGTGGACGTTACGGGCCAGCCTATCGACCTTGGCCACCACCAGGGCGGCCTTGTTAACCTTTGCCTGCCGCAGCGCCTCGGCCAGCTTCGGCCGGTCACGGCGCTTGCCGCTTTCGACCTCGGTAAATTCGGCTATCAGCTGGTCACCCGGCCTTAAAACCGCCTGTACGGCCGTTTTCTGCGCTTCCAGCCCCAATCCAGACCGACCCTGCCGGTCTGTCGAAACCCGGTAATACGCGACCGCCCGCATTTCACACCTATCGCTTGTATTTACCTGGCAATCCGGCCGTTCAAGAATGACAGGATTGTACCTATTATGTTCCAGGGTTGCAATCCGCAGTTAATGCAGCATGCGGCCCCGCGGTGGGATAGGGTTTTATGCGCACGTCGCCCCAAAGCGGCCCGACTTCTACGCACCGCGTGGAGGAGATTCCTTAAACCGAAGACGGAAGAATAAAATTTCCCTCCGTATTTTCCTAGGAGCCGGAACAGAGGCGTACATCCGCATTTTTTCGCAGTAGAATAGGCGATTTCTAAGTTCCTGCGGAGGTCGGCAATTGCTAGGCTTCGCTTGTCACGAATGTCCGCACCATGCCCCCGACAATCCGAAACTATGCGCAAGCACTCGCCACGGTGCCTGACGCATCGAAGAAGTACCTACTCACCGGGAACGGCTTCAGCATCGCGTTGAAGCCGGACATCTTCACCTATGCCTCGCTCTACGATAACGCGGATTTCTCGACGAAGCCCTACCTGCCGCAGGTTTTCGAGGCGCTGAGTACCCGTGACTTCGAGAGCGTTATTAAACATCTGCAGAGTGCCGCCGCAATCGCAGCAATTTATCTCCCAACACACCCTGACCTGGCCGCGCGTTTGAGAGAAGACGCGGCCTTTATCAAGGAGGCGCTAGTCCAAGCGATTGCGAAGCGGCATCCGAACCGACCATTCGACATCACGGATGCGCAGTACGTTTCGTGCAGGAAGTTCCTCGCACCATTCGGTCATATTTTTACGCTCAACTATGACGTGATGCTCTACTGGGCGCTGATGCACACTGAGGTCGACGACCTGGATCTGATGCCGGACGATGGTTTCCGGCATCCAGAGGAGAACGAAGAAGCCCCCTATGTTTCGTGGCTTCAGGAGCAGTCAGCCACCGTTCACTATCTACATGGTGCCTTGCATCTTTTCGACAATGGCCACGAGATTATCAAATTCACCTGGTCGAAAACTGATATTCCCATCGTCGAGCAGATTCGCACAGCTTTGGCTGAGAACAAGTTTCCTCTTTTCGTTGCGGAAGGTACGAGTGCCAGCAAGAAGGAGCGGATTGTTCATAATGCCTATTTACATAAAGCATTGCGCAGCCTGGAGGGCTGCTGCAAATCAGCAAATGGTGCGATAGTGATATACGGCCATTCGCTGGCCGAAAATGACTTCCATATTCTGCGATGCATCGCGAATGGCGGGATTGCAAACATGCTTGTCGGTGTGTTCGGCGATCCTAATAGCCCTGGCAATCAGGTGCTGTTCAAAAATGTCGAGAAGTTGGTCGCCCGACGAATATCTCGCCGGGGTGCACGGTATCCGCTGACCGTCACGTACTACGATGCCGCATCGGCCCATGTTTGGGATGGTTGATGCCGCCCAGCCAGAGTGTCGGCCAACGATGTATTGCGCCGGCTATGTTTGGAATACAAAGACCGGCAGTCAGAATGATTTTTGAGCGGGAGCGGCTGGAGCGTGTAGAGCGAAAGAGCACACTAGGAGGCGCTTTCCCGGACGGACGCGTCGCGTAATCAAAGAAGCTACTGGTGAGGAATTCAATGATAACGCTCAAGCCTGCAAGCGCACTAATACTTACATTTCTCAGCTATGCTCTACTGAATTCGCCGAATGTCGGTGCACAGCAGGCTCCCGGTAGCATGACAGCTGAGAAACTTACGGAGTTTTGCGATAACAACATTTCGATGTGCTTAGGATATATTTCGGGGGTTTCTGATCTCTATTCTATGTTGGCATCAGTAAATCCATCGATTTTCAATTACTGTCCGCCAAGATCATTAACAGTGCTTGAGTTGTCGAGTGTATACCGGCGGGAGATCAGAGCATTTCCTCCGGATCCAGCGGCGTCGGCAGCCGCTAGGTTCACCGCAATTCTTGAAAGGATGTATCCTTGCAAGTGAGGTGCGCATCCGTCGACAAGGGATCACTCAGCGAGTTAGGTGTTTCCAAATGATTGCTCGGGTATCGGCATTGGCGGCATTGTTTCTGCTGGCCGAAACGCCAGTAAGCCATGCCAGCAACCCCATTGGCATGAGTGCGGCCGGATATCTGCTCCAAGCTTGCGAAGCGTACCGGAATGGCACTCCCTCGTTTGACGCAGCCTATTGTCTTGGCCGGGTGACAGGCGCGACCTGGACTTTGGACGCCAACACTACGGGGCTCAAGCGTGATCGTTCATGCATCCCCTCAGATGTAAATGCCGATCAACTCGTCCGGATTTTCATCAAGTTTGCGAACGAAAATTCCCATAGGTTGCACGAACCAGACCTGCGCATCGTATTCGATTCCATGCATGCCAGCTGGAATTGCCTTATCGTGCCAAAATGACCTGCTCAATTTCTGGTTAGTAGAATTTTGCTTAACTGTTAATGGTGAGTAGGTTCGGGAATAGGCTTCCGCTAGTGACGCTCACGGCTAAGCTCGATTGGATCACAGCTCTTTTAGCGTCTACAAATCCACCTGGACCACTAGTTCTCATTAAGTGAATTGTCGTCCATGGCCGATGCAGCGGCTAATGGGCATAAGTCGGCTCTAGTTTCGCAGGTGCGACCGCCTAGACGACGTTGATGGGATAAAAAATCGAAGTAGAGCCGAGTATCGTCCGCGTGGATGCCAAAAGGTTCATCCGGTAATGCTGGCGCGGCGCAATGGCCCCGACCAAATTTCTATCCCATTACGTTTCAGTGGCTGAGGTTGGCAATAGCGCCCGCCGATTTTGCGATCCAACCCGAACTGATGCCCGGCAATGACACGATCCATTGGGGTGGTCGAGACCGCCGCAATCAGAGCGGCGGCATCGCCTTGGCCCCGGCGGAGCCTCGAAGGCAAGGACGGTCGCGGCAGGGGGGCTTGGGAACTTGCGGCCTCGGGCATGGGGGTGGCGCTACTGGCCGCCATGCATACACTGCAGGTGGCAATATATGCCATAAATACTTGATTTTCTGGGTATTGATCTTTGTGTTTGATTGATATATACTACCTTAACGGGTTTATGTGCCGGTGCGGCGCTGCCTGCTCCTGCTTTTGACCCGCCCGCCGGTCGCCGACCGGCCTTACCCCATCACATCGAGGATCAAATGAACCCACCGGCGAAGCCATCGCTGCGGGTTGCGGCTGTCTGCGTTCTCGGTCGCCCCGCATCCACGCCCAAACAGAACCAACCCAGAGGCCAACTGCTGGCCCAGATCGTTACCGGCATTCATGAGCGCGGCTGGGCCGCGCTAGATGCTCTGCTGCTGCCCGGCGGCTTCTTCCGTCTGAACCGCCCGGTAGGCCACCTGGCCGGATCGAGACGCCTTACCAGCCTGCAGGCGCAAGCCTGCCTCTCGGCCGCCCGCCGCCAGCTCGACCGGCTACAGGATCGCTCTGCAGGCTGCCTGCTGGTCACTGGCATGTTAGCTGACCCGTCAGATACCCGGCAGCGGCAAGAACAGCTCTCGGTTGCCCTTTCGGCCGAGCGCGTGGTCGGCCTGGCTCGAAAGCTGTTTCCCACGGCAGCCGAAGGGGAAGGTCGCCGGCAGACTGTGCCCTGCGCCGAGGACTATGGCAGCACTGATCGGCTGGTGACCCTGCCGTGCGGGGCCAAGGCGATCCTGTCGGCCTGCTACGACCTGTTCGGCCTGACCGAGACGCCGGGAGGGGCATCGAGCCGGTATCACGCCATCCGGGCGTTGAGGACCGGGCAGAAGATCCTCCGCATGGGCGACCAGGGCTTCAAGCAACTCCGTCGGCAATGCCTCGCCGATTGGTCAAACCTGCTGACAAAGGAGAAGCCCCACGTGGCTATCGCCACCATTCACGGCTTCGAGCGGCCGGGCCTTGACGGGTTCTGGCAGCGGCATGGCATCGCTGCCGCCTCGGCCGCCATGCAAGGACGCTTCGTGGTTGGCGCAGCGCATTTCGAGGACTGGCTACCTGCGCCTGGTCAATCGACGCTGGCTTCGGTCGGCGTATCGCGTAAGCACCTAACAGCTGGGACTGCCCGCAAGGCACACCGCCTGGCACCGAAGGACACCATCCAGATCGAAAAGGATGCCGAGGTGATTGCCTTGGTTCGGCTCTTCGAGGCTCCGATGAAGCCCGCAGCGCCATCGAAGGCCAAGGCAGCCGCGCCATGACTGCCGACGAGCTTTCCGACCTGCTGCAGGCGGCCAAGGCAGAGGCAAGGGTCTACCTGGTGCTGCCCGGCGATCCCGGCCTGCAATTCGAGTTGGCCGATTTCTCTATCAGCACCAAACGTCCGCATCGGGTCTGGCTGACTGCCAAGCCGGGAGCCCGCGCTTTCGATCCCGCCGAGGCCAAGCGCATCGCGCCGAAGCCCGGACAGTAATTCCCCGGCTCACTCGAGCCATTCCCCACAAACCGATCACTGACAAGCGGCCAGCGCGGTTGGCCGCAACGGGAGATTGTCGCATGTACCATGTGAACGATTATCGCAATGTAGAGCGCATTCGGCAGCTCAACGATGCCTTCCGCCGCAGTATGAGCGGCGGACGGGTTCTGATGACCCAGGGCGTGGCAGCAATGGGCAACGAGCGCATCGCCCGGCTCGTGCATATCATAAAGACCTATGACCGCTTCGATCATGCCAACGATCCGCATGGCGAACACGATTTTGGCGCGTTCGAGGATGCCGGAGACCGCTTCTTCTTCAAGATCGACTACTACGATCCGACGATGGCCTACGGCTCAGAGGACCCCGCAGATCCATCCCGCACTATCCGAGTGCTCACCGTCATGCTGGCCAGCGAATATTGAGGGGCACATGCTTGAGGGTGAAAAGACCAATAAGCGGCTGCTGACCATCGAGGACTTCATGGCTGAATATGGTCCACGCCGCACCGTGGCCTATGAGTTGATCGGCTCAGGCGAGTTGCAGGCGGTCAAGCTCGGCAGGCGAACCTACATCACGCGGGAGGCCGCCGAAGCCTGGATGAAGACCCTGGCGCAGTATGAGCCCGGCGCAAAACACGTCCGGCGGAACCGGCGACAGCCTTAACGGCTCTTCTTCTGCTTCGCCTTAACCAAGGCTGTATTGATCTCGGCTAGGTCTTCCGCCGACGCGGTGCTCTCGCCGCGTAGGATTTTGCGGACACGGCTGACCAGTTCTTCCTGCCGGATTTCCTCAGCCGTCAACTTCCGGGGCGAAACCCAATCGAAGAAATCGACCAGGCTAACCTTCAGGGCATCGGCAATATCGAACAGGGTCGATAACCGTGTCGAGGCCGCTCCGGTCTCGATATTCGAGATCACCTCGTCGGTCTTACCGATCTTTTCGCTGAGTTCTTCCTGGGTCAGGCCTCGCTCCTTGCGGAGTTCGCGGATGCGGCGGCCAAGGAGCTTATTGCGTTCGCTGGATTTCATGGCCCCGACTTTCTGTCGGGGAAAGGGGCAAAACCATCGACCAGAAGTCGATGAAAGCCATTGACCGAAACCAGAATACCGACTTTTAATCGAAATACATGGGTAAATAGCCCGTCAAGCGGAGTCTTTGTTGGAATGCTGCCGCCCATCGGCGGTCAACTTAGGGGGAAGCAATGTCGAGTGACGAAATCGCGAAACTGCACCAGCTATTCAAAGAGGGGGCACTGACCGAACAGGAATACGAGGCGCAGAAGCAGGCGCTCTTGGGCGGCAAGGCGAAGGTCAAAAAGAAGTGGCCCTGGTGGGTCAAGTTGCCGGTTATCCTGATCGCCATCGGGGTGGGCATCAACGGCTTAATGGGTATTGCCGGAGGCGATGCCAAGGAGGTTCCGAAATGCGATCACGCCGATGCACGGGACCTAATGCAAAACGCGATTGAGAAGAATCCGTCAGCCAACACGTCCACGCTGCGCCTGCTCGACCTCACCGAAGCCCGTGAGGTCTCTTACTCGGCCGAGAAGAAAGAGCGGGTATGCACTGGCGTCGCTTTCCTCAACTCAGGCAAGGCGGCGGTGCGCTACCGGATGTGGCTGAGCGCCAACAATCGGCTTCTGATCGAAGTCAACGAGCTCTGATCGGTTTGAGGAGAAATGACCATGCGGCTCATTATTGCTGTGACTGCGGTGCTGTTTGCCGCCCAAGCTGCTTTCGCAGCACCTTTGAAAGAGCATTTCGCCGTCGAGACCAACTACAACGGTCAGCGATCCAAGGTTTCGGTCCATACCGTGTTTCCGGACATCGGCCTCGACAAATACCCCGTCATGTTCATCGTCCATGGCAGCGGCGGGCAAAGCCACTCCCGCGAACTCTGGTATGCGCAGAAGTTGGCTGAGCTGGGTGTGTGGTCGGTAATCACTGATCACTTCCGGTATCGCGGCGTCGAGAGCACGGCCTACGATCAGGCAGCAGTAAGCACGGACAACATGGTTTATGACGCCTTCAAGGTGTTGGACCGCATTGCCGAAAACCCGAAGGTGGACATGAGCCGCGTCGGCATTATGGGGTTCTCAAAGGGCGGTTCTACGTCGCTGCATGCCGCAATCCCTTCGGTTATCAAGCAGTATTCGGAGAACGGCCATAGGTTTGCGCTGCACATACCTCTCTATCCAGGCTGCACGAACCAGTATTTCGATACGAACGCACCAGCGCCGATCTACATGCTTCTCGGGGGTAAGGACGATTACGCCGACCCGAACGTATGCCTCTCATACGCCAAGAAGTTCGAGGCCAAGGGCAGTAAGATCAAAACAATCGTGTACCCAGAAGGCTTGCATGCCTGGGATTCAACTAAGGAAGAGGTGATCTACGACCGGCGGATTCAGAATTACGCCAAGTGCGTCATGGAGCAGCAGGCCGACGGAAGCTGGAAAGAGTCGCTCACTGGCCTAACCGTGATGTCTGCCGGGATGGGTCTTAATCCGCGGGCCAACATCCCCGCTAACATGGGGCGGGCCATGGGTGCATGCCGCACCTACGGTGCCCATTACGGCGGCAACGCCGACGTCAAGTACGATGCCCTTTGGGATATCAAGAAGATCGTCGAAACCGAGTTTGGATTGGCGCAATAGGTCCGTACGTCTGAGTGTAGGGGGCAGTTGTGTGGCTCTTATTCTCGGGCGGTGTAGGTAAGAGCCAAACACGCGCTAACCGCGATCTGCCGGGTTTGTAACGCGACCAGACGTCACTCCGGCGAATCGAGCAAATCGGCCTGTGAATACCGGGGATAACCGATTTGCCCGATTCACATATGCAATCGCGTTCTGTAGCATCCAACTAGGCGAATCGGGCTTGAGCCTGAGGGGAAATCACGCATGTATTCTGTGGAGCTTTGCGCCGGAGCAGGTGGCCAGGCGTTAGGGGTCGAGCAGGCCGGATTCGGCCATGCCGCGCTGGTCGAAATCGACAAGTGGGCCTGCCAGACGCTTCGGCTGAATCGCCCCCATTGGCAGGTGATCGAAGACGATCTCAGGGCTGCTGACTATTCCAGCTGGAAAAGAATTGAGCTGCTTGCCGGTGGCTTACCTTGCCCGCCGTTCTCAGTTGCGGGCAAGCAGCTGGGCGAGAAAGACGAACGCAATCTCTTTGAGATAGGGCTGGAGATCGTCGAGGAGACCCGACCGCACGCGGTAATGTTTGAGAATGTCCGGGGAATTCTGGATACCGTCTTCGACGATTATCGCGCCCGCATCGCAGAGCGCCTCCGCCGGAGTGGTTATACGGTTTCCTGGCGGCTGCTGAACGCGAGTGACTTTGGGGTGCCTCAGCTGCGCCCGCGTGTTGTCTTTGTAGCCCTGCCGAGCGGCGCTGCCGAGCATTTCAAATGGCCAACGCCAGCCCCGTTTGATGCGCCAACTGTAGGTGAAGTTCTTGGCCCAATGATGGCCGCTGCCGGATGGAGGGGCGCAAAGCAATGGGCGAAGAGGGCGAACGACATTGCTCCCACAATTGTTGGTGGATCAAAGAAGCACGGCGGACCTGATCTTGGCCCTACGCGGGCGAAAAAGGCTTGGGCCGCGCTAGGCGTAAATGGCCACCTCCTTGCAGACGCACCTCCGCCTCGTGATTACGTTGGTATGCCTATTCTGACCGTTCCTATGGTCGCGCGACTTCAAGGATTTCCAGAAGACTGGAGTTTTGCTGGCAAAAAGACCAATGCTTACCGCCAGGTGGGAAACGCATTCCCTCCGCCTGTTGCAAAGGCCGTAGCTCAGCAAATTAAGGCTGCTCTAAAAGCCGCCGTGCGAAAATCGGTTCGGGTCTCTAAGGCGGCCTAAGCACCGTAATCCTTGAACATCGGGCAGCGGCCGGTAACATTCCGGCATGCTGCCCAATCATCCTGACTTTCCTGTCGTCAGTCACGTCGCCAACGCGATTGTCCGCGCTGCCGGTGGACCTGCCCGGTTCAGTGCGGAGATCAAATCGTTGCTGCGCAACGCACTCGATGAAGTTATCGACGCGCCGCGCACAAGCCGTTTCACGCTTGATGAAATCGAGAAGACCGAGAAGACCTACATTGGCACCAAAGTTGAAAACCTGGTTCGGAGCTGGCTCGGGTTTCCGCGTGGCTATCTCGACATGCAGGTTGATGGGTTTGAGGTGGACATAAAGAACACCATCAGTTCGACTTGGACCATACCACCCGAGGCAATTGGACACCCTTGCTTGCTTATAAGGTGCGATGAAGCCAGGGCGTTGTGCTGGGTTGGCGTTATCCTAATCACCCAGGACAAGCTGAACATCGGACTCAACCGCGACCGGAAGACAACAATTCAGGCGGCTATCGCAAGAGAGAGTACGCTTTGGCTGGTGAATGGGGAGCAGTATCCGCCAAACTTTTGGCTGCACGTAGCACCTGATGCGAGGCGTCATATTATGGAACCGCGTGGCGGCGCAGAGAGGTTGGCGCGGCTGTTCCGTGCCATTCAGCGCATTCCAATCTCCAGAGTGCTTGTGCAGTCAGTTGCACAGCAGGATGATTACATGAAGCGCATACGCAGAAATGGTGGTGCAAGGGATATTCTTGCACCTGAGCGCATTGCCATACTCTGGGGACAGAAAGACCGTGGTTTAATCGAGTTCTGCGGACTGCCAGAAGTGGGCGCTGATTCATTTATATCGGTCATGCCCGAAACGCAGGAGCAGTATCAGGTGCTTCGTGAAGCAGGTCACATCGACTAGCGAGGGCCGGTCCCGCAATATGCGGGCCATCCGTGCCAAGAATACCAAACCCGAGATTACGGTCCGCAAGGCATTGCATGCGGCAGGGCTGCGGTTCCGCCTCCACCAGAAGAATCTTCCCGGAAAGCCGGACATAGTATTGGCATCACGCAAACTCATTGTGGAGGTTCGCGGCTGTTTTTGGCATATGCATGGATGTTCGCTTTCCAACATCCCCGCTTCACGCGTTGATTATTGGGGGCCGAAGCTGGCCCGGAACGTATCGCGTGACGCAACAAATAAATCCGAGTTGAACAAATTGGGCTGGAAAGTCTTGGAAATTTGGGAGTGTGAAGTTAAGTGCCCGGATGCGCTGCGCCGATTGGTGGCGCAAGTGAAAGCAGTGAAGGGTCGTAAGCGGCCGCTCCGGAAATAGATTTTGCAGCTTTATTCAGCCTTCATTCGGCGGCGCTTCTCCCGCCGCTTCACCAGCTCGGCGAGGTTTTTCGGTAATCTGATTCTTTTCGGAAAGCGGTAGTGAGTTGTAACTCGCTTTTCCTCGTGGACTTTCAGTTTTTCTAGTCGTCTTACGAATGGCCGAATTTCTCGAAGCCTTCGCTGCCAATCGTCTTGGGTTTCCGTGAGATTGGCGATAGACCGTAGAAAGTCACTGCTCACCCACTTCCCTGCTTTCAGGTTGAGAAGCTTTGCAAGCCGCTGATGAACCGAAGCGGTGCTTGCCAATCGCACCATCATATTGTCGGGAAGAGAGGAGAAGTAGTCTTTCTTGCCTTCGTTGCAGGAAGAGCAGATAGCCCAGAGATTCTCGACATCGCTAGTTCCGCCCCATCTCTGAGGAATGCGGTGATCTACATGTAGTCGAATACCATCCTCAGCGACGGTGCGCCCGCACATCTGGCACTTCCCATGCGCCATGTGGATGACATGTGATCTCAGCTTGTTGCTTACTCCCTCTGCGTTCCATTCTCCCGGTTTGCGCCTGCGAATGTACTTATAGATCGTGTATCTGCCGCGGACAGGCCGGTCGATCACGAAGTATGGGGAAAGCTCCCTAACACGTTTATCAAGATGCTGCTGTCGGTCGCCACGCTTGACTGCGAGGCGGCGTATATCACCGATATGGAGCCCTTTCGGATGCTTGCGAAGGGCATCGACTATGCGCAGATGCAGCGGACTCAATTTTTTCATTCTGCGCTTCGCCATGACGTTAGGCTCTAGGACCATCGCAAATAATTTGGTCGAGGGTGTACAGCGATCCGAATGGCCTTCCGGCAGGGCTTGAAGTCCATGCGTGTGCATCAAAATCCACGGCTGACTTTGCAGTACTGTTGCAGTACGGAGCCATTGGACAGCGCAGGGTCTTAGCTAAATATCTGAAGAGATTGGAGCGGGTGAGGGGAATCGAACCCCCGTCGTAAGCTTGGGAAGCTTCTGCTCTACCATTGAGCTACACCCGCCTTCCGGGCGACCATAGCCAAGCAGCGGGCCGGATTCAACGGGCCGGATCAGTGTCTGGCGGCATCTTCGGGCGCGCCGAGCCGGTCGGGCGGCAGGTCGAACAGCTCGGCAAGCGCCTTGGTGCCGGCCGGGGTCAGGGTCACGGCGCGGCTCTCCTTGCGGCGCTGCAGCCAGCCGCGGTCGAAACAGCATTCGGCCAGCGCCGCGCCCAAAGCACCGGCCAGGTGCGGGCTGCGCTCGCTCCAGTCCAGGCAGGCGCGGGCGAAATGCCGGCGCCGCCCGGTTTTGACCGCCAGTGCGTCGATGTCGATATTGAGCCGCGCGAACAGTCGCCGCCCTTCGGCGCTGACTACGAAATCGTCGGCATCGCCCGCCGGCAGAATGCAGCCGCGTGCCACCATCCGGTCGAACAGCAGCACGCCCAGCTTGCCGGCCAGGTGGTCGTAGCAGGTGCGCGCCGCGCGCAGGTCGGCGGCGATGCGGGCCTGATGATGATGTTTGGGCACCGGCCGTTCGCCGGCCAGCGCCATCAGGCTTTCCAGCGCCTCGGCCACCAGGGTATTGGCCAGATGGAAGTAGCGATGCCGGCCCTGCTTGGCCATCGCCAGCAATTCGCCGTCCACCAGCTTGGCCAGATGGCCGCTGGTGGTCTGCGGCGACACACCGGCGGCATGGGCCAGTTCCTTGGCCGTGCGCGCGCGGCCATCCATCAGGGCCTTGAGGATATTGGCCCGCGCCGGATCGCCGATCAGGGCGGCGATTTTCGCCACATGCGGCTCACTGCTGCTCATGGCCCGACTTTAGGCAGCGGGCGGCGCAGCGTCCATCTCCGATGCTTCGGCCGTGGTCGAAATGTGCGGCCCGAAATCCCGCGTGTCAGATCGGAAAGACCAGGCAGGTGGTGGTGCCGGTGGCGAGGATCTTTCCCTGGGCATCGGTGATGCGCCCTTCTGCCGTGCCCACGCGGTTGCCTACCTGGATCGCCTTGCCCTCGGCATAGACGATGCCGGTCTGGTCGCTGATGCCGCGCACCAGGCTGACCTTGTACTCCAGTGTGGTGTAGCCCATGCCCTTGGGCAGCAGCGACTGCACCGCGCAGGACATGCAGCTGTCCAGCATCGTGCCGGCATAGCCGCCATGCACGCTGCCGATCGGATTGTAATGCTGCCTGTCAGGCCGGCCGGCAAACACCACGCGGCCCGGCTCGGCCTCGTGGATCCACATATTCATGACTTCGGCGATCGGCGCGCCGGGCAATTCGCCCGCCATCATGCCCTTGAACAACTCGATGCCCGCCATCTCGCGCAGCTTTTCCAGCGGCAGCACGCCGTAGACGGGGCTCTTGGTGATGGGGCCTGGGGTGACGGGATCTGCCGACATCGGGCGTTTCTCCTGATCATGTCTTGTCGTTAAAGCCTGGGGAGGCCAGGCCGGCCGGGTGGATGGCTTGTCCGGCCGCCTTATATGGTGTATATACACGATATGGCCGAGCCTGTCGACTCCCCTGCCTCCGCCCTCCCTGCCGAGCCCGTCTATCCCAGGCCGGCGCCCGATGGCCGCGAGGACTGCATCTGTTTCCTGCTGCGCTCGGCCGCCCGGCGGGCCAGCGAGCATTACACCCGCCACCTGGCGAAGATCGGCCTCGGCCTGCCGCAGCACAGCCTGGTCGGCATGGCGGCGGCCTTCGAGAAACAGAATGGCCGCCCGGCCAGCATCACCGAACTGGCGAAAGCGCTGGATCTCGACCGCACGACCCTGTCGCGCAACATCGCGCCGCTGGTGGCCGAGGGCCTGCTGGTGGTCGAGGCCGGCTCCCATGGCCGGGCGAAAGCCGTGCGGGCCACGCGCGAGGGCCGTGCCGCCTACCGCGCCGGCCTCGCGCTGTGGCGTCAGGCGCAGGACGAAATGATCGCCGGCCTGAAGGCCGACTATCCCGCCCTGATGGCCGGGCTGACCGCAGCCATTGCCGGCACGCCGGCGGCCGATCCGCCCGCAATCGATATCGATTCCTGAATTTCCCCAAGCGGGGCTATGCTTTGGTCGCCAGGCTATGCTTTGGTCGAAAGGCCGGGCGCTTGTCGCCGGCCGGCCTTTCCGGGCATCATCGCCCCGAATGATGCAGGCGGCCGCGACGTCAATGTCGGGCCGCGAGGGAACGCTGCGGGCCCCGGCCGGATATCCCAGCCGGCTGGGCCACGCCTCACATAGGGAAGGGAGAGCCGATCATGGCCGATAACGAGCTGTTTCCGGTTTCGGACGACTGGGCGAAGCGGGCCTGGGTGGATGCCGCGAAATACAAGGCCATGTACGAGCGTTCGGTGCAGGACCCGGAAGGTTTCTGGGCCGAACACGGCAAGCGCGTTGACTGGATCAAGCCCTTCACCAAGGTGAAGGACGTCTCCTTCGACCGCAAGGACCTGCATATCCGCTGGTTCCACGACGGCGTGTTGAACGTCTCGGCCAACTGCATCGACCGCCATCTGCCCAAGCGCGCGAACCAGACCGCGATCATCTGGGAAGGCGACGATCCGTCGAAGTCGGAACACATCACCTACCAGCAGCTTCACGATGAAGTCTGCCGCATGGCCAATGTGATGAAGGCGCGCGGCGTGAAGAAGGGCGACCGCGTCACCATCTACCTGCCGATGATCCCGGCGGCGGCCTATGCGATGCTGGCCTGCGCCCGCATCGGCGCCATCCACTCCATCGTGTTTGGCGGCTTTTCGCCCGACAGTCTCGCCAACCGCATCCAGGATTGCGACAGCCAGTTCGTGATCACCGCCGACGAGGGCCTGCGCGGCGGTCGTGGCGTGCCGCTGAAGGCCAATGCCGACGCGGCGCTGAAAACCTGCCCCGGCGTGAAGACCGTGCTGGTCGTGAAGCATACCGGCGGCAAGATCGACATGGTTCCCGGCCGCGACGTCTGGTACCACGAGGAAGCCGCCAAGGTGCCGGCCACCTGCGCGCCCGAGCCGATGAACGCGGAAGACCCGCTGTTCATTCTCTATACCTCGGGCTCGACCGGCAAGCCCAAGGGCGTGCTGCACACCACCGGCGGCTATCTCGTCTTTGCCGCGATGACGCACCAGTATGTCTTCGATTATCACGACGGCGACATCTACTGGTGCACCGCCGACGTGGGCTGGGTCACCGGTCACAGCTACATCGTCTATGGCCCGCTGGCCAACGGCGCCACCACGCTGATGTTCGAGGGCGTGCCGAACTACCCCGACGCCTCGCGCTTCTGGCAGGTGATCGACAAACACAAGGTCAACATCTTCTACACCGCCCCCACCGCCATCCGCGCGCTGATGCGCGAGGGCGAGGCGCCGGTGAAAAAGACCAGCCGCGCCAGCCTGCGCCTGCTCGGCTCGGTGGGCGAACCGATCAATCCGGAAGCCTGGCTGTGGTATCACCGCGTGGTGGGCGACGGCCGCTGCCCCATCGTCGATACCTGGTGGCAGACCGAAACCGGCGGCATCCTGATCACGCCGCTGCCCGGCGCCATCGCACAGAAGCCGGGTTCGGCCACTTTGCCCTTCTTCGGCGTCAAGCCGATCATCGTGGATGGCGACGGCAACGAGCTGCCCGGCGCCACCGAGGGCAACCTGTGCATCAGTGATAGCTGGCCGGGCCAGATGCGCACGGTCTATGGCGACCACCAGCGCTTCATCGACACGTATTTCAGCACCTTCCCCGGCCGCTATTTCACCGGCGACGGCTGCCGCCGCGATGCCGACGGCTATTACTGGATCACCGGCCGCGTCGACGACGTGATCAACGTCTCGGGTCACCGCATGGGCACGGCCGAGGTGGAAAGCGCGCTGGTGGCGCATGCCATGGTGGCCGAGGCCGCCGTGGTGGGCTATCCGCACGACATCAAGGGCCAGGGCATCTATGCCTATGTGACGCTGAAGGCGGGCATCCATCCGAGCGAGGACCTGCGCAAGGAACTGGTGCAGCATGTGCGCGCCCTGATCGGACCGATCGCCTCGCCCGACCTGATCCAGTGGGCCCCGGGCCTGCCCAAGACTCGCTCGGGCAAGATCATGCGCCGCATCCTGCGCAAGATCGCCGAGAACGAGTTCGGCAGCCTGGGCGATACCAGTACCCTGGCCGATCCATCGGTGGTGGATGATCTGGTCAACAACCGCATGAACAAGCGCTGAGCCGTTAGTCGCGGAATCGACGTCGCGCTGAAAACTGGGGGCCAGCCAACTGTAACAACAGGAAACTGGAATGTTGCGACGCCGGGCGCCGGGGAACAAACCCGGCGCCCGTTTCGTTTGGGGCAGACAAGGAAGAATCCGCCGCGACAGCGGGGAAAGGAGCTGCTCATGCCAGCCCAGTATGGCCCTAAGGAACGCGCCGAAAGCGAAAGCAAGGAACGGGTGCTGCCGACCAACCGCGCCCGCGCCGGCATCGAACTGCACCGCATGCGCTATGTGCTCGGCTTCGGCATCGCCGGGGTGGTGATCGTCTTCCTGCTCGCCTGGTATTTCCTGATCCGGGTCTAGGCAGGCAGGCGGAATTGCCAAAACGTATCGTATTTCTGTCGCCAGCGTCTCAAATGGTCGGGACGCAGCCCCCCCCGGCATGACAACCGGCTTATAAGCTGTCATCGTCGCCGTGTCATTTTAGAGCCGGGGGGCTTGAATGCGTGAGGCGGGTATTCGTGGGACTGTTGTCGGCTTGATCGTTGCGCTGGCGGGCGGAACGGTGGCGGGTGGAATGGGCGCCGCTGCCCTGGCTCAGCCGGCGCCCGCCGTCGACTGGTCGGGGTTCTATGTCAGCGGCTTCGCGGGCGCGACGAATGGCCATTCCAACGCCACGATGACCACCGGGGTCCTCCAGTATCTCGACGCGACCGATGCCAGGCAGATCGGCCGGCTCGGCAACAACGACATGGAGCAATGGCGGCCTTCGGGCGCGCTGGCGGGCGGCTATGCCAGGCAGTTTGGCAATATCCTCGTCGGGCTTGAGGCGAGCGCCAATACCCTTCTCCTGGATGAAGTCCATTCGGTGAACGATCGTGTCGAGTCGGTCAACAACGGCTCGCGGATGACCATTGAGCAATCGGTGAAGGCCAACTGGATGGCGACATTGCGGCCCCGGCTGGGCTGGGCGCAGGACAACTGGCTCGGCTATCTCACCGGCGGCGTCGCGGCCACGCGGCTGCAGCTGGATGCCTCGTATATCGACAACGCCTTCAACGGGTTATCCAAGACCTCGAAGGAGCATTTCGTGACCGGCTGGAGCCTCGGGTTCGGCGGCGAATATGCACTGAGCCGGGATTGGGCCTTCAGGGGCGAATATCTCTACACGCGGTTCGGAGAGGTCAAGTCAGTGTCTCCGGTCACGTCGACCAACAACTCGGGCGGCACGATGAACCACGTGGCCGATCTCGATGTCCAGAGCCTGTTCATCGGCTTCACCTATCGCTTCAACTAGGTCGGGCACATGCAAATCCGCAGCTTCACTGCCCTCGCCGTTGCAGTGTTGTTATCGGTGCTGGCGCTTGTGCCGGCCCACGCGCAATCGGAGAAGGTGAAATTCCAGGGTTGGATGTGGAACCAGAGCGGCGGCGTCCTCACCGTGCAAAGGGTGGCAACGCAATGCTGGGACCCGCAGCAGCTTGCCTATCAGCAGATCCAGCCTAACGCCCTGTGGAGCTTTGCCACCGAGAGCGACCGTTTCTTCAACTGCTACACCGCCTTCATTTCCGCGAATGTCTTCGACCAGAACAACACTCTACTGTTCTGGTTCCAGATCTTCGACGACTTCGTGTCGCAGACCTGCTACATCTACCTCTTCTCTCCCGGCGGAACGAACATATTTAACATGCTGCCGCCGACGGGGTGTGCGAATCACGACACGATCTCCTATACGATGTATGTTGGGGGCGGCAATCCGCCGGCCGCGATTGTCGCGGGCTTGAAACCTTTGCCCTGACGAGGTGATGCGGACAGCGTTGCCGGCCTTTGCGCGGAAGCTTTTCGCGCGGCAACCAGTTCACGCCTCTGACGCCGCACGCCCGCACGGGTCGTGCGGGATCGGCCAGTAATCCCCGGAGAAGTTCAGGGCAGGAATTCGGCCTTGTGGACGGCTGCGGCCGCTTCTACTGTCTGCCTGTTGGCGATGCGGCTTTAAGACTCCAGCGCCCCGGGGTAGGGTCAATGAGCGAAGACACGACAAGTCCGCCGATCCCGCGCGCCTCGCTCGCTCCCGGCCTCGTTCCCGAAGACCAGCTTGCCCTGTTGTGGCGCAACAGCATTGCGCCCTATTTCGATGCCCGGCCAGTGCCGGATGCCGAGCATTCGCCGCAGCTGCCGGAAATCCACCTGTATAATCTGGGCGAGATGCTGTGGGCCGAATCCAGATTTTCCGCCCAGATCTATGATCGCAACCCGCAATGGATGCGCCAGCACGACGATTCCGATCACCTGTTGCTGCAGCTTTTCGTGACGGGCGAGAACCGTGCCATCAACGGTACCGACGAATTCGTGCAGCAGCCGGGAAATGTCTGCGCCATCAACCTCGCCCGTGAAGCCCTGTCGGTATCCACCGATGCCCATGCGCTGACGTTGGTGCTGCCGCGCGACCTGCTGCGCGCCGAGCTGCCCCATTTGCTCGATGCCAAGGGTGTCATCTTGGCCCCAGGATCGGCCTCGGCGCGTATCTTTGCCGATCACTTCATGTCGCTGCAGGCCAATCTGGCCCACGCCACCGTGGCCGAAGCGCCGATATTGACGAGGGCAACTCTCGCGCTGCTCGAGGCGCTGACATTGCGGCACGACATCGCGTCTGCGGCGTCAGGGCAGGCCGCGTTCAAATCGGCCTGCCGCTATATCGACAGGCATCTCGGCAATCCGGATCTGGGCGTGGACGATATCTGCCGGCACCTGCGGTTTTCCCGCGCGACGCTGTATCGCCTGTTCAGCGCCCATGGCGGCGTGCATGAGCATATCCGGCGCCGCCGGTTGGTGGCCTGTTTCAATGCCGTCAGTTCGCCGGAATACCGGCACCGCGGCATTTTCGATATCGCGCTCGACTTCGGCTTCACGTCGCCCAGCCATTTCAGCAGCCTGTTCCGCAGGCATTTCGGCATGGCGCCGCGCGAGGTGCGCGATGCCGCGCTGGCCGGCGGCGGCCGTCTCGCGCCGCTGCCGTCGCCGGGCAGCGATGGCGAAGATGCGGTCAGGCAGATGTGGAACTGGGCGGCGACGCTGACCGGTCAGGCACGCCGGTGAGCAGGCGCGCCGCTGAACGAACGGCCGGCCGGCCGTCCGGGGGAAATTCAGTCCAGGGCTTATAGCCAAAGGCGGCGGCATCCAATCCGGCAGCGGTGGTTGGCGAATAGACCACGCGCTTCGGCTTCGGCATCGCCGGTGCGGTGATTACCTTCCTGCTCGCCTGGTATTTCCTGATCCGGGTCTAGCCTTTGCCTTTGCGGCGTGGCGCCATTTCCGGCAGGCCCGCCCGCTGTTCGGCGATCAACGCGCTCACAGTCTCCGCCTGCTGCAATCGCTGGACCAGCGCGGCTGCGGCCGGCCAGTTCGTATCGGTGGCCAGATTCGGTGCCGGCTTGGCGCTATCCGGCGCGGCGCCGCCAAGATTCTGCAGGATCACGTATTGCCGGTGCGCCACAATTTGCTGCAGCGCCTCCGGCGCGATATCGCGTCCGCGCATCCGCAGCAGCACGTGCAGGGCGGCCAGTTGCGTCATCATGCGATAGCTGGTGGCGAGGAAGGCGCGCAGGCGCGGCATCTCGCCGCTCTGCAGGCCCGGTTCGGCTCGCATGCGCTTCACCGCGCCGGCGAAATCGGCGATGGCGTCGAACAGCTCCTTGCGCGCCAGCCGGTAATTCTGTTCGGCCGGTGCCGGCCGGATGGCCTGCCGGGTGTATTTGCGCAAACCGCGCAACAGGGCCGTGGTCAGATCCGGCACATCCTGCCGTTCCCAGTAAGGCAGCACGAAACTGAACAGCCAGGCGATGCCGGCGCCCAGCAATGTGTCGAACAGGCGTTCGACCAGCAGGTTCTCCGCCGTCGGGCTGAGGAAATGCATCATCAGCAGGGCCATCACGCTGGCCGAGGTGGAGGTGATACGATAGCGCACCGGAGCATAGGCATGTGACAGGCCGATGGTGACGAAGGTGATCGCCAGCAGCGCGGCATCGGGCAGGACATGCAGCAGGCCCGCCGCCAGCACGCAGCCGATCAGGCTGCCGATCAGGCGGTCTTTCTGTCGCTGGCGCGTGGCGCTGTAGCTGGCGCGCATGATCACGGCCACGGTCAGCAGGATCCAGCTGCCGTGGGCGAAATAGCGCGACAGGATTTCCGACAGGATGAAGGCGCACAGCATCGCCAGGGACAACCGCAGGGCATACCGGAAAACCGGCGATCGATACCGCAAATGCCGTAGCAGCAGGCGCAAACGATAGGGCCGCGGCGGCAGGAAGTCGGCCAGATTCACGGTGACCAGCACGGCTTCGGCGGCCACGATCTGCCGCGTCACGGTTTGCAGCCGCGCGATGGCATCGATGGCCATGCCGATGCGCTCCAGCGTGGCGCGCAGTTCCAGTGCCGCCCGGCCGTGATCCGTCTCGTCCTGGCCATGCAGCGGCGCAATACTGTCGGCGCGTGCCGCAATGGCATGAAACTGCCGGCGCAGGGCTTCTGCATCCGGGTCGTCATGTCCATCCAGGCCGCTCCCGTCCAGGCCAGCGGCGATCTGTGTCACCATGGCGGCCAGTTGCCGCACGCCGTCGCGGATCTCGCGCAGCAGGGCGGGGCCTTCCGCGGTGGCGCCGAAATGCCGGCGCAGCAACCAGTAATCGGTCTGGCTGGAGAGGATCGTCTCAAAGGCATCCAGCATCGCCACCAGGGCTGCCGCATATTGCCGTTCGGAGGCGCGCTCCAGGTCGCGGAACAGCAGGTTGCGTGCGGCATCCACGCGCTCCATCAGCGTCACCTGCCGCTCGATCAGGGTGCCGTAGGCGGTCTCGATCTCCAGCGCCGTGTCATACAGGCCGGCCTTGCCTCGCACATAATCGGCAAAGGCATTCAATGCCTCGCGCAGCACGATCTGCTTGTGCCGTGCCGCCAGGATCTGCGCTGCCAGCGCGCCGAACACCGCATAGCCCGCGGCGCCGGCGGCAAACAGGGCGGCATGCTGCCAGGCCGGCGCGCCCGCGACGTCATGCAGGGTGGTCCCCAGCGCCAGCACCATCGCCAGGATCATCGACATGCACAGGGCCAGCGCGATGCGGCCATAGACCGTCACCATCGCCGCCACGAAGCTGGTGGCGATCACGATCAGGGCCAGCAGCACGGGCTGGTCGCGGCACAGGTCGACACCCAGCGTGATGAGGCTGTCGAACACGAAGGCGATCGCGAAACTGCGCCGCTTGAAATCGGGTGGCGTCGGGGTATCGACGATGCTGATGCAGGTGGCGCCCACGGCCGCGGCCGCGGCGGCGTGGAAGCCGCCGATGGCGGCGGCGGCCAGCGCCACGACCAGCACGCCGATGGCGGCCGTCAGTCCGCTCAGCAGATGCTGGGCGGGCAGCGAGAAATGGCTCAGGCTGGGCAGTTTCGGCATGGGCGGCCAAGTCTAGCCCAGGCCGGCATGGCTGCGCGACGGATTCGGGCCGGCGCCGCATTGCGGGAGCCAAGTGCAGAATGCGATAGGCTTGCCTAGGTGTCTCTTTTTTGTATCGCCAGTGTCTCAAGTGACCCGGCGCGCCGCATTTGAGAATGACAAGTCCTGAGACCTGCTATTATGTATACGGATAATCTTCAAGACCGGGGCGAGCATGCGTGGGTTGGGTATTCGTGGGGCTATTGTCGGTTATGTCGTCGCGCTGGCGGGTGGAATGGTGGCTGGCGGAATGGGCGGTGCCGCTCTGGCGCAACCGGCAGCCACGACGGACTGGTCCGGGTTCGAAGTGGGCGGCAGCATCGGGGCAACCGGGGGCTGGTCCCATGTCCAGAGCGAGGCCACGCGCAAGGCGAGCGGCAACTATTTCAGCGGCACGGACTTTGCCCAATTCCGGCGGGTGACCGACGACGATATCATGCAGTGGCGGCCGTCGGGCGGGCTGGAGTTCGGCTATACCCAGCAGTACGGCCATGTCCTGCTCGGCGTCGCGGCCAGTGCCAACACGCTTTTCCTTGATCAGAGCAGCCAGACCAGCGAGATTTTTCAGTCGGCCCCGGGGACGATACGTTTCTTCGTCGACCAGCGCGTCAAGACCGACTGGCAGGCGACCCTGGGTCCGAAGCTGGGCTGGGCGCAGGACAAATGGCAGGTCTTCGCCACCGGTGGCCTGGCGGTGACTCGCGCCACCCTGGACACGACCTTCCGCGACAACGCCAACTTCAACGGCTTTAACGGGAACGGGCATGGCTCGAACACCGAGACCATGCTCGGATGGGCCTTGGGTGTCGGCGGCGGCTATGCGCTCGACGCCAACTGGGCACTCAGCCTCAAATACCTGTATGCGGATTACGGCAGCCTGAGCACGTCGTATACGATCAGGAATGCCGATCAGCCCGGCAACTCAACCCCGGTGACCAGCACAGGCGATCTGAAGACCAACACCGTTCTGCTCGGTGTCACCTACCGCTTCAAGGGGTTGTGAGCCGCCACCCCAACGACGCCGTAACGGTCGCTGTCACACTGTCCTCGTCGCCGCGGCGTCCCCGGCCGGGCGGTGAGCAACTGGCTCGGTTATCTCACTGGCGGCCTTGCCGTGACCTGCCTGAAGCTGGACGCCACCTTCACCGATACGGCCCTCACCGCGCGTAGCCGCAGTTCGGGTTCCAAAACGATGGCCGGCTGGAGCCTCGGGGTGGGCGGCGAATATGCGCTGAACAGGGACGGGCCGCTCGGGGGGCGAGTATCTCTATACCCGATTTGACAAGATCACGTCGTCGTCCGGCGTGTCGTTGACCAGCGGTACCGATACCCTGAAACATTCGGCCGATCTCGATACCCATGGCCTGTTCAAACCGGCGCCAGTCCCTATCTTTCTTGTGCCTATGTTCTAAGGGGCATCGGATACCGGGACGGAGCCATCATGCGCAGCATCATTTTTGCCAGCATTCTCGGCGTCACGCTCGGGGCGGGTTTCGCCATGGCCCAGCCGGCTGCTGACCAGGATCGGCCGCCGGTCTTCCGCACTGAAGACGCGACGGTGAAGGTCGTCACCGTCGCGCGCGGGCTGGAGCATCCCTGGGCCATGGCCTTCCTGCCCGATGGCCGCCTGCTGGTGACCGAACGGCCGGGCCGCATGCGCGTGGTGGGGAAGGATGGCCGCGTCGCGCCGCCGCTGGAAAATCTGCCGCCGGTTTTCGCCAGCGGGCAGGGCGGCCTGCTGGATGTGACGCTCGATCCCGATTTCGCCGCCAACCGCATGCTCTATTTTACGTATGCGGAACCCGGGGACGGGCCAGAGCGAGGGGGCGCCGGCACGGCCTTGGCCAGCGCACGCTTCGCCGGCACCCGGTTGGAAGACGTGAAAGTGCTGTTCCGCCAGCAGCCCAAACTCTCCGGCGGCCTGCATTTCGGCAGCCGCGTGGTGGTCGGGCCGGACGACAAATTGTGGCTCGGCCTCGGTGAACGCTATCGCCGTGACGAGGCGCAGAATCTCAATGTCCATCTGGGCAAGGTGATCCGGCTCAACAAGGACGGCAGCGTGCCGGCCGACAACCCGTTTGTGGGCCGCAACGACGCGCGGCCGGAAATCTGGTCCTATGGCCACCGCAACATCCAGGGCATGGCGCGCCATCCGCAGACCGGCCCGCAATCTGGCAGGGTGTGGCTGCATGAACATGGCGCGCGTGGCGGCGACGAGATCAACATCCCTGAACGTGGCCGCAATTACGGCTGGCCGGTCATCACCCATGGGGTGGATTATTCGGGGGCGAAAATCGGCATCGGCTCGGAAGCGCCGGGCATGGAGCAGCCGCTGCTGCATTGGACGCCCTCGATCGCGCCCTCAGGCATGGCGTTTTACGGCGGCAGTCGCATTCCGGCCTGGCGCGGCAATCTTTTCGTGGGGTCGCTGAATTCGTTTCTGTTGATGCGCGTGGTGCTGGATGGTACGCGCGTGGTGAAGCAGGAGCGTCTGCTGGCCGGGCTGGACGAGCGTATCCGCGATGTGCGCGATGGGCCGGATGGCTATCTCTATATCGCCACCGACAATGCCGATGGCCGCATTCTGCGCATCGAGCCGGTGAATTGAGGGCGCCAGTTAATTAAAGCGCCTCAGCCCATCTCGCCGGTATGGGCGTTGTAGTTGTTGATGATCCGGTGCAGCACATCCAGCATGTTGCGCTGGATCGGATCCTGGCCGTTGAGGATCAGGGTCAGGGCCACCCGCGTGATGCCCAGTTTGCTCGCCACCTGGTCCAGCGTGATGCCGCGGGCGCGGCAGGCCATGGTCATCTGGTCGAAGGAACCGCGGTCGAGGAAGACGCGGCCCCACTCGTCGCGGCCGGTGAGCCGGATCGGCTTGATCTCGGCCCTGGCCGGCTGGGCTGCGCGCCGGGGTGCCGGGGCGCCGGCGGATGAGGGCTTGACCACCGGCGGCGGCGCCGTGCGCTGCGGCGGGCGCCAGTCGGGCTCGCGCTCGAAGACTTCCAGTTGCGGTGCCTGGTCGATCAGGTGTCGCAACATGCGGCGCATGTGATCCAGCAGGGTGTTGGCGGTGCCGTCGGCTTCCGGCCCGTCGATCAGCAGCGTGCTGAGCTCTTCCAGCCGCTTGAGACGCGAGTCGAAGAATTCCCGCGCGCCATAGGGCAGGGCGCTGCGCGCCTCGATCAGGTTTTCCAGGTAGCTCTGCTTGACATCGATCTCCATCTTCAGGATCTTCGCCCGCATCTGCGCCACATAGCGGCGCAACTCGTCGCGTCGCCCGGTGCGCAGCACCGAAAGCCGGCCCTCGGCCACTTCGGCCGCCTGGTGGAATTCATCGACCAGGGTGGAGAATTTGCGGAAGCCCGAGACGGTATTCCGCTTCTCGCCCGGATCCTCAGTGAACTTGAAGATCTGGATGGCGCGTTGCTCGATGCGGGAAACCAGCTCGTTGGCTTCCTGATTATGCGCGTGGTTGTCGGCGATCATCGGTCAATACTGTCCGGCCCGGGTTACGGTAACTTTAATTTTTTATCATAATCCGGCCGGCAGGCGAACCGAATGCTACCCCTTCAAAAGGATAGTACGGTTCAAATTATGCCGCGCTGCGCAAACCCTGCTGGGCCACCCAGGCTTCGGTGCGGGCCAGTGCCCGCTCGAAACGATCGAACAGGGCATCGATCTCGCTTTCGGTGATGATCATCGGCGGGCAGAAGCCGATCACGTCGCCGGCCATGGCGCGGATGATCAGGCCTTCCTCCTGGGCGAAGTTCATGCAGGCCGCGCCCACGCCGGCGGCCGGCGCAAAGCTGCGTTTCGTTGCCTTGTCGGCCACCAGCTCGGCGGCGCCGATCAGGCCGGTGCCGCGCGCCTCGCCCACCAGCGGATGATCGGCCAGCCGTTTGAGACGCGCAAGAAAGCGCGGCGAGATGCGGTTGACATGGCCGTAGACATCGCGCTCCTCGTAGATCTGCAGCGCGCGCAACGCCACCGCCGCCGCCACCGGATGGCCGCCATAGGTGAAGCCATGGCCAAACGTGCCGATCTTGCCGGAATTGTCGCGGATGGCGCTGTAGACATGTTCTGGCACCAGCACGGCCGAGATCGGCAGGTAGGCGCTCGACATCTGCTTGGCACAGGTGACGAAATCGGGCTTGTAGTTGAAACGCTCGGCGCCCCACAGCTTGCCTGTGCGGCCGAAGCCGCAGATCACCTCGTCGGCGGCGCTCAGGATATCATATTTCTTCAGCACGGCCTGGATGGCGGGGAAGTATCCTTCCGGCGGCAGCACCACGCCGCCGGCGCCCATGATCGGTTCGGCGATGAAGGCCGCCACCGTGTCGGGGCCTTCGCTCTGGATGAAGCTTTCCAGGTTGCGGGCCAGGCGGGCGACGAAATCGGCCTCGCTCTCGCCCGGTTCGGCGAAGCGGTAGTAATGCGGGCAGTCCACATGCTTGATGCCGGCAATCGGCAGGTCGAAATCGCGGTGATTGGCCGGCAGGCCGGTCAGGCTGGCCGTGGCGACCGTGACGCCGTGATAGCCCTTCACGCGGGAGAGGATGGTTTTCTTCTGCGGCCGGCCCAGCGCGTTATTGTAATACCAGACCAGCTTGATGAATGTGTCGTTGGCGCCCGAGCCGCCTTCGGCGAAGAACACCTTGCCCACCGGCACCGGACTCAGGCTTTTCAGCTTCTCGGCCAGCTCGACCACCGGCGCCGTCGTCTTGTGGCCGAAGCCGTGATAATAGGGCAGCTTGCGCATCTGCTCGATGGCGGCGTCCACCAGGGCCGCCTCGCTGAAGCCCAGCCCGGCGCACCACAGGCCGGCCATGCCCTCGATATATTCCTTGCCCTGGTCATCATAGACATAGATGCCCTTGCCGCGTTCGATCACCAGCGGGCCGGCCACTTCATGCTTCACCAGGTTGGTGTAGGGATGCATGACATGGGCGATGTCGCGGGCGGCCATCGAATTGGGCAGGTTCGGCGTATGGGCGGTCATGGGCGATGTCCTGATGGTGGACGGTCAGTAGACGGCGAAAAGCCGCGGCTGTCAAAACGCCACTGCTGTCAAAATGTTCGTAGCCAGTTAAAGTTGGGCCATGACAACACCGAATCTGACTCTGACTTCCCCCGCCGACGGCCTGGTGCTGCAAGGATACGAATGGCTGCCCGGCGATCCGGGGCACTGCCGGGCCGTGGTAGTGATCGCCCATGGCATGGCCGAACATGCCGCCCGATATGGCCGCTTTGCCGCCGCGCTGAACGCCGCCGGTTTTGCTGTCTACGCCTTCGACCATCGCGGCCACGGCCATTCCGCCCGTTCGGTAGGCGAACTGGGGCATATGGCCGATCGCGATGGCTGGAACCGCGCCGTAGCCGATCTGGCCGCGATCTGCGCCCTGGCACAGCAGCGCCATCCCGGCCGACCGCTGCTGCTGTTTGGCCATTCCATGGGATCCTTCATGGCGCAGCAGATGCTGTACGAGCATGGCAGGATGCTGGCCGGCTGCGTGCTGTGCGCCTCGAACGGCAAACCGCCGCCGATCGCGGCCCTGGGCCGGCTGGTGGCGCGGATCGAACGGCTGCGCCGTGGCGGGCGTGGCATCAGCCCGCTGATCCAGAGCCTGTCCTTCGATGCCTTCAACAAACGCTTCCAGCCGGCACGCACCGAATTCGACTGGCTGTCGCGCGATGCCGTGGAAGTAGACAAGTATGTCAACGATCCGTTTTGCGGCTTTCCGATCACGGTGCAGGCCTGGATCGATTTTCTCGACGGCCTGGGCGTCATGGCGCGGCCGGAAAACCAGAGCCGGATCCCCAAAAGTCTGCCGGTGTTCGTCATCGCCGGAAGCCACGACCCGGTCTCGGGCGGCGGCAAGGGATTGCGGCAGTTGCTGGATGCCTATGCTGCAGCGGGCCTGACGCGGGTGGACAGCAAATTCTATCCGCAGGCGCGGCACGAGCTGTTGAACGAGATCAATCGCGACGACGTAACCGCCGATGTCATCGGCTTTTTCAACCGCTGCCTGGAGGGTGGCGCGGGCTAGACCGGTTCAGCGCCGCCGCCGGCTTTCAGCGGGGACATTGCCGGTTTCTGCCGCTTGGTCCTGCGGCAAGGCCGTCAGATTGTCATACACTTTGTGCAGCAGGGCCTTGAGCTGATCGGCCTCGTTCGTGCTCAGGCCTGCCAGGGCTGCCTGTTCCAGGCTTTCGGCGGCCGGCGTCAGCGCTTCGGTCAATGCCGCGCCGGTGGAGGACAGACGGATGGCGATGGCGCGGGCATCCCCGGCATCGCGTCCGCGCGACACCAATCCCTGCGCCTCCAGGCTGCCGACTAGGCGCGACAGGGTGGAGACCTCGATGCTGGTATGCTCGGCCAGTTCGGTCAGGCGCTGCCCGTCGCGTTCGCGCAGGGCAGCCAGTACCCGCCAGTCCGGCAGGCTGATGCCGGCGCGGCGCAGCACACCGCCGAAGCGCATGGCCAGCGAAACACCGGCCCGATTGATCAGATAGGGAAGATAGCGATCAAGCTTCAGCGGCGCGGGATCTTGCGTGCCGGAAGCCGGTTTTGCGGGCGCGGCCATCGGTGGCGCGCGGCGCGTCAGGAGCCCAGCTTGCCCAGCACGGCCTCGATCTTCTGCTTCATCGTGGCGGCGTTGAACGGTTTGACCATGTAATTGTTGACGCCAGCCTGAATGGCGGTCTTGACCAGCTCGGTGTCGCGCTGGCCGGTCGCCATGATGAAAGGCATCCGCTTGGTCAGGGGATTGCTGCGAATGGTCTTGAGCAGGGTCAGACCATCCATGCCATCCATGTTCCAGTCCGAAATGATCAGGTCGAACTTGTTGGAATTCATCGCCACCAGAGCTTCAGTGCCGCTCTTGGCCTCGACAACATTCTTGATGCCGATCTCCTGGAGACAATAGCGGGCAATGCCGCGCATGCTCATCTGATCGTCAACGATCAAAACCCGAAGATTGCTCGCCGAAGGCATAGGGTCCCTCGCTTTTCCTCAACTCACAGGGCCGGCCCTTCCTGGACCGGCTGCACCCGCACTGTGGATAACATCATGGTATCTAGCGTAAAAAACAAGGTTTCTCAACGCTGTTTGCACCGGTTCAGAATCTCTTGGGCAATGTGGCCGATGCCGGCCTCAACCTGCACCGCACCGACCAGCTTGGCCGCCTTGGGCATGCCGTAGACCAGGCTGGTCGATTCGTCCTGGCCGATGGTCTGGGCGCCGGCTTCCAGCATTTTCTTGAGGCCGGTGGCGCCGTCCTTGCCCATGCCGGTCAGGATCACGCCGATGGCGTTATGGCCGGCATGTTCAGCGACCGAATTGAATAATACGTCAACCGACGGACGATGCCCGGAGACCGGCGGTTCATGGTTAAGCTTGGTGTAGTAGTGGCCGCCGGAGCGGTGCAACGTCAGGTGATAGTCGCCCGGGGCGATATAAACGTGACCGGGGAAGACGCGGACGTTGTCCTTGGCCTCGGTGACCGTGACCGCCGACAGGGAATCAAGGCGGGCGGCAAAACTGCCGGTGAAGCGCGGCGGCATGTGCTGGGTAATCAGGATCGGCGGGCTGTCGGGAGGCATCACGGTGATGACCTCCTTCAGGGCCTCCACGCCGCCGGTCGAAGAGCCGATGGCGACGATGATGTCGGTGGAGTTGAAGCCCGGACCCGGGGTCAGGCGCTTGGGCGCACCGCCTTCGACCGGCCGGTTGCGCGCCACCACCCGGGCGGTGGAGGCCATCTTCACCTTGGCGATCAGGTCGGTCTTGATCTCTTCCAGGGCGTGCTTGATGTCCAGCGTCGGCTTGGGCACGAAATCGACGGCACCCATTTCCAGCGCCTGCATGGTGATCGTGGCGCCCTTCTGGGTCAGGGTCGATACCATCACCACCGGCATCGGCCGCAGCCGCATGATCTTTTCCAGGAAGGAGATGCCGTCCATGTTGGGCATCTCGACATCCAGGGTCAGGACATCGGGGTTGAGTTCCTTGATCATCGTGCGGGCGATCAGCGGATCGGGTGCCGCGCCGACGACATCGATTTCGGGATCGCTCGACAGGGCGGCGGTCAGCAACTGACGGATCAGCGCGCTGTCGTCGACAATGAGAACCTTGATCCTTTTACCCGCCACGATATTGCTCCCCGCGCCTGCCGGCCTTAGGCGATCTTGCGATGGATGTTGCGGCCCAGCAGCTTGAAGCGCTCGGTGATGCCGAACAGGTTTTCCGAATGGCCGATATAGAGGAATCCGCCCGGCGCCAGCAGATTGGCGTAACGGTCGAACAGCACGCGCTGCGTGTCCTTGTCGAAATATATCACGACATTGCGGCAGAAGATGACGTCGAACGGGCCCTTCATCGGCCAGTTTCCGATCAGGTTCAGGTGCTTGAAGCTGATCAGGTTGCGCGCTTCTGCCACCACGCGCACCTTGTCGTCGCCGTAGGGCTCGAAATACTTGTTGGCGATATCGGGCGCCATGCCTTCCAGGGACGAAGCCGGATAGATGCCTTCCGAACCGCGTCGCACCATCTCGGTGTCGATATCGGTGGCGAGGATCTTGGCATCCCACTGCTTGATGTCGGGCATCGCGCGCAGCAGGGTGATCGCCGCCGAGTAGGGTTCCTCGCCCGACGAGCATCCGGCCGACCAGATGCGCAGGCGCCGGCCCTGGCTGACTGCGCGGGCGCGGATCTCCTGCAGGGCGGTGGTGGCGAGATGCTCGAAATGATGGTTCTCGCGGAAGAACTTGGTGAGGTTGGTGGTCAGCGCATTCAGCGTCGTGCCCAATTCGGCGGTGCCCTCGGGCGAACCGATGAATTCGATATACTGGCGGAATGACTTCATGCCCAGTTTGCGCAGGCGCTTGGCCAGGCGGGCATAGACCATGTTGTGTTTGGTGGGGCCGAGCTCGATGCCGGTCTTTTCCTTCAGCATCGAACGCAGGAAGTCGTAATCCCCTTTCGAGAAACTGAATTCCCGGTCTTCCGCGGTCGGGGCGTCGGCCGTCTTGCTGTCAACCGCCATGGGTGTCCCGCCGGCTCAGGCCGCGGCTCCCGTGCTTTCGGACGGGCCGGGCAACATCTTGCCGCCGGCGCTGTCGGCTGCTTCCAGCATGCGGCCGGAGAACATGCGCTCCAGCCCGATCAGGCCGACCATGCGTTCGCCCACCGTGATCAGCCCTTCCATGAAGCCCAGGCCGCTGACCTGTTCCATGTTCGGCATCGGCCGGATTTCATCCTCGTTGATGGTGATGATGTCCGACACCGCGTCGACCAGGATGCCGACGATGCGCGAGGCCACGGAAACGATGATCACCACGTTGTATTTGGTCGGTTCGGTGCGCGGCATGCCGAAACGGGCGCGCAGGTCGAAGATCGGCACGATGGCGCCGCGCATGTTGATCACGCCACGCACGACTTCCGGCGTGTTGGGCAGCGGCGTGGTTTCCGACCAGGCGCGGATTTCGCGCACGGCCATGATGTCGACGCCGTATTCCTCGTTGCCAACGGTGAACGAGACGAGTTGCACCGTGCGCAGCGAGCGACCGGCGTGGTCAGTGGAGCCAGTGCCGGAGCCGGTGGGGCGTTCTGCCGAAGCCATCTGCGTGCCTCCTGGTGTTTACGCGCTAGCCTGCAGGGCCGGCGCGGCGAGGCGGGCCTGCGGGGAGGGGCGCTGCTGGGTTTCGTTTTCGGCGATATGCTTGATGCCGGCGACGTCGAGAATGAGCGAGACGCGGCCGTTGCCCAGGATCGTGGCGGCACCGACGCCGCGGATCGGGTCGAAATTCTCTTCCAGGCTTTTGATAACCACCTGCTGCTGGCCGATGATTTCGTCCACAACCAGACCCATCTTCGAGCTGTCTTCCAGCTCGACGATGATGACCAGCGCCTTGGTCGGATCGTCGATGCCGCCCGGCACCTTGAAGATGCGGTGCAGATAGACCAGCGGCACGTATTCGCCGCGGATGCGCAGCAATTCGCTCTGGTTGGCCACCACGTTGATCTGGTCCGGCTCGGGACGCAGGCTTTCCACGATGTTGGCCAGCGGCAGGATGTAGGACTGGATACCGACCTTCAGCACCATGCCGTCCAGCACGGCCAGCGTGAGTGGCAGGGTCAGGATAAAGGACGAGCCCTGGCCCGGTCGCGACTGGATATGCACGCGGCCGCCGAGCGACTGGATGTTCTGGCGCACCACGTCCATGCCGACGCCGCGGCCGGAAATGTTGGATACGGTATCCGCCGTCGAGAAGCCTGGCAGGAAGATCAGGTTGTCGATTTCCTCGTTGCTCAGCACGGCATCGGGGGCGATCAGCTTCTTCTCGATCGCCTTCTTCATCACCTTGTCGCGGTTGATGCCGCGGCCATCGTCGGTGATTTCGATGACGATGCGGCCGCCGCGCTGGTCGGCCGAGACGTGGATCACGCCCTCCGGCGACTTGCCGACGGCGACGCGGTCATCGGGGCTCTCGATGCCATGATCGCAGGAATTGCGGATCATATGAGTGAGCGGATCGCCGAGCTGCTCGATCACCGTCTTGTCGATCTCGGTGTTCTCGCCGCTCATGTCGAGGCGGATCTTCTTGTTGGTCATCATCGCCAGCTCGCGCACCAGGCGCGGCAAGCGGGCAAACACGCTTTTCACCGGCTGGGCGCGCATCGCCATCACACTTTCCTGCAGGTCGCGGATGTGATGCGAAAGCTCGGCCAGGCCGTTGGCGAGTTCGGGATGCTGATCGGCATGCAGATGCTCGGTCTGCTGCGCGATCATGGCGTGGGTGATCACCAACTCGCCGACCATGTTGACCAGCTTGTCGACGCGGTCGAGATCGACGCGGATCGAGCGTACCGTCTTGGCCTCGCTGCCGGCGCCTTCCGGTTTGGCAGCGGCAGCGGCCGCCGGCTTGGCTGTGGCAGCCCCGTCGCCGGCAGGTTTCGCCTCGGCCTTGGCGGCGGGCGCGGCCGGCTTCGGCGGCGCGGCGGCAGCCGGCGTCTCGGCTTTGGTTTCGGCCGGTGCGGCCTCGGCCGCAGCAGGAGCCGCAGCCGGCGGATTCAGGCAGGCAACCTCAAGCTGGCAATCGTCGATCACGAATTCAAAGACGTCGCGGATCGCCTGCTCGCCCTTGTCGGTCTCGATCTCGAATTCCCACTTGATATAGGCCCCTTCCGGCTGGATCTGGTCCAGCGCCGGCACGGCCTCGGCATCGGCCTTGGCCAGGAAGCCGCCCAGTTCCTTCAGCTCGCGGATCAGGATCAGCGGCTCGTTGGCGCGCTGATACAGCGCGTCGCGCGGGGTGAATTTCACCAGGTATTTCAGCAGCGGCGCCTTCGCGGGCTCGGCCGCGGCAGTGGGGGCAGGCGCGGCAGGCTCCGACGCGGCAGCCGGTGCGGCCGCAGGTTCGGGTGCGGCCTCTGCCAGCGCATCCGGGCCGCCCGCCGCCAGTTGGGCATCCAGGGCAGCCAGTTCATCATCGGCGGCATGCGGATCGGCATTCACGCCCACGGTGGCGGCCAGGTCGATCAGCGATTTGCGGCCTTCGTTTTCATGTTCGGCCGGCAGTTCGGTGCCGTTTTGCGCGGCTTTCACCAGATCAGATAGGATATCGGCGCAGTGCAGCACCAGCAGCACGGAGTCCGGCGTCGGCTCCAGCCGGCCGTCGCGCATCAGATCCAGCACGGTCTCGAAAATATGGGCGAAATTCACCAGGCGGTCGAAGCCGAAGGCGCCGGCGCCGCCCTTGATCGAGTGGATGGCCCGGAACACGGCGTTCAGCGTATTGTTGTCGCCTTCGCCGGACTGGAGCGCCATCAGATGGCCTTCCAGATCGCCAAGCAGTTCCTCGCATTCGGCGAAGAAGGTCTGTTTGAATTGGGCTAAATCATCCATGGCGCGTCCCGCTTCTGCTCCGCGTCGCCGCAGGCCCCCTTACGGGCTGACCTTGCGGATCACTTCCAGCAGCTTGCCGGGATCGAAGGGCTTGACGATCCAGCCGGTGGCACCGGCGCTGCGGCCTTCTTCCTTTTTGGACTGGCTGCTTTCAGTGGTGAGAATAAGAACTGGGGTAGCCTTGTTCTTCGGCTTTTTGCGCAGTTCCTTGATGAAGGTGATGCCGTCCATCACCGGCATGTTGATGTCGGTGATGATCACGTCGACGTCGTTGGCTTCCAGCAGATCCAAGCCTTCCTGGCCGTTCTCGCCCTGAATGACCTCGAAGCCGCCCTGCTTCAGGGCGAACTGCAGCATCTGCAGCATGGTCTTCGAATCGTCGACGGTGAGTACTCTCTTGGTCATGTCTGTACCGGCCATTTCATGAGAAACGAGAACAGGCCCAAATCGTCGAAGGCGGAAACGAAAGCATCGCTCGGGGACTTCACGACGAAGGGGATGCTGTGCTGCTCCATATGCTGGGCGGCAGACAGCAGGATCTGGACGCAGGGTGTGGAGAGGCGCTCAACGGCCGAGGCATCGATTACAACCTTGCCCCCGGCCGCCATAATCTCGTGGAAACTGTGCAGCAGCGGTTCGGCGGTGCGCAGATCCATGCTGGCCACCAGGCCGAGCTGGGTTGCATCATCCGACTTCGTGATCGCGAACGGTTCCATCCACCATCCCCCTGGCTCCCGCGGCGCGGGAGCCCGCCGCAGCATACCAAACGCCAGCGGGCCTTGTATGGGCAAGCCTAACCGAGGGCTTGCGGCGACGGAAGGGGGATTGCCGGATAGGTTACCAAAAAACCATAATTTCGCCCGAGGGTTCGGACACGATAGGTTTTATTGGGTGCGGCTTGGATCAATCGTCATGTGCTGACGCGAACGCATCGCGAGGATGATCTCGTGATACCGCTGGCGCAACTCCTGACGGGTCCCGCCGGCCAGCTGGAACATCAGCATGATGGCGCTTTCCAGGTCGTCGGCGCAGCGGCCTACACTGTCCAGATCGCCATCGGCCATCTCGGTTTCGCCAAGTTGACGTAAATAATCGACGATCCAGAGCGAATGAACCGCAAGTTGTGCCAGCGACAGGCCGTGGAAGCGGGTTTCGGTATTGAAGCGGTCCGCCATCCGGGGCAGGGCCCGGCCGGGACGATCAGCCTCGATGTCGTCGATATCCTCGACATCGACGTCGATGATCGGGTCATCGTGGATCGAGGAATGGCTGAAACCGGCATCCTCGACACCGGAATCCGTTTCATTGAACAACCCTTGATCGAGATCCACGGGTGTTCCTGTCCAAATGGTTGCGTCGAAAGGCGTCGAATCGACCTTGGCCGATTCGGTTAAAATCTACCTGTGCCGATTCGGGGGGTCAAGAAAGAACCGCTAAATCGCGGGGTTATCTTGCAAATAACCACAATTTGTAGTGTCGGATCGCGGTTTTCCGCGTTTGCCGGACGGACGGCCGGGAATTGAGCGTCAGCTGCCGATCCGGGCGCCGGTCTTCAGCACGACCTTTTCCAGGCCGGCGACCAGTTCACGCCCGATCGCGCCGCCATCGCCGCTGATCTTCTGGCTCAGCACTACATACAGCGCGTCGATATGGGGCGAGACCACGGCACTGCTGACCCGCGCCTCGGGGTCGTTCAGGCAATGCTCAAGATAGTTGCTCAGGAAATGGGTGATGGTGGTGACCAGCGGATAGCCGAAGGTGCCGCCCAGGCCCTTCATGTCCCAGCAGATGCGCAGCATGCGCTTCACACCATCGGGATCATCCAGATTGGTTTGTTTCATTTCCTCAAATGAGGCGCGCATGCGGCCGAGATCGTCATCGGCCCATTTCGCATACATCTTGTGGCCGAGCACCTGGATGGCGATTTCGGCTTCCTTCAGGGCTTCCTTGTCGATGCCGCCGCTGCCCACCTTCATCTTGAGATAATTGGGCGGGGTAACGAACTGAGCCTCGCTTGCCGGTTTGGAGCCGGAAGTTTCCGCCGGTTTGTCCGGGGGCGGATTGGCGCTGTCCTGGTCAGCCATGCTTGCTATCGGCCATGCTTGCTATCGGCGCTCCTGATGCGGCGACATAACAGCCGCCACGGTAACGGCCGCAGGGTAAACATCCTGTTCCGCGGCCGCAACCAAATCGTTTGTAATCCGCATCGAAATTAGAAAAGCTCCACTTCGCTTTTCTTCTGCACCGCCGCATTGCGCGGCGCCTCGTCGTTGCCGCTGCCCAGCAGGTAATGCTGGAAATGGGCGCGCACCTGTTCCAGCGTCTGGCTGGCGATCAGGCCTTCGCCCCATCCGGCGGCGCGGTTGGTCAGTCGTGGTGCCCAGTTCCGGCCGGCCTGGTCGCGGATGATGTCCTCGACATAGCGGATGGCATTGATGACATGCTGCTGGCGCTGGCTGCGCAGGTCGTCGCTTTGCATCAGGCTGACGACTTCGCCCATCACCGGAGATCCCGGTAATTGCCGGCCGAGTTCCACAAGCTTGTCGGCAAAGCTCTGCGCGTTGGCGCTCTGGACCTTCTGCAGATCCTCGACCTCTTCCTTCAGGGCCAGCAGGACCAGCGCGATGAAATCGAGCAATTCGCGCGACGAGGCCGGCGGCACGGCACCATCCCCCGAATGCGAACCCTGCTTGTCTTGCGGCAATGCCGGAGCCTTCCCCATCAGATAATTCTTTCACAAGCGCCGTTAATTTGCATTAGTCGGCCGGCATTCCGTAAACATATCACTTGTCCGGCCCCTCATCCGTACGACTTCCAGTTGCCCAGAGGGCATTTTTTTTCGATAACCATCCAAAATTCTAGGGAGATTTGCCAGCCCCGCTGGCGTATGAGGGGGATGGCAATACGGGCCAAGCGTGGTAACAACCCGTCAGGGCAGGCGGCGGTACGGCTGGTTAATGGACCCCATCGATATCAAAGAGATATTGCATCACCATCACCTCTGGCTGAAGGGGATGCCCACCGGCAAGCCGGCCGACTTTTCCGGCCGCGATCTGGCCGGTGCCGATCTGTCCGGTGCCGATCTGCGGCGCGCCAGTTTCCGCGACGCCAATCTGCGCGGAGCCCACATGGCCAAGGCCCAATTGGTACAGTCGGATCTGTTCAAGGCCGATCTGAGCGGGGCCGATCTGCAAAATGCCGATCTGACGCGTGCCGACCTGCGCGGCGCGGTGCTCGAAAACGTCAACCTGGCCGGCGCCAATCTGACCGGGGCGAATTTTCGGCGTGGCCTGGAAATCGGGCAGAACCCGGCCGAGGCCGTGGGCCTGCTGCGCCAGAACGTCACCGGCAGCAATTTTTCCGGCGCCACGATGATCGGCGTCGATGCACTGGGCGCGGATTTCACCGGCAGCAACCTGGCCGGCGCCAATCTGCAGGATGCCGCCCTCACCGACTGCCAGCTGGTCAGCGCCGATCTCTCGGGCGCCGATCTGGGCGGGGCAACCCTGGCCGGGGCCAATCTGGTGGGCGCGGAACTGAGCGGGGCCAACCTGGCCGGCGCGACCCTGCAGGGTGCCAATCTCACCGACGCCCACCTGCATGGCGTTGACCTCAGCGATGTCGAAACCTTCGGCGCCAATGTGGTGATGGCCAACATGGCGGCCGAACCGGCGGCCACCGCGCCAAAACCGCTGACGGAAGCCGAGATCAAGGCCGCCCTGGCCGAGCACAAGCGCTGGGTCGAGGGGGGCGATGGCCGGCCGGCCAATCTGCGCGGCCAGGACCTGAGCGGGTTCGATCTGCGCGGGCTCGACCTGTCGGGCGTCAAGCTACGCGGCGCCGCCCTGCGCGACGCCCGGCTGGACCAGGCGGTGTTCAAGTTTGCCGACCTGTCGGGCTGCGACATGCGGGGCGCCGGCGCCATGGGGACCACCTTTGCCGGCTGTAACCTGACCGGTGCCGATCTGCGCAATGCCCGTCTCTCTGGCAGCCGGTTCGGCAGTGCCGAAATCCTCAGCGCCAAGGGCGAAAAGACCGGCCGGCGGATTTACACCGACCTGTCGAATGCCCGGCTGACCGGGGCGGTTTACGAAGGGGTGGACTGGGGCGATGCCATCCTGCACGACGCCAGCGGCCTTGAACCCTGACCGGCCCCCAGCCATGATGATCCGGCCATGAACACCACCTCGGGTATTCTGCGACGGCCGCCCAACGCTGATTCCGGCGCCGCCGGCTCTGCGGGGGAACGGCGCCGCTATTACGACCCGATCCTGAAGGTGAATGTCGTTCAGGTGTTCCAGGGTGACTTTTTCGTGTCAACGCGCGATGGCGAGATGCTGGCTACCGTGCTGGGCTCCTGCGTGGCGGCCTGTATCCGCGATCCGGTGGCCGCCGTGGGCGGGATGAATCACTTTCTGCTGCCCGACAAGGGCGGCGACAACAATCCGGATTTGCCGTTCTCTGCATCCCTGCGCTACGGTAGTTATTCCATGGAGCAGTTGATCAACGGAATCCTGGCGGCCGGCGGTCGCCGCGAGCGGCTGGAAGTGAAAATCTTCGGTGGCGCCAATGTGCTGGCCGGCCTGCGCGGCATCGGCCACCAGAATGCCGATTTCATCGAACGCTACCTGAAGGCCGAAGGCTTCAAAGTCACGGCGGCCGACCTGCGTGGCAACCTGCCGCGCAAGGTGCAGTATTTTCCGTCCAGCGGCGTGGCCCGCGTCAAGCAGATCGAGGATGCCAGCGCCAAGACGGTGTTCCAGCGCGAAACAGCCAAGAAGATTACTGCCGTGCAGACGCAGGCCGGCAGTATCGAGCTGTTCGACTGAGGTCGGCTGAAGGGCTTCCCGCGCAATGGCATATAAACTCAATAACGTCGCAGTGCTTGTGGTCGACAGCAACCACAACCACATGCAGCTTATTAAGGAAGTTTTGCGACCGCTCGGTGTTAACCGCATCGCGGAGTGCACCAACGCGAAGGATGCGATCACGTATCTCGAGACCAACGTCGTCGATATCATCTTCACCGAGTGGCACATGGACGGCGAGATGGACGGTCTTGGCTTCGTCGAATGGGTGCGCAAGAACCCGGCATCGAAAAACGTCTTCGTGCCGATCGTCATGGTGACGGCGCAGTCGGAGGAATGGAAGGTGATGAAGGCGCGCGATGTCGGCGTCACCGAATTCCTGGTCAAGCCGTTCTCGGCCAAGACCATGGCGCGGCGCATTACGGTGGTGGTCGAGTATCCGCGCCAGTTCGTGCGCACCGATGATTTCTTCGGCCCCGATCGGCGCCGGCATAAGATATCGAACTACACCGGCGAAGAACGGCGCAAGGACATGCTGGACAAGGGCGACCAGCAGATGGACGAAGATGCCGTGCAGAGCCTGTTGAGCGAGCTGTAGATCTGCGGTTTTCCCGGCCGTTCGCGGCCAGGCCCGTAATCACGACTTGACGGCCCGGTGGGGCGGGCTCAAGATTCAAGCGTTGGATTTGCGATCTGGGAGGTGGCCGTTCCGGCATGAGCGAGGTGATCACCTTGCAGCGATTTCGGCGTCCGGAGGCGGGGGAGGTCTTCTCCGCCGGTTCGGTCGCGAATGTCCCTGCCGATACCGTCATGGTCGTGCGGTCCACCGATCCCCGACCGTCCGATGCCCGCGCCGCCGAGAGCGCGGTTTTTTTTGATCGCCGCGAATTCAACCTCATTCTCAATCTCTATGCCCGCATGGTCGGACAGGGCGAATGGCGCGACTATGCCATCGGCCATGACCGCGAGAGCTGCAGCTTCGCGGTGTTCCGCCGCACCGCCGATGGCGCGCTGTATCGTATCGTCAAGACGCCGAAGCTGGCGCGCAAGCAGGGCGCGTTCAGCATCGTCGCCCAGGGCGGGCGTATCGTGCGGCGCGGCCGCGATCTTGCCGTGATGCTGCGCTTTTTTGAACCCAAGCGCGAAGCCACGCTGTAACGGGCAGGCAAAGAAAAAGCCTCCATCCCGCAGGATGGAGGCTCATCCGGAAATCCGTGGCAGTAGAGATCAGGCCTTCTTGGTCTTCTTGGCGGGCTTGGCCGCCGTCTTCTTCGCAGGAGCCTTCTTCTTCTCAGCCGTCTGCTTCTTGGCGGTCTGCTTCTTGGCCGTCTGTTTCTTTGTGGACTGCGAAGTCTGGGCTTCAGCAGCCGGGGCAAAAGCAGGGGCAACAGCGCCGGCCAGGAAGCCAGCCATCACGAAAGCGGCAGCGATCGTCTTCACGCGGGTCAACATCGGGGTCCATCCCATGGTCTGTGCTGCATGCGGGTGGCCCGGTCGAAAACCGAATCGGGCGGCCCGCTGCATCGTCTGCATTCTCACTCCGCTCGAATCCCGCCGCAACGAGTGAATTTTTCCTGCGACACTTTTGTCGTTTACGAGATTTTTATATCTGCGCGAGCTGTGCCAGTTCGCGGCGGTGTTTGGCGACGCCGGGCCGGTCGGCCATGCGCTGTTCAAGATGGGGTCTCACCGTCGCGATCTCGCCGGCATGGGCGCCGGCGCGCAGCCAGAGCTGCCAGAACAGGTCGCGCTGGGCGTGACTGCCGCCGATCTGCTGCAGGCCATCCAGCGCCGGTTTCAGGCGATTGAAGGCCGTGCGCCAGTCCCCTTTGCCATAGGCCGCCACGCCTTCGGCCAGCGGCAGGCCGACCGTGTGCCAGATCCGGCCCATCAGGCGGCGGTCATCCTGGTGCGCCACATGATCGCGCAGGCTGGCCAGCAGGGTCGCGGCGGCGGCTTCGCGGCCGGCACAGGTCAGGCCCAGCAGGTAATGCGCGTCGAGGAACGGCTCGACATGCTCGGGGCCGCGCGCCGCGATGTAATCGGCCACATCCTGCCAGCGGTTGCCGACATCCAGCCCGGCGAATTCCAGCCGCGCCAGCAGGGCCACGGCATTCACCTGGTCCTGGCTGTACTCCTTCCACACGCCCCAGACATGATCGTCGTAGAGTTTCAGCGCCACTTCGGGCCGGTCGCTGTCGATGGCAAACAACGCCATATGCCACCAATTGTGGCTCAGCATGAAGGAATTGCGGTCGGCCCAGGTGTCGACCAGTCCGGCCATGAAGTCGAAACCTTCGGCGCAGCGGCCCTGGGTCTCCATCACATGGGCGATGGCGTGATGCGCCCAGGGTTCGGCGCGTTTCATCTCGACGGCGCGCCGGCCGGCCGCTTCGGCCTCGCCCAGGCAGTTCATTTCTTCCAGCCCGAAGGCCAGCATGCCGTGCATTTCCGCGATATGCCGATGCACAGGCAGTGCGGCCTCGGCGATGTCCAGCATGCCGGCCAGGTCGCCGACATGGAACATGTGGAACTGCGTCATCTTCACGGCCGCCAGGTCCTGCGGCCAGCGCTGGGCGATGTCGCGGCATATGGCGATGGCGGTTTCGGCATCGCCGTCGACCCAGGCGGAAACCTGGGCATGCCACAACCGCTCGCGTTCGGTGGCCTTGCCCAGATGTGGCTCGGCCTGACGCAGCCAGGGCCTTGCCTTGGTGATCGACGTCCCCGTCTGCAGGAACATTTCCAGCGCCGCCGCCTTGGCCTGTGCCATCACGCAGGCCGGGTCGGCCTTTGCCGCGTCCCACACCGCGGCCGCCGTGGTGCCGTAGGTGATGAAACTGGTGTCGAATGTATCGAGGCCGGCGACGACCGCCGGATCGTCAGTGGCAACCTGAAGGGTCCAGCGGTCGGTGAGCATTATTTCGCCCCACTCATTTCGCGGCGTCCTGCCAGTCGTTGATCTTGTCCAGCGGATAGATCGGCCGCCGCACATTCTTGTAGGGGATGATGCGGTTGTCGGAGGTGGTGACGCCTTCGCCATCCAACGTGAAGGTGGCCTTGGCCAGGGGTGCGAAGCCCGCGCGGTAATGGATGCGCGACTTCAGCAGCAGGTAGCGCTTGTGCTCGGGTTCGATGCCGACCGAGCGGAACACGCCGGTATCCCAGGGTTCGTGGTGCCGTGAGACAACGACGATCTGCATCCGGCCATTCACCTCCAGCACCGCCGTTGGTCCCATCATCACCTTGTAGCCGTTATACATCGGCCCGCGCACGATCCATTCGCCGTCGGTGATGGTGCGCACGCGGCCGGTCAGCTTCAGCGGCTTGCCTTTCAGCTTCAGGGACGGCATCTCGCTCTTGCCGCCCAGCTCCAGCGTGACGGTGGCGCCGACGCCGGCCGCCTGCATGATCTGCACGGCCTCGGGGTCCCAGACGGCGCCGACGGCCACGTCTTCCAGGCCCTGCTTCAGCACTTCCTCGATCACCATCATCACGTCCTGCGTGCCGCCCGAGCCGCAATTGTCGGCATGATCGAGCAGGATCACCGGGCCCTGGGTGATCTTCTTGGCCTTCGCCACCGTCTCGGCCAGGTCGCGATGCTGATAGATATGCAGGTCGCGCTTGTCCCATACCTTGGCGGCAATGGCATCGGCGGCAGCATCGGCCTGCCGCTGGTCATTGCCGATGGTGATCACCGTGGTGCCGGCATCGCGGATATCGGCCATGGCAAAGCCGCCGAACACGCTGGCGGCCGGCAGGCCTTTCGCCTCCTCGTCGCGGCAGGCCTGGATCGCCGATTTCATCGGCTCGTCGTCGGTGCCCTGGCACAGGGTCTGCGACAGCAGCGGCAACTGGCGCAGGGCCATCGCCGGTTTCGGCCGCTTGCCGGTGATGAACTCCATCACTGTCCGGCCGACCTGTTCGGCCACCACGTCCATGTCGACATGCGGATAGGTCTTGTAGCCGATCAGGCCGGTGCAGTTTTGCACCATCTTGGCCGTCAGGTTGCAATGCAGGTCCAGCGTCACGGCGATGGGCAGGTCGGGCGCGATCTGGCGGATGCGTTCCAGCAGGGTGCCTTCGCCATCCTCGGTGCCCTCGGCCACCATGGCGCCATGCAGGTCGAGCAGGCAGCCGTCGCAACCGGCCTTCACGGCCTCCAGGATCGGATCGCACAGGCGTTTGTAGGCGTCGGCGGTGACCAGGCCGCCCGGCATGGCCTCGGCGGCCATCGGCAGCACCACCTCGGCGCCATATTCCCGCGCCAGCTTGAGATAGACCCCCAGCGGCATGTTGGTCTTGGCATAGGCGTCGATGGCGGCCTGCCCGGTATACATGCCCCAGGCCTCGAACCGCGCCCAGTCGGTGACGATCGGCGAGAAGGTGTTGGTCTCGTGCTTCATCATCGCGAGGACGAGCTTCATGGGGCGGGGGATCCTTTTTCTGGGTAATTCGTAGGCAGACGAATGAAAGCTTAAAACCGCGCCACCGGCTTTGTCACGGGCTTTGTCAGGGGAAAAGCCGGGCCGGACGGCCGCCTCCCAAAGCAAAAGGCCCCGGCGGTTTCCCGCCGGGGCCTTTCGACTGCTTCTCGGGTGTTGAGCCGATCAGTTGTTCCGCTGGCCGAACAGCTGCAGCAGGGCCATGAAGATGTTGAGGAAGTTCACGTAAAGCGAGGTGGCGCCGAAAATCGCCTGTTTGGTCTGGATATCGGCCGGGTCGCTCTCATAGAACTCCGACTTGATCCGCTGGGTGTCGTAAGCGGTCAGGCCGGTGAAGACCAGCACCGTGATCGCCGAGATGGCGAATTGCAGCATGCTGGAGCCGAGGAACATGTTCACCACGCTGGCGATGAGCAGGCCGATCACGCCCATGAACAGGAACGTGCCAAAGCCGGTCAGGTCGCGCTTGGTGGTGTAGCCATACAGGCTCATGGCACCAAACATCGCGGCGGTGATGAAGAAGATGCGCAGGATCGAGGTGCCGGTATAGACCATGAAGATGGTCGACAGCGACAGGCCCATCGTGGCGGTGAAAGCCCAGTACAGGCCCTGCACGGCGCCGGCCGACAGCTTGTTGGCGCCAAAGCTCATGACCAGCAGCAGGCCGAGCGGCGCGAGCATCACCACGAAAGCCAGACCGCTGCCGAACAGGGTCTGCATCAGGGCCGGCGACTGCGAAACCAGCAGGGCGACGATGGCGCTGAGCGCCAGGCCGGAGCCCATGTAGTTGTAAACCCGCAGCATATAGGCGCGCAGCGCCTCGTCGATCGCCGGACGGTCGATCGTGGTGGCGCCGTAGCCATAGCGCGGCTGGTTGAACGGCGTCGACATGTGTAGGCCTCCTCAAGGGTTATGGTTGTGAACGTTAATATCGTTGGCGCGCGGTGGGAATTCAAGGGCAAACGATCCGATTGGCTCACGATTAAGTCATTCATCTGTCATGCTTTTGGGTATCTCCGTACCACAGGGCGGAAAAGGCCCGGCAATGGCCGGATTTGTGATTTTGCGCACTCGTCAGCGCACCGATTATCCCGTAGAACCGCTGGGCCTCTTCCGGCGGAAAACCGCCTCAAACCATCATCCAGAGTCCCTGATGACCATTCCCGGCCAGGCGCATTCGTTGTGGCGTCTCACGCTCATTCTCGGTGCGCTCAGCGCCTTCACGCCGCTGGCGGTCGACATGTACCTGCCCGGCCTGCCGGCGCTGGAACGTGCCCTGGCCACCGATGCCGGCAAGGTGCAGCAGACGCTGTCGCTGTTTTTCCTGGGCCTTGCCATCGGGCAGCTTTTCTACGGCCCCCTGAGTGACCGTTTCGGCCGCCGCATGCCGCTGCTGGTCGGCAACCTGCTCTATGTTGCGGCCTCCACCGCCTGCGCGCTGGCGCCGAATATCGACAGCCTGATCGCCGCCCGTTTCCTGCAGGCCTTCGGGTCATGCGCCGGCCTGGTGATCTCGCGCGCCATGGTGCGCGACCTGTTTGAACCGCGCGAGGGCGCGCGGGTGATGTCGCTGCTGATGCTGGTGATGGGCGTGGCGCCAATCCTGGCGCCGCTCTTGGGCGGCTACGTGCTGGTCTGGTTCGGCTGGCCGGCGATTTTCTGGTTTCTCGCCGTCTTTGCGCTGCTGGCGCTGGTGGCGGCGCGACTGTGGCTGCCGGAAACCCGTAGCGCGACGCCGGAGCGCCGGCTCACGCTGGGCACGGCCCTGCGCGATTACGGCGCCCTGCTGATGCAGCGGCGTTTCATGGGCTACACGCTCAGCTCCAGCCTGGCGATGGCGGGCATGTTCGCCTACATCGCCGGTTCGCCCTTCGTGTTCATCGATCTCTATCATGTGCCGGCCGACACCTATGGCTGGATCTTCGGCATCAACGCTGTCGGCATCATCGGCTTCTCGCAGGTCAATCGCGCATTGCTGCGCCGCTTCACGCTGGACGAGGTGCTGATCGTCGGCATCGCCGCCACCGCGCTGGCCGGCCTGCTGCTGCTCGCCACGGCGGCATTGTCTTTCGGCGGGCTGATTGGCCTGTGGCTGCCGTTATTTGCCTATATCGCCAGTCTGGGCGCGGTGCTGCCCAATGCCGCGGCCAGCGCCATGGCGGGCGAGGCGCAGCGCGCCGGCACGGCCGCCGCCCTGATGGGCACGCTGCAATTCCTGTCGGGTGCGATCACCAGCGCGCTGGTCGGCCTGCTGCATGACGGCACGGCGCTGCCGATGGCGATCGTCGTGGCGGTCTGCGGCCTGGGTGGTTTTGCCGCGCGCTGGCTGTTGGTGCGTTAGCTCACACCGTGCGCAGCAGCGGCGCGGGTTTGGCCGCCAGAGCCTGCCACGCGCCGGCCAGGCCCAGCAACAGAGTCGCAGCCACGCCGCCCAGCACGGTGAGGGCGGCCACGCCCGGCGCGAAATAGAAGCTGGCATTCATCATCTGCGTCACCATCGCCCAGGCGGCCAGCCAGCCCAACCCGAAAGCCAGCGCCGCGCCGACCAGGCCAACGCTGCCATATTCGATCAGATGCGCGATGATGATGTCGCGCCGGGTGGCGCCCAGCGCCTTCAGGATGGCGCTTTCCTTCAGGCGGCGGCGATGTTCGGCTGCCAGCGCGCCGGCCAGCACGATCAGGCCGGCGATCAGCGTCACGCCGGCGGCACCGCGGATCGCGCCGCCCAGCTTGGCCACCATGTCGTTCAGCTCGGTCAGCACGTCCTTCATCCGCACCACCGAGATGTTGGGATATTGCTGCGTCACCGCGCGGAACAGCGTGGTCTCGGCATCCGGTGTCGCCTTCACTGTCGCCAGCATGGTGTGCGGTGCGCGCTCCAGCAGACCGGGTGAGAAGACCAGCACGAAGTTGATGCCAAACGACGTCCAGTCCAGCCGGCGAATGCTGGCAACCCGCGCCTCGATGTCGCGGCCCAGGATATTCACCGTCAGTTTGTCGCCCAGCCAGACGCCCAGCCCCTTGGCCGCGCGTTCCTCGATCGAGATCAGCGGCGGGCCGTCATAGTCGCGCGGCCACCATTCGCCGGCAATCAGCGAGGAGCCTTCCGGCAGGTCGCGGGCATAGGTCAGGCCGCGATCGCCCTGCAGCACCCAGCGCTGGTCCGGCGAGGCCTCGATCTGCTCGCTGGGCACGCCCTTGATGCTGGAGATGCGGCCCCGCAGGTTGGGCACGGTTTCCAGGTCGCGCGCACCGGGCACGGCGGCGACGGTGTCGCGGAACTGCTCAAGCTGCGCGGGCTGGATGTCGACGAAAAAGAAGGCCGGCGCTTCGTCGGGCAGGCGTTCCTCCACCTGGGCATGCAGGTTGCTTTCCACCAGCGCGATGGCGACCAGCAGGGTGAGCGACACCCCGAGCGACAGCAGCAAGGCGCTGGTGGCGGCGCCCGGCCGGTGCAGGCTGGCCATGGCCAGTTTCAGCCGCACGCCACGTGGTGGCCGAATGTGGCGTGTCAGCGTCGCGATGCCATAGGCGATCAGGCGGAACAGCAGGAAGGCGATCACCGCGGCGACCACGAAGGCCAGCGCGAAGCGGCGTTCCTCGGCACCGAACACGGCCAGCACGGCCAGCAATACGAACAAGGCCAGCGTGGCGATCACATAGACCGGGCGCGGCAGGCGGCGATTGGGCGCCACCAGGTCGCGATAGAGCGCGGCGGGGCGGATATCGGCGGCGCGCGCCAGCGGCCAGATGGTGAAGGCCAGGGCGACCAGCAGGCCATAGCAGGCGGCCAGCGCCAGGGGCTGCCAATACAGGCCCGGTACCAGCGGCAGCGGCAAAATGGTGGCCAGCGCGCCGGCGGCGAGATTGGGAATGGCGCTGCCGATGACCAGTCCAAGCAGGATGCCGAACCCGGCCAGCAGCAGGGTCTGCCACAGATAGACGCGGAAGATCAGCCCCGTGGTGGCGCCGAGCGATTTCAGTGTGGCGATGGTGGGTGTCTTGCCATCCAGATGGGCATGTACCGCATTGGCGACACCGACGCCGCCGATCAGCAAAGCGGTCAGGCCGACCAGCACGAGGAACAGGGCGGCGCGGTCGAGGAAACGGCGCACGCCGGGGCTGCCTTCCTTCCAGTCGCGGATGCGCCAGCCGGCATCGGCATGGGCCGCCTTGGCCGTCGCCTCCACGCCGGCGGCTTCCAGTCCGGGATTGAGGCGGATGCGGTAATGCCAATGCGCCAGCGTGCCGGGCTGCACCAGTTTCGTCGCCGCGAGGTCCTTCTCGGCGATCATCACGCGTGGGCCCAGCGTCAGGCCATCGGTGGCGCGGTCGGGCTCGCGCGCGATCACGCCGCGGATCACGAATTCGGTTTCGCCGATGCCGATGCGGTCGCCGATGGCGGCATCCAGCCGGATCAGGGTCTGCGGATCGACGACGGCGCCGGCCAGGCCGTCCTGCCCGGCGAAGGCGGCGGCAAGATCGCCGCCGTTTTCCAATGCCACGCTGCCATAAAGCGGATAGGCGTTGTCCACCGCCTTGAGTTCCACCAGCGCGCGCTGGTCGCTGCGCAGCGCGTGGGCCATGGCGCGCATCTGCACGCTTTCGGAAACCTCGCCCTGGCGCTGCAGGAGATCGCGCTCCTCGGGCGTGGCGCCGCGATGGGTGAGGCGGAATTCGATATCGCCGCCCAGCAGGCTGCGGCCATCGCGCTCCAGGCCGGTGACGATGGCGCTCGACAGCGTGCCGATACCGGCGATCACGGCAACGCCCAAAGCCAGGCAGGCGACGAACAGGCGGAAACCGCGCAGGCCGCCGCGCAACTCACGCAGGGAAAACCGCAGCGACAACATCAGACGGCCGCCGCGCGACGTTGCGGTTCGATGGTCTTGATGCGGCCATCCTCGATGCGCACCACGTGATCGCACAGCGCAGCCAGCGTTTCGTCATGGGTGATCAGGATCAGCGTCGAGTTCAACCGCGCGGCCTCGCCGAACATCAAATCGATGATGGCATGCCCGGTGGTGCCGTCCAGGTTGCCGGTCGGCTCGTCGGCCAGCAGCAGGGCGGGCTTCGGCGCCACGGCGCGGGCCAGCGCCACGCGCTGCTGCTCGCCGCCCGACAGTTGCATCGGATAATGGTCCTCGCGATGGGCCAGTCCCACGTCCGCCAGCGCGGCGCGCGCCTGTTCGATGGCATCGGTCGCACCGGCCAGTTCCAGCGGCACGGCCACATTCTCCAGCGCCGTCATGGTGGGGATCAGGTGAAAGCTCTGGAACACGATGCCGACGCGGTTGCGCCGCCATAGCGCCAGCTTGTCCTCGCTCATGTCGTTGAGATCGGCACCGGCCACATGCACGCGGCCGCCGCTCACACGCTCCAGCCCGGCCAGCACCGCCAGCAGGGTCGATTTGCCGGAACCCGACGGCCCGACGATGCCGATCCGCTCGCCGGGCTGCACGGTCAGGTCGATGCCGCGCAGGATATTGACCGGTCCGGCCGTGCTGGCGAGAGTGAGCCGGACATCCTGCAATTCGACAACCGGCGAATTTGCCTTAACTATGGCCATGAATGCTGTCGCCTTTTCGGGGAAATGATGCGGACCATGCTGTTGAACGCACAATATGGGGCTTTCCTGCGGTTGAGCAACGTCATGCTGGTGCTGGCGGTGATGCTGGTCACGGCCCTGTCATTCGTGCTGCCCGCGCAGGCCGCGCAGCCGATCCGCCTGCTGGCTTTCGGCGACAGCCTGACCGCGGGCTACAATCTGCCGCCCGACGCGGCTTTCCCGGTGCAACTGGAAAAGGCGCTGCGGGCGAAGGGGCTGAATGTCACGGTGATCAATGCCGGCGTATCGGGCGACACCACGGCGGCGGCCTTGTCGCGGCTGGACTGGGCATTGGCCGACAAACCCACCCATGCCTTGGTGGAACTGGGCGCCAACGACATGCTGCGCGGCCTGTCTCCCGAACAGGCGCGCGGCAATCTGGATGCCATCCTGGCAAGACTGAAACAGGCCGGGATCCCGGTACTGCTGACGGGCATGCAGGCCGCCCCCAACCTGGGCGCCGATTACGGCCGCCGGTTCAACACGATCTATCCCGATCTGGCCGCCAAGCACGGCCTGCCGCTCTATCCCTTTTTCCTCGATGGGGTGGCGGCCGATGCCAAGCTCAATCTGGGCGATGGCATGCATCCCAACCGTGAAGGGGTGGCGGTGATCGTTCAGCGCATCCTGCCCCAGATTTTGCGTTTCCTGGGCGCCTGACCCCAATTCGTTGTTGTAAAAGCCGAGTCGGGCCGACAATATGGATTCGCCGCCGGAACTGGCGGCCGCGTGTGTTTGCCGGGTCGAGTCGGGAGTTTTGTCATGGAGTTCCGTCGTTTAGGCCGTACCGACCTGCAGGTCAGCCTGATCTGTCTTGGCACCATGACCTGGGGCGAACAGAACACCGAGCCCGAGGCCCATGCCCAGCTCGATTATGCCCTGGAGCGCGGCATCAATTTCATCGATACCGCCGAGATGTATCCCGTGCCGCCAAGGGGTGAGACCCAGGGCAGCACGGAGCGTTACATCGGCACCTGGCTGAAGGCGCGCAAAAACCGCGACAAGGTCGTCATCGCCACCAAGGTCGCCGGCCGTGGCGGTGGACCGCGCGGCGATTTCGCCTGGCTGCGCGACGACAAGCAGCCGCCGGATTTGAGCCGCCGGCAGATTTTCGAGGCGGTCGACAAAAGCCTGAAGCGGCTGCAGACCGACTATATCGATCTGTATCAGACCCATTGGACCGACCGTCTGACCACCAATTTCGGCCGGGCGGAATACCCCTGGAACGACGAGGCTTCGGTCGCGATTGCCGAAACGCTGGATGCGATGGGCGAGCTGGTCAAGGCCGGCAAGATCCGGCATTTCGGCGTCTCCAACGAAACCGCCTGGGGCGTGATGCGCCACGTGGCCGATGCCGCGGCCGTTTCGTCGCGGCCGCGCATCGTCTCAATCCAGAATCCGTACAGCCTGCTGAACCGCTGGTACGAATCCTCGCTGTCGGAAGTGACCAAGCAGGAGGATGTCGGCCTGCTGGCCTATTCGCCGCTGGCCATGGGCGTGCTGGCCGGCAAGTATCTGGGTGGCGCCAAGCCGGCCGGCGCGCGGCTCACGCTGTTCACCCGCTTCACGCGCTATTCCAACCCGCAGGTCGAACGCGCCACCCAGCGGTATGTGGCGCTGGCGCAGCAACATGGCCTCGACCCGGCGCAGATGGCGCTGGCCTTTGTCAACAGCCGGCCCTTCGTGACCAGCAATATCATCGGCGCCACCACGATGGCGCAGCTCAAGACCGATATCGACAGCATCAACGTGAAACTGACGCAGGAGGTACTGGACGGCATCGAGGCGATCCATCGCGATCAACCGAACCCGAGCGCCTGAACAGGTTGCTCGTTCCGGGCCATAGCGCCCCTATTGCGGAGGGCCACAGCCATGATCCGCTTGTTCGTTGCCTTGAGTTTCCCTGACGAAGTGCGTCGTTCACTGGCCGCTTTGTGTGCCGGCGTGCCCGGCGCGCGCTGGGCCAATCTCGAGCAGTTCCATCTCACCCTGCGCTTCATCGGCGAAGTCGACGGCCGAATTGCCCACGCGATCAGCGAGGAGCTGTCCAGCATCACCATGCCGGATTTCGAACTGAACCTGTTCGGCGTCGGCACCTTCGGCGACAAGCGCAAGGCCAATACGCTGTGGGCCGGCGTGCGGCCCAATCCTGCGCTCAACCGTTTGCAGGAAAAGGTCGACAATGCCGTTTTGCGCGTCGGGTTGCCGCCGGACCGGCGCAAATTCGCCCCGCATGTGACGCTCGCTCGGCTCAACAACGCGCCGTTCGACCGGCTTGGCGCTTATCTCAGCCATCATGCGCTCTATAACGCGCCGCCCTTCACCTGCGACCGCTTCACGCTTTATTCCAGTTTCCTGTCCTCTTCGGGCGCGATCTATACGCCGGAGCATGTCTATCGCCTGGATGGCAGCGCCGTCGGCGACGAGGGCGACTGGATGGCCGACGAGGCCGAGGAGTGGGAACGAAGCGAGGCGGCCGCCTACGGCTACTGATCCCGATCCTGATTCTGGCGACGACTAGTTCTGGCGATTATTGACGATGGCGTTTGAGCGTTCGTTTCGGTCCATTGTGATCCTGACCGGTGCCGGCATTTCGGCGGAATCCGGCCTTGGCACTTTCCGTGACAAGGATGGATTGTGGACCAGATACGACCTCAGCGAAGTGGCGACGCCAGAAGGCTTCGCGCGCAATCCGGTGCTGGTGCACGACTTCTACAATGCGCGGCGGCGCAACCTGCTGGCGGCGCAGCCCAATGCCGCCCATGCCGCGCTGGCCGAGCTGGAGCGGCAGTGGGGCGGCGATTTCCTGCTGGTGACGCAGAATGTCGATAACCTTCATGAACGCGCCGGTTCGCAGCGCCTGCTCCACATGCATGGCGAACTGCTGAAGATCCGCTGCGGGCATTGCGGTTATGTGACCGAGTGGGAGCATGACCTGGACCTGGCCACCGCCTGTCCGGCCTGCGGCCAGTCCGGCAGCCTGCGGCCGCATGTGGTATGGTTTGGCGAAATGCCGCTCTATATGGAAGAAATCCAGGGCGCGTTGCAGGCCTGCGACCTGTTCGTGTCGATCGGTACGTCAGGTCAGGTTTATCCGGCGGCCGGATTTGTCGCGGAAGTCCGCCGCGCCGGCCGTGCGCATACGGTGGAACTCAATCTCGATCCGTCCGACGGCCATTCCCTGTTCGCCGAGCGGCTGTATGGGCCGGCCACCGAAATCGTGCCTGAGTTTGTCGCGCGGCTTTTCGCCAGCGCCTGACCGCTTGACGCAAATCAAGGCTATTCCGCGCCTGCGATGCTGTAATTGGAACGTTTCCTTTCAGGGAAGCGGGTGATGGCATTGGAGGCTGATATGGATTTCAAATCCCTGTTGCCCTTCGGGCAAAACAAGCTGTCGGCGGGCGGCAATGGCGATCCGTTCACCGCGTTGCAGCGCGAAATCAACCGCATGTTCGATGATGTCTGGCGTGGCCATTCCCTGCCGGCAACCTTCGGCGGCGAAAGCTATCTGGCGCTGCGCATTGATGTGAAAGAGACCGACCAGGGTCTGGAGGTCAGTGCCGAGCTGCCGGGCGTGGACGAGAAGGACATCGCCGTCGAACTGCATGACGATGTGCTGACGATCAAGGGCGAGAAGAAGCTGGAAAAGGACGAGAAGCAGAAGGATTTCCACGTCATGGAACGCGCCTACGGGATGTTCCAGCGCGTCGTTCCGCTGCCCTTTGCGCCGAACCCGGATCAGGTGAAGGCGCAATTCACAAAAGGCGTGCTGAAGGTTGCCCTGATCCGGCCGCCCGAGGCCGCCGTCAAAACGAAAAAGATCGCCGTCGAGTCCGCGTGATTCGCGGCCGGGCCGGTTCACGCTGGCGTTATCGTTACGATTCGCCGCCGGATTCGCGGGTGTTCCGGCGGCGGTTTTCCCACAATTCTGTTGCGGGAATCGGGCGGTCTGCCTAGCTTGGGCGACACGATTCCATGACAGCCGCTTCCTATCCTCTCGCCCGCTTTCCGCTTCGCTGGTACGACGCCACCTTCGCCGATCCGGCGCTGGAGCGGGAATTCCAGGCCGACGAGGCACGCAGCACCCTGCGCTACACGCGCGGCGCGATCCTGCTGGCGATCGTGCTGTTCCAGCTTTTCATGCTGCCGGATTATTTGTTCCTGCCGACGCAGGCTTTCCTGCATCTGCTGGCCCTGCGCTTGGCGGTCAACGGTTTGCAGGTTCTGCTGATCCTGGCCACCTTCCATCCGCATCTGCAAGGCCACCGCCTGCTGATCATGCAGTCGGCGGCTCTGCTGGTTGGGCTGGGAGCGCTGGTTGCGCTTGCCATCCTGCCGACGCCGCAGCGCGAGATCATGATCGAAGCCATGGTGCTGATCGTGGTCGGCATCTATGTCGTGCTGCGGCTCACGGTGATGCGGGCCACCCTGGTCGTCACGCTGCTGCTGGCGGCGTTCGATGCGATCTTCCTGCTGCAGGCTATCGGCAGCATGGCGCAATTCGTCGTCTCGCAGGTGATCATGGTCTGTGCCATTGCCATCGGCCTGTTCAGCAGCTATGCGATCGAGCGCCAGCGCCGGGTCGCCTATGTCGGCCGGCGCCAGGCAGAACTGCAGGCGCGCGCCTTGGAACAGACCGCGCATCGTGCCGCCGAGGCGCAGTTGCGCGCCGAGCAGGCGGCGCGGGTGAAAACCGACTTCGTCGCCCATGTCAGCCACGAGTTGCGCACGCCGCTGAATGCGGTGATCGGCTTTGGCGAGTTGCTGGAGCGGCAGATCTTCGGTCCGCTCGGCAATCCGAAATACATCGAATACGCCCATGACATCCGCGAAAGCGGCCAGCATCTGCTGTCATTGATCAACGACGTGCTCGATCTGTCCAAGATCGAGGCCGGCCGCATGGAACTGAACTGGGAAAGCCTGGTGCCGCAGGAAGTGGTGCGCGCCAGTCTGGTGCTGGTCTCGGCCCAGGCGAATGCGCGCCGCACGCCGATCCGCGTCGAGGTCAGCGACGATCTGCCGCTGCTGCGCGGCGATGCCCGCGCCATCAAGCAGATCCTGGTCAACCTGCTCTCCAACGCCCTGAAATTCACGCCCTCGGGCGGCGATGTGCGCGTTGCCGCCGAGGTCGAGGACGATGGCGTGCTGTTCACGGTCAGCGACGACGGGCCGGGCATGACGCCAGCCGAGATCGAGATCGCGCTGACGCCGTTCGGTCAGGTCAGCGGCATGGTGGCGCAGAGCGAACGCGGCACCGGCCTGGGACTGGCGCTGGCCAACCGCCTGGCCGAACTGCACGGCCATCCGCTGGAAATCCGCAGCGTGCCGGGCCGCGGGACGCGGGTTTCCTTCCGCATTCCGCGCAGCGAAGGGGCCCAGCCCCGCCTGCTCTAGTCGAACGGCCGCCCTAGTCGGTGGCGGCCTCGATCCGGTCCATGTCGTCGTCCGACAGACCCAGATGATGCCCGATCTCGTGGATCAGAACATGGCGCACCACGCGGCGCAGGTTCTCGCCGGTCTCGCACCAGTAATCCAGCAGCGGCCGGCGATAGAGGAAGATCATCGCCGGCAGGGTGCCGGTGTCGCCGCGCTGCTCGGCCAGGAAGCTGCCGCCACGATACAGGCCCAGCAGGTCGAACGGGCTTTCGCAGCCCATCTCGGCCAGCGTCTCGTCATCGGCGAATTCCGCCACCTGCACCGGCACGCCATCGATATAGGGCCCCAGGGCGGGACGCAGGCGCTGCAATTCCGCTTCGCCCAGGGCGGCGATCTCGTCCAGGCTGGGCGGCAGGCTGTCGGATGGCGTGGAAGTGATGCGGCTGGTCATGCGGCGGATCGTCCCAAGCAGGGTTCACGGGTTGAAGCGGCGGGGGCTGCGCGCTAGCTTCCCCGCCATGCAATCGCCGCGTCATGACGTGGCGCGAGGAGGATGGCATGGCAATCGTCAAACTGGAAGGCGCCGCCCGCGCGGCTGCCCTGCAGGCCCTGCCGGGCTGGCAGGCGGCGTCTGGCCGTGATGCCATCGTCAAGACCTTTGTCTTCGCCGATTTCAATGCCGCTTTCGGCTTCATGACCCGGGTGGCCCTGCAGGCCGAGAAGGCCGATCACCATCCGGAATGGTTCAATGTGTATAATCGCGTCGAGATCGTGCTGACCACGCACGATGCCGGCGGCGTGAGCGAGCGCGATGTCGCGCTGGCGACGTTTATTGAATCGGCTGCCGCGTCGTCCGGCGGCAAGGCGAAAACGGAGTAACGGATCATGAGCGCAGCGAAACGTGGCCTGCAGCGCGGCCTGCTGATCGTTGCCGCACTGGCGGCTCTGGGTGTTGCCGGTCTGGTGGCGATGCAGTGGCTGATGCCCCATGGCGGCGAACAGCCGGGCAGCGGCCAGGTCTCGATCGGCGGGCCGTTTACGCTGACCGACCAGGATGGCCGCACGGTCAGCGACAAAGATTTCGCCGGCAAGCTGATGCTGGTCTATTTCGGGTTCACCAACTGCCCCGACATCTGCCCCACCGGCCTGCAGACCATCGCCATCGCCATGGATAGCCTTGGGGGCGATGCCGCCAGGGTGCAGCCGATCCTGATCAGCGTCGATCCGGAGCGTGATACCCCGGCGGTGATGAAGGACTACGTGCAGGCTTTCCACGAACGGCTGATCGGCCTCACCGGCACGCCGGAGCAGATCGCCAAGGTGGCCCGCGAATACCGGGTCTATTACCAGAAGGTGCCGCTGAAGGAATCCAGCCTGGGCTATTCGGTGGACCATTCCGGCTTCATCTACCTGATGGACGGCCAGGGGCGATATCTGACGCATTTTCGTCATGACGTGGCGCCGGACGAGATGGCGAAACGCATCCGCGCCCGATTCTGATATTTATTTCAGTTGGTTATGGAAATGCACGCATATGTTGCAGTGCAAAATAAATCGTGCGGACACTGAGGAATCCCACTAGACTGTCCTGATATCCGCCGGACTGAAGCGATTCGCTAACGCCTTTGCTCTAGACTGTCCGGCCTGTCCCCTGGCAGAAGGGTGGGACCTGATGCTCTACCAGCTTTATGAATGGCAGCATGCCGCGCTCCAGCCGGTGCGCGCGATGGCCGAGGCGCAGACGCAGGCGCTGAAACTGCCCTATCTGCCGCTGAACTACAGCCCGGCCGCGCGCACGCTCGCCGCCGGCCTGGAAGTCTTCACCAACATCACCCGCCGCTACCCCAAGCCGGCCTTCGGTCTGGCGACGACGAAAGTGGATGGCGTCGAGCGCAAGGTCACCGAGCGCACCGTCGTCTCGATGCCCTTCTGCAACATCCTGCATTTCGAGCGCGAAGGCTGCGCCGAGCGCAAGGACCCCAAGCTGCTGATCGTGGCGCCGCTGTCGGGCCATTACGCCACGCTGCTGCGCGGCACCGTCGAGGCGATGCTGCCGAACCACGAGGTCTACATCACCGACTGGATCGATGCCCGCGACGTGCCGCTGCGCGAGGGCGCCTTCGAACTGGACGACTATATCGACTACGTGCGCGAATTCTTCATGGTGCTGGGGCCGAACTGCCACGTCATGGGCGTGTGCCAGCCCTCCGTGCCGGTGCTGGCCGCCGTGGCCCTGATGTCGGAGGCGAAAGACCCCAACACGCCGCGGTCCATGACCCTGATGGGCGGCCCGATCGACACCCGCATCAGCCCCACCGTGCCGAACAACCTGGCCAAGGAACGCTCCATCGAGTGGTTCGAGCACAGCGTGATCAACCGCGTGCCGCTGCCGCATGCCGGTTTCATGCGGCCGGTCTATCCGGGTTTCATCCAGCTCACCGGCTTCATGACCATGAACCTGGATCGCCATGTCGGTGCCCATGTCCGGCTGTTCCACCACCTGGTCAAGGGCGACGGCGACAGCGCCCGGGCGCACAAGGATTTCTACGATGAATACCTGGCGGTGATGGACCTGCCGGCGGAATACTATCTGCAGACCGTGCGCCGCGTGTTCCAGGAACACGAACTGCCGCGCGGCATCATGCAATGCCGCGGCGACAAGGTGGATACCGCCGCGATCACCAGAACCGCCCTGCTTACCGTGGAAGGCGAGAAGGACGATATCTCGGGCATCGGCCAGACGGCGGCGGCCCACGATATCTGCCCCAATATCCCCAATCGCATGCGCCAGCATCATTTGCAGGCCGGGGTGGGGCATTATGGCGTGTTCAACGGCCGGCGCTGGCGCGAGGAGATCGCGCCCAAGGTCACGGCCTTCATCCGCCAGCACCACAAGGCGTAAATCGGCTTTCCCGGCGGCTGGCGCTTTCGCCGCCGCCGCCTTATTTTTTCCGCCATGCCCCGCAAGCTTCCTTTCTGGCGCCGCAAGCGCCTGGACCAGATGACGCCGTCCGAATGGGAGTCGTTGTGCGACGGCTGCGGCAAATGCTGCCTGTATCGCCTGGAAGACGACGATACCGGCGCGCTGGAGCAGACCAACGTGGCCTGCAAGCTACTCAACTGCGCCACCGGGCAATGCAGCAACTATCCCAAACGCAAGAAGCTGGTGCCCGATTGCATCCAGCTCACGCCGGGCAAGGTGCAGAAGATGAACTGGCTGCCGGCCACCTGCGCCTATCGCCTGGTGGCGGCCGGCAAGGATCTGTACTGGTGGCATCATCTGAAAAGCGGCAGCCGCGACACCGTGCATCAGGCCGGGATTTCGGTGGCCGGCCGCTGCATCTCCGAGAAGGAGGCCGGCGAACTGGACGAGCACGTGGTCTACTGGCTCGACGATCCCGGTCCGCCCAAACCTAAAAAACGGGCATAATCTCGCCGCAATGGCAGGGCAGGGTTGAATCATGATCCGCTTCGCCCTTTGCATACTGCTGATCTCCGTCGCCCTGATCTCCGTCGCCCTGCCGGCCGCTGCGCAGCAACCGAGCGAATGGGATCGCTCCAATGCGGAAATCCGCCGCATGGAGCAGGAACGCGAAATGCGCCAGCTCGATTTCCAGCGCCGGCAGGATGACGAGGCCCGCCGCCAGGATGCCGAACGGCGCCGCGCCAATGAGGAAGAGCGCCAACGTGCCCGCGACATGGAGCAGCGGCGGCTGGACGATCAGCGTCGCCGCTGAACGGGCGGCCGCCAAACCGTGCAATTGACGTGGCGTCACGACTGGCGCGCGTCTTTGCACCCCGGTAATCTGCCGCCTCCCTGATCGGGCCCATGATCGGGGATGGCCTGCTGGGCCGGGGAGATTACCGCATGCTGGATGCCGATCTGATTGCCAGGTTCAAGGCGGTGAAGCTGCTGTCGCTGGATCTCGACGGCACGCTCACCGATGGCGGCCTGTATTACGCCGAGGACGGTTCCGAGCTGCGCAAATATTTCGTGCAGGACGGTTTCGGCATGCTGCTGGTGCGCGAAGCCGGCATCGAACTCTGTCTGATCACCATGAGCGACACGCCCTCGATCCAGAAGCGCATCGACCGGCTGAAGATCCGCCACGGCCATATGGGCGTGCGGCACAAGCTGCCCCGGCTGCAGCAGATCTGCGCCGAACTCGGCATCGGCCTGGATGCCGTCTGCCATGTCGCCGACGACCTCAACGACCTCGACGTGATGCAGGCGGTTGGCCTGCCGATCGCCGTGGCCAATGCGCGGCCGCAGGTGAAGGACGCCGCCGCCTATGTCACCAGCGCCAGCGGCGGCCATGGCGCCGTGCGCGAGGTCTGCGACCTGCTGCTCGAATACAAAGTCTGATCGAAAAAACGGAGGAATTGCCATGGCCATCGATTTCAAGGGCCGCGTTGCCATTGTCACCGGCGCGGGCGCCGGCCTGGGGCGCAGCCATGCGCTGCTGCTGGCCGAGCGCGGCGCGAAGGTTGTGGTGAACGATCTGGGCGGCGCGGTGGACGGCACCGGCGGTTCGTCCAAGGCGGCCGATGCCGTGGTGGCCGAGATCAAGGCCAGGGGCGGCGAGGCCGTGCCGAATTACGACAGCGTCTCCGATCCGGCCGCTGCCGCCAGTATCGTGAAGACCGCCACCGATGCCTGGGGCCGCGTCGATATCCTGGTCAACAACGCGGGCATCCTGCGCGACAAGACCTTCGCCAAGATGGAGATCGCCGATTTCGACACCGTGGTCGACGTGCATTTCCTCGGCTCGGCCTATGTCACCAAGGCGGCCTGGCCGGTGATGCAGCAGCAGCAATACGGCCGCATCGTCATGACCTCGTCGAATTCCGGCCTGTACGGCAATTTCGGCCAGTCGAATTATGCCGGCGCCAAGATGGCCGTCGTCGGCCTGATGAACTCGCTGAAGCAGGAAGGCGCCAAATACGGCATCCTGGTCAACACCATCGCGCCGGTGGCCGCCACACGCATGACCGAGGCTTTGCTGCCGCCGCAGCTTCTGCCGCATCTCAAGCCCGAATATGTGTCCCAGGCGGTGGCCTATCTGTGCTCGGAAACCTGCACGGCCACCGGCGATATCATCTCGGCCGGCGCCGGTTTCTACGCCAAGCTGCAGATCATGGAATCGCAGGGCATGTTCTTCGGCATCGACGCCAAGGTGACGGTGGAGGATTTCGCCGCCAGCTACGCCAAGATCACCGACATGTCGAAGCCGCAGCATTTCGGCTCGTCGATGGAAGAGGTGGGCCACATCGCCAAGCCTTTCGTGGCGAAGGCTTAAGGCGCGATCAATCCGGCAGTTGCTGCAGGACCGCGTCTCCCAGTATGTCGAGGATGCGGTTCTGCCCGCCGGCATAGGTGCGGGCCGCCGCCGCGATCCCGGCGGTTTTCGCCGGGTCGGCCAGCAGGATGCCCAGGGCTGCCGTGAGTTCGGCGGCATCCTGCACCTGCTGCGCCCCGCCGGCTTCCAGCAGGCCGGCCACGGCTTCGCTGAAATTGAACATCGACGGACCGAACAGCACGGCGCAGTCCAGCCGCGCCGGTTCCAGCGGATTCTGCCCGCCATGGGGGATCAGCGAACCACCCATCATCACCACCGGGCAGAGGCGATACCACAGGCCCAGTTCGCCCAACGTGTCGGCGACATAGATATCGGTTGCTTCCGTCACGGCTTCGCTGCGTGAACGCAGGGCAATGGCGCAGTCGGGCGTTGCCAGAGCGGCGGCGATTTCGGGGCCGCGCTGCGGGTGACGCGGCGCGATGATGGTCAGCAGGCCGGGGAAGCGGGATTTCAGCGCGCGGTGCACGCCGGCGATCTGCTGCTCCTCACCCGGATGCGTGCTGGCGGCCAGCCAGCGCGGCCGGTCGCCCAGCGTCATCTGCCATTGCATCACCGTCTCGGCATGGGCGGGCAACGGGGGCGCGGCCTGTTTCAGATTGCCGGCCTCGATGACGTTGGCGGCGCCCAGGCGGCGCAGACGTTCGGCATCCTGTGCTGTCTGCGCATAGATGGTCCGGAAGCTGCGCAACAGCCAGTGCGCGGTCTGTGGCGCCAGACTCCAGCGCCGGCAGGACCGCTCCGACATGCGCGCGTTGACCAGCAGGGAAGGGATGTCGCGATGCTGAATCTCGGCCAGGATGCCGGGCCAGAAGTCCGACTCGCTCCACAGAACCAGATCGGGCCGCCAATGGTCCAGGAAACGGTCGACCGCATTGGGCAGATCGACCGGCACAAATTGATGGATCACACCCTTCAGTGTTCCCTGAGCGGCACGCTGGCGCACCAGTTCGGCCGAGGTGACCGTGCCGGTGGTGAGCAGCAGCGTCAGGTCGGGACGCGCCGCATGCAGATGCTGCAACAGCGGCAGCAATGCCTGGGCCTCGCCCACGCTGGCGCCATGGCACCAGACCAGCCGGCCGGCCGGCCGCGCCATGGTCGCGTGGCCGAAACGCTCGGCCAGACGCGCGGCATCTTCTTTGCCGGCATCGGCGCGGCGCCGCAGCCACAGCATGACCGCCGGCGCAAGCAGATGCCCGGTGCCGCGCCACAGGAGTCGCCGCCAATCCATGCTCATGCCGGCGACATTGCCGCAACGCAAAGCCGGACGGAAGGGCTTGCCGGATGCCGCCGTGGCTGTCAGCCTGATTGGAGTCTTTATAGGGGAGGAACAGGATGGATAGCGTTCGCGTCGAAAAGCAGGGTGCCGTTACCACCGTGATCCTGGACCGCCCGCAAGCCCGCAACGCCGTCGACCGGCCCACCGCCGATGCCCTGCGCCAGGCCTTCAAGGATTTCGACGCCGATGAGACTGCCCGCGTCGCCGTGCTGTGGGGCGCCAATGGCACCTTCTGCGCCGGCGCCGATCTGAAGGCCGTGGCCGATGGAGCCAATCGCAACGATGTCTCGCCGGAAGGCGAAGGCCCGATGGGGCCGACAAGGCTGCTGCTGTCCAAGCCGGTGATCGCCGCCGTCTCAGGCTATGCCGTGGCCGGCGGTCTGGAGCTGGCTTTGTGGTGCGACCTGCGCGTGGCCGAAGAGGATGCGGTGTTCGGCGTGTTCTGTCGGCGCTGGGGCGTGCCGCTGATCGATGGCGGCACCGTGCGCCTGCCGCGCCTGATCGGCCATAGCCGCGCGCTCGACATGATTCTCACCGGCCGGCCGGTGCAGGCCAATGAGGCCTTGCAGATGGGGCTGGCCAACCGCGTGGTGGCGAAAGGCGGAGCGCGTGAAGCTGCCGAGGCGCTGGCTGCCGAGATCGCGCGTTTCCCGCAGGCCTGCATGAAGGCGGATCGCGCCTCCAGCTACCGACAATGGGATCTGTCGCTCGATGCCGCCTTGCATGACGAGGCGGAAAGCGGCCTGCCGATCATCGAGCGGGAGGCGATCGCCGGCGCGGCGCGCTTCAAGAGCGGGCTTGGCCGCGGCGGGGATTTTTCCTCGATCTGACGCTGCCACCTTCCGGCAGCAAACCAAGCATCTTTTTCATCACCGTGGGCAGGGCCGCGTCGCGCGGCTGCTGCCATTGCCCGTCGATTTTTGCAGCGATACGCGTGGCGACACGGCCATGCAGCGCAGTGATCTTCAGCGCGAAATGGGTGAAGACATGCTCGGCCGCGCCATCCACCGGCTGCCAGTCCAGTGGCAGCGGCGCATGCGCGACGGCCTCGCCGTTGTGCCACGGCGTATCGCGCCATGGCGCGCTGGGCACTTCCAGCATACCGCCCAGCAAGCCCTGCGGCGGCCGGCGGCGCAGCAGCACGGCGCCATCCTCGCGCTGCAGCAGGAAGGCGATGGTGTGGCGCACCGGCCGCGCCGCTTTTGCCACCTTGCGCGGCAGGTCTGCCGCGATGCCGCGCTCCTGTGCGGCGCAGAGCGTCTGCAACGGACAGCGCGGGCAGTCCGGGTTTTTGGGTGTGCAGACCGTGGCGCCCAGATCCATCATGCCCTGCGCGAAATCACCGGGACATTTCCGCGGCGTCACGTTTTCCGCCAGCGCGCGCAATGCCGGTTTGGCCTGCGGCAGCGGCGTCTCGACGGCGAAGACACGGGCCAGCACACGTTCGATATTGCCGTCCATCACGGCAGCCGGCTTGTCAAAGGCGATGGCGGCAATGGCCGCCGCCGTATAGGCGCCGATGCCGGGCAGCTCCAGCAGGCCCTCGACAGTATCGGGGAAGATGCCACCGAGTTTTTCGCTCACGGCCCTGGCGCATTTGTGCAGGTTGCGGGCGCGCGCGTAATAGCCCAGTCCCGCCCAGGCCTCCATCACATCCTCCACCGGCGCGGCGGCCAGGTCATGCACGCTGGGCCAGCGTGCAAGGAACTTGCCGAAATAGGGGATCACCGCCGGCACGGTGGTCTGCTGCAGCATGATCTCGCTGAGCCAGACGCGATACGGTTCCATCGGCGCGGCGCCGGGCGGGCTGCGCCAGGGCAGGCTGCGATGATGCCGGTCGTACCATTTCAGCAATGGTGCGGCGATGTTGGCGCGGCGCGGGGCGGACATGGCGGCGACCTTAGGCAGCGCGTGCCCCTGCGGCAAGCGTTCTCGCTTGCCATGAGAATGCTGCGGCAAGCGTTTCTCTGCTTGCCAGGCGACAGGCGCGGCGGCATCTTGCGCCACCCCAGCCAGACCGGATTTCCAGCCATGCGCCGATCCATAGCCATAGCCTTTGCGGCGATGCTTGCCTTTGCTTTCGATGGCCGCGCCGCCGCGCCGGGCGAAATCCGCCTCGGAACCATCACCGATCTCTCCGGCCCCGCCGCGCCTTACGGGCATGCGGTGGTGAACGCATTGCGGCTGCGCTTCGATGCGGTGAACGCGGCGGGCGGCATCCGTGGGCGCAAGATCCGCCTGATCGTCGAAGACCACCAGTTCCAGGTGCCGCGCGCCGTGCAGGCCGCTAGCAAGCTGATCCGGCGCGACCATGTGCAGGCGATGGTCGGCGCGCTCGGCACCGCCCAGGTGCAGGCGGTGCTGCCGCAATTGCGCGCGGCCGGCATCCCCAACCTGTTTCCCATGGCGGCCAGCCGCGAGCTGGTTCACGCGCCGGATGCCATCACCTGGATTTCCGGCTCGCTGTATTACGACCAGATTCGCGCCGGCGTGAAATGGATGGTCGAGCAGCGGGGCAAGCGGGCCGTCTGCGCGCTGGCGCAGAACACCGAATATGGCGAAGAAGTGCAGCAGGCCCTGCGCGACCAGCTCGGCATGCATGGCCAGAATCTTGTCGCCGTGGCGACCCATCGTCCGGCCGATACCGATTTCACGGCCGCCATCGCGCGGCTGCGGGCGGCCAATTGCGATCTCGTCGTGCTGGCGACACTGCTGCGCGATACGCTGCTGCCGATGGCGGCCGCCAGGGCCGCTGGCTGGAGCGTCGATTTCCTCGGGCCGTCGACCACGCATGATTATCTGCTGGCCGCCGCGCCCGGCGGGGCGACGCAGGGGCTCTACAGCGTGTCGTCGGTGGCATTGCCCGACCAGGCCGCGGCCGCGCCGGAGGTATTGGCCTGGATCGCGGCCTATACGGCGCGCTTCGGCACCGCCCCCAATGCCGGCGCGATCTATGGCGCCACCATCGCCGATCTCGCCGTGCTGGCGCTTGACCATGCCGGCGAGGGTGATGATCCGGCGCGTTTCGCACGGGCCATCCGCAGCATCAGCGGCTGGCGCGACCTGTTTGGCGGCACCGTGCAGGATTTCTCCGCGGGCAGCCGCCAGGGCACCAGGCAGGCCTATATCTGGCAGCTCGGCGGCATGCGTTATGAACGGCTGACCGAAGCGCTCGGCTATTAGTCGGCGCCCCGGCGGCGTAGACTACGCCGATGGCCAACGAGTCGAAATCTGGCGAGGCGAAGCCGAAAAACGCCAGGCCGGGGCATGACCCCGCGAAACGCACCAATGCGCCCAAGGCGCTGGGCGTGGCGCTCGGCCGCCTGACCAGGCCGGTCTTCAAGCAGCGCGGTGTGGCGCTGGCCGAGATCATCAACCGCTGGGCCGAAATCGCCGGGCCGCTGCTGTATGCCGAAACCCAGCCGGAAAAACTGATCTATGCCGCCGGGGCCGGCCATGCCGCCGCGCTGGAGATTTCCGTCAGCCCGGCCTTCGCGCTGGAACTGCAGCATCTCAGTCCGCTGATCATCGAAAAGATCAATGGCTATTTCGGTTACCGGGCGGTGGAGCGGCTGCGACTCCGGCAGATGCCGATCACGCGCTCCGTCGGTGGTTCCGAGTCGCAACCGGCCCGCCGGCCATCGAGCCGGCCGTTAACCAGCGAGCAGCAGGCCCGACTGGCCGCGTTGCTGGAGGGAGTCGAGGACAAGACCCTTCGACAAGCTCTTGAAAAGCTTGGCCGATCACTTTTCGGTGCGAGTCGCTGAGTCGCCTTGAGCGCGCCAGATTCTTGTGGATAACGGCAGAGTCCGGTTGCAGGCCGGACGGGCAACCATACAATGCCCCCTAGATGTAGGGGGTCGGAGCATCTCTATGAAATATATACAGCGTTTTATCCTGACCCTGGCGGTGATCCTGTTGGCCGGCCTGGGCGCCGAGGCCCGCGCTCAAGCTGCGTCCGCGGGGGCGGATCCCCGCCTGCAGGACATGGTGATCGGCAAGGCCGACGCGAAGATCACCATCATCGAATATGCCTCGCTGACCTGCCCGCATTGCGCCGCCTTCCATGCCGATATCCTGCCGGCCGTGAAGGCCGATTACATCGATACCGGCAAGGCGAAGCTGGTCTTCCGCGACTTCCCGCTCGACAACCTCGCCTTTGCCGGCGCCATCCTGGCCCGCTGCGGCGGGCCGGATCGTTATTTCACCTTCCTCAACGTGCTGTTCGCGCAGCAGCGCCAGTGGGCCACCGCTTCCGATCCGAAGGCGGCGTTGACCCAGATCGCGCGCCTGGGCGGCGTCTCGGCCGAGCAGTTCGACGCCTGCCTCGCCGACAAGGCGCTGGGCGACTACATCCTGAACTCGCGCCTGGAAGGCAATCAGAAATTCAACGTCAACTCGACGCCGACGCTTATCATCAACGGCAAGACCGAGGCCGGCGTGCCCTCGCTCGACGAGTTGCGCAAGAAGCTTGACGCGCTGGCGAAGTAATCGCCCGCGCAGTTTACGAAAGGGAGTCCCCGTGCAGTTCACCAAGTTGCGCCTGTCCGGTTTCAAGTCGTTCGTCGAGCCGACGGATTTCATCATCCATCCGGGGCTCACCGGCATCGTTGGCCCGAATGGCTGCGGCAAGTCGAATCTGGTGGAAGCCCTGCGCTGGGTGATGGGCGAAAACTCGGCCAAGCGCATGCGCGGTTCGGGCATGGACGACATGATCTTTGCGGGCACGGCCACCCGGCCGGCCCGCAATATCTGCGAGGTGACGCTCACTCTCGATAATGCCACGCGCACGGCGCCGTCGGCCTTCAACGAGCAGGAAGTGCTGGAGATCACCCGTCGTATCGAACGCGAGAAGGGTTCGGATTACAGCATCAACGGCAACGACGTGCGCATGCGCGACGTGCAGCTGCTGTTCGCCGACCTGGCCTCGGGCGCCAATTCGCCGGCCATGGTCAGCCAGGGGCGCGTCGGCGCCATCATCAACGCCAAACCGACCGACCGCCGCATGCTGCTGGAAGAGGCGGCCGGCATTTCCGGCCTGCATTCTCGCCGGCACGAGGCCGAGTTGCGCCTGAAGGCCGCCGAGCAGAATCTGGAACGCGTGGTCGACGTGATCGGCCAGCTCGACAACCAGCTGCAGAGCCTCAAGCGCCAGGCCCGCCAGGCCAGCCGCTACCGCAACATCGCCGGCCAGATCCGCAAGACCGAGGCGATCCTGTTCCATCTCAAGCACCAGGCGCTGAAGAATGCTCTGGCCGAGGCCGAACAGGCCATGCAGGCCGCCGAGCGCGAAGTGGCCGACCGCACCCTGCAGGTGTCGGAAGCCCATGAAGCCGAGCGCATCGCAGCCGAAGCGCTGCCGCCGTTGCGCCAGCACGAAGCCGAGGCCGGCGCCAAGCTGCACCGCCTGACGGTGGCGCGCGAAGGTCTGGATGCCGAGGCCGCCCGCGCCCAGGACGCCGCCGAGCAGGTGCGCGCACGACTGGTGCAGATCGCCTCCGATGCCGAGCGCGAAAGCGCCCTGTCGCTGGATGCCGAGGAAACCCTGACCCGCCTGAATGGCGAGACCGAACAGCTGGAAGCCCAGCGCGCCGGCGAGGGCGAGGCTCAGGCCGGTGCCGAAAGCGCCGTGGCCGAGGCCCAGGGCCGCGTCGATGAGCGGCAGGCCGAACTCGACCGGCTGACCGACCGCGCCGCCGAGGAGCAGGCCCAGCGCGCCCGCCTGCGTCAGGCCATCGAGGATGCCGAACGCCGGCTGGCCCGCCTGCGCAACCGCATCGAGGAAATCGCCGGCGAAGAAGCACGGCTGAACGAACAGACCGAGGCGCTGGCCGAAGCCGAAAGCGCCAATGCCGAGGTGGAAGCCAAGCAGGCCGCGGTGGAAGCCGCCCGCGCCGCCCTGGAAACGGTCGAGGCCGATCATGCCGGCAAGCTGGAAGCCGCGCGCCAGGCCTATGAAACCGTGGAGGCCGAACAGGCCCGCCTGATCGAGGCCGCCCGCGCCGCCCTCGAGGCCGTCGAGGCCGAACACGCGCAGAAGATCGAGGCCGCCCGCGCCGCCCTGGCCCAGGCCGGCAACGAGCATGAGCAGAAGATCGAGGCCGCCCGCGCCGCGCTGAACGCCGTGGAAGGCGAACACGCGCAGAAGATCGAAGCCGCGCGCGCCGGCCTGAACGCCGTCGAGGCCGAGCAGGCGCAGAAGATCGAGGCTGCCCGCGCCGGGCTCAATGCGGTCGAAGCCGAACATGCCGAGAAGATCGCCGCTGCGCGTCGCGGCGTCGAACAGGCCGAGGCCGAGCGGGCCGCCGTGGCCCAGGCCGAGCAGGCCGCGCGCGAGGCCTGGCAGGGCGTGCAGGGCGAACTCACCCGCCTGAAGGCGGAAGAGGCCGGCCTCACCAAGCTGCTCAAGCTGGACGAAAGCAATCTCTTCCCGCCGCTGATCGATCAGGTGACGGTGGAACCCGGTTTCGAGAAGGCGCTGGGTGCAGCCCTGGCCGACGAACTGAATGCCGCCACCGATCCCAATGCACCGATGCACTGGGATGCGCTGCCGCCCATGAGCGACGCGCCCGGCCTGCCCTTCGGTGCCGAACCCTTGTCGAAATACGTCACCGGCGCGGCTGCCCTGCAGCGTCGCCTCAGCCAGATCGGCGTGGTGGCCGACGATGCCGATGGTGCCCGCCTGCGCGCCGACCTGAAGCTGGGCCAGCGCCTGGTGACGAAGTCGGGCGCGTTGTGGCGCTGGGACGGCTTCACGGTGAAGGCCGGTGCGCCGACCTCGGCCTCGGTGAAACTGGAACAGCGCAACCGCCTGGCCGACCTGCGCGAGGAACTGCGCGGCCTGGAAGGCAAGCTCGGCGATGCCCAGCGCGCCTATGAAGCCGCGCGCCAGGCCACCGAGGCGGCGGCAACGGCCGAACGCGCCGCGCGTCAGGCCGTGCAGGCCGCGGAAGAAACCCGCAATGTCGCGCGCCAGCAGGCCGCCGGCGTGGTGCAGGCCGCCGAGCAGACCCGCAACGAAGCGCGCCAGCAGGCAACCTCTGTGGTGCAGGCGGCCGAACAGGCGCGCAACGAGGCCCGCGATCAGGCGGCGGCTCAGGTGCAGGTGGCCGAACGGGCCGCCGCCGAAGCGCGCGACCGCGCGGCCCAGGCCGTGGCGGCGGCCGAGCGCGAGCGCCAGGGCGCGCGCGACCATGCCAACCAGGGTATTGCCGCCGCCGAACGCGACCGCCAGAGCGCGCGCGAACAGGCGGCCCAGGCGATCACCATGGCCGAGCGCGAGCGTCAGGCTGCGCGCGACCGCGCCAACCAGGACATCGCCCGCGCCGACCGCGATCTCGATGCCGCCCGCGAATTGCAGGCAGAAGTCGTGCGCAAGGAGGCCGAACGCCAGTCGCGCCTCGCCGCGCTGGCCGAGCAGAAGCAGCAGACCGAGGCCGAGATCGCCGAGACCGAAGCGGCCCGCGCGGCTGAGGAAACCGCGCTGGCCGCCATGCCGCCGGAAGACGAGGTCCGCCAGCTGATCGCCATGGTGCGCGACGAGGTGAACGCGCTGCGCCAGGCGCTGGCCGAACGCCGCGCCGCGCTGGAGCAGCTGCGCCGCGATTCAGAGGCCCGGGCCCGCCGGCTGGAAGCCATCGTCATCGAGCGCCGTGCCGCCATGGCGCGCAACGAAAGCGCCGCGCAGCAGCTCGAACAGCTCGGCGCCCGCCAGGCCGAGGCGACGGCGGAACTGGAAAAGCTGGAACAGATTCCGCGCGAGCTGGAAAGCCGCCGCAACGCCCTGCTGGAACAGATTTCGCTGGCCGAGACCGAGCGCAACCAGGCCGCCGACCATCTGGCCAATGCCGAGGCCGCGCAGCAGCTCGCCGCGAAAACCGCGCGCGAAATCGAGCAGCTGCTGGGCAGCGGCCGCGAGGCGCGCGTGAAGGCGGAAGCCGATCTGGAGCACCAGCGCGTCAGCTTGGACGAGCTGGCGATCCGCGTGCGCGAGGTGCTCGACTGCACGCTCGAGCAGGTGCTGAAGGCCGGCGAGGTGGAAGACGACGAGGAATTCCCCGAGCTGCCGCAGGTGGAAAACCGGCTCGAGCGCCTGCGCAAGGAACGCGATAACATGGGCCCGGTGAACCTGCGTGCCGAGCTGGAAGCCAACGAGGTGGAGGAGAAGCTCACCGCGCTTTCCACCGAGCAGACCGATCTGGTCGCCGCCATCGACAAGCTGCGCCAGGGCATCTCGTCGCTGAACAAGGAGGGCCGCGAGCGCCTGCTGGAAGCCTTCGAGAAGGTGAACGGCCATTTCCAGAAGCTGTTTGTCGAAGTGTTCGGCGGCGGCAAGGCACACCTTCAGTTGGTAGAGAGTGATGACCCTCTGCAAGCTGGCCTGGAAATCTATGCCTCGCCGCCGGGCAAGCGGCTGCAGATCATGTCGCTGCTCTCGGGCGGCGAGCAGGCGCTCACGGCTTTGTCGCTGCTGTTCGCGGTGTTCCTCACCAACCCGGCGCCGATCTGCGTGCTGGACGAAGTGGACGCCCCGCTGGACGACGCCAACGTCGAGCGCCTGTGCAACCTGATGGAGGCGATGGCGCGCCAGACCGAGAATATCGGCGAGGGCACGCGCTTCGTGGTGGTGACCCACCATCCGATCACCATGGCGCGCATGGACCGCCTGTTCGGCGTCACCATGGCCGAACGCGGCGTCTCCACGCTGGTCTCGGTCGATCTCGCCGGCGCCGAGGCGATGCGCGCCACGGCGTAAGGCGGCTCAGTCACTCCAATGTGTCATGCCCGGACTTGATCCGGGCATCCACGTTTTTCGTTTTTTATGTGTGCAAAGACGTGGATGGCCGGGGCAGGCCCGGCCATGACGATCTTCATTGGATGAAACCTAAAGACTGCCCGCCGGATGGAAGCCGAAGGCACCGTCCAGCATGGCGCCGCGGAAATCGGCCTTGTCGATTTTCGCCCGGCCCAGATTGGCGCCCCGCAGATCGGTGCAGATCAGCTTCGCGCCGCTCAAATCCGCGCCGGCGAGGTTGGCTTCGGCCATATCCGCGCCGCTCAGGTCCGCATGGGCGAGATTGGCGCCCGAGAGGTTGAGGCCGCGCAGGCGGGCGCGACTGCCGCGATTGCCGTCGCTGGCGATCCAGGCGGCATGATCGGCCACCAGACCATCCAGCAGTTCGGCGGTGATCGGCCGCGCCACGGCGCCGCCGGCCGCCTCGATCGCGTCGGCCATGCCGGCGCCCAGGTCGCTCAAGGCAAAACTGGCGCCGCGCAGGTCGGCGCCGCGGAAACTCACATTCTCCAGCCGGGCGAAGGCAAAGCTGGTGTCCTGCAGGTTGGCCTTCTCGAAGCTGGCATCCTGCAGCGTGGCGCCGGCGAAGCTGGCCCCGGTGATGCGGGCCTGATGCAGCCGCGTGATCTGGCCCAGATCGGAATGGCCGTCGTGATAGGGGCCGAGCCGGGCGCCGTCGAAACGGGTGCCCGACAGCACGGCGCGGCTCAGGTCAGCGCCGCGCAGATCGGCCCTGGCGAAATCGGCCTCGGTGAGATCGGCGGCCGTGAGGTCGCAGCCATGCAGTTCGGCTTCAAGGAAACTGCTTTCGCGCAGGTCGGAGCAGGACAGCCGGCAGAAGGGCAGATAGGCCTGGCGCAGGTTGCGTTTGGTCAGCTTGACGGCATCGAAATCGACCCGTTCCAGATGCAGCCGGCGGCCGATCCGCACCGATCCGCTCAGCGACTGCACATACCGCCCATGGGATTCCAGCCGCTCGCCGAGATCGGCGGGGCAGGGGCTGTAGGGCGGGGGCACGACGTTCATGCGGCTCCGGGGTTGCGGCCCAGAGTATGACGCAGGTGCCCTCCCAAAGAGAATAGGGCTGATGCTAAATTTCTGGAGACGTACAGTCCGCCGCAGCGCGGTTTTGCCGCAGGCCCGGCGGGGCATCCGGCCCTAGAGCAGACCGGCAATCACCCGGTCGGGCGGGGCATGACCGTCGGCGAAGGTCTTGATGTTGATGATGACCTTCTCGCCCATGTCGATGCGGCCTTCCAGCGTGGCCGAACCCATATGCGGGATGAGCAGCACGTTGTTCAGTTCCAGCAGCTTCGGGTTCACGGCGGGTTCATGTTCGAACACGTCCAGGCCGGCGCCGGCGATCTCGCCCTTGCGCAGCTTGCGCACCAGCGCGTTCTCGTCGATCACCTCGCCGCGCGCGGTGTTGACGATATAGGAATGCGGCGGCAGGAGATCGAGCCGGCGCGCCGACAGCAGGTGGAAGGTGGCCGGCGTGTGCGGGCAGTTCACCGAGATGATGTCCATGCGGGCCAGCATCTGGTCAAGGCTTTCCCAGTAGGTCGCCTCCAGCTCCTGCTCGATGCTTTCATGCACGCGCTTGCGGTTATGGTAATGGATCGACAGGCCGAAGGCCTTGGCGCGGCGGGCGACGGCCTGGCCGATGCGGCCCATGCCGATGATGCCCAGCCGCTTGCCCCAGATGCGCTGACCCAGCATCCAGGTGGGCGACCAGCCCTCGAACTTGCCCTCGCGCAGGGCCTGCGCGCCTTCCACCAGGCGGCGCGGCACGGCCAGGATCAGTGCCATGGTCATGTCGGCGGTGTCTTCGGTCAGCACGCCGGGGGTGTTGGTGACGGTGATGCCGCGCCCGCGTGCGGCTGCCAGGTCGATATGGTCGACGCCGGTGCCGAAATTGGCGATCAGGCGGAAATTCGGGCCGGCATGGGCCAGGATGGCGCCATCGATGCGGTCGGTGATGGTCGGCACCAGCACGTCGGCGGTTTTCACCGCCTCGATCAGCTCGGCTTGTCCCATCGGCTTGTCGGCGATGTTCAGCCGGGTGTCGAACAGCTCCATCATCCGGGTTTCAATCGGATCCGGCAGCTTCCGGGTCACGATCACCAGGGGGCGCTTTTTCGGCGTTGGCATGACAGGCGTTTCCGGCTCCGCGGGAGGGGAGATTATGAGCCCTCTCTAGCAGATCGACCCGACCGAGACAAACCTCGGCCGGGTCGAAATCGGCTGCCGCAAGGGTAGCCCAAGCGTAGACCTTGGTCCGGGGGGCGAAATGCTCCGTTCGTATGCGAATGGAGCCCGGATCAAGGGCTTACTGCCCCAAATTACCGCACATACAGCGGCATATACTGGCGGATGTTGCGTTCCAGCTCGCGGTTCACGTCCATCATGGTCTCGCGCACCAGGCCGTGGATGATCAGGTCGCGGTCGTTCAGGGTCGCCTTCTCGCTCATCGAGCCGGAGCGGCGGGCCGCCGCCGAGGCTTCGCCGACCCGGAAGCCGCGGGAATCGCGGATCTCGACGGCCATTTCCACCTCGGTATCGAAACGGGCGATCTGGTCCTCGGTGAAGCTGCCGCGCAGGCCCGGGGTCTTCTTCAGGTCCACCTCGGTCACGGCGGCCTTCTTGATGATCACGGTGACGCGGTTCTGCTGGCTGTTGTCCAGCGCGACGCGGTCGCGGGTCCAGCGGGCCGCCACCACGGAGGGCGGCTGCGGGATGCTCAGCTCGATATGCGGCGGCTGGGCCGACGGCTGGTATTCCTGGATGGTCTCGACCGAGCTGGCGGCGAAGGTCAGCTTCGGCTGGTTCTCGAAGGTGATCTCGGGCAGCAGCAGTTTTTGTGGCGGTTCGCTGGCGCAGGCGGCGACGGCCAGGCCTAGGCCAAAAACGGCCAGCAGGCGGCGAAGGGAAGCGAGGCGCATGGAATCTCTCCCGTGTCGTGGGGGTGGCGTTTCAAATAGGCCGGCAAATGGGGCGAATTCAAGGCCCGGCAATGGCGGGATTCGGCCAAAACTCCGGAATTCCGTCAGGCCTTCACGGTATCGGCGGGGAAATCGTAGGCCGCGCTGCAGAACTGGCAGGTCACGGTGATCACGCCGTCGGCATCGGCCATGTCGGCCAGTTCCTCCGGGCTGAAGGTGGAGAGGATGCCGCGCACCTTGTCCGACGAGCAGGTGCAGGCATCGACCAGGGCGGATGGTTCGAAGACCCGCACGCCATCTTCATGGAACAGCCGGAACAGCAGATCGTTCTGGCTCAGGCCCGGATCGCACAGCTCGTCCATGCGCGTGGTCGAGAGCAGGGCGGTTGTCTTTTCCCAGGCCAGGTCGCGATCTTCGTCGTTCAGGCCGCCGGCCTGCGCCGGCAGCTGCTGCAGCAGGATGCCGCCGCCGCGCCAGTAGCGGCGGCCGTCCGCGCCCCTGCGATGGGCGGCGCCGAGCACAACCCGGGCATTGAGCTGTTCGGATTGCGCGAAATAGGCATGCGCCGCCTCGGCCAGCGTGCTGCCCGAGAGATCGACAATGCCCTGGTAACGCTCCATGTCCGGCCCCTGCGGGTCGATGGTGAAGGCCAGATAGCCCTTGCCCAGCAGCAGGGGCACCAGCGCGCGTTCGGCCCCCGGCCCAAGCTCCAGCCCTTCCAGCCGTTCGGCGTCGAAATTGGCGTAGCCGCGCAGATGGCCCGGCGTGCGGCAATCGGCCACCAGCGTCGAGACCGGGCCGTCGCCCTTGGCCTGCAGCGAGAAGATGCCGTCGAATTTCAACGCGGTCGCCATGGTGGCGGCCAGGATCATCGCCTCGGCCAGCAGTTGCGCCACCGGCTCGGGATAGGCGTGGCGGCTCAGGATGCGGTCGAGCGCCGGGCCCAGCCGCACCAGGCGGCCGCGCACGTCGCATTGCTCGATCTGGAACGGCAGCGAAAGATCGTCGTGAAGCGGAGGCATACGCACGCAACCAATATAAGGCGTTTCAGGCGCCGAAACACCAGGCCAGGATAGCCTTCTGGGCATGCAGGCGGTTTTCCGCCTCGTCGAACACCACCGATTGCGGGCCGTCGATCACATCCGGCGTCACTTCCTCGCCGCGATGGGCCGGCAGGCAATGCATGAAGATGGCATCCTTCGCCGCCTTCTGCATCAGCGCGGCATTCACCTGATAGGGCGCCAGAATCCTGTGGCGCCGTTCGGCATCCTTCATGCCCATCGACACCCAGGTATCGGTGATCAGGCAATCGGCGTCGGATGCGGCCTGGGCCGGATCGCTGGTCACGTTCACCTGGCCCTGGCGCTCGGCCGCCCATTTCAGCACGCGGGCATCGGGCTGCAATTCGGCCGGGCAGGCCAGATCGAGGCGGAAGCCGAACAGCACGGCGGCATGGATCAGCGACGTGGCCATGTTGTTGCCGTCGCCAACCCAGGCCAGCTTGCGGCCGCGGATCGGGCCGCGCTTTTCCTCGAACGTCATCACGTCGGCCATCACCTGGCAGGGATGGCTGTCGTCGGTCAGGCCGTTGATCACCGGCACGCTGGCATTGGCGGCCAGATCGGCCAGGTTCTGCGCCTTGCCGGTGCGCATCATGATGGCATCCACATTGGCCGACAGGATCTTGGCCGTGTCGGCGATGCTTTCGCCGCGATTGATCTGCAATTCGTCGGCACGCACCACGATGGTCTCGCCGCCCAGTTGGCGCATGGCGCTGTCGAAACTCAGGCGCGTGCGCGTCGAGGGCTTCTCGAAGATCATCGCGAGAATCCGGTCGGCCGCCGGCCGGTCGGGTTCGATCCAGCCTTTCGGCCGGCCCGTGCGGCCGGCCTTCATCCTGGCCGCGTGGCTCAAAATGCCGCGCAGCGTCTCGGCCGGAATCCGGTCGAGATCCAGGAAATGCCGAATGCCGTTCATGCAGCTTCCTTGGTCTTAGCCTGCAGTTTCTGGCACGCCGCCTCGATACGCTCGATGCCTTCCGCCAGATCCTTTTCTGGGATGGTCAGCGGCGGCAGCAGGCGCACGGTGTTGTCGCTGGCCGTCACGCCCAGCACATGCTCATCGCGCAGGGCGGCCTGGAAGTCGGTGTTCACGCATTTGCTCTTCACCGCGAGCAGGAAGCCCTGGCCGCGCACTTCCTCGATCACCTCGGGGTAGCGGTCGGCCAGCATGGCGAGCTGCTGGCGGAAATACGAGCTGCGCTTCTGCACGCCATCGAAGAAGCCGGGTTCCAGCATCACGTCCAGCACGGCGTTGCCCGCCGTCATGGCCATGACATTGCCGCCAAACGTGGTGCCATGGGTGCCGGGCTTGATGCCCGAGCAGGCTTCGTCGGTGGTCAGGATCGCGCCGACCGGAAAGCCGCCGCCCAAGCCCTTGGCCAGGGTCATGATATCCGGCGTGATGCCCGCCCATTCATAGGCGAACAGCTTGCCGGTGCGGCCCATGCCGGTCTGCACCTCGTCCAGGATCAGCAGCAGCTTGTGCTCGTCGCAGATCTGGCGGATGGCGCGCAGGGTCTCGGTCGGCACGGCGCGGATGCCGCCTTCGCCCTGGATCGGTTCCAGCAGGATCGCCGCCGTCTCCGGCGTGATCGCGGCCTTCAGCGCCTTCAGGTCGTTCAGCGGCACATGGTCGAAGCCCTCGACCACCGGGCCGAAGCCCTCCAGGTATTTCTTGTTGTTGGTCGCCGCCAGCATGGCGAGCGTGCGGCCGTGGAAGGCGCCGTCGAAGGTGATGACGCGGTATTTCTCCGGCTGGCCCTTCGACGACCAGTATTTGCGCGCGATCTTCACCGCGCCCTCGTTCGCCTCGGCGCCCGAGTTGCAGAAAAACGCCTTGTCGGCGAAAGAATTGGCGACCAGCCGCTGGGCCAGTTTTTCCTGCTCCGGGATCTGGAACAGGTTGGAGACATGCCAAAGCTTGGCGGCCTGTTCCTGGATGGCCTTCACCAGATGTGGGTGGCTGTGGCCCAGCGCGGTGACGGCGATGCCCGAGCCGAAGTCGAGATAACGTCGACCGTCGGCGGTGTAGAGGTAAGGACCCTCGCCCCGCTCGAACGCGAGGTTCGCCCTCGCGTAGGTCGACATCAATGCTTCGCTCACGACACGCTCCTGTGGTTGCGGCCCGTCCTGATGGCCAGGCCCTGAAACGATGACGCCAGCCCCGGCTTTTTGACGCAGCCGGGCTGGCGGGAAGGGCAGGACTCTAAGGGCCGGCAAGGGCTTAGTCAATTCAGCGAATGTAGCGGGACAATGCGGGGTTCCCGGCGCTTTTGGGGTCCATTCTGTTGTCGCGGGGGAAGGCTGGCCGATCCCGGCAAGCGGGTGCTAGTGTTTGGAAAACATGGCGAATTGCGGGAGGTCGGGATGAGCAGCCTGAGTTTCGAGACCACGCGGCGGGTCTATTGCGAGCCGGGCGCCTCGGCGAGGCTGGGCAGCCTGGCGGGCGAACTGGGCATCACCCGCGTCATGCTGGTCACCGATCCGGGCGTGATGAAGTTGGGCCTGCCCCAGGCCGGGCTGGACAGCCTGAAGGCCGCCGGCATCGCGGTGTCGATCTACGACAGGACGGAAGCAGACCCGCCGGAAAAACTGGTGCACGAGGCCGTCGCGGCCGCCAAAGACTTTAAGGCAGACGGCGTGATCGGCTTCGGCGGTGGTTCGTCGATGGACATCGCCAAGCTGGTCGCCTTCCTGCCCCGCACCAGCCAGCAATTGTCCGAGGTCTATGGCGTCGGCAATGCGAAGGGCAGCCGTATGCCGCTGATCCAGGTGCCCACCACCGCCGGCACCGGCTCGGAAGTCACCGGCATTGCCATCATCACCACGGGCGAAGCCGAGAAGAAGGGCGTGGTCTCGCCGCTCCTGCTGCCCGATATCGCCTTGCTGGATGCCGATCTCACGCTGGGCCTGCCAAGGGCGGTGACGGCCGCCACCGGCGTGGATGCCATGGTGCATGCCATCGAGGCCTATACGACCAAACACAAGAAGAATCCGATGTCGGATGCGCTGGCGCGTGAGGCCTTGCGCCTGCTTTCGGGCAATATCCGCCATGTCTGTTCTGAGGCTGGCGCGAAGGACCGCAAGGCGCGGTCCGACATGCTGCTGGGCGCCATGCTGGCCGGCATGGCCTTTGCCAATGCACCGGTGGCGGCGGTGCATGCCCTGGCCTATCCGGTGGGCGGGCATTTCCATGTTCCGCATGGTTTGTCGAATGCATTGATGCTGCCCCATGTGCTGCGCTTCAACCTCGCGGTCGACACGGCGGCGGCGCAATATGCCGAGCTGGCGCCGGTTCTGCTGCCGGGTAAAAGTTTCAACTCCGCCGCAGCCGGTGCCGGCGCCCTGCTCGCCGAGCTGGAATCGATCATCGACGACGTGAAACTGGAAAAACAGCTCCGTCAGGTCGGCATCAGCCACAATCACCTGCCGATGCTGGCGAAAGACGCGATGAACCAGCAGCGACTGCTGGTCAACAACCCGCGCGAGGTTGGTTACGACGACGCGCTGAAAATCTACGAGCAGGCGCTCTGAGGATGGCGGACGCTCTCGACCCCAAGCTGGAAGTGCGGGCGAATTACCGCCACAGCCTGCTGATCCCCACCCGGCTGTCGGATATCGACGTCTACCAGCATGTCAACAACGTGCAGTACTACGCCTATTTCGATACGCTGGTGAACGACTACATGATCCGCTTCGGCGGGCTCGACATGGTCAACGATCCGATCATCGGCCTGCTGGTAGAAAGCGGCTGCCGCTTCCACAAGTCGCTGAACTATCCCGAGACGATCGAGGGCTGCCTGCGCACGGTGAAGCTCGGCAATTCATCGGCGCGCCACGAGATCGCGCTGTTCCGCGACGGCGACCCGCATCCCGCCGCCACCGGCCATTTCGTGCATGTCTTCGTGGAGCGCGGCGTGCAGCGTCCGGTGCCGATTCCGGCGAAGATCCGTGCGGCGCTGGAAAAGATTCTGGTCTAGCGTTGGCGAGGCCTGAGCGGGACGGGCTCGGGTGGATGGCAGTCCGACGTCCACCGGTGCAGGCGCGGCAGGTGTCCGGTCGGCAACTGGATATAGGGCCCTTCCGTCACGATCTGCAGGCAGTCTTTCCCGCGGCTGTAGTAAAACAGGCAGTAGACCAGATTGCCGATGCAGTACTCGACCTCGATGAATCCGGCGCGATACATATTGCCGGTCTCGCCGATTTGATTGATCGGCGTACCATCCTTGTCCTGCTCCCGGGTGATCACCGGTTTCCAGCCGGCCTTCAGCAATTCGGGCCGCAGCTTGATGAATTCCATGCCCGGTTCCATCGCGGGCTCTTCCGGACTGGCAAACGCTGGCTGTGCCAGCAGGCTCAACAACGCAAACATTGCGACGGCAATGCAGCGCCGGAACATCGATGCATGTCTCATCATGCTAGTGGCGGAAGCATTCATTGGACCACTTGTCGAGCAGAGGATATTGTCGCCCGTTGAATTTTCCATATTCACCCTTGGTGAATAGCTGCAGGCACTCTTTACCCCGACGATAATTCAGAATGCAGTAGACGCTGCCTTGGCTGCATTCTTGGACTTCGACATACCCGGCCCGATACAGCAGACTGGCTGGAGGGAAGCGATTCCACGGCTCACCGTCTTCCATCAAATAGTCCGAGACGACAGGCTTCCAGCCCGCAGCGATCAGTTGTGGCCGGACTTTGACGAATTCCGCTCCCTTGACGAGAGCGACCTCACCTGGTTCTGCATCCGCCTGCTGCGACAGCAGGCCTGTCAGGGATGCCAGGAGCGCGATGACAGCAAAGTTAATCCACGACATGTGTGTTTTTTTGTTGTTTGGATGAGTCACCGCAGATCTCTCAGGCGCCTGTTGTACTGATCGATGATCGGCTGCAACGGGCGGAGGTGCCCAGTGCCACTTTTCTCGCTGGCATCCTGCGGGAAAGCATCCCACTGACTGCCGGCGGCGAATATAGCACCCTCAATGTCACCACGCTGCAACCGGGCGATGGCATTTGCATCTTTAACGCCACCCGGGTTGATCATTCTCAGCAGGTGCAAAGCCGCCATATCTTGTGAGTCAGGGGAGAAATCCCGCAGGTCGAGCTCTTTGGCCATTCTGGCCCAGCTATCGGGGATAAACTGGTATGCGCCCGCGGCCTTGCTGTCTTTGCCCTTGATGTTCGGGTGCCGCATATAGTCGTCGAACCGCTGGCCGCCGTTGATAACATTATACCGGCCGCTGCTTTCCCGGCCGGCGAGCGTGTCGAGGAAAGCTCGCACGCGAGGATCGTCCAACAGATCGGCTACCACAGCGCGGTTCTCGGCGGCCTTGGCTGAAATCTGTGGCTTCGCATCAACTATGGGTTTTGCGCCAACCGGGGCACCGGTGCGGGCCTGGTCGGCCAGCGTGACGATGGCATCCGGGCCTGCGGGAGATTCGTTGGCGCCCCGTCGGCTCTGCTGCGCGAAGTAGTGATCCACATCCTCGGGGGTTGCCGCGGCATAGCCATCGAATCTTGGTCCGATGGTGTCCTTCAGGCGCTGCAGCGTCTCGCCTTCGCCGTTTGGCCCTATGCCGTTGCGTGGCAGCGGCAGCAGGATGCCGTCGGCCTCCAGACCATTGTCCTTTTGCAGGCGGGTGATGCCGGAGAAAAGATCAGCGCTTGGCCAGCCGGTTGGCACACCTGGTGCAGGCAGATTCAGATAGCCGGTATTGGCCAGAAGGGTCTGGGCTTTGATCACATCGGATCGGTCATTGGCGCCGGTTAAACCGACCGAACCGCTCAGGAAGAAGGGGCCGGCATCATTTAGGCCAGAGGCATCCATTTGATTAACCTTAATAATTTTAGAAATATATATTATATGTACACTATTTGTTCTAGTATGTCAAGTTATTGTTGCTTAGGCGGCTGGAGGACTGGCCGGATATCGTTAGATAACTTCAGGGCCTTAGGCGGTAACCGCGCTTCAGCAGCCGGTGGCAGAGCACCCACAGGGCCAGCGCCACCCCGCCCAGCGCCACGGCGCCGACCAGCACGTCGCCATCGGTATGGCCGGTCAGGCCATAGCGGAAGCCGTCGATCATGAAGAAGAACGGGTTGGCATGGGCGGCGGCATACCAGAAGGGCGGCAGCTGCTGCACCGAGTAGAAGGTGCCCGACAGGAAGGCCAGCGGGGTCACCACGAAATTGGTCACGGCGGCCATGTGGTCGAATTTCTGGCTCCACAGGCCGGCGATGATGCCGATCAGGCTGAGGATCAGCGAGCCGGCGAAAACGAAATAGAGGGCCGCCAGCCAGTGATGCACGCGGATCTCGGCGAACGGCAGCATGGAAAGCCCGACCGCCAGCGCCACCATAAACCCGCGCGTCACGCCGGCCATGGCATAGGCCACCAGCAATTCCCCCGCGCTGATCGGCGGCATCAGCACGTCGACGATGTTGCCCTGCACCTTCGAGATCATGATCGACGACGAGGTGTTGGCGAAGGCGTTCTGCGTGGTGGCCATCATGATCAGGCCGGGCGCCAGGAATTCGATGAAGGGCATGCCGCCCACCTGCCGCACGGCGCCGCCCAGCGCCAGCGCGAAGACGGCGAAGAACAGCAAAGTGGTGACCACCGGCGCCAGCACGGTCTGGGTGATCACCTTGATGAAGCGCTGCACTTCCTTGAGATACAGCGTCCACAGGCCGATCCAGTTGACCAGACCATAGTCGCGGGGTTGGCGGATGGCGGAGGGCTGCATGGGCGAAACCGGGTGAGAAGGCGAGGGCGGATTATTGTCTGGCCGCCTACATAGCGCGTATGGTGCCCCTATGCAAAAACAAGCTGGGCAAAAAGCCGCTGCCGACCCAATTCCGCCGGACTGGCTGCCCGGACTGCTGGCTGGCGAGCGGGCGGCTCTGGCGCGGGCGATCACGGCGGTGGAAAACGAGACCGACGAGGCCGCCGCCGTGCTGCAGGGCATTCGCAGCCGGCTGGGCCATGCTCTGGTGGTCGGCTTCACCGGCGCGCCGGGTGCGGGCAAGTCCACTTTGGTCTCCGCCTATGTGGCCGAGCTGCGCCGGCGGGATCTGAGTGTCGGCGTGGTGGCGGTCGATCCCTCCAGCCCGCTCACTGGCGGCGCCATCCTGGGCGACCGCATCCGCATGGGCCAGCATGCTGGCGATCCCGGCGTGTTCATCCGCAGCCTCGCCAGCCGCGGCCATCTCGGCGGCCTGTCGCGCACGGCGGCGCGGGTGATCGATGTGTTCGATGCCTCGGGCCGTGACGTGGTGGTGGTGGAAACCGTCGGCACCGGCCAGTCGGAGGTCGAGATCGCCGAGATCGCCGATGTGCGCGTAGTGGTGAATGCGCCGGGCCTGGGCGACGACGTGCAGGCGATCAAGGCCGGCATCCTGGAAATCGCCGATATCCTGGTGGTGAACAAGTCGGACCTGCCCTTTGCCGAACGCTCGGCGCGCCAGCTTGCCGCCATGAGCGCGCAACGGGGGCACGGTCCGGTGCCTGTGCTGCAGACCAGTGCCACGGCCGGCAAGGGTGTGCCGGAACTGGCCGATGCCATCGCCGCCGTGGGCAAGCGCAAGCGGCCCGATCCGCGCGCCCGCACGCGCCGCCTGCTGCAGAACCTTGTGCTCGACCGCCTGCGCCGCGGCCTGAGCGAATTGCCCGAAACCGATATCGACGCGCTGGCCGATGCCGTGCTGGCCGGCCGCAGCGATATCGACACGGCCTTGCTCAAACTCACCGAACTGCTCGTTTCCCGCCTCCCGCAACAGAAGTGATCATGTCAGACGCCCGTATCTGCGAGTCCATTCTCGATCTGCACGGTTCCCGTATTCGTGTCGTCACCCGCGCCTCGGCCGACATCCCTGACATGATCAAGCTGTGGTTCGGCGAGGGCGATGAGGCCACTCCGGAATTCGTGCGCAGGGCCGCCGCCGCAGCCCTGGAGAAAGGCGAAACCTTCTACGCGCCCAATCGCGGCATCGCGCCGCTGCTGCAGGCGATCAGCGATTACCTGAAGCGCGCCTATGGCGCCGAGATCGGGTCTGATCGCATCGTGGTCACGGCTTCGGGCATGAACGCCATCATGATCACCATCCAGTGCCTGATCGAACCGGGTGACAGCGCCGTGGTGGTCGGTCCGATCTGGCCGAATGGTCGCGCCGCCATCAAGGCGATGGGCGGCGAGCCGCGCGACGTGTTCCTGCAGCCGCAGGATGACGGCCGCTGGAAACTCAACCTGCAGCAGCTGTTCGATGCCTGCGACGAAACCACCAGACTGATCATGATCAACAGCCCGGGGAATCCCACCGGCTGGGTGGCCTCCGAGGCCGAGCTGAAGGCGATCCTCGATTTCTGCCGCGAACGAGGCATCTGGATTCTCTCCGACGAGGTCTATGGCCGCATCATCTATGGCGCTGCGAAACACGCACCCAGCTATTACACGCTGGCACAGCCGGAAGATCCGGTGGTGATCGTCAATTCGTTTTCCAAGAGCTGGTCGATGACCGGCTGGCGCCTGGGCTGGATTGTGGCGCCGCCCCGGCTTTGTGCTGCCGTGGAAAAGATGACGGAATTCAACATCTCGCATCCCACCACCTTCGTGCAATGGGGCGGCGTGACGGCGCTGAACGAGGGTGACGCCTATATTGAGGGCCTGGTCGAACGCTATGGCCGCGCCGCCGACATGGTCTACCAGGCGCTGGCGCCGTTGCCGCGCGTGAAGCTGGCCAAACCCGAAGGCGCCTTCTATGCCTTCTTCGCGCTGGACGGCATGACCGACAGCCTGAATACCTGTATCGATCTGGCCCGCAAGGCCCGCGTCGGGCTGGCGCCCGGCATCGCTTTCGGGCCGGCGGGCGAAGGGCGCATCCGGCTTTGTTACGCGGCCTCGCTGCCCAAACTGTCCGAAGCGCTCGAACGGCTGGTGCCGCACCTCAAATAAAAAAGAAAAGGCGGGAGGAAACGAATGAGGCTGATCTACGAGACGGACGAGCATCTGCAACTGCGCGAGCAGGTGACGCGTTTCGTCGAACAGGAAGTTCGCCCGCATGGCGCCGCCTGGGAAGAGGCCGGCATGGTGCCGCGCGCCGTGCTGCGCCAGATGGGTCAACTCGGTTTCTTCGGCATCCGCTATCCGGAAGTCTATGGCGGTAGCGAGCAGGGCGCAGTGGCGTCGGCGATCCTGGCCGAGGAATGCGGCCGTTCCGGCTTCGGCGGTTTCTCCGCCACCGTGCTGGTGCATACCGACATGGCCTCGCCGCATCTGGCCCATGCCGGCAGCAGGCAGCAGCTTGACCGCTGGTTTGCCAAGGTCATCGCCGGCGACCTGATCACGGCGGTGGCGGTCACCGAACCCGATGCCGGCTCGGATGTGGCCGCCATCCGCACGCGGGCGAAACGCGATGGCGATGCCTATGTGCTGAACGGCAGCAAAATGTTCATCACCAACGGTGTGCATGCTGACCTGTATTTCGTGGCGGCCAAGACCGATCCGGAGGCGAAAGGCTCGCGCGCCATCTCGATCTTCGCCGTGGAAAAAGGCACGTCGGGTTTCAGCGTCGGGCGCAGTCTCAGGAAGCACGGCTGGCTCTGCTCGGATACCGCCGAACTGGTCTTCGACAATTGCCGTGTGCCGGTCGAGAACCGTCTGGGCGAGGAAAACCGCGGCTTCTATGCCATCATGAAGAATTTCCAGAACGAGCGCCTGGTGCTGGGCGCCATGGCCGTGGGCGAATGCCGCCGGGCCCTGGAGATCACCCGGCAGTATGTGACGACCCGCAAGGCTTTCGGCGGGGTGCTGGCCGACAAGCAGGCGATCCGCCAGCGTCTGGCCATGCTGGAGGCGCGCACCGAGGCGGCGCGGCAGTTGGTCTATCATGCCGCCTGGTCGGTGGATCAGGGCCGGGATGCCGTGCGCGAGGTGTCGATGGTCAAGGCGGTCTGTGGCGAGTTGGTGAATGCCGTGACCTATGACTGCCTGCAATTCCATGGTGGCGCCGGTTATCTGCGCGACAGCGAAATCGAGCGCATGGCCCGCGATGCCCGCATTCATCCCATCGGCGGCGGCGCCACCGAGGTCATGCTGGAAGAGATCGCCAAACGCTGGCCGGCTTGACGCGCACGTAAAGCTGCCGCTGCGGAATGTTTGCGCCGCAAAAAGATTGGCGCTAGCGTCTGCGCCATACCGGTATAACGGAGGAAACCAAAATGCGTGAAGCTGTCATCGTCTCCACCGCCCGCACGCCCATCGGCAAGGCCTATCGCGGCGCCTTCAACAACACCGACGCCGCCAGCCTGGGTGCCCATGCCATCCGCGAGGCGGTGAAGCGTGCCGGCATCGATCCGGGCGAAGTGGACGATGTGGTGATGGGCGCCGCCCTGCAGCAGGGTTCGACCGGCGGCAATATCGCCCGTCAGTGCGCCGTCGCCGCCGGGCTGCCGGTTTCCGTCGCCGGCATGAGCGTCGACCGCCAATGCGCCTCGGGCCTGATGGCGATCGCCACGGCCGCCAAGCAGGTGATCCACGACAATGTGCCGATCGCGGTGGGCGGCGGCCTTGAGTCGATCTCGCTGGTGCAGAACGAGCACATGAATACCTTCCGCGCCCGCGATGAATGGCTGATGAAAAACAAGCCTGACATCTATATGGCGATGATCGATACCGCGGAAGTGGTGGCTAAGCGTTACGGCGTCAGCCGCGAGGCGCAGGACGCCTATGCGCTGGAAAGCCAGAAGCGCACGGCGGCGGCCCAGGCGGCCGGCAAGTTCGACGCCGAGATCGTGCCGATGCCGACCAAGATGGCCGTGGTGAACAAGGAGACCAAGGAAGTCTCCTACAAGGAGGTCACGCTGACCAAGGATGAAGGCAACCGGCCCGAAACGACCCTGGAGAACCTGGCCGCCCTGCAACCGGTGCGCGGACCGGACAAGTTCATCACCGCCGGCAATGCCAGCCAGCTTTCCGATGGCGCCTCGGCCTGTGTGGTGATGGAGGCGAAGCTCGCCGAGAAGCGCGGCCTGCAGCCGCTGGGCATCTATCGCGGCATGGCGGTGGCCGGCTGCGAACCCGACGAAATGGGTATCGGCCCGATCTACGCGATCCCCAAGCTGCTGCAGCGTTTCGGCCTGAAGATGGACGATATCGGCCTGTGGGAGCTGAACGAGGCTTTCGCCGTGCAGGTGCTGTATTGCCGCGACAAGCTCGGCATCCCGAACGAGCGCCTGAACGTGAATGGAGGCGCGATTTCCATCGGCCATCCCTACGGCATGTCGGGCGCGCGCATGACCGGCCATGCCCTGATCGAGGGTAAGCGCCGCGGCGCAAAATACGTGGTGGTCACCATGTGCATCGGTGGCGGCCAGGGCGGCGCCGGCCTGTTCGAGGTAGCCTGACCTAACGCAGCGCGTGGCGGCTGAGGACCAGCTCCGCCGCCCCGCCATATCGATATTGCACGATGCCGAATTGGCCATAGCGCTCTGCCAGTGCTATGGCCTTTTCCGTTTCAAGATCCAGCACGGCGAAGCCTGGTTCCGGCCGCCAGCCATGGCGATCCGGCACGCCCAGATGCGGTAACGTGATCAGTCCGCGTGATGCCAGGTCGTGGCGCAGGCGCTGATGCGCGGCCATGTTGCGCGTCACTGGCAGATGCCGGCTGCGTGGATTCCAGGCATTCAGACAGGTGATGCTGTTTGCATTCATCCGGCGCAGAAACGCATCGGCCTGCGGGCTGGGTTCATCCAGCCGCAGGCCGAGCAGAGCCTGATCGGGCAGGGTTACCGCATAGGTGGTGGCGCGATAGCCCCGCAATGTCGCGGCATTGATCACCGGCTCTCGATCAGCGCCCCTCGGCCATGCTCAAGGCCTGGCGCAATGCGCTGGTGCCGGGATTGCTGACCGCCTGGTCGTAGAGGATGTTGCGCGGATGCGCCTGGCGGCCGTAATACGCGGTATTGCGGCTGTGGCGCGCGGTGATCACCGCGCCTTCCACGGCCACGCCGGCGGCCAGGCCCTTGCTGCGCGAATAGGACAGGATGTCGGCGCCCAGATGCGTGGTGGTGGCGGCTTCCACGCCCATGCCGATCGGGCCGGCCGCCACGGTGGCGTCGGCGCCCAGCTTGAACTCGTTGCGCAGGATGGCGTCCACCGCCTTGTCGTTCATCAGCAGCAGCATGACCTCCGATGCCTCGCCGCCGATCTGCAGACCGATGGAGCCGGCGCCCATGGTGTAGATGGCCGGTTCGCTCCAGCCGGTGCCGGTGCGGGCCAGCAGCAGGCCCGAGCCGCCTTCGCCGCCGATGATGAAACTGGCCTTCAGCAACTGCGGCACGACGAACACGCCCTTGGCCTTGGCGAGCTGGCGGCGCATGTCGGCGAATTGCCCGTCGGCGGCGAAGCGGTCGACGGTGATGCGGGCGGCGTCGATGAGGTTCTGGTCTTCCGAGGCCTGGGCCCGCGCTTGGGCCCGGGCCGGGCTCGACCAGGGCGAAACCAGCATCAGGCCGGCGCTGAAGCCGACGGTCGTCAACAAATGGCGGCGGGTCAACATGGGATGTCCCTTTCCGGGTTGGCAAAGCGATAATCGCAATATATTGCTTCGGCCACGGCATTGCACCTCCACTGCTGGGGCATGCCGTGGGTTGTTGGGAGCCTACCCCACCCCTAGACTGTGGCGGCATTGTGAAACGGAGGCGGCATGTCGAAGGCGAAGGACGCGGCGGAAAACGCCCCCGAGGCCATTCCCGCCGATATCGCGGCTTTGAGCTTCGAGGCGGCCCTGAAAGCCCTGGACGAGATCGTGACCAGGCTGGAAAGTGGCCGGGTCGACCTTGAGGAATCGATTGCCCTCTATGGTCGCGGCGCGCTGCTCAAGCGCCATTGCGAGGCCAAGCTGAAGGCCGCGGAAGAAAAGATCGAGAAGATCGTGGTCGGCGCCGACGGCCAGCCCGGCGCCCAGCCCTTCAAGGCCGACTGACATGAACGAGTCGCCGCCGGCGGCCCTCGCGGCGGCCATGCGGGATGTAGCGGCGGCCGTCGAGGCCGAACTCGATCGCCTGCTTCCCGCACCCCAAGGACCGACGACGCGGCTGGACCAAGCCATGCGCTACGCCACGCTGGGTGGCGGCAAGCGGCTGCGCGCCCTGCTGGCGGTGGCGGGCGGCGACCTGTTCGGGGCGCCGCGCCAGGGCAGCCTGCGCGTGGCGGCCGCCATCGAGATGCTGCATGCCTATTCGCTGATCCATGACGACCTGCCCTGCATGGACGACGACGATCTGCGCCGCGGCAAACCGACCGTGCACAAGGCTTTCGATGAGGCCGCCGCCGTGCTGGCGGGCGACGGGCTGCAGGCCCTGGCGTTTGAAATGCTAGCCGATCCCGCCACCCATGCCGAGGCTGCGGTGCGCGCGGAACTGACGCTCGGGCTGGCCCGGGCGGCCGGCCCGCGTGGCATGGTCGGCGGTCAGGCCATCGACCTGGCGGCCGAAACCCGTACGGCGGCCGGCCGGCCGCTGGATTACGCCGAGATCGCCCATCTGCAGGCGCTGAAGACCGGCGCCCTGATCGCGTTCGCCGCCGAATCCGGGGCGATCCTGGGGCGAGCGTCATTGGAAGATCGGGCGGTTCTGCGCGATTATGCCGTGGATCTGGGGCTCGCCTTCCAGATCGCGGACGATATCTTGGATCATGAAGGCTCGGCCGCCGAACTGGGCAAGGCGGTGGGCAAGGATGCCGGGGCCGGGAAGGCGACCTTTGTCGGCCTGCTGGGCCTGGAAGGAGCCAAAGCCAAGGCTCGCGCGTTAACCAGTTCGGCCCAGGGCCGCCTAGGCCGTTTCGGCCCGGCCGCCAAGGTTTTACAGGAGCTGGCGGAGTTTGTTATAACCCGCCGCTCGTGACACGATTGGATCAGTAATGATCAGCAACCGCACACCCCTGCTGGATACGGTGCGGACGCCGGCCGATATCCGGCAGTTCGACATCGACCAGCTCAAGCAGCTCGCCGACGAGGTGCGCCGCGAGATGATCGACGCCGTCTCGGTGACGGGCGGTCATCTCGGCGCGGGCCTTGGCGTGGTCGAACTGACCGTGGCTGTGCATCACGTGTTTGCCACGCCGGACGACAAGCTGATCTGGGATGTCGGCCATCAGGCCTATCCTCACAAGATTCTCACCGGCCGGCGCGACCGCATCCGCACGCTGAGGCAGGGCGGTGGCCTGTCGGGTTTCACCCGCCGTTCGGAAAGCGAATACGATCCCTTTGGCGCCGCGCATTCCTCCACCTCGATCTCCGCCGGCCTCGGCATGGCAGTGGGCCGTGATCTGAAGCATGGCAGCAACAACGTCATTGCCGTGATCGGCGATGGCGCGATGTCGGCCGGCATGGCCTATGAGGCCATGAACAACGCCGGTTCGATGGATTCACGCCTGATCGTGATCCTGAACGACAACGACATGTCGATCGCGCCGCCGGTCGGCGCGATGAGCGCCTATCTGTCGCGGCTGCTGTCCTCGCGCTCCTATATGGGCCTGCGCCAGCTCGCCAAGCAGCTCGGTCACAAGATCCTGCCCAAGGGGCTGGCGACGGCGGCCGAGAAGGCCGAGGAATATGCGCGCGGCATGGTCACCGGCGGCACGCTGTTCGAGGAACTGGGCTTCTATTACGTCGGTCCGGTCGACGGCCATAATCTCGAGCACCTCGTGCCGGTGCTGAAGAATATCCGCGACAATGACAAGACCGGCCCGGTCCTGATCCATGCCGTGACGCAGAAGGGCAAGGGCTACGGTCCGGCCGAAGCGGCAGACGACAAGTATCACGGCGTCTCGAAATTCGATGTCGTCACCGGCGCCCAGGCCAAGCCCAAGGCCGGGCCGCCCAGCTATACCAAGGTGTTCGCCCAGAGCCTGATCGCCGAGGCCGAGCGCGACGACAAGATCGTGGCGGTTACGGCCGCGATGCCGTCGGGCACCGGGCTCGATCTCTTCGCCCAGCGTTTCCCTGATCGCTGCTTCGATGTCGGCATCGCCGAGCAGCACGCCGTCACCTTTGCCGCCGGCATGGCCTGCGAGGGCTTCAAGCCCTTCTGCGCGATCTATTCCACCTTCCTGCAGCGCGCCTATGACCAGGTGGTGCACGACGTGGCGATCCAGAAGCTGCCGGTGCGCTTCGCCATCGACCGCGCCGGACTGGTCGGCGCCGATGGCGCGACCCATGCCGGCAGCTTCGATATCGCCTATCTGGGCTGCCTGCCCGACATGGTGCTGATGGCAGCATCTGACGAAGCCGAGCTGATGCACATGGTGGCCACGGCGGCCGCGCTGGATGATCGTCCCTCCGCGTTCCGCTATCCGCGCGGCGAGGGGCTGGGTCTCACGCTGCCCGGTCGCGGCTCGATCTTGCCGCTGGGCAAGGGCCGCGTGCTGCGCGAGGGCAGCTCGATCGCCATCCTCTCCTTCGGTGCGCGTCTGGCCGAGGCGATGAAAGCCGCCGATGATCTGGCCGCACGCGGCCTGACCGCCACGGTGGCCGATGCGCGGTTCTGCAAGCCGCTGGATACCGATCTGGTGCGCCAGCTCGCCCGCCATCACGAGGTGCTGATCACCATCGAGGAAGGCTCGGTCGGCGGTTTCGGCAGCCATGTGCTGCAGTTCCTGAGCCATGACGGCCTGCTCGATCACGGCCTGAAGATCCGGCCGATGGTGCTGCCGGATATCTTCATCGACCACGACACGCCGGCGAAGCAATACGATATCGCGGGGCTGAACGCGCCGCAGATCGTCGCCATGGCGCTTTCGGCTCTTGGCCGCTCCGACCTCTCCGTCCGCGCATAAAGCAGGTTGGTCATGATTTTAAGGGAAGCGCGGGCCACGCTCGGGCTGGCGCTGCCGATTGCCGGCACCCAGCTCGCCCAGATGGCGATCCACACTACCGATGTCTGGCTGCTGTCGCATTACAGCGAACAGGCGCTGGGCGCGGCCGCTTTGGGCGTGGCGATCTTCAGTTTCCTGTGGATCATCGGCCTGGGCATGGCGACCGCCACGCCGGCACTGGCGGCGCAGGCGCGCGGTTACGATCCGAACGATCGCGACGGCGTGCGCCATGCCGTGCATGACGGCCTGATCTCGACCGGCCTCTATGGCCTGCTCTGCACGCTGCTGATGATCGTGAGTGAGCCTTTCCTGGTGCTGATCGGCCAGCCGCCGGAGCTGGTCGCGCTGGCCGTGCCGTTCATGCAGGCCCTGAGCGGCATGTTCGTCACGTCGTTATGGTTCATGGTGCTGCGCGGCTTCGTCTCGGTCCTGGAACGGCCGCGCGTGGCTCTGGTGTTGACCGTCATCGCCCTGCTGCTGAACGCGGCGGTGAATTATGTGCTGATCTTCGGCTTCTGGATCGTGCCATCGCTGGGCGTGGTCGGCGCCGGCCTGGGCTCCAGCCTGGTCAACCTGGCCATCCTGCTCGGCATTCTCTGGTACATCGCGCGCGATCCGCAATTCGCGTCCTATCGGCTTTCAAGCGGCTGGTGGCGTACCACGTCCCGTCGCATGATCGCCTTCCTGCATGTGGCCTTGCCGATCTCGCTGGCGCTGGGTGCCGAGATCGGCCTGTTCTCGGCCGCTGCCCTGCTGATGGGCCGGCTGGGTGCGGCAGAGGTGGCCGCGCACCAGATCGCGCTGCAATGGGCGGCGATCGCCTTCATGGTGCCAATGGGGCTGGGGCAGGCTGCCACCGTGCGTGTCGGCCTGGCCGCCGGCGCGCGCGATGCCGCCGGCGTTGCCCATGCCGGCTGGATCGCGATTGTCATGGGCATGTCCTTCATGCTGTGCACCGCGCTGATCTTCGGTTTCGCCGCCGCGCCGCTAATCGGCGTCTTCGTGGCCGACCGCAATTCCGAGGTCTTCCTGCTCGCCACCACCTATCTGGGCATGGCGGCCCTGTTCCAGCTGGTCGATGGCGCCCAGGGCGTCGCGAACGGCGCGCTGCGCGGCCTAAAGGATACCGCCACGCCCATGGTGATGACATTGGTGGGCTACTGGCTGATCGGGTTTCCCATCGCCATCTGGTTCGGCTTCTACACGCCGCTGCGCGGCATCGGTGTCTGGATCGGCCTGGTGGTGGGGCTGGCCGTGGTGGCTGCCATGCTGCTCTGGCGTTTTGCCCGGCAGAGCCATAGGCTGCGCCACATGCAGGAGCGCGCGGCATGAAGGCCCCGAAGCTGCGCCTGGATCAGGCGCTGGTCGAGCGTGGCCTGGCGGAAAGCCGGACCAAGGCGCAGGCCGCCATCATGGCGGGCCTGGTGTTCTCGGGCGAGAAGCGGCTGGACAAGCCGGGCCTGTCGGTTGCCGCCGATGCGCCGCTGGAACTGCGCGGCAAGCCGCATCCCTGGGTCAGCCGCGGCGGCGTGAAGCTGGCGCATGCCATCCAGCATTTTGGACTCGATCCACGCGATCGCATCTGCATCGATGTCGGCGCGTCCACGGGCGGCTTCACCGATGTTCTGCTGCATCATGGTGCGGCGAAGGTCTATGCCGTGGATGTGGGCGAGGGCCAGCTGGACTGGAAGCTGCGCAACGATCCGCGCGTCGTGGTGCTGGAGAAAACCAACGCACGTCATCTGGATGCCGCGCTGATCCCCGATCCCATCGCCTGCGTGGTCTGCGACGCCAGCTTTATCGGGCTGCAGATCGTGCTGCCGGCGGCGTTAACGCTGGCGCGGCCGGGGGGCTGGGCGGTGGCGCTGATCAAGCCGCAATTCGAGGTCGGGCGCGAGCGCGTGGGCAAGGGCGGCGTGGTGCGAGATCCCGCGTTGCATGAGGAAGTCTGCGCCCGCATTCGCGACTGGTGGGATGCGCTGCCGGGCTGGCGCGTGATCGGCATCGAGCCGAGCCCCATCCTCGGCCCGGAAGGCAACCGCGAGTTCCTTATTGCAGCAGAGAAGCATGATGCGTGACGTGGATGGCGTGATCGAGCGGATGGGCGGGCAGGGCCATGGCGTGCTGACCCATGACGGCGTGCGCTATTACGTGCCTTTCACCGTGCCGGGCGACCGAGTGGCGGCGAAAGTCGGCGAAGAACGCGGCGACGGCTATGCCGCCCATGTCAGCGTGCTGGAGGCAGAAGGGCCGGATCGCGTCGAGCCGCCCTGCCGGCATTTCCAGGCCTGCGGTGGCTGCGCCCTGCAGCACTGGGCCGAGGCGCCCTATAACGCGTGGAAACGCGACAAGCTGGCCGCCGCGCTGGTGCGTCGCGACTTCGTCGATCCGCCTGTGGCCGATCTGGTCGCCGTGCCGGCGCAGTCGCGCCGCCGCGCCGAATTCATCGTGCGCCGCGTGAAAGACCGCGTGCTGCTGGGATTCCACGAGGCGGCCAGCCGCAAGATCGTCGATCTGGAAGACTGCACCGTGCTGCGGCCGGCTTTGCTGGTGCCGCTGCCGGCCTTGCGCGCGGCGCTGATCGAGGTGCTGGGTGATGGCTGGGCCATCGATCTGAAACTCACCGATACCGAAACCGGCCTGGATGCGCTGATCACCGGCAAGCTGAAAATGCGGGTGCAGGAGCGCATCGCCTTGAGCAAGGCGGCCAAGGCCATCGGCCTGGCGCGCCTGAGCTGGCGGTTCGACATGCGCGGCGATGCTGAACTGCTGTATCAGGGCGGCGCCGCGCCGCTGGTGCGTTTCGGCGCCCATGGCGTGATCCTGCCGCCGGGCGGTTTTCTGCAAGCGACAGTCGAGGCCGAACAGGCGATGGCGGATTTCGCGCTGGAGGCGCTGAAGGACACCAAGCGCGTCGCCGATCTTTTCTCGGGCTGCGGCGCCTTTGCCCTGCGCCTGGCCGCAGTCGGCAAGACGGTGCTGGCCGCCGATGCCGATCGCCCCGCCATCGCCGCCCTGCAGGCCGCGGTGAAGACGGCGGGCCTGGCCGGACGGCTGAACGCGCAGGCGCGCGACCTGGAGCGCCAGCCGCTGGCGCCGGCCGAGCTTAAGAAACTCGATGCCGTGCTGCTCGATCCGCCCCGCGCCGGCGCCAAGGCCCAGGTGCAGCAGCTTGCCCTGGCGGCGGCGGCCGGCGCGGCGCCCGGGATCGTGGTGATGGCGGCCTGCGATCCTTCCAGTTTCGCCCGTGACGCCCGCACACTCGCCGATGCCGGCTGGCGGCTGGAGCAGGCGGTGCCGATCGACCAGTTCCGCTGGTCGCCGCACCTGGAAATCGTCAGCCTTTTCAGGCGCTAAGCCCGCCCGAGGGCAGGGGTTGCAAAGCACCGGCGGACCGGCTATATCCCGCACCCGATCCCTGCTGGGGGATCGTCTAACGGTAGGACCCCAGACTCTGACTCTGGTTGTCTAGGTTCGAATCCTAGTCCCCCAGCCAATCTTCTCCCCGAAGAATCCATTCCAGATATTGCCGTGCCTCCTCGGCCTTTTTGAGGAAGCCGGGCATGCGGCCTCAACCTCTTTCCGATTGGTCGGTTCAATCCGCGAGTCGGGACTGAGAGTTCATCCGCGCTTCATGCATACGTAACCGCAGCGTCATTTGCGCCGCCTAGCGTCCCCTCCATCGCGCTGTCCACTGCATCGGAGGGGAATCATGCAGCTCCATCGTCGTAACTTCCTGATCGGCTCCGGCATTGCCGCCGGCAGCCTGGCGCTGCCGCGCTTCGCCATCGCGCAGGCGGACAATCGCCCCAGCATCACCATCGCGGTGCAGCAGATTTCCAACAGCGCCTCGCTCGAGCCGCTGCGCGAGCAGTCCAATGTCGGCGAGCGCACCTTCTCCTTCATCTATGAAGGCCTGATCATGCGCGACATGCTGAAGGGCATGGAGCCGATCCCGGGCCTGGCCGAAAGCTGGAGCCGCATCAACGAGCGCACCGTCGAACTGAAGCTGCGCCAGGGCGTGAAGTTCCACAACGGCGACGAGGTCACCGCCGACGACGTGGTCTTCACCTTCAGCCGCGAACGCATGTTCGGCCCCGATTACGACATCGGCAGCAGCAAGACCCTGTTCGCCAACGTGCTGATCCGCGACAGCGTCGAGGGCAAGGCCCTGCCGCCGGAGGTGATGGCGGTGGCCAAGCGCGCCTGGCCGGCGCTGGAGAAAGTGGAGGCGGTGGACAAATACACCGTGCGCTTCGTCAACCGCACGCCGGACGTCACCATGGAGGGCCGCATCGCCCGCTATGGCAGCGAGATCATCTCGCGCCGCGCCTTCGAGGAAGCCAAGACCTGGCTGGACTGGGCGCGCAAGCCGGTTTCCACCGGCCCCTACAAGGTGCGCGACTTCAAGCCTGACCAGGAACTGGTGCTGGATGCCCATGACGAATACTGGGGCGGCCGCCCGCCGCTGAAGACCGTGCGCCTGGTGGTGGTGCCGGAAGTCGCCACCCGCATCAACGGCCTGTTCTCGGGTCAGTTCGACTATATCTGCGACATGCCGCCCGACCAGATTCCCGGCATCGAGAAGAATGCCAAGTTCGAGGTGCAGGGCGGCCTGATCGCCAATCACCGCCTGATCGTGTTCGACAAGCATTACCCGGCCCTGAAGGACCCGCGCGTGCGTCAGGCGATGACCCATGCCATCGACCGCCAGGCCATCGTCGACAGCCTCTGGGCGGGCCGCACCCGCATCCCGGCCGGCCTGCAGTGGGAATTCTACGGTCCGATGTTCGTCGAGGGCTGGAGCGTGCCGGAATTCAATCCGCAGAAGGCCAAGGACCTGATCAAGGCCGCCGGCTACAAGGGCGAGGTGATCCCCTTCCGCGCGCTGAACAATTACTACACCAACCAGAATTCCACGGCCCAGGTCCTGCTGGAAATGTGGCGCCAGGTCGGTCTGAACGTGCAGATCGAGATGAAGGAAAACTGGCAGCAGATTTTCGAGAACAACGGCAAGCGCGCCGTGCGCGACTGGTCGAACAGCGCGCCGTTCACCGATCCGATCTCGTCCATCGTGAACCAGCATGGCCCGCAGGGCCAGCAGCAGCAGGCCCAGGAATGGGAAAACGACGAGATGAACCGCCTGTCCATCGCCATGGAAACCGAAAGCGACATGGTCAAGCGCAAGGCGATGTTCAAGCGCATGCTGGAAATCTGTGAACGCGAAGATCCGGCCTATACGGTGCTGCACCAGAACGCCACCTTCACGGCCAAGCGCAAGGACATCCAGTGGAAGTCGGCGCCGGCCTTTGCGATGGATTTCCGCAGTTATAACTTCAAGCTCTGATGCCCAGGCGGCGGGATCATTCCCGCCGCCTTTCATTTTTCCAGCACGGCAGAAGGCATCCGGCGATGGACAAGTTCGTGGAAATCCGCGGCCTGACGGTCGATTTTGCCCAGGGCGGCCGCAGCATCCGCGCCCTGCACGGCATCGATCTCGATGTCGGTGCCGGCGAGGCGGTTGGCCTGGTCGGCGAATCCGGTTCGGGCAAAAGCGTCACCTGGCTGGCGGCCCTGGGCCTGCTGCCCGGCACGGCCAGCATCAAGGGCAGCGTCATGCTGGACGGCCGCCAGATGGTGGGCGCCTCGCGTTCCATGCTGGAAACCCTGCGCGGCCGGCGTGTCGCCATGATCTTCCAGGACCCGTCCTCCAGTCTCAATCCGGTTCTGCGTATTGGCCGCCAGATCGGCGAGGCGCTGCGCCTGCATCGCGGCCTGAGAGGCGCGGCGGCCGAGGCCGAGGCCAAACGCCTGCTCGATCGCGTGGGCATCGCCAATGCGGCGCGGCGCTTGCGCGATTATCCGCATGAATTGTCCGGCGGCATGAACCAGCGCGTGATGATCGCCATGGCGCTGGCCGGCGAACCCGATCTGCTTATTGCCGATGAGCCGACCACGGCACTGGATGCAACTGTTCAGGCACAAATCCTTACTCTGCTCCAGGAAATCCGCCGCGACAGCGGCATGGCCATGGTGCTGATCAGCCACGATCTGGGCGTGGTGGCCGAGAATGTCGACCGCGTCTGCGTCATGTATGCCGGCCGTCTGGTCGAGGAAGCGGCCTCCGACACGCTGTTCGACCGACCGCGCCATCCCTATACGCGCGGCCTGCTCGCCGCCCTGCCGGCGCTGGACGGACCGCGGGTGCGGCTGGCCTCCATCCCGGGTAGCGTGCCCGAGCCGTGGAATCTTCCCAAAGGCTGCGCCTTCGCACCGCGCTGCGGCGAGGCGGACGAGGCCTGCCACGGCAGCCAGCCGCCGCTGGTGCCGGTGAATGCGGCCGAACGCGTGCTGTGTTTTCGCACCCGCTATTTCCCCGATGCGCCTGCCTCCCGGCCACAAGCGACCCCCGCGCGACAGGATGCCGCCATCCGCGAGGTCGTGCTGTGACAGCGCTCTCTGCATCCGAGCCCCTGCTCGAAGCCCGCGGGCTGACCCGGCATTTCACTGTGCGGCAGGGTTCCTGGCCGGCCAGCCACACGGCGCTGCTGCGTGCCGTCGACGGCATCAGCCTGAGCGTCGACAAGGGCAGGACGTTGGGCCTGGTCGGCGAGTCAGGCTGCGGCAAGTCCACCACCGGCCGGCTGCTGCTTGGCCTGCTCGATCCCACGGCGGGACAGGTGCTGTTCGAGGGCCAGCCACTGGCCAGGGCCGGCAGCGCGGACTGGCGCCGCCAGCGCCAGATGATGCAGATGGTCTATCAGGACCCGCTCGGCGCGCTCGATCGCCGGCTGAAGGTGGCCGACCAGATCGGCGAGGCGCTGGAAATCCATCATCCGGATTTCTCACGCGGTATCAGACAGGACCGCATCGCCGCCGCGATGGAAGCGGTTGGCCTGCAGGCGCATCACGGCGAACGGTATCCGCATGAACTGTCCGGCGGCCAGCGTCAGCGCGTGGTGCTGGCGCGTGCCCTGATCCTGCAGCCCAGGCTGCTGGTCTGCGACGAGCCGATCTCGGCGCTGGATGTCTCGATCCAGGCCCAGGTGGTGAACCTGCTGCTGGATCTGCAGCACAGTCTTGGCCTGACCTACGTCTTCATCAGCCACGATTTGAAAGTGGTGCGCCAGATCAGCCACGACGTGGCGGTGATGTATCTCGGCCGCATCGTCGAATACGGCGAGGCCGAAAGCCTGTTCCACGCGCCGCAGCATCCCTACACCCAGGCCCTGCTGGCCGCGATCCCCAGCGTGCAGCAGCGCGGCCTCGCGCGGCCAGTGCCGCTGCAGGGCGATCCGCCCGATCCGGCCGCGCCGCCCTCGGGTTGCGCCTTCCGCACCCGCTGTCCGCGCGCGGCGCAGATATGCGCCGAAGCCATGCCGGCTCTGCGCGAAACGGGTGGTGGTCGCAAGGTTGCCTGCCATTTCGTCGAGCCGGATGCGGCCGCCGGTTTGGCGGCCTGACGTGATGGGGGTTTGAGATGCTTGGCTTTGTTGCTTCCCGTGTCGCCCGGGCCGCGCTCACCATCTGTTTTGTCGTCACCTTCGCCTTCGTGGTGCTGCGGCTCTCGGGCGACCCGGCGATGCTGATCATGTCGATCGATGCACCGCCCGAGGCCATCGAGGCTTTCCGCAAGGCCTGGGGCCTCGATCGCCCGATCTGGGAGCAATACATCGCCTACGCGACAAAAGCCCTGAGTGGCGATTTCGGCAATTCCATGCGCGATGGCCGGCCGGCCATCGACCTGGTGCTGGAACGCGTGCCGATGACACTGGCCATCACCCTGCCGGCTTTCCTGATCAAGATCGGCCTGGGCATTCCGGCCGGCATCTTCGCCGCCCTGCATCGCAACTCTACGCTCGACCGCCTGACCATGACCGCCTCGGTGGCCGGCTTCACCGTGCCCAGCTTCGTGCTGGCTTTGCTGCTGGTGCTGGTCTTCTCGGTGCAGCTTGGCTGGCTGCCCTCCAGCGGCAGCGAAAGCTGGCGCCATGCCATCCTGCCCATCGTCACTCTGGGCGTGGCGGGTGCCGCCGTGCTGGCGCGCTTTACCCGTTCCGCCATGCTGGAAGTGCTGGGTCAGCCCTATATCCGCACCGCCTCGGCCAAGGGCGTGCCCTGGCGCCGCGTGGTGTCGGGCCATGCCCTGCCCAATGCGGCGATCCCCACCGTTACCATCGTCGGCTTCATGATCGGCAGCCTGATCGCCGGCGCCGTGGTGGTGGAAAGCGTGTTCGCCTGGCCCGGCGTCGGCCGCCTGCTGGTCGCCTCGGTTGCCAACCGCGACCTCGCCGTGGTGCAGGCCATCCTGCTGGCCATCGCTCTCTCGATGGTGGCGGCCAACCTGGCGGTCGACATCGCCTATGGCTGGCTCGATCCGCGCCTGCGGCGCGGCCGCGCCCATGCTTGAGGAGCGCGTCGCAGCATGACCGATCTTGCCACCGATCTTCCTGCCGCCGCCAAGCCGGCCCCGGCGCGGCCGGCGAAATTGCGGCGTTTCCTGGCCGCCTGGCCGCCGGCCATGCTGCTGGCCCTGGGCTGGGTTGTGCTGATGCTGGTGGTGGCGCTAGGCGCCGACCTGCTGGCGCCCTACAGCTTCACGGCGTTCGATCTCAAGGCACGATTGCAGACGCCGGTCGGCATGGGCGGGTCCTGGGCGCATGCGCTGGGCACCGACGAACTCGGCCGTGATGTGCTGTCGCGCCTGATCATGTCGATCCGCATGAGCCTGCTGATCGCCTTTTTCGGCACGCTGATCGCCGCCGGCATGGGCACCACTTTGGGCATTCTTGCCGCCCATCTGCGCGGCCGCTTCGAGGCGCTGGTGCTGGTGCTGATCGACTTCCAGGCCAGCATGCCCTTCATGATCATCGCGCTGGCCGTGCTGGCCTTCTTCGGCAACGACATCACGCTGTTCGTCGTGCTGATGGGTTTCCATAGCTGGGAGCGCTATGCCCGCATCGCCCGCGGCCTGACGCTGTCGGCCAACGAGCAGGGCTATGCCGCTGCCGTGCGCAATCTCGGCGCCGGCAGCTGGCGCATCTATGGCCGCCATGTGCTGCCCAACATCGCCTCGACGCTGATCGTGTCGATGACGCTGACCTTCCCCGAGATCATCCTGCTGGAAAGCGGGCTGTCCTTCCTGGGGCTGGGGGTGCAGCCGCCGCTCACCTCGCTGGGCAACATGGTGGGCTATGGCCGCGAATATATCACCCGCGCGCCCTGGATCATGCTGGCGCCCAGCGCCGTGATCGTGCTCACCACCCTGTCGATCAGCATGTTGGGCGACTGGCTGCGCGACCGCCTCGATCCAACCCTCCGTTAGTCAAGCAAGAGAAGATCAAGACATGTCCGACAAGGCCCGCAAGAACATCCTGCTTATCGTCGTCGACCAGTGGCGCGGCGACATGTTTTCCTACCTTGGCACGCCCGGTCTGAAGACGCCGAATATCGACATGCTATGCCGCGAGGGCGTCACCTTCCGCAACCATTTCACCACGGCGGTTCCCTGTGGTCCGGCGCGCGCCTCGCTACTGACCGGCCTGTACCAGATGACCCATCGCGCGGTGCAGAACACCATTCCGCTCGACTCGCGCTTCACCAATCTGGGGCATGAGCTGCGCAAGAACGGCTATGACCCGGCCCTGATCGGCTATACGACGACGACGCCGGATCCGCGCACCACGGGCCCGAACGATCCGCGTTTTTTCGTGCTGGGCGATATCATGGACGGGTTCCGTCCCGTCGGCGCCTTCGAGCCCTACAAGGAAGCCTATTTCGCCTGGATGGCCTCGAAGGGCTACAAGCTGCCGGAGAATCCCGAGGATGTCTGGCGTCCGCGGGCCGGCGAGCCGGGCGCGACGCGCGAACCGGGCCAGCTGCCGAAGGAATTGTCCGATACGGCCTGGTTCACCGAGCGCGCGCTCACCTACCTGAACGGCGCCAGCAACCGCAACTGGTTCCTGCATCTGGGCTATTACCGGCCGCATCCGCCCTATATCGCGCCCGAGCCTTACAACACCATGTACGATCCCGCCGACATGCCGGCGCCGGTGCGGCATGCATCGGTGGAAGAAGCGGCGGCGATGCATCCGCTGCACAAATTCTATATCGACACCGTGAACCAGCGTGGCTTCTTCCAGGGCGCCAATGACCTGGGCTCGGCGATGAGCGAGGAAGAGGTGCGCGTCATGCGCGCCACCTATTTCGGCCTGATGACCGAAATCGACGACCATCTCGGCCGCGTCTTCCAGTTCCTGAAAGACAGCGGCCAGTGGGATGACACGCTGATCATCTTCACCTGCGACCATGGCGAGCAGCTAGGCGACCATTACCTGCTCGGCAAACTGGCCTATTTCGACGGCAGCTTCCGCATCCCGATGGTGATCCGCAATCCCGACCGCGCCGCTGAATCCACGCGTGGCCAGATCGTCGACCGCTACACCGAAACGGTGGACACCATGCCCACCATCCTGGAATGGATCGGTGCCGAGATCCCGCGCCAGTGCGATGGCCGTTCGCTGCTGGATTTCACCTATGGTGCCGTGCCGGCCAACTGGCGTACGGAGGTGCATTACGAATTCGACTTCCGCGACATCTTCTACTCCAAGCCGGAAGGCATCCTGGGCACGGCGATGGACCAGAGTTCGCTCGCCGTGGTGCAGGATGACGACTACAAATACGTTCATTGTGCCGCCCTGCCGCCGCTGTTCTTCGATCTGAAGAAGGATCCGGGGCAGTTGAGAAATGTGGCGAATGATCCGGCCTATATGCCGAAGATGCTGGAATATGCGCAGAAGATGCTGAACTGGCGGCTGGCCCATGCCGACAAGACGCTGACCGGCTATCGCGCCAGCCCGCATGGGCTGGAAATCCGGCGCTGACGCAACTGGCGGGTTGGTCCGTAACCGGATTAGCGCTATAGGATTGGGCGTTTCGCCCAATCCTCCGCCGGCCCCGGGGCCGATGCGGTCTGTTGTCCGGTGTTCGCCCTGTCCGAGTCCAGCCCCCGTCGCCTGCCATCCATCGTGATCCTGGTCGCCATGTCGGCGATCGGCCCGATGGCGCTCAATATCTTCATGCCTTCGATGCCGGGCCTGGCCCGGCATTTCCAGGTCGATTACGGCCTGGTGCAGCTCACGCTCACCTTCTACCTGATCGGCCTCGGCCTGGCGCAGCTTGTCTATGGCCCCTTGAGCGACCGGTATGGTCGCCGCCCGGTGCTGCTCTGCGGATTGGCGATCTTCTGTGTCGGCAGCCTGCTCTGCGCACTGGCGCCCTCGATCGAGATGTTGATGATCGGCCGTGCCTTCCAGGCGATCGGCGGCTGTTCGGGCCTGGTGCTGGGCCGTGCCATCATCCGCGACCTCTATGACCGCGACCGTTCGGCGGCGATGATCGGTTACGTCACCATGGCGATGTCGCTGGCGCCGATGTTTTCGCCGGCGCTCGGCGGTTATCTGGACACGCTGTTCGGCTGGCGCGCCAGCTTCGCCTTCTGTGCCGTGGCCGGCATCATCGTGCTGGCCTGCGTGACCGTCACCCTGCGGGAAACCCTGGCCGAGCCCGGGTTGGGCGAGGGGATCGGCGCCATGCTGCGGGGGTATGGCTCTCTGCTGCGTTCGCCCACCTTCTGCGGTTATGCCCTGCAGACGGCCTTCACCTCGGGCATGTTTTTCGCCTTCATCGCCGGGGCCCCTTTCGTGGTGGTCACCGTCATGGGCCAGCCGCCATCCAGCTATGGCCTGTGGTTCATGGTTGTCTCGGTCGGTTATTTCGCCGGCAATTTCTGCACCGGACGCTTTGCGGTCAGGCTGGGGGTGGATCGCATGATCGGCATCGGGGCGATCATCGGCCTGTTCGGCATCCTGGCCCTGGCGGCCATCGGCTGGCTTGGCCTGCTCACCCTGCCGGGGCTGTTCCTGCCCATGGCGGTGGTGGCGTTGTCCAACGGCCTGACGCTGCCGAATGGCACCGCCGGGGCGGTTTCGGTGAATCCCCGGGCGGCGGGCGCCGCCGCCGGCCTGTCGGGCGCCCTGCAGATGCTGGTCGGCGCCGGCGCGGCCGTGCTGGTCGGCTACGGCCAGGACCTCGACCCCAGCCAGTATCCGATGATCTGGACCATGCTGGGCAGCGGCCTGCTGGCGGTGCTGGCCTTCGCCGTCGCCGCGAAAATCCGCACGGGACGCACCTGAAACCGCCCTGCGGTCCGGGTCGGGTGCGATAAACCCGCATGTTTTGCGGCTCCGATTCGACCCGGCTGCCAAAAAACCGCATGTCTAGCGGATTTTTGCGCTTTCCCCGATGGGCAAGAGGCCGGCGCGGTGCTATGGAGGATTCGGGAACCAACTCCCGATTCGTTCATAACAACATCTGACGCATCTTTTCTGAGGAGAGAGACCATGGCTAAAGCGGCCGCCACCAAGACGGTTACTGTGACCGCGAAGCAGATCGCCACCGCGCTGGCCGAGAAGCATGAGCTTCAGAAGAAGGCCACTGCCGGTCTGTTCGAGGAATTCTTCGCTGCCGTGACCAAGTCGCTGAAGAAGGGCGAGCGCGTTCGCCTGGGCGACCTCGGCATCCTGCAGGTCCGCAAGCGTGCTGCCCGCATGGGCCGCAACCCGCAGACCGGTGAGCCGATCAAGATCAAGGCTTCCAAGAAGGTTGCCTTCCGCGCCTCCAAGGTGCTGAAGGAAGCGATCTGATCCGTCCCGCAAGGACGTTGTCCGATCCAGGGCCTGCCTCGCGGCAGGCCCTTTTTCTTTGCCGCGTTTCCACCATTCGCCGCTGTCATCGTTCCGTCATCCGGGTCATGGAAAATTCACGGGACAACGGGCAGGCCCGGATTCATCTTCCCGGCCAAGAATTTGTCGCTGCGGTGATTCGCATCGCGTGCCGGCAACAGCAGGTGACCGATGAACGTGGCTTTCCGTCCCGCCCGCTACCGCACCATATGGATATCCGACATCCATCTGGGCACACGCGGCTGCAAAGCCGACCTGCTGCTGGAATTCCTCAAATATACCGAAGCCGACACGATTTATCTGGTTGGCGATATCGTCGATGGCTGGCGGCTGAAACGCTCCTGGTACTGGAACCAGAGCCAAAACGACGTGGTGCAGAAACTGCTGCGCAAGGCGCGCAAGGGCACCAATGTGATCTACGTGCCGGGCAACCATGATGAAGCCCTGCGCGACTTCATCGAGGACAACGGCCTGCAATTCGGCGGCATCACCGTGCAGATGGAAGCGGTGCACGAAACGGCCGACGGCCGCAAGTTCCTGGTCACCCATGGTGACCATTTCGATGGCATTGTCACCTGCGCCAAGTGGCTGGCCCTGCTGGGCGATGCCGCCTATGGCTTCGCGCTGAGCCTGAATACCGGCTTCAATCATCTGCGCCGCCGGATGGGCCTGCCCTATTGGTCGCTGTCGGCCTATCTGAAGCACAAGGTGAAGAACGCGGTCGAGTTCATCTCCGATTACGAGCGCGCCATTGCCGAAGAGGCGCGGCGGCGCCATGTCGATGGCGTCGTCTGCGGCCATATCCATCATGCCGAGATCCGCGAGATCGACGGCATCCTGTATTGCAACGACGGCGACTGGGTGGAGAGCTGCACGGCGCTGGTCGAGCATGCCGATGGCCGGCTGGAAATCCTGCGCTGGGCCGAACTGCGCGAAAATCTCGGCTCCTTCCTGCTGGCTGGCGAGGCCATGGCCGGGGATGAGGTGGCCGGCGAGTCGGCAGAGGATGGTCGCCCCCCCCTCCCGCAGCCCTTGCCCGAACCGGTGGGCTGAGGCCGGCTTCTGCCCGCCGCGCACCCGTTGGCCGGGTGACTAGCCCGATTCGGGTGCCGATTCGCCCGCCGGTCGGCCCTGGGGGCTGTTCGACAACTCTGGGCAGCGGCGCCTTTGCTTGGTATTCTCTGCCCATGGGAGTGTTGTCTTCGATACTCGGTGCCATCGGCATCGGCGGCAAACAGGAAGCTGTCAACCTGCGCCAGACCCCGTCTGGCATGCGGGCCGGCGATATCGTGGTCGGCACCGGCGACAAGGCCGAACCGGGCAAGATGGTCACGGTGCATTACGCCGGCTGGATCTGGGAAAACAACAAGCCGACCCGGATGTTCGACTCCTCCTACAAACGCGGCCAGCCATTCGAGTTCCTGCTCGGCCAGGGCAAGGTGATCAAGGGCTGGGACGAGGGCGTGGCCTACATGAAAGTGGGCGGCAAGCGGGCCCTGCTGATCCCGCCCTATCTGGGCTATGGCGCGCGCGGCAACGGCCGCATCATCCCGCCCAACGCCACCCTGTTTTTCGAAATCGAACTGGTCTCGGTTCGCTGAACCGGCCTGTCCCGGCCTTGCTGTCGCCGCATTCCGGCGGCAGGCTTCGCCGCGTCGTTCCATTCATTCGGAGTCTTTGCAATGCTGTTGTCCCGTCGCGCTCTTGCCGTTGCCTTGATCGCGGGCCTTTTGTTTTCCGCCCTGCCATTCGCCGCCCGAGCCCAGGAGCAGGTCACGGCGTCGGGCCTGCGCTATACCGAGGTCAAGCCCGGCAACGGCGAAACCGCCCGGCGCGGCCAGACCGCCGTGGTGCATTACACCGGCTGGCTGATGGAAGGCGGTCAGAAGGGCCGCAAATTCGATTCCTCGCGCGACCGCGGCCAGCCTTTCGCCTTTCCGCTTGGCGCCGGCCGGGTCATCAAGGGCTGGGACGAGGGCGTCGCCGGCATGAAGACCGGCGGCCAGCGTACGCTCGTCATCCCGCCGCAACTCGGCTATGGCGCGGCCGGTGCCGGTGGCGGCGTGATCCCGCCCAACGCCACGCTGATCTTCGATGTCGAACTGATCGAGCTCAGGTAAGCCCTTTCACCACCACTTTCGGCCAGCGTGACGGCCAGGACTTGGCCGTCACGCGCGCGCGATATTCCTCGATCTTGCGCCAGCCGCTGGGCGTCGGGTGAACCCGGCCGGCCAGCAGATCGGCCACGCCATGCGGCGCCAGCAGGCGCAACGTGCCGTCATCGTCCATGGTGACGGCCACGGCCGTCGGCGTTTCCAGCCAATGTCCGATGGCGTGGGCGGTGTCGCGGTAAGGGGCGTCGCGGTTTTTCAGATGCATGCGCGCCATGTTGCGCACCGACCAGGATTGGGTGATGCGGGCGGCCGCCAGTTCCGTCTCGGCCGCGCGCTCGATGGTGCGGCTGATATCGGCCGGGTCGGAATAGACGATATCGATATCGTTGAGCGGCGTGCGCTGGGCAAAGCCGCAGAGCCGGTCCCAGACCAGGCTGCGCACGAACCCGGCGCCGATGGCCCAGTCCGGCAGACTGAGGCTGCGGGCCAGCCACAGGATATCCATGGCCCAAGGATCGGCGGCGATGATGTCGATGACGGCTTTGTGATCGGACGACATGCAGCGATCCTAAAACAGAAACGGCCGGGTTGCCCCGGCCGTTTTCATGTCTGCGATCTGCAGTATTGCGCTTACGCGGCCTTGGCCAGGTTGCGCAGCACGTAATGCAGGATGCCGCCATTCTTGTAGTAGTCGATCTCGTCCAGCGTATCGATGCGGCACAGCACCTCCACGGTCTGGGTCGAGCCGTCGGCGCGGGTGATGGTCACCGGCGTCTTCATGCGCGGCTTCAGGCCGGTGGCGATGCCCGAGATGTCGAACTTCTCCGAGCCGTCCAGCTTCAGGTCGAAGCGGGTCATGCCGTTCAGGAACTGCAGCGGCAGGATACCCATGCCGACCAGGTTCGAACGATGGATACGCTCGTAGCTTTCGGCGATCACGGCCTTCACACCCAGCAGGATGGTGCCCTTGGCCGCCCAGTCACGCGACGAACCGTTGCCGTATTCCTTGCCGGCCACGATCACCAGCGGGGTGCTGCTGGCCTTGTACTTCATCGCGGCGTCATAGATCGACATCACCTCGCCATCGGGCATGTGCTTGGTGATGCCACCCTCGGTGCCCGGCACCATCTCGTTCTTGAGGCGGATATTGGCGAAAGTGCCGCGCATCATCACCTCGTGGTTGCCGCGACGGGCACCATAGGAGTTGAAATCGGCATAGCTGACGCCGTGGTCGGTCAGGTACTTGCCGGCCGGGCCGTCCTTCTTGATCGAGCCGGCGGGCGAGATGTGGTCGGTGGTGATCTTGTCGCCCAGGATCGCCAGCACGCGGGCGCCCTTCACATCGGTAATCGGCGCCGGCGTCGTGCTCATGCCCTCGAAATACGGGGGATGCTGCACGTAGGTCGACTTCTTGTCCCAGCCATAGGTCTGGCCGGTGCCGACCTTGATCTTGCGCCATAGCGGATCGCCCTTGAACACGTCGGCATAGCGCTTCTTGAACATCGCCGGCGTCACATACTTGCGCACCGTGGCCGCGATCTCCTTGTTGGAGGGCCAGATGTCCTTCAGGTAGACCGGCTTGCCCTTGGCGTCATGGCCCAGCGGCTGGGTCGCGACGTCGATGCCCAGGTTGCCGGCCAGCGCATAGGCCACCACCAGCATCGGCGAGGCGAGGTAATTCGCCTTGGTCAGCGGATGGACGCGGCCCTCGAAGTTGCGGTTGCCCGACAGCACCGCACCGACGACGAAGTCGTTGTCGGTGATCGCCTTCGAGATGTTGTCGGGCAGCGGGCCCGAGTTGCCGATGCAGGTGGTGCAGCCATAACCCACCACCTGGAAGCCCAGGGCATCCAGCGACTTCTGCAGGCCCGACTTGGCCAGATAGTCGCTCACCACCTGGCTGCCCGGCGCCAGCGAGGTCTTTACCCACGGCTTGGTCTTCAGGCCCTTCTTCAGGGCGTTGCGGGCCAGCAGGCCGGCGCCCAGCAGCACGCTCGGGTTCGAGGTGTTGGTGCACGAGGTGATCGCCGCGATCACCACGTCGCCATGGCCCAGATCGAAGCTTGACTTCTCCACCTTGGCGCGGAAGTCCAGCGCGGTCTTCTTGCCGTAGAAGTTGCCCATCGCATCCTTGAATTCGGTCGCGGCGCGGCTCAGCGGCACGCGGCCTTCCGGACGGGTCGGACCGGCCAGCGAGGGCTCGACGGTCGACAGGTCGAGTTCCAGCGTGTCGGTGAAGACCGGCTCCGGCGCCTTCGGCGTGCGCCACAGCCCCTGCGCCTTGGCATAGGCCTCCACCAGCTTGATGCGCTGCGGGTCGCGGCCGGAAGCCTTCAGATAGGCAATCGTCTCGGCGTCGACCGGGAAGAAGCCGCAGGTGGCGCCGTATTCGGGGGCCATGTTGGCGATGGTGCAGCGATCGGCCAGCGACAGCTCGTCCAGGCCGGGGCCATAGAATTCGACGAACTTGTTCACCACGCCCTTCTTGCGCAGCATCTGCGTCACTGTCAGCACCAGGTCGGTGGCGGTGGTGCCTTCCTTCGGCTTGCCCGACAGGCGGAAGCCGACCACCTCAGGCAGCAGCATGGAAATCGGCTGGCCCAGCATGGCGGCCTCGGCCTCGATGCCGCCCACGCCCCAGCCCAGAACGGCCAGGCCGTTGACCATGGTGGTGTGGCTGTCGGTGCCGACCAGGGTATCCGGGTAGGCCACCTCGGTCTTGCCGTCCATGCCGGTCCACACGGTCTGCGCCAGGTATTCGGTGTTCACCTGGTGGCAGATGCCGGTGCCCGGCGGCACGACGCGGAAATTGTCGAATGCGGTCTGGCCCCAGCGCAGGAAGGCATAGCGCTCGCCATTGCGCTCGTATTCCAGGTCGACGTTCTTCTGGAAGGCCGACTTGTTGGCCGAGTAGTCCACCATGACCGAGTGATCGATCACCAGATCGACCGGCGAGAGCGGATTGATCTTCTTGGTGTCGCCACCCAGCTTGGTCATGGCATCGCGCATCGCGGCCAGGTCGACCACGGCGGGCACGCCGGTGAAGTCCTGCATCAGAACGCGGGCCGGACGATAGGCGATCTCGCGGTCCGAACGCTTGTCCTTCAGCCACTGGGCCACGGCCTTCAGGTCGTCGACGGTGACGCTGCGGCCGTCTTCGTAACGCAGCAGGTTCTCCAGCAGCACCTTCAGCGAATAGGGCAGACGGGTCAGGTCGCCCAGGCCGGCCTTCTCGGCGGCCTTGATGCTGTAATAGGCATAGGTCTTGTTGCCGACCTTCAGGCTGCGGCGGGTCTTCAGGGTATCCTGGCCCACCACGATGGGAACCGCACGGGCGGCACCAGCGGCCTTGGCGACGGTCTTTTTGACGGCCGGTGCCGTCTTCTTCACCTTGGCGGCGGGCTTGCGGGCGGCAACCGCCTTCTTGCCAACCTTCTTCTTCACGGCCTTTTTCGCGGCCTTGCGGCCAACGGCCTTCTTGGCGGTCTTCGCGGCCCGACGTGCGGATTTCGCGGCTTTCACGGCCTTTTTGACAGCCTTTTTAGCCTTGGCTTTCGCGGGGCTCTTGCGCGCCTTGGCGGCCTTGCGCTGGGTCTTCTTCGCGGCTTTCACGGGGCGATCCTTTCGTGACGGAACGTAAAGATGGGAAAGGCTGGTCAGGCGGGCGGGAAAACCCGCGTCAGATTGCCGCAAATAGGTGCCGCAAAACCATGGGTTTGCCAAGCGCTTTCGGCTGGAGGAAAGTTCAACCGGGGTCGAAATTTAGGCAATGAGAAGCATGCTCAGGGGCGCATTGCGCCACCCCTTGACGGCCTACTGTCCGTACGCTTATCAACGAGACAATAACGACGGTATGGCCACAGGCCATGCTGCGTATCAGGAGGCGACATATGTCCGAGACGTCGGCAATGCCTGACGGGCGTGACCCGTTGGGACGCGATACTATCCCGAAATTCATCGCCTACAACGCGCAGCACCGTCGTGACCGCCCGGCCATGCGTGAAAAGGACCTGGGCATCTGGCAGAGCTGGACCTGGGGCGAGGTGGCCGACAAGGTGCGCCTGCTGGCCTGCGGCCTGGCCGCCATGGGTTTCAAGCGCGGCGACAAGCTGGCCATCATCGGCGACAACCGGCCGGAGCTGTACTGGACGCTGGCCGCCACCCAAGCGCTGGGCGCGATCCCGGTGCCGATCTACCAGGACAGCGTGGCGGACGAGGTGCAGTACGTCATCGACCACGCCGAGGCCCGTTTCGCCCTGGCCGAGAACCAGGAGCAGGTCGATAAACTGATCTCGATCAAGGATCGCCTGCCCAAACTGGAGATGATCATCTTCAGCGATCCGCGTGGCATGCGGCATTACGACCAGCCCTACCTGGGTGACCTGGAAAAGCTGATGGCCAACGGCGAGGCCTATAGCCGGGCCCACCCGAATTTCTTCGACGAGGAAATGGCCAAGGGCAAAGGCAGCGATATTTCGCTGATCTGCTACACCTCCGGCACCACCGGCCGGCCCAAGGGCGTCATGCTCAGCCACGACAACGTGGTGCGCTCGGCCCGGCTGGCGATCGATTTCGACAAGATCAACGAAACCGACGAGATCCTGGCCTATCTGCCGATCGCCTGGGTGGGCGACAATTTCATTTCCTATGCCGAGGCAGCCATCGCCGGCTTCTGCGTGAACTGCCCGGAATCGGCCGATACCGTGCTGCAGGACCTGCGCGAGGTGGGACCGACCTATTTCTTCGCGCCGCCGCGTATTTTCGAGAACCTGCTCACCACCGTGATGATCCGGATGGAGGATGCCAGCAGCCTCAAGCGCGGCATGTTCCATTACTTCATCGGCGTGGCGAAACGGGTGGGGCGCCGCATCCTGGAGCGCAAGCCCGTCTCGCTGACCGACCGGCTGCTTTATGCCCTAGGCGACCTGCTGGTCTATGGCCCGCTCAAGAACGTGCTGGGCATGTCGCGCCTGCGGCTGGCCTATACCGCCGGCGAGGCGATCGGACCGGATATCTTCGATTTCTTCCGTGCGCTCGGCATCAATCTGAAGCAGCTCTACGGCCAGACGGAATGCACGGTGTATCTGTGCATGCATACCGATACCGACGTGAATCCCGACACCGTTGGGCCGCCGGCGCCGGGCGTGGAACTGAAGATCGATCCCACCAGCGGCGAGGTGCTGTACCGCAGTCCGGGCGTATTCGTCGGCTATTACAAGAACGATGAAGCCACGGCCGAAACCAAGACGCCGGAAGGCTGGGTGCATACCGGCGATGCCGGCGTGTTCACCGATGCCGGCCATCTGCGCATCATCGACCGCGCCAAGGATGTCGGCCGGTTGACCGACGGTTCGCTGTTCGCGCCAAAATATGTCGAGAACAAGCTGAAATTCTTCCCGCATATCAAAGAGGCGGTGGCCTTCGGCGACAAGCGCGACTATGCCGCCGCCTTCATCAATATCGACCTGGCCGCGGTCGGTTCCTGGGCCGAGCGTAACGGCATCGCCTATACCTCGTATTCCGACCTGGCCGGCCGGCCCGAGGTCTACGATCTGGTCAAGGGCTGCATCGAGAAGGTGAACCGCGACCTGTCGTCCGACAGCAGCATGGCTGCCAGTCAGATCAAGCGCTTCCTGATCCTGCACAAGGAACTGGATGCCGATGACGGCGAGCTGACGCGCACCCGCAAGGTGCGCCGCCGCATCATCGCCGAGCGTTACGGAGAACTGATCGAGGCGCTGTATTCCGACCGCGATTCCATCGCGGTGGAGGCCAAGATCACCTTCGAGGACGGCCGCACCGGCACCTTCAAGGCCAACCTGAAGGTTGCCACTGCCGAAACCTACGCCACCATGCGCAAGGCGGGCTGAGACCATATGACTGTAGAGAAGAAAATCGGCCCGACCCTTCTGAAGGTCGACAATATCAGTCTGTCGTTTGGCGGCGTGAAGGCGCTGACCAATATCAGCTTCGAGATCCGCGAACACGAAATCCTGGCCATCATCGGCCCGAACGGCGCGGGCAAATCCTCGATGCTCAACTGCATCAACGGCTTTTACCATCCGCAGGAAGGCACCATCACGTTCCGTGGCCAGGCCCGCAAGCAGATGCGCCCGCACGAGGCGGCCAGCCAGGGCATCGCCCGCACCTTCCAGAACATCGCGCTGTTCAAGGGCATGTCGACGCTGGACAACATCATGACCGGTCGCCTGCTGAAGATGAAGGCCGGTCTGCTGTCATCGGCGATCTACAAGGGTCCGGCCGAACGCGAGCAGATCGAACATCGCGAATATTGCGAGCGCATCATCGACTTCCTCGAAATCCAGGCGATCCGCAAGGTGCCGGTCGGGCGGCTGCCCTACGGCCTGCAGAAGCGCGTCGAACTGGCGCGCGCGCTGGCGGCCGAGCCCACTCTGCTGCTGCTGGATGAGCCGATGGCCGGCATGAACCTGGAAGAAAAGCAGGACATGTGCCGCTTCATCCTGGACGTGAACGACGAGTTCGGCACCACGATCTGCCTGATCGAACACGACATGGGCGTGGTGATGGATATTTCCGACCGCGTGGTGGTGCTGGATTACGGCCGCAAGATCGGCGACGGCGCACCCGACGAGGTTAAGAACAATCAGGCGGTGATCGACGCCTATCTCGGCGTACAGCATTAAGGGGGCGGCGGGATGGCGTTTTTCTTCGAGGTTCTGATCGGCGGCCTGATGGCCGGCGTGATGTATTCCCTGGTCGCCCTGGGCTTCGTGCTGATCTTTAAGGCGTCCGGCGTGTTCAACTTCGCCCAGGGCGCCATGGTGCTGTTTGCCGGGCTGTTCTTTGTCGGCTTCATGGAACTGGGCGTGCCCATGCTGCTGGCGCTGCTGCTCACCATCGCCGTGATGGTGCTGCTGGCCGGCGTGATCGAGCGGCTGGTGCTGCGGCATCTGGTGAACCAGGAAGGGATCATCCTGTTCATGGCCACCATCGGCGTGTCGTTCTTCCTGGATGGCTTTGGTCAGACCATCTGGGGCAGCAACGTGCGCCAGCTCGATATCGGCATCCCGACCGATCCGATCTTCCTGATGGATGGCGACATCCTGATCCAGTCCTTCGATCTCTGGGCTGCCCTGGTGGCTGGCACGCTGCTGGCGACCCTCGTGGTATTCCAGAAAACCCGCATTGGCCGCGCGCTGCGTGCCGTGGCCGACGATCATCAGGCCGCCCAGTCGGTGGGCATTCCGCTGAACGTGATCTGGATCATCGTCTGGGCCATTGCCGGCCTAGTCGCGCTGGTGGCCGGCGTGATGTGGGGCTCCAAGCTGGGTGTGCAGCCGGCCATCGTGTCGCTGGCGCTGAAGGCGCTGCCGGTGCTGATCCTGGGCGGCTTCACGTCCATCCCGGGTGCCATCATCGGCGGCCTGATCATCGGCGCCGGCGAAAAGCTGGCCGAGGTCTATATCGGGCCGCTGTTCGGCGGCGGCATCGAGAACTGGTTCGCCTATGTGCTCGCCCTGGGCTTCCTACTGATCCGGCCGCAGGGCCTGTTCGGCGAAAAGATCATCGAGCGCGTGTAGCGGTTAGGGGAAACAGGTCATGTTCTATCGCGAATCCGGCCAGTACAAGACCAGCTACCGCGCCGACCAGGCCATCTTCACCATCCCGCAGGACCGGGTGTTTTTCGGCCTGCTGATGCTGGCGGCCTTTATCGGCATTCCGCTGGTTTCCACCAATTATATCTACACCGCGCTGCTGATCCCCTTCCTCTGCCTGTCTCTGGCGGCGCTCGGGCTCAACATCCTGACCGGCTATTGCGGCCAGCTTTCGCTCGGCACCAGCGCCTTCATGGGCGTCGGCGCCGTGGCCGCCTGGAATGTCGCCACCCGTATCCCGGACCTCAACATCCTGCTGGTCTTCGCGCTGGCCGGCCTGGTCACGGCGGTGGTCGGCATGTTTTTCGGCCTGCCCAGCCTGCGCATCAAGGGCTTCTATCTGGCCGTCGCCACGCTGGCGGCGCAGTTTTTCCTGCCCTGGCTGTTCGTCAAGATCGGCTGGTTCACCAACCACGCCGCCTCGGGCGTGATCACCGCGCCGCAGATCACGATCTTCGGCTGGTCGGTCGACACGCCGATGGAGAAATACCTGTTCGCGCTTGGTGTCGTCACGCTGCTGGCACTGGCGGCGAAGAATCTGGTGCGCAGCAATCCCGGCCGACAGTGGATGGCGATCCGCGACATGGATATCGCGGCCGAGATCATCGGCATCCGCCCGGTGGTGGCCAAGCTCACCGCCTTCGCCGTGTCGTCCTTCTATATCGGCGTCGCCGGCGCGCTGTATTTGTTCGTCTATCTCGGCTCGGCCGAGCCCGACGGCTTCACCATCACCATGTCGTTCCAGGTCCTGTTTATGATCATCATTGGTGGTTTGGGCTCGATACTGGGTAGCTTCCTGGGGGCCTTCTTCATCCTGCTGGTGCCGATCTTCCTGACGCGGGTGCCGCCGATGCTGGGCTTCGATCTCTCCACCGCGATGATCTCGCATATGGAATTCATGGTGTTCGGCGCCCTGATCGTGATCTTCCTGATCGTCGAGCCGCATGGCCTGGCCCGGCTGTGGCAGATCGCCAAGGAAAAGCTGCGAATCTGGCCGTTCCCCTACTGACCCATCCAATGGGGCAGGCATAAAAACCGAGTTTGTCCTGTGTTTTTGGCGTGCTAGGCTAACTGCAATTCCCGCCACATAAGGCGGGTGTAACCGGGAGGATAAAATGAAAGCATCCAAATGGATTGCGTCCCTTGTTCTGGGCGCGTCCCTGGCCGGCGGCGCCACGGTCGCCCTGGCGCAGGAACAGGTGATTCCGTCGATGGTCTATCGTACCGGCCCATACGCGCCGAGCGGTATTCCGGTCGCTGATGGTTTCGCCGACTACGTCAATCTGGTGAATGAGCGCGATGGCGGCCTCAACGGCGTCAAACTGCGCAACGAGGAATGCGAGACGCAGTACAACACCGAACGCGGCGTTGAATGCTACGAGCGCCTCAAGGCATTGGGCGGTACCATCTTCAGCCCGTATTCCACCGGCATCACCTATGCCCTGATCGATCGCGCGCCAACCGACAAGTCGGTGATCTTCTCGATGGGCTATGGCCGCGCCTCGGCCACCGTCGGCAACATCTTCCCGTGGGTGTTCACCGCGCCCGCCACCTATTGGGGTGGCGCCTCGGCCGGCATCCAGTACATTTCCAAGGAACTGGGCGGCAAGGATAAGATGAAGGGCAAGAAGATTGCCTACGTCTATATCGACATCGCCTACGGCAAGGAGCCGATCCCGGTCTTCCAGAACTACGCCCAGGAGCTCGGTTTCCAGCTCGAACTGGTGCCAGTGCCGGCGCCGGGCCTGGAGCAGAAGTCGATCTGGCTGCAGATCCGCCAGATGCGGCCCGATTATGTCTATCTGCAGGGCTGGGGTGCGATGAACGCCGTGTCGCTGAAGGAGGCCGCCGCAGTGGGCTTCCCGCGCGAGAAGATGGTCGGCATCTGGTGGTCGAGCCAGGATAGCGACGTGCAGGCGGCCGGTCCGGCGGCCAAGGGCTACAAGGGCCTGACCTTCCACGGCGCCTCCAAGGACCTGCAGGTCCTCAAGGACATCAAGAAGTTCCTGGTCGACAAGGGCAAGGCTTCCAACGGCGGCAAGCATTTTGGTGAAATCGGCTATCTGCGCGGCGCCATGAACGCCATGCTGACGGTCGAGGCCCTGCGCGCCGCCCAGGAAAAGCACGGCAAGGGCAAGGTGATGAACGGCGAGCAGTCGCGTGACGGCTTCGAGGCCATCAACCTGACCGATGCCGGCATCGAGAAGCTCGGCCTCAAGGGCTTCCTGCAGCCGCTGAAGCTGGCCTGCGACAACCACCTGGGCGACGGCAAGATCCTTGTCGTGCAGTGGCAGGGTGACCAGTGGAAGCCGGTCAGCGACTGGATTCTGCCGGAGAACCAGAAGCTGTGGCCGCTGTATCTGAAGGACGCAGAAACCTACGCCCGCGAGAAAAACGTCGCGTCGCGCGCCTGCGCCAAGTCGTAATCACGACGATATCCCCTGCCGGGTAACCGGCAGGGGATTTTCTTTACCGCTTCCGTTGAACGGATCTTTCCATGACCGCCCAGACCAATGTCCAGCCGCATGCCGACGCCCAGCCCCTGCTGTCCGTCAACAATATCGAGGTGATCTACAATCACGTCATCCTTGTGCTCAAGGGCGTGTCGCTGCAATTGCCCAAGGGTGGCATCGTGGCGCTGCTGGGTGCGAACGGCGCCGGCAAGACCACCACACTGAAGGCGATTTCCAATCTGCTGCGCGCGGAGCGCGGCGATATCACCAAGGGCCATATCGATTATCACGGTGAACGGGTCGATCAGCTCAATCCCTCCGCGCTGGTCAAGAAGGGCCTGATCCAGGTGATGGAGGGGCGGCACTGCTTCGCCCATCTCACCGTCGAGGAAAACCTGATGACCGGTGCCTTCACCCGCTCCGATGGCGGCAAGGCGATCGCCCAGGACCTTGAGAAGGTCTACACGTATTTTCCGCGTCTCAAGGTGCGCCGCAAATCGGTTGCGGGCTACACCTCAGGCGGCGAGCAGCAGATGACGGCGATCGGCCGCGCGCTGATGAGCCAGCCCGACACCATTCTGCTGGACGAACCCTCGATGGGTCTGGCGCCGCAGCTGGTCGAGGAAATCTTCGAGATCGTGCACAAGCTGAACAAGGAAACCGGCGTCAGCTTCCTGGTGGCCGAGCAGAACACCAACATGGCGCTGCGCTATGCCGATTATGGCTATATCCTGGAAAACGGCCGCATCGTGATGGACGGCGAGGCGCAGAAGCTGCGCGAGAATGCCGATGTGAAGGAATTCTACCTCGGCCTCGGCGCCGGCGGCCGGCGCAGCTTCCGCGATGTGAAGCATTATCGCCGGCGCAAACGCTGGCTGGCCTGATCGTATCGAAATCGCAGGAGAGTATTGTGGCGCGCGCGAGCAAACCGAAATCGGCAAAGCCGAAGACTGCTAAGGCACTGAAAACCAAGACAATGAAGGTGCGCGCCGATGAGTATTTCGACAAGCGCGAGACGCGCTCGCCGGCGTCGCGCCTGAAGAGCCAGATCGCGGCCCTGCAGGCGCTGATCGCCCATGCCAAGAAGGCCAGTCCCTATTACCGCGAGATCCTGAAAGACGTGAAGCCGGCGAAGATCACCTCGCTGGCGGCACTGGCCAAACTGCCGGTCACCCGCAAATCCGATCTGGCGCCGCGGCAGAAGGCAATGCCGCCGCTGGGCGGCCTGCTGGCCGGCAAGCCATCCGAGATCGCCAATGTCTTCCAGTCGCCCGGTCCGCTGTATGAAGCCTATGGCCGGGCCACGCCGAAGGTGAAGGATCCTTGGCGTTTTGCCCGCGCCATGTGGGCTGCCGGCTGCCGCCCGGGCGATCTGGTGCACAACACCTTCTCCTATCACCTCACGCCGGCCGGCCGCATGACGGAAGGCTCGGCTCATGCCATCGGCTGTCCGGTCTTTCCGGCCGGTATTGGCAACACCGAGCTGCAACTGGAGGCCATCGCGCAGCTGCAGCCGCGGGTTTACTGCGGCACGCCGTCTTTCCTGAAAATCCTGCTCGAGAAAGCGAAAGAAGCGGGCAAGCCGGCCACGTCGCTGAAAAAGGGTCTGGTCGGCGGCGAGGCCCTGCCGCCCAGCTTGCGTGCCGAATTGAAAAGCCTGGGTGCCGAGGTGCTGCAATCCTATGGCACGGCGGAACTCGGCCTGATCGCTTACGAGTCGAAGGCGATGGACGGCATGATCCTAGACGAGGACGTGATCGTCGAGATCGTGCGCCCGGGCACCGGCGATCCGGTGGCGCCGGGTGAGGTGGGCGAGGTGGTGGTCACCGTGCTGGCCAATCCGGTCTATCCCATGATCCGCTTCGCCACCGGCGATCTCTCGGCGATCCTGCCGGGCATCAGCCCCTGTGGCCGCACCAATACCCGCATCAAGGGCTGGATGGGTCGTGCCGACCAGACCACCAAGGTGAAGGGCATGTTCGTCACCCCGGGCCAGATCGGCCAGGTGGCGGCCCGTCACCCGGAAATCGCTCGCGCCCGGCTGGAAGTCAGCTCGGAAAACAACCTCGACGTCATGGTGCTCAAGATCGAGGTGAGGGGCCATGTCTCGACGGTCGACGCCGCTGCGCTGGCCAAGGCGGTGACTGAAAGCGTCCACGCCGTGTGCAAGCTGCGTGGCCATGTCGAGGTGGTGGCAGCCGGCAGCCTGCCCAATGACGGCAAGGTGATCGCCGACCTCCGCACCTATCAGTGAGACTCTGGTCAGTAAGCGCCTGAAAAGGCTAAACTCCGCCGCGTCATGGCGTTGGCGGTCGAAGGGCTCGTCTGCATTCGCGGCGAGCGTCAGCTCTTTTCCGATGTGAATTTCCGTCTCGCGACTGGCGAGGCGCTGCTGCTGCGCGGCCCGAATGGCAGCGGCAAATCTAGCCTGCTGCGTCTGCTGGCCGGTTTCCTGCCGGCAGCCAGCGGCCATGTGCTGCGGGACGAAGAGGCCCGGCTTTTCTATGTCGGCCATCAGGATGCCGTGAAGCCGCAACTCAGCACCGAAGACAATCTGGTCTTCTGGGCCCGTCTGCTCGGTCTCGATGATGCCGAAGCGCGCGGGCAGTCCATCGCCGCGCTGGAGGCCGCCGGCCTGTCGCGCCAGCGCCGCCTGCCGGGCCGTTATCTCTCGGCTGGGCAGAAGCGCCGCCTGGCGTTGTCGCGCCTGCTGATCGCGCCGGCCGATCTGTGGCTGCTGGATGAACCGACCAACGCGCTGGATACCGCTGCCGTCGCCTGGCTGGGCGGCGTGCTGGCCGCGCATCGCGCCCGCGGCGGCGTGGTGATCCTGGCCAGCCATGTGGATGTGCCGCTGCCCGATGCGCACCGGCTCGATCTGCCGGAAGGCCGGCTGTCATGATGAAGGCCTTTCTCGCCATTGTCGGCCGCGACCTGCGACTGGGCTTCGGTGCCCAGGGCGCCATGCTCACCACGCTGCTGTTCTTCGTGCTGGCGGTCAGCCTGTTTCCGCTTGGGGTCGGGCCGGAGCCGGAAATCCTGGCCCGCATCGCCGCCGGTGTGATCTGGGTGGCCGCCTTGCTGGCGGCCATGCTGTCGCTCGACCGGCTGTTCCAGACCGATCAGGAAGACGGCACCCTCGATCTGCTGGCCCAGGCGCCGCTACCGCTCGGGCTGGTGGCGCTGGCAAAAACCCTGGCGCATTGGCTCACCACCGGCCTGCCGCTCACCGTGATCGCGCCGCTGCTGGCGGTGATGATGCAGATGGATCTGGCGGCCATGCCGGTGCTGCTGCTCGCCCTGCTGCTCGGCACGCCGTCTTTGAGCCTGATCGGTGCGATCGGCGCGGCGCTGACGCTTGGCGCCCGGCGCGGCGCTGTGCTGGTGCCGCTGATCACATTGCCGTTAGTCATTCCCGTCCTGATCTTCGGTGTCGGGGCGGTGGAGGCTGCGACCTATGGCCTCACGCCCGCGCCGCACCTGCTGTTGCTGGGGGCTTTCCTCGCCGGCAGCTTGGCGCTTAGCCCCTTTGCCATCGCCGGCGCCATCAAGCTGGCCTTGGAATGAACCCGGCCCTATAAAGCGCCCATGCTCCATGCCCTCGCCAATCCCGCCCGTTTCCTGCGCCTGATGGGCGCCATCCGCCCTTATGCGGCGGCGGTGGCGGTGTTCGGCCTGGGTCTGGGTCTGGGCTGGGGCCTGTTCTGGTCGCCGCCGGATTACCAGCAGGGCGAGACCGTGCGGATCATGTATATCCACGTGCCGGCGGCCTGGATGGCGATGTTCATTTATGCCGCCATGGCGGTGGCTTCGGCGACGGCGCTGATCTGGCGCCATCCGGTGGCCGAACTGGCGGCCAAGGCCTCGGCGCCGGTGGGGGCGGCCTTCACCCTGATCTGCCTGATCACCGGCTCGCTCTGGGGCAAGCCGATGTGGGGCACCTGGTGGGTGTGGGATGCCCGGCTTACCTCGATGCTGATCCTGTTTTTCCTCTATCTCGGCTATATCGCGCTGTGGGAGGCGTTCGACGATCCCGGCCGCGCCGGCCGCGCCGCCGCCATCCTGGCCCTGGTCGGTGCCGTCAACCTGCCGATCATCAAGTTCTCGGTCGACTGGTGGAACACCCTGCACCAGCCGGCCAGCGTGCTGACCCTGGAAGGGCCGAAAATCCACCCTGATATTCTTTGGCCCCTGCTGATCACCGCCATCGGGGCCAAGGGCTATTACGTCTGGGTGCTCAGTTTGCGGGTCAGGGCCGAAATCCTGCACCGTCAGGCCCGGATCCTGCGCTTTTCCGCCGCGACCGATCGCCGCGCGGGCTAGCCTGGGCTAGCCGTTCGGCGGCGAAGACTATATTTTCACCCGACAATTGGCCGCAGGGGCCAAGGGAACCAAAGGGTTAACTGGTGTACTGGTCATCGCTCGGCGATCTCCTGGCCATGGGCGGCCATGCGGCCTTCATCTGGCCGTCTTTCGCCATTGCCATTGTTTTGCTGCTTGGGCTTGGCCTGCAAAGCCGGCTGGCCCTGAAGGCGGCCGAACGCGAGCATGCCGAAGCCAGGCAGGAAGCCGGCCGTGACGATGAAGGTCGGCGTGATGCGTAAGGGCATGTCGCGTAAGCGCAAGCGGTTGCTGGCCGTGCTGGGCCTGATGGCCGGCCTGGCCGTCGCCGTGACGCTGGTGCTGTCGGCCTTCAACGAGAATCTGGTCTTCTTTCACAGCCCGTCCGATGTGGTGGAAAAGCAGTTGCCGCCCGACCGGCGCTTCCGCATCGGCGGCCTGGTGGTGCAGGGCAGCGTGAAGAAAGACGGGCTCAACACCGAATTCACCATCACCGACATGCGTCACGAAGTGCGCGTCAGCTATACCGGCATGCTGCCGGATCTGTTCCGCGAGGGACAGGGCGTGGTGGCCAACGGCAAACTGGACCGCGAGGGCCGTTTTATCGCTGCCGAGGTGCTGGCCAAACATGACGAGAATTACATGCCGCCCGAGGTCGCCGACGCGCTCAAGAAATCCGGCCAGTGGCATGAGAATAATGGCGACCATCTCAAACTGGTGAAGCCGGGCTCATGATCGCCGAATACGGCCATATCGCACTCATTCTCGCGCTCTGTCTGGCGCTGGTGCAGGGTATCCTGCCGCTGATCGGCGCCGCCCGTGGCATCGATAGCTGGATCGCGCTGGCACCGCAGGCCGCCCTCGGCCAGGCCGTGCTGGTGGCCTTTGCCTTCGGCTGCCTCACCTATGCCTATGTGACCTCGGATTTCTCGGTGCTGAACGTGGCCGAGAATTCGCACACCCTGAAGCCCATGCTCTACAAGATCAGCGGCGTATGGGGAAACCACGAAGGCTCGCTGCTGCTGTGGATTCTGATCCTGGTGATCTTCGGCGCCGCCGTGGCCGTGTTTGGCGGCAACCTGCCGGCCACGCTGAAGGCGCGCGTGCTGGCCATCCAGGGCCTGATCGGCGTCGGCTTCCTTGCCTTCATCCTGTTCACGTCGAATCCCTTCGGCCGCCTGCTGCCGCCGCCGCTGGAAGGCCGGGGCCTCAATCCGCTGCTGCAGGATCCGGGGCTGGCCTTCCACCCGCCGTTTCTCTATCTGGGGTATGTCGGTTTCTCGGTGGCGTTTTCCTTCGCCGTCGCCGCCCTGATCGAGGGGCGCGTCGATCCGGCCTGGGCGCGCTGGGTGCGGCCCTGGACACTGGCGGCCTGGTGTTTCCTCACGCTTGGCATCGCATTGGGTTCCTGGTGGGCCTATTACGAACTGGGCTGGGGCGGCTGGTGGTTCTGGGATCCGGTCGAGAACGCCTCCTTCATGCCCTGGCTGGCGGGCACCGCGCTGCTGCATTCGGCCATCGTGGTGGAAAAACGCGACACGCTGAAAAGCTGGACCATTCTGCTGGCCATCCTCACCTTCTCGCTCAGCCTGCTCGGCACCTTCCTGGTACGCTCCGGTGTGATCAACTCGGTGCATGCCTTCGCCACCGATCCCACCCGCGGCGTATTCATTCTGGCCTTCCTCGGCGTCGTGGTCGGCGGCAGCCTGGCGCTCTATGCCCTGCGAGCACCGGCCTTGCAGGCGGTCGGCGTTTTCGCGCCGATCAGCCGCGAGGGTGCGCTGGTGCTCAACAACCTGCTGCTGGCGGTGGCCTCGGCTGCCGTTCTGCTCGGCACGCTGTATCCGGTGGCGCTGGACGCGATCAGCGGCGCCAAGGTTTCGGTCGGTCCGCAATATTTCAACGCCGTGTTCATGCCGCTGATGGCGCCACTGGTGGCGGCCATCGCCGTCGGGCCGATGCTGGCCTGGAAGCGTGGCGATCTGGCGACGGCGTTGCAGCGTCTTGTGCCGGCCGCCGTTGCCATGCTCATCGCGCTCGGCCTCGGTTTGTGGCTGATGGATGCCAAAAACTTCTACAGCCTGCTCGGCCTTGGCCTGGGTGCCTGGCTCGGCATTGGCGCGCTATGTGAGGTGGCTTTACGCGTGAAGCTGTTTGCCGCGCCGCTGTCCGAGACGCTGAACCGCGCCCGTTTCCTGCCGCGCGCCGCCTGGGGCATGACGGTGGCCCATCTGGGCGTCGCCATGCTGGTGCTGGGCATCACCGTTTCCGAGACCTGGCAGATCGAGGTACAGCAGGTGATGAAGCCGGGCGAGGTGGCCAAGGTCGGCCCGGTGGAATACCGCTTCCTCGGCGTGCAGCCGATCAAGGGCCCGAACTACACCGCGCAGCAGGGCCGTTTCGAGGTGCTGGAGAATGGCCGCGTGGTGCGCGAGATGCGCCCGGCCCAGCGGCGCTATCAGCAGCCGCCGATGGAAACCACCGAGGCCGCGATCCGGCCATCGCCGGTGGCCGATCTTTATGCCGTGGTAGGCGAAGGCAATGCCGAAACCGGCTGGGCCGTCCGGCTGTACTGGAAGCCCCTGGTCTCCTGGATCTGGCTCGGCGCGCTGGTGATGGCCTTTGGCGGCGTGCTGTCGCTGTCCGATCGTCGCCATCGCGTCGGCGCGCCGGTACGCCGGCGCCAGGCCGCGCCATCCGCGGCCGAATAGGAATCCAGTATGCGCCTCGCCTATCTGGTTCCGCTCGCCGTCTTCGTTCTGATCGGGCTTGGTCTCGCCATTGGCCTCACCCTCAATCCACGCGAAATCCCGTCCGCCCTGATCGGCAAGCCGGTGCCGGAGTTTTCGTTGCCCCCGGTGCAGGGGCGCACGCTAGGACTGGCGACGGCCGATCTGAAAACCGGCGAGCCCAGCGTGGTCAACGTATTCGCCTCCTGGTGTGTACCCTGCCGGGTTGAGCATCCGCTGCTGCTGGCGCTCAAGCGCGACAACCTCGCGCCGATCCACGGCCTGAACTACAAAGACGATCCGGCCGACGTGGCGAAGTGGCTGGACCAGCTCGGCGATCCCTTCACCCGCACAGGCGCCGACCGCAATGGCCGAGTCGGGATAGACTGGGGCGTCTACGGCGTGCCGGAGACCTTCGTCGTCGACGGCAAGGGCAATATCGTGTGCAAGCATGTCGGCCCGCTCACCGACTGGGACATGGACAACAAGATTCGCCCCCTCTTGCGCGACCTGAAAGCCGGTCAGCCGAGCAAGGTGAAATGCTGAAACGCTGCGTTCTCCTGCTTGTCCTGCTGCTTGCCGCCCCTGTCGCGGCCCAGCATCTGGACGATCGCCTGGCCGATCCCGCGCAGGAGTTGCGGGCGCGTGAATTGTCGCGCGAGCTGCGCTGCCTGGTTTGCCAGAACCAGTCGATCGAGGATTCCAACGCGCCGCTGGCACGCGATCTGCGCCGCATCGTGCGTGAACGGGTGGTGGCGGGCGACAGCGACCAGGCCATTCTCGATTATCTGGTGGCGCGGTATGGCGAATGGGTTCTGCTGAAGCCGCGTTTCAATCTGCAGAACCTGCTGCTGTGGCTTGGGCCGGCGCTGTTCCTCATGATCGGAGGTATGGTGGTGTTTTTCCTCTATCGCCGCCAGCGGATCGCCCCGGCCCCCGCCGCCGCACCGCTGGATGCCGAGGAACAGAAGCGACTGGCCGCGCTTCTTGACGACGGGGAGCGGCGCTGATGCTGTGGCTTGGTTTTGCCCTGCTGGCACTGGTGGCGCTTGCCTTCCTGCTCTGGCCTTTGCTGCGTCACCGTCAGGCCGAGGCTGGACGCAAGGCCCATGACCTGGCGGTTTACCGCGCCCAGCTTGATGAAGTGGCGCAGGACTTGGCGCGTGGCGCCCTGACCGAGGCCGAGGCTGCCGCCGCGAAGCTGGAAATCCAGCGCCGCCTGCTGCGCGCCGATGCCGCTGCCGATCCGGCCGCGCCCAGGCATGCTGGTCGCGGCATCCGGATTACCACCATGATCGCGCTGGCGCTGGTGCCGCTGCTGGGCGGCGGACTTTACCTGACGTTGGGCCGTCCCGATGCCGTCGAGTTCAATCTGGTTCAGGCGCGCGCCCGTGCCGAACGCGAGGCGCAACTGCGCCAGGATACCGAACGCATGATCGTGCAGTTGCGCGAGCGCCTGGCGGCGGCGCCCGACCGCGCCGATGGCTGGCTGCTGCTGGGACGTTCGCTGCTGCTGACCGAGCGTCCGGCCGAAGCCGTCGATGCTTTTGATCGCGCCATCGCGCTGCAGCCGGCCGAGGCCGAAGCCTATGCCCTGCGTGCCGAGGCATTGACGCTGGCCGCCGATGGTTCGGTGACCGAAGCCGCCCAGCGCGATTTCCGGGCCGTGCTGGAACGCGATCCCCAGCATCCCGGCGCACGCTATTATCTCGGCCTGGCCCGGTTGCAGCAGGGTGACACGCGCGGGGCGTATGACGATTGGTATGCATTGGCAGCCGACAGTCCGGCCGATGCGCCCTGGCTGGAAACCGTGCATGGCCGCCTGCGCGAACTGGCGCCGCGCTTAGGCGTCGCGCTTGCCCAAGCCATACCCCAGCCCAAACCGGCCGAGGCGCCGGGACCGGACCGTTCGCAGGTGGATGCCGCGCAACAGATGTCGGAATCCGACCGCGCCGAGATGATCCGCGGCATGGTCGATCGCCTGGCCGAACGGCTGAAGGAAAATCCGGATGACGCCGATGGCTGGCTGCGTCTGGCCCGGGCCCGCGAGGTGCTGGGCGAGACGGATGCCGCCCGTGAGGCCCTGCGCCGGGCCGTGGCGCTGCAGCCCGACCGGGTGGATAGCCGCGTGGCGCTCGCCTTCAATCTGGCCGGGGCCGCTGTCAAAAGCCGCGATCCGCTGCCGGCGGAAGCGGTGGCCGAATTCCGCGCCGTGCTGCAGCGGGCCCCCAGCCATGCCCAGGCACTCTGGTTCGTCGGTCGCGGCGCCTACGAGGCCGGGGACAAGGCCGGGGCAGCCGAGTATTGGAAGCGCCTGCTGGCCCTGCTGCCACCCGACTCGCCCGAGGCCCGGGAACTCTCTGAGCGGCTCAGCAGCCTGACCCGCTGAATCCCGCTTCCGCCCGACCCTGTTAACCTTCGTTTAAGGGAGTCCTGCGCGTAATCGGGCCGGGTTGAGGGGCCATTCCGGCCTCCGGGCTGGGTGAGTATGGCTATCGGACCAAGCAACAATCTTCTTTCCGCGCTGTCGCAGCTGCAGGGCTCGGCCCGTCCGGCTGCCGCTTCGCAGCCGCGTGCCCCCCAGCAGGCCCAGAACAGCTTTGCGGCCCAGCTCGGCGGCGTGAATGCCATCCGCGCCACCGCACCGGCCACGCAGGATGTCTCGCAGGTCGCAAGCCAGCCGCAGGCTGCGCAATCGCCGGCCCAGCAATCGCGGCCGATCCCGTCCCGTGGCGGCTATCTCGGCCAGCACGTCAATATCCTCGTTTGACCATCCGGCCCGGCGGTTCCGGGCCGTTTGATTGACGCCGCCGGACCCGGCGGCTAGCTTGGCGCCATTGTCGCAATACGAACGACTTGGGGAAACGCCATGCTTTCGCGCCGTCTGCTGCTCAGCCTGTGTGCCGCCCTTCTGCTGTCGCCCGCCGTGGCGGCTGCGCAGCCGAAGGACAAGGTCGCCATTTCGGCCCTGCCGTTCATTTCCACCGCGCCGATCTTCATCGCCAAGGAGCGCGGCTATTTCGACGCCGAGGGCATCGATCTCGACATCAAGATTTTCAATGCCGCCCAAGCCGTGGCTGTGGCGGTGGCCTCCAACGACACCCAGTTCGGCATCACGGCCTTCACCGGCGGCTTCTTCAACCTGGCGGGCAAGGGTGTACTGAAGGTGATCGCGGCCCAGAGCCGCGAGGAGTCAGGTTACAATTTCAATGCGTATGTGGCTTCCAAGAAAGCCTATGACGCCGGTTTCCGCTCGCCCAAGGATTTCGCTGGCAAGAGCGTGGCGATCACCACGGTCGGCTCCAGCTTCCATTACAACCTCGGCCTGCTGGCCGACAAATACGGCTTCAAGCTCGATAGCGTGCAGATGAAGCCGGTGCAGTCGATTCCCAACATGATGGCGGCGCTGTCGGGTGGGCAGGTCGACGCCACCATCATTCCGGCCAACAATGCGTTGAAGCTGGAGGCCGATGGCGTTGGCAAGATCATCGGCTGGGTGCATGAGCATACGCCCTGGCAGCTTGGCGCGCTGTTCGCCTCCAGCAAGATCGTGAAGGAGCAGCGCCCGCTGGTCGAACGTTTCGTCCGCGCCTACCAGAAGGGCCTGGCCGACTATGCCGCCGCCTTCCTGGCCAAGGATTCCCAGGGTAACCGCATGATCGGCGAGAAGGCGCTGGCCGTGATGCCGATCCTGGAGAAATGGGTTGAGCCGAAGCCGACCATCGATACCGTGAAGGTGGCCGCCAATTACATGGACCCGCAGGGCCGCCTGCTGGTGAAGAACATCTACGATCAGGTCGCTTGGTATCAGGCCCAGGGCCTGGTCGATAAATCGGTCAAGGCCGAGGACTTCCTCGATCTCAGCTTCGTCAAAGGTCATCTCGATCTGCCGAAGAAGTAAAACAGCCAGCGAGTAAAGTGCATGCAGGTGGTGCTGGATGGAGTCGGCTATGCCTATGGCGATCTGCCGGTCCTGCAGGATATCGGTTTTTCCGTGGCCGAAGGCGAGACGGCGGCCCTGATCGGGCCATCGGGATGCGGTAAGTCCACCCTGCTCAACCTCGTCGGCGGTCTGCTGCAACAGCAATCGGGCCGCATCACCACGCCGGGCGCGCCGCCGCCGGGCTGCCTCAATCCGCTGACCTTCGTGTTCCAGGATTTCGCCCTGCTGCCCTGGCGCAGCGTGGCCGGCAATGTCGCGCTGGCACTGGAGCATCACGGGCTGAGCCGCAAGCAGCGTGAGGCCCGTATTCATGAAGTCCTGATGCTCTGTGGCCTGGCCGATTTCGCCGATGCACTGCCCAAGCAGCTTTCCGGCGGCATGCGCCAGCGCGTGGGCATTGCCCGTGCCATTGCGGTGAAGCCTGCCGTGCTGCTGATGGACGAGCCGCTTTCGGCCCTGGACGCCCAGACGCGCGAATTGCTGATGGAGGATCTGGTGGCGATCTGGGCGCGCGAACGCACCACCACGCTCTATGTGACGCATAACCTGTCCGAAGCCGTGCGTCTGGCCGACAAGGTGGTGGTGCTTTCCCGCCGGCCGGGGCGCATCAAGCGCATCGTTGCCGTGTCGGTGCCGGTGGCGGAACGCCACAAGCCCGAACATGCGATGGCCTTGCAGGCCCTGCAGGACGAGCTGTGGAGCCTGATCAAAACCGAGGCGCAGGTGGCAGATCGCGAGGTGCAGGATGTCTGAACCCCACCCGACCGTGCTGTTCCGTGGGCGCGGCTTCGTGCCCGCCACCAGGCGCTGGGCCCCCTGGCTCGCGTTTGTCGTCATCATCGCCGCCTGGGAGGCGGCTTCCGATACCGGCTTGCTGCCGGCCCTGTTCATGCCGGCGCCGCACGAGGTGGTGTTGGCCCTGCATAGCCTGCTGGTCGATGGCAAGCTGTTCGTGCATATCGGCGCCTCGCTGCAGCGCATCGTTGGCGGCTGGCTGTTGGGCAGCTTCGCCGGTCTGTGTTTCGGTTTCGCCATGGGCATTTTCGTGCTGGCCCGCTCGGTCGGTCTGCCGGTGGTGGCGGCATTGTTCCCGATCCCGAAGATCGCCCTGCTGCCGCTGTTCATCCTGTGGTTCGGCATCGGCGAACCATCCAAGATCGCCACCATCGCGCTTGGTGTGTTCTTTCCTACCGTGGTCAGCACCTATTCGGCGGTCGACAATGTGCCGCGCAACCTGATCCGCATGGCGCAGAGCTTTGGCCTTTCGACGCCGGCCATCGTGTGGAAGGTGATCCTGCCCGGCGCCATGCCCGGCATCCTCTCCGGTTTCCGCATCTCGTCGTCGATTGCGCTGATCCTCGTGGTGGCGGCCGAAATGATCGGCACCCAGGTCGGCATTGGTGCTTTCGTGCTAGCGGCCGGCAACCTGATGCAGACCGACCAGCTGGTGGCCGGCGTGGTGCTGCTCTCGCTGCTCGGCCTCACCATCAGCTGGCTGCTCGGCATTGCCGAGAAAACCCTGCTGCGCTGGCGTTGAGCCAAAAGAGTTCGCGATGACCGATCATCCCATTCCCGCTACCCGTGTCGTGCGGCAGGATTCCCACGCTGCGCCGCGCATTCTGGAGGCCGATATCGTCGTGCTGGGCGCCGGCATTAGCGGCATCTCGGCGGCGCTGGAGGCGGCGCAACTCGGTCGTCGCGTTGCACTGGTCGATGCCGGCCAACAGCTAGGCGGGCAATCGACCGGCAGCCTGCTGGGCACTTTCTGTGGCTTCTATTCCAACGGTCCCGATCCCTATCGCGTGGTCTATGGCATTGTCGACCGGATGTTTGCGCATCTGAAGAAGACCGATGCCTTCCATCTGCGCCGCGGCCGCAACAGCTATATCCCGCTCTATCAGGAACAGGCGCTGGTGCGCTGGATCGAGCAGACGGTGCATGGCGCCGGGATCGACGTGCTGCTGGGCGCCATATTGCTGGATGTGAAACGCGACGGCGGGCGCATCGAGGCATTGTCGCTGGCCACCCGCTTTGGCCCGGTCGAATTGCGCGGCCAGGGCTTTGTCGATGCCTCGGGCGATGCGGCTTTGAGTTACGCCGCCGGCTTTGCCTGCCGCGAACCGGTCAGCCCGATCATGGGCACGCTCATGTTCACCCTGGAAGGTTTCGACGAGGCAGCGGCCCTGACGCTGGATCGCTGGGCCGTGCAGAAGCATCTGGCGGAGCAGGGCGGTCGCTATGGCCTGGTGCGGCGCGATGGCTTTGTGTTTGCCTTTCCCGGCAAGGGGCAGGCGACGGTGAACATGACCCATGTGGAAACGCCGCTGGAGCCGCTGGGGCTGGCCGCCGCGCAGGCCGAGGGCCGCGCCCAGGCTGACCGCGTGGTGGCTTTCCTGCGCGGCGAATATCCGCAGGTCTTCGGCTCCGCCCGGGTACGGCAATACGGCATGCTGGGCATCCGCCAGACGCGCTGGATCGTCGGCGGCCACAGCATCACGGTGGACGAGGTGCGGCGCGGCGTGAAGCCGGCCGATGCCATCCTGCGCTGCTCCTGGCCGGTGGAATTGCATGACCGCGCCGAGGACGTGCACTGGGAGGAATTCGGCGACGACCACCTGCATTACGTGCCGCTGCGCGCCATGCTGCCGGTCGGTGCCGACAACGTGGTGGCCGCCGGCCGCTGTATCGATGGCGATCCGGCCGCGCTCAGTTCGGTCCGTGTGATGGGCCCCTGCGTCGCCATGGGGGCCGCCGCCGCTCATGCGCTGGATCTGGCGGGTGCCGGCTCGGTGCAGCAGATCGACATCGCCGCCCTGCAGGGGCGGCTGGCCGACAATCTGACCCGTTGCGACCGCGACTGATCCGGTCAGATCAGCCGCGCTGCTCCAGATTTTCCACCAGTTGGCGCAGCAGGGCGATGAATTCCGCCCGTTTCGGCGCCGGCAAGGGGTCGAGGATGCGGTCCTGTGCCCGCATCACGCCGGGCTGGGCCGCACGCAACTGCTTTTCGCCTTCCGGCGTCACCGCCAGCGCATTGGTGCGCCGGTCGGTTTCTGTACGCTGGCGCACCAGCAGGCCGCGTTTGATCAGCCGCGCCACCATTTCTGCCACGGTGGAGCGGTCGATGCCGGTCTGGCGCACCAGGTCGACCTGGCTGATGCCGCTATTCTGGTATATGGCCAGCAGCAGCGCGAACTGACGTGGCGTCAGGCCGTTGCTGCCCACTTCCGCAGTATACAGATCTACGGCAAGCTGCTGGCAGCGCCGCAGCAGATGCCCCGGCGCATCCTGCAGGTTAAAGCCGCCAAGCACATCGCCGGCAGCCGGATGGGTGGTCTTGTCCCCCGACATGGGACCTCCCTATTTTATGGTTTTAGTTGTTACGCCTTCCTGTCACTGGGCGGTCTTTTAGTACCGCTTCTCAGTCCACTGATAAAACGCCATTCAGTGGCTGCTCGTCCAGTGGGAAGCGCAATAATTTCAGGATTGAGAACGACACGCGCTTACAGCGATACTTGATACTTCAAACATCGAAACGGCTATGCAGAATCCGAAGAATTATCGATTTTCCCAGCGCATGCCTGAGGGCGACAACCGCGACCGGATGGTCTGCGACGATTGCGGCTGGGTTCACTACGTCAACCCCAAGGTGGTGGTGGGCGCGGTGATCGGCCATGACGGCAAGATCCTGCTGTGCCGCCGCGCCATCGAGCCGCGCAAGGGCTTCTGGACCATCCCGGCCGGCTATATGGAAGAGCGCGAAACCTCCGAGGACGGCGCGGCGCGCGAAGCCAGGGAAGAAGCCTGCGCCGAGATCGCCATCGATGCCCTGCTGGCGGTCTACAACATCCCGCGCATCAGCCAGGTGCAACTGATCTACCGCGCCACGCTGGCCTCGCCCGATTTCTCCGCCGGACCGGAATCGCTGGAGGTGCAGTTGTTCGGCTGGGATGAAATCCCCTGGAACGACCTTGCCTTTCCCTCGGTGCGCTGGGCGCTGCACCATTACCGTGCCGTGCAGGACCGCGAGAGTTTTCCCACCCATACCAACCCGCCGGGCGAATTGGGCAATTACTGATTCCCCCGACTGCTGATCGACAGGTCTAGAGCGACTCCCGTCGTCGTCTAGCGATTCCATCATTCCGTCATCGAAGTGCCGTGAACCGGTCACGGTGCATTCATCGGTATGCAAAACGGCGCGCCTATGGCTTCCCCACGCAACGGGGAAGGGGCCCATGGCCGGAGTCGTTATCGAGAATATCCGCAAATCCTTTGGCGCCACGCAGGTTCTGAAAGGCGTCTCGCTCGATATTGCCGACCGGGAATTCATGACGCTGGTCGGCCCTTCGGGGTGTGGCAAAAGCACCCTGTTGCGCATCATCGCCGGCCTGGAACAACAGGACGACGGCGATATCCGCATCGGCGGTGCCAGTGCCGGCCGCAAGCGCGCTGCCGACCGCGACCTTGCCATGGTGTTCCAATCCTATGCGCTTTATCCGCATCTCACGGCCCGGGACAACATCGCATTGCCGCTGACCATGCGTCGCCTCACCGCCTGGCAGCGCCTGCCGTTGATCGGCCGCCTGCTGCCCGGTGCGTCTGCTGCCCGCAGTGTGATCGCAGACGAGGTGCGCCGTGTCGCCGAGATTCTGCGTATCGGTCATCTGCTGGAGCGCAAGCCGGCCCAGCTTTCAGGCGGTCAGCGCCAGCGCGTGGCGCTCGGCCGCGCCATGGTGCGCCATCCGGCCGCTTTCCTGATGGACGAACCGCTCAGCAACCTGGATGCCAAGCTGCGCGAGCATATGCGCACCGAGATCGCCCAGCTTCATCAGCAGCTTTCCACCACCTTCATCTACGTCACACACGACCAGGCCGAGGCGATGACCATGTCGGATCGCATCGCGGTGATGATGGACGGCGAAATCCTGCAGGTCGCCGCGCCTGATGTGATTTATGCCGATCCGGCCGATCTTCGGGTTGCCGAATTCATCGGCAGCCCGAAGATCAATGTCGTGCCGGCCGAAATCGACGGGGACGGCATCCTGCGGGTCGGTGCGGCGCGATTCGATATTGCCGCGGCCCTGCCGCCCGGCAGCCAGCTGAAACTGGCCTTCCGGCCGGAAGCAGCCGAGCTGGATGCCAGTTCACCCGCCACGCTGGGCGGAGTGGTGATCATCCGTGAAAACCTGGGCTCCGACCTGCTGGTGCATGTGCAACTGGATGCCGCTCCTGATCCGGTGATCGTGCGCCTGCCGGCCCGCCAGGCGGGCGTGCGCGAGAATGACCGTATCGGCCTGCATGTGCCGGCCGACCAGATCCTGCTGTTCGCCGCTGATGGCCGCCGATTGCGGGTGGTGCCGCGGCAGATCCAGGCGCGGGAGCTGGCCTATGGCTGAGGTCATTTTGCATCGGGCCGCACCGCGGCGCTGGCAGATCGGCGTTGCCGCGATGCCCTATCTGCTGGCCGGGCCGGCTTTTGCGCTCATGCTCCTGCTGCTGATCGGGCCGGTGCTGACCGTGCTGCTGCTGTCCTTCACCGATTACCAGCTCGGCGCGCCCGGGTTTGGATTCATCGGCCTGGAGAATTACACCGAGCTGGCCGGCGAGAAGGTGTTCTGGAAATCGCTGGGCAACACGCTGGCCTATGTCGGGGTGGTGGTGCCGGCTGCTGTCGGGCTGGGGCTGGGCGTGGCGATGCTGATCGAAAGTGGCCGTTCCTGGCGCGCTTTCTACCGCGCCGCCTTCTTTGTGCCGGTGATGGCCACGCTGATCGCCATGGCGATCACCTGGGAATTCATGCTGCATCCCCAATTCGGGTTGATCAACCTGATGCTGAAGCCGCTCGGCCTGGCGCCGCAGAACTGGCTGAACGATCCCAAGCTGGCGCTCTGGGTGCTGGCCGGGATCGGCATCTGGCAATCCTTCGGCTTCAACATGGTGCTGTTCCTTGCCGGCATCGTCTCGATCCCGAAGCATCTCTACGAGGCAGCCGAGATGGACGGTGCCCGCAGCGGCTGGGACCGTTTCCGCCTGGTCACCTGGCCGATGCTGGGGCCGGTGACGATGTTCGTGGTGGTGATTACCGCGATCCGCTCCTTCCAGGTCTTCGACACCGTACATGCGCTAACCAAGGGCGGCCCGGTCAAGGCGACGGAAGTGCTGCTCTACACCATGTATGCCGAGGGCTTTGAATTCCTGCGCTCCGGCTATGCCGCCGCCATCGCCGTCGTCTTCCTGGTCTTCGTGCTGATCCTGACCGTGATCAAGGCGCGGCTGCTCGATCGCAAGGTGCATTACGGATGAACACGCATTCCTCCTTTCTTCGCGCGACTCTGCGGCATGGCGTGCTGCTGGCGGGCGTCGCTGTCGTGCTGCTGCCTTTTGCCTGGATGATCGCCACCTCTCTGAAGCCGGACGCCGAAATCTTCATCAGCGAAATTCGCTGGTGGCCGCAGACCTTGCACGTCGTGGAAAACTACAGCCAGGCCTTCACCCGGGCGCCGCTGGCACGCTTCCTGCTGAACGGCGTGATCGTCACCGTTTCGATCTTCGCGCTGCAGGTGTTGGTCGCTCTGCCGGCGGCCTATGCGCTCGCCAAGTTGCGCTTCCGTGGACGCGAGGCGCTGTTTGCCTTGGTGCTGCTCTGCCTGCTGATCCCGCCGCATGCCATCGCGGTGCCACTGTTCCTGCTGTTCCATCACCTGGGCATCCTCGACAGCTACGCCGCATTGATCGTGCCCTGGGTCATATCGGTCTTCGGCATCTTCCTGATGCGCCAGTTCTTCATGACCGTGCCCGACGACCTGATCGATGCGGCCCGCATGGACGGCATGTCGGAATTCGCCATCGTCTGGCGCGTCATGCTGCCCACCGCCATTCCCGCGATCACCGCCTTTGGCATCTTCTCGGTGATCGCGCACTGGAACGACTATTTCTGGCCGCTGATCGCGCTGAACAGCGAGCAGTATTACACCCCGCCGCTCGGCGTCATCAGCTTCCGCAACCAGGAGGCCGGCACGTCCTATGGACCGCTGATGGCGGCGGCCACCGTGATCATCGCCCCCCTCGTGGTCGCCTTCCTGGTGGCCCAGCGCCGCTTCATCGAAGGCATTGCATTCACCGGCCTCAAATAGGCTGCAACAGAAGAGGAGAGACCCTATGCGTAAAATCTTCATGGCGGCGGCCGCTGCCCTGATGGCGGTATCCACCGCCCAGGCCACCGAGATCGTGATCCAGTATCCTTATGGCGAGCTGTTCAACGGCACGCATCAGCAGATCGCCGCTGAATTCGCCAAGAAGCACCCCGAGATCAAGGTCAGCTTCCGGGCGCCGTACGATTCCTATGAGGAAGCGACGCAGAAAATCCTGCGCGAGTCGATCACCAAGCAGATGCCCGATATCACCTTCCAGGGTCTGAACCGCATCCGCATCATGGTGGATCGCAACATCGCCGTGCCGCTGGATGATTTCATCAAGGCCGAGAAGAACTTCGAGACCGAAGGCTTTCACCAGGCGATGTTCGATATCGGCACGCAGCAGGGCAAGGTTTATGCACTGCCCTTCGCCATCTCCCTGCCCATCGCCTATTACAATCTCGATCTCGTGAAACAGGCTGGCGGCGACCCGAACAACCTGCCTAGGACCTGGGACGAGGTCTTTGCACTGGCGAAGAAGATCAAGGCGCTGGGCGGTGACGTCAACGGCGCCACCATCGCCTGGGACATCACCGGCAACTGGCTGTGGCAGGCTCCGGTCTTCAGCCAGGGCGGCGAGATGCTGAACAAGGATGAAAGCAAGGTGGCCTTCGACGGCCCCGAAGGCCAGTTCGCCATCAATGTCTTTTCGCGCTTCGTCAAGGAGGCCCAGATGCCGAACCTGACGCAGCCGGAAATGCGTGCCGCCTTCGCCGCCGGCAAGACCGGTATCCACATCACCTCCACCTCGGATCTGGCCAAGGTGACCGAGATGGTCGCCGGCAAGTTCCAGCTCAAGACCCACGCCTTCCCGGATGTGAAGCCGGGTGTCGGCCGCCTGCCTGCCGGCGGCAATCTGGGCGTGATCACCGCCACCGATCCGGCCAAGCGCAAGGCCGCCTGGGAGGTGATGAAGTTCTGGCACGGTGCCGAAGGCGCGGCGATCATGGCCAAGACCACGGGCTACATGCCGCCGAACAAGAAGGCCAACGACGTCTATCTCAAGGACTTCTACGAGAAGAACCCGAACAACTACACCGCGGTCAGCCAGCTTGGCCTGCTCACCAAGTGGTATGCCTTTCCGGGCGAGAACGGCCTGAAGATCACCGACGTGATCAAGGATCACCTGCAGTCGATCGTGAACGGCCAGCGCGCCGGTGAACCGCAGGCGGTGCTGAAGGACATGAGCCGCGACGTGCAAAAACTGCTGCCGAAGACGCGTTCGTGACCTGACCATATGGGCGGGGCGGCCGTAAAGCCGCTCCGCCCTTCTGCTTTGCGAAAGGCTGCTGTATGACCAAGCTGATCCATATCACCGACACCCATCTTGTCGAACCCGGCCGCCTGCTTTACGGCCTCGATCCGCAGGCGCGCCTGGCGGCGGCGGTGGACGATATCAACCGCAACCATGCCGATGCCGCCCTGGTGGTGATCACCGGCGACCTGACCCATTGGGGCGAAGGCATCGCCTACGAGGCTTTGCGCGATGTGTTGGACGACCTGATCCCGCCCTGCATCCCGCTGCTGGGCAATCACGACGACCGCCCGACTTTCCGCAAGGTGTTTCCCAACGCGCCGGTGGACGAGAATGGGTTCATCCAGGGTCGTCATGACCTGGCCGAGGGGCGCTTGCTGTTCCTCGATACCAACCAGCCGGGCACCCATGCCGGCTGGTATTGCGAGCAGCGGCAGGATTGGTTGCGCCGTCAGCTTGCCGCCGCTGGCGACAGGCCGCTCTTCGTGTTCATGCACCATCCGCCTTTCGAGGTCGGCATCGGCCCGATGGACAGCATCGGCCTGATCCAGCGCGAGCAGGTGGCGGCCCTGATGCGGCCGCATCGCCAGAATCTGCGGCATGTGTTCTTCGGCCATGTGCATCGGCCGATTGTCGGTAGCTGGATGGGGGTGCCGTTTTCCACCATGCGGGCCACCAACCATCAGGTCTGGCTGGATTTCCGGGCCGAACAGCTTGCCGCCGTTCCCGGCAGCCACGAACCGCCGGCCTATGCCGTGGTGTTCCTGCGCGACGAGGACGTGGTGATCCATTTCCACGATTATCTGGACGACAGCCGCAAGTTCCCGCTGGGCGGTCAGACCCAGAACGAGCGCGACTACGCTTACACTTTCGAACCGGCGGAATGATCCGTCCAGCTACTGGCCGGGCTGTTCCAGTCCGGCCAGTGCGCGGGCAAAACCCGTGGCCGAGAAGGGTTGCAGATCGGCGGCTTGTTCGCCGACGCCGATGTAATGCACCGGCAGGCCGAATTTATCGGCAATCGCCACCAGCACGCCGCCGCGCGCCGTGCCGTCCAGCTTGGTCACCACCAGGCCGGTTACCGCGCAGATTTCCTTGAAGGTTGCCACCTGGCTGATGGCGTTCTGCCCTGTGGTGGCATCCAGCACCAGCAGCACATGATGTGGTGCCTCGGGCACCTGCTTCTTCAGCACGCGCACGATCTTGGCCAGTTCGCCCATCAGGTCGGCCTTGTTCTGCAGGCGGCCGGCGGTGTCGATCAGCAGCACGTCGGTCTTCTGTTCGCGTGCCTGGGCCAGGGCATCGAACGCCAGGCCGGCGGCGTCGCTGCCGGTCTCGCGCGCCAGCACCGGCGCGCCAACGCGGTCACCCCACACCTTGAGCTGCTCGATGGCGGCGGCGCGGAAGGTATCGCCGGCGGCCAGCATCACGCTTTTGCCATCCTCGCGCAGGCGGGCGGCGATTTTGCCGATGGTCGTGGTCTTGCCCACGCCATTCACACCCACCACCAGCACCACCTGCGGCGTATCGCCCTCCAGGGCCAGGGGTCGTTCCACCGGCTGCAGCAGGCCGGCGACGGATTCGGCCAGCGCGGCGCGAACTTCCTCAGGCGAGATGTCTTTCTCGAAGCGGTCCTTGGCGATCTCCTTCACGATCCGGGCGGCCGTGGTCACGCCCAGATCGGCCTTGATCAGCGTTTCCTCCAGATCGTCCAGCGCCTCCTGGTCCAGCTTGCGCTTGGTGAAGAGCGCGCCAATCTGCTCACCCAGTTGGCCGGCCGACCGTGACAGGCCGGCTTTCAGGCGGCTGAACCAGCCCGGTTTTTTCTCGGTCGTATTGTTCCCGGCCTCGCTCATGCGGCCTCCAGCCATAACTTGCCGTCATGCGCCGCCGCGATGCGCGCGGTGACGATGCTGCCTTTTTCCATGCTGTTCGGCAGGATCACCGGCGCATAGGTTTCATCGCGGCCCAGGCCCTGTTGTTCCACCAGGATGCTGGCCGCGCTGCCGATGCGGCTGTTGAGAAAACGGTTCAGCGCATGGTCTGCGCGGTGGCGCAGGTCTGCGGCGCGCGCCCGGCGCAGTTCGACGGGCAGCTGCGGCATGCGCGCGGCCGGCGTGCCGGGGCGTGGCGAATAGGGGAAGACGTGCACGAAGGCAAGTCCGGCTTCGTCGATCAGCTCCGCGCTGCGTTGGAATGCGCCGTCGCTTTCGGTCGGAAAGCCGGCGATCAGGTCGGCGCCCAGCGCGATGCCGGGGCGCAGGGCCTGCAGCCTTGCCGCGGCGTCCAGTGCCTGCTGGCGGCTATGCCGCCGCTTCATGCGTTTCAGGATCAGGTCGTCGCCAGCCTGCAGACTCATATGCGCATGCGGCATCACGCGCGGTTCGTCGGCATAAAGCCGGAACAAATCCTCGTCGATCTCGGCCGGGTCGAGCGAGGAGAAACGCAGCCGTTCGATCTGCGGCACCAGATCCAGCAGCCGCCGCGTCGCCTGGCCCAGTGTCGGCCGGCCGGGCAGGTCATGGCCGTAGGAGGTAATGTCCACGCCGGTCAGCACGAATTCGCGATAGCCGCGCGCGGCCATGGCACGCGCCTGATCCACCACGGCGCCCAGCGGCAGCGAGCGGCTCGGGCCGCGACCATAGGGGATGATGCAGAAGGTGCAGCGATGGTCGCAGCCCTGCTGGATTTCCAGATAGGCGCGCGGCCGGCCGGGAAAATGGCTGACGGCGGGCAGGGCGGGCGGCGTATCGGTCTGGATGTCGCCAACGCTGATACGCGGCGCGGCGACGCCGATGTCGCGCCAGGCATCGACGCCCAGCTTCTCGCGGTTGCCGATCACATGATCCACTTCGCTCATGGCGGCGAAGCCGGCGGCATTCACCTGGGCGGCGCAGCCGGTGACGACGATGCGGGCATCGGGCCGTTCGCGGCGCAGGCGGCGGATCGCCTGGCGCGCCTGTTTCTCGGCTTCCGCCGTCACCGCGCAGGTATTGACGACCACCACGTCGTCGCGGCCCAGCTTGTCGAGCAGACTGCGGATCGCCTCGCCTTCATAGGCATTCAGGCGACAGCCGAAATTCAGTACGGAGGTTTTATCCGCCATGCCTCAGGCGGCGTCCACTGCGGTCCAGAAGCTGGGCGGGATTTCGCCGCGAAAGGCCTCGGCGGCCGGACCGGTCATGTAGATGTGGTTGTCGGCCGCCCATTCGATGGTCAGCGTGCCGCCATCGAGGATGATCGCGGCCTTGCGTTCGGCCAGATCGCGGCGTGCGGCGGCAACCAGCGTGGCGCAGGCGCCGGTGCCGCAGGCGCGCGTGATGCCGGCGCCGCGTTCCCAGACCCGCATGCGAATCTGCGTGCGGTCGATCATCTGGGCGAATTCCACGTTGATGCGTTGCGGGAATAAAGGATCGTGCTCGATCTTGGGTCCGATCTCGGCCAACGGCACGGTTTCGGCATCAGGCACGAAAAACACCACATGCGGATTGCCCACATTCACGGCGCCGGGATGGCTGAAGCCGCCAAAGCTGTAATCCATGCGCAGGGTGTTCATCTCGCGTGCCAGCGGGATGGCCTGCCAGTCGAAACGCGGCTCGCCCATATCCACCGTGATCTGTCCCTGGGCGCCGCCGCGTGCCTGCAGCCAGCCGCCCAGCGTATCGATGCTCACGGCTTCGCGGCCATTTTCCTGCATCAGCAGGCTGGCGACACAGCGCGCCGCATTGCCGCAGGATTCCACCTCGCCGCCATCGGCATTGTGGATGCGCATGAAGGCATCCGCCTTGTCTGACCGTTCGATGGTGATCATCTGGTCGAAACCCACGCCGCGCCGGCGGTCGCCCAGCAGCCGCACCGCCGCCAGATCCAGCGGCAGCGGATGGGCACGGGCGTCCAGCACGACGAAATCGTTGCCGAGGCCGTGCATCTTGACGAAAGGAAGGGCGGTGGTCGGGTGCATGGCGGGGTTATAGGGCGGGGGAACCGGGGTGTCCAGAACGGCCCGCCCCGGGACGGGGATCGGGGCCGGAAAAACGGGGTCAGCCCGCCCTGACGCCCGGCTTGGCCTTGTCGACGGCAGCTTTCAGAGAGGCGCGCAACTGGGCCTCGAGGGCGCCGCCCGAACCCTTGATGCGGTGGGAGATCACCACATAGAGGGTATCGACATGGATGCTGACGATTTCCTGCTGCAACTCGTCCAGGTCGTCCAGCTCTTTCAGGAAATCATGCAATGACTTCGCGAATTCGGTCAGCAGCGGATAGCCGAAAACGCCACCCATGCCCTTGATCTGGAATGCCTCCTCGCGGATATGCTCCAGCACCTCGCGCCGCGCCGAGGGGTCGGCGGCGGCACGGCCAAGGGCCTCGCGCAGGCCTTTCAGAGTCTCGACGGTCTCGTCCAGAAATTGGGTGCTGGTATTCTCGACCAGCGCCTCCATTTTCTTGATCATCTCGTCGTCGAGCCGGAGATCCATGCCGGTCTTGTAATTGACCGCCTTGCGCTTCAGCTCACCACGATTGGGGATGATTTTCCGACGCATGGGGCGTGGCTTATTCGGGTTTTGTCTGGCGCCGGTCAACGCCTTCGAAAGGCAGTTGCTGGCGGCGCCGGTCGGGCCCGAAATAGCCCGGCACGCTGACGAAATCGCGCGGACGCGCAATCACCGAGACCAGGCGACGATACATGCCATCTGCCGTGAAGGGTTTGGCGAGGAATTCGGTCACGCCCTTGTCGCGCGACTCCATCACGTATTCCATTTCCGAATTTGCGGTCAGCATGATCACGGGCATCATGCGATCAGGCGAGGTGCCATCGGTGCGCAGCCAGTCGAGCAGTTCAAGGCCCGAGCGCGGCTTCAGGTTCCATTCGGTGATCATCACGTCATAGCCGCCCGAGCGCAGTGCGGCGATGGCCTTTTCGCTGTCGCGCACGGTCGATACCTGATGGCAGCCCAGCATCATCAGGATGTCCTTCACGAGCTGGCACATCAGCTTGTTGGAATCCACGATGAGGAAGCGGACGTGGCTGAAGTCGATCTTTTCCGACATCCCTGAGCGAAAGCCCCCTTGCGGCCCTTGTATCCCCGGTTCCGGCACCGCCCCTCCACCCGGGCGATAGGTGCTAGAATCATAGAAATACTTTTGCGATCATATATATACTGATGGCCGGACGAAGCCAACCAACCCGCAACACTTTAAAGCGGGTAGTAGGTCTTCTCATTCTACCTTTGGCTCTGGCTGCCTCTCAAGCATGTCGAAACCGCCGCCCCCCGCGGGTCTCCTGCTTCTGCTTACTGTCCTGTTTGCCAATGGGATTCTGGCGGCAACCATGTATTTGCCGTCCCTGCCGGCGATCAGCGAGGCATTGGGGGAGCCGGTCGATGTGCTGCCGTTCACGCTGACCGTGTATTTCGCCACTTTTGCAGGGGCGCAGCTGGTTTACGGCCCGCTGAGCGACCGTTACGGCCGCCGCCCCCTGCTGCTGGGCGGGCTGGTCATCATGGTCGCTGGCTCGGTCGCCTGTGCCCTGGCGGAAAGCCTGTCGGCCCTGTTGTGGGCCCGGGCGGTCCAGGGCCTGGGGGCGGCCAGCGCCATGGCCACCGGTCGCGCTATTGTGAACGACGTCTACGAACGTCAACAGGCAGCCCGGGCGACCTCGGTGATTTCCGCCTCCCTCGCGCTGGCTCCGATCGTCGCCCCGCTGCTGGGCGGCCTGATCGAGCATTACCTCGGCTGGCGGCTCAATTTCTGGATCAACGGCGGCATCACCCTGGCGGTCGTGCTGGTCCTGGTCTGGCGCCTGCCGGAAACCCATATGCCGGCGCCCGCGAATGGACCGCTGCTGCGCGGCATTCTGTCCGCCTATGGCTTCCTGCTCACCAACCGTGCCTTCCTCACCTTCGGTCTGCTGAATCTGGGTGTCTTCGCCGGCCTGCACGGGTTCAGCGCCGGTGCGCCGGCCGTGCTGATCGGCGCTATGGGCCTGAGCGCGGTGGATTACGGCATCCTGATTGCCCTGGGCAGTGGCGGGTTTCTAATCGGCGCGCTGTTGTCGTCATGGCTTGGCGGGCGTTTCGGCCTGCTGCGCATGATCGATGCGGGCGTGCTGTTCACGCTGGTCGGCGGGGCAGGCATGGCGCTGTATGTCGGCTGGATCGAGCCTAGCGTCACCGCCATCGTCGTGCTGCGGCTGGTCTGGGCCATCGGCATGGGGCTGGCCATGCCCAATTCGGTGGTGGGCGCGGTAGGCGTCAATCCCGCCACATTGGGCGCGGGTGCGGCATTGTCGGGTTTTCTGCAGACGGCGGGCGGCGGGCTGGGCTCGGCGGTCAATGCCCTGGTGCCGGCCGGCGATCCGTTCAGTCTGAGCATGGCCTTCGCTGGCACGGCCGTGTTCGGCGCCCTGATCTGGGTGATCAGCCGCGACGCCGCCCGCGCGGTGCTGGCGCGTTAATCCAACTGCGCCGTTTCAGCGCTCGGGCTTCAGCACCGCCATCAATTCGCGCCATTCCCGCGCACTCAGGCCGGAGCTTGCCTGGTCGACGGTTTCGCCGGCCAGCATGCGGCGTACCGCCTTCAGCGCCGTGGCCGAAAGGCTGGCGCCGCCGACGCGGTATTCCATGAAAGCGTCGTAGCAGGCCGGCACCCAGCGCTTCACGGTTTCCAGCATGGCCTCGGCATAGACCCGGATTTCGTACTGCGCATGGCTGTCGGCGCGCAGGCTCAGGAAATGCAGCAGGTTCAGCAGGTCGGTCTTCCAGTACCACTGGGTGTAGAAGTTCAGCGTCAGGTTCATGCGCGCCAGCTCGCGCGCCAGACCCTCGCGGCTTTCGTCACGCTTGCTGCCGTCAGGCCGCTCGTTCAGCATTTCCTCATACGAGGCATAGGACTGCATCGCGTCGCGCTTCAGCAGGTCGAGGACCCGCGCGGCTTCCGCGCCGGTTAGCAGATCGCCGCGGCCCTGGCGGTTTGAGCTCGACTGCGCGGCAAGCTGGTCGGGGGCGGGGATATAGAATTCGTTGTCCAGGATCGAGTAGCGCGCGGAATACTCGTTCACGTTCGCCGTGCGGTGGCGGATCCACTGCCGCGCCACGAAGATCGGCAGCTTGACGTGATACTTGATCTCGCACATCTCGAACGGCGTGGTGTGCCGGTGACGCATCAGGTAGTTGATCAGGCCGCGATCCTCGCTGACCTTCTTGGTGCCGCGGCCGTAAGAGACGCGGGCAGCCTGAACCACGGCGGAATCGTCACCCATGTAGTCGATGACGCGGACAAAACCGTGGTCCAGCACGGTCATCGGTTCGTAGAGGATTTCCTCCAGGGCCGGCACGGTGGCGCGGCGGGTCGGCTGGGACTGGCTGCGCAGGGCGGCGATCTCGGCGGCCTGTTCCGGCGTCATGGTCATTGCGGGTCTCTCCGGCGGGCAAATTCCGGCGACTCGGGCCGCCGGACGAAAGGCAGGTGGTTATAGACCGGCCGGCCGAGTCCCAAAAAGCCCCGGGTCCCAAAAAGCCCGCCCTGACCGGCCCCCCGAAAATGCCCCGGCCGGGGACCCTTCAAAAACTCCTTCCGACCCCCTACATTGATCCTGTCGGGAAACCGACTATGGCGATAAACGCTGTGCAGAATAGGCGTAACGGACCCGGGGGCAGTACCCGGCGCCTCCACCATGAACCCGGTCTTAACCTTTGCGGTTAACCCATTGGCCGGGCTGATGCTGGGGGCGAATCAGGCTCGACGTGCGCAATAAAGGCCCAGTTTTTGCCCGGCATGATACCGCCGTTATCGGGTCACCTCAAAAGTGCCAACGACAATAGCGTTGCACTCGCTGCCTAATCGGTAAGCGCGGCTCGGGGGGCGCCGGGCAACAGAAGCCCCCCACTAATAAATCTTCCGATTTCGACCTTAATCCTGTGGAAGACCCGCCTTCCGCAGCCGGCTTGGAATTGAACCCCCGGATGGGGAAGGGTAAAATGCACGCATTGCGTCCCCGAGAAGATTAGTCATGGCCGGCAAGCTGCTCGACTACAACCAGTTGGTGGAAACTGCCCTGCGCGGCGCGGTGCGCGAGGCGCTCAAACGCGTCGCCGAATTCGGCCTGCCGGGCAACCACCATTTCTACATCACCTTCCGCACTGACCAGCCTGGCGTCGAATTGCCGGATTACCTGCATGAGCGGTATCCGGAAGAGATGACCATTGTGCTGCAGCACCAGTATTGGGGACTGGAGCCGGGCGAGGATGCCTTCCAGATCACCCTCAGCTTCAACAAGGTGCCCGAGCGGCTGGTGGTTCCCTATGCGGCGATCACCGCCTTTGCCGATCCCAGCGTGCAATTCGGCCTGCAGTTCCGCGTCGCACCCAATACCGATGCGCGGCCGGCGATCAGCAGCCCGGCCCCGGTGGGCGAGGCCGATACCACGACGCCCGCGGCGGCGGCCGAGGACCCGGCCGAACGCAAGACCGGCGACGTCGTCGCGCTGGATGCCTTCCGCAAGAAAAAGACCTGACCTGCGGCGCCCGCAGCGCCGGTCCAAAGCAGCCCAAGATCAGCAGCCCCGGAGAATAGAATGCCCGAGTTCCGCTACGAGGACCTGTTTCCGCTTGGTCCCGACACGACGCCCTACCGCAAGCTGTCTTCCGACGGCGTCGAGGTGATCAAGGCCGGCGGGCGCGAAGTGCTGCAGGTTTCTGACAAGGCGCTCAGCGATCTCACTTTCGCCGCCATGCGCGACATCGCGCATCTCTTCCGCCCGGGCCATCTGGCCCAGCTGCGTGCCATCCTCGACGACAAGGATGCCTCGCCGAACGACCATTTCGTGGCGCTGGAGCTGCTCAAGAACGCCAATATCTCGGCCGGCATGGTGCTGCCCTCCTGCCAGGATACCGGCACGGCCATCGTGATCGGCAAGAAGGGCCAGTATGTCTGGACCTCTGGTAAGGACGAAGAGGCGATCAGCCACGGCGTCTATCGCACCTATACCGAGACCAACCTGCGCTATTCCCAGCTCGCGCCGCTTTCCATGTTCGAGGAGAAGAACACCGGCACCAACCTGCCGGCGCAGATCGAGCTCTATGCCACCGATGGCGATGCCTACAAGTTCCTGTTCATGGCCAAGGGCGGCGGCTCGGCCAACAAGACCTATCTTTACCAGCAGACGCCGGCGGTGCTGCGCGGCGATACGCTGCTGAAATTCCTCGATGCCCAGATCAAGACGCTGGGCACGGCCGCGTGCCCGCCCTACCACCTGGCGATCGTGATCGGCGGCCTGTCGGCCGAGCTGAACCTCAAGACCGCCAAGCTGGCCTCGGCACGATATCTCGATCATCTGCCGACAAAGGGCAGCGAAACCGGTCATGCCTTCCGCGACGTGGAATTCGAGCAGAAAATCCTTGAGCTCACCCGTATCAACGGCATCGGCGCGCAGTTCGGCGGCAAGTATTTCTGCCACGACGTGCGCGTGATCCGCCTGCCGCGCCACGGCGCCAGCGTGCCGGTCGGCATCGCGGTATCCTGCTCGGCCGACCGCCAGGCTCTGGGCAAGATCACCCGCGACGGCATCTATCTCGAACAGCTCGAGACCAATCCGGCGCAGTATCTGCCCGAACACGAAGACAAGCTGTCGGCGGAAGTGGTCAAGATCGACCTCAACCAGCCGATGAGCGAAATCCGCAAAAAGCTCTCGCAGTATCCGGTCAAGACCCGCCTGTCGCTGACCGGCACGCTGATCGTCGCCCGCGACCTGGCGCATGCCAAATTCGCCGAGCGGATCGAGAAGGGTCAGGGCCTGCCCGATTACGTGAAGAACCACATGATCTATTACGCCGGCCCGGCCAAGACGCCGGACGGCATGGCTTCGGGTTCCTTCGGCCCCACCACGGCAGGCCGCATGGACTCTTACGTCGGCCTGCTGATGGAAAACGGCGGTGGCTTCATCAGCCTCGCCAAGGGCAACCGCTCCAAGCAGGTGACCGATGCCTGCAAGAAATATGGCGGCTTCTATCTCGGCTCGATCGGCGGCCCGGCCGCGATCCTGGCCAAGAACTGCATCAAGAAGGTCGAGCAGCACGAATACCCGGAACTCGGCATGGAAGCGGTGTGGAAGATCGAGGTCGAGGATTTCCCCGCCTTCATCATCGTCGACGACAAGGGCAACGACTTCTTCGCCAACCTGGCGTAAGCGGCGCTTTCGCGAAAATGGAAAAAGGCCACCGCAAGGTGGCCTTTTTCTTGTCGTCTGCCTGGTGGATCACAGCCCCATATAGGCTTGCCGCACGCGGTCGTCGTGCAGCAGGGCCTCGCCGGTACCTTCCATCACGATGCGGCCGTTTTCCAGCACATAGGCCTGGTTGGCCAGTTTCAGCGAGACGGCAACGTTCTGCTCCACCAGGATCACCGTCATGCCGCGCTGGTGCAGCAGCTTGATGATGCGGAACACCTCCTGCACCACGGCTGGCGCCAGGCCCAGCGAGGGCTCGTCGAACATGATCAGTTCCGGCTGCCCCATCAGGCAGCGGCCGATGGCCAGCATCTGCTGCTCGCCGCCCGACATGGTGCCCGACAGCTGGTTGCGCCGCTCGGCCAGACGCGGAAACAGGCCGAACACCTCGTCCAGCGTGGCTTTTTCCTTGGCCCGGGCACGCGACAGCATCGCGCCCATCTGCAAATTCTCCAGCACGGTCAGGCTGGGAAACACCTGCCGGCCCTCGGCCACCTGGCCGATTCCTAAATTGCATACCTTGTGGCTCGGCAGGCCGGCGATCTCGGTTTCGCCAAAGCGTATGCTGCCTTTGCGTGGCCGTTCGATGCCGGCGATGGTGCGGATCAGGGTGGATTTGCCGGCGCCGTTGGCGCCGATGATGGCGACGATGCTGCTCCGGGGCACGCGCAGCGAGACGCCGTCCAGTGCCTGCGCATCGCCGTAAAAAACGTCCAGATTTTCGATGGCGAGGCTCATGCCTCCACCTCCTCGCCCAGATAGCATTCCAGCACGGCCGGGTCGCGCACCACATCTTCCGGCGCGCCGCTGGCGATCACCTGGCCGTAATGCAGCACCACCACCTGCTGCGACAAAGCCATCACCGCCCGCATCACGTGCTCGATCAGCAGGATGGTCATGCCATGTTTTCTGTTGAGGTCGCGGAACACCGCCACCATCTGGTCGGTTTCGGTGGGGCGCAGCCCGGCCATAACCTCGTCCAGCAGCAGAAGCTTCGGCTCGGTGGCCAGGGCGCGCGCAACTTCCAGCCGTTTGCGCTCGGGCAGGGTAAGCTGTGCGGCCGGCTGGCTGCGCTTGTCGGCCATGCCCAGCTGGTCCAGCACGGCCTCGGCTTTTCTGCGCGCCTGCCGCACATCCTTCTCGGCCCGCAGGGCGCCGACGATCACGTTTTCCAGCGCGGTGAGTTCCTTGAACGGCTTCACGATCTGGAAGGTGCGGCCGATGCCGGCATGGCAGATCCGGTCCGGCCGCATGCCGTCGATGCGGTTCCCATTGAAGGTGATGCGGCCTTCATCGGGCCTGAACACGCCGGCGATCATGTTGAAACAGGTGGTCTTGCCGGCGCCGTTGGGGCCGATCAGGCTGACGATGCCGCCCTGTGGCACGCTCAGGCTTGCCTGGCTCACGGCGCGCAGGCCGCGGAAGCTTTTCGAAATGCCGTCTACGGTCAGAAGATCGGTCATGACCGGTCCTCCAGGCCGAGCCGCTTGCGCAGTGGCGGCCAGATGCCGTGCGGCAGATAGATGATCACCACCAGCAGGCAGATGCCGTAGAACACCTGCTTGATGCCGGGGATTTCATAACCCAGCGCATGCATGATCTCGGTCACAGCCTCAGCCAGCGCGGTCAGCACGACGGCGCCGAGGATTGGACCGAACAGCGAGCCGACGCCGCCGATGATCGGGCCCAGGATCAGTTCGATCGAGCGCGCCATGCTGAAAATCTGCTCGGGAAACAGGTTGTTGTAGTAGAAGGCGAAGAACACGCCGCTCAGGGCGGTCATGCCGGACGAGATCGCTACCGCGATCATTTTGTAGCGGAACACATTGATGCCCAGCGTCTGGGCGGCTTCCGGCTCTTCGCGGATCGCCAGCCAGTAATAGCCGATGCGCCCGGTCAGCAGCCAGCGGCAGAACAGGAATGCCAGCACGGTGATGGCCAGCAGGATATAATAGAACATCGTGGGTGAGCCGCGCAGGTTGAGCGGATCATTGGCGGCCTGCTGCGTCACCGGCAGGAAAAAGCCGCCAGAGCCGTTTACCCAGGCGAAATGGTCGAAGCCGACACGGGTGAATTCGGCGAAGGCGATGGTCAGCAGGGCGAAATACACGCCGCTGATGCCGAAGCGGAAGGCCAGGAAACCGATCACCAGGCCGGCGCCCATCGAGAGGGCAATGGCCGGCAGTACGCCGGCCCACGGCCCGATGCCGAAATGCACATACAGCGCGGCGGCGGTATAGGCGGCAATGCCGACATAGAGCGAATGGCCCAGGCTGAGCTGGCCGGCAAAGCCCATCATCACGTTCCAGGCCTGGCCGGTATAGGCGAAATACAGCACCAGGATCAGGATCGAGAGGATATAGGCATCCACCACCAGCGGCGCGATCAGCAGACCGGCCAGCATCAGGACAAGCAGAACCAGGGCGCGCCGCGGCACGCCGTCGATCATACGGGAAATCATGCTTTACGCCCCAGCAGGCCCTGCGGCCGGAACAGAAGAACCAGGATCAGGATGGCGACGCCGAACATCGTCTTGGCCGAGGGCGCGAAGAAAAGGCCCGACATCGCTTCCGACAGGCCGATCAGTACCCCGCCCAGCAGCGCGCCGGGCATCGAGCCAAGGCCGCCGATGATCACGATCACGAAAGCCTGCAGGGTGAAGACAGGCCCGATATTGGGCGTTGTGTCGATTAGCAGCGTCATCATAGCGCCAGCGGCACCGACACAGGCCGAGCCGATGCCGAAGGTCAGCGCATAAAGCTGCTTGACGTTCAGGCCCACCACCAGGGCGCCCAGATGGTTGTCGGCGCAGGCGCGGATCGCCTTGCCGGTATGGCTCAGTTTGAAGAAGGCAAAGAGGACAGCGGTGATGGCCAGCGCCATGGCGGCGGTGATCACGCGCACCTTGTCGACCAGCAGGGAGCCGATTTCGATGGAATCGAGCGAATAATCCACCAGCACGTTGCGGGCATCGGGCCCGAAGATCATCAGCAGGCCGTTCACCATGATGATTGCCACGGCGGCCAGCAGGATGAACTGGCTGTGCTCCGGCCGGTTGATGAAGGGATTGATCAGCAATGCCTGCATGGCATAGCCGATGGCGAACAGGATCACCGCGATCGGCACCATGGCCACCAGCGGATCGATGTGCCATGCGGCGAAGGCGACGATCGCCCCGTAAGAGGCGATCGTCATCATCTCGCCATGAGCGAAATTGACCACACGCACCACGCCGAAAATCACCGACAGGCCGAGCGCCATCAGGCCATAGACCAGGCCGGTCAGGATGCCCTGCAGCGCGACGGTTAATACAAGTTCTGTTGGCATGATGTCTTTGCGATGCGTGTGGTCGGGACTGGCTTAGCGCTTGCTCCAGCTCGGCAGCGGCAGAAGCAGGTTGTCTTCGGCGATGTCGAGCGGCAACACCACCTTCGGCCGCTGGTCCAGGTTCTGCAGCGTCACGGATTTGATGTTGACGTTCTGGCCCTTGGCGTCGAACTGCAGGCTGCCGCCGGCCATCACGTGGTTGTCGATCTTGGTCTGGCGGATCGCGTCGGCCAGTGCCTTGCCGTCCGTGCTCTTGGCGCGGTTGTAGGCATCGACCGCCACCATGACGGCCTCGAACGAGAAGCCGACATTCAGCTCGAACAGTTCGCCCTTGTAGGACTTGGTGAACTCGTCCAGCAGCTTCTGGGTGATCGACGAACGCGGGTTGTACCACGGAACGTTGGTGATCATGTAATTCGAGAACTTGCCCAGGGTCTTGTAGAACTGGCCCTCGTAGAAGCCCGGCGCGCCGGGGCTCATCACGATCTTCGGTTCCCAGCGCTGCTTGACCATCTCACGCACCATCAGGATGGCGTCGTTCAGGCGCGTCACCGGCATCAGCATCTCGGCGCCGGTGGCCTTGGCCTTGGCGATTTCCACCGACAGGTCCTTGGCCTGCGGGTCGTAGGCGATGGTCTCGACGATCTGGAACGGCAGGTTGAAGCGCGGCGCCATCGCCTTGATCGCCCCGGCCATCGACTGGCCGAAGGTGTCGTTCACATGCATGAACACGGCGGTCTTGGGTGTGATGCCGCTCTTCTCGAACACGCCCTTCATCAGGTTCAGGCCGTCGCCGACCAGCATGGGGGCAGTCGGGAAGTTGCGGAACACGAACTTGTAGCCCTGTTCGGTGATCTGCGGCGCTGCGGCCACGTTGATGATGTAGGGCACGCCCTTCTGTTCGGCGACCTGGGCGATGGCGGCGGACTGGCCGCTGTCGAAGGCACCGATCAACACGTTGGCGCCGTCGTTGATCAGCTTTTCCGCGCGGGCGCGGGCGACGTCGACATTCGACTCGGTGTCGGCGTTCATGATCTCGACCTCGGCGGCGATGCCGAGCTGCTTCAGCACGCGCGGTGCGATGTCGATGCCGCGCTGGCAGGCGATGCCGAGCTGGGCCTGGAAGCCCGAGCGCGGATGGATCGAGCCGATCTTCAGCGTCTTGGGTTGGGCGCGGATGATGTTGAAAGGCGCGGTGCCGGCCACGATGGCGGCGCCGGCTGCTGCCGAAGCGGCGAATTGGCGACGGGTAATCTTGCTGCTCATGGTCTGTCCTCCCTGGATGTGTTCTGCCGCCGCCCGGTTTGGCCGGCGCGCTTGGTACGCGACGCTACCGGATCGTTGTCCGGTGCGGAATGGGCCTCGCCGGTCAGTGCCGGCGCGGCGATGAATTTGCGCAGCAGGCGCATCAATGTCTCATGCTCCTGCTGGCTCAGAACCTGATTGATCAGCTTGTCGTGGCTTTTCACCCGCATGATCAGTTCCGCCATCTGGCGTTCGCCGCCAGCGGTGAGGAAAAGACCGTAGGCACGGCGGTCATGAGGGTCGGCGCGGCGTTCTACCAGGCCCAGCCGTTCCAGCCGGTCCACCATGGTCATGGCGCCCGAGCGGGCCACGCCCAGGGCCTCACCCAGGCGGCTTTGTTGCAGGCCGGGATTGTGCTCGATCAGCATCAGCGCCGAGAACAGCGCGGGGCTTACTCCCGTCGGGCCGAGGCGGGCGTAGAAATCCTCCCATACCCGCAACTGGGCCAGGCGCAGCAGATAACCGACATGGTTGGGCAGGGTACCGTAATTCACCGGCGCGGCGCGGCGGTCGGCCCGCGGCTCGGTCCGCACTTCGGCTTTGCGCGCGGCATCCTTGCGCAAATCGGCTTTGCGCATATCAGTCGCGGTTCCGTTGCGGACGGATGCCGGCACGGCTGCTGTTCCTCTCCCTGGCCATCGGCCTCTTGGGCCGGGCTTGTTATGACGCCGGATTGTAGCGAGGAACAATAGTAATGCAAGCATACAAAATGCCTGCGGCAGGGATCGGTGCCGATATTGCCTGTCGGCACCGTGCGGCGCCAGCCGCTTGCTGTCATCCGAAAGTCATGCGGCGCCGCTAGAGTTGCCGCATCTCGGCGCCGACTCGCGCCCGGGCCGGCCTCGGTGTCCCCGCTCCGACCGGCCTTCTTTTTTTCAGCCTACGCCTCAGGCCGGATTGGCCTTGCTGCGGCGGTCCTTGCCGGTGCGTCGGCCACCGCCCTTGCGGCGATCGCTATTGCCGGGAATATCCTCGGGCTCCAGTTCGATGAAACGGCGGTCACCGCGGCGGCGCTCGATCAGCCTGCGGCGGTCGGGGCCGATGAATCCCTTCACACGCACGAAGGGGCGCGGTTCCTTCAGCACCGACATCAGCCTGCGCACCAGGGCCTCGACGGCGGGTGGCTTGATCACGATCTCGTTCACGCCTGCATCGCGCGCGGCGATGACCAGCGCAGCCTCGGGCGCCTCGATCATCAGGATGATGGGGATGCGGCCGAGCTCGCCGGAATCGCGGCGCAGCCGCCGGACCAGCATCAGGCCGTCGCCACCGGGCAATTTGTGATCCAGCAGCAGCACGCTTGGCGGGTCCAGCATCAGCTGGCGCATCGTCTCGCCCGAATTGCCGGTCAGCATGATGCTGGGGAAGCCCATGCCCAGCAGCACGTTGCGCAGGGCCTGGCGCGTGGCGCGGTTGCTTTCCGCCACCAGGATTGTGGCGCTGCGGAAGGTCTTGGGATCGATGCGGCGGTCTTGGCTCATGACGGCACTCGGATTGACTCCGGCGAGTTTTTGCCGCTCTCCGTTAATGAAGCGTGAGGGCTGCTTCAGTCGCGCAGCAGCTCGTTGATGGAGGTTTTCGAGCGCGTCTGGGCATCCACGCGCTTGACGATCACCGCGCAGTACAGCGACGGGCCAGGCTGACCGTTGGGCAGCGGCTTGCCCGGCAGGCTGCCCGACACCACCACGGAATAGGCCGGTACGCGACCCTGGAATACCTCGCCGGTGGCGCGGTCGATGATCTTGGTCGAGGCACCGAGATACACGCCCATCGACAGCACCGAGCCTTCCTCGACGATCACGCCCTCGGCCACTTCGGCACGGGCGCCGATGAAGCAATTGTCCTCGATGATCACCGGGTTGGCCTGCAAGGGCTCCAGAACGCCGCCGATGCCGGCGCCGCCGGAAAGATGCACGTTCTTGCCGATCTGGGCGCAGGAACCCACGGTGGCCCAGGTGTCGACCATGGTGCCGCTGTCGACATAGGCGCCCAGATTCACGAAGCTGGGCATCAGCACCACGCCCGGCGCGATGTAGGCGGCGCGGCGCACCACGGCGCCCGGCACGGCGCGGAAGCCGGCGCCGCGGAAACGCTGCTCGCTCCAGCCGGCGAATTTCGATGGCACCTTGTCGAACCAGTGCGCGCCGCCCGGTGCATCCGAGATCAGCATGTTGTCGGTCAGGCGGAAGCTGAGCAGCACCGCCTTCTTGGCCCACTGGTTCACTTCCCACTTGCCGCCAGCCTTCTCGGCCACGCGCAGCTTGCCGTCATCCAGCGCGTTCAGCGTGGCTTCCACCGCATCGCGCACCTCGCCCTTGGTGCTGAAATTGACCTGGTCGCGGGTTTCCCAGGCGGCATCGATCACGGGCTGAAGCTGGGCCTTGAGCGTGGCGTCGGTCATGGGGAAATCCTCGTCATTTAAGGCGGAAAAGCGGAAAAGCCGCGAGACAATAGCCGGCATGCCTCTTGAGTCAACGCCCCTGCCGGCCGGGCCGGCTAATCCAGGGGGAGGGCGGCCAGGAAGGCCGCCAGATCGGGTGCCACATGGTGGATATGGTCGTCGCCCGGATCCGGCTGGGCCCAGGCCGAGGCGGTGGGCACCCATATGGTGGTCATGCCCAGGCCGGCGGCCGGCTTCAGGTTCCGGGCCATGTCCTCCACCATCACGCTACGCTGCGGCGCGATGCCGAAGCGTTCGACCAGCTGGCGGTAGGGCGGTTCCTGCGGCTTGGGCAGATAGGCCGAGGCCACGATGTCGAACACGCCCTCGAAGCGGTCGGCGATCCCTAAGCGCGCCAGCACCCGGTCGGCATGGGCCACGGTGCCGTTGGTGTAGATCAACTTGCGGCCGGGCAGGCGGTCCAGCGCCTCGGTCAGTTGCGGCAGCGGCGCCACCACCGACACGTCGATGTCATGCACGAAATCCAGGAAGGCCTGCGGATCGACTCCATGCTCCACCATCAGGCCGCGCAGCGTGGTGCCATGGGTCTGGAAAAACCCTTTCTGGCGCTGCTTGGCTTCCACGGCGTCCACGCCGAACAGCTCGGCAATGAAATGGCCCATGCGCTGGTCGATCTGGGCGAACAGGTTGCATTGGGCCGGATACAGCGTGTTGTCGAGGTCGAAAATCCAGGTCTCGGCGCGCGCCAGCGCGGCCTCGCGCAGGGGCGGGGCGGGGGTAGGGCCGGCATCGGCAAGCGGCTGGGAAGATGGGCTGATCACGGTTTCGCACCATAGGGGCTTCTGGCTAGAATGGCGAATATCCGGGGTCTTGGAAGCCCCATCGGTCCATGCCGGCAGGGAGGGGCGATTTGCCCGAAAGCGCGACAGCAACGCAAGGCGGCGGCCTGGCCGGCCCGGCGCCGGAAGCCCTGATCCCGTCCTTTCCGGGGCCCGCCGTGTTGTTCGACGGCGAGGGCGGCGTATTGCTGGCCAATGCGGCCGCCGACACCCTGCTGGCCGAGCTGGCTGCCGGACGGCTGCCGGCGCTGGCATCCTCCATCGATGCCGCCCTGCAGGATGGCAGGACGCGGCAGGACCGCGCCGATCTGCCCGGCCCGCGCGGCGGTGTGGCCTTGCAGATCACCCTGATCGTCTATGGCGGTGATGACGGCGCGCGGCGCCTGCTGTTGCTCGCTCGCGATGGCACGCTGGAACGCAACCTGACCCAGGCGCTGATGCAGTCGCGCCAGCTGTTCAAGGATCTGGTCACCTGCTCCACCGACTTCGCCTGGGAAACCAAGGCCGATGGCAGTTTCGGCTTTGTTTCGCCGCGCGGCGCCCTGGGCTTCAGCGCCCGCGAACTGGAAGGGACGCCGGCGCGCAACCTGCTGGCCGAGGATACGCCCGATACCCCGCGGCCAGCCGCATTGCCTTTCGAAGCGGAAACGCCGATGGAAGCGGCCGAGGTTTTCCTGCGCCGCAAGGATGGTTCGGTGGGCTGCTTTGAAGTGTCCTGCCTGCCGGTGCGCGATGCAAAGGGCCTCTGGCTCGGCGTGCGCGGCGTGGCGCGCGACGTGACCGAGGCGCGCGAACGTGTCGATGCCCTGCGTCGCGCCCACAAGCAGCTCAATCGCCTGGCCAATACCGACGGCCTGACCGGCCTGCTCAACCGCCGCGCCTTCCTGGCCGAGCTGGACAAGCGCCTGCCGCGCCATCTACGCAACAAGCTGCGCGGCACGCTGATTTATTTCGATCTCGACAATTTCAAGAAGGTGAACGACGTGCGCGGCCACCAGGCCGGCGACGAGGTGCTGAAGGCCGTGGCCGAGGCGGCAAAACGCATGCTGCGTGCGGTCGACCTGGCCTCGCGCATCGGCGGCGACGAATTCCTGCTCTGGCTGGAGGAAAGCGATCGCGATGCGGCGGAATCGATTGCCGCCCGCCTGCATGAGGCGGCACGCGAGATCAACAAGCAGTATGGCGTCGAGGGTTTTCCGCTCGGCTACTCGATCGGTATCGTGTTTTCCCGTCTCGATGAGCTGGAAGGCACCGAGTCGCTGATTGCGCGGGCCGACGAAGCCATGTACGCCGCCAAGAAGGGTGGCAAGGGGCGCAGCCATATCGCCGTGCCGCCCGATGGGGAAGGCGAGGTCGCGGCGTGACGGCTAAGGGCATGGATTACGAAAAAGCCAAGGCGCTGGCGGCATCGGAAGATCCAGCCGTGCGCCTGCAATTGGCGAAACGCGCCGATACCCAGCCGGAAATCCTCTATTACCTGGCGGTCGACGAGGCCGAGGAGGTGCGCCGCGCGATCGCCGAGAACGAGGCAACCCCGGCCCATGCCTATCTGCTGCTGGCCAACGACGCATCGGAGGAAGTGCGCCGCCGCTTGGCCGAGAAGGTGGCGCGCCTTTTGCCCGACATGCCGGCGGATGAAGCCAGCAAGGCGCGCGAAATGGCGATCCAGACGCTGGAGCTGCTGGCGCAGGATGAATTGACCCGCATCCGCGCGGCCTTGTCGGAAGCGCTGAAATCCGCCAGCAACGTGCCGCATCACCTGGTCAAGCAGCTGGCGCTGGACGTCGAGCTGATCGTGTCGGCTCCGGTGCTGCAATTCTCGCCGCTGCTGACCGATGATGACCTGCGCGAGATCGTCGCCAGTTCGGCCCAGTCGGGCGCGCTCACCGCGATTGCCCGCCGTATCGGCCTGTCGGCCGGCGTGTCGGATGCCATCGCCGCCACGCGCGATGTTTCGGCGGTGGCCTCCCTGCTGGCCAATGATTCAGCCCAGATCCGAGAGGAAACGCTCGACCTGATCCTCGATGCCGCGCCGAGCCATGAATCCTGGCACGAGCCGCTGGTGCATCGACCCAACCTGCCCGGCAAGGCGGCCAAGCGCATTGCCGGCTTCGTCGCCGCGTCGCTGCTGAAACTTTTGTCGGAGCGCAAGGACCTGCCGGCAGATGCGCTGGCCGAGGTGCGCCAGGTGATGGAACGCCGCCTTGATGTGAAGCTCGAGGCCGAAGAAGAGGCGGTGGAAAAGGACGAGCAGGAATCGCACACGCCGATGGCCGAAGCCGAGGCGAAGGTGAAAAAACTGATCAAGGATCGCAAACTCGACAACGATGCGGTGCAGGAAGCCGTCGAGCGCAATGATCGCAATTTCGTGCTGCAGGCCCTGGTGCAGAATGGGCGCATCCCGCTGTCGGTGATCCAGAAGGCGATGGAGGCGCGCAACGGCCGCCTGATCACCGCCCTGGTCTGGCGGGCGAAATTCTCCATGCGCACGGCGGTGATGATCCAGCGTGATATTGCCCGCGTGCCGCCGCGCATGATGCTGAACGCCCGCAACGGCACCGACTATCCGATGTCGAATCCCGAGCTGGAGGAGCAGCTCAAGATACTCGGGCTTTAAGCTCCAGTTTCTTTGGATCTGGCTCCTGATTTATCGTCATGGCCGGGCTTGTTCCAGCCATCCCTGTCCTGATGTTCTTTTTTGCGTGGATGCCGGGGCTGAACCCGGGCATGACGGAGGCTGTCTATTCGGCCGCGCTTTCGTCCACCACGCGCAAGGTCTGCTTCTGCGCCTCGCGCAGTTCCAGCAGCTGCGCCGCCGTGGCGATGGCGATCTCGCCCGGATGCTTGCCGGAAATGCCATCGATGCCGATCGGGCAGGTCAGGCGGGCGAGTTGCGCGTCGTCCAGGCCCAGCTCACGGAAGCGCTTCACGAAACGCGCCCGTTTGGTTTCCGAACCGATCAGGCCGACGAAGCTGAAACGGTTTTCCTGCAGCGCCTTGGCCGCGATCCCCAGGTCCAGTGCGTGGCTGTGGCTCATGATCAGCAGCCAGGCATTGTCGGGCAGGCCCGCCACGTCGCGTTCCGGTGCGTTGGTGATCTCGATCTCCACGCCGGGCGGCACATGATCGGGGAAAGCATCGGGTCGCGGATCGAACCAGCGGATTTTGCAGGGCAGGGCCGAGAGTACCTGCACCATGGCCTTGCCCACATGGCCGGCGCCGAACAGCGCGATGGTGAACAGGTCTGGCCGCTGCGGTTCGAACAGCAGGGTCACGGTGCCGCCGCAGCATTGCCCCATCGAGGGGCCAAGCGGGAATTTGCGTAAGCTCGGCCCCTGCTTGCCGGCCAGCATCTGACGCGCGATGTCGATGGCGCGGAATTCCAGTGTGCCGCCGCCGATGGTGCCGATGGCATCATCGGGCGTCACCACCATCTTGGTGCCGGCCTCGCGCGGCGCCGAGCCTTCGGTGGCCGCCACGGTGACCAGCACGGCGGGAACGCCGCGCGCTTCCAGGTCGGTCAGGGCATTCAGCCAATGCGAGGTCATTTCGCCGCCATTGCCATTGGGGCTTTCATCGGCCGTTTCGCGGCTTCAATCGCCAGCAGCACGCGTTCCGGCGTGGCTGGCGCATCTAGTCGTACCCGTTGCGTCCCGGCTGCGGCTACCACCGCATCCTTCAGCGCCAGCCAGCCCGAGATCGCCAGCATGAAGGGCGGCTCGCCCACGGCTTTCGAGCGATAGACCGTCTGGGCGGGATTGGCGCGGCCATGCACCAGCCTGACGCGGAAATCGGCCGGCAGGTCACGCGCCGTCGGAATCTTGTAGGTGCTGGGGGCATGGGTGCGCAGGCGGCCTGCATCGTCCCACCACAGTTCTTCCATGGTCAGCCAGCCCAGGCCCTGCACATAGCCGCCTTCCACCTGGCCCAGGTCGATGGCGGGATTGAGCGAGTTGCCGCAATCATGCAGCAGGTCGGCGCGGGTGAAACGGTATTCGCCGGTGAAGCAATCCACGACGGCTTCGGTCGCCGCCACGCCGTAGGCGAAATAATAGAAGGGATTCCCGCGGCCGCTGGCGCGGTCGAAATGGATGTCGGGCGTGGCATAGAAGCCCGATGCCGCCAGCGACACGCGCGCCAGCCAGGCCTTGTGCGCCACCTCGGCGAAGGCCAGCGATTTGCCGCCGCCGCTCACCATGTCGTTCCCGAAAACGATCTGCTCCGCCGGCACGCCCAGCAAAGGTGCTGCCACCTGCGCCAGCCGGCCGCGCAGCTCCAGCGCGGCGTTTTCTGCCGCCTTGCCGTTCAGATCGGCGCCTGACGAGGCGGCCGTGGCCGAGGTGTTTGGCACCTTGTCGGTGCGGGTTGCCGTGATGCGGATCTTGTCCAGCGACACGCCCAGCGTCTCGGCCACCACCTGGGCCACCTTCACATACAGGCCCTGGCCCATCTCGGTGCCGCCGTGGTTGATCTGGACCGAACCGTCTTCGTAGATCAGCACCAGCGCGCCGGCCTGGTTGAGGAACGTCGTGGTGAAGGAAATGCCGAATTTCACCGGCGTGATCGCCAGGCCCTTCTTGAGATGCGGGTTCTGCGCGTTGAAGGCATCGATCTCCTGCCGGCGGTTTTTGTAGTCGCTGCTGGCCAGGATTTCATCGAACAGTTCGGGCAGGATATTGTCGCGGATGGTCTGGAAATATGGCGTGACGTTGCGGTCGTCGCGGCCATACAGGTTGGCCAGCCGCACCTCCAGCGGATCACGGCTCAGGTGCCGCGCGATCTCGTCGACCACGTATTCCGTCGCCGCCATGCCCTGTGGTCCGCCAAAGCCGCGGAAGGCGGTGTTCGATACCGTATTGGTCTTGCAGCCATAGCCGGTGATGGTCACATCCGGCAGGTAGTAACTGGAATCGGCATGGAACACCGCGCGGTCGACAATGGCGCCGGTCAGGTCCGCCGCCCAGCCGCCGCGTGCCGCAAGCATCAGGTCGTAACCCAGGATGCGGCCCTGGTCGTCGAAACCCACGCTGTAGCGGGCCAGGAAATCATGCCGCTTGCCGGTGGCGATCATGTCCTCGTCGCGATCGAGCCGCAGCTTCACCGGCCGGCCGGTCCTGTGTGTCAGCAATGCGGCGACGCAGGCGAACTGTGCCGCCTGGGTCTCCTTGCCGCCGAAGCCGCCACCCATGCGCCGGCATTCCACCGTCACGGCATGCAGCGGCCGGCCTAGCACGCGAGCGACCAGCTTCTGCACTTCGGAGGGATGCTGGGTCGAGCAGCGCAGCATGATGTCGCCGTCTTCACGTGGTTCGGCGATGCTGACCTGGCCTTCCAGATAGAAATGATCCTGCCCGCCCAAGTGCAATTCGCCCGAGAGTTTATGCGGTGCCTTGGCGATGGCTGTGGTAGCATCGCCGCGTTGCAGGCCCAGAGGCGGCATCAGCAGGCTTTGTTGCTCCAGCGCTTCTTCGATGCCCAGGATCGTCGGCAGATCCTCATAGGTCACGCGCACCAGCCGCGCCGCACGGCGCGCGGTCGTCAGATCGGTGGCGGCGATGGCGGCCACGGGCTGGCCATGGAATTCCACAACACCTTTCGCCATCACCGGCTCGCCGGGAAAGACTGGCGCGATATCGGGGTCGCCGGGCACGTCGTGTACGGTGATCGCCGTGATCACGCCGGGCAATGCCAGCGCGGCGGAAAGATCAATGGTCAGGATTTTTGCGTGCGCCCGGTCGCCCAGAGCCAGCGCGGCGTGCAGCAGGCCCTCTGGTTCGGGCAGATCGTCGATATAGCGTGCCGTGCCGGCCACATGTCTGGTCGCGCTGTCGTGCCTGATTGGCTTGTGGACGGTCGACGTCATTCCGCCGCCTCCACGCCGATAGGTTTTCCGGTATTCACCTCGACGCAGAATTTGCGCAGCAGGTTCTGCGCCGCCAGCAGGCGGTAGGCGGCCGAGGCGCGCATGTCGCTCATCGGCGTGAAATCGGCCGCCATGGCTGCCGCGGCGGGTTCGATTGCCTCCGGTGTAAAAGCCTTGCCGACCAGTGCTGCCTCGGCCTGCCGCGCGCGGGCGGGGATTCCGGCCATGCCGCCATAGGCCAGGCGCGCCTCTTTCACCACATTGCCATCCAGCATCACATGGAAGGCGGCCAGCACGGCGGAAATATCCTGATCGAACCGTTTCGAGAGTTTGTAGATGCCCACTCGGCTTTGCGGGCCGGGCTTTTTCACCGTCACGCTGGCGACGAATTCGCCGGGTTTTAAAGCCGTTTTGCGATAACTGAGGAAAAAATCCTCCAGCGGCATCGTGCGCATGCCGGCCTTGCTTTGCAGTTTCAGCGTGGCACCCAGTGCGATCAGGGCCGGCATGCTGTCGCCAATCGGGCTGCCATTGGCGATATTGCCGCCCAGCGTGCCGGAATTGCGGATTTGCGTGGAGCCCAGCCGCCGCACCATGCGCGCAAAGGCTGGGTGCAGCCGCGCGATGGCATCAAAGGCATCCGTATAGGTGACGGTGGCGCCGATCTCGGTCTCGTCCGCGCGCTCCTCGATCCATTTCATATCCGGGATGCCCCCCAGATAGACGATGCTGCGTGGCACGCGGCCCTGTTTGGTTACCCACAGACCCACATCGGTGCCGCCGGCCAGCAGCCAGCTTTCGCCGGCGGGCAGGGTGCTGAGCGTCTCCGCCAGTTCGGCGCTGCTGCGCGGGGCGATGAAATTGCCCTCGGGCGTGGAATGCCACAGCATGCGATGGCGGCCATCGGCCAGGGCTTTCAGTTGAATTGCCAGAGCCGCTTCTTCACGGGCGAAGCGGTCATCGCGGCCGCTGTCGAACATGCGGTGGCCTGCTTCCAGGATGGGACGATAGCCGGTGCAGCGGCACAGGTTGCCGGCCAGGGCATCTTTCAGGCTTTCATCGTCGGCTTTGTCGTGACCGAGGAAATAGGCGAGCAGCGACATCACGAAGCCCGGCGTGCAGAAACCGCATTGCGAGGCATGGGCGTCCACCATGGCCTGCTGCACGGGATGCAGGCCGCCATCGGGTTCCGCAAGATCGTCCACCGTGAACAGCGCCTTGCCGTCCAGCTGATGCACGAACAGGATACAGGCATTCACCGCGCGGTAGCGCAGCCGTCCATCGCGGTCGAGTTCGCCGATCACCACGGTACAGGCGCCGCAATCGCCCTCGGCACAGCCTTCCTTGGAACCGGTGCGGCGCAGCCTGAGCCGCAGATACTCCAGCACCGTCATGGTGTGGGGCGCATCCGGCCCCACCACCATCACCTGGCCGCGCGAGACGAACCGGGTCGGTTCGGACATGCTGCCTCCCCAGGACTGGCGCCGGGCGAGCGGTCAGCTCATCAGGTCGCTGCCGCGGAACGCCCAGCCGGTCATGCGCCGCTCAAACCACACCGCCACGGCATACATCAGCACGCCCATCACGGCGACGACGATCAGCCCGGCGAAGACCAGCGGCACATTATAGCTCGAAGAGGCCGACAGCATCAGGTATCCGATGCCCTCGTTCGACGCCACCGTCTCGGCGATCACCGAGCCGACGAAGGCCAGCGTGATGGCGATCTTCAGCGAGGCGAAAAGATAGGGCATGGCGCGCGGAAGTCCAATCTTGGTCAGGATTTCCGTTTTTGTGGCGCCCAGAGAGCGCAGCACGTCACGCAGTTCCGGCTCGATGGTCGCCAGGCCGGTCGCCACGTTCACCACGATGGGGAAAAACGAGATGACGAAGGCGGTGATGATCGCCGGGATGGTGCCGATGCCGAACCAGATCACCAGCACCGGCACCAGAGCTACCTTCGGGATCGAGTTGAAGCCAACCAGCACCGGATACAGGCCCACATAGACCAGCCGCGAGGCGCCGATGAAAATGCCCAGCAGCGCGCCACCCACCACGCCCAAGGCAAAGCCGGCAGTGGTGGTGAACAGGGTTTGCAGCGAATGATGCAGGATCTGCGGCCCGAACTGCACCATGGAGGCGAAGACCACGGTGGGGCGGGGCAGGATGAAGGGCTCAACGCCGGTGATCACGCACAGTGCTTCCCAGATCACGAACAGGCCGATCGTGACCAGCCAGGGCATCGCGCGGATGAGGGCTTTCTCGTTCATCATGACACCCTCACTTCGTGGATGTGTTCGCGCAGCTCATGCACGATCTCGCCGAAATGCGGCTCGAAAGTGGTCTCCAGCGTGCGCGGCCGCGGAATATCCACCTCTTTGCTCATGATCACCTTGCCCGGCCGCTTGCTCATCACGAAGACGCGGTCGGCCAGATAAACCGCTTCGCGCAGGTCATGGGTGATCAGGATCGCCGTGAAGCGTTTTTCCATCCACAGGGCCTGCATCACACCCCACAGCTCTTCGCGGGTGAAGGCATCCAGCGCACCGAAAGGCTCGTCCAGCATCAACAGGCGCGGCTGGTGGATGATCGAGCGACAGACATTGGCGCGCTGCTGCATGCCGCCGGAAAGCTGCCAGGGGAACTTGTCGGCGAAATCCGCCAGGCCCACGGTCTTGAGCAGGGCCATGGCCTGCTCGACATAGGCTTTCTTTTCCTTGCGCAGGCGGCGCTTGTGCGGCTCCACGATCTCCAGCGGCAGCATCACGTTGTCCAGCGTGCTGCGCCAGGGCAGCAGGGTGGAATTCTGGAATGCCATGCCCACGCCCTGCACCGGGCCGTTCACCGGCTTGCCGCCGATGGTGATGCTGCCAGCCGTGGTGTCGAGCAGGCCGGTCACCAGCTTCATCAAGGTGGATTTGCCGCAGCCCGAAGGCCCGACCACAGCGACGAACTCGCCTTCCTGGATGTCGATGTTGAGGTCCTGGACTGCCAGGGTTTCCTCTTCGGCCTGCCGGTAGGTCAGGCTGACGCCGTCGATCTTGACGAATGCGGGGCCCTGCATCAGACGCTCGTCTCCCCGCTGCGCCGCTTAAACTTGCGGCCGCATCCCGTTACCATCGCCACCATGCGATCCAGTCCCCCTGCCGAGCCCGGCCCGGCCGGACAATATTGGATGATTCCCCCGGCGCCGCTTGCGCGCCGCATATAGAGAGATTGTAAACACTGTTGCCTTTAAATTGTAAACAATTTTCCCCTGCCTGTTTCCTGGGCATCCGGAGTTTTCCATGAGCGACGAGCGTCGCACCATCGCCTGGCGAGTCAGCCTCTATTTTGCCGCTCTTTTTCTCGTTCCCGGCGTGCATCTGCCCTTCTGGTCGGTCTGGCTGCAATCGCGTGGGCTGAGTGCGCCGGAGATTTCCGCCGTGCTGTCCAGCGCGATCCTGATCCGACTCGTGGCCGGCCCCACGGCGGCCCATCTGGTCGACCGCAGCGGCGCCCGGCGCCAGGCCATCATGATTTTGAGCTGGGCCAGTTTCGCCGTATTCGCGGCCTTCTGGTGGACCCATGGCTTCTGGCCGATCTTCCTGCTCGGCATCCTGCATGCCGCGATCTGGTCGCCGATCACGCCGTTCAGCGAAAATGTCGCCCTGCTGGCGGCCTCCCGCTACGGCCTGCAATACGGCCGCCTGCGCCTGTGGGGCAGTCTCAGCTTCCTGGTCGCCGCCTATCTGGCCGGCTGGTGGCTGAAGGGGCGTGACGACGACTGGATATTCGCCCTGCTGATGGCCGGCCTGCTGGTGCTGGCGCTGGCCAGCCACCTGCTGCCCGACCTGCGCCTGCCGCTGGACCGGCCGAAGCTGGGGGGTACGCCGGCGTTGCGGCTGCTGCGCAATCGGCTGTTCCTGGCTTTCATGGGTGCCAATGCCTGCCTGCAGGCCAGCCATGCCATGCTCTATACCTTCGGCACGCTGCAGTGGCGCGAGGCCGGCCTGAGCGACGCGCAGATCGGTTTCCTCTGGGCCGAAGGCGTGCTGGCGGAAGTGATCCTCTTTGCCGTCGGCCAGCGCGTGGTGCTGCGCACCGGGGGTGTCGGCCTGATGGCGCTGGCGGCCCTTGGCGGCCTGGTCCGCTGGAGCCTGACCGGGCCGGTCGGCAGCTTCGAGTGGCTGGTGCTGCTGAACCTGCTGCATGCGGCCACTTTCGGCTGCGCCCATCTGGGCGCCATGCGGTTGCTGGCCGAAGGCGTCGATCCCGATGCCTCGGCCACCGCGCAGACGCTGTATACCGGTGCCAACGCCACCGTGCTGGCCAGCGCGACGATGGCGATCGGTCCGCTGTTTCCGCTGGCCGGCGGGTTAACGTACCTGGCCATGCTGCCGCTGTCGCTCGCTGGCGGCCTTTGCGTGCTGCTGCTGTGGCGGCGGCGGCACGATCTGCGTTTCACCGCATAAAAAAAGCCGGCGGCATCGCTGCCGCCGGCCTGATTTCAACACTAATGCCTTACGCCGACTTCACCGCCTCGGGCAGGGGCAGGGCGCGGAACACCTGTTTCGTGCCGGCCATCAGCGCGTTGGCCACCGCTGGCGCCACCGGCGGCGTGCCGGGCTCGCCGATGCCGGTCGGCTTCTCCTTCGAGGGCACGATATGCACCTCGACCTTCGGCATCTCGTGGATGCGCAGCACCTCGTAATCATGGAAATTCGACTGCTCGATGCGGCCGTCCTTCATGCTGAGGCCCGGCTTGATCGTGGCCGACAAGCCGAAGCCGATGCCGCTTTCCACCTGGGCGCGGATGATGTTGGGGTTGATCGGCGTGCCGCAATCCACTGCCGCCACCACGCGGTCTACCTTCCAGCCACCATCGGGCTGCAGCACCACTTCGGCGACCTCCGCCACGAAGGAGTTGAAGGATTCATGCACCGCCACGCCGCGCAGGCGACCTTTCGCCAGCGGCTTGCCCCAGCCGGCCTTCTCGGCCGCCAGGTTCAGCACGCCAAGATGGCGCGGATGCCGGGTCAGCAGCTTGCGGCGCAGGGCCACAGGGTCCTGCTTCGTCTCGGCGGCGATCTCGTCGAGGAAGACCTCGGTGGCAAAGGCGGTATGCGTGCTGCCCACCGAACGCCACCACAGCACGGGCACGCCGGTTTTGGTGGTGTGCAGTTCCACGCTCATGTTGGGGATGGCATAGGGCAGGTTGGCGGCGCCCTCCACCGAGGTATGGTCGATGCCATCCTTCACCATCACCGGCTCGAACGGTGTGCCGGCGATGATCGACTGGCCGACGATGCGGTGCTGCCAGGCGACGATGTTGCCCTGCGCATCGATGCCGGCCTTCAGCGCGTGGTGATACATCGGGCGATAGCGGCCGCCCTGGATATCGTCCTCGCGCGTCCAGATCAGTTTGACCGGCGCGCGACCCTCGATCGCCTTGGCGATCTCGGCGCCTTCCACGATGTAGTCCGACACCGTGTTGGCACGGCGGCCGAAACTGCCGCCGGCGAACAGGGTGTTGATCTTCACCTGCTCGGGTTTCAGCCCCAGCACGCGGGCCGCGTTCATCTGGTCGATGGTCTGGAACTGGTCGCCGGCCCAGATCTCGGCGCCGTTCGCGTCATATGTCACCACGCAGTCCAGCGGCTCCATCGGCGCATGGGCCAGATACGGGAAGTCGTAGGTCGCCTCGATCACCTTGGCGGCCTTGGCAAAGGCTTCCTCGATATTGCCCTCCTTGCGCGCCGGCAGGCCGGGCTTTTTCGCCAGTTCCTTATACTCGGCCAGGATCTGCTCGGTGCCGCGTTTCTCGGCGTTGGTCTCATCCCATTCGATCGCCAACGCTTCGCGGCCAAGCTTCGCGGCCCAGAAGTTTTTCGCCAGCACGGCCACGCCGTTGGAGATCTGCACCACATCCACCACGCCGGGAACGGCTTTTGCCTTCGTCGCGTCAAAGCTTTTCACCGTGGCGCCGAACAAAGGCGCGCGCTGCAGCAGCGCGGTCAGCATGCCGGGCAGTTTCACGTCGATGGTGAACTGCGCCGTGCCGGTGCTTTTGGCGCGGCTGTCCAACCGGGCCACCGACTTGCCGATATACTGGAACTTGGCCGGGTCTTTCAGTTGCACCTCGGCCGGGGGCGTCATGGTCGCGGCATTGGCCGCCAACTGGCCGAAGCTGGCCTTCTTGCCGGACTTGTGGCTCACCACGCCCTTGTTCACCGTGATCTCGGCGGCCGGCACTTTCCATTGCTCGGCCGCGGCTGCCACCAGCAGGGCGCGCGCCGTGGCGCCGGCCTTGCGCAGCTGGTCCCAGGAATTGGCGATCGCCGTGCTGCCGCCGGTGCCCTGCACCGGGCCGAACGCCAGGTTGTTGTAGAGTTTCGCATCGGCCGGTGCGCCCTCGGCGCGGATCTGCGCCCAGTCGGCATCCAGTTCCTCGGCCACGATGGTCGCAAGTCCGGTATAGACGCCCTGGCCCATCTCCAGATGCTTGGACAGCACGGTGACGGTATTGTCGGGCGCAATGCGGATGAAAGCGTTCATCATCGTGGGCGCGGCGGCGGCCTGCGCCATCGCATTGCGTGGCGCCCAGTGGAAACCGACGACGAGGCCCAGCGAGGTGGCGCCAGCCCCCTGCAGGAAACGGCGACGCGAAGTTGCGGGAAGAGCGATCTTTGTCTGGTCGGTCATGATCAGGCCCTCACAGTCTTGGCGGCATCGTGGATGGCGGCACGGATGCGCACATAAGTGGCGCAGCGGCAGATGTTGCCCTGCATGGCGGCGTCGATATCGGCATCGCTCGGCTTTTGGTTCTCAGTCAGCAGGGCGACGGCCGACATCACCTGACCCGACTGGCAATAGCCGCATTGCGCGACCTCATGTTTCACCCAGGCATCCTGCACGGCCTTGGCGACCTTGCCCGCCAGGCCCTCGATGGTGGTGACCTTCTGGCCGGCGATGGCCGACAGCGGGGTGGAGCAGGCTCGTACCGGCTGGCCCTCCACATGCATGGTGCAGGCGCCGCATTGCGCCATGCCGCAACCGAACTTGCTGCCAGTCAGGCCGATCTCGTCGCGCACGGCCCAGAGCAGCGGCATGTCGGGATCGACATCCAGCGTGACCGGGCGTCCGTTCAGGGTAAATGAAATAGCCATGGTGATCCTCCACTGGGGCGGTGTGGAAAGCGATGCATAAGCCGGCCTTTCAACGGATTGTGCCGGCGGCGAATTTTCAATGCTGTGAATATGGGCCGAACATGCGGCCCCCCTGCTGGTGAAACGAACTATAGCCTATCGGGCTGAAGGCAAGACCTCGTGATTTGGCCGATCCTGTGACGGCGGACAAAATATCGCTGGTCGCATCCGCGTTATGGAACGCGTATCCTGTCCGCATCAGCAAACCTATATCGGGCCCCGCAGACCATGAGCAATAAGGCACTTTTGACGACCGATAGGCACCTGCCGGAAACCATACCGCCAGCCCTGCGTCCCGATGCGCCGGCGGCCTGTAGCGAAGGCGCCTGCATCATTCCGCCGGAAGCCGAGGAACTGGTGCGCGAGCTGATGGTGCGCTTCGGCGACAAATGGAGCCTGCGCGCCATGGACGAACTCTATGAACGCGGTGCCATGCGTTTCTCGCGGCTGCGTGAAAGGCTGGAGGGCATCAGCCAGAAAATGCTGACCCAGACCCTGCGCCAACTCGAGCGCGACGGCGTGGTCGTGCGACAGGTGTATGCAGAAGTGCCGCCGCGCGTGGATTACGCGCTGACGCCCCTGGGCGTGGAACTGACCGAGGCTTTATGTGGCGTATGGGAGTGGGCGATCCGCCATGGCGCCGCGGTGACGGCGGCACGCAAGGCTTTCGACGCCAAATCCTGAACCGCCGCATTCCATGGCCAACAAAAAACCCGCCGGAGTGTTCCGGCGGGTTTTTTTGTCTCTGACCTGAAGCTGTCGATCAGTCCTTGGCGCGTTCCAGGTAGACGCCGCCTTCGGCGATGTTGATCACGATGCGCACGCCGGCGGAAACATGCGGCGGCACCATCACACGCTGGCCGTTTTCCACGATGGCCGGCTTGTAGGACGACGACGCGGTCTGGCCCTTCACGGTCGGCTCGGTCTCGGTGATCTCCATGATCACGGTCTGCGGCAGGCTCACCGACACCGGCTTGCCTTCATACAGCGCGATTTCCACCTTCATGCCTTCCTGCAGCCACACGGCCTGTTCGCCCACCACGTCGGCCGGCACGGAGATCTGTTCGTAATTCTCCGAGTCCATGAAGGTGTACATGTCGCCTTCGGCATACAGGTAGCTGAACTCGCGGGTGTCGATGAACACGCGCTCGACCGACTCGGTGGTGCGGTAGCGTTCGGTGGTCTTGATGCCGGTCGACAGGTCGCGCAGGTCGAGCTGGGTCACCGGTGTACCCTTGCCGGGCTGGATGTTCTGCGCGGTGATCACGGCAAGCAGCTTGCCGTTGATCTCGACCACGTTGCCCTTGCGGAGCTGGTTGGCGTTCACCTTGGCCATAAAAGGATATCTCCGGAAACGAATGAGCGGGCCCGCTGCGGACCCGCTTGCTAAAAAACCGCGCGGAAACTATCAGGTCAGAACCCCCCGCTCAACCCGAGTCGCGGCGAAAATGCAGTTTTCCGGCCCTTCCGGTGCCACCCCCTGGTGGCACCCCGAACTCTACGCCCGGCGGCGGCCCAACCTGCTGCTGCGTCAGGGGGTGCTGCAGGCGATTCGGGCCAGTTTCAGCCGTCAGGGCTTCGTCGAGGTGGAAACCCCGGCCCTGCAGGTCTCGCCCGGGCTGGAACCGCATCTCAAGGCTTTTGAAACCCGCCTGGAACACCCTGATGGTTCCACCCGGCCGCTTTACCTGCACACCTCGCCCGAATTCGCCATGAAGAAGCTGCTGGTGGCCGGCGAGGAACGCCTGTTCCAGCTCGCCCCGGTCTTCCGCAACGGCGAACGGGCAGCCACCCATCACCCGGCCTTCCTGATGCTGGAATGGTACCGGGCGGGCGTGGATTACCGCGCCATCATGGCCGATTGCGAAACTCTGCTGCGCGCCATCGCCGCCGCTTGCGGCAGGACGACCCTGCGCTGGCAGGGACAGCAGGCCGACATCGCCACGCCCTGGCAGTATCTCACGGTGCAGCAGGCGTTCGAGATGCATGCCGGCCTCGATCTCGATGCCTGCATCGGCACCGATCCGCTTTATCCCGATCTGGCGGTGATGCGCGCCGCCTGCGCCGGCATCGGCATCCGCGTGGATGACGGCGACAGCTGGGATGATCTTTATTTCCGTGTCGCACTGGATCGCATTGAACCGAAACTCGGTCTCGGCGCTCCCACGGTTCTTTACGATTATCCGATCCATATGGCCGCGCTCAGCCGGCCCAGGCCGGATAATGCGAGGCTGGCCGAGCGTTTCGAGCTGTATGCCTGCGGCATGGAACTGGCGAATGCCTTTTCCGAGCTCACCGATGCGGCCGAACAACTGCGCCGTTTCGAGGCCGATATGGCACTGAAGAAACGCCTTTACGGCTACGATTATCCCATCGACGCCGATTTCATCGCCGCATTGCGCCATGGCCTGCCCGACTGCGCCGGCATCGCGCTGGGCGTGGACCGGCTGGTGATGCTGCTGGCCGGTGCCAGCCGGATCGAGGAGGTGCTGTGGCTGCCCGTCTCGGAATAGTCGCCGCGCTCGGCCTTGTGCTGCTGGCTGCCGCCTGCGCGCCGCGCCAGCAGCAGCCGGTGCCGCAGGCGCCCCCGCCTGCCCATGGCGGAGCATTGATGATGTGGCCCAACCGCGATGCCATCCAGTCGGCCTGCCTTAACGACCTGCAGGCCACCGGCGCGCAGTTCGAGCTGATCGCCCAGGCCGAACCGGGCAAGGATGGCTGCACGTTGCAGAATGGCGTGAAGTTGCTCCGCAGCAATCTCAATCTCAACCGCCCGGTCGAGCTGACCTGCCCGATGGCTTTGCGTCTGGTGCAGTTCGAGCGCGAGGTGTTGCTGCCCGAGGCGCAGAAGCTGTTCGGCCAGTCGCTGGCCCAGCTCAACCATGCCGGCGGCTTCACCTGCAAGGCCATGACCGGCAACGGCAGCCGCATCAGCGAGCATGGCCATGGCCGCGCCATCGACATCTGGGGCTTTACGCTCGGCGATGGCGGCCGCATCTCGGTGGCCGAGCAGTTCCGGGCGCGCGGCCGGGAAGGGCAGTATCTGCGCGAAATGAACCGCGCTGCCTGCCGCTATTTCTCGGTGGTGCTGGGGCCGAATTCCGATGCGGCCCACGGCAAGCATTTCCACTGGGATATCGGCCAGTGGAAACGCTGCGGCGCCTAGCCGCCGCAGCAGGAAGGCAGGCGCCATTCGGCACCGGGGAAACGCTGCGGCTTGTAGCGCCGTAGCGGATAATGTTCCCATTTCGTTTCCATTGGTGATCCGCTAAAATCCGCGTCATGACCACGCTCGCCACCCCCGAATCCACAGCCGTCCGGCATGCGGCCCAGCGCGCGGCGTGGGAAGCCTCCACGCTCAACTGGCTCTATCTCGACCTCAACAGCTATTTCGCCTCGGTCGAGCAGCAGGAGAATCCGCGCCTGCGCGGCCGGCCGGTGATCGTCGTGCCGGTGATGAGCGAGACCACCTCGGCGATCGCGGCGTCTTATGAAGCGAAAGCCTTCGGCATCAAGACCGGCACGCCGGTCTGGGAGGCGAAGCGCCTCTGCCCCGGCATCGCCCTGGTCGATGCCCGTCACGATGTCTATGTGAAATACCATCACCGCATCCTCGAAGAGGTCGACCGCCATATCCCGGTCTACAAGTCGTGGTCGATCGACGAGGCCTCCTGCGAGTTGATGGGGCCGCAGAAACTGGAGCCCGAGGCGCGCGCGCTGGCCAATCGCATCAAGGCCGGCCTGCGGCAGAACCTGGGCGAATGCATCCGCTGTTCCATCGGCATCGCGCCCAACCAGTTCCTCGCCAAGCTGGCCAGCGACATGCAGAAGCCCGACGGCCTGACGGTGATCCACCGCCACGAACTGCCCGAGCGCATCCTGCCGCTGCCCCTGCGCGATTTGCCCGGCATCGGCCCGAACATGGAGCGCCGGCTGAACGAAGCCGGCATTCACAGCATCGAACAGCTCTGGGCGCTCGATCCGCGCGGCGCGCGCGCCATCTGGGGCAGCAAGGAAGGCCCGGCCTTCTGCGCGCGGCTGCGCGGTTATGGCGATTATCACCAGTCGTCGGAACATCGCAGCGTTAGCCACGAGCATGTGCTGCCGCCGCAATTCCGCGATGCCGAATCCGCTTTCCTGGTCGTGCGCCGTCTTTGCACCAAGGCGGGCAGCCGCCTGCGGCGCATGGGCTATCTCGCCTCGGGTTTTTACCTGAAGGCGCGGTTCGAGAATGGCGAGCGCTGGGCCGCAGATTTCCGTATCACCCAGACGCAGGACAATTTCATCCTGCTCGATGCGGCCGAGCGATTGTGGCAGGCGATGCTGAAGGAAACCGGCCCGCGCCGTGGCCGGTTCCGCAAGGTCGGCATCGCACTGCATGGCCTGGTGCCGGAACAGCAGGTCACGCTCGATCTTTTCTCGGGCGGTTCGGGGCACGAGCGCAGCCCGGAACAGGCTGCGGCGCGCGCGAAGCTTTCTGCAGTGATGGACAGGCTGAACGGCAAGTTCGGCAAGGACACCGTGCATATCGGCGCCCTGCCGGGCCATCGCGCCGATTTCATGGGCGCCAAGATCGCCTTCAACCGCATCCCCGATGCGAAGGAATTCATCGAATAGCCGGCCTCAGGCCGGCCGTTCCAGCACCAACAGATCCCAATGCACATCGCCGCGGTCGAACATGTCGCTGCGATGGCTCCGATGCAGCAGGGCAAGGCCGTAGTGGGCTGCGGTCGCGACCACCTCGTCGGCCGGCACGTCGAACATGCGGCGGCCCTCCGGCACCGGACCGTGGCGCAGCGACAGCGCCAGTCTTCCGCCTTTCGCCACCAAAGGTGCCACGGCGGCCATGGCGCGGGTGCGTTCGGCAGCGTCCAGATGCATCCACACCGCCGTCAGCATCACGAGGTTGAAGGTTTCGCCAGTCGCCGTCAGGCGCGGCAGATCGGGCAGGGCATCATCCAGCCAGCGGATATCCAGGCCGGCATGCAGCCGTTGCCCGTGATCGCGCAATTCGGCCGTGGGCTCGGCAGCGGTGACGGCAAAGCCGCGCCGCGCCAGGGCGGCGGCATCGCGGCCGGTGCCGGCGCCGATATCCAGCGCGGAACCGGGCCTGCCGTCTCTGTGCGGCTCGGGGATCAGGTGCAGGATGCCGTCATGCACATCCTCGAAACGGATGCTTTCATAGGTTCTGACGAGAGTATCAGCGGCCTCGGCATAGCCGGCCGTGCTGGCTGGGTTGCTCATGCGGGGATCAGGCGATGATGTCGGGAATCAGCAGATTCTCGATCTTGGTGATCTGGTCTTTCAGCGCCAGCTTGCGTTTTTTCATGCGCTGGATCTGGATCAGGTTCAGATGCGGCTGCTCGGCCAGAGCGGCGATGGCGTCGTCCAGGTCACGATGCTCGGCGCGCAGGTCGGCCAGCTTGCGCTGCAATTCCTCGGTATTGATCGGCCCCGGAAAATTCATGCCGCCACTCAGGTTGCGCCACTCGGACTTGCGATCGCCGGGCTTTCGCCGGGACCGGAAAGCCCGTTACCATAGCACGGATGAGCGCCGCCGACACAGATGCAAAGCCCGGCTTCTGGGCATTTTCCCTCACGCTGTATGACCGCCCGGGGGTGGCAGAAGCCTGCCTGGCCCTGCAGGACGGCTTTGGCGCCGACGTGAACCTTTTGTTGCTGGGGTTCTGGCGGGCGCGTCAGGGCTATGCCGGCTGGGCGCCGGGCGAGATCGATCGCGTGCTGGCCGCGGCCGCCCCGGTGACTGCGGCGCTGCTGCCCCTGCGCGCGGCGCGCCGGGCGCTGAAAGTCCTGCAGGCCGACGAGCCGGCAGCCGCGGCGCTGTATGCCGAGGCCAAGGCGCTGGAACTGAAGCTGGAGCAGGTGGCCCAGGTCTGGCTGGCGGGCGCCAGTCGGATCAGTCCGGCCTTGCGGCAGAAACCGCCGGTGCCGCGCGAGGTCGAGATGCTGGCCGCCGCCGAACATCTGGCGGCCTATCTGGAGCATCTGGCCCCGGGCAGGCCGGATATCCTGCCGCCGGGCGCGGCGCTGCTGGACGCGGCTTTTACTTAAACGTCCCTGTTCTTGTCTAAACGTCCTTGCGCGGCTTGCCGTTCCAGCGTTTCACCAGCCCGCTGTCGATGCCGAAAAGATCCAGCACGCGGCCGACGGTGTGGTTGATCAGGTCGTCCAGCGTCTGCGGCTGGGCATAAAAGCCCGGCATCGGCGGCGCCACGATGGCGCCCATCTCGGTCACGCTCGCCATGTTGCGGATATGACCCAGGTGCAACGGCGTTTCGCGCGGCACCAGCACCAGGCGACGGCGTTCCTTCAGGGTGACGTCGGCGGCGCGCGACAGCAGGTTGCCGGTGACGCCGGTGGCGATCTCGGCCAGCGTTTTCATCGAGCAGGGCATCACGGCCATGCCCAGGGTGTGGAACGAGCCCGACGCAATCGCCGCGCCGATATCGGTAATCGGGTATGTCTTGTCCGCCAGGGCCTTCACCTGCTGCGGCGCATACGATGTTTCATAGGCGATCGTCATCTCGGCGGCGCGCGTCATCACCAGATGCGACTCGATACCGCTGCCTTTGAGCGATTCCAGAAGACGGATGCCGTAGATCACGCCCGAAGCGCCGGTGATGCCGACCACGAGGCGTCGTTGCGCGGGTGCACGGACCACCGGCTTGGCCGGTGCCGGCACCGCTTTGGCGAGCAATGCCGCGGATTTCCGCCGCGCCGTGGTCAGGCCCGGTTTGGGTCCGGGCTTGGCGGTTGCCACCATCGGTGGGTTTTTCTTCTGTGTGGCTTTGGTTTTTGTGCGGCGCGCCATGCGCTGATCTCACGAGTTGAGGAAATTTTGCAAAGGGGGCTGACAATCAGGGAATGCGATGCTTAACTCCTGTTGTGCGCGTATCGAGATGGACGCGCCGCCCAAGCGACGGCATCGTCCGCTCGACTGACGCGCTCCGAACCGGAAGGAGGAGCCCGCGATGAACACTTCGGCGCATCTCGACACTCTCATCGAAAAACATCACAGCCTGCAAGCGGCGATCGATGACGAGATCCACCGCCCCCTGCCTGATCAGGTTCGCCTCACCCAGCTCAAGCGCGAAAAGCTGAAGCTGAAAGAGGAAATCTCCCGCCACGCCCAATAAAAACCGCCAGTCCTGACGTCATAGCCGGCGTCATGGGTGCGGGTCGCGCGCTCAGGCCAGTTTCTTGGCCTGTTCGCGCAGCTCGAACTTCTGGATTTTGCCGGTCGAGGTCTTCGGCAGCGCGCTGAACACCACGGTCCTCGGCACCTTGAACTTTGCCAGCCGCTCGCGGCAGAAGGCGATGATCTCGTCCGCGCCCTTGCTGTTGGCCGGGGTCTTGGCGCCATCCTTCAGCGTGACGAAGGCGCAGGGCGTCTCGCCCCAATGCGGATCGGGCCGCGCCACCACGGCGGCTTCCAGGATGTCGGGATGCATGTACAGCACGCCCTCGACTTCCAGTGTCGAAATATTCTCGCCGCCCGAGATGATGATGTCCTTCGAGCGGTCCTTGATCTGCATGTAGCCGCCGGGATGCAGCACGCCCAGATCGCCGGAATGGAACCAGCCGCCGACGAAGGCCTCCTGCGTGGCTTTCGGATTCTTCAGATAACCCTTCATCACCACGTTGCCGCGGAACATGATCTCGCCCATGGTCTCGCCGTCTTCCGGCACGCGCTGCATGGTCTGCGGGTCGAGCACGGTGACGTCTTCTTCCACGTGATAACGTACGCCCTGGCGCGCCTTCATCGCCGCCTTGTCGGGCAGCGGCAGCCTATTCCATTCCTCATGCCAGTCGCAGACCACGGCGGGGCCATACACTTCCGTCAGGCCGTAAACATGGGTGACGTCGAAGCCCATGTCCTCCATCGCCGCCAGCACGGCGGCCGGCGGCGCGGCGCCGGCGGTCATGCATTTCACGTCAGGCTTGAGTTTGGCCTTCACATCAGCGGGTGCGTTGATCAGCATGTTCAGCACAGTGGGCGCGCCACAGAAATGCGTCACGCCCTGATTCACGAAGCTGTCGAAAATCAGCGCCGGATCCACCTTGCGCAGGCAGACATGCACGCCGGCCAGCATGGTGATGGTCCAGGGGAAGCACCAGCCGTCGCAATGGAACATCGGCAGGGTCCACAGATAGACCGGATGCTTGGGCAGGCTCCAGGTCACGGCATTGCCCATGGAATTCAGGTAGGCGCCACGGTGATGCGTCACCACGCCCTTCGGATTGCCCGTCGTGCCCGAGGTGTAGCCCAGCGCGATGGCATCCCATTCGTCCAGCGGGCCCTGCCAGGGATATTCGAAATCGCCCAGCTTGATGAAATCCTCGTATTCGATCGAACCGATGCGCTCGCCTGTGGTGATCGCCGGATCGTCGATGTCGATCACATAGGGCTTGGTCTTGCACAGCTTCAGGGCCTGCTCGGTGACGGCCGAGAATTCGCGGTCGACGAACAGGATCTTCGCCTCGCCATGCTCAAGGATGAAGGCGATGGCGGCGGGGTCCAGTCGCGTGTTGATCGGGTTCAGTACGGCGCCCGTGGCCGGCACGCCGAAATGTGCCTCCAGATGGGCCGGGATGTTGGCGGCGATGATTGCCACCGTATCGCCGCGCCGGATGCCGCGCCGCGCCAGCGCCGAAGCCAGCCGGCGGCAGCGTACGAACAGCGTGGCGTAATCGTAATGCCGGCTGCCATGCACAACGGCGGCGTGGTGGGGAAACACCTCGGCGGTGCGGCGCAGGAAGCTCAACGGCGACAGCGGCTCGTAGTTGGCCGGAGTCTTGTCGAGATCGCGGTCATAGATCGTGGTCATGCGCTTCCCCCCCTGCGAAACCTGCAGTCCTGCGGACGCGGCCAAGCTAGACCAGATTATACGCCGCCGGCAACGTCTCGGGTCCAATATCCATTTGCATTACGGGGATTTAACGCAGATGGGATACAGGCACCGGTCAGGCGCTGCGCGGCCCGAACAGGATGATCGCGGCGCCGCCCAGACAAACCGCCGTGCCGGTCAGGTCCCAGCGGTCCGGCATCTGCTTTTCCACCGCCCACAGCCAGAGCAGCGACGCGGCGATGTAGACACCGCCATAGGCGGCATAGGCGCGGCCGGCGAAATCGGCCTCGATGCGAGTGAGCAGCCAGGCGAAGGCGGCAAGACTGCACAGGCCGGGCAGCAGCCAGAGCGGCGAGCGGTCTAGTTTGAGCCAGGCCCAAAAGGCGAAGCAGCCGGCGATCTCGGCCACGGCGGCGGCATAGAGGGCGAAAGTGGCCATGGCCTCACCATAGCTGCAGGCCGAAACCATCGGCCAGCAGCTTCAGGCCGCACAGGAAGATGATGGCGTTGACCGACTGGTAGAAAAAGCGGTCGCTCAGCTTGTGATGCAGCCACATGCCCAGATAGACCCCGGCGATGGCGATCGGGATCAGCAGCAGCGAGGTGCCCAGATTGTCGGGCGTGAACTGGCCCAGCCACCAATAGGGCAGCAGCTTCACGTAGTTGATCACGGCGAAGAAGATGACCGTGGTGCCCATGAAGATGGTTTTGTCCAGCCGCAGCGGCACCATGTAGATCATCAGCGGCGGATTGCCGGCATGGGCGATGAAGCTGGTGAAACCCGAGCAGGCACTCCAGAACAGGCCTTTGGGCAGGCTGTGCGGCGCCGGCGTGTCGTTGATGCGGCCGAACCAGCGCTGCAGCGGGAACAGCACGGCCACCGCACCCACGATCAGCTGGATCGCCTGGTTGTCCACCCAGCGCGCCGTCAGCGTGCCGATGCCCACACCCAGCAGGCCGCCGGCCAGGATGGTGGGCAGGCAGCGCCGGTCCCATTTGCCACGAAATCCCCATAATCCTGCGAGATCCATGGCGCACAGCACGGGCAGCATCACGGCCGCCGCCTGCAGCGGCGGCAGCAGCAGACTGATCAGCGGCAGGGCAATCAGCGCCGAGCCGGGCCCGAATCCGCCCTTGCTCAGGCCCACGATCAGCACGGCCGGCAGGGCGGCGGCATAGAACCAGGGATCGGTGATCATCGGCAAGGAAGACAACATGGGGCGGCCGGAACAAAGAGGGGCTGAAACCGTTGGTTATCCGGGCACTTTCCCGGGGGTTTTTCCCGGCGCTTTCCCAGAAGCATTCCTTGGCGGTTCGGTTGACGCTGCAACAGCACGAAGTTTATCTTCCATATCAAGTTTGTCGTACAACACCAATCAGCAGAAAGACCCGATGCATACTGGCGTCTCCGCAGCGGTTGCCGCGATGGAGCAGGCGGTGCGGCGTCTCGATGCCGCCCTGGCGCAGCGCGCCAGCGCCTTCCGTGCCCTCGCCGAGCAACATGGACTGGCCGCCGCAGAGCTGAAAACCCTGCGCGAGGAGCTGCAGGCCGCCCGCGCCGAGGCCGAAAGCTTCCGTGAACGGGCCGCCCTGGTCGATGCCCTGCGCGAGGAGCTGGCGCAGATCCAGCGCGAGGAAGAGACCGTGTCCCTCGCGGCACCCACTGCCGACGCCGGAATTCTGGCGTCGCGCGATGCCGAAATTGCGGCGCTGAAGGCCGAACGCGATGGTTTGCTGGCCCGACTGGCGGCTGTGCAGGCCGTGCCTGCACCCGGGCCTGCACCCGGGCCTGCACCGTCGCCCGTGCAGGTTGGCGGCGATGCCGACCTCACCGCGCTGAAAGCCGAACTGGCCGCGGCGCGCGCGGCGCAGGATGAGATGCAGGCCTTCCAGTCGGGCATCGCCGCCCGGCTGGAAGCGACGATGGCGCGGCTGCGCCAGGCGCTCGACAGCCAGGCCCCAGGCCGAGAGTTGGGCTGAGAACGGAGGCTGCAATGGCTATGGTGAAGGTCACGGTCAACAGCCGCCTTTATGAAATCGGCTGTGACGATGGCGAAGAGGATCAGGTCCGCCGCCTGTCGCAGGTTCTGGACGCCCGCGTGCGTGAACTGGCGGCCCTGGTCGGCCAGGTCGGCGAACCGCGGCTGATGCTGATGACCGCGCTCACCCTCGCTGACGACCTGGAGCAGGCCCAGCGCGACGTGGCGGCCATGCGGCAGGAGATCGCAGCCTTCCGGGCGGAGCAGAAAACCGCCACGGAAGGGGCCGATGCCCTGGTTGGCCTGGCAAAACGGCTGGAAGACATTGCCGCCAAGCTGGAGAGCACCTAAGTTAAGGGCAGGACGGTGTGCTGCCCGGTGCGTCAGGCTTACATAACCCTGGGGCCAATGCTCATCTCTGAGGGAGCTGTCCCTGCCGAAACCGTGGTTTCGATCATACGGCGCCCACCTGGTACGCCAGGCCACAGAGGTTAGTTCACGCCAACGGCCAGGGTGGGCCCGTCCGCATTTTTTCCCGCCAACCGGATGCCCCCGATCTCCGATCCCGACCTTGACCGCCGCAAGGCCAACCTGCGCGCAAAGCTGCAGCAGCGCCGGCACGAGGCCAGGGCGGCCAATGGCGATGCCATCGCGGCCTTGGCGGCGCAGCGTTTTCTTGCCGCCATTCCGGTGCGGGCCGGGCGGGCGGTGGCCGGCTACTGGCCGATGGATGACGAACTTGATCCGCGTCCGCTGATGCAGGCGCTACAACAGCGCGGCGCCATCCTCCTGCTGCCCGGCGTGGCGGCGCGGAAGGCGCAGCCGCTGGTCTTCCGCCGATGGGATGCCATATCCACCGCGCCGCCGGCCGGCCGTTTCGGCATTCCCGCGCCGCCCGAGGATGCGCCGGTGCTGATACCCGATATCCTGATCGTGCCGCTGGTCGGCTTCGATGCGGCCGGCCACCGGCTGGGCATGGGCGGCGGCTTCTACGATGCCACCCTGGCTGCCCTGCGCTCCGCCGGATCCATTCTGGCGGTCGGCTATGCCTTCGCCGTGCAGCAGGTGGCGGAATTGCCATCCGGGCCGCTGGATGAAAGACTGGACTGGGCGGTGACCGAGCGCGGTGCGCTGGCCTTTGAACGATGAGGGTTTTGCAGTGAAGCTTCTTTATTGCGGCGATGTGGTGGGGCGGTCGGGCCGCGATGCGGTGCTGGCGCGGATTCCCGAACTGCGCCAGTCGCTTGGCCTGGATTTCGTGCTGGTCAATGGCGAGAACGCGGCCGCCGGTTTCGGCATCACGGGCAAGATCTGCGAGGAATTCTATGCCGCTGGCGTCGACGCCATCGTGCTGGGCAACCATGCCTGGGACCAGCGCGAGACGCTGGCCTATATCAACGGCGACCCAAAGCTGTTGCGGCCGCTGAATTATCCCAAGGGCACGCCGGGCAAGGGCGCCACGGTCTTCACGCTGCAGAACGGCCGCAAGGTGCTGGTGGTGCAGGTGATGGGCCGGGTGTTCATGGACCCGCTGGACGATCCCTTCGCCGCCGTGGATGCCGAATTGCAGAAATACCGCATGGGGGCGGGCATCGATGCCGCGATCGTCGACATCCATGGCGAGGCGACCTCGGAGAAAATGGCGATGGGCCATTTCTGCGACGGCCGTGTCTCGCTGGTCTGCGGCACACACAGCCATGTGCCCACGGCCGATGCGCAGATCCTGCCCAAGGGCACGGCCTATCAGACCGATGCCGGCATGTGTGGCGATTACAATTCGGTGATCGGCATGGACAAGGCCGAGCCGCTGAACCGCTTCACCCGCAAGGTGCCGGGCGGCCGGTTTGAACCCGCCAACGGCGATGCCACGCTCTGCGCCGTCTATGTCGAGACCGACGACCGCACCGGACTTGCCACGCGCATCGCGCCGCTGCGTCTCGGTGGCCGGCTGTTGCAGGCCACGTTGTAGAAGGCCACCGCATGGCGTCTCGTCGCTTTGATGCCATGCTGGACGAGGTGCGCGCTTGCCGCCATTGCGCCGCACATCTGCCGCTCGGGCCGCGCCCCGTGGTGCGCATGAAGCCCGGCGCGCGTCTGCTGATCATCGGTCAGGCACCGGGGACCAAGGTGCATGAAACGGGTCTGCCGTGGAACGACCGCAGCGGCGACGTGCTGCGCGGCTGGCTCGGCATGGATCGCGACACGTTTTACGATGCCACGTGCATCGCCATCATGCCGATGGGTTTCTGCTATCCCGGCCGCGACCCGAAAGGTGGCGACAACCCGCCGCGTCCGGAATGCGCGCCGCTATGGCATCACCGGCTGCGCGCCCTGCTGCCCGATATCCGCCTCACCCTGCTGGTTGGGCAATATGCCCAGATGCATTACCTGAATGGTCTGCGGCAGAAGACCATGACCGAGACGGTGCGGCATTTCCGCAACTATCTGCCGGGCGGCTTCTTTCCGCTGCCGCATCCAAGCTGGCGCAACATCGCCTGGCAGAAACGGAACCCCTGGTTCACGACCGACGTGCTGCCCGCCCTGCGCAGCGCGGTGCGGGGCGCGCTTCACGACTGACGCGGCACGAACTCGATCAGGCAGAACAGCATGTCGATGGTCTGACCGTCGATGCCCAGCGGCATCACCATGTCGACCACCGACAGGTAATCCTTGTGCGGGCCGATATAAGGCACGCGATTGACGGTCGGTTGGCCGCTTTCGCTCACCCTTTGCAGGCTGGACCAGATTTTCGCCGGCGGTCGTTGATGCGGCAGGCTGCTCATGCGCAGGCCGGTATAGCGGCCATTCATCATCGCATCCACCTGTGTCCCGATCAGGCGGTAGCGGAAATCCAGCGGCCAGTCGGGATCGGCGTCGTGCAGCACGTCCATCAGCACCACATGCGGCAGCAATGGCTTGATCGCAGCCGGTTCGATATCGGCGCGCGCCGGCATCGCGCGACCATTGCGCAATGCGTCCCAGTAGTCGAAGCCGCGCAGCAGCATGGGTGTCGCCCCATCGCGCTCAATCCTGTCGCGTAACGGGGTCACGGCAATTGCGGCTCCTCGGCTGGCGGCGGGCCGAACCCCTGGCGCGAAATGAAATCGACGAAATTGAGCAGCATGTCGACGTTCTTGCCATCGTGCGACAGCGGCGTGATCAGGTCCTGGGCGGCGAGGAAATCCTTGTGCGGGCCGATATAGGGAACCTGGGTGATCAGCGGCTTGCCGCTCTGCACCACCATGCTGAAATTCTCCCACATGCGGCTCGGCGGCTTCTGGTGCGGAATCTGGCTCATGCGCAGGCCGCCATACCGCATGGTCAGATGCGCCTCCACCGCGCTGCCCATCAGGCGATAGCGGAAATCCAGCGGCCAGTCGGGCTCGACGTCGCGCAGCACCTCCAGCAGCACCACATGCGGCAGCAGGGCAGGCATCTCGATCGGATCGATATCGGCTCGGCTCGGCATGCGCTTGCCGGCCCGTTTCGCATCCCAGTAGCGGTAGCCTTGTTGCAGCAGGAAGGTGGCGCGGTTGAGGTCGAGCATGCCGGAGGATGCTAGGCCGGCCTTACCGGGCTGTCGCGGTCTTTCGGGTTGAATACCGCGTGATCGGGTGTCAGCCCAGTTGCGTGAAGGGCGGCGTGCCGTCCTGCAGGCGGATCGGCGGCGCGAGGTCGACGCAGACCAGCACGCGGTCCACCGTCACGCCGTCATCGGAAAGCGGCAGCACGATGTGGAAGATGCCGCCGACATCGCGGCTGCGGCCCACATAGGGCACCACGCCCTTGATCGGCGCACGCGCATCCACGGCAGCCGCGAGATGGTCCCAGACCAGGCTGGGCGGACGCTGGTGCGGCACCTGGCTCAGCGTCATGCCGGTATAGTCAGTGTTGAGAATCGCCTGGATGCGACTGCCGATCAGCTCGTAGCGGAAATCCAGCGGTTCCTGCTGCACGCTCAGCAGCAGGGTCTGGGGATGCAGCAGGTCCGGGTGGCGTTCGGTCACGTCGGGCCAGGCCGGCATTTCCCGTGTGCCGCATGCCGTCAGCCACAAGGCATAGGCCTGGTTCAGCAGCGCCGATTGCGGATAGCCCGGCAACCCGGAACCGGGCAGGGCCGTGGTGTCGCGCAGGGCGGCCAGATGCAGAAGATCGGACATGCTGGATTTGTGTATACGATTGATAACGCAGCGTAAATTTGAATCTGCCGGGATCGGCTGCCCGACCGGGCGATTCTTTGGATAGTATGAATTTCGTCTTCTGCTCGCAATGGTTTATCGGCTTTGGCCGGTCCGCCGCTTGCATTTGCGTGGGCGCGGCTTTATCCGGGCCGCCGGGCCGGCTGCCGGTGGCGGCCGAAATATGGTAAACATGCCCGATTCGTTTGCTTTTTCACGATCATCCACAGGTTCAGGTCATGGCCGGCCATTCCCAGTTCAAGAATATTATGCACCGCAAGGGCGCCCAGGATGCCAAGCGCGCCAAGGTGTTCACCAAGCTGATCCGCGAACTCACCACGGCGGCCCGCATGGGCCAGCCCGACCCCAACACCAACCCGCGCCTGCGCGCCGCCATCCAGGCCGCCCGGGCCGCCAACATGCCGAAAGACACGGTCGACCGTGCCATCAAACGCGGTTCGGGGGCCGATGGTGCCGACAATTACGAAGAGGTGCGCTACGAGGGCTATGGTCCCGGCGGCGTCGCCGTGATCGTCGAGGCGCTGACCGACAACCGCAACCGCACCGCCGGCGAGGTGCGCGCCGCTTTCTCCAAGAATGGCGGCGCCCTGGGCGAGACCAATTCGGTCGCTTTCATGTTCGACCGGGTGGGCGAGATCGTCTTCCCGGCCGCCGCTGCCTCGGCCGAGGCGTTGTTCGAAGGCGCGCTGGAAGCCGGCGCCGACGACGTGCAGTCGGATGAGGACGGCCACACCGTCACCTGCAGCCAGGACGATTTCGCCGCCGTGCGCGAGGCGCTGGAAAAGGCCTTCGGCGAGCCGAAATCGGCCAAGCTGGTCTGGCGGCCCAAGACGACCACGCCGATCGATGGCGAGAAGGCCGAGACGCTGCTGAAGATGATCGAGGTTTTGGAAGATTCCGACGACGTGCAGACCGTCTACGCCAATTTCGAAATTTCCGAAGACGAACTGCGCAAGCTGGCAAGCTGACGCGGCATCAGCACAAGGAGCGGATTGGGCCATTACATGCGCATCATCGGACTCGATCCGGGCCTGCGTGCCACCGGCTGGGGCGTGATCCTCGCCGAGGGCAACCGGTTGAGCCATGTGGCGCACGGCACCATCCGCACCAACCCCGACGACGAACTGGCCGCCCGCCTGCGCACCGTGCACGACGCGCTGACCGAGATCATCGCCGAATGGCGGCCGCAGGCGGCGGCCGTGGAAGAAACCTTCGTCAACAAGAACCCGTCCTCCACGCTGAAGCTCGGCCAGGTGCGTGGCGTCGTGCTGCTGGCGCCGGCCCAGGCCGGATTGCCGGTGGCGGAATACGCGCCGACCGTGGTGAAAAAGGCGGTGGTGGGCACAGGGGCGGCCGACAAGGACCAGGTGCATGCCATGGTCAAACGCCTGCTGCCCGGCGTGAGCGTCACCGGCGCCGATGCCTCGGATGCCCTGGCGGTGGCGATCTGCCATGCCCATCATGCCGCCACCAGCCGCCGCGTCATGGCGGCGGATCTCAGGATCGGCCGATGATCGCCAAGCTCAGCGGCCTGCTCGATTCCGTGGGTGACACGGCCTGCATCCTCGATGTCGGCGGCGTCGGCTACCAGGTCTTCTGTTCGGCCCGCACCTTGCGCGCCCTGCCCAGGCCGGGCGAGGCGACGCGGCTGTATATCGAGACCCATGTGCGGGAAGACCACATCCATCTCTACGGCTTCCTCTCCGAGGCCGAGCGCGGCTGGTTCAACCTGCTGCAGACCGTGCAGGGCGTCGGCGCCAAGGTGGCGCTGGGCATCCTGTCGGCGCTGTCGCCCGACGAATTGTTCCGCGCCATCGCCAGCGCCGACAAGACCACGCTCAACCGCTGCGACGGCGTGGGACCGAAGCTGGCCGTGCGGCTGATCACCGAACTGAAGGACAAGGTGGGCGGCATCGCGCTCGGGCCGGTGGCCCAGGCCGGGGCAGGCGAGGCGGCGGCCGCGCCGGGTTCCGAAAGCGGCCCGGTGGCCGATGCGCTCTCGGCCCTGGTCAATCTGGGTTACAAGCGCGCCGATGCCTTCGGCGCCGTCACCGCCGCCGCGCGCAATCTCGGCGACAAGACCCCCAATAAAGAATTGAACGTGCAGGATCTGATCCGCGCGGGCCTGAAGGAGCTGGCCCAATGAGTCGGGAGGCTGTGAGCGAGGCGCGTCTGGTGTCCGGCGGCAAGGCCGAGGGCGACGAGTTCGAGCGCCACCTGCGACCCCAGCAGCTGGGCGATTTTATCGGCCAGGCCAGGGCGCGGGAAAATCTCGATATCTTCATCCAGGCCGCCAAAAGCCGCGGCGAGGCGCTGGATCACGTTCTGCTGCACGGTCCGCCGGGCCTGGGCAAAACCACGCTGGCGCAGATCGTCTCGCGCGAACTGGGCGTCAACTTCAAGGCCACCTCGGGGCCGGTGATCGCCAAGGCCGGCGATCTCGCCGCGCTGCTGACCAACCTCGAAGCGCGCGACGTGCTGTTCATCGACGAGATCCATCGCCTCAATCCGGCGGTGGAGGAAATCCTCTATCCGGCCATGGAGGATTTCCAGCTCGACCTGATCATCGGCGAAGGGCCGTCGGCGCGCAGCGTGCGTATCGACCTGCCGCCGTTTACCCTGGTGGGCGCCACCACGCGATCTGGGCTTCTCACCACGCCGTTGCGCGAACGCTTCGGCATTCCGCTGCGGCTGAATTTCTATGAGGTCGAGGAACTCGAACTCATCGTGCGACGCGGCGCCCGCATCCTCAACCTGGAACTCGATGCTTCCGGCGCCCGCGAAATCGCCCGCCGCGCCCGCGGCACGCCGCGCGTGGCCGGCCGGCTGCTGCGCCGGGTGCGCGATTTCGCCGCCCATGCCGGGGCGAAGGTGGTGGATGCCAAGACGGCCGATGCGGCACTTTTGCGCCTGGAAGTCGATGTCCGCGGCCTGGACGCCATGGACCGGCGGTATCTGAATGTGATCGCCCGCGATTTCTCGGGCGGCCCGGTGGGCGTGGAAACCATCGCCGCCGCCCTGTCCGAACCGCGCGACGCGCTGGAAGACATCATCGAACCCTATCTGATCCAGCAGGGTTTCCTGCAGCGCACGCCGCGCGGCCGCCTGCTCACCCCGGCGGCCTTCGGCCATATCGGCCTCAATCCGCCGGCCGGGCTCGGCGCCAGCCAGCTCGATCTTCTGGGAGACGATGATGCCTGAAACGCTTCATCGCTATCCCCTGCGGGTGCAATGGGAAGACACCGATGCCGCCGGCATCGTCTATTACGCCAATTACCTGCGGTTCATCGAGCGCGGCCGGTCCGACCTGCTGCTGCAGAACGGCATCGACCAGCACAGCCTGATGAACGAGCCGGGCGGTGTGGCCTTTGCCGTGCGGTCCTGCAATGTGGATTACCTGAAGCCTGCCCGCCTGCACGAGGAACTGGTGGTCGCCACCGCCATCACCGAATTGCGTGGCGCCAGCCTGACCGCCCGCCAGGATGTCTGGCGTGGCGAGGATCTGCTGGTCCGGGCCCAGGTCAAACTGGCCTGTATCGACCGGGACGGACGGGCCAGACGGGTGCCGCCACGCATTGCCACGGTTTTCGCCACACTTTCACCAAATTTATCGCATTGATCTGCTAACACCTCATGGAAGGACTCGAATCGTATGGACAGGACCGTTAGCGCCATGCCGCTCGGTGGCTCGGCCGCCGCCTCCGACCTCTCGCTCTGGGCGCTCTTTTTGCAGGCCGACTGGATCGTCAAGGCCGTCATGCTCATGCTGGTCCTGGCCTCGTTCTGGTCATGGGCCATCATCTTCGACAAGCTGATCAAGATCCGGAAGGTGATCGCCGATACCGACAAGTTCGAGAACGACTTCTGGTCGGGTGGCTCGCTGGATGCCCTTTACGACCGGCTCTCGATCGCCGGCCCGCAGCATCCGATGGCGGTGCTGTTCGTGGCCGCCATGCGCGAATGGCGCCGCTCCACCGAGCGCGGCCTGGTGCGCGGCAAGCACGGGCTGGGCTCGCTGCAGGTCCGTATTGGCCAGGTGATGCGCGTCTCCATCGACCGCGAGATGGAGCGCCTGGAGCGCTATCTCGGCTTCCTCGCCTCGGTCGGTTCGGTGTCGCCCTTCGTCGGCCTGTTCGGCACGGTCTGGGGCATCATGAACTCGTTCCACGCCATCGCCTCGTCCAAGAACACATCCCTGGCCGTGGTGGCGCCGGGCATCGCCGAGGCGCTGTTTGCCACGGCGCTTGGCCTGCTGGCCGCCATTCCGGCGGTGATGGCCTACAACAAGTTCTCCAACGATCTCGGCCGGCTGAATGTGCGGCTGGAAGGGTTTGCCGGCGAGTTCTCGGCGCTGATGTCGCGCCAGCTCGACGAAGAAGAGGCAGCCTGACATGGGCATGCAGATGGGCGGCGGGTCCACCCGCGGCGGCCGGATGAAACGCCGGCCGATGTCCGACATCAACGTGACGCCGCTGGTCGACGTCATGCTGGTGCTGCTGATCGTGTTCATGGTGGCCGCGCCGTTGCTCACCGTCGGCGTGCAGGTCGATCTGCCCAAGACCCAGGCGGCGGCGATCCAGGGCCAGGACGAGCCCTTGAGCGTCACCATCGATTCCAAGGGCGTCATTTACCTTCAGGAAACGGCTGTCGAGCTAGACCAGCTTGTGCCGCGCCTGCAGGCCGTGGCCGGCAATGCGCCCGACCGACGTATCTTTGTGCGCGGCGACCAGGCGATCAATTACGGCAAGGTGCTGGAAGTGATGGGCCTGATCAATTCCGGCGGTTTCACCAAGGTGGCGCTGGTCGGCAATCCGCCCGCCGCTGCGGCGCCGCGGCGTTAACAGATGACTGGCAGGCGGCGGCAAGGGCCGCTGACGTTTTCAAAGGTGTGAGTTAGACGCGTGCAACGCTCCTCGTACATATTCTCGGCCAGCCTGCATGCCGGCATCGTCGCGATTGCCGTGTTCGGCCTGCCGTACTGGGAGCCCAAGCGCGACGCCGAGCCGCCGGTGATCCTGGCCGAATTTGCGCCGATCGCCGACAAGACCAACGTGCCCAAGCCGCAGCCCAAGGTGGTCGAAAGCAAGGCCGAGCCGAAGGAAGAGCCGGCCCCCGAGCAGAAGCCGACGCCCGAGCCGCCCAAGCCGCAGCCGCAGGCCGTGGCGCCGCCTCCGCCGCCTCCGCCCCCCACGCCCGAACCGCCCAAGCAGGCCGAGGCACCCAAGCCCGCGCCGATGCCCGAACCGGTGCCGTCGCCCAAGCCGCTGCCCAAGCCCAAGGAAGTGGTCGAGACACCCGAGCCGCCGAAGGTGGCCGAGAAGCCGAAGCCTGAAGCCAAGCCGGTGCCGCCGAAAACCACCCAGCGGCCGGAAGAAAAGAGCAAGACGCCCAGCTTCACGGATGTCGCCGCCCTGGTGAACAAGATGAAGGCGCCGCCGGCCGCCCAGCCGCAGCAGGCGCCGCAGACCGCCTCGCGCACGCCGCCGGCCGCCGCGCCGCGCGCCGAGGGGCCGTCGAATCCCAATCTGCCGATCTCGATGAGCGAGAAGGATTTCATCCGCAAGCAGGTGGAAGACCGCTGGCAGTTCGATATCGGCGCCAAGGATGCCTCGAACCTGATCGTGCGCATCCGCTTCAGCCTCAACCCCGACGGTTCGCTGCGCACGCAGCCGGAAATCGTCGATCAGGCACGCATGTATCTGCCGGGCCAGGAAAGCTATCGCTCGGCCGCTGAATCGGCGCGCCGCGCCGTGCTCAAGGCGGTGCCCTTTCAACTGCCGCCGGGCGACAAGGAAAAGTGGAGTCAGGACATCATCCTGAATTTCGATCCACGACAGATGCTGGGTGGCTAACACATGACGGGAGCAGTGATGACCGGGACGACGATGAAGGAGAAGACGATGCGGCCCCAAGTCCATCTCTTGGCCGGGCTGGCGGCGCTGGTCTCCACGCTGTTCCTCGCCGTGGCGGCACAGGCCGCCGTCGAGATCGATATCACGCGCGGCAACTTCAAGCCGGTGCCGATCGCGATTTCCGATTTCGACGCCGACAATCCTCAGGGAACCAAGATCGGTGCCGATGTCGCCCGCGTGATCCGCGCCGATCTCGAACGCTCCGGTCTGTTCAAGCCCGCCGATCCGCGCGCCCATCTGCAAAGCCCGGCGGCCATGCGCGTGCTGCCGCGGTTTCAGGATTGGCGTGTGATCAATGTCGATGCGTTGGTCACGGGCCGCATCGAAATCCAGCCCGACGGCCAGTTGCGCAGCGAATTCCGCCTTTGGGATGTTGCCGCCGAGCAGCAGATGACCGGTCTGGCGCAGTGGACCACGCCCGACAACTGGCGTCGCCTGGCGCACCGCATCGCCGATGCGATCTACAAGCGCGTCACCGGCGAGGATGGCTATTTCGATACCCGCGTCGTCTATGTGGCCGAAAGCGGCCCGGCCGACCGCCGCGTGAAACGCCTCGCGATCATGGATCAGGATGGCGAGAATCATCGCTTCCTTACCGATGGCCGCTTCCTGGTGCTGACGCCGCGCTTCAGTCCCAGTCAGCAGGAAATCACCTACCTGTCGTATTTCAACGACAAGCCGCGCGTGTATCTGTTCAACATCGACACCGGGCAGCAGGAACTGGTCGGCGATTTCCCGGGCATGACCTTCGCGCCGCGTTTCTCGCCCGATGGCAACCGCGTGATCATGTCGCTGGCCGTCGACGGCAATTCCGATGTCTACATGATGAACCTGCGCACGCGTCAGCGCACGCGGCTCACCGCCGATCCGGCCATCGACACCTCGCCGTCGTTTTCGCCTGATGGTCGTCGTATCACCTTCAACTCCGACCGCGGCGGCACCAAGCAGATCTACACGATGAATGCCGACGGCACCGACCAGCGCCGCATCAGCTTCAACCAGGGCCGCTATTCCACGCCGGTCTGGTCGCCGCGCGGCGACCTGATCGCCTTCACCAAGGAATACCAGGGCCAGTTCTCGATCGGCGTGATGCGCCCCGATGGCTCTGGCGAACGCATCCTTTCGTCGTCCGGCCTGGTGCAGGAAGCGCCGACCTGGGCACCCAATGGCCGCGTGCTGATGTTCTATCGTGAGAATCCGCCGGATGCGCGTGGCCGCGGCCAGCGGGTCCGTTTGGTCTCCATCGACCTGACGGGCTACAACGAACGCGAAATCCCCACCCCGATCGATGCTTCCGACCCGGCCTGGTCGCCGTTGTCGCCCTGATCCGGGGACGGACCTTTCATCATTTGGTCCCCAGATCCTTGGCAGCCTGGGGATAAATCCTGCTTTTCCGGCCTCTGTTGCAGAAATGCCTCAGGGGCCGGATTAGTCTTTACAAGCCTTTACGCCTATTGATTCAGGAAAAATCGGCCGATATAGTCGATTGTGACGCAATGGCTTGAACCATTGGTTCCGGCAACGTTTGCGCTGACAGGCTCTCTAGGATTGCGTACCAGAGATTGTCTGCGGCGCCGGCGTACCGGGGAGAAGCCAGTGGTTTGTCAGACGCTTCGTTTCGGGTGTTGAACTCGACAACCGGGATGAAACGCAAGTTTTCTGTGCTCGTTCAGGTATCTGATCTCACTCTCGAAACCCTTGGAGGGATAAAAAAAATGCGCCTCAACACCTTCGGCTCCAAGTTTGTGGCCGTCGCCGCTGTGGGCCTGCTCCTCGCCGCCTGCGAATCGGCTCCGCAACAGGCTGCTTCGACCGGCGGTACTGGCGCCAGCGCCGCTACCGGCCAGACCAGCATCGCGCCGGGCACCGTGCAGGACTTCCAGGTCAACGTCGGCGACCGCGTGTTCTTCGACTATGACAAGTTCGAAGTGAAGCCGGCCGGCAAGGCCACTCTGGACAAGCAGGCCGCCTGGCTGAAGCGCTATGGCCAGTGGAAGATCGTGGTCGAGGGTCACTGCGACGAACGCGGCACCCGCGAGTACAACCTTGCTCTGGGTGAGCGCCGCGCCAACGCCGTCAAGACCTACCTGATCAACCAGGGCATCCCGGCGAACCGCGTCACCACGATCTCCTACGGTAAGGAGCGTCCGGTGGCTCTGGGTTCGAACGAGGCCGCCTGGGCTCAGAACCGTCGCGGCGTGACGGTCCTGTCGAACTAATTGAAGCCGGGCGGTTCGCCGCCTGACGGAAATTCCGGAACGCCCGTCTGTCTTTCGGCAGGCGGGCGTTCTGCGTTTTCAAAGATGGTTTTTGGCAGTCCGCGCGACTGCCGTTTTTCTGCCGCAAAAGATTCGCTGTTTCGCCGCATTATGCGCGTTTAACTGCGACGGGCGGGCAGACCGCGTGAACTGAAGGGGAGTGCACCAAGATGGTGTTGCGTGATGGGGTGATGCGGATGGCGCTGGTCGCTGCCGTGATTGGGGGGCTGGCTGCTTGCGAAAGTGCGCCGCAGCCGGCGCCAGGTACGAGCTATGGCTCGGGCAGCGGTGGCCAGATGGGCGCCGGCGGGCGCGGCGTCGGCACCGAAAACCTGGGCGGCATGGCCGGCAGCGCCACTGAGGCGCAGCGCCAGTTCGCCGTCGAGGTGGGCGACCGGGTGCTGTTTGAAACCGATTCCCACTCGCTCACGGCGGCGGCGACCGCCACGCTGGACAAGCAATCCGCGTGGCTGAAGCGTTATCCGCAATGGCGCATCACCATCGAAGGTCATGCCGATGCACGCGGCACCCGCGAATATAACCTTGCACTGGGCGACCGGCGCGCGACCGCGGTGCGCAATTATCTGGTGAACCAGGGCATCCCGGCGCAGCGCATCACCACCCTGTCCTACGGCAAGGAACGCCCGGTGGCGCTTGGCTCCAACGAGGCGGCCTGGGCGGAGAATCGCCGCGCCGTCACCGTCTTGGGGGATGCCCGCGCCGGCAGCTGACCGCGCGGGCGTGACCGGGCCGCTGCCTCGGCGTTGCGAGACGCCATGCTTTTGACGTAAACCCCGGTAAACTCGGCGTCTCGCCCGATTCGGCTCCATGGGGTCTGCCATGCCTGCGCTACCTGCCGCCCGCACCCTTGTTCCCGGGATTTTGATTCTGGGCACGCTCCTGTTGTCGCTGCCGGCGGCTGCCCAGGATGCCCAGACGCTCGACCGGCTGAACCGGCTGGAAAACGACCTGCGTACATTGCAGCGCCAGGTCTATCGTGGCGGCCCGGCGCCTTCGGGTTCGGGCGCGGTCAGTTCCGCGCCGCTCTCCGATGGCGGCGACAGTTCCTCCATCGCCAACCGGCTGAACAGCCGCATCGACGAGCTGGAAAACCAGATCCGCGAGCTGACCGGCCGTTTCGAACAGGTCGAGTTCAACTCCAGCCAGGCCAACCGCCGCATCGACAAGCTGGTGGAAGATGTCGATTTCCGCCTCACGCAGATCGAGCGCGGTGGCGCCGGGCAGCCGGGTGCTGCCGCCGGCAGCATCGAACAGGTCAGGCCGCCGGCCGCCACGCCGGCCGCCGGCCCGCAGCCCGGCCAGCAGCCGCCCGGTCAGCAGCCAGTCGCGCGCGGTTCCACTTCGGCCACGCCGGGCCAGGCGCCGACCAAGGAAGGCGTGCTCGGCTCCATGCCGGTGGACGCCCAGGGCCGGCCGCTGCAAGGCGCCGCCGCCGCGCCGCAGCAGACCGCCCGTGCCCCGGCGGCGCCTGCCGGGCCCTCGGCCCGCGGCAAGCTGCCCGCCGGCACGCCGCAGGAGCGCTACAATTACGCCTACAAGCTGCTGGTGCAGAGCGACTATGTCGATGCCGAAGCTGCTTTCCGCGAATTCCTCGGCGCCCATCCGCAGGATCCGCTGGCCGGCAATGCGCAATACTGGCTGGGCGAGACCTATTACGTGCGCCAGCAATATGAACAGGCCGCCCAGGCTTTCCTGCAGGGCTATCAGGGCTACGGCAAAAGCACCAAGGCGCCCGACAGCCTGCTGAAACTCGGCATGTCGCTGGCGGCGATGAAGAAGAACCCGGAAGCCTGCGCGGCGCTCGGCCAGCTTACCAAGGATTTTCCGCAGGCGCCGCAGCATGTGAAGGACGCGGCCACGCGCGAACGCGGCAAGATCAACTGCCGCTGATCCGGCCCTTACTGTCATGCCGGGGCTGACGCCTGCCGCCTTCGGGCGCCTGCTCAGGCCCCTGCTGCCGCGTGGCGTGGATGCCATCGCGGTTGCCGTCTCGGGCGGGGCCGACAGCATGGCGCTGGCCCTGCTGTGCCGCGGCTGGGCGGCGAAACACAAGATCCGCCTGCAAGCCTACACCGTCGATCACGGCCTGCGGCCCGAATCCGCCGCCGAAGCCAGACAGGTGGCGCGCTGGCTGAAAAAGGCCGGCATGGATTGCCGCATTCTCACCTGGCGCGGCGCGAAGCCATCAGCCAACCGGCAGGAAGCCGCCCGCGAGGCGCGCTACGGTCTGCTGCGTGACGCCTGCGCGAAGGCCGGCATCGTCCATCTGCTGCTGGCGCATCACCGCGAGGACCAGGCCGAGACGCTGCTGCTGCGCGCCCTGCGCGGTTCGGGCGTCGATGGCCTCTCGGCGATGCAGCCCGCGCGCATGCTGGAGCGGGATTTCATCCTGCTGCGGCCGCTGCTGGATGTGCCCAAGGCCGATCTCGTCGCCACCTTGCGCAAACGCGGCCAGGCCTGGATCGAGGATCCGAGCAACGCCAATCCCGCCTTCGCCCGCGTGCGGGTGCGCCGCGCGCTGGACGATCTGGCCGGCGGGGATGCCGTGGCGCGCGCCGAGCTGGTGGCGCATCTGGCGCTCACCGCGCGCAACCTTGCCCGCGCCCGCGCCGCCCTGGATGCCGCCGCCCGCGCGCTGCTGCGGACCATGGCGCGGGTCGAGCCGGGCGGCATCGCCTGGCTGGATATTGCGCCGCTGCAATCCGCCGATGACGAGATCGCCCTGCGTGCGCTCGGGCTGCTGCTGAAAACCGTTGGCGGCGATCCGCTGCCGCCGCGACTGGAGCGGCTGGAGCGGCTGCTGCACGGCCTGCGCGGCAAGACGCCAACGCCGGCGACGCTGCACCGCTGCATGTTGCGACCGGAAAAGAACGGAACACAAATTCTGGTCTGCCGCGAGGCCCGCCACCTGCCCGAGCCGATCAGGCTCGTCCCCGGCAGCCGCCTGCCCTGGGATGGCCGCTTCGAGATCGCCGTGCCGAAAACCGCGCGCGGCCTGACGCTGGCGCCGCTGGGCCGCCACCGTCCCGAGGACGTTTCATCGGCCATTCCCGCCGCCGCCTGGCCGACCCTGCCGGCGATCTGGCGCGGCCCGGCGGGAGAAGGCGCGAAATTGCTGGCCGTGCCCGCTCTGGGCTGGGGCGACCTGCCGCCAGGCCTGTCTGTAACATTCGGAAAGCATTGGTGAGGCGGAATCGCCCCCGGTAACCGCTTGTTTAGCGGCGCGGGGGTCATATCTATGGTTTGGTAACGGGGAAATCGGTTAAAGTTTTTCCCGAGGGGTTTTCAGGGTCCGGCAGCAACAGCTTGCGCCGGCCCGGACAGGTAAAAGGATCAGGCAACCGTGAACATGTTCGGTCGTAATCTGGCGTTGTGGGTGATCATCGGCCTTCTGGTCGTGGCGCTCTTCAACCTGTTCCAGGGTCCCAGCGTTCGCACCGGCAGCCAGTCGATCGCCTATTCCGATTTCCTCAACGACGTGAATAACGGCCAGATCACCGACGTCTCGATCCAGACCGGCAGCAACACCGTGACGGGTCATTTCCGCGACGGCCGTTCCTTCACCACCTATATCCCGAACGATCCCACGATGGTCACCAAGCTGACCGAGCGTGGCGTGCGCGTCACCGCCACGCCGCCCGAGGAAGGCAACCCGCTGTTCAGCATCTTCATCTCCTGGTTCCCCATGCTGCTGCTGATCGGCGTGTGGATCTTCTTCATGCGCCAGATGCAGGGCGGCGGCGGCAAGGCGATGGGCTTCGGCAAGTCCAAGGCCCGGCTGCTGACCGAGAAGCATGGCCGCGTCACCTTCGAGGACGTCGCCGGCATCGAGGAAGCCAAGACCGAACTGGAAGAGATCGTCGAATTCCTGCGCGACCCGCAGAAGTTCCAGCGCCTCGGCGGCAAGATCCCCAAGGGCTGCCTGCTCGTCGGCCCGCCCGGCACCGGCAAGACGCTGCTCGCCCGCGCCATCGCCGGCGAGGCCAACGTGCCCTTCTTCACCATCTCGGGCTCTGATTTCGTGGAAATGTTCGTCGGCGTCGGCGCCAGCCGCGTGCGCGACATGTTCGAACAGGCCAAGAAGAACGCGCCCTGCATCATCTTCATCGACGAGATCGACGCGGTCGGCCGCCATCGCGGCGCCGGCCTGGGCGGCGGCAACGACGAGCGCGAGCAGACGCTGAACCAGCTGCTGGTCGAGATGGACGGCTTCGAGGCCACCGAGGGCGTGATCCTGATCGCCGCCACCAACCGCCCCGACGTGCTCGATCCGGCCCTGCTGCGCCCCGGCCGTTTCGACCGCCAGATCGTGGTGCCCAATCCCGACATCATCGGCCGCGAGCAGATCCTGCGCGTGCACATGCGCAAGGTGCCGCTGGCGCCCGACGTGGACCCCAAGATCATCGCCCGCGGCACGCCCGGCTTCTCGGGTGCCGATCTGGCGAACCTCGTCAACGAGGCTGCCCTGCTGGCCGCGCGCCGTAACCGCCGCGTCGTCACCATGGCCGATTTCGAATCCGCCAAGGACAAGGTGATGATGGGCGCCGAGCGCCGCTCGATGGTGATGGGCGAAGAGGAAAAGCGCCTCACTGCCTATCACGAGGCGGGCCATGCCCTGGTCGGCCTGTTCATGCCCAAGCATGACCCGCTGCACAAGGTCACCATCATCCCGCGCGGCCGCGCCCTGGGCGTCACCATGTCGCTGCCCGAGAAGGACCGGCTGTCCATGTCGACGCTGGAGCTGGAATCGCGCCTGGCGATGATGTTCGGCGGCCGCATGGCGGAAGAACTGGTGTTCGGCAAGGAAAACATCACCACCGGCGCCTCCAACGACATCCAGCAGGCCACCGGCCTCGCGCGTCGCATGGTCACGGAATGGGGCATGTCCGACAAGCTCGGCCGCCTGCGCTATTCCGATAACGAGGAAGAGGTGTTCCTCGGCCACAGCGTCACCCAGCGCAAGAACGTCTCGGATGCCACGGCCAAGCTGATCGACGAGGAAATCCGCCGCATCATCGACGAGGCGGAAACCGCCGCCCGCCGGATCCTCACCGAACACCGCGACGACCTCGACAAGGTGGCGCAGGCGCTGCTGGAATACGAGACGCTCTCGGGCGACGAGGTGAAGGCGCTGCTGCGCGGCGAGGCGATCATCCGCCCCGACGACAAGCCGACCTCGTCCTCGGGCGATACCGGCCCGCGCTCGGCCGTGCCGACCAGCTCGCGCGGCAAGCCCGGCCCCTCGGGTCTGGAGCCCGTGCCCGGCGCGTAAGCGCCAAAAAGAGGGGCCCGGCGCGTAAACATAGATCGTCACCCCGGCCTTGAGCCGGGGTCCCGTTCAAAAGCCCGGCCTCGTGCCGGGCTTTTCTGTTGCGGCAGTCGGCCCATCTCAAGAACGTCATGCCCGGCCTTGTGCCGGGCATCCACGACTTTTTATCAGGCCGAAAAAGGTAACATGTGGATGGCCGGGCCAAGCCCGGCCATGACGGTTTGAGTGATACCTGTTTCCCGGTGCAGCCCGTCACCCCGGGCTTTTTTCATGCTACCCTCCCGCGCCATACACGCAGGGAGGCCACATGCTCACCGTTCATCATCTCGGCAGGTCGCAGTCCGAACGCATCGTCTGGCTCTGCGAGGAGCTTGGCATCCCCTACGAGTTGAAGCGTTACGACCGCGCGCCCGTGATGGCGCCGCCCGAATACAAGGCGCTGCATCCCATCGGTTCCGCGCCGGTCATCACCGATGACGGCATGGTGCTGGCGGAATCCGGCGCGGTGATGGACTACATCATCGCCAAATATGGTACCAAGGAAAACGGAGGGGCCCGTCTGGCGCTGACGAAAGACCACCCGAGTTTCGCCCAGTATCTCTACTGGTTCCATTTCGCCAACGGCACGCTGCAGCCCGCCCTGATGCGCGTGCTGATCTCGGGCCGGCTCAATCGGCCGGCCGATCACCCGGCGGTACTCACCGGGCAGCAGCGCATGGAACTCTGCCTCGCGTTGCTCGAAACCCGCCTGGGCGAGGTGCCGTGGCTGGCCGGGCAGGATTTCACGGCGGCCGACATCATGAATGTCTTCTGCCTCACCACCATGCGCCGCTACCTGCCTTACGACCTCTCGCCCTATCCGCATATCCGCGCGTATCTGGCGCGCATCGGCGCCCGCCCGGCCTATCGCCGCGCGATGGCAAAAGGCGACCCGGACATGGAACCGCTGCTCGACTGAAGGAAGGCGGCGCCCACGCCCCATCGTCATGGCCGGGCTTGGCCCGGCCATCCACGATTTATTTTTTGGACAGACAGAAAAGACGTGGATCCCCGGGCCAAGCCCGGGGATGACGATTTGATTGAATGAGCGCGTGGCTTTACCGCCCCGCCAGAAACTCGGCGATCCAGCGCATGCCGCTATCATCCGTCTCGGCCTGCGGCGGCAGGCCCGGCTCGGCATCGTGTTTCGATAGGCAGTCGATCAGGTCAGAGAGATAGGCCCGGCTGAATTCCGGATGGAACTGCACGGATAAAATCGGCGCATCGCTATAGCGCAGGGCCGCGTAAGGACAGGTATCGCTCTGCGCAACAATCTCGCTGCCCGGCGGCTGCACAATCACCTGGTCCTGATGAAAGGCCGGCATCGCCACGCTGTGCGCCGCACCATCGAGGCGGGTTTCATACGTCTCCAGGCCCACGCGCCAGCCGATCTCGGCCTTCTGCACGCGGCCGCCCATCGCCTCGGCGATGATCTGGTGGCCGAAACACACGCCCACCATGGGGCGCTTCGCCCCGGCGGCCGCGCGGATGAAATCCTTCAAGGGCGCGATCCAGGGCAGGTCGTCATAGACGCCATGGCGCGACCCGGTCAGCAGCCAGGCATCGCGCGCCTCCGGCCCGGGCAAGGCCGCACCATTCACCACCGAAACGGTTTCGAACGTGGCAGAGGGCAGCAGGGGCTTAAGCTGCGCGCTGAACATCGCGGGATAGCTGATATAGGTGTTCCGCAATGCCTCGGGCACCGGACCACATTCAATAATGCCGATTTTCATAGTTTTTCTATTGAATCTAATTCACGGTTCAGTACGCAAGCGTAAAGTATTTTTCTTTGCAATATCTGTATTTGGTCATGGCATAAATATCTATGAATAGAAGTTGGAATATATATGAGTGTAAATAGGAGGGGGGAGTGGGGGTTTTTACATACAAATCTTCTATTGATTCCTGCTGGTTATGTCACTCTTCGATGAAGCCAAGCAGAGAGCACAAATTTAAGGCGACTGATATTCGCCGGCATTTTGGTTCTGATTCAATGTATGTTGCTACGTTTAGCGGCGACAAACGTGCAAGGCTTGCCCAAGGGCCAAATTCTAAAAATCTCAAGTATCGAAGCGTTATCTGTGAAAATTGCAATTCATCGGTAACCCAAGAGTCTGATTTTGCTTATGACAGTTTTATCAGAGCTATCGAAAAAAATGATGCAACAGGATTTGGTGCGCATCTCGTTTGGCAACAAGAAGAATTTAAGGAAGGTGGCTCTCTTTATATTCCTTTATTCCGTTATTTTGCCAAGTTATTGGGCTGCCACCTTGCAGATATTGAAGCGCCAATTCCGCGCCATTTAATAAGATTTGTAAAAAAAGAAACTGAAAGGAACTGTATTTTTCTGGATATCCGGAGTGATCCAACATATGCAACGCTTGACGCGCGGTTGCAGAATGAGCGCTTAAAATTTGCCGCTCATGGCGGGTTAGTTGTGATAACTGGGGGTCCGAAGGCCTTGCCTAGGAGGCTGCATTCGACTCTCTCTATCGGAAAATTTCAATTTATCTATGAATACAATTATACAAAATTTGAGATATGGGAAATGCAGGTCATTCAGCGTGAATTCATAAAATTATGCGTCACTGCATCGCAAAAGGCGGTCAGCAATCCTTTAGCGGAGGCCGACTTAGACCGTCTCGGACTCTGAGTGATTTCACCGCTCCGCCACCGCCAGCTTCGCACCGAGCGCCACGAAGGCCGCAGCAAAACTGCGGCGCAGCCACATCAGCACGCGCGGCCGGCTCAGCACATGGTCGCGGACGTAAGCCGCGAACAGGCCGTAGAGCGCGAACACGCCGAGCGTCATCGCCATGAATACGCCGCTCATGGCCAGCATCTGCGCCAGCGCGTCGGGCGCGTCGGCGGCCACGAATTGCGGCAGGAAGGCGAAGAAGAAGATCGAGAGTTTCGGGTTCAGCAGGTTGATGATGATCGCTTCAGTCGTTACCTGAAGGGCGGTACCCCGGTGCGGGCCCTTGCCGGTGAGCGACAGGCTGCCGCGATCCTGCCAGGTGGCCCAGGCCATCCACAGCAGATAGGCCACGCCGGCATATTTCACCGCGTCGAACAGCAGCGCGGAGGTGTGCAGCAGGGCGGCCAGCCCGGTGATCGCCGCGATCATGTGCGGCACGATCCCGAGCGTGCAGCCAAAGGCGGCGACGAGGCTGGCCTTCGCCCCGCGCGTCAGGCCGGCCGCCACGGTGTAGATCATGCCGGTACCCGGCGTGGCCACCACGATCAGGGCGATGATCAGGAAATCGAGGGTCATGACAGAGGCCATTGGGGCGGGCTCCTTGCGGATGATCTTTCGGCGCAGACTATTCGGCGGCTTCGGTTCCGGCCCCGGCGAAATTGGAGATTTCGACGCGGCCTTCGGGGAATTCTGCCACGATATGCAGGCGTCCGCCCATGGCCTCGATCACCCGCCGCAGGGTGCTGACATACATATCCGTGCGTTTTTCCAGCTTGGCGATGGCGGGCTGTTCCACCTGCAGCATCTCGCCCAGTTGCGCCTGGGATAGCCGCAGGGCCGCGCGCAGTTCCTGCAGCGGCATCTCGGCGCGCAGCTCGGCGGCCCGGGCCTCGGCACGGGCACGCGAGGCCGGGGTCATGCCGGCGCGCAGTTTATCGAAACTCTTGCGTCCGCTCATGGGATCAGTCCTTCGCGTTTCAGCTCCAGCAGATGCTCGTCATACAGCCGGTCGGCAACCGGCACATACATCTCGTAGAAGCGGTCGTTGCCGGTCTTGTCGCCGCCGATCAGCAGGATCGCCGCCCGCCGGGGATCGAAGGCGTAGAAGATGCGGATCGGCCGCCCGCCTGACTGCACCCGCAATTCCCGCATATGGCCATGCCGCGATCCGACCACCCCCGACGAGTACGGGAAGGGCAGGTGTGGCCCACGTTCCTCCAGCAGGGTCACCATCGCGGCGACATCCTCCTGCTGGGCTTCGCTCAGGCTCGCCCATACTTCTCCGAACTCGTCGGTATATTCGACAATATATGCCATGGAAGGAATATTCCATAGATGGAATTACATCAAGCGCCCTTGCTTTTTTGATGAGAACATGATAGGAACACATTATCAAGCAAAAATCGGAAATATATACTCAAGGTAGAAAAATTGGTTAACAGGAACACAAACGAAGCGTAACGAAGCAAAACGAAGCGTAACGAACCCGAACGATGCCCCAACGAATTGAAACGAAGCAAAACGAAGCGTAACGAACCCGAACGACGCGAAACGACGCCCGAGGCGACTTTAGCCGTGACCGCCGCTTTTCCGCAGTTTTCCCCGCCCGCGCCGTTGCCCGGTTTCGACTGGTCGCGGCCGCTCGTCATGGGCATCGTGAATGTCACCGACGACAGTTTCTCGGGCGATGGCCTGAAAGGCGATATTCCGGCGGCCATCGCGCGGGCCCGGGCCATGGCGACACAGGGCGCCGATATCATCGACCTGGGCGCCGAATCCACCCGGCCCGGCGCCGCGCCGGTCAGCCCTGAGCAGGAAATCGCCCGCCTGCTGCCGGTGATCGAGGGCCTGCGCGATCTGCGCATTCCGATCTCGGTGGATACGCGCCATGCCGCCACCATGCGGGCCTGCAGCAAAGCCGGCGCCGCGCTGATCAACGACATTTCCGCGCTGGACGGCGCGGGCAGCCTGCAGGCTGCCGCCGAAAGCGGCCTGCCCGTGGTGCTGATGCACATGCAGGGCGAACCGGGCAGCATGCAGCAGGCGCCGCATTACGCCGATGTGGTGGCCGAGGTGTATGATTACCTGCGGCACCGGATCGAAGCCTGCGAGGCCGCCGGCATTCCACGCGCGAAAATCATCCTCGATCCCGGCATCGGCTTCGGCAAGACGGCGGCGCATAACCTGTCGCTGCTGCGCGCCACGGCGAAATTCCGCGATCTCGGCTGCGCCCTGCTGGTCGGCGTGTCGCGCAAGAGCTTCATCGGCGCGGTCAGCAACGAGGCCGATCCCGCCCGCCGCCTGCCGGGTTCGCTGGCCGCCGGGCTGTGGGCCCTGTCGCAGGGGGCGAATATCCTGCGCGTGCATGATGTTCCCGAGACGGTGCAGGCGGTCAGAATCTGGCGCGGCATCGGGGAAGCGCCTGTTACGGATCGTAACGTCTGGTGATGGGCAAAACCCGCATCCGGACTGACTTTTTCGCATGTCCTGTGGCATAGTCCGCCGCCAGTACACGTATCCGGGACCCGATTCGCATGACCCGCAAATTCTTCGGCACCGACGGCATCCGCGGCCTCGCCAATACCGAACCGATGACGCCCGCCACGGCGTTGCGCGTCGGCATGGCGGCCGGGGCCTATTTCACCAACGGCGACCATCGCCATCGCGTGGTGATCGGCAAGGATACGCGGCTGTCGGGCTACATGCTCGAACCGGCGCTGGTGGCGGGCTTCACCGCCGTGGGCATGGATGTGTTCCTGGTCGGCCCGATGCCCACGCCGGCGGTGGCGATGCTGACCCGCGCCCTGCGCTGCGATCTGGGCGTGATGATCTCGGCCTCGCATAATCCCTTCCACGATAACGGCATCAAGCTGTTCGGCCCCGATGGCTACAAGCTGTCGGATGCCGCCGAGCGCGAGATCGAGGCGATGATCCTGGGCGAGGCCGAGCCGAAACTGGCCGAGGCGACGAAGCTCGGCCGCGCCAAGCGCCTCGACGATGCCGATGGCCGCTATATCGAATTCGCCAAGTCCACCCTGCCCAAGGGGCAGAAGCTCTCCGGCCTCAAGGTCGTGGTCGATTGCGCCAATGGCGCGGGCTACAAGGTGGCGCCCGCCGTGCTGTGGGAACTGGAGGCCGAGGTGATCTCCATCGGCGTCAAACCCGATGGCTTCAACATCAACAAGGATTGCGGCTCGACGCATCCCAAGGCCCTGCAGGACGCCGTGCTGGCCCATGGCGCCGATGTGGGCATCGCGCTGGATGGCGATGCCGATCGCCTGGTGATGGTGGATGAACGCGGCAGCGTGATCGATGGCGACCAGCTCATGGCGGTGATCGCCGAAAGCTGGCTGGCCCAGGGCCGGCTGAGCGGCAAGGCGCTGGTCGCCACCGTGATGTCGAATCTGGGGCTGGAACGCTTCGTCAGCGGCCTGGGGATCGAGTTGCTGCGCACCAAGGTGGGCGACCGCTACGTGCTGGAAGCCATGCGCGAGAAAGGCATCAACCTGGGCGGCGAACAATCGGGCCATATCATCCTCTCCGATTTCGCCACCACGGGCGATGGCCTGGTGGCCGGGTTGCAGGTGCTCGCCGCGTTGCGCGAGTCGGGCAGGAAGGCCAGCGATTTCTGCCGGCGCTTCACGCCCTATCCGCAATTGCTGCGCAACGTGCGCCACAGTGGCGGCAAGCCGCTGGAACTGCCGGCGGTGCAGCAGGCCATCGATGCGGCGGAAAAACGCCTGGGCAAGGCGGGCCGCGTGGTGATCCGGCCCAGCGGCACCGAACCGCTGATCCGCGTGATGGCGGAAGGCGAGGATCAGACGCTCGTGGAAACCGTGGTGGCCGATATCGTCACGGCACTGGAGCGGGCGGCGGCATGAGTTCCGGCGTCAAGCGTGGCCGCGTTCTGATTGTTGCGGGTTCGGATTCCGGCGGCGGCGCCGGCATCCAGGCCGATATCAAGGCGGTCACGGCATTGGGCGGTTATGCCGCCACCGCGATCACCGCGCTCACCGCGCAGGATACCGTCACGGTGCATGCGATCTTTGATGTGCCGGCCTCGTTTATTGCGCAACAGATGCGCGTGGTGCTGCAGGATATCGGCGCCGATGCGGTCAAGACCGGCATGCTGCATCGCGCCGACATCATCGAGGCCGTCGCCGATGCGCTGCAGCGTTACGCGCCCGATGTGCCGCTGGTGGTCGATCCGGTGATGGTCGCCAAGGGCGGCGCGCGGCTGCTGCAGCCACAGGCCGAGGCGGCCCTGCGCGAGATCCTGATCCCGCGCGCCACGCTGATCACGCCGAATTTGCCCGAGGCCGAAGCGCTGTGCGGCCTGCCGATTCCCGATGCCGCCGCCATGCCGGCAGCGGCGCAGGCCATGCTGAAACTCGGGCCGCGCGCGGTGCTGCTGAAAGGCGGCCATCTGCCGGGCGAGCAGCTTGTCGATCTGCTCTGCGATGCGCAGGGCAGCGAAAGCTTCACGTCATCCAGGCTGCATACCAGATCGACGCACGGCACCGGCTGCACGCTGGCCTCCGCGATCGCCACCGGGCTGGCCTTCGGCCTGCCGCTGCATGAGGTGGTGGTGCAGGCGCGTGCCTATGTGCGCAAGGCGATCGAGACCGCGCCGGGCTTCGGCCACGGCCACGGTCCGCTCAACCACGCGCATACTGTGCGGCGGAGTTAGACGACGGCACTCTAAACGACAGCGCGCCGCGCTTCCGGCCCGCGTTCCAGCAGCACGCGCAGGCGGCGCAAACCTTCCGCCACTTCGGCCCGGTCGGGCGAAGGCGCCAGCGACACGCGCACCCAGGGCGGCGGGTTGGGCCGGTTGTCGGGCACGAAGGACGTGCAGCTCGCGATGCGCACACCCTGGCCCAGGGCCTGGTTGGTGAATTCGTTCGGCCGCCAGGGGCTCGGCAGCTCCAGATAGCAATGCAGGCTGGCCGGATGCGATTTCAGCGTCAGGCCCTCGAATGTTTCGGTGGCAATCGCGTTGCGGATCGCCGATTCCTCACGCAGCCGCTCGACCAGGCTGGCCGCCGTGCCATCCTCGATCCATTGCCGCACGATCTCCTGGTTCAGCCTCGGATTGTTCACCGCCATGGCATGCAGCGCGTCGGCGAAGCGCTCGATCAGCGCCAGCGGCGCGGCGATCCAGCCCACGCGCAGACCCGGCGCCATGCATTTCGACGCGCTGGTGATGTTGATGGTGCGCTCCGGCGCCAGCACGGCCAGCGGCGTGGGCCGCTCGCGCACCAGGAAGCCGTAGACATCGTCCTCGATGATGGTGAGGTCATGCTTGCGCGCCACCGCCACGATCTCGGCGCGGCGCTCCTCGCTCATCATCACCGTGGTGGGGTTGTGAATCGTGGGCTGGATCAGCACCAGCCGGCTGCCGGTGCGGCGGGCGGCTTCGGCCAGGGCATCGGGCCGCATGCCTTCGTCGTCCATCGCCACGGCTTCCAGCCTCACCGGTCGCTGCTGTGCATTCTCGTGCACGCCGCCATAGGTGAGCGATTCCACCAGCATGGTTTCATTCGGCATGGTCATTGCGGTGATCACCACGGCCAGTGCCTGCTGCGCGCCGGCGGTGGCGATGATCTGCTCGGGCGCCACCTCCAGGCCGGTGCGCGCGATCCATTGTGCCGCCGCCGCGCGATGGGCCGGATCGCCCAAAGTCTGGCTGTAGCCGAGCAGGTTCTGCAATCCGCGCCGCTGCGACAGCTTCTGCAGCGAGCGGCGCAGGATATCGTCGTAATCGGGCAGGGTGGGTTCGTTGCGCGACAATTCGATCACGCCCGGCGTCGCCAGCCGCGGAATCTCGGCCTCATCGAGGCTGATCGCGTGGCTGCTGTCGTTCGAGAAGCTGCCATTCGCGCCCGTCTTCACAAAGGTGCCGCGGCCGACTTCGCCCGACAGCAACCCCTTCTGCTCGGCCAGCATGTAGCCGCGACTGACCGTGCCGACGGTGACGCCAAGCTTCCAGGCGAGATTGCGCTGCGGCGGCAATTTCGCGCCAGGCGGCAATTCGCCGGCCTGCACGGCGGCTTCGATGGCGGCGGCCAGCGCCTGGTAGCGCGGGCCGGGGAAAAGGTCGAGTTTGGGGATCCACATTGTCATGGTGACAATATTGGCATTGACGCGATCAAAGAGTCAATATTGTATCTGAATTGCCCGAATTGATCGGGTTCAATCTACACAAACCGCCCGGAAATGGAGGGGCAAGATGACAAATTGTATCGATACAATCGACCGGCCCTACGGTAGCGGCCCGGTCGAACGCGCGGGCAGCACGATCGGCCGGGTAATCGACCGTGCGGTCGCTGTCAGCGCCCAGGGCGCGATGGCCGCCGTGCTGATGCTGCTCGACTGGCAGCGCCGGGCCCGGGAACGGGCGCATCTGGCCGCTTTGCCCGACGATATTCTCAAAGATGTTGGCCTCAGCCGCGCCGATGTCGAAGCGGTCACCCACAAGTCAAGCTGGCTGCGCTAGGACCGAACCGTTAAGCCCCCCGGCTGCCGGCGTCGCGCGATGCGTTTCGCATCCGCCAGCGACGCCGGCCAAGTCGGCGAGATGCCAGATGACCCCGGATGACCACTGATCCCAACCGCGCTTTCCGTTTCATCGCCGCCGAGATGCGGGCCCGCCTGCCAGCCAGCGGCGGCCGGCGTTTCGCCATCGCGCTGGAACGTGGCGAGTTGCTGGTCGAATTCTATGCCCCCCAGCAGATCGATCATCAAAAGCCGCATGACCGGGACGAATGCTATGTCGTGGTGCGGGGCGAGGGGCGTTTTGTAATGGGCGACGAAACCGTGCCGTTCCAGCCCGGCGATTTCCTGTTCGTGCCGGCCGGCATGCCGCATCGCTTCGAGGATTTCGGCGACGACATGGCGGCGTGGGTGATGTTCTACGGGCCGAAAGACGGCTTGGCTGGTAACCGGCTCTAAACGGAGAAGTACAGATGCGACTGCCGATCTATCAGGTCGATGCCTTTGCCGAGCAGGTGTTCAAGGGTAATCCCGCCGCCATCGTGCCGCTGGAAAAATGGCTGCCGGAAGCAACGATGCAGGCCATCGCGTCGGAAAATAACCTGGCTGAAACGGCTTTCTTCGTGCCGGAAGGCGACGGCTTCGGCCTGCGCTGGTTTACGCCTGAGGTGGAGGTGGATCTGTGCGGCCATGCCACGCTGGCCAGCGCCTGGGTCATTTTCAACAAGCTGGATGGTGGCCGCAAGCGCATCGACTTCTCGACCAAGAGCGGCATCCTGACCGTGACACCGGATGGCGAAAGCGGCCGGCTCGCGCTGGATTTTCCCAGTCGCATGCCGCAAGCGGCGCAACCCTGCGCGGGCCTGATCGAGGCGATCGGGACGCCGCCGCGCGAAGTGATGGCCGGCCGCGATTATTTTCTTGTCTATGACGATGCCGCCATCGTGCGGAACCTGAAGCCCGACATGAACGGCCTGATGCAGATCGACAAATTCGCCGTGATCGTCACCGCGCCAGGCGACAAGCCGGGCATCGACTGCGTCTCGCGCTTCTTTGCGCCGGCCAAGGGCATTCCGGAGGATCCGGTCACTGGCTCGGCGCATTGTTCGATCGTGCCCTACTGGTCGAAGCGCCTGGGCAAGGCGGAAATTACCGCCTACCAGGCCTCGGCGCGCGGTGGCGTGCTGTATTGCCGCGACCAGGGCGAGCGCGTGCGCATGGCCGGTAGCTGCGTGCCGTATCTGGAGGGCAGCATCACGGTGTGATGCGCAGGGATTCAAATCTTGGCAGCCGCCCCGATGGCTGCCAGTGGCCGGTGCCCAAACCCGGCCGGGCGCGGTGCCTTCCCCTGTTAGGCATCGCGCCCTTTTCTTTTTCGGGGTAGAGGCCGCATGATGCATGTCATGACCGACTCGAAACCGACCATCACCATCGAACCCGTCAGCACGTCTGACGATCTTGCCGCCGCCAAGGCGCTGTTCCTGGCCTATGCCCAGTCGCTGGATTTCAGCCTGTGCTTCCAGGGCTTCGACGAAGAGCTGGCCGGCATGCCGGGCAAATACGATCCGACGCAGAACGGCGCGCTGCTGCTGGGCAAGGTGGATGGGGTGGCGCGCGGGGTGGTTGGCCTGCGCGATCTGGGGGACGGCGTCGCCGAGATGAAGCGGCTCTATGTCGATCCGGAAGGGCGGGGCCACAATCTGGGGCGCCTGCTGGCCGATGCGGTGATCGCCGAGGCCCGCCGGCTGGGCTACCGGCTCATGCGGCTGGATACCCTGCGTCGCATGGTGGCCGCCAACCGGATTTATGATGCCCTGGAATTCCGCGATATTCCGCCCTATTACGACAACCCCATGGATGACGTTCGGTATCGCGAGCTGAAATTATGAACATTGTTCATTTTTATGAACGGTGATACGGTTTTCTCATAAACGGAGGAAACCATGACCGCAGAGCCCATTGTTTTGTACGAGCGGGACGGCCGCATTGCCCGCATCACCCTGAACCGGCCGGAGCATCTGAACGCCATCCACGAAGACACGCCCGACCTGCTGCGGGCCGCCGTGGAGCGCGCCAACCGTGATGACGATGTGCATGTGATCGCGCTGACCGGCGCGGGGCGGGCTTTCTGCTCGGGCTACGACCTCAAGGCCTATGCCGAGACGCCGCGCCCGGTGAAGGGCAGCCAGGACATGCCCTGGGACCCGCTGGTGGACTATCAGTGGATGCGGCATGCCACCGACTGCTATTTCAGCCTCTGGCGCTCGCTGAAACCTGTCGTCGCCAAGGTGCGTGGCTTCGCCGTGGCCGGCGGCAGCGACATCGCCCTGTGCTGCGACCTGGTTGTGATGGCGGAAGACGCGAAGATCGGCTATCCGCCGGCACGCATCTGGGGGTGCCCCACCACGGCGATGTGGGTCTATCGATTGGGTGCCGAGAAGGCCAAGCGCATGCTGCTGACCGGCGACCTGATCGACGGCAAGACGGCCAAGGACTACGGTCTGGTGATCGACGCCGTGCCGGAAGATCAGCTCGACGAGCATGTCGAGGCCCTGCTGGCGCGTATTGCCTCTGTGCCGAAAAACCAGCTGATGATGCAGAAAATGATGGTCAACCAGGCCTATGACAATATGGGCCTGAACTCGACGCAGACACTGGCTACCCTGTTCGATGGCATCACGCGGCATTCTCCCGAGGGCGTGGCCTTCAAGCAGCGTTGCGAACAGATCGGTTTCAAGGCCGCTGTGAAGGAGCGCGACGGCGGCGATCCGCTGGCCTGGAAGAATGCCCGCTGAGACCACAGCAAATACCGGTACCGCCGCCGCGAAGCAGAAGCGCCGCGGCGCGGTGAAGGCATTCAAGCGCGAGGCCATCCTGCAGGCCGCGCGCGCCATCTTCGCCCGCGACGGCCTGGATGGTGCCACCTTGCGCGCCATCGCCGCCGAGGCCGGTGTGGCGGTGGGCACGGTGTATCTGCATTATCCGGGCAAGGAAGCCCTGTATGCCGACATGCTGGCCGGCTCGCTGGCCGACCTGCTGAAACACCTGCGTGAAGCGGTGGCGAAGACTTCGGCCGAGGATCACCTGCTGGCCGCCGCGCTGGCGTTTTATGGCTTCTACCGCGACCGGCCGGACGACCTCTATCTCGGCCTTTATCTTGGTCAGGGTCTCAAGCCGGTGAGCCTCAATCCCGAACTGGACCGCTTGCTGAACGGCCGCCTGATCCAGTGCTACACCGTGATGGGCGACGGTATCCGCCGGCTGGCGCCGCTGGAACCCGAGGCGCTGAAGGTCGAAACTGTGTCCCTGGCCGCCACCATCACCGGCGCGCTTATGCTGGAGGTAACCGGGCGCCTGAAAGTGCTGGGGGATGGCGGCGAGGCTGTGGTACGCCGGGCCGTACAGGGCCTTGTGGAACGCCTGACCAAGTAGTTGCGCTGCCCTTCCTGTCGGGCGAACATGGGCAGAATTAGAAAACAAGCCCGACCCGAGAGAGTTTCCGTGAGCAATTTCATCGAAAGCTACCGCGGCTCAGTCGCCGCCTGGGAATGCGACCAGTATGGCCACATGAACGTGCAGTTCTATACCGCGCGCTTCAGCGATGCCGCGGCCAGCGTGCTGCTGGCGGCCGGCTTCGGCCGCAAGGCTTTCGTCGAGCAGCGGCTTGGTATCGCCGCCGTGCAGTCGGACCTGAAATACCTGGCCGAGTTGCATGCCGGCGACCTGATCCGTATGGAAAGCGGCGTCACGATGGCCGAAGGCAGGAAGCTGCGCTTCCATCACCGGCTCTACAACACCGAAAGCGGGCAGCTCTGCATGACCGCCGATGTGTTCGGGCTCTGCCTCGATCTGGAGTCGCGCAAATCCGTCACCCTCCCGGCCGATATCGAGGCCGGCTTCCAGCGCGTGCTGGTGCGGGCCGACGAACCGCCCGTTGCCATGGCGCTGCCGCCGGTTGAACACGGCTTCCTGCCCAGCGGCCGTACCTTGGTCGCATCCTGGGAATGCGATCGCATGGGGCACATGAATGTGCAGTTTTATCTCGCGCGCTTTGCCGAGGCCGAGAAGCAGGTGCTGCTGGCGCTGGGCTATGGTCCGACGCGCCGCCGCGCCGACAGGGTGGCCGTGCGGCCGTTGCGGCATCGCATCCAGTTCAAGCGCGAGAATCACGAGGGCGCCGTGCTGCGCCTGCGCAGCGGCATCCGTGCCGTGGAAGCCGACCGCTTGCATCTCTATCACGAACTCTATGAGGACGAGACCGGCGTGCTGTCGGCCACCTGCGAGGGCACGGTGATCCTCGATGCGCTGGATGGCAGCGGCGCGCTGCCCCTGCCAGCCGACATGCGGCAGGCGGCGGAGACACTCGCCGCACAGCTCGTGGCGCCATCGCCGCCCGGCCCGGCCGGCAGCCTGCCCGTTCCATCGACGCCGGTGGATGGCATGTTCGAAACCTGCCGCGGCGCGGTCGACCGCTGGGAGGCGGAAGAAACCGGTCGGATGGCCACGCGTTTCTATATGGCGCGGTTCTCGGAAGCGGCCGGCAATATGCTGGCCGGCGGCGATCTGACCGCCGACCAGATGCGGCAGCAGGGCCTGGGGTCGGCGGCGCTGGATTATGCGATCGACTATATGCGGCCGCTGAATGTGGGCGATGCTTATTACACCCGAACCGGTATCCTGGAACTGCGTGAGAAGACCTGGCGCTTTTGCCATTTCCTGCTCGACAGCAACACCCATAAGCCGCTGGCCCGGGCCGAGATCATCGCCGTGCTGTTTGATCTGAAGGCGCGCAAGTCCATCGTGATGCCCGATCATGTACGGCGATCGTTTTCCAAGCGGCTGGTGATGCCGCAGCCGGCGGAATAGGGCGACGAGGGGAAGCGGCAGCATGGAAACCCTGCTCAATGTCTCGCTGCCATTCTTCGGCCTGATCTTCACCGGCTATGCCGCCGGCTACACGCGACTGATCACCGCCCAGGCCTATCTGGGCCTGAATGCCTTTGTGATCTGGTTCGCCCTGCCGGCCATGCTGTTCCTCAAGATGTCGGAAGCGCCGGTCTTCGAGGCATTCGATCCGAAATTCGTTGCCGCCTATACCGGCGGCGGGCTGCTGGCTTATGGCCTGGTGGTGGGTCTCAGCCGCCTGCTGTTTCCGATGAAATGGGGCGAACGCGCCGTGCAGGGCATGGGCGCCAGCTTCGGCAATGTCGGCTTCATGGGGCTGCCGATCCTGGTGACGCTGTTCGGCGATGCCGCCGTGCTGCCGGCCGTGCTGGTAATCGTGTTCGACCATATCCTGCTGATCCCGCTCACCACCGCGATCATCGAGGGCAGCGGCGGCGGCCATGCCTCGCTGGGGGCGATCTTCCGCAAGGTCGCCATCGGCATGAGCCGTAATCCGCTGATCCTCTCCACCTTCGCGGGCCTGATCTGGGGCCTGACCGGCTGGCACTTGCCGGTGCCACTGCATGCCCTGTTCAAGCTGCTGTCGGATGCCTCGGCGCCCTGCGCGCTGTTCGCGCTGGGGCTGACGCTGGTGGGCCGGCCGATCTCGGAAGGGCTGGAACAGGTGACGCTCACCGCCATCGGCAAGCTAGCGATCCATCCGCTGCTGGTCTGGATTCTGGCGGCCTATGTGCTGAAGCTGGATGCGTTCCTCACGGCGGTTGCGGTGATCCAGGCTTCGATGCCTACGGCGGCGAATGTCTATATCCTTGCCACCGCCACCAATACCTATGTGCAGCGCACTTCCAGCACCATCCTGGTGACGACGATGATCGCCACCGTCACCGTCTCGGCCTTCATGGTACTGTTCACGGCTTATTAGACGGTTTCGCGGATTTTCTCGCGGTCGCCGTTGCGCTTCAGACCCGGCAGGATCTTCGGCGCCGCCAGCATCAGCAGCACCAGCGCGCCGGTGGCGAATTTCAGGTCGGTGGGCGCCAGTCCCAGCGCCAGGCAGACCGAGATGATCTGGAAATAGACCACCGCGCCAATGATGGGTGCCAGCAACTGCCGCCACACGCTGTCGCGGCCCGTGATCAGTTCGCCGATGATCACGGCGGCCAGGCCGTTGATCAGCACGCCGAAGCCGATATTCACATCGGAAAAGCCCTGCGACTGCACGATCAGTGCGCCGGCAAAGGCGCAGAGCGCGCCGGCCGCGCCGAAACCCAGCACGATATGCCACCAGCTGTGGATGCCCTGGGCCTCGGCCATGTCGAGATTGGCGCCCACGGCGCGGAAGGCGATGCCTTTTTCCGTGCGCAGGAAGGCATAGGCCAGGCCCAGCAGCAAGGAGACGCCAATGCCGAGGAAGACGATCTTCTGCCACAGCGTGTTGTTCATGCCGGGCCAGATCATGTCGAACAGGTTGTCGAACTGAAACAGCGCGATGTTGGAGCGCCCCATGATGCGCAGGTTGATGCTGTAGATCATGGTGACGATGATGATCCCGGCCAGCAGCGATGAGATGCGGAATTTCAGCGACACCATCGCGGTGGCCGAGCCGGCCAGGAAGCCGCCAAAAGTGCCGGCCAGGATGGCCAGCGGCGGGCTGAAGCCGGCCGCGATCATGGCGCCGGCCACGCAGCCGCCAATGGGAAAGCTGCCTTCGCTGGTGAGGTCGGGAAAACTGAGCAGCCGGAAAGGCAGCATCACCCCGAAAGCGACGAAGGCATAGATCAGGCTTTGCGCCAGTGTCACCGGCACCAGCTCGTAGAACCGCAGCAGGATATCCATGATGCCTTAGCCAGCCAGAAGGATGCGGTCTTCCTTGTGGCGGAAGCGCGCAATCAGATCGTTGATGCCGAGGCCGGCCTTTTCCTCGCCCTTCGCCAGCAATAGAACCCTGCCGGCATCCAGCATCAGCAGCGTATCGCCGCAATCGATGGCGTGTTGCATGTTATGCGTCACCATCAGCGTGGTGAGCTTGCGTTCCTGCACCACACGCATGGTGGCCGCCAGAACGCGCTCGGCGGTCACCGGATCAAGCGCTGCCGTGTGCTCATCCAGCAGCAGCAGCTTGGGTTCGCCCAGCACCGCCATGATCAGCGACACGGCCTGGCGCTGGCCGCCCGACAGCGCGTCGATGTTGTCGCCCAGGCGGTTCTCCAGTCCCAGCCCCAGCAGGCTGAGTTCAGTGCGGTAGCGGGCACGGCGTTCCGCCGTCAGGCCCCAGCGCAAGCGGTGGGGTTCGGAGCGCAATTCGGCCAACAGCAGGTTTTCCTCCACCGTCATGCCGGCGGCAGTACCGATCATCGGGTCCTGGAATACCCGTGCGACGAGGCGGGCGCGTTTCCAGGCCGGTTCTCGGGTTACATCCTCGCCATCGATGGCGATGCTGCCGCCGTCCAGGGGAAACTTGCCGGCGATGGCATTCAGCAGCGTGCTTTTGCCGGCGCCGTTTGAGCCGATCACCACGCAGAAGGCGCCTTTGGCCAGGTCGAACCCGATGCCGTCCAGCGCAATCCGTTCGTTCGGCGTGCCGGGAAAAAAGCGTTTGCGCAGGTCAGTGACGGCCAACATCGTGTCGGATCACTCGGTCACGCATTTGCAGTCGGCCAGCTCGGCCGGCAGCTTGAGGTTCAGCTTTGCCAGCTGCTTGCCGCTGATTGCCGCCTCATGGTCGGCGGCCGAGGCGCGCACCGGCGGCAGGTCCTTCATCTTCGCGCCCTGTTTCAGGATTTTGTAGGCGACATTGGCGGCATTGGCGCCGACCTTGCCGTAATCAACGGCATAGCCGGCCAGCACGATGCCCTGCTTGGCGGCCTCGATACCGGCATTCAGCACGGGGATGCCGATCTGGCCGGCCGAGGCGGCGATCGCGGGCAGGCCGGGCTGGATCAGGCCGCCGGTGGGCGTATAGACCAGATCGGCCTGGCCTTTCAGGGCGGCGATGCGGATCGGGATATCGGCGGGATTGTCGATACCGGCGCCCACAACGCTGAAGCCGTATTTGCCGGCCGTGGCCTTCACCTGCTCAAAGACGGCGAGGTTGTTGTCCTCACCCGGATTATAGGCCACGGCGATGCGCTTGGCATTGGGCAGCAGCTTGCGTGCGAAGGCCTGCACGGCATCCATATCCTGCTGATCGGAAGCGCCGGCCATGTCCTCGGCGCCTTCGGTCCAGCTTGGCACCAGGCTGGCCTTCACCGGATTGTTCACGGCGGCGTAGACAATGGGGATGCCGCTGCCTTTCAGGGCCTGCTTGGCCGCCTGGGTCACCGGGGTGGCGATGGTGTAGATCATCGCCGGCTTGGTTGCCTTCAGCTTGTTGAGCAGCTGCGGCAGGAGAGCCACGTCGAAATTCGCCTGATCGATCTCGTAGACGACATCCTTGCCTTCGACGAGGCCAAGACGGGTCAGCTCGGCCTTGAAGGAGGAAACGGCTTTCTCAAGTTGCGGATGCGGGCCCCATTGCGCGATGCCGATCTTGATCGGCTGGGCCTGCGCCGAGGCGACGGAGACGCCGAGAAGAAGGGCCATGCCGGAAAGCATGCGGGCGAGATGCGAGAAAGCGTTCATGGAGGGGCCTCGCGGTTTTATGATGTGGTGCTGGATGTTTTAGGCATGAAAGAAATCGCTGTCCATGCGGATTTTCTCGTGCCACAGACATGCCGCGTCGTCCAGCGTCGCGGGGCTGTTTCGTTAGGCAGATTGCCGCTTTCCTGACATGCGGCGGCGCAAAGCGCGGGCAGGCTGCTAGAGTTTCGTGCGCACCGACCACAGCTCGGGGAAAAAGCTGCGCTCCAATGCCTGGCGCAGATAGGCCACGCCGGCGCTGCCGCCGGTGCCCTGCCGCATGCCGATGATGCGTTCCACCGTCTTCATGTGGCGGAAGCGCCATTGCTGGAAGCTGTCTTCCACGTCCACCAGTTCCTCTGCCATCTCGTAGAGGTCGAAATGGGTCTCCGACTCGCGGTAGACGATCTGCCACAGGGCTTCGATGCGCGGATCGGCCTCATGCGGCTTGGTCACGTCGCGGTTCAGCACATCCTCGGGCACGGCCAGGCCACGGCGGGCCATCAGGCGCAGGGCTTCGTCATAGATGCTGGGTGACTCAAAAGCGGCCTGCAGGCGGGCGAAGATGTCGGCGCGATGCCGGTGAGGCTTCAGCATCAGCGCGTTCTTGGCGCCCAGCTTGAATTCGATCAGGCGGTATTGCCAGGACTGGAAACCGGAAGACGAACCCAGCACCGGGCGGAAGCGCAGGTAATCCGCCGGTGTCATGGTGGACAGCACATCCCATGCCTGTATCAGCTGCATCTGCACGCGCGAGACGCGCGAGAGGCATTTGAAGGACGGACCCAGTTCGTCGGCGCGGATATGCCGCATCGCCGTGTCGAGTTCGCGGTTCAGCAGCGTCATCCACAATTCCTGCACCTGATGGATGACAATGAACAGCAACTCGTCATGTTCGGCGGAAAGCGGTTGCTGGGCCGACAGCAGGGTATCGAGCTTCAGGTAGTCGCCATAGCTCATCCGGTCGGAGAAATCGGTCTGGATGCCGTCGGTGGTCATGGGCTTGCTCCGTAAATAATTTTAAGCTTAAAATATCACGCCCGGCACGGAAAGGGCGAAAAGCGGGATACCTGCCTTGCTCGACCTGAAATCCCATTTCAGCCGCTTCTTAAGCAGCGACCCGCTGCGGCTGCATTTCGCCGCCCACAGCCATCATCCCTGGCCCGATGTCAGCCGCGACGCCCACCAGCAGGCCTGGGATGATGCGGCCCGCCTGATCGATGGTAAATGGGAGCTGATCCTGGGCGAAGTGCTGCCCGTGGCGCAGCGGCATATCGGGCGGCGACTGGGCTTAAGCGACCCGACAAGTATCGTATTCGCGCCGAACACCCACGAGTTGCTGATGCGGCTGCTCTCCTGCTGCCCGGCGGACCGGCCGCTGCGGGTGCTGACCAGCGACAGCGAATTCCATTCCTTCAGCCGCCAGATCGCGCGGCTGGAGGAAGATGGTCTGGTGCAGGTGCAGCGCGTGGCGACCGAGCCGTTCGACAGCTTCGCAACGCGGTTCGCCGCCGTAGCCGGTTCCGGCTTCGACCTGATCTATCTCAGCCAGGTGTTCTTCAATTCCGGTTTCGCGGTCCTGGATCTGGACCGCATTGTTGCGGCAGCGGGCGATGCATTGCTGGCCGTGGACGGTTATCACGCCTTCATGGCGCGACCGGTGGACTGGTCGGCCTATCAGGGCCGCGCCTTCTATCTGGCTGGTGGCTACAAATACGCCATGGCGGGCGAGGGGGTCTGCTTCATGCATTGCCCGCCGGGCTGGGGCGCACGGCCGCGCGATACCGGCTGGTATGCTGCCTTTGGCGCATTAAGCAGCGCTGGCGATACGCGCGTGGCCTATGCGGAAAACGGCTGGCGCTTCATGGGCGCCACCTTCGATGCTTCCGGGCTGTATCGCTTCAATGCCGTGCAAGGCTGGCTGCAGGCGCAGGGCATCACGGTGGCCATGATCCATGATCATGCCTTGGCCTTGCAGCGGCATTTCATCGCCGGTCTGCCCAGGTTTCTGCCGCCCGAACGGCTGGTGGTGCCGCCAGCCAACCCGGCGCGCGGCAACTTCCTCACCTTCGATCTCGACGATGCCGAAGCGATGCATCGCCGGCTGACCGATGCCCATATCGTCACCGACCTGCGTGGCCGGCGCCTGCGCTTTGGCTTCGGCCTGCACCAGACCCTGGCCGACGTGGACGAACTGCTGCGGCGGCTTCAGAGTTTGTAGCCGGGATCCTTCGCATCCAGCATCCGCAGCAGGCCGGCCCAGGCCAGCCCGCTGACATCGATCTTCATGCCGCGCACCTGCGCTTTCACCACTTCCTGCACCGTTCCCGGTGGCAGATGCAGCGGCCGCCCGCCGGCCAGGGCACGCACCTGCGCCTGGCAGGCACGTTCCAGCAGATGGATGTTGAGAAAAGCCTGTGCCACGGTTTTGCCGCAGGCCAGCGTGCCATGGTTGCGCAGGATCATCAGGTTGTTCATGCCCAGATCCGCCACCAGCCGTTCGCGCTCGTCGAGATTCAGCGCGATGCCCTCGAAATCGTGGTAGCTGAGGTTGCTTAGCGCCACCATGGCGGTCTGGCTCAGAGGCAGCAGGCCCTCGGCCATGGCCGACACGGCGATGCCGTCGCCGGTATGCAGGTGCAGCACGCAGCCCACATCATGGCGCGCCGCATGCACGGCGGAATGAATGGTGAAGCCGGCCGGATTGATGATGCTGTCGGTGGGCGAGACGATGTTGCCGTCCAGATCCACCTTCACCAGCGAGGATGCCGTGATCTCATGGAACATCCAGCCATAGGGATTGATCAGGAAATGCTCCTCCGGGCCCGGCACGCGGGCTGAAATATGCGTGAAGATCAGATCGTCCCATCCGTAATGCGCCACCAGCCGGTAGGCGGCGGCCAGATCGACGCGGACCTGCCACTCCTCCTGACTCACTTGTGTACGAATAGTCTCGACGGATTTCAGGTTAGCGGCGGCTGGCGGCGTCATGTGGTCCTCCCGAAATTGTTATTTTGAATTTTAGTCTGGGGCAGGCGCGGTTTGGCGTCAAACACCTGTTTGTGCAGTGCGAACGAGGCGGCTGTGCGAAAAACATGCTTGCCGGCCGCCGTGTATACAGCCAATGATGCGGGTCCCAACGAAGTGATCCATATCATAAAAAGGCCGGTCCCGGCCGAAACACACCTTGGGAGGAAACGATGAACGAGCAGAACGATACCCGAATTGCGTCCAAGGCCGGCAAGATCGATTCCGGCAAGACTGGGCGCCGACAGTTCCTGCGCGGCGCCGGCCTGGCGGCTGGTGCGGCAGCGGCGACCGTGGCGATGCCGAATGTGTCGCGCGCCCAGACCGTGACGATGAAATACCAGTCCACCTGGCCGACGAAGGATATCTTCCACGAGATGGCCGCCGACTATGCCACCCGGGTCAACGAGATGTCGGGGGGCCGCCTGAAGCTGGAAGTTCTGGCTGCCGGTTCGGTGGTTCCGGCCTTCGGCATGCAGGATGCCGTGCATAGCGGCGTGCTGGATGCCGGCCACGGCGTCACCGCCTACTGGTATGGCAAGCACAAGGCCTTTTCGCTATTCGGCACCGTGCCGCCCTTCGGCTGGGATGCCAATGGCGTTCTGGCCTGGATGAACTACGGCGGCGGTTATCAGCTCTATAACGAACTGGTCCGCGACATCCTCAAGCTGAACATCGTGGGTTTCGTCTCCGGCCCGATGCCCTGCCAGCCGCTCGGCTGGTTCAAGCAGCAGGTCAAGACGGCGGACGACCTCAAGAACCTGAAATACCGCACGGTCGGCCTCTCGGCGGACGTGTTCAAGGAAATGGGTGCAGCGGTCACCATCGTTGCCGGCGGCGAAATCGTGCCGGCGATGGATCGTGGCCTGCTGGATGCGGCCGAATTCAACAATCCGTCATCCGACCGGGTGCTGGGCTTCCCGGATGTCTCCAAGGTCTACATGCTGCAGAGCTGGCACCAGTCGGCCGAGGCTTTCGAGATCATCTTCAACAAGGCGAAGTTCGACGCCCTGGCTGCCGAGCAGAAGGCAATCCTGAAATATGCCGCCGAGGCCGCCTCGTCGGACATGTCGTGGAAGGCGCTGGATCGCTATTCGAAGGATCTCGCCGAACTGCAGACCAAGGACAAGGTGAAGGTGTTCACCACGCCGCGTGCGGTGATGGACGCCCAGCTCAAAGCCTGGGATACGGTGTTGAAGGCGCAGAATCAGGAAGCTTTCTTCGCCAAGGTGATCAAGTCGCAGCTCGACTGGGTGCGTCGCACCGTGCGCTACGAACTGCTCAACACCCCGAACCGCCAGCTGGCCTATAACCACTTCTTCGGCCAGAAGAAGGGCTGATCGGGGGCAAGGCGTATAGCGGGAACCGTCGGGCAGCCGGCGGTTCCCGTTGTTTAAAAGGGTGGCGCAAAAAATCCGCATAAACATCGCGGCGGGGGCATATGGACAATCGATTGGTTTTCTGGATCGAGACGATCAATACCTGGGTCGGCAAGCTATTCGGCTGGTGCATCGTGCTGCTGACAATCGCCACCAGTTACGAAGTATTCGCCCGTTATGTTTTGAAGGCGCCGACGGAATGGGCTTTTGATGCGGCCTATATCCTGTACGGCACACTGTTCATGATGGCTGGTGCCTATACGCTGGCGCGCAACGGTCATGTGCGCGGCGACTGGATTTATCGCAACTGGCAGCCGCGCAGTCAGGCGAAGTCAGACTTGATCCTGTATTTCGTGTTCTTCTTCCCCGGAATCATCACGCTGCTATACACCGGCTGGGAATACGCGGCTTATTCATGGTCGGTGAAGGAACGCAGCCTGTTCACGCCGGCCGGCCCGATCATCTATCCCTTCAAGACGGTGATCCCGATTGCCGGTGCGCTGCTGATCCTTCAGGGTATTGCCGAGGTGATGCGCTGTATCTACTGCATAAAACACGGCAAATGGCCGCCCCGTCTGGGCGATGTGGAGGAGCTTGAGCAGGTTCTGCAGAAGCAGTACGGCACCGAAGCCGGGGAAGGCGGCAAATGACCGATCCCCAGGTTGGCATTCTGATGCTGGTGGTGTTTCTGTTCGCCATCGGCCTCGGCTTCCCCATCGCGTTCACCCTCATGGCCATCGGCGTCGGCTTCGGCTATTACGCCATGGGCAACCACATCTTTGAACTGTTCGTGCAGCGTACCTTCAGTGTCATGGCCAATGACGTGCTGATCTCGGTGCCGCTGTTCCTGTTCATGGGCTATATCGTCGAGCGCGCCAATATCCTCGACCGATTATTCCTGAGTATAGAACTGGCGGCGAAAAACCTGCCCGGCTCGCTGGCGGTCGCCACTCTGATCACCTGCGCCTTGTTTGCCACCGCCACCGGCATCGTCGGTGCGGTGGTGACGCTGATGAGCCTGCTGGCCCTGCCGGCCATGCTGCGCGCGGGTTACGATCCCAAGCTGGCGGCCGGCGTGGTCTGCGCCGGCGGCTGCCTGGGCATCCTCATTCCGCCCAGCGTGCTGCTGATCCTCTATGGCGCCACGGCCGGCGTGTCGGTGGTCAAGCTCTATGCCGGCGCTTTCCTGCCCGGCCTGCTGCTGGCCGGGCTGTACCTGGCCTATGTGGTCGGCCGCGCCGTCATTAACCCCTCGGTGGCGCCCAAACCGCCGAAGGAAATCCTGGATGTGCCATTCTCCAAGGTCATCTGGGCACTGGCCACCTCGTTCCTGCCATTGGCGGCCCTGATCGTCACCGTGCTGGGCGCCATCCTGTTCGGCCTGGCCACGCCGACCGAGGCGGCGGCCGTGGGTGCGGCGGGTTCGGTGGTGCTGGCAATCGCCTATCGCAGCTTCAGTCTCGCCAAGCTGACCGAGTCCGTCTACCTGACGGCGCGCTCCTCGGCGATGGTCTGCTGGCTGTTCGTCGGCTCGGCCACCTTTTCGGCAGTGTTTGCCTATCTGAATGGTCATGAAGTGGTGAAGGACCTGATCGACTATCTCGATCTGTCCGGAACGCAGTTCATGATCCTCGCCCAGTTCATTATCTTCCTGCTGGGCTGGCCGCTGGAATGGACCGAGATCATCGTGATCTTCGTGCCGATCTTCCTGCCGCTGCTGCAGCATTACGGCGTGGATCCGCTGTTCTTCGGCATCCTGGTGGCGCTGAACCTGCAGACCTCGTTCCTGACCCCACCGGTGGCGATGGCGGCCTTCTATTGCAAGGGCGTGGCGCCGAAGAGCCTGTCGATCGAGCAGATCTTCAAGGGCATCTATCCCTTCGTGGGCATGGTGCTGATCGCCATGGTGCTGCTCTACATGTTCCCTGATATCGCCCTGTGGCTGCCGGACGCATTGTATGGCGGCGGCGCGGAAAGTGGTGCTGGCGCCATTCCGGCCGATGGGTTGCCGCCCCTCGACGAGGGTGGCAGTGCCTCCACCCTGTTTGATGCGCCGGGCGAAGGTGCTGAATCCGATGCCGTGCCCGAGCCAGCCGAGGATGAGGAAGAAGTACCGCTGCCCGACGAAGACTGAGCCGGCAGGCAACAAAAAAGGGCCGGGAATTCCCGGCCCTTTTATTTTGAAGTGACGTACAGATCAGGCGGCGTAGAAAGCCTTGCCCTGGTCGGCCATGTCGCGCAGCAGCTTCGGCGGCGTGAAGCGGGCGCCGTATTTCTGCGCCAGCGTATCGCATTCGGCAACGAAAGGCTTCACGCCCACGCTGTCGATATTGCTGACCGTGCCGCCGCGAGACGGCGGGAAGCCCCAGCCCATGATCGAGCCCACATCGGCGTCACGCACGTCGATCACGACCTTCTCTTCCAGGCAGCGGGCGGTCTCGACCGACTGGATGTAGACCAGCCGCTTGATCACGTCCTGCACGTCGGGCTGTTCGGCCTTGACCGGAAAATGCTTGGCCAAGTCGGCCCACAGCCGCTTCTTGCCGTCGGCCGGATAATCGTAGAAGCCCTTGCCGGCCTTCTTGCCGATACGGCCGAGCTTCTCGACCATGGTCTGCAACACCGGTTCCGAACCGTCCGACTTGTAGGCGTCGCCCAGGTCTTTCTTGGTCTGGGCGCGAACCCGGTGCATCAGCTCCAGCGAGACCTCGTCGGCCAGCGCCAGCGGACCGACCGGCATGCCGGCCATCTTGCCGGCATTCTCGATGATCGCCGGTGCCACACCCTCGGCCAGCATGGTCAGGCCCTCGGTGACATAGGTGGCGAAGACGCGGCTGGTGTAGAAGCCGCGGCTGTCGTTCACCACGATCGGCGTTTTGCGGATCTTCTTCACGAAGTCCATGGCCCGCGCCAGCGTTTCGTCCGAGGTCTGCTTGCCGCGGATGATCTCCACCAGCGGCATCTTGTCGACGGGCGAGAAGAAATGCAGACCGATGAAATTAGCCGGGCGGGCGCTGGCCTCGGCCAGACCGGTGATCGGCAGGGTCGAAGTGTTGGAGGCAAAGATCGCCGTCGGTTCCAACTGGGCCTCGGCCTTCTTGGTCACGTCGGCCTTGATCGTGCGATCCTCGAACACGGCTTCGATCACCAGCTCGCAGCCCTTGAGGTCGTCGTAGGACGTCGTGGCCTTGATCAGGCCAAGCTGCTTCTCCTTATCGGCTTCGCTGGCTTTCTTTGCTTTCACGCGCTTGTCGAGCAGGCCGGCGGAATAGGCTTTGCCCTTCTCGGCGGCTTCCTGGGTGCTGTCCAGCAGCACCACCTGCAGGCCGGCCGAAGAGGCGGCCCAGGCGATACCCGCGCCCATCATGCCGGCGCCCAGGATGCCCACCTTGGTATAGGTCTGGGTGGGCACGCCCTTGGGCCGGTTGGCCAGCTTGTTGGCCTCGCCGATCGAGAAGAACAGCGAGCGGATCATGTTGCGCGCTTCCTTCGACTGGGTGCAGGCGACGAAATAGCGGCTTTCGATCTTCAGACCGGTGTCGATATCCACCAGCATGCCCTCGTAGACGCAGGACATGATGTACTGCGCGTTGGGGTAATTCCCCATGGTCTTGGCGCGCAGCATGGCATTGCCGGCGGTGAAGACCTGGGCACCCTTCGGCGTATTGGCGGCTTCCGGCACGCGGAAGCCCTTCTGGTCCCAGGGCTTCACATGGCCGGTCTGGCCCTCGCCCAGAATCCAGGCCTTGGCGCGGATCAGCAGCTCGCCCGGCGCCACCACCTCGTCGACCATGCCCAGGGCCAGCGCGGCCTTGGGATCGACCTTTTTGCTCTCCAGGATCATCGGCAGGGCCTTGGACACGCCGATCATGCGCGGCAGGCGCTGGGTGCCGCCGGCGCCGGGCAGCAGCCCGATGCTGGCTTCCGGCAGGCCGATCAGGGCCTTGGGATTGTCGGCGGCGATGCGGCGGTGGCAGGCGAGGCAGATTTCATAACCGCCGCCCAGAGCCGTGCCATTGATGGCGGCCACGAAGGGTTTGCCGGCCTTCTCGATGTCGCGGAACAGCTTCTGCAGGGCGAAGCTGTTCTGCAGTGCCTTGGCGGCGTCCTTCGACTCCTTAAGCAGGTTCACCAGGTCGGCGCCGGCGACGAAGTCGTTCTTCGCCGAGGTGACGATCACGCCTTTCACGGCCTTGTCCTGGATGGCCTTGTAGACGGCCTCGCGGAAGGCGCCGAGGCTTTCGTTGTTCATCACGTTCATCGGCCGGTCGGCGATGTTCCAGACGATAGCGGCAACGCCATCGCCGTCGATGCTGTAGTCGATCATTGTTTCGTCCCTGAATTAACGTGTTGGCGCTCAGACGCGCTCGATGATGGTGGCGATGCCCATGCCGGCGCCGACGCAGAGCGTGACCAGGGCGGTATTCTTGTCGCTGCGTTCCAGCTCGTCGACCATGGTGCCCAGGATCATCGCGCCGGTGGCGCCGAGCGGGTGGCCCAGCGCGATGGCGCCGCCATTCACGTTGATCTTGTCATGCGGAATGTTCAGTACCTGCATGAAGCGCAGCACCACCGAGGCGAAAGCCTCGTTCAGTTCCCACAGGTCGATATCCGACGGCTTCATGCCGGCGATCTTCAGCGCCTTCTCGGCGGCAAAGGACGGACCAGTCAGCATGATGGTGGGTTCGGAGCCGACCGAGGTGAAGGCGCGGATGCGGGCGCGCGGCTTCAGGCCGGCCTTGCGGCCGCCTTCGGCATTGCCGATCAGCACGGCGGCGGCGCCGTCCACGATACCCGAGGAATTGCCGGCATGGTGCACATGCTCGATGCGCTCCACGTCGGGGTAACGCTGCATCGCCACCGAGTCGAAGCCAAACTGCTCGCCCATCATCGTGAACGAGGGCTCCAGCGAAGCCAGCGACTGCATGGTGGTTTCCGGACGCAGGTGTTCGTCGCGGTCCAGCACGGTCAGGCCATTGATGTCCTTCACCGGGATGATCGATTTCTTGAAGCGGCCTTCATCCCAGGAACGCTTGGCCCGCTTCTGGCTTTCCACCGCATAGGAATCCACGTCGGCGCGGCTCATGCCGTATTTCGTGGCGATCAGGTCGGCCGAGATGCCCTGGGGCACGAAATAGGTCGGCATCGCTACCGCCGGGTCTGTGGCCCAGGCGCCGCCGTCGGAGCCCATCGGAATGCGGCTCATGCTCTCCACGCCGCCGCCGATCGCCATGTCGGCCTGGCCCGACAGAACCTTGGCCGCGGCCATGTTGCAGGCTTCCAGGCCCGAGGCGCAGAAGCGGTTGATCTGCACGCCGGCGACGGTCTCGGCATAATTCGCCTGGATCACGGCGACGCGGGCGATATCGGCGCCCTGTTCGCCCACCGGCGCCACGCAGCCCAGCACCACGTCGTCGACCAGGCTGGTATCCAGTTCATTGCGGTCGCGCACCGATTCCAGCACCGTGGTCGCCAGGCGCATCGGAGTGACTTCATGCAGGGCGCCGCTGGCGCGGCCCTTGCCGCGCGGCGTGCGCACGGCGTCATAAACGAAGGCTTCGGTCATTTTTCTCTCCCTAGTGATTATGCGGTTGCGCCGGGTTCCCGGATTTCAGAGCGTGCGGCTGATCAGTTCCTTCATGATTTCGTTGGTGCCGCCATAGATGCGCTGCACGCGGGCATCGGCATAGGCGCGGGTGATCGGGTATTCCCACATGAAGCCATAGCCGCCGAACAGCTGCAGGCAGCGGTCGAGGATCTTGCACTGCAGGTCGCTGCACCAGTATTTCGCCATCGCGGCGGTGGCGACGTCGAGCTTGTGCTCGGCCACCATCTCGATGCATTTGTCGACGAAGACACGGGCGATCTGCGTCTCGGTCTTCATCTCGGCCAGCTCGAACTTGGTGTTCTGGAAATCCAGCACCGACTTGCCGAAAGCCTTGCGCTCGCGGGTGTAATCCACCGTCCATTTCAGCGCGGCCTCGCAGCCGGCCACGGCCATGATCGCAATCTGCAGGCGTTCCCAGGCCAGTTCCTGCATCAGGTAGAAGAAACCCTGGCCCTCACCGCCCAGCATGTTCTCCGGCGGCACACGCACATCGGCGAAGAACAGCTCGGAAGTGTCCTGCGCCTTCATGCCCAGCTTGTCGAGGTTGCGGCCCTTGGTGAAGCCCTCGCGGCCGGCTTCCACCAGGAACAGCGTGGTGCCCTTGGCGCCCTGCTTGGGATCGGTCTTGGTCACCACGATCACCAGGTCGGCATTCTGGCCGTTGGTGATGAAGGTTTTCTGGCCGTTGATGACGTATTCGTTGCCGTCCTTGATCGCCGTGGTTTTCACCGCCTGCAGGTCAGAGCCGCCGCTCGGCTCGGTCATGGCGATGGCGCCGATCACCTCGCCCGAGGCCATCTTGGGCAGCCACTTCTTCTTCTGCTCTTCCGAGCCATAGGCGAGGATGTAGGGCGCGACGATGTCGGAATGCAGCGAGAAGCCCGGGCCGGTGCAGCCGGTATAGGCCTGCTCTTCCATCAGGATGGCCGAATACAGGCGGTCGACGCCCGAGCCGCCATATTGTTCCGGCATGGTGGCGCAAAGGAAACCATTCTCGCCGGCCTTGCGCCACACGTCCTTCGGCACCACGCCGTCTTCTTCCCATTTGGCGTGATGCGGGACGACTTCGCGCTCGAAGAACTTGCGCGCTGCCTCGCGGAACATCTGGTGGTCTTCAGTGTAGATGCTGCGCGGGATGCCGTATTCGGTCATTCTCTTTGTTTCCTCTCTAGACGTGCCATGCCCTGCATGGCCTTGATGATCAGAAATTGGCGGCTTTCAGCATCATGGTGCTTTCCGCGCCGGCCTGGATCTTGGCGAGCTGGGCCGCTGTGTCGGGCAGCATGCGCTCCATGAAGAAGCGTGCCGTGACCAGCTTGGTCTCGTAGAAGTCCTTGTCCGCGGCGCCTTCGGCCAGCTTCTGCTTGGCGACCTCGGCCATTTTCGCCCACATGAAGCCCAGCGCGACCAGGGCGAACATGTTGAGGTAATCCCACGAGGCGGCGCCGGCTTCGTCCGGGTTCTTCAGGCCGCGTTCGCTGATGACGGCGGTGGCGGTCTGCAGACGGGCGAAGGCTTTCGCCAGCGGCATCACGTAATCCTTGCCGATCGCCGGGCTCATCATCTTTTCCTCGATGAAGGCCGAGACCGGGTGGAAGAAGCGGCGCGCCAGCCGGCCGATGCCGGTCGGCAGCTTGCGGCCGACCAGGTCCAGTGCCTGGATGCCGTTGGCGCCCTCGTAGATCATGGCGATACGGGCATCACGCACGAACTGCTCCATGCCCCATTCGGCGATATAGCCATGGCCGCCATAGACCTGCTGGGCCATGGTGCAGCACTGGTAGCCGAAGTCGGTCATGTAGGCCTTCACCATCGGCGTGAGGAAGGCGACCAGATCGTCAGCTTCCTGGCGGCGTTCGGCGTCGGGATGCTTGGCGGCGACGTCCAGTTCAAGACCGGTCCACAGTGCCAGCGCGCGGCTGCCCTCGACGAAAGCCTTGATGGTCAGCAGCATGCGCCGGATATCGGGATGCACGATGATCGGATCGGCCGGCTTTTCAGGCGCCTTGGTGCCGGTGATCGAGCGGCCCTGCAGGCGGTCATTGGCATAGGTGAGCGCGTTCTGGTAGGCGACTTCGGCCTGCGACAGACCCTGCACACCGACGCCCAGGCGGGCGGCGTTCATCATCACGAACATCGCCTGCATGCCCTTGTGCTTCTGGCCGACCAGCCAGCCCCTGGCATTGTCGTAGTTCAGCACGCAGGTCGAATTGCCGTGGATGCCCATCTTGTGCTCGATCGAGCCGCAGGACACGCCATTGCGCGCGCCCAGCGAGCCATCCGGATTGACCAGGAATTTCGGCACCAGGAACAGGCTGACGCCCTTGATGCCCTCCGGACCGCCGGGAATCTTGGCCAGCACCAGATGGATGATGTTCTCGGCCATGTCATGCTCGCCGGCCGAGATGAATATCTTGGTGCCGGTGATCAGGTAGCTGCCGTCATCCTGCGGTTCGGCCTTGGTGCGCATCAGGCCGAGATCCGTGCCGCAATGCGGCTCGGTCAGGTTCATGGTGCCGGTCCATTTGCCCGACGCCATGTTCGGCAGATACGTGTTCTTCTGTTCTTCCGAACCGTGCCGCAGCAGAGCCTCGTAGGCGCCATGGGTCAGGCCGGGATACATAGCGAATGCCATGTTGGCCGAGGACTGGATTTCCGCCATGGCGATGCCCAGCACATGGGGCAGGCCCTGGCCGCCATACTTCTCCTCGGCGGTCAGCGCGCCCCAGCCGGCCTCGCAATACTGCTGGTAGGCTTCCTTGAAGCCGGTCGGCGTGGTGACCACGCCGTTATCCCACTTGCAGCCTTCTAGGTCGCCGACGCGGTTCAGCGGCGCGGTGACCTCGCTCATGAACTTGCCGCCTTCTTCCAGCACGGCGTCGACGACGTCGCGGCTGGCATCGGTGAAGCCCAGCAGGTTGCTCATCTTTTCCATCTGCAGCACATCGTGCAGCACGAACTGGAAGTCCTTGATCGGGGCGGTATAGCTCGGCATGGCCTGTCTCCCTCAATTCTCTGCTTTGGGGCGCTGCTTAATTGCGCAGCGGCTTGCCCTTGGTGAGCATGTGTTCGATGCGGTCCAGCGTGGCACTGGTCTTGATCAGTGTCATGAAGTTCTCGCGTTCAAGCTCGAGCAGTTTTTTCTCGGTGATCACCTCGGTGATGTCGGTCTTGCCGCCAGAGACCACGTTGGCCAGAGCACCCGACACGACCACGTCGTGCTTGGTGGCCTTGCCCTGCTGGAAGAAACCTTCCACGGCCAGGCTCATCGCCGCCTTGGCGCTGGGGCCCGGCAGGCTGATTTCCACCGGCACCGGCGGCTTGTAGTCCTTGGCCAGTTCCAGTGCCTTCGCCTTGGCATCGGCCAGCAGGCGGCGGCGGTTCATGGTGATGCCGTCGCTGTCGCGCAGGATCAGCATGTCGCGCGCTTCCATGGCCGAGGTCGCCACCTTGGCGGTTGAGATCGCCTCAAACACCTGGGCCAGCGCCGGCATCGGGCCGCCGGGGCGCCGCTTGTTGGTGATCGCGCGGGTGACCAGCTCTTTGCAGCCGCCCCAGCCCGGAATCACGCCGACGCCCACTTCCACCAGACCCATGTAGCTTTCGGCATGGGCCTGGATGGCCGAGGAATGCATCGCCAGCTCGCAGCCGCCGCCCAGCGCCATGCCGCCCACGGCGGCGACGATGGGGAAGGGCGCGTATTTCAGCTTCATATAGGCATCCTGGCCTTCCTGGATGCCCTGCTCGATGGCCGGCCACATCGCGATATTGGCCTGGAACAGCGCGATGCCCACATTGGCACCGACCGAGAAGTTGTCGGAATCGCTGCCGATGATCAGGGCCTTGAAGCCTTTCTTGTCGATCTTGCCGGCTTCCTTGACCATCGCGATGATGTCGGCATCCACCGAATTCATCTTGGTGTGCAGTTCCAGGCAGGCGACGCCATCGCCCACGTCCCAGATGCTGGCGCCCTTGTTCGACAGGATCGGTTGCTTGCCGCGCTTCATGTCGGCCAGCGTCCAGGCATCAGGCGCCACCACGATCTCGGCGTAATCGCCCTTCGGCGTCAGGCGATAGGCCTTGCCGTTCTCTTCCTTGTAGAAGGGGCGGCCGGCGGCGACCTCCACCATCTTCGGCACCGGCATGCCGGATGCCTTCAGCTTCTCGGCGAACCATTGCGTGCCAAGCTGGTCGATCTGCTGGTAGGGGCCGTATTTCCAGGCATAGCCGGTCTTCATCGCGGTATCGACCGCGGCGATGTCGTCGACGATCTCGGGCACCAGATCGGCGGCATAGCTCAGCACGCGGCTGAGCACGCCCCAGGCATACTGGCCGCCCTTGTCGTCATGCTCGACCAGGGCGCGCAGGCCCTTCTTCGCACCTTTGGCGGAAGCGAGATTGGCGCGTTGCAGCGGGCGGTATTCGCCGGTCTTCAGATCCAGCACTTCCTTGCCGCGGGCACGGTAGAAACCGCCCTTGCCCTTGCGACCGGTATAGCCGTCCTTGATCATCTTCTGCATCAGCGCGTTCAGCGGGTGATCCGCCTTGTAGAACTGGTGCAGGGCATCGGTCTTGGGCAGGGTCTTGAGCATCGAGCCGACCACATAGGGGCCAAGATCGATGCCGGTCAGGTCGGCCAGGCCGAAGATGCCGGTCTTGGGCACGCCCATCGGCCTGCCGACGATGCTGTCGGCCTCTTCCACGGTCAGGCCCAGGTCATAGGCCAGCGCGGTGGCCACGGTGGACCAGTAGATGCCGATGCGGTTGGCGATGAAGCCCGGACGGTCCTTGCAGTCCACCACTTCCTTGCCCAGCTTCACGTCGCCGAAGCGGCGCAGCGCCTCGATGGCGTCGGGCCGGGTCTTGGGGCCCTTCACCAGCTCGAACAGGCGCATGTAGCGCGGCGGGTTGAAGAAGTGGGTGACGGCGAAATCCTGGGCAAAGCTCTCGGGCAGGCCCTCGGTCAGCAGATCGAGCGGGATCGTCGAGGTATTCGAGGTGACGATCGAGCCTTTCTTGCGCTTCTGCTCCAGCGTGGCATAGAGCTTCCGCTTCAGCTCGACATTCTCGATGATCGCCTCGCAGATCCAGTCCACGTCGGCTAGCTTGTCGAGGTCGTCTTCCAGGTTGCCCGGCGTGACCAGCTTGGCGACACGCGGATGCATGAACGGCGCCGGTTTGGTCTTCAGCATCTTCTCAATGGCGCCCTTGGCCAGCGCGCTGCGGTCATTGGCGCCAGCCGGCACGATATCCAGCAGCACCACGGGGATGCCGGCATTGGCGACATGGGCTGCGATGCCGGAACCCATCACGCCGGCGCCGATCACGGCGACTTTCTTGATCTCGCTCATGGTCAGGTGACTCCGGCGCTTACACGGCTTCCAGAACGGTGGCGATGCCCTGGCCGCCGCCGATGCACTGGGTGGCCAGTGCGAACTGCTTGCCTTCGCGCTTCAGCAGCGATGCAGCCTTGCCGGTGATGCGGGCGCCGGTGGCGCCCATCGGATGGCCCAGGGCAATGGCGCCGCCATCCAGGTTCACCTTGCTCATGTCGTAATTGGCCTGTTTCACGCAGGCCAGCGCCTGAGCGGCGAAAGCCTCGTTCAGTTCAACGATATCGATGTCCTTCAGCGACAGGCCGGCGCGCTTCAGCGCCTTCTCGGTCGCCGGCACCGGGCCGATGCCCATCAGTTCCGGCGCGCAGCCGGCCACGGCGATCGACTTGATGCGGGCCAGCGGCTTCAGGCCATGGGCCTTGGCGAAATCTTCCGAGCAGACCAGCGTAGCCGAGGCGCCGTCGGTCAGCGGCGATGACGTGCCGGCGGTGACGGTGCCAGCGGCGTCGAAGGCCGGGTTCAGGCCGGCAAGGCCTTCGGCCGAGGTATCCGGGCGGATGCAGCCATCCAGCTCGACGCGGTTGTTGCCGTCCACGATGGCGACGATCTCATCCTTCAGCTTGCCGGCCTTCTGGGCCGCGGCGGCCTTGGCATGGCTTTCAACGGCCATCTGTTCCTGCGCCCTGCGATCAATGCCGTATTTCTTGGCCAGGTTCTCGGCGGTGACGCCCATCGAGACATAGGCCTGCGGATAATCCTGCAGCAGCTTGGGATTCGGCAGCGTGTTGAAGCCGCCCATCGGCACGCGGGTCATGCTTTCCACGCCAGCGCAGATAAATGCCTCGCCGGCATTCATCTGGATGGCGCCGGCGGCCTGGTGGATACCCTGCATGGACGAGCCGCAGAAGCGGTTCACTGTGGTGGCGGCGGCATCCTGCGGAATGCCGGCCAGGAAGCTGATCAGGCGGGCGACGTTCAGGCCCTGCTCGCCTTCGGGGAAGGCGCAGCCGACGATCACGTCCTCGATGGCCTTCGGATCGATGCCGGTGCGCTCGACCAGCGCCTTGACCACCTGGGCGGTCAGATCGTCAGGGCGAACCTTGGTGAGGGCACCCTTGCGGGCCAGCGTGAAGGGCGAGCGGGCGTAGCCGGCAATCACCACGTTGCGCATGACGATGTCTCCTTGAAGTGCGGACGGACTTTATCTGGTTGTCGAAAGATCCCGGGGAGTCTTCTGGGAAGGCCTCCGGGGAAACGGTATTACGATGGTTATTCCGCGACGCTGGCCAGTTCGCCGTGGGTCTGCACGAATTCCTTCAGCGTCACCGGCTGGCGGTCGCGCTCGCGGGCCTTGAGGAATTCTTCCATGGTGCGGATGTCGTGCTTGAGTTCCAGCACCGCGGCCTCGATGTCGCGACGCTGCTGCTCCAGGGCGCCCAGGCGGTCGCGCGAACGCTTGAGCGTCAGGCGGAGCTGTTCCAGCTGGCCGTCGCCCAGGTCGTAGAGGTCGATCATTTCTCGGATTTCGGCCAGGCTGAAGCCCAGTCGCTTGCCGCGCAGGATCAGCTGCAGGCGGGCGCGGTCGCGCTTGGTATAGACCCGCATCATGCCCTGGCGGGACGGATGCAGCAGGCCCTTGTCCTCATAAAAACGAATCGCGCGGGCCGTCACTTTGAATTCGTGGGCCAGATCGGTGATCGTGAAGGTCTTCTCCGACACGGAATGCCTCCCATTGGGCTTGTTTTTGTGAGTCGGCAGGGAGTCTTAGTTTACGTTTACGTAAACGTCAAATGGAATCGTGCATCCCAGCCGGGTTGATGAAATTTTACTGGTAAACCGGTATTTTTAGTATATTCTAACGGCAACCCAACCGGGAGGAAACAGCAATGTCCGACAATCGGATTCAGCCGGGTGAACGACTCCGGACTTACGCGGAATTCTGGCCCTTTTACCTGCGCGAGCATGCCAAGCCGGTCACCCGGGCCTGGCATTATCTGGGCACCAGCATCGGCCTGGCCTGCCTGATCACGGCGATTGTCACCGGCAACCTGTACTGGCTGCTGGCCGGCCTGGTCTCGGGCTATGGTCCGGCCTGGATCGGCCATTTCTTCTTTGAGAAGAACAAGCCGGCCAGCTTCCGCTACCCGCTCTGGTCCTTCATCTCCGATTTCCGCATGTATTTCGCCTTCCTCGGCGGCTCGCTGGGGCGCGAACTGGCCAAGGCTGGGGTTGTGGCGCCTCCCGCGGCTGCCGCGCCAGCTCAACAGTAGCGGGGCAGGGCCAGACGGCTCCGGGCGGAAACGCACTGGTCACGAAATCGCAACGGTTGACGTGCCAATTTAACAATCGATGATGGCCGCATGGCCTGCCTGCCGTGGTGGGGTGCCCCGGCAGAACAGTCGCGTTTCGGGATTCACCAGCAATTATGCAGATCTATCTCCCCATTGCCGAGCTGTCCGTCAGCGTATGGCTGCTGCTCGGATTGGGTGGGGCGGTGGGCTATCTCTCGGGCCTGTTCGGCGTCGGCGGCGGATTCCTGCTTACACCTCTGCTGATCTTCATCGGCGTGCCGCCGCCGGTGGCGGTGGCCACCTCGGCCAACCAGGTGGTGGCGGCCAGCGTCTCGGCCGTCTATGCCCATTGGCGCAAGAACAATGTCGATTTCAAGATGGGCACGGTGCTGCTGGTCGGCGGCCTGATCGGTTCCAGCTTCGGCGCCTACCTGTTCAGCCTGCTCAAGCGCATCGGCCAGCTCGACGCGGTGATCGCCCTGTCCTACGTGCTGATCCTCGGCCTGATCGGCAGCCTGATGCTGACCGAAAGCATCCGTGCCCTGCGCAACAAACCCGCCAATGGTCAGCCTTTGCGCCGTCGCAAGCGGCTGCATGACCATCCGGTGATCCGCGCGCTGCCGTTCAAGATGCGGTTCCGCAAGTCGCAGCTTTACATTAGCGCGCTGATGCCGCTCAGCCTTGGCGTGCTGGTCGGCATCCTGGCTGCGATCATGGGTGTGGGTGCGGGCTTTCTGCTAGTGCCGGCGATGATCTATCTGCTGGGCATGCCGACGGCTGTGGTGGTTGGCACGTCGCTGTTCCAGATCATCTTCGTCACCGCCAATGTCACCATGCTGCATGCCATCACCACCCAGACAGTGGATGTGACGCTGGCGCTGCTGTTGCTGGTCGGCTCGGTGATCGGCGCGCAATACGGCGTGCGTCATGGCGCGCATCTGCGCGGCGAGCAGGTGCGTGGCCTGCTGGCGGCATTGGTGCTGATCGTGGCGATTGCGCTGGCTTTCGAACTGGTGCTGACGCCCGACGATCTCTATTTCCTGGAAAGCGGCCCGCGATGATGCGTCTGGCCGCGATATGTCTGCTGTTTCCGGCCCTGCTTGCGGTTTTCGGCGGCGAAGCCCAGGCTCAGGCTGCCCGCAACGCGCCGCGCGGACCGGTGCCTGCCGATGCGCCGCTGATCACCGACCTGTCCTCGCATCTGATCGCCATCACCTCCAGCTTCACCGGCACGGAACTGCTGCTGTTCGGCGCCATCGACGAGCCGGGCGAGGTGATCGTGGTGGTGCGTGGCCCGACCTCGACCTCGGTGGTGCGGCGCAAACGCCAGACGCTCGGCCTGTGGCTGACGCGCCGGTCGGAAAGCTTCGATGGCGTGCCGGCTTATTACGCCGTCGCCAGCACCCGGCCGCTGGCCGAAATCGCGCCGCCCAGCCTGCTGCAACGCCTGCAGATCGGCGCGAATGCCCTGCGGTTCCGCTATATCGGCAAACGCAATCCCGACGATGTGAATGAGTTCCGCGCCGCCATCGTGCGGCAGAAAACCCGCGAGGGGTTGTATCAGGACAATACCGGTGCCGTGGATTTCCTGGGCCCCAAGCTGTTCCGCACCGCGATCAGTTTTCCCGCCACCGTGCCGGTCGGCACGTACCAGACCGAAATCTATCTGGTGCGCGACGACCGCATCGTCGCGGCGCAATCCACGCCTCTGTTCATCGACAAGCAGGGCATCGAACAGGAAGTCTATGATTTCTCGCGCCATGAGCCAGCGGTCTATGGTCTGGTTGCCGTGCTGCTGGCGGTGTTTGCCGGCTGGTTGGCCGCCGTCGCCTTCCGACGCGGCTAGGGAATATCTGAGCCGCTTCCGACCTGCCGCGACTTGTGTCAATCTGTAGGCAGACCATTTTGGAAGAGTGACGCGTCATGGACAAGGATACGCTTGAGCAGACCCGGCTCACGCTGCGCCGCTTCGTTCGCGAACGGCTGGTTCCCCTGGAAAAACAGGTTGCCGACGATGACAAGGTACCCGACGAGATCCGTCGCGGCTTTGCAGAGATGGGCCTGTTCGGCATCTCGATCCCCGAGGAATACGGCGGTCTCGGCCTCGATCTGGCCGAGGAAGTCGAACTCATCTTCGAGATGGGCTGGACCTCGCCTGCCTTCCGCAGCATGTTCGGCAGCAATGTCGGCATCGGCAGCCAGGGCATCCTGATCGACGGCACGCCCGAGCAGAAGGAAACATGGCTGCCCAGGCTCGCCAGCGGTGAGGTGATCGCCTCATTCGCGCTCACCGAACCCGATGCCGGTTCGGATGCTGCCAGCCTGCGCACCCGTGCCGAACGCCAGGGCGATCATTACGTGATCAACGGCGTCAAGCGCTATATCACCAACGCGCCCCATGCCGGCATCTTCACCCTGATGGCGCGCACCGATCCGAATAACAAAGGCGCCGGCGGCATCACGGCCTTCATCGTCGAGGCCAATTCGCCGGGCCTGAGTATCGGCAAGCCCGACAAGAAGATGGGCCAGCGCGGCGCCCATACCGCCGATGTGGTTTTTGACAATGTGAAAGTGCCGGTCGCCAACGTGATCGGCGGCAAGGAAGGGCAGGGCTTCAAGACCGCGATGAAGGTGCTGGATCGCGGCCGCCTGCACATCGCGGCCCTTTGCGTTGGTGCCGCCGAACGCCTGATCCATGAATCCGTGGCCTATGCGCGTGAACGCAAGCAGTTCGGCCAGCCGATCGCCGAATTCCAGCTTGTGCAGGCGATGCTGGCCGACAGCCGGACCGAGGCGTATGCGGCCCGTTGCATGATCCGCGAGGCCGCCGGCCGTTATGCCGCAGGCGAGAATGTCTCAATGGAGGCGTCCTGCTGCAAATATTACGCGTCCGAGATGGTGGGGCGCGTGGCCGACCGCGCGGTGCAGATCCATGGCGGTGCCGGCTATATGCAGGAATACGCGGTCGAACGCTTTTATCGCGATGTGCGACTGTTCCGCCTCTATGAAGGCACCAGCCAGATCCAGCAGATCGTCATCGCCCGGCAGATGCTGCGCCAGGCCGAAGCCGGGATCGAGGGCTGAGCCGTGCCGGAAGACGGACCCAGTCGCAGCGCGACCAAGACTGCGATCATCCTGGTTGGCATCTGCTTTTTCCTCAATGCGCTGTCGCGCGGCGCGGGCGAGACCTTCACCACTTTCCTGCTGGCGCTGACCGAGGAATTCCAGGCCAACCGCGCCGATGTGGCGGCGATCTATTCGCTGCAGATGCTGCTGGCTGGCTGCAGTGCGCCGTTGGCCGGTTACTGTTTCGACCGTTTCGGGCCGTTGCGGCTGTACATCGCCGGCCTTGCCATGCTGGTGCTGGGTCTTGTGCTGGCCTCCTTCGCCAGCCAGCTCTGGCAGCTCTATCTCTTCATCGGCATGGGCGTCGGCGGCGCGGCGGCCTCGTTGGGCAACGCACCGCATTCGGCCCTGCTGGCGCGCTGGTTCGAAGGCGTCAAGCTGTCGCGTGCCATGAGCGTGGTCTATGCCGCCCTTGGCATAGGCTCGCTGATGCTGGTGCCGCTGGCGCAGTTTGTGATCGAAACCTGGGGCTGGCGCGTTGCCTATCTCACGCTGGCGGCCATCGCCCTGCTGACCCTGCCGGTTTTGCTGCTGCTGCATTGGCCGACGGTGCAGGCCGGGCGGATCCGGTTGCCCGTGCCGTCCGCCGGCGCGGCGCCCGCGGATGACAGGATCCCCACGGAATGGACCCTGCTGAAGGCCCTGCGCACCACCGCCTTCTGGGGCCTGGCCTCGGTGTTCTTCTTCACCTCTGCGGGCATGTTCTCGGTGATGGTGCAGGCGGTGGCCTATCTGGTCGAACTGGGCTACGCGCCGCTGCAGGCAGCCTCGATCTACGGCCTGGTCGGCGTGCTCACGCCCATCGGCATCGTTGGTTTCGCCTGGCTCGATGGCCGCATCGGCCGCCATGCCTCGGCGGCGCTTTCCTATGCCTTCAGCCTGGCCGGCCTGGCCGCACTCTGGGCGCTGGAGGGCTGGCGCTCGCAGGTATTGCTGTGGCTGTTCGTTCTGCTCGTTGGCCTGTCGTTCGGGGCCCGCGGCCCGATGGTGGGGGCAACCGCGGCGCGCATCTTCCAGGGCCGGCGGTTTGGCATGATCTTCGGCACCATCATGGTCGGTTCCGGCATGGGTGTTTCCAGCGGCACCCTGATCGGCGCGAAACTGCACGACCTGACCGGCGGCTATACCGCGGTTTTCCTGTTTGCCGCCGTCTGCGTCATTGCCGGTGCCCTGCCATTCTGGACCTATCGGTCGCTACGCCGCTACGGGCCCTGATCGGGGGTCTGCCGGGTATTGCATCCCGGCAATGATGCGTAACCGGACGGGTTGAAAGGCGGTCGGGAATCCCTATCATTTCGCCCAAAGTTTCCCGGCCTTACCCTTTACTTTTTACTTTCCGCCCCGAAAGGACGTTCCGATGAGCAAGTTCGGCCAGAGCCAGCCGGTTCGCCGCGTCGAAGACCAGCGTTTCATTACTGGCAAGGGGCGTTACACCGACGATATCAACCTGCCCGGCCAGGTTTATGGCGTGATGCTGCGTTCGCCGCATGCCCATGCCAAGATTCTCAAGATCGATACCGCCGCAGCCCAGGCTGCGCCTGGCGTGCTGGCCGTCTACACCCATGCCGACCTGAAGGCCGCCAATGTCGGTGACCTGCCCTGTACCATCCCGCTGAAGAACCGCGACGGCTCCATGCGTGCCGATCCGCCGCGCCCGGCGCTGGCCGACGGCATAGTGCGCCATGTCGGCGATCCGGTCGCCTTCGTGGTGGCGGAAACCGCCGCCCAGGCCCGCGACGCGGCCGAGATGATCGAGGTGGATTACGATGCCCTGCCGGCCGCCGCCGACATGGCCACCGCGATGGAGCCGGGCCAGCCGCAGATCTGGCCGCAGGCGCCGAACAATCGCGCCTTCGACTGGGAGATCGGCGACAAGGCCAAGATCGACGCGCTGTTCGCCTCGGCCGCCAAGACGGTGAAGCTGACGCTGGAAAACAATCGCATCGTTGTTGCCTCGATGGAGGCGCGTGTGGCGCTGGCCGCCTTCGACAAGGAGAGCGGCCGTTTCACCCTGTACACGCCCACCCAGGGCGTGTGGGTGCAGAAGAAGCTGCTGGCCAAGATCCTCGGCCTGCCGGAAGAGAAATTCCACGTCGTCACCGGCGATGTCGGCGGCGGCTTCGGCATGAAGATTTTCATCTATCCCGAGCAGGTGATGACGCTGTTCGCGTCGCGCGCGCTCGGCCGGCCGGTGAAATGGACCTCGGATCGTGGCGAGGCTTTCCTCACCGACACTCATGGCCGCGCCAACCTGACCCATGCCGAGATGGCGCTGGACAAGGATCACAACTTCCTGGCCCTGCGCATCCACAACATCGCCGACATGGGCGCGTATCTGTCCACCTACGCGCCGATGATCCCCACCATGGCCGGCACCAAGGTGCTGTCCTCGGTCTATCGCTTCCAGGGCGTGTATTCGCGCGTCGAGGGCGTGTTCACCAACACCGTGCCGGTGGATGCCTATCGCGGCGCCGGCCGTCCGGAATCGAACTACATCATGGAACGCCTGATCGACGTGGCAGCCCGCGAGTTGGGCATCGACCGCGCCGAGTTGCGCCGCAAGAACTACATCCCGCCCACCGCCTTCCCGTGGACCAGCGCCATGGGTCTGACCTATGACTCAGGCGAATTCGAAAACACCTCGAATACCGCCCTGAAGGCGATTGACTGGGCCGGTTTTGAGACCCGCCGCGCGGAAGCGAAAAAACGCGGCAAGCGCCGGGGCATTGGCATGGCCTATTATCTGGAGGCCACCGGCGGCGCGCCGACCGAACGTGCCGAGATCCGTTTCGCCGAGGATGGTTTCGTCGAGGTCTATGTCGGCACGCAGTCGACCGGCCAGGGCCATGAGACCGCCTATACCCAGATCGTGGCGGAACAGCTCGGCGTCGATTTCGACAGGATCCGCATCCTGCAGGGCGATTCCGATGCCATCCCCACTGGCGGCGGCACCGGTGGCGCGCGTTCGCTCTATTCCGAGGGTGGCGCCATTCTCAAGGCCAAGGATGGTGTGATCGAAAAGGGCAAGGTGGTGGCCGCCGACATGCTGGAAACGGCGGCCAGCGACATCGAATTCGCCGCCGGCCGTTTCCGCGTCGCCGGCACTGACCGCGATGTCGGCATCATCGAGGTGGCACAGGAAGCCCGCAAGCGCAGCAATGCCAAGGCCGGCGAGGCGGCCGGTATCGATACCGCCGCTGACTGGCAGGTGCAGGCGATCACCTTCCCCAACGGCTGCCATGCCTGCGAGGTCGAGATCGATGAGGCCACCGGCGTCGCCGAGGTGGTGCGTTACGTGGTGGCCGATGACATGGGCAAGGTGATCAATCCCACCATCGTCAAGGGCCAGATCCATGGCGGCGTGGTGCAGGGCGTGGGACAGGCGCTGTATGAAAACGTCGTCTACGATGCCGATGGCCAGCTGCTCACCGGCAGCTTCACCGATTACTGCCTGCCGCGCGCCGACAACTTCCCGGAGATCGAGGTGATCCTCTGCGAAGTGCCGTGCAAGACCAATCCGCTGGGCGTCAAAGGCGCCGGTGAGGCGGGCGCGGTCGGTTCGGCGCCAGCCACGATCAATGCCATCGTCGATGCGCTGGCCGATCTGGGCGTCAAGCATGTCGACATGCCGGCCACACCGCAGAAACTGTGGCGCATCCTCGGCGGCGATCTGGCTCAGGCCGCCGAATAGGCGACCGGCAGGCGGTTCAGGCCACGCACCACGATTGAATCGCTCCAGTCCGGCGGGGCGGCCAGGGCGATGTCGCCCAGCCGCTCCAGCAGGATCGGGAAGGCGACCTGGCCTTCCAGCCGGGCCAGCGGTGCCCCGATGCAGAAGTGGATCCCGAAACCGAAGGTGACATGCCGGCTGCTGTCGGCGCGTGCGATGTCGAAACAGTCGGGCTCGGCGAAAATTTCGGGATCGCGGTTGGCGGCGGCCAGCATCTGGAAGACGCGGTCACCCTTGCGCATCACCTTGCCGCGCAATTCGTAATCGTCGGCCACCACGCGCACCTGCGCCAGCGACGGTCCGTCCCAGCGCAGCATCTCCTCCACCGCATTGGCCACCAGTGCCGGATTGCCGCGGCCATCGCGCAGCTTGCGCATCTGGTCGGGATGCCGCAGCAGAGCCAGCAGGCCGTTGCCCAGCAGATGCGTGGTGGTCTCGTGGCCGGCAAACAGCAGCAGCACGCAGGCCGCCACCAGTTCGTCGCGGTTCAGGAAGTCGCCGCGTTCGGCGGCCATCACCAGTCCGGTGGTAACGTCTTCGCGCGGTTGTTTGCGGCGCTCCTCCACCAGGGCGCCGAAATACTCATTCATTTCCACGACCGCGTCATTGGCGCGGGCGTATTTGTCTGGCGAGAGCCGCGAGGTCAGCACGAAACTGCCCAGGTCGTCCGACCAGTGTTTCAGCAGATCCACATCCGCCTGCGGTACACCCAGCAGCGCGGCGATCACCGTGGCCGGCAGGGGATAGGCGAAGCTGCGGATGAAATCCACTTCGCGTTTCTGCAGCAGCTCATCCACCAGGCCATGCACGATCGTCTCGATCCGCGGGCGCAGCGCGGCAACGGCAGACGAGGTGAAGGCCCGGTTCATCAGGCCGCGCAGCCGGGTATGGACGGGTGGATCATTGAATACGGCCCACAACGCCATATGGGCTTCGAGGTCGGTCAGGCCGGCGCGGGTATCCCCAGGCAGATGGGCGAAGAACGGCCGCATGCGATCCGACGACAGGCGGGGATCGCGCAGGGACGTACGAATGTCGTCATGCCGGGTCAGCATCCAGCCGCCCAGGCGCTTGCTCCAGTGCACCGGGTCGTCCTGCCGCAGGCGGGCCAGCGCCGGATAGGGATCGGCGATCACGGCGGCATTATGTGCGTCGAACTGAACCGTCACGGCGTATCCTCCGGTGTTTTTTGTTATCCTGCCGCGGCATTCGGCTCCCGCCGGCCAGTATGAAGAGGAAAAGATGGTCCGTGAATACCCTTCGCAACCGCTGGTCGGTCTGGGCGCCATCGTGTGGAAGGATGGCAAGGTGCTGATGGTGCAACGCGGCAAGCCGCCGCGCGCTGGTATCTGGAGCCTGCCCGGTGGCGCGCAGCATCTGGGCGAAACCGTGGCCCAGGGCATCCGGCGGGAAATCGCCGAGGAAACCGGTGTGGAGATCGAATTGCTGGGGCTCGTCGATGTGATCGATTCCGTCCAGACCGCGCCGGATGGCCGTATTTTGTATCATTACACGATCATCGATTATGCGGCCCGCTGGGTTGCTGGCGAGGTGGTGGCCGGTGATGATGCCGCCGCTGCGGCCTGGTTCGACCCGGCCGAGCTGCACAAGCTTGATCTGTGGGAAGAAACCCACCGCGTGATCGAAAAATCGCGCCTTTGGCTGGACTAGGCCGGTCTGGTTCTTTGCGCCTGCTCCGCCTTGTGGTTAAGTAGCTCCGGGGTTTCCGCTATTCTACCGTCGGGCGTGGGGGATGAATTTTCCAAAAGGCGCTGGCTCGCAATTCCAGCCCACGAAATTCGAGGAACGCGGTACCGCCGTGGCCTTCACCACGCCGGCGCTCAGCCAGGCGCGCGTGCGCATGGACAGCCGCGACAACCTCGAACTGACCGTTTCCGCCTTTTCCGGCGTGAAGGGCAATTACATCATCCGCTGGAAGGATGTGCCCGAGATCTTTTCGCTCACCATGCATGACCGCGCGCTGCAGGAGGCGATCCTGGCGCGTAATTCCTGCCTGCCGCATGATATCCGGACCGCCACGCTGGAAACCGCCAAGACCGGCCTGGCCGGGCCGGAGGCGCAGCGAGCGGCGGAAGAAAGCCTCGTCGAGGAAGAGAACGAGGTTCTGCTGACCCGTTATTACCTGTTCAAATCGGCGCTGGAGAAGCTGTCCGGCGGCGAGATGAAGCTGAACGTCTCGGATTTCACCACGGCGTCTGGCCGCGAAGGAATCAAGAGCGGCCTGGCCGGTATCGCCAAGGGCCTGGGGATGACCGCCAATGAGCTGTATGAACGGCTGGAACGCTGGGGAGGCTATCTGGCCCCGCTGGGTATGCCGGGCATGCAGAAGCAATGCCGGGTACGCCGCCTGATCGGCGGCATCGCCGATCTGGCCGATAACCTGAACCAGTGGGCCGACAGCGACAAGTCGGAAGCCGCCTATCTCGCCCGCGGTGTCGCCCGGGTGGCTCAGTTCACTGACGACTTCGCCCGCGATCTGGCTTCGGCGGCGGTGCGTCCGGTGGAATACGCCGATCGCGTGTTGGCCAACTGGGACAAGGCGATTGCCAATTTCCAGCGCGACATCGAACGTTTGTGGTGGACGGTCGATGGCTGGGAATTCATTATTCTTCTGTGGAAGGATGTTGAAGACCGCGACCGCGACAGCCAGCGCGCAGCGGTAACGGAAATTTATCGAGTTCTGCCGATTATTCCTGAGAAAGAAGCCATGGACCGACCCAACATGAAAGCGATGCAGGAAAGCACGCGCATGCAGGTTCGGGCGCTTGAGGGGTGGAATTCCGGAGTGCTCGATATCGAAATGATACGCCGTGTTGAATCCACGAAACGGAGGCGGGTATGACCGATCTTGCTTCCGAGCTGCGCGATATCGAACGCAAGCTGTTCGAGATTCCGGATGAAAAGGTTGCCCAGCTCACCCTGCTCATCGAACGCTCGCGGGCCATTGTGCTATCGGCCGCCTTGGCCGATGCGGCGCTGGGTACCCTGCGTCCGCGTCTGGCCAAGACCCGTCCGCCGCGCCACCTGACACTGCAGCGCATTTTTTGCCATCCCTTCGAAGACCTGTTGATCCTGCCCGAGGATGGCGACAAGCAATTCGGCCGCATTTCGCGGGCGTCCTTGGCGCCCTGCTGGGATTTCATGCTGCAATGCCTGGATCAGGCGGCAGTGAAGGAACTGGAGGCCAGCCTGCGCGCCTCGCCGGCACCGGCAATCGGCGCCACCGCGGATCCGCGCATCGCCAAGCTGGGCGCCACGATGTGGGGCATCGCCGCCCGTCGCCTGCGCGAGGAAGTCAGCCGCGCCGAGAGCGAGCCGGTCTACCGCGCCGAACTGGTGACCAGGCTGGGCGGCGAGACGGCTTTCCTCGATCTGGTCGACATGATGGGCATGCTCGAGATCGCGCAGCCGCTGGAGGAATTGCGCGAGGAATTGTCGCCCAAACCGGTCGGCAAGCTGCTGGATGAGCAGGTCGAGGCGATCAAGGACCATTACAACACCCTGGCGGCCAGCGGCGCCGGCCTGCCGGGTTACATGATTGCTTTCGTGCTGGCGCGTATGAGCAATCCGTTCCAGGCCTTGCCGATCTTCGATGGCATGGGCGAAGCGCCCACCGGCATCGAGGGATTGAAGCCCGGGAAATATGCCCGCCGCATGATTGCCGGCGACAGCAAGCGTTTTTTCAAGTCCATCGGCCGCGCCGATGCCGGGAAGCTGGAAGCCGGCAACATCGCGGGCATGGTCGACGATTTTGTCAGCATGATCGGCCGCCTCAAGGCCGATGGCATGGCCGATGGTCCGCAGCCCGAGATGGAAGCCGCCGGCGCGAAATTGCGTGACATGGTGAAAGTTGGCGTTCTGGATGGCGCCGATGGTGCGATTCTTTCCGCGCTGGAGGCGCCGGGTGCGATTGAGCCCGGCCAGGAAACCGCCATCAAGCAGGCGATCTTCGATGCCAAGGTGGCGGCCGAGAACCGTGTCTATGCGATCCAGAAGGTCGCGCGTGTCGCGGGTGAAATCGGCGCCGACAAGGATGTCGGCAATACCCTCAAAACGCTAGGCGGGCAAATCGAGCAGGGTGGCAGCGCCCTGATCGCCGATATCAAGGCTGGCAAGTTGAATGGGCTGGGCAAGGAGGCGGCGCGCCAGCAATTGTTCGGTGCCGTGCGCATGCTCGAACTGGTCAGTGGCGCGGCGGCCGCATCCAAACTGATGAAAGACGGCCTCGCCGCCATCGACAAAATGTCGGGTTAGGCTTTCGTCCTGGCCGTGGCTTTTGCCTCATAGGGCATGGCCTCGGCCGCGAAGCCGCCCAGTTGATCCGCCGTCAATCCCAGCAGCAGGCTGTCGCTGCCGTCGCGCTCTATGGCGGCGCGGATATTGAAGGCGTGATGCAGATAGCCGTGCTTGTCACCGATGCGATACAGCAGGCTGCCATTCTGGCGTGGCCCAGACGGCCCGGTCGGCGCGGCGCGCATGGCCAGCAGCGGCAGACGGCCGACCTCGATGTCATTGAGTTTCTCGGCCATCGCCGAGGCGCGGGCCAGGAAGGCCGGCGTGTCCAGCGCGCTTTCCCTGGCATTGGCGGGTAGTTCGCGGCTGAAGGAACCGGCCAGCACCTGGCCGGGCAGGGCCTTGGCGATGATACGCGCCAGCGTGATCGTGACGTCGCCGACGATATATTCGAAGCCGCGCGGCTGGGTGCCTTCCACCTGGTGATACGAGAAATGGCTGCCGATGGAGAAGGCGGCCCGCAGCGTCGGCACCAGCCGGGCATCGCCTTTCTGCCGTGCCAGGGCGTTGTCGGCCAGGATCAGCAGCAGCGCCAGCCAACAGCGCAGATCGGCCTCAATGCCTTTGGCGCGGTTCCATACATAAAAGCCGTCACCCACGGTGGACCGCGCCAGCTCGGTGCGCAAGCCGGCGGTATTCATGCGCTTCACCGCGCTGTTGATCGAATATTCCAGCGAGGAAAGCTGCGCCACTTGTTCCAGCGGCGTGTGCTTCGAGAAACCGACGATGTCAAACAGCACCACGGCGCGGCTGGCGGTTTCCATCACCGCATAGCGCTTGACCAGATTCTCGATCAGCAGCGGGTTGATCTCGCCCTTGGCGCTGCCGATGGAAAACGGCAGGTCCATCTGCACCGCGCGGGCGCGCAGGGCCTTGCAGGTTTCGGCGAAGGTGCGCGGGCCCATCATCCGCTTGCCGCGGATCAGACGTGGCAGGTCAGCCGCGCGGCCCAGCACATTATAGGGTTCTGAAAAGCAAAAACTGATCCGGCTGCCCTGATAGGCCCAGCCGGCCACGATGGTTTTCCCCAGGCGCCATGACGAATGCAGGACGAAGTCGATTTCCCGCAAGCCCTGGCGCACGGCATCGGACTCGCTCATGCCGGCCGCTCCGCGTTTCCCGAAGCGGCACTCCCCACCGGCGCCGCGTTCGGCGCGACGATCTTACGGGGCCGGCAGGCCGCGCGCCAGACCAATCAATGCGCTGGTCGCAGCGTCATGGGGATGCTGGGCGGTGTCGATGAGTTCCTCCAGGATCGGCTTGGCCAGTTGCTTGCCAAGTTCGACGCCCCACTGGTCGAAGGAATTCACAGCCCAGAGGATACCCTGAACGAAGATTTTGTGCTCGTAGAGGGCGATCAGCATGCCGAAATGATAGGGATCCAGTTTCGGCAATACGATGGTGGTGCTCGGCCGGTTGCCAGGGAACACTTTATGCGGCGCCAGTTTGGCCACCTGTTCCGGCGTCATGCCGGCTGCCTGAAGCTCGGCCTCGGCCTCGGCGCGGGTGCGGCCGCGCATCAGTGCCTGGGCCTGGGCGAAGGCGTTCGCCAGCAGGATCTCGTGGTGGCGGCCCAACGGATAACGCGACTTCAGCGGCACGATGAAATCGGCCGCCACCGGCAGCGGTCCCTGATGCAGCAATTGATAGAAAGCATGCTGGCCATTGGTGCCCGGTTCGCCGAACACGATGGGGCCCGTGGCATAGCCGAGCGACCGGCCCCAGCGGTCGACGCTCTTGCCGTTGCTCTCCATGTCGGCCTGCTGCAGGTAGGGGGCGAGTTTGCACAGGCTCTGGTCGTAAGGCAGCACGGCCAGCGAGGTGAGGCCGAGGAAGTTGATGTTCCACACGCCGGCCAGCGCCATCAGCACCGGCAGATTCTCACGCAGGGGCGCGCTGGCGAAATGTGTGTCCATGGCATGGGCGCCGGCCAGCATGGCGCGGAAATTATGCATGCCGATTCCCAGGGCGATGGGAAAGCCGATCGCCGACCACAGGGAATAACGGCCGCCGACCCAGTCCCAGAATTGCAGCACCTGGTTCGGCGGAATGCCGAATTTGCCGGGCACGGCGGTGTTCGCCGAAATGCCCATGAAATGCCGCGGCCAGTCGATGATGCCGGGGCCAAGTTTCTCCTGCAGCCAGGCTCGCGCCGTCTCGGCATTGGCCATGGTTTCCTGCGTCGTGAAGGTTTTTGAAGCCACCACGAATAAAGTGGTCTCGGCTTCGCATTTCTCCAGCGTGCGGACAATATCGGTGCTGTCCACATTGCTGACGCAGTGGATCGCGATATCGCTGTCGCGGTCGGCGTTCAGGGCTTCCAGCGCCATGCGTGGACCAAGATCCGAGCCGCCAATGCCGAGGCAGACTACATGGCGGAAGGGCTTTTCCGTGATGCCGCGCCAGGTGCCGTTGCGGATCGCATCGATGATTTCGGCCATGCGGTCCAGTTCGCGCTGCACCAGGGCGACGATGTCGGTGCCATCCACCGTGAGGGACGCATCGGCCGGCAGGCGCAGGGCGGTATGCAGCACCGCGCGATCCTCGGTGATGTTGATATGCTCGCCGCGCAGCATGCGGTCGCGCCAGACCTCCACCTGCGCCTCGCGGGCGAGGTCCAGCAGCAGCTCCAGCGTTTCGGTCTCAATGCGCTGGCGCGACAGATCGAGCAGCAGGTCGCCGCAACGGAACGAGAATTTGGCAAACCGTTCCGGATCTGCGGCGAATGCATCACGCAGATGGCGGTTGCGGGTCGCCGTGGCATGCGCCGCAAGGGCGCGCCAGGCGGCGGTCTGGTCGATCGGCGGCGGCAGTGTCATGGCTCCTCCGTCGTCTCGCGGAACTAGGTTATCACATCCGGACCGCTGCGACCGCTGGCCTTGCGCAGGCCGGTGATCCGTTCGGCAAAGTCCACCAGCGGCGCGATCCGCGCCTGCACGTCGTCATGCTGGCGCGCCGGGTCGGATTCGAACACTTCGAAATACACCCGCACCGTGGCGCCTTCGGTGCCGGTGCCCGACAGGCGGGCGATCACGCGGGCCTGCTCGCCGCAAACCACGCGCAGACCCTGGCCCTTGCTGACGGAATTGTCGATGGGATCGGTATAGGCGAAATCATCGGCGGTGGTAACGACGTGCTCGCCGATCCGGTTCCCCGGCAGGCTGGGCAGCGCATCACGCAGGCGCTGCAGGGCTGCCGTTGCGATGCCGTTGTCGACCGCCTCGTAATCGTGGCGGCTGTAATAATGCCGGCCGAAGCGGCGCCAATGCGCCGATAGCAGCGAAGCGACGGTCTCGCCGGGTTTTGCCGCCAGCAGGTTGAGCCAGAACAGTACGGCCCACAGGCCGTCCTTCTCGCGCACATGGGCCGATGACGTGCCGTAACTTTCCTCGCCGCACAGCGTGATGCGGCCGGCATCCAGCAGGTTGCCGAAGAATTTCCAGCCGGTCGGCGTCTCGAAACAGGCCAGCCCCAGATCGGCGGCCACCGCATCGGCCGCGCGGCTGGTCGGCATCGAGCGCGCCACGCCGGCGATGCCCTTGGCATAACCGGGCACCAGGGTCGCATTGGCGGCCAGCACGGCCAGGCTGTCGCTGGGCGAGACGGCGATGCCCTTCCCCAGGATCATGTTGCGGTCGCCATCGCCATCGGAGGCCGCGGCGAAATCCAGCCGGCCTTCCAGTACCGTCTCGCGATACAACTCTTCCGCATGGGCCGGGTTGGGGTCGGGATGGCCGCCGCCGAAATCCTCCTTCGGCTCGGCATTGATCACGGCATCGGCCGGCGCGCCCAGCATCTCGACCAGCAGGCGTTTCGCATACGGCCCGGTCACGGCATGCATGGCATCGAAGCAGAAGCGGAAATCCGGTCGCCGGATCAGCGCGCGGATGGCGTCGAAATCGAACAGGGTTTCCAGCAGGGCGGCATAATCGTCCACCGGGTCGATCACCTCGACGGCCATGTCGTTGATATGCTGCAGGCTGACGTGATCGAGATCGATGTCGTGGTGGTCGAACACGCGATAGCGGTCGATCTGCGTGGTGCGCCGGTAGATCGCCTCGGTCACGCTCTCGGGTGCCGGGCCGCCATTGCCGATATTGAACTTGATGCCGAAATCGCCGTCCGGTCCGCCCGGATTGTGGCTGGCCGACAGGATCAGGCCACCCTGGGCGCCATGGCGGCGGATCACGGCGCTGGCCGCCGGTGTGGAGAGGATGCCGGCGCGGCCGACCAGCATGCGGGCGATGCCGTTGGCCGCCGCCATGCGCAGGATCACCTGGATGGCCTGGCGATTGAAAAAACGCCCGTCGCCGCCCAGGACCAGCGTGCCGCCGCGCAGGTCGGCCTGGCTGTCGAACACGGATTGCACGAAGGCTTCCAGGTAACCTGGCTGGCGAAAGACATTCACCTTCTTGCGCAGGCCCGACGTGCCGGGCTTCTGCCCGTCGAACGGCGTGATGGCAACCTCGCGCGCACTCATCGGCAATGACTCGCTTTTCTTACCGCGGCAGGCGGCTGACCAGATCGTAACGCGCGCCCGTCTTGGCCATCAGGATCACGGTATGCAGGCGGGCAAAGCCCTTCTCGATGGTCACGCCACGGCACAGCGGTCCGGAATTGATGCCTGAAGCCACGAAGATCGCATCGTCGCTTTTCACCAGTTCGTCACCGCTCAGCCACTTGCCGCTGTCGAGGCCGAATGCCTTCACCTTGGCGGCTTCTTCCTCGCCCTGCGGGTCGACGCGGCCGAAGAACTCTCCGCCCAGCGCCTTGGTGAAGATCGCTGTGATCACGCCCTCGGGCGAGCCGCCGGTGCCGAACAGGGCGTCCACGTTATGGCCTTTCTGCAGCGCCATGAAGGCGCCGGCCACGTCGCCGTTTTCCTGCAGCATGGTACGGGCGCCGGCATCGTGGATTTCCTTGATCATCGCGTGGTGCCGCTTGCGGTTCAGCACGAAGATGCGCAGTTCGGAAATCGGCTTGCCCAGCGCGGCCGACAGGGCTTCCAGCTTCTTCTTCACCGGCCAGGTCGGATCCACCTTGCCCTTGGCGGCGGCCGGCAGAACCAGTTTGTCCATGTAGAAGCTGGGGCCGAGGTCGAACATCGCGCCGCGCGGCGCGAGCGCGAACACCGCCATCGAATTGTCGACGCCGTTGGCCATGTTGGTCGTGCCCTCGATCGGATCGACGGCGATCTCGATTTCGGGTTCACCCGAGCCGATGCGTTCGCCGCGATACAGCAGCGGGGCGTGATCCTTTTCGCCCTCGCCGATCATCACCACGGCATTGATGTTGATCTGACCCAGCGCCTTGCGCATGGCATCCACGGCGGCGCCATCGCCTTCTTCCTTCTTGCTGCGGCCGACCCAGTCATAGGAGGCCAGCGCGGCAGCCTCTGTCACCAGGCGCAGGGCGAACGGGAAATCGGCGCGGTCGAAGGGACCGGGGCGGGTGGTCATGGGCGGAAACTCCGAGGCAGAGATAGGCGGCAGACAGGGCCGGTTGGTCCAGCCAGTTTATTCCTTGGAAATACGGCAAAAACCGGGCGAGGCCAAGGCGGAGCCGGGCTTTTTCGCGCTATTGTTCGGCCAGCTATTGGTCAAACCGCCGGCGCCAGAAATCCTGGCTCTGCCGTTCGCCGACATCGCAGCCCTTGGGATAGCGGTATCCCGACTGTGCCTTTTGCAGCAGAACCGGGGGCGTTTTGGCTTTCGGGCTGGGACGCTGGGCGATTTCCAGGATCAGTTTGCGCCGCACGGCTTCGCCGAAGGTATCGAATCCTTCCGCCACCACCACGAAGGCGCCCGGGCCGCCGATCACGCAGCCTTCGTAATACCGGTCCAGGTCCTCCAGCATGGGGAAGCCCCAGGTATTCTGTTTGCCGTTCATGATCGGCAGGCCGTTGATCACGATGCCGGCGGCCAGTGCCTTGTCGCGGGCCAGGTCGACCGGGCCGCCATCGTTGTTCGGCCCGTCGCCCGAGATATCCAGCACCTGGCGCACACCCTTGTAGGGCCCGCTGCCAAAGCGGGGAATGGCATAAAGAATGGCGCCGGCAATGCTGGTGCGTCGGGCAGTGCGGATCGGATGGTCCATCAGCCGCCGCGCCACGGCCTCGGCGCCGGCCTGATCGGAAATCAGGGTCCAGTCCAGCACGTCGCCCTGGGTGTAGCTGTCGGCCCATTCGAAATAGGCCAGCGCGATCTTGCCGTGGATGCCGCCGCGGATCGCCTTCACCACGGCGGGATGCATGAGCGCCTTGGCATAACCGTCGCGTTGCAGCCGGGCTTCGTCAGGGTCAATGCTGCCGGAAATGTCGACGGCCAGCAGCAATTCCAGATCGACCGGGATTTTGTCCGCCGCCCGCGCATCCCCTGCCGGAAGGACCGGACCCAAACCCGCAAGCCACGCCAGCACCAGAAGGACCGGTAGCCTGAGCTGCATGGCTTGAGGCTAGTACGGCTGCGACATTGCGTCCATCGCAGACTTGAATCCGGCCGCCGGCCGGCACTGGACAAGCCGGCCCGGCCTGCCGATGTTACAGCCATGAGCAGCGCATCCCGTCTTTACGATGTGGCCGTGATCGGTGGTGGCCTGGCGGGCCTGACCCAGGCTATCGCCTTGGCCCGGCATGGTCTTTCGGTGGCCGTGATCGACCGGGAAGATCCGGCCCGGGCGCTTGCCGCCGGTTTTGACGGCCGGGTTTCCGCCATTGCGCTGGCGTCCCAGCGCATGCTGGCCGGCATTGGCCTCTGGGCGCATGTTTCCGAAGCCCAGCCGATGTGGGACATCCGCGTCTCGGACGGCGACACGCTGCTGTTCGTGCATTACGATCATCGCGATCTGGGCGATCAGCCATTCGGCTACATGGTCGAGAACCGGGTGATGCGGCAGGCCCAGCAGGGTGCCATCGCGGAGCTACCCGGCCTCGACCTGATGGCGCCGATGACGGCGGCGCGAATTGATTATGGTGCGGCCGGCTCCGGCGCGCCGGCGCGGCTTGTTCTGGCCGATGGCCGGCAGATCGAGGCAAGGCTGGTGATCGGCGCCGATGGCCGGCAATCCGCGATCCGGCAGCAGGCCGGGATCCGCACGCTGAACTGGTCCTACAACCAGACCGGCATCGTCTGCACTGTGGGGCACGAACTGCCGCATGACGGCGTGGCGCAGGAGCGTTTCCTGCCGGCCGGGCCGTTTGCCATCTTGCCGATGACCGACGCCGTAGATGGCACGCATCGGTCCTCGCTGGTCTGGACCGAGCCGACGCAGCGCGCCGCCGCCATCATGGCGCTGAACGACGCCGATTTTGCCGCCGAGATGCGTCAGCGTTTCGGCGATGGTTATGGCGAAACGCGCATCCTCGGCCCGCGCTGGTCCTATCCGCTCACCTTCCTGCTGGCCCAGCGGTATACCGATCACCGGCTGGCGCTGATCGGCGACGCCGCCCATGGCATTCACCCCATTGCCGGTCAGGGCCTCAATCTCGGTCTGCGCGATATCGCCGCCCTGACCGAAGCCCTGGTCGATGCGAAACGGCTCGGCCTCGATATCGGCCGTGTCGATGTTCTGGAGCGCTACGAGCGCTGGCGCCGGTTCGACAATGTGGCGCTTTCCGCCGTGACCGATGGTCTGACCCGGCTGTTTTCCAACGATATCGCGCCGATCCGCATCGCCCGTGACCTGGGTCTGGGGGTGGTGGAACGCATCCCGCCCCTGAAAAAACTGTTCATGCGCCACGCGATGGGCGATGTGGGGCAGCTACCGCGCCTGCTGCGCGGCGAAAAACTCGGCTGAAGGCAAAAAAAGCGCAAATTCCAGTATGGTTTCCGGCCCCTGAAACGTCCTTAAAGGGGGGAAGTCATGTCTGTTGCCATTCGGAGCCGCCCATGAGCGTGAAAACCTTCAAGATCTGGTATCTGACCCATAAATGGACCAGCCTGATCTGCACGGCTTTCATGCTGCTGCTCTGCATCACCGGCCTGCCGCTGATCTTCCATCACGAGATCGAGCATCTGCTGGGCGATGCCATCGAGGCACCCGTCCTGCCGGCCGGTACGCCGTTTGCGTCACTGGATGCCGTCATCGCGACGGCGCAGCAGACCCAACCCGACGAGAAGCCGCTCTTCATTTCGTGGGATCCGGATGAAGCGGAGCTGGTTTTCGTCACTACCGCCAAGACGCCGACCGAAACCTCGGATCTTCATTTCCTCGCCCTGGATGCGCGCACCGCCCAGATCCTGAAGGCCAATTCCTCCGATCAGCTCGATTTCATGCGGGTGATGTTCCGCCTGCATGTCGACCTGTTCGCCGGCCTGCCGGGCATGCTGTTTCTCGGCTTCATGGGGCTGCTGTTCGTGGTCGCCATCGTCACCGGCGTTGCCGTCTACGGCCCGCTGATGCGCAAACTGGATTTCGGCACCGTACGCAAGCAGCGCTCCACCCGCATCAAATGGCTCGACCTGCACAACATGCTGGGCATTGTCACGCTGGTCTGGGCCCTCGTGGTGGGCGGTACCGGCGTGATCAACACCTGGGCCGACCTGATCTTCAAATACTGGCAGCATGACCAGCTCGCCATCATGGTGGCGCCCTATGCCGGCCAGCCGGTGCCGCAAAGCCTGGGGTCGCTGCAGGCCGCGGTCGAGACCGCGCATCGCGCCGTGCCGGGCTCCACGCCCCGTTTCGTCGCTTTCCCCGGCACAAATTTCTCCAGTCCGCATCATTATGCGGTGTTCATGCGTGGCGATACGCCGCTGACCAGCCGGCTTTTGCAGCCTGTGCTGGTCGATGCTGTCACCGCTGAACTCACCGACACGCGCAAGCTGCCCTGGTATGCCACCACGCTGCTGGTGTCGCAGCCGTTGCATTTCGGCGATTACGGCGGTTTCCCGCTGCAGGTAATCTGGGCCTTGCTTGATGTCGTCACCATTATCGTGCTGGGCAGCGGGCTGTATCTGTGGCTGGCGCGCCGGCGCAGCAATCCGGTCGAGCGGCGCATTGCCGAGCTGGAGCGCGAGGCGGCAGGTGTGCCGGTGCTGGGGAGCGCGGAATGAAAAGCGCTTTTCTGCGTCTGTGGGGCATGCCGATACTGCTCGGCATCCTCAGTGGCATTGGCCTGATATCGGCGCTGGTCGCCGATGGCGTTGGCGACGTGCTGTCGTGGCTGATCCTGGGGCTGCTGGTGGTGCTGATGGCCTGGTACTGGATCAGGCCGGTGCGGCGTTAAGAACGCCGTGGTTCGCGGCTCAGGCCCCGGTCTTCCAGCCGTTTCAAATAATCGGCCCACAGCGCGTCCTGGTCATGGCCGCGGTCGTAGAACCATTCCCAGCTGTACAGACCGGTATCGTGCAGGTCGTCGAATTTCAGACGCACGGCATAGGTGCCCACCGGCTCGATGCCGATGATTCCAACGTGGCGGCGCCCAGGCACCAGGGTTTTCTGGCCGGCGCCATGGCCCTGCACTTCGGCCGAGGGGCTTTCAATGCGCAGGAATTCCGCCGTGAAGGAGAATGTCTTGCCGTCGGCAAAAGCCACCTCCAGCCGCTTCTCTGCCGAGATGTAGCGCAGGTCGGTGCAGGCCGGTCTGCCTGCCTGCTGGTAAAGCGAGGTGGGGTTCATTACCGGACGTGCGCCGTTATTGGGCGTGGCTGGGGCGGTCGTCGATCTGGCGTGCCTCGTCCACCAGCATGATCGGGATGCCGTCGCGGATCGGGAAGGCGAGCCCGGCCTTTTCGCTCACCAGTTCGTTGCGGGCGCGATCATAGGTCAGTGGCCCCTTGGTGACGGGGCAGACCAGCAGTTCGAGCAGCTTGGGATCGACCGGCGCGGCAGACTGGGCGTCGCTCATCGTCATCTCCTTCAGTTCAGGACCGGGCTCAATTCAGGACTGGCTCAATTCAGGACTGGGCCGCGGCGTGGCCCGACGGGGTCGAGCAGGGCCATTTCCAGCAGGGTGGTCAGCATGGTGGCGCGGGCGGGGAAGTCGGGGGCCTCCAGCAGGGCCTGTTTCTCGCCCGGCGTGAACGGGCAGACCATGGCCAGCGAATGTACCAGCAGATCATCGGGCGCGGCGTCGATTGAATCCCAGTCGGCCGGCAGGTTATGGCGTTCGCAATAACCGCGCAGTGCGTTCAGCAGCCGCACGCGATCATATTGTCCGGGCGTCACGGCGGCCAGATCGGCGGCGAAAGCATCGTAATCGGCCTGCACCTGGCGATACAGCGTGCCGGCATCCTCCAGTTCGCGCGCGATGCCGAAACGACACAGGCCGCGCAGGGTGATCAGAATGCGGCCGTCGTCGGTCTCTGCCGCCGAGACGATCTGCCCGACGCAGCCGATGCGATAGACATCCTGGCGTTTGTGGCACGCCTCGGGCTCGGTCGGCTGGATCATGCCGATCAGTTTCGCGCCCTTGATCGCATCGCGCGTCATCGCCAGATAGCGCGGCTCGAAGATGTTGAGCGGCAGCAGGCCGCGCGGCAGCAACAGCACGCCGGTCAGCGGAAAGATCGGAATGACGCCGCTCAGCTCCGCGACGGAGCCAGGTGCGGATTCGCCGCCGTCGCTCATGCGAACAGGATGGAAGACAGCCGCCGGCGCGCATCCACGGTGATCGGGTCCATCGGCCCCAGCGCCTCGAACACTTTCACCAATTGCTTGCGCGCTGCCTCGTCGTTCCATTTGCGGTCGCGCTTGACGATGTCGAGCAACTGGTCGACGGCTTCCTGCGCGCGGTTGGCGCCATGCAGTGCCAGCGCGTAGTCGAAGCGCGCCTGGTGGTCGTTCGGATTGGCGGCGACGGCGGCTTCCAGCGGCTTGAGCTGGTGCGCGGCATGCGAGCCTTCCTCATGCAGTTGCAGGGCTGAACGCGCGGCCTGCACCTCGGCATGCTGCTGCTGCGCCTCGGGCACCTGGGCCAGAACTTCCTTGGCTTCCTCGATCTCGCCCATGCCGATCAGGGCGCGGGCCAGGCCGCCGAAGGCAGCCGGGTTCTCGGGCTCCACGCCCAGAGCCGTCGAGAAGGCCTGTGCGGCCTCAGGGTAATCCTGCGCCGCCAGTGCGGCCTTGCCGGCCTCGATCGCCTGGGTCGCGGTGTCGTCTTCCAGGGCGCCGCCGGCCAGGCCCTCGACGAATTTCTTCAGCTGGCTTTCCGGCAGCGCGCCGACGAAGCCGTCCACCGGCTGGCCTTTCGAGAAGGCATAGACGGCCGGGATCGACTGGATGCGCAGCTGCTGGGCCAGCGGCTGGTTCTTCGGATCGTCGACATTCACCTTCACCAGGCGCAGCTTGCCATTCGCGGCCTTGACGATCTTTTCCAGCATCGGCCCCAGCGTCTTGCAGGGGCCGCACCAGGGCGCCCAGAAATCCACCAGCACGGGCACGCTCATCGAGGCCTGCACCACATCCTGCATGAAGGTGGTGATATCGGCATCCTTGATCACGTCGGCGGCGGCAGAAGCGGCGGAACCGGGGGCGGGGTTGGGCGAGAGGTCCATGGCGGCGGTCATCGCAGTCTAAAAAAGGGCTAGATGGCTCAGAGATAATGGCGCGGCGGTCAAAAGCCAACAGCCCGGCCGCCGCAAATGCCGACAGGCATGCCGAAAATATAGGCAGGGATGCTGGGGCTTCAAGCGCGGGAATCGGCGATTCGCCATGGTATGGCTCTTGCTTTGATTTTACCGCGCATGACCCCGGACCGGATCGACATCGCCTGGATGCTGGTCGCGACTTGTATGATTTTCGTCATGCAGGCCGGCTTTTGCTGCCTCGAAAGCGGCTATGTCAGGGCTAAAAACAGTATCAACGTAGCGTTGAAGAACCTGGCGGATTTCTGCATCGCTGCCTTGCTGTTCTGGGCTTTCGGCTTTGCGCTCGCCTTCGGCAATGGCGAGTCCGGACTGCTCGGCCTGACGCACTGGTTCTTCGATGGCCGCGGCGAAAATCCCGCGGACCTGTTCTCGGGCAGCTTCTTCCTTTTCCAGCTCATGTTCTGCGGCACGGCCGCCACCATCGTCTCGGGCGCCATTGCCGAGCGCGTTGGTTTCGGCAGCTATATCGGCATCACCATCGTTATCTCCGGCCTGATCTATCCCGTCTATGCCCACTGGGCCTGGAATACCGGCCAGTATGGCGGCGCGCCGGGCTGGCTGGCGGCGCTCGGCTTCATCGATTTCGCCGGCTCCAGCGTGGTGCATTCCATCGGCGGCTGGGTCTCGCTGGCCGCCGTGCTGATCGTCGGGCCGCGCGCCGGCCGCTTCATCCCCGGTTTGCCCAGCATCCGCGGCCACGACCTGGTGATGTCCACGCTCGGCACCATGCTGCTGTGGTTCGGCTGGTTCGGCTTCAATGGCGGCAGCACGCTGGCCCTGAACGGCAGCGTACCCGGCATCCTGATCAACACCACATTGGGCGGCTGCGCCGGCGGCGTGGCCGGCCTGCTGGCCTCGCAGGTGGTCTACAACCGCATCCGCGTGGAGGATTTTCTCAACGGCACATTGGCCGGTCTGGTCGCCATCACCGCCAATTGCCACAACGTCTCGGGCCTGAGTGCGGTGCTGATCGGCGCCATCGGCGGCCTGGTGGCGATGGCGGCGGCTGAAGTCATGGAGCGGCTGAAGCTCGACGATGCCGTCGGCGCCGTGCCGGTGCATCTGGCCGCCGGCATCTGGGGCACGCTGGCCGTCGCCCTGTTCGGCGACCCGACCGGCTGGCCTCTCCAGCACGACCGCATGACCCAGCTCGGTATCCAGGCGCTGGGCTGCCTGGCCGCCGGTGTCTACGGCTTCGGCGTCACCTTCATCCTGCTGCGCGCCATCAACCGCGTCTTCCCGCTGCGCGTTTCAGCCGAAGCGGAAATGGTCGGCCTCAACCAGGCCGAACACGGCGCCGGCTCGGCCATGCTCGATCTGGTCAACGACATGGAACGCCATCGCGGCGAAGGCCGTTTCGATCAGCCGGTGCGGGTCGCCATCGGATCCGAGGTCGAACCCATCGCGCTGCAATACAACCGCGTGATCGCCCGCGTCACCCGCGACGCCGAAGCTTTGCGTCGCGCGGTGGAAGACCTCAAGCGCGCCAAGGCGGCGGCCGAGGCCGCCAGCAACGCCAAGACCGCCTTCCTCGGCAACATGAGTCACGAGCTGCGCACGCCGCTGAATGCCGTGATCGGTTTTTCCGAAATCCTCACCGGCGAATTGTTTGGCCCGCTGGGCGACCAGCGTTATCGCGATTATGCCAACGACATCCTGGCCAGCGGCCGCCACCTGCTCAGTCTGGTCAACGACCTGCTCGACCACACCCGCATCGAGGCCGGCCAGGTGATCCTCAACGAGGCCGAGGTGGATGTGACGGCGCAATGCGAGGCGGCCCTGCGCATGATGCGCGAACGCGCCGCAGCTGGCGATATCCGCCTGTTCTCCGATTATGCCGACGATCTGCCCGATCTGCTGGCCGACGAGCGCGCCCTGCGCCAGATTCTGCTCAACCTGCTGGGCAATGCCGTGAAGTTCACGCCGCCGGGTGGCATTGTCACGCTCAGCGTGCGGCTGGAGGAGGATGGCCGGCTGGCGCTGGCGGTTTCCGATACCGGCATCGGCATGAAACGCGAGGACGTGCCGCGCGCGCTCGAGCCCTTCGTGCAACTGCACGATCACCTGAACAAATCCTATGGCGGCACCGGGCTGGGCCTGCCGATGGTGCAGGCGCTGATCCGTCTGCATGGCGGCACCATCACCATCGACAGCCGCGAGGGCGATGGCACGATTGTCACGGTGCGTTTCCCGCGCCGTCGCGTGGTCAGGATCGGCGCCGCCGCCGACTAGAGAAGCCGACTGACGGCGTTCAGGCGGCGCGCTTTTTCGGCCGGTCCAGGCCGCGGCCCACGGCCAGCATGTGACGACGCAGCCAGGCCGAGCCCGGATCATTCTGGTTCCGCGTCGGCCAGAACAGGTATTCTTCGTCGCCGTCGGGCTGGATCGGCGGACTTACGGCAGCCAGCCCCAGTTGCGCGCTGAGGCTGCCGATCAGCCGGCCGGGCACGAAGGCCACCAGATCGCTGCGCGCCACCGCATGCAGGGCCTGCAGATAGCTGGGTACACTCAGGGCAATGGCACGGTGTATGCCGCGCGCCAGCAGCCAGGTGTCGATCGGGTCTTCAGTCAGGCCCCGGCCGATCACCGCCACATGCCGCGCCTTGAGGAACACGTCCATGCGTTTCAGCCGCGCCGCCTGCGGATGGCCGCGCCGCACCGCCAGGCCATCGCTGTCGCCGAACAGGCGCTGGCGATGAAAGCCGGGAAAGGCATCCGGATGGCAGTTGATCACCAGGTCGACATGGCGGGCAAACTCGGGCGTGATCACCGGCAGCCCGCGCCAGGGCGTGACGTCCAGCCGCACGCCCGGCGCTTCGGCCGCGATCCGCGCCAGCAGGGGCGCCAGCACCAGGTTCACCACATGGTCGGGGATCATCAGCGCGAACCGGCGCTGGCTGGTGGCGGGATCGAAGCCATCGGCCACAAACAGGCCGCGCACCTGTTCCAGCGTGTCCTTGAGCGGCGCGCGCAGGGCCTGGGCGCGCGGCGTCAGCTCCATGCGCGGACCCACCCGCACCAGCAGCGGATCGTCCAGGATCTCGCGCAGGCGGCGCAGGGCATGGCTCATCGCCGGCTGCGACAGGCCCACGCGGCCGGCGGCGCGGCTGACGCTGGCATCGTTCAGCAGGGCGTCCAGCGCCACCAGCAGGTTGAGGTCGAGCGCGGCCAAATTCATGGCATGAATATACATCATACAAAGCATCGATTGGAAGAATGATCCCGCCGGCGCCACGATGCGGTGCAAGGAGGACGCTTTCCATGACCATATCAGCCAATGAATCCACACCTGATCCGTCGCGCATCCCGCCGGTGCAGCCACCCTATGCGGCCGAGGCGCAGGCGGCGCTGGCGCGGCTGCCGGCGGACTGGACGCCGCCATTCCGCCTCTTCACGGTGCTGGCGCGCGATCCCGATCTGCTGCTGCGGTTCCTGCGCGGCGCGCCGGCCTATCGGCCGCAGGCGAAGCTCAGCCTGCGCCAGCGCGAGGTGCTGCTGCATCGCGTCACCGCCAACTGCCGCTGCCGCTATGAATGGGGCATGCGGGCGCATTTCTTCAGCCGCCAGGCCGGCCTGAGCGACGATCAGCTCTTTTCCACCGTCTATGGCAATGCCGAGGATTCCTGCTGGCAGGCCGAGGATGAGCGATTGCTGATCCGCCTGGCCGACGAACTGCATGCGCGCTGCGACATCGCCGACGGATTGTGGCGCGCGCTGCAGACGACCTTCGCCGAAGAGGCCATCCTCGAGGCCCTGATGCTGGCCGGCTATTACCGCACGGTGGCCTATCTGGCCAACGGCCTGCGCCTGCCGCTCGAGCCCGATATCTGCCGTCCTTTTCCCATGACCAAAAACGACACGGGAGCCGCAGCATGAGCGCCGCATCCGACAATACCCGCATCCTGCGCGACGCCTTTGCCCGCACGGCCGCCGGCGAGGGGCGTGCCTTCGTCGATATCCTGGCCGAGGATGCCGTCTGGATCACGCTGGGCAGCACGGCCTGGTCGAAACGCTTCGAGGGCAAGGCGGCGATCCTGCGCGACCTGCTCGGGCCACTGCGCGCGCAGTTCAGCCAGCCCAACCACGTGCGCGCCGAACGCTTCATCGCCGAGGGCGACATGGTGGCGGTGGAAGCACAGGGCGATGCCGTCACCAGGGACGGCCGACCCTATCGCAACCGCTATTGCCTGATCTGCCGCCTGCGCGACGGCCTGATCGTCGAACTCACCGAATATGCCGATACGGCGCTGATCGACCGCGTGCTGGGCCCGCCCGTGCCGGCCGTAAAGGCATAGCGACCAGGCTTGGTCCGGTCAGGCCAGCGCTTTCTGCCGTTCCAGATTGCTGGCCGTCAGGCGCCGCACGGCCTCGCGGTCGATCTGCGTGGCATGGCCCTGTGCATCGAAGGGCGTCTTCCAGTCGAAGGCCCACGCGGAGGCGCCGTGGTCATGCAGGTGTTCATGGCGCGTAACGGCCTCGCGCCAGTCGGGCACATGATCGCCGGCCACCCACCACAGCACATAGGGCGGCCAGGCCGGCTTCTCGGGCGGCAGTTTGGGCTTCAGAAACCAGTCGCGGCCATGCGACAGCGCCTCGGCGTGGATGCCCGCATACGTGAAGGCCAGCGGCGATTCCAGATCGGCCCAGAGCGACAGCGTCGAGGGCGAATGCGCATCCGTGCCGGTATAAAAGCGCGGATAAACGGCCTCGCCCCAGCTCGCCGGGCCCGGATCGCCATCATAGCCTGAGCGCGCGATGAACCCGGCGCTGATCTCCACGGCGGCGAGGTTGATGGCGTTGCGGGCATGGAAAGCGTCATTCACCGGATCGGCCGAGGGCCGCCGGAAAACGCCGAAGGTATACAGGGCAACGCGCAAGCGTCAGGCGCTGTGCGGCAGCGGCCGGCGCAGCACCGCCGCGATCCCCACCAGCAGGAAGAAAGCCAGCGCGATGCCCTGCGCGATGGCGAAGGGCGGCTCGGACAGGCTGGGCGCCAGTTCGTTCAGCAGGCCCACCTTCAGGAAGGCCTGCGCGATCAGCACGAAGACCAGAAAATACAAAACCGCCACGGCGTTGATCGCATAGACGCGGCGCCAGATGCCGGCCAGGCGGAAGCGATAGCGCGCCGCGCCCGCCGCCGCCACGGCGATCAGCGACAGCACGCCCACCACATGCGCGGGCGTGATCTGGGCTGCGGGGAAGCCGAAACCGGTGGCGCTGGTCACCAGCGCGCTGGCGAGGAACAGCGCGGTCCACACCGGCTGCCGCTCGCGCCCGAACAGGCCCGCCACCACCACGATGCCGGCCACAATGGCGATCAGGCTCAGGGCGGTGTGGAAGGCGGTGTAGGCGGGCAGGTCAAGGATCATGCGCCCTGTGTAGCCCGGCGCAGTGGAATCGTCATCAACTTCCGACGCCTAACCGATCCACATGGTCATGGCGTGCCGCAGGGCCTGCGCATCGGGCGGCACATCCTCGACCGGCGGCAGGCCAAGATCGGCATGCAGGCTGGCCGGCGCGGCCGTGTCGCCGGCATCGGCACCCGGCTCGCACTCCGGCCGGGGCGGGACGGTCGGTACGAACAGGCGGGCCAGAAAGGCGAAGGCCGGAAAAGAGAAAGCCAGAAAAGAGAAGGGGCGTGTCAGGTCCATGGAATGATCCGGAAAAGCTGCCCGCAGACTGCACCTCGTCGATTTACGTGAAAATATGCCACTGATTTGATATATTATCCCATATATCGGGAGAATATATGCCAGAGGACCATGTCTGAGATCGAGGATTACCGGGCCTTTGTGGCCATCGTCGAGCGTGGCAGCCTCACCGCCGCCGCCGCCCAGCTTGGCCGCTCGCTGCAGGCGGTCAGCCGTTCGCTGCAGATGCTGGAGGAACAGCTCGGCGTGGAACTGGTGGCGCGCACCACGCGGCGCTGCCGCCCCACCCAGGCGGGCGAGGATTTCCATCGCCGCCTGAAAGGCATCCTCGCCGATCTCGATTCCGCCCGCGCAGCCGTAGCCGAGGAAGGCGCGTTGATCTCGGGCCGCATCCGCGTGGCGGCCTCCTCGCGTTTCGGCGTGGCCTATGTGCTGCCCATCATGGCCGCCTTCATGGAGCGCCATCCGGGCGTCGAGATCGATCTCTCGCTTGACGATCGCTACGTCGACCTGCTGGCCGAGAATTTCGATCTCTCGGTGCAGTTCGGGCAGCTCAGCGATTCATCGCTGAAGGCGAAACGGCTGGGCCTGATCCGCCGCGTGGTATTCGCATCGCCGCGCTATCTCGCCGCCCATGGCCGTCCTTCCACGCCGGCCGATCTTAAATCGCACGACTGCGTGGCGCGGCTGACGCATCACAGCACCGATACCTGGCGGTTTGGCGAGGGCGCGGCCGAGGTCGAGATTCCGGTGAAGGGCCGCTTCCGCTCGGATTCCGCGCCGGCGCGCATCGCCGCCGTGGTGGAAGGGCTCGGCATCGGCCTCGCGCCGCTCTACCAGATCCGCCCTTTGCTCGATGCCGGCCAGGTGGAACTACTGCTGCCGGGCTTTGAGCCGACATTGACGCCCGTGCATCTGGTCTGGCTGCCCGGCACGATGCCTTTGCGCCTGCGCCGCCTGATCGACTTCATCGCGACGCGCCTGTCGCTGGCGGGGGTGTGAAATGATAACAACATGAAGCAGTTACAAACCAATAAGGGTACAACAACTAGTAGAGAGCGCTAGCTAAGCTGCTAAATATTGATTCTTGATCAATTATGTTCTACATATGTATCAAGGATGGATGCATGGCTCACAGAAAACCAAATAGCGCATTTGCGCTTCCGAGATGTCGCCATTGCGGAAGACGATGGAGGCCAATGGAAAACGTCAGCGCTTCCCATGGGTATTGTTCAAAGTGCACTAAAGAGCGTTTGGAAATTGCTCAAAAGCGGTTGGGCTTAAGACAGCTAACGCCGCATGACCTGGATGGAAAATATCTGCGTCGGTATTGGAGCTGAAGAAGTGTTCATTTTTTAAAGAACGCTTCCAACTGCTTCATCGCTTCATTGCGGCCAATGATACCCTTCGATTCTCCAAGGGTGTGCTTCTTGCCGGCTCCGAGGGGCTGGCTCCATGCCTTCCACTCATGCTTTCGCGCACTGTGGATTTTCCAAATAACATTAATGCTCCGATTCGGAGTCTTTCGTGTCCATGTTATTTCTGAAGACTTTACAGTGCAGGTCCAATTCTTCTCTGTTGGCAGAGAGGCGATAGCCTTTAGCACTTGTTGGCCTGTCTGGTAACGTTCGGTGGGATTATCTTTGAGCATTTTCCGAATAGTGGTGCGCCACTTCTTCGGAATGTGGGGTAGCCAATCCAATGTGTCGGCATAGCCCCCGTTGGCAACTATATTTCTGGGCCGGGTTTGTGAGGAATACCAAGCTTCTCCATGAAGCAGCCGATAAAGTGTTATTCCTAACGCCCATATGTCAGTCTTAACGCTGGTGCCTTTGCCAGCCCAGATTTCAGGCGCGAGATGATCGACATATCCCTGTGCTGAAGCATATCCCATAATAAGATTGTCAGTAACTAGGCCGAAGTCTCCTAATTTTATAGTGCCGTTGCCGGTAACTAAAATATTGCTCGGTTTAATATCCCTATGAATCATCTTTTTTGCGTGCAGGGAGGTTAACCCCATTGTTACGCCAGTAGCGATCTTCCGTGTATTTTCTAGCGTCAACGGACCATTTTTATAACTCTTGAGTAAGCAGCCTTTTTCGCAATACTGCATCACATAAAGAACGGCATCGTCAGTTTCCGCGCGAACAAGATGGTAAACCTCAACAACATTAACATGCCGCGCGCGCTTTAGATTTTGCGCTTCTTTTAAAAGGGCTGCTTTACGAGCATCCCATTCTGTCTGGAGTTCGTTACCCTTGCGTCGCAACACCTTAATTGCGACTTTTCCATGAACATCATCTGTCCCCAAAAAAACTTCACCAAAATAACCTCTACCAATTCGCCTACCTTTTTTTATATTCGAGACAAGGTTTTTCATGACTCATCCTTTGCTGCGAGCAAAAGCATTGCAGCTTCACGGCTGCCGTTTCGTAGCGCACCGTTGATTTTTGAGCTCCAGAATGAATCGTCTTTTAAATACTCATCAACTTTGCGATTCCCAAACGTACGGCTAATGAGGGCCTTAGCTAACGTAATCACCGTACAATGGGAGGCGGCTGCAGCAATAACCACTCCTCGCAATTCCGCTGCATGTAAATGGGCTAATTTTGTTGAGCCTCCAGTTACCAGTGCGCTCGCTTTGACAATGACTTTTTTAATTCCGTTGTTTTGCACATAGTCCATAACTTGCTGATGCATAACTGCGTATGCCGCATTGCGGTCGCCGCTCTGTAGTTTCCAAGATTGATCAGATTGAATAATAACTGAGCCAGAAGAATTAATTTTGGCATCTACTGCGATAACTTTGTCTCCAGACACAGAAATGCCTAGCCAGCGTTTCGTGCTCATTTTGCTTCCCCCTATGCAATAGCTATGTTTAATGGCTTTGGTAAAAAGTATTCATTGCTAATTCATATTGTCAATTAAGGTCAATCGCAGCAGTGATGCTTAGTAAATCGATTGCTTCACAGCTGGTCAGTTAACAATGATCGCAATCTTCCCGAACGCCGCGCCCTTGCCCATATGGCGATAGGCGTCGCGCACGCCGGTTTCCGAAAACTCGAAATGGCTGTCGATCACCGGTTTGGTTTTCGCCACGGCCATGGCGCGCAGCATGGCGTCCAGCCCCTCCTTGCTGCCCACGGTCACGCCCTGCAATCTGATCTGCTGCATCACCACCAGCGGGATATGCAGGTCGTTGCTGGGGCCCGACAGCACCCCGATCATGCTGATCACGCCGCCCGGCCGGATGGCGCGGATCGATTGCATCAGCGTGCCGGCGCCGCCCAGTTCCACGATATGGTCCAGGCCGGCGCCACCGGTCATGGCGCGCGCCGCCTTGCCCCAGTCCGGATTGGCCTTGTAGTTAATGCCGTGATCGGCGCCGAGCGTCTTCGCCCGCGCCAGCTTGGCGTCGCTGGACGACGTGACGATCACTTCCGCGCCACAGAGTTTGGCGAATTGCAGCGCGAACAAAGCCACGCCGCCGGTGCCCTGGATCAGCACGCGTTCGCCCGGCTGCACGCGGCCCAAAGTGACGATGGCGCTCCAGGCCGTGAGCGCGGCGCAGGGCAGCGCGGCCGCCTCGGCATAGCTCAGATGATCGGGGATTTTCGCCAGCGCGCTGGCGGGGAAGATGCGCTGCTCGCACAGCCAGCCATCCAGCGGCCCGCCCATCGAGATGCCGAATTTCTCCACGCTGGGTTCACCCGCCAGCCAGGCGGGGAAGAAATGCCCCAGCACGCGGTCGCCGGGTTTGAATTGTGTGACGCCGGGGCCGACCGCCACCACCTCGCCGGCGCCGTCGGACACCGGGATCAGCGGCAGCTTCTGGCGCGGATTATAGGTGCCCTGCGCCATCAGCCAGTCGCGGAAATTCAGCGAACAGGCTTTCACCGCCACCAGCACGTCGCCCGGATTCAGATCCGTGCCCGGCTCCGGCCAGGGGCGTTCCGTCAGGGCAAGCTGGTCGACGCTGAACCCGCGCAGTTCGATGACGCGCATGCAATCCTCCCGCTGTCTGTTGAGATGATTGTGCGGCAGGCATTCCGCTCCGTCCAGTCCGTGTTAGGATCGGCCCCGGATCGATACTCTGGCCGCTACAGGGAGGCCACGCCCCATGCCGACGCTTTCGGTCAATGGTCTTAGTCTGGACGTGCAGGCGGAAGACGACATGCCGCTGCTCTGGGTTCTGCGTGACGTGCTGAACCTCACCGGCACCAAATACGGCTGCGGCATTGCCGCCTGCGGCGCCTGCACTGTGCTGATCGACGGCCAGCCGGTGCGCTCGTGTTCCCATCCGCTCTCGGCGGTGGGCGAAGGGAAGATCGTCACCATCGAGGGCCTGTCGCCCGACACCACACATGTCGTGCAGCGCGCCTGGGCCGAACTCGATGTGCCGCAATGCGGCTATTGCCAGTCGGGGCAGATCCTGGCGGCCGTGGCCCTGCTGGCCGAGACGCCCGAGCCGACGGATGCCGATATCGATGCGGCGATGACCAATATCTGCCGCTGCGGCACATACCCGGCCATCCGCGCCGCCATCCATCGCGCCGCTGAACTGGCGAAGGGCTGAAAACGGGATGCGCGGATCACGTCCGCGCATGACGGTTCCAAAAAACATCCGTCATGCCCGGGCTCGACCCGGGCATCCACGTCTTTGTGGTCTGATGGCGATAAAGCGGGCGGGTGTAGGCTGCCTTAAACCCCGAAGCTCACCTCGCAGCGGCCGAGCCCCTCGGCCACGATCTCCACATGGTCGCCGGGTTTGGCCGGCAGCATGGCGAAGAAGGTGCCGGTCATGATCACGTCGCCGGCTTCCAGCGGCATTTCCTCGGCTGCCAGCCTGCCCGCCAGCCAGGCCAGGGCATGCAGCGGGTTGCCATAGACCATGTCGCCCTTGCCCTGCGTCACCGGCGCGCCGTTCACGCTCATGCTCATGTTTAAGCGCCGCAGGTCGAGGCCGTCGAGTCTGCGCGCCGGGCTGCCCAGCACGAAGGCGCCGCCGCCGGCATTGTCGGCCAGCAGGTCGAAGGGTTTGGTATCCAGGTTGCTGATCCGGCAGCCCACCACCTCGATGGCCGGCACGGCATAACCCACGGCGCGCAGCACATCCACCAGCGTCGGCTTTTCCATGGTCAGGTCATGCTCCAGCACGATCGCCACTTCGCCTTCCAGCCGCGGCTGCATGATTTTGCCAGCGGCGATCTCGTCGCCGTCGCCCAGCAGCATGTCGGCATAGAGCGTGCCCCAGGCGGGTTCGGTCAGGCCCATGGCCTTCTGGGCGGCGCGCGCGCTCAGCGCCACCTTGCGGCCGACGATGCGGCGGCCGGCCTTTACCCAGAAGTCGCGGTTGCAGGCCTGGATGGCATAGGCGGTGGCGAGATCAGGATTGGCAAACAGCTCGCGCACGGGGGCGCAGGGCTTGGAAGTTTCCTCGGCCACGCGCAGGCGGATGGCGGCGGCTTCGATCTCAGGCATGCTGCTGCTCATTTCAGGCGGCTCCGGCAACGCTGCTGGTTTCCGCGGCGCTGACACCGACGGATTCGCCGGCCGCCACGATCTCGCCCCAGGTGGTGGCATCCACCGGAATGCCCTCGGCCAGGCGCTTGGCGCGGGCGCGGCGCTCCGGCTCGCCGGCCACCAGCACACCGTCAGAGTTCGGGGCTTTCGGCGAAGCCTTGACGAAATCGACGAAGGCCGCCACCTCGCGGCGCCAGCTTTCCGCGCCGCCGAGTTTCGCCGGGTCGATGATCACCGAGAACATGTTGTTGGTGATGGTGCCGCTGGCCCAGCTGCCCTCATGCATGGTCACGCCGCCGGTCATCGCGCCGGCCAGCAATTCGGCGATCACCGCCAGGCCATAGCCCTTGTGCTCGCCGAAGGCGAGGATGGCGCCGATCGGCGGATCGAACATGGTGCGCGGATCGTTGGTCGGCGCGCCTTTCGCGTCGATCAGCGTGCCGGGCGCCACCTGCTCGCCCTTGTTCATCGCCACGCGCACCTTGCCCATGGCGATTTTGCTGGTCGCCATGTCCAGCACGATGGGCTCGCCGCCCGGCTCGGTGGCCGGAATGGCACAGCAATAGGGATTGGTGGCAAAGCGCGCATCGGCGCCGCCATAGGGCGCCACCAGCGGCGGCCGGCCGACCACATTCACGTAATGCGTCGAGACCAGGCCGGCGGCGGCGCATTGTTCGCCCCAATGGCCGATGCGGCCGATATGGTGGCTGTTGCGCAAGCTCACGATGCAGGCGCCGAGGTCTTTCGCGCGGCGGATGCCCAGCTCCATCGCCTCGTGCCCGATCACCTGGCCGTAGCCCATGTTGCCGTCGAGATTGAGGATGGCGCCGGCATCGGCGAGGATGCGCACGGATGCATTCACCTTCAGCCGCTTCTCCACCACGGCGAGGATGTATTGCGGCAGCATCCCGACGCCGTGGCTGTCATGGCCGCTCAGATTGGCCAGCACCAGATTCTCGGCCACCAGGCTCGCCTCGCGCTCGTTGCTGCCGCCGGCCAGGCAGATATGGCGCACGGCGGCGCGCAGCTTGTCGGCGGCAATGGTGACGGTGGCGGCCATGATGGTCCTCGGATGTGGTCTCGGGAGGCTTCCGGTTTATCGGAAAGCTTGCGGGCGAACAACGGGGCGGGCAAACTGCGACCCATGATGCACCGCACCCTTTTCCTGATGCCCCTCATGCTGCTGGCGGCTTGTGCCTCGCCACTGGAAGACACCGCCGAGCGTGCCCGCACCGCCCTGGTCGGGCTCGACGAGGCCGGGCTGAAACGCTGCCTGGGCGAGCCGGTGGCGATGCACAGGGAAGGCGGCAACGATCTGTGGCTTTATTTCCGCGAGACCAGCCGCTCGGCCACGGCGATCTCCGATACCGGCTATACGCCCACCAATCGCGGCAGCAGCACCTATGACTACTACCGCTATTGCGAAGCCGCCTTCACCCTGCAGGGCGGCCGGGTGCGCGCGGTGGATTTCACCGGCCGCACCTCGACCGGCCGCCAGACGCTGGAACCCTGCGGCGCGCTGGTCGAACGCTGCATGAAACCCTGAATGTCATGCCCGGATTTGGTCCGGGCATCCACGCGTTATTTGCACGAAAAATAAGACGTGGATCCTCGGGGCGTGAAGTACGTCGCCGGGCTGACCTTCGGTCAGGCCCGGCGGCCCGAGGATGACGGTTTACGGGGTGGCGATGGCCGTGCGCCTAGTGCGCCGCGTCCCAGTTGGCGCCGCGGCCGGCTTCCACCACCAGCGGCACATCCAGGCTGGCGGCTGCCTGCATCACGTCCTTGGCCACGCGGATCGCGTCGTCGACTTCCTTCTCGGGCGCCTCGAACACCAGTTCGTCATGCACCTGCAGCAGCATGCGGGTCTGCAGTCCGGCGCGCGCCAGCGTCGCCGGCAGCTTCACCATGGCATGCTTGATGATGTCGGCGGCCGAGCCCTGGATCGGCGCATTGATCGAGGCGCGTTCCAGGAAGGCGCGTTCGGCCGGGTTCTTGGTGTTGATATTGGGGAAATGCACGCGCCGGCCAAACAGGGTTGAAACGTAACCCTGTTCCTTCACCTGCTTCCGGGTGCGGTCCATGTAGTCGCGGATGCCGGGATAGCGCTTGAAATAGGCCTCGATGTAGCTCTGCGCCTCGCGCTGCGGGATGCCGAGCTGGGCGGCCAGGCCAAAGGCGCTCATGCCGTAGATGATGCCGAAATTGATCGCCTTGGCGGCGCGGCGCACCATCGGGTCCATGCCTTCCACCGGCGTGTTGAACACCTGGCTGGCGGTCAGCGCGTGGATGTCGACGCCATCGCGGAAGGCCTGCTTCAGCGCGCCGATATCGGCGATATGGGCCAGGATGCGCAGCTCAATCTGCGAATAGTCGGCCGAGATCAGCACATGGCCGGCTTCGGCCACGAAGGCGCGGCGGATCTTGCGGCCTTCCTCGCTGCGGATCGGGATGTTCTGCAAATTTGGATCGTTGGAGGCGAAGCGCCCGGTATTGGTGGACGAGATCGAGTAGGAGGTATGCACCCGCCCGGTGCGCGGATTGATCGAGGCCACCAGCGCGTCGGTATAGGTGCTCTTCAGCTTCTGCAACTGTCGCCAGTCCAGCACCACGCGTGGCAGCTCGTGGCCCTGCGCGGCCAGATCCTCCAGCACGTCGGCGCCGGTCGAGTAGGCCCCGGTCTTGCCCTTCTTGCCGCCGGGCAGCGCCATCTTGTCGAACAGGATTTCGCCCAGCTGCTTGGGCGAGCCGATATTGAAGCTTTCCTCGGCCAGCTCATGCGCCTTTTTCTCGAAGGCATCCATGCGCTGGGCGAAATCGGCCGACAGGCGATTGAGTTCGGCGGGATCGACCCTGATGCCGGCGCATTCCATCGCCGCCACCACGGCGGGCAGGCCGCGCTCCACGGTTTCGTACAGCGTCACCTGTTTCTCGGCCAGCAGGCGCGGCTTGAGCAGGTTGTACAGCCGCAGGGTGATGTCGGCATCCTCGGCGGCATAGTCGCGCGCCTTGTCGAGCGCCACTTCGGCGAAGGATATGCGGCTGCGCCCGGTGCCGGTCACCTCGTCGTAGGAGATCGGCTTGTGGCCCAGATGCCGCTCGGAAAGCTCGTCCATGCCATGGCCGTGCCTGCCGGCATCCAGCACATAGGAGATCAGCATCGTGTCGTCGTAGGACACGATCTCCAGGCCGTAGCGATGCAGCACCGCCATGTCGTATTTGATGTTCTGGCCGACTTTCAGCACGGCAGGATCGGCCAGCAGGGGTTTCAGCGCGGCCAGCGCCTCATCCAGCGCTATCTGCTTCGGCGCGCCTTCGCCGCTCAGGTCCAGCCCGCCGCCGCCGGACAGCGTGCCCGCCCGTACATGTCCCACCGGCACATAGCAGGCCTCGAACGGCTCGATGCTGAGGCTGAAGCCCACCAGTTCGGCATGGGTGGGCGAGAGATTGGTGGTTTCGGTATCAAACGCGACGATGCCGGCATCAGTGGCGCGGTCGATCCATTGCCGCAGCGTGGCGATATCCTGCACCAGCGTATAGGTCGCCGGCTTGTCCGTCCCAGAGGATGTTTCCGGTGGCGTTTCCGGCCCGCCTTCGCCTTCGAAAGCGATATCCGGCGCGGCTGGCGCGGGCGCCTTGCGCGCGCCATTGCCGTCCATGTCTGCCGTGCCGCGCAGTTTCAGCCGGCTTTCGATGCGGCTGGTCAGGCTGCGGAATTCCATCTCGTCTAGGAAGGCTTTCAGCTTCGGCCATTCCACGGGGCCGAGCGTGAGGGCATCGAGACCCAGATCCAGCGGCACGTCGTCTTTCAGCCGCACCAGCTCGCGCGAGATGCGCGCCTTGTCGGCATTGGTCAGCAGGGTTTCGCGCCGCTTGGGCTGCTTGATCTCGGCGGCGCGCGCCAGCAGCGTGTCGAGGTCGCCGAAGGTGTTGATCAGCTCGGCCGCCGTCTTGATGCCGATACCGGGCACGCCGGGCACGTTGTCGGTGCTGTCGCCGGCCAAAGACTGCACGTCCACCACCTTGTCGGGCGTGACGCCGAATTTCTCCATCACCTCGTTGGGGCCGATGCTGCGGTCCTTCATCGGATCGAGCATGCCGACGCCGTCGCGCACCAGCTGCATCAGGTCCTTGTCGGAGGAAACCACGCAGACCTCCATGCCGGCCTCGCGCGCCAGTTTGGCATAGGTGGCGATCAGGTCGTCGGCCTCGAAGCCGTCCTTCTCGATGGCGGCCAGGCCAAAGGCGCGGGTGGCGCGGCGGATCGGCTCGAATTGCGGAATCAGGTCTTCCGGCGTCTCGGCGCGGTTGGCCTTGTACTCGGGATAGATCTCGTTGCGGAAATTGGCCCGCGCTGCATCAAAGATCACCGCCATGTGGCTGACGGCCTCGTCATGCTCGGCCTTGTCGCGCAGGCTTGAGAGCATGTTGCAGAAACCCGACACGGCGCCCACCGGCATGCCGTCGGACTTGCGCGTCAGCGGCGGCAACGCGTGATAGGCCCGGAAGATGTAGCCCGAACCGTCGACCAGATAGAGGCGGTGTTTGCCGGCCATGCCCTGAAACGCGGGCCCGGTCAGTGGCCGTGGGCGTGCGCGCCCTCTTTCAGCAGATAGAGCCGGCCGCAATAGGGGCAGTCGATCTCGTGCTTCTCGCCCATGTTCAGGTAGACGCGCGGATGGCCGAGCGCACCACCACCGCCGTCGCAGGCCACCACGGGGCTATCCACTTCGATGGTTTCAACAGGGGCACGTGCCGGGGATTGCATCGTTACACTCCGCAGAAAAGGGGTGAAATCCGGTCTGCAGGGCAGGGGGCGGTTTGACCCGCTCCTTGCCCGATGATACCTACCGCGATACCTACCGCAGCAGGCCCCGTTCCGCCAGTCTTTCAGGACCCATAAGGCTCCCGACCATGTCCGAATCCGCCGCCACAACCCCGGCCATTTCCGTCCGCGACCTGGTGAAGGTTTACGGGGAAGGTCCGCGCGCCAAGCGCGCACTGAACGGCATCGCGCTGGATATCCCGCGCGGCAGCTTCTTCGGCCTGCTCGGGCCGAACGGCGCCGGCAAGTCCACGCTGATCAACATCCTGGCCGGCCTGGTGCGCAAGACCTCAGGGTCCGCCGCGATCTGGGGCTGTGATATCGACAGCGATCCGCGCCGGGCCCGCGCCGCCATCGGCGTGGTGCCGCAGGAACTCAACCTCGATCCCTTCTTCACGCCGCGCGAGGCGATGGAATTCCAGGCCGGCCTCTATGGCGTGCCGAAATCCGAACGCCGCACCGACGAGATCCTCGCCGCCGTGGGCCTCTCCGACAAGGCCAATGCCTATGCCCGCACGCTGTCGGGCGGCATGCGCCGCCGCCTGCTGGTGGCCAAGGCGCTGGTGCATAATCCGCCCGTGCTGGTGCTGGATGAACCCACCGCCGGCGTGGATATCGAACTGCGCCAGCAGCTCTGGGCCTATGTGCGCGAACTCAACCGCGCCGGCACCACGGTGGTGCTCACCACCCATTACCTGGAAGAGGCCGAGGCGCTGTGCGACCATATCGCCATCATCAACCACGGCAGCGTGGTGGCCCATGACGCGACGCCGAAGCTGCTCGCGCGGCTCGACCGCAAGGATGTGATCGTCACGCTGGATGCCGATCTGGCCGCCGTGCCGCCTTCACTCGCGGAGCTGAACGCCGAACTGCTCGGCCCGCGCCGCCTGCGCCTGCATTACCGTCCCAGCCAGCAGCCGTTTTCCACGGTGCTGGCCCGCATCCAGCAGGCCGGCCTTGCCATCCACGACCTCTCCACCCAGGAAGCCGACCTGGAAGACCTGTTCCTGGAGCTGACGCGCAGCCGGGCCGCGTAAAGCGCGCCATCCCGGCCGCCATCCGGCGTCCATTTTCCTGTGTCTTGAGCGGATCGGCACAATAATCGAGCGGCGCGGCACAACGGCCTGGCCGGAAGTGTCTATCTGTGGACGGGCTTCTTCAATGGAAAGGCCCGCCCCATGCTCACCGTCCATCACCTCGGCATCTCGCAATCCGACCGCATTGTCTGGCTCTGCGAGGAACTGGGCATTCCCTATCAGCTCAAACGCTACGACCGCGACCCGCAGACCCGGCTGGCGCCAGCGGACTACCGCGCGCTGACACCGTTCGGCACCGCGCCGGTGATCGACGATGGCGATCTCGTGCTGGGCGAATCCGGCGCCATTGTCGAATACATCGCGCAGACCTACGGCAACGGCCGCCTCATCCTGCGGCATGGCGCACCCGGCTATGCCGATTTCCTGTTCTGGTTCCACTTCGCCAACGGCTCGTTCATGCCGGCCGCGCTGATCGACTCGATGCTCAGCCGCATGGATGCCAGCAACAATGGCAGCGCAGACGGCGTGACGACAGCTCTGCGCGCGCGCTTTGATCGCGCCTGGGATCTGATCGAGGACCGGCTCGGCCACGTGCCCTATCTGGCTGGCGATGACTTCACTGCCGCCGACATCATGATCCTGTTTCCGCTCACCACCATGCGATTGTTCTCGCGCCGCGATATCGGCCCCTATCCCCATATCCGCGCCTATCTCCAGCGCATCGGGGCGCGTCCCGCTTTGCAGCGCGCCATGCAGAAGGCCGAACCGGGCCTGGATCTGCAGCGCGTGCTGGCCTGACGGTCTTGAACGCTTACCGGGCATGAATACTTCCCGGGGCCTGCGTCTGGAGTATGCTCGTGGCATGACGGAGACACGCGATACCTCGAGCGTACGGCCGGATGACCATGATCAACACGGGCAGGGCATTCTGGCCCGACCCGGCGTTGGCGTTACCGCGCGCGTCGTGCAGCGCAGCGACCTGCGCTTCAGCCGCATCGTCAACGACCGTCCGGCGCTGATCCTGCTGCGTCACGGCAGCAAGATGCTGCAGTCTGCCGGCGGGTTATGGTCGATCCGGGGCGGGGCGGCCATCGCCATTGCCGGCGGCCAGACCTTTGATGTCACCAACCGCCTGTCCGACCGCGGCCTTTACGAGGCGCGCTGGCTGATCTGGGATCCGGCGGTGATAGAAGGTTTTGAACGGGGTGCAGCGGCGTTGACCCCGCCACTGGCCGGCGCGGCCGTCCTCGACAGGCTCGATGCGGATTTCATCTCTGCCTTCGACCGGGCCATCGCGGCCATAACCGATGCACGGCATATCCCCGCCGATGTGGCCGCGCATCGGATGGCCGAGATGCTGCTCTGGCTCGCCCATCGCGGCATCCGTTTTTCAGCCGGCGAGGATCTTACCCTGGCGATGAAGCTGCGCCGGCTGTTCGAAACCGATCTTGCCGCGTCCTGGACGGCCGCCATCGTGGCAAAACGCCTGGCGATGAGCGAGGCGACGTTGCGCCGCCGTCTGGCCGCCGAAGGCACCACGCTGGGCGACCTGCTCACCGATGCGCGCATGTCATCGGCCATGGTGCTGCTGCAATCGACGGATTATGCCGTCAACCGCATCGCGCTTGAGGTAGGTTATGAATCGGCCTCGCGCTTCGCCATCCGCTTCCGCGAGCGCTTCGGTTTTCCGCCCACGGCAATCCGCGGGCATGCACGGCATGAGGCTGCTCCGGTGCAAGGCCAGCACGGATTGCCGGTGGATTCCACCACCCGCTCTTAACCTCCTCTTAACCCCAACCGATTCTGATCGGCGTGATGTTCCACCGGTCGCCGCGATTCGCGGCGGCGCAACGAGGAGGACAGCGTCATGGATGGCACTGTTGTTCAATCGCTTCCCAGCCGCCAGTCGGGCCAATACTGGGATGCCGCGGCCACCAACTGGGAAGAGGAAATCTTCTCCTCCTTCCATAACGACCGCAAAGGCGTGATCCTGTCCGCGCTGAAGGCCGCCGCCGACCCGAACGCGGCCATGGCCGATTTCGGCTGCGGCGTGGGCATCTACCTGCCCGTGCTGGGCCGGCTGTTCGGCGCGGTGCATGGCTTCGAGCAATCGGCCGCCTGTGTCGACGTCGCCCGCCAGAAGACGCGCGGGCAGAACAATATCAGCGTGCATGTGGCCAGTACCGCGCTGAAAAGCTGGCGCGGCCGTTTCGATGCCGTGCTCTGCGCCAATGCCGCCATCCATCCGCGTCGCGCCATCTGGCAGGGCGTGCTGGATTCCGCCCGCGCGCTGCTGCGTGAGAATGGCGGCAAGCTGATTCTCGTGGTGCCGGCTCTGGGCTCGGCGAAACTGCTGGCCAGGGCCGAGCGCAACGCCGCCGAGCCGCGCATCATCGTCAAACCCGATCAGCCGAATGGCGACAGCGGCGTGAGCATCGACGGCGTTTCGACCAAACATTTCACCGGCGCCGAACTCAAACGCGAACTGGCCGCGCGCGGCTTCTGCGCCATCCGGGTTCAGAAAGTGGAATATTCCTGGGCCTGCCACAGCATCCGGCCACCGAAAGATCTCAGCGCCGCCAAACCCTGGGCCAAACCTTGGGACTGGCTGGTGACGGCCCGGATCTGACCTCGCGGCCGGGTTTTCGCATATAGTTGTATGTTTATAAGGGGTTGGTCGTTTTGGCTTGACTATTTGTTCCCTTTATGTACTTTTAATCCCGAGCGCCCGCACAGAATCATTCGGGCCCTGATTTCAATCGGGACAACCCGGCCGGCACCCATGTGCCTGATTGCCGGCGGATAACGCTCCTGCGTAACACCGGATTTTTCATCATCGTCATGGCCCGTCATTCCGGCCATCGGCGAGGGGTGATCTGCGACCGATACTCTGCGACTGGCGATCTGCGTTCCCAGGAGGGCGGATCGCCGCCAGGGAGACCGCGATGTGCAATGGAGCCTGCTGCATGAAACAGACTGCAAACCCGGCGCGCTATCTTGCGCTGCAATCGCCGCTTGGGCGCGATCATGTCGCCGAACCGGCCGATATTCTTGATGCCAAGCGCGCCCTGATGGCGCTCGGTTATTACCAATCTCTGGGTGGCGATCCGCCTGGTGCATGGGTCGATAATGAGCTGTTCACCGGAATTCGCAAATTCCAGCGGGATCAGGGTCTGAAGATCGATGGATTGATGCGGCCCGGGGGCGAAACGGAAGCGGCTATGAATGCGGCTTTGGATCAGCAGCCGGAACCGCCAGCCAATGACGACCAGCCACCGGCGAATGATGATCAGCCTGATACTGCGCTTCTGGATTGTGACATGTTGCTTATGCGAGATCGCCTTATCTGTGACAGACTAAAAACGTCCCAGCTTTCGGCGATATGTCATGGTTCGGCCATGAGCCGATATGGAAATTGCCTCAGCAACAGGCCCTTAGGCCCTTTAACAACGAGAGTATAAAGGCAAAGGTAATTTCATGCTGACCGCTCCGTTCCTCAGGCGCATCGCGCTCGATCCTGATCGTGTCGAACGCGATGCGTTTCCTTTCACCACGCTGCCCTTCCTCGATGACGGCTTCGCGCTGGATTTCGATGCCGCCGTCACCATCATCGTGGGCGAGAACGGTTCCGGCAAATCCACGCTGGTCGAGGCCATTGCTCAGGCCGCCGGCTTTTCCGCTCAGGGTGGCAGCCACGATCATCGCACCGGCATGGCGGAAACTGACAACGCGCTGGTGCGGGCGCTGCGCTTGTCCTGGCTGCCGAAAGTCAATCGCGGCTTCTTTTTTCGCGCCGAAAGCTTCTTCAATTACCAGAGCTATATTGATGCGGCGCATGTCGAGTCCGGCCTGGCGCCGCCGCGCATGCACCATCGCAGCCATGGCGAAGCCTATATGCAGGCATTCGAGGAGCGGATGCAGGGGAAGCAGCGCGAGATCTATATTCTCGACGAGCCGGAAGTGGCGCTGTCGCCGCAGCGCCAGCTTGCCTTCCTGCGGATTCTGCACCTGTGGCAGACCGGCGGCCAGGTGCAGGCCATCATCGCCACCCATTCGCCGATTCTGATGAGCCTGCCCGGCGCCGCGCTTCTGTCGCTCGATGGCGGGGCGCTTCATCCGGTGCGGCTGGAAGACACCGAGCATTACCGCGTCACCCGGAGTTTCCTTGCCGATCCGGCCCGCTACATGGCCGGCCTGTTCGCCGATCTCGACTAACCGCGGCAACGCCCCGGGTCGTTGCTGTCGTGCATGCCTGATTCAAATAAATCAATGAGTTAACATAGCAAAACCATCGCAAAACGACGCAAAACAGCGGCAGTCCGGCGCCAAGCCCAGGCTGCAGGCGTCCAGATCGCCGGGTGGCGCGGCGATCCGGCGCCGTGACGCGGAATCTGCCAGTCTTTCCCGGCCTCTGGCGCCGCTGCGGCCCGGCGGCCCGCCTTGCGTTCCGGCGCGGCGCTGGGCTATGGTCCGGCCGCCGGCTTCGCCGGCCCGATATCCAGGCACCCGTAGCTCAGCTGGATAGAGCGCTGCCCTCCGAAGGCAGAGGTCACAAGTTCGAATCTTGTCGGGTGCGCCATTCCTCAGATCATTGATTTCTTTTGCTTTTTCCGGGTTCCAGTTAACCCGGCATTAAACCGTGCCATGGCGTGATGGCGGGTGCGATAGTAAGGCCGGTCCGGCTGGGCCGGCGGCAGATGGGGTAGGAGCATGAAGGGCATCATCCTGGCAGGCGGGGCGGGCACGCGGCTGCATCCGGCAACGGCGGTGACCAGCAAGCAGCTCATCCCGGTCTACGACAAGCCGATGATCTATCATCCGCTCACCACCCTGATGCTGGCCGGTATCCGCGAGATCCTCGTCATCACCACGCCGCGCGACCAGGCCGCCTTCAGCGCCCTGTTGAAAGACGGCAGCCAGTGGGGCCTCGATATCCGCTATGCCGTGCAGCCCGAGCCCAACGGCATTGCCCAGGCTTTCCTGATCGGCCGCGATTTCGTCGGCGGCGCGCCCTGCGCGCTGGTGCTGGGCGACAACATCTTCTACGGCGAGGGTTTCAGCGCGGTGCTGCGCCAGGCCGCCAAGCAGCAGCAGGGCGCCACGGTGTTCGGCTACTGGGTGGCCGATCCCGAGCGTTACGGCGTGCTGGATCTCAACCCTGACAAGTCGGTGCGCGCGATCATCGAAAAGCCCAATCCGGCGCCCAGCAACTGGGCCGTCACGGGCCTGTATTTCTACGATAGTGCGGTCAGCGATATCGCCGCCGCCCTGAAGCCCTCGGCGCGCGGCGAGCTGGAAATCACCGACCTCAACAACGTCTATCTCCAGCGCGGCCAGCTCAAGGTCGAGCTGTTCGGCCGCGGCTTTGCCTGGCTGGATACCGGCACGCCCGACAGCCTGCTCGATGCCTCCAACTTCATCGCCACGGTGGAAAAGCGCCAGGGCCTGAAGATCGCGGTGCCCGAGGAAGTGGCCTGGCGCCAGGGCTATATCGATGCCGCGCAGGTGGAGGCCATCGCCGCCGCCTATGGCAAGAATGCCTACGGCCAGTATCTGCGCCGGATCCTGAACGAAGACCGGCGCTAGACCGGGGGCTGCCCATGCGGATCTTCGCCACCGACCTCAGCGACGTCTTCATCATCGAAATGAAGGCGTTCTCCGACGAGCGCGGCTTCATCAAGGAATTGTGGAACGCGCCGCGCTATCTGAATTACGGCCTCGGCGTGCCGTCGGTGCAGACCAATTTCTCGCGCTCGCGCAAGGGCGTGCTGCGCGGCCTGCATTACCAGGAGCCCCATGGCCAGGGCAAACTCGTCACCGTGCTGGCCGGCGAGGTATTCGATGTGGCCGTCGATATCCGCCAGGGTTCGCCCAGTTTCGGCAAATGGACCGGCACGGTGCTCTCGGGCGACAATCACCGCCAGCTCTGGATCCCGCCGGGTTTCGCCCATGGCTTCGCGGTGCTGAGCGACAGCGCCGATGTGCTGTACCAATGCACCGCGCCCTACGATCCGCGCAGTGAACATGCCATCCGCTGGAACGACCCGGCCATCGGCATCGACTGGCGGCTGCGCGATCCGATCCTGGCGCCCAAGGACCAGGCCGCGCCGCTGCTCGGCGAGGCCAGGGTGCTGCCGCCCTATTATCCGCTGCCGCCGCTGATCGTCTCGGGTTCAGGCACGGTGGATTCAGGCCGGGGCTGATGCTGCGCATTGCCGTCATCGGCCGGCAGGGACAGCTGGCGCGATCGCTGGCCGAACTGGCGGATGACGATGTGCGTGTTACCTGCCTGGGGCGACCCGATCTCGATCTGGCCGATCCGCCCACCATCGCTGCCGCTTTATGGAAAGCGCCGGCCGATCTCGTGGTGAATGCCGCGGCCTATACCGCCGTCGATCGCGCCGAGCCAGAGCCTGAACATGCCTTCGCCATCAATCGCGATGGCGCCGAAGCCGTCGCCATCGCCTGCGCGCAGCTTGGCCTGCCGCTGATCCATGTCTCCACCGATTATGTCTTCGACGGACGCAAGGCCGACCCCTATGTCGAGGGCGATGCCTGCAATCCGCAGACGGTCTATGGCCGTTCCAAACTGGCCGGCGAACAGGCCGTGCTGGCATCGTCGGGTGGCCGGGCCGCAATCGTGCGCACGGCCTGGCTGCATTCGCCTTTCGGCAGCAACTTCGTGCGCACCATGCTGCGGCTGGCCAACGAGCGTGACCGCCTGCGCGTGGTGAGCGACCAGCAGGGGTCGCCTACCTATGCGCCACATCTGGCCCGCGCCATCCTCATGATGGCGCAGCGCATGGCGATGGAGCCCGACAATGCCGCGCTGTTCCGTATCTTCCATCTCGCCGGCACCGGCCACACCAGCTGGTGGGGTCTGGCGCAGGAAGTGATGACGGTCGCGGCATCGCTGGGACATAAAAGCGTGCCGGTCGATCCGATCACGACGGCGGACTATCCCACCCCGGCGCAACGCCCGGCCAATTCCGTACTCGATTGCGGCCATGTTCAGGCTGTCTGCGGCATCCGCCTGCCGCCCTGGCAGGAGGGGGTCCGCGCCTGCCTCCAGCGTTTGCTGGTGTGACGTGGGCAAATCCTAATCCGCAGCATCTCCTGCTTGCGGATGGCGGCACGGGGTATTAAACTTAATATAATCCGTACACAGATTATAAAAGCGATGCCGCACGAACGGCACGCAGGGAGGACTACACATGGCGGCAATACAGGATCGTCCGGTCATCATCGTGGGCGGCGGCATCGGCGGCCTGGCGGCGGCTTTGGCGCTGGCGCTGAAAGGCATCCGCTCCATCCTGCTCGAGCAGTCGTCCGAATTCCGCGAGGTCGGCGCCGGTATCCAGATCGGGCCCAATGCTTTCCGCCGGTTTGATCTCCTCGGCATCCGCAAGGCGGTGGATGCCATCGCCGTGTTCCCCGACAACCTGATCATGCGCGACGCGCTGACCGGCGAGGAAGTGACGCGTATCCCCATGGGCGAGCGCGCGCTGAAGCATTACGGCCAGCCTTATGGCGTGATCCATCGTGCCGACCTGCATGACGCCTTGCTGCAGGCCTGTCGGACGCAGCCGCTGATAAGCCTGCATACCAATGCCAAAGTCACCGGCCATGTCGATCACGGCGACAGCGTTTCCGTAACGCTGGCCGATGGCACGGTGATCGAAGGCAGTTGCATCATCGGCTGCGATGGCCTGTGGTCGGCCCTGCGCGAGCATGTGGTGGGCGACGGCAAGCCGCGCATCTCGGGACATATCGCCTATCGCGCCGTTTTGCCGCTGGCCGAAGTGCCCGAGGCCCAGCGCGAGAACAATGTGGTGCTGTGGGCCGGCCCGAAGACGCATCTGGTGCATTATCCGCTGCGCCGTGGCGAACTCTACAACCTGGTCGCGGTGTTCCATTCCAACCGCTACGAGGAAGGCTGGAACAGCTATGGCGACGTGGCCGAACTGAACGAGCGGTTCCAGAACCAGCAGCCGCAGGTGCATGCCCTGCTGAACAAGATCGAATCCTGGCGGATGTGGGTGCTGTGCGACCGCGAGCCCGTGGGTAACTGGACCAAAGGCCGCATCACGCTGCTGGGCGATGCGGCCCATCCGATGCTGCAATACCTGGCGCAGGGGGCCTGCATGGCGATGGAAGATGCCGTCTGCCTGGCCGACAAGCTGGCGGCGCGACGCGACGATCCCAATTCAGCCTTCCTGGCCTATCAGCAGGAACGCTACCTGCGCACGGCGCGGGTGCAGTTGATGGCTCGCGTCTATGGCGATTTCTACCACGCCACCGGTCCGGTGCGCGAATTGCGCAATGCCTTCCTGAGCGGCCGGACCGCCGAGCAGGCCTATGCCGGAAACCAGTGGCTGTATGGCGGTTAGCTCGGCGCCGGACCGGGAACGCGGTAAAGCTGGGAAACGCCACGGCGGCCAGACCGGCTGTCGCTGCAATTTCGTGGGGTGTGTTTGGCGTGACGACCCTCACGACGCCGGATTGTGATGTTCACTCTTCCGGCTTGAACAAATGGCCGCCGATTGCGGCCTTGATGGTGCGCAAGGCGACCAGCGCGACAATGACGCTGGCAGCGGAAAGCGCGATCCAGCCTGTCACAGCATGTGCTTCGGCGGGTCGTGCGGCGCTGATCTGGATTAACATCAGCGCAAAGGCCGCACTGGGGAATGTGTAGGCCCACCAGGATGGCGCGAAGGGCAGGCGGGCGAAACGCGGCAGCAGCGACAACAGCACCAGAGCGATGAATCCGGCGATACCGGCCATGATCCATGCCGGTGTTTCGAACCGGCCGCCCTGCAGAGAGGCAAAGGCCATGGCCCCCACGGAAGGCGGGGCCAGCAGGATAGCCAGCGCCGGCATCAGTTTCGGCGGCAGGGCCTCACCGTAGAACAGGCGATGCAGCAACAGCGGCTGGATCGTGATCCACAGGCCGAGGCCGACCGAGAAACTGAACCACGAGAGAGCCGGATAGCCCAGCTTCACGCCGGCCAGCGGAGCCAGGATGTTGCCCACCAGCGGGATGAAGATGGCCGGCGTGAGCGTAGCCAGCGGCATGGGTTGCAACAGCAGGCGACGGACCAGCCAACCGGCCAGCAACAGGTGCGCGATGGTGGCAAAAAGCCACAGCCCGCCGGCCGGATCGGGCCGATGCGGCAGCAGGGCATTGGAAAGCAGGGTCAGGCTCACCGTGATGGCAAAGATGAAGCTGCTGCGCACCGGATGCCGGAACTCAGCCGCGACGGCGGCGGGATAGCGTTGCCATTTCAGCAGATAGGCGATGGCGATCAGGCCAAAGACGATGGCGGCAATCAGCAGCAGCAATTCACCGACCAACGCCGGCGCGCCAAGCACCCGACCGGCCTCGCGCCAGGCCAGTCCCAGCCCGGCGATGCCAAGCACGGCGGCAAACAGCGGGAGCGGGAAATGCTTGAGGCTGGCAACGGTGGCCGGTTGTTCAGTCATGAAGGCATCTCTGTGATGGTGCGCCAGACAATGTAGCCGGCGACAAGAAATATCAGCGCGGCGAAGATGCGGTTGAGCAGGCCCTTGTGGCGGGCCGCCTTCAGTGCCAGGCGGGTACCGCCCAGGCCACCGAGAATGCCGCCGGCGATGAACCAGCCGGCAATCGTCCAGTCGATCAGGCCCGACCAGGCATAATTCGCCGCGGTGGTCAGGCCAAAGCTGCCGACCGAAAACAGCGAAGAGGCAATGGCATTGATCATCGGCATGCCGCTGCCCAGCATGAGCCCGGGCACGATCAGGAAACCACCGCCGATGCCGAAGAAACCACTGACCGCGCCGGTGACAAGGCCGATCAGGACGAGTTTCAGGCCAATGGCTGGCGTGATGTGCACTTCGGGATTTCCTTCCGCCGCCTTGGGCCGCAGCATGGCGATGCCTACGGCTACCATCACGGCAGCGAATAGCAGCAGCAGATGGCCGCTATCCACAAGCTTGCCAAGGCTGGAACCCGCCGCGGCCCCAATGATGCCGGATACGGCAAACACTGTTGCGCAAGGCCATTTCACGGTCTGTTTGCGTGCGTGTTGAAGCAGGTTGGCAAAGGCATTCACGGCCACGGCCAGCGCGCTGGTGCCGATGGCCAGATGCGTATTGCCGATGCCGACCAGATACAGCAGCGCCGGCACGGCCAGGATCGAGCCGCCGCCACCCACCAAAGCCAGGGAAAAGCCCACAGCACTGCCTGAGGCGGCAGCGATGACGGCCTGGCTGATGGTGACGGCGGTCATAACGATTACAACGCGTCGACCGGCAGTTTCAGGTAGCGCACGCCATTGGCTTCGGGCGGCGGCATGTGGCCAGCCCGCATGTTGACCTGCACCGAAGGCAGGATCAGGCGTGGCATGTCCAGCGTGGCGTCGCGTTTGGTGCGCATGGCCACGAATTCATCCTCGCTGATTCCATCCCGCACATGGATGTTTGTTGCGCGCTCCTCCGCCACCGTAGTTTCCCAGCGGTATTCGTCGCGGCCCGGCGCCTTGTAGTCATGACACATGAACAGGCGGGTTTCAGGCGGCAGGGCGAAGAGCTTGTGAATCGAGCGGTAGAGCTGACAGGCATCACCGCCAGGAAAGTCACAGCGCGCGGTGCCGTAATCGGGCATGAACAGCGTATCGCCCACAAAAGCCGCGTCGCCGATCACATAGGCCATGCAAGCCGGCGTATGACCTGGCGTATGGATGGCGCGGGCCTTGATGTTGCCGATGCTGAAAGTTTCATTGTCGGTGAACAGGTGGTCAAACTGGCTGCCGTCGCGGGCGAAGTCCGTGCCAGCGTTGAAAACCTTGCCGAAGGTGTTCTGAACCACCGTGATGTTGAATCCGATGCCCAGCTTGCCGCCCAGTTTCTGTTTCAGATAGGGCGCGGCAGACAGATGATCGGCATGGACGTGGGTTTCCAGGATCCATTCGACCTTAAGGTTCTCGTGTTCGATATAGGCGATTACCGCATCCGCCGCGTCCTTGTGGGTGCGGCCGGAAGCCGGATCGAAATCCAGCACCGAATCAATGACAGCGCAGGTCTTGCCGGGCGGGTCGACGACGACATAGCTGACGGTGAAGGTGGCTTCGTCGAAAAAAGCTTTCACAAACGGCCGCATGACGTAACTCTCCACTAGGCAGAGGCCGATTGACGGTTCCACGGCATGAGGGCCAGCAGGCGGGCCATGCCGCAAAATCCGGTCAGGCCGTCGAGCAGCAGTCCGGCACCAACGAAACCGCTGAGCAGGATGAATTCCGGTGCAACGCGCCAGGCCAGAATGGCGCCGGCCAATGCGAGGCTGCCAGCGATCAGGTGCACCTGGCGCTGCAGGGGCAGGGGTTCGGCTGGCGCGCTCTGTACCGGCAGGCCGGCGCGTTTCCAAGCGTTCAGGCCGCCCTCCAGCACATAGGCACTGCGGAAACCCTTAGCCAGCAGGCGGCTCGCTGCCATCGTGGTGCGGGCGCCGCTGCGGCAGGTGAACACCGCCGTCTGGCGGCGGCTGTCGGGGAAATCGTGACGGTCGAGGGAGCCCAGCGGCACAAGCTGCGCGCCTTCGATATGCTCGCGGGCGAATTCACGGGGGCTGCGGATATCGATCAGAATAACCTCACCGGCCTGCATTTTTTGCTGCAGCTTGCGGGGGTCGATCTTGCGCAGGGTTGTCATGTTCTGCCTCGCGTCATCAGCAGGTCGGTTTGCAGAATTGCTCATAGAGCAGCCGGATCAGCGGTTCGATGCGTGGATCGGCCAGGCGGTAATAGATGGTCTGGCCTTCCCGGCGGGTTTCCACCAGACCGTCCTGCCGCAGGCGATTGAGGTGTTGTGAAAGGGCCGACTGGCTCAGGCCCACCACATCGGCAAGGTTGCCGACCGAGCGTTCGCCTTCCATCAACTGGCACAGGGTGAGCAGGCGCTTCTCGTTGGCGATATTGCGCAGGAAATGGCTGGCCTGGGCAGCGCTGGCGGTGAGGCGGTCGAGATCGACGGGGGCAGACATCGCGATGGGCTCCTTATGACTGCTGCGATTCGCCACGCAGCCACAGATAAATAGCGGGGATGACCAGCACGGTCAGCAGCGAGCTGGAGGCCAGGCCGAACAGCATGCTGACCGCCAGGCCCTGGAAGATCGGGTCGGCCAGGATGAAGGCGGCGCCGATCATGGCGGCGGCCGCGGTCAGGAAGATCGGCTTGAAGCGGGTGGCACCGGCATCCAGCAGCACCTGCCGCAGCGGAAGGCCGGATTGCCGGCGTTCTCGGATGAAGTCGATCAGCAGGATCGAGTTGCGCACCACGATGCCGGCGAGTGCAATGAAGCCGATCATCGAGGTGGCGGTGAAGGCCGCGCCCGTCAGCCAATGTCCCAGCATGACGCCGATCATGGTCAGCGGCACCGGAACCAGGACGAGCAGGGGCAGCTTGAAGCTGCGGAACTGCGCCACCACCAGCAGGTAGATGCCCAACAGGGCGACGATGAAGGCGCCGCCCATGTCACGGAAGGTGACATAGGTGACTTCCCATTCGCCGTCCCACAAAAGGCTGGTTTTGGATTCGTCCTTGGGCTGGCCGGCATAGCGGATCGACGGTTTCGGCAGGCTGCTCCAGTCATGGGCGTCAATGGCATCGGCCACGGCCAGCATGCCATAGATCGGCGCCTCGTACGCACCGGCCAGATCGGCCGTCACCATTTCGGCGTAATGGCCATCACGGCGATAGATGGGGAAAGAGGCCGGTTCGCGCTGGATGCGCACCACGTCGCCCAGTTCGACCAGCCGGCCGTCGCGGGTCGGCACCGGCGTGGCTAGCAGTTTCTCGCTCAGGTAACGGTCGCTGCGTGGCAGGCTGAGGCTGATCTCGATCGGGCTGATGCCGTGGCCGCGATGGGAATAGCCGATGCGGCGGCCATTCAGCAGCGAAGACAGCGTTTCATAAAGCTCGACTTCCTCGACGCGATGGAATTCCAGGTTTTCCTGGTCGACCAGGAAACGCACGCGTTCGCTTTGGATGCCGAAGCTGTCGTCATCGTCGACGATGAAATCGATCTTGCGGAACAGTTTGCGCAGTTCCGCCGCCACGGCGCGGCGTGTTTCGGCGTCGGGGCCGTAAATCTCGGCCAGCAGGGTGGCCATCACCGGCGGGCCCGGCGGCACTTCCACCACTTTCAGCGAACCGCCCGGCGGCAGTTGCAGGCCGGTGAGGCGCTTGCGGATGTCGAGGGCGATTTCGTGGCTGTTGCGGTCACGCTCGGCCTTGGGCACCAGATTGACCTGCAGGTCGCCCTGCCAGGGCTGGCTGCGGAAGAAGTAATGCCGCACCAGGCCGTTGAAGTTGAATGGCGCCGCCGTGCCAGCCTGACTCTGAATGTCCTTCAGTTCAGGCAGGTCGGCCAGCCGTGCCACCGCCTCGGCCAACAGGGCGTCGGTCTGCTCCAGGCTGGTCGATCGCGGCAGATCAAGCATGATCTGCATCTCCGACTTGTTGTCGAAGGGCAGCAGCTTCACGGTCACCGACTTTGTGTAGAACAGCACCAGCGACAGCATGGTGAGTCCCCCGACGATCAGCACGAATTTGCGCGCCTGCTTGGGCGTGGTGAGAATGCGTTCGGCGACGCGCAGATACAGGCGGGCGAGGATGCCGCCATGCTCGTCATGGGACGTTGCATGACCATTGGTGGCCTTGTGGCCACCCAGCTTCAGCATCAGCCAGGGCGTGACGGTGAAGGCGACGGCCAGCGAGAACAGCATCGCCGCCGAGGCATTGGCCGGGATCGGCGCCATGTAGGGGCCCATCATGCCCGAGACGAACATCATCGGTAGCAGAGCCACGATGATGGTAAACGTGGCGACGATGGTGGGGTTGCCCACTTCGGCCACGGCCTCGATGGCGGTGGTCAGGCGGTCGCGCAGCTTTTCCTTGTGCCAGTGGCGCACGATATTCTCGATTACCACTATGGCATCGTCGACCAGGATGCCGATGGAGAAAATCAGTGCGAACATGCTGACACGGTTGATCGTGTAGCCCATCAGCCAGGCGGCGAAGAAGGTCAGCAGGATGGTGGCGGGGATCACCACCAGCACGACCAGGCCTTCGCGCCAGCCAAGGAACACCGCCAGCAGGCCGACAATGGAAACCGAAGCCAGGACCAGATGGAACAGCAGTTCGTCGGCCTTCTCGGCGGCGGTTTCGCCGTAATTTCGCGTGATGCTGAGGTCGACGCCCTTGGGCAGGATGGTGGTTTTCAGAATCTCGATCTGCCGGATGATGTCGTCGGCGATCACCACGGCATTGCTGCCGGCCTTCTTGGCGATGGCGACGCTCACCGCCGGCACGCGCTCCATCTTCCCGTCCGCGCCGCGTTTCCATGTCCAGGTATAGTGGGTGACCGGCGCACCGTCGGCGGAGATCCGCGCGACGTCTTCCAGATAGACCGGCCTGCCATCAAGCGTGGTGACCAGCAGCAGATTGATATCCGGTCCGCCCTGCAGGGTCTGGCCGATAATGGCGGGCAGGGTGCCGCCCAGGTTCAGCAGGGGCTCGGCGCGGAAAGAACGGTTGGCCCCGGTCAGTTTCTCGACGAGTTGATTGAGTGAAACGCCATACAGCGAGAGCTTTTCCGGATCGGGTTCGATGCGGATCTGGTCGGCGCGGCCGCCAACGATGAAGGTCTTGCCGACATTGTCGATCTTCATCGCCTCGCGCGAGAGGTTGGCGGCAATGTTGTACAGGCCGTTGTCGTTCAGCCGCCCCGGGTTGCCCGGCGTCGGCGTCAGCGTCACGACCACGATGGGCACGTCGTTGATGCCATGACCGATGATCAGCGGCTCGGGGATGCCGACCGGAATGCGGTTGAGATTGGCGCGCACCTCGCTGTGGACCCGCAAGAGGGCGCTGTCCTGCTGGAAACCCGTCTTGAACCGCGCGGTGACCATCACGCGGTCATCCTCGCTGTTCGAATAGATATGGTCGACGCCGTCGATGGCCTTGATGATTTCTTCCAGCGGTCGGGTGACCAGTTCGACGGCGTCCTCGGCCTTCAGGCCATCAGCGCTGACAACTATGTCGACCATCGGCACGCTGATCTGCGGTTCTTCCTCGCGCGGCAGCACGGCCAGAGCCAGGCCGCCGATGGCCAACGAAAAGATCAGGAATAGCGGGGTGAGCGGCGATGCAATGAAGCTGCGCGCAATCGCGCCGGACAGGCCGAGCTTCATGGCGTGACCAGGATGTCGCCGGCCTTGAGGCCCGAGAGCACTTCAACGCCTTCCGGCATGGTCTGGCCGAGTTGAACCACCACTTCGCCGCCGTGCTTCAGGCGCACCAGCGACACGCCGAAGCGGTAGATCACGTATTCGGCAGGCACCAGAATGGCCTGGCGTTTGCCGGCGGCGACCCAGACACGGGTGCGTTCGCCGACGAAGAAATCGCCCAGGCCCTGTGCGCTGACATCGGCGATCACACGGCCATGATCGAGCTGCGGATAGACCAGAACGACCTCGCCTTCACCGAGGCCCTGTTCGCCGGCGCCAAGACCGCGAGGCCCGATGAGTACTTTTTCACCTGCCTTGAGGAAGCGGGCATGGCGCTCGGGCAGCATCATGCGCAGCACATAACGACCGACGGCGATCTCGGCGATCGGCTCACCGGGCTGCACGACGGTGCCCGTGGTAACCAGGGTTTTCAGGATGCGACCGCTTTCCGGTGCCAGCACGGCACCTTCGACGCCCTGCTGCTCCACCACGGCGCGCTCGGCCCGCAACGCGGCCGCCTCGTTATTGGCGGCTTCATAGGCAGCCCTGGTCTGGTCGGCGCGGGCCTTGGTGCCAACACCTTTCTGCAGCAGGTCTTCGGCCCGCTTCAGTTCGATCTCGGCCAGTTGGCGCTGGGCCATCGCCGCCTTGATGCGGGCATCGATGGCATTGAGGCGCGGTGTCAGTTTGGGGTCGACCACCAGGGCCAGGCGCTGGCCGGTGGTGACGGCGTCGCCGTCATGCACCTCCAGCTTGGCGATGGTGCCGCCGATGCGGCTGCGGGCCTGGGTATCGTCGACGCTTTCGACGGTGGCGAACACCATCTTGCGGTCGACCACCTCGCGCGACTCGACCGTGAAGTCGGCCGCCCGTGCCGAGAGGGCCGCCAGCATACAGCCGGCGGTCAGCGCGGCGGTCAGCACGATCTTGCGCCGATAGGTAATCCCAAGCACTGACACGTGTCTGCTCCGCTTGCTTGTTACTTGAAGGCGCAGCCGGGCTGGCGGCCGGTCAGTTTCAGGATGATCGCCAGCGGACAGAAACCGGTGAAGGCTGCCTGCAGCATGTTGGCGCCGACGAAGGCGGTCAGCCACAGCCAGTTCATATTGTGATACTGCGACAGCGCCAGGCTGGCGAGGATGACAATGCCGGCGAAGGCGAAAACCATGCGGTCGATATTCATGACGGGCTCCGGGGTTAATTAATTTAGTAATTACTAATTTAGATAATTCGAATATATATGTCAATGTGACACCTCGACATTCCCAGTGGCTAATTTATCTATATGAAATAAAAAGGAACTTTACCTATGGCGCAGGATTTCTGGGATAACCGCTTTTCCAGTCCGGATTACCTGTTCGGCACCGAACCTAATGCGTTCCTGCGGAGTCAGGGCTTCCGCCTGCCCGCCGCTGGGCGGGCATTGGCGGTTGCAGACGGGGAAGGCCGGAATGGAGTCTGGCTGGCCCGGCAGGGGCTGCAGGTGCATGCCGTCGATTTTTCGGGCGTTGCCCTGGAAAAGGCGCGCCGGTTGGCTGCCGGGCAAGGGGTGGTGCTGGAAACCGAGCAGGCCGACTTGTCGCAATGGGTATGGCCGGCGGCGGCTTACGATGTGGTGGTGGCAATCTTCATCCAGTTTGCCAATCCGGACCTTCGGACACACATCTTCGCCGGGATTCGCCGCGTCCTGAAGCCGGGGGGCCTGTTACTGCTGCAGGGTTATCGACCCGAACAGCTGAATTATCGCACCGGTGGCCCGTCGCAGGTGGAAAATTTATACACCCGCGAGCTGCTGGAACACGCCTTCAGCGACTGGGAGGTCTTGCATCTGGTGTCGCATGACAGTGTTATCCATGAAGGCCGTGGTCATGACGGCATGTCGGCGCTGATCGATCTGGCGGCGCGCAAGCCGGCCACATGATGCATGTGGAACTGTAATTTCATCCGATCCATCCAGCAGGAAAATCTGACATGAGCGCATCGGGAAAGACACGCGAGGTTTCGGTCGGCGAAAGCGGCCTTGGCCCTTACGGCCAGATCATCGTGGCTGGCCGGCATGTGCTGGCTGCGGATGAAGCGGAAAGTCTCGGCGGCCGCGATACCGGTCCGGATCCCTACGAGCTGGTGATGTCGGGCCTGGGCGCCTGCACCGCGATGACGATGCGCATGTATGCCGAGCGCAAGAAATGGCCGCTGACACGCAGTTCGGTACAGGTGCGGCACAGCAAGATCACCGGCGCCGACGGCAAACCGCTGGACCGGTTCGAACGGATCATCACGCTGGAAGGCAATCTGAGCGAGGAGCAGCGGCAGCGCCTGCTGGAAATCGCCAATAAATGCCCGGTGCATGAAACGCTGACCCGCGGCTCGGAAATACAGACGTCGTTGGCCTGATCAGTCGATGGCGGGCTTCTGCCGCGCCGTTGCGGCCAGCAGCATGGCGATGAACAATCCGGCCGCGCCCAGGGCGAAGAGCAGGTTGTAGGAACCGGTGCGGTCGAACAGGTAAGAAAAGGCATAACCGACGGCCGCGGACGAGAGCGCGAAGCCACCGGTCAGCCAGCCCCAGACCTGGCGATGCGCGGCGAAGCCAACCAGTTCAGCGACGCGGCCCGAGGCCAGCGCCGAGATGCCCGGCGTGAAGGCGCCCACCGTGATGGCCGAAATCGCCAACGCAACGGGATGCGTGCTCAGCAGTGGAATGGCCACGGCGGCCGATTTGACCAGCAGCACGCCCACGATGCTGCGATAGAAACCGAAACGCTCGGCGATCAATCCGGCCAGCAACGGACCACATAACGCGCCGATCCCGAAGAATACCCAGAACAGGCCGCCAACGGCGACGCCACGGCCCAGGCCGCGCGCGATATAGTCGGCCCAGAATACGGTATGCGGCACGAAGCCGGCGGAATCGATGGTGTAGGCCGCCAGCAGCAGCGCGACGGGCAGGGTGAAATTGCGTGGCGCAGCGGCGGCCTGGGCTGGTGGCGTGACGGGTTCGATGGCCCATTGGCGCCAGGTCAGCATGGCCAGCAGCAGGGTGAGCAGGCCGAGGCCGAGCCAGACAGGCATCGGCCCATAGCCGGCCACGGCCGGAACCAGTGTGCCGGCGGTGATGATGCCGATGCCGACTCCGGTGAAAACGATGCCGTTGCTGCGCGCCCGATGCGTGGCCGGTGCGCGGGCCAGCATCAGCGGCACGGCGGCAACCATCAGGATGCCGCCGGTGAATCCAGCCAGGAAACGCCAGGGCGCGAACCAGATGAAACCCCAGGGCATGGCGCAGGCCAGCAGGCTCAGGCCCGTCAGAACCATTGCACTGCGGGTGAGGGTCGCCACCGGCAGTAGCCGCGCCAGACTGGCGGCCAGCAGGCTGCCGCCGACATAGCCAGCCAGATTGGTGGCGCCCAGATAGGCGGCGTCGGCGGCGCTGAGCCAGTCGCGTTCGATCAACACGGGAATCAGCGGGGTGTAGCCGAAACGCGCGAAACCGATACCGACCAGAAGCGCACAGAGTCCGGCCAGGGCGCCGTGCCAGACAGGATTGATCATGGAAACTGCAGGTAAGAAGAACGGGCCGACATGCTAACCCGCTGCCGGCCCGCCGACGACCATCGTCGCCATATTATTTGGCGATGGCTCGTATGCGTTTTTGTCTTGGCTATTTGCCCAGTAGGCCCTTCAGCTTGTCGCCCGCGCCACCGGCTGCACCACCTGCGGCACCACCAATGGCTCCGGCCGGATCCTTCAGCAGATTGCCGAGCTGTTTCTGCAGCTCGCCGGTTGCGACACGCGACGCCTGGGCGCTGATGGTGCCGAGCACCTTTTCGGCCACCTCGGCCGGAGTCGCCCCATTGCTGCCCTTGCCGATATCCTTCAATTGGATGGTCGGCAGGCCGGTCGAGATGGTGCGGCCCTGCAAGGCCGCATGGCTGGCGGCGATTTTGCCGTCGCGGATCACGAGGTTTTCGATGATCACCTTGCGCTCGGGCTGCTTGCTGGCTTCACCGCCCGCCGACGCTGTGCCGGTTTTTGGTTCGGTCTGGCCACCGCCGAATTTCGCCGCATAGGCCTGCACATTTTTCTGGATGGTTTCCAGGTTGCCACCACTGCTGGCATATTCGTAATTGATCGACGGCTGGATGATCTGCACGTCCTTGATGATGATCGGATTGGATTGCAGGCTGGCAATATCCAGCGTCACGCGGATGTCGCCCAGGGAAATCGCTTCGGCGCCGCTGAACCCCTTGGGGTTGCCAATCACCAGGCCGCTCAGGCTGCCGCTGCCCGAGGTGGGCTTGAGTTCGACCGATTTGAGCGTCACGCGCGCCTGGGTCGCTTCCGAGCCATAGCGCTCGATCACCGCCTTCACCAGGCTGTCGAGATTGGAGGCGAAGTAGTAAGCCGCGCCGGCAATGGCGAGCACGACGATGGCGAGGGCCAGGGCGATTTTCTTGATCATGGCTGTTCCTTCCCGTTCTCCCAATCTAGCGGCTTCATTATCCGCCCCTTGGCTGCACGTCTTCAACCGCCTTGTGCCGGCGACTAGCCAGGCCGGGGGAATCTGGCTAAAGTCCGCCTCAACTGATATATCAGATGGGAGAGACAATGTCCGCCAGCAGGCAAAACGTAGGCCCAGCCAATCTGCCGGCCGATCCGCTGGCCGACCGCCTGGGCCGCTGTTATGCCTCGGCCGTTCACGACGTGCTGCGGGCCCAGGGTCATGATAACTGCGTGCTGCCGCCGGAAATTCGCCCGCTCAACCCGGCTCAGACCCTGGCCGGCCGGGTCTGGACCGTCAGCGGCCATATCGACCGGACCAAATCCGCCCACGAAACCCTGCTGGAATGGACGGGTGTCTTGTCCAAGGCGCCGCCGGGGCAGGTGGTGATCTGCCAGCCGCATAATCACGAGGTGGCGCTGATGGGCGAGCTTTCGGCTTCCGCGCTGCAGCTCAAAGGCGTGCGTGGTTATATCGTCGATGGCGGCTGCCGCGACGCGGCAATGGTGGAGCAGATCGGGTTTCCCGTCTGGTGCAGCTTTTTCACGCCATCGGATATCGTTGCCCGCTGGGTGCCCGATGCTTTCGGCACCCCGGTTTCCATCGGCAGCGTGACGATCTCAAGCGGCGATTATGTGATTGCTGACCGTGATGGTGTGGTGGTGATCCCCGCCGCCATGGCCGAGGTGGTGATCGTCCGCACCGAGGAAGTGATGGGCACCGAAGGCGAAGTGCGCCGCAACATCATGGCAGGCATGGATCCGCAGGAGGCGTATCTGAAATATGGCAAGTTCTGATCACACAACAGATCCGCGCCTGTTGATCCTGGCGCCGGGCGACAATATCGCGGTGGCGCGGCTGGAAGTCCCGGCCGACACTGCATTGCAGGTGGCTGGCAAGACCATACGGCTGCAGCGTGCCCTGGGCTTTGGCCACAAGATCGCGGTGCGCGATATCGCCGCCGGCGAAAAGATCGTGAAATATGGCGCGCCGATCGGGCGTGCGACGATGGATATCGCGCTGGGCGACTACGTGCACAACCATAATGTCGCCAGCGATTACATGCCCAATACGGTAGCAGTGGAGGCGGCGCCATGAGCGAGGTAATGATGCGCGGCTGGCGACGGGCCGATGGCCGCAAGGGCATCCGCAATTACGTAGCGGTGGCCTATCTGGTGGAATGCGCCCATCACGTGGTGAAGGAAATCGCCTGGCCCTACCGCGAGCAGGGCGCTCATGTGATCGGTTTTCCCGGCTGTTATCCCAATGCCTATGCGCTCAAGATGATGCAGCGCCTGTGCACGCATCCCAATGTGGGTGCCGTGTTGCTGGTCTCTCTGGGCTGTGAAGGTTTTAATAAGAAGCTTCTGGAGCGCACGATCAAAGAGAGTGGCCGGCCAGTGGAATTGCTGGCAATCCAGGAGAATGGCGGCACGCGTGCGACCATTGATAAGGGCCGTGCCTGGGTCGAGGCGAGGCTGAAGGAGCTCAGCCAGCAGCCAACCGAGCCGATGGATGTTTCCGAACTTGTGGTTGGCACCATCTGCGGCGGCTCGGATGCCACGTCTGGCCTCACCGCGAACCCGGCCATGGGACGCGCCTTCGATTTCCTGGTGCAGGAAAAGGCCGCGGCGATCTTTGAGGAAACCGGCGAACTGATCGGCATGGAAGACTGGATGGCCGAACGCGCCGTCACGCCGGAATTGGGCCGCGAACTGAAAGCCTGTGTCGCCAAGGCGGCGCGCTATTACGAAACGCTGGGTTATCCGAGTTTCGCCCCGGGCAATGCCGATGGCGGGCTGACCACCATCGAGGAAAAATCGTTGGGCGCCTATGCCAAAAGCGGCGCCTCGCCGATCAGTGGCATCATCAAGCCGGGCGACATTCCGCCGCGTGGCGGGCTTTATCTTCTCGACGTCGTGCCTGATGGCGAAGTACGCTTCGGCTTCCCCAATATCAGCGACAATGCCGAGATTGCTGAACTGATCGCCTGCGGTTCGCATGTGATCCTGTTTTCCACCGGCCGGGGCTCGGTGGTGGGCTCGGCGCTGGCACCGGTGATCAAGGTCTGCGCCAATCCGCGCACCTATGCGCGCATGGCTGACGACATGGACGTGAATGCCGGCCGAATCCTGGAGGGGCAGGCAGATCTGGATACTGTGGGCCGCGAGATTTTCGACCTGATCAAGCGCGTCGGCACCGGCGAGATAACCCGGTCGGAAGGCCTGGGGCACCAGGAATTCATCCTCACCTACAAGAGTTTCGAACCGATCGGTCCGGCCTGCCTGCCGGCAGTCGCGTAAAAGCAGCAAGGAGACACGCATGCGTCTGGAAGGCAAGACGGCGGTGGTGACAGCGGCAGCACAGGGCATTGGCCGTGCCTCGGCCATCGCATTCGCGCGCGAAGGGGCGAAAGTAATCGCCACCGATTTGAACGAAGCCAGACTGAAGGAACTCGGCAGCCTGCCAAATATCCGCACGCGCAGGCTGGATGTGCTGGATCCGGCTGCCATTGCGGCGTTCGCCGCCGAGGTGGGCGCGGTGGATGTGCTGTTCAACTGCGCCGGTTTCGTGCATCACGGCACAATCCTGGAGACGGAAGAGAAGGATTGGGATTTCTCCTTCGATCTTAATGTGCGTTCGATGTATCGCCTGACCAAGGCGCTGCTGCCGGCCATGCTGGCGGCGGGGCGTGGCGGCTCGGTGATCAACATGTCTTCGGCGGCATCCTCGGTGAAGGGTGCGCCGAACCGCTTCGTCTATGGCACCACCAAGGCAGCGGTGATCGGCCTGACCAAGGCGATTGCCGCCGACTTCATCAAGCAGGGTATCCGCTGCAACGCGATCTGCCCCGGCACGATCCAGACGCCGTCGCTGGATGATCGTATCGCCGCGCAGGCATCGGCCGTCGGCAGCGTCGAGCAGGCGCGCGCCGGCTTCGTGGCTCGTCAGCCGCTCGGCCGGCTCGGGACGGCTGAAGAAATCGCCGCGCTGGCGGTCTATCTGGCCGGCGACGAATCCGCCTTTACCACCGGCACCATCCACGTCATCGACGGCGGCTGGTCGCTGTAATTCCTCCAAGAAAGAGACACGTCATGAAACTGCTGCGTTACGGCCCGGTGGGCCAGGAAAAACCGGGCCTGCTGGATGCAACGGGTGCGATCCGCGATCTGTCGGGCATCGTGCCGGACATCAATGGCGCGGTGCTGAACCCGGCCGGACAGGCGAAACTGAAAGCCCTCGACCCCGCCAAACTGCCGGTGGTGGCGGGTAATCCACGGCTGGGCCCCTGCGTGGCCGGCGTTGGCAAGTTCATCTGCATCGGGTTGAATTATTCTGACCATGCCGCCGAGACCGGTGCCGCGGTGCCGCCCGAGCCGATCATTTTCATGAAGGCCACCTCGGCGATCACGGGGCCGAATGACGACGTGATCATCCCGAAGAATTCGCAGAAGACTGACTGGGAAGTCGAGCTCGGTGTCGTGATTGGCACGGAGGCCCGCTATGTCAGCGAGGCCGATGCCATGGCGCATGTTGCCGGCTATTGCCTGATCAACGACGTTTCGGAGCGCGCTTTCCAGACCGAACGCCACGGCCAGTGGACCAAAGGCAAAAGCGCCGACAGCTTTGGTCCCATCGGCCCCTGGCTGGTGACGGCCGACGAAGTGCCCGATCCGCAGAACCTGCCGATGTTCTGCGACGTCAATGGCAAGCGGTTCCAGAATGGCTCGACCAAGACGATGGTCTATGGCGTGCGTTATCTGGTGAGCTACCTGAGCCAGTTCATGTCATTGCAGCCGGGTGACATCATCTCCACGGGTACCCCGCCTGGCGTGGGTATGGGACAGAAGCCGCCAATCTATCTGAAGGACGGCGACACCATCCATCTTGGTATCGCGGGACTCGGCGAGCAACGCCAGACGGCGCGCAACTACCGCGCCTGATCAATTTCAGAAGGGTTCGGGCGCGGTGCGGCCGGTCGAGCGTAGGAAAGCGTCCACTGCTGTCCGATGCGGGATCGGCGCCACCGCACCGTAACCGATGGTGGTGAGCGCGGCGGCCGCATTGGCATAGCATGCGGCATCCAGCGGGGCGGCACCGCGCACCAGTTCAGCCAGAAAAGCACCGTCGAAGCAGTCGCCGGCACCAGTGGCATCAACCGTCAGCACGCGATGGCCGGGAAGCCGCCAGCGGCCATCCGCATTGGCGACCAGTACGCCCTCGGCGCCGCATTTCAGCAGCACCAGCGGGATCCCCATGGCGCGATAATAGTCGAGGATCGCCGCCGGTTCGCTCAGGCCGCTCAGCGCCGTGGCGTCCTCCAGGCTGGGCAGGGCGATATCCGATAGCTTCAATGCGGCGTGGATGGCATTCCGCGCGGTTTCTAATGGCCAGAGCTTGAGGCGCAGGTTGGTGTCGAACGACACCTGCCGACCGGCCTTCCGCATGCGGGCAATCGCAGTCATGGCCGTGTCGCGCATGCTGGGGCTGACGGCGAGGGTAATCCCTGAAACATGCAGCAGGCTGGTGGCTTCCAGTACCTCACCAGGCAGGTCGGCGGGAGTCATGCGGCTGGCGGCCGAGTCCTTGCGATAATAGGTGAAGGTATGACCGTGCTCACCATGGGTAACGAAGTAGATTGCCGTTGCGGCATCCTCGCGACGGCCGATCGTGCTGGTATCCACACCCTCGCGCCGCCACAACTCCAGCAGCAAGTCGCCGAACGGGTCGCGGCCCAGCAGCGTGCAATAGGCTGTCCTGGCGCCCTGGCGCGCAGCGGCGATGGCGCAATTCGAGGTATCTCCGCCAAAGCCGCGCAAATACTGGTCGCTGTCGGCGCCGCGGGTCTGATTGAACTCCACCATGGCTTCGCCCAGGCAGAGAATGTCGAATCCCATAATGGCAACCGCCTCCTGTCCCATCTTTCCTAGCCGAGTCCGGCGGTTCGGGCAAGCCAACTGACATATCAGATATTATCTTGAGGCGGCCTTGGCCCGCTGCTACGGTGCGGGAAAGGCAGGAAAAAGGTCAGGCCGTCATGGCAAAGAATAGTGCGGTCCGCTCCACCCGGCTGGAGCGTCCCAAATCCCTCACCGAGCTGGTGAAGGACCATGTCCGTAACCGGATCATCAATGGCGAGCTGATGCTGGGCGAGGCGCTGTCAGAAAATGTGCTGGCCGCCCAGCTCGGTATTTCCAAGACGCCGGTGCGTGAGGCCCTGCTCCAGCTGAAACTGGAAGGTCTGGTCGATATTCAGCCGCAGCGTGGCAGTTTCGTCTTCTCGCTGGCACCGGAGGAAGCCGCCGAGATGTGCCAGTATCGCGTCATTCTGGAAAGCGCCGCCCTGCGCGATGCGCTGGCCAACGACGAGGCCGGGCTGCTCGATGCGCTGGAGCAGAATGTGAAACGCATGGCCAAGGCAGTGGCCGACGGCGACATCCCTGCTTATCGCCGGCTGGATACCGAATATCATCGCCACATTCTGGCGCGCGCCAACAACCGTTTCCTCACCCAGGCACATCAGCAGCTTGAAATGAAGATTCAGGCCCTGCGCTCCAGCGTCACCTCGAAAGAGCGTACGGTGGGCGATTCCCTGGCCGAGCACCAGAATATCGTGAAGTTGCTCAAAACCCACGAGCGCACCAAGGCGCTGAACCTGCTGGGCGTGCATATCCGTGCTGCGTCACGCGACTACCAGATCATCCTGCAGGAACAGGCACGCGGCCGGGAGCGCAAGAGTGGCTGAACGCAGTCTGGCCGGGGCCACGTCTGCGCTGGATGCCGGCCATTGGCGGGGCATCCTGTTTATGCTGCTTGGTACGGCTTTGTTCACCTTCAACGACGCGCTGGGCAAGTGGATGGTGGCCAGCGTGGCCGTCGGCCAGTTGCTGTTCATCCGTTCGACGGCGGCATTGGCTGTTCTATTGCCCATGGTGCATCGCGCCGGCTGGCGCCAGGTTTTTGTGCTGGAACAACCCGGCCGGCATGCCGTTCGCCTGGCATTGATCGTGGCGGAAGTGGCCTGCTTCTATCTCGCCGTGCGCCACCTGCCGCTGGCCGATGTGATGGCGGTGTATCAGGCCACGCCGCTGATCGTCACCGTGCTGGCCATCCCTTTGCTGGGCGAGACCGTCGGCTGGCGCCGCGGTATTGCCGTGGCGGTCGGATTTGGTGGGGTGCTTCTGGTGCTGCAGCCGCAAGCCGGTGTCTTTACCGCGCCAGCGCTGATCGCCCTGGCCGGCAGTTTCGCCTATGCGCTGATGATGATCGCCACGCGCAAGCTGCGTTCAACCGGCGCGCTGTCGCTGATTGTCTATCACACGCTGGCAGTCGGCGCAGCGGGGCTGCTGACCCTGCCCTGGGGGTGGTCCCCGGTGGGTGCGCTGGACATCGCCTATCTGGCATTGATCGGCGTGGTTGCCACGCTGGCGCATATGAGCATGAACCAGGCGCTGCGGCTGGCGCCGGCGGCCGTGGTGGTACCCTACACTTATACCTCGCTGCTGTGGGCGATCCTGCTCGGCTGGCTGTTCTTTGCCGACCTGCCGACCGTTCCGATGCTGGCCGGCGCCGGGATCATCGTCGCCAGCGGCCTGTTCGTTCTGCATCGCGAGCGGCTGGCCAAGCCGACATAAGCCGATATTGATTAGGGAGTGAAACGATGACCGAGAAAAAGAAAAAGCCGCTGCGCAGCCGGGAGTGGTTCGACAATCCGCATGATCCGGGCATGACGGCGTTGTATCTGGAACGCTATCTGAATTTTGGCCTGACGCTGGCCGAGTTGCGCGGTGGCAAACCGATCATCGGCATCGCCCAGTCGGGCAGCGATCTGTCGCCCTGCAATCGCCATCACCTGGAACTTGCCAATCGCGTGCGCGACGGCATTCGTGATGCCGGCGGCATTCCTTTCGAGTTTCCTACTCATCCGATCCAGGAAACCGGCAAGCGGCCGACGGCGGCACTGGACCGGAACCTGCTTTATCTCGGTCTGGCTGAATTGCTCTATTCCTACCCGCTGGATGGCGTGGTGCTGACGACGGGCTGCGACAAAACCACGCCGGGCATGCTGATGGCCGCCGCCACGGTGGACATCCCCGCCATCGTACTGTCGGGCGGGCCGATGCTGGATGGCTGGTACAAAGGGCAATTGGCCGGTTCGGGTACGGTGATCTGGTATGCGCGTCAGGAACTGGCGGCCGGCCGCATCAATTACGATGAATTCCTGGCCATGGTGGCGTCATCGGCGCCCAGCCCGGGCCATTGCAACACGATGGGCACCGCGCTCTCCATGAACAGCATGGCCGAGGCGCTGGGCATGTCGCTGCCGGGCTGTGCCTCGATCCCGGCCCCCTACCGCGAACGGGCCCAGATGGCCTACGAAACCGGCCGCCGCGCGGTGGAGATCGTGCACGAGGACCTACGGCCCTCCAAGATCATGACGCGCAAGGCTTTCGAGAATGCCATCGTGGCGGCCAGCGCATTGGGTGCCTCCACCAACTGTCCGCCGCATCTGAACGCGATCGCCCGCCACATGGGCGTGGAACTGCATGTGAAGGACTGGGACAAGGTCGGCTACAACATTCCGCTGTTGGTCAACTGCATGCCGGCTGGCGCCCATCTGGGCGAAGGGTTCCACCGTGCCGGCGGCGTGCCGGTAGTGATGCGCGAATTGCTGGAGGCCGGCAAGCTGCATGCCGATGCCCTCACGGTCAATGGCCGCACCATGGGAGAGAATGTGAAGGACGCCGTGTGCGAGGATCGCGATGTGATCCGGCCTTACGCCCAGCCGCTGCTGCCCGAGGCCGGCTTCGCCGTGCTGTCTGGCACATTGTTCGAGTCGGCGGTGATGAAAACCTCGGTGATCTCGGCCGAGTTCCGGCGCCAGTATCTGGAGCGCCCGGGTGACCCGAATGCCTTCGAAGGTACGGCCATCGTGTTCGAGGGGCCGGAGGATTACCACGCCCGCATCAACGATCCGGCCCTGCCGATCGACGAAAACAGCATTCTGGTGATTCGCAATACCGGGCCGGTGGGTTATCCGGGAGCGGCAGAAGTCGTGAACATGCTGCCGCCAGACCGTTTGGTGAAGCAGGGCATCAATCTCTTGCCCTGTATCGGAGATGGCCGCCAGAGCGGCACCTCGGCAAGCCCATCGATCCTCAATGCTTCGCCCGAGGCTGCTGTGGGTGGCGGGCTTGCCCTGCTGAAAACGGGCGACCGGATTCGCATCGACCTGACCAAGCGGAGCGCCGACATCCTAATTACCAGCGAAGAACTGGAGAAACGGCGCAAGGCCTGGACACCGCCGCAACTGGTGAACCAGACGCCGTGGCAGGAATTGCAGCGTCGGTATGTCGGGCAGTTGTCCACCGGGGGCTGTCTGGATTTTGCCACGGGATATCAGCGTATTGCCGAGACTTTCGGTGTACCCCGGCACAACCACTGAGCGGCTGCGCGCAAGCAGTACACGTATCATCGATTAGCCAGTACGCGTCAGCTCTAAGTCTAAGCATTCAGGGCTTGGCAGGTGATTTTGTGCTGGCTAAACTGATATATGAGATGCTACGAAGGCACGCCACGTCGCATTGAAAACCGACAGAAAAACCCACAACGGGTCAGACTCATAACGGGTCAGGTCAGGGAGGAATAAAAAATGCGTAAGTCAGCCATGCGTAAAACCGCGGGGTGGGTTGTCGCCGCCGCTGTACTGGCCGGTGCCACGCCTGCACTGGCGCAGGAAAAGCTCACCGTCTGGTTCAACAAGGGCTTTTATCCAGCCGAGGATGTCGCGCTGAACGCGGTGATCGACCGCTTCAAGCAGAAAACCGGCGTCACGGTCGAACTCAGCCTCTTCGGTGTGGAAGATATCATCACCAAGTCGGTGTCCGCCGTCGAAGCCAAAACGCCGCCCGATGTCGGCTTCGGCTGGACCTACGATTTCCGCACCGCCGGCAAATGGGCCTATGAAGGCAAGCTGGAAGACATGTCGGATATCATCAATCCGATGAAGGACAAGTTCCTGCCCGGCGTGTTGGACACGGCTTTCCTGCAGGGCCCCGGAGGCAAGCGCGCCTACTACGGCATGCCGATCTACCAGCAGACCATGCATGCCAATTACTGGAAGGACATGGTCGAGGAGGCCGGTTTCAAGGAGACCGATATTCCCAAGGACTGGAAGGGATATTGGTCCTTCTGGTGCGACAAGGTGCAGCCGGCGCTGCGTGCCAAGGGCAAGCGCGTCTATGGCATCGGCCATCCGGCCTCGGTGGAAGCCTCCGACACCTTCTTCAGCTTCCTCTCCTACGTGAATGCCTATGATGCTTCGCCGGTCGACAAGGACGGCAAGCTGCGGATCAACGATCCGAAGGTGAAGGCAGGCATGGTTGCCGCGCTGAAGGACTATACCGACATCGTGGTGAAGGGCTGCACGCCACCCGGCTCGCTGTCCTGGAAGGATGTCGACAACAACGTGGCTTTCCACAACAAGACCACGCCGATGACGCATAACGCGACCATTTCTCTGCCTGGCAAGCACATGGATGACATGATGAATGCCAAGGAAGAGAAGGATCGTGCCCAGGCCAAGATCAACTACTACGATCTGATCCGCACCACCAACTGGCCGGCCAAGCCCGATGGGCAGCCGCTGCCGAACCTGGTATCGATCAAGCTGGCCGTGGTGTTCGCCGATGCGCCAAACAAGAAGCGGGGCAAGGAATTTCTCGCCTTCCTGGCCCAGCCCGAGAACCTGACGCCCTATACCGAAGGTTCGCTCGGCCGCTGGTTCCCGGTCACCAAGGAAGGTGCCGAACGCCCCTTCTGGCAGGAAGACCAGCATCGCAAGAATGTCTATCAGCAGTTCGTCAAACAACCCACCGTGCCGTTCCAGTTCGTTTATAACTACAAGTTCACCACGGTGAATGCGGAGAACGTCTGGGGCCGCGCCATGTCGCGCGTGGTACAGGACAAGGTTTCGCCCGAGCAGGCGGTCGACGAGATGTTCGCCCGCATCAAACAGCTCGTCGAAGGCTGAGCGTAAGTAGCGGCTGATCGTCGTGGTTGCAGTGCTCGACGTGCAAGCCGGGGAAAAGGCCCCAGGACGCCTCTCGCAGGAGGCAACCTGGGGCCTGATTTTCCTGGTCCCCTATATCGTTCTGTTCATCGCCCTGGTGATCTATCCGGTCGGTTATGGCCTGATCCTGGGTTCCAACCCGAAAAGCTATGTGCGGCTTTGGACCGATCCGGTCTTTACGCGCACGATCGCCAACACGGCGATCTTCCTCGGGGTGGCGGTGAACCTGAAGCTGTTCCTTGCCTTGCTGCTTTCGGGCTTCTTCGTGCACGAACAGCGCTGGATCCGCTGGCTCAGCGTGATCTTCATCCTGCCCTGGGCGATTCCATCGATCCCCACCATCCTATCCTTCCGCTGGATGCTGAATGCGGAATGGGGAATGCTCAATTCGCTGATTTTCCGCTTCACGCTGGAAGACGGCCCGAACTGGCTGCTCGATCGCTGGAGCGGGCTGGCCATGATCTGCGTCGTGCATATCTGGAAATATTTGCCCTTCTGGACCTTGATCATGCTGGCTGGCCGGCTGGCGATTCCGAAGGATTTATATGAATCCGCTGATGTGGACGGCGCCAGCACCCTGCAGAAATTCCGGTATGTCACCTTCCCGAGCATGCGGAACCTCTACATCACCTGCACCCTGCTCTCGACCATCATGAGCCTGGGCGACTTCAACTCGATTTACTTGCTTACGGGCGGCGGCCCGGCCGATGCGACCCAGACCTTGGCAACCCTCGGCATCCGCTATGCCTTCGGCATGTCGGAGGTTGAGGTCGGCGTCTCCACCGTTGTCGTTGCCTTGCCGGTGATGTTGCCGCTGCTGATCCTGATGCTGCGGCGCATGAGGAAAGGCGAGCAGCCATGAGGAAGATTTTCACCGAGGCGCGTCTCGCCCTGGTCGGAATCCTGATCCTGGTGTGGACGCTGATTCCGATCTACCACCTGTTTGTCATGTCGATCACGCCGCGCGTGGAAACCTTTGCCGGTGCGGTCTGGCCGTCGCGGCCGACGCTGGAGAATTATGAAACGGTGGTGAACCAGGGGCATTACTATCTGGAGCATTTCTGGCAGCAATTGTGGAACAGCGCTTTCGTCGCGGTGATGGTCTGCCTGATCACCCTGGGGATTTCGGCCACGGCCACTTTCGCCATCAGCCGTTTGAAGGTGCGGGGTGGGCGCCTGGTCTCCAACATGGCGTTGGCAACCTACCTCATTCCACCGGCTTTCCTTGCCATCCCGATGTACAAGGTAATGGGCATTTATGGTCTGCTGAACACGCAATGGTCGCTGATCCTGACCATGGTCACCTTCGCCTCGCCTTATGCGATCTGGGTGCTGAAGCAATATGCCGACAAGCTGCCTTATGAGCTGGACGAGGCGGCGCGCATAGATGGCGCCAGCCCGCTGCAGATCTTCCGCCTGATCTACTTGCCACTGATGGCGCCGTCTCTGGTTGCAATCGGCACCTATGCTTTGTTGCTGGCCTGGAATGAGTATCTATATGCCTTTCTGCTGCTGTCGGCCGACAAAGAGATCACCCTGGCCGTGGCTTTGGGGCACTTTCTCACCACCGACGACGCACCATTCAACGTGCTGATGGCAACCGGTGCGGTTTACGCCCTGCCGCCGGCGGCAATCTACTATGCGTTCCGGCGTTATATGGTTTCCGGACTCACCGCGGGGGCGGTGAAGTCGTAATCGATCAAAGACAAAAAGAGTGACAGGGAGTTCGAGATGGCGAGTGTGAGTGTGGAGGGGGTGCGCAAACGCTATGGCGCACTGGAAGTGATCCACGGCATCGATATCGCAATTCCGGATGGCGAGTTCGTCGTTCTGGTCGGCCCATCGGGCTGCGGCAAATCCACGCTGCTGCGCATGATTGCCGGACTGGAGGAAATCTCGGGCGGGGTGGTGCGGATCGGTGAACGCGCGGTGAATCACGTGCCGTCGAAGGACCGCGACATTGCCATGGTGTTCCAGAATTATGCGCTTTATCCCCATATGACCGTGCGCGAGAATATGGGCTTCTCGCTGAAACTCCGGAAAGCCGAGCAGGGCGTGATCGCCGAGCGGGTGCAGCGCGCCGCACAGATTCTCAGCCTGACCGAACTGCTCGATCGCTACCCCAAGCAATTATCCGGCGGCCAGCGCCAGCGCGTGGCCATGGGGCGCGCCATCGTGCGTAATCCCCAGGTTTTCCTGTTCGACGAGCCCCTGAGCAACCTGGATGCCAAGCTGCGCGTGCAGATGCGCACCGAGATCAAGGCGCTCCATCAACAGCTCAAAACCACATCGATCTATGTGACGCACGACCAGATCGAGGCCATGACAATGGCTGACCGCATCGTGGTGATGCATGACGGTATCGTCGAACAGATCGGCACGCCGCTGGAGCTTTACGACACGCCTGCCAATCTGTTCGTGGCCGGATTCATCGGGTCCCCGGCAATCAATCTGATCCGCGGCATGCTGCGTCGAGATGGCGGCCGCAACTGGGTGGCGACCGAGGCGGGTATCGACCTGCCGCTGGGCAGCAATGTCGGCGGCCATGATGGCCAGTCCGTCGTCTATGGATTCCGGCCCGAGCATCTCACGCCGGTCGATGGCAGCGGCTTGCCGGTGCGGGTTGAGGTGGTGGAACCCACCGGCGCCAGCACCTTCGTCTATGCCGAACTGAGCGGCGCGCAGATCTGTGGCGTGTTCAGCGAACGGCGTGGCTTCACGGCGGGCGAGACACTGAATCTGATGCCCCAGCTTGATCGCGTGCATCTGTTCGATGCGGCCAGCGGTCGCCGCCTGGCGGCGTGATTCGGCGCTGCCCGGCATCGACCGATGATCGGGATAGATTGGGGTGGCAGCGGGTTCCGTGCCTATCGGATTGGGCCTGATGGAAGTGTGCTGGAGCGGCGGGCGGCCGCCTCCGGTATCGCCGGCCTTGAAGAAGGCACAGATTATCCGGCGGTCCTGCAACAGCGGATCGGCGACTGGCTGGCAGCCGATACGGGGCCAGTGCTGTTGTCGGGCATGGTGGGCAGCCGGCAGGGCTGGCGCGAGGCAGCCTATGTAACCTGCCCGGCTGGCTTGACCGATTTGGCTGCAGCGTGCTGTCCGGTCGAGATCGGTAACGGACGTATAGGCCATATCGTTCCGGGCCTGTCCTGCCGCGATGCCAACGGGGTGCCCGATGTAATGCGCGGCGAGGAGATGCAGCTCTTTGGCCTCGATCTGCCGGTTGGTGCCGCGATGGCCGTTCTGCCTGGTACCCATTCCAAGCACGCACATCTGCTGGATGGCCGGGTGACCGGATTTTCCACCATGATGACGGGAGAGATTTTCGCGCTGCTGTCGAGCCACGGGCTGATCGCGGCCATGCTGCCTCAGAAGGAAACGGATTTCGATGAAGCAGGTTTTCATGCCGGTGTACTGGCATCGGGGCAGCCGGGCGGGCTGCTGCATCATCTGTTCGGGGTGCGCAGCCGGCGCCTGTTCGGGGAACTGGCCATGGCGGCAGCGCCCGATTTTCTCTCCGGACTGCTTATCGGACACGAGCTGCGCGACACGATCTGGCGGGGGCAAGCCCAAATCATTGCTGGTCAGAACCTGGCAAAGCGGTATCTTAAAGCCTGCGGCTGGCTTGGAATCGCAGCTGCCATTGCTCCGGAAGATGCCGCGGCTCGCGGCTTGTACCGTCTGAGCCGCTTTCTGCCCGGATAAACCAGAGCGCTGGACAAACAGCCTTGGGAGGGCGCCATGAAAAGCTTTTCGGCCTGGCTACAGGATTGCCCGCTGATCGCCATTCTGCGCGGCATTCGCCCTGACGAAGCCGTTGAGGTCGGCGATGCTCTGTTTGACGCCGGTTTCCGCATCATCGAGGTGCCACTCAATTCACCCGACCCGATGGACAGTATCGCCGCATTGTCCAAGCATTTCGGCGACCGTGCCCTGATTGGTGCCGGTACGGTGATCGATCCCGGCTGCATCAAGCGGGTGGCGATGTCGGGCGGGCATCTGATCGTGGCACCGAACGCCAATCCCGATGTCGTTCACAAGGCAAAGATCCTGGATATGGCCGCGGTGCCTGGCGTGTTCACGCCCACCGAGGCATTCGCGATGATCGCGGAGGGTGCCGATGCCCTGAAACTGTTTCCTGCCGAGGCGGCCAGCCCGGTGGTGCTCAAGAGCCTGCGTGCCGTGTTGCCGCCGCGTTTGCCGGTATTGCCAGTCGGCGGTATTCATCCTGAGGATTTCGCCAGCTGGCAGGCGGCCGGTGCGGCTGGTTTTGGCCTGGGTTCGGCGCTGTACAAGCCAGGCTTCACCGCCCGCAAGGTAGCCAAGCGGGCCAAGCGGATTATGGCAGCGCTGGGCGGTGCTCAGAGGAATTTGGCGGCAATGTCGGTAGAAGAGGCACGGCCGACGCTGTCGTAATGCTGGCGCAGGAACCGTCCGGCCTGCCTGCGGCCCAGTTTGAACAGGCCCTGCAGGAAATCCCAGTCGACATTGTATTTGCTGGCGGCGCCCAGTTTCGCCAATTGCGTTTCGGCGTCGATGGTGTGGATGAACATCCGTTTCAGTCGACCGCCATCGTCGAAACCCGCTTCGATCATGCGGGTCACAAAGGTGATGGCGCGCATCTCGCGCACCAGGCTGGAATTGAAACTTAGCGTGTTGACGCGGTCGAGGATGGCCTGCGGCGATTTGGGTAGCGACGGGATATTCATCGGGTTGATCTGCACAATCAGAACATCGCGGCTGTCGCAATTGTAGATTAATGGATAGATCGGCGGATTGCCCATGAAGCCGCCATCCCAGTAATGCCGCCCGCCGATTTTCACCGCTTGGAACAGATGCGGCAGGCAGGCCGAGGCAAGCAGGGCGTCGATCGATACTTCGGTGTTGTCGAATATCTTGATCTTGCCACTCAGAACATCAGTGGCGCAGACAAACAGCTTGACCGCCGTGCAGTCATGCAGGGCCTCGCAATCCAGGCTCTGTTGCAAAATCTTGCGCAGCGGATTGTGATCCTTTGGCCCGGTCTGATAGGGCGAGGCGATCCTGCTGCTCAGTTCCATCAGGTGGTAGCTGGGTGAATAATCAATGCCGCCCAGCTTGAACCAATGGTCCAGCAGGCTGGGGCGGAAGGGCGAAAAGCTGGCGGCATCGGCGACGCGCCGCCAGAAGTCGTGCAGGGCCTGACGGGCTTCGCTTGCGCCACCCTTGGCTAGGCCGTTTGCCAATACAGCGGCATTCATCGCGCCCGCCGATGTGCCAGAGATACCTTCGATTGCGAAACAGTCCTCTTCCAGCAGCCGGTCGAGCACGCCCCAGGTGAAGGCACCATGGGTACCGCCACCCTGAAGCGCCAGGTTGATCGGTTTGCGTCTGCGGGTGCTCCGCGCTGGTTTAACCGCGGTGGCGCGGGTTATGCGGGATTTTGGCGAGGGCGGCATTGGCGGGATGGTTACGCCCATGTCAGAATGAAGCTATGAGTGACACTATGCAGATTTTTGACCGCGCCGTGAAGCGGCGCCATCGTCAGCGTACGGCTTCGCAGGCGGTCGAATATGACTTCCTGCGAGCAGCAGTGGCCGACCGGCTGCTCGACCGGCTGGAGGATATCCGCCGTACTTTCCCGCTGGCGCTGGTGCAGGGCTGTGATGCCGCCTGGCTGCAGCCGCGTCTGCAGGGCCGGGGTGGAATCGAAACGCTGGTCTCGATGGACGCGGTTTCCGCCGATTCACCCCTGCATGTGGTGGGCGACGAAGAATTCCTGCCCTTTGCCGAGCGGCGGTTTGATCTGGTCATTGCGCTGCTCAACCTGCATTGGGTCAACGACCTGCCGGGTGCCCTGATTCAAATCCGGCGGGCGCTGAAACCCGATGGCTTGTTTCTGGGCGCGCTGCTGGGCGGTGCCACTTTAAGTGAACTGCGGCAATCCTGGCTGGCGGCAGAAGCCGAACTGGAGGGTGGCGTCAGTCCGAGGGTATCGCCAATGGCCGAGACGCTGGACGGCGCGGCCTTGCTGCAACGTGCCGGCTTTGCCCTGCCGGTGGCCGACAGCGAGGTGATCCGCGTCACCTATGCCGATGCCTTCCGCCTGATGCGCGACCTGCGCGGCATGGGCGAAACCAATGCGACACTGGGCCGCCGCAAGTCCTTCACGCGCCGGGCCACGCTGTTGCGCATGGCAGAGATCTATAAGCAGAGATTTCCTGCCGAGAATGGTCGCATCGCTGCCGGATTCGAGGTGATCACCCTCACGGGCTGGTCGCCGCATGACAGCCAGCAGAAACCGTTGCGCCCGGGCATGGCGGCCAATCGGCTGGCCGCGGCGCTGGACACCGTGGAATACCCTCTCGGCGACCGACCGGTGCCGAAGGGCTGATCAGCGGACTGGTTCGAACAACAGCGTCAGTATCCGGTTCAGCGCCGTATCGGCAGCGTCGCGTGCGGCCATTTCATTCTCGGCCTCGGCCAGCCACAGTACGGCTTCGTTCATGGCACCAGTCAGCAGGAAGGTCAGCGCTTCGGCGGATATCTGCCGATCCTTGGGTAATTCGGCCAAGGCTGCCTCGACCCCCTGGCGCAGGGAACCACGGCCATAGCGCCCGTCGATTTCGCGCCAGCGCTGCCAGCCGATCACCGATGGTGCATCCACCAGAAAAATCTGTCGCGCATCCGGCTGCAGGCAGGCATCCAGGAAGGCCGCACTGCCTCTGATCAGCGCATCCAGCGGAGAAGTGGCTTGGGCCGCAGCGGCCTCGATGGCGGCCAGAACCTCGGCCGCAATGCTTTCAACCAAAGCTTCGAACAGGGCCCGCTTGTCGGCGAAGTGGTAATACAGCGCGCCGCGCGTGACACCGGCTTCCCGTACCACATCTTCCGTTCCGGTTTCGGCATAGCCCCGGGCCGCAAACAGCCGTCGTGCCGTGGCGAGCAGGGCGGCCCGCGTCGCGGCATGTTTTTCAGCCTTGGTCTGCTTCTTCTCTTGCATACATACAGCCTGTATGTTTATGTCTGCCTCAGCCGCCGCTGTCCAGTCCTACTCGGCGGCGAATCATCCAGCCCGACCGTCCAGTCCGGGATCATGCAGGAAAGGAGCCCCGACGTGAAACCGACCAGTTATTACCCGGTGATCTGTACTGCCAAGGTGGCGGAAACCGCAGCCTTCTATTGCCGCCATTTCGGCTTTGCTCCAGCCTTCGAGAGCGACTGGTACGTGCATCTGACCAGTCAGGCCGACGACCGCGTCAACCTCGCCATTCTGGATCATGCCCATGCCACCATTCCGGCAGGATTCCGCAAGTCCGTGCAGGGCCTGTTGATCAATTTCGAGGTCGAGGATGTGGACGGCGAATATGAGAAGGCGAGGGCCGCCGGCCTGGATATCCGGCTGGATCTGCGCGACGAGGACTTCGGCCAGCGCCATTTCATCCTGGCCGATCCCAGCGGCGTGCTGGTCGACGTGATCAAACCGATCCCGCCTTCAGCCGCGTTCGCCGCGCAGTATGATGCGTCAGTGCTGGAAAAGATCGGCGGCTAGCCGAGCAGGTCGCGCAGCATCGCCACCAGCGGGACATCGGCCGGCGGCATGGGCAGTTCACCCATCTTGACCGGCCGCACCCATTTCATCGCCTGGCCTTCGCGCGGCTGGGGCTGGCCCACCCAGCGCCGACAGACATACAACGGCATCAGCAGGTGGAAATCCTCGTAGGCGTGGCTGGCGAAGGCAAACGGCGCCAGGCAGGCAGCAGAGATATCGAGATGCAGTTCTTCATGCAGCTCGCGGATCAGGGCTGCTTCCGGTGTTTCGTTGGGCTCGACCTTGCCGCCGGGAAATTCCCACATGCCGGCCAGCTTCTTGCCCTCGGGTCGCTGGGTCAGCAGAACGCGACCATCGGTGTCGACCAGTGCCACCGCCACCACCAGCACCACAGGTTTGGGCGCCAGCAGGGCCGCGGAATCGCCGGGGCAGAGTGCGTCAGCTTCGGTAGTCGGCATTGATATCGATATAGCCGTGCGTCAGGTCGCAGGTCCACACCCGTGCCGTGCCTTTGCCGACACCGACATCGACGGCGATGCGCACGTCGCTGCCCTTGAAATGCTTGGTGGCATAGGCGTCGTCATGGTCGGCGCGCACCATGCCGTTTTTCGTCACCGGCTTGTCGCCGATCTTGATCACCAGCTTGTCGCGGTCGGCCGGTTCGGCCGACTTGCCCACAGCCATCACGATGCGGCCCCAATTGGCATCGGCACCGGCAATCGCGGTCTTCACCAGCGGCGAATTGGCGATGGCGCGGGCAATGATGCGCGCGGACGTGTCGGTCTTGGCGCCAGTGACATCCACAGTCACCAGTTTCTGGGCGCCTTCACCGTCGCGCGCCACCAATTGCGCCAGTTCGGCCATCACTTCGGTCAGCGCGCGGCGGAAATCGGCCAGCCGCTTGTCGCTCGCCTTGGCTACCGGTGCATTGCCGGCTGCGCCCGTGGCGAACAGCAATACGGTGTCCGAGGTGGAGGTGTCGCCATCAACCGTCAGGCAGTTGAAGCTTTGGTTATTGGCATCCTTCAACAGCGCTTGCAGCGTGGTGGCTGCAAGTTTCGCGTCGGTCACGAAAAAGGCCAGCATGGTTGCCATATCCGGCGCGATCATGCCCGAGCCCTTGCAGAATCCGTTGATCGTCACGGTCTTGCCGTCGATCTTGCAGCGTGCCGTGGCCAGCTTGGGGAAGGTATCAGTGGTCATGATCGCCTTGGCGGCGCCGGTCCAGGCGTCGGCTGACAAAGCCTTCTTCATCTTGGGCAACTGTGCCACGATCTTTTCCGCCGGCAGAATCTGCCCGATCACGCCGGTCGAGGCCAGATAGACGTCATTGGCCTTGCAGCCTATGGCTTTTGCGGCGCCATCGGCAGTGGTCTTCACGGCCTTGGCGCCGGCCTTGCCGGTAAACACGTTGGCAATACCTGCATTCACCACCAGGGCACGGGCGGCGCCCTTGGGCAGGATCTTGCGGCACCATTCCACCGGCGCACCGGGCATGGACGAGCGTGTGAAGACGCCGGCCACCGTAGTACCGGCGGCAAATTCGATCAGCAGCAGGTCGTCACGGCCCTTGTAGCGCATGCCGGAATGGCCGGTTGTCAGGCGGGCGCCGGCCACCGGCGGCAGGGTCGGGTATTTTTTCGGCGCCAGCGGCGAAACCGGATGCGCGGCCATGCAGTCTGTCTCCAGTCGTCTTTCGGCTTTTTTACTGTTTCTTGGGGGCGGGTGCGATGGCGGGCAGCTTACCGGCTGGCGGCTGCCAGTCATACTGCTCGATCTTGGCATCCTTGCGCAGGTCGGCAACGGTCTTTTCCACCACTTCGTTGCCCATAATCTCGTAGACTTGGCTGCGCACATCCTCGAATTTCGGCGCTTCGGCCTTGCGGCGGGCCTCAACCTTGATGATGTGCCAGCCGAACTGGGTTTGCACCGGCGTTTCGGTTACCTGCCCGGGCTGCAGCTTGAAGGCGGCCTCGGCAAATTCCGGCACCATCTTGTCCTTGGTGAAGAAGCCCAGATCGCCACCGGTCGCTGCCGTGGGGCCGGTCGAACGCTTCTTGGAGACATCAGAGAAGTTCGCGCCCTTCTTCACTTCATCCAGGGCAGCCTTCGCATCGGCCTCACTGGCGGTCAGGATGTGGCGGGCATGCACCTCTTCCTGCGGCGGCTGCGCCTTGATCAGCTCCTCATAGCGCGCCTTTAGCTTGGCCTCGGTCAGTTCTGTCTTCAGTTTCCGGTCGAGATAGGCCTGCTGCAGCACCTGCTCACGCGCGTTCTGCAGTTGTGCCTTCACGGCCGGATCGTCGGCCAGCTTGGCTTTCTCTGCGGCCATGCCGAGCAGCTTGCGCGCGGCCAGTTCATTGACCAGGCCGGGTAGCAGCTGTTCGATCGGGATCTGGTTCATCGGGGCCGGCAGTTGGCTATAGAATTCCAGCACGGCGGAACGGGTGATCGGCTGGCCGTTCACACGGGCGACCACCGGATCGTCACCGGCCGTCTTGGCCGGTTGAGCCTGAGCGAAGGTGCTGCCGACGGCAACCAGGGCGACGGCAAGCAGGGAAGCGCGGAAAGAACGGATCACGGAAGGCTCGCTGAAAACGTGGATCGGGGCGCCGAGCATACGCTTTTTGCCGTGGCGGACAAGGTGCCGGAGTGTCGATAAAGGCCCGGATTATGCGCCTTCGGCGGCAATCGTGGCCAGTTCCTGGCGAAGGTCGGCAATCAGGGCCTTGCTCACCGCCAGATTGGCGGCTTCGCGGTCCAGCACCAGGGTAAAGGCTTTCAGCTTAAGCGCCTTGCGGTCGACCAGATCATCCCGGTCGCGGCCAAGGGCCGAATCGCAGACGATGTCAATCAGCCGATCGATGGCGTGCAGCCGGCCCCAGAGATAGTCGTTCTCGCGGTGGGCGCGGCTGAAGAAGCCGCCGAAGCGGCCAAGATTCACACCTTTCAGTGTATTGCCGCGGCGGATCGCCACGGCATCCTCGGGGCTGATGCGGTCGATCTTGATCTCGTTGAATTCGCCCAGGTCGCGCCAGTTGGTGATGGTGAAGGTGAGTACGTCCCAGAACGGAAAGCCGATGTAGCTGACCAGCAGGTCGCGCCGCGCCGCCGAGCTCCAGTCTTCGGGCAATACCTGTGCGAACAGCGCGTCCAGTCCATCGGTGGTGCGATCCAGGTCGATATCGCGGCCCAGCGCATCTATGGCGGCGTCGATGGCAGTCAGATTGGTGTCTGCGAATGCAACGGCATCCTGCTCGATATGCTCGGCCTGCTTCAGGTCTATGCGACGGAAGAACAATGCCTTGATGGCATCTTTCGTGGCGGTGGCCATGCCGTTGCCATCGTCGAAACGACGGAGCGTCTCCTGAGCCTCATAAAGTGCGCGCTTCATGCCATCCAGCCGTTCGGCCTGCAGGCCCCGATGCTCGGGTTCGCCCAGCTTGCCGTATAGCTGGTTCAGGCGCTGTACCAGAAACCGCACGCGGCGCTGCCGGAACGAGACATCGAAGCGCAGCAGGAACCGCACCCAGGCCGGCAGGGCATGTGGTGCCGTCCCCGGTGCGGCCCGCTCGAAACGGGCCGCCGTGTGGCAGACCTGCCGGTCCTGCGCCCAGTGGAGCAGGGCGTGACGGGTCCATTGCGCCTCGGCCGACCGTTCGCCGTGGCCGCAGGCATTGCAGACCAGCTTGCCGACAAAATCGAGCACGGCGCCCAGTTTCAGCCGTACATAACCCTCATAGGCAAAACCCGCTTCGCGTACGGCGCGTTCGCTGGCCTGCAAGCGCCAGAGACGGATTTCGCTTTCGCTTAAAGCGGCATCCAGGTTCTGCGGCGCACTTTCGGCCACCAGTTGTGCGATCTGCGGCTGGGTAGCATCGATCACGCCGCGCAGATGGCGCACCCGTTCGTTGAAACGGCTCACCCAGATCAGTTCATCGGCGATCGGTTCGTTGCGCGGAATGTCGCTGAGCGAGCCTTTCAGGACGCGGAAAAAACCGGGCACCCGGCCGGTTGGCGGCGGCGGTGGTCGCATCGGCTGCGGATCGATATAGACCAGACGGCGATCGACCTCGCGGTAGGCAGGGCGGCCGCGGATCGCTTTCATGGCGGCGGCAAAGGGCTTGTTGGCCAGCACGCCGCCATCGACAAAGGAGGTCAGTTCCGGGTCCAGGCCGGCTTTAAGGTAATCGTTGAAGTTGCGCTGTACGAAGTCGGCTTTCGTATCCCAGTGGCGGCTCTGCTCGGCCAGCAGCCGGTCGACGTCGCCCAACTGCGCCGGCGGGAAGGCGCCGGGGAAAGCCGAAGTGGCGCGACCGGCGAAAGCCAGGCCGGGTGCTTCGCTGCGAGCGAAGTCGGAATGTTCTTCCCCGCTCGACCAGCGCCGGTAGGCGAAACGCAACACGTGGCGATGCTCGCGGTCGCGCACGAAGGGCGGATCGTGAATCGGGATATGCTGCTGGAATCCGTAGAAATCGGTGAGCGTGACAAAAAGGTCGAGGGCCAGATTGGTCGGCATCAGCGAGGCGCCGGCATGATCGGGCTCGCCCATCGCTTCCAATCCGGCCAGCAACTGGCGCAGCAGATGCTGGCCATCAAAAGGCGGCTGGAACCAGCGCGAACGGGTGAACAGCGACAGCTTGTCGAGGATTTCCGTATCGCCGAGCATCAGGCGGCCGAAGCGCGAGCGCGAAGCCAGCCACAGAACGGGCCGCATATAGGCCTTGCTCCAGGGATTGGCACGTTTCTCGGGATCGAGCAGGCGCGAGACATCGGCTTCGTTGAGCCAGAGATTGCGGAAATGGTCGATGCGCAGGTCATGCGCCAGTGCGCGACCGAGGATGATGCCGTTGATGCCGCCGGCCGAGGCGCCGGCAATCACATCCACCACGACGCGCAAATCGACATGTTTGCCGAGTTCCTGCAGTAATTCGAAATAGGCGTGTTCGCTGTCGTATTCGGTGTCGCCCGGGCGGATGTTGTCGGCAAAGCGGGCCGTGGCGCGAGCCTGACCCTTGGGCAGTTCGTGATAGGCGCGCGAGGCGCGCACCAGCTTCAGGATTTCCTTCACTACGCCATGCATGTAGATGGCGAGCGAAACGCCACCGAAGCAAACCAGGGCGAGGCGTAATTCCTTTTCCTGCACGAAATGTTTCCCCCCGGCAGCCGTCACATCGAATCGGCCTGCCCAAGTGTGCCTTGGGCAGGCGGACGGCTCAAGCGGCAGTTGTATGCAGTAGGGCTTCGGCCGCTTCACCCAGGCAGGCGTCGCCCTCAGGCATCAGGCCGGCGAAATTCGGCCAGGCATGGGGCAGGCCATGCCACAGGCGCAGGTTGACCGTTACACCTGCTTCCCGGGCCCGCTCGGCCAGCCGCAATGTGTCGTCGCGCAGCAACTCACTGTCGCTGACATGCAGGACTAACGGCGGCAGGCCGGCGAGGCTGCCGTAGAGCGGCGAGACGAGCGGATCGGTCCTGGATGCCTTCCCGGCATAGAGATCGGCCGCGAAATGAATCTGGGCCGGCATGAACCAGGCGCAGCGTTCGATATTCTCCTGCATCGCCGTGCCGCTGCCGGCCAGATCGGTCCAGGGCGAGAAGAGGGCCGCCGCCGCCGGCAGGGACAGGCCCTGCTGCTTGCAGGCCAGCATCAGCGAGAGTGCCAGTCCGCCACCGGCGGAATCGCCGGCCAGCCAGATACGGTCGGGCCGGTAGCCCTGCGCCAGTAGCCAGCGCCAGGTGCGCAGGGCATCCTCCAGCGCGGCCGGGAAGGGATGTTCGGGCGCCAGCCGGTAATCCAGCGCGAAGACCGCAACGCCCAGCCGTTTGGCCAGTCGCGCGGTGATGGCGCGATGGGTGCGCGGTGCACCGCAGATAAAGCCGCCACCATGCAGGTACAGCATGGCGCGCCCCCGCCGCGGCTGTTCCGGTCGCAGCCATTCGCCGCGCAACCAGTCGCCATCCTGCATGTGCTTGACGCGTTCGGCCTTCACGCCAGCCGGCAGGCGCGCACGGGTGAAGGCGAACATCAGCCCGCGCAGCAGCGGGATATCCGCGCGGTTGACCTTGCGCGGTTTGATCAATTGTCGCAGGCCGCGGGCGATCAGCCGCGCCTGCAGGCTGGGCGTGTCGTGCAGATGGGGCGGGGGGCGAGCGTGAATGGTGCGGCGGCGCAGCATGCGGGCGACCTTAACCAGCCGTGAGGACCATCACAACCTTGCGTAAAGCGGTTCGGCGCCTTGCCGGGGCCGGCCGGGCGTCGTAAACCGGACCGGTCATGACAGAGCTTTCCCACGCCGCCGCCGCTATCGCGGTCGACCGTGCCGGGCACGAATTGCGCCGCGGCCGGCCGGTGCTGCTGACCATGGAGGCTGGCGACAGCGTGCTGGTTCTGGCGGCGGAAACCCTGACCGAGGCCATGCTGGCGCAGGCCATGCGCCTAGCCGGCGGCGCACTGGTGCTGACGGCATCGCGCGCTGCCGTATTGCATATCGGCCCCACCGGCGACGACACGATTTTGCTGCCGCTGGCCGACCTGCCGGCACCGGATACCGAAAAGGCGACACTGATCCGCGACCTGGCCGATGCCAGCCGCGATCTTGCGGCGCCTTTGCGCGGGCCGTTCACGCGCATCAAGGCTGCCGCGCCGGACAGTGCGAGGCTGGCGGTGAAGCTGGCCAAGACCGCCTATCTGCTGCCGGCCGCCATCCATGTGCCGCTGGCACGTGGTGCCGCGATGCCCGACAATCTGCTGACGGTCACGGCCGAGGCGGTCGCGGCCTATGATCTGGCGGAGGCGGAAACCCTGGTGCCGGTCAGCCAAGCGCGTCTGCCGGTGGCCGATGCCGAGAATGCCCGGCTTTACGCGTTCCGGCCGGCTGATGGCCGGCAGGAGCATTTTGCGCTGGTGATTGGCGATCCCGATCCGACCAAACCTGTGTTGGTGCGTCTGCATTCGGAATGCTTCACCGGCGATCTGCTGGGGTCGCTGCGGTGCGATTGCGGCGAGCAGCTTCGCGGCGCCATCCGTACCATCAACGAGGCCGGCGGCGGCATATTGCTCTACCTGGCGCAGGAAGGCCGTGGCATCGGTCTGGTCAACAAGCTGCGCGCCTATCAGTTGCAGGACCAGGGTTTCGATACCGTGGATGCCAACCAGCGGATCGGTTTCGATGCCGACGAACGCTGGTTCCTGCCAGCCGCCCGCATGCTGCAAGGATTGGGGTTCGGAACCGTGCGGCTGCTGACCAACAACCCTGAAAAGGTGAAAGGCCTGGAGGCTTGCGGCATTACCGTGGCCGAGCGGGTGCCCCATAAATTCCCCTCCAACGCCCATAACGAGGCCTATCTGGCCGCCAAGCGCAAACGCTCGGGCCATTACCTCTGAAACATTGTTTCACCCGGCAGGAATTGCCGGGGAAAAGGCCGGGCTCTTGTAATTCATTGATTTGGCAGGGCCAAATTCTGGCACACGGTTTGCGAAGTCCTGATCGAGAGGACCCGCATGTCTGAAGATTTTGCCATTGCTTCGCTCCCGTCCGCCGGGATGCAGCCCAAACCGCCGGCCAAACAGGCCGAGGCGGCGGCCAATGGCGAGGCTCGCGAGCATCGTGGCCTGTTCGGGCCGGGCGGGTTCAAATTTTCCGACTTCCTCGACATCATCAATCCGCTGCAGCACATCCCAATCGTCTCAACCGTTTACCGTGCCTTGACGGGAGACCAGATCGAGGCAGGGTCGCGGATGGCCGGGGGCGCCCTGTTTGGCGGCCCGATTGGTCTGGCCGCCTCGGTGGTCAGTGCCATGATCAACGAAAGTACCGGCAAGGACCCGGGTGAACATGCCATGGCGATGCTGGGCATTGATCTTGGCGGCGAGAAACAGTCAGCTACGGCGGTTGCGGCAAACGATGCCCGTCAATCCGATCAGGCCACCCAGCAGCAAGCGGCTCAGCAGCAGGCCGCACTGGTGCAGGCTCAGACGCAGGCCGCGCGTCCCGACCTGCGTCTGGCAGCGCGCATGGCTGAACGCCGTAACGAGCGTGAGCCCGCCGAACAGGACAAATCCGGGGATACCAAAGCCGCTATCGAACTACCCAGCGATTTGTTCCAGGCCCTGAAGCAGCAGGCCGCGGCGCAGGCTGCGCCGGCTGGCCCAGCGGCCGAGGCGATCATGGCGGCACAGGCCCGCAATCCGCAGACAGCCTCGCGCGGCCGCGCGCAAACGGCAGCGGCACCCGCGCCTGGAATGACCGATGGCCGCGCCTGGTTCCCCGCTTTTCCGTCCAATGCGCCGGCGCCCGGTCACGGCGTCGGCACTTCGCCGATCACGCAGCAGAATGTCGCTGCCAAGTATGGTGCCAAGGTCTCGCCACAGCAGATCCACGCGCCATCGTCATCGTCGAATGACTGGGCCAATCGCGCGGCTGAGGCCTATCAGAAATACTTCGACATGCAGCAACAGCGTGACCGTCCGCGTGGCATGCAGCCGGCGTTGGATGCGACATACTGAGCCTTGCATAAATCGCCGCTTTGCCGCCTGATCACGGCATGAGCGATATCATCGTCACCTCCGACGGCTTCATTAAGTATGGCGGCTTGCGATTTCGCTGCGCCCTGGGCAAGGGTGGCGTGAAGCCTGAGGCAGACAAGCGCGAGGGCGATGGCGCCACGCCGTTGGGTCGGTATGCTTTGCGTCAGGTCTGGTATCGCCCGGATCGAGTAACCGCCCCGCAGACTCGCCTGCCGGTACAGGCCCTGACGCCGCAGGATGGCTGGTGCGACGATCCCGCCGATCCTGCCTATAACCGCCATGTATTGTTGCCACATACCGCCAGCCACGAAAAACTCTGGCGCGAAGACCATGTCTACGACGTGATCGTGGTGCTTGGGCATAATGACGATCCGCCTGTGCCCGGCATGGGTAGCGCTATTTTCCTGCATCTGGCGCGACCGGATTACAGCGGCACCGAAGGCTGCGTCGCACTGGCGCTGCCCGACCTGTTGGCGCTGCTGGCGGTATTGCCGCCACAGTCGGCGATGCTGATCGTAAAGGCGGAATAAAGCAGCCCGAAAGGGTGGTTACCCAAGAGATCCTGTATTTCTGGCAAACCGGCATCCCGGCGATCCTGCGGCGGCCGATTGCCCTTGCGTAAACATGCCGCGATTGCACGCCGGCCAGTGGCTGCCTAATCTGCCGGGGCAAATTCTGGAGGAAACCATGGCGCTCCCTGCCGTTGTCAAAGGTCGTCTCAGTCTGCCGGTGATCGGTTCCCCGATGTTCATCGTCTCGGGTCCCGAACTGGTGATCGCCCAGTGCAAGGCCGGCATCGTCGGTTCTTTCCCGGCCCTTAACGCACGCCCGGCTGAGATGCTGGAACAATGGCTGCAGCGCATCACCACCGAGCTGGATGACTATCGTGCCAAGAACCCGGACAAGCCGGTGGCGCCCTTTGCCGTCAACCAGATCGTACATCACTCGAATGACCGTCTGAAGCACGACGTCGAGATGTGCGTGAAGTACAAGGTTCCGATCATCATCACCAGCCTGCGCGCGCCGAACGAAGTTGTGGAAGCCGTGCATTCCTATGGCGGTATCGTACTGCATGATGTGATCAACATTCGCCACGCCAAGAAGGCGCTGGAAGCTGGCGTGGACGGCTTGATTCTGGTCTGCGCCGGTGCCGGCGGGCATGCCGGCACGCTCAGCCCCTTCGCGCTGGTCTCCGAAGTGCGCCAGTTTTTCGACGGGCCCATCGCCCTGTCGGGCTCGATTGCACATGGCCGACATATCCTGGCCGCCCAGGCACTGGGGGCCGATTTCGCCTATATCGGCACGCGCTTCATCGCCACCCAGGAAGCCAACGCGATGCCCGATTACAAGCAGATGCTGGTGGATGCCGCGGCCAGCGACATCGTCTATTCCTCGCTGTTTACCGGCGTACATGGCAATTACCTTAAGCCCAGCATCGCCAAGGCCGGCCTTGACCCCGACAATCTGCCTGAAGCTGACAAGAGCACCATGAGTTTCGGCTCGGGTGGCAGTTCGAAGTCCAAGGCCTGGCGCGACATCTGGGGCGCGGGACAAGGTGTCGGCTCGATCAAGGACGTGCCGAGCGTGGCCGACCTTGTTGCCCGACTGAAACGGGAATACGACTCGGCCAGGATCGAACTCCTCGGTGACGCCAAGGCCCAGGCCGCGGAATAACGATTTCGCGGAATAAGCGACCGTACTGCCTCGGTTCTTAGACGAGAGTCTTATTCAGCCCCCGTCCGGTCTGGTATAGATCGACGGCCAGAATAAGACAGTCGGGAGGAACAAATGGCGAGTCGCTATGAACAGGTCTTTGCTGCGGCCAAAGCCGATCCGCAGGCTTTCTGGGCCGATGCGGCCGCGCCGCTGCACTGGTTCAGGACATGGGACCGGGTGCTGGATGCCTCCAACCCGCCCTTCTATCAGTGGTTTGCCGGCGCGGAGACCAATACCTGTTTTAATGCGCTTGATCGCCATATCGAGGCGGGTCACGGTGACCGTATCGCCCTGATCTATGACTCGCCGGTTACTGGTACGGTCCGCCGTTTCAGCACCCGGGAATTGCGGGATCGTGTTGCCCAGGTGGCCGGCGCGCTGACCGCTTTGGGCGTAGTCAAGGGTGACCGCGTTATCATCTATATGTCGATGACGCCCGAGGCCGTGATGGCTATGCTGGCCTGTGCCCGCATCGGCGCGATCCATTCCGTTGTGTTCGGCGGTTTCGCACCGCGCGAACTTGCCACCCGCATCGATGATGCCAAGCCCAAAATGATCATTGCCTCATCCTGCGGCCTGGAGCCGGGGCGGGTGGTGGAATACAAGCCGCTGCTGGACCAGGCCATCGAGATGGCGACGCACAAACCGCGGCATTGCCTGGTGCATCAGCGCCCGATGTATCAGGGCGCGATGACGGCCGGCCGCGATCTGGATTTCGATATCGAAGCCGATAAGGCCGCGCCCGCCGACTGCGTCCCGGTGAAGGCGACCGACCCGCTATACGTGCTCTACACCTCGGGCACCACCGGTGTCCCGAAAGGTGTGGTGCGCCAGAATGGCGGCCATATGGTGGCGTTGCATTGGTCGATGCAGAATGTCTATGGCATGAAGCCGGGTGAGGTGTTCTGGGCGGCATCCGATGTGGGTTGGGTGGTGGGACATTCCTACATCGTCTATGCGCCGCTGTTGTTCGGTTGCACCAGCGTTTTATATGAAGGTAAGCCGGTCGGCACGCCTGATGCCGGTGCTTATTGGCGCGTGATCGAGCAGCATAAGGTATCGGTACTGTTCACCGCACCCACGGCTTTCCGCGCCATCAAGAAAGAAGATCCGAAAGCCGAACTGATCGGCAAATACGATCTGAGCAATTTCCGCACCCTGTTCCTGGCCGGCGAGCGCGCCGATCCCGATACGGTGAAATGGGCGGAAGACAACCTCAATCGGCCGGTGATCGATCACTGGTGGCAGACGGAGACCGGCTGGCCTGTAGCTTCCAACTGCATGGGCATTGAACATCTGCCGGTCAAGCATGGTTCGCCGACGCGCATTGTGCCGGGTTACGACGTGCAGGTGGTGGACGATGAGGGCCAGCCGGTGAAGGCCGGAGATATCGGCAATATCGTGATCAAGCTGCCGCTGCCGCCGGGCTGCCTGCCCACGCTGTGGAACAACGACGAGGGTTTCAAGAAAAGCTATCTCGCGCGTTTCCCCGGCTATTACAACACCGGCGATGCCGGCTTCATCGACGAGGATGGCTACATCTTCATCATGAGTCGCACCGACGACATCATCAATGTCGCCGGCCATCGTCTGTCGACCGGCGGCATGGAGGAAGTGCTGGCCTCGCATCCCGATGTGGCGGAATGCGCCGTGGTCGGCGTGGCCGACCAACTGAAAGGCCAGGTGCCGCTCGGCTTCGTCGTGCTCAAAGCCGGTGTCACCCGTGCGGAAGACCAGATCGTGCGAGAGTTGGTGCAGCTGGTGCGTGAAAAGATCGGCCCAGTGGCCGCTTTCAAGCAGGCTGTGGTGGTGAAACGGTTGCCGAAAACCCGTTCGGGCAAGATACTGCGCGGCACGATGCAGAAGATTGCCGACGCGCAGGATTATCGCATGCCCGCCACGATCGACGATTCCGCCATCCTTGGCGAAATCACGGCGGCGCTGCAACCGCTCGGCTACGCCAAGCCGCACTAGGCCGTGACGGCCCAGCGCCTGCGTGACTGGCTGACGGCCTTCGCGGTTTATCGCGACCGGCGGGTGCTGGCGATTGCCGTGCTCGGCTTCGCCTCCGGTTTGCCGTTGGCGCTCACCGGCCAGACCCTGCAGGCATGGCTGACCGAATCGGGGGCCTCGCTCAAGGACATCGGCCTGTTCGCCTTGGTCGGCGTGCCCTACACGCTGAAATTCATCTGGGCGCCATTGGTTGATCGCCTGCCGCTGCCCCTGTTGACCCGTTGGCTTGGTCGGCGGCGCGGCTGGCTGGTTTTCGCGCAGGCCTTGCTGATGGCGGCGATCGCGGCGCTTGCTTTCAGCAATCCTGGCCAGGCGCTGGCCTTCACCGCGCTCTGCGCCGTGGCGGTGGCTTTTGCTTCCGCCACGCAAGATATCGTCATCGATGCCTGGCGTGTGGAAATCCTGGAGGAACGCCAGCTCGCCGCCGGCGCCGCCGCCATCGTTTTCGGCTACCGCATCGGCATGCTGGTTTCCTCGGCCGGTGCCTTGTATCTCGCTACCGTTTTCGCCTGGCCGCTGGTTTATCTCGCCATGGCGGCAGTCCTCGTGATCGGTGCGATCACCGTGCTGCTGGTCGGCGAGCCGGAATCAAAGCCGCGTGGCGATGCCGAACGGCGTTTTGCGGAGGCACAATCCTGGCTGGCGGCGCGGCCGCATCTCTCAGGGGCGGTGGCTGCCGTGATGGCCTGGCTCTATGCCAGCGTTGCCGGCCCTTTCCTGCAATTCATGAGCCGTAAGGGTTGGATCGGCATCCTGCTGTTCGTGATGCTGTTCAAGCTGGGCGACAGCCTGGCCGGCGTGTTGGCTACCAGCTTTTACCTCAATCTTGGTTTCACCAAGGCCGAGATCGCCGAGGTCAGCAAGCTCTATGGCTTCGCCGCCACCATGCTGGGCTTGTTTCTGGGCGGCTGGCTGATGCAGGCCGTTGGCCTGTACCGCGCGTTGTGGGTCTGCGGCATTCTGCAGATGGGATCCAATCTGCTGTTTGCCGTGCTGGCCATGCGCGGCCATGATCTGTGGTTCCTGGCGCTCACCGTGGGCGTGGAGAATCTGGCCAGTGGCATGGGCACGGCGGCCCTGGTTGCTTACCTTTCCGCGCTTTGCGACATTGCCTACACCGCCACGCAATATGCGTTGCTGTCTTCGCTGACCGCGGTGGCGCGCACGGTATTGTCGTCCTATGCCGGTTTCATGGCCGAATCGCTTGGCTGGCCGCTCTTCTTCCTCGCCACCACGGTCGCGGCATTGCCGGGACTTGCCCTGCTGGCCTGGTTGACGCGACGCGGTGCAGCCACGAGAATCGTCGAAAAACGGCCGGGAATCCTGCTTGCCGAGGATTGATAATTATTTGGCAGAGCTCGGGATGCCCAGATATGGGGCAGGCGACTTGATCCGACCCACAACATATTTTATTGCGGACGCGTTTTAGTATATGTGTCATATATTTGACACCATTGCGTCACGTAATACCGCCATAGTCGGATGTATGAACATGCAACTGCCGCTTTCCGTCCCCACGGTCGTACCTGCCGCGCGCAATCCGCGTAGCGGTTGGCAATGCGTGTCCGCTGATGGCCGTTTCGAGGTGCGCCTGACCCGCAGCCCGGAAGACATCGCTGCGGCACAACGTCTGCGCTATCAGGTCTTTTACGAAGAGATGGCTGCCGAGCCCTCGCCGGAAATGGCCAGGCTGGGTCTGGATTTCGACCAGTTCGACCGCCTCTGCGACCATCTGATGGTGTTTGACCGCAGTCGTCCGGAGGGCGAGCAGGCCGTGGGCACCTATCGCCTGCTGCGCCGCAGTGTCGCCGAAATGCATGGCGGCTTTTATTCGGCCTCGGAATACGATCTGAAGCCGATGCTGGATTATGTCGGCGCCAGCGGCGGCCTGCTTGAGCTGGGCCGTTCCTGCGTGCATCGCGATTATCGCACCAATGCTACGATCCAGCTGCTCTGGCGTGGCATCTCGACCTATGTGTCGGACCACAACATCAGTTTCATGTTTGGCTGCGCCTCCTTCCCGGGCACCAATCCACAGGATCACGCACTGGCACTGAGCTACCTGCACGCCAATCACCTGCCGCCGCAGGAATGGCGCGTGCGTGCGCTGCCCGAGCGTTATGTATCGATGGACCTGATGCCGGCCGATCAGATCAATCCGCGCGCGGCGCTGCATGCGTTGCCCCCGCTGATCAAGGCCTATCTGCGGTTGGGCGCCTATATCGGCGATGGTGCCGTGGTTGATCGGCAGTTTGGCACGACGGATGTGTTTATCCTGCTGCCGGTCGAGCGGATCGCGCCGAAATACCAGAACCGCTTTTCGCCCGACGAGGGCTTGGTCCAGACCGAATACCACGCCTGAGTAGCGGACAATCCGGATTTGATGAGGCGGCGCCGGTTGTCGGCGCCGCTTTTGTTTGCGTAACATCGTGCCCTGAGGAAACGACCGGCAAAGAACGGCGGGACGGGCATGAATATCGCGCATCTGCTGCATCGGGCGGCAAGGGTCTGGGGTGAGCGGCCGGCATTGTCGGTCGGCCATGAGACAAGATTGAGTTATGCCGAGATGGGCCGGCGCGTGCCGCGCCTGGCAGGCGGCCTGATGGCGGCGGGTAATCTAAAACCGGGTGATCGAGTCGCCGTCGTGATGAAGAACAGTCCCGATTACTGGGAGGTGCTGTTCGCACTCTGGCATGCCGGTCTTGCCGCTGTGCCGATCAATGCCAAGCTGCATGCCCGCGAGGCGGCCTGGATCATCGACAACGCCCAGGCGAAGCTGGCCGTCGTCTCGGCTGTCTTCGCCGAGGATCTCTCGGTCCTGAAAACCGAAATGCCGGAATTGCAGCGGATCATCGTGGCGGAGGAGGCGGAGTTCGCGCGTCTTTACACGGCCGAACCACTGCCGCTGGTCACTGAAATCCGGCCCGACCACCTTGCTTGGCTGTTTTACACCTCGGGCACCACCGGGCGGCCAAAAGGGGCGATGCTCACCCATCGCAACCTGATGGTGGCCACGATGAACTATTTTGCCGATGTGGATCGCATTGATCCCACCGACAGCATCATCCACTGTGCACCGATCAGCCATGGCTCCGGCATGTATGGCCTGCCGCATCTGGCGCGCGGCGCCAACCAAGTGGTCCCGGCATCGGGGGGCTTCGATCCGGCCGAAACCCTGGATTTGATTGCGCGCTGGCACGGCTGCAGCTTCTTCTTCGCGCCAACCATGGTGCACCGCCTGATTCATGCTCCGCAGATCGCCGTAGCCGATACCTCAAACCTGAAAACCATCGTTTATGGCGGTGGGCCGATGTATGTCGCCGATCTGCAGCAGGCCATGGCGGTTCTGGGGCCCAAGCTGGCGCAGATCTACGGCCAGGGTGAGGCGCCGATGACCATCACGGGCATGGACAAGCAAATGCATGTCGATACCGGGCACCCACGTCATCTGGCCCGGTTGGGGTCGGCTGGTGTGGCGCGGACCGATGTGGAGGTGCGCGTGGTGGATGCCGATGATAATCCACTGCCGGTGGGCGAGGTCGGCGAGGTGATTTGCCGCGGCGAGATCGTGATGGCCGGCTACTGGCGCAATCCCGATGCCTCGGCGCAGACCCTGCGCAATGGCTGGCTGCATACCGGCGATATGGGCAGCTTCGATGAGGATGGCTTCCTCACCCTCAAGGACCGTTCCAAGGACATGATCATTTCCGGCGGCAGCAACATCTATCCGCGCGAGGTGGAGGAAGTGTTGTTGCAGTATCCGGATGTCAGCGAGGTTTCGGTGGTGGGCAAGCCGCATCCCGACTGGGGCGAGGAGGTGATTGCCTTCGTAGTGGCGCGACCCGGTGCCGACGTGACCGCGGAAATTCTGGATCGTCTCTGTCTTGATCATATCGCCCGCTTCAAGCGGCCCAAGCAATATCGCTTTGTCGCGGCCCTGCCGAAAAACAATTACGGCAAGGTATTGAAGACCGAGCTGCGTTCGCTGTTGCAGAAGGAAGGGTGACGTGTCAGATCTGGTCTATATCACCGAACACGCGCGCGAAACGCCCGACAAGCCGGCGGTGATCATGGCGGGCTCCGGCCGGGTGACCACGTTCCGCGAGCTTGAGGAGAATTCCAACCGCGCCGCGCATCTGTTCCGCAGCCTCGGGCTGGACTCCCGCTGTCATGTGGCGATGGTGATCGAGAATCGGCCGGAATTCTTCGATGCCTGTTTTGGTGCCGACCGCGCCGGCCTGTATTACACGACTGTCAGCACCAAACTGACGGCGGAAGAGCTGGCATACATCGTCACGGATTCTGGCTCCACCGTGCTGGTCGTCAGCGATGCCTTCGCTTCCATGGCAGCCGAGTTGCGCCGGCTCTGCCCGCAGGTGCGGCATTTCCTGATGATCGGTGGCGTAGCCGAGGGATACGAGAACTGGGAAGCAGCCTTGGCGGCCATGCCGGCGACGCCGATCCCCGACGGAATGCAGGGACGGGACATGCTGTATTCCTCCGGCACCACGGGCAAGCCCAAGGGCGTGAAGCGGCTGATCGCCGGCGACCCGGTCGGCACGCGCAGCTATTTCGTCGACAACGGCTTCAGCCTGTATGGCTACGGCGTGGACATGGTCTATCTGTCGCCGGCACCGCTCTATCATGCGGCACCTCTGCGTTATTCCATGCTGGTATCGAAAGTGGGCGGTACGCTGGTGATCATGGAGCATTTCGATGCGGAAGAATCGCTCCGGTTGATCGCGCGTTATCGCGTCACCCATTCCAACTGGGTGCCGACCATGTTCGTGCGCATGCTCAAGCTGCCGGCCGAGCTGCGCAATCGTTATGATCTTTCGTCGCACCGCGTCGCCATCCATGGCGCCGGGCCGATCTCGCATGCCACTAAGCAGCAGATGATCGACTGGTGGGGGCCGATCCTGCACGAGTACTATGCCGCCTCGGAAGGCAATGGCATGACCTATATCACCAGTCAGGAATGGCTGGCGCATAAAGGTTCTGTCGGCAGGGCCATCATCGGCAAACTGCATATCGTGGATGACGAGAGCGGCGAGGAATTGCCTCCCGGGCAGCCGGGCTTGGTTTATTTCGCCGATGGCCAGCCCTTCACCTATCATAATGACGAAACCAAGACGCAGCAGGCATTCAACGACAGGGGCTGGAGTACGCTGGGGGATGTCGGCTATGTCGACGCGGAGGGCTATCTCTATCTGACCGACCGCAAGGCTTTCATGATCATCTCCGGTGGCGTTAACATTTATCCGCAGGAAGCCGAGCATGTGCTGATCGACCATCCCAAGGTGGCCGACGTGGCGGTGATCGGCGTGCCGAACGAGGATTTCGGCGAAGAGGTGAAGGCCGTGGTGCAGCCGGTCGACATGGCCGAGGCTGGTCCGGCGCTGGCCGAGGAATTGCTGGCCTATTGCCGGCAGCACTTGGCCAGCATCAAGTGCCCACGCTCGATCGACTTCGAGGAAGCCTTGCCCCGACATGCCACCGGCAAGTTGTACAAACGGCTGATCAAGGACCGCTACTGGGGTAATCGCACCAGCCGGATTGTTTAAGCCCCGGGCCTGCCTTTCGAGGTGGAATATTCGAAATGCAGCGGCTGGCCACCATGCAACAGCGGATAGAGCGCATGTGCCGCTGAGGCCGCCTCGGCGAAACCGGTGAGGATCAGTTTCAGCTTGCCGGGGTAGGTGGCGATATCGCCGATGGCAAAAATGCCGGGCTGCGATGTCTGGCAGGTAGCGGGGTCGACCGGCACGTGATGGTGTTCGACGTTCAGGCCCCATTGCGCGATAGGGCCAAGCTCGCTGCGCAAGCCAAAGAAAGCCAGCAGCGCATCGGCCGGCAGGCGACGGCTTTCGCCGTCCAGAGATTTCACCAGTACGGCCTGCAGACGGCCGCCGTTGCCCTCCAGTGCGTCGAGCTGGAACGGCACCACGATGTCGAGGCCCTGGCCGTTCAGCGCACGTAGCCTGGCCACGCTCTCGGGCGCGGCGCGGAACTGGTCGCGCCGGTGCACGAAGTCGATATGGGCGGCGATGCCATGCAGCATCAGCGCCCAGTCGACAGCCGAATCGCCGCCGCCGGCGATCACGATGTGCTTGCCGCGATAATCCTCGGCACGGCGCACGAGATACTGCACCCCGCTGCCTCCCGGTTGGCCCTCATAGGCCTCGATGCCGGGCAGGGGCGGGCGGTTGGGGCCGAAGGCGCCGGCACCAGCGGCGATAATGACCGCGCGCGCCTCGATCACGATGTCCTTCGAGGTGACGAGCCGGAACCCGGCATCGCCCGGCAGGCGTTCCAGTTTCTCGACCCGCTGGCTTAAATGATAGACCGGCGCAAAGGGGGCGGCTTGGGTTTCCAGATTCTCCACCAGTCCAGCGCCGGAAATCTTGGGAAAGCCCGGAATGTCGTAGATCGGCTTTTCAGGATACAACGCGCTGCATTGTCCGCCAATGGCATCCAGCGCATCGATCACCTGGCATTTCAGGCCGACCATGCCGCATTCAAACACGGCGAACAGGCCGACCGGGCCAGCGCCGATCACGGCGATATCGGTTTTGTGGATCATCACGGGCGACTCGAAGAGACCTGGACAGGGCGTGGTTTTGTAGCGTCTCGGGCGTGGGGATGCCAGTCATGCCGGATAAGCGCCTGATTCGTCGTGGCACTGGGGCCGGGCAATATGGGATGGCCCAGCCAGGGCGGGCGCTACCACATGGTCTGGCGGGCCCGGTCGGCCCAGGTCCGGTCATATTCCTCGCCGCCGATCCGCTGCTGACTGAGTGCGGCCAGAATCTGGCCGGCGCTGGGCAGGCTGTCTTTCGCCAGATACCGGGCCGGGTTCCACAATTCGGCACGGATCACGGCACGGGCGCATTGGAAATAGACGGCATCGACGGTGATCACCGCCACCGAACGGGGCGCTTTCTCCTCCACCGCAAACGAGGCCAGCAGATCGGGATCGATGCTGAGCCGGGCACGGCCGTTGACCCGCAACGTGTTCCCCAGACCGGGCAGCAGGAACAACAGGCCGACACGCGGATCACGCACGATATTGCGCAGGGAATCGATACGGTTGTTCCCGCGGCGATCGGGCAGCAGCAGGGTCTTTTCATCGGCCACCCGCACGAAGCCCGGCTTGTCGCCACGCGGCGAGCAATCCAGCCCCTCCGGTCCACTTGTGGCCAGGGTGACGAAGGGCGACGCCTCGATATAGGCCCGGTATTCCGGGGAAATGTGATCGATTTCCTTGGCCGTGGAGGTCTCCAGCGGAACGCCATAGAGGGCTTCCAGCTCGGCGACGGAATGGATGAATGTCATCGGATATCCTTACGAATCTTGGGCAAAGGGCGCCGGCACTATGGCTTGCCAGCCATGCACCGGCTACGGATCATAGGAAAAGAGGTTGGCGGAACCCGTTCACAAGACATTACGGAATCTTTCGCTTTTGGCGCCCAGATTACTGAATCGTAATTCAGCCGGCCAACCGCCCAGGCGGTACAAAGGGGCTGGCCGAGGGAACGGGATTGTCCTGCAACCGTTACGGCGCCCACATGGTGTATCGAGACGTGATCCAGTTCGGGCAGGTTTTTGGCAGCGGCGACAAGGCGGGCGCGATCGCGATCGGTCATCCCGCCCTGCGTGCCCTGTATGACCTGTGGCGGAAAAAGCGCGGCGGCCGCCCGGCGCCGTCGCGCGGTGATTTCACCGTCGAGGAACTGCGGCCCTGGCTGGGACATCTGATGATCATCGATTGCGATGGCGAAGATGGCCGCTATCGTTTGTATGGCACCGAACTGACGCGGATTTTCGGCTTCGATCTGACCGGCCGCCGCGTTGCTGATTGCGCCCCCCTGATCGGCGACAAGCCAATGCTGGAATACCGCGAGGTCATCCGCAGCGCGAAACCGGTTTATATTTCACGCGGCAGCCCATCGGCGCGTGATTATCTGTTGATGGACAAGCTGGCCTTGCCGCTGATGGAAGGTGGCAGGGTGAACAAGATACTTGCCGCGATCTACCTGTCCGACCCCGAATGATGCTGGCCGCTATCGCCCTGGCGTGATCAGGATTTTGCCTCTGCGGCCTTCGCGCGCGGCATGGGCCAGCGCATCCCGGATGCGTTCCAGCGGATAGGTCGCTTCCACCGCCACATGGATGGTGCCGTCGGCAATCAGCCGTGTGAGTTCGCCATAGACATTGCGCATCTCATCCGGGCCGGCGGTGGCGAACCAGCGTGCCAGCCAGAAGCCGCGCAGGCTGATATCACGGAATACCACATCGCCCGGCGGCATCGCGCAGGGCTGACCCGACAGCATGCCGTAATTCACTACCACGCCACCTTCGGCCAGCGACTGCGCCAGCCGGCCGGTGGCATCGCCGGCCACCGCATCGATGGCCAGCTTTGGCAGGGCGTCGTTACCGGTCAGAGCCTTCACGCGTGCAGGCAGATCTGGGCCATCCACCAGAACGCTGTCAGCGCCCAACGCCTGTAACTCGGCGGCCAACTCTGTGCGACGGACCACATTGATACTGCGCAGGCCTCGCCGCTTGGCCAATGCGATCACGCTGTGGCCGACACCGGAATTGGCGGCGTTCTGGATCACCCAGTCGCCGGCTTTCAGCGCGGTAAAATTCTGTAGCATCAGCATCGCCGTGGGCGGATTGACGGTCAGCATCGCGAGTTGCAACGGATCGACGCCGGCCGGCAACGCAAACAGTCTGGCCGTCTTGGCGATCAGGCTGCTGCGCCAGTTGCCGCGACCGGCAAACAGTAACAGCACGCGGTCGCCTGATTTCAGATGACTCACACCCGCGCCGACTGCGCGCACGATGCCAATGCCTTCGCCGCCGGCCATCACCGGCAGGGGCGGTGGCACCGCGCCATATTTGCCCTCGAATTGCAGCAGATCGGCCGGATTGATTGGCGAGGCTTCCACATCGATCAAGGCTTCGCCCTCACCGGGAATGCCCGGATCGGGCAACTCGATCAGTTCGGCCACCTCATGAGCCTTCCCGAATTGCGAATAACGGATGGCCTTGATCATTGCGAGTACATCTCCCCCCGAACGACAGCACGTACCACGCTGCGCGTGCCAAGATATTAGAGAAGCCGGAGACATGTGCCAGTCGGCCCACCGTTGGAGTCAAATACTCATTAAAGTAGTGTCGAAGCGGGGGCCCCCGATTGAGACGGCTAAGAACCTCCCGAGTTTCTCCCAGTAAACGAGGAAAAAATTAACGCTTCAGAAAGTGATCTAAGTCAATTTTGAATACGTATGTAACTAGAACAACAAATCAGTGCTTTCGCGCAACCACAACAAGAAGCTGGCGTGAAAGAAGCGTTTTTGTTCAGCCGATCAGGGGAGAAGTTCGGTGGAGCAGCATTACAGTCTCGTAATCCATTGAAATTACTAAGTTTCTATCTGCCGGATCTTCCCCGATTGAAATATATCGACCCACTACTACCGGCGCCCCGCCGGAAGGACACAAAACGGAGAGATCAAAATGTTCCAGTTTTCGGGTGCGTCGGCGACCAGCGATCTGCGGGCCCAGTTCGACGCCATCAACAAATCCCAGGCCGTGATCGAATTCACCCTGGACGGCAAGATTCTGCACGCCAACGCCAACTTCCTGAACGCGCTGGGCTATACGCTGGATGAGATCAAGGGCCAGCATCACAGTCTGTTTGTCGAGCCAGCCTATCGGGCCAGTGCTGAGTATCGCGAGTTCTGGGCCAAGCTGGGCCGTGGCGAGTTCGATGCCGGCCAGTACAAGCGCATTGCCAAGGGCGGCAAGGAAGTGTGGATCGAGGCCAGTTACAACCCGATCTTCGACAAACGCGGCAAGCCTTACAAGGTCGTCAAGTTCGCGACCGATATCACCGAGCAGAAGATGACGATGGCCAATTACGAGGGCCAGTTGGCCGCCATCAGCAAGGCGCAGGCCGTGATCGAGTTCACGCTGGATGGCACGATCCTGCATGCCAACGAGAACTTCCTGAAGACACTGGGCTATACGCTGGACGAAGTGAAGGGCAAGCATCACAGCCTGTTCGTCGAGCCTGCCTATCGCGACAGCGCCGAATATAGGGCTTTCTGGGAAAAGCTGGCGCGCGGCGAGTATGACGCCAATCAGTACAAGCGCATCGGCAAGGGTGGCAAGGAAGTATGGATCCAGGCCAGCTACAACCCGATCATGGATGCCAATGGCCGACCTTACAAGGTGGTGAAATACGCCACTGATATCACCGCGCAGACCAAAGCCGCGCAGATGATGCAACTGGCCGTGCAGCAGGTACGGACGGTGGTGGAAGCCACCAAGGCCAATGACCTGACACATCGCATCGATCTGGATGGCAAGGCCGGTGAAATCCGTTCGCTCTGCGAGGGCGTCAACGACATTGTCGAGGCGATGAGCGATATCATCGGTGGGCTCCGCGAGGCATCCGAGACGATTGCCGCGGCTTCGGCCGAAATCTCCACCGGCAGCCAGGACCTGGCGAGCCGTACGGAATCGCAGGCCGCGTCGATCGAAGAGACGGCGGCCTCGATGCACGAGGTCACGACAACGGTGAAGCAGAATGCCGACAATGCCCAGGCTGCCAGCCAGCTGGCCACCGCGGCGCGCGACACCGCCGAAAAGGGCGGCAATGTCGTGCGCGATGCCGTCTCGGCAGTGAATGAAATCGAGGCCAGCGCGCAGAAGATTTCCGATATCATCGGCCTGATCGACGAGATCGCCTTCCAGACCAATCTGCTGGCCCTGAACGCGTCTGTCGAAGCGGCCCGCGCCGGCGAAGCTGGCAAGGGGTTTGCCGTGGTGGCGCAGGAAGTGCGTGCGCTGGCCCAGCGCTCGGCCAATGCGTCTAAGGACATCAAGGCGCTGATCCAGACGTCGAACGGCCAGGTGAAGACCGGCGCGGCGCTGGTGAACCAGGCCGGTTCGTCGCTGACCGAGATCGTTTCGGCGATCAAGAAAGTCTCTGACATCGTGGCCGAGATTGCCGCCGCGTCGCGTGAACAGGCTTCGGGTCTGGAACAGATCAACACGGCGGTCGGCCAGATGGACGAGATGACCCAGCGCAACGGCGCCCTGGTGGAAGAGACTTCGGCGTCGGCCCAGTCTTTGTCAAACCAGGCCGAAGAGTTGGCCGCGCTGGTGCAACGTTACAAGGTCAGCGGTCAGGCTACCTCGTCTCGTCCGGCGCCGACTCCAGTTCGGGCTGCGCTGAAGGTGGTGGCGGAAAAACGCCCGACGACAAAGACGGCTCCTGCTCTGAAGGTAACGGCCGCGCAGGGCAATGCCGCGCCGAAGGCCGATGCCGCCGAATGGGAGCAGTTCTGATGGATATGCCGAACGCAACAGAGAATACGATCGCCGGTAATGCCGTGCGCGAGTATCTCACCTTCACGGCGGCCGGGCAGGAATATGGCATTGATATTCTCAGCGTGCGGGAAATCCGCGGCTGGACCATCGAGACGCCGCTGCCCAACAGTCCGGCGGCGGTGCGCGGCATCATCAATTTGCGGGGGCAGGTCGTACCGATCTACGACCTGCGCATCCGCCTGGGTGCCGAACGCAGTGTGCCCAGTGCCATCCATGTGGTAATCGTGGTGGAGGCCGTCAGCGGTTTCTATGGTCTGCTGGTGGATGCGGTATCCGACATCCTGTCCGTAGCGGACCGCGAATTGCAGCCGGTGCCGCGGACCGGGATGGATGGAGATCATGCCTTCCTCACCGCCTTGCTGGCGCGCGACACGCGCATGGTGTCTTTGCTTGATCTCGACCTTCTGGTTGGTGGACGCGAAAGCGTGGCGGCGGACATACCTCTGCTGGCCGCATAGGCGGGCCGAGAAATTCAGAAAAGAAAGGGCGCCTTGCGGCGCTCTTTTTTCATTTTATGCGTTTGTATCTGGATGCCGTGATCGGGCCAGGCGAAGCCTTGCGACTGCCAGCTTGATGGAATGATAAGTTCCATATCCGAAAAATGGCGGCCCCAGCCATAGTGCGAAACGATCGTTCTCAGATGGTATTGCCAAAAGCCATATGGATGCGAAAAAGCCCAACGAACAGAATATCAGCAATGGGTATACCCAAGATGCCGGCATTGTGCGGGCTTGATTTTCAATGCTTTCACGGAGCGACAAGCGCGTGGCGGCAGGCGTACGCTTGGTCGACCAGCGGCGCATCCGGACGTAATAGATGGAAATCAAAATGGCGAGGCTGATCAGGCTAAAGATCAGACTAAACTGCCATTCCATTAAATTATTCAGAGCAATCTGCAGTCCGACTAGAGCTGCAGCCCAATATGACCATCGGCGAATATATGCTTCCAGTGCAGGCCGCTCATCGGGCGCGATAACGTATCCACGGGCGAGTGTGCCGTAGGGATAAAAGACCAGGCCTTCATCGCGCTGTTTGAAACTGATTGTTTCGTGGCCTTTGTAGAACATGGATTCTTTCTAACTATCTGACGAATGCCAGCCGGCGATAACTCAGTGCTTCCGCCACATGCGGGCGGCGCACGGCATCTACGCCTTCCAGATCGGCCAGTGTGCGGGCCACACGCAACACGCGGTGATAGCCACGTGCGGTGAGGTGCATGGCGCTGGCGGCCTGGGTCAGCAGGTCGCGGCCGGAGGCATCCAGTAGGGCGATGCGCTCCAGCAATTCGCCATCGGCCTCGGCATTGGTGCGCACCACGCGCCGGCCATCACGCGACAGACCACCGCTGCCGGTGCGGGCATAACGATCGCGCTGGACATCGCGGGCCATCGCCACGCGCGCCGCCACGGCGGCGGAATCTTCCGCCGCCGGCGGCGCGCTCAGATCTGCCGGACTGACGGCAGGCACTTCCAAGGTCAGATCGATGCGGTCAAGCAGCGGACCGGAGAGCCGGGCCTGGTATTCGCCGGCGCATTTCGGTGCGCGGCTGCAGGCCAGCGCCGGATCATCGAGATGGCCGCAGCGGCAGGGATTCATGGCCGCCACCAACTGAAAGCGGGCGGGATAACTGACATGGGCATTGGCGCGCGCCACCACGGCCTGCCCGGTTTCCAGAGGCTGGCGCAGGGCATCCAGGGTCTGGCGGTTGAATTCGGGCAGCTCGTCGAGGAACAGCACGCCCAGATGCGCCAGGCTCACCTCGCCGGGTTTCGCGCGGAGGCCGCCCCCGATCAGGGCTGCCATCGAAGCGGAATGATGTGGGTTGCGAAAGGGCCGCTGTCGGGTGAGCCGTCCCTCGCTGATCTGGCCGGCCAGCGAGGCGATCATGCTCACTTCCAGGATTTCGCCGGCATCCAGCGGCGGCAGGATGCCGGGCAGGCGTTGGGCGAGCATCGACTTGCCGGCCCCGGGCGGACCGATGAACAACAGGTTGTGCGCCCCCGCGGCAGCAATCTCCAGGGCACGCTTGGCGCTTTCCTGCCCCTTGATGTCGCGCAAGTCCGGAATGTTTTGATTCGCCGTCTCGGCGCTATGCGCAGTCGGTTGCGGCAGCACCTGGCTGCCGCGGAAATGATTGATCAATGCAAGCAAGCTCGGAGCCGCCACCACGCGTTCAGCATCGCCTGCCCAGGCCGCCTCGCTGCCCTGACTCGCCGGGCAGATCAGGCCGCGATCCTCGCCATGGGCCGCGATTGCCGCCGGCAGAACGCCGCTTACCGCGCCAAGTGCCCCATCGAGGCCGAGTTCGCCGAGTGCAACGAAACTATCCAGCGCATCGGGCGGCAATACATTCATGGCACTGAGCAGGGCCAAGGCTATGGGCAAATCGTAATGGCTGCCTTCCTTGGGCAGATCAGCCGGTGCCAGATTGACGGTGATGCGCTTGGGGGGCAGCGCCAGGCCCAGGGCTGCCAGCGCACCGCGCACACGTTCACGGCTTTCGCCCACGGCCTTGTCGGCCAGGCCGACGACGGCAAAAGCCGGCAGCCCGTTCGATAACTGGACCTGAACATCCACGGGCATGACGTCGATGCCCTGAAACGCCACGGTTCTGCAGCGCGCGACCATGCCCGGTTTTTCCCGATGCGGTTTAATCCGACCTCAGGAATCGGTACGATCATTTACCGGAGATTGCAAATTCTATTTATGTTCCGCTGGGTAAAGGGCGCTGAACGCCCGGCCAGGGCCATCAGGGCAGGATGCGCCGGAAAATGCCATCGCGCCGGATCAGGGCATGCCAGAGCGCCGCAACGACATGCAGGGCCAGCAATAGCAGGAATAACTTGGCCGCGCCTTCGTGGATTTCTTCCATCGCCTCGTGCAGCCAGGGCAGAGAAGCCAGGCTCGGCAGGTCGAACAGCCCCAATACCGAAACCGTTCGCTTGCCGGCCAGAATCGAGACCAGTCCCGTAGCGGGCAGTACCAGCATCACGGCATAAAGCCCCAGATGCGTCAGCCGTGCCAGCCACAATTCCAGCGCGGAGGTTGCCGCTGGCAACGGCGGCACGCCGCGCAGACGGATGACAAGACGTGGCACCAGCAGGGCCGCCATGCTCAGGCCGGCAAGGATATGCCATCCCATCACGCTCATCCGGCCATCGCCACGCGGCAGGTCCTCCATCACTTCGCCGAGGATGAACGCCCCCACCATCAGGGGAAGGATCAGCCAGTGCAGCAGGATAAGAGGAAGGGGATAGCGGTTCGGCATGGCGGGCACTCCCGGGCTATGGCTTTGAATATACACGCGAGGCCGGTGGCTTCCCTGCGCTGGATCAATTCTGGCGGCATTTCCTGACAGCACACTTGCAGTGCCGGTGCGGGCGGGCTAGACAAATGCCGCACCCTTTGGGGAGTAGCCGCCCGCCGGGCCGCAATCGCGGCCGCCTGAGCGGGGGCAGCGTCAACAGACTAGCCGGCGGGAGACCAGCCCCGACGGCTTGGCGCTGACCGGCCGGTTCGGACATCTGCTCCGGACCAACCTGGCGAGACCTTAGGCTTGCTTTTCCGAAGCCCGGACCGGGCGGCGGGAAATGCAGCCTATGGCCCTGTTCGCCGCCCGGTCCGTTGCGAGATATCCGTGTCCAGCCCCGAATTTCTGCCCGCCCTCCTCACGACCACCGGTCTCGTTGCCATTGCCGAAATCGGCGACAAGACCCAGCTTTTGAGCCTGCTGCTGATCGCGCGGTTCCGCCGGCCAGTGCCGATTCTTGCCGCGATCTTCTGCGCCACTGTCGCCAATCACCTGCTGGCGGCGGCTTTGGGGGTATGGATCGAGGGCCTGGTCGAACCCAAGGTATTGCGCTGGGCGCTGGCGGCCTCGTTCCTCGCCATGGCGGCCTGGACCCTGATCCCCGACAAACTCGACGAGGACGATGCGCCGAAGACGCGCAATGGCGTGTTCGTCACCACACTGGTCGCCTTCTTCCTGGCCGAGATCGGCGACAAGACCCAGCTTGCCACTACGGCGCTGGCCGCGCGTTTCGACTCCGTATTTCTCGTGACGACGGCCAGCACGCTTGGCCTGTTGCTCGCCAATGCGCCGGTGGTGATGTTGGGCCAGAAAGTGGTGGCGCGTTTGCCGTTGAAACCGATCCGCTTTGTGGCCGCTGCCGCTTTCGCCGCGCTGGGGCTGGCCGTGCTTCTGGCCGGCTAAGGGCATAGCCGGCACTGTCGTTCTACCAATTTACGACAGTGCCGGCGGTTTTTTTGCTGCAAGGACCGGGTAATATGCGGGCAATACCGGATCCGAGTGACCGCGATGACCAAAATTGCCGGCAAGCGCTACAAGGCGGCCGAGATCGAAACCCTGCTGGATGCGCTCAAGCGCCAGACTAGGCGTGCCCGCAAGATGGCGGAGGAGGCCATCGCGCGAATCAGCCATGCCACCTATGAACCCTATTACGAATACCGCGACGCGTTGACCGAGATCGAAGGCGTGCTGGTGCTGATCGAGGATCGCATGGAGCATGCGGAAGCCGATGCTCTGGCTAAACTGCGGGATTACCATAGCCAGCTGATTGTCGATCTGCTGCGCATGAAGATCGATGTCGTGCTGCGGGTTTTTCCGGCCCTGGAAGAAACCGAAGTGCTGCCGATCGGCACCCAGAAGGTATTCCTCGCCACGATCTGGGAATTGCGCGAAACGGTCGATCGCATCGACCGCGAGCATATCGAGGGCGTGCTGGACGAGGATGCGCGCAAGCGTCTCGTGGTGGCGGAAACCATCCTGCGCGAAGTATCGGAACGGGCACCGAAACTGATGGAACTGGCCGAGCAGGAAGGCAAACTGGCCTGAAGCCGCGGCGGCCGGTCAGGGCCGCGACAATTCGTGATATTGCCGGGCGTAGAACATGCGATGTGCCGTCTGGGTCAGCGCCGCTGCCTGTCGGCGACTCAGATCGGGGACATTCTCTTCGGGCAAATCTTCGAGTTGGAACGGCCCTGGCTGCATGCCATAGCCCAGCATGTCGCCTTTCGGCGTCAGGATCACGGCATGTCGTCCGTCGCCCACGGCAACATCGAAATTGTGCGCCATGGCGATGCGGCCGCCACCTTCCGGCACATGGCGCAGGTCGACGCCGAAGAACGGGCTGTCATAAGACAGACCGAGCAGGCCGAGCAGTGTTGGCCCGACATCCATGCTGGAACCCAGAGTGGCGCGCCGCTCGGCCGCGATATGTTTCGGCGCCAGGAATAGCAAGGGCACGCGAAAAGCCTGCACCGGAATCTGCGCCGCACCCCATACTTTCGGGCCATGGTCGCCGATCATCACGAAGATCGTGTCGTCGAACCAGGGTTTCTGGCGGGCGGCATCGATGAACTGTCCCAATGCCCAGTCTGCATAGGCAGCGGCGTGGTCGCGTTTGTTCGGCGCCGGTTTGAATGGCACACGGCCTTCCGGATAGAGGAAGGGCCGGTGGTTGGTGACAGTCAGCGCCGAGAAGAAGAACGGGCCAGGCTGCGCCGCCAGCGTGTCGATACGGTTGAGGGCTTCCTTGAACAGGTATTCGTCGGCCACGCCCCAGATCGTCTTGAAACTGCGGTCGGCGATATCCTTTTCGCCCCACACGTCGTCGAAGCCGACGGTTTCCCAGAAGTGCCCCATATTGTCGAAGGCTGTGGGGCCGCCGTAGAGAAAGGCAGTGCGGTAACCGAACTTCTTGAGCAGGAAGGGCAGCGAATTCATGCCTTCCGAGCCGCTGCGGCGTGCCGTTGAGATGCCGGGGATGGGCGGGAAGGAGGTGAAGATCGCCTCCAATGCGCGCACGGTACGGTCGCCGGTGGCATAGATATTGGTGAACAGCAGGCCGTCCTGTGCCAGGCGATGCCAGTTGGGCGACATCGTCTGCCAGTAATCTTTCTGTTTCTCGTTGAAAACATCCTCGAAATAGACCGAACCGTAGGATTCCTCGAGGATCAGGACGACATTCAGCTTTTTGGCGGGCGGCGGTCCATTGTCGACATGCCGGCGCAGGCTGCGCTCGCCGGGTGCTGCCAGATCGGTGGTGTTGTCTTGTTGCACCATGGCGCGCACCAGCGGAATGGCCTGGTCTTCCGGGATGCCGGCATAAACGCCATCGTATTTGCTGTCATTGGTGAAATAGGCGTTGAACAGGCTGTGCAGGCCATTCACGGCCAGTTCATTGATCGTGCGATGCAGGACGGGTTCGTAGGGCCCGCGCAGGACGAAGGGCAGGGCGAGCGCGATGGCCAACAGCCCGGTCGCCAACGCCCGACGCCACTCGCCTGCCTGCAGCGGAGACTTGAGCGCGGATTGCAGCGGCCGCCGCAGCGGCCAGTAGATCAACAGCACCAATATCCCAATCGGTGGCAAGTAAAGCCGGAGATCGAAGGACTCGCGGATATTGCCGATCACTTCTTTAGGGAAGATCAGGTAGTAGACCGCGATGCCGTTGAAGCGGCTGTTGAATTCCTGCCAGAAAAACAGCTCGGCGACCGCGCTGAACACCGCCACGCCCAGCAGCAGGATCAGCAAGGCATGGGCGGCAGCCTGTCCGGCCCGCCAGCCGAAAGGGCGACGCAGCAGATAAAGGCCGGCCAGGAATGGCAGGCCAAGCAAGATCGCTGTCGCGATATCGTCGATGAGGCCGATCAGCCAGGCAGCAATGAATGGAGAGATGGCGGCCGGCGTGTCGAGTGCGATCCAAACCGTGAGGATGAGGCGCACGATAGCGGCCAGCCCCACAAAAATCGCCAGACAGGTCAGCCAGAAGCGCAGGCGCAACGGCCATCGGCCAGTCGACCGACCATCGGCCCGACGTCCGAAAAACATAACAATGGATTGCATCATGATCCTGCGACGTAGGGCGGGCGGTGCGTTGTCCGTAGGTGGGCGAGCTTACAGTAAACTTACGTGCTTAGGGATTAATCCGGGAATTTCGTCATTGGCAGTATATGCTGCTGAAACTGCAACACAAATTCGGCGCCGCCACCGGGGGCATCGCCGGCCGAAACATGGCCGCCATGGCTGCGCATGGTTTCCAGCACGATGGCCAGGCCGAGGCCGGCGCCAGGGTGTTGCCGGTTACGGCCGCGCCAGAAACGTTCGAAAATCTGGGCCCGTTGTTCTACTGGCACGCCAGGGCCATGATCGCGTACGGCGATGCTGGCGTCGGGAGATACGATCACCATCACTTCTGTGCCGGGTGCGGTATGGGCGATGGCATTCTCGATCAGATTGCGCAGGGCGTTTTCGATAGCGTCGGCCGAGGCTTCCACCAAGACCGGTTTCGAGCTGGCGGTCAGCGCCACCGATTTGCCATCGCCGATGGCCAGCGGCGCCAAGAAAGCGACCACATTTTCGGCGATCTGGTTGAGATCGACTGGCTCGGCTTTCAGCATGGCACCTTCCAGCCGAGAAACCTGCAAGAGTTGGGCAACCAGCCGGTTCATGCGGCTGACATCCTGCGTCAGCTGGCGGGTCGTCGGTTCGTCGGGCAGTTCTGCCAGGCGCGCGGTCAGCACGGCCAGCGGCGTGCGCAATTCATGGGCGGCATTGGCCGTGAAACGACGTTGCATTTCGAAGCCCTGTTCCAAGCGATCGAGTGCACTGTTGATCGCCAATGGCAGCGGCAGGATTTCTTCGGGCACGCCCTGTACGGGCAAGCGAAGGTTGCGGGTTTCCGGGCCGATCTGCTGCGCCCGCAGCGACAATTCCCGAATCGGCCGCAGGCTGGTTCGGATGGTCCAGATGGCGATGAACAACGCCGCTGCCAGCACCACCGGAAGTGTCCAGCCGATGCGTGCGGCAAATTCGCTCAGCAGCGTATCGATGAAGGCATCAGGATGGATAACGCCCTGGGCGACAAAAATCATGTAACCCCGCGGCAGACCCGTGCCATCGAACATGGCGTAGTAGGGAGATTCATGGCCGTCGGCATCCAATAGATGGAAAACAACGCCAGTGGTTGCCTGCATGGTTGACGGCAGTTCGCCAACGCTGCGCCGTGCCTTGTCGCTGGAGGCCGCAATGACGGCACCCTGCGGGTCGAGCACGGCGTACATATAGCCATCGCCTGACTGGCGATAAGCCTGCGTCAGGGCCTGTGGCAGATCGACGACAAGCCGGCCGTCACGCATCTGCGCATGGCGGGTGATCTGGCTGGCTTGAACCTGCAGCCCGACATCATCGAGGTTGTCGAGGGCGAACCATGCATACTGGCTGATGACCAGGGCCACCAGTAGCATTGAGCCAAGCAACACGACACCCAACCGCCAAGCCAGGCGGGCTTGCAACGACCAAGCGATATTGCGCCGGATGTCGGTCATGCCGCGTTGTCGGCCAGCATATAGCCAACGCCGCGCACGGTATGAATTTCGCCCGAGAAACCGCCTCCAGCCAGCTTGCGGCGCAGGCGATGCAGCAGGACTTCAAGCGAATTTGGCGTCACGTCGTCATCAAAGCCATAAACGCGTTCCTCGAGGTGGCGCTTTGGTATCACGCGGCCGCTACGGCGCAGCAGATTCTCCAGCAATGTCATTTCGCGTGCCGTCAATGCCAATGGCTTGCCGTCCACCGTTACTTCGCGCCCGGCGGTATCGAAGCGGATGTTGCCGGCTTCCAGCACTACGCCCAGAGCGCCGCTCGGCCGGCGCAGCAATGCTTTCAGGCGTGCGACCAGTTCGGGTATGGCAAACGGCTTGAGCAGATAATCATCCGCGCCGCTGTTCAGGCCGGTGACACGATCCTCCACGTCATCGCGTGCGGTGAGGATCAATACCGGCGTGGTGTCGCGCCGGCTACGCATCTCGCGCAGGACAACCAGGCCGTCTTCATCAGGCAGCCCAAGATCCAGGATGACAGCGTCATAGCGCGAGGTGGACAGGGCCGAGCGGGCCAGGTCGGCCGTGTCGACGGCATCCACAGTGAAGCCGGCCCGGGCCAGATTGCGCTGGATCAGGTCGAGCAGGCTGGTTTCGTCTTCGATCAGCAACAGGCGCATGCGGAGGGCGGGATAACAGCAGATCGGGCGGGTCGGTCAGCATCGGGAAGCCGGCTTACCGGCAGCTTACGGTGTATCGACCCCGCCCAACATGGGCCCGATCTGCCACGAATTGAAGATGACAATCCGGTAATTTAACGGCCTCTCCAATGCCGAAGTGGGCGTTTCAGGGCCGAAAAAACCGGCCTGCGGCGAATTGACCATTGCGTCGGCCGGTCGACTCCGAGTAGAAGGGCCGCGGGACACGCCCCCCCAACGGGGCGCTTACTATCTGGAAGGATAGACAATGACCAAGCCTGCCACGCGACACCCCGAAACCAAACCGGCGTCCGCGCATTTCTCTTCCGGCCCCTGCGCCAAGCGCCCCGGCTGGACCCCCGAAATCCTGAAAAATGCCCTGGTGGGCCGTTCGCATCGTTCGAAAGAGGGCAAGGCCCGTCTGGTCGAGGCGATTGAGCTGCATCGCAAGATTCTCGGCATCCCGGCCGATTACCGGATCGGCATCGTGCCGGCTTCCGATACCGGCGCCGTCGAGATGGCGCTGTGGTCGCTGCTCGGCCCCCGCGGCGTCGATGTGCTGGCCTGGGAAAGCTTTGGCTCCGGCTGGGGTGGCGACATCACCAAGGAGCTCAAGCTCAAGGATGTCCGCACGCTGAAGGCTGGTTATGGCGATATCCCCGACCTGAAACAGGTGGACTGGACCCGCGATGTGGTCTTTACCTGGAATGGCACCACCTCGGGCGTGAAGGTTCCCAACGGCGACTGGATTGCCGATAACCGCGAAGGTCTGTCGATCTGTGACGCCACTTCGGCGGTGTTTGCGATGGACCTGCCCTGGTCCAAGCTGGATGTCACCACCTGGTCGTGGCAGAAGGCGACCGGCGGCGAGGCCGCGCATGGCATGATCGTGCTGAGCCCGCGCGCGGTGCAGCGCCTGGAGACCTATACCCCGGCCTGGCCGTTGCCCAAGATCTTCCGCATGGCCAAGGACGGCAAGCTGATCGAGGGCATCTTCAAGGGCGAGACGATCAACACGCCTTCCATGCTGTGCGTCGAGGACATCATCGACGCCCTGAAATGGGGCGAGAGCGTCGGCGGCCTGAAGGGCATGATCGCCCGCTCGGAAGCCAACCTGAAGGCGATTGCCGACTGGGCTGCCAAGACCGACTGGGTCGATTTCCTTGCCGGCGATGCGGCCGTGCGGTCCAATACCTCGATCTGCCTCAAGGTGGTCGATCCCTGGTTCACTGCTCTGGGTCCGAAGGATCAGGAAGCGGCGGCCAAGCAGATCGCCAGCCTGCTGGAGAAAGAGGGCGTGGCGCTGGATATCGGTGCCTATCGCGACGCGCCTCCGGGCTTGCGCATCTGGGGCGGTGCCACGGTGGAAACTGCCGATGTGGCCGCCCTTTGCCCCTGGCTGGACTGGGCCTTCGCGGAAGTGAAGGCCACCTACAAGCCGGCCGCGGCCGCCTGATCACGCTTTGAACGGGCGTCGCGTCAGCGGCGCCCGTTTTTCTTCCATCCAAAAATTCGAGGACGATTCCATGGTCAAGGTTCTGATTTCCGACGAACTGAGCCCCGCCGCCGTCGACATCTTCAAGTCGCGCGGCGTGCAGGTCGATATCAAGACGGGCCTGAAGCCCGAGGAACTGCTCGCCATCATCGGCGAGTATGACGGCCTGGCGATCCGCTCGGCCACCAAGGTCACCGCCAAGGTGCTGGAAGCCGCCACCAAGCTGAAGGTCGTCGGTCGTGCCGGCATCGGCGTCGACAATGTCGACATTCCGGCCGCCACCGCGCGTGGCGTCTGCGTGATGAACACGCCGTTCGGCAATTCGATCACCACTGCCGAACATGCCGTGGCCATGATGATGGCGCTGGCCCGTGAAATCCCGCAGGCCGACCGTTCCACCCAGGCCGGCAAGTGGGAAAAGAACCGCTTCATGGGCGTCGAGCTGTACGGCAAGACGCTGGGTCTGATCGGCTGTGGCAATATCGGCTCCATCGTGGCCGACCGGGCCCAGGGCCTGAAGATGCGCGTGGTGGGCTACGATCCGTTCCTGACCCCCGAGCGCGCCACCGCGCTGGGCATCGAGAAGGTCGAACTGGATGAACTGCTGGCCCGCGCCGATTTCATCAGCCTGCACACCCCGCTGACCGAGCAGACCAAGAACATCCTGGATGCCAAGACGCTGGCCAAGTGCAAGAAGGGCGTGCGCATCGTCAACTGTGCCCGTGGCGGCCTCGTCAACGAAGCCGACCTGAAAGCGGCTCTGGATAGCGGCCACGTCGCAGGCGCGGCCTTCGACGTGTTTGTCACCGAGCCGGCCAAGGAGAACGTGCTGTTCGGCCACGAGCGCTTCATCGCCACGCCGCATCTGGGCGCGTCGACCAACGAAGCGCAGGAGAATGTCGCCTTGCAGGTGGCCGAGCAGATCTCGGATTACCTGATCTCGGGTGCCGTCACCAACGCGCTGAACATGCCGTCGGTCTCGGCGGAGGACGCGCCTAAGCTGAAACCTTATATGAAGCTGGCCGAACAACTCGGTAGCTTCGTCGGCCAGTTGGCGGAAGCCAACCTGACCAAGGTGATCATCGAGTATGAAGGCCATGTCGCCAAGCTGAACACCCGGCCGCTGACCGCCATCGTGCTGGAAGGCCTGCTGCGCCGGCAGCTCGACAGCGTCAATATGGTCAATGCCCCGCTGGTGGCCAAGGAGCGCAATATCGAGGTCTCCGAGGTCAAGCATGACCGCGAGGGTGACTACCAGACCCTGATGCGTGTCACGATCCATGCAGACAAGGTGCGGCATCTCTCGGGCACGCTGTTCGCCGACAAGAAGCCGCGCGTGGTGGAAATCAAGGGTATCGATATCGACGCCGAGCTCGGCCCGAACATGCTCTATGTCACCAACGAGGACAAACCGGGTTTCATCGGCGGCCTTGGCACTGTGCTGGGCAATGCCGGCATCAATATCGCCACCTTCCACCTCGGCCGCGCCGCGCGTGGCCAGGAAGCGATCTGCCTGGTTGAGGTCGATAGTCCGATCCCGGCCGAGGTTGCGGCCAAGGTGAAGGCGATTCCCGGCGTGCGCCAGGTGACCCCGCTGAAGTTCTGAGTTCGTCAAGCGCGATTCGCCGCTTTACGCGGGTCGGGCCGGCCGCTTTACTGGTGGTGCCTCTGTTCAGCAGGGAGCCTGCCATGGCCCGCCCGACCCGTTTTGTTTTTGCCATGATGCTGCCGTTGGCCCTGATTGCCTGCGGCCCACCATCAACCGACGAGGCCCTGCGCAAGGCCGAGAAGGCCGGGACCAAGGCCGAACTGGAAAAGGCACTGGGCCGACCGACGGAAATCCAGAAGCTCGGTCCGCTGGAGCAGTGGAGTTACAAGACCAGCGATGGCTCGGTGACGTTCGTCATCGCGGGCGACAAGGTCACGCTCGCCTCGGGCGGCACGACCAAGAAGAACTGAAATCTCTCAGGCTGCCGGCGCATAGCTGCGGCCGCCGAAGATGGCGCTGCCCACGCGGACATGGGTTGCGCCCAGCATCACCGCCGTATCGAAATCGCCGCTCATGCCCATGCTGAGCTGGGTCAGCCCGTTGCGTTTCGCGATCTTGTTCAGCAGTGCAAAATGCGGCGCGGGTTCTTCGTCGGCCGGAGGGATGCACATCAGCCCGACAATGGGCAGATCCAGCGCGCGACAGGTGGCGATGAAGGCATCGGCATCTCGCGGCGCGCAGCCGGCCTTCTGCGGCTCCTCGCCGGTATTCACCTGCACGAAGCAGGGCAGGCGGCGGCCGCTTTTGCCGAACTCCTTGGCCAGTTCTTGTGCCAGGCTTTCGCGATCGACGGTATGGATCACATCGAAATGGGCAACGGCCTGTTTCACCTTGTTGGTCTGGAGCGGGCCAATCAGATGCAGCACGAGGTCGGGATGGCGTTCGCGCAAGGCCGGGTATTTCGCCATGCCTTCCTGTACACGGTTCTCGCCAAAATGGCGCTGGCCGGCGGCCAGGGCCTCGGCTACCGCTTCGGCCGGGAAGGTCTTGGCCACGGCGATCAATGTCACGCCGGCCGGATCGCGTCCGGCTTCGGCGGCAGCTTCGGCAATCTGGTGATGCACGGCGGCAAGGCGCTGGGCGAGAGGGGCTTCCGGCGAGGATGCGGTCATGGCAGGTTGCGGCAATGAAGAAACATCGGCGCACGCTAGCAATCCGGTCGGCCGGGCGAAAGCCCTGCGGCTGGCCGGCATCGCACCCGGAGCTGATCCTGCTTACCGACGCCCTGCGGCTGCCCGACCCATTGCCGGCGATGCGCCGCTTGCCGCCGGGCAGTGCGGTGATCCTGCGGCATTATGAATGGTCTTATGCGCGGCGGCTGGCGCTGGGGCACGCCATGAATGCCCTGTGCCGGCAGCGCGGTTTGCTGCTGCTGGTGGCCGGGGATGCGCGACTGGCCCGCGCCGTGGGCGCGGATGGCGTGCATCTGCCGCAGGGATTGTTGCCGCAAGCGGCAGGGCTGCGGCGGCGGTTCCGGATGATGACGGCAGCAGCCCATGATGCCGGTGCGGTGGCGCGGGCGGCGCGCGCCGGGATCGATGCGGTGCTGGTTTCGCCGGTTTTCGCCACGGCCAGCCATCCCGGCGTAACCGGGCTTGGGGTGCTGCGCTTTGCCGCGCTGGCGCGGCAGGCCCAGTGCGGGGGCCTGGGCGTTTATGCCCTGGGGGGGATGGATGCGGCGAGTATGCGGCGCCTGCGGGGTCTGCCCATGACCGGCATTGCCGGTATTGGCGGGCTGGCGGCATAAAAAAAACCGCCGCCATCCGAGGATGGCGGCGGCTGTGTCAGACCGTCCGATGGGATCGGATCAGAACGTGTAGGCGTAGCTGAGCGAGAGAACCGCAGCCGGGCCGCAATTCGCACCACCGGCGCAATGGCTCTTCTTCAGGTCGCTGTCGACATACTGCAGGCCGGCGGTGAAGCCCCAGTAGGAGGCGAACAGGCCGATATTCCAGTCCAGATACTTGTCGTCGGTATTGCCGGCGCCGAAGAAGTTCTGCGGCTTGTCGATCGTCTGCTGGCCAATATTGGCGACGATCTTCGGTTCGAACTGGGTGACCGGAACCGGCACGGTCAGGCCGGCGGTCAGGTAGGTGGCATTACCCGAGTCGAGCTGGAAGTTCGGGCTGTAGTAGATGCCGGCGCTCGGGATGGCGAAGCCGAAGTCATAAGCCGCAGTCAGCTTGGCTTCGGTGAAATCATAGGTCTGCGAGCCGGTCGGCTGGTCCAGGTACATGTAGCGGATCAGGCCGAGATCCAGGGTCAGCTTGTCAAAGGTCGAACGGAAGCCGCCGGTGAAATCCACTTCGGCGCTGACGCTGTTGTTGAAGTCGACGTTGCTGGCGAAGGCGCCGAGGTAGCCGGTGAAGGTGTCATTGATCTTGAACGCGCCTTCGCCGCTGAGCTGGGCCGCCGGATGACCGTCAGTCTGGCTGATGCCGCGGAAATAGTATTCCGACACCACGGCCGGGGTCAGGGTCAGGCTCAGGCGGTCCTCGGCCATGGCCGGGGCTGTGGCCGTCAGGGCCAGGGCCGCGAACGCGGCACGCATTACAAATTTCTTCATGGGGGCTTACCTCCAGATGTCCCAAAATGTCGAAACCCGCGGCGACAATAAGCAGACAAGTTCCTGTGCAACAAATGCTTCTGGGGTAATATGACTATCGTCAATTTCAACTGTGGCTCTTTGGTTACAGTCCTGCTTGTAACTAGCCATGCTGACTAAAATCTGGGCACGGATTGGCGCGAAATTTTATTTCGCATGTATAAAATAACGGCAGAAAATGCGTTTTTATGCGGCCTTTCCGTTATTGAGGAGCGGATATGACGACGAATACCCCCTTAGTTCTGAGCGAAACCCCAACTGATTCGCAGGGGGCAATCCGCATCATCCGTTTGAATTATCCAGCCAAGCGTAACGCCCTGTCGCTGCCTCTGCGGGCCGAGTTGCTGGCCGCAGTGGAAAGCGCCATGGCCGGGGAGGCGGTGCGTGCCATCGTCCTGACCGGCAGCGGCGGGGCTTTCTGCGCTGGCGGCGACATTTCGTCGATGCAGGATACCGCAGGCGTGGCGGGCCGGCAGCGACTGGCCAATCTGCATCGACTGGTGCGGCTGCTGGCGGCGGGCCCGAAACCGGTGATTGCGGCGGTGGAGGGGTATGCCTATGGCGCCGGAATGTCGCTGGCGCTGCTCTGCGACCAGGTGGTGGCGGCGAGCGATGCGAAATTCTGCTGCTCATTCGGCAAGGTCGGCCTGATGCCCGATATGGCCGCGCTGTGGACAGTGCCCCAGCGGGTCGACACCGGCTGGGTTAAACGTCTGCTGATGCTGGCCGAGGAGATCGATGGCGAGACGGCGGGACGGATCGGCCTGGCCGATCAGGTAGTGCCGCCGGGGCAGGCATTGAATGCGGCGCTGGCGCTGGCCGCGCGGTTTGCCGCCCAGGCCCCGCTGCCGATCGCCTTCACCAAGGCGGCACTGGCTCGCGGTCCGCAGCCGCTGGAAAGCTTGCTGGCGCTGGAGGCCGATAACCAGGCCCTGTTGTTCAACAGCGAGGATTTCGCTGAGGGGCGCGATGCCTTCCTGGCCAAGCGCAAACCGGTGTTCAAGGGGCGCTGAGGTCTTACCGCAGGTTGCTGCTGCGGGGTGTCGCAAGGGAAGTGTGCGCACCATCATGCCGCGCCGGCTTGCGGCCAGCAGGCACCGATCCTAGACTGCGCCCACCTTAAATAATCGCGCCGCTTTTGTGAATGGGAGGAAGCGCATGCTGGGCCTTATCCAGGACCGTCCGTTGCTGATTTCGTCGTTGATCGAGTTTGCCGCACTGTATCACGGCAATACCGAGATCGTGACGCGCACCGTTGAAGGCCCGATCCATCGTTATACGTATCGCGACCTGAACCATCGTTCCAAGCAGTTGGCCAATGCGCTGACCCGGCTCGGCGTCAAGATGGGCGACCGCATCGGCACGCTGGCGTGGAATACCTATCGCCATTTTGAACTCTATTACGGCGTTTCCGGTATGGGCGCGGTGCTGCATACCGTCAACCCGCGCCTGTTCCCCGAGCAGATCGACTACATCGTCAATCATGCCGAGGACCAGTATCTGTTCTTCGACCTGACTTTTGTGCCGATCGTCGAGAAGCTGGCGTCGCAGTTGAAGAGTGTGAAGGGCTTCGTGCTGATGACCGATGCGGCGCATATGCCGAAGGACAGCAAGATCCCCAATCTGCTCTGCTACGAGGATCTGATTGGTAAGGAAAGCGGCACGTTCGATTGGCCGGTCTTCGATGAGAAGACGGCCTCCTCGCTATGCTACACCTCGGGCACCACGGGCAATCCGAAGGGCGTGCTCTATTCGCATCGCTCCACCGTGCTGCATTCATATGCGGTGTGCCAGCGCGATGGGCTCAATCTCGGGTCGGCCGACAGCGCGCTGGTGATCGTGCCGCTGTTCCATGCCAATGCCTGGGGCGTGCCCTATGGCGCCTGCATGAGCGGCGCCAAGCTGGTATTTCCCGGCCCGGCGCTGGACGGCAAGAGCGTCTACGAGCTGCTGCGCGACGAAAAATGCAACTTCTCGCTTGGCGTGCCGACGGTCTGGCTGGCTTTCTTCCAGCATATCGACGCCAATCCGAGCCTCGATGCCAAGACGGACATCAAGCTGGAGCGTTGCGTGATCGGCGGTTCGGCTGCGCCGCGCGCGATGATCGAGCGCTTCGCCAAGCAGTTTAACTGCTTCGTCATCCACGCCTGGGGCATGACCGAGATGTCGCCGCTTGGCACCACCGGCAATCTGCTCAAGAAGCATGCCGACCTGCCGCTGGAAAAGCGCCTCGACGTGCAGGCCAAGCAGGGCCGTACCGTCTATGGTGTCGAGATCAAGATCACCGACGATGCCGGCAACGAATTGCCGCGCGACGGCAAGGCTTTTGGCGATGTGCGGGTACGCGGCCCGTGGATCACGGCCGGTTATTTCAAGGGCGAGGGCGGCAACGTGCTCGACAAGGATGGCTGGTTCACCACCGGTGATGTCGCCACGCTTGATCCCGACGGCTACATGCAGATCACGGACCGCTCGAAGGACGTGATCAAGTCGGGCGGCGAATGGATCTCCTCTATTGATCTGGAAAATGCCGCCGTCGGTCATCCGGCCGTGCAGGAAGCCGCGGTGATCGGCGTGGCTCATGCCAAGTGGCAGGAGCGCCCGCTGCTGCTGGTGATCAAGAAGGCCGGCCAGGAAACCACCAAGGACGAACTGATGGCTTTCCTGGAAGGCAAGGTGGCCAAGTGGTGGTTGCCCGACGACATCGTCTTCGTGACCGAACTGCCGCATACCGCAACCGGCAAGCTGCTCAAGACCAAACTGCGCGAGCAGTTCAAAGACCACAAACTGCCGACACCCGGCGCGTAAGCGCCAAGTCGGGGCCCGGCGTGTAAGCGTCGCGGAAAGTGCTGCATGAAGGGCGCCCCGGGACAACCGGGGCGCTTTTTTACGTTCTATTTAACAAGTTTAGCAGATCGCGCTGTCGGTTTGGGTAATTAACCTTGATCTGCCGCAAGGCCGCGTGTCGCGGCGCTGCTATGCTTTGGTGCAACCCGGTCGATATCGTGCCTGCGCCGACCGGAAGTATTCCCAGCCCTGGGAGTTTGCCATGTCCGTCGTCGCCAGACTCAAGCTTGTCTTTATTGCGATCCTTGTCGCGCTGACGGTGGTTTGGTTGCTCAGCATCCCGATGGAAGCGCTGACCTCCGGTTTCTGGCGCCTGCGTAACAGCCTGATCTATTACAGCGGTATCCTTGCCATCGGCTGCCTGTCGGTCGCTGTTATCCTGGCCGCCCGGCCGGTGCAGGTCGAAGGGTTGCTTGGTGGCCTCGACAAATTCTACCGCCTACATAAATGGCTCGGCATAGCGGGAGCGCTGCTTTCGGTTTTTCACTGGCTTTGTGAAAACGCGCCGCGCTGGGCGGTGCAGCAAGGCTGGCTTGCGCCCCGCCCGCGCCCACCGGTTGGCGCAGTGGCAGACGTGCCCGTAGGCTTCGATCCATTCCGCGACTGGCGCGGCATAGCCGGCGATCTGGGCGAATGGGGTTTCTATCTGTTGCTGGTCCTGGTGACGCTGGCGCTGTGGAAGAAATTTCCCTATCGCTTTTTCTTGCCCGCGCACCGGCTGCTGTCCGCCGTTTATCTGGTGCTGGTCTTTCACTCCATCATTCTGATGGATCGCAGCTACTGGGCACAGCCCGCTGGCCCGTTGTTGATCTTGCTGATGATGGCCGGCTCGGTGGCCGCCATCATATCGCTGTTGCGTCGCATCGGCACCGCGCGCAAGGCCGTCGGCGTGATCGAAACACTGCGTTTCCATGAGGATAATGCGGTGCTGGATGTCGGTATCCGGCTCACCACCGCCTGGCCTGGACATCAGGCCGGGCAATTCGCCTTTGTCGATTTTGGTGGAGGCGAAGGGGCGCATCCTTTCACCATGACGTCGGCCTGGCAGCGCGACGGACGACTGGCCTTCAGCATCAAGGGCCTTGGCGACTATACCCGCGGCCTGCCGCACCAGCTGTTTGCCGGTCAAAGCGTGGTCGTGGAGGGGCCATATGGGCGGTTCGATTTCGGTGGCGTGCGGCGCCGGCAAATCTGGATCGGCGGAGGCATGGGGATTTCTCCATTCATTGCCGGGTTGCAGGCCATGGGGCAGCGGCATATCGAAGGCAAGGTGGATCTGATCTACACGACGCGGGCGCCGGCCGCCGCCTTCATCGATGCCATCCGGAATCTGGCCGAGAAGGCGGGCGTGCGGTTTCATCTGATGATCGAACAACAGGATGGCCGGCTGGACATCAACCGGCTGGAGCAGATGGTCCCCGACTGGGCAGAGGCCGGCATTTGGTTTGCCGGTCCGCCGGCCTTCGGCAATGCGTTACGGAGTGCGATGGAAGCGCGCGGCTTCCCGCCCAGCCAATTCCATCAGGAACTGTTCGACCTGCGCTGAATAATTTAACCGAGGCGATAAAGTGCGCGTTCGTCGGCAGTTTCTCCGCCTTCGATGCGCACGCGGCCATCACCAACCATGTGGATCAGGTGTGCCAGCACGGAACGCGCCGCGGCGAAATGGAGATAGGGCGGAACGTCGGCATACATCGCCCGCACCATCTGCGGGATGGTTTGCGGCTCGGCCTTCAGGCATTCCATGATCTGATGTTCGCGATGCTCGCGATGATGGATCAGTGCGCGCACGAAATCCTGCGGGCTGTGCCCAATTGTTTCGCGGTCGATCGGCGCGCCATGCGTGGGATAGTAGCGCCGCTCGTCGCGCTGCAGCAGCTTGTGCAAGGAGGCGTAGTAATCTGTCATGTTGCCATCGGGCGGCGAGATCACCGTGGTCGACCAGCCCATCACATGGTCACCGGTGAACAGCGCTTGCTCTTCCTCCAGAGCGAAGCACAGATGGTTCGAGATATGCCCTGGTGTGTGCAGGGCCTTGAGCGTCCAGCCATCGCCTTGCACTATGTCGGCATCGCGCAGCAGATGGTCGGGCCGGAAGTCATGATCACCGCCTTCTTCCACTGCCGGTCCACCTTGGGGCAGAGGATGTGGTCCGAAGGCAAGGCTGGGCGCTCCGGTGCGCCGCTGCAGTTCGGCTGTGCCGGGTGAATGGTCGCGGTGGGTATGGGTGATCAGGATATGGGTGACGGTTTCGTGGCGCAGGGCCTCGGTCAGGGCGTCGATATGCGCCGCATCCGCAGGGCCGGGATCGATCACCGCCACCTTGCCGCGGCCGACGATATACGTGCCGGTGCCATGGAAGGTGAAGGCAGAGGGGTTGCGGGCCACTACACGGCGCACGAGCGGACTGAGTTCGGCGATCGCGCCGTAACTGAAATCCAGTGTCTTGACGAAGGGGACTGACATATCAGCAGCCTCGCAAAAATTGACGTTACGTCAAGTGATTAGCATTCAGCCGAGCGTGAATCCGATTGACCGTACCCGCATTGCTTCCTTAATGTGCCACCTCGCCAGGGCGACACCAAGAATCGCCGGCAATAAAATTCTGGGAGGACGGCAAACTGTCTGAGATAGTCCAGTTGCTGCTGAACGGGTTAGCGGCAGGCTGTATTTACGGCCTTATCGCACTCGGTTTCGTGCTGATCTACAAAGCCACCGAAATGGTGAATTTCGCCCAAGGCGACCTGATGATGCTGGGTGCCTTCGTGGCATTCACGCTGATCGAGGGCATGGGCTTTAATTACTGGCTCGCCTTCATCGGCGCGATCCTGGTCATGGCGGTATTCGGCTACGCGCTGGATACCCTTGTGCTGCGTCAGGTTATCGGCCAGCCGCAATTCTCTGTGGTCATGCTCACCATCGGGCTGGGCTTCATTTTCCGCGCCGCCGCTTCGATGATCTGGGGCACGGAGACGCGGGCGTTTGCCACGCCTTTCACCGATGGCGTGACCAAGGTGGGCGGCTTCGTCATCGCCGACGTCAACGTTTCCATCGTGGCCGGCACGGCCATCCTTTGTGGCGCGCTCTATGCCTTCTTCCGCTACACCCGTATTGGTGTGGCGATGCAGGCCGCCTCGCAGAACCAGCTTGCGGCCTATTACATGGGCATCCCCGTGAAGATGGTGTTCTCGCTGATCTGGGCAATCTCGGCTGGCGTTGCTGCGGTGGCCGGCATCCTTCTGGCGCCGGTGGCTCTGATCGATGTCACGATTGGCCTGCTCGGTCTGAAGGCTTTCGCGGCTGCGGTGCTGGGCGGCTTTGGCTCGATCCCGGGCGCGGTGATCGGCGGTCTGGTGATCGGCGTGATCGAACAATTCTCCGGTGTTTACCTGCCTGAGGGCTTCAAGGATGTGGCTGCCTATGTGGTGATCTTGGCCGTGCTGTTCCTGCGTCCGCAGGGCCTGTTCGGCAATATCGGCCGCAAGCGGGTGTAGGGGTCTTACCAGATGCGCTTCTTCTTCAAGACCAACTACAACCAGGACATCAACCTGTTCCGCGACAACGTGGACCGCTTCTGGTATGGCCTGCTGCTGCTGGCGCTGCTGGCGGCGCCGTTCGTGCTGGAGGATTTCTGGCTCGGCGAGATTTCCTATGTTTTCATCCTCTCCATCGTCGGCATCGGCTTGATGATCCTGACCGGCTATACCGGTCAGGTGTCGCTGGGTCATGCCGCTTTCCTCGGGATAGGCGCCTATACCCATGCCGTGCTGCTGGGGCTGGGCGTTCCGTTCGTGATTTCGGTGACAGTGGCGACGTTGCTGTCGGCCTTCATCGGCGCGGTGATCGGTTTCCCGGCCTTGCGGCTCACTGGCATCTATCTCTCGATTGCCACGCTGGCCTTTGCCTTCATCATCGAGCAGATCCTGATCCGTTGGGAGCATGTCACCGGCGGCTTCAAGGGTTTCCCGGTGGATCGACCGGAAATCTTCGGCACCAGCATCGCCGACGACCGCTTCTTCTACTACCTGACCATGGGCGCGGTGATCTTGGCCGTGCTGGTGGCCCTCAACCTGTTGCGTTCGCCAACCGGCCGCGCCTTCATCGCCATCCGTGATTCGGAAATTGCCGCACAGTCAATGGGCGTCAACCTTGCCGCCTACAAGACCCTGGCCTTTGCCGTGTCGGCTGGCTTTACCGGCTTTGGTGGCACGCTGTTCGCCCACAAGATCGGCTACCTGGCGCCGGATGCCTTCAACATCCTGCTTTCCATCCAACTGCTGCTGATGGTCGTGGTGGGGGGGCTTGGCTCGATCCATGGCGCCATTTTCGGGGCGATCTTCGTTGGATCGTTGCCGCAGCTGATCGCCATCTTGCGCGACTATCTGCCCGAGAGCATTTCCCGCCAACCGGGCCTCGAACCGGGCCTGTTCGGCGTCATCCTGGTCTTCTTCATCCTGTTCGAACCACTTGGCATCTACGGGCGCTGGCTGAAGATCAAACTCTATTTCTCGCTGTTCCCGCTTTACAAGAAAGCGACGTTCAAACGGCAGAAGACCTACACCAAGTCGGAGCGCTTCCGGTGACGCTGTTCCAGGCAGAAAACATCGCCATCAACTTCGGTGGCATCAAGGCGGTCGACGGCGTCAGCTTCGCCATCGAAAAGGGCCAGGTATTCACCATCATCGGGCCGAACGGCGCCGGCAAGACCACGGTGTTCAACCTGATTAGCCGCATTTACAACCCGACCGAAGGCCGGTTGCGTTTCGAAGGGCAGGACATCACCGAAGTTCCGCCGCACGAGATCGCGGCGCTCGGCATCGCGCGAACCTTCCAGAATATCGAATTATTCGAACACGCCTCGGTGCTGCACAATTTGCTGCTGGGGCGGCATGCCCATCGCGGCGGCAACCCGATCGCTGACCTGTTTTTCCTGCCCGGCGTGCGGCAGCGCGAACTGGCGCATCGCGAAAAGGTCGAGCATGTCATCGACTTCCTTGACTTGCAGCATTACCGCGACACCATGATCGTGAACCTGCCTTATGGCGCGCGCAAGGTGGTGGAACTGGCCCGCGCCCTGTGCAGCGAACCCAAACTGCTGCTGCTGGACGAGCCTTCCTCCGGTCTCAACACCGAAGAGACCGAGGACATGGCTTGGTGGATCCAGGATATCAAGAACGATCTCGGCATCACCGTGCTCATGGTCGAACATGACATGGGGCTGGTGAACGAAGTGTCGGATCGCGTGCTGGCACTCAACTATGGCCGCGTGCTGGCGCTCGGCACGCCGCAGGAAGTGCAGAGCCATCCCGAAGTCGTCAAAGCCTATCTGGGAGGCTGAGCCCGTGACCGAGCAGACCCAGGGCGATGTCATTCTTCGCTTGAGCAATATCGAGACCTTCTATGGCCCGATCATGGCGATTCGCGGCGTCAGCCTGGAAGTGCCGCGCGGCGCCATCGTCACCGTGCTGGGCGCCAACGGCGCCGGCAAGACGACGATCCTGAAGACGATTTCGGGCGTGATGGACCCGCAGAAGGGCGCCGTCGTCTTCGAAGGCAGGGAAATCCAGAAGATGGATCCCGACAAGGTGATGCGGCTTGGCATCGGCCATGTGCCCGAGGGCCGCGAAACCTTCCCGTTCCTGACGGTGAAGGAAAATCTGATGATGGGTGCCTATACCCGCAGCGATGCGGACGGCATCGCCAAAGACATGGACATGGTCTATGGCTATTTCCCGCGCCTGAAGGAACGCGAGAACCAGCCGGCGGGCTCGATGTCAGGCGGTGAGCAGCAGATGCTGGCCATCGGCCGTGCCCTGATGGGGCGCCCCAAGCTGCTGCTGCTGGACGAACCCTCGCTCGGCCTGTCGCCCAAGCTGGTGAAGGAAATCTTCGAGATCATCGTGCGCATCAACGCCGAGCAGAAAACCACCATTCTGCTGGTCGAACAGAATGCCAATGTGGCGCTGCATGCCGCGCATTATGGCTATGTGCTGGAGGTCGGTCGCATCGTTATGGCCGATACCTGTGCCAAACTGCTCGAGAAGGAAGACATCAAGGAATTCTATCTTGGCATGAAGGAAGAGGGCGTGCGCGGCAAGCGTCGCTGGAAAAAACGCAAGACCTGGCGCTAGGCCGGCAGTACGGGCAGGCGCCGGTTCGGGAGGACGGCCATGGCACAGACGCAGACAAATAAAGCGCAGATCAAGAAGGCCATCGACAGCAAGACCGGCGTCGAGGTCGACTCCGATATCCTGGAGATCATGGAGCGAGACACGCTGCCGCGCTATTTCTGGCGCAAGGTCGGCGAGCGCGGCGACAAGGTGGCGATGCGTGAAAAGAACCTCGGCATCTGGGGTTCGATCACCTGGCGACAATACGGCGAGAACGTGAAGCATGCCGGCCTCGGCCTGGCGGCCCTTGGCGTGAAGCGCGGCGAGGTGGTTTCGATCATCTCCGAAGGCAATCCGCAGTGGCTGTATGCCGACCTGGGCACCCAGGGCATCGGTGGTGTCACCAATGGCATCTACACCACCGATTCCGCCAAGCAGGTGGAATACATCGTCAACGACAGCCGCACGGTGGTCTATATCGCCGAGAACGAGGAGCAGCTCGACAAGATCCTTGAAGTGCGTGACCGCTGCCCGACCCTGAAGAAGATCGTCGTGATCGACATGGAAGGCCTGTCGGACTTTCAGGATCCGATGGTGCTCTCCTTCGATGACCTGCTGGCCCAGGGCAGCAATTTTGAGAAGGCCAATCCCGGTTTCTGGGACGAGCAGCTCAAGCTCGGCAAGTCGGAAGACCTGGCCATCCTGATCTATACCTCTGGCACCACAGGCGCGCCGAAGGGCGCCATGATCAGCCACCGCAATCTGCTGTTCCAGATGGAGAATGCCGGCCGCCTGCTGGAGCAGATGGAGGAAGACGAACAGCTCAGCTTCCTGCCCCTCTGTCATATCGCCGAGCGTGGCTTTACCCTGCTGTGGCCGATCCGTTCGGGCTCGACGGTGAATTTCGCCGAAAGCCCGGAAACCGTGCCGCAGAACCTGCAGGAAGTGCAGCCGACGGTGTTCTTCGCCGTGCCGCGCCTGTGGGAGAAATTCTATTCCGGCGTTGCCATCCGCATGAAGGATGCCACCGGTCTGGGCAAGCTGGCCTACAAGATCGCCATTGGCATCGGCTATCGCGTCGCCGAAGCCAGGCTGGAAGGGCAGGAACCCTCGCTGGGTATCAAGATCGCCTTCTGGTTCGCGGATCAACTGGTGCTGCGCAATATCAAACGCATCATCGGCATCGACCGCTGCAAATGGCTGGTCACCGGTGCCGCCCCGATCTCCCCCGACCTGATCAAATGGTATCTGGCGCTGGGGAAGGATATGCGCGAGGTCTACGGCCAGACCGAGAATGTCGGCTTGGCCACCTCGCCACCGCAATACCGCGTCAAGCTGGGCAGCATCGGCCAGGCCGTGCCCAATACCCAGGTCAAACTCAGCCCGGAAGGCGAAATCCTGCTCAAGGGCCCGCATGTCTTCATGGGTTATCTGAACAATCCCACCAAGACAGCCGAGACCATCGTGGATGGCTGGCTGCATACCGGCGATGTCGGCACCGTCGACAACGAAGGCTGGTATCGCATCACCGACCGCATGAAAGACATCATCATCACCGCGGGTGGCAAGAATATCACGCCGTCGGAAATCGAGAACCAGCTGAAATTCAGCCCCTATATCTCGGACGCGGTGGTGATTGGAGACCGGCGTAAATACCTCACCTGCCTGATCATGATCGATCACGACAATGTGGTGAAATACGCCCAGGACCTGAACGTGCCCTTCACCAACTTCGCGTCGCTATGCCGCGCCAAGGAGGTGCAGGACCTGATCTGGCAGGAGATCGAGCGGGTCAACAAGAACTTCGCCCGGGTGGAAACCATCAAGAAATTCCGCCTGATCGACCAGCAGCTGACCGCCGAAGACGACGAGCTGACGCCGACCATGAAACTGAAGCGCAAGTTCGTGAACGAAAAATACAAGGCAATGATCGACGAGATGTATGCCGGCGGCGAGTGATCCGCCGCGGCCAAGAAATTATCTGGAGGAGGAAAGACAGAAATGCGTATCAAGTCGGTAGCGGTGACCGCGGCCCTGTTGTCTGCCGTGGCTTTTGCGGGTGTGGCTCAGGCGCAGTCTGTGCGCGGTGTGAGCAAGTCGGAAATCCTGATCGGCATGCATACCGATCTCAGCGGCGTGGCGGCCTCCTATGGCGTCAGCTCGTCCAATGCCATGCGCCTGGAATTCGACAAGGCGAATGCCGCCGGTGGCATCCACGGCCGCAAGATCCGGCTGATCGTCGAGGATCACCAATACCAGGTGCCGCGCGCGGTGCAGGCCGCCAACAAGCTGATCAACCGTGACAAGATATTCATCATGGCTGCCGCGCTGGGCACGCCGATGAACAACGCGGTGTTCGCCGACCAGTTCAAGGCCGGCATCCCGAACATCAATCCGGTGACGGCGGCGCGTTCGATGGTTGAGCCGCATCACCCGCTGAAGTTCCAGACCATTTCCAGCTACTACGATCACACCCGCGCCAGCATCAAGTATGTGATGGAGAAGAACGGCCGCAAAAAGCTGTGCACGCTCTATCAGGATACCGATTTCGGCATGGAAATCTTCGAGGCGGTGAAAGACCAGGCCAAGGCGATGAATATCCCCGTGGTCGAGACCGCCACCAACAAGCCGGCCGATTCCGATTTCTCGGCGCAGATCACAAAGCTGCGCGCGGCGGGCTGCGATATCGTCATGCTGGGTGCCATCGTGCGCGACGCCATCCTGTCATACGGCACGGCCCGCAAGATGGGTTGGACCGATGTCGATTTCGTCTCGCAGTCGGCCAGCTTCGACCAGATCGTGGCTTCCGCGCCAGGCGGCGCCACGGAAGGGCTGTATGTCGGCGCCGGCACCGTGATGCCCTATCGCGATACCGCCGATGCCACCGTGGCGGCCTGGTGGGATGCTTATAAGGCCAAATATGGCAACGACCCGAATATTGGTGCCGTCTATGGCACCAATACGGCGCAGTTGATCATCGCCGCGCTGGACAAGGCCGGTAAGGATCTGACCACCGAGGGCTTCCTCAAGGCGTTGGAAGGCATCACGGGCTATCGTGACATCTTCGGCGGCCCGGTGATCAATTTCGGCCCGCAGAAGCATCTGGGAACCAACGAGGTGTTGCTGTACCAGATTCAGAAAGGGCGGTTCGTTCAGATCGCCGGCCCGCTCAAATACTGAGCAGGCCAAAGAATCAAGCAATCGGAGAATCAAGCAATCGGAAACGCCCGCGGCGCCGGCCGCGGGCGTTTCTTTTTTGCGCCACCGATGCCCCGTGAAGGCTAATGGGGATGCAATAAAATCCCTATGCCGCAGCCTGGCATCCGGCTAGTCTTGTCGGGCAAATAATAAACTTTTTAGGGAGAGTGGAATGCGTGGGGTAAAAGGGTTCGGCGTCGCTGCGGCGACCGCCATTGCGGTTATGTCCACCGGTGCAGTCTCCAGCGCGGCGAATGCGCAGAGCGTGCGCGGTGTCACCAAGTCCGAGATCGTCATCGGCATGCATACCGATCTCAGCGGTCCGGCTGCGTCCTATGGCGTCAGTTCGTCGAATGCCATGCGGCTGAAATTCGAGGAACTCAACGCCCAGGGTGGCGTGCATGGTCGCAAGATCCGCCTGATCGTTGAGGATCACCAGTACCAGGTGCCGCGCGCGGTGCAAGCCGCCAACAAGCTGATCAACCGCGACAAGATATTCCTGATGGCCGGTGCGCTGGGTACGCCGCACAACAACGCCGTATTCCCTGACCAGTTCAAGGCCGGCGTGCCCAATCTGGCACCGCTCACCGCCGCGCGCTCGATGAGCGAACCGTTCCATGAGCTGAAGTTCCAGACCTTCTCCAGCTATTACGACCATATCCGGGCCGGCATCAAATATCTGGTCGAAAAGAACGGTCGTAAAAAGATCTGCACGCTCTATCAGGATACCGACTTCGGCAAGGAAATCCTGGAAGCGACCCAGGACCAGGCCAAGGCAATGAACATGCAGGTGGTGGAGACCGCCACCAATACGCCGATCGCCACCGACTTCACCGCGCAGATCACCAAGCTGCGCACGGCCGGCTGCGATCTGGTTGCCATGGGCTCCATCGTGCGTGATGCGATCGTGCCCTATGCTACCGCGCGCAAGATGGGCTGGAATGATGTCGATTTCGTCGCCCAGTCGGCCAGCTTCGATCAGATCGTGGCTTCCGCGCCGGGCGGTTCCACCGAGGGTCTGTATGTCGGCGCCGGCACCGTGATGCCCTATCGCGACACGGCCACCGGCGCGGTTGCCGCCTGGTGGGATGCCTACAAGGCCAAGTTTGGCACCGATCCGAATATCGGCGCCGTCTATGGCCACAACATCGCCGACCTGATCATCACGGCGCTGGACCGTGCGGGCAAGGACGTAACCACCGAGAAGTTCCTCAAGGGGCTGGAGAGCATCTCCGGCTATCGCGATATCTTCGGCGGCCCGGTGATCAGCTTTGGTCCGCAGAAGCATCAGGGCACCACTGAAGTCCTGTTCTTCCAGATCCAGAAGGGCCGCTTCACCCAGATTGCCGGCCCGCTGAAATACTAACTCGGAAACACAGGAACCGGCTTCGGCTCCAGACGCCCGCGGCTTCGGCCGCGGGCGTTTTTATTGCGCCGCAAAAGATAGGTCAGTGGCATTGACGTAACGTAACTTTGCGCTGCGACCGGTTTTGTTTCCCGGCTAGACTTTAGCCGCAAAACAATAACACCCATGGGGAGGTCCGCATGCGTAGGGTATCAGTACTCGCGGTCGCTGCGGCGGCCATTGCCATTAGCTTTGCCACTGGCGCACTGGCGCAATCAGCCAAGGTGCGCGGCGTCAGCAAATCCGAAATCGTGATCGGCATGCACACCGATCTCAGCGGCGTGGCGGCGTCTTATGGCGTCAATTCCGCCAACGCGATGCGGCTGCGTATCGACGAGATCAACGAGCAGGGCGGCATCCATGGCCGCAAGATCCGACTGATCGTGGAGGATAACCAGTACCAGGTGCCGCGTGCCGTGCAGGCGGCCAACAAGCTGATCAACCGCGACAACATTTTCCTCATGGCCGGCGCGCTCGGTACGCCGATGAACAACGCGGTGCTGCCTGATCAGCTCAAGGCCGGGGTGCCGAACCTGTTTCCCATCACCGCGGCACGGCAGATGCACGAGCCGTTTCATAAGCTGAAATTCGCGCTCGGCGCCACGTATTACGATCAGATCCGGGCCGGCATCAAATGGATGGTTGCCAACAAGGGCAAACAGAAAATATGCACGCTTTATCAGGACACCGATTTCGGCAAGGAAATCCTTGAGGCCGCACAGGATCAGACCAAGGCGATGAACCTGCCACTGGTGGAAACCGCCACCAACAAGCCGGCCGATACGGATTTTACCGCGCAGATCGCCAAGCTGCGTGCGGCGAATTGCGATCTGGTCGTGCTGGGCACGATCATCCGCGATGCGATCGTGCCCTACGGCACGGCGCGCAAGATGGGCTGGAATGTCGATTTCCTCGGCCAGTCGGCGAATTACGACCAGATCGTTGCCGGTGCACCCGGCGGCGCCACCGAGGGTCTGTACACCATGGCCGGCACGGTACTGCCCTATCGTGATACGGCCAATCCGACCGTGGTGGCCTGGATGGATCGCTACAAGGCGAAATTCGGCAATGACCCCAACATCGGCGCTGTTTACGGCTACGCGCTGATGGATCTCGTTGCCATCGCGTTGGACAAGGCTGGCAAGGATCCGAATGTGGACCGGTTCGTTGCCGCCCTGGAGGGCATCAATGGCTATCGCGACATCTTCGGCGGGCCGGTAGCCAGTTTTGGGCCGAACAAGCATTTCGGCTCGAATTCCAGCTTCCTGTTCCAGGTGCAGAAAGGCCGCTTCGTGCTGATCGAGGGTCCGGTCAGTTACGGCAGCTGAACCCCGCCTGAAACCGACCGCCGCAGCCGGTCTGTACCGGCTGCGGCTTTTTTTATGCCCGTCGCCTGAAGGTGGCAGGTGCATTAATCCGATAGGCATGGCAAAACGGGCCATTGCTGTCTCCGTTCTGCGGTTTCCATGCCCGTATTGCCAACTTTCGCCGCCCTGCCGCAAACCTCGCGCGGCATAGGTTTCATGATCCTGGCCGTATCGTTGTTTGGCTGCATGGATGCACTGGTGAAATGGCTCACCGCCAGCTACCCGGTGCTGCAGATCATGTTCTTCCGCAGCCTTTGCGCCTTGATTCCGATTTTATGGATGGTGGCGCGTGGCCCGGCGGGTTTCTCGGTGCTGCGCACGCATCGCCTGGGCGCCCATACCGTGCGGTCGGGCTTCGGCCTGGCCGCGATGTTCGGTTTCTTCTCGGCCTATCAGTTCATGCCGTTGGCTGACGTGACGGCGATTGCTTTTTCCGGCCCGATCTTCATTGCCGGTTTGTCGGTCTGGTTGCTGGGCGAGCGCGTAGGCCTGCATCGCTGGTCGGCTATCGTGGTTGGCTTTGTCGGCATGCTGGTGATCGTGCGTCCCGGCATCGGCATGGTGCAGAATGGGGCGCTGATCGTGGTGGCGGCCACCCTGCTTTATGCACTGGCGATGATCCAGATCCGCAAACTCAGCAGCACCGAACCCTCCACGGCGATTGCCTTCTATTTCACGGCGTTCTGCACCATTGTCACCGCGCTGGCCCTGCCGTTCGTCTGGGTTATGCCGGTCTGGCGCGATGTGCCATTGCTGCTGGGCGTCGGCCTGTTCGGCGGTGCTGCACAGTTGTTCATGACGCGGGCTTACAGTCTCGCCCCGGCCGCCGTGGTGGCGCCCTTCGACTATACCCACCTGCTGTGGTCGGTAATGTTTGGCTGGTATGTGTGGAGCGATTTCCCCGACGCACAGACCTGGATCGGCTGCATCATCGTGGTGGCCAGTGGGCTCTACATTCTGTGGCGCGAGACCATGAAACGCACGGCGGTGCCGCCACTGATCACGGAATAGGGTGCGACAGGGAGTGTCGGGGGGATGTCGGGAGATACGCGCGCTGGTCGGAGTGAGAGGATTCGAACCTCCGGCCCCTAGCTCCCGAAGCTAGTGCTCTACCAGGCTGAGCTACACTCCGACACCGGCGCGGGCGCCTGTATAGCGCCTGGGCGACCGCCCCGCAAGCGGCCCGGCCGCTGAATCCCGGATCAATCCCCAGAAATCGGCCAGACGCCGATTGCCTGTCCGATCAGGGGCTTAGAGGGCCCGTTCAATGGCGAAATCAACCGCCTCGGCCAGCGCGTCGCGCATGGCGCTAGGGGCGAACAGCTCCAGGGCCTGATGGGCCTTCTGGCCGTAATGGCGGGCACGGGCCAAGGTTTCCTCGATGGTGCCGTGGCGCTGGATATAGCGCAGGGCCTGGGGCCAGTCTTCCGCCGTCTGCTGTTCCGGCTGCTCGATGGTGCGGCGCCAGAATTCCCGTTCCGCCACGCTGCCCTTGTTGAAGGCAAGCACGATCGGCAGGGTGACCTTGCCTTCCTTGAAGTCGTCGCCGGTATTCTTGCCCAGCGTTGCGCCGTCGGAGGCGTAATCCAGGGCGTCGTCGACCAGCTGGAAGGCGATGCCAAGATAACGGCCGTAATCGTCCAGCGTCTGCGCCTCGGCCTGCGGTCGGTCGGCGATCACCGCACCGACCCGGCAGGCGGCGGCAAACAGCGCGGCGGTCTTGGATTCGATCACCTTGAGGTAATCGGCCTCTGAGGAATCCATGTCGTTTGCCGTCATCAGCTGCAGCACCTCACCCTCGGCGATCACTGCCGAGGCATTGGCCAGGATGCGCAGCACTTCCAGCGAGCCGGTTTCGACCATCAGCTGGAAGGCACGGCTGAACAGGAAATCGCCGACCAGCACCGAAGGCTGATTGCCCCACAGCACGTTGGCGGTGGCGCTGCCGCGGCGGCGGTCGCTTTCGTCCACCACATCGTCATGCAGCAGGGTGGCGGTATGGATGAACTCGACGCAGGTGGCCAGCAGCACGTGCTTGTCGCTGCCATAGCCGCACAGCCTGGCCGCACCCAGTGTCAGCAATGGGCGGATGCGTTTGCCGCCGGACGCAATCAGATGGCTGGCCAGTTCGGGGATCAGGCTGACATCGCTGGCCATGCGGGCGATGATCTCGCGGTTAACCGCGGCCATGTCGTCGGCCACCAAGGCGCGCAGGGGCTCGATGCTGGGTGCCGTTTTGGCTGCCGGCCGGCTGTCGAACTGGGATTTGGATGCCGTTTGCATCGCGCGGATGATGCCCGTGATTGTGTTAAGCTGTTCCGCTGGAGCATAGTGGGATGGCGAAACCGGTCAAGCGCCGCCCTTTGTTAAGCCGTTGTTCCAGATCACATGATTGAAACCGATCACACCCGCGATGCCCTGCTGGGCGGCCTGGTCCACCTGGAACAGCCGCGCAAGGGCCAGCGCGCCAGTGCCGATGCCGTGATGTTGGCCGCCGCCGTGCCGGCCCGGACCGGCCAGCAGGTGCTCGAGCTGGGCAGCGGCAGTGGGGTAGGCATGCTCTGCCTGGCCGCGCGCGTGCCGAAGGCCAAAATTGACGGCATCGAACTGCAGTCCGATCTGGTCGCGCTCTGTGCCAGAAACATCGCCGCCAACGGACTGGAGGGACGCCTGCGCGTGGTGGCTGGGGATATCCGCCGGCGCGTGAGCGGGATTCAGCCCAACAGTTACGATCATGTCTTCGCCAATCCGCCGTATTTCGACAGTCAGCGTCATCGCGCCTCGCCTCATGCCGGCCGTGCTACCGCCCGGTCGGAAGCGGATGAGGCCGATCTGGCGCATTGGATCGCCGCCATGCTGCGCCATGCCAGGCCGGGCGGGGGGCTGACCCTGATCCATAAAGCCGACCGCCTGCCCGATCTGCTGGCGGCCCTGACGCCCAAGGCCGGTGCGATTCGGGTGATTCCGCTCTGGTCCAAGGCCGGCCAGCCGGCCAAGCGGGTCATCCTGCGGGCCATCAAGGGCAGCAAGGCCCCACTGACATTGGATCCCGGCCTGCTGTTGCATCAGCCCGATGGCAGCTATTTCCCGGCGGTGGATGCCGTGTTGCGTCAGGGAGCGGCCTTTCCGGCCTGACTCGTCGGTCTTGCGGCTTTGGCCGGCAGACCCCACTATAATTAACCACTCGTTCCATTTCGCCTTGGGCGGCGCCTGCCGTCCGGCCAGCCCGGTACCCAGCCCCCGATGCTTAAATTTCTCCTGCTGATTCTGGTGATTGCCGCCGTTTGGTATGGCTTTCGCTACGTCAACAAACCCAAACCGCCGGTCGCCCCGCCGGCCCCGCCGCCACAGGTGAAGTCACCGCCCGGCCAGGCCGAGGACCTGGCTCCCTGTCCGGTTTGTGGTGCCTATGTCGCTCCCGGAACGGCGAAATCCTGCGGCCGTGCCGACTGCCCTTATCCGCCTGCCCAGAACTAGGGATTTGCCGCGACATTTTTGGCCTTAAGTCCGGGCTCTCAATGGCTTGACCCCATGGCGGACGGTGGTTAAGGTCCGCGCGTTTTTCGACCACCCCAACGCATAAGGCGAGAGCGCAAAGGATCCTGCGATGGCGCCCACCGGAATCGCCGCGGCTTCGTCGTTCCAGGACCTGATTCTCACCCTGCAGAGCTACTGGGCGCGTCAGGGCTGCCTTCTGCTGCAACCCTATGACATGGAAGTTGGGGCGGGCACTTTCCATCCAGCCACCACCCTGCGTGCACTTGGCCCCGAGCCCTGGAATGCCGCCTATGTGCAGCCGTCGCGCCGGCCCAAGGATGGCCGCTATGGCGACAACCCCAACCGGCTGCAGCATTACTATCAGTTTCAGGTGATCCTGAAGCCGAGCCCGGCCAATGTGCTGGAGCTTTACCTCGGTTCGCTGAAGGCGCTGGGCATCGATCCCGGCCACCACGACATCCGCTTCGTCGAGGACGACTGGGAAAGCCCGACGCTGGGGGCCTGGGGCCTCGGCTGGGAAGTCTGGTGCGATGGCATGGAAGTGACGCAGTTCACCTATTTCCAGCAGGTCGGCGGTTTCGACTGCGACCCCGTCGCGGCCGAGATCACCTATGGCCTGGAACGCCTGGCTATGTATGTGCAGGGCAAGGACAACGTCTACGATCTGGATTTCAATGGCCGCGGCGTGAAATACGGCGAGGTGTTCCACCAGGCCGAACGCGAATTCTCGGCGTATAATTTCGAGCACGCCGATACCGAACAATTGTTTCGTCGCTTTGTCGATGTCGAGAAGGAATGCCACGCCCTGATCGCGCAAGGTCTGGCCCTGCCGGCTTATGACCAGTGCATGAAGGCCAGCCACACCTTCAATCTGCTGGATGCGCGCGGCGTGATCAGCGTTACCGAACGCGCCGCCTATATCGGCCGTGTGCGCGCGCTGGCCAAAGCCTGCTGCGCCCAATGGCTGAGGTCGCGTGGTCACAATGTGGTCGAGGGCGCCTGAGATGCTGGGCGAACTACTGCTCGAACTGCATTCGGAAGAAATTCCCGCGCGCATGCAGCAGCGCGCCGCCGAGGATCTGGCGCGCCTGGTGGGTGATGGCCTGAAGAAAGCCGCGCTGAATGTTGAAAGCATCGCGTCCTATGTCACGCCGCGCCGCTTGGCGCTGGTGGTAAAGGGGTTGCCGCGCATGCAGGCGGACGTGCGCGAGGAAAAGAAGGGGCCGCGCGTCGGTTCTCCCGATGCTGCCGTGCAGGGCTTCCTGCGCGGCGCCGGCCTCGCCTCGCTGGATCAGTGCGAAAAGCGCGACACCGGCAAAGGCGAATTCTGGTTCGCTGTGATCGAGAAGCCGGGCGAGGCCACCACGGAAGCGTTGCTCCGCATCCTGCCTGACGCCCTGGCGCAGTTGCCCTGGCCGAAATCGATGCGCTGGGGTGATCACAGCCTGCGTTGGGTGCGGCCGCTGCATTCGATCATCTGCCTGTTCGAAGGTGAAGTGGTGCCGTTCAAGTTCGGGCATCTTACCGCCGGCGACAGCACGGCAGGCCATCGCTTCCAGGCGCCGGAACGTTTTGCTGTCCGTGATGCCGCCGATTATCTGCGCCGCCTGCGCGCCGCCTATGTCGAACCTGATTTCGCCGCCCGCCGTGCCGCCGTGTTGAAGGATGCGGGCTTTGCCGCCGCCAATGAGGGGCTGGTTCTGGTCGAGGATGCCGGGCTGGCCGATGAGGTGACCGGGCTGGTCGAGCAGCCGGTGGTGCTGCTGGGCCGTATTCCGCAGCAGTTCATGGATGTGCCGCGCGAGGTGCTGACCACCACCATGCGCGCGCACCAGAAGTATTTCGCGCTGAATACCAGAGACGGCCAGTTGGCGCCACGTTTCGTTATTGTCGCCAATACGTTGACCGATGATGGTGGCAAACAGGTGATCGCCGGCAATGAACGCGTGCTGGCCGCGCGTCTGTCGGATGCCAAGTTCTTCTGGGATCAGGATCGCAAGCAGACATTGGAAAGCCGCCTGCCTGCACTGAAGGACATCGTGTTCCACGCCAGGCTGGGCACCGTGGCGCAGAAGGTCGAACGCGTGGAGCGCCTGGCTTACGAGATCGCTGCCGCCCTGCATGCCGATGCCAAGCAGGCGCGCCGCGCCGCCAAACTGGCCAAGGCCGATCTGGTCACCGGTTTGGTCGGCGAATTCCCCGAGCTGCAGGGCATCATGGGCCGTTATTACGCCCTGCATGATGGCGAAGATCCTGTGGTGACCGAGGCGATTGCCCAGCATTATTCGCCGCAGGGTCCGAATGACCGCTGCCCGACCGATCTGGTCGCCGCTTCCGTCGCGCTGGCCGACAAGATCGACATTCTGGCTGGTTTCTTTGCCATCGACGAAAAGCCGACCGGCTCGAAGGATCCTTTCGCACTGCGTCGTGCCGCGCTGGGCGTGATCCGGCTGATACTGGAAAACAGGTTGATCCTGCCGTTGCGGCCGCTGTTCCGCTCGGCGCTGTCGCTGCAGATCGTACAGGCAGACGGGTCGCGCAATGTGGTCGAGGAACTGATGCAGTTCTTCGTCGATCGCCTGAAGGTGCATCTGCGCGAGCAGGGTGTGCGCCATGATCTGATTGCGGCCGTGTTTGCCAAGGGCGGTGACGACGATCTGGTGCGCGTGCTGGCCAAGGTGGATGCGCTGCGCGGTTTCCTGAGCGAGGCCGATGGCGGCAACCTGCTCACGGCCTATCGCCGCGCCAACAACATTGTGCGGGCCGAATTGAAGAAAACGCCCGAGCTGAAACTTGGTGCCGTGGAAAGCAGGCTGATCGCCCAGGACGAAGAGCTGGCGCTGGTTGCCGCTCTGGCCGAGCTGGATCGCGCCGCAGGGAAAACCGAGGACGAAGCGGAATTCCGCCATTATCTCGCCACACTGGCGCGGTTGCGTCAGCCGGTGGACGTGTTCTTCGACAAGGTAACCGTGAATAGCGATGATGCCGCGGTGCGGCGCAATCGCCTGAGTTTGCTTTCGGCCGCGGTCGGAAGCATGGATCGTATCGCCGACTTTTCCCAGATCGAGGGGTGACAGAGCTATGGCCAAGCCGAAGCAGAAGAAAGCCAAGACCAAGCTCAAGGCCAAACCAAAGGCCGCAGCTGCACGCAAGGCCGTGAAGGCCAAGAGCGCCGCGAAAAAGCCGGTCGCGAAGAAAGCTGCCAAAAAACCGGCAGCGAAGAGGAATGCCCCGGTCCGCAAGACTGCGCCGAAGGCGCCGGCTGCCGTAAAGGGCAAGTGGGTCTACAGCTTCGGCGACGGCAAGGCCGAAGGCCGCGCCAACATGCGCGAATTGCTGGGCGGCAAGGGTGCTAACCTGGCCGAGATGTCCAATCTCGGTCTGCCGGTGCCGCCGGGCTTCACCATCACCACCGAAGTCTGCACCGCTTATTACAAGGGCGGCCACAAGTATCCCAAGGAACTGACTGGCCAGGTTGATGCTGCGCTCAGCCGGGTTGAGAAACTGGTCGGCGCCAAGTTCGGCGATGCCAAGATGCCGCTGCTGGTCTCTGTGCGTTCGGGCGCACGCGCCTCGATGCCGGGTATGATGGATACCGTGTTGAATCTCGGCCTCAACGACATCACGGTCGAGGCGCTGGCCAAGCAGTCGGGCAACGAACGTTTTGCCTGGGACAGCTATCGCCGCTTCATCCAGATGTATTCCGATGTGGTGCTCGGCGTCGGCCATGAGCATTTCGAGGAAATCCTCGAAACGCATAAGGAGGAATACGGTCTGGTGCTCGATACCGAGCTGAAGGCCGCCGACTGGAAGCAGCTCGTCGCCGCCTACAAGAAGAAGGTGGAGCAGGAACTGGGCCGGCCCTTTCCGCAGGATGTGCGTGACCAGTTGTGGGGTGCCATCGGCGCCGTGTTTTCCAGCTGGATGAACCAGCGCGCCATCACCTATCGCAACCTGCACCACATCCCGGAATCCTGGGGTACGGCCGTGAACGTGCAGGCCATGGTGTTCGGCAATATGGGCGAAACCTCCTGCACCGGCGTTGCCTTCACCCGCGACCCTTCGACGGGCGAGAAAACCTATTACGGTGAATATCTGATCAATGCCCAGGGCGAGGATGTCGTCGCCGGTATCCGTACGCCGCAGCAGCTCACCAAGTCGGCTCGCCTGGCTGTCGGCAATGACCTGCCGTCAATGGAAGAATCGATGCCGGCCACGTTCAAGCAGCTGGTCGCGGTGTTCCAGAAGCTGGAAAAACATTACCGCGACATGCAGGACATCGAGTTCACCGTCCAGCAGGGCAAGCTGTGGATGTTGCAGACCCGTTCGGGTAAGCGCACCGCCAAGGCCGCGATCAAGATCGCCGTCGACATGGTGAAGGAAAAGCTGATCGGCCAGGCTGAGGCGGTTGACCGTATCGATCCCGCCTCGCTGGACCAGTTGCTGCATCCGACGCCGGACCCGAAGGCCGAACGCAAGGTGATTGCCAAGGGTCTGGCCGCTTCGCCGGGCGCCGCTTCGGGCAAAGTGGTCTTCCTGGCTGACGAAGCCGAGGCCATGGCCCATAAGGGCGAAGCCGTCATTCTCTGCCGCGTCGAAACCTCGCCCGAAGACATTCACGGCATGCATGCCGCCAAGGGCATTCTCACCGCGCGTGGCGGCACCACCAGCCACGCTGCCGTGGTGGCGCGTGGCATGGGCCGGCCCTGCGTCTCGGGCGCGGGCAGCCTGCGCATCGATTACAATGCGGGCCGCATGACCATCGGCGATCTGGTCGTCAACAAGGGTGACGTGATCACCATCGACGGCTCCACCGGTGAGGTGATCCTGGGCCTGATGCCGATGATCGAACCGCAATTGTCGGGTGATTTTGGCCAGCTGATGGCCTGGGCCGACAAGCTGCGCAAGCTTAAAGTCCGCACCAATGCCGAGACGCCAGCCGACGCCGAGACGGCGGTGCGCTTCGGCTGCGAAGGCATCGGCCTGTGCCGCACCGAGCACATGTTCTTCGATGCCGACCGCATCACGGCCGTGCGCGAGATGATCCTCTCGGACAATGTCGAGGGCCGGAAGAAGGCGCTTGCCAAGATCCTGCCGATGCAGCGCGAGGATTTCGTGCAGCTCTTCAAGATCATGGCCGGCCGGCCGGTCACGATCCGCCTGCTCGATCCGCCGCTGCATGAATTCCTGCCCAAGACCGAGGCTGATTTCGACGCCGTCGCCAAGGGTACGGGGTTGAGCGTGGCTGCGCTGAAGGAGCGCAAGAAGGCGCTGGAGGAGACCAACCCGATGCTCGGCCATCGCGGCTGCCGCCTCGGTATCAGCTATCCGGAAATCTACGAGATGCAGGCCCGTGCCATTTTCGAGGCGGCGGTGCAGGTCTCCAAGGCTGGCGGCAAGCCGGTCGAGCCGGAAGTGATGATCCCGCTGGTTGCCACCAAGGCCGAGATCGACATCCTGAAAGGCCGTGTCGATGCCGTTGCCGCCGCCGTGTTCAAGGAGCAGGGCAAGAAGGTGAAGTATCTGGTCGGTACCATGATCGAGCTGCCGCGTGCCGCCCTGCGTGCTGCCGAGATCGCCGAAACCGCCGAGTTCTTCTCCTTCGGCACCAACGACCTGACCCAGACCACGCTCGGCATCAGCCGCGATGACTCGGCGCTGTTCATGGAAGACTACCTGAAGGCCGGCATCTTCGAACGCGATCCGTTTGTCAGCATCGACCAGTCAGGCGTTGGCGAACTGGTGCAGATCGCGGCTCAGCGCGGTCGCGGCACCCGCAAGGATATCAAGCTTGGCATCTGTGGCGAGCATGGCGGCGACCCGTCGTCGGTGCGCTTCTGCCACAAGGCCGGCCTGGATTATGTGTCCTGCTCGCCTTATCGCGTGCCGATCGCCCGCCTGGCCGCTGCCCAGGCCGCGATCAGCGAGGAAAAGGCCAGCGAAGCCTGATCCCAGCGATCCGAGAAAACAAAAAAGGCCGGGCATTATGCCCGGCCTTTTTTATTGTTTGTGGGTGCCGAGCCTTACTCGATCGTGATCTTCGGCATGCGGCTGGCGCCGGCCTCGCGATCCAGCTTTTCGGCCACCTTTGCGGCAATAGCGCGGTAGGCTTTGGCCTCCTCGCTGTCGGGCTGGGAGGCCACGATCGGCGCGCCGCCATCTGAGGTTTCGCGGATCGCGATGTTGAGCGGCAATTCGCCCAGGAAGTCGCAGCCCAGTTCCTCGGCCGTCCTGCGCGCGCCGCCATGGGCGAAGATTTCACTGCGGTGGCCGCAATTGGGGCAGCAGAAATAGCTCATGTTTTCGACGATGCCGAGGACCGGCACGTCGACGCGGCGGAACATGTTCAGGCCCTTGCGCGCATCCAGCAGAGCGATGTCCTGTGGAGTGGAGACGATCACCGCCCCGGCCAGGGGCACGCGCTGGGCCATCGTGAGCTGTGCGTCGCCGGTGCCGGGTGGCATGTCGACCACCAGCACATCGAGTTCGCCCCAGGCCACGTCGCGCAGCATCTGTTCCAGCGCGCTCATCACCATCGGGCCGCGCCAGATCATCGGCGTGTCTTCCGGTACCAGGAAGCCCATCGACATGCAGGGAATACCCCAACCCTGCAGGGGGTGCAGCCGTTTGCCGTCCGGGGAATGCGGCTTGCCGGTAATGCCCATCATGCGCGGCAGCGACGGGCCGTAGATATCGGCATCCAGCAGGCCAACTTTCTTGCCGCCCTGTGCCAGCGCCAGGGCCAGATTGACGGCGGTGGTGGATTTGCCGACACCACCCTTGCCCGAGGCGACAGCGATGATCGACCTGATGCCGGGAATGGCCGGTCGGGGGCCGACTTCGGGGGCAGCGCCGGGTTTCCGGGCGGGGGCATGGCTGTGGCCATGATCGTGCGCATGCGCATGACTGTGGGGGGCGGTCGCCGGCTGGTTCTTGGCACCCTGGCGTTCGGCGGTGAGGACCACGGTGGCCGACGTCACGCCGGGCAGCTTCGCCACCGCCTGCTCACAGGCCTTGCGCAAAGGCTCCTTCGCCGCACCGATGCGGGGATCCACCTCCAGCACGAAGCCGATATTGCCACCCTTGATGACAAGTCCGGCAACCATGCCGAGTTCGACCACATTCTTGCCATGATCGGTGTCTACCACACCGCGCAGCGCGTCCATGATCTGCGCTTCCGTCACCCCGGTCATGCTTGAAATCCCTGTAAACGTTCCAATATTGTCGGCTGTTGGCAGGCGAAAGGGCTATTGTGCCGTGCGGGTGATATATCGCGATGGCGCGGCAACGGCAATTCGCCGGCCAAAAGGTAAACAGGTTTGAGGCACAAGGCCGGGTGGCACAGCCATTCCGGCAGGGCAGGGGGATGGCGGATCACGGGTGATCCAGCACCAACCAGCCCGGCACAGAAGGACAACAGGATGCCCTGGAGCAATCAAGGTGGCGGATGGCAAGGCGGCGGCGGTGGTCGCGGGCCCTGGGGGCAGGGACCACGTGGCAACGGCCCGTCAGGCCCCGGTGGTGGCGGCTTCGGTGGCCCCAATCCGCCCAACCTGGAAGACATCCTCCGCAAGGGGCAGGACAAGTTCCGTAATCTTATGCCCGGCGGCGACGTTTCCGGTCGTGGCATCCTGCTGTTGATTCTGGTCGCCCTGGCGATCTGGCTGGGCACCGGCTTCTACCGCGTCGATACCGACGAGCAGGGCGTGGTGCTGCGCTTCGGCAAGGTGCATTCCGTCACCGAACCTGGCCTGCGTTACCGCCTGCCCTGGCCGGTCGACAGCGTGCTGACGCCCAAGGTCACCACCGTCAACCGCGAGGAAATCGGTTTCCGCAGCCTGGGCGATTCTCCCACCCGCGGCGCGCAGCAGCGCGACGTGCCGGAAGAAAGCCTGATGCTGACCGGCGACGAGAATATCGTCGACATCGATTTTACCGTGCTGTGGCAGGTGAAGGATGCCGGCCAGTATCTGTTCAACGTGGTGGATCCTTCCCGCACCATCAAGCAGGTGGCCGAAAGCGCCATCCGCGAAGTGGTCGGCAAGAACAACATCCAGTTCATCCTGACCGAGGGCCGCACCAAGATCGCCGACGACACCCGTCGCGTTATGCAGGCGGTGCTTGACGGCTACAATGCCGGCGTGGTGATCACCCAGGTCGCCCTGCAGCGCACCGAGCCCCCGGCTTCGGTTATCGATGCCTTCCGTGACGTGCAGGCGGCCCAGGCCGACCGCGAGCGCGCCCAGAACGAGGCGGAAGCCTACCGCAACGACATCATCCCGCGTGCCCGCGGCGAGGCGCAGCGTCTGTTGCAACAGGCTGAAGCCTACAAGCAGGAAGTGATCGCCAATGCCCAGGGTGATGCCAGCCGCTTCACCCAAGTCTACAACGAATACCGCCTGGCCAAGGATGTGACCACCAAGCGCATGTACCTAGAGACCATGGAACAGCTGCTGCGTGGCACCAATAAGGTGATCATCGACGGGCATAGTGGCCAGGGCGTGCTGCCGTATCTGCCTTTGCCCGAGCTGCAGAAAAAGCAGCCGCAGCAGTCACAGCAGCGCTGAGGAGGATGCCATCATGAACCGCACGCTCCTCACCGTTGCCGCCATCGTCGTGGTCGCCGCCGGTTTCCTGCTCAAGGCGTCGCTTTTCACCGTGCATCAGGCCCAGCAGGCTCTGGTGGTGCAGTTCGGCGATCCGCGCCGGGTCATCACCGAGCCGGGCCTGAATGTGAAGATTCCGCTGATCCAGGACGTGGTCTATTTCGACAAGCGCATCCTCGGCCTTGATGCCCAGCCGGAAGAAATCCTCACCACCGACCAGCGTCGTCTGGTGGTGGACAGCTTCGTGCGCTATCGCATCACCAATCCGTTGCTGTTCTATCAGACCGTTCGCAACGAGCTTGGATTGCGCGGCCGCCTGGCGCCCAGCGTGGCCAATGCCTTCCGTGGCGCCTTCGGCAAGCTGGATGCCACTACGATCATCTCTGGTGACCGTCCGTCGGCGATGCAGCAGGTGACCACGACACTACAGGAAGACTCCCGTCGCCTGGGTATCGAGCTGGTCGACGTGCGCATCAAGCGGGCTGATTTCCCCGATACGATCGGCCAGGCGATTTTCCGCCGCATGCAGACCGAGCGTCAGCGCGAGGCTAACGAACAGCGTGCCACCGGTTTTGAGCTGGCGGAAAAGATCCGGGCCGAGGCCGAACGCCAGCGTACCGTCTTGCTGGCCGATGCGCGTCGGCGTTCGGAAATCCTGCGTGGCGAAGGCGACGCCGAGCGGACCAAGATTTTTGCCGAGGCGGCGAACAAGGATCCGGAGTTCTATGGTTTCTACCGTTCGCTGCAGGCCTATACCAAGGCCCTGCAGCAAGGCGATACCACCATGGTGCTGTCGCCGGATTCCGAGTTCTTCCGCTATTTCGAAAGCCCGACCGGCGCGCCGCGCCGGCCCCAGCGCTAGAGCCTGTTGCGATCGCCGCCAGTGTGCGGCGTGGAGGTAAGTCATGAATGCCATGTTGCATACCCGCCTGGTCCGTGCCGGCCTGATCCGTACCGGCACGGCGCTGGCGGCAGCGTTGTTCGTCGTCATCGGCCTGGCCGCTGCCGCGCAGGCACGGCCGCCGGAGGGCGATTTCGCTGATCTGGCTGAGCGGCTGCTGCCGTCGGTGGTGAATATCTCAACCACCCAGACGGTGCAGAATCGCGGTGGCCTGCCCGAAGGCATGCCGCAATTCCCGCCGGGCTCGCCGTTTGAGGATTTCTTCAAGGAATTCTTCGACCGCCAGCAGCGTGGCGAGGGCAATCGTCCGCCGCGCCAGGTCTCGTCGCTGGGCTCGGGCTTCATCGTCGATGCGCGCGGCTACGTGGTGACCAACAATCACGTGATCGCCGAGGCCGACCAGGTTCGCGTCATCCTGCACGACAACACCGAGCTGGAAGCCAAGGTGGTGGGCCGCGATCCCGAGGTCGACATCGCCGTATTGAAGATCGAGATGAAGAACGGCCGCCAGCTCAGCGCGGTGCAATGGGGCGATTCCGATAAGATCCGCGTCGGCGAATGGACGCTGGCGATCGGCAACCCCTTCGGCCTGGGCGGCACCGTCACCGCCGGCATCGTCTCGGCGCGCGGCCGCGACATCAATGCCGGCCGCTACGACGACTTCCTGCAGACCGATGCCTCGATCAACAAGGGCAATTCCGGCGGTCCGCTGTTCGACAAGAACGGCAATGTGATCGGCATCAACACCGCGATTTTCTCGCAGACCGGCGGCTCGATCGGCATCGGTTTCGCCGTGCCGGCCAATCTGGCCAAACCGGTCGTGCAGCAGCTGATCGAGTTTGGCCGCACCAAGCGCGGCTGGCTCGGCGTGCAGATCCAGTCGGTGACCGACGAGATGGTCGAGGCGCTGGGCCTGCAGCAGGCGCGCGGCGCGCTGGTGGCCAAGGTTGTGCCCGGCGGCCCGGCGCAGAAGGCCGGCATCGATTCCGGCGACGTGATCGTCAGCTTCGACGGCAAGGCGATTGGCACCACCAACGCGCTGACCCGCAGCGTGGCGGAAACACCGGTCGGCAAGACGGTCAATGTCGACATCATGCGCAAGGGCAAGAAGCAGACCGTGAAGGCCACGCTGGGCGAACTGGAAGCCGCCATGGCTTCGGCCAAGGCCGAAAACAGCCAGAAGGCCGATGCCAACCGCGCCAAGCCCGGCCGCAACGAAACCGAACTGGCCGATCTGGGCGTGCGCGTCGCGCCGCTGACCAAGGAACTGCGCCAGAAGCACGACATCAAGGACGATGTGAAGGGCGTGGTGGTCACCGACGTCGACCCGGAAGGTCCGGCCGCCAAGCGCGATGTGCGCGTGGGCGATGTGATCATCGAGATGGCGCAGTCGGAAGTGCGCAATCCTGACGATGCCGTCGAAATGCTCAAGGCCCTGAAGGATGCCAAGCGCAAGGTGGCCTTGCTGCAGATCCAGCGCGGCGGCGAGCCGCGCTTCGTGCCGGTGCCCTTGAAGTCGTAAAAGGGTATCGCAGCCAAAAGAAAAGGCCGGCTTCTCAGCCGGCCTTTTTCATTTCAGTCTATGAGGCGTTCAGCCGATCTCGGCCGCGTTCTGCACGATCTTGCCAACCAGGCCGTATTCCACGGCCTGCTCCGCGCTCATCCAGTAATCGCGGTCGGTATCCTTCTCGATCCGCTCGATCGGCTGGCCGGTCTCGCGGGAAAAGATCTCGTTCAGCCGCTTGCGCATGCGGATGATTTCCTTGGCCTGGATCGCCACGTCCGATGCCGTGCCGCCGGCGCCGCCCGACGGCTGGTGCAGCAGGAAGCGGGTATTGGGCAGCGAGAAGCGGTTTTCCTTCTTGGCCGCGGCATAGATTAGCGCGCCGGCCGAGGCGACCCAGCCCGTGCCTACCACGCGCACCTCGGGCTTCACGAACTTGATCATGTCATAGATCGTGTCGCCGGATTCGACGTGGCCGCCCTGGCTGTTGATGAAGATGGTGATCGGCTCGTCGCCGGCGGCCTGCAGGGCCAGCAGGCGGGCCGAGACTTCCTTGGCGATTTTCTGGTCGATGCCGCCATAGATCAGGATGGTGCGGGCCTTGAACAGCCGCTCCTCGATGCCGGGCGACTTGTCCTTCGCCTTGGCCTCGGCGTCGCCGTTCTTTTCCGGCTGGTCGGGCTCGTCGTCCAGGTGGGTGATGCGATTCAGCATGCCAGAAGGTTCCTTACAGGCTTTCGACTCGTGATCTCATTTTTCCCACGGGGTGGGAGGGGGTGCAAGGCTCAGGGGCCGGCGGTGGCGCGAGATGCTCGCCGGGCGCTAGGCAGGACCCGGCCTTTTCCGCTACGCTCCGGCCGGTTTTCCGCCTCCCTTAAAGAAAGGTCGCGTCATGCTGAAAGGCAAGTCCGCCGTCGTCACCGGTTCCACCAGCGGCATCGGCCTCGGGATCGCCCGGGCGCTGGCCGGGCAGGGCGTCAACGTGATGCTGAACGGCTTTGGCGACGCGGCCGCCATCGAGAAGATCCGCGCCGGTCTGGCCGCGGAAACCGGCGTGAAGGTGCTCTATGACGGCGCCGACATGTCCGACGGCGCCGCCGTCGCCGCCCATGTGAAAAAGGCCGAGGATGCCTTTGGCGGCGTCGACATCCTGGTCAACAATGCCGGCATCCAGTTCGTCTCGGCGGTGGACGAATTCCCCGAGGCCAAGTGGCATGCGATCCAGAACATCATCCTGAATTCCACCTTTCACGCGACCAAGGCGGCCCTGCCGGGCATGAAGCAGAAGAACTGGGGCCGGGTGATCAACCTGGTCTCGGCCCATGGCCTGGTCGCCTCGCCGTTCAAGTCGGCCTATGTGTCGGCCAAACACGGCCAGATCGGCTTCACCAAGTCGGTCGCGCTGGAAGTGGCCGAGACCAACATCACGGTGAACGCGATCTGCCCGGGCTATGTGCGCACGCCGCTGGTGGAAGGCCAGATCGAGGATCAGGCCAAGGTGCACAACATGCCGCGCGACCGCGTGGTGCGCGAGGTGATCCTGGCCTCGCAGCCGAACAAGCGCTTCATCGAGATCGAGGAAGTGGCGGCGCTGGCCCTGTTCCTGTGCGGCGAGATGGCGAAATCCATCACCGGCACGGCGATTGCCATCGATGGCGGCTGGACGGCGCGGTAAGCGAAAAATGAGCTCGTGGATGCTCGGGCCAAGCCCGAGCATGACGGTTTTTATCTAAAAGCTCGTTCCTAATAAATCGTCATGGCCGGGCTTGTCCCGGCCATCCACGTCTTGCGTCACCGCCCGAAAATCTCGTCGCGGCGGTAGCCCTGCGCATAGAGCAGCGCGGTGAGATCGCCGTGGCGGATGTTGAAGCGGGCTGCTTCCTGCACCTTCGGCTTGGCATGGAAGGCAATGCCCAGGCCCGCCGCGCCCAGCATCGCGAGGTCGTTGGCGCCGTCGCCCACCGCAATGCAGTCTTCCGTGCCGATGCCTTTCTCGCGCGCCACGCGCTGCAGGGCCTCCAGCTTGGCCTCGCGGCCGAGGATCGGCTCACGGATGCCGGCGATGGCGTCGTTTTCCAGGATCAGGTGGTTGGCCTGCTGTTCGTCGAAGCCGAGCTGCTGCGCAATCGGCTGCGTGTAGTAGTCGAAGCCGCCCGAGACCAGCGCGCAATGCACGCCATTCTGCTTCAGCGTGGCGACCAGCGCGGCGGCGCCGGGCATCAGCTTGATGCGCTCGGCGGCCTTGTCGAGCAGGCTGGCCGGCTGGCCGCGCAAAAGGCCCACGCGCTCACGGATCGCTTCGTAGAAATCGAGTTCGCCATTCATGGCGCGGCGGGTGATCTCGGCCACGCGATCGCCGATATCGGCGAGGAAGGCGATCTCGTCCAGCATCTCGTTGCGGATGATGGTCGACTCCATATCGGCCACCAGCGCCTTTTTGCGCCGATTCTCCGGGCGCATCACCAGCACGTCCACCGGCGTGGCGCGCAGCGCGGTGCGGGCGGCCCTGGCGGCCTCGTCGGGCGCCACGTTGTCGAAGGGGATGTCGCAGGCGATGCCGGGTTCCAGCCAGTCGGCGGGACCGACCTTGCCGCGGGCCAGGGCGAGGGCGTCGCGCACGGCATTCGCCACCCGGGGCGTCAGCACGGCATTGTGGGGCGCGGTGATCAGGGTGAGAATGTTTTGCATCCGCCTGTTCTAGGGCTGTAGAAGGGGCGGCGCAACCCGCCCTTCATGTCATCCGCCCGCCATCCCGCCCGTCATGGATACCCGTCACCCCCCCGTCATCCTGCTCGCCGGCCCCACCGCCAGCGGCAAGTCGGCGCTTGGCCTCAGCCTGGCCGAGAAAATCGGCGGCACGGTGATCAATGCCGACAGCATGCAGGTCTACCGCGACCTGCGCATCCTCACCGCCCGGCCGACCGACGAGGAAATGGCCCGGGTGCCGCACCGGCTCTATGGCGTGCTGGATGGTGCGGTGCACGGCACGGCGGCCCTGTGGCGTGAGATGGCGCTGGATGCCATTGGAGAAGCGATCAGCGCTGGCCGGCTGCCCATCCTGCTGGGTGGCACGGGATTGTATCTGAAGGCGCTGACCGAAGGGCTGGTCGACCTGCCGCCGATCCCGGAGGAAGCGCGCAACGAAGCGCGGCAGCGGCTTGAGCGGGATGGCCCCGCCGGCCTGCATGCCGCGCTGGCCGCCATCGATCCGGCCATGGCCGGCCGGCTGAAGCCCGGCGACAGTCAGCGGCTGGTGCGGGCCTACGAGGTGAGGATCGGCACCGGACGCTCCCTTGCCGAATGGCAGGCCGGTTCGGCGGCGCCGCCTTTGCCCAATCCGGTCTATCGCCTGCTGCTGCGGCCACCCCGGGCGGCGCTCTATGCCCGGATCGACCGGCGCTTTGAGGCGATGATCAAGGCCGGCGCACTGGACGAGGCGCAGGCCTTCCGGGGCCGCAGTGACGTGCCGGCCGATGCCCCGATCCGCAAGGCCCATGGATTACCTGAGTTGATTCAATATCTTGAGGGAAAAATCAGTCTCGACGAGGCGATCCGGATCGGCCAGCTCAACACCCGCCATTACGCCAAGCGGCAGACCACCTGGTTCCGGCATCAGTTCCCAGCCGACCGGGTTGTGGAAAATGATGTTTCCGGGCAAGAAAATTTCAACCCAGAGGCAGAAATCTTTCCAAACATTGTGGAATACCTATTGACCGTGCGCGGAGGGGCCGTTTAGGTTGGCGCGCTTTTAAACGGCCGGAGCGCCTATGTTCCGGCCGATTTTCGTCTCCCGCAGCAGGTTTTCAGGGGAAGAGTGATGCAGTCCGGAGCGCAGGCCGCGCCGACCCAGCAAATGAGCGGCGCCGAAATCGTGATCAAGGCCCTGATCGATCAGGGCGTCGAGGTCGTATTCGGCTATCCGGGCGGCGCCGTCCTTCCCATCTATGACGCGCTGTTCAAGCAGAACGCCATCCGTCACATCCTGGTGCGGCACGAGCAGGGTGCGGTTCACGCGGCGGAAGGTTATGCCCGCTCCACCGGCAAACCCGGCGTGGTGCTGGTCACCTCGGGGCCCGGCGCCACCAACGCCGTGACCGGTCTGACCGATGCGCTGCTGGATTCGATTCCGCTGATCTGCCTGACCGGTCAGGTCGCCACCCATCTGGTCGGCACCGATGCTTTCCAGGAATGCGACACCACCGGCATCACCCGGCCATGCACCAAGCATAATTACCTGGTGAAGAACGTCGACGATCTTGCCCGTGTGGTGCACGAGGCTTTCTATGTCGCCACCAACGGCCGGCCCGGCCCGGTGGTGATCGACCTGCCCAAGGACGTGCAGGTCGCGCCGGGGCGTTACACCGCCAAGGACAATATCCGCCACAAGACCTATCGCCCGCGCGTGGATGGCGACGAGGCCAAGATCAAGGAAACCGTCGCGCTGATGGCCGCGGCCGAACGCCCGATCTTCTATACCGGGGGCGGCATCATCAATGCCGGTCCGCGCGCGTCCGAGCTGCTGCGTGAATTCGTCAAGCTGACCGGTTTCCCGATCACCAACACGCTGATGGGGCTGGGCGGCTATCCCGCCACCGACAAGCAGTTCCTCGGCATGCTGGGCATGCATGGCACCTGGGAAGCCAACCACGCCATGCACGATTGCGACGTGATGATCGCCATCGGCGCCCGTTTCGATGACCGTATCACCGGCCGTCTGAACGCCTTCTCGCCGGGATCGAAGAAGATTCATGTCGATATAGACCCGTCTTCGCATAACAAGACCGTGAATTGCGATATCGCCATCGTCGGCGATGCCTGCCGCGTGCTGGAACAGATGATCGCGGCCTGGAAGCAGGGTGGTTACAAGCCGAAGCAGAAGGCGCTCGACAAATGGTGGGCGCAGATCGACCAGTGGCGCGCCCGCGACTGCCTGAAGTTCAAGCAGGACGACAAGATCATCAAGCCGCAATATGCCATCCAGCGGCTTTATGAATTGACCAAGGATCGCGATACCTTCATCACCACCGAAGTCGGCCAGCACCAGATGTGGGCCGCCCAGTTCTACAAGTTCGACAAGCCGAACCGCTGGATGACCTCGGGTGGTCTGGGCACCATGGGCTATGGCCTGCCTGCCGCCATCGGCGTGCAGCTCGGCCATCCTGGCAAGCTGGTGGTGGATATTGCCGGCGAGGCTTCGATCCTGATGAACATTCAGGAGCTGGGTACGGCGGCGCAGTTCCGCCTGCCGGTTAAGGTGTTCATCCTCAACAACGAATACATGGGCATGGTGCGCCAGTGGCAGCAACTGCTGCATGGTGGCCGCTACTCGCAGAGCTATTCGGAATCGCTGCCTGATTTCGTCAAGCTGGCCGAGGCTTTCCATTGCACCGGCCTGCGCTGCACCAGCCCGGCCGACCTCGACGGCGTGATCAAGGAGATGATTGCCATTGATGGCCCGGTGGTGGTGGATGTCGCCGTCGACAAGGCGGAGAACTGCTTCCCGATGGTGCCCTCGGGCGCCGCGCATAACGAGATGATCCTGGCTGACGACAAGCCGGCTGACCCCAACAATGCCACCGTCAGCGAAGACGGCATGGCCCTGGTCTGATCGCCGGATAACGAAAAGAGAGTTCCGTCCCATGCCTGCGCCGCAGCAGCCGATCCAGTCCCATATCCTCTCCGTGCTGGTGGATAACGAACCCGGCATTCTCGCCCGCGTGGTCGGCCTGTTCTCGGGCCGTGGCTACAATATCGAGAGTCTCACCGTGGCCGAGGTCTCGGATGCAGCACACTTGTCGCGCATCACGGTGGTCACCTCCGGCCCTGCCCAGGTGATCGACCAGATCAAGGCCCAGCTCGGCCGTCTCGTGCCGGTGCACAGCGTGCACGACCTGACCGTGGAAGGCCCGCATGTGGCGCGCGAACTGGCGCTGATCAAGGTGGCCGGCACTGGCGAGAAGCGCGTGGAATCCCTGCGCATCGCTGATATTTTCCGCGCCCGCGCGGTCGATTCCACCATCGAGTCCTTCATCTTCGAGTTGACCGGCGCGCCCGAGAAGATCACGGCCTTCATCGAACTGATGAAACCGCTGGGTCTGATCGACGTGTCGCGTACCGGCGTGGTGGCGATCAGCCGCGGGCCGAAACCTCTCTGAACGATTCCATAAACAACGACGCAGTCCCGAGGAGAAATATCATGCGCGTTTACTACGACCGCGATGCGGACCTGAACCTGATCAAGGGCAAGAAGGTTGTCATCGTCGGCTATGGCAGCCAGGGCCATGCCCATGCGATGAACCTGAAGGACAGCGGCGTGAAGAATATCGCCGTCGCCCTGCGCAAGGGCTCGGCCGGCGTGAAGAAGGCTGAAGAGGCCGGCTTCAAGGTTATGACACCCACCGAGGCCGCCAAGTGGGCCGACGTCGTCATGGTGCTGACCCCCGATGAGGGCCAGGCCGACCTGTGGAACAACGACCTCAAGGACAACATGAAGGAAGGCGCCGCGCTTGCCTTCGCTCATGGCCTGAACATCCACTTCAACCTGATTGAGCCGCGCAAGGACCTCGACGTGTTCATGATCGCGCCGAAGGGCCCGGGTCACACGGTGCGTTCGGAATACCTGAAGGGTGGCGGTGTGCCGTCGCTGGTCGCCGTGCACCAGAACGCCTCGGGCAACGCGCTCGAAATCGCGCTGTCCTACGCCTCGGCCAATGGCGGCGGCAAGGCCGGCATCATCGAGACCACTTTCCGCGAGGAATGCGAGACCGATCTGTTCGGCGAGCAGGCCGTGCTGTGCGGCGGTCTGGTCGAGCTGATCAAGGCCGGTTACGAGACGCTGGTGGAAGCCGGCTACGCGCCCGAGATGGCCTATTTCGAGTGCCTGCATGAAGTGAAGCTGATCGTCGACCTGATCTACGAAGGCGGCATCGCCAACATGAACTACTCGATCTCGAACACGGCCGAGTATGGCGAGTACGTCACCGGCCCGCGCATTATCACCCCGGAAACCAAGGCCGAGATGAAGCGCGTTCTGGACGATATCCAGTCGGGCCGTTTCACCCGCAACTGGATGCTGGAAAACAAGGTGAACCAGACCTCGTTCAAGGCTACCCGCGCTAAGATGGCCGCGCATCCGATCGAGGAAGTGGGCGCCAAGCTGCGCGCCATGATGCCGTGGATTTCGAAGAACAAGCTGGTCGACAAGGCCCGCAGCAACTAAAGGATCGCAAACTAAGTCTGCGACAACGTTGCGTCAGCGGCCGCCGGAGCGATCCGGCGGCCGTTTTTCTTTGTGACCGCGCCGGCGCTTTGCCTATGATCGCCGCATAAGCAGGAGGAAACGATATGGCAAAGGTACTGGTCGCCGGCGTGGGCATGATCCCGTTCGCCAAGCCGGGCAGCAGCAAATCCTATGGCGAGATGGGCGCCGAGGCCGGCCAACTCGCGCTCAAGGATGCCGGCATCGGCTATGATGCCGTGCAGCAGGCCTATGCGGGCTATGTCTATGGCGACAGCACCTGCGGCCAGAAGGCGCTCTACCGCATTGGCATGACCGGCATCCCGGTCGTCAACGTCAACAACAATTGCTCGACCGGTTCCACGGTGCTGTTCCTGGCGCGGCAGGCGATCCAGAGCGGCGCGGCCGATTGCGTGCTGGCGCTGGGGTTCGAGCAGATGAAGCCCGGCGCTCTGGGCTCGGTCTATGTCGATCGCCCCAGCCCGTTTGAGGATTTCGACACGGTCTGCGACGAGATCGTCGGCATGCCCGATGTGCCGCTGGCCCTGCGCTATTTCGGCGGCGCGGGTCTCAGCCACATGCAGAAATACGGCACCAAACTGGAAACCTTTGCCCGCATCCGTGCCAAGGCCAGCCGCCATGCCAGGAACAACCCGCTCGCCCTGTTCCGCCAGGAGGTCAGCGTCGAGGACGTGATGCAGGCACAGGCGATCTGGCCGGGTGTGATGACACGCCTGATGGCCTGCCCGCCCACCTGTGGCGCGGCGGCGGCCCTGCTGGTCTCGGATTCATTCGCGGCCAGGCACGGCCTGCGTCGTGACGTTGAAATCGCCGCACAGGCGATGACGACCGATTATCCCTCCACCTTCGAGGCGCGTGACATGATGCAGCTGGTCGGCGCCGATATGAGCCGGGCAGCGGCCGACAAGGTCTATGAACAGGCCGGTATTGGTGCAGAGGATTTGGATGTCGTGGAGTTGCATGACTGCTTCGCCCATAACGAACTGATCACCTATGAGGCGCTTGGCCTGTGCGGCCAGGGCGGCGCCGAGGGTTTCGTGCAGGATGGCGATAACACCTATGGTGGCCGGGTCGTCACCAATCCTTCCGGTGGGCTGCTCTCCAAGGGCCATCCGCTTGGCGCCACTGGCCTGGCGCAATGCTACGAGCTGACGCATCAATTGCGCGGCACGGCCGAAGCACGGCAGGTGGAAGGGGCCCGTGTGGCCCTGCAACATAATCTGGGGCTCGGCGGTGCCTGCGTGGTGACGCTGTATCGGCAGGCGTGATGGGGTGTCGCGGCACAAGCCGCTGGCAAGCAGTGGGTGCTTGGCGTAGGCTGGGCTAACAACCCTGGTTGCGCTACCCATGACCGATACCGCCATTCCGCCAGCCGATGGCACGATGTTGAGTCTTGCCCGGGACATGACCCGTGAAGCCTTCTGGCGTGGGACATTCCCCGAGCTCAGCATCCGCGAGCGCCTGAAGGGCACGTTCAGGATCCAGTCGCTGCGCAACGAGCCGGCCATGCTGGCGGCGGAAAGAATGAAGCTGGAGGGCTACTTCCAGGAACGCGACGAGGAACTGGTCGACCTCACCGGCCGCCTCTCGCGTGCCGTCGAACGCTGCGTCGCGCTGAACATCCCGCCGGTGTTCATGTTCCTCTTCGACGAGGCCTGGGCCGCGTTTTACCGCCAGCATCAGTTGATCGCGATGTTTCTGGGGTCCGATTACCAGGTCATGCCGGATTTCTGGGTCTGGCATGTCGATCCCCGTGCCGGCCAGGCCGGCTGGCGGCCACATCGCGACAAGGGCCGCAGAGCCCTGGCGGCCGATGGTTCGCCGCTGTCGCTGACGATGTGGGTACCGCTGAGCGAGGCGTCGCCGCTCAATGGCTGCATGTATATCCTGCCGGCGAACCGCGATCCGGTTTACGGCACGGCCGATGAAGGTGCCCTGCAGGTCGATTACCAGTCGATCCGTGCCCTGCCGGGTCAGCCGGGCGACTTCTTCATCTGGAACCAGGCCGTGCTGCATTGGGGTGCGCAATCTAGCCCCTTCGCCGAGAAGCCGCGCATGAGCATGGCGCTGGAATTCCAGCGCGGCGACATCGCCCCGTTCAATACCCCGTTGCTGGGGACCATGCCGCTGCTGAGCTTCGAAAACCGGCTGAGGCTGGTCGCCAAGCAAATCCTTCAATATGCGCACATGTATCCGCTGCCGCGGGAGATGCAGGCCCTGGCCGAGCAGGTCCTGGCCTAGCCAGGTGGGGCGGGTCCGCCCAAATAATGCCGTTTTTTCAACCTATTGGAGAAATTTCCCGGTAATTCGGGGAATTCACCGACTATTAAGCATGCTGGCCCAGAGTGTAGGCGTTAAGTCCATGTCCCGGCGAAACTTTTCGCCCTTTGATCGAATTGGGCCGAAGCGTGTACACTATGGTTAAAGCACGGAAACTGCGGCAGAATCGGACCACCCGGCGGAAGCTTCTGCCGGATTGCCCGATGAGGGACATGTGACATGAGCGCCACCGGCCAGACGACGCGCGAGCGCGTCATCATTTTCGACACGACTCTGCGCGACGGCGAGCAGTCGCCCGGCGCGTCGATGAACCTGGAAGAGAAACTCAAAATCGCATCCGTGCTGGAAGGCATGGGCGTCGATGTTATCGAAGCGGGTTTCCCGATCGCCTCGAACGGCGACTTCGAGGCCGTCAACGAGATCGCCAAGCGCGTGACGGAATCCACCGTCTGCGGTCTAAGCCGCGCCGGTCGCAAGGATATCGACCGCGCCTGGGAAGCGCTCAAGCCGGCAAAGCGCGCCCGCATCCATACCTTCATCTCCACCTCGCCGCTGCACATGAAATACAAGCTGCAGATGGAGCCCGATGCGGTGCATCAGGCAGTGATCGACAGCGTGAGCTATGCGCGCAATCTGTGTGACGATATCGAGTGGAGCTGTGAAGACGGCACACGCTCGGATCCCGAATTCCTGTGCCGCCTGATCGAGAGTGCGATCAAGGCCGGCGCCACCACGATCAACGTGCCGGATACCGTGGGCTATACCGTGCCGGAGGAATATACCCGGCTGATGCGCTACCTGATCGAGAACATCCCGAACAGCGATAAAGCCAGGTTTTCCGCGCATTGCCATAACGATCTGGGCTTGGCCGTGGCCAACTCGCTGGCTGCCGTGATCGGTGGTGCGCGCCAGGTGGAATGCACCATCAATGGCCTGGGCGAACGCGCCGGCAATGCCGCGCTGGAAGAGATCGTCATGGCCCTGCGCACGCGCGGCGATGCCATGCCGTTCGAAACCGGGATCAAGACCACCGACATCATGAAGGCCTCGCGACTGGTTTCGGCCGTCACCGGTTTCGTCGTGCAACCGAACAAGGCCATCGTCGGCGCAAATGCCTTCGCCCATGAAAGCGGCATCCACCAGGACGGCATGCTGAAACATGCCGGCACATACGAGATCATGATGCCGGAATCGGTCGGCCTGAATCGCTCGACGCTGGTGATGGGCAAGCATTCCGGCCGCCATGCCTTCCGCAAGAAACTGGAAGAACTCGGTTTCACTCTGGCCGACAACCAGCTCAACGATGCTTTCACCCGCTTCAAGGATCTGGCCGATCGCAAGAAGGAGGTCTTCGATGAAGACCTCGTCGCTCTGGTCGACGACACCATGGCGCGCGGCAACGAGCGCATCCGCTTCGTCAGCCTGCAGGTGATCGCCGGATCCAAGGGGCCGCAAAGCGCCGAACTGGAGCTGGAAATCGACGGGGTGGCCAAATCGGTCAAAGCCGCAGGCAACGGCCCGGTGGATGCCACCTTCAATGCCATCAAGGCCCTGTTCCCGCATACGGCGAACCTGCAGCTCTATCAGGTGCATGCCGTGACCCAGGGCACCGACGCCCAGGCCGAGGTGACCGTACGGCTGGAAGAGGGTGGCAAAACCGTGAACGGGCAGGCCGCCGACGCCGATACCCTGGTGGCGAGTTGCCGGGCCTATATCCACGCACTCAACAAGCTGCTGGTGAAGCGGGAAAAGACCGCGCCGGCAGCCCTCAGCGCGTGATGGGATGCTGAATCCGTACCATCCGGCGCGGGGTTGAAAATATGGGGGACTGGGGGTTGCGCTGCACCGGTGCCCGAGGCGATAACGGCGCAACATTTCGTTGGTGAGGATCTTTCTGGATGTTCTCGCGTTTGATGGGTTTTATGTCGGCCGATATGGCCATCGACCTCGGCACGGCCAATACCCTGGTTTACGTCAAGGGCCGCGGCATTGTGCTGAACGAGCCCTCGGTGGTGGCGATCACCAATAATCGCGGCAAGAAGCAGGTTTTGGCAGTCGGCGACGAAGCCAAGCAGATGCTGGGCCGTACGCCGGGCAACATCGAGGCCATTCGCCCGCTGCGCGACGGCGTGATCGCCGATTTCGAGGTGGCGGAGGAAATGATCAAGCATTTCATCCGCAAGGTGCACAATCGCCGCAGCTTCGCCTCGCCGCAGATCATCATCTGCGTGCCGTCGGGCTCCACCGCAGTCGAGCGTCGCGCCATCATGGACTCGGCAGAGTCCGCCGGCGCGCGCCGCGTGTTCCTGATCGAGGAGCCGATGGCTGCCGCGATTGGCGCCGGCCTGCCGGTCACCGAGCCAACCGGCTCGATGGTGGTGGATATCGGCGGCGGCACCACGGAAGTCGCCGTGCTCTCGCTCGGCGGCATTGTCTATTCGCGCAGCGTGCGTGTCGGCGGCGACAAGATGGACGAGGCGATCATCGCCTATATCCGCCGCAATCATAACCTGCTGGTGGGCGAGGCCTCGGCCGAGCGCATCAAGAAGCAGATCGGCTCGGCTGCGCCGCCGGAAGACGGCAACGGCCTTTCGATGGAGATCAAGGGCCGCGACCTGATGAACGGCGTGCCGAAGGAGCTGGTGATCAACCAGCGCCAGATCGCCGAAAGCCTGGCTGAACCGGTTGGCGCCATCGTCGAGGCGGTGAAGGTCGCGCTGGAACATACCGCGCCGGAACTGGCCGCCGATATCGTCGACAAGGGCATCGTGATGACCGGCGGCGGCGCGCTGCTGGGCAATCTGGACCTGGTGCTGCGGCACGCGACCGGCCTGCCGGTTTCGATCGCTGACGAGCCGCTGTCCTGCGTGGCGCTGGGCACGGGCCGCGCGCTGGAAGAAATGAAGACGCTGAAGCACGTTCTGTATAACCCGCCGTACTGATCGGGTACGGCTGCGCGAAGGGTATTGACGGGGGCGTATGGCAAGACGGTCGGGACGCAGCATGTGGATCGCAGCGCCGTTTCGCGCGCTGCTGCAGCGTTTCGCGTTCCTGCTGCTGCTCGCCACTGCCGTTGGCCTCGTGTTGGTCAGCCGTATCGACCGTCCGTTGGTGGAACGCGCCCGCGCCCTGGTCGCCGATATCGTCGAACCTGTGCTGAGCGCGGTGGCACAGCCGGTGGCGGCGGTGAATGCCGTGGTCGGCTGGGTCGATGACATCCTCTTCGTGCATGACGAGAATTTCCGCCTGCGCACCGAGAATGCCCGTCTGCTGCAATGGCAGGAAGTGGCGCGCCGGCTGGAGCAGGATAACGCCGCCTTGCGGCGGCTGCTGGCCGCCGGCCCGGATCTCAGTCAGACCTTCGTGACCGGCCGCGTGATTGCCGATGGCGGTGGTTCTTTCGTGCGCACCGCCCTGCTGAATGTGGGCGCCAAGGATGGCATCAAGAAAGGCCAGGCCGTGATCGGCGAGGGTGGATATGTCGGCCGTGTCGCCGAGGTGGGGTATCGCGCCGCGCGTATCCTGCTACTGACCGATTTGAATTCGCGTCTGCCGGTGATGCTGCAGGAAGGCGGCCATCGCGCCGTGCTGGCCGGCGACAATTCTCCGCTGCCGCGGCTGGAATATCTCTCTGGCGCCGCCAAGCCGGCCATCGGCATGCAGGTGGTCACCTCAGGCGATGGCGGGCAGTTTCCCGCGGGTATTCCGGTCGGGGAAATCGCCGAGATGGATGGTGCCGTGCGCGTGCGTCCGCTGGTCGATCTGGGGCGGCTTGGTTTCCTCCGTGTGATGCAATTCGACGAAACGCGGATCGATGCCGAGGATCCGGCGGCTCAGGTCCTGCCCCTGGCGCCATCGCCGCCTCTGCCACCCAAGGCTCAATAGGAGCGCGCGGGATGTCTGCGCTGCTCCGCCAGGCCAGCCGCCGCATCCGCGCCCTGCTCCCGATCCTGAGCAGTCTGGCGTTGGTTCTGTTCAGCCTCATCCCGGTTGGTCTGCCGCATTTTGACAGTGTCGGCCCCGCCTTTGCGTTGATGGCGGTATTTTACTGGAGCATCTTCCGCTCCGATCTGATGACCATGCTGGGGGCTTTTGCCATCGGCTTGCTGCTCGATCTGCTGAGCGGCGGCCCGCTCGGGCTCAATGCGCTGGTCCTGCTGCTGGCCCACGAGTTGGGCGTATCGCAGCGCCGCGTTTTCCTCGGCTCGTCCTTCCTGGTCAACTGGGCGGCTTTCGCTTTGGTGATCGGTGCGGTGTTGCCGATTTGCTGGGTGCTGGTGTCGCTGCTGCACTGGCAGATGCTGCCGGTCACTCCGCTGGTGACGCAGTTGTTCCTGTCGCTGGCCTGCTATCCGGGAATCTACTGGTTGCTGAGCCGCCTGGAACGGCGCTGGCTGCGCGCTTCCGTCGCGGTGTGACCCGAGATGGCGATCAACCGGCGCGACAACGACCTGCAGCGGGTTTTCACTCGGCGGGCCCTGCTGCTGGGCACCGCCCAGCTTGGCCTGTTCGGTGCGCTGGCGGCACGGCTGTATTACCTGCAGGTGATGGAATCCGACAAATACATGCTGCTGGCGGAGGAGAACCGCATCAGTATGCGCCTGCTGCCGCCGCGCCGCGGCCGCGTGCTTGATCGGTTTGGTCATGAACTGGCCTCCAACCGCCGCAATTACCGGGTGCTGATCGTCGCCGAGCAGGCCCGCAATGTAGACGCCACGCTCGAGGCATTGTCCAAACTGATCCAGGTCGACGACAGCCAGAAGGCGAGGGTGAAGCGCGAGATCGAGCGTCGGCGCAAATTCGTCCCCGTGGTGGTGGCCGAGAATCTGTCATGGGACGATTTCGCCAAGATCAACCTGCACAGCCCCGATCTGCCGGGCGTGCAGCTCGATGTCGGCGAGACGCGCGATTACCCCTATGGCCCGATGTTCAGCCATGTGGTGGGTTATGTCGGCGCCGTGTCGGAAAGCGAGCTGGGTGACGATCCGCTGCTGGAACTGCCGGGTTTCCGTATCGGCAAGAGCGGTGTGGAAAAAGTCTATGACGAACGTTTGCGCGGCCGCGCCGGCCACAGCGAGATCGAGGTGAATGCCTATGGCCGGGCGATCCGTGAATTGCGGCGCAACAACGGCCAGCCGGGCGACGATATCGTGCTCACCATTGATGCCGATCTGCAGCGCTTTGCCGTCGAACGCTTCGGCGAGGAAAGCGGCGCGGCAGCGGTGCTGGATATCCATACCGGCGAAATCCTCGCCCTGGTTTCCAATCCGGGTTACGACCCGAACTGGTTCAATGTCGGCATTACCCAGGCGCAATGGCGCCAGCTCAACGGCGACAAATACAAACCGCTGATCAACAAGGCCATCCAGGGCCAGTATCCGCCCGGCTCCACCTTCAAGATGCTGGTCGGCCTTGCGGCGCTGGAAGCCGGTGCGGTCACACCCGATACCCGTGTCTTCTGTCCCGGCCATATGGAATTCGGCAACAACACCTTCCATTGCTGGAAAAAGGGCGGCCACGGCACGATGAATCTGGTGTCGGCGCTGGAGGAAAGCTGCGACGTCTATTTCTACGAAGCGGCGCGACGAACCGGTGTCGACAAGATCGCCGAGATGGCCAAGCGCCTCGGCCTGGGCGACCTGACCGGCGTGGATCTGACGGGAGAGCGCAAGGGTCTGATCCCCACGCGGGCCTGGAAACAGGCCACCTTGGGGCAACCCTGGGCGCAGGGCGAGAATCTGGTGATTGGCATCGGCCAGGGCTATGTCACCACCACACCGCTGCAACTGGCTTTGATGGCGGCGCGCCTGGCCAATGGCGGCTATGCCGTTTCGCCGCGCATCGTGCGCGAGGATGGTGCGCTGGGGCCGGCCACCGACCCGCGCCTGGCGGCCCAGCGCTGGCCGCATGTGGGTCTCAAGCGCGAGCATCTCGATTACGCGCTGGAGGGCATGATCCGCGTCACCTCGCCGCCGCGCGGCACCGCCCAGGGTGCGCGCATCACGCTGGCGCAGTATGCCATGGCCGGCAAAACCGGCTCCAGCCAGGTGCGGCGCATCAGCCGCCAGGAACGCGAAACCCGGGTGCGCAAGAACGAGGAGAAGCCGTGGGAGGAGCGCGACCATGCGCTGTTCGTCGCCTACGCGCCGATCCAGGCGCCGCGTTATGCCTGCGCGGTGATCGTCGAACATGGCGGTTCCGGCGCCAAGATGGCGGCGCCGATCGCCCGCGACATCATGCTGGAAACCCAGCGGCTTGATCCTTCGCGCAAACCGCGCTCGGCCCCGGGCCCCACCACGGCTTCGGTCGCGCCGGTCAAGGGAGGGGGCTGAGATGCCGCATTGGTCCAGCCGGGGTAACGACCTTTCGTTCGGCCGCAAGCTGCGCGATATCAACTGGGGCCTGGTGCTGCTGATCACCCTGATTGCCTGCACCGGGTTTGCCACGCTGTATTCCGCCGCCGGCGGCGATATCGATCCCTGGGCCGACCGGCAGATGGCGCGCTTTGCCATCGGCCTGGTGATCATGATCGCCATTGCGGTCACCGATATCCGCGTCTGGATGCGGCTGTCCTATTTCGTCTACGCCATCGGCGTGGTGCTGCTGGTGGCGGTGGAACTGTTTGGCCGGATCGGCATGGGGGCGCAGCGCTGGCTCGATGTCGGCATTTTCCATATCCAGCCCTCCGAGATCATGAAGATCGCCCTGATGCTCACGCTGGCGCGCTATTTCCATGGCCTGTCCTATGACGAAGTCGGCCGCATCCGCTGGCTGTTCATCCCATTGGCCATCGTTCTGGTGCCGGTGGGCTTGGTGATGAAACAGCCCGATCTGGGCACGGCCATGCTGCTGCTGGCTTCCTCCGGTGCCGTGTTCTTTTTCGCCGGCGTGCGGGCCTGGAAATTCATCGCCGTGATCGTGGCCGGGGGCGCCTGCCTGCCCGTCGCCTGGAATTTCCTGCACGATTATCAGAAGAAGCGCGTGCTCACGTTCATGAACCCCGAGGAAGATCCGCTCGGCTCGGGTTATCACATCCTGCAATCCAAGATCGCGCTCGGCTCGGGCGGTTTCACCGGCAAGGGCTACATGCAGGGCACCCAGAGCCATCTCAGTTTCCTGCCGGAAAAGCAGACCGATTTCATCTTCACCATGCTGGCCGAGGAACATGGCCTGATCGGCGCGCTGGTGCTGATCGCGCTCTATATCCTGATGATCGCCTATGGCTATGCCATCAGCCTGCGCTCGCGCAGCCAGTATGGCCGCCTGCTGGCCGGCGGTCTCACCACCATGCTGTTCCTCTATGTGTTCATCAATATCGCGATGGTGTCGGGCATGGTGCCGGTGGTGGGCGTGCCGCTGCCGCTGGTCTCCTATGGCGGCACGGCGATGATGACCCTGATGGTGGGCCTGGGCCTGCTGATCAACGTCTATGTCCACCGCGATGTGGAGATTCCCCGCCATATGAGCGGGCTGTAGCCGCCGCCTGTGCCGGCGCCCGGATAGGTTGGGCTAAACCCCTGACGGGAAAAATCTTTTTCCCAGCCCCGAAGTGCTTGCAATTCCGACGAATCCGGATATTTTCACGCGGCTTTCGACGGCCCCGCGCCGCCAAAGGAAAAATGGGCGCATAGCTCAGTTGGTAGAGCAGCTGACTCTTAATCAGCGGGTCCCAGGTTCGAGCCCTGGTGCGCCCACCATTTTTCCAGAGCCGCTAAGGCAATCCTGAAAATCGACCGATCACGCCGCGCTGCGGCCGCGCGTCATTATTCGCGCGGGCGGCCCGTGGCGGGGTCGATGCTGATCACCGGCAGGTTGGCGGCCTTCCAGGCCATCATGCCGCCGGCGAGGTGGCGATGATGCTCCAGCCCGGCCTGCTGGCACATGGCGATGGCGGTCTGCGAGCGTTTGCCCGAGCCGCAATGGAACACCAGCATGCGCTCGCCGTCATTGGGCAGGGCCTTCGGGTCGAAGGTGGAAAGCGGATAGAGGAAGGCGCCGTGGATACGCTCGGCGGCGAATTCCGCCGGTTCGCGCACATCCACCAGGAAGATGCGGCGGTTTTTCAGGCCGGCCTGAATCTCGGCGGGTGTCATGTCGAGGACGGGCTTCATGGCAATCTCCTGATCGGGCAGAATATATTCGCTATTGCTAATATTCGAAAATGCTAATATATTCCGGGCATCGCAGTCAAGCCCATACCAGACGCAAAGCTGGGGGGCTGACCGGGTCAAAGGCGGTAACCAAGCACCGCCACATGGAGGAAACAACGATGCCGCAATCAGGCAACAAGCCGAAAATCGTCATTCTGGGTGCCGGACTGGGCGGCGTGATCGCCGCCTTTGAAATCCGCGAAGCCGTCGGCCACAAGGCCGATGTGAGCGTGGTCAACCGCGGCGAGATATTCCATTTCGTCCCGTCCAATCCCTGGGTCGCCGTCCGCTGGCGCGAGCGCGAGGCCATCGAGGTCAGCCTGCCGCCGGTGATGAAAAAGCGCGGCATCGAGTTCATCCCGGTCGGCGCCGCCAAGCTCGACCCGGCGCAGAACCGTCTGGAACTCGAAGACGGTCGCGCGGTGGCCTACGACTATCTGGTGATCGCCACAGGACCGGAACTGGCCTTCGACGAAATTCCCGGCCTGGGCCCCCATGGCGGACATACCCAGTCGGTCTGTCATGTCGATCATGCCGAAAACGCTGCCGATGCCTTCGATCGTCTGGCGGCCAATCCCGGTCCGGTGATCGTTGGTGCCGTGCAGGGCGCATCCTGTTTCGGCCCGGCCTACGAATTTGCCATGATCCTCGATACCGAGCTGAAGAAGCGCAAGCTGCGCGACCGCGTACCGATGACATTTGTCACCTCCGAGCCCTATGTGGGGCATCTCGGACTGGATGGCGTGGGCGACACCAAGGGCCTGCTGGAAAGCGAGTTCCGCGAGCGCCACATCAAATGGATCGTCAACGCCAAGGTGGCCAGCGTCGAGCCCGGCATGATGCATGTGGAGGAAATGACGGAGGACGGCGCGGCGGTGAAGGCCAAGCATGATCTGCCGTTCAGCTATTCGATGCTGCTGCCGGCCTTCCGTGGCGTGGCCCCGCTACGTGGCATTGACGGTCTGGTCAATCCGCGCGGCTTCGTGGTCGTCGACAAGCACCAGCGCAACCCGAAATATCCCAACATTTTCGCACTCGGTGTCTGCGTGGCAATCCCGCCGGTGGGCAAGACCGCCGTGCCGGTCGGCGTGCCCAAGACCGGCTTCATGATCGAGACCATGGTCACCGCCATCGCTGCCAACCTGAAGGCGCTGGTCGAGGGCGGCCAGCCTGCCACCGAAGGCAGCTGGAATGCCATCTGCCTGGCCGATTTCGGCGATGGCGGGGTTGCCTTCGTGGCCAAACCACAGATTCCGCCGCGCAACGTCAACTGGTCGTCGAGCGGCAAATGGGTCCACATGGCCAAGATCGGCTTCGAGAAATATTTCCTGCACAAGGTGAGGGCGGGCGAGAGCGTGCCCTTCTACGAGAAGCTGGCGCTCGATATCCTGGGCATCAACAAGCTGCGCCAGACCTCCTGAGGCCCGACGGCAGGCGGGGCGGCTGGCTTACAGCCAGCCGCTCTTCTTGAAGCGCCAGTAGAGCAGGCCGCAGATGCCACCCATCACCAGCAGGGCGGCGGGATAGCCGTATTGCCATTTCAGTTCCGGCATGAATTCGAAATTCATGCCCCAGATGCCGGCGAAGGCGGTCGCCACGGCAAAGATGCCGGCCCAGGCCGCAAGCCGTTTGTTCACTTCGCTTTCCTCGATGGTCACCATGGCGAGGTTCACCTGGATCGCGGTGCCGATGGTGTCGCGGATGCTGTCGATCGAGGCGTTGATGCGCACGAGGTGATCCGAAACATCGCGGAAATATTCCTGCATGCTGGCGCAGACCCGCGGCACCCGCCCGCCATGCAGCTTGGAGACCGCCTCCATCAGCGGCGCCACAGCGTGCTTGAGCTGCATCACCTTGCGTTTCAGGTCGTACAGCCGCTCGATATTCTGCCGCGCCGCGCCCTTGGTGAAGATCTGGTCCTCGATCTCCTCCAGCTCGGTCTCGAAGGCATCGATCACCGGGAAGTAGCGGTCCACTACCGCATCCATCAGGGCATAGAGGATGAAACCCGAGCCCAGCTTCAGCAGTTCCGGCTCGCGCTCACAGCGGTCACGCACGCCCAGGAAGGTCTGGCTGCTGCGGTTGCGTACCGACAGCACGAAGTCGCGGCCGATGAAAACATCCACCTCGCCCACTTCCAGCTCGCCATTCACGATGGTCAGAAGCTGCATCACCACGAACAGGCAGTCGCCGTATTCCTCGATCTTGGGTCGCTGGTGGCCGTGCTGGGCATCCTCGACGGCCAGGTCGTGCAGGCCGAATTCGGTCTGCATCTCGGCCAGTTCGTCATGCGTGGCATCCTTGAGCGCGACCCAGACCACGGTGTCGGGCTGGCCGAGATAATCGCTGATCTGCTGGATCGGCAGGTCGGCCAGTTTCTCGCCCTGGCGATAGGCGACGCAATTGATCAGCATCGATTCGACTCCCCCCTGTCCGCTGCATGGCTAGCAGGTTCGGCGCCATCATGACCAGACCCTAGATTCGTTCGTCTCCCGTTCCGGCCGGATCGGCCTCGTCGCGGCGGCGCCTGCAGGCTAGTATTACAAAAGGGGGACAAGCAGGCCGCCTTGACCGCCGCAGAACGAGGAATGCCATGGCAGCCCAGGACAACGACGTTTCATCGCCGCGCCATCGCTGGCGTTTCTTCCGCGCCGGCGGCTTCGACCAGGTCCGTATCGAGACGGCGGAAGACCTGCGCCACCTGTCGCAGCTCGACCAGAAACTCTGGCTGGCCCTGAGCTGTCCTACCGCCAGCGTGGAATTCGACCGTCGCACGCTGGACCTGATCGACAGCGACCATGATGGCCGCATCCGGGTGCCCGAATTGCTGGCGGCAGTGCGCTGGGCCTGCGGATTGCTGCGCGATGCCGATGCCCTGTTTGCCGGACATGGCGAATTGCCGCTGGCGCTGATCGACGACAGCCACGCCGACGGCGCCCGCATCCTGGCTTCGGCGAAACGTATCCTCACCAACATCGGCCGGCCCGATGCCCCGGCGATCACCCCCGAGGATGCCGCCGATGTGCAGCGCATTCTGGCCGGCACCACGCTGAACGGCGATGGCATCGTGCCGCCCTCGGCCGCGAAGGAGCCCGAGACGGCGGCGGTGATCAGGGACATCATGGCGCTGGTTGCGGCCAAGCCTGACCGTGGCGGCGAGGCCGGCATCGGCAAGGACGAAGCCGAAATCTTCTTTGCCGCCATCGATGCCTATCTGGCCTGGTGGAGCGAAGCCCAGAATCAGCCGGGGATTCTGCCGCTTGGCGAGGCGACGCTGCCGGCGGTGGAAGCCCTGCAGGCTGTTTCGGCCAAGGTGGATGATTACTTCTTCCGCTGCCGCCTGGCTGCCTATGATCCGCAGGCTGGCGCCGCGCTGAATGCCGATGCGGAGGATTTCGCGGCAATCGCCGACGGCAACCTCTCGGCCGGTGCGGCGACCGTCGCGGCCTTTCCGCTGGCGCGCGTGGCGGCCGAACGGCCGCTGCCGCTGCGCGAGGGCGTCAACCCGGCCTGGGCGGACGCCGTGGCGATGCTGCGCGAGGCGGCGGTGTTGCCGCTGCTGGGGCCTCGCGAGATGCTGAACGAGGCTGAATGGCGCGATCTGCAGGCGCGTCTCGGCCCGGCCATCGGCTGGCTGGCGCGCAAGCAGGGTGGGCTGGTCGAGAAACTCGGCATCACCCGGGTACGCGACATCGCCGCTTCGGGTGCGAAGGACAAGATCGCGGCCCTGATCGCCGCCGACGCGGCCCTGGCCCCGGAATTCGAGGCGATTGCCGCCGTCGAGACGCTGGCGCGCTACCTGCGCGACCTGGTGCCGCTGCTGAACAATTTCGTCTCCTTCCGCGATTTCTATACGCGGCGCGGCAAGGCGATCTTCCAGGTCGGCACCCTGTTCATCGATGGCCGCTCCTGCGACCTGTGTATTGCTGTGGAAGATCCTGCCAAGCATGCCACGCTGGCCACCCTCAGCCGCATCTATCTGCTCTATTGCGAGTGTGTGCGGCGCGGCAGCAACGAGAAGATGACGATTGCCGCTGCCGTCACCGGCGGTGACGCGGATCAGTTGATGGTCGGCCGCAATGGCGTGTTCTACGACCGTCAGGGCCGCGACTGGGATGCCGTGGTGGTCAAGATCGTCAGTCATCCGATCAGCATCCGCGAGGCGTTCTGGCTGCCGTTCAAGAAGGTGGGCAAGTTCATTGGCGAGCAGATCGAGAAATTCGCTGCCGCGCGCAGCAAGGCCAATGAAACCCAGATGACCCAGAAGCTGCTGGAAACCGGCAGTCAGGTGATCGGCGGCGCGCAAGCCACGCCGGCCGCAGCCGCGCCACCGCCGCCGGCTTTCGATGCCGCCAAATTCGCCGGCATCTTTGCCGCCATCGGCCTGGCTATCGGTGCGATCGGCACGGCCCTGGCCTCGGTGGTCACCGGTTTCCTGAATCTGACCTGGTGGCAGATTCCTCTCGCCATCGTCGGCGTGGTGCTGCTGATCTCGGGACCGTCGATGATCATCGCGGCGATGAAGTTGCGGCAACGCAATCTCGGCCCGCTGCTGGATGCCAATGGCTGGGCGGTGAATGCCCGCGCCCTGATCAACATCCCCTTCGGCGGCAGCCTGACGCAACTGGCCAAGCTGCCACCCGGCTCCGAACGGGCCATGACCGATCCGTTTGCCGAGCGGCGCCAGCCCTGGGGCTGGTATCTGCTGCTCGCTCTGGTGGTTGCCCTGGGTGTTGCCGGTTGGTGGTATGGCTGGTTCGCCCGCCTGTTTGGCGGTTAACCAAAGACGCGGGCCGGGGAAGCGGCTAGGATATTCGCCATGACGCTGCAACCGCGCTTCTTCAGCCCTATCGGCACGCTGCCGCATGCCGACCGCCTCGGCTTCCTGACCCAGGATGTGCGGGCGGCTGGAACTGTGCTGGGTTTTTTCAGTGCGGCGGCGGCGCTGGGAGCGCGGCCCGACGAATTGGCTCTGCTGGTTTGCCGGCGTCACAGTCCGCAGGATGTCCATCGCCAGATCGTGGTGGTCTTCCACAAGGATGGTGCTTTCACCGATGCGATGCAGCGGCTGTATCGCGCCCATGGCCGGCCGCTGGGTTTCGAAGCGCAAAAGCGCTGGTGCGCTGTTCCCGAGCCAAGCTTCCTCGCCGATGAAACCTATGCCTTGCTGGCGGCGCGCTTTCCCAACCTGCTGCTGATCGAGGAGATGCCGGACGGCAAACTGCAAATCGCGGTCTATGCCTCGGCCGGTTTCAAGCAGCATCCCAAACTCAAGCTCGCGCCACTGCCGGACTCCACGTCCAAGACAGCGGCCGGGCCGGCCGCGCGTCCGGCCGCCAAGGTCATGCCGTTGCCCCCGCGTCCGCGTCCGCTGCCCGAGACGCCGGTGCTGCGCCCGGCGGCGTATGCCGCCGCCGCGCAGGTCGTGCCCCTGCGGCCGCGCAAGCTGCGCAGTGCGGTGGCATTGAACAAAACCGTCGAACGTCAGGTGGTGGACGAATTCCGCCGCCTGTTGCGCACGGTCGCACTTTACTCCTAGGCGCTTTTTATTCCTGCGGCGTCGCCAGCGGACCGGTCAGCGGTCCGGTGCACATATAGGCGCCGTCCTGATAGACCAGCGGCGCCACATCAGGCCGGCACATCACCCGCACCACCCGTCCGATGCAGATCGAATGCGTGCCATAGGCATGCAGCGCCTCGACCTCGCAGAAGATATTGGCCTGCGCGTCGGCCAGATAGGGCACGCCATCGGCATCACTCAGCCATTCGCCCTCGGCGAAGCGCGCCTCGCCTTCCACGGCGCCGCTGAACACTTCCGACAGGCGCTGCTGGCTGCAATGCAGCAGGTTGATGCAGATGCGCCGGCCGAGGCCAAGCTGGGCATGCAGGGCTGCCGAGCGGTTCACGCAGGTCAGAACGGCAGGCGGATCGGCCGAAACGGAGGTGACCGCGGTGGCCGTCATGCCATGGCGCAGGCCGCTTTCGGAGCGGGTGGAGATCACCGTCACGGTGGCGGCCAGCCGGCGCATGGCGGCGCGGAAGGCAGCCTCCAGGGGGATGGCGGGTTCGGCGGCGGGCTGAAGCGTGGTGTCCATGGCCGCTAAGATGTAGCGGAGGGCAGGGTCCGCTTCAATTCCGCCGCCACGGATTCTGCCAAACCGTGCCAGTCATTGGCGGCAGGCTGCCGCCACAGTCGCGCGGTCGGATACCAGGGCGTCTGCTCGCCTGCCAACCCCCAATACCAGTGTGGCGAAATGCCTTTATGCAGCAATACCCAGGTCGGTTTGCCCAAGGCGGCGGCCATATGGGCGGTGGTGTTGCTGGTGGTGATCACCAGGTCCATCGTCGCCACCTGGGCGGCAAAGCCATCCAGGTCCTTGAGCTGGTCGATTTCCGGATCGATCAGCAATTCGGCGCCGCAGGCGGCCTTCAGCGCATCGCGGTCGGCTGTTCGGTTGCCGTATTGCAGATCGACGAACCGATAGCCGGGCAGGGACAGGAATGGCGCGAAATCCACCAGCCGTGCCGATTTCGGTGCGCCGAGTTTCGGGTTCGCGCTATGCCAGGCGATACCCACCAGCGGGGTATCGCCGCCATTGCGGTAGCGTACCCGCAGTGCCTCGGCACGGTCGATATCGGCACGCAGCGGCAGGGCGCCGGTGCAATCGGCCGGCGATTGCCGGAAAACCTGGGCCAGGTCAAACAATGTCGCCTGAACGACCAGATCCGGTTCGCGCAGACGGGCATGCGGCGGATTGGTGCGGGCATAGGCTTCGATGCCGGGGAAGCTGCGCTGCAGGATCGGAACCATGCGCGGATCGCATTCCACCACCGGCAGGATGCCGCGCTGCTGCAATTCCGGCATCAGACTCCACAGCACCAGCGACTCGCCCACACCCTGCTCGGTGAACAGCAGCATCTTGCCGCCGGCCGGCAGGGGTTCGCCGCGCCAGAACGGCTGGGTGAAGGGGCGTTTGTCGACTTCGGTATCGGCCAGGCTCCAGCGCGCGGCAAAATGCGGCCAGGCTTCGCGATACTCGCCCTTTACCATCAGCGCCACGGCATACCGCATATGCGCCTCGCCATCGCCGGGCCGGGTCTGCCAGGCGCGGTGGTACCAGCCCAGCGCGGCCTCGATATCGCCTTTGAAGCGTTGCACGTCGCCAAGGGCCATCATCAATTCGACATTGTCGCCCGGCAGTTTGACGGGCGCCTCGAAGGTGGCCTTGAAGGCGGCTTCGGCTCCCTCCACATCGCCCAGCGCGGTGAGGGCGAGGGCCAGATTCTTGTGGAACATGCCGATGCCTGGATTCAGTGCAATCGCTCGCCGCAGGATGGCCGCGGCGCCAGTATGGTCGCGCCGGTTGATCAGCACGGTGCCCAGGTTGTTCATCGCCTCGGCATAATCGGGTTTCAGTCCGATCGCGGTTTCGTAAGCTTTGATGGCGGCGTCCAGATCGCCGACCTGGCCCATCAGGTTGCCGTAGTTGTTGTGCGCTTCGGGGTAATTCGGCGCCAGCGCGATGGCCTGGCTCAGGCTGGTGCGGGCCCCGTCGGTATCGCCGCTGAGGCGCAGCAATTCGCCCAGGTTGTTGTGGTACAGCGGCTGGCGGCCGTTCAGGGCAATGGCCTGACGCAGCAGGGGGATCGCCTCGGCCGTCCGGCCCGCGGCATGCAGCCGCAGGGCCTGATCGTTCAGGCGGTTGGCTTCCATCTGCACGGCGGCCGGTGGGGCCGCAGCCGAGAGAGGGACCGAGAGGGGGGTGATGGCCGTTTTTGCCTGTGCCCGCCGCTGTTTACGATTCACTGCCTGCCTCCAATGGCCCGGGAATATTAACCTTTGCCCCAGCAGCCCTTAAAACGGGTTTAAAGCGCCGCCAGATCGGCTTGACTTCAGGTTTCCGGAAATCATCTTGCAAAGCAGACCGGATTGGTCTTATTTGCGCCGGTGAATCCGACCGATCCGGTCAGGTTTCGTAATTGCGAAGGATTTGCAATATGTTGCGTCTGAGCCGTCTGGCCGATTATGGCGTGATGGTGATGGCCCATGTGGCGGCCGAGCCAGACGGCGTGCATAACGCCGGCGATGCGGCGGCGGCCACCGGCCTGCCGGGGCCGACGGTTGCCAAGATCATGGCCAAGCTGTCGCGTGCCGGCCTGCTCAGTTCCCAGCGCGGCGCCCATGGCGGCTATCGCCTGGCCGGCAAGCCCGAGGCCATTTCCGTGGCGGCCATCGTCACCGCCCTGGATGGCCCGATCGCCCTGACGCAATGCTCCAGCAACCACCAGCCCAGCGCCTGCGACCGCGAGAATCTGTGCGTGTCGCGGCGCGGCATCAACCGGATCAACACGGCCATCCGCACCGCGCTGGAAAGCGTGACCCTGGCCGAACTGGCCCGGCCCTACGATTTCTTCGGCCCCTATCCGCCACGCGCGGATGCGGCCGTGACCGACAACGCCGAGTAACGAAGGACAGCTGCCCCATGGCTGCCAATGCGCAAACCATCGAAACGGTCGAGACGCTGGCTGGCGAATACAAGTACGGCTTCGTCACTGACATCGAATCCGAAATCCTGCCCAAGGGCCTGAATGAAGACACCGTGCGCTTCATCTCGGCCAAAAAAGGCGAACCGCAATGGATGCTCGACTGGCGCCTGAAGGCCTATCGCGCCTGGCTGCGCATGGCGGAAGAAAAGGGCGAGCCAAGCTGGGCCAAGGTCAGTTATCCCGAAATCGATTTCCAGGACATTCACTATTACGCCGCGCCGAAGAAGAAGGCGCTGAAGAGTATCGACGAGGTCGATCCCGAGCTGCTCGCCACCTACGAGAAGCTCGGCATTCCGCTGAAGGAACGCGAGATCCTGGCCGGCGTGGCGGTGGACGCCGTGTTCGACAGCGTCTCGGTCGCCACCACTTTCAAGGAAAAGCTCAAGGACCTCGGCATCATCTTCTGCTCGATGTCGGAAGCCGTGCGCGAGCATCCCGAGCTGGTGCAGAAGTATCTTGGCTCGGTGGTGCCGATCACTGACAATTTCTATGCCACGCTCAATTCGGCGGTGTTCTCCGACGGCTCGTTCGTCTACGTGCCGCCGGGCGTGCGCTGCCCGATGGAACTCTCCACCTATTTCCGCATCAACGAGGCCAAGACCGGCCAGTTTGAGCGCACCCTGATCATCTGTGACAAGGGCGCCTATGTCTCGTATCTGGAAGGCTGCACCGCGCCGATGCGCGATGAGAACCAGCTGCATGCCGCTGTCGTCGAACTGGTCTGCATGGAGGATGCGGAAATCCGCTATGCCACGGTGCAGAACTGGTATCCCGGTGACAAGGACGGCCGCGGTGGCATCTACAATTTCGTCACCAAGCGCGGCGCCTGCCGGGGCGCGCGGTCGAAGATTTCCTGGACCCAGGTGGAAACCGGCTCGGCCATCACTTGGAAGTATCCCAGCGTGATCCTGCAGGGTGATGACAGCGTGGGCGAGTTCTATTCCGTCGCGGTCGCCAACAATGCCCAGCAGGCCGATACCGGCACCAAGATGATCCATCTGGGCAAGAACACCAAATCGACGATCATTTCCAAGGGCATCTCGGCCGGCAAGGCGCAGAATACCTATCGTGGCCTGGTGCGGGTGATGCCGGGTGCCGCCGGCGCACGCAACTACTCGCAGTGCGACAGCCTGCTGATCGGCGACCGCTGTGGCGGCCATACCGTGCCCTATATCGAGGTGAAGAACCGCTCGGCCAAGGTCGAGCATGAAGCGACCACCTCGCGGATTTCCGACGACCAGCTGTTCTACTGCCGTCAGCGCGGCCTGTCCGAGGAGGATGCCGTCTCCACCATCGTCAACGGCTTCTGCAAGGAAGTGCTGCAGAAGCTGCCGATGGAATTCGCCGTCGAGGCGCAGAAGCTGCTCGGCGTCAGCCTCGAAGGCTCGGTCGGCTGAGCGGAAAAAAGAATATACAAGGACCTGCCCATGCTTGAGATCAAGAACCTGCACGCCACCGTCGACGGCAAGGAAATCCTGCACGGCATCGACCTGGTCATCAAACCGGGCGAGATCCATGCCGTGATGGGCCCGAACGGCTCTGGCAAATCCACATTGTCTTATGTTCTGGCCGGTCGCGACGGCTACGAGGTTACCGAGGGCGACATCCTGCTGAACGGCCGGAGCCTGCTCAGCATGGAGCCCGAAGATCGTGCCCGCGAAGGCATCTTCCTGGCTTTCCAGTATCCGGTCGAAATCCCCGGCGTCGCCAATGCCACCTTCCTGCGGTCGGCCGTGAATGCCGTGCGCAAGCACAAGGGCCTGGCCGACATGGACGCCATGACCTTCCTCAAGACCGCCAAGGCCAAGATGAAGCAGTTGCAGATGGATGAGAAATTCCTGCAGCGCGCGGTGAATGTCGGTTTCTCGGGTGGCGAGAAGAAACGCAACGAAGTGTTCCAGATGCTGATGCTGGAGCCCAGCCTGATGATCCTGGACGAGACGGATTCCGGCCTCGACATCGACGCGCTGAAGATCGTGGCCGAGGGCGTGAATGCCTTGCGCAGCCCGGAACGGTCCGCCTTGGTGATCACGCATTACCAGCGCCTGCTGGATTATATCGTGCCCGATGTCGTGCATGTGCTGGCCAAGGGCAGGATCATCAAGACCGGCGGCAAGGACCTGGCGCTCGAGCTTGAGGCCAAGGGCTATGCCGATATCGTGGCGGATGCGGCCTGAGGGATCGCCGATGTCTGCCCCGTCTTTCATCGACCGCCTCAGCGATGCCCACCGGGCCGCGGCCGCAACCCTGCCCGGCGCATCGCTGCCTGAGGTGAGCGCGCGCCGTCAGGCCGCACTTGAAACCTTTCGCCGCCATGGCCTGCCGACCGCACGGCTGGAGAATTGGAAATTCACCAGCCTGACCGGGCTGGAACGCCAGGTGCCGCCGCAGCCGGCCAACGAAGGCAGCATCGATGCGGCGCGTCTGAATGCCGCCGCGATGAAGGCTGACGCTTTCCGCCTGGTTTTCGTCAATGGCCGTTTCGACGCGGCGGCTTCGAAACTGGCGGGTCTGCCCAGGGGCGTGCGGCTGTTGCCGCTCAGCCAGTCCGGACCGGAACTGCCGGCGGCGCTGGCTTCGGCGGGTGATGATCGCGCGGCCGCTTTGGCCGAACTGAATGCCGCCTTCGCCAGCGACGGCCTGTTGCTGCAGGTCGATGACGGCGTGGTGCTGGATCGGCCGGTGGAACTGCTTGCCTTCGGGGCGCCGGCTTTGGTCAACCTGCGGCATCTGGTGCGGCTGGGCCGCAAGGCGGAAGCCGTGCTGGTGGAAAATTATCGCGATGCCGGTTTGGCGGAGGCCGGCTGGAGCAACATCGTGGCCGGTGTCGAACTGGCCGAAGGCGCGAAACTCACGCATATCCGCCTGCAGGGCGAATCTGCTGTCACCTATCACGCCGCGCTCGGCCGTGTGTCGGTGGGCGCGAATGCCCGCTATGCCCATGTCTCGGTGCAGTCCGGCGGCAAAATCGCGCGCCATGAATTGCAGGTCGAATTCGCCGGCCGCAACGCCGAAGTGGATATACAGGGTCTGGTGCTGGCGCGCGGCACAGCGCATATCGACCATACCCTGCATCTGCATCACGCCCTGCCGGATTGCCGCAGCAACCAGTTGTTCAAGCATGTGGTGGACGATCAGGGCCATGCGGTGTTCCAGGGCGGCATACGCGTCGCGCCGCATGCGCAAAAGACCGATGCCCAGCAGCTCAGTCGCACGCTGCTGCTGGCTGATCGGGCACAGATCGACACCAAGCCGGAACTCGAAATCCTGGCCGATGACGTGAAATGCAGCCACGGCGCCTCGATCGGCGATGTCGATGCGCAACAGCTGTTCTACATGCAGGCGCGCGGCATTCCCGCCGCCGAGGCTCGTCGCCTGCTGCTCAGCGGCTTTGCCTACGAGATCGTCTCGGCCGTGCCGGAAGGTGCGCTGCGCGACCATGTCGAAGCCTTCGTCGAGGCCTGGCTGGCCCAGGAGAAGGATGGGCAGGCATGACCGCGCTGGCCGCCATGAAACCCGCGGTCGGATTCGACATCGAGCGTATCCGTGCCGATTTCCCCATCCTGGCCGAGAAGGTATACGGCAAGCCGCTGGTCTTCCTCGACAGTGGCGCCAGCGCGCAGAAGCCGCGCGTGGTGATCGATGCCATGACCCGCATGCTGGAGCATTCCTATGCCAACGTGCATCGCGGCATCTATCACCTGAGCCAGGCCGCGACCGACCAGTTCGAGAAGGCGCGCGATACCGTGGCGCGCTTCATCGGCACGCCCGACAGCCGCGAAATCGTCTTCACCCGCAATGCCACCGAAGCGATCAACCTGGTGGCCTATAGCTGGGGCCAGGCCTTCCTGAAGGCCGGTGACGAGGTGCTGATCTCGCATATGGAGCATCACGCCAATATCGTGCCGTGGCAGCTGCTGCGGGATCGCATCGGCATCGTTTTGAAGGTGGCGCCGGTGAACGATGCCGGTGAGCTGATCTGGGACGAGTTCGTGAAACTGATCGGCCCGAAGACCAGGCTGGTGGCGATCACCCATGTTTCCAACACCCTGGGTACCATTGTGCCGGTGGCCGACGTGGTGCAGGTTGCGCACGAGAAGGGCGTCAAGGTGCTGATCGACGGCAGTCAGGCCGTGCAGCATATGCGCGTCGATGTGAAGGCGCTGGACGTCGATTTCTATGCCTTCACCGGCCACAAGCTCTATGGCCCCACCGGCATCGGTGTTTTGTATGCCAAGGCTGCCTTGCTGGAGGCCATGCCGCCCTGGCAGGGTGGCGGCGACATGATCCTGTCGGTGACGTTTGAGACGACCGAATACAACGACATCCCGCACAAGTTCGAGGCCGGCACGCCGGCTTTTGTCGAGGCGGTCGGCCTGGGCGCCGCCATCGACTATGTGCAGTCGATCGGCCTCGAGGCGATTGCCGCCCATGAGCATGACCTTCTGGCCTATGCCACCGAGAAGCTGCAGGCGATCAACAGCCTGCGCATCATCGGCAATGCGAAGGACAAGGCCGGGGTGATCTCCTTCGTGCTGGAGGGCATCCATCCCCACGATATCGGCACCATTCTCGACCGCGAGGGCATTGCGGTGCGCGTCGGCCAGCATTGCGCCCATCCGCTGATGGAGCGCTTCGGCGTGCCGGCCACGGTGCGGGCCTCGTTCGGTCTGTATAATACCCGGGCGGAGGTGGATGCCCTCTGCGCCGGTCTGCAGCGCGTCAGGGAGATTTTCGGGTGATGAGCGCGGAAGCCAAGAAACAGGATGCCCTTCCCAGCCCGGAAGACCTGCGGGAGCAGGTGGTCGAGGCGGTGAAAACCGTCTACGACCCGGAAATTCCGGTTAACATTTATGAGCTCGGCCTTATATACAAGGTCGAGGTCAACGAGGCCCGCGACGTCCAGATCGAGATGACGCTGACCTCGCCGAATTGTCCGGCCGCCCAGTCGATGCCCAGCGAGGTGGAGCAGAAGGCCCGCTCCATCGATGGTGTCGGCGAGGTGACCGTGGATGTGGTTTGGGATCCGCCGTGGTCGCCGGAGCATATGTCCGAAGCCGCCCGTCTGGAACTCGGGATTATGTAAGGAGCAGCCCGCAATGGCGAGCACAGACATGGCAACGCCGCCGGCCCGTCCGGCCTTCAAGCCCGTCACCCTGACGGATGCCGCGGCCGAGCGCGTGCGCAGCCTGATCGCGCAATCCGACAAGCCAGTGATCGGCCTGCGGATCGCGATCAAGACCAAGGGCTGTTCGGGGTTCTCCTACGATATCCAGTACGCCACCGAGAAGGAGAAATTCGACGAGGTGGTGGAAGACAAGGGCGTCACGATCCTGATCGAGCCCAAGGCGCAGATGTATATCTTCGGCACCGAGATCGACTGGGCGGAAGACAAGTTGCAATCTGGCTTCGTGTTCCGCAATCCCAACGAAAAAGGCCGCTGCGGTTGCGGCGAAAGCTTCCACGTCTGATTACTTGAGGCCTTCGCGGCGGCGGTAGATCGTGAAACGACCCAGCTCAAGCGCGCGTTCGTAATCCTCGAAGCGCTTGGCGAATAGCGGATTGCGCGAGAAATAGTCCAGATAGTCGAAGGTTTCGCCCTGGCAGCGCGGAATGCCGGCCACATTGTCGACGACCAGCAGCGACGGCTTCTTCTTGTAGAAATCCTCGGCCACGCTGCGGAAGACGAAAGATTCGGCGGCGCTCATCGCATCCGGCGGATTATACAGCGGCGCCAGTTCCTGGCAGCCGGCATAGGCGCCCTGCACCATCCACATGCTCTCGAAGCGCATGGTCATGCGCATGTTCAGATAGTTCAGCAGCGGGAAGTGCGGGTAAATGCCAGGCGACAGCACCAGGATGTAGTCGTTGCGGCGCTCCTGCTTCACCACATGCATCAGGCGCTTCAGTTCCGATCCGGGGTATTCGATCTGCTTGAAGAAGGGCCGGCTGTGCAGGCCTTCCTGGTAGAAGATCAGCAGCATCAGGGCGGCGGCAAACAGCTTGGCCGGGCGATTGTCGCCACGTTTCGGCCACACCACATGATCCATCACATGGGCGATGATCACGCCGGCCAGCAGCAGGGTGAATGCCTGGGCGGGCAGGGCATGGTAGGACCAGCCCTTGCCCTGGGCATAGCCCGACAGCAGCCCGCCAATGCCCGCCAGGCAGATGACGCGGGCCAGGTTGGAACGCATGGCCAGGAAGGCGGCAATGGCCAGCAGGGGCAGAATGGCGGTCGGCGGGCCCAGATTGGCGCTGAGCACCAGATCGAGGATGCTGTTCTGGCTTACTTCGCTATAGAAGCTTTTTGCCAGCGGCAGGGCGACGGTGAAATATTCCGGCGTGACGATGATGGCGAATAATGCGTGGGCCACGCAGACGCCAAACACCGACCAGGGCGCAGGGTCGGCCAGGCTGCGGCGCAGCGTCAGCTGGCTGGCGATGTAAAGCTCGACGAATAGCGGGATGCCGAGAAAATACGGCTTCATCGCAAAGCCGAGGCCGGCCAGTATGCCGGTGGTGATCTTCAACCGCTTCGAGAGCGCCTCGCCATCGGCTCGGCCGCTGGCCACCAGCAGGTATGGCATGGTCAGCACCAGCATGATGTGTTCGCGCTGACTGAACATGTCATTCGGATAGACGATCAGCAGGAACAGCAGCAGCAGGGGCAGCAGGGCGTCGGCCGTGGCGTGGGCGGGATCCAGGCTGGCGGCCAGTACCCAGCGGCAGGTGAGGAAGGACGCGCCGATGCCCAGGCCCAGCAGGGCGATCAGAACCGTGGTGCCCGGAATGCCGGTGATGCTGGCGATGGCCTCGGGCAGCAGATGCAGCACGAATACCAGCGGCGTGTTCATGTCGATGGCATCGACATAGAGCTTGCCGCCACCGAGCCAGACCTTGGCGATGTAGAGCAGGACGGCCGTATCGTGATTGATCGGCGGGAAGAAATAACCGGCGATCCAGACCGTGCAGACCGCCAGCACGAGCAGGTGCAGCAGGCGCGGCCAGTCCAGGCCGCGGCGCTGAATCGCCTGTGTTGTGGGGTAGGGCTGGTTCATGATCGGTGTACGGGTGTATTTCCGGGCTGGCGGATGCTAAGGCCGACTTGGTAAATCATTCGCTTAACTATAAAGCAATTGGAAAACCGGCAGGAGCGAATGGAGCGGGCTGAATACCACCGGATGGCGACCCTGGAGGATACCATGTGGTGGTATCGCGCCCTCCATGCCGGTTTGATCGGCCGCCTTGGCCCCGCCGGGGCCACCGGGGGGCTTGCGGCCGGCAGCCGGCTGCTGGATGCCGGCTGCGGGACGGGCGGCTTTCTGGCCCGCCTGAAAGCCGCCCGGCCAGACCTTGTGCTTGCCGGGCTGGAATTCGACCCCGAGGCGGCCGCCATCGCCGCCGCCAAGACCGGCCTGCCGGTCCAGGCCGGGTCGGTCAATGCACTGCCCTATGCCAATGGTGCCTTCGATGCGGTGGTTAGCGCCGATGTGCTGTGCCATGCCGGGGTGGATCCCGGGGCGGCACTGGCCGAGTTCCGGCGCTGCCTGAAGCCGGGCGGGCTGCTGCTGCTCAACCTGCCGGCCTATCAGTGGATGGCGTCGGCCCATGATCGCCATGTTCACAACGTGCGGCGCTACACCGCCGGCCAGGCATGCCGCCTGCTGATCGGTGCGGGGTTCGGCCGGGTGGCCTGCGGCTATTGGAACGGCCTGCTGTTTCCGTTAATGCTGCTGCACCGGCTGGTGGCCGGGCGGGACGAGGCCGGCAGCGATGTGCGGCCGTTTCCCGCCTGGCAGGAAAGCCTGTTCACTGCTGTCACCGATGCCGAACGCCGGCTGGCCCGTCTGGGGCTGGCGCTGCCTTTCGGCGGATCGGTCTGGGTCGAGGCCCGCAAGTCATGAACCAATCCTCTGCCACCGCCCCCGAAGCCGTTTTGCCGGCCTTTGCCCTGTCCATCGTCGTGCCGGTCTATAACGGCGCCGACAGCGTGCCGGTTTTGGTCGAGGCGCTGGCCAAACTTGACGTGCCGGGCGGCCATGAGATCGTGCTGGTCAACGATTGCAGCCCCGACAATTCGCTGGAAGTCTGTCATGAGCTCTGCCGGCGTAACGACGTGGCGCTGACGGTGGTGAATCTGGCCCGCAATTTTGGCGAACATAACGCCGTGATGGCCGGCCTCAGTCACGCGCGCGGCGCCTATATCATCAATATGGACGACGATCTGCAGAATCCGCCCGAGGAAGTGGTGCGGCTGTGGCAGTACGCCAAGGACAACGATTACGACGTTGTCTACACTTACTATGCCGAAAAGCAGCATGCCGCCTGGCGCAATCTGGGCAGCCGGTTCACCAACTGGTGCGCCGATTTCCTGCTCGACAAGCCCAAGGGACTGTATCTCTCCAGTTTCCGCTGCATGAGCGCCTTCACGGCGCGCAATATCCTGGCTCATACCGGACCGTTTCCCTATGTGGACGGCCTGATCATGCAGGTGACGCAGAATATCGGCCGCCTGCAGGTGCAGCATCTGCCGCGCGCCGGTGGCCGCAGCAACTACACGATCCGCCGCCTGGTGCGGCTGTTCATGTCGATGTTCCTCAATTTCTCGGTCATGCCTCTGCGCATCGGCACGCTGACCGGCTTTGTGATGGCTGGTCTCGGTGTGCTGGTCTTCCTGGTCATTCTGGTCGAGGCGCTGTTCGGCCGTACCCCACAGGGCTACGCATCGGTCATGGCCGCCATTCTGCTGCTGGCCGGTGTGCAGCTCATCATGCTGGGCCTGGTCGGCGAATATCTCGGCCGCCTGTTCCTGACCGTGAACGGAAAACCGCAATTCATTGTCCGCGACGTCGAGCGCAACGCGCGGGCCAGCAACGGGAAGGCCGCGTCATGATCTGGTTCTACGTTGCCCTGGCTGCGGGTATTCTGCTGGGCGTGGCCGGCCAGATCCTGCTCAAGGCCGGCGCCGGCGGCGAGACGCTGCTGCAGCAGTTCCTCTCGCCGCAATCGATCATCGGGCTGGCGCTCTATTTCGCCGCAGCCGTCTGCTACATGCTGGCCCTGCGCAAGATCCCGGTTTCCATCGCCTTCCCGAGCGTCTCGCTGTCCTATGTGCTGGTCGCCTTCCTGGGCTTCTGGCTTTATGGCGAGGCCCTGACGCCGGCCAAACTGGGGGGCATCGCGCTGGTCTGTGCCGGAGTTTTCCTGATCACCCGTTCGGCTTGATATTGGCAGCCTGGTCCCGGCGCCCCTGCGCGCTCCATTCGCCGTGGGGTGGACTTGTCGTAAGGGCGGTTGCAGTGCAGATTACAGTCATGACCCGTTCATCGCTCTTGGCCGTCCTGGCAGGTTTCGTCCTGGCCGTCCCGCTGTCTGGCTGTTCCGGACCGGCGTCCGAGCCTTATTACATCGGGCGCTGGAAAATCGAGGATTATGGCAAATATGAGGCCCCGCTGGTGACCCAGCCCAACGACCCCGTGACCGGCCGGCCGTATTTCTCGGTCTGCTACAACAGCACGCTGCACACAGCGGAACAGGTGCGGGCCCTGGTGCGCAAACATTGCAGCGACCCGCAGTTGCAGCGAAACATAACGGATCTGTATTCCTGCTCGCTGCTGTCCCCGGTGCGGGTCACCTACAGCTGCAGCGCGCTGAGCCGCACGGCGGAAGAGGCCCGGCCCAACCTGCTGCGCTCGGAAAGCTACACCGGCACCATCGATCTTTATTGACCGGCCGGCCTCAGGCCGGTGTGGCGATCCGTAGGCCGCTCTCGCGGTCGAACAGGTGCAGCCGCGCGATATCCACCAGCAGGCCGGGATGGGAATGGTCGTGGAAGCCGGCATGGCTGGGTACACGTACCACCATCTCCTCGCCGGCGATCTTGCCGTGCAGCAAGGTGTCGGCGCCCAGTTCCTCGGCCACATCGACATCCAGCATCAGGTGCGGGGTTTCGCCAGCCCGGGCGATGCGCAAATTCTCCGGCCGGATGCCCAGCGTGTAATCACCGGTTGGCACCGACCAGCCAGCCGGCAACGGCAGGACCACATCATCGGCCAGCTTGGCCTGGCTGCCGTCGATGCGGCATTTGATGAAGTTCATCGCCGGCGAACCGATGAAGCCGCCGACATAGGTGGTGGCGGGCTGGTTGTAGACCTCCTGCGGCGAACCGATCTGGTCGGCGCGGCCCTGGTTCATCACCACCAGCCGGTCGGCCAGCGTCATGGCCTCGACCTGGTCATGCGTCACATAGATCGAGGTGACGCCGAGCTGCTGGTGCAGGCGCTTGATCTCGAGGCGCATCTGCACGCGCAGCTTGGCATCCAGGTTCGATAATGGCTCGTCGAACAGGAACACGCTGGGTTCGCGCACGATGGCGCGGCCCATGGCGACGCGCTGGCGCTGGCCGCCCGACAATTCGCGTGGCTTGCGCTGCAGATAGGGCTGCAGTTGCAGAATCTCGGCGGCGCGCTGCACGCGCTTCTCGATATTGGCCTTGTCCATGCCGCGGATGCGCAGGCCGTAGGACATGTTTTCGTACACGCTCATATGCGGGTACAGCGCGTAATTCTGGAACACCATCGCGATATCGCGTTCGGCGGGTTCGATATTGTTGACCACGCGGTCGCCGATATGGATCTCGCCTTCGGTGATCGCCTCCAGGCCGGCGATCATGCGCAGCAGGGTCGACTTGCCGCAGCCCGACGGACCGACGATGACGATGAATTCGCCATCCTTGATCTCCATGTCGACGCCATGGATGGCCTTCACCGGGCCGTAGTTCTTTTTCACGCTTTTCAGCGTCACCTTCGCCATGACGGGCGCTCACTTTTCCGTTTCAACAAGACCTTTGACGAACCAGCGCTGCATCAGCACAACCACGGCAACCGGGGGCAGCAGGGCCAATACGGCCATGCCCATGATCACCGGCCATTCGTAGAAGGCATCCGGCGCCCGGATCAGGCGGCCGATTGCCAGCACGATGGTCTGGTATTTGTAGTCGGATGCGATCAGCAGCGGCCAGAGATACTGATTCCAGCCATAGATGAACTGGATCACGAACATGGCGGCGATGCTGGTGCGGCTCAGGGGTACCAGCACATCCTTGAAAAAGCGCATCGGGCCGGCGCCGTCGATGCGGGCGGCCTCCACCAGTTCGTCCGGCACGGTCAGGAAGAACTGGCGGAACAGGAAGGTGGCGGTGGCTGAGGCGATCAGCGGCAGGATCAGGCCGGTATAGGTATCCAGCAGGCCGAGATCGGCGACGATCTTGTAGGTCGGGATGATGCGCACCTCGACCGGCAGCATCAGGGTGATGAAGATCATCCAGAAGAAGAAATTCTTCAACGGGAAGCGGAAATAGACGATGGCAAAGGCCGACAGCAGCGAGATGATGATTTTGCCGACCGCAATCGAGATCGCCATGATGAAGCTGTTCATCAGCAGCACGATGGCCGGTGTCGCGCCGCTGACGCCCACCAGCTGCGGTCCATCGAACAGGGCACGAGCCGTATTGGCCAGCAACTCGGCGCCGGGCAGCAGCGGCATCGGCGTCTGCGACACGTCCTGGATGGTGTGCGAAGCCGCGATCACCGCGAGATAGATCGGGAAGGCGACGATGAAGATCGCCGCCAGCATGATCAGGTGGCCGACGGCATCGGCTATGGGGCGACGCTCGATCATCAGTAATGCACTTTGCGTTCGATATAGCGGAACTGGATCACGGTCAGGCCGATCACGATCGCCATCAGGATCACCGACTGGGCGGCCGAGCCACCCAGATCCTGCGCCTCGAAGCCGTCATACCAGACCTTGTAGACCAGGATCTCGGTCGATTTCGCCGGGCCGCCGCGGGTCAGCGAGTGGATCACGCCAAAGGTCTCGAAGAAGGCGTAGACCACGTTGACGACGATCAGGAAGAACAGCGTTGGCGACAGCATCGGCAGGATGATCGTCCAGAAGCGGCGGAACGGCCGGGCGCCATCGATGGCGGCGGCCTCGATGAGCGATTTCGGAATCGCCTGCAGGCCGGCCAGGAAAAACAGGAAATTATAGGAAATCTGCTTCCAGGTGGCGGCGACCACCACGACGAACATGGCCTGCCCGCCATTGAGGTGGAAGTTCCAGTCGACGCCCATCTCGGAGAGCAGCCAGGCAAACACGCCGGGGCCGGGCAGGAAGACGAAGCCCCACAACGCGCCGGCCACGGCAGGCGCCACGGCATAGGGCCAGATCAGCAGGGTCTTGTAGACCGTCGCGCCGCGGATCAGCCGATCGGCCGTGACCGCCAGCAGCAGCGATATGCCGAGGCCCAGCACGGTGACCAGCGTGCTGAACAGCGCGGTGATCTTGAAGGAATTCAGGTAATAGTCGTCTTCGAACAGGGCGGCGAAATTCTCCAGCCCGACGAAATAGCTGCTGGTGCCGAAGGCATCCTCGCGCAGCACCGACTGCACGACAGCCTGGCTGGCGGGCCAGAAGAAGAAGATCACGGTGATGGCGATCTGCGGGGCAACCAGCAGATACGGCAGGAACCGGTTATGAAAGACGACTCGTTTTTCCATGGGGCGCCATAAAAGAAGCCCGCGCCTTCCAGAGTCAAGGCGCGGGCTTCCGCTTGAGGGACAGTTAAGCCATTACGAGCGCTTGGCGTCGCGCTCGAACTGGCGAAGCAGGCGGTTGCCACGCTCCACGGCGGCGTCCAGCGCTTCCTTGGGTGACTTCTTGCCCGACCAGACGGCTTCCAGCTCTTCGTCCATCACGTCGCGGATCTGGACGAAGTTGCCAAGGCGCAGGCCCTTCGAGTTGGCGGTCGGCTGCTTCAGCATCATCTGCTGCACCGAGGTATCGGTGCCCGGATTGGCCGCATAGAAGCCCTGCGTCTTGGTGGTTTCGTAGGCCATCGGCGTGATCGGCAGGTAGCCGGTCTTGGTGTGCCACCAGACCTGGTTCTCGGTCGCCGACAGGTAGTCGAAGAACTGGGCAACGCCCTTGTAGTCCTCGGCCTTGTGCTTGGCCAGCACCCACAGCGAGGCGCCGCCGATGATCGAGTTCTGCGGCGCACCCTGCACGTCGCTGTAATAGGGCAGCATCGAGATGCCCCACTTGAACTTGGCGCCGCGGGCGAAGGTGGCGTAGCCGGCCGAGCTTTCCATGTGGATGGCGCATTCGCCCGACACGAACTTGGCATTCGCCTCGTTCTTGCGGCCGCCATACACCATCAGGCCTTCCTTCATCCAGCCGGCCAGGTTGGTGATGTGGCGCACATGCAGCGGGCTGTTGAACTGCAGCTCGGTGTCGAAGCCGTCAAAGCCGTTCGCCTTGCTGGCAAACGGCACGTTGTGCAGGGCGGAGAAATTCTCCAGCTGCACCCAGGTCTGCCAGTTGGTCTGGAACGGGCAGGTGCTGCCCGAAGCCTTCAGCTTCTTCAGCATCGGCTCCATTTCCTGCCAAGTCTTCGGCGGCTTGTTCGGGTCAAGGCCGGCCTTCTCGAAGGCGTCCTTGTTGTAATACATCACCGGGGTGGAGGAGTTGAACGGATAGGACAGCATCTTGCCGTCCGAGGTGCTGTAATAGCCGGTCACGGCCGAGATGTAGGAACCCGGGTCGAACTTGTAGCCGTTTTCGGCCATCAGCTGGTACACCGGCTTGATCGCGGCGCGCGAGGCCATCATGGTGCCGGTGCCGACCTCGAAGACCTGCACGATATGCGGGCCCTTGCCGGCGCGGAAGGCGGCCATGGCGGCGGTCAGGGTTTCCGGATAGCTGCCCTTGTTGACGGGCACGATCTTGTATTTGGTCTGGCCCTTGTTGAAGCCTTCGGCGATTTCATTCACCCGCTCGTTCAGGGCGCCGGTCATCGCGTGCCACCACTGCAGCTCGATGCGGTTGTCCTGTGCCTGCGCGGTGAGGCCGGTGACCGTTACGGCCGTGCCGGCAAGCAGCGCGAGCGCAAGGCGCGCGAGTTTCCCTGTCGATTTCATTGTGTTGTCTCCAGTGCTAAAGAAATCCACCCCTAGAGTCGGGAGGCCGACTTTTTTATGGGTCTTACGATGACGTTCACGCGTAAGATTTGTTACGGTTATATGACAAGGACCGGGCGTTGACCAAGCCTTATTCTTCCGCAATCGAAATCGGTGCCGACCGGCTGACGGTCGGGAGTAACAGTTTCCCCTTTCTGGTCAAACGCGACTCGCGGGCCCGCCGCATGCTGCTGCGCGTCATGCCGCGGGACGGGGCAGTGGTTTTGGTGCTGCCGACCCGCGCGAGCCTGAAATCCGGGCAGAAATTCGTCACCGAGCAGGTCGACTGGATCCTGGCACGGCAGGAGGAACGGCCGGAAGTCCAGCCCTGGCAGGATGGCGCCAGCCTGCCGCTTTATGGTGCGCCGCACATCATCCGGCACCGGCCGGGCGCCCGCGGCGGGGTCTGGGTCGAGGGCAATGAAATTCACGTGACCGGCCGGGCCGAGCACCTGCCGCGTCGTCTGCGCGACTGGCTGAAACGGCGGGCGCGGGACGAATTCGGGGTTGCCGCAAGGGAAATGGCCGAGCGAATCGGGCTCAGCGTCCGGCGCATCACCGTGCGCGACACGCAGAGTCGCTGGGGCAGCTGCTCCGCTCATGGCAACCTGTCTTTCTCCTGGCGATTGTTGCTGGCGCCGCCCCCGATTGCCCGCTACCTGGTCGCCCATGAAGTCGCCCATCTCAAGCATATGGATCACAGCGTCGCCTTCTGGCATCTCTGCGCCCAGTTGCTGGGCGGCGAGGGCGAGCTGCGCGCGGCGCGCGGCTGGCTGCGCCGCCACGGCGCCGCCCTGCATCTGCACGGCTGATCAACATGCGCCCGCTGCCGCGTGACTCGACGGCGCTGGTGATCCTGCTGGGCTGCGCCACGGCGCTCGGCCCGCTCAGCACCGATATGTATCTGCCGTCGTTGCCTGCCCTGGCGACGATCTACGGCACCGATGCGGCGGCCGTGCAGCTTACCCTCAGCGCCTTTCTGGCCGGTTTCGCGGTCACGCAACTGATCTATGGCCCGGTGTCGGATCGTTTTGGCCGCCGGCCGGCCCTGCTGTTCGGCATCGCCCTGTTCACCCTCGCCTCGATCGGCTGCGCCTTCGCCGCCAGCGTGGAATGGCTGATCGGCTGGCGTTTCGTGCAGGCGCTGGGCGCCTGTTCGGGCGTGGTGCTGGGCCGTGCGATCGCCCGCGACCTGTTCGAGGGCGCCCATGCGGCCAGGGCCCTGTCGATGATGGCGATGGTGCTGGGGCTGACGCCGGCAGTGGCGCCGATCCTGGGCGGCTATCTGCATGCCTGGTTCGGCTGGCAGGCGAATTTCCTCGCCATGGCCCTGATCGGCGGTGTGCTGGGTTTGTGCGTGCTGGTTTTCCTGGCCGAGAGCAACCAGCGCCGCAATCCCACGGCCACGCATCTGCGGCCGATGCTGCGCAACTTTGCCAGTCTGATCCGCCATCCACGCTATCGCGGTTATGTGCTGTGCGTGGCGTTTTCCTATGGCGGGATGTTTTCCTTCATCTCCGGCTCGTCGTTCACCCTCAGCCGCGTCTTCGGCGTGGGCGAAACGGTGTTCGGCTACTGCTTTTCGCTGATCGTGCTCGGGTATCTGTGCGGCGGCTTTCTCGGTGCGCGTCTCACGCTGCGGCTGGGGGTGGATCGCATGCTGGGCGTCGGCGCGGCCTGCTGCGCGCTAGGCGGTGGCGGCATGGCGCTGTTGCAAAGCTGGGCCTGGGCGAACGGGCTGGACTGGCACTGGTTCAGTCTGATCGGCCCGATGATGGTCTTCACCATGGGCCTGGGCCTGACCATGCCGCAGGGCCAGGCCGGCGCGCTGCAGCCCTTTCCGCATATGGCGGGCAGCGCGGCGTCGCTGATGGGCTTCGTGCAGATGAGCGTCGGCGCCGTTGCCGGCATTTTCGTCGGCCATGCCTTGAACGAAACCGCCCTGCCGCTGAGCTGGACCGTGGCCGGCATGGGTACGGCCACGTTTCTGTCGTGGCTGCTGATCGTGCGGCGACGCGGCGCTTAAGGGCCCAGCCGGGCCAACAGCCAGGTGCTGATGCGGCTGATCACGCCGGGATCGACCTCGCCCTCGAGGCCGGGATCCTTGTCACTTTGCAGCGGCTTCAGGTTGTGGCTGGTGCGCGGCAGGATGACCAGCGCGTGGTCGTCGGGCTCGCGCTTCTGCAACGCGCCGTCCAGCACCAGCGCATCGCGCTCGGCCGAAACCTGGATGTCGGCATCGCCTTGCAGCAGCATCACCGGGCCGCGATAGCGCTGCGCCAGCGCGACCGGATCGATCTGCATCAGGGCTTGCCAGTAACGGCCGCTATAGGACGGATACACCCCGCCGAGTGCCGCCGGCAGCTTGGCCGGCACTTGGCCGGTCGCCCTGATGTTTTTCGCCGCGCGTTCGTTTTCCGCCAGGAACAGACGCCGCTCGCTGGGTTTGACCTGCTTGCTCAACTGGAATGACAGCTGTTCGCGTATGATGACGTCCATGGGGCGTCCCGGTGTCGCGGCCAGGATCAAGACCTGCGGTTTTTCGCCGTCGACCAGGCGACTGGCCAGATCCAGGGCGATCAGCCCGCCCTCGGAATGGCCGAACAGTCCGGCCTTGCCCGGATCGACGGCAGGCTGGGCGCGCAGGAAGGCATAGGCGGCATACGCATCGTCAACGAAGCGATGCCAATCGAAATACTCGGGATATTGCGCCGGATCGCCCGGCACGCTGGCGGCATTGGCCGGCAGTCCGCGCTTGTCGTAACGCAGCGTGGCGACACCTTTCTCGGCCAATCCCTCGGCGACCTGCCGCAGAAGGTCGGTGCGCATGGCTGGCGGCTGGTTGCCGTCGCGGTCGGTCGGGCCGCTGCCTTGCAACAGCACCAGCGCGGGCAGTTTCTCCTTGGCCCCGGCAGGCAAGGTCAATGTGCCGGCCAGCGAGGTGCCGTCGCGCGATGTGATGCGAACCTGCTGGTTGATGATGCTCTCTGCCCCCCAACCGCCCGATGGCAATAGCAGCAATCCTGTCAGCAGGCTGATGAATAGGCGTCTCATTGCTGCACCGGTTGCGGGCCGACCTGCCAGATCATCTGCGGTTCGCCCTGCGATGTCGAGGGCGGTGGCGCGGCCGGTTCGATCACCGTGCGCGGCGGTGGCGGAACCGGCGCGGGCGCGGGCGTTGCAGGCGTCCCGCTGAACTGGCGCATGATACGGTCCCACAGCGAGGGCAGGCTGAAGCTCTGGCTCGGGGCCTGCGGCAACTCACTGACCGGCAGGCCCTTCAAGGCATCGTTCATGAAGCTGCGCCATATCTGCGATGGCAAACCGCTGCCGCTCACCTTCTTGGTCGGCGAATTGTCGTCGTTGCCCACCCACACCGCGGCCACCAGATCGGGCGTGTAGCCGACGAACCAGGCATCGCGGTAATCCGAGGTCGTGCCGGTCTTGCCGGCGGCCGGTCGGCCGATGGCGGCCGCGCGACCGGTGCCGCTGGTGATCACGCCGCGCAACAGCTCGTTCAGTTCGCCCAGCGGCTCGGCGGCAATCATATGGGCAGTGGCGCCGCCGGTGTCGCGACGAAACAGCACGGCGTTGTTGCGGTCGCGGATTTCGATCACGCCATAGGGCTGCACGGCATAACCGCCATTGGCAAAGGCGGCATAGGCGGCGGTGAGTTCCAGCACGCCCACCTCGAACGACCCCAGCGCCAGCGAGGGATGCGGCTTCAGGTCGCTGGTGATGCCCAGCCGGCGCGCCGTTTCGATCACCTTCTCGCGGCCGACACGTTCGGAAACCTGCACGGCGATGGTGTTGATCGAACGCGCCGCCGCCTCGCGCAGCGTCATGCTGCCGTGATACTGGCCGTCGTAATTGCGCGGTTTCCAGTTGCCGATCTCGATCGGGCCGTCAACATATTGATCGTTTGGCGTGATGCCCTGTTCCAGCGCGGTTAGGAACACCAGCGGCTTGAAGGCCGAGCCCGGCTGGCGGCGTGCCTGCGTTGCACGGTTGAACGGACTGTCGAGATAGTCGCGGCCGCCGATCATGGCCCGCACGGCGCCATCGGGCGCCAGCGCCACCAGCGCGGCCTGGTCCACATCCTGCTTCTGCGCCTCGCGATCCATCAGGCTGTCGACGGCGCGTTCGGCGCTGCCCTGCAGGCGGCTGTCCATGGTGGTGTAGACGGTCAGGTCGGCGTGATCGCGGCCCACCAGTTGATAGACTTCGTCGATCACCCAGTCGGCGAAATAACGCGCATTGGGCAGCGGCAGGCGCGAGCGCGCCAGTTGCGTCGGCTTTGCGATGGCCGCCTCGGCGGCCTCGGTGGTGATGAAACCGGCATCGGCCATGTTGCGCAGCACCTGGGCGGCGCGCGCCTGGGCGGATTTGATATTGCCGGTCGGCGCCAGTTTCGACGGCGCCTTCAGCAGGCCGACCAGCATGGCGGATTCACCCAGCGAGAGCTTCGCCGCCGGCTTGTCGAAATAGCGTTGCGCCGCCGCCTCCACGCCATACGCGCCGGCGCCGAAATACACACGGTTGAGATACATCTCCAGGATCTGGTCTTTGCTGAAACGCTGCTCCAGCCGGAAAGCCAGCATCAGCTCCTGCACCTTGCGCTTCAGCGTGCGGTCGCGATCCAGGAATACGTTCTTGGCAAGCTGTTGCGTCAGGGTCGAACCGCCCTGCACCACGCGGCCGGCGCGCAGGTTGGCGAAGCTGGCGCGCGCCAGGCCGATGGGATCGATGCCGACATGCTTGTAGAACCGGCGATCTTCGGTGGCGATCAGGGCCTGGGGCAGATGGGCGGGCAGGGCCTTCAGGGCCTGATGCTCGCCATAGAGATCGCCATAGGTGGCCAGCACCATGCCATCGGCGGCCTTGAGCGTGACCGAGCTGCGGCGCTCGACGATGTAAAGGTCGTCGAAATCCGGCAGGTCATAGGCATACCAGGCAAACAGGGCGCCGCCGGCGACCAGCCCCCAGATGCCCACGAGCAGGGCGAAGCGGGACAGGCGGCCCAGATAGCCCGCGGTCTTGCTGCCGCGTGCCGCGGAGCGTTTGCGGCTGCTGGAGGCGGCGGGCTTGTTACGGGCCGGGTTTTCATTACTGCGGCGGGACTGGCGGGCCATGCGCGAACGATACTGCTTTTCTTTTAAGGATATCCTAGCCCGGCGGGTCGGCCGGCGCGGCCGGTGTGCCAGCTGAATGTGACGGGTTTAGGGCATGAGGGTTGACGGCCGGTGAACGGGCTGTATGTTATATAATAACGTTCATTCGGAAGTCTCATGCACCGCCGCGCCTCCCATTTCGATCTGCCGATCGCAGTCCTCACCGCTGCGTGGTGGATGCGCATGGCTGCTTTGCTGCCGCTGATCGCCGTCCTGTGGGCCGCGATCTGGTGGGCCATGGCGATGGATTGACCTGATGACTGCCGCTGCATCCGCACCGATCGGTGAAATCCGCCTCGACAACGTCACCGTTGCCTACGACCGCCATCCGGCCGTGCATCATGTCAGCGGCCGCTTCACCACCGGATCGCTCACCGCCATCGTCGGTCCCAACGGCGCCGGCAAGTCCACCCTGCTCAAGGCCATCGTCGGCCAGTTGCCGGTCGCCGATGGCAGCATCGAACGCGGCCCGCTGAAGCCACGCGACATCGCCTTCCTGCCGCAGCAGGCCAGCCTCGACCGCGCCTATCCGATCTCGGTGCTGGAAGTGGTGCTGCTCGGTCACTGGCAGCGCGTCGGCGCTTTCGGCCATATCGGGCGCGACGGCATCCGTGCGGCGCGCGAGGCGTTGAGCGCCGTGGGGCTGGAAGGCTTCGAACAGCGCCCGCTTGGCACGCTGTCCATCGGCCAGGCCCAGCGCGCGCTGTTCGCCCGCGTGCTGGTGCAGGATGCGCGCGTCATCCTGCTGGACGAGCCGTTCAACGCGCTGGACGCCCGTACGGTGGCCGATCTGCTGGCGCTGCTGCAACGCTGGCACGGCGAGAAACGCACGGTGATCGCGGTGCTGCATGATTTCGATCTGGTGCGCCAGCATTTCCCCGAGGCGCTGTATCTGGCGCGGCGGCTGATCGCCTGGGGCCGTATCGACGAGGTGCTGACCCCCGAGAACCAGCTGGCTGCCCGCCGCATGGCCGAATCCTGGGACGACACGGCGCCGTTCTGCGATACCGGTCATGATCATCACGATCACCACGGCCATACCGGTCCTCACGGCCACGCGGCCTGATCCTTTTCCGTCTGTTCACCGGAGCTGCGCATGAGCGCCGCGATTGTTGATTTCCTGTTCGCCCCCTTCGCCGAGTTCGCCTTCATGCGACGCGCGCTGGTGGCATGTTTCGCGCTGTCCTTGAGCGGCGGGCCGATTGGCGTGGTGCTGATGCTGCGACGCATGAGCCTGTTCGGCGAGGCGATGAGCCATGCCATCCTGCCCGGCGCCGCCGTGGGTTTCCTGGTGGCCGGCTTTTCGCTGCCCGCGATCAGCGTTGGCGGCATCGTCGCCGGCCTGATCGTCGCCCTGGCTGCCGGTGCGGCCACGCGCGCCACCGACCAGCGCGAGGATGCCAGCTTCGCCGCCTTCTACCTGATCGCGCTGGCGCTCGGCGTCACGCTGATCTCCACCCGCGGCTCGGCGGTGGACGTGATGCATATCCTGTTCGGTTCCGTGCTCGCGGTCGACGAGGCGGCCCTGCTGCTGCTCGGCGTGGTGGCCAGCCTGACCATGCTGATCTTCGCCGCGATCTACCGCCCGCTGCTGGCCGATGGCTTCGATCCGGAATTCCTGCGCAGCGTCGGCGGCGGCGGCACGCTGTACCATTTCGTCTTCCTCGGCCTGGTGGTGGTCAATCTGGTGGCCGCCTTCCAGGCATTGGGCAGCCTGATGGCCGTGGGTCTGATGATGCTGCCCGCGCTGGCCGCGCGGTACTGGAGCCGCTCGCTGGTCGCGGGCATGACGGTCGCGGTGCTGATCGCCGCGCTGTCGGGCTATTGCGGTCTGCTGCTGTCTTTCCATGCCGATCTGCCGTCTGGTCCGTCCATCGTGCTGTTCGCCGGCGGCGGCTATCTGCTGTCGCTCGCCCTGGGGCCGCAGGGCCTGATGTTGCACTGGCGCCAGCGGCGCCATCTGGAGGCCTGACATGATCCGCATTCTTGCCGCGCTGTTTGCCGCGCTGCTGCTTGCCGGTCCGGTGCAGGCCCAGGCCCAGGCCCAGGCCCAGGGCACGCCGAAGCTGAAAGCCATCGCCAGTTTCTCGATCCTGGCCGACATCGTCGCCCAGATCGGCGGCGACAAGGTGGCCGTCGCCACGCTGGTTCCGGCGATGGGCGATGCCCATGTCTATCAGCCCAGCCCGGCCGATGCCCGCGCCGTGGCCAGTGCCGATCTGCTGGTGGCCAACGGCCTCAATTTCGAAACCTGGCTCGACCGGCTGGTGGCGGCTTCGGGCTTCAAGGGGCGCCGCATTGTGGCGGCGGAAGGCATCAGGCCGCGCCGGCTGGATGGCGGACATGATCACGATCACGGGCATGATCACGGCGGTGCCAAGGACGATCCTCATGTCTGGCACGACCTGCAGCGCATGCAGGCCTACGTGACCAATATCGCCAATGGTCTCGCCGCCGCCGATCCGGCCAATGCGGATTACTATCGTGCCCGCGGCACGGCCTATGCCGCGCAGTTGAAAGAGGTCGACCAATGGGCCGCCGCCGAATTCGCCCGCCTGCCCAAGGCCTATCGCAAGGCGATCAGCCAGCATGACGCCTTCGGTTACCTGGCCGACCGCTACCAGATCGAATTCCTGGCTCCCCAGGGCATGAGCACGGAATCGGAAGCCTCGGCCGAGGCGGTGGCCCGGCTGATCCGCCAGATCAAGCGCCAGCGCGTGCAGGCGGTGTTCTTCGAGAACGTGGTCAATCCCCGCCTGATCGAGCAGATCGCCAGGGAGGCCAGGGTGAAGGTCGGCGGCCGGTTGTATTCCGACGCCCTCTCACCTCCGGGGGGCGAGGCCGACAGCTTCATGAAGATGTACCGCCTCAATGTCGGTCGCCTGGTCGAGGCCATGCAGCGCGATAGCTAGCGATCCCGTAATTCTACCCTGCCACGCCGCGCCAACTTGATCTGCATCAATTGGTAGTGGGCGGCCTGCCCGTAATTTGCAATAATTGAATGATTGCAATTCTGCAGGGCCCGCATGACCAAGTACGACAGGGTGCCGACCAACAAGGAGATCTTCTTCGGCGAGGAGGAGATCATTGTCAGCAAAACCGATCCACGCGGGCGCATCACCTATGCGAACGATGTTTTTGTGCGTGTCTCGGGCTATTCCGAGCATGAACTGATCGATGCGCCGCACAGCATCCTGCGTCACCCCGACATGCCGCGCTGCGTGTTCTGGCTGCTGTGGGAAACCATCGGGAAGGGTAACGAGATCTTCGCCTATGTGAAGAACATGGCGAAAAGCGGCGACTTCTATTGGGTGTTCGCCCATGTCACGCCCAGCTTCGATCCGCAGGGCCAGATCATCGGCTACCATTCCAGCCGCCGCACGCCCGATCGCAAGGCGGTGGAATCCGCAGCCGGCCTCTATAGCCAGCTTTTGGCCATCGAGAACAAATACGAAGATCGCAAGCAGGGCATGCAGGCCGGCATCGACACCGTGCTCAAGCTGCTCGGCGACAAGGGCATCAGCTACGACGAGCTGGTCTTCTCGCTCTGACCTGTCGATAAAAGACCGACCCGGCCGCAGAAACCGCAGCCGGGTCGATCGTTAAGGGAACCGGATGCCCGAAGGCGCTGTACTGGCGCGCCTTACAGCGCGTCGTCGTCGGTCTCGCCGGTGCGGATGCGCAGGGCCTTTTCCAGGTCGACCACGAAGATCTTGCCGTCGCCGATCTGGCCGGTCTTGGCGGCATTCTGGATCGCCTCGATCACGCGATCGGCCAGCGCGGATTTCACCGCCACTTCGATCTTGACCTTCGGCAGGAAGCTAACGGCGTATTCCGCCCCGCGGTAAATCTCGGTATGGCCCTTCTGCCGGCCGAACCCCTTTACCTCGGTGACGGTCAGGCCCTCGACGCCAAGGCTGGTAAGGGCCTCGCGGACTTCGTCGAGCTTGAATGGCTTGATGACTGCCATGACCAGTTTCATGTGTGTCACTCCTCAGCATTGTTGGCCGCAAACCGGTCGTTGCCCGCGCGGCGCGTCGTCGCCCGACTATCCCTTCAAGAAGCGTGCCGGTTGCATCCTGCGAGTCGCCAGCCACTTTAGCCCGCCCGCGGCGGGGCCGGGAAGCCAGGGATGGGGATTGCTGCCCAAATCGCGGCTGGTCTGCAAAAATAATAGGCAGCGTTCAGGCCGCCTCCGGGGCGCCGAGCCGGGCGGCGACCAGCATGCGGCCCTCGCGGCCATGGATAAAGCCGTTGGAAAACCGCAAATCCCCGGCCTGCTCGGCCACCAGGGTCGCCAGTTGCGGGGTTGCTGCTGCCGGCTCCAGCCGTTGCTCGGCGACGGCCCGGAAGATTCGGGCCACGGCCACCATGTCCAGGCTTTGCGGCGAGAGGCGGAAATGCCCGATCCCGGTTGCCCGCAGGTCGGGGATTTCGCCGATCAGGTTCAGGCAGGTCTGCGACAGGGTCTGGGTGCCGTTGATGGCCAGGAAGGCCTCGCCGTCCAGCGTGTTCACCGTGCGGCCGTCCGGGTCCGCCCCGCAGGCATAACGGCAGGAATCCTTGTGCAGGCCATGGGCGCGGGCGTGGAAGCAGCGCGCCGAGATCGCCAGCGGCATCCGCCCGAAGACCAGCACTTCCAGCGGCACATCCGATGCCTTGGCCAGGGCGGAGATCGCCGTGCCGGGCAATTCAGGCGGCAGGCAAATCCGCACGGCGCCCTGGCGGGCCAGATAGGCCAGGGTGCCCTCGTTATAGACATTCACGAACGGCCCGATCACATGCGGGCGCCCGGCCAGCCGGCGCACCGCGCCCAGATCGTTGGCCTCGACCATGAAACCCGATTCCTCGGCGCCGTCGATCTGCGCCGCCGTCATCTTTGTCTCGCGTTCGCTCATCACCAGCGCGCGCGAGGCCAGCACCACCTGCTTGCCGCCGCGCTGCAGCCGTTCGATCAGGTCGGGCAGCAAAGGGTCGAAGAAAGGCGCGCGTTTCGAGCAGACGATCTCGCCCAGATGCACGATGTCGATCTCGGCCTCGTCGGCGATGCGGGCGTAGAAATCGGTCATCTGTTCGGCCGGCCAGTGGAACAGCACCGGGCCGAGCACGAGTTTCGGGGTGATCTCCGTGTTCATCGCCAGCCTTTCCGATAAGCACCCGAGGTATCCTGCTGGCCCTCGGCCAGATGGCGCAAAGCCGCCACGGCGGCGCCCGGGGTTTCATCGCGCGCCAGCCCATCCACCAGCGTACGGAACTGCCGCACCACTTCGGCCACATAGGCGCGGCCGCGCTGCCGCCCCTCGATCTTCAGGGCCTTCACGCCGGCCGCCTGCAGGTCACGCAGGATTTCGCCGGTGCTCAGCGAGGTGGGTTCCTCGAACAGATAATTGGCATAGCTGCCCACACTGAAGCGGCCCTTGCACAAAGTCGGGTAGCCGGCCTTCTCGCCCTTGTCGAATACGTTGATGGTCGAACCGCCCAGGCTGGAGACCAGCGCCCCGCCACGCTGCTCATAGCGCACATGGCTGGCCGGTGAACACACGCCCTGACGGTTGGGCGACTGGCCGGTCACGTAGGACGACAGCGAGCAGCGACCTTCCGCCATCGGGCACATGCCGCCGAAGGCGAAGACTTCCGTCTCGACCGGAATCTGGCGTGTCAGCTGTGCGATCTCGGTCACCGTGAGGACGCGCGGCAGCACCACGCGGCGCACGCCAAACGCCTCGTGATAAAACCGGATCGCGTCGGCATGCGAGGCGGCGGCCTGCACGGAAAGGTGCAGCCGCAGATCGGGGTGTTTCTGCGCCGCATAATCCAGCAGGCCGATATCGGCGATGATCACCGCATCGGCGCCCAAAGTCGCCGCGTCATCGATGGCGGCATGCCAGGCGGCCTGGTTGCCGGCGGCGGCATAGGTGTTGATGGCGACGAAGACTTCGCGCTTGCGCTGATGGGCGTAACCGATGCCGTCGCGCAGTTCCGGCCGGTTGAAATTCAGGCCGGGGAAATTGCGCGCGTTGGTCTCGTCGCGAAAGCCGCAATAAACTACATCGGCACCGGCATCGACGGCGTCGCGCAGCGCGGCCGGCGTACCGGCGGGGCAGACCAGTTCCATGGGTGCCATGCTCATGCCGTATGGCTCCGGGCAGGATTGAACCGTCTGTGCAGGCGGGCGGCAAAGCCCGTCACGCTGCGCCCCAGCCGTTCGGCCGGCGCGGCGAAGGGGCCGAGCGCGGATGTCGCATCGGCGATCAGGTCGATGCCGGCATCGTCAACGGCATTGCGCAGGGCCACCACCACTTCCATGTCGCCTTCCACGATCAGGTCGCGCGAGAAGAACAGGGCATCGCCGTCGATGCGGCCTTCCAGCAGTTCAACCAGCGTGGCGATATCGGCGCGGATGATGGCGCGCGGTTCTTTCGCCTTTGCCGGATCGACCAGTTGCAGGCGTGGCGCCTGCGGCGGTGACCGCAGTGTGATGAGGAAGGCGGCTGGCAGGTCATGCGGCACCACCAGGCAGGTGGCACCGGCGAAATCGGCCAGGCGATCCAGCATCGCGCCATGGCGGCGCACCAGCACGGCGCTGAGGGCGTTCAGCAGGTTTTCGGTCAGGTGGCGGTTGCCGGGCAGCAGCAGGAGGCGGCGCAGCGGCGTCTGGACGGAAATCACGGCAATCGCTCCCGCATTGGACAAAAAAACATTGTCCGCGTGGTAGGAGTCTGGGGGCGATCCGTCTTTGACGTGAGTCAAAGAGGGGAGCCCGTCAGGCTCCCCTCCTTGATCAGATTTGACCTGGGGCAAATTGCGGTGGCGAGTCGCGATCAGGCCGCCAGCATGCGGTTGGCCGCCGAAGTCACGGCCTTCAGCGAGGCGGCGACGATGTTGCGGTCGCGACCGACGCCGAACAGCGTGCTGCCATCGGCCCGCTTCACCTCCACATAGGCCACGGCTTCCGATGAGGCGCCGCCCCCCTTGCCATCAACAGACTGGCTGGCGCTGGGCGCGATGGCATGCTCGCGGTAATCCACCAGATTGATGCTCACCCCGGCATGGCGGCCCAGCGCGTCGATATAGGCATCGATCGGCCCGGTGCCCTGGCCCTGCAGTTCAACGGTTTTGCCGCCGTCGCTGATGCTGGCGGTCAGGCTGCGCTGCTCGCTCTTGTGCGGATCAGGCAGGGTGCGATGGCCGGTGAACTGGAAGCGGCCGGTCGGCTGCTTGAGGTATTCGCTCTCGAACGTCTCCCAGATCAGCTGCGGGCCGATCTCCTTGCCGGTGGCATCGGCGATCTTCTGGATCACCTGGCTGAATTCGATCTGCAGGCGGCGCGGCAATTCGAGGCCGTAGTCGTTTTCCAGCACATAGGAAATGCCGCCCTTGCCCGACTGGCTGTTGATGCGGATCACCGGCTCGTAGGCGCGACCCACATCGGCCGGGTCGATCGGCAGGTAGGGCACTTCCCAGATGCCGTCATTGCGCTGGGCCTGCGCCGCCATGCCCTTTTTGATCGCGTCCTGGTGCGAGCCGGAAAAGGCCGTGAAGGCCAGTTCGCCCACGTAAGGATGGCGCGGATGCACCGGCAACTGGTTGCAGTATTCCGCCGTGCGGGCGACCGAGGTGATATCGGTGAAATCCAGCTCTGGGTCCACGCCCTGGCTGAACAGGTTCATCGCCAGCGTCACGACATCGACATTGCCGGTGCGCTCGCCGTTGCCGAACAGCGTGCCTTCCACACGGTCGGCGCCGGCCATCACGCCCAGCTCGGCCGCCGCCACGCCGGTGCCCCGGTCGTTATGCGGATGCAGGCTCAGGGTGATGCAGTCGCGATTCTTCACCTTGCGCAGGAAATACTCGATCTGGTCGGCATAGATGTTGGGCGTGCTCATCTCCACCGTGGCCGGCAGATTGAAGATGATTTTCTTCTGCGGCGTGGGCTTGATCACATCCATCACCGCCTCGCAGATCTGGACGGCGTAATCCACTTCGGTGCCGGTAAAGCTTTCCGGCGAATACTGGAACACCCAGTCGGTCTCGGGCGCGGCATCGGCCAGCTGCTTCACCAGCGCCGCGCCGTCGGTGGCGATCTTGGTGATGCCGGCCTGGTCCAGGCCAAACACCACGCGGCGCTGCAGCGTGGAGGTGGAGTTATAGAAATGCACGATGGCGCGGTGCACGCCCTTCAGGGCCTCGAAGGTGCGGGTGATCAATTCCGGCCGGCACTGCGTCAGCACCTGGATGGTGACGTCCCGCGGGATCAATTTTTCCTCGATGATCTGGCGCACGAAGGCGAAATCGGTGTCGGAGGCCGCCGGAAAGCCGACCTCGATCTCCTTGAAGCCCAGCTTCACCAGCGTCTCGAACATGCGGCGCTTGCGCTCGGGCCCCATCGGCTCGATCAGGGCCTGGTTGCCGTCACGCAGGTCGACGCTGCACCAGACCGGTGCCTTGGTGATGGTCTTGTTCGGCCAGGTCCGGTCGGGCAAGGGCACCGGCTGGAAGGGTCGGTATTTGTGGAAATTCATCTTGTTCATGGTTTCGCTCCTGAGGCGAAGGGAATTGCGTTCGACGATGGGTGGGGCCGTCAAACGGCCGCTGACAGAGGCCCGCTGTTCAGCGGCCGCTGGTAAGTCGCAGTCGAAGGCTCAGGAGCGCGGCCGAAAACGCATTGCGGCGCTGGAAACCAATGATTTTCGAGGTGAACTGGATGGACATGACAACCGACCGGCTGGTTCGACAACACACACGCTTAGCGACGTCCCGACCCTGCTTACAGGATCGGGCAGCTAAGAAGGAGGGTGTGTAGCCGGCGGGTTTTGTTCATATCCCCAACAAATTGCCAGTGAGGCGCCCCGACGTCAAGTCGGCCGTTGCCGGGGGGCGGACACGCGGTTAATGTCCCCGCGTTTCAGGGACTTGGAGCCCTGACCCAAGGTCTAGGAAGAGGGGCATGAACAAGGTTTATCCGAATGCCAAGGCGGCGCTGGAAGGCATCGTCCGCGACAATATGATGGTGATGTGCGGCGGCTTCGGCCTCTGCGGCCTGCCGGAACGGCTGATCGACGCGCTGATGGACAGCGGCGTGAAGGGCCTGACCTGCGTGTCCAACAATGCTGGTGTCGATGGCGCCGGCCTGGGCAAGCTGCTCGCCACCCGCCAGGTGAAGAAGATGATCTCGTCCTATGTCGGCGAGAACAAGATCTTCGCCCAGCAGTATCTGGCCGGCGAACTGGAACTCGAATTCAACCCGCAGGGCACCATGGCCGAGCGCATCCGCGCCGGCGGCGCCGGCATTCCCGCCTTCTTCACCAAGACCGGCGTGGGCACCCTGATCGCCGAGGGCAAGGAAGAGCGCATCTTCAACGGCGAGCGTTACATCATGGAAACCGGCCTGGTCGCCGACCTTTCGCTGGTCAAGGCGTGGAAGGGCGACACCGCCGGCAACCTCGTCTACCGCAAGACGGCGCGCAACTTTAACCCCGCGATGGCCACCGCCGGCAAGATCACCGTGGCGGAAGTCGAGGAACTGGTCGAACCCGGCCAGCTCGATCCCGACCATATCCATACGCCGGGCATCTACGTGCAGCGGATCATCTGCGGCGCGCCGTATAACAAAGTCATCGAAAACCGCACCGTGCGTAAGCGCGGCTGAGCCAGAAGGAGAAAACAGTCATGGCTTGGACCCGCGATGAAATGGCCGCCCGCGCAGCGAAGGAGCTGAAGGACGGCTTCTACGTCAATCTCGGCATCGGTATCCCCACCCTGGTGTCTAACTTCATCCCCGAGGGCGTCGATGTCGTGCTGCAGTCGGAAAACGGCATGCTCGGCATGGGCCCGTTCCCTTATGAGGACGAGGTCGATCCCGATCTGATCAATGCCGGCAAGCAGACCATCACCCAGCTGCCGCATTCCAGCTTCTTCGGTTCCGACCAGTCGTTCGCGATGATCCGCGGCGGCCATATCGATCTGTCCATCCTCGGTGCCATGCAGGTGGCCGAGAATGGCGATCTGGCCAACTGGATGATCCCGGGCAAGATGGTCAAGGGCATGGGCGGCGCCATGGATCTCGTCGCCGGCGTGAAGCGCGTCGTCGTCGTCATGGAGCACACCTCTAAGGACGGCGAGAAGAAGCTGCTCAAGCGCTGCACCCTGCCGCTCACCGGCGCGGGCGTGGTCGATATGGTGATCACCGACATGGCCGTGTTTTCGATCGACAAGAAGAAGGGCGGCATGGTTCTGCTCGAGCGCGCCCCGGGCGTGTCGCTGGCCGATATCGAACGCACCACGGAAGCGGTCTACACCGTGGCCGATTCCGCCAAGTAAGGCATTTTGCCAAAAGAGGGCCCCGGCGGGCGACTGCCGGGGCCTTTTTTATGCCCGGCGCCGACCTAGATCGTCGGCATGCTGCTGTGAGGGAGGATGTCGCATGCTGCATCGCCGCCATCTGATCGCCGCCGGAATCGCCATCACGGGTCTCGCCCTGTCCGGCGCCGCTCCATTCAATCCGGCCTGGGCCCATCATGGCTGGGGATCCTACGATGCCACGAAAACGCTGACGCTGGATGGCGTGGTCGAAAAGGTCGACCCCGACAACCCCCATGGCGAACTGATGCTGAAGGCCGATGGCAAGGTCTGGCAGGTCATTCTCTCGCCGCCCGCGCGCATGGCAAATCGCGGCAAGGCCATCAATGAGATCAAGGTTGGCGACCGGGTGATCGCGGTGGGCTATGCCAGCAAGGTGCATGCAAACGAGATGCGGGCCGAGCGCATCACCCATAACGGCGTCACCGTCGAACTGCGGTAATTCCTCGTATGGAACACACTGGACCTGACGCGCATCCCTGGCTGGTCGCGCTGGAACAGTCGGGTCTGGGCGTGGCGATGCGGCAATCGCTGCTGCTCTATCCCGCCGTCGAGATCCTGCATATCTTCGGCTTCGTGCTGCTGGTCGGCAGCATCGTCGGCTTCGACCTGCGCATGCTGGGGCTGGCCGCGCGGCTGCCCGTCGCGCCTTTCGCGCGCCACGCCGTGCCGCTCGCCATGCTGGGTTTCTGCCTCGCCGCGCCGATGGGCCTGCTGCTGTTCGCCACCGAGGCCACCAGCATCGCCGCCAACACCGCCTTCCGGTTCAAGCTGACCTGCATCGCCATCGGCCTGTTGAACGCGGCCGCCTTCCATCTCGGGCCCTGGCGCAGCCTGCTGCAGCGGGGCGAGGTGACCATGGCCGCCAAGCTGGGCGCGGTGGTCTCGCTGCTGGCCTGGAGCGGCGCGATTATCGGCGGCCGCCTGATCGCTTATCTCTAGGGCCGGAACTGCGCGGCATTCCGCGCGTTTCTATCTCCGACCGGATTGCAGACAGCGGAGTATCACAGCGCGGCATCCTGCGATGGCGCGCGGGCTGCTGCTGCGTCCGGCAGCCCCTGGCTTGCAAGGAGAAGAAACATGCTCGCGCGTCGTTCATTCATCGGCATTGCCGCCGCCGCCATCGCGGTTTCCGCGGTCGCGGCCTGCGCGTCCCGCAGTTATGCCGTCTCGGGCACGGTATCCTATCGTGAAAGGCTGATCCTGCCGGCGGATTCCCAGGTCGTGGTGCGTCTGGAGGATGTCAGCAAGGGTGCATCCTATCCGCAGGTGATCGCCGAGCAGCGCATCATGCCCAACAGTGCCGGCACCACGCAGTTCTCGCTGCCGTATAACTACAGCGAGATCAATCCGAACGCGACCTACGTGGTGAATGCCTGGGTCGAGCAGGGCGGCCGCGTGCTGTTCCGCAATGCCAAGGTCTACCAGGTGCTGACCAAGACGGCGCCCAGCAGCAACATCAATATCGAGCTGGAGCAGGTGGCCGCCATGGTGGTGCCGGCTCCGGCCGGCGCGACGACGACGGTGGTGCCCGGCAGCAGCGGCACGGTGATCGTGCAGCCGGCCCCGCAAGGCAGTGTCCCGGGCAGCACCTATGTTGTGCAGCCCGCACCGGCCACCGCGCCGCCGGGCAGCGTGATCCTCAATCCGGCGCGTTGAAGTTTGTTGCGATGACGCAGCGGCCTGTCCCGGAAGGGACAGGCCGCTTTTACGTTGCCGCCGCGATGTGTTGGGCGATGTGGTAAGCCTGCAACCGCGCGTAATCGGCCGGTATCACATCGCCGTAGGCGAAATGCGGGGCCAGTGTCGTGCCGGTACGAACCGCCGTCTCGAACGCCGCGATGGCGCCGCGGATGCCGGCGAAGGCGGCTGCCATGTCGCCATCGGACGGGATGGCCGGCGCGCCGGGGATCGGGTCGGCCAGGTCGTGATACATGCGGCCCTGCCACAGGAACACCTGGGCCGCCATCGGACCAAGGGTTGCGCGGAACCAGCCGGGTTTCAGTTCCGGAAAACCGCTCAGGCCATAAGCCAGGCTCTGCGTGCAATGCACCAGCATCTGGTAGACGGTGATCGGACCGGCCTGGCGCGCGCCGCCAGCCTGCAGCCGGTCCAGGGCGGCCTGTGCCTCCGCCAGCGAGGCGAAGCGCGTATCCCGGCCATCGCAGGCGGACAGCGTCAGCAGCGGGGCGGCGCAGGCAACGGATAGAATCTGGCGGCGGGTGATCATGGGCACGCGGGGCATCTCACGGACAGGCGGTTTCGCGAAAAGCATATACCCGGTCGTCGGCCGGCTGGAAATCGGCGCGTCCGGCCGGTCTTTCCATGCCGCGCACCGCCCATTCCGGCGAGATCGTCGTCTGGTAGATCAGGCAGACCATGCGGCCGCGCTTTTCGCTGCGATGGATTTCCGCCTTTGCCACCCAGCGGCCATTCTCGGCCAGCAACTGCGTCTCGCCATTGTCCACCGCCACCTGCCAGCGCAGCGGCGCGCCGTCGCGCACGGGCAGCGTCACCGGGCCGGCCACGGGTGGCAGCGTCACGTCCCCGGCCAGCTCGTGGCCGCCGGCCAGCATTGTGCCGGCCGCGAAGAACAGCGGTGGGGCGGGATCGCTTGTCTGCGCCTGCGCGACAGAAACGATTGGCAGAAGCGGGGCGATCAGCAGAAGCGGTGCAAGCAGCCGGATCATGCCGCAGCCTACACCGCTCACGCCTGTTTGCGCAGGCTCTCCAGCCGCTCCCGCGCCTTGTCGCGATGGCGCTCGGTGATGCTGGTTTCCACCGCGCGGATCGCCGCCAGCACCACGGCCAGGTCGTCGCCATAGCCCATGGCGCCGAAGACATCGGGAATCACGTCCAGCGGCACGATGAAATAACCGAGGCTGCCCAGCAGGATCGCCTTGGCGCCGAGCGGCGTTTTCGGGTCGATGGCGGCGTAATAGGCGGCCAGGAAGGTCTCGGCGAAGGGCAGGTGGCCCAGCACGCGTTTCAGCTTGCGCCAGAAGCGTTTGGCCAGGCGCGGCTGTTCCACGCGCAGCCGCGCCGGATCGGCCGGCAGCTGGTAGGCGGGCGGATTGGGGTCGATGATGGGATCGGTCAGCACGCCCCAGATATGGGAGGGCGGCGGCCCTGCCGCAAGGGCAGGGGCCAGGCCCCTAAGTCTCGTCAGGGGGCGGCCGATCTGCTAGAACCCGGCGACTTCGTTATGGATACAAACGATCAGGAGGAAGGTTCCATGCAGTTGCAGGGCGTAGGCGCGATTGTCACGGGCGGCGCATCCGGTCTGGGCGCGGCCACCGCGCGCGAGCTGGCCAAGGCCGGCGCGAAGGTTGCCATCTTCGACATGAATGCCGAAATCGGCGAGCAGACCGCCAAGGAGATCGGCGGCGTGTTCGTGAAATGCGACGTGGCCGATGGCCCGGGCGGCGAGGCCGCCGTGAAGGACGCCATCGCCAAGGTCGGCCCGGTGCGCGTGCTGGTCAACTGCGCCGGCGTCGGCACGCCGATGAAGGCGGTGGGCAAGGACGGACCGGTCGCGCTGGAGAAGTTCATCAAGGTGGTGCAGATCAACCTGGTCGGCACCTTCAACATGATCCGCCTGGTGGCCCATCACATGCAGCAGCAGCCGGAAATGGCCGACAAGGAACGCGGCTGCATCATCAACACCGCCTCGGTGGCGGCCTTCGACGGCCAGATCGGCCAGCCGGCCTATGGCGCCTCCAAGGCCGGCGTGCATGGCATGACCCTGCCGCTGGCCCGTGAATTCGCCCAGCACGGCATCCGCGTCTGCACCATCGCGCCGGGCCTGTTCGGCACGCCGATGATGTTCGCCCTGCCGCCCGAGGCGCAGGAGAGCCTGGGCAAGTCGGTGCCGTATCCGTCCCGCCTGGGCCGCCCGGAGGAATATGCCGCGCTCGCCCGCCACATCTGCGAGAACGTGATGCTGAACGGCGAGACCATCCGCCTCGACGGCGCCCTCCGGATGGCCCCGCGCTAAGCGCGGGGATCACGCGCTGACGCGCTGGGGCATGGCGCCCCGCTGATAACCGCCCCGTAATCGGGTCGTAAAACAGGGCCGCCGGTCAACCGGCGGCCTTTTCTTTACCCTTCGGAGGGGGCCGGGAGCCTTGCCGGCCTGCGCGATTCCCGCTACCCCTTGGGCCGCCCTTTTCCCACCCCAAGACACGGACATTTCCGGAGGATTTCCCTATGGCGCGCAAGAAAATCGCCCTCATCGGCGGCGGCAATATCGGCGGCACGCTGGCCCTGCTGGCCGGCATGAAGGAACTCGGCGATATCACCATCTTCGACGTGGTCGAGGGCCTGCCGCAGGGCAAGGCGCTCGACATGGCCCAGGCCGGCGCGGTGGAAGGCTTCGACGCCAAGCTGCGCGGCACCCAGGACTACAAGGACATCGCCGGTTCGGATGTCATCATCGTCACCGCCGGCGTGGCGCGTAAGCCGGGCATGAGCCGCGACGACCTGCTCGGCATCAACATCAAGGTCATGCAGGCGGTCGGCGCCGGCATCAAGGCCCATGCGCCCAACGCCTTCGTCATCTGCATCACCAACCCGCTGGACGCCATGGTGTGGGTGCTGCGCGAGGTCTGCGGCCTGCCGCATAACAAGGTGATCGGCATGGCCGGCGTGCTCGATTCTGCGCGGTTCCGCCACTTCCTGGCCGAGGAATTCAACGTCTCGGTCAACGACGTCAACGCCTTCGTGCTGGGCGGCCACGGCGACACCATGGTGCCGCTGATCCGCTATTCCACCGTGGCCGGCATCCCGGTGCCCGACCTGATCAAGATGGGCTGGTCGACCCAGGAGAAGATCGACAAGATCGTGCAGCGCACCCGCGACGGTGGCGCCGAGATCGTCGCCCTGCTCAAGACCGGTTCGGCCTTCTACGCCCCGGCCTCGTCGGCCATCGAGATGGCCGAGAGCTACCTGAAGGACAAGCGCCGCGTGCTGCCCTGCGCCGCCTGGCTGGATGGCGGCAAGTATGGCCAGAGCGGCATGTATGTCGGCGTGCCGGTGGTGATCGGCGCCAATGGCGTGGAGAAGATCGTCGAGATCGAGCTGAACGCCGAAGAGAAGAAGATGTTCGAGCATTCGGCCAATGCCGTGAAAGGCCTGGTCGATGCCTGCAAGCAGATCGATCCGAGCCTCGGCAAGTAAGGCCGGCGGCAAGTAACCGGCCGGACGGAGACATCCGATGACCGACGCGGCGCGCCAGACAGCCTCTGGCGCGCCGTTTCTGTTTCGCGCGGCCTTCATCGCCGCGCTGGCCCTTGCCACGCTGTATCTCTTCGCCGGTCCGCTGCTGCCCGACATCCTCTGGCTCAAGACGGCGGTGAAGGGCGCGGTCTGCCCGCTGCTGGCGCTGGCCCTGTGGTCGGCGCGCGGCGGCGATGCCGATGCCAAGCGCTTAAGCCTCGCCCTGCTGTTTTCGGCGGCGGGCGACGTGTTCCTGGCGGTGGACCGCGTCGGCCTGTTCGTGCCCGGGCTGGCCAGCTTCCTGGTCGCCCATCTGGTTTATCTGTGGCAGTTCGTGGCGCGCCGCCCGCGCCCGTTCCATTTGCCGCCGGCGCGCAAACGGGTGGCGCTGGGCATCGTGGCCGGCATTGCCCTGATGCTGGTGCTGCTCACGCCCGGCCTGGGCAAACTGCTGGCGCCGGTCTATGCCTATATCGCCGCCATCGCCGCCATGGCGCTGGCCGCCACGGCTCTGCCCGGCCGGCCGCTGGTGCTGCTCGGTGCGCTCAGCTTCATGGTGTCGGACTCGCTCATCGCGCTCGACAAGTTCGTGGCGCCGATCCCCTTCGTCGGCCCGGCGATCTGGATCACCTATGTGGCCGCCCAGGCGATGATCGTGCTGGGCTGGAAAGACCGCGCCTGACTGCCTACATTGGCAGGGAAGGAGATCCCCGCCATGCGCCTGCTGCTCGCCATTTTCCTGCCCTTCATGGTGTTCTTCACCATCGGGCGGCCGATTGCCGGCATCATCTGCCTGATCCTGCAGATCACGCTCCTGGGCTGGATCCCGGCGGCTTTATGGGCGGTCTATTCGCTCAGCCAGTACAACACCGCCAAACAGATCGAACAGGCGACCGGCCGGCGCACGCTGTAGCTTCGCACATAACGGTTCAGCTGACGGGGTCGGGAGCGGGGGAGTTCAGCGCAAGCTCCGTCGACCAGTCCGGATCGTAGGGTCGAAAGCCATGCCACTGCTGGAACAACAGCATGCGCCGGGGATGTTCGCGTGCCCAGCGGATCGCATCGTGGCCGAGCCAGGCATAGCTGCCTTTTTCCCGGACTCTTGCCTGATAGCTGGGATAGCTGACCGCGAGCTGGTTCCGGTTGGTGGCAAAGCGCGACAACAGGCGAAAGACGCGGCGGGCGAAGGCCAGATGCGCCTTGTTACCCTTCTCGCAGTTGACGGAGATCTGCCCGCCGTGCAGCCGTTGCGGCCAATCCTTGTCTTCCTCCAGCACTCCGCAGCCGGGCATGATGGCGACGCTGGGGAGGTGCCTGGATGTCAGCAGGGCGGAATCGCCGCATCCGCCAACCCCCTTTTTTATGAAATATTCGGGCTGCCAGGTGGGATCGAGAATGGAGCGTATGCGATACGGGAAAGAGCCGCGCGGTAGGGGCGGTTCGTTTGTCACCATGACGGCGCAGAGATGGTCGACCAGCACATGGCTCTTTTCAAGGAATGCCCAGGGCGCGGAACGCAGGTCGATCAGCCAGCGTCCGGCCGGATACAGCTCCTGCCATGCATCGCCGAATGCCTGCCAGTCGGCATAGGATAATCCCACTTCGCGGCCACGTATTGTCTCCGGGTAATGGTAAGTAAACCGTATCTCAATGTGGACCAGATCGCGCGTATCGAAGAACGGCTCCCCTTTTTTCATGCTTTACTCCCATTTGCGTCTACAACTCGCCTTCTTTTGCCAGCCTGTCCTGCAGGGCCGACCACATCTGGCGGCAGCGCAGGCGCACATAGCTGGAATAGGCTTCCTCGGTTTCCCCGGGTTTCATCTTGCGTGCCCAGACGGCGACGCCTTTTTTGATGTTGTTCTGCAGGTTCGCGAAACGGCGCGCCTGATCGGGCGTCTGGCTTTCCGTCTCGATGCTGTCGCTGCCGGTTTTGCGGATCGTGTCGGTGTTCAGATAGGCGACGGTACGTGTTGTCTGATCGCCGAAGCTGATATCGGGACGGCTGCTGCCGCGCAGGTCGGAACTATTCTCATTGCGCTTGATGACCTGCTCCTGCAACTCGCCGTCCTCTTCATGCGTGCCGCCATGCGTGTGGGGAATCTTTCCCAGCCTGGGAAATTCGCCCAGCGTTTCCACGCAGACCTTGGCGGCAATCCTGTTGCTTTCCACGGTTTCCGGTTTTCCCCGCCCGCCATGGATGTTCCGGTCGAGAATCATGCCGGCCACGATCTCTGCCAGCGGTCGCTGCTGCGATGGCAGAAGGCGGATCGAATCCTTGACCTCCGGCGGGATCAGGCCTTCGCTGGCTTGCGCCTGCGGCTCAGCCGGCCGGCCTTTCAAATCGGCGTCGACCTTCACCGGCTCCAGCGGCGGCGTGCGGCCGGCCTCACGGTCCTTGTCGTCCGGTGGCTCGGAAGGCGGAGTGCCGGAAGCTTGCGTGTGCGCGATGCGACCGGCAGCTTGCGCCGGCAGGGTCAGCAGGTTGAGCGGGCCGACCGCCTTCAGTAGCTGGTCGACGGTGGATATCGTGCCACCGACCCTGCCGGCCGCATCGTCGAGCGTTTTATCCAGCCATGCGCCGGCCGCCTTCACATCTGGCCGTTCATGCGGCAAGGGCGCATCGGTGGTGACAGGCGTGATCAACTGCGGCAACGCAACCTGGGCATATTGTTGCCCTGGTTGTCGGGCCAGTCGCTTTCCAAGCCGGATCATGCCGGCCGGTTCGCTCCCGCGCTGTGCGTCACTGGTCAGCACGATGTCCCTGGCTGACGCCACATCTTCTGCGTCATAGGGCAGAGCATAAAACCGGTCGACATCCTCGGGCCGCGGCACGCCATAGCCATCCAGCCGGTCGCCGAAATCGTCTTGCAGCGCGGCGATGGTTTCGCCTTTGCCGTCCGCATCCACGCCGCCCGGAGGCACAGGCAGCAGCACGCCGTCCGGCGTCACTCCCCGGTCTTTCTGATAGGCGGAAATGGCACGCTCCAGGCCGGCACTGGGCCAGCCGGTCGGCACGCCGGGCATGGGCAGGTCGTAATAGCCGGCGTTGCCCAGCAGGATCTGGGCGCGGATGACATCGGCGCGGTCATTGTCGCCAAAGCGGCCGACGGAACCGGAAAAGGCGAAGGGGTTATCGGTATCGCCGGTGAAGGGCGGAAAAGAGGAGGGAGTGTCTTCCCGAGGCAGCAATGTCATGGCGGCTCCTGAGAGGGCGGAATATATCTTGATAATATTCCTATATTATATACACTCTATGTTCTTAAATCAAGGGAAAATGTATACATATAGTAGTATTCACGTTGATCAGGTAAAACATATTCCCGTCATTGTTGAAGATACTGAAACAAAATGGCGCCTCTACAGAGAATCAATAACTTACCTATGCAAAACCATCGCAAAACGATTCAAAACGCATCACTCACGGCGGCAAATCCCGGCGCCGCAGCGCAACCCGCGCCGGTCCACGCCACACCGCCCGTAACAGGCCCGGATTTGTACGGTGCCAATTTAAGACTTGCCGCTTTGGCCCTGCTTGCCTAAGTGCAGGGCTTGGAAACGAACGAGCGTTCAGGAGACGATTCCCCATGACGACCCAGACCCAGGCCCCCCGCTCCGGGGTCCCGACCTCCTGGCGCACCCCGCTGCTGGTCATTCTGGCCGGCTGCACCATCGCGCTGCTGAATTTCGGTGTGCGCTCGGGCTTCGGCCTGTTCCTCGAGCCGATCAGCGCGGCCAATGGCTGGGGCCGCGAGGTCTTTGCCTTCGGCATCGCCATCCAGACCGTGCTGTGGGGCTTCGGCCAGCCCTTCGCCGGCGCCCTGGCCGACCGCTACGGCTCCGCCCGCGTGCTGGTCGGCGGCGCGCTGTTCTATGCCGCCGGCGTGGCGCTCACCGCCTATGCCACCACGCCGCTGATGCTCAACGTCACGCTCGGCATGCTGATCGGCATCGGCCTGGCCGGCTCGTCCTTCACCGTGGCGCTCTCGGCCATCGCCCGCATGGTGCCGCCCGAGAAGCGTTCCTGGGCCTTGGGCATCGGCACGGCGGCGGGCTCGATGGGCCAGTTTTTGATGGTGCCGCTAGGCCAGGCCTTCATCGCCGCCTTCGGCACGGCCATCGCCCTGATCCTGCTCAGCCTGTTCGCGCTGGCCATCGCGCCGCTGGCGCTGGTGCTGGCCGGCAAAGCGCCCGAAGGCAGCGGGCCGCAGCAGTCGATGGGCGAGGCCCTGCGCGAGGCCGGCGTGCAGAAAAGCTACTGGCTGCTGATCTTCGGCTTTTTCGTCTGCGGCTTCCACGTCTCCTTCATCCAGACCCACCTGCCGGCCTATATCGTCGACCGCGGCCTCGATCCCGCCACCGGCGCCTGGGCACTGGCGCTGGTTGGCCTGGCCAATGTGGTCGGCTCGTATACGGCCGGCGTGCTGGGCGGCAAACGCAGCAAGAAATACCTGCTCAGTTTCATCTACGGCGCCCGCGCCGTGGTGATCGCCGTCTTCGTCATGCTGCCGATGACGCAGACCAGCGTGCTGGTCTTCGCCTTCGCCATGGGTCTGCTCTGGCTCTCCACCGTGCCGCTCACCTCAGGCCTGGTGGCGCAGATTTTCGGTCCGCGCTACATGGCAACCCTGTTCGGCATCGTGTTCTTCAGCCATCAGGTTGGCGGTTTCCTCGGCGTGTGGCTGGGTGGCCGCCTGTTCGACATGACGGGCTCATATGATCTGGTCTGGTGGATCTCGATGGGTCTTGGCGTATTCGCCGCCATCGTGCACTGGCCCATCGACGAACGCCCGCTGGCACGCCTCGATCCAGCCCGGGCGCCAGCGGCCGCAGAGTAATCCATGGCCGGCATGCACCGCATCGCGCCCCATGGGATTGCTCTGGCTTTTGCGGTGGCGGTGCTGCTGGTCTGGGGCCTGCTGTTTGCCGTCACGGTGCAGCGCGCCGCCCTGCCGCCGGAGGCCAGCGGCCGGGTGATCGCGGTCTATCCCTTCGGCTGGGATGCGTCGGCCGTGACAGTGGCGGCGACGCGGACGGAAGCGCGGCTGGTGCGGCAGACCTGGCTGCCCAACGCGGTCGAGCTGGCCTCCGACGATCCCGGTTTCGCCGGCCGCCTGCGCGACACCGGCGCCATCGGCGTCTACCGCGCCCAGCCCTTCACGCTGTTCACGCTGGCCGGCTGCACCGGCATGCCGCCTTCGCTGCCCTCACTCCGCCGCTTCGGCTGAACCCACTTCAACAGTGGTGTGCGGCATCGCGGTGATGCCCAGTTTGGCCATCAGGGTCGCGTCGCGGTCCTGGCCCGGGTTCTTCGTGGTCAGCAGCTTGTCGCCCAGGAAGATCGAGTTGGCGCCGGCCAGGAAACACAGCGCCTGCAATTCCTCGCTCATCTGCTCGCGCCCGGCCGACAGCCGCACCATCGAGGCCGGCATCACGATGCGCGCCACCGCGATGGTGCGCACGAAGTCGATGCCGTCCAGCGGCGCCTGGCCGTCGAGCGGCGTGCCCTCCACCTGCACCAGCATGTTGATCGGCACGCTGTCGGGATGGGCGGGCAGGGTGGCCAGGCTGTGCAGCAGGCCGGTGCGGTCCTCGGCCTTTTCGCCCAGGCCCACGATGCCGCCGCAGCACACTTTCAGCCCGGCGGCGCGCACGTTGCCCAGGGTGTCGAGCCGGTCCTGGTAGGTGCGCGTGGTGATGATCGCGCCGTAATGCTCGGGCGAGGTATCGAGGTTGTGGTTGTAGTAATCCAGCCCGGCCTCGCCCAGCCGCCGCGCCTGCTCGGGCGACAGCATGCCCAGCGTGGCGCAGGTCTCCAGGCCCAGCGCCTTCACTTCCGCGATCATGGCGCAGACCTTGTCGAGGTCGCGCTCCTTGGGGCTGCGCCAGGCGGCACCCATGCAGAAGCGGCTGGCGCCGGCCGCCTTGGCCTCGCGCGCGGCGACCAGGGTTTCCTCCAGGCCCATCAGTTTCTCGGCCTTCACGCCGGTCTCGAAGCTCGCGCTCTGCGGGCAATAGGCGCAGTCCTCGGGGCAGCCGCCGGTCTTGATGCTCAGCAGGGTGCTCATCTGCACCTCGTTGGCGGCGAAGTGGCGGCGGTGCACCTGCTGGGCCAGGAAGATCAGGTCGTTGAACGGCAGGGCGAACAGCGCGTCGATTTCCGCGCGCGACCAGTCGTGGCGTGGTTCGGCGGATGCGCAACGTGCGGTGAGGGACGAGATATCCACAATGCCGGCGGCGGTCATGACGGGCTCCCTGAAACCGATGCTGCGCCTGCACTAGCCCGGCCTTTCGCCCATGTCCAGTATCGCCTTCGCCTTGCTGTGGACGGGGCGGTGGTTTACCCTCGCTATCATGACGGGGACAGGGAAGGCCGGCACAGAACCGGCGCTCACAATCATCATCGCCGACGACCATCCCTTGGTGCGCGAGGCTTTGGGCCAGGCGCTGCGTCAGGCCATGGCTGGCGTCGAGGTGATCGGCTGCTCCGACCTCAAGGAGGCCATCGCCGCGCTGGAGGCGCGCGAGGCCGTCGATCTGCTGATCCTCGATCTCGACATGCCCGGCATGGACGGCTTTTCCGGCCTCGCCACCGTGCGTGCCAGCCATCCGGCGGTGCCGGTCGCCATCGTGTCCTCCACGCGTGAACCGGCCGTGATGCGGCGGGCCATCGAATTCGGCGCCGCCGCCTTCGTGCCGAAATCCGCCGCGCTGGAGACCATCGCCAGCGCGCTGCAGTCGGTGCTGGACGGCGAGGTCTGGCTGCCGCCCGAGATGGAAGAGGGTGGCGCGCCCGACATGCCCGACGATTTCGCCCGCCGCGTCGCCGAATTGACGCCGCAGCAATTGCGGGTGCTGACCCTGCTCAGCAAGGGCAAGCTGAACAAGCAGATCGCCCACGAGCTTTCGGTCGGCGAGGCTACCGTGAAAGCCCATGTCACCGCGATCCTCAAGAAGCTTGGCGTGCGCAGCCGCACCCAGGCGGTGATCGCCGCCCGGCATTTCTCAATCTGATTCAGTCGGTCTGATCGGGATCAGTCGTCCCCGGCGGCAGCGAGCGAACCGGCTGGCCGGCGGCGCTGGCTGATCAAGGCGCGCAGCGCGGCCGGCTTAACCGGTTTGTGCAGCACGTCCACATGAATGGCGGCGGCGCGCTGGCGCATCTCCTGGCCGCGGTCGGCGGTGATGAGGATTGCCGGCAACTGCTGGCCCCAGTCGCGGCGCAGCAGCGCGATTGCCTCCAACCCGTCGGGCGAGTCTTCATCCAGATGCAGGTCGGCCAGGATCACATCGGGGCTGCGGCCGGCTGCTGCCACGGCGCGGCGGGCTTCCTCGATATTGTCCACGGCCGCCACGGTGCAGGACCAGCCTTCCAGCAATGTGGTCATCGCCTCGCGCACGGCGATTTCGTTGTCGATGCACAACACGAAGCTGCCCGACAGCGAGCCGGCGGCAATCGGCGGCGTGGCCAGCGGCTGGGCCGGCAATGCCGGCTCGACGGCGGCGCGCGGCACGGTGATGCTGAAAGCCGAACCGTGACCGACGCGGGAACGCAGGCCAATCGGGCTGTTCAGCATCTTGGCGATGCGTTCCACGATGGCCAGGCCAAGGCCAAGGCCGCGTTCGGCCGCATCGCCGGTACGATCCAGGCGGGCGAATTCCTGGAAGATCACCTGGCGCTTGTCTTCCGGGATGCCGGGGCCGTTATCGCAGACTTCGATCCGAACGGTACTGCCCTGGCGGCGGGCGCCGATCAGCACCCGGCGGTCCTGCCGCTCGTTGCTGGCATAGCGGATCGCGTTGGCGACGAAATTCTGCAGCACGCGGCGCAGCAGGGCGGGGTCGCTGCTGATCGTGGCCAAGGTCGGCACCAGTTTCAGCGTCACATGCCGGCGCGCGGCCAGTGGGGCGAAAGCCGACACGATCGAGTCGAGCAGCGGGCCCAGGGCCACCGGCCGCACTTCCACCGGCACCGCGCCGGCATCCAGCTTGGAGATATCGAGCAGGGCGTCCAGCAAAGCCTCCACCGCGCCGAGGCCGTGGTCGATCTTGGAGACCAGCAGGTTGTCGGGTTCGCGCTCGGCCAGGGCGGCGGTGAAAAGCCGCGCGGCATGCAAAGGCTGCAGCAGGTCGTGGCTGGCGGCGGCCAGGAAGCGGGTCTTGCCCAGGTTGGCGGCTTCGGCCTGGGCGCGCGAGGCTTCCAGTTCCTGCACGGCAAGCTGCAATTCGGCGGTGCGTTCGGCCACGCGACGTTCCAGCCCCTCATAGGCGGCACGCAGGGCAGCATCGGCGCGGCGGCGCTCGGTGATATCCTGATACAGCAGGAAGAATCCCAGCACGCTGCCCTGTTCGTCGATATGCGGGATATAGGTGCCGTGCGCCACCTCGATCTTGGCATCGTTGGTGGGAAATTCAGCTTCGAAACTCTGGCGCTGACCGGCCAGGGCGGCTTCGATATGCGGCCTCAGGCGTGCATAGCGGTCGGACGGAATCATTTCGCTGACGCGGCGACCGTCGATCTGGTCCTGCGGCAGGTGCAGGGCGCGGCGGAAGGGCATGTTGGTGAAGCGGTAACGTTCGTCGCGGTCGACATAGGCAATCAGCACCGGCACGTTATCGGTGTAGATGCGGATGGCGCGCTCGGAATCGCGCAGCGCCTCGGCTGCGCGCACGCGATCGCTGATATCGGTGCAGGTGGCGACGAAGCCGCCATCGGGCATCGGGTCGACGCGAATTTCGATGACACGGCCGCTGGGCTGGCGCTGCTCGTGGATGCGCGAACCGCTGGCACCGGATGCCAGCATGCCGGCCAGCTCGGTGGAATCGCCCACCAGCGTTGCCAGCGGCACGCCGTTCTCGGCCAGATTGGCCGGCAGGCCAAGCAGGTCGAAAAAGCGGTCGTTCCAGGCAGCCAGGCGCTGGCGGTTGTCGAACACGCCGATGCCCTGGCTGATATGGTCGAGCGTCGTGCGCAGCAGGTCGAGATTGTGGCGGATCGCTTCCGAAGCCTCGCCCAGCATGGCGCGCGCGGCCCGCGGACTGAGCAGGTTCTTGCCTTGCGCCGACGCCATGACGATCCGCGCCGATGCCGCGCCGATGGCACCGCCCAGCAGATGCTCGGTGAAGGCCATCGCCTCGGCGGCGCTCATGCGGCGACCGGCGAAGGCGCGTTCGGCGCGTTCCTCACCGATGAAACGCGCCGCCAGTGCATGCAGCTCATCGATACGTGGATCGTGGCTGGTTTCGGCGAAGGTGGCGGCCGGCAGGCCCTCGCCGCCGGAAACGAAAATTTCCGCCTGTTCCAGATCGCGGCTGCGCGGTCGCGCCAGCACCGACACGATCATCAGCAGCACCACATTGGCCACGATGCTGGAAACGAATCCCTGCAGGATCGCGTCGAAATGGCTGAACGGCGCCGGCAGCCATTCGGTCAGCGGCGCCACCATCGGCTGGCCGGTGGCGGAGCCTTTGATCGAGGGCAGCAGCAGTGTGTAGATCCACATCGCAAAGCCCGCGGCCAGACCCGCGATCACGCCATGGCGATGCGCGCGGCGCCAGTACAGGCCGATCAGCAGGGGGGGTGCGAAATTGGCCACGGCACAGAACGAGATCATGCCGATCGAGGCCAGCGGCAGGTAGCCGGCGATCCACGTGTGGTAGATGTAGGCCGCGATCAGGATCAGGATCACGGCCGCGCGTCGCACGTTCAGCACGATCTGGCCGACCTCGCCCGAACCGCCGGCGCGCGAACGCAGCAGGAAAGGCGTGACCAGTTCGTTGGAGACCATGATCGAGAGCGCCATGCAGGCGACGATCACCATCGAGGTGGCCGCCGACAGGCCGCCGATGAAAGCAAAGACCGACAGCGCAAGCTGATCGGCCATCATCGGCAGGGTCAGCACGAAGAAATCGGGATTGGCGCCCTTGTCGGCCAGCAGCAGGCCGGCGGCGGCAATCGGCACGACGAACAGGTTGATGGCAACCAGGTAGAGCGGGAACAGCCAGCGCGCGGCTTTCAGGCTGTTGGGATCGCTGCCTTCCACCACGGCGACATGGAACTGGCGCGGCAGGCAAAGAAAGGCGAAGGCCGACAGGATCGTCATGGCGATCCAGTTGCTGCCCAGGCCCTGGCTCAGCTGCGCGGTGAGGCGGGGATCGGCCTGTACGCGGGCCAGCAGGTCGCTGCCGGAATCGAACAGGCCGTAGAACACGAAAATGCCAACCGCCAGGAAAGCCGCCAGCTTGACCAGCGATTCGAAGGCAATCGCCAGCATCATGCCGCGATGCTGTTCGGTCGCCTGCACGTGGCGTACGCCGAACAGGATGGTGAACAGACCCATGATGCCGGCCACGAACATCGCGGTATCGCGCCAGGGCGGGGGCAGGCTGGCATTGAGCAGATGTGCCATGTCGGATCCCACCATCACCTCGAAGGTGACGCTGACGGCCTGCATCTGCAGCGAGATATAGGGCAGCACGCCGATCACCGCGATCAGGGTAACCAGCACGGCCACGGCGCGGCTCTTGCCATAACGCGAGCCGATGAAGTCGGCGATGGAGGTAACGTTCTGCCGCTTGGCGATCTTGATCATCTTGGCCATCACCGGATAACCGAGCGTGATGGCCAGCACCGGGCCGACGTAGATCAGGATGAAATCGGGACCGGAAACGGAAGCGCGGCCGACCGAGCCGTAGAAGGTCCATGACGTGCAGTAGATGGCCAGGGACAACGCATAGATGGTGGCGCCGATCCGACCGGTATACCAGCGTGAACCAAGCCGATCGCCGAGATGGGCTATCGCGAACAGCAGTCCGAGATAGCCGATCGACAGAAGCAGAATGGCGCTGCCTTGCAGCATGAAATGTTTTCTCCCCGTAGGGTCAGTAAATCCTCCCCGCCGGCCCCTGTCCACCGGCTTGGAACGGTGGACAGGCCGGATCGGACGGGTTTTCCTGAGCCCATGGCGATTATTCTCCGATTGCTGAAAATCTGTGCTGCCTTGCTGCTGGTATTCTGGGGCGGCGGGCTGCTGCTGTTCCGGTTTATCGATCCGCCCGCCACGCCGCTGATGGTGATTCGCAGCGTTGAACGCGGCGCGTGGATCGCCTATCGGCCGGTTCGGCTGGAAGAGATCGCGGCCGGCCTGCCCCGGGCCGTGATCGCCTCGGAAGACGGCCGGTTCTGCCTGCATCGTGGCATCGATCTGGGGGCGGTGCAGGAGGCTCTGGAAGATTACGAGGAAACCGGCCGGCTGCGCGGCGCCAGCACGATCACCATGCAGGTGGCCCGCAACCTGTTCCTCTGGCCGGGTGGCGGCTTTGCGCGCAAGGCCATCGAGGTGCCATTGGCGCTGGCGCTGGACGCCCTGTGGCCGAAACGGCGGATCATGGAAGTGTATCTGAACATTGCCGAGATGGGGGCGGGGCTGTTTGGCGCGGCGACGACAGCGCAGGCCTATTTCAACCGTGTGCCAGGGCGACTGACGGAGAGCCAGGCTGCCCGTCTGGCGGCCATCTTGCCGGCACCGACCCGCTGGAACGCGGCGACCCCGACGGCCTATGTCGAACGCCGCACGGGAACGATCATGGCCCGGATGGCGCAGCTCGGGCCGGCCCAGGTCGGTTGTCTGCAATAGTCAGCCCATGTCCGGGGCTGTCGCCGCCCTGGCGATATGCGATAATTAAACATGGTTTTCCGCAATACCCATCCTCATCTTGGCGAACCGGTGGAAATGCCGCCGGTGCGGGTCTTTCTGCAGAGCGTGGCGGCACTTGGGCTTGTGGTGCTGACCGGCGTGGTGGTGTTCGTTCTCAGTCACAGCATCCGCTTCACTTCGGCATCGGTATTCTTCGTGCCGGTTGTGCTGGGCGCAGCGATCTTTGGCGGCATGATTCCATCGCTGGTATCGGCGCTGTCGGCCGTGGCGGTCTGCTCGTTCTTTTTCTATGAACCGATCCTTAGCCTGCATGTCTCGGATCCGCAGGAACTGGCCGACCTGATTGTCTTTGCGGTTGTCGCAGTGGTGACCAGCCAGGTTGCCGATTTTGCCCGGCGCGCCATGGCGGCCTCGCGCCGCCGCGAGGCGATGATGCAGTATCTGCTCGATTTCAGTCGCCGGATCGGCGCCGTGCCGGATCCCGCCGCAATACCGATGGCTCTGGCTGTCGAACTGGGCAAGGGGCTGGGCTGCGGCGTTGCCCTGTATGTGGATGAAGACGGCGGCCTGAACCATGTTGCGCAGGCTGGCGATTTCAATGCCGGTGATCCCGATCGTCAAGCCCAGCTTGCCTGGCACGATGGGGCGGCAAACGAAGCGGGCAGCCTGCCGACCTATCCCCTGCGCAGCGGCGGCCGGCCGATTGGTCTGGCCGTGCTGGCCTCGGCGCCTATGTCGAAGATCGACAGCCTGACCGTGTCGGCGCTGATGGAACAGGTGGCCGCCATGCTGGAGCGGACCCGGCTAACGATCACGCTGGAAGAAGCCCGCATTGCCGCCAAGGCGGAAGACCTGCGTGAGGCCGTGCTGAGTTCGATCTCGCACGACCTGCACACGCCGCTGGCGTCTATCCTGGGATCGGTCACCACGCTGGAGAGTTTTGGTCCGCGCTGCGACGAGGCGGTGCGACGGGATCTGCAAGCCACGATCCGGGAGGCGGCGGAACGGCTGGAGCGCTATATCCGTAAAATGCTCGACCTGACGCGGATCCGCTCGGGTCGATTGCAGCCGCATCCCGAGCCCGTCGACGTTGCCGATATCGTCGATGTCGCCCTGCGCCAGACCGCCAGGGCTTTGGCCGATCGTCCGGTTTCGACAGCGGGATTGTTCGATCTGCCCATGGTGCAGGCCGATCCGGTCCTGATCGAACAGGCCTTGATCAATATTCTGGAAAACGCGGGCAAGTATTCGCCGCCCGGCACGCCCATCGCCATAGCCGGCCGTGTCGATGGCCAGCGGCTTGTGCTCAGCGTGCGCGACGAGGGCATCGGCCTCGATAAAAGCGATCTGGGCCGGATTTTCGCCCTCTACTATCGTGCCGGCCCGCCGGACGGTCAGGTCGCTGGCAGTGGTCTCGGGCTGATGGTCAGCAAGGCCTTTGTCGAGGCCACCGGTTGCGACATCTGGGCCGAAAGTGCCGGGCCGGGCCGGGGTGCGACATTCTGCATCGGGCTGCCGCTGGCCAGCGTGCTACAAGTGGCCGACGAGGGAGAAGCGATATGAGCGAAATGCGCAGAATCCTGATAGTGGACGATGAAGCGCAGATCCGGCGTTTCCTGCGTACAGCACTGACGATGAATCAGTTCGAGGTTATCGAGGCTGCCAGCGGCGCAGAGGCGATGGAACAGTTGGCGCGCAGCGATGTCAGCCTGATCGTGCTGGACATGCAGTTGGGTGACATGGATGGCCTGGATGTGCTGCGACGCCTGCGGGAATGGAGCTGGGCGCCGGTGATCGTGCTGACGGTGCGCAACCGTGAGATGGACAAGATCCAGGCGTTTGAACTGGGCGCCGACGACTATCTGACCAAGCCATTCAGCATCGCCGAATTTCTGGCGCGGATTCAGGCCGTGCTGCGCCGGGCGGCGCCGGCCGCCAGCGAACCGGTCTTCACGGTGGAGGGATTGTCAGTCGACCTGGCCCGACGGCGCGTGACGCTGAACGGGGCGGAAGTCAAGCTGACGCCGAAACAATACGGCCTGCTGCAGTATCTGGCCCGCCATGCCGGCAAGGTCGTGACGCACGAGCAACTCCTGCGCGAGGTGTGGGGGGCCGAGCATGCCGAGGATGTTCATTATCTGCGCATCTTCATGCGCAAACTGCGGCAGCGGGTCGAACGAGATCCCGCCCGGCCGCGGTATATCCAGACCGAGCTGGGGGTGGGTTACCGCCTGCTGGCGCCCGATCAACTGGCCGCAGCCGGCGAATAGGGCTGAAAAAAATGGCCGCCGGAATCCGGCGGCCAGAGAGTTTGGGCAGAAACGACAACTGCCAGCCTAAAAACAGATAGCCAGAGCAGATGCCGGGGGTTCGCGGGTGGGCGTCACTCCACCCGCGAATTCGGTTCAGTGATAGGCTTCGTCATCCTTGAAGATGTCGCGATCTTTCGTCTCTGGGATGAAGATAAGGCCGATCACTGCGGTCGCTGCCGCAACGATGATCGGATACCAGAGGCCGTAGAAGATATCGCCGCTCTGCGCGACCATGGCGAATGAGGTTGCCGGCAGCAGGCCGCCGAACCACCCGTTGCCGATATGGTAGGGCAGCGACATGCTGGTATAGCGGATGCGGGTCGGAAACAACTCGACCAGCGCCGCGGCGATCGGGCCGTAGACCATGGTGACGAAGATCACCAGCACGGTCAGCAGCAGGATCAGCGTGAAGGTCTGGCCCTTGAAGATGTCAAACGGGTTGGACATCTTCACCACCGTCGGGTTCGAGCCCGCCGGATAGTTGGCTGCAGTCAGCGCTTCACCCAGTGCCTTGACGAACTCGGCATTCTTGGCCGCGCCGTCCTTGCCGGCCTTCAGCATGTCGAAGGACTGCACGGTCTTGTCGCCGATCTTGATCTGCGCCACGGTACCGGCCGGAGCGTGTTCGGTCTTGTAGCTGACCGAGCGCGCCGCCAGTGCGGCCTTGGCGATATCGCAGGAATTGTGGAACTTCGACAGGCCCGTCGGGTTGAACTGGAACGAGCAGTCATTCGGATCGGCATAAACCACCACTTCCGTCTTCAGGATGGCATCCGACAGCGCCGGGTTGGCGATGGCGGTAATCATCTTGAAGAGCGGGAAGTAGGTGAGGGCGGCGATGATGCAGCCGGCGAGGATAATCGGCTTGCGACCGATCTTATCCGACAGCCAGCCGAACAGGATGAAACCGCCAGTGCCGATCAGCAACGACCAGGCAATCAGCAGGTTGGCGGTGTAACCGTCCACTTTCAGGATCGATTGCAGGAAAAACAGAGCATAGAACTGGCCCGTATACCAGACCACGGCCTGACCGGCGACGAGGCCGAGCAGGGCGAGAATGGCAAATTTGGCATTCTTCCACTGGCCGAAGGCTTCGGTGAGCGGCGCCTTCGAGTGTTTGCCTTCTTCCTTCATCTTCTTGAAGGCCGGCGATTCCTGCAACTGCAGGCGGATCCAGACCGAGATGCCGAGCAGGGCGATCGACACCAGGAACGGCACGCGCCAGCCCCAGTCGGAGAAGGCCGCCTCGCCAATCCAGGTGCGGGTGAACAGGATCACCAGCAGCGACATGAACAGGCCCAGCGTGGCAGTGGTCTGGATCCAGCTGGTGTAGAAGCCGCGGCGGCCATGCGGGGCGTGTTCAGCCACATAGGTTGCCGCGCCGCCGTATTCGCCGCCGAGTGCCAGACCCTGCAGCAGGCGCAACGCGATCAGGACGATCGGCGCCCAGATGCCGATCTGTGCCGAGGTGGGCAGCACACCGACAATGAAGGTGGACATGCCCATGATCAGGATGGTGATGAGGAAGGTGTATTTGCGGCCTACCAGGTCGCCCAGACGGCCGAAGAACAGCGCGCCGAAGGGGCGAACCAGGAAGCCGGCGGCAAAGGCCAGCAGCGCGAAGATGTTGCGCGTGGTCTCATCGAACTGGCCGAAGAATTTCGCGCCGATGATGACGGCCAGCGAGCCGTAGAGGTAAAAGTCGTACCATTCAAACACGGTGCCGAGCGACGAGGCAAAAATGACCTTGCGCTCGTCGGCTGTCATCGGTCGGACTTCGTAGTCCGACTTCGGTTGTGCATATGCATTTGCCATTGCGGCGTTGCTCCCTGGATGTGCAGGCGTCTCAGATAGATACGGAGCGCCAGTTGTATTGCGAGGCCGACTCCTGTGCGGAGGGACGGCATTTGCAGCCCGTCTACTTAGTGAAAAGCGGCAGCCGGACTGAATAGTCCTTAGGTCACAGCGGGGCTGTGGGCGTGGTTATGAGAAATTTATGCGGCCGGCCCGCGCCGTTTACGCGGGCGGTTCCGTTCCCCGCGGCACGGCCTGCCGGCAAGACCGTTTGATTTCGGAATCTGCTGGATTTGTCCGGCGGAAACCGGGGGTGGTGGCGGTCTGGGGCTTGCGTCGACAGGCGGGTGGGCGATTATAACCGACGAATAAAAACACCGACCGGAAGCAGCCTTTCACCATGTCAGACAACCTCTATTCACTGATCCGCGCCCGCATCACCGATCCGGCCAAGACCTTCATCGAGACCGGAGATGGTCGCCGTTTCAGCTATGGCGACACCTTCGAACTGGCGGGCCGTTTCGCCAATACGCTGGTGGCGCTGGGCGTGCAGCCGGGCGATCGCGTCGCCGTGCAGGTCGACAAATCGGCCGAGGCGCTGATCCTTTACCTGGGCGTGGTGGCGGCCGGGGCGGTCTATCTGCCGCTCAACATCGGTTATACCCTGACCGAACTGGAATATTTCATCGGCGATGCAGAGCCGCGCGTGGTGGTCTGCCGCCCGTCGGTCGCTGCCGAACTGGCGCCGCTGGCCGCCCGCTTGGGTGTGGCCCATTGCGAGACGCTGGGGGTGAAAGGCGATGGCAGTCTGATGGACAAGGCCAAAGCGGCGCCGGCCGCCTTCACGCCGGTACCGCGCGGGCCGAACGACCTGGCCGCCATCCTCTATACCTCGGGCACCACTGGCCGCTCGAAAGGCGCGATGCTGAGCCACCGCAACCTGTATTCCAACGCGGCCACACTGGTCGATTACTGGCGCTTCACGGCCAGCGACGTGCTGCTGCATGCCCTGCCGATCTTTCATACGCACGGCCTGTTCGTCGCCAGCAATGTGATCCTGCTGGCCGGCGCGTCGATGATCTTCCTGCCGAAACTCGACCCCGACGAAATGATCCGGCACCTGCCGCGTGCCACCAGCATGATGGGCGTGCCCACCTTCTATGTCCGTTTGCTGCAGCATCCCGCGTTGACGAAGGACCTGGTCAAGCATGTGCGCCTGTTCGTCTCGGGTTCGGCCCCGCTGCTGGCCGATACGCACAAGGAATGGGAGGCCCGCACCGGCCACCGCATCCTGGAGCGCTACGGCATGACCGAAACCAACATGAACACCTCGAACCCCTATGACGGCGACCGCGTGGCCGGCACGGTGGGCTTTCCGCTGCCCGGCGTGGAGCTGCGCATCGCCGACCCGGAAACCGGCAAGCCTTTGGCCCAGGGCGAGATCGGCATGATCGAGGTGAAGGGCCCGAACGTGTTCCAGGGCTACTGGCGCATGCCGGAGAAGACGGCGGCCGAATTCCGCCCGGACGGCTTCTTCATCACCGGCGACCTCGGCAAGATCGATTCGCTTGGCTACGTGCATATCGTTGGCCGCGGCAAGGATCTGGTGATTTCGGGTGGGTATAATGTCTATCCGAAGGAAGTCGAGACCGAGATCGACGGACTGCCGGGCGTGATCGAATCCGCCGTGATCGGCGTCAACCATCCCGATTTCGGCGAAGGCGTCACGGCCGTCGTGGTGGCCGGCAAGGACTGCACGCTGGATGAAGCAGCGGTGCTGAAGGCGCTAGACGGCCGGCTGGCCAAGTTCAAGCTGCCCAAACGCGTGTTCTTCGTCGACGACCTGCCGCGCAATACGATGGGCAAGGTGCAAAAGAACCTGCTGCGCGAGCAGTATAAGGACATCTATACCCGCTAAACTTCCGCCCGAGGTCCGCGCGGGAAAAGGGATTGTCATAACAGGTTATTCGCCGCCAAGATGATCTGGCGCGGAGAATCGGCTGCTGCCGCCTTTGCGCGACGATGCGAGATAGCCTGATGCGCCAACCCGCTTTCTTCAACACCATATCCCTGCGGACGCAGGTTGCCATAGCCACCGGCACGCTCTGCGCCATGCTGGTTCTGTGCGCGTCACTGGGTGCTGCCTGGGTCGGCCGCCAGCAGGCCACCGATTTGATCGGGGCGGAACTGGCCGAGCGTTCGGTCGAACTAGCCGATGCGCTGGATCGTGGCATGTTCGAGCGGTATCGCGAAATCGGCATCCTTGCCGACCTTGAGCCGTTGCGCGGCAGCTGGGAGGGCGATACCGGCCAGTTGCGCAGAACCTTAGAGCGGCTGCAGCACAGCTATGCTGAATATGCGTGGATCGGTTTCGCTGATACCAGCGGCCGGGTGCATGCCGCGACGCGCGGCATGCTGGAGGGGCAGTCGGTGGTGCAGCGGCCGTGGTTTATCGAGGGTATGCGTAAGCCATTCATCGGTGACGTCCACGAGGCGGTGCTGCTGGGCAACCTGCTGGAGCCGCGGAAGGATCGCGAGCCTTTCCGCTTCGTCGACGTTTCTCATCCGGTATACGACGGAGCCGGACGCCTGCTGGGGGTCGTCGGCGCCCATCTGAGCTGGGACTGGGCCGCCGATGTGCGGCGCTCGGTGCTCAAGGCCGATGACAAAACTCAGATCAGCATCCTTGACGGCAACGGCCATGTGCTGCTCGGCAAGAATTTCGGCGAGCGGATGCTGACCGTGACGATGGCGCGGGCCCTTACGGAGAAGGGGCAGGGTTATAGTGCGGAGTTCAGCGGTCAGGGCGGGCGCTGGTTGACCGGCTTTGCCGTCAGCAAGGGGCATCGCGAATATCCGGGGCTGGGCTGGATCGTCATCGCGCAACAGCCTGCCGAGATCGCCTTCCGGCCGGTGCAGGGGCTGGTGGCGTCGATCCTGACTGTTGGTTTGCTGCTCGGGCTGCTGGGAACGTTGCTGGCCTGGTGGCTGGCCGGATTCCTGACTGGCCCGATCAGCGCCATCACGGCGGAAGCGGAGCGTATTGGTCGTGATGCCCAGGTGCAGACCCTGCCGCGCGTCGGCGGCGCACGCGAAGTGCTGCAACTGTCGCAAGCGCTGCGTTCGCTGCTGCGTCGCGTTGGGTTGGCCGAACAGCGGCTGGAAGCGGCCGAGCGCGATATGGAAAGCCACGCCGCCCGGAGCCGTAAGACATCCGAGGATATCGAGCGCTTGCGTCGGTTGGCCAACACCGATCCGCTTACCGGCCTGCTCAACCGCCGTGCCTTTCTGGAAGCGGCAGAGCGCGAACTTGCCGTCGCCCGGCGCTATGGTCGCAAGCTGGCCCTGGTGGTTGCTGATATCGACCATTTCAAGACGGTGAATGACCGATACGGCCATGCGGCCGGTGATATCGCCATTCGCGAGGTTGCGAACATGCTGGTGCAGGGTGCGCGCGATACGGATCTGGTCGCTCGCTTTGGCGGCGAGGAATTCGTGGTCCTGCTGATGGAAAGCGATATCGCCGCCGGCACCGCCTACGCGGAACGCGTGCGGAGCATGATCATGGCGGCGCGCATCCCGATCGACAGTACCCGGGATATCCGTCTGACCATCAGCCTCGGCTGCACGGTTCTGGATGCCGCCGATCGCGACGTGCAGGATGCCATCGACCGGGCCGACGGCGCATTGTACAAGGCTAAATCGGCCGGACGGAATCGCGTGCGCGTCTCGCTGGCCGGGCAATCCCCCGTCGTGGGCTGATCCGCTCAGGAGGCCGGCTTGCGCAGCAGCGCAACATCGGGCCCGGCAAATTCGAGGTCCAGGCCATGCCGCTCCGCGATGAAGCGGAAGGTTGCATCGGCGAAGAAGCAGACATGGGTGGGGTCGCGGATGTAATGCCATTGCGCGAAAGCGTCGTGGCCGCGCACGCGCTTGGTCATCACGCCGATCCAGCCACCGGGGCGCAGCAGGCCCAGCAGCCGCGCGATTTCGGTGCCGGGTGCGGCCAGATGCTCGAACACCTCGCTGCTGGTGATGAAGTCGTAGGTCTGTTCCAGCGCGGCCGTATCCGGTGCGAAAAGCGGATCATAGATACGCATGGCAAAGCCGGCTTCCGCGAACATGGCGGCCAGCGCGGGCGCCGGGCCGCAGCCGAAATCCAGGCCGCTGGCGCCCGGCGTCAGGCGCTGCGTCATCGGTTCGAACAATCGCGCCAGGAACCGGCGATAGCCGGGATCGTCCAGCACGTTCTCGTGCGTGTCGTAGAAGGCCCGGGCCGCCGCCACGTCCAGATGCTGGTATGGCGGTACGAAGACCAGATCGCAGCTTTCGCATTGCAGATAGTCGCGCCGCGCGTCGCGGTGATAGGGCCGCGCTGAGCCTGAGCAGAGCGGGCAGGAGGACTGGGCTGCGGTCATCGCCGCAGCATAGGCGGCAGATCGGGCAAAGGCGATGGCCGGCGGCGGCATGCGTCGCCGGCCAGGCTTGGTCAGACGTCGAAAAACACGGTCTCGTTGTCGCCCTGCAGGACGATGTCGAAATGATAGACAGTCTTGCCGTCCTTCTTTTCGCCGCGTTGGGCGATCAGGGTCTTTCGCCGTACTTTCAACTCAATCAGGTTGAGCACCGGATCGGCGGCATTGGCGGCGTCCTCGTCGGAGAAATACATCCGTGTGCTGAGGCCGATATTGATGCCGCGCGCCACGATCCAGAAGTTGATGTGCGGTGCCATCATCTTGCCGTGACGGCCAACCACCGGGCCGGGCTTGATCGTTTCGAACCGGTAGATGCCGGTATCGAAATCGGCGCCGGTGCGGCCCCAGCCGCGGAAATCGGCATCCAGCGGCTTGTTCTGCGTGTCGGCCGGATGGTTGTAACGGCCGGCGGCGTTGGCCTGCCAGATCTCCAGCAGCGCGTCGTTCAGCGACGAGCCGGTGCCATCCAGCACGCGGCCTTCGATCACGATGTGCTCGCCCTTGGTCTGCGGGCCGGCCAGCAGGTTGCTGAAATTATGCTGGAAGATATCGAAGCCGGCCTGGTGCGGCGCCAGGCCGATATGCACATAGGGGCCGGCGGTCTGCGAGGCGGTTTCCTGCAGGTAGGTGAGGGATTGCGGCATGGTCTCAATTCCCATCCAGCTTGTTTTCGAACATGGTGGAGCGGCGGCCGCGCAGCACGAAGTCGAAGCGATAGGCCAGGCTGTCGAGCGGGATCGCCGCGTTCAGGTCGAGCGGCGCGATCAGGCGCTCCAGCGCGCCTTTGTCGGGCACGGTCTGCAGGATCGGGCAGATCGGGATCAACGGATCGCCCTCGAAATACATCTGGGTGATCAGGCGCTGGGCAAAGCCCGAGCCGAACAGCGAGCAATGGATATGCGCCGGCCGCCATGAGTTGACGTAGTTGCGCCACGGATAGGGGCCGGGCTTGACGGTACGGAAGAAATAATTGCCGTTCTCGTCGGTCAGCGTGCGGCCGCAGCCACCGAAATTCGGATCGATCGGCGCCAGGTAGGTGTCCTTCTTGTGGCGGTAGCGGCCGCCGGCATTGGCCTGCCAGATCTCGACCAGCGTGTTGGGTACCGGCCGGCCGTTTTCGTCCAGCACGCGGCCATGCACCACGATGCGCTCGCCCACCGGGTCGCCGGTCTTGGCGTAGTTGCGGATCAGGTCGTTATCCAGCGGTCCGATCTCGTTGTGGCCGAAAACCGGTCCGGTCACTTCCGACAGCGAGTTCTGCAGCGACAGCAGGGCGTGCTTCGGTGAACGGGTGACGCTGGTCTTGTAGGTGGGAGTATAGGCGGGCGGATGCAGGCGCCGGTCACGCTGAAAGAATTCCCCTTTGATATCCATGGCTTGCTCCCTAGATGCACGCCGGTCAGCCGGGGCGGCCGCTCATGCGCGATTCAGGCAGTGTCGACTCTTCCATTCAAAGAATAAATTGATTAATTATAATAGAACACATGAGAAAATTCGATTATTTGGCGCTCGACGGCCACAGCCTGCAGCTTTTCCTCGCCGTGCTGGAGGAAGGATCAGTCACCGCTGCCGCCGCCCGGTTAGGCCTGACCCAATCGGCGGTCAGCCACAGTCTGCAAAAGCTGCGCGAGATTGCCCGCGATCCGCTTTTCGTCAAATCCGGACGCGGCATCATCGCCACCGGCCATGCCCAGGCGCTGGCCGAGCCGGCGCGCCGGCTGCTCGACCAGATGCAGGCCTTCGCGGCGGGGGCGGAATTCGAGCCGGCCAAAGCCGATCTCGACCTCACCATCGCCGCCAACGATTTCCAGCGCGACCTGCTGCTGCCCACGCTGCTGCGCCAGTTGCAGGCGGCAACACGTAGCGTGCGGCTGCGCGCCATTCCCTCGCAACTGCCCAGCGCCGAGATGCTGCGCGAGAACCGTTGTGACCTGCTGATCTCGCCGGTGCCGCCGACGGGCACCGACGTGCTGCAGAAGCGGCTGTTGAGCGACCACTACGTCTGCTATTTCGATGCGACCATGCGCGAGGCCCCGCGCAGCATGGAAGATTATTTGCAGGCGCAGCACATCACCGTGGTCTACAGCGACAACGAACGCCTGCAATTCGACAAACGGCTGGAAGCCGCGGGCCACCGGCGCGAGGTGGCCGTGTCCGTGCCGAATTTCTCCGGTGTGCCGGCTTTCCTGCGCGGCACGACAATGCTGGCCAGCATGCCCAGCCTGCTGCGCGACAGCCTGATGCGGGATTTCGCGCAGGTATCGATCCCGCTGCCCGATGTGGCGCAGCAGGGCATCGGCGACCTACCCATGTACATGGCCTGGCATCGCCGCGTGCAAGATGACCCGGCCCATGTGTGGCTGCGGGCGCAGGTGGAAATCGCCGCAATCACGGCGCTGCGCGACGATACAGCGCCGCTGCAATAAACGATCCGCAATAGTATTGCCTAATGTTGCGGCGGTCTGATCTGCCGCCGCGCGGTTGTTGCTTTGTAACGCGACATTGCGCGGTGCGGGCTATGATTGTCGTGCATCGCCCGTGTTCCTAGCGTGGCATCGACCGGCGAGAACCGGCTCCCGTTTCCACGATCCCAGAACAGGAGATTGCGATGTCCAATTCCGTGAATACCAATGTGGGCGCGCTGGTGGCCCTGTCGTCTCTGCGCGGCATCAACAGCGAGCTCGACAAGACCTCCAAGCGCGTGCAGACCGGCTACAAGGTGGCCGATGCATCCGATGACGCCGCCGTTTTCGCAGTGGCCCAGGGCATCCGGGGCAACATCAAGGCCTATGCCTCGGTGCAGTCCTCGCTGGCGGCCGGCGAAGGCCTCGGCCAGGTGACCGCCGCCGCGCTGACCGGCATCTCGAACCTGATCGGCGATATCAAGGCGAAATTCGCCAACCTGGCCGACGGCTCGCTGACTTCCGAACAGCGTGAAGTCTACACCAACGATGCCGAACAGTTGCTGAGTCAGATCAACAACTACATCAGCCAGGCCACCTATAACGGCAAGAACCTGCTGGATACCAACGACGGCACGCTGGTGACCTTCGTGGCCGACGTGTCGGGCACCACGCTTACCCTGTCGACCGGCAGCGGCCTGTCTTCGGCGGCGGCCACCGATTTCGCCTCGGTGATCGCGGCTTACACCAGTGCGGACGGGTATTCGGCCGCCATGGTGGGACTCAGCACGCTGGAATCCCTGGTCAACTCGATGTCGGCCGAAGTCGCGGCGCAGGCGCGCTCGATCACCCTGCAGAAAGGCTTCGTCGACGACCTGGTCGACGCCACCAAGACGGGCCTCGGCGCCCTGGTGGATGCCGACGTGGCCTCGGAAAGCGCGACGCTGCAATCCCTGCAGGTGCGCCAGCAGCTCAACATCCAGGCGCTTTCCATCGCCAACCAGCAGCCCAACATGCTGCTCAGCCTGTTCCAGTAAAACCGGCAGACTGCGCCCGAACGCGAAAGGGAGCCGCAAGGCTCCCTTTTTTCATGGGATGAACAAAGTCGGGAGGCGAATGGCGGAGAGGGTGGGCCCTTCCGCCATACTCGTGCGTAAGCCTACGTAAGCTGGCGTAAGTAAATTCCTTTTAAAACAGATAGTTAGGTAATCTTATCGCTTTACCCAATCTTTCCAACAAGGTACAAAGCAGCCACGGATTTGTGGGTAGGCTTGTGGGTACGCACAACAGATCGCTCGCGCGATTGAAGGCATTGGACGTTGCGAGACGTGCCGCACCGGGCATGTATCACGACGGCGGTGGCTTATATCTGCAGGTCACCAAGAATGGCGGTCGCTCTTGGGTATTTCGATACTCGGTAGTCGATGAGCGAGGGCGCCGCAGAGGCCGAGAAATGGGCCTGGGCCGAGTTGATTTGGTATCTCTGGCCGAAGCCCGTGAGTCTGCACGGCAACTTCGGAAAGACCGCCTGGCGGGTATAGATCCTATTGAGGCGAGGAAGCAGCGACGCAGAGACGAACAGCTTGCGAAGGCAAGGGCTATATCCTTCAAGGACTGCTCGGTGGCGTACGTCGCGGCGCATCAATCCGGTTGGCGAAATGCAAAGCATGCCGATCAGTGGCTTAACACCCTAAACGCTCACATTTGGCCGGTCTTCGGTGACATGTCGGTTGGCGCAGTTGACACTGCTGCTGTCATCAAAGCTCTTGAGCCGATTTGGTCGGAGATTCCGGAGACCGCTTCTCGTGTGCGTGGTCGTGTCGAAGCCATATTAGATTGGGCAAAGGCTAGAGAGTTCCGTACAGGAGAGAATCCTGCGCGTTGGCGTGGACACTTAGACAATTTGCTACCCGCGCCGACAAAGGTCCGGAAGGTCAAGCATCATCCAGCCTTGCCGTATCAGGAAGTTGCGAATTTCCTATCTCGGCTGCGGGAACAATCCGGACCAACCGCACTTGCGCTGGAATTTTTGATCTTAACGGCAGCCAGGACTGGTGAAACGATTGGTGCGGCATGGGAAGAAATATCATTTGTCGAAAAAATGTGGGTAATTCCTGCAGACCGCATTAAGAGCCACCGCGAACATCGCGTGCCCTTGTCGGAGCGCGCTCTGGAGATTCTTAATCTCCTTAAGGGAGAAGTCACTCTGGAAGAATTGCGGGGCTACATTTTTAAAGGGCAGCGCCAGTCAGAACACCTTTCAAGTATGGCCATGCTAAAGTTGCTGGCGAGAATGAACCGCAGTGACATCACTGTTCACGGTTTCAGATCGACGTTCCGTGATTGGGTGTCCGAATGCACCGACTATTCCCGAGAGGCTGCCGAGATGGCCTTGGCCCATACAGTTGGCGATAAGGTAGAGGCAGCCTATCGACGCGGAGATTTGCTACAAAAGCGTCGCGACATGATGAATGATTGGGCGCAATACTGTGCGGGTAATCGCTCTGCAATAGAGGCTAAGAATGCGGCGTAGTAAGTATGAGGATCTTGCGGGTGATTTTGTTAACCGCCTCTCTCCACGAGCGAAAGAATGGGCGGTAGAGGAATTCGCGAGTCTCGGTCGTCAGATCGAACCGGCAGATGTTGTGGGATTATTTCGAGAGGTCGGTAATCTGACGACAAAGGCACGTAAAATTCTCTCACACCTTGAGCACGATATCGTTGAGGGGCTGCAGATTGGCGAATGGGATGCCAAGGGCGTGCCGTTCGACGGCAAAACCCAGACTTTAATTCCACGGGGTAATTGGTTCCTTCAGGTCGAAATTGACTTCCGAAAAAACGCGGTATCGTTCGATAGTGGCCGCTTGAAATATTTTGAAGTCTCGATCTTGCCAGGCGAAAGAAAGTTGGATGGCATTGATCCGCGAACGGGATCAAAAGTACCTCGGCCAAGGGGGCGTCCAATCTCCAAAACTGGGCCGTATGTAGAGCGATACTTTGCCATTTGCAGAGACGGCGGGGAGCGAATTACGGTGAATTACGCTACTGCTGGAGAATTGCTTAAGTGGGGACGCGACATGAAACTCGTCACAAACGGCGAAATAGCTGGGGAGCCTACAAAGGAAGCCATTATTAAGGCGATTGAGGCGCGATTGGGTAAAGATTCACCAACTAAATAATAGTTCAATTATTCGCTGTTTTAGTTTGTACGTGCCCTTACTACGAAATGGGCATGTCATCCGACACATCTATCCACCTTGAGGCCGTCATCGCCGCCCTTCCCAAGGGACGGCTTGCCTATACTGTGGATGAGATTCTGGAAGTCGTTCCGCTCAGTCGCGCGTACATTTATCAAGCCCTTAATGATAACTCGCTGGCGGCCAGCAAAGCCGGAGGCAAGACAATTGTCCTCGCCTGGCGTCTGATTGCCTGGCTTAATAACCTTCCCGCTTACAGCACGGCACCCGGCAAAGAAGCCCGCAAGGGCCACGCAGTTCGTTTGCGCGCGCGTCGCACCGCTAAGTCTGCCACTTTCGATCCGAGCTGGCCGCGGAATGGCTGACGCTGCGGATTTGTGTTGCGATGATGCGTGCGGCCTCGCCTCCTGCCCGTCCTGCCTGGAAGCCTGGCGTAAGCCCTTCCTGAAGCAGCTCCGCGCGCTGCTCGCCACGAAGCTGGTGGTCACCTACGCCACCGTGATCATGACCGATCCGAAGGTGCGCCAGAAGAAGCTGGCGCGTGTGATCGAGTCTGCGGTGATGCAGCGTTTCCGTATGCTGTTACGGCGGCATGGCCTGAGCCATCTGGTGATCGTCGGCATCCTGGAGGCTGATTGGAGCGAGCGCACCCGTTGCTGGGAGCCTCACTTCCATATCTTCATCCTTGGCTCCCGTCCCGACTTTACGTCTCTGGCGAAGGCTCTGCACAAGAAGGATCGCTTCAAGGGTCAGCGTGGGCTGCAAGTTTTCCGCCCCGTAGATAGCGCCGAGCTTTTCGACGCCATCGACGTCGTTAACACCACGGGCTACAGCGCCAAGTTCCGGATGATGCGGAAGTGGCCGTACTACCTGTCGAACGGCAACATCAAGAACATCAAGTCCAACCTGCGCGGCAAGCAGGCCAAGGCGGCCCACAAGTGGCTGGGCAAGCCGCCCCGCGACTTCGTCTTCCTGCAGAACGTGCGCCTCGACGCGAACGGCTTCCGGTTGATCGCCAAGCCGACTGTCGAACTGCCGTTATCGGGCGAAACCTCCAAAACCCGCAAGAAAGCGTCAAAGCGGGTGAAAGGAGGTGCTGCCGACTGATTCTAGCCAAATAGGCTGCCTTTACTACAAACCTTCATGCCGCACCAATCAGTGTTCGGCATGGCTATCGAAAAATCATGGGCATCTTGGGCGCAGTGGGCATGCACTTCTGCGAACGGGAACCCTTTGCCATGAGGAGATAATCAATGGCGAAAGAGTTTAAAGTTACCTATCTGGGCACCGGCACCAACTCCGCAGGAGTGCGGTGCGCCGTTCTGAGCATTGCCACTAAGGATCGCAAACCGATCAAAGCAGTGCTGCCCCTGGTGCCGGTCAACGGCATCGAGCCGGAGACCATCCTAATGGACGCAGTCGCGGCCCTCGACGTTCCCTTGCTGACCCGAAAGAGCCGGTCCCAGCTTCTCGGATTATGTGAAGTCGCCATCAAGGCTGCAAAGGAGGTGCAGCCCGCCATCATCGCAGATGCGCCTGGCTGGCTGCCGAACGGTCAGTTTCTCGATCCCCGCGGCAAGTTGATCGGTGAGTCGGAGATCCCTGTTGGCATCTGCCTGCATGGCGTCGCCAGGCCCAATCGCTGGAAGCCAAAAGGAACCCTGAAAGCCTTCAAGGAGCAGGCGAGTATCTTTGGTGAAGGTAATTCTACCGTGATTTTCTGCACGGCCTCAGCGCTCGCAGGGCCTCTCCTTAAAGTCCTCGGCTTGGAGGGTGTGATTTTCTGCTTCCAGGGCCCCTCATCCACTGGAAAGACCAGCACCCTCGACTTCGCCTGCTCGGTTGTGGGGGGTGATCCTGATCATAAGCAGGGCTTCCGTAGCAGTTGGAATACGACGGATAATGCTGTCGAAGCACTTGCGTATGAGGGTTCGGATAGCCTTGCCGCGATGGACGACACCCTGTTGCTGAGTGGTCGTGGTTCCGAGAAGGGCCAAGCTCTTAGCAATGGCATTTTCAGTCTGACTTCGGGCGGTGAGAAACGTCGCCTGAATGCACGATCCTCCGCCGTTGCGCCGCGCATCATCGGCTGGAGCTGCTCCAACTATCCCCTCAAGGACATGCTCGTGAAAGCGGGCATTCCCTTCGGAGAAATGTTCAGCGTCCGCTATATCGAAATCCCGGTGTCCTGGCGCCATGGGATGTTCGAGACGACAGGGGACATGGCGCCGGCGGAGTTCAGCAGCGCTTTGTCGCAGGCGTCGCGGCAAAACTATGGCTGGGCCTTCCGGCGCTTTGTCCGCAAGCTATCGGAGTCCGCCAATCTGGACCCGGCCGGCCTGGAGGAATACCTTTCCAACGCCCGCCAGGTTGTTCTTCACGATATGAACCTTCGTGAGGATGAAAAGAGCGGCAATCGGGCCGCCAATTATTTCGCCTTGGTTTACCAGGCCGGTTGCCTTGCCTATCGCTTCCGAGCCCTTCCTTGGCATCCGAAGATAGTGCGAGCTGCAGTGTTGGATTGCTGGAAACGGCACCGTGAGCACCTGGTGCAGGCGGCAGCAAGCAGTCCTATGGCTCTGTTGCGTGATCACATTCGCAAGAATGTCCGCACTTTTGCTACAGCTGGTGAAGACGCAAATCTGCTCGAAGAGGAGGAGCGCCACACGCAACCGGGTTTTTTGAAGGCCGGGACCGGTGGCCAACCAATAGAGTTTATGTTTACCGAAGACGCGCTTCGCCGCATCCTTGGCAGTCAGGACCGCATTGATCTGCTCGTTTCCGAGCTTCGACAGGCGGGCTTCTTGATCACCAGCGGAGGGAACAGCCGCCCTAAGCGGCAAATTGCCGATGACTGGCGTCCCCGTGTACTTTGTGTCAGTCCTCGATTGCTGGGCTAAGCTGAAAGGGGGCTTCACCGCCCCCTTTTTCTTTACATGAACGATTTTCTCAATTTAATGCTGGCCGCAAATTTTGACCGAACCGGAAGCCGATCAGCAGCCAAGAAGTGGGTAGTAGAGGCAACGGGAAGGCAAAGAAATCGGCCACCTGCCTAAACAGCATAGTCAGGTCGAGGCCGGGCTTGCGGAAGGCAGATCGCTAACCGGAGGCCCAACAATGGTGGAAACCTGGCGCTGGAACGCGGAGGCGATAGCAGGCTCGCGGAAGGCCCAAACAGCGATATCCCGACCGTCCCTCCAACGCCCCCAACGGCCGAAATCCTTCCGCTCGATCCGGATCGCCAACCACGCCTCCAGCTTATCCAGTCGCCTTCCCAAGCCGCCCGGCGGGATCGGCACTTCAACGATGTAGGGGAATTCTCTTTCGAGCTGCGCGATGGTACGCAGTTCACGATAGCGGACCATGGATCACCGGAAGTTTCGGCCATCAGGGAAGGTTGCTTCGACCTCCTTCACCGGCATGATCTGCTTGCCATGGGATTGGCGCATTTCATCAGCCCGGCTCTGGACACCATCGAATGCCCCGTCGATGTCTATCTCGCCCAGCCCGCGCAGGAGGTCGGTACGGTCTATGATCCGGTCGGCAACCACATGGATGACCAGCCCTTCCCGCTGGAGCTTGCCCTCCACGACCATCAGGCGGGAGCCGAGCACGTCTTTGCGGAATGTGTCGAAGACCTTGGGCCAGATGATGATGTTGGCCACACCAGTCTCATCTTCGATGGTGGCGAAAATGACGCCGCTGGCGGTGCCTGGGCGCTGCCGGACGAGAACTAGGCCGCCAACCCGGACTTTTCGGTTTTCTGGCAGGGTGGCTAGGTCTTTTGACTGCACGACGCCGAGTTCCCCGAGCTTGGGGCGGAGCAGGCTCAGCGGATGCGGCCGCAGGGTCAGATTGTAGGATTTGTAGTCGTGGACGATGTTCTCGCCCGTGGTCAGGCGGGGGAGCTGCGGGTCTTCGCCGTCCTCTTCAATGGAGGCGCTATTGCCGGCGGCCGCCTGGTCTTCTGCGAATTCAAACAGGGGTAACGACGTGTCTCGGAGGCCGCGGATTTCCCACAGGGCGGCGCGCCGATCCAGGCCAAGGCTGCCGAAGGCATCCGCCCGCCCCAGTAGTTCGAGCGTCGCCTTGGGAAGCTTGGTACGCCGCCAGAGCTCTTTTATGGAGGCAAACGGGCGGTCCCGCAGAAGGACAGCCGCGCGTAGGAGTTCTTCGTTGGCGCCACGGATCTGACGGAAGCCAAGTCGGACGGCCAGAGATGAACCGTTTGCAGGACGCTCTAGCGTGCAGTCCCAGTCGGAATAATTGATGTCGATGGGGAGGACGACGACGCCGTGTTCCTTGGCGTCCCGGACGAGCTGGGCGGGGGCATAAAACCCCATCGGCTGGCTGTTGAGGATGGCGGCGCAGAAGACAGCCGGATAATGCCGCTTGAGCCAGGCGCTGATGTAGACGAGGTGGGCGAAGGCGGCGGCGTGGCTTTCCGGGAAGCCATACGATCCGAAGCCTTCCAGTTGCTTGTAAATATTCTCGGCGAATTCCGGCTTGTAGCCGTTTGCGGTCATGCCGGAGATCAACTTTTCCTTCAGCTTGTGGATCGTGCCAGGGTTCTTGAAGGTTGCCATCGCGCGGCGGAGCTGATCGGCCTCACCGGGAGTGAAGCCGGCACACTCAATGGCGACCCGCATGCACTGCTCTTGGAAGAGGGCAACACCGAGGGTCTTGCCGAGCACCTTTTCCAGCGCTGGAGATGGATATGTGACTTTCTCTTCTCCGGTGCGGCGGCGGAGGTAAGGATGCACCATGTCACCCTGGATAGGGCCAGGGCGGACGATGGCTACCTCGATGACCAGGTCATAGAAGGTCCGCGGCTTCAGACGCGGGAGCATGGTCATCTGGGCGCGGCTTTCCACCTGGAAGACGCCAACGCTATCGGCCCGGCAAAGCATCTCATAGGTCTCTTCGTCGCCCTGGGGTATCGAGGCCAGGTCGTGGCGCTTGCCGTAATGCTGCTCCAACAAGTCGAAGCATTTCCGGATGCAGGTCAGCATGCCGAGGCTCAGGACATCGACCTTCAGGAGCCCAAGGGCATCTAGATCGTCCTTATCCCACTGGATGCAGGTCCGGTCTTGCATGCTGGCATTCTCGATGGGAACCAGCTCATGGAGCGGGCCGCGGCTGATGACGAAACCGCCGACATGCTGCGACAGATGCCGGGGGAAGCCCTGCAGTTCTGTTGCCAGTTGGACGATGAGCCGGATGAGACGGGAATTCGGATCAATGCCCATCTCCCGGATACGGTCGGCGTCAAAAGTATCGCGGCTCCACCAATAGATGCTGCGCGCTAGCCTATTGACGGCGTCCATCGACAGACCCAGCGCCCGGCCGACATCGCGGATCGCGCTTTTCGGTCGGTAGGAAATGACAGTAGCGGCGATGCCGGCTCGGTCGCGGCCGTATTTGCGGTAAATGTACTGCATCACCTCTTCACGGCGGACATGCTCGAAATCTACGTCGATATCGGGCGGCTCGTTTCGCTCGGCCGAGATGAAGCGTTCAAACAGAAGGTCTTGCTCGACTGGATTTACCGAGGTGACGCCCAGGCAATAGCAGACGACAGAGTTTGCGGCCGACCCGCGACCTTGGCAGAGAATGCCGATTTCCCGCGCATAGCGGACGATGTCGTAAACGGTGAGGAAGTAGCTGGCGTAGTTCAGGTTATCTATCAGCCTGAGTTCATGGAGGATTTGTCGGCTGATCTGCTCAGGTATGCCGTCCGGATAGCGCTTCCGCGCACCCTCCCAAGCAAGCCGGATCAGCTCTTCTTGCGGTGTGGCACTGTCGCCGCGGCTTTCCTCTGGATATTCATACCGCAGCTCATCGAGGCGGAAGGTGCAGCGCGAGGCTATCTCTATGGTGCGGGCAATGGCGTCCGGATGGTCGCGGAACAACCGCGCCATTTGGCGAGGTGATTTGATATGGCGTTCCGCATTGCTTTCGGCCCGATAGCCCAAATCCTGCACGGTGCAGCGGTGGCGTGTGGCTGTCAGTACATCGTGGAGGGGGCGACGGCTTGGATGGTGATAGAGCACGTCATTAACGGCCACCATCGGAACGCCAACGTCCTTCAGGGCGGTGGCCCATCGGGCTAGGCGTTGGCGGTCTCGTCCGCGTATGAGGTTGCTAATACCGGCCGACAGGTTGTCGCCGATGCTCTGTCGCAACTCCCGTAAGCGATCTAGGAAGGCACTATCGGGAGCCTTGGGAACCAACGCTATTACCTGCTGCCCGTCGATATGGTCCAAAATATCTGCCCAATGAAGCTCGCACGCGCCCTTGGGAGCCCGCCGGCGGCCGATCGTCAGTAGGGTACTGAGCCTGCCATAAGCGGCGCGGTTGGTGGGAAGCCAGACAAGTGAAGGGCCGTCCTGAAAGTCTAATCGGGCACCAACAATGAATTGGATATTGGCGTTTTTAGCGGCCGAGTAAGCGCGAACAATGCCGCTCAAGCTGTTCCGATCCGTAATGGCAATGGCGGACAGACCACGCAGAGCGGCCTGTTGAATAAGCTCCTCGGCATGGCTGGCACCCTCCAAGAAGCTGAAGTTGGAGAAGCAATGTAATTCGGCGTAGCCGGTCATCCTATGATCCCGTGCATGTGCCACACGCCTTGATCACGGAAGATCCAATAACGATGTCCAGCCTCGTCTTCGATCTGGAAGTAATCACGGACGGAGATATCCATTCCCCCGTTACACCATTCGCCATCCAGCCTTTCTGGACCTGCGGTCATAGCGATGGGGCGGCGGAGGCGTCGCCAAGTAAAAGCCCTGCCATCGGCCTCCATTTCTATGACTTCCGGCTGGATCAATCGGGTTGGCCTGAGTTCAGTTTCCGGCATGTCGCGATTGGAGCGGGCCATCGGTGGCAGCCGGGCAAAGGAATTCTCCGGTGCGTGGCGATCAAGCGGCTCAAAGCGGAAGACGTTTCGGTTGCCCAGACGGCCTTGCAGTCGGTCGATGAGCTGAGAGAAGTGGCCGCCGTCTTGCTGTGTCGATTCCAGGCTTGCTTGTTCGGCGGAGAACGGATCAGCGGCGACGGCCTCCAACGTAAAAGTCTCGATTCCGAAGCCGGGCATGATGGCGTCGAGGGGATCGCGGAACAGGCGCGCAAGATGCTTCGGGCTACGGCTGGGATATGATGTGCCGACGCGGACGGTTTGAACGTCGCCATCTACCCGGTACGCGGTCAGCACAAGTTGGCGGGCACCTAAATGCTCGTCAGTGAGGAGCTTACATAAGGCGTCCAGCAGATGCTCCAGCACAGTGTCGATAGCTTCGCGGGTTGAGACGGGTTCGACCAAATGCGCTCTGCTGCGCCATGGTGCCTCAGGTTGGCGTGGGGAGATCGGCTCCGGCTCGCGGGCCATCAGCATGTCGAGCCGAGTCAGCAAGCTTAGACCGAAGCGTTTCGCCAGCGGTGCACGCGGTAAGTTGGCGATAGCGCCGATAGTTTTCAGACCGAGCGAATCCAATGTCTCCGCGATGCTTGGTTCAATCCTCAAACTTGCAACGGGTAAGTCTTTCAGGCGCTCAAATGCCGCCGTCCGGTCCGGCAATGAGCCGCCGGCGCCATAACGCGCCCAGGCCCAGGCTGCAGCCGGAGAATCAGCCATGGCGATACGGGCGGTCACCTGCATGCGTCGGAAGGCGGTCAGCATCTGACCTTGCATGCCGTCTTCGCCGCCAAACAGATGGGGCACGCCGGTAATGTCCATGATGATGCCGTCCAGGCCATCGACGGCGACAGTTGGCGACCACCGGCAGCACCAGTCCGCCAAGCGTTCAAGAGCGGCTTGATCGCCTTGAGGGTCAGCCGGAGAAGTCACCAAGGCGGGAACGAGCGCCATGGCATCAGCGAGCGTCATGCCGCCCCGCAATCCCATTTTGAAGGCCATAAGATTGAGGGCGGATAATTTGAACGCGCTGCCTACGCTTTCGATCAAAGCGAAAGGGCCGGTGGCCGGGCTATTCCGCCGCTTCAGCCTGTCCGTGGCCCAGCGCGGCAACCATATGGAAGCATAGCGACGCATGATCGAACTCCAGCACCCAAGATCCTCCGGCTTCAGCACCCCGAATGCGCTCCAGGGTCAGGCGCCAGGTTTGTCGGATGTCTCGACTTCGGGCGGGTTCAACTCGCCACCGGGTTAGGGCCGCAGATGGCTGACGGTTACGGCGGACCAGAAAGCCGATTGATCCGCAGGACTCGGCGGCGAGCTGCAGGCGTCTGGTCTCGGTTAGGTCAGCGCTTTCCACTTCAGCGATGACCGCACCGTTCGGCAGGTCCTTCAGGCTCTCCTCCATCGCCCAAAGCCTGTTGTCGGTCTGCCGGGTCCAGGCGACCGTCAGACGACGATGGGAGAGCCCCAGTTGAGCGAGGCCGCCTGGGTACAGGTCAGGTTGGGGGGTGATCCAGAGGACATGCTGGATGATCTTCTGGCGGCCGAGCAGAGCGGCTAGGAAGCTGGTGACAGCGCCTTGGTCACCAACGACCTCATGGATACCTCCGCGCGCCAATGCAGTTCCTGGCAACACGCTGTCGATCTGGGAAACCCCGATAGGGATGCCTTGCACGCTGGAACGGCGCGTTATGCCGGTGAGGCGGGCCAACTCGCTGCGCAGGTCGGTGAGGGGGGTGATCTGGTTCATGGGGCCTCCGGGTATTAGGAGGCTTCATGTTCTACTATTATCCCCGTATGTTCTCAATATGTACTTTTTCCTAGGGATAAACCCCATATAGCCTGCAACAGGAATTGCCCACACAAAATGTGGTGAGCGCATGAACTAAGAACGAGCCTTGACGTTAATCCGGGCGGTGTAGAATCGCGCTCCAAGAACACTTGGGCTGATCCAATGAACCACTCAGCAGCAATTCAACTGAAGCCGGTGGCGACCACAGTGTTAGTCGTCGATGATGAAGTTCTAATCCGCTGTCTCATTGCTGAGCACCTTCGCGAAGAAGGCTTCAACGTCATCGAGGCTCGGAACGCAGCCGAGGCTATCGACGTGCTGAACTCAGGCGTCGATATCAGCTTAGTGTTTTCCGATATCAATATGCCAGGGGATCGGGACGGATTTGCCTTGGCTGAATGGATTACCGCCCGCAAACCCGGGGTCGAAATTCTGCTGACGTCCGGAGTGTTCAGAAATTTGCCGCTTTCCTTAGTCGGCCGAGGAATTACCTTAGTGCCGAAACCTTATCTTCTTAGCGAAGTGTCAGCGCAGATCAATTCGCGACTGATTTGCTCTCGCGCACATAGCAGTTAGCCGCTCGCAAGTAGGCGTCTTTATCGCTCTTGCTAATTTGGAACTCCCGTTGGGACATCGATCATGGAGGCGGCTGCCTTCATGATCTGAATCCACTGCTTCTGACCGGCTACGTCACCCATTTCGCCGAGCTCATTTGCTCGTTGCTGAGCGACCATTGCGGCTCGTTCACCGTGCTCTTGGATGAGCATGCCGGCGGCATCCCAAATATCTTTCTGCACCGCACCGCCATTCCTGAGGGCTGCATTCCAGCCCCTCGCATGCCAGCTTAGCGTCGAAGGTTGTCTAAGCCAGCTTGATCAAGCTGCATTTGGGCCTGCCAGCAGTGGCAGGCCCTGCCATGTTCAGGCCGCGCGGCCAGTCAGTCTGCTCCACCAACCACGAGCTTCACTCTTACCATTAGTATTAGCCGCGGGCAGCTGTTTACGATCAGTCCATTTTGGCAGCATCGAGGTCTGGATCGGAATCTGACGGGGCTTCAGATGCTCGGGCACTTCGCGCACCAGGCCGATGCGAAGCATGCCGTCACTCAGGCTGGCATCCGTCACCCTGATATGATCGGCCAGTTCAAAGCGCTGCTCGAAAGTCCGGTCGCCCAGACCGCGATACAGGAACTCTCCGGCAGGCTGCGCGGTATCCTTGCGACCACGGATGACAAGATGGCCGCCCTCATGGGTCACAGACAGGTCTGCCGCGGTGAAACCAGGGATGGCCAGAGCCACCTGGTAGGTATCTGGGCCGGTCTTGATGACGTCATGGGGCGGCCAGCTATTGGAAAAATCCAGCCGGCTCGCCGATTCCAGTAGATCAAACACCCGGTCGAAACCGACGCTTGATCGGAAATACGGGGAAAAATCAAACATCCTCATAGCCACATCCTCCAATGAGCAACATGGACACGCGGGGCGTCAGGTAACGCCCTGGCCGACCCCGAATGGGCATTGGCGCCGGTGATTTTGGAAGCTGCTCGCCAGCTTTCAAGAGGGGCGGATTTCCTCGGGGCCTCTCGGGGCGGGCGGCCGCCTGGACCGGCCTTGCGCCACCGCATCCAGGGACCGAAGCGCTTCCATGACCTCCTCGAAACTGACCGGTTCGGCGAGGTCGGCCGGATGCCTTACGGTCGGGTCTGACTCCACCGAACAGGCATCGGAGGCCCACGAGGCTAGGATGGAGCGCTTCTCTGGCAGGGACAGACCGGGGTCGTTCAGCACGGCCGCTGGCCGCCCGTATTTCCGGGCGGGCTGCAGCAAGGCGTTGAGCTCGGCAGCCTGGGCCAGGCCGCACCGGGTCAAGGGGATAAACCGTTTCCGACGGCGCATTTTGTCCTCCTGACTGGCCCTTAAGTTGGGCCTTTGTCGACGGATTTATGTGGCGCCGCCGTCTTCACAAGGGGGCGGGATGGGTCGTTAAAAATTTTTCAGCAGACGGTCTTGAACCGAAAAAATCCTGCACATACCTCGCCAGCGCTCCGGTCCGTTGGACCGGCAAGCATGACATTCCAAGTCCTGCATATGGAGGAAGGCTATGAAGCTTCTGCCCCTGCACGACCGCGTCGTCGTGCGCCGTATCGATGCCGAAGAGAAGACCGCGGGCGGCATCATCATCCCCGACACCGCCAAGGAAAAGCCGCAGCAGGGCGAGGTCGTGGCCGTCGGGCCCGGCGCCCGAAACGAGCGTGGCGAAATTGTCCCGCTGGACGTCAAGGCCGGGGACAAAGTCCTGTTCGGCAAGTGGTCCGGCACGGAAATCAAGGTGGACGGCGAAGAGCTGCTGATCATGAAGGAGTCCGACATCATGGGCATTATCGAAGGCGCCCAGTCGGCCCGGAAGGCGGCGTAATAGCTGAAGTCTGAGGAGCGACTGCAATGGCTGCAAAGGAAGTCAAATTCTCATCCGAAGCCCGCGAGAAGATGCTGCGCGGCGTGGATATTCTGGCGAATGCCGTCAAGGTGACGCTCGGTCCGAAGGGCCGCAATGTCGTGCTAGAGAAAAGCTTCGGTGCGCCCCGCATCACCAAGGATGGCGTTTCGGTCGCCAAGGAAATCGAACTGGAAGACAAGTTCGAGAATATGGGCGCCCAGATGGTGCGCGAAGTCGCCAGCAAGACCAACGATCTTGCCGGTGACGGCACCACGACGGCGACCGTGCTGGCCCAGGCCATCGTCAAGGAAGGCGCCCGCGCCGTGGCCGCAGGCATGAATCCGATGGACCTCAAGCGCGGCATCGACCTGGCCGTGGACGCCGTGGTGACCGAGCTGAAGAGTAAGGCGCGCAAGGTCACCCGCAACGATGAGATCGCCCAGGTCGGCACCATCTCGGCCAATGGCGATGCCGAAATCGGTCGCTACCTGGCCCAGGCTATGGAGAAGGTCGGTAATGACGGCGTCATCACCGTCGAAGAGGCCAAGAGCCTGGAAACCGAGCTGCAGGTCGTCGAAGGCATGCAGTTCGACCGCGGCTATTCCTCGCCGTATTTCGTCACCAATCCGGAAAAGATGCTCGTGGAGCTGGAGGACCCCTACATCCTCATCCATGAGAAGAAGCTCTCGGGCCTGCAGAGCATGCTGCCGGTGCTGGAAGGCGTCGTCAAAACCGGCAAGCCGCTGCTGATCATCGCCGAGGAAGTCGAAGGCGAGGCGCTGGCGACGCTGGTGGTCAACAAGCTGCGCGGCGGCCTGAAGGTCGCGGCCGTCAAGGCGCCGGGCTTCGGCGACCGCCGCAAGGCGATGCTGGAAGACATCGCCATCCTGACCGGCGGCACGATGATCTCGGAAGACCTCGGCGTGAAGCTGGAGAATGTGACCCTGCAGATGCTCGGCCGTGCCAAGAAGGTCAGCATCGACAAGGAGAACACCACGATCGTTCAGGGCGCCGGCAGCAAGACCGATATCCAGGCTCGCGTGCAGCAGATCAAGGCGCAGATCGAGGAAACCACCTCGGACTACGATCGCGAGAAGCTGCAGGAGCGGCTTGCCAAGCTGTCGGGCGGCGTGGCTGTGATCAAGGTTGGCGGTGCCACCGAGGTCGAGGTCAAGGAGCGCAAGGACCGCGTGGACGACGCTCTGCACGCCACCCGTGCGGCCGTCGAGGAAGGCATCCTGCCCGGCGGCGGCGTGGCTCTGCTCCGCGCCTTGAAAGCACTGGACAAGGTGAAGCCTGCCAATGATGACCAGAAGCATGGCGTGGATGTGATCCGCCGTGCCCTGCAGGTGCCGGCCAAGCAGATTGCCATCAATGCCGGTGAGGACGGCTCCCTCATCGTCGGCAAGCTGCTAGAGAAGGACGATTACAACTGGGGCTTCAACGCCGCGACCGGCGAGTACCAGGATATGGTCGCGGCCGGCGTGATTGATCCTGCCAAGGTCGTCCGCACGGCGCTCCAGGATGCGGCCTCCGTTGCCTCGCTGCTCATCACCACCGAGGCTCTGGTGGCTGAAAAGCCGAAAAAGGATAACGCCCAGTCCGTACCTGCTGGGGGTATGGACTACTAACTTGAAGGCCCGGTCATGCGACCGGGCCTTTTTCTTTGAGGCGAGAGGCTTCCTGTGCGGCCGAAGGCAGGTGTAACTAGGCTCGTTCGAGAACGCGCCGAACCTGGATGGCCTGCCACTCGCCTCCACGCGCGGCCGGTATGCCACGGGCATTGAGAGCTTCGGCAATTCCCTTGAGCGTGGTCACGCCGCTCGCCCGGATATCGGCGATCACCACTGCATAATCCCTCGCCCTGGCATCCGCTTGCTCAATCAGTGCGCGGGTGCCGAGCTTGGTGTCCACGGCTACACCTTTGAAGCCGCCGAGCTTCACGCCGCGCTGCTTCGCGGCCTCCAGCGCCGCCTTGGTGCGCTCCGAAATCAACCCCGCTTCCAACTGAGCGACAGCCGCGAGCTGTTGCAGAATGAACCGGCCCATTGGACCGGCGACCTGGGGCAGATCGGCAAACACTACTTCCACGTCGCCGCCCAAAATCGTCTCTAAGAAGTGGACGTTGCGGGCCAGGCGATCCACCTTGGCGACGACCAAGGCGGCCTTGTTAACCTTTGCCTGATGCAGCGCCTGGGCCAGTTGCGGCCGATCTCGGCGCTTGCCGCTTTCGACCTCGGTAAATTCGGCTATCAGCCGGTCGGCGGGCTTTAGAACCGCCTGTACGGCCGTTTTCTGAGCTTCTAGGCCCAATCCAGACCGACCCTGCCGGTCAGTGGAAACTCGATAGTAGGCGACAGCCCGCATTTCACACCATTTGGCCGTATATATTAACGTTCCAGTCGTTCACCGTGGTCTGGAATGTAAATAGTACAAATAGCTCTGATTTACGACCCTAGCCGATGATATTTCTGCGTGATGTCGCGTGCGGTAACGAAGTGGCTGCCGAGCTTGCCGATCTCAGCGTCAAACTGCATAGGCACGGGCTGGCTGGAGACAACAATTCCAATCATGGTCGGAGAGTCAAAACCGACAAACTTTGAAACAGTAGGCAATTCGGCTTTCAAAGTTTCAAGTCTATCTAGGTGACGGCGAAGTTCGTCACGGCGGCCATTCGCCTGAACTTCGCCACGGTACTTAGATAGGCGCCAAGCGATTTCGCTGAACGTCTTGTCAAACCCTAAATCTTTACACTCGATAACAAGAACCTCTTTTGTGTCGCTGCACCAAGCGAGTACATCAATTTCTCCAAATCGTCGGTCCACTCTACGCTGCAATACCTCCCCACCGGAAAGGTTCTTCCGTACTTTCCAACCTATCGCTTCAAGTGTAGAGGCTATTTGATCGTTGAATTCGGCTGCGGATTGAGCCCTCGTATTCTCGATGTACGTCTGCATTTCCGCGCTCGTAAATGCATCGGCCTCAATGAATCCGTTCGACACATCTGCGCAGAATTTTCCGATATGCATGGCTACCATTGCTGGAGCAATATGAAGTATTGGATTTTGGGATGCATCAAGTTGAACAATAGGTCGAGCAATTAGCGAAAGCTGCCGGCGAAAACGCCACGGGTACCAGCACCAATTCTGAAAACCGTCGGGTGCCATATCCCATTGTGAGCGAGGCGCTAAACTAAACTGTTTTAGCATCTTCTCGGCGTTCTCTAGGCTGACGCCATATTTTCCGATACGCGTTAAAAAATCTGAGCGGCCAACTTTAACTAACGCCTTTCCCTCAATAGCGAGGTCGGCCAGTGCGCGACCAAACTGCTGTGTATCTTTGAGGCTGAAGCCAAATTCAGCAGTCCACGGCTCCTGCAGACGCTCCAGTTTTGGCGGCAATTGATCTGTGGATTCTTCCGCATCTGCCATGACTTCATAATATTCCTCGTACTTGTCAGCAGCGGCGGCTAACGAAGCAGACTGATTACTCTCGCCATAGGATCGCATCAGTCTTTCGATCGGATCGTGATTCATAAGCACGTCGCCGCCAGGGGAAATTCGTATCTTTGCCTCCATCACACCTGCTCGAACGCAATCGGAGTATCCCCCCATATGGAACAGGATAGAGGCATCCGCGAGCCATGCCCCAATATCCAACGCATTTGGACGTAGGCCAGCACCGACCTGACAAACGCAGACCGCAATTTCGATCAAGATGCGGCTTGAGAGGCTGCCCGCATTAAATTTGGCTATCTGTTCGATTGCTTGCCTTCTCGCAGCATCTGCGTCGTCGGCAAGTGCTCGAATGGCTCGGAAAGTTCGCTGCCATTGCGTAGTTTCGCATGCAATACTTTCGTGGTTTAGGAGCATAAGTTCAATTACAGCGTCGCGGTCAAACTGTGCGAGTGAATCAGTTAGACGCCCCATCACAGACTTAACCAACGAATTCAGATAAACGCAGCACTCGTCCCGTCCAGAAATCTCATCACCTTGCGATCTCTTGCGGATGGACCAGCCCAAGCCAATTCTGGAGTATGCATCGTCGATTCTGGATATCGTGAACGACTTTTCCGGCAGCGATTCCTTTATGTAGTCTCTAAGCTCCGGAACCGCGAATGCGTGAAAGTGACGCGCTGCATTGTCTCTAACGATGCTTTGAACAATATCGTCTGCTCTGGCGGCTGCTTCTGGTAGCAAGGCGACAACGAGCGCCCTTACGAGTGAACGCTCTGCGATATTGTCAGGCCGCCGGCTTCCAGAAACGAACTCCGTGCCAACAATTATTCTTAACTCGTCATGAGCCTCCTCAATCGAAATATTACTGGCTATCTCCGCTTCTGTCGGAATAGGCGTATCGGTGGGTGGAATCGAAAACTTCTTGAAGTGGATCGAAACTGATCGGTTAGTAGGATCACCGATTACATGCTGATCTAGAAATCGCGCGGTGAACTCGACCCAGTGTTGTGCCATAAGGAAAAGATGATGGGCGAAATCCGGATTTGGCACTTCACTGACGTTGATAAGAGTCCAAAGCCGTAGGTGTTCGCCCTCGTAGACGCACCTGCGGGTGCCTTCCATCAATGCATCTAGATCAAAATACAGCGGAGATAGTGAAATCTGTCCGAAGCCAGGCTCAGAATTGATTCTTCGTACAGTGCAGCGACTGCTATCTGGGCGTATTGCCAAATGAACGTCCGCCGATACTGCCGCTTGCACTCTAAGGTCTAACAGCACGTTCGTCGGAATCATCAGTGGATAGGGACCGTCTGGATTCTCCGGATCAAGTCGTAAGCGTTCGTGCGGGACGATATGGCCCCGGAGGCTGTCGATCCAAGCGCAAAGGTTCAGCAGACCATTGGCATTGAAGAGCTCAAAGCCTTGCTGTCCAATGCGCCGGTGCGAATCCATAACTTTGCATAATTCGACACTAGTAAATCCGGGGCGCCGACTTAACGAGGCTAGGTCATTTGCCCCAATATATTCCATCTCCCAGCCGCTCTTTGGTGCTTTAAGACCAAGCACCATTGGACGTCCCCACCCGCAAGCGACAACGAGAGAGTAACCTTTCCGGAACCGTGGGTGATTCGAGAATTGGCTTTGCCCACTTTGAATCGCCGCATTTACGACAGACGAAAGCGAATGCTGTTCTGTAATTTGCGCGAACCTCGTTTTGCTAAAATCACTGAGACTGTCGCAAGCGAAGATGAATTGAAGGAACACGCCTTCTGTTAGCTCTAGTCCGAACGTACTGGTGTGACCAGCGGAGGAACGCTGGAATGCAATTGGGCTTCTACGTAGATCACCTAGAATAAGATCGCGGTGGAAGAATGTTGCATGTGCCGCTGCAAGAGCTTCCTCTAGGTTTTCGACGAGACCGGCTGATAAGCATGTCCTGATTATGAGCGACCGGATGGCAAGGCCGATACAGTTGGGCAGGTAAACGGCAACTAAATCTCCGAACTGGAGAAGTGGCATGTCTTCGGCCGCGCTATAGCCAAATCTATGGTTACCTAATTGGTCACGTAGTCGCGTATCGAAGATGAATGGAGCCAGGTCATTACTGCCTATTCCTAAGTCTGACAATTCAGCGTTCGAGAAAGTCACGCGTCGTCGCAGATTATCTGCTTCTTGTCGTTCTGCAGAAGGGAGAGTGCTAAGGGGCACAGAGTTCCCGACGGAATACTTTGGAAGTCCAGATCGAGCAGCAATTTCTTCCGATAAGATCAACAAAGATCGGATAGCTCGCTTAGCCACCAGAAACTTGCCTTCATCCGGCATTGTTTCTAAAACATCGAGGAAAATCTGCGTTATGAATCCGTTCCCTTCGACGTTTCCTTCAAATAAGCGGTAGTTTTGCGTGCCGTCAAAAATGCTGGTTACAAAAACTTCTTCCGCGCGATCTTCCAGACGTCCGCATGAACCGCGATCCAGTTCATCGAACCACTTAGCAAGCTGATTAATTTTCGGGCGACGCGGTCCGGCGCACTTCCATAGTGCTAGATGTGCCAACGCGGTTAACCGAAGATTGTTGCCCTGAAGAAAAGGAACAGTCAGGAGTCCACCGACCAGTGAACAGGTGGATGCGAACTCGCGGTCTGACAGCTCGCGCAAAAGCTTGGGATGTTCTTCCGCTAATTCAGCGAAAGAAAAATCTGAAATTGTTCGGTTAAAATCTGGGAGTTCAAAGTTCTCCAGGGATCTGGAGAGACTACCAGGAGAGTCAGTCTTTCCTTTGATGTAGTCGGAGAGCTTACGGAATGGGTCTCTTTGTCGGCGCATTATGTGACTCGGGTAGCAGGCTGGGTTGCGCCGATTTTTGATGCTGGCGTTAGGCACAACTGAACGCAGTAATTTGACCTAAAAAATCGGCTTATTTCGCTGAAATCTAACTGATTGACGCGTATTTTTGTTTCATATATACTACTTAAACGAGTGATTCGGCTTTCTTTATGTCTTGCCGAAGTCGTTAGCCTGCTGGTCTGGCAGGCCACCCAAACGGCCGAACCACCTAACTCCAATTTTGAGGATTTCAATGACGCGAGCGACACCGTCGCTGCGGGCCGTGAGCGTTTGCGTTCACGGTAAGCCCGCGGCTGACCTGAAGGAGAACCGTACCCGTTTGGACCTGCTGGGTCAGGTCATTGCCACAATGCGCGCCAACCGTACTTGGTTGAAGGCGGATGCCATCGTCCTACCCGGCGGCTTCCTCCGCCTGCGCCGACCTATCGGGCACCTGCCGGCGCCGGAGCGCGCTCTGTCCATTGCCGTAGATCCGACGATCAAGGCTGCGCAGGCATTGCTGGCAACCCTCCAGGAGACCTCGCCGGGCTGCCTGCTGATCACTGGTGTACTCGCCGATCCCTCGGATGCACGACAGCGGGTCGAGCAGGTCTGTGTAGCGCTGTCGGCATCAAAGGTGGTCGGCATGGCCCGCAAGATATTCCCGACGCGCGGTGAGAGCAGAGGCCGGAAGTGTACCACCCCGAATGTTGAGGACTACCGTAGCCGAGAACGACTGGTGACTCTGCCGAGCGGCCACAAGGTGCTGCTATCGGCTTGCTATGACTTGTTCGGCCTCAGCGAAACGACAGATGACCCGTCGATGCGCTACCACGCCATCCGCCGCTTGCGGTCGGGAAGTCAGATCCTCGGCATGGGAGAACCAGGCTTCCGAAACCTGCGGCGTCAATGCCTTCAGAATTGGGCGGACATGCTGAAGGCTGAGGCTCCGCCAGTAGCGATAGCCACGATCCACGGATTTGAGCGGCCTGGCCTGGACGGCTTCTGGCAGCGGCATGGTATTGCGGCAGCGTCGGCCTCACTGAATGGCGGACTAGCTGTTGGTGCAGCGCATTTCGAGGACTGGCTGCCCGAGCCCGGGCAATCGACGCTCGCATCGAATGGCGTTCCTAAGCGACACCTCACTGCTGGAACCGGCCGCAAGGCGCACCGTCTGGCACCCAAGGACAGCTTCAGCATCGAACAGAAAGGCGAACAACTGGCGCTCGTCCGGCTGTTCGAGGCGGTGCCCGCTATCAATCAACCAGTCAAGAGAAGGAAACGGTGAATGGCATTCTCGGAGAACTTACTCATGGTACTCAACAACTCAGCCAGTCGCGTCACCCGCATTCGGAATCTGAATGATCATTTTCGTCGCACGATGCTCGGCGGAAAGTATGTGCTTACCTTGGGCATCCGGATGCTCGGAAGCGACGCTGTAGCTGAAGTGCTGCGCAAGGTGCGGACCTTTGACGAATTCAATGTCGCCAACGATCCCCATCACGAGCACGACTTCGGAAGTTTCATGCACGATGGCCAGAAAATCTTCTGGAAGATCGACACCTACGACAAGAACCTAGAGTTCCACTCATCCGATCCGTCAGATCCGTACAAAACGATGCGGATACTGACGATCATGCTGGCGGAGGAATATTGAGGTGAGCCATGATTGAAGAAACGCCAACCAAGAAGCGCCTTCTTACGCTGGCTGAATTTACTGCAATCTATGGCCCTTGCCGTGCGTCAATCTACCGAATGTTCCATAGCGGTGATCTGCAAGGCACCAAATGGTTTGGACGCACATTAATTAGAATGGAAGAGGCTGAGCGTTGGGCAGCCAGTCTGCCCGCCTTCGTGCCGATGAATCAGCGCAGCTCCAAAGGCAAGTAAGGTGCAGTGGAAATTTAGCGGCCTTTGCGCGGCTTTGCTTTCACTAATGCGGCATTAATTTCGGCAAGATCCTCGGCTGACGCGACCTGTTCGCCTCGAAGAATTTTACGAACACGGCCAATCAGTTCCTCCTGCCGCACTTCTTCAGCCGTCAGCTTTCGCGGAGCGACCCAGTCAAATAGGTCAAGGAAGCTCGTCCCCAGAGCGTCTGCAATTTCAAACGCAGTAGAGATGCGGGTGGACGTGGTGCCGGTCTCGATCTTAGAGACCGTATCGTCTGCCTTGCCGATCTTTTCCGCCAACTCGCTTTGGCTAATGCCGCGCTCGATGCGGAGTGCCTTTAGACGCTGTCCGAACAGACGATTCCGGGTGCTCTGATTCATGCCCGGAATTTCCCGCCGGGCTCGGGGTAATACCACAAGGTTAAATGGCGGAAATCTCATTGACCATCTAGAAATCCGCCGTAAGAATAAGGATGCGTAGGTAGACAGCCTGCTCAGCCGGATTCTAATGCCGAATCACTCAGGGGACATCGGCGCCCCAAAACTGCAAAACCCAGTCATTGAGGAACCCATATGTGGGACACACGCTCAGAACCGCCCCGCCGGGCGGCAGTACGCTTGCGCCTTCAGTCCAAGCTGATCTGCCTCGTAGCGATGCCGGTTTGCCTCGCAGTGCCGGCATGGTCGCAGCCTATCGGCACTGATCCAGCCGACGAACTGTGCGCCAAGCCGGGTGTACTTCAGACCGCGCAGGAGATTGCGCAGAAGTTCTACCGAACCGAAACGCTAGACGGCGACGATGTAGCCGAGGCCCTCACTCAAGCCTTCAATGCCTTCTTTAAGCAGCGTGGGGCTACCAAGAGTTGGATGTTGGCCCACGATACGGACATGCGGCTCTTCCTGGGGGATAACCCGGGCCTTCGCAGCGAGGTCATCCAGGCTGCGCAAAAGCCGGCAGCCACCATTGGTTGGATCAGGGGTTACGGCCGGGCCAAGACCGGCGACGACTTTCGGTGCCGTGCCGAACTGATCCTCGATCTGGAATTGCCGGCCGGGGACCGCACGGTCCAAGGGCCTGGTGGCGCCAAGCTCACCATTCCGGCCCACACGGTCGAGGCCGAGATACGTCGGCCTATCATCATCACCGAGACCTTCGACCGCTTTGGCAAGGGTGTGATGAACATCGATGGCCTGGATGGCCGGCGCTAACACCGCAGAAGGGGGAAATATCATGAAGCGCAACATCCTGATTGTGGCGGCACTTGCTGGCCTCCTGACCGCCTGTCAGACCACAACACCACAGCAGAAAGTGACCTATCCGACCGCTTCCATGCCGGGCATGAGCGAACCAGTCGATATCGCGGGCGAGCTATTCAAACCTGACGGCGATGGGCCGTTTCCGGCCGTGATCGTCCTGCATGGCAGCGGCGGTATCTCGGAGCACTATCGGGGCTGGGCCCGCAAGCTGGTGTCCTGGGGCTATGTCGCCCTGATGACCGACAGCTTCGGTCCCCGCGGCTATGGCAGCATCATGACCAGCACACCATCCGTGATGCCGCAGAAGCGGGTATCGGACGTGATCGGGGCGGCCGAGTGGCTGTCCAAGCAGCCTTATGTGGCCAAGGGTCGGATCGGCACCATCGGCTTCTCGCATGGTGGGTGGACGACCATGAAGCTGGTCCAGGCCGACATGCATGCCAAGGAATACGGCATCAAGGCTTCGGTGGCCTATTACCCGCTCTGCGATGTCCGCACCGAGGGCAGGGTCGATATTCCGGTCTTGATCTTGATTGGCGAAAAGGACGACTGGACGCCGGCCTTCCGCTGTCAGGAGTTGGTCGCCAGTCCGAACCTCCGTCGCAAGGATCTGGTGGACCTCGTCGTCTACCCGAACGTCTACCATTCCTTCGACGAATACATCCCCAAGCCTGTGACAGTTATGGGGACCAGTGTCGGCGGTAAGACCGAGCCCAAGCATCTGGAGATGAACCCAGCGGCTGCAGCGGATGCCGAGAAACGTACCAAAGCGTTCTTCGACCGCCTTCTGAAGAATTGAGGCCGGCTATGCGAACCTGGCTTCAAGCATTGGTGGCTCCGGCAATCCTGGTCTGCCTATCGGCGGCGGTCTTGGCTGCAGAACCCGTCAGTGATCTATTGGGCGGGGAGACCGGCAAACTTCTGTTCACGGCCAAGACCCCGACCAGTTATTCCGGTCTGGCCAAGGGGCAGCTCCAAGCACAGACCATCTCCGGAGACCTGCTGCTTCCATCCAACATCACCGGTCGCGTTCCGGCTGTCGTGATCGCGCATGGCAGCGGCGGGGTATCGGACAAGGATTACGAATGGGCCAAACTGTTCCTCGCGCAGGGCTGGGCCGCCTTTGTGGTCGATAGCTTTACGCAGCGGAATATCGGCAAGACCCGCGACAACCAGGGGCAGTTGAGCTACGCCGTGGGTATCGCGGACAGCTTGTCGGCCCTGCAACTCCTGGCAACTCATCCGAGGGTCGATTCTAAGCGGATCGCCGTGACTGGATTTTCAAGGGGTGGCTCGGCGGCGCTCTACGCCGTGCATGACATCTTCCGCAAGGCTGTCATCCTCAGCGACCTGAAGTTTGCCGCTCACGTAGCCCTCTATCCCGGCTGCTTGGTCTGGTCGGAGAAACAGACCGGCGCGCCAGTCCGTATCTACATGGGTGATCAGGACGACTACCAAACGCCGGAAACCTGCGGCCGGTATGTTGAACTGATGCGCTCACGCGGTACAGACGCTCTCCTAACGGTCTATCCCGGCGCTAAGCACGGTTTCGACAACAGTTCGACCTCGGTATCCGTGGCGCCTCGGGCGGAGCAGTGGCGGGACTGCGGGCACCGCTACAATATCGACAACCAGACCTTCTGGCGGCCGGACACGAGCGAAACTCGCCCTGCATCCGAGATCGCGGCTTACGAAGCAAGCTGCAAGCGGTTAGGTGCATCCTTTGGTGGCAATCGCAAGGCGAGGGAGGGTGCCATGAGTGCGTCAGTGGCCTTTTTGATCGAGGTCTTTCGCTAATGGTGCGCCAATCGGATTGTGAATGGCGAATGTCCACAGGAATGCATGAATGTCTGCGAGTGGTTTTGCAGTGCGGTTTTAAAGAAACCGTGTCGTCCGATAAATTTATTGGTTGATTTATAACGGGAGACGGGAAGCGAACCTTGGAAGTATCTAGGTTTGATATGTAGAGGAGCGACTTCGGCTGCCTCATTGGTGGCGCTGCGGGCCTCTCCCAGCCGGCCCTGGGCACAAACCGTTCCACCGATCATTGAATCAGTAAGATCGCCTTCATCGGGGTTGCTCCGGCCAAACGAGCTATAGAGCGGCGGGCTGAAGCAACAATGCTGTGTGGATCCGCCTAGTGCCGACCTGCATCAAAGTGTCTGGGCAACTCGATAGCAACCCGAATCGTAGCGAATCGGCGGGCCGAGAATCCCGGTCGGGTTTGGATCGACGAAGCAACTCACATTCTGACAAAGAAATGAGCGCCCGCGCGATTCAGCGAAAAAAGCTCAGTAAGTCTATGTTTTACCGTTTAGTGGGGAGATATGCCGTCAATTTTCATCGCCCGGAGGAGGCGTCAAACGTTCCTCACCGATCTGGAAGCAGGACCTGCATTAGGCTATGTTCGCCGACAGAAAGTGATTCATAAGCTAGTGCAGTTGAGGGTCATGCGGGCAAATCTCAAAGCAGAAGCCGACCAAAAGGCAATTTTCCAGGAAATTAGAAACTTCCTGGCCGGGCGGATGCTTGGGGCCACACGGGATAGGGCGTTGCTAGAAGAGGTTATGAAGTGCCTCTTCACTAAGAAACAGTTGCTTCTTAAGCAGGTCAAGTTGCGCCATGAAAGCGATGAAATTGCTTTGGCAAAAGCTTACCGCGACCATTTCAAACCGATTCCTGGAATTTTTGACGACCATGAACAGATCCTTTTGGATCCAGCGGCTATACGATTCATAGATGCGAAGCTTTCTGCAATTGACTTGTTTGCGTCAGATCGCGATCCAGTGGGGGATCTATACGAAACGTTCGTTGGTGCCTCCATCCGCGGTTCAGAGGGGCAATTCTTCACCCCGCAAAATGCAGGCCGTTGGCTAGTAGACGCGGTCGATCCCTCTTCAGGAGAGCTGATCATTGATCCCGCGTGCGGGGCTGGCGGCTTCCTAGTTTGGGCCGCTCAGAATGTGCCGAAAGCACTAAAGCTGTACGGCATCGAAAAAGACAGTTATCTGGCGTCTTTAGCCCGAGCCAGAACCGCGATACTCGGCGAATCGGCTAAAATATTCTGTGCGAACTCACTTTCTTTTGAGTCGGAAAGTCGCGGCTTAAAGCCGAAAGATTTACTAGAGGCATTCGACGTCGTCCTTGCCAATCCGCCCTTTGGCAAGAATATCCAAAGCATTAGTGAGACAATGCAACTCGGTTTTGCGCTGGGCCATAAATGGAAACACCATAAGGCCGAAGGATATATGAAGACTCCGGAGCCGGCTTCAAAAGTCCCTCCGCAGGTTCTTTTCGTCGAACGTATCTTATCCCTCCTGAAGAAGGGGGGGCGTGCGGGAGTTGTCCTGCCAGAAAGTTTGCTGAGTAGTAGGTCGTATGGCCACGTAGTGCAGTATATACGCAGCCAATCGGCAGTTCGTGCGGTTGTGGGGATGCCGGAGGCATTATTTAAGTCGTCCGGGAAAGGTGGAACTCACACCAAGACGTGTTTGCTTGTAATCGAGAAGGGCAAGAAACAATCACACTTCTTTATGGCAGAGGCGAAGTGGTGCGGCCATGACTCGCGAGGCCGTCCGATCCCTAAAGACGATCTTCCGCTAATTGCTGACGATTATATTGCCTTCCTAAAGGGGAGGGCTGGTAAACTCGGATACAAAGCGCCGGCGGAGGCTCTGCACGAAAACATCTTATCGCCGCGCTACCATGAACCAACCGCGGCAAGAGTAACTCACCATCTTACAAAAACGCATGAACTTGTGTCGGTGGGAGAGCTTTTAAAAGAAGGTGTTCTCGCGATCACCACCGGAAATGAGGTGGGAAAACTAGCTTACGGCACTGGCCCCATACCATTCGTGCGGACATCCGATATTTCTGGCTGGGAAATTAAGATTGATCCCAAACACTGTGTTTCAGAAGAGCTATACGAAAGCCTTCGGCAGGCGCAGGACGTGCGTCGGAATGATGTTCTTATGGTGCGCGACGGCACATACCTCATTGGGAGTTGCGCAATCGTCAGTGAGTATGATGAGCGTATCGTATATCAAAGCCACATCTACAAAATACGATGCGTGAAGCCAGAGGTTCTGTCCCCGTATCTTCTGCTAGCGACGCTTTCTTCGGAGCCGGTGCAGAAACAAATTAAAGCTAAAACCTTCACTCAAGACATCATTGACTCGCTCGGAAACAGGGTGACGGAGCTGGTGCTGCCTCTGCCTAAGAATCCGGAGGCGAGGAAAGCAATTGAGAAGCTCGTAAAGAAGGTCGTAGCGGACCGCGTAGAAGCTCGAGAGCTTGCTCGACAGGCGAAGATGCTGGTTGTGGATTCGCAATTTGAGGGAAACATCACGCCTCTTCAGCGTTTAGAATCCCCTCATTCTCAGGCTCAACAGTCGGTTCACCGGCAATATGGATCTCCTCGAGCTCGAAGTAGCGCCCGATGAGTTTGAGGAAATAAATACGCGCTTCTCGAAGCGTCATATCCCCCTGGATCAGATTGCTTCTAAATGTGCGCCATCCGATGTTGTCGGGTACGTGCCTCGGATGAATCCGCGGATTCTCATGGCCGATATGAAAGCCCGAGTGGCCGTGGGTCGGATTCAACCCCTCATTCACTAGATCTAGAAAGTTGAACTTCTCGAGCAGTAGCTTGTCCCGATAACTTCCAGGAATGATGGGATGACCAAGGTAATGGGTCTCCATGATTGCTCGAAACTCGTCTGGAAGGGCAGGCGCATTGTCAAAGCAGAATATCTGGGCTCCCAGTTTGACGAAGATGATTTTGCAGTGGTGCTCTGTGGCGAACTGTGGATGATCTTCAGTTCGGCTCCATCGGGTATCGCGGTTTGTGGCATAAATTCCCGTCAATTTGCGTCCAGTTCTCAAAGCCCTGGTCGCCATCGCGTCAACGGTTTTGCTGGGTATACCAGCATTCCGTAATAGCCGACGCATTTGCTTGAAATGCTCGTTCACATCGTCAATGGATGGATAGATTGGCACCGAATTCCCCTTAACCCAGCCTGTCCTGAAGGAACTTACAACGCTGGCTTTGTCTCTTCCAACGAGCCCGCGCATTTCCGTGCGCTGGTGCCGTCCTTTTGGCTTTTCAAATTCCCGCGTCGCCGCTGCATCAATCAATCGCGGGAGATTTGTGGGTACATTCGTGGGTAGAGTGCTCCGCGTGAAACACAGCGGAATGATTTCAACTACTTGGAGCTGGAAGTGGCGGAGAGGGTGGGATTCGGCCTCTGTACCGCTACCGCATTGAGATATTTAGGCTTTTGTCTCAATAGGCAAGGACAATGTAGCCCAAATACGTAGCCCAAAACAAGCCCCACCGCTGGCCCGCACCACCTCACTGGCGGTCTCTGCGGAGTCAGCCCATAGGCGGCATGCTAAAATCCAACGCATGATAGCGGCTTCCGAGTCGCGGCGATGGAGAGACAGCATGACGACGCAGTTCCTTTTAACGCCCCGTGCCGAATTGTTCGACCACCCGAGCCGGAAGCGGACCACCTATATTGGCCCTTGCCGAGTTATTGCGTCCGACGAGCGGGCTGCCCGGTTGTACGCAACGCTGGCTTTCGGGATCGCTAGCGACCGCCCCGGCGTGCCCTCACCGTGGATGGATCGGACCTTTGTGGAATGCTCAGTGATAACTTGGGAACCGGACGCGCAGCGAGAGGGACTTGTCATACCCTCTGAGGATTCTGGCCGCCCTCACTACATGGCTATAGGGCCACAGCAGGGCGAAGTTTGGCCGCACTGAGGGAGAAACAAATATGCCTTTCTTACACGGCAAAACAATTAAAGGCTGGGGGGTCTTCAAAGATGCCCCATGGCACTTTGTAGGAAAATACGCGGACAGGGCTCAAGCTGAGGCGAAGGCTCACGAGATGGGTTCTGAGTATCAGGTACGGCTTGGTGAAAACCAGGAAGGTACCGATAACTTCATTTTTTCTGAGTCGTAGTAGTCGCGCACTTAGGCCAATGAGCATACTTAACGAGATTCAAGCCGCCGTCATGGACCCAGCGGCTAATTTAAGCTCCGCCCTGCTCAAGCTCCGCTTTCTGGCTTCACGGCTTGGAAGCGAGCCACTGGCTGACTGGGTGAAGCATGAAACAGAGGGTTATCCAGAGGGCGTAAGCGTTCCTGATTATCGAATTATCGGCGTGACCTACAGAGCCACATTTTCTGGCCCGCTTGGGTCGGGTATCAAGAATGCTCCGATCCCGTCATATTTGATCGCAAAGTATGCTGGCGAAAATTGGCTTCGTCATGAGGTAAGGGGAAGCGTCGCCGCTGTCGAACAGCTTGTCTCCAATACTAGCGGAAGCCTTGGGATCGACGCATCAAACCTAATATTGCTTTTGCAGGGCAATGTTTATGAAGAGTTAGCGTGCAACTCTGTCACAGGAAATATATCACGTACCGATATGTCCGAGATTCTTCAATCTGTGCGAAGTCGCGTACTGGAGCTAACCCTAGAGCTAGAAAAAGCCGTTCCTCAGGCTGTAGAAGTGGCGGTGGCAAGTCCCGCGCTCAAAAATGTGGATACCAAACAAGTGTCGAAAATTATCAATCAGACCGTTTACGGCAATCTCATGCATGTCAACGCTTCTGATAACGCGACAGTCAATTTCAACATCAATCAAGGCGATGCCTCTGCCTTAATTAAAGAGCTTGTGAATGTCGGGATACCGCAGAATGCCGCTGAAGAATTCGCAGAGATTGTAGCTAGCGAGAAGCCTCAAAACGAAGGGCAGCCCCTCGGCACGAAAGCTGTTGAATGGATCGGCAAGAACCTTAGCAAGGCGGCAAACGGGACTTGGAAGATCGGCCTATCTGTTTTTGCCAAAGTGCTGGAAGAAGCGGCTATGCGATACTATGGGTTCAAGTAAGGCCAATATAGCGCTTTGGTCTTCTTCATAGTGGATGGGCGCTATAGCTTGGTCTGACTTATCATACGGAATTGCATGCAGAGGCGGAATACCAGCCACCATACATAGAATGCTTGTGTCCCGTTAAATTCGTTATCGTCCATCAAGCCGTGGCATAACCGGTTTCGCCCGTTCCACGATGCCTTCTCTAGCAGAAGAGACTGCATCTCTACAGCCATGTCATTGCCAAGGATTTCAATCACGTCATTTGATTGAAGAAGCGTACCTAGAAACAGGTATTGCTCGGTGCCGTCAACAGGATCAACTGCTGTCACGGGCTTACCTTGTACGCCAAGAAGCGTGCGGATCGAGTTTTCAATCTGCGGAATTAGCAAATGGCACGCAACGAGCAAGTTGCCGTTTAAGCCAGCAAGTAAGCCCTCCTTGAATATCTGTTCCCGGTCATAGGGGACGAATTTGGTATTTCTTACCAAGTCGTCTATGTCGTCAGGGGCGATGCTATGTTCCTCAAGAATCTTGCTCAGCATTGGCCCAATGACCCCCATAACGCGTATGTTTCTGTCGTTGATAGAGTCTCTGAAGACGCGATGCCTAATCGCTATCGAGTTGTCGTCTTCATCAGAAGAATAGCCGGGCGCAACGGCGGAAGTTCGGCCATGTTTATCAAGATACGTAGCGGAAAATAAGCGAGAAAGAATGCTCTTATTATCTGCGCTTACTGCTGCCTCTAGAAGTGTCTCATAGTTCGTTACAGAGGCCGACAATAGCAACCTAATCGCCTCGCGCTTTGTCTTTCCTTGCACAATGGACAGAGAGCTATTAACCAGCTTCTCAAGGTCCATGGGAATTTTAATCTTTTGCATGGACTTCAAGATTTCAGGACCGAGGCTATCGGCCTTGACTTGCAACACGGCAATTTTCTCTCGCTGGCCACCGGCTTTGTGAAGTTCCTTGATGGCCTCTTTTAGCCAATTTTGCTTCTGAAGAGGGTGTGGCTGCGTATCAACGTGTGCCGCGTAGCTGTCAGCCCATCGAACGCGAGCATATTGCTCCTTGGCTACGTCGTTATCTAATTGAGCAATGCGGACTAGATTTCGGATATGCGCCCACTCCTGCTCATATCTCCCCGCTGCGTGTGCAGTTTGTCTTGCCGCCTCGGTAATATTCCAGAGGCGGTTACGCTCCCCCATTTTTAGGTCAAGCATTAGACCAACAATGCTTGTGCTAAGAAATAGTGGGTCCGTGTCGGCCAGCTTATCGAGCAGGCCAAATAAATGGCTTTCTACTGCCTGGATGTGGCTATTTTTCCTGCCAAGCAGAACCGAGATTTGAGCGGCCCTTGCGTAGCTGTCAAAGCATTCGGGCCATTCCTCGGGATTGTAAGCAGCATCTCCTGCCTGCAAGTAGCTTTCGACAGCTTTTGCCCCGGCTTTCCCTTTTAATCGGCCATCGCCAGCAATCCACACGGCATCTGCGGCCCGTGCGCTCAGCCATGGTATTGACGAGATTTCGGAGAGGTTAACTAAGAAGTCAATATCGGCATTTGTAAGCCAGCCTTCTACAATACCAAGCTTGATGCTTTTCTCTGCCTCTTCCCTAGTGCGCTCTCTCCCAAGTCGCGCAGTACAGATGCGATGAAGCATCCCCCATGCGGCGGCAACCGAAGTTCCGACACTAGCATTTTCCTGTTTATGGAATTGCCATTCGTACGCCAACAGGGAGGCGTCTGTTATCCCCGCGAGAAACACAGCATCGACTTCTGGAATATTTGGATAGGCAACGCTCAAGCTACCGTTCCCTGAATTCAGTGCTTACAAAGCGATACATAAGATCGGGCAAGCAAGAATTACAAAGTGGGTTTTCCCAAAATCCTACGGGTTGTCGGCGCGTGCCCGGCTTTAGGACGCGAACAGATTAATCTACGCAGGAGCAATGCGGTCAACAACTGTCTTCGGTATTCAGCCAATTACTATTAATATGCAGACTACGATAATAGGAGAATCGCATTGTCTACCGAAGACGCTTTGCGAGACTTGAAGGACATTAACAGCGGTAAGCGCCCGTTGATCGTGACCAAGGGCGTTAGCGACATTATCAACAACCCGTCTCACTACACACAAGGCGGGATTGAAGTCCGCGAGTTTCTGGAAGCAAACGGAATCGCGGAAGACTTTTATGTGGGTAATATAATCAAGTACCTCATTCGCTATCGCTATAAAGCGGGCCTTGTCGATCTGCGGAAGGCGCTGCGCTACTGCGAAATGCTGGTTGAAATGAAGCTACGCATTGATAAGGAAAATGCGGAACGTGCAGGGACAGCAACAACAAGCTGAACACGATGGCTACGATCAAGCAGGGTGGCGGAAGACACCTTACTTCTTTCCTATCGTTTTCTATGAGCCTCACTGCTCACCAAAGTCCCAACAACAATAACAACAAGGGTCTTTAACCCTTTTTTGAAACCGCCTTTTCCGAGACCTACCGGGGGTCTGAAAACTGCGCCGGGACTCCTAGACCCTCTTCAGCCGCTTCATAAGTTCCGCGCCGTCCAGCGCCAGCCGCAGCAACACTCTCGACTTGCCGTCAGGGCCTACATACAGGTCTGCAACCATGTCATTGCGTGGCAACTGTTCATTTAGATAGGCCGTGAACGCCTGTAGGAAGCGCTGGCGCATCCCCGCATCTTCAGGGTTGCTGACGAAGCGCTTTGCCCATTCGTCGGGTGCTATTCCTTCTTCCTGAATTACGCAATCCCAGCCTAAGGCCACGACAGCGCTAGCTAAATGTGCCTTGCGGGGGTCATAGACCAGCTTCCCATCTTTCTCGGTCATTGCGCTAAGCGCGTCGCTTGGGCGCTTTATGGCCTTCCTGCGGCGGGGTCTAGCTTCAACACTAATCTTGCCGCTTGCTCTCTTGATGGTTGGCATTGCCGAACGTCTCCAATCTGGCTGTTGGGGTGGGCTTCAATTTCCCTATTGCGCTTCTGGGTGGCATGTTCCATAAATTGCAACCAACATAGCAATATATGGAACGAGCGGGCGAAAGATGGCTACAGGGCGTTTCGTGGCTTATTACCGGGTCTCAACCGAGAGACAGGGCCGCTCCGGCCTCGGGCTGGAAGCCCAACAGAAAGCTGTTGCCGATTATCTGAACGGGGGCCGGTGGAAGCTGGTAGCCGAGTTTACCGAGGTAGAGAGCGGCAAACGCAAAGACCGTCCCAAACTGGCTGAAGCCTTGGCTGCCTGCCGCGCATACGGGGCTACTCTCGTGATCGCCAAGCTAGACCGCCTCGCCCGCAACGTGGCCTTCGTCTCCAATCTCATGGAGAGCGGCGTTGATTTCGTAGCCGTAGACTTTCCTCAGGCTAACAAGCTTACCGTTCATATTCTGGCTGCCGTGGCGGAGCATGAACGCGAGATGATTTCCCAGCGCACCCGCGACGCTCTAGCCGCAGCGAAAGCCCGGAAGGTGAAGCTCGGGGGTAAGCGGCATAACTCCGCAACCATTCATAAGGCAGGCGTTCCAAAGAGCGTGGCGGTTCGCGCCGAAAAAGCGGCGGCGTTTGCGGCCAACATCGCCCCTATCATCGCCACGATCAGAGCGGAAGGCGCGGATACGGTCAGGGCCATTGCTGACGCGCTGAACCAACGCGGCGTGCCTACTCGCAGGGGCGGGCTTTGGGGGCCATCACAAGTTCAGAGGCTGCTCACGCGAAACACCTAGTGAGACAAACGCCTACCTGATTGCAGAGGCGCAGCCCTGCTTAATCAAACTTAAAGTAAATCAAAGAATTCACTGTGCAATTTAAAGAATGCAGTAATTTTATTACTCCACAATTGTCAACTATTTTCTTGAATAAGCCATTGTATTCTTTGATTTTTATTTGCTTCAAAAGTAAATCGAATCTGCTGTAGCGTCCTTCGCGTTTATCGCAGGAGGACCGCAAAATGGCGAAGACACACAGACAGGCGAAGCGGAAGCCCGGTAATCGAGGGATGCAGAAGCTCAATGAGCTAGCGCGCTTCTTCGATGCAATCCGATACGAGAGCTTCGTACCGATGGTAGATGCAGCAGACCCATCTAAAGCCATGTGGGTTTTCAGCTATCAGCCGACCAATGAAAGCGGGCTTATCGGTCTGTCGGACGCCCGTATGCGCTCTCTAACATTGATGACCAAGGCCGAAGCACAGGCCGTTTGCTCCCGTCTACAAGCCGCTATCCGAGCGTCTTCATCTGCGGTGGCTGCGCCCCAGAGCGGTGGTTGATTGAGTCAACCCAGACACAACAATTGGTATGTCGCGGTCTGAAATAACAACAAGATATAGCGTAGTTGGTTCTGCCTATGAACAAGGCTTTTAAGAGCAGTTTGGATGCTGAGACAGCGAACGCCCTGCTAACCACAGGTCTGAAGTCTGCAATGCATATGACCCTGTTAGGCCATCCCGTCTCTGCCGCTAGCATGGCGTTTGTAGAGGCTGTTGCCGATCTACTGCTGACGCAGGAGCAAGGGCAAAGACGCGACAGAGGCAAGCAGCTACCAAAATTCAAAGCAACTATCAGCGCCATAGTCATTGATCTTCTCAACGCGGCTGCCCGCCGTGTGATAGTTCCGCAAATTTCAGGCGTTGTCGTCCCTGAAGCACTGACATACGGCTGGGCTTATCACGGCCGACACACCGAATATTTCAGAAATGCAGACCACGACGTTTCAAAGCGCTTGTTCGCGGACTGTATAGACGACTTTGAACGGGCGGGCCTTCTGGAACGTGAGAAGGGCATATCGTTTCAGAGCAAATTAACGGGCAGCGATGGCAAGAAATACGAGACGCACAAAGCGACCCGTTATCGCGCCACCGACGCTCTAGCCAAGCTTGCCGAGGCTCATGGAATTAGCTCGGGCGGCTACAGGACGCACTTCAAATACGATCTGCCTAGAACGGTGATCGAGTTAAGGGAGCCGTCTGAATGGAAAGATCAACCTAACGGCAGCCGGAAGAAGGAGAAAGGCAAGCGGATACGTCTCGCGCCGACGCCTGAAGTCGAGGCATTGAGCCAACCTATCAAAGAACTGAACGCCTTCCTGTCGGCCGTGAAGATTGAGGGTGGGCTTCACTGGGCCTTTAGGCGCATATTTAATGATGGCGACAAAAGCAAACCAGCTTTCAATAAAGGCGGTCGCCTCTATTCCTCTGGCCCCGACAGCTACCAGCAAGACAGCAAGGAAACGCGGCGTAGCATCACGTTTGACGGGCAGCCAACATGCGAAATTGACATTCGGTCAAGTTTTCTCACGCTCATTTATGGGCTCTGTAGGCATCATTGCTTGGATGAAGAGGGGTATTCGCTGGGCAATCCCCATGAAGAAGACCTCTACAGCCTACCCGATACCGAAAGCCGAAGCGTTGGAAAGGCATGGTTCACTATTGCTATCGGACTGCATAGCATGCCTGTGAAATGGAGCGCTGCCCGCGTCAAAGACTATCGGGAAGAGACTGGCGGCAACCTTAAGAAATACCGAGTGGCCGAAGTAGCCGAAAAGATGCTGAGCAAGCATCCCGTCATCGGGTATTGGCTAAGCCAGACGGACAGAAACTCGAAAGACCTTCAATTCATAGAAAGCAATATCATCTTGAACACCATGCTTCGCTTGAAGCGGAGTTACGGCATTCCGGCATTACCTGTTCACGACAGCCTGATTGTGAAGACACAGGATGCCGAGGTTGCGGCAGGGGTGCTGAAAGCCGAGTTTGAATGTATGGCTGATATCATTCCCTGCCTCAGCCTTTCCAAGGGGACTTCGGTCGGGTTTGAAATTGACCGGGTAAGGCCGCTACGAACCCAAGAACAGGAAGCCCTGCTAGACGCAGCAAACTTCTGAAAGCATGGCCCCTGCCCCCCAGACCCCCCAATTTTATGGGCATTACGCGGGGGTTTGGTTCCTTGGTCATTACCCCTTGCTCATTTACGGGTATAGCAGGAGCATAGAAGCATAACACTCCCCAGATATGCAGTCGGTCTAGACAGCCCCTGTATCTGAGCACAATTAGCGCCCCGACGCCCAATCGCCCCTAAGCCCGTTTTCTGACTCCCTGAGTCCATCTATGGCCTTTCCGCTACCCACCCAGCCGACAGTGCGCTATAGGCGCTGTAGGGCGAAATAAACGCCCCTCAGGGGCATTCCGATAACGGGTTGTCCGAGGGGCTGTCTCGATGCTGGGGGGCATCCGAATGGCTGATCCGGTCACGACTGCCGTAACCATCCTGCAAATGCTTCAGCAGGTGATGGCTTACCTGCCAGCCCAGCCAACGCCAGAGCAGGCCGACAGGGCTAGGGCCTCACTGTCTCAAGCTCGTAGCATTGCAGACGTTGGGGCCTCGATTCTAGGCTGTTACCACCGGACAGGCCGTTTCCGGTCGGTAGACGTGCTTGAGGTTCCTTGGCAGCGGGGCCAGCAATACAACGCCAAGACCTCCGCCCTGCTGCGCATAGACTGGAACGGGGCGCTGACCCAAGCCCCATATGTCATGATTGTTGGAATAGCCGAACGGGATGGCATGGTAATAACCGCCATCCAGACCGATAACGCGATGGTTCCCCCGAGCGCGAAATGCCCCTTGGCGCAATGGACCAAGGCCAACTAGACCTAGCCCCGTTCCTTCATAGCGAGGGGTAAACTATAAGCCCCTATATCTGGTATGTTTAGTGGGCTGGCTAGCACAGGCTGACTGGTAGCTTGAGGGGCAAACTGGCGCTGTCATGGCTCAGCCTGTCGGTTTCTTGGTCTCGGCCGCATACAGGTGAGATAAATCCAAACCGTCATAGCGTATCTTGGCTATTTCCGCCGCAAGGACTGCCAAGGGATACCCTTCAGAGCCGTAGTTTTTGCCTTCACCACTGCCGCTGCTTCGATGACCTTGCAGGGCGTCAAGGATAGGTTCAGCTAAAAGGGCGGCTCTGCCAGCATCCTTGAAGGTGTGGCGAAAAGAATGGAACACCAACCGTTTGTCGGCAATGCCGTGCTTTCGTGCGTACCGACCCCACCACTGCGACCATGCCGCTGTCAGATGAGAACGCTCAGACTTCAGGTCTGGGAATAGCCGCTTGTCACCGGCCTTGCGCCTCTCTGCCACATAAGTCAGGAAGCCAAGGCGGATCAGTTCGGGGTGGACCGGAATCCTCCGGCGGGAGCTATTGCGTTTTAGCTTCTTGCCTTCTTCTACGACACGCAGGTCGAGAAATGAAATGCCAGCTTCTTCCTTGCAATCTGCAACAGAACACTGGCCTAGTTCTTCAAGGCGGGCACCCATGAACAGCGCGAGTAGGGGAAGCCACTTTGCGGCTTCACCGCCGCCGCCTTTCGGTCGTTCACCGCTAACGAACACGGGGAAACTGAAAATCGCCTTTAAATGGCTAATGCCATAAGACAGGCGAGTGTCTTTCTGTACTTCGCCTATCGCGACCTTCACCCCCGAGGCAGGGTTACTGTCGATGATAGCATTTCTAACGGCATAGCCCAGGATTGCGCTAATAGCCCCTAGTGCCTTGTCGTTTATAGTCGAGTGCGCCAGTTTACGAATCGAGGGATTGTCTGCGGTGGCTTCCAGAATTTGCGGCACGGTCATTTTAGCCAGACTGCCGGAAAGGCGCGCCGGGAATCGTATCATCGCTTCTTTAAATGCGACCACATGCCGCTTCGTGATCTTGGTCACGGGCATGTCTCCATGCAACTCGATAAAGCGGCGCACAGAGGCATAGAAGTCCTTGGCAGTCTTATCGGGCGGTTTACGTTCCAGTTTCCACCTCTCGTAGACGACAGAGAGACGGTCGCTATCTTCGTCCGGCGCGGTGGTCAGCGCTGTGAAGCGGCTAGGCGCAGGCGGGGTATCTACAGCTTCGCCCTTGTGGCGCTTCACCATCATTTCGGCGGCGCGAACACCCGCCTTAAGCACGGCGAATGAAAGGCGACGATAGGCGTCGGACTGCTTGTTCAGCTTTACGCCTTCGCGAAGCAATAGTTCTTCGACTTCATCGTCTATAACCGCCGTCTTACCCCTAGCGAGCGCCGCTTTCCACACCTCGCCAATGAAGGTGTTCGCTTCCATTTTTTCAAATTCACGGTCAGTCAGGCCGGGCTCTTCGCGGTCCATGCTGTCATCAAGCCCTTCACGGCGGGCTTCTTCATCTTCCGCCATTACATCGTGCAGCCATATAGCCGTCAGCCGCTCAATCTCGTTATCCGAAAGCGTTGCGAGAGGTTTGGAATCGCGTAGGAGGCGCTTTTCGGCAAACTCTTGCTCTAGCCGCGTTAACTCTACGGGCAGCTTGCGTTTTGCTTCGGCAAGATCAGCAGACAGATAGCGCTTGATAACGGGCTTTGGGTACTCGTTCACCAAGTCTTTGGGAACGCGTTTCTGCAAGTAATGGCCATTCCCATTGGACGCCATATAGGAGATAGGCATCGGCTTCATGCCTCAATTGTAGCCCAATCATGTAGCCCAATCGAGACTTCAGAAGCCCTTGTATCTCTTACTTTACTTGGAAAACTGGCATTTTATGGAGCGGTGGCGGAGAGGGTGGGATTCGAACCCACGGTACGCTTGCACGCACAACGGTTTTCGAGACCGCCCCGATCGACCACTCTGGCACCTCTCCGCATAGGTTCCGGTCGGGCGCGCGGCCTGGCCGGGGGTCGAAAGCGGCGCGGACCTTAACCGAAGCCGCTCGCCCCCGCAAGGCTTCGCCCGGCCGCCATAAAGCCGGAAAAGCCGAAGGCCACTCAAGCAGTTACCCAGCCCTGCAGGCTGGTCTTGTCATTGCCCCGGGCTTGGCGGAGACTGCTGCCGTGGCGCCGGTGGAAACCACCCGTGGAGTCCGTCCGGCCCCGGCATCGGGAGAGCGCATGGGTACCGGCCGTAACAGCCTCGCCGCCCGCAGCGATTTCGCCAGCCCCGCCAGTCGCGCATGGCCATGCGGACTGGCCCTTCCGGCCAGATTCGGCCTTTCCGCTTTCAGTGCTCATCGACCGCCCCGCCTGTGGTTTTGCCTGCCCGGGAACCGGAGGCCAGGGCAGGAGGTTGCGTAACGCGCGGGTTATCCAACACAAAAAACGGAGGAAACCACCATGATCGTTGCGACAATACTAAAGGACAAGACGGGCGGCGTGATCAGCGCCCGGCCTGAAGACAGCATTGAAAGCGTCTGCCAGTTGCTGGCCGACAAGGGCATCGGCGCCGTGCTGGTGCAGCGGCCCGATGGCGGCATCGCCGGTATTTTGTCGGAACGCGATATCGTGCGTGGCCTGGCCATGATCGGCACCGATCTGTTGCAGCAGAGCGCCGACACCATCATGACCCGGAACGTGATGGTCTGCTCCAGCCGCGACACCCTGGACGACATCATGCATCTGATGACCAAGCGGCGGATCCGCCACCTGCCGGTGGTGGATAACGGCCGCCTGATCGGCATGATCTCCATCGGCGACGTGGTCAAGCGCCGCATCGCCGAGACCGAAATGGAGGCCGAGGCCCTGCGGCAATACATCGCCACGGGCTGAGACCTGTCCTATATAGAGGGCATGACCACCCCGCCCGACTTCCTCGTCCGCCCGGACCCGGCCAATCCCGCCCTCACCGAAACGGTGCAGGGCATCGATCATGACGGCAAACCCGTCGAGACCAAGGTGCCGGTCGAACGGCCGCTCACCCTGTTCCTGAACGGGCAGGAAATCGTCACTATGATGACGATCGGGGATTATCCCGATTACCTGGCCCTGGGCTATCTGATCAACCAGCGCATGCTGCTGCCCGACGACGAGGTGACCGGCATCGATTTCGACTCCGAGATCGAGACCATCGTGGTGCGCACCGCGCGCCAGACCGATTACGAAGAACGCCTCAGGAAAAAGACCCAGACCTCGGGCTGCGCCCAGGGCACGGTATTCGGCAACATGATGGATGCGGTGGAAAGCGTGCGGCTCGATCCGGATGCCGTACTGCACACCTCGTGGATCTATGCGCTTTCCAAGAAGATCAATCTGGCGCCGTCGCTGTATCTGGAGGCCGGCGCCATCCACGGCTGCGTGCTGTGTGAATCGGATCGTCCGCTGATCTACATGGAGGATGTCGGCCGTCACAACGCCATCGACAAGATCGCCGGCTATATGCGGGTCAACGGCATCTCGCCGGCGGGCAAGACGATGTATACCACCGGGCGGCTGACGTCTGAGATGGTGATCAAGACCGCGCAGATGGGCATCCCGATCCTGATCAGCCGCTCGGGCTTCACCGCCTGGGGCGTGCAGCTCGCGCGCCAGATCGGCATGACCCTGATCGGCCGTGCCAAGGGCAAGCGTTTCGTGGCGCTGTCGGGCGCCGAGCGGCTGCGTTTCGATGCCGATCCGGCCGTCGTGGGTGACGAGGACGCGAAGCTGCAGCGCAAGGGCAGTCGCGACGACGAGGCGGCGTAATGGCGGTTATCCTTGGCGTTGTGCTGGCGGGCGGCCTGGCCCGCCGGATGGGCGGCGGCGACAAGAGCCTGCAGATGCTGGCGGGCCGGCCGATCCTTGATCGCATACTCGAACGTTTCAGGCCGCAGGTGGATGGCGTGATCCTGAATGCCAATGGCGACGCGGCGCGGTTTGCCCGATGGAATCTGCCGGTGGCGGGCGATGCCATCCCCGATTATGCCGGGCCGCTGGCTGGCGTGCTGGCGGGCCTGGCCTGGGCGAAGCAGAACCGCCCGGATGTCAGCGATATTGTCACCGTGCCGGGCGACGGTCCGTTTTTGCCGCGCGATCTGGTGGCGCGCATGGTGGCGGCACGCGACAAGGCGGGTGCCGATCTCGCCTGTGCCGTCTCGGCCGGCCAGGCCTATCCCGTGGTTGGCCTGTGGCCGGTTCGCCTGCATGACGACCTGCGCCGCGCGATGGTGGACGAGGATATCCGCAAGGTGGATCGCTGGACCGCGCGGCACAAACTGGTGCAGGTGGAATTCGCTGCCCAGCCGGTCGATCCCTTTTTTAACGCCAACACGCCGGACGACATCGCCGAAGCTGAACGCCTGCTGGCGCAATTGGGAGATGCGGCATGAATCCCGCCGACTGGCCCGTGCTGCCGCCGGGCTACACGCTGAAACTCTGTGTCTCGGATGCCTTCGACACGGCCTGCAGAGCAGCGGCCGAGGGCGCCGCCGATGGCCTGATGCTGATGGTCGACCGACAGGATCGCTGCGAGGCGGCTTTGGTGCTGCGGCCACTCGATCCGATCCAGCCCGCGCTGACGCTCGCCTATGTCGGCATGCTGGGCCTGCACGATGGGCTGGCGGCCCTGGCGCCGGCGGAAACGCCGGCCAGTATCGGTTGGCCGGACCGCCTGCTGGTGAACGAGGCCTGCGTCGGTGGCCTGCAGGCGGCGCATGGGCCGCTGGTCGAGAAGGAGGGCATGGCAGACGTGCCTGACTGGCTGGTGCTGGGTATCACCGTGCAGATGTTTGGCGACCGCGAGGACGACACGCCGGGCGTGGAGCTGGAATACACCAACCTGCATGAGGAAGGCTGCGGCGAGATCACCGTGCCGCAGCTTATCGAGGCTTTCGCGCGCCACCTGCTGCTCTGGCTCGACCGCTGGCAGGAAGACGGCTTCGAGCCGATCCGTCGCGCGCTGCTGAACGAACTCTCCGACAAGGCGCTGAAGGTCGAGGCCAATGGTGATGCCTGGTTCGAGGATGGCGCGACCAAAACCTGGCGCAGCCTGCGCGATGCCCTGCGGCATCGCAGCTGGGTCTTGCCCGAACCGGTGGGGCAGCCGTCATGAAACTGCTGCGGTGCATCCGCTTCGATGAGTCCGACACGCGGGTCTTCCCGCAGGCAGCCATGCCCGGCGAATGGGCGGTGCCGGGCACCTTCGTCTTTGCCGATGCCGATCCGGAGCAATTAAGCCGGCAGGAACGCCAGGCCTTCGCCAACGGCTTCCTGGGCCTGGGCAGTTTCGGCTGGTCGACCCTGGTAACGGTAGCCGAGATCGGGACGAAGGAATATGAAGATGCCGTCGCGGCATTGACACAGCACCTTATCGGATCCTATGGCGCGCCGGATGCACGGGTTGCCGAGGCGGCGGCGCGTGAGGAAATCGATTACGCCATCTCGCTCTGCGAGCATCCAATCAACACACTGTTGTCCTTGAGCCGCTTCATCGAAGGCGAGGGGATCCGCGAACAGTTCCGCGTCGTGCCGGCGCCGGGCGAGACACTGCATACCAAAATCTGGGAGATCACCCCCGATGGCTGACGCGCCCGGCAGCTTCTGGATGTCCAGCGGCTACGACCTGCTCGACCGCGCGGATGACGGCCGCCTGCTGGCCGGCGCCGATTTCATCCGCGCCTACCTAAGCCGACCGGAAATGCTGCCACCAGACGAGGCCTGCGCAGCCGAACGCCGCCTGTATGCCGATCTGCTGCAGCAGCCGTTACGCGCCGTGCCGGCGGATGAACTGGCCGGGTTGGCCGATGCCGATGCGCGCGAGAATTACGACATCTTCCTGCGCTTCCGCGATCATCTGCTGCGTGCCGGCAGTGTGGAGGCGGCTTATGTCGGTTTGTTCCGCCCTGACGCGCCGCCCGTGCCGGCCCTGTTCATCGATCACCTGGCCGCGACCATCCTGCGCGACCTGCTGGATGGCAGCCGCGATGCCTTCCGCCTGCGCGCCGCCGAACTGTATTTCCGGGTGCAAAAAGCCACCACGCAGGAGGGTCGCATCCTGCTGGCCGATGAGGAAACGGTGGAGATGCTGGCGGCCGGAGGCTTCGGCTCGCTCGGCGCCCTGGTGGCGCAGGCCGGCACGGCCCTGCGCAGCGTCGACATGGATATCCTGACCAAGGAGAATGCGGCCGAATACTGGGGCCGCAGCGACCGGCATGATTTCGTGCTGGATTTCGGCTTTACCCGGCCGGGCCAGGATGCCTTCGCCCGCGTGATCGAGTTATGGGTTGAGCGGCTTGCCGGTGCCGCCGTGCAGGTGCATCCGGTACAGACCATCCGCGATGAGCGCTGGGTCTGGCATATCGGTCTGGACGCCACGGCCAGCGGCATCATGAACGCGCTGTATGAAGGCCAAAGCGTGGAGGAGGATCGTTTGCGGCAGATCCTGGCGCTGTTCCGCCTGGAATTCCGCGATCCCTCACTGATGCTGCCGCGTGTGGCCGGGCGGCCGGTCTATCTGGGCCTGGCGATGGATGCGCAGGGCCGAGTGCGGATGAAACCGCAGAATCTTGTGATAAACTTGCCGCTCAATTCGGGAAGCTGAAGATGGGCAGCGACGTCAGACCGCCGGAAACCGAGGCACGCCTGGTTGGCGTGATCCTGGAGCGCCGCAAGCTGGATAATCCCTGGGTGGATTACAGCTGGCGCCCGGTGCAGGTTTTGCCCGGCGTGCCGGATTCTCCACCCTGGACCAAACTGGCGGAAGGCGAAGGCTGGACGCAGTTCTATGCCGGGGCGGCCGAACTGGTGCTCTATCGTCACGAGAGCGAAACCTACGCCTACAATATCGAAAGCGCGCAGCCAGCCGTGTGGGTGTTTTTGCGCAACAGCGGGGAAACGCCGGGTATCGAACTGCATGGCGCCTCGGTGGATCCTGGCGAAGCCCACGCCCATAACGACACCGGCGACGACATCGTCGATTTCGTGCCGATGCCCGAGGCGATCCTGGCCTGGGTAACCGATTATGTGCGTCGTCATCCGCCCACGAAGCAGCATTACAAGCGCAAGCGTGACCGTGCCGATCCCGAGGCGCTCGCCCGTCGCACGCGGCTATATGAGTCCGATCCGCTGCGCCAGATGCCCGAGGATGAATAGGGTCCTCGCATGACGCGCGACAGCGACAAGCCGGAAGACGACGGGCAGGGTGGTTTCCTGACCCGCTGGTCGCGCCGCAAAGCCGAAGCCCGCGAGGAAAAGCCGGCCGAAATGCCGGCTGAGACGGATGCTGTCGCCGAGGAAGAGTCCGAAATCGATCCGGCCAGCCTGCCGCCGATCGAAAGCCTGACCGAAGCCAGCGACTTCAGTGTGTTTCTCAAAAAGGGCGTGCCGCCGGCCTTGCGTGCCGCCGCCCTGCGCAAACTGTGGCTGGTCGAGCCCAGCGTGGTGAACTACCAGCCGCTGGTCGAATACAACTGGGATTTCACCGCGCCGGGCTACGGCGAGTTGCTGCCAACCGACGACATCGCCAAATACGTGAAAAATGTTTTCGAGGGCGGCCTGCCGAAAACGGCAGATCATGAAACAAAGCCCGAGGTAACGCCTGCCGAACCGGCGCAGCAGATTGCGGCCGAAGCGCCGGCGGAGCCGGTGACCGTGGAGCCGGTTGAGCCGGCAGATGAGGCGGTGCCAGACCTAGCGCCAGAGCCAGCACCGGTCTATGTGCCGCCGCGCCGCCGCCATGGCAGCGCATTGCCTGGCTAAATCCCGGCCGGATTAAATTTCGCCCTCTCCTTTGGCGCCCAGCCGGCGCAGCAGATCGGGGCGGGCGCGCAACCAGGCCTCTGCCGGTTCCAGTGCGCGGAACAGCAGAGGATTCAGCGCGATCGACAGCAGCGCCCCGGCCATCAACAAATCGCGTCCTTCCTCGGGCAGCAATCCGAGCGACACGCCCAGCCCGGCCAGAATGAAGGAGAATTCGCCGATCTGGGCGAGACTGACCGAAACCGTCAATGCCGTTGACAGTGGATGGCGAAAGGCCAGCACGATGATGAAGGCCGCCACTGATTTGCCGACCAGGATGATGAACAGCACACCCAGCAGAGGCAGTGGCGCTTCGTAAATGATGCGTGGGTCGAACAGCATGCCGACCGAGACGAAGAACATCACCGCAAAGGCGTCCTGAAACGGCAGCGAACGCTGCGCGGCGTCATGGCTGAGATCGGATTCGTTCATGATCACGCCGGCGAAGAAGGCCCCCAGCGCAAACGACACGTCGAACAGCAAGGCGGCGCCGAAGGCGATGCCCAGCGCGCAGGCCAGCACGGCCAGCGTGAACAATTCGCGTGAACCGGTCTCGGCCACATGCTGCAGCAGCCAGGGGATGACACGCTTGCCGACGATCAGGGCCAGGGCCGCGAAGGCGGCCACTTTTACAGCAGTGAGCAGCAGGGCGGCGAAGATGTTTTCGTTGCCTTCGCCGCGCCCGCCCAAAATATCGGCCAGAGGCGGCAACAGCAGCAGGGCGGCGATCATGAAGATATCTTCCACCAGCAGCCAGCCGACGGCGATATGGCCCGGGCCGGTTTCCACCTCGCCGCGGCTTTCCAGTGCCCGCAGCAATACAACGGTGCTGGCGACCGACAGGGCCAGCCCGAAGACCAGTCCGCCCCCCAGGCCCCAGCCGAACAATTGCGCCAGACCAAAACCCAGCAGGCTGGCCACCGTGATTTGCACCAGCGCGCCGGGAATGGCGATCCATCGCACGCGCATCAGATCTGAAGGGGTGAAATGCAGGCCGACGCCAAACATCAGCAGGATCACCCCGATCTCGGCGAGTTGCTGGGCCAGCACCGAATCGGCGACGTAACCAGGTGTGTGCGGGCCGACCAAGACGCCGGCCAGCAGGTAGCCGACCAGCGGCGAGAGGCGAAACTTCTGCGCGATCATGCCGAAGGCAAACGCGATCACGAAGGCCAGGGCCAGCATGGTGATCAGCGGCGTGTCATGAGGCATTGACCGGATATCCGTTCAGAAGGGCGGAAAGACAGTAAAGATAATATCTACAGTGACTTGCCCCATCGTTAACACAATCGGGCCGGAAATTTGAAGATGCAATTATTTTGAGACTGAGAAGCGCTCTCAAAATTTCGCAATCGCAGCAAAACAGGAATGTTATCAGTGTCTTAGGCTGATTTTTATTGTTCTCCAACAAAAGTATTTGTAGGTTGACGTCACGGGAAGAGGATCGCGTGACCGAAGCACTGACGAAAGCCATCGCCATCGTCGGCGGCCAGACGCAGCTGGCTCGCCTGCTGGGCGTGAAACAGGCCAATGTCTGGCACTGGCTGAACAAGGCCGGCCGGGTGCCCGGGGAATATGTGCTGGCCATCGAGAAAGCGTGCGGCGGCCAGATCACCCGCCACGATCTGCGGCCCGATCTCTACCCCGACACCCAGTCCGCCGATGCCCTGCCGGTCATCCCCGAGGAAGACCGCTGGCGCAGCCAGATTTATGCCCTGCTGGGCCGCAGCCTGGCGCGACGGCCCGATACCGCGTTGCTGACCGCGCTGGGCCAGTTGAAGGGCGACGCCACGCCAATGGGCCAGGCCCTGGCGCGTCTGGCCGAGCTGGCGCATGCCACCTCGGTGGAGCGGGCACAGGACGAATACGACGCGCTGTTCATCGGACTGCCGCGCGGCGAACTGGTGCCCTATGCCTCGTTCTACCGCACCGGTTTCCTGTACGAGCGGCCGCTGGCCAAGCTGCGCGGCGACATGACCCAGCTTGGTTTTGCCCGTGCCGAAGGCATCCACGAGCCGGAAGACCATATGGGCGCGCTCTGCGAGCTGATGTCGCTGCTGATCAGTGGTGGCGAAGGGCGCGGCCCGGCCGAACTCGCCACCCAGGAACGGCTGTTCCGGCAGCATATCGCGCCCTGGGGCGAACGGTTTTTCACCGATCTGGAGCAGGCGCCCAGCGCCCGGCTCTATCAGCCGCTCGGCAGCGTCGGCCGGCTGTTCATGACCATCGAAACTCAGGCATTCGCCCTTGCCGCCTGATGGCCGGGCCGATTTTTACGGAGGACCAGCAATGACCGCCACCGACAAGAAAGACCAAATGGATCGCCGCAATTTCCTGCGCACGGCCGGCGTTGGTGCGGCTGCTGCCGCCGTGGCGACCGCCGCCATTGGCCCGACCAAGGTGGAGGCGGCCGAAAATGCCGAGACCCGCAAGAAGCAGCGCTACAAGGAAACCGACCACGTGAAGCGCTATTACGAGACCAACCGGCTCTGATCGCCGCGCCGCAGACGACATACGGAGACGTCCCATGCTGATCAAGAAGAGCTCCACCGCCGGTGCTGCCCCCAAGGGCAAGCTGTCCGGCATTCTGGCCGGCGCCACGCTGCAGACGATGGATCGCCGCGGTTTCCTGAAGGCTTCGGGCCTGGCGGCTGGTGGCCTTGCTGCCGTTTCCGCACTGAGTCCGGCGATGGTCAAGCCGGCCAAGGCCGCGCCCTCCACCGCTGCCAACATCGTCAAGAAAAAGAATATCTGCACGCATTGCTCGGTGGGCTGCACCGTGACGGCGGAAGTCGAAAACGGCGTCTGGGTCGGCCAGGAGCCGAGCTGGGACAGCCCGATCAATCTGGGCACGCATTGCGCCAAGGGTGCCTCGATCCGCGAACTCACGCATGGCGACCGGCGTCTGAAATATCCAATGAAGCTGGTGGACGGCAAATGGACCCGCATCAGCTGGGATACGGCGATCGAGGAGATCGGCAGCAAGCTGCTTGAGATCCGCGAGAAGTCGGGCCCTGAATCGGTCTACTGGCTCGGCTCGGCCAAGTTCTCCAATGAAGGCGGCTATCTGTTCCGCAAGTTCGCGGCCTTCTGGGGCACCAACAATATCGATCACCAGGCGCGTATCTGCCACTCGACCACGGTCGCCGGCGTAGCCAATACCTGGGGCTACGGCGCGATGACCAACTCGTATAACGACATCCACAATTCGAAGTGCATCGTGATCATGGGCGGCAACCCCGCCGAGGCGCATCCGGTCTCGCTGCAGCATGTGCTGCGCGGCAAGGAGAAGAACAAGGCGCCGATGATCGTGATCGATCCGCGCTTCACCCGCACCGCGGCGCATGCCACCGAATATGTGCGCATCCGTCCGGGCACCGACATCCCGACCATCTACGGCCTGCTGTGGCACATCTTCCAGAATGGCTGGGAAGACAAGGAGTATATCCGCCAGCGCGTCTATGGCATGGATGACATCCGCGCCGAAGTCGCCAAGTGGACGCCGGAAGAAGTCGAGAAGGTCACCGGCGTACCCGGCGAGCAGATGAAGCGCGTCGCCGAGCTGATGGCCAAGAACAAGCCCGGCACCTTGATCTGGTGCATGGGTGTGACCCAGCACACTGTAGGCACCGCCAACGTGCGTGCGCTCTCCATCCTGCAGCTCGCCTTGGGCAATATCGGCGTGGAAGGTGGCGGCGCCAATATCTTCCGCGGCCATTGCAACGTGCAGGGCTGCACCGATCTCGGGCTGGATGTCACCACCCTGCCGGCCTATTACGGTCTGGTCGAGGGCGCGTGGAAGCACTGGTGCCGCGTCTGGGACGTCGATTACGACTGGATGCAGAGCCGGTTTGAGTCGAAGAAGATGATGGAGACCAAGGGTATCCCGTCGACCCGCTGGTTCGACGCCGTCCTGGTCGACAAGAAGGACCTGGAGCAGAAGGACAACGTGAAGGCGATGTTCTTCTGGGGCCATGGCGGCAATACCGTGCCGCGCATGCCGGAGATGAAAACCGGCATGGAGAAGGTCGAGCTGATGGTCGTGGTCGATCCGCATCCGACCACCGCCGCGGCGCTGCCCGACCGCAAGAACGGCACGTATCTGCTGCCGGCCTGCACCCAGCTTGAAACCCGCGGCTCGCGCACGGCATCGAACCGGTCGCTGCAATGGGGCGAGCAGATCGTGCCGCCGGTATTCGAGTCCAAGCCCGATCACTGGATCCTGTACAAGTTCGCCAAGAAGCTCGGCTTCGATAAGGAGCTGTTCAAGAACATCAAGATCGATGAGGGCGATGAGCCGAACGTCGAGGACATCCTGCGCGAACTGAACAAGGGCAGCGTCTCGATCGGTTACTCCGGTCAGTCGCCGGAGCGCCTGAAGGAGCATATGGCGAACCAGGCCGATTTCGATGTGGTCAGCCTGCGCGCCACCAAGGGTCCGCTGAAGGGTGAATTCTATGGCCTGCCGTGGCCATGCTGGGGCACGCCCGAGATGAAACATCCGGGTACCCATGTGCTCTACAACACCAATCTGCCGGTGAAGGATGGCGGCGGCGCATTCCGTGCCCGTTTCGGTGTGGAGCGCAACGGCGTGTCGCTGCTGGCCGAGGGTTCCTATCCGGTCGGCTCCGAAATTCAGGACGGCCATCCTGAATTTACCTACGGCCTGCTCAAGAAGATGGGCTGGGACAAGGAACTCACCGATGCCGAGCGCGCCACGATCGAGAAGATCGGCGGCAATAATCCGGACGCGGTAGGCTGGGCCATCGATTATAGCTGCGGCATCATCCGCGTCTGCATGGCACATGGCGTGCAGGCGATGGGCAATGCCAAGGCCCGTGCCAATGCCTTTGGTCTGCCGGACCCGATCCCGGTGCATCGCGAGCCGATCTATACCTCGCGTCGCGACCTGGTCGAGAAATATCCGGCCATGGCCGATCGCCGCGACTACCGCCTGCCGCATCTGGGCAAGAGCATCCAGGACAAGGATTTCTCGAAGGATTTCCCGCTGATCCTGACCTCGGGTCGCCTGGTGGAATACGAGGGCGGCGGCGAGGAAACCCGCTCGAACAAGTGGCTGGCCGAGTTGCAGCAGAACATGTTCGTCGAGATCAACCCGGAAGATGCGGCCCGCCTTGGCATCAAGGAAGGCCAGAATGTCTGGGTCTATGGTCCGGAGAACAAGGCCAAGGCCAAGGTCAAGGCGCTGGTCACGCCACGCGTCGGCAAGGGCGTTGCCTTCATGCCCTTCCACTTCTCCGGCTTCTGGCAGGGCGTGGACCAGCGCAAGAACTATCCGCCTGGCGCCGATCCGATTGTGTTGGGCGAGTCCGTCAACGGTGTGACCACCTATGGCTACGACCCGGTCACCCATATGCACGAGAACAAGGCCACGCTGTGCCGCATCGAGGCGGCCTGAGCGGCGGTTAGGGAGATATCATCATGGCCCGTATGAAATTCCTCTGCGACTCCGAGCGCTGCATCGAATGCAACGCCTGCGTCACCGCCTGCAAGAACGAGAATGAAGTGCCCTGGGGCATCAATCGCCGCCGCGTCGTCACGCTCAATGATGGCGCCAAGGGTGAACGTTCGATCTCGATGGCCTGCATGCATTGCGAAGATGCGCCCTGCATGGCGGTCTGCCCGGTCGACTGTTTCTACAAGACCGAGGAGGGCGTGGTCCTGCATTCCAAGGACCTCTGCATCGGCTGCGGCTACTGCTTCTATGCCTGCCCGTTTGGCGCGCCACAGTATCCGCAGGTCGGCAATTTCGGCAGCCGCGGCAAGATGGACAAGTGCACCTTCTGCGCCGGCGGCCCCGAGGCCGACAACACCAAGGAAGAATACGCCAAGTACGGTGCCAACCGCCTGGCGGAAGGCAAGCTGCCGTTATGCGCCGAGATGTGCTCGACCAAGGCGCTGCTGGCCGGCGATGGCGAGGTGATCGCGCAGATTTACAAGGAACGCGTCACCCGCCGTGGTTACGGTTCCGGCGCCTGGGGTTGGGCGACCGCCTACAAATCCGGCACTGCGGCCTGATCGCGGTTCAGCAAAGGAGACACAAGATGCGCCTTTTCAATTTCAAGCGCACGGCCTTGAACGCGCGTATGGCTTGGGCCGCCCTGGCTCTTGGTCTGATGCTCAGCTTCGGCGGCATTGTGCCCGCCTCGGCGCAGCAGGCGGCACCGGCGGATGAATCCGCCCTGCTTCAGCAGCTGAAGGGTGCGCCGGTTGCCGGCCGCGTCTCGATCCCCGATGCGAAGTCGGGCGTGCTGATCCAGCCGCAGGGCCGCGAATGGCGTCAGACGCTGGAAGGCCCGGTCAAACAGGCCGGCGGATGGCTGCTGGTGATCACCGTGGTGGCGCTGGCTGCCTTTTTGGCGATCCGTGGTCGTATCAAGATCGATGCCGGTCCGGCAGGACGCACCATCGAGCGCTTCTCGGGTGCCGAGCGCTTCGCCCATTGGCTGACCGCGATCTGCTTCATCATCCTGGGACTCAGCGGCCTCAATCTGTCGTTCGGTCGAGCCCTGTTGTTGCCGGTGATCGGACCGGAGGCCTTCACCGGCCTCACCTCGTTTGGCAAGCTGGCGCATAACTTCCTCAGCTTTCCCTTCGTGCTTGGCGTGCTGCTGATGGCCGTGTTGTGGATCCGCCACAACATTTTCAATGCCATCGACATGGAATGGTTCCGCCAGGGCGGTGGCCTGCTGCAGAAGGGTGTGCATCCGCCGGCCGGCAAGTTCAACGGCGGCCAGAAGATCATTTTCTGGTCGGTGGTAATCGGCGCCGCCGTGCTGGCGGTCAGCGGTTATATGCTGATGTTCCCCTTCTACGTCACCGATATCGCCGGCATGCAGCTTGCTCAGATCGTGCACGCCGTGGCCGGTATCGTGATGGTGGCGATCATCCTGGCCCATATCTATATCGGTTCGATCGGCATGGAAGGTGCCTTCGATGCCATGGGCAGCGGCCAGGTCGACATGAACTGGGCCAAGGAGCATCACAGCCTGTGGGTCAAGGAAACCCAGGCTCGTGTGGGCGGCGACGACTGAGCCGCAGAGATACGCAGACATGGAAAGGGCGGTGGATTTCCACCGCCCTTTTTCGTTTGGCCTGTGCGGAACGATCAGCCGAGATTCTTTTCGGCGAATTCCCAGTTCAGCAGCTTGTCGATCGCCGCATTCAGGTGATCGGGGCGACGGTTCTGCCAGTCGAGGTAATAGGCATGCTCCCACACATCGAGGGTCAGCAGCGGTTTAACGCCTGCCATGTGCAGGGGGTTCTCGGCATTGCCAGTCTTCTTGAACACCAGCTTGCCGTTTTCCAGGCACAGCCAGGCCCAGCCCGAACCGAACTGCGTCACGCCGGTATTGGCGAATTCGCTTTTGAACTTCTCATAATCACCGAAGCTGTCTTTGATCATGTCGGCGATACGGCCGGTCGGCTTGCCGCCGCCCTTGGGCGACAGGCTGTCCCAGTAGAAATCATGGTTCCAGACCTGAGCGGCATTGTTGAAGATCGCAGTCTTGTCGGCCTTGCCATGGGTCGCCTTGATGATCTCGACCAGGCTCTTGTCCTTCAGCGGATCGTTGGCGATCAGGTTGTTCAGGTTGTTGAGATAGGCAGTGTGATGCTTGCCGTAATGGAAACCGATGGTTTCCGCCTTGATGACCGGGCTAAGGGCATCGTCGGCATAGGGAAGGGGTTTCATCGTGAACGGGGCACCCATAATCGTCTGCTCCTTGTCTAAAAAGATTTGCCAGTCCGGAGGCAATTTCTAAATAGGACAGCTGCGGGCGAGAGGAAACCGGCTCGACAGGTAAAAGGGGAATTTTTTGCGGTTTCCGGCCATGGCCGGCCGGACTTGCAAAGTGGTGTGGCCAAGCCAAGATGAAACGACAACCAGGCGAGGAAGTTGCATATGACGATGCGGGCATGCGCGGCGGTCGGTATGGTGACGGCGATCCTTGCCCTTCTGGCCCCTTCCGGGGCGCGGGCAGATATGGTTGGTCACGGTGCCATGGTGAACGGCATTGCTGTTTCGCCCGATGGCCTGCAACTGCTTTCGGCCAGCTGGGATTACACCCTGCGCCTGTGGGATCTGCCTCGGCAGCGTGAATTGAAGGTCCTTGATGGCCACACCGCCAGCGTGAATGCCGTGGTGTTCCTGCCCGATGGGAAAAGTGCATTCTCTGCCAGCTGGGACCACAGCATCATCCGCTGGAACCTCGCCAGCGGCAAACCGAGCGGGCACCTGAAGGGGCATCTCAACAACGTGGCCGGCATCGCACTCAGCCGCGACGGCCGTTGGTTGGCCAGCGCAAGCTGGGATCGCACCGTGAAGCTGTGGAATGTGGCGGCCAGCCGCATGGAGCACAGCTTCGAAGGTCACGAGGCAAATGTGATGCAGGTGGCATTCGCCATGGACGACCGGCAGCTGGTTTCTGTCGGCTATGATCGTAGCGTGCGGATATGGGAAATCGCCAGCGGCAAGGAGCTGGCGGTACTGAACGGGCATGAGACCAGCGTGAATGCCGTGGCGGTTACGCCCGATGGCAAAAGCGCGCTGACCGGCAGCACCGATGGTGCGATCAAGCGTTGGGATCTGGTGGCGCGCCGCGAAACCGGCAGCCTGCCGGGCCATAGCGGCTTCATTACGTCATTGGCGATTTCACGAGATGGTCGCTATGCGCTATCCGGGGGAGGTGACCGGTTGATGCGCTTGTGGGACCTGCGCGAAGGACGACAACTCAAGCAGTTTGCCGGCCACGAAAAGCCGGTCTGGTCGGTCGCATTCACACCGGATGGCAAACATGCCGTTTCCGGTGGCTACGATGCCGTGATCAAGGTGTGGTCGCTGGAAACCGGCGCTTTGGTCAAACCGAGGAACTGAACCGGGAAACGGCCAAGGACGGATCAGTTGTGATGCGTTTCGTGGGTGACCCGCGCGCCTTCGGTGGTGAAGGCCACATCGACCGGCTTGTTCACGGTCTGCAGGATCACGGCCGCACCGGCCGCGATGATGAGGGCGGCGATCACACCGGAAATGAAGGCTTTCATGGGACATCCTCCAGGGCACTGGTTGCGTTGAATTATAGGCTATTTTATTGTCTGATTTAAAGGGGTTAGCGGCTTGTTTGCTGCTGCAGCCAGGCGATCAGGTCGATGCGGTCCTGGGCAATCGCAAGCCCGCCATACATTTTATTTCCAGGAATATAATCCTGAGTGGCGGCCAGGTATTTGTCCATGGTCTCGGCCGTCCAGATCACGCCGGATTTCTTCATCGCTTCCGAATAGCGGTAATCAGGCAGGCTGCCAGCCCTGCGTCCGAACACGGCATGCAGCCGGGGTCCAACAATGTTGCGGCCGTTGGCTTCCAGCGTGTGGCAGGCGCGGCATTTACCCCATAATTCGGCGCCGCGTTCCAGGCTCGGCGGTTCAAGCGTCTGCGCCGAGGCTGCGCCGCTTGCCGCCAGACAGAAGCTGAGCAAGGTCAAAAGACGCCGCGACAAAGCCGACCTCCGGCTGGTTTTCCTGATACCTCAACACTATAGTCGATACAGTTGGTTTACCAAGCATTCGGGTGGGATTGTGATGCGTCTGGATGGCAAGCGCGTCCTTGTGTGCAACTGCGAGGGCACCATGCCGCTCGACGGTGTTGCCTTGGCCCGTGCCTGCGGTGCCACCGCCGACAAGCACGGTCTTGCCACCCAGCTTTGCCGCGCCGAACTGTCGCGTTTCCATGACGCACTGAAATCGGGCGAGCCCGTTACCGTCGCCTGCACCCAGGAACAGCCGCTATTCGAGGAGCAACGCGAGGAAAGCGGCAGTGACATAGCTGTGTCCTATGTCAACATTCGCGAAACTGCGGGCTGGTCGCGTGAGGCGGCCGCCGCGACACCGAAGATCGCCGCCCTGCTGGCTGCGGCCGCCGTGCCGGTTCCGCCTCTGCCGGCAGTGACCATGACTTCGCAGGGTATCGTGCTGGTCTATGGCCGTGACGAACGCGCCATCGCCGCCGCGCGGCAACTGGCCGATCGGCTGGATGTCACCATCATGCTGGATCGGCCGCAGGATGTGCCGGGCCAGCCGCTGATGGACCTGCCGATCGTGCAGGGCCGCATCGTGGGTGCGCGCGGCCATCTTGGCGCTTTCGAACTGATGGTCGATGATTATGCCCTGCCGGCGCCATCTTCGCGTCGCCAACTGTCATTCGGTCCGGCCCGCAATGGCGCCAGTTCGCGTTGCGACATCATTCTCGATCTCACCGGCGGCACGCCGCTTTTTCCCGCCCATGAGAAACGCGATGGCTATTTGCGTCCCGATCCGAACGATCCGGCGGCGGTGCAGCGCGCGTTATTCGAAGCCAGCGACCTGACCGGCAGTTTCGAGAAGCCGCTTTATGTCGATTTTCATCCCGAGCTTTGTACTCATTCGCGCTCGAGGAAAACCGGCTGCACGCGCTGCCTTGACGTATGCCCCACTGGCGCAATCACGCCGGCGGGCGACCATGTCGTCATCGATCCCTATATCTGCGGCGGCTGCGGGAATTGTGGTGCGGTCTGCCCGACCGGCGCGGCCGATTACCGGATGCCGCCAGCCGCCAGCCTGGTCGAACAGGTGCGCGCCCTGCTGCTGGCCTATCGCGAGGCTGGCGGGCGCCAGGCGGTGCTGCTGCTGCACGATGCCAAACAGGGTGCGCCGCTGATCGACGCTCTGGCTCGATTTGGCGATGGTTTGCCAGCCCGTGTGTTGCCGTTAGCGGTGCATGCCGTCACCGAATGCGGGGCGGCGGTATTCGCTTCGGCTTTTGCCTATGGCGCGGCCGATCTGCGCGTGCTGGCCCCTGGCAAGCGACGGGATGATCTGGGCGGCCTGGCCCAGCAGCTCGCCCTGACCGAAACCATTCTGGTCGGCTTGGGTTTCGAGGCCGGTCGCGTCGGCCTGATCGAGACCGACGATCCGGATCAGCTCAGCGCCGCCCTGGCAGCCCTGACGCCGCGCGAGGCGCCGGCCGGTGCCAGCTATCTTCCCATGGGCCGCAGCCGCGACCTGGCGCGCCTGGCTTTCCGCCATCTGCATAAGGTGGCGCCGCAGCCGGTGGACGCCCTGGCTCTGCCGCCTGGTGCATCCTTCGGCAACGTGAGAATCGATGCCGAGGGCTGCACGCTCTGCCTGGCCTGCGTATCGGCTTGTCCAACCGGCGCGCTCAGCGATGACCCTGAGCGGCCGCGGCTCAGCTTTATCGAGGATGCCTGCGTACAATGCGGCCTGTGCCGAAACACCTGCCCGGAAAAGGTGATTACGCTGGAACCGCGGGTGAATTTCACCGAGGCGGCCGCCAGCGCGCGCCTGATCAAGGAAGAAGAGCCCTTCCACTGCGTCCGCTGCGGCAAGGCTTTCGGCACGAAATCGACCATCGAGCGCATTGTCGCCCAGCTTGAGGGCAAACACTGGATGTACCAGTCGGGCGCCATCGAGCGCGTGCGGATGTGCGGTGACTGCCGCGTGATCGTGCAGAGCGAGAGCAAGATCGATCCTTATGCCGGCGCGCCACGGCCCGAGATCCGTACCACCGACGATTATCTGGCGGAACGCGCAGCGGCCGAGTTGAAGGCATCGGGGAAAAAGCCGTCATGAGAGTTCTGGGCATTGCCGGCTGGAGCGGGTCGGGCAAAACCACCCTGCTGGCCGATCTGATCCCACTGCTGGTGGCTCGTGGCTTGCGGATATCGACGATCAAGCATGCGCATCACGAATTCGATGTCGACAAACCGGGCAAGGATTCTTATCGCCATCGTGAGGCCGGCGCCACCGAGGTATTGATCAGTTCGGCCAAACGCTTCGCCCTGATGCACGAGCATCGCGGCGCGATTGAGCCGACGCTGGACGAGCTGGTGGCGCGCCTGAGTACCGTTGATCTTGTGCTGGTGGAAGGTTTTAAACATGAAAACCACGCCAAGATCGAGGTCTGGCGCAGCGAAGTGGGTAAACCGATGCTGCAGCCAAATGACTCCAACGTGATCGCTGTGGCCAGCGACCAGCCTATGCCAGGCCTGGCCGTGCCGGTGCTGGACGCCAACAATCATGTGCAGATCGCCGATTTCATCATGGGCTGGATGGCGCAACCCGTCGTGAGTGGGGCTCGCCGTGGCGCAGCTGAGTGATGATTGTTTCGCCCATGGCGGCGCCTTGATACGGCTGGACGATGCGCTGGCCGATTTAGGCCAGCGGCTGAAGCCCGTCACCACTGTTGAGACGCTGCCGTTGCAGGGGTGCCGTGGCCGGGCACTGGCACGGCCGGTTGAGGCACAGGTTGCGGTGCCGCCGCGCGACAATTCCGCGGTCGATGGCTATGCGGTGTATTTCGACGATCTTTCATCCGATGCGGAAACGGTGTTGCCAGTCATTGGTCGCGCCGCCGCCGGACATCCTTTCCCAGGCCCGCAGCCGCGCGGGACCGCCGTGCGGGTGCTGACCGGCGCCGTCATGCCCGAAGGACAGAATGGTGCACCCGACACGGTGATGATGCAGGAAGATTGCCGGCTGGAAGGCGAGCGCGTCGTCATTCGCCCAGGCATCAAGCGTGGCGCCAACCGTCGCCTGGCCGGCGAGGATGTGCGCAGTGGCGAAATAGTGCTGCCGGCCGAACGCCTTCTCGGCGCGGCGGAACTGGCGCTGGCCGCCGCGGCCGGCCACGCGACGCTGGAAGTCTATCGGCCGCTTAAGGTGGCGTTGCTGTCCACTGGCGACGAGGTGCATCCGGCCGGTGGTTCATTGCCGCCCGGTGGTATCTACGATGCCAATCGTCCGCTGCTGTCGGCCTTGCTGGCGGCAGCAGGCTGTGTGGTGAGCGATCTCGGCATCCAGCCTGATCGTCGCGACCATCTGGTTCGGGTTTTCGGCGAGGCTGCTGCGACGCATGACGCCGTGATCAGTTCTGGTGGCGTATCCACTGGCGATGAGGACCATGTGAAAGCGGCCATCGAGGCGAATGGCAGCCTGCATTTCTGGCGATTGGCGATCAAACCGGGCAGGCCGGTGGCGTTGGGGCAGATCGGCCGCGTACCGTTCTTCGGTCTGCCCGGCAATCCGGTGGCTGCGATGCTCACCTTCTGCTTTTTTGCCCGACCGCTGCTGCAGCGCCTCGGCGGCGCCGTGCCTGTGCCGCCGCGGGGATATCCGGTGGTATCGGGTTTCGGCTACAAGAAAAAATCCGACCGCCGCGAATGGGTGCGGGTGTCCCTTGAGTCTGACGGGCAGGGCGGCTGGCGTGCCGAAAAATATCCGGTGGACGGCGCCGGTGTGATCACATCCTTGACGCGCACCGATGGATTGATCGAACTGGCAGAAGATGTCACGCGCCTGGAACCCGGAATGCGAGTGCCGTTCTATCCTTATGCCGAACTGGGCAGTGGCGCAGTTTAACTGAAGCCCGCATGTCGCAGGATATGCGTGGCGGTCAGACCTTCCACCACGCCGGGCGTATCGATCATCGGCGCGACGGCCTTGCCGGTTACATAGGTGCTGCCCACGGCGATTGCGGTTGAAACGTCGTCGCTGGTTTCCAGGTCAGTAATGATGCATTCCTGCCGGTGCAGGGCGGCGCGTTTCGCAAAAGTCGACATTATCTGGAATATCTTTGCCGGGTCCGGTTCATCCGGCGGCAGCCAGGTGGCAAAACCATGGCCACCGCTATTGGCATAAAGATCGATCAGTTTGAAATCGGGCGGTATGCGCAGGATGCGCGTGCCGCAAAAGGGCTGGATATATGCCATCACTTCGGCCACACGGCTGGCCGGCGTGCCGACGGGAATATTGCGCACGATGATGCCGATGAATTTGGTGAGGCCACCGGGCACTTCTTTCAGTCGCGCAAAATAGATGTCGCGCAGTTTCGAGACCGCCAGAGTATCGAAGGATGCCGAAATCATCACCACGCCGCGATGGCCGCCAGTCAGCATGCGGTGCAGGCCGAGCAGGCCGCTGGTCAGGATGTAGCGGTCCAGATAGAAAGGCAGCTCTTCCGGCTTGTCGAGAAATGGATCGTTGACCATGTCGGCCGGCTTGTCGCTCGGGGTATGGATTGCCACCGCGTCGAAAGCGGTAAAGCCGCGCCGCCGCAGGCTGTAGGCCGGGTAGAATCCCACCCGACATTCCTTGAGGAAGGTTGCCGTCGTCTTTTTCTGAAACAGACCGGCCAGGGATTGGTCCAGATCCGCCAGGTCGGGGCCGGCGCCGACGGCTGCCTGCGGAGCCTGTTCGTCGCCCTGGATGCCGCCGGCTTCATCGAAGAATGTAACCCCGGTCTTGGAGACTGGTGCCGTCTGACTGCGCACATAGTCGACCAGGTCTTTCAGGGAATCGATTTTCTCAATCACCAGATTGCGGTCGACATCGGCGACGTTGGAGGTGACGATCAGATCCTGCTGTTCGGGCATGTCGCCCGCAACCAGTCTCTGGATTTCATCGGCAATTACCTTGGCCTTGAACGCTGCTTCCTGTCGGCCGAGATGCGTGAACAGGATCAGGTAATTCTCCTCATCGACCTTGTACTGCACATCTGTCGGATCGAGTTTCCGGCGGAAGATGCTCTCGATCAGGCCGTGAATATGTTCGCTCCGCTGAGGCCAGCGGGGGCCCAGCATTTCACGCACGTTCTGCAGGCCGATGAGCTGCAGTGTGCCAGCCGGAATCTTGCCCCCGGGCAGGGCCGATTTCAGGTTTGCCGCAGCCGGTTTGGCGACAGCAGCCGGCGCGCGCGCGGCTTCACTTTCACCGAAGAAGAAATCTCCCAGAGAGTCGAGCAGGGATTTGTTGGGTGGCGCCATTTCGAACCTGCATTCGATCATTCCGAATGCGGGCATTTTAGCGCATTCTGGAATTTTAGGGCGTTATGAGTTGATAATATGGAGCAACGGCAAGTTGTTGACGGATATCAAAAAAAGCCGATGGCGGGGCCATCGGCTTTCTGAACCGGAGACATTGTGAAAATTCAGAGGATCGTCGGGTTCGGGGCGTCGCCGTAAACGGCCTTCGGATCGAAGGTTTTTTCTGTCTCTTCGTAGGTCAGTTCCACCGGTTTGCCGGTTTCCGGCTGGCCGGTCGGCACCGAGCGGTAGAAACAGGAGCGGTAGCCGACATGGCAGGACGCGTCGCCCACCACCCGCACGCGCAGCCAGACGGCGTCCTGGTCGTCGTCGATCCGCATCTCGACTACCTTTTGCACTAGGCCCGAGCTGGCGCCCTTGTGCCACAGCACCTTCCGGCTGCGGCTGTAGTAATGCGCCTCGCCGGTTTCGATGGTGCGTTTCAGGGCTTCGGCGTTCATGTAGCCCAGCATCAGCACCTCGCCGGTATCGGCCTGGGTGGTGACGCAGGGCAGCAGGCCTTCGGCATCGAATTTCGGTGCCAGTTCGTTGCCTTCCTCGACCTGTTCCACACTGATGCGATTGGCGAACACGGGCTTAACTCCTGTGGCGGCCGGGGCTGGGCGCCGCGCCGGCCGGATTGCTCTTGCGAGAATGGCCGTTATATATCGTTGGGGGCGGGCTCCATCAAGCCGAGCCGCCCGGAAAGCCCATGCTGAACGCCCTGTATAACGAGAAAATCCTTAATTTTGCGGCACATATCGGCCAGACCGAGCCCCTGGCCGCGCCTGATGCCACGGTCACGCACCACAGCCCGCTCTGCGGCAGCCGGATTACGGTCGAACTGGCCCTGGGACCGGATGGCCGGGTGACCGACTATGGCCAGCAGGTGCGGGCCTGCGCCCTCGGGCAGGCCTCCGCCTCGATCTTTGGCCGGCATGTGGTGGGGCAGGATGCCGCCACCCTGCGCCAGTTGAATGGCATCATGCGGGCCATGCTGAAGGAAAATGGTCCGCCGCCCGGCCCGGATTTCGCCGGCGGGGCGTTCGCGGATCTGGAAGTGCTGGTGCCGGTGCGCGAACACAAGGCGCGGCACAATGCCGTGTTGCTGCCCTTCGAGGCCGTGGTGAAAGCGCTGGACCAGATCGAGGCGGCGCGCCTGAAAACCTGACGCCTAGGCGGCTTTCAGTTCGGCCTCGGCCACTCCCCGGATCAGGGCGATCATGCCGTTCAGGCCGTTGATCCGGTTTGAGGTGATGTTCTCCCATACGCCGATGCGCTGCAGGAAATCCGGCGGATTGTCCACGATCTCGCGCGGCGTGCGGCCGGAATAGACTTTCAGCAGCAGGGCGATCAGGCCCGCCACGATCTCGGACTCGCTGCTGGCCTGGTAATAGACGCGGCCGTCGCGTGCCTCGCCATGCAGCCAGGCGCGGTTGATGCATCCCTTCACGCGCCATTCGTCGGTGCGGAGATGATCGGGATAGGGCGGCAGGGCGCGGCCGAGATCGATCAGGAAACGGTAGCGGTCCATCCAGTCGTCGAAGACGCTGAAATCGGCAACGATCTCTTCCTGGATGTCCTTGATGCTTTCGCTCATGACGCCACCCGCCAGCTCGTCTGGCCGGCTTTATCTTCCAGCAGAATGCCGCGCGCGGCCAGTTGATCGCGGATGCGATCCGATTCCGCCCAGTCCTTGCGGGCGCGGGCGGCCTTGCGGGCCTCGATCAGGGCCTCGATCTCGGCCACATCGATATCGGCCGTCACCTCGCCCTTCAGCCACGTGGCCGCATCCTGCTGCAGCAGGCCCAGCAGCCAGCCGGCAGCCAGCAATTCACCCTTCAGGCGAGCCTGTTCGGCCGGCTCGGTCGCCTTGTTGGCGGCATTGGCGATCTGGTGCAACTCGGCCAGTGCCTTGGGCGTGTTCAGATCGTCGGCCAGGGCGGCGATGAAGGCTTCCGGTGCTCGATTGGCGGATGCCTTCACATCCTTGAGGGCATCCAGCGCGCGGTACAGCCGGTCGAGCTGCGCCTTGGCTTCGCGCAGGCCGGCTTCGGTCCAGTCCAGCGGCTGGCGGTAATGCGCCGACAGCAAGGCGAGCCGGATCGCCTCGCCCGGCGCCTGCTTCAGCAGCTCATGCACCAGCAGCACGTTGCCGAGCGATTTCGACATCTTCTCGGATTCGATATTCACAAAGCCGTTATGCATCCAGTAGCGGCTGAACAGCTTTCCGCCATGGGCGCAGGTGCTCTGGGCGATCTCGTTTTCATGGTGCGGGAAGATCAGATCATGTCCGCCGCCATGGATGTCGATGGTGCCTGCGCCGAGATTCTGCTCGATCATCGCCGAGCATTCGATATGCCAGCCCGGCCGGCCGCGACCCCACGGGCTGTCCCAGCCCGGCAGATCTGACGGCGAGGGTTTCCACAGCACGAAATCGGCCGGATCGCGCTTGTAGGGCGCCACGTCGACGCGGGCGCCGGCAATCATGTCGTCGCGGTCGCGGCCTGACAGGCGGCCATATTCGGCAAACGACGGCACGTTGAAGAGGACATGGCCTTCGGCTTCATAGGCATGGCCATTGGCGATCAGGCGCTCGACCATGCCGATGATGGCGCCGATATGCTGGGTCACCTTCGGTTCGATCCGCGGTGGCAGGGCGCCCAATGCCGCCATGTCCTGGCTGTAGACCTGATGATAGCGTTCGGTGATGGTGCCGATCGGCACATTCTCGGCCTTGGCGGCGGCGTTGATCTTGTCGTCCACGTCGGTGACGTTGCGTACATAGATCACGTTCGGATAGGCCTGCTGCAACAGACGGTACAGCGTGTCGAACACCACCACGGGGCGCGCGTTGCCGATATGGGCGTAATTGTAAACGGTAGGGCCGCAGACATACATCGTCACCCGCTGCGGATCCTGCGGGACGAAAGGCTCTTTCTGTCGGGTGAGGGTATTGTAAATCTGTATCTGCATGGCCGGACCTGTCCAGAGGCCGGACTATAGGCAAAGCTGCCTGAATCGCAACCGGCCGGCGGGTGATTCTGCCCGCCGGCCGGTTGGAAATCCGCCAAATACGCCCGCGTTACCGCAGGTAGTTGACCAGAGACAGGCTCAGGCTGTCGCGCGTGATCACGTAGCTGGCCTCCAGCGAGGTCTGCAGGTTCTTGATGTTCACCGATACCTCGGCGATGTCCACATTCTCGATCCTGCCGATGCGGGTCCGCACCACGTCGAGCGAGCGGTTATGCCGGTCCATCACCTCGTTCAACTGCTGCTGCTTGTAGCCGTTGCGCGACGCAATAGTCTTCAATTCCGTGATGGCGGTGGCAAGCTGGGTGCGGGCGTCGTCGACACGGGCCTGATAGTTCGCCGGAGCAGTGGTGACGTCGGCGGTTGCGTCGCGGAAACGGATCAGCGAGTCGACCAGCCGCTGAAACCCTGTTTCCGCCGCGGCGACACCATAGGTGACCTGCTCGTTGTCATCGGAATACAGGGTCACGCCGTTGGCGTTGTATTTGTTCGCCATGGTGCCGCCGGTAGACAGCAGGAAGGTGCCCGCCGCATAAGGCGCCGGCGGATAAGCGCCGGCCGCGGCGGCCGGCACGAAGGGCACCGGGTAGCCACCACCACCGGGAACCGCGCCTGCAGCATAGGCCGTCGCCACGGCCGATAGCTGGCCGTTGATCGGGTTGATGGTGTAATCCGTGCCGCCAAACAGGAAACGGTCACCATCCTTGGTCTGCAACAGCGAGCCGACGCGATCGAGCAGCACGTTAGCCTGGGTGCGCGGCGAGGATGTGGTGGCGAAGAACGCATCGCGGTTCTTCAGCATCGTGTCCTGCGCCTCGGTGGCGATATCGATGATTTCCTCGATGGTCACGGCATACAGGTTGACGCGGTTCTGCGCCGTCTGCACACCAGACATGTAATTGGTGACGGTGCCCAGCTCAGACTTGAGCTGCCCCAGTTCAAGGGCGCGCTGTGACACGCCGATCAGACCGTCGGCATAACGGCCAGAGCCCAGCTGCTGGTTCTGCTTTGCCAGCTGCTGATTCAGCAGGCGGATGCTGCGGGTCACTTCAAGTTGGGTGGCGAACTGAGTGTTACCGGTTACGGCGACCATGGTTACCTCCCGATATTCACGAGTTCATCGAACATTGCCGTGACCGTGTTCATCACATTGGCCAGAGCGGCGTAATTGTTCTGCAGGACCTGCAATTGAGCCAGTTCGTCGTCGATATTCACGCCGGTCAGGTTGCGCAGCTTCTGATCGAGGGTGTGCTGCTGGCGTTCGGCGGTATCGCGCCCGGATTCGTTATCCGACGCCATCCGCGCGTGATAGGCCAGAACGCCGTTGATCAGACCGAAGATGTTCACGCTGGTGATGGTGAGGCCGTTGGGGTCGGTCGCGGAACGATTGATCTGGGCGGCCGTGAGCGTGGTATTGCGCATGGCCTGCTGAACGGTGCCGGCCACTGCGGGGTTGACGTTGGCCGGAGTGGCGACCAGGGCCGGATCGACGACAATCTTTCCGGCTTCATCTGGCGGCGCGGCCAGCGCGGCACTGTAGTTGAAGAAATTCGCGCCATAGGCTGTGTTCACCACGGTCACGAGATTGGCGGCGAAGCTATCGAGCTGGTTGAAGTATTTCGACAGCACGGCAACATTCGGATCGGCCGATGCCAGACCAGCCGCGGTATTGTCCAGATAGTTCAGCGAAGCGCGGATCGAGCCGTTCAGGAAGCCCTGGTTCAGGTTGTCGGTGCCGCCCTGCAGGAAGATGCCGGGCGGGATGCCTGTGGCCTGGTATTCGAATTGCTGCGCGACTGTACCAACGACCTGCACGCCGCCATCGGTATAAACGAACAGTTCGCCGCGATCGTTGACCACAGTGCGGATGCCGATTTTGTCGGCCAGTTTGGCCACTTCCTGATCGCGCAGATCCTCCAGGTCGCCAATCGGGTTGTTACCGGCGAGTTGCGATGTGATCTGGACATTCAGCTTGGCGATCTGCAGAGCCGCTTCATTGACGATCTGGACATCGGTGGTGAGATGTTCCTGGGCGCGGGTCTGCAATTCCGATTGCAGGCTGTTCAGGCGGCGGATTTCCGCGGCCAGTTCCATGCCACGCTGCACCACCAGGCTGCGGGTCGCGGTGTCTTCCGGCGTGGCTTCCAGGGTTTTCCAGGCATCCTCGAAACGCGTCATCATCGCCAGCAGGGTCGGCTGTTCGCCGGTGGTGTTGGTGGCGTCGAGCGTTTCCGCCAGTTCCTTGGTGTAGTTGAGCTGGCGGTCCAGCTGGCCGTAATCGGCGGTGATACGGTACAGGTCCTGCTGGATTTCCGGCGCGGCGACGCGGGTGATCTGGGAAATCAGCGCCGCTTGCGGCAGGCCCTCGGCCACGGGTGAGGTAAGGGTGGTGACCTTGCGGCTGTAATTCGGATTCTGGGCGTTCGCGACGTTGCCCGAAACGATACGGGTCTGCTGCTGCAGCGTCTGCAGGCCGATGACTGCGGTATTGAGAGCGGCGCTGAGCGACATGGGTTACATCCTTTCCGGTAGTGACCGCCGGACCGGGTGGTCCAGCGGTCAGACCGGTTAGCGGCGGATATTAATGGTTTCCTGCAGCAGTTCGTCGGCGGCGGTGATCAGCCGGGCATTGGCCGAGTAGGTGCGCTGGGCGACGATCAGCTTGGAGAATTCCTCCGCGATATCGACGTTGGAGCCTTCGATGGCGGCCGACACATAGTCGCCGGCACCGCTGGCGCCCGACTGCGACAGCACGGCGGAGCCTGAGCTGGGCGTTTCCACGAAGGCATTGCCGGCCACGCGGTCAAGCTCGGTCGGATCGCGGAAGCGCGCCACCGGGATCTGGTAGAACTGCTTCACGTTGCCGTTGTCGAAGGTGACCGAGACGAAGCCGTCCTGGTCGATGCTCAGGTTCTTGAAGTTGCCCTGCGGCACGCCGTTCTGGCTGAAATTGTTCAGCGTCAGGGTATCGCCGGCATATTGCGTGGTGCCGATCGAGTTGCCGAAGGACCCCAGATCGAGGCGCAGGTTCTGGGCGCCCGAGCCGAAGTTGACGCTGAAGGAAAACGAGGCGTCATCATCGACGGCAGCGGCGGTGCTGCCGGTGAAACCTACGACGCTGCCGAGGGAGGAAATCGTACCCGGGCTGACGGTGGTGCCGCCAACCGTGCCGCCAAAGGCGACGGTCGCCGGACCGAAGATCGAGGTACCTGTGGCGCCCGGCGAGGTCACCTGCAATTCCCAGGTATTGGCGCCGATGCGGGTCCATTCCAGGTTCAGCGTACGGGCATTGCCCAGGGAGTCGAAGATCTGGATCGAAGAGAGCGGCAGGGTGGCCGGAATGGTGCCCGTCGAGGTCACTGCGTTGGAAGGCAGATTGGCCGCATAGTCCACCGTGCTGGTCGCCACCGGGGCATCCAGCAGGTTGGACACGCGCACTTCCTCGGTGGCCGAACTGTCGACCACGCCGGTGACCGGATCGATCGGCCAGCCGCGCAGGAAGTAGCCCGACGAGTTCACCAGGTAACCGTCATTGTTCTGGTTGAAGTCGCCGACGCGGGTGTAATACGAGGTCGTCTCGAAAGTCGGCAGGCCGGTGGCCTGATCGTTGCCGTTTTTCTTCGAGACCGGAATGAAGCCGCCGCCGACAAGGGCAACCGAGGTGGTTGAGTTCACCTGCTGGATCGCGCCCTGGGCATTGTTGGCGAAGAAGGGCTGGTTCAGTGCGCCGCCGGGCGAGTGGGTGTTGGCTTGGGCGCTGGACTGGGTGACCAGCGTCTGGAAGCGTGATTCCACCTTCTTGTAGCCGATGGTGCCCGCATTCGCGACGTTGTCGGAAATGTAGCTGATCGCCGTCGACTGGCCGTTCAGGCCGGTAATCGAGGTCTGCAAAGAACCACTGATCGTCATAACACTGCCTCCTGGCTCGAAACCGATTTGCCAGGGTAGGAGCAAGCCGCGTGCCAGTTCGAAATATTGTGGCTAACGTATTATTATTTCAGGGCTTTTCATAATATTTCGGGAAACGGTAAACGCGGCAGCTTCTGCCGGGGGGCGTCAAAGGGGCGGTAAGTCCCGGCAGAAATTGCCGGGCAGGAACAGGGAAAGGATCAGCCCCGGTTCAGGCCGGGAACCCATAATACGTCAGCCTCGCCGTCGTTATTGGCGTGGCGGCTGGCGACGAACAGATGGTCTGACAGGCGGTTGATATAGCTGAGCGCCGCCGGATTGATCCGCTCGGCATCCTGCAGGGCGGTGATCAGCCGTTCGGCCCGACGCACGATGGTCCGGGCCAGATGCAGATAGGCTGCCGCCGGGTTGCCGCCGGGCAGTACAAAAGACGTGAGCGGGCTGAGCCGGGCATTCATGGCGTCGATTTCCGCCTCCAGCCGGTCGACCTGAACCTGGGCCACCCGCAGGGGTGGCCTGCGGCGAGGGTCTTGTTCATCTTCTTCCGGGGTACAGAGGTCGGCGCCCAGATCGAACAGGTCGTTCTGGACCCGTGACAGCATGCCGTCCAGATCGGTGCCGGCGGTATGCAGGCGGGCCAGGCCGATGGCGGCATTGGCTTCGTCGACCGCGCCATAGGCTTCCACCCGCAGGTCATGCTTGGGCACCCGCTCGCCATTGCCCAGCGAGGTCATGCCCTTGTCGCCGCCGCGGGTATAGATCTTGTCCAGCTTGACCATGACCGGATCTCAGTTCCGGAAGGCGAAGCTCGCCACCGCGATCAGGATGATGGCGATGAACTGCAGCAGGATGCGCCAGCGCATCAGCAGGTTGGAATAGGATCGGTTGAATTGCCCGCCGCGGAACAGGGCATAGATGCCCACGCACAGCACCAGGAAGGTGGCGACGGCAAAAACCGGGATCAGGGCGTTGATGAATCCTTGCATGGGGCAAGGATATAGCGCCCGGCAGGGCAGGTCCAACCGTCAGGCCGCCGGCCGGCGCGGCAATGCGTCGCGGCGATATCTGGGCATGGCACCGCTGGGATGCTGCCGGGGACATTGTCTGGGGGCCTGGAACAGGGCCGAGGCAGAGGAGGCAAATACCCCTGGCCGGCGGCGATCGCCAATCCTATCCTTCAAAGATCATGGCACGAACCGATCCCCGTAATACCGCCCATTTCTGGCTATCCCGGACCGTACCGGGCCTGAGCCTGCTTCAGGCCGACTTCACGGCCCATGATTATGCCCCCCACAGCCACGACGCTCTGGTCATCGCGGTGACCGAGGCGGGCGGGGCGGAATTTACCAGCCGCGGCCGCACCGAGGAGGCGCGGGATAATGTCCTTCTGGTCTTCAATCCAGACGAGCCCCATTCCGGCCGCATGGCCCACAGCCGGCGCTGGCGCTATCGCTCCCTGTATCTGGAACGGGAGGCGCTGACGGAGGTCGGCCGCCTGGTGGGGGCTGACGGTATGCCCTACTTCGCCGACAACCTGTATGGCGATGCCGACCTGATCGCCGCCTTCAGCAGGCTGCATGCCGAGCTGGAGCAGGAGGGGGATGACCTGCGGCGGCAGGGCATGCTGGCTGAGTGTTTCGGTACGCTGCTCGGTCGCCACAGCGGCATCCGGCATGGCATTGCCGGCGGGCCGCGCGACCACATCCTGTTTCGCCGGCTGCGTCCGGTTCTGCTGGATCGTTTCGCCGAGCCTCTCACCCTGGAAGATCTGGCCGGCCCTCTGGGTCTGACGCCGTTCCAATTGATCCGGTTGTTCCGGCGCGTAACCGGATTGACGCCTCACGCCTATCTGACGCAGATCCGGTTGCGGGCTGCCCTTCGACTTCTGAAAAACCAAACCCCCATTGCCGATGTGGCCCTGACCGTGGGCTTTTTTGACCAGAGCGCGCTGACCAAGCATTTCAAACGGGCTTTCGGGATTACGCCGCGGCAGTATCTTGCAGCCCATTTGGGCTGAAGAGCGCCGCGCGCAATTTTAGCCAATAAGGCCACCACCTGGCTTTGGCATCCTCCGGTCCGTAGGCGGACTCCAGGAGAGGCGATGTCCAGGTATTTCTGTCATGACCATCCCGAAACCCTGCAGCTTGCCACACGGGTGCTGGAGGCCCGGCCCGGTGCGGTCTTGCTGGCGGAGAATCCGTTTTATCCCGGCGGCGGCGGCCAGTTGCCCGATCACGGTCTGCTGCGCTGGTCGGATGGCGAGGTAGAGGTCGATACTTTCGAGAGTATCGATGGCCGCCTCTGGACCAGGTTGAAACAACCGCTGGAAATTGCGGGCGAGGTGGAGGCGGCAGTCGATCCTGATTTTCGCCAGATGATGCGGGAACTGCATACCGACCTACACATTCTGAACGCTCTCGTATTTCAGGCTTTCGACGGGGCTCTGGTGACCGGGGTGCAGATGAATGCCGATGGGACCGCGCGGATCGATTTCGATCTGCCGGATGCCGATAATGACCGGCTGCGCGCTCTGGAGCCGGCGATCAACGATGCCATCCGGCAGAATTTGCCCGTGACGGAGAGTTATATCGAGCTGGATCAGGCCTATGATGAAAAAGGCCTGTTACGCTCGCGTTCGGTGGCACCGCCGCCGACAGGCGATGGATTGATCCGGGTGATCGAGATCGCTGGACTCGACCGTCAGGCCTGCGGCGGCACGCATCTGACGGCCACGGGCGCTTCGCGACCGGTCCGTATCCTCAAGATCGAAAACAAGGGACGCCACAATCGCCGGATCCGGATCGGCCTGGATATGGGCTAGGCCATGGGCTTGCTTGGCGCGATATGGAACCGGCCTGTTCTGCTGCTCTGGCTGCCGCCGGCTTTCTGGGCTGGCAATCTGGTGATCGGCCGCGCCATCAGCCAGACCATGCCACCGGTTTCCCTGGCAGTCGGCCGCTGGCTGGTCGCGATCCTGGTGCTGGCGCCGTTTGTGGCCGGTGCTGCCTGGCGACAGCGCGTCTTGTTATGGCGGCATCGTTGGCTTGTTCTGTTGTGTGGTGGTTTCGGAGTGGCGGGTTACAACGCCCTGGCCTATGTCGCGCTGAAGAGCAGTCCGGCGGCGAATGTGGCTTTCCTCAATTCGACGCTCCCGCTGATGATCCCGCTCGCCGCGGCCCTGATCAGCCGGGAAGCGGTTGCTCCACGCATCATCAGCGCCATTGCGATTTCTTTCGCCGGCGTCGCCTGGATCGTCTCGGCCGGTGATTGGTCGGTATTGCAAGAACTGCGGCTGGCCTCCAGCGATCTGCTGGTTTTGCTGGCGGTGCTGAATTATGCCCTCTATTCGGTTCTGCTGCGCCGCCGGCCCGCCGGGCTGCAGCCACTGGTCTTCCTTGCGGCAACCATCATCGCCGGTTTGCTGGTGCTGTTGCCATTCTGGGTATGGGAAATGGCCTCCGGCGCCAAGCTGCCAAGCGACCCGGCCGCGATTGGCGCCGTTCTTTATATCGGCGTGTTCGCATCTCTGCTGGCTTTCATTCTGTGGAATCATTGTGTGGCGCGTCTCGGCGCCACGGTTACGGGAATCTCGTTCCACCTGGTGGCGATCTTTACCGCAATGTTGGCCTGGCTGCTGCTGGGCGAGCCGATCCAGGCCTATCATGTCGCCGGCATGATTCTGATTCTGACTGGCTTCGCCTTGGCGACGTGGTCTGGCTCGGGCATATGGCCGCTACGCTGGCGACAAAAGGCCTGACCGTGGCGAGGGTGGGGCCGGTGGACAGCAACCGGGTTGCCGCTGTACGCCAATTTAGCCGCTTCTATACCCGGCAGCTTGGTTTGCTGGACCAGACCCTGCTCGGCAGCGCCTATTCGTTGACCGAAATCCGCATCCTGTTCGAGATCGCCCATGCTGGCGAGATCACAGCCGGCGGCCTGATCCGTCAACTTGATATCGACGCCGGCTATCTCAGTCGTCTGCTGCGCGGCTTTGCTCGCCGCGGATTGGTGATCCGGCAGCGCAATCCACGCGATGCGCGTCAGACCATCATCACTCTTTCGGCATTCGGCCACAGGGTTTTCCGTCGCCTTGACCGGGCGGCAGATCATCAGGTCATGGTGCTGCTTGAGAATCTGACGGATGTGGACCAGCGCCGTCTGCTGACGGCGATGGAAACGGTGATGGCTGTCTGGCCCGCGTTTTAAAGCTCGCGCAGCAATGCCACTTTGAAGGCGGCGAGGGCCGTCTCGTCGCGTTTATAGAAGGTCCATTGTTTGATCCGCTTGGTGCGCAGCAGGCCGGCCTGGGTCAGGATTTTCAGATGTTCGCTGGCGGTCGGCTGGCTGACACCCAGCTTCACGGCGATCAGCAGGCCGCAGACGCCATCTTTCATCAGGTCGCCATCCACCTGCGGCGGGAAATGGGCCACGGGATCGCGCAGCCAGCCGAGGATGGCAAGGCGCTTGTCGTTGGCCAGGGCGCGCAAGGTATTTAACTCAGGCATATTGCTAATTAGCTATATATCTAATTATAGTCAAGCAAACAGCAGGATCCCTTCATGTCAGACAGTCTCTCCTCCGGCGTCGACCGTGCCGGCATCGCCGATACATATATGTCCATCGCCCGGCATGTGCGGCGTACGCCGGTTATCGATATCCAGCCCGAGGATTTTGGGCTGGCCGGCCAGCCTGTGACCCTGAAGCTGGAACTGCTGCAGCATTCCGGCTCGTTCAAGGCACGCGGCGCCTTCGCCAACCTGCTAGGCCGTGCCGTGCCCTCGGCCGGTGTGGTGGCCGCTTCGGGCGGCAACCACGGCGCGGCGGTGGCCTATGCAGCCAGGACGCTGGGGCTGCCGGCGCGGATTTATGTCCCGAGCATCGCCGCGCCGATGAAGATCGCCCGTATCCGCGATTATGGCGCCGATCTGGTGGTGGGCGGCGAACGCTATGCCGATGCCCTGGCGGCTTCCGAGGCATGGCAGGCGCAAAGCGGCGCCCTGCCGGTGCATGCCTACGATCAGGCTGAAACCCTGCTCGGTCAGGGCAGCGTGGGGCTGGAACTGGAAGAACAGGCGCCGCAACTCGATACCCTGCTGGTAGCCGTGGGCGGCGGTGGGCTGATCGGCGGCATTGCCGCCTGGTATGCCGGAAAGGTGAAAGTTGTGGCCGTCGAGCCCGAGACCGCGCCGACGTTATATATGGCACTTCAAGCCGGGCGGCCGGTGGATGCCCCGGCCGGCGGCATCGCGGCCGACTCGCTCGCGCCGCGCCAGGTGGGCGGTCTGATGTTTCCGATCGCGCAAAAGCATGTGGCGATTTCGGTGCTGGTGCGTGACGAAGCGATCCGCGCGGCGCAGGTTGCCCTGTGGGACAAACTGCGCCTGGTGGCCGAACCGGGCGGCGCGGCCGCCTTCGCCGCCCTGCTCGGTGGCGCCTACAGGCCGGCGGCCGATGAACGCGTCGGCATACTGGTCTGCGGCGGCAACCCCACCGATACCGATTTCGTGCGCTAGGCGCGATCAGCCGTTGCGGGTTTCCAGCAGGCGACGGGCAATCACCTGCGCCTGGATCTCGGCCGCTCCCTCGAAGATGTTGAGGATGCGTGCGTCACACAGCACGCGGCTGATCGGATATTCCTCGGCATAACCGTTGCCGCCATGCACCTGCAGGGCGTTGTCGGCATTGGCCCAGGCGATGCGGGCGGCCAGCAGCTTGGCCATGCCGGCTTCCAGGTCACAGCGGCGGCCCTGGTCTTTTTCGCGCGCGGCGAAGTAACAAAGCTGGCGCGCCAGCATGGTTTCCACCGCCATCCAGGCGATCTTGCCGTGCACGCGCGGGAAGCTGTAGATCGGCTTGCCGAACTGGATACGTTCGTTGGCATATTTCAGGCCCAGCTCCAGCGCGCATTGCGCCACGCCTAGCGCGCGGGCGCCGGTCTGGATACGGGCGGATTCGAATGTTTCCATAAGCTGCTTGAAGCCCTGGCCTTCGCGCTGGCCCAGCAGGTTCTCGGCCTTCACTTCGAAACCGTCGAAGCCGATCTCGTATTCCTTCATGCCGCGATAGCCCAGTACCTTGATCTCGCCACCGGTCATGCCTTTGGCGGGGAAGGGATTGGCATCGTCGCCGCGCGGCTTCTCGGCCAGGAACATCGACAGGCCCTTGTAGCCTTTCTCGTTCGGATCGGTGCGCACCAGCAGGGTCATCAGATCAGTGCGGGCGGCATGGGTGATCCAGGTCTTGTTGCCGGTCACCTTGTAGACGTCGCCGTCCTTCACCGCGCGGGTGCGCAAGCTGCCGAGATCGGATCCGGTATTGGGTTCGGTGAACACGGCGGTCGGCAGGATTTCACCCGAGGCCAGTCTGGGCAGCCACTGCTTGCGCTGTTCCTCCGTACCGCCGCGCAGGATCAGTTCGGCGGCGATCTCGGCGCGGGTGCCGAGTGAACCGACGCCGATATAGGCGCGGCTCAATTCTTCCGAGACGACACACATCGCCATCTTGCCCAGGCCATGCCCGCCATATTCCTCCGGGATGGTCAGGCCGAAGACGCCAAGCTCGGCCATCTCGGAAACGATCTCCATCGGAATGAATTCGTCGTTGCGGTGCCAGTCATGGGCAAACGGCGCGACCTTGTCCTCGCCAAAGCGGCGGAACTGCTCGCGCACCATGCCCATGGTTTCGTCCAGGCCAAGCTCGCCGAAATCACCGGTCGAGAGGCCATCCTGGATCAATTCGCCGATGCGGCTGCGCACGGCCGCCGTATTGCCCCGGCCGATCAGGCGCTGCACTGGAGCGGTCAGGAATGCCTGCATGGCATCTGCCGCGATGCCCAGATCGTCGGGGCGACATACTTCCACCTGGCTCATCGGGATGCCGCCCTGCATCTGGGCCAGGTATTCGCCGAAGCCGGCCTGCAGGATCAGGGTTTCCAATTCGCGCAGTTTGCCATCACCCTGCAGGCGCTCGGCCCAATGCAGGCTTTCCTTCAGCGTTGCCACATAGGTCGCCAGCCAGGCCAGGCCGTGGGCGGCGAACTGCTCTTCCTCCAACCGTGCACCATCGATATGGCCATCCGCGCCTCGCACCAGTTGCGCCACCGCCGCCGTGGCATGGGCCGCCAGCTGCTCCGCCGCCTTCAGGGCCGCAGCGCAAGTGGGCAGCAGATCGTCGATCAGCAGGAATTCAGGGGCGGAGGCAGGCTTGGCGGCAGCAGACATCGTTGCGCTCATCGTAAAGGGAACTGTTCGAAAAGGTGCAGCCGGCAGGGTTACCCCTGCCGGCTGGTCAGCGTCGAGAAGGGTTAGGAATTCCCCGCTTCGATCGCATCTTCAACGGTGCGCAGGCCGGGCACCTTGGCGCTCACCAGCACGGCCATGTTGCCGGGCTTGTGCTGGTTCTTCCACATCTTGGTGTGGGCGCGCGGAATGTCGGCCCAGGAGAAGACTTCCGACATGCAGGGGTCGAGGCGGCGTTCGATCACCAGCTGGTTGGCCTGGCTGGCCTGCAGCAGGTTGGCGAAGTGACTGCCCTGGATGCGCTTCTGCCGCATCCACACAAAACGCGCGTCGAAGGTGAGGTTGAAGCCGGTCGTGCCGGCGCAGAACACCACCATGCCGCCGCGCTTCACCACGAAGCACGAAACCGGGAAGGTCTGCTCGCCGGGATGCTCGAACACGAAATCGACATCGTTGCCCTTGCCGGTGATATCCCAGATCGCCTTGCCGAATTCACGGCACTTCTTCATGTAAGCCGCGTATTTCTCGGCATCCAGCACGGGCGGCAACTGGCCCCAGCAGTCGAAATCATTGCGGTTGATCACGCCTTTGGCGCCCAAGCTCATGACGAAATCGCGCTTGGACTCATCCGAGATCACGCCGATGGCATTGGCGCCCGAGATCGCGATCAGCTGAATCGCCATCGAACCCAGGCCGCCGGCGGCACCCCAGACCAGCACATTCTGGCCCGGCCGCAGGATATGCGGGCGATGGCCGAACAGCATGCGGTAGGCGGTGGCCAGCGTCAGCGTGTAGCAGGCGCTTTCTTCCCAGGTCAGGTGTTTGGGCCGCGGCATCAGCTGGCGCGACTGCACGCGGGCAAACTGCGCGAAACTGCCATCGGGAGTTTCATAACCCCAGATGCGCTGGCTGGGCGAGTTCATCGGGTCGCCGCCGTTGCATTCCTCGTCGTCACCATCATCCTGGTTGCAGTGGACGATCACCTCGTCGCCCACCTTCCAGCGCTTCACGCGGCGGCCGACGGCATAGACGATGCCCGAGGCATCCGAGCCGGCAATGTGATATGGCGCCTTGTGCACGTCGAAGGGCGAGATCGGCACGCCCAGGCCGGCCCAGACGCCGTTGTAATTCACGCCGGCGGCCATCACGAGGATCAGGACCTCGTCGGCATCGATCTCCGGCGTGGGCAGGACTTCCAGCTGCATCGACTGCTCGGGTGGGCCATGGCGCTCGCGGCGGATCGCCCAGCCATACATCTGCTTCGGCACATGGCCGAGCGGGGGGATTTCGCCCACCTCGTAAAGATCCTTGTAACTGCCAGATTGCGCCTTCTGGGTCTGCCCCGCATTTGCGGTTTGCAGCGTCACCACAGATCCACCCGCATTCGACATGGCGAAACTCCTTTGCCCTTCGCTGTCCCTAATAAACGCTCTTGCCGAGCTTTGATTTCTTCTCTTGTTGGGCCCTGCCGGCCGGGATTAGCCTTGCAGCGCGCCTCGAGACGGTGCTGTTACAAAACGGTTGCTATCTTTTTGCGGCGGCGAAAAAATGGCAAGATCATTTTGCAATGCAGCAGAGGTTATGATATTTCCCCTGCGGGACGCAATAGGCAACTAAATAACCTTACGTCAACTTGACACGGAATAAAATTATGTCCGCGACTCGCTCCAATGACGGTACCACGCCCAATTCTCTTCGCAAGCGCGAAAAGGCGGGTCCGGAGAAGCCTTGGCTGTTCCGCACCTATTCGGGCCACAGCTCGGCCAAGGCGTCCAATGCGCTGTATCGGACCAATTTGGGCCGCGGCCAGACCGGCCTGTCAGTCGCCTTCGACCTGCCGACCCAGACCGGTTACGACAGCGACCATGTGCTGGCGCGCGGCGAGGTGGGCAAGGTGGGCGTGCCGATCTGCCATCTGGGCGACATGCGGGTCCTGTTCGACCAGATTCCCCTGGCGCAGATGAACACCTCGATGACGATCAATGCCCCGGCAGCCTGGCTGCTGGCGCTCTATATCGCCGTGGCCGAGGAGCAGGGCGCGAAACGGTCCGACCTGAACGGCACCGTGCAGAACGACATCATCAAGGAATACCTCTCGCGCGGCACCTATATCTTCCCACCGGCAGCTTCGATGCGGCTGATCACCGACGTGATTGCCTTCACCTACCGCGAGCTGCCGAAGTGGAACCCCACCAACGTTTGCAGTTATCACCTGCAGGAAGCGGGCGCCACGCCGGTGCAGGAACTGGCCTATGCGCTGGCAACGGCGATTGCCGTGCTGGACGCGGTACGCGATTCCGGCCAGGTGCCGGAAGCCGATTTCGCCCAGGCCTTCGGTCGTATCAGTTTCTTCGTGAACGCCGGCATCCGTTTCGTCACCGAAATTTGCAAGATGCGCGCCTTTGTCGATCTGTGGGAAGAGATCGGCCGCGAGCGCTATGGCGTCACCGACCCCAAGGCTCTGCTGTTCCGCTACGGCGTGCAGGTCAATTCGCTGGGGCTGACCGAGCCGCAACCGGAAAACAATGTTTACCGCATTCTGCTCGAAATGCTGGCGGTGGTGCTGTCCAAGAAGGCCCGCGCCCGCGCCGTGCAGCTTCCGGCCTGGAACGAGGCGCTGGGCCTGCCAAGGCCATGGGACCAGCAATGGTCGCTGCGCCTGCAGCAGATCGTGGCCTATGAGACCGATCTGCTGGAATATGGCGATCTCTTCGACGGCAACCCGGCGGTGAATGCCAAGGTCGAGGAACTGAAAGCCGCCGCGCGTGCCGAGCTGAAACGCATCGAGGATATGGGCGGCGCGATCCAGGCTGTGGAGACCGGTTACCTCAAGCAGGCTCTTGTCGAAAGCAACACCGCCCGCGTACGTGGCATCGAGACCGGCGAGATCACGGTGGTCGGTGTCAACAAGTTCACCGATAGCGCGCCATCGCCGCTGGTGGCGAGCGAAGGCGGTGCGATCATGACGGTCGACCCGGCGGCCGAATCCGAGCAGATCGAGCGCCTGAAAGCCTGGCGTGCCAGCCGCGATGCCAAGGCGGTCGACGCCGCCATTGCCGAACTGGAATCGGCAGCGCGCGACGGCCGCAACATCATGGAACCCAGCATCAAGGCCGCCAAGGCCGGTGTCACCACCGGCGAATGGGCGGCGGCCCTGCGCAAGGTATTCGGCGAATATCGCGCGCCTACCGGCGTGGCGGCGGCCAGTGGCGCCCTGGCCAATGACGGCATGGACGAACTGCGCGCGGAAGTGAAGGCCGTGGCCAAGCGGCTCGGCCGGCCGCTCAAGCTGCTGGTCGGCAAGCCGGGCCTGGACGGCCATTCCAATGGTGCCGAGCAGATCGCTGTGAAGGCGCGCGACTGCGGCATGGAAGTGGTCTACGAGGGCATCCGTCTCACGCCGGAACAGATCGTGTCGGCCGCCCTCGAAGAAGGCGTGCATCTGGTCGGCCTGTCCATCCTCTCTGGCAGTCATGTCGAGTTGGCCACCGATGTCATGCAGCGCATGCGCGCCGAGGGCATCGGCGATGTGCCGGTGGTGGTGGGCGGCATTATCCCGCCGGAAGACGAGGCCAGGCTGAAGGCGGCCGGCATCGCCGGGGTGTTCACGCCCAAGGATTACGACCTGACCGCCATCATGCGCGCCATCGTCGCCCTGGTCGATCGCACCTATTCCAAGGCTGCTTAAAGCGCGGCGCCGATTGCGCTCGGTCAAACATCCGTCGTCCCCGCCGGGATAGGTTGATGGCATGACCGAGCCCAATCCTGCCGATATTGCCAGCCTGTTTGTCCCGACCCCGGACGACGTGATCGAGACCCATATCTCGCGCGTTTTTCTCACCGGGGATCGCGCCTGGAAACTGAAGAAGGCCGTCGCTCTGCCCTATGTCGATTTCTCCACCCTGGAGAAGCGGCGTATCGCCTGTGAACGCGAAGTGGCGTTGAACCGCCGCACCGCGCCACAGCTTTACCTCGGCTGTCGTGCGGTCTATCGCGATGCCATGGGCGGGCTGTCGTTCGATCCGCAAGGCGCGGCCATCGAATGGCTGGTCGAGATGCGGCGCTTCGATGCGCGCAAGACGCTGGACCGGCTACTGGCCGATGGTGCCGCGACGCCCGCGATGATTACGGCGCTGGCCGCCGATATCGCCGCCTTTCATGCCCGCGCCGAAATCGTGGAACGTGAGGCCGAAGACATGGTGTCCCAGACCATCGCCTTGAACGATGCTGCTTTTGCCAATCTGCCGCCCGGCGCGCTACCATCGGAGGCATTCGCCGAGTTCCATGCGGCACAGCAGGCGGAAATGGAGCGACGTCGATCTTTGCTGGCGCGGCGGCGTGCCGACGGCCGTATGCGTTACGGCCATGGCGATCTGCATCTGCGCAACATCGCGGTGATCGACGGACATCCGGTCTTGTTCGATTGCCTGGAATTCGACGACGATCTCGCTGCCGTCGACATCATGTATGACCTGGCTTTCCTGCTGATGGATCTTGTGCAGCAGCAGCGCGGCGATCTGGCCAATCTGGCGCTGAACACATGGCTGGAGGCGATGCCTGACGATGCCGGCGTCGCCCTGCTGCCGCTTTATGTGGCGCTGCGCGCCGCAATCCGCTGTCACATCGCAGCACTCACCGACGTTGGCCGCGGGGATGCTGCACGGTATCTGGCGTTGGCGCGGCAGGCGTTGAATCAGCCGGCGCCGCGGCTGATCCTGGTTGGCGGCCTGTCGGGTACTGGCAAGACCACACTGGCCCGCGCGCTGGCGCCCGAATTTGGCGGCCCTTGCGGCGCGGTGATCCTGCGCAGCGACACGATCCGCAAAGCCTTGCACAACGTGCCGGCCTTGCAACGCCTGCCGCAAGACAGCTACACGCCAGAAAGCAGCCGGCATGTCTATGCCGTTTTGCTGGAGCGGGCGCGGATACTGCTGCAGGCCGGCGCCAGCGTGATCCTGGATGCGGTCTATGGAAAGCCGGAAGAACGCGAAGCCGCCGCCGCTCTGGCGCGCGAGATGAATTGCCGCTGCGACGGGCTGTGGCTGACGGCGGATCCCGAGGTCCTGACCGCACGGGTGGCGGCGCGGCGCGGCGATGCTTCTGACGCGACCGAAGAAGTCGTGCGCTGGCAGCTGCAGCATCTGTCGCCGCCGGCCGACTGGAAAACCGTGGATGCGGGCGCCGGGCCCAGGGAAACCCTGCGACGGGCCAAGGCGGCGCTGGTCTGAGCGGGCTGCTCAGGCTGGCATCGGCTTGATCTTGCTGCTATCGAAGAGACGTTAGCCAACGAGGGGTGCCCCGTGTTTCGGTTTTCGCGCTGGATCAGGCCGCAGACGGTCTTCGGCCGCATTGTCTCCAGTCTGGTTTTTGGCCTGTCGCTGCCGGTGGTGCTGTTTGGCATCCTGCTGCTGCGCACGCATGGCTATGAGCCCATGGGTCTGTGCCATCCGGTGCCCGCCGTCGAGGGGCATATCCCGATCGACATGAGCCGTGGCAGTGGCGTTCCCACCACCTGCGGTATCGATGGGTCCTTTGTGTTGACCAACATGCTGTTGCCCGGCCTGGGCTTCGCATTACTGGCCTATCTGCTGATGGCCTTGCTCAAGCGCGCCGAGGATAAGGCCAACCCCGCCCGCTGAGGGCGGGGCGGCCATTCGTTCAGGCTGAAACCGAGAGCGATCCGCTCGTGGTGCCGGTCTGTGTCAGGTAGTCCTGACTGCGGGCGTATTTTTCCAGCTGGGCCAGAAAGCTCTGCACCAGGCTGTCGGTCGAGGTTTCGTCGCTTGACGCGCTGGCTTCCTTGCTTTCGCTGGTGCTGCTGTATTGCTCCAGCAGGTCGAGCAGGGTCGAAACCGTGGTGTCGTCCTCCCCGTCTTCCTCCGACGCAGCCCCGAGCGAGCCCCGGGACGGCTCCCCGGGCGGCGGTCCCGGCGGGGGTGGCGGCATCTGGCTGCCTTCCTGGGCCGCGATCAGGCCGGCCTGCATGTTTTCGGCCATCTTCTGAAAGCCGGAATCGAATTCGGTGCTGGTGACATTGCCGTCGCCATCGCTGTCGAAGGCGGCGATCACGTCATCGGCTGCCAGGCCGCTGCTGGCATCCGATGTGCCCTGCAGGGTTTCCAGTAGCGACGAGATTTCGCTGCTGTCGAGTTTGCCATCCGCGTTGCTGTCGTTTTTCACGAACAGTTGCTGCATGACCTGCTGCAGCGGATTGCTGCCGCTGCCGATACTGCTAACCATGGGACCTCCTTTTAGACGTCTTGCGTTATCGAAGCCCGCGGCGGGGTGCATTACCGCCGTGTCTCCACAGACCGGCCTCTCAAGTCGCATGCCAGCGGTCATAGCGCGTAAACGCATGGGAAGCCGATGTTATGTTGTGACGATGTGTGTCATGGCCGGCATGTGCCGGCTACCCGGCAGAAACCCACCGGCAGGATTTGCCGCAATCATGTCACGCTGCGACGCGAGACAGACGGCAACGACATTTCAATTCGTTGCAGACGTCAGGCCAATTGGTGGACCAGGCTGCGATAGCGGCTGATCACCACCTTGGAATCCTGCCACCAGTACAGCAATTCCTCCCAAGGCGGAGTCAGATCACGATAGGCCGCGATCACGGCGACCAACGCGCCGACGCTGACTTTGCCGTCCAGCACGAACCAGCCTCCGGCGGCATAGAACATGAACGGCGTGAGCTGGCCGGCGAAATTGAGGAAAAAATAGGTGAAGAACTTGTTGATATAGATCGAGGCGCGGTTCCGGCGAATATCGTCGATCTCGTGTTCCAGCGGGGGCGTTGGCAAAGGCGGCAGGCCGGCATCGGCGCCGCTGGTGCCGGCTCGACGGCTGATTTCGTATTCGATTTCCTGCGACAACACACGGATATGCTCGATGCGCTCGATCTCCAACTGGGTGCGGCGGGCTACCAGCCTGGGGAAAATCCAGGCTTGCAATGGAAACAGAACCAATGCAGCCAACCCCAGCCAGGGATCCTGGGCAAAGATGAAGATCAGGGCCGTGGTCAACAGGCCGCCCTGGATGGCGGGCAGCGAAATGATGTCGCCGCAGAAGCCCCCGATCGGTTCGGGCTCCATCACCACCATGGGCATCAGCCGGCCATGCAACTCGGCAATGCGTGGATGTTCGGGATTGTTGGCCATGGCCAGCAGTGTGCGACGCAGATGGGCCACCACGCGTTCGGTCAGGATGCCCTTGTAGATATTCACCACCATTTTCAGAAGCTGGTACACCAGCACGCAGCCAAGGAAGGCAAAGCTCAGTTCCAGCAGCATTTCCCGAGCCGGCGCCGTGTAAAGACCGAAGCCAAAAAGCTCCAGCATCACCGGTGCGTCATGCGTGTCAGCGAGCAGGACGCGATTGATCAGGGTTTTCGCCACTTCCAGCGACAGATAATAAAAAGGCAGGCTGGCTAGCGTGACGCCGACAAGTATCGCCTGATTGCGCCAGGTCGCCCGCAATACAAAGCCAAACAATGTCCGGTTCAGGCCACCGGGCAACATTTCCGGAGGATGAGAGGGGATAGAACCGGGCACCGTGGTCACGGCAGGTCTCGCAGGATGATCTGGCAGGCCTGGGGTCAGGAAGCGTGCGTCTCGCCCGTAATCATGTCACACCGCAACCGCTGGGATCAGCCCCGTCGTCAAAAAAACCGCCCGGCCAGGGGGAGATGGCCGGGCGAGTTATGCTTCGGCTGGGACCGAAGTGGGAGGAAAGGCGCGGCAGCGGGCGCTGGGCCTGGGCCGCGCGACGTTTGCTGGTCGGCCGCCGGTTGGGACAGGGCTCGGCGGTAGGCAACCGCAAGCATAATATACACTTAAAGATGCATTGTAACTAAAAAACACCAATTAAAATGCGATATTTCATATTATAGAGGTTGTGTCCGCTGGCCGGCTCAAGGCAATTGGCCCAACTGCCGCAACAGGCCGAGATCGTCGGTACGGCGCCAATGTTCGATGATCTTGCCGGCTTCGATCCGCTCGATCTGCATCTGCTCGACTTCAATGCGCCGGCCCGTGGGCGCCATGCCGAACAGCTCGCCTTTATGGGTGGCGCGCAGGATGACGCGCACGGCCACCTTGTCAGGTGCGATCACCATGTCCTCGATGGTGTAATGCATGTCCGGCAGGCCGATGCGCATGGCGGCCACGATAGGCTTCAGTCCGGCCGGACCGGGTTGCGGATCTGGCAGACCGGGGCTGTGGTTGCGATAGGCTGGATGCATCAGGTCGTCCAGTACCTCCAGCCGGCCCTGGTTCCACACCTCTTCGAAATAGCGCTCGATCAGACGGCGGTTTTGGGCGATGCGGTCATCGACGAAATCCCCGGCCTGCGCGGGGCTGACGCTGAGCAGGGCGGCGGCCAACGCTGCGGCGGTGGTTTGTTTTACGGTCATGGCGGGGTCTCCAGTGTTATGCCTGCCCTGGATACGCCATCGCTTTGTCATGCGTCTAATGCATGGTATTGATAGTCGCCATGCATGAAACGGATTTGCGTAACGTTGATTTCCAGTTGCTGGTGGCCCTCCGTGCCCTGATTGAGGAACGCAGTGTGTCCCGCGCCGCGCGGCGCCTCAATCTCAGCCAGCCGGCCATGAGCCGCGTATTGGCGCGGCTGCGGCTGCTGTTCAGCGATCCGCTGCTGGTCCGTGGTCGCCAGGGGCTGCTTCCCACGCCGCGTGCACTGGGGTTGCTGCCCGCGCTCGGCCGCCTGCTGGAGGATGCCGCCCGCTTGGTGGCGCCGCAGCACTTCGATCCAGGCGTCGCCACCGGGGCCTTCCATATCGCCGCCAATGATTATGCGGCTCAGGTGGTGCTGCCCGGCCTGCTCGCGCGCCTGCGTGCCGCTGCGCCAAAGATGGATATCAACATCCGGCCCAACGATACCCGCGCGCTGGAGGATCTGGAATCCGGCCGGCTCGACCTGGCTTTGGGGGTGTTCCGTGAGGCACCGGCCGGCTTCTACCGGCAGGAATTGGTGCGCGACCATTTCGTGACTTTACTGCGCCGCAGGCATCCGGCTCTGAAAGCGAAATTCACCATGGCCGCTTATCTGAAACTGCCACATCTCTTTGTCACGCTCAGCGGCCAGGGTGTGGGGACGGTGGATGTCGCGCTGAAGCAGCAGGGGTATGAACGCCGCATTGCCGCGCGTGTCTCCACATTCATGGCCGTGCCCGGCATTCTGCAGAATTCCGATCTCGCGCTCACCCTGCCGGCGCTGCTGGCGGATTATCTCTGCCAGGACAGGTCGCTGAAACAGGTTGCACTGCCTTTCCGCATCGCTCCCTTCGCCATCGCCCAGCTCTGGCACGAACGCCGCCAGGCCGATGCCGCTCATGTCTGGCTCCGGCGGCAGGTGAAGGCAAGCCTGGTCAAAGCGAAACCGCTTGGCTAGCCCCGTCGGGCGTCTCTTGAAATTGGCTCAGCCGCTCCCATCTCTGTGACACTGGGTCCGGGCCCCTCTGGCAGCCTTTTCGCTGCGATGTCGGACTCTTCCACCTGATGAGCGCCACTTCATTGACCCGGTGCTCTGATTTTGGGAGGTCTTGGATGTCTGAGGCATTCGCTCAGTTCCACCAAAATGCATATGGCTATGTTTCCGAGCGTAATATCGAAGCGCGACGGCGCCTCGAGGCGTTGGCGCGACTGCTCGATAACGCGGTCCGCATTCCCGGTACCGACATTCGTGTCGGTCTGGATGCGGCACTGAATGTCATACCAGGCATCGGTACGCTGATGGCCAAAGCAATGGCAGGCTATCTCGTCTGGGAAGCCCGCCGGCTGGGTGTTCCCGTCGGCATGATCCTGCGCATGGTTGGCAATGTGGCGGTCGATCTACTAATCAGCTCAATTCCGGTGGTCGGTTGGTTCGGTGACATCTTCTATCGGGCCAATGTCAGGAATATTGAGCTGCTGCACAGGCATATCGACCACTCTGAGGGCATGGTCGACGCAGCCCGTGGCACGGAGGGCAACTGATTATGCAGCGCGCCATCTGGATCATCGCCTTGATTGCATTCTTCGTATGGTCGGCGCTGGCCTGGCTGGGCAACATTATGCTCGGCTGGCTGACCGAATTCACGGCGGCCAATGCCGGCCAGCTCACTGTCGGCGGTGAGTTGAGCGGCTGGCTATCCTGGGCCGCCGCATTGGCCGATGCAGCTGGTGGCGCGTTGATCGCCATTATCTGGTTGTTCGGCGGCGTGGCGATTGCAGTCGCTGCCTTTGTCATTTCACGGCTGGCGCAATGGCATAACGGGGCGCAGCGGTCCCGTCCCTATAAAACACTGCCGCCCGGCTGGCGCCGGTGAGGCGCCGCTGACCGGGCGGCTTGGTCGTCCGAAATAGGGCGCGGCTTACTCCGCCGCCGCCTTGTCGATCGGCGCGCCATTGGTGCCGGGTTTCCAGCGCAGCACCGGGGCGCGGGCGGCGCGGGTTTCATCCAGGCGGCGACGCGGCGTCATGTAGGGCGCGCCATGGAACCATTCGGCCTGGTCACCCTGCTTCGCCTTCTCGGCCAGGCCACGCAGGGTGCCGACGAAGGTATCCACGCTGTCCTTGCTCTCGCTTTCGGTCGGCTCGATCAGCATGGCGCCATGCACCACGAGGGGGAAATACACCGTCATCGGGTGATAGCCCTCGTCGATCATCGCCTTGGCGAAATCCAGCGTGGTGACGCCGGTATCCTTCAGGAAGCGGTCGTCGAACAAAGCCTCGTGCATGCACGGGCCCTCGAAGCTCGGGCTCATCACATCCTTCAGCGAAGCCATCACGTAATTGGCCGACAGCACGCTGTCTTCCGCCACCCGCTTCAGGCCATCGGCGCCATGGCTCATCATGTAGGCCAGTGCGCGGATGAACATGCCCATCTGGCCGTGGAAGGCCTTCATGCGGCCGAAGCTTTTGGCGTCGCCGCTTTCGACGAGTTTAAAGCCAGCGCTGCCATGCACCACGTAAGGCACCGGCACGAAATCCTTCAGGGCCTCGGAGAGCACCACAGGGCCCGAGCCCGGGCCACCGCCGCCATGGGGCGTGGAGAAGGTCTTGTGCAGGTTGATATGCATGGCGTCCACGCCCAGATCGCCCGGCCGCACCTTGCCGACGATGGCGTTGAAGTTGGCGCCGTCGCAATAGAAGAAGGCGCCGGCAGCGTGCACCATGTCGGCCACCTTGCGGATGTCTCGCTCAAACAGGCCGCAGGTATTCGGATTGGTCAGCATGATCGCCGCCACATCCGGGCCCAGCTTGGCCTGCAGGGCATCGAGGTCGACGCGGCCGTCGGCCGTGGCCGGGATCGGATCGACCGTGTAGCCGCAGAGCGCCGCCGTGGCCGGATTGGTGCCATGGGCGGATTCCGGCGCCAGGATGCGCTTGCGCACATCGCCGCGGGCTTTCAGCGCCGCGCGGATCGCCATCAGGCCGCAGAGTTCGCCATGGGCGCCGGCGGCGGGCGACATTGCCACGGCCGGCATGCCTGTCAGTTTCTTCAGCCAGCCGGCCAACTGGTCGATCAGTTCCAGCGCGCCCTGCACGGTGGAAACGGGCTGCAGCGGATGCAGATCGCCCAAACCCGGCAGGCGGGCCATCTTCTCGTTCAGGCGCGGATTGTGCTTCATCGTGCAGGAGCCCAGCGGATACAGCCCGGCATCGATGGAATAGTTCTTCTGGCTCAGCCGCACGAAATGGCGGATCACCTGCGGCTCACTCAGGCCCGGCAGGCCGATCTTGCCGGTGCGGCGCAGGCCGCCGAGGCGGTCGGCCACTTTCGGCGGCGCAGGCAGGTCCACACCGCTGCGGCCCTCGACGCCCTGCTCAAAGATCAGGGCCTCTTCCATCTGCAGGCCGCGGTTGCCGGTGATGGTGCCCACAGCCGCACTGTCGGCGGCCTGGTTCGGCGTGGTGGGGCGTCCCTGACGGTTCAGCATCACAGCACCTCCTTCAGGGCGGCGACAAGCTTGTCCATGTCGCCTTCGCTATTGGTTTCGGTGGTCGCGATCAGCAGCACGTTGTCCAGGGCCTTTTCGCCCGGGAAAAGCCGCACGGCCGGCACGCCGCCGAGGATGTTCTTCGCCACCAGTTTTTCCACCACATCCGTCGCAGGCTTGGGCAGGGTGATGGCGAATTCGTTGTAGAAGGCCTGCGGCACGATGCTCACGCCTTTCAGGCCGTTCAGCTTTTCGGCCAGTTGCGCCGCCTTGCCATGATTGATCTCGGCCAGTCGGGTGAAGCCGGCTTCGCCCAGCAGGCTGAGATGGATGGTGAAGGCCAGCGCACAGAGGCCGGAATTGGTGCAGATGTTGGACGTGGCCTTCTCGCGGCGGATATGCTGCTCGCGGGCCGACAGCGTCAGCACGAAACCGCGCCGGCCGTCCTGGTCCACCGTCTCGCCGCACAGCCGGCCCGGCATCTGCCGCACATATTTCTCCCGCGTGGCGAACAGGCCCACATACGGCCCGCCAAAGCTGAGCGGCACACCCAGAGCCTGGCCTTCCGCCACCACGATATCCGCGCCCATGGCGCCCGGCGGCGTGACGAGGCCCAGTGAGGTCACTTCGGTCACCACCACCACCAGCAGAGCGCCCCTGGCCTGGCATGCCTTGGCAAGACCCGACAGGTCGCGCAGATGGCCGAACACAGTCGGGTTCTGTACCACCACGCAGGCGGTCTGGTCGTCGATCAGGCCGCTCAGGTCCTCGTTGCCGGCCAGATCGGTGGGGGCGGCCACATGGGGCTGGTCGGTCTGATCCATCAGGGTGCCGACCACATCGCGGTAATGCGGATGCAGGCCACCCGACAGCACGGCCTTGGCTTTCTTGGTGATGCGCTGGGCCATCAGCACGGCCTCGCCGGCAGCAGTGGCGCCGTCATACATCGACGCATTCGCCACATCCATGCCGGTGATCATGCTCACCTGGGTCTGGAACTCGAACAGGTATTGCAGCGTGCCCTGACTGATCTCGGGCTGATACGGCGTATAGGACGTGAGGAATTCCGAACGCTGGATCAGGTGATCGACAGCGGCTGGTACATGGTGGCGATAGGCCCCGGCGCCGAGGAAGAACGGCACATCCATCGGCGAGACGTTCTTCTTCGCCAGGGCCGCGAAGGCACGCTCGACCTCCAGTTCGCCCTGGTGCGGCGGCAGGTCGAGCGCGGGATTCAGCGCGCCGGCCGGCACATCCTTGAATAACGCATCGATATTGGGCGCGCCGATCACGCCCAGCATCTCGCTGCGATCGGCTTCGGTCAGACCGAGATAGCGCATCTCGCGCTCCTTGCGTCAGAGGGTTTTCAGATAGGCGTCGTAGGCGGCCTGGTCCATCAGGGCATCCAGTTCGGCCTTGTTGGACAGTTTCAGCTTCACAAACCAGCCATCGGTCTGCGCGGCGCGGTTCACCAGCGCCGGGTCGTCGGCAATCGCCTGGTTGCTTTCCACAACCTCGCCGCCGGCCGGCGCATAGACTTCCGAGGCGGCCTTCACGGATTCCACCACCGCCACTTCGGCGCCGGCCTCCACCTTCTTGCCCGGCGCGGGCAGGTCGACGAATACCACGTCGCCGAGCTGGCTCTGGGCGTAATCGGAAATGCCCACGGTGGCGACATCGCCATCGAGACGGATCCATTCATGGTCCTTGGTGTAACGGGTGGTCATGGATCGTCTCCTTACTTGGCGTAGCGTTTGGTGATGAAGGGAAGGGTGCAGGTCTTGGCGGGCAGCGGCTTGCCGCGCACCATCAGGCTCAGCGGCGTGCCGGCCTTGGCGTAATCGGTGGCGACATAACCCATGGCGACCGGCGCATCGACGCTGGGGCCGAAACCGCCCGAGGTGATCACGCCGATCTTCTCGCCCTTGTCGTTCAGGATTTCGGTGCCCTCGCGGGCCGGCGCCCGGCCCTCGGGCTGGATGCCGACGCGCTTGCGCGAGACGCCATCCTTCAGTTGCTGCTGCACGATGGCGGCGCCGGGATAGCCGCCCTCCTCGCGCCGCCGCTTGGAGATCGTCCAGGCCAGGCCGGCCTCGATGGGCGTCGTGGTGGTGTCGATGTCATGGCCGTAGAGGCAGAGGCCGGCTTCCAGGCGCAGGCTGTCGCGTGCGCCCAGGCCGATGGGCTTCACTTCCGGCTGCGACAGCAGCCAGCGCGCGAAGTCTTCGGCCTGGTCGGCGGCCAGAGAAATCTCGAAGCCATCCTCGCCGGTATAGCCCGAGCGGGTGACAAAAGCCTCGTATTTGCCAAGCGCCAGCGTGGCGCCCATGCCAAAGCTCATCGCCGGCATCACGGAGTTCAGGCGCGACAGTACGTCGACGGCCGCCGGGCCCTGCAGGGCCAGCAGGGCGCGGTCTTCCAGATATTCGATCTCGACGCCCTTCAGGTTCGCCCGCATATGGGCGATGTCCTGCTCCTTGCAGGCGGCGTTGACGATCACGAACAGGTCGCGGTCGCGCTTGTTCACCATCAGGTCGTCCAGGATGCCGGCGGCATCGTTGGTGAAGACCGTGTAGCGCATCTTGCCGACATCCAGCGCGACGATGTCGCCGGGCACGAGCGCTTCCAGCGCCTTGGCCGGATCGGCGCCGGTGATCTTCACCTGGCCCATATGCGAGACGTCGAACAGGCCGGCCGCTGCGCGGGTATGCTTGTGTTCAGTCAGGATGCCGGTCGGGTACTGCACCGGCATCTCGTAGCCGGCGAAGGGAACCATGCGGGCGCCAAGCTCCTTATGGAGCGCGTTCAATGGCGTGGTTTTGAGAATTTCGGCCGTATCGCCCAAGCAGGTCACCTTGTGAACAGAGTCAGAGTCGAAGCGGCGGGTGGTTTCGCCGTTCGCCCCCTCTGTCCCGGGACCTGAGAGATTCGCCGTTGATCTGAAACGGCTTACTCCTTCGGTGGGATCGGGATTGGACCCCCGATCCGCTTTCCAGAGTGTCGCCAGTCCGGTCGGTCCTTCGGCCTGAGAGTTTCCGGGGCGGTTGCTCCTTCGGCGCGCGGGCCCCCGTTAAAGCTCGGGTTTCGCGTCTCTCCCGCCGGACTGAATGCGACGCCGCGAGAATAGGCTGCGGTGCAACAGAGTCAAACCCTTTCCCGCTGACGTAACGGCAGCGCGAAAACTCCACAATTGACAATGCCTTAGGGGGGCTTAGGCTTATCCACAAGATGCCCGCGGGCGGCGACTCGGCCGCGACTCGCAGGGACAATAAAAATCCGGAGGAAACCGCCATGAACCCGTTCTTCGTCGAGCAGATGGCGATGTATTCGGCCTATCACCGCGATCCGCGCAACCGGGCCACCCATTTCATCGGCATCCCGTCCATCGTGTTTGCCATCTTCATCCCGCTGCACTGGGTGGTGCTGACCCAGCTTTGGGGTGGCCAGGCCACGATCACGCTGGCCACTGTGCTGTGGTTCGCCACTGGCATCTTCTATCTCTGGCTCGACCGCACGGTCGGCGGCCTGATGGTGCTGGTCGGCTTCGTGCTGATGCTGCTGGCCGAGCAGGTGGCGGCGATGGGCAGCACGGTCGGCTGGATCACCTTTGCGGTTTTCTTCGTCGGCGGTTGGGTGTTCCAGCTGGTCGGCCATGCTTTCGAGGGCCGCCGCCCCGCCCTGGCCGACAATCTGCTGCAGGCCCTGATCGGCCCGACTTTCCTGGTGGCGGAAACCGTCTTTGCCGCCGGCCTGCGCAAGGAACTGCATGACGCGGTCGAGATGCGCTGGAAGCATTATTCTTATGCTGCGATGCAGGAACGCGCGGCGTAAACCCAAGACAGAGGACCAATGGCACGCTGGAAGAACCGGCCCGAAGGGTCGAACTGGGGCGATTTCGGGCCGGACGACCGGATTGGCCGGGTCAACTGGATAACGCCTGAGAAGGTGAAGCAGGGCATCGCCGAGGTGCGTGAAGGCAGGACGTTCTGTCTGTCGCTGCCGCTGGAATATCCCGGCGGCAACCTGCTCAATCCGCGCCGTTTCCCGCCGCAGCTCTTCGCCGTCGTGCGCGAGGGCCGGCCGAACATGGCGCTACCGCTTTCGATGTACGATCCGCGCGTCACGGATGTGTCCAGCGATGATGCGGCCCTGCTGTACCTGCAGTATTCCACGCAATGGGACAGCTTCGCCCATATTGGCTCGATGTTCGATGCCGATGGCGACGGCGTGCCTGAACGGGTCTTCTATAATGGCTGGCGCGGTGGCAGCGATGTGCCCGATGTCGAGGATCGCAACGTGGGCGAGCCGCGACTGGAGCGTTTCCCTTCCAAAGGCACCGAGGCGCTCGGCATCCACAATTTCGCCCGGCACGGCCTGCAGGGCCGTGGCGTGCTGGTGAATTTGCACGAGGAATGCGGCGAGCGCCGCGAATGGATCGGCTATGACCGCCTGATGCGGGCGATGCAGGCGCAGAAGGTGGAAGTGGAGAAGGGCGACATGCTCTGTTTCTACACCGGCTTCGGCGACGTTGTCTTAAGCATGGGGCGCAAGCCCGACCTGCACCGCCTGGAGAATTCCTGTGCTGTGCTGGATGGTCGCGACAGGGCGTTGCTGAACTGGATCACCGACAGCGGCGTGAGTAGCCTGATTGCTGACAACTATGCCGTCGAGGGCCTGCCGGCGAAACCCGTGGATGGCAGCCATGCCATGCTGCCGCTGCACGAGCATTGCCTGTTCAAGCAGGGCATCCCATTAGGGGAACTGTGGTATCTTTCCGAGCTGGCGGCCTATCTGAAACAGCACAAGCGCAGCCGCTTCCTGCTTACCGCGCCACCGCTTAGACTGACGGGCGCTGTCGGTTCGCCATCTTCGCCGATCGCCACGGTCTGAATAACAAAACCTCCCCCGGAGATTGCCATGAACGGCGCCGAAAGCCTTGTTCGTACCCTTGTTGCATCCGGCGTCGATACCTGCTTCGCCAATCCCGGCACGTCCGAGATGCATTTCGTCGCGGCACTCGACCGCGTGCCCGGTGTGCGTTGCGTGCTCGGTCTGTTCGAGGGCGTGATCACCGGCGCGGCTGACGGCTACTGGCGCATGGCCGACAAACCGGCCGCCACCTTGCTGCATCTGGGGCCGGGGCTCGCCAACGGCGTGGCCAACCTGCACAACGCACGCAAGGCCAGTTCGGGTATCGTCAACGTGATCGGTGAACACGCGACCTATCACCTGCAATATGATGCGCCGCTCACCGCAGATATCGAAGGTATCGCGCGACCGGTGTCGCATTGGATCGGCCGGGCCAATTCTGCCGCCGATGTCGCCGTCCTGGGCGCCGAGGCGGTTGCGGCGGCGATGAGCAACGGCGGCCAGATTGCCAGCCTGATCCTGCCGGCCGATACCGCTTGGAACGAAGCCATCGATGTGGCCGTCCCGGTGAGCGTCCCCCCTCGCGCCAAGGCTGATGAAGCGGATCTGCGTGCTGCTGCCGTCGCACTGAAGAAGGCCGGCCCGCATGGCATGCTGATCCTGGGCGGCATCGCCCTGCGCCGGCGCGGACTGGAACTGGCGGCGCGCATTGCCGCCGCAACCGACTGCAAGCTTTCCAATTCCGGCTACAGCGCGCGTATGGAACGCGGCGGCGGCCTGCCGCATGTCGGCCGCATTCCCTTCGTGGTCGATCAGGCGGTGGCCTACCTGAAGGATGTGCGTGAACTGGTGCTGATCGGTGCGCGCCGGCCGGTGGCCTTCTTTGCCTATCCGGGTAAGCCCAGCATCCTGACGCAGGATAACTGCAACATCACCGCCGTCTGCGACGTGGAGGCGGATCTGATCGACGCCCTGGAACGGCTCGCCGATCTGGTCGGTGCGCCCAAAAACGTACCGGCCGCCATCGTGCCGCCGAAACCGGCTCTGCCCGACGGCGTGCCGACGCCCGACAAGATTGCCGCCGCCATGGCGGTGCTGATCCCCGACAATGCCGTGGTGGTGGATGAATCAGTCACCTCGGGCCGTGGCATCTTCGCGGCATCGCAGGCATCCGCACCGCATGACTGGCTGAACAACATGGGCGGCTCGATCGGCTACAGCCTGCCGGTTGCCATTGGCGCGGCAATTGCCGCACCCGATCGCAAGATCGTCGCGCTCACCGGCGACGGCAGCGCCTTCTATACCCTGCAGGCGCTGTGGACCATGGCGCGCGAGCAGCTCGACGTAACCATGGTGGTGTTCGCCAATCGCTCCTATGCCATCCTGCGCAACGAGCTGGCCAATGTAGGTGCTGCCAATCCGGGGCCGCGTGCCATTGACATGCTGACCCTTGATCGGCCCGACCCCGACTGGGTGGCCCTGGCTAAAGGCCATGGCGTAGCGGCCGTGCGGGTGGACGACATGAACGATTTTGCCCGGGCCTTCCTGGCCGCCCTTGAGGTACAGGGGCCACAACTCATAGAGCTGGTTTTCTGAATTGACCCTACTGGTTGTGGAGCAGCGGGATTTCACGCTGTTAATTCTCGATAACCCCCTGATTTTCCCTCTTGGGATTCTGTTTGCAGATCAATTAGAACTTTGCCAATGATTGTAGCGCGGTACCCCTGAAGCAGCGCGGTATGTCACACCAGCTGCCGGACCGACCACCGAAGGGGCCTCTGCCAAAACTCGAAACCCCACCCCCACCGGGTCCGCGCCGTCCTCGTTACCCAGGACGGCGGTCAGGGGGGAAACGGAGCCGCAAGGTTTCGTTTACCGCGTTGTTCCAGATTAGAGATCATCCGACCGTCCACAGCAGAAAGTGTGAGCGCCATGTCCACGCCCGCCACCGTTCCCGCCGCTAGCCCCGCTGCCGGCATGCCCGCCATTGCCGATCAGAACGGCTCGCTGCTGCGTGGCAACCAGGAAGTGTTGACCTTTACCATCGGCGAACAGAATTACGGTCTCGATCTCCTGAGCGTGCGCGAAATCCGGGCCTGGACGGAAGTGACCCCGCTACCCAATACTCCGCCTTTCGTGCGCGGCGTGATCAACCTGCGCGGCGCCGTGGTGCCGATTTTCGATCTGCGTGTCCGCCTCGGTGGCGGTATCACCAATCCGACCAGCGCCAATGTGGTGATCGTCGTCGAGATCGGCTCGGAATCCTGCGGCCTGCTGGTCGATACTGTCTCCGACATCCTGGCGCTGGATGCCAGCGCGCTGCAGCCGGTGCCGGCCACGGCTGCTGACGAGGAGCATGGCTTCCTCAGCGCCCTTGCCACCCATGAAGACCGCATGGTGGCGCTCATCGATGTCAACCGCCTCTTCAGTAAGGGTGTTCCCGCGCTGCCTGCCGCTGCCTGATTGGTCCGGTGACTTGGCCGCCTAGGGAGGAGGTCAGCCCGAGACACAATCAAGGTTAGAGGAAGCAATGATCAAGAACTTGCGTCTGCAGGGGCGCCTGATTGCTTGTGCCGCTATTGTGGCTGTCCTGGCCATCTTGGCGACGATCACACCTTCTCTTCTGGTTATGGATGGTCTCGTCGACCGCGCCGAGCAGCGCGAGTTGCAGAGTTATTACGAGAACATCACGGCCGCCGTGGCGGCCGATGCCGCCAAGGCAACCGCGCTCAGCGCATTGGTTGCCAATATCCCTGATGCCCAATCGGCGATGGCGGAAGGCGAACGTGAGCGTCTGGCCAAGATGTTCGTGCCGGCCTTCCAGGCTTTGCGCAAAGATCATGGTGCGGTGCAGATGCAGTTTCACACGCCACCCGCCACATCGTTCTTGCGTGTGCATCGTCCGGACCGCTTCGGCGATGATCTGTCGTCTTTCCGTCATACCGTGGTGGCTACCAACAATACACAGAAGCCAACCCAGGGCCTGGAATTCGGTGTCGAGGGTCTGGGCGTGCGCGGCATGGTGCCCGTGTTCCATGAGGGGAAGCATATCGGCTCGTTTGAGCTCGGCATGTCGTTCGGCCAGTTCTTTTTCGACAGCTTCAAGCAGCGTTATGACGTCGACGTCGCCCTGTTCGTGCAGGACAAGGACGGCATGAAGCGCTTTGCGGGTACCTTCGAGAACGAGGCATTAACCCGACCGGAACATCTGGCTGCGGCCCTGAAGGGCGAGACGGTAGTGCAGCGGGTGAAAACGGCGGCCGGGCCACGCACCGTGCTGATCGGCGCGGTGCGGGACTATTCCGACAAGCCGTTCGGTTCCGTGGTTATCGCCATGGACAGCAGCGATTACACCAGCGCGATCAACCGAGCGCAGTTCATCGCCGGTATTGCCGGTCTGGCGGCATTGGCTATCGGCATCCTCATGGCGTGGCTGATTGGCCGCAATATTTCCCGGCCAATTGATGCCATCACGCAAACCATGAATCGCCTGTCGAGCGGCGATCTTGCCGTCGCTTTGCCATACCAGGAACGCCATGACGAAGTGGGCGAAATGGCCCGCGCTGTGGCGGTGTTCAAGCGTAACGCCGAAGACAAGCTCGGGCTGGAACGTCAACAGGAAGAAGAACGAAAGCGCTTTGCCGACGAACGCGAGGCGCAGGAACACCGGTTTGAGCAGTCGATCGGGCAGGTTGTGGTGGCCGCCGCCAATGGCGATTTGTCGCGTCGCGTTGAGCTTGGGGGGTTGAGTGGCGTGATGCAGCGCGTCGGCCAATCGGTGAACGACATGATCCAACGCACCCATGCCGTGACCGGCGAATTGGCCGATGTCACCGGCGCGCTGGCCGAAGGCGATCTGACCAAGCGGGTGCAGGGCGATTACCATGGCGTGTTCGGCCAGTTGAAGAATGGTGCGAACCAGATGGCGGAACGGCTGCGCGATTTCGCCCGTCGCCTGGCCGAGAATGCCGAGGCCGTGAAAACCGCTTCGGCCGAAATCTCGTCTGGCAGTCAGGATCTGGCGCAGCGCACGGAAAGCCAGGCAGCCAGCATCGAGGAAACCGCCGCCTCGATGCACGAGATCACCACGACGGTGAAGCAGAATGCCGACAATGCCCAGGCGGCCAACCAGCTGGCCACGGCGGCGCGCGACACCGCCGAGAAGGGCGGCAGCGTGGTGAGCGATGCGGTCTCCGCGGTGAGCCGCATCGAGGAAAGCGCGCAGAAGATCAGCGACATTGTCGGCCTGATCGACGAGATCGCCTTCCAGACCAACCTGCTGGCCCTGAATGCCAGCGTGGAGGCGGCGCGTGCCGGCGAGGCCGGCAAGGGCTTTGCGGTCGTTGCGCAGGAAGTGCGTGCCCTGGCGCAGCGTTCGGCCAATGCCAGCAAGGACATCAAGGCGCTGATCCAGGAATCGAATACCCAGGTGAAGACCGGCGCCGATCTGGTGGGCCGCACCGGCCAGTCGCTGACCGAGATCGTGTCGTCGATCAAGAAGGTGAGCGACATCGTGGCCGAGATTGCCGCCGCCAGCCGCGAGCAGGCCACCGGCCTGGAGCAGATCAACACCGCCGTCGGCCAGATGGACGAGATGACCCAGCGCAACGGTGCGCTGGTCGAGGAAACCTCGGCCTCGGCCCAGGCTTTGGCACAACAGGCAGCCGAATTGGCTGCATTGGTGGGTTTTTTCCGCACAGGCGATCAAGGCGTTGCAGGGCTTGCCGGTTCACGGCCAGCGGTGAATCCGCCTGCGGCAAAACTCGCCTCTGCACCAAAACCCGCCGAGGCGAAGTCCGTTGCAGCGAAGCCGGTTCAAGCTGCGGTTCCGCCGGCCAGCAAGCCGCCGGCCGCGCCTGCGGATGAGGATGATTGGGAAGAGTTCTGATTACGATAATCTGACAGATTGTAGAATGAGTTTAGATTTCAATTAGAACTTTCGCGGGTACAGATCCGGTTGTATCCGGTGGTAGTGTTTCCGCCTTTGCCGAACACCCCCAAGATGTGAGAAACTTGTTGCCGTCCCTAGGGTTAGCCAGCCGGCCGGCCTTGTAGACCCAACAAGAATCATGGTGGGGGAAGAAATGTCCGTCGCATCCACGATCAAAATTGGCCCGCGCGTCCTCGCTGTGGTGGCGCTGCTGGCAATCGCCGCCGCCGCCATCGGCACGATGGGGATTATCTCTCTCGACCGTTACGAGCGACAGAGCAACGAAATGGCCTCGCTGGCCAAGCAGACCCAGTATGGCGAACGGCTCAACGCCCTGATTTACGCCGTGGTGATGGATTCGCGCGGCGTCTACATGTCGGACACCACGGCTGCGGCTAAGCCTTTCGCCAACGGCATCCAGCGTTTCACCACCCAGATGGAAGGCATTATCCGCGACTGGAGTGCCCTGATCGGCCCGCAGGCCGCGGCTGGCGAAGAGGCCAAGCAGTTTATTGCTCTGGTGAACCAATTCATTCAGTTCCGCCGCGAGTTGGCCCGACTGGGCACCGAAGTCGATACCAAACAGGCCCGTGAATATGGCGACAACGACGCCAACCGCTCCAACCGTCAGGCGTTGAACAAGGCCGTGGAGGCGATCAACAACCGCAATGCCGAACGTGTGGCAGCCGTCAGCGAGGGCCTGACAGATTATTACAACACCCAGCGTCCGCTGCTGCTCACCATTACGATTGCCGCGATCGCGGTTTCGGTGCTGTTGGCGCTCTATGTGGTGATTGTGACGCTGACCCGTCCGATCACGCGCATCACGTCGGTGATGAATACCCTGGCCAAGGGCGATACATCCGTCGATGTTTCCGGCAAGGACCGCGGCGACGAGATCGGTGAGATGGCCCAGGCCGTGCAGGTGTTCAAGGACAACATGATTGCCCGCGAGCAAGCCGAAAGTCAGATCGCGCAGCAGCGCGAGGAGTCGGAAAAACGCCGCCAGGAACGCGAGGTACGCGAAAAGGCCGCCGGCGAGGAAATCGCCGCGCTGGTCAACAAGGTGGCGCAGGGCGATCTGTCGGGCCGCATCAATGAGGGTGGCAAGGAAGGCTTTTTCCTCACCACCAGCCAGGAACTCAATCGCCTGGCCGCGACGCTGCAGACGATGGCCGGCGAAATGGCCGACACCATGGGCGCGATGGCCGGTGGCGACCTGACCAAATCGGTGCGCGGCAACTATCATGGCGTGTTCGGCCAGTTGAAAGACAGCGCCAACGGCATGGCCAATCGCCTGCGTGATTTTGCCGGCCGTCTGACCAGCACCGCGCAATCGGTGAAGGTGGCTTCCGACGAAATCTCCACCGGCAGTCAGGATCTGGCACAGCGCACGGAAAGCCAGGCAGCCAGCATCGAGGAAACCGCCGCCTCGATGCACGAGATCACCACGACGGTGAAGCAGAATGCCGACAACGCCCAGGCGGCCAACCAGCTGGCGGTCGCCGCGCGCGACACCGCCGAGAAGGGCGGCAGCGTGGTGGCCGATGCGGTTTCGGCGGTGACGCAGATCGAGGAAAGCGCCCGCAAGATTTCCGACATTGTCGGCCTGATCGACGAGATCGCCTTCCAGACCAACCTGCTGGCCCTGAATGCCTCGGTCGAGGCCGCCCGCGCGGGTGAAGCCGGCAAGGGCTTTGCGGTCGTTGCGCAGGAAGTGCGTGCCCTGGCGCAGCGTTCGGCCAATGCCAGCAAGGACATCAAGGCGCTGATCCAGGAGTCGAATGCCCAGGTGAAAACCGGTGCGACGCTTGTGAATCAGACCGGGTCTTCGCTGACCGACATCGTCACGTCGATCAAGAAGGTGAGCGACATCGTGGCCGAGATCGCCGCGGCCAGCCGCGAGCAGGCCACCGGCCTGGACCAGATCAACACGGCAGTCGGCAGCATGGACGAGATGACCCAGCGCAACGCCGCCCTGGTGGAAGAGACCACGGCTGCCGCCCAGTCGCTCAACCAGCAGGCCCAGCAGCTTGCTGACCTGGTGGGCTTCTTCAAGCTGGGCGGCGAGGGCAGCGCCATACGCGTTGCGAGCAGCAGCCCGGCAGTGACGGCCAAGGCACCTGCTGCAGCGAAACCGGCGCTCAAGACGGTGGAGAGCAAGCCGGCAGCCGCCAAGGCCCCGGTCAAGCCGGCGCCGGCGTCAAAACCAGCCCCGGCAGCCACGTCTGCGGCGAGGGGCGGGGATGACGAGGATTGGCAGGAATTCTGACCGCTAAAGCCCGGCTTTTCGGCGGGTTTTCCGGTTGACTCCGGCCGGGGTGGCCGGTATGGTCCGCCCACTTTTCGCCGGGCGGGCGACGCTGCGCCCGGTTTTTGTTTGCACCGCTAGACGGTTTCTGAGGTCAGGTATCATGAAGGTCGTGAATTCGCTCAAGTCGGCCAAGACCCGCCATCGGGATTGCCGCGTGGTTCGCCGCAAGGGCCGGGTCTATGTGATCAACAAGACCAACCCGCGCTTCAAGGCGCGCCAGGGTTAAGGATACGGGGCTGGGATTGTCGCGGGCTTTGGCCCGGATCATCCAGTCTTTTAAAAGGTTTAACGGCTCGGCCGCGCAAGCGCCCGGGCCGTTTCCTTTTTCGGGCTTGACTCTTCCCGCTGCTCCGGCAATTTGTCAGACAACCTGACAAATTTTTCCCATGCCTGATCCTGCCCTTTTCAGCCACGACCCATCGACCCTGCCGCGCGCCACGGGCCTGAGCGACATGCTCGCCGGTCGGCTGGCCGCCGCGATTCAGTCCGGTGAGTTCGGTCCGGGCGACCGCCTGCCGACCGAGAAACGCCTGGTCGAGCAATACGGCGTCAGCCGCGCGGTGGTGCGCGAGGCCATCGCCCGACTGAAAGCGGACGGTTTCGTCGATACCCGCCAGGGAGCAGGCGCCTTCGTGGCCGCGAAGCCGGGGCTGGCCAATTTCCGCATCGCCCAACCGGAAGGCGGCGGCCGTATCGCCTCGGCCGATCTGGCCCATATCTTCGAGCTGCGCGGCATCATTGAGGCCGGCATGGCCGAGCTGGCGGCAAAGCGGCGCGACACCGCCGACCTTGCCGCGCTGAAAACCGCTTTCGCCCGGATGCAGCAGGCATTGCTGGCCGGTGAAGACGGCGCCGCGGCGGACGACAGCTTTCACGCCGCCATCGCCACGGCCGCGCATAATCCCTACCTGGCGCAATTCGCCGCCTTTCTGGCGCAGCATTTCTCGGCCACCCGCGCACTGACCTGGGCCACATCGGCGCATGATGACGGCAGCGCCAGTGCCGCGCAGATCGAACATGCCCGGTTGCTCTCTGCCATCGAGGCCGGTGATGCGGCGGAAGCCGCCCGGGCTGCGCGCGATCACATCCTTGCCGCCGCCGAACGGCGCGGCAGCGCAATGAAGGACTAAGTCATGCTGATGCCCGCACCTGAACCCGAGATCATCGCCCAGCGCCTGGAGCTGATCACAGATCTGCGCCGCATCGTGCCGGGCGAGGGTGTAATCGCCGACGAAACCAGCCTGCGTGCCTTCGAATGCGACGGCCTCACGGCCTATCGCCAGCTTCCGCTGGTGGCGGTGCTACCCGGCGACACACGGCAGGTTTCCGAGGTTCTGAAGCTGTGCAACGCGCGCAACGTGAAGGTGGTGCCGCGCGGTGCCGGCACGTCGCTGTCGGGCGGTGCACTGCCGCTGGCCGATGGCGTGCTGCTTGGTCTTGGAAAGTTCAACAAGGTCCTGGAGATCGACTGGGACAACCGCTGCGCCGTGGTGCAGCCCGGTGTCACCAACCTCGGGATCACCCGCGCGGTCGAGCATCGCGGTTTCTACTACGCGCCCGATCCTTCCAGCCAGATCGCCTGCACCATCGGCGGCAACGTGGCCGAGAATTCCGGGGGCGTGCATTGCCTGAAATACGGGCTGACCACCAATAACATCCTCGGCGTCGAGATGGTGCTGATGAATGGCGACATCGTGCGCCTGGGCGGCAAGCATCTGGATGCGGAAGGCTATGACCTGATGGGCCTGATCTGCGGCTCGGAAGGGTTGCTCGGCGTGATCACAGAGGTCACTGTGCGCATCCTGCCCAAACCCGCCACCCAGCGCGCGCTGCTGGCCGGTTTCCCGTCTTCCGAGGCCGCCGGCGACTGCGTGGCGAAAGTGATCGCCAGCGGCATCATCCCGGGTGGCATGGAAATGATGGATCGTCCCGCCATCCACGCGGCCGAGGATTTTGTGCATGCCGGCTATCCGCGCGACGTGGAAGCCCTGCTGATCATCGAGCTCGACGGCCCGCCGGCGGAAGTCGACGACCTGCTGGCCCGCGTGAAGGCCATCGCGGAAAGCTGCGGCTCTGTCTATCTCCGGGTGTCGCAGAATGAAGATGAGCGGCTGAATTTCTGGGCCGGGCGGAAGGCGGCTTTCCCGGCCGTCGGCCGCATCTCACCCGATTACCTCTGCATGGACGGCACGATTCCGCGCAAGAAGCTGCCCGAGGTGCTCACCCGCATGCAGGGGCTGTCGGAAAAGCACAGGCTGCGCGTCGCCAACGTGTTTCATGCGGGCGACGGCAACCTGCATCCGCTGATCCTCTACGATGCCAACAATCCGGGTGAGCTGGAGCGCGCCGAGGAATTCGGTGCCGATATCTTAAGGCTTTGTGTCGAGGTCGGGGGCGTTCTCACCGGCGAGCATGGCGTGGGCATCGAGAAGCGCGACCTGATGCCGGCGATGTTCTCCGAGGACGACCTTGCCCAGCAGATGCGGGTGAAATGCGCCTTCGATCCCAATCATCGCCTCAATCCGGGCAAGGTGTTCCCCATGCTGCATCGCTGCGCCGAACTGGGCCGCATGCATGTGCACAAGGGCCAGCTCGCTTTTCCCGATCTGCCTCGGTTCTGAGCCATGCCCGAAACATTCATCCCCTCCGGCATCACCGATGTGGCCGATGCCATCCGCTGGGCGGCGGCGGAAGGCAAGCCGCTCATCCTGCATGGTCATCGCAGCAAGGCCGGTCTCGGTCGTCCCGCCCATCTTGATAACAGGCAGGCGGATTACGCGCTGGACCTGAGCCGCCTGAACGGCGTGCTGGAATACGAGCCGGCCGAACTGGTGCTCACCCTGCGGCCCGGCACGCTGGTCGCCGATGTCGAGAAACTGCTGGCAGCAAGCAACCAGATGCTGGCGTTCGAGCCGCCCGATTACGGCCCGCTTTGGGGTCATGCCGCCGGACGCGGCACCATCGGCGGCGCTATCGGCTGCAATCTTGCCGGACCGCGCCGTTTCAAGGCCGGCGCGATCCGCGACCACCTGCTCGGCTTCACGGCCGTATCGGGCCGCGGCGATATTTTCAAAGCCGGCGCGAAGGTCGTGAAGAACGTCACCGGCTACGACCTGCCGAAACTGGTCTGCGGCGCCTATGGCACGCTGGCGGCACTGACCGAAGTCACGGTGAAAGTTCTGCCCGCGCCGGAGAAAACCCGTACCGTGCTCATCTTTGGCCTCGAGGATGCCAAAGCCGCACAGGCCATGGCCGCCGCCGCCTGTTCGCCGCACGAGGTGGCTGGCCTGGCCCATCTGCCAGAGGCCATCGCGGCATTGTCCGGCGTTGCCTATGTGGCGAAAGCCGGCATGGCGGTGACGGCGATCCGTGTCGAAGGCACGGACATCTCGGTGAAGGCGCGCTGCGCGGCGTTGCGCGATCTGCTGAAATCCTTCGGCCCGCTGGAGGAATTGCATTCGATGAATTCGGCCTGGCTGTGGCGCGAGATCCGCGATGCCACGGCTTTCATCCTGCCGCAGGAGCGCGTGCTGTGGCGCCTGTCGGTGGCGCCGATGAGCGGTCCTGCCGTGACGGCGGCGATCCGCGCGGCCCAGCCCGATGCCACCTTCTTCTACGACTGGGCCGGTGGCCTTGTCTGGCTCAGCCTGCCGCCGGCGCCGGATGCCCATGCGGGGCTGGTGCGCGGCGCCATTGCGGCCTATGACGGCGGCCATGCCACGCTGATCCGCGCCGACCAGGCCGTGCGCGCGTCCGTCGACGTGTTCCAGCCACAGCCAGCGGCGCTCGCTACGCTCAGCCGTCGCGTGAAGGAAAGCTTCGATCCGATGAACATCCTCAATCCGGGCCGCATGGCGGCGGGACTCTGATGCAAACCTCCTTCACCCTCGCGCAACTGGCCGATCCGGGCATTGCCACCGCCAACGAGATCCTGCGCAAATGCGTGCATTGCGGCTTCTGCACGGCCACCTGTCCGACCTATGTGCTGCTGGGCGACGAACGCGACTCTCCACGCGGCCGCATCTATCTGATCAAGCAGATGCTGGAAGGCGATCAGGCCGCCACGGAAGAAACCGTGCGTCATGTCGACCGCTGCCTGTCATGCCTGTCGTGCATGACCACCTGTCCGAGCAGCGTGCATTACATGCATCTGGTCGACCATGCCCGCGCCCATATCGAAAAAACCTATCAGCGCCCGCTGGCCGACCGTCTGCTGCGCGGCCTGCTGGCCTGGCTGCTGCCCAGCCCGAAACTGTTCCGGCTCAGCCTGATGGGAGCAAAGCTGGCGCGGCCGTTCCGCTTCCTGCTACCCGGGCGGCTGAAGGCCATGGTGACGATGGCGCCGAAATCCCTGCCGGCCATGGACGCCGCCATCGAGCGGGCGCAGGTGTTTCCGGCGCAGGGCGAACGCCGCATGCGCGTGGCGCTGATGACCGGTTGCGCCCAGAAGGTGCTGGACCCTGAGATCAATGCTGCCACCATCCGGCTGCTCACCCGGCATGGCTGCGACGTGGTGATCGCCGAAGGCGCAGGCTGCTGTGGCGCGCTGACCCATCATATGGGGCAGGAGCATGATTCCCATGCCAAGGCGAAGGCCAATATCGCGGCTTGGCATCGCGAATATGAAGGCGAGGGGCTGGACGCGGTGGTGATCAACGCATCGGGCTGCGGCACCACGGTGAAGGATTACGGCTTCATGCTGCGCAGCGATCCCGCCTGGGCCGATAAGGCCGCCACCATCGCGGCCCTGGCAAAGGACGTGACCGAAGTGCTGGCGAAGCTAGACCTTACACCGCAGGGCGAAGCACAGGGCCTGAGCGTGGCCTATCATTCCGCCTGTTCGCTGCAGCATGGGCAGAAGATCACGGCCCTGCCCAAGCAATTGCTGGTGAAAGCCGGCTTCGAGGTGCGCGACGTGCCGGAGGCGCATCTATGCTGCGGTTCGGCCGGCACCTACAACCTGCTGCAGCCCGAACTGGCCATGCAGCTGCGCGCGCGCAAGGCACGGAACATCGCCGGCACCGGCGCGCAGATGGTGGCGGCGGGCAATATCGGCTGCCTGGTGCAAATCGCCGGCGGGCTGCATGCGGAAGGCGGCCATGCCATGCCGGTGCTGCACACCGTGCAACTGCTCGACTGGGCCACCGGCGGACCAAAACCTTCGGGCCTTTAGGGTCAGCTGTTCTTCTGCACGGTTTCGCTTTCGGCGCGGGCGCGGCACTGCGCCTCCGCCGTCATGCGCTGCTGCGGCGTCATCCTGCGGCCGGCGGTATGGCCGCGCTCCAGTTGCTGCATGCAGGCTTCGATCAGCTCGCCAACGGTTTTCGGTTTTTTCGCGGCATCGCTAGCCAAGGCCGGCCCGGCAAGGGCAGACAGCAACAAGACGACACCGACGGCGGCAGAAGGATTCATAACGTCGATCCTTAAATCTCGCGCATCAGGGACGCGGGACTATAGGCGAGACGCCATCCGCCTGCAGCAAACGTTTTCAAAGAAGTCCGGGGTGGTTTCTCTAGCGCGGGTAGCAGGTCGAGTCCTGCTGATCCGCAGGCTGAGCATGCTCAGGGCCGGGTCGCGCCGCGGCTGTGTTCTTCGGCCTCGGCGCGGGCGCGGCATTGTTCTTCCGCCGTGCGGCGCTGCATTGGCGTCATGGTGTTTTTCTGTCCGGCCTTGGTGGAGGCCTGGGCTTCCTTCATGCAGGCCTCGATCACTTCGGCCCGGCTGGGCTGGCCTTTGGACTGGGCAGATGTCTGCGCGTCAGCCATGGAGGCGGTCAGGGCGAACACCAGGGCCGGAATGATGAAAAAGAGACGCATCGTGGTCTGGTCCATGTCGTGACAATGACCACTCAGCGATACGCTGCGCCGGCGGGGAGTAAAAGTTACTATTCAGAAACGTACGGGCTCAAGGAATATTCCCGCAATAGCTGTTAATGGGAAGTGCTAATTGCTCCGGCTACGGCGGAACTGGCTGGGGCTATAGCCAAAATTGGCGCGGAACCGGTGATTGAACGTCGACAGGTCGCCAAAGCCTGCGGCATAGGCCACATCTGCCACAGGCGTCGTCGTCACCGCCAGGTTGACGGCGGCGCGGCGCAGCCGCAGGCCGAGGAGATACTGATAGGGCGTGCTGCCCACCACGCGGCGGAAGCTGCGCAGGAAATGATATTTGCTCATGCAGGCAATGCCGGCCAGTGTGGCCAGGTCCAGCGGCTGGTCGGCGTGGGTTTCGATGTGGCGCAGGGCATTGCCGATCCGCCGCCGTTCGGACGTGGTCGGCGCGGTATCGCGGCCACGACCATCGGAGGTCTTCTCGAGCACGGTTTCGGCCAGCCGCAGACAGAAATCCTCGGCCGCCATCCGGCTGTCATCGGCCGCCAGGGTTTCAATCTCCACCAGCAGGGCCGTCAGGTCGGCCCGTGCCGGCAGCATCGGAGCGGCAAAACGGTAGCGGTGCGATCCCGCCGCGCTGGCGGCGATTTCCTCAAACAGTTCGCCCGAGAAATGAAAGGCGATGCAGCGGTCGCCGCTGCCATGGTCATGACCGCATTCGAAACAGGTGCCGGCATTGCCCAGCAGGAAGGAGCCCGGGTGCAGCAAGGCCCGGCCCGACTCGCAACGGTAATGGAACGAGCCTGCTATCACGGCCGAAATCGCCACGTCACCATGCTGTTCCTCGAAAGTCGGGTCCTGCGGACCGAAACGGCAGATGAAGTCGCTCACGCTCCAGCCCTCGCCGCGGGCGATCTGGCGCGCGGACAACCGTTCAGCGGGCGAACTTTCAGGGGGCGGGGCATCGATAACCGGCATGCCGGTAGAATAGCAATTTTCCCCAAGCGGCGGAATGGCGGATCGCGGCAGGATCGGCTTGTCCGTCTGCCATGTCAGACATTGGCGGCGGCGAGAACGGGAGAAGAGCGATGATCAACCATGTTTCGATTGGTGTGCGTAACCTGGCGAAAACCAAAGCGTTTTACGATGCGGCCCTGAAGCCCCTGGGCTATGCCTGCCTCAGCGAAGGCGAAACCTCGCTCGGGTATGGCAAGGACGGCGTGGCCCTGTGGATCAGCCCGAGCGACAGTCCGGTGCCGGCCGACATGAAGTCGGGCCTGCATTTCTGCTTTGACGCTCCCAGCCGCAAGAGCGTCGATGCCTTCCATGCCGCCGCGCTGGCCCATGGCGGCCGCGACAACGGCAAACCCGGCCTGCGTGCCGATTACGATCCGAACTACTACGCCGCCTTCGTGATCGATCCCGATGGCTACCGGATCGAGGCCTATTGCGGCAAGGCGGGCTAAGGAGCAGGGGAAGCGATCATGTCTGCCATACGCAAGGAATTTTCCGTTCCCTCTGATATCGCCCATGTCTGGGCCGCCTTCCGCGACGTGGGCGAGGTTCATCGCGTGCTTGCGCCGGGCTTTGTCACCGATTGCCGCCTGGAAGAGGGCGGCAGCGCGCGCATCGTGACTTTCAGCAATGGTGCGGTGGCGCGTGAGGTGATCGTCGATATCGACGATGCATCCCGCCGACTGGCTTATGCGGCAGTCGGCGGTCGGTTGACGCATCACAATGCCTCGTTTCAGCTTGTCGATGAGGGACCGGGCCGCTGTCGCGTTATATGGCAGGCTGACCTGCTGCCGACCGAGCTGAAGCCGGCAATCGAAGGCATGATGGATCAGGGGGTGGCGGCGATGCAGCGCCGGCTGGAGGGCGGCCTGTGAACTGCTAGGCCAGCCGGTCGCGGATTTCGGCCAGCAGGGCGGCGCTGACCGCATCGCACATGCGCCACACGGTTTCGAATCCGTCCTCCCCGCCGTAATAGGGGTCTGGCACGTCGCGGCCGAAATCCGGCGCATACTCCAGGTACAGCCGCAGCTTGTCGCGATGCTGCGGCGGGCAAAGTTGCAGCAGGATGTCGTAATGGCCCTGGTCCATGGCCAGGATCAGGTCGAAACGCTGGAAATCCGCCGCTTCCACCTGTCGCGCCCGCAGCATGCCGATATCCACGCCGTAGGACCGCGCCTTGGCGGCGCTGCGGCGGTCCGGCGGATGGCCAATGTGATAGCCATGGGTGCCGGCGGAATCGACCACCACGCGGTCATGCAGGCCGGCCTCGCGCAGGCGGTGGCGCAGCAGGCCGTCGGCAGTGGGCGAACGGCAGATATTGCCGGTGCAGACCATCAGGACGGAGAAGGCGGGGGCGGCAGTTGGTGCGGGGGGCATGGCGCAGGTAAAGCATTCCGCTGCGGTATCTGCAAGAGGCTACACAGAATGCCCGCCCCGCCCTAGAGTGGCGGCATGCCAAGCCTGCCGCCCGACGACGAAACCGCCCTGCTGGATGCCAATGCCGCCTTCTATCGCGCCTTTGCCAGCCGCGATATCGATGCCATGGCCGCGCTCTGGGCCAAGTCGGCGCCGGTCTGCTGCATCCATCCCGGCTGGCCACCGCTGATGGGGCGCGACGCGGTGCTGGAAGGCTGGCGCCGCATCATGGCCAACCCGTCCCAGCCGGCCCTGCAGATGACCGGCCCGCGAGTCACGCTGTGGGGAGATGTGGCGCTGGTGATGTGCTTTGAGCGCGTGGAAGACCAGTATCTGATTGCCTCCAACATCTTCGTGCGCGAAGGAAAGGGCTGGAAACTCAGTCATCACCAGGCCGGCCCCGTCGCCACGCCGCCCCAGGGGCTGGCCAGCAACGACGATCCGGAACCGGAAGACGATTTCGAGGATGACGACGATCTCGAAGACGATGACGACGATCTGCCGCCCTCGGGCACGATCCACTGAACGGCCTTAGCCGGCTTTCACCAGCGTTTGAATCCGCACGCCGCCGCCGGCTTCGCGCACCAGGCGGCTTTTCATGAAATCCAGCATGGGCCGCAGCGTCTGATCGATCTGCCAGGGCGGATTGATCAGCAACAGGCCGCTGCCATTCATCTGCCGCGCTTCTTTGGCGGCGCGGATGGTCAGTTCCACGGCGATGGTCTCGGCCTGAACCTGCTTCGCCAGGTCGACCTTCCAGGCATCCACCGTCTTCTGTTCCTTGATCGGATACCAGATGGCGAATTGCCCGACCGGCCAGCGCTGCAGTCCGGCCAGCACGGCTTTCGTCAGGACCGTGAATTCGTCCTTCGCCTCATAGGCCGGATCGATCAGCGCGAGACCCCGACGCGGCGACGGCGGCAGCAGGGCTTTCAGGGCGGCAAAGCCGTCGCGATGATGCACGGCCACACGCGGATCGCGGCCGATATTCTTCTTGAGCGTTTCGGCATCCTGGGGATGCAGTTCGCACAGCGTCAGCCGGTCACCCTCGCGCAAACTCTGTTTCAGCAGCCAGGGCGAACCGGGATAGCGCTGTAAACCCGCGCCCCCCGGCGCCAGTTCGGGATTGAGCGCCTGCAGCGCGGCCAGATAACGCGGCAGCATGCGGCCGGCCGCCGGATCGGCCAGCACGGCGCCCACGCCCAGCCGATATTCGCCGCCGCGCTGGGCTTCGTCCGAAGCCAGGTCATAAATGCCGAGGCCGGCATGGGTATCCAGCAGGTGCACCGGATTGGGCTTGCGGTGCAGGGCATGCAGCAGTTCCAGCAGCACGACGTGCTTGAGCACGTCGCCGACATTGCCGGCATGGAAGGCGTGGCGATAATTCAAGGCGGCAGGCTCAGAGGGTGACGACGATTGGCCCGCGCTTGGTCACCACCAGCGTATGCTCGTACTGCGCCGTCATGATGCCGGGCTCGGTGATCAGGGTCCAGCCGTCGTCATGGTCATCGGCATGCTCGGCACCGGTGGACAGGAACGGCTCGATGGTGAAGACCATGCCTTCCTGCATCACGCGCTTGTCGCGTGGATCATAGAAGCCGGGAATGAAACCCGGCTCCTCGTGCAGGGAATGGCCGACGCCATGGCTGCCCAGGTTGCGGATCACGGTATAGCCGTGATGGTTCGCCGTCTGCTCGATGGCGCGGCCGATGGCATTCAGCTTCTGCCCGGTGCGCACCGCCTGCACGGCGCGGTTCAGCGCCTTGCGCGTGGTCTGGCACAGATGCTCCTGCTCGGGCCGCACCGGCGGCACGATGAAGCTGGCGCCGGTATCGGCGAACACGCCCTCGCGCTCGGCGGAGACATCGATATTCACCATGTCGCCCGGTTGAATCTTCGTGTCGTCGGGAATGCCATGGGCCACGGCATGGTTGATGCTGATGCAGGTGGCGCCGGGGAAATCGTACATCAGCTGCGGTGCAGAGCGGCAGCCTTCCAACTCCAATGCGGCGCGGCCGATCTCGTCCAGTTCCCGGGTGGTCATGCCCGGCTCCAGCTTGCTGCCCATCAGGCGGCAGACCGCGGCCACTACGCCGCCCACGCGGATCAGGCGCTCGAGCTGTTCCTGGCTGTCAATCGTCATGGTCGACTCCTTGTATCGCGCCGGACTATATCATGGGCCATGCTCGATCCCTACCTCCGGCCGCTGATCGATCCGCCGCTGCAAAGGCTGGCGCGCCGTCTGCGCTGGCCCGCCGATGCCGTCACGCTGGGCGGCTGCGTTCTCGGCCTGGCCGCAGCATGGGCGCTGGCGCTTGGCCATGATCATGTGGCGCTTGTGCTGTTCCTGTTCAACCGGCTGGCCGATGGTCTGGATGGCGCGCTGGCACGGATCAGCGGCCCGACGGATCGCGGCGGCTTGCTGGATATCGTGCTGGATTTTTCCGTCTATGCCCTGTTGGCCTTCGCCTTCGCCTGGCGTGATCCGTCTGCCGCCGCGCTGCCCGCCGCCTTCCTGCTGGCCGCGTTCATGACCACGGCCTCCAGCTTCCTCGCCTATGCCGTCATCGCGGCCAAGCGCGGACAGGCCACGGAGAAGCGCGGTCGCAAAAGCTTCTATCACCTCGGCGGGCTCACCGAGGGCACCGAAACCATCCTGTTCTTTGTGCTTTGCCTGGTGCTGCCAGGCTGGTTCCCGGTTCTGGCCTGGATATTCGGCGCATTGTGCTGGCTGACGGCGGCGGGCCGCGTGCTCAGCGGCTGGCGCGATTTCGCTTAGGCTCGCCCGCTACGCCCGAGGGGCCTTCAGCGCCGTCTCGATGGCGGTTACCACCTCGGGCGCCGTCGGGCGCACGCGGGTCGGGAAGATGGCGACGATTCTGCCGTCCGGCCCGATCAGCACCTTGTGGAAATTCCATTGCGGCAGCGCGTCCTCGCCCTTCTGCGCGGCGATCCAGCGATACAGCGGATGGGCATCCGCGCCGGTCACCTTGGCCTTGTCGGCCAGCGGGAAATCGACCTCGAAATTCACCTCGCAGAATTCCTTGATTTCCTTGGCCGAGCCGCGTTCCTGGTTGAAGTCGTTGGACGGCACGCCCAGCACCACCAGCCCGCGCTCCCGATAGCCGGCCCACAGCTTTTGCAGGTCGGCATATTGCGGGGTGTAGCCGCATTGCGAGGCGGTGTTCACCACCAGCACCGCCTTGCCCTTGAACTGGCTCATCGGCAATGGCTGGCCGTCGATGGCGGTGAAGCTGAAATCATGGGCGGTCATGGCGGTTTTTCCAGTCTGTCCGAAGGCGAGGCGGGGCAGCAGGGCCGACACGGCGCCGCCGGCCAGCAGGGCCAGCAGGCTGCGGCGAGCCACAGGGCCTTGATCGGGCAGGGCTTTTATACGGGCAGCCATGGATTCACCCTCCGTTAAGGTGGCGTTTGCTTAACTATAGCGTTGCCATGCGTCCCGACCAGAGCCTTGTGCTGCGGGATTGCCGACGGAGGCTGCCATGCCCACCCTGCCCGGATTGCTCACCTTCGCCGCCCTGTCGCTGGTTGCGCTGGTCGCCGGCGTCAGCCTGACCCGCCTTGTGCCCGCCCTGGCCGGCCAGAATGCCGGCCTCGTCGCCCTGGTGCTGCTCATGCTGTTCTGGGCCCTGCGCGAACGCTGGATGCGTCGCCGCCTGCAGGCGCGGCTGATCGCCGAGATCGATGGCCTGACCGATGAACTGACCCGCATGCGCGGCGAGATTCCGCCGCCGGCCTTTACCGCGATGGCGGTGCCCGAAGCAGCCAACGAAGTCCGGCAGGAGCCGCGCCTGATCCTGCGCGACACGCCCGAGCCGGCCGATGACGGCAGCCTGCTGGATGCCGTGCGCGACGCGCTGAACAACAACCGCGTCGAACTGCATATCCAGCCCATCGTCAGCCTGCCGCAGCGCCGCATCCGCTTCTTCGAATTGCTGGCCCGTCCGCGCGACGCCGAAGGCCAGACCTACCGCGCCGCCGAATGCCTCGATGCGCTGGACTCGGCCGGTCTGCGCGCCGAATTCGACGCGCTGATGCTGCTGCGCAGCGTGCAACTGGTGCGCAAGCTGGAGCAGCGCGCCAAGGATGTCGGCTTTTTCCTCAATCTCTCGCCGGCCATGCTGGCGCAGATCGAGACCTTCAATCCGCTCTACGATTTCCTGCAGCGTGAACGCGAGCATGCCGCCAATATCGTGCTGGAATTCAGCCATGCCGGCATCGCCAGGCTGGATCGCGCGGGCATGTACCGCCTCAGCCGGCTGGCCGCGCTGGGCTTCGCCATTTCGGTGGATGGCATCGACCGTTTCGACGTCGATTTCGCCCTGCTGGCCAAGAATGGCGTGCGCTTCGTGAAATTCGATGCCGCCGTCTTCTCCGATGCCGCCGCGATTGCCAAATCGCCCGTCGATCTGGCCGATCTGCCTGAGATCTGCAAACGGCACAATCTGGTGCCGGTGCTGGGCAAGGTCGAAAGCGAGCAGGAACTGCTCAAGCTGTCCGATCTCGACTTCCCGCTCGGCCAGGGCATGCTGTTCGGCGTGCCCAAGCTTGCCAAGGCGGCTTAAGCGCGCACGGCGATCAGCGCATCCGCCAGTTCGACGAAACCGCGTCCGCCCTCGCTTGGCGTAACATACGCCGGCGGCGAGGCGATACGGTCGAGGAAGGGCGTCACATTGGCGACGCCGACACTGTGCGGGAAATAGCCGAACATCGGCGCATCGTTCGGGCTGTCACCGGCAAATACCACACTGTCGCGGATCGTCTCTAAATCCTCGCCGAAGATGTCGCGGAAGAACACCCGCGTCATGCTCAGCTTGTCCCATTCGCCGAACCAGCCATTCACATGAATCGAGCTGACCTTCGCCGTCGCGCCGGCTTGCTCGAACAATGCGACGATTTTGTCCACGGCTTCGCGTGGCAGGGGCGGCACATCCTCGCAGAAGTCCACGGCCAGGTCGCATTCGCGGTATTGCTGGTCGGAGGCCAGCGCGCAGCCTGGCACTTCGCGCAGGATCGTCTCGGAAAGCGCGGCCAGCTTCGTCCGCGCCGCTTGGCGTTCGGCATCGCTCTGGAAGAAGCGCCGGCGCATCACTTTCGCATCGCGGTCGTAACGCATATAAAGCGCACCGTTCTCGCCCACGATGCCGTCCACCGGCCAGAAGCGCGCGATCAGGTCGCACCAGCCTGCGGGGCGCCCGGTGATCGGAATCACCTGAAAGCCGGCCACCTGCAGGCGCTCCAGCGCGGCATAGGCGTCTGCCGTCAGCCGGCCATGGCTGGTCAGGGTGTCGTCAATATCGGTCAGCACGTAGCGGATGGCGCGGCGTTGACCTTCGGTAAAGGCGGATAAAGGCTGGATGGCGGGCATAACGTCCGGACGGAAGTCGAAAGGGCGGGGTGTTGCCCGGCAATGGCTGGGCCGCGTATAGTCGCCGCGCCCGCAAACCCCGTCAACCGCTCGCCAAATCAAGGGACCCGATCAGCATGACCTATCAGGCTTTGCACGGCTATTACCTGGAAGACCTGTCGGTCGGCATGTCGGAAACCTACACCAAGACGGTGAGCGAGGCCGATATCGTGGCCTTCGCCGATCTCTCGGGTGATACCAATCCGGTGCATCTGAACGAGGAATTCGCCGCCGCCACGCCGTTCAAGGGCCGCATCGCCCATGGCATGCTGGGCGCGGCTTTGCTCAGCACCGTGTTTGGCACCAAGCTGCCCGGCCCGGGCTGCATCTATATCTCGCAGGATCTGCGCTTCAAGGCGCCGGTGCGCATCGGCGATACCGTGGTGGCGAAAGTCACCATCACCGAGATCGTGCCGGAAAAGCGCCGGGTGAAATTCGCCTGCGAGTGCCGCGTCGGCGATATGGTCGTGATCGAGGGTGAGGCCGCCCTGATGGTCAGCCGTCGCCCGAAGTAATCCGGATACGCCAATCATGCGGCTGCTGCGGTCCAGCGCCAGTTTCCCGCCCGCCCTTCGCGGCGCCGTTGCCGCCATCGGCAATTTCGACGGCGTGCATCTGGGCCATCGCGCCCTGATCGCGGCGGCACGCGCGCAGGCGGAAAAAAACGGCGGCAAGCCCGTGGCAGTGATGACCTTCGAGCCGCATCCGCGCCGCTTCTTCGTGCCATCATCGCCGCCCTTCCGGCTGGATGCGCTGGAAACCAAGGCGCGCATCCTGGAGGGACTGGGCGTCAATGCCACACTGGCCCTGCCATTCGATGCGCAGCTCGCTTCCCAGTCGCCGCAGGATTTCGTCGATCACATCCTGGCCCGCGATATAGGTGTAAGCCATGTGGTGGTGGGTTACGATTTCACTTTCGGCAAGGCGCGGTCGGGTAATACCGATCTGCTGCGCGAGCTGGGTGCGGGGCACGGCATCGGTGTTACCGTGGTGGCGGCGCAGGGTGACGCAGAGGCCTATTCCTCCTCGCGCGTGCGCAAACTGCTGGAAGCCGGCGACCTGGCCGAAGCCAACCGCCTGCTAGCAAGGCCCTGGGAGATTGTGGGCCTCGTCGAGCACGGCGATAAGCGCGGCCGCGAACTGGGTTATCCCACCGCCAATGTGGCGCTGACCGATTTCCAGGTGCCGAAATTCGGTATCTATGCCGTGCGCTGCGAGGTCGATGGCCGGCGGCATGACGGCGTCGCCAGCCTCGGCATCCGGCCCACCTTCGATCAGACCGACGTGAAGCTGGAAGTCTACCTGTTCGACTTCTCGGGCGATCTCTATGGCCGTTCCATGCGGGTCGAATTCCACGCCTTCCTGCGGCCGGAGCTGAAATACGAAGGCCCCGAGGCATTGAAACGCCAGATCGCCATGGATGTGACTGAGGCGAAGCGCGTTTTGGCGCAGGCCTGAGCCACCCCATGCTCGATCATGTTTCCATCACTGTGCCCGACATAGCCGCCGTGCGCAGCTTTTACGATGCCGTGATGCAGGCGCTGGGTTATCCCTGCGTCTATGTCAAAGACGGTGCCGTGGGCTATGGCCTGCGTGCACGGCCGGATGCACCCGGGCGCAGCTATATCTCGATCCTGCAATCGCCTGCCATGCAGCCCGACCCGCGTCGGCACTGGTGCTTCAAGGCTGCCAGTCATGAGCAGGTGCGTGCCTTTTATGCCGCTGCCCTGCAGGCGGGCGGGCGCGACGATGGGCCGCCTGGCCCGCGGCCGCATTACCATGATCGTTATTACGCCGCCTTCGTGATCGATCCGGCCGGCAACCGCATCGAGGCGGCTTGCCACGTCTGATGGCGCGGCCCGCCTCGACAGTTTTTGGCCCAGATGCTAAATCATCACCATGCTTGGGCACTTCGCCATATTCCGGGGCACCCCGACGGCCCGAATTAGCGGCCCGGTCCTTTTCTAAGGCCCGGGATTTCCTCGACTTTTCCTGACATGTCGCGCCGCCCGCCCTGCCAGAGCAGGTCCGGCCGCATTCCCCGAGTAGACCGATGACCAAAGACTATCGCCCGACCGTCTTCCTGCCCACCACCGATTTTCCGATGAAGGCCGGCCTGCCGGCCAAGGAGCCGGAGATCCTGGCCCGCTGGGAAAAGATCGGCCTGTATGAAAAGCTGCGCGCCGATTCAAAGGGCCGCGAGAAATTCGTGCTGCATGACGGCCCGCCCTATGCCAACGGCAACCTGCATCTGGGCCATGCGCTGAACAAGATCCTGAAGGACACCATCAACCGCTCGCGGCAGATGATGGGTTATGACGCCAATTACGTGCCGGGCTGGGACTGCCATGGCCTGCCGATCGAGTGGAAGATCGAGGAGAAATACCGCGCCGCCGGCAAGAACAAGGACGACGTGCCGATCGACGAGTTCCGCAAGGAATGCCGCGATTTCGCCGACCACTGGATCGCCATCCAGCGTGAGGAATTCAAGCGGCTGGGCGTGATCGGCGACTGGAAGAATCCCTACACCACGATGAGTTTCGGCGCCGAAGCCCAGATCGTGCGCGAGATCCACAAGTTCCTGATGAATGGTGGCCTGTTCAAGGGCTCCAAGCCGGTGATGTGGTCCATCGTCGAACGCACCGCCCTGGCCGAAGCCGAGGTCGAGTATCACGAGCACACCTCGCATACCGTCTTCGTCAAATTCCCGGTGGTGAAAGCGCCGGTGAAGGCCCTGGACGGTGCCAGCATCGTGATCTGGACCACCACGCCCTGGACCCTGCCGGGCAACCGCGCCATCGCGCTGTCCAAGGACGCCGAGTATGTGCGCCTACGCGTGGACGCGGTGGGCGAGAAGTCGCTGGCGAAGGTGGGCGACGAGATCGTGGTGGCGAAGGAACTGGCCGAAACCGTGGCCAAGGCCTGCACGCTTGAGGCCATCTCCACCATCGCGACGCTGAAAGGCGCTGATATCGTCGGCACCATCTGCGCCCATCCCTTGCGCACGCAGGGTTTCGCCTTCGACGTGCCGGTTCTGCATGGCGATTTCGTCACCTTGGATGCGGGCACCGGTTTTGTGCATATCGCGCCGGGCCATGGCGCCGACGATTACAATCTCGGCATGGCCAACGGCATCGAGGTGCCGCATACGGTGGATGCCGATGGCCGCTATTTCCGTCATGTGCCGGTTTTCGGCGGCGACAGTCCGGCTCGCGTGCTCGACGATGCCGGCAAGGAAGGCGATGCCAATGCCCGCGTGATCGCGGTGATGACTGAGGCCGGTGCGCTGCTCGGCCGCGGCCGCCTGCGCCACCAGTATCCGCATTCCTGGCGCTCGAAAGCTCCGCTGATCTTCCGCAACACGCCGCAATGGTTCATCTCGATGACCACCAACGACCTGCGCAGGAAGGCTCTGGCGGCCATCGACGCCACCGCTTTCTATCCGCCGCAGGGCCGCAACCGGCTGTATTCCATGATCGAGCAGCGGCCCGACTGGGTGATCAGCCGCCAGCGTGCCTGGGGCGTGCCGATCGCCGTGTTCGAGAACAGGGAAACCGGCGATCTGCTGCGCGATCCGGAAGTGAACGAGCGCATCGTGCATGCCTGCCTGAAGGGCGGCGCGGATGCCTGGTTCACGGCCAAGCCCGAGGATTTCCTGGGCGGCAAATACAAGGCCGAAGACTGGAAGATGGTGACCGACATCCTGGATGTCTGGTTCGATTCCGGCTCGACCCATGCCTTCGTGCTGGAGCAGCGGCCCGATCTGAAATGGCCGGCCTCGCTGTATCTGGAGGGCTCCGACCAGCATCGCGGCTGGTTCCATTCGTCGCTGCTCGAAAGCTGCGGCACGCGTGGCCGCGCGCCCTATGATGCCGTGCTGACCCATGGCTTCCTGCTCGACGAGAAGGGCCGGAAGATGTCTAAGTCGCTCGGCAACTCGGTCGAGCCGCAGGACGTGATCAAGCAGTCGGGCGCCGATATCCTGCGCCTGTGGGTGGCCTCGGCCAATTACAACGACGATCTCAGCGTGGGGCCCAAGATCATCCAGGCCCAGGTGGATGCCTATCGACGCCTGCGCAACACGCTGCGTTATCTGCTCGGCAACCTGGCCGGTTTCGAGGAATCCGAACGCCTGCCGCATGCCGAGATGCCGGAACTGGAGCGCTGGGTGCTGCATCGCCTGGCCGAACTGGGCCAGGTGGTGCGCGAAAGCTGCGAGGAATACGATTTCCATCGCATGTATGTGGCGCTGTATAATTTCTGCGCCGTCGACCTGTCAGGCTTCTATTTCGATATCCGCAAGGACGCGCTGTATTGCGACGCACCGACGAGTGTTCGCCGCCGTGCTGCCCGCACCGTGCTGGATCACCTGTTCAACTGCCTGGTGAAATGGCTGGCGCCGATCATCTGCTACACGGCGGAAGAAGCCTGGCTGACGCGCTATCCCTCCGAGGATGGCAGCGTGCACCGCGAGGTCTGGCCGGCGTTGCCCGAGGCATGGCTCGATCCGGCGCTGGGCGCCAAGTGGGAGCGCGTGCGCCGCGTGCGCCGCGCCGTCACTGGCGCGCTGGAAATCGAGCGTGCCGAAAAACGCATCGGCGCCAGCCTGCAGGCGCATCCGGTGGTCTATGTGGGTGGCGAAGACCTGGCCGCGCTGGCCGATCTGGATTTCGCCGAAATCTGCATTACCTCGGGCATCACTCTGCGTGAGGGCGAGGGGCCGGCGGAAGCCTATCGCAGCGACGATGCCAAGGGCGTCGCCGTGGTGCCGCAACTGGCCGAGGGCCGCAAATGCGAACGCTGTTGGCAGGTATTGCCCGATGTTGGGCATGTGCATGGTCATGACGACCTGTGCCGCCGCTGCGCCACCGCTGTTGATGCCGTGGCTGGCAACGGGGGTGGGGTCGCCGCATGACGCTGCGCTTGGGCCTTGCCGTTGCCTTGCTGATCCTGGTCGCCGATCAGGTCAGCAAGTTTTTCCTGCTCGACCTGATGCAGCAGAATCCACAGGGCATCGTGATCGCGCCGTTCTTCAATCTGGTGCTGGTCTGGAATACCGGCGTCAGCTTCGGCCTGTTCCAGGAAGACACGCCGCTGCGCAATTGGACCCTGATCGGAGTGGCGGCGGCCGTGCTGGTCTGGCTGCTGGTCTGGCTGTGGCGGGCGCAGGGCCGATTGATCGGTGCGGCACTGGGTCTGATTGTCGGCGGTGCCATTGGCAACATCATCGACCGTTATCGTTTCGGCGCGGTGTTTGATTTCCTCGATTTCCATGCCTTCGGCTGGCATTGGCCCGCCTTCAATGTGGCCGACAGCGCCATCGTGATCGGCGTCGGCCTGCTGCTGCTCGACGGTTTCCGCACGCGCCCTCCCAGCACTTGATGGCTCGCGATTGATTGGCGCCGTCAATCGGTTGACGCCAATTGATTGACTGGAGGCAAAAAGTGCTACTTGGGGTCGCATAGAGCTTCGCTCATTCGTTGCATCGCCCGGGGAATGATGGCAGCATTCCAAAAGAGGGGTGGGCGAGAGGCAGGATGCTTCCATCGTGCAAAGGCCCCGGCCGGCTCGACCGGCAGGGGGACACCGAACGGGAAATGCTGCGCAAATGGATTGCGGTGGGCAGCGTCCTGAAGGCCTGCGCATGATGCAGACCCCGGCCCGTCGTAAATTTTCCCGGCACCAGCTTTCGGCCAAACAGGTCAAGGTGACCGTGATCGCCGCCTTGTTGCTTGGCTTCATCTCCAGCCTGTTCCAGCTTGGCTTCGACATCCGCAACGAATTGAACCAGCGCCAGGCCACCGTGGTTCAGGTGATGGACATGCTGAACGATGCGGCCTCGCAGGCGGCTTATGCACTGGACGAGCAATTGGCGGCTCGTGTGGTCAGCGGCCTGCTGCTCTATCAGCCGATCTGGCGCGCCGAGATTTATGACAATTACGGCCGTCGCATGGCCCTGCAGGAGCGCGAACGGCAACAGGCGCGACCTGAAGGTCTGCTGCATCTGCTGCCAACTGGCGATGAGATGTTGAGCCGGCCGCTTTATGGTCCGCGCGACCGCGACCTGGTCGGCGAGATGCGTGTCGCTGTTGATGGCACTCTACTGGCGCAAAGTATTGTCAAGCGCACCTGGCTGGTGATCGGCACCGGTTTCGTGCGCAATTTCGTGCTCGCTCTGATTCTCGCCGTGCTGTTCTACTACACGCTGACGCGACCGCTGCTGTCGCTGGTGGCGCAGATCGAGCGCGCCGATCCGCGCCGGCCCGAGGAATCGCGCATCAGCGTGCCGGCACGGCATAATGCCGACGAATTTGGCCTGCTGGCCGAACGGGTCAACGCCATCCTCGGTGCCAGCGGCGAGCATCTGGCGGAAGTCGAGCGCAGCCGAGAGATGCTGCGCAGCGTGCTGGACGCGATTCCCGCGCTGATCAGCCTGAAGGACGTGGCCGGACGCTATCTGCTGGTGAACAGCCGTGTGGTCGAAGTATTCGGCCAGTCATCGGAGGAAATCGTCGGTCGCCGCCTCGATGAACTGGCTTTGCCCGGCTTGGCGCCGGAGCATCGCGACGAGTTCATCCGTTTCAATGCCGAGAACGAAGCGGCGATGACGGCGCGAGGACAACCGGTGCTGAATCTGGAATGCACCTATTACCTGGCCGATGCGCCGCAATTCACCATGCTGGAGAACAAGGTGCCGCTGCTGGATACCGGTGGCGAGGTCAATGGCATCATCTCGATCGCCCTCGACATCAGCGAACGCAAACTGGCCGAACGCGCGCTGGATGAGGCCAATGCGCGGCTGCGCGGCCAGGCCGAGGATCTGGAGCGGCTGGCCTCTTCCTACGCCCGCGAACGCGAGCATGCCATTGCCGCCAACCGTGCCAAATCGGAATTCCTCGCCAACATGAGCCACGAACTGCGCACGCCGCTCAATGCCATCATCGGTTTCGCCGAGGTGATCACGCTGCGCATGTGGGGCGCCAATTCGGAACGGTATTTCGATTATGCCGGGGATATCGTGATGAGCGCGCGGCACCTGCTGCATGTCATCAACGACATCCTCGACATGTCGAAGATCGAAGCCGGGCGGTATGAGCTGACGCTGGAGGAACAGGCGCTGTCCACCGTGATCAACGATTGCCTGACCATCGTGCGCGGTCGTGCCCAGGAAGCCGATCTCGGTCTGAACAACCTTTTTTCCGCCGACTGCCCGCCGATGCGCATCGATGCCCGTGCCATCAAGCAAGTCCTGCTCAATCTGCTGTCCAACGCGATCAAGTTCACGCCGGCCGGCGGCGAGGTGACGGTCGCCGGCGGGCGCGAGGCGAATGGCGACATCGTGATCACGGTGAGCGACACCGGCAGCGGTATCCGGCCTGAAAACCTGGAGCGGATCTTCGAACCCTTCTGGCAGGGCGACCCCAATATCCGCCGCCGCAGCGAGGGCACCGGGCTGGGCCTGGCGATCAGCCGGAAATTCGTCGAGCTGCATGGCGGAAGCCTGAATCTGGCCAATGGCGTACAGCGCGGCGCCGTAGCCACGATTCGTCTGCCGGGGCGTCTGGTCGTCTCGGGCTGAAATCGCGGTTCTCCGCCAGAATGACGGTTTCCGCCGCCCTTGTGCCCGAGGGGCGGGCAAGGGTAAAATCCCGCCGCCTTAAGCAACAGGGGAAAGTCTCGCCATGAGTCGACCGAATATTGCCGGCCGACGCCTGTGGGTGGCCTGCGCCATCCTGACGCTGCCCGTCGCCCTCGCCGGGTGCGATACCACGCGCGATGCGCTCGGGCTGAACAAGAAGGCGCCTGACGAATTCGCCGTTGTCACCAAGGCACCGTTGGTGCTGCCACCGGAATTCGGCCTGCGTCCGCCCGAGCCGGGTGCGCCGCGTCCGCAGGAAGTGCCCGCACGCGACCGCGCCGCCGCCGCCCTGTCGGGCCGGACCGATGCCGCCGCCGGTCAGCTGACGCCGCTCAGCCGCGATCCCAATGCCACCGCAGCCCAGCGTTCGGCCGGTGAAAGCGCCCTGCTGCAGCAGGCCAAGGCCACCAACGCCGATCCCGACATTCGCCGCAAGGTGAATGACGAATTCACCCAGTTGGCTGAACGCGACCGTCGTTTGGTCGACCGTCTGATCTTCTGGCAGAAACCCGACGACGCGGGCCTGGCCGTGGATGCGTCCAAGGAAGCCCAGCGCCTGCGCGAGAATGCCGCCACCGGCAAACCGCCGACGGCGGGCGATGTGCCAACCGTCAAGCGCCGCGAACGCGGCCCGCTGGAAGGCATCTTCTAACGGAGGCAAGCCCGTGCTGCGTCTGAGCGTCGCCGTCCTGCTCGCCATTGCGACATGTCTGGCAGGACCGGCGGGCGACAGCCTTGCCCAGGTCTTCCGTCCGAGCCAGTTCCTGCTGGATAACGGCATGCAGGTGGTGCTGATCGAGGATCATCGTGCCCCGGTCGTGCATCACATGGTCTGGTACAAGGTCGGCGCCGCTGACGAACAGCCCGGCACCACCGGCGTTGCGCATTATCTCGAACACCTGATGTTCAAGGGCACGCCCAATGTGCCGGCCGGCGAATTCTCGCGCATCGTCGCGCGCGAAGGTGGACGAGACAACGCCTTCACCTCATCGGATTACACCGGTTATTTCCAGACCATCGCGCGTGACCGGCTCGAGCTGGTGATGCGCATGGAATCCGAGCGTATGACCCAGCTCCAGCCGCGGCGCGAGGATGCCGTGCCCGAACTGCAGGTGGTGCTGCAGGAACGCCTCAGCCGCGTGGAAAACAGCCCCGCCGCCCTGTTCGGCGAGCAGTTCGACGCCGCGCAATACCTCTCGCATCCCTATGGTCGCCCGGTGATCGGCTGGCCGCAGGAAGTGGCGAAGCTCACCCTCGACGATGCGATGAGCTTCTATCGCAGCTATTACGCCCCCAACAATGCCGTGCTGGTGGTCGCCGGCGACGTGACCCCTGCCGAACTGAAGCGGCTGGCCGAAAAGCATTATGGCATGATCCCGATGCGCCCGGTGCCGCCGCGCCTGCGGCCGCAGGAACCGCCGCAACTGGCTGCGCGTCGCCTCAGCATGACCGATCCGCGTGTTGCCCAGCCCAGCCTGCGCCGCAGCTATCTGGCACCCAGCAGCACGGCCGGCGAAAAGCAGCATGCCGTGCCGTTGTCGGTGCTGGCCGAAATCCTCAATTCCCCGACGGGCCGGCTCTACGCGGCACTGGTTGTGGGCGATGGGCCGGCCGTCTCGGCCGGGGCCTGGTATTCCGCCACCTCGCTCGACCTGACCACGTTCAGCTTTGGTGCCTCGCCCAAACCCGGCCGCAAGCTGGACGAGGTGGAGGCCGGCCTTGACCGCGTGATCGCCGATATCCTGCGTGAAGGCGTGACAGCGGATGAATTGCAGCAGGCCAAGACGGTGATGCAGGCCGAAACCGTCTATGCGCGCGACAGCCTGTCCAACGCCGCCCGCATCTTCGGCTCGGCGCTCACCACCGGACAGACGGTGGAGGATGTCGAGTCCTGGCCGCGTCAGGTCGATACAGTCACGGCCGAGCAGGTGAAGGCTGCTGCCCAGCATGTTTTCGACCTGCGTCGCTCGGTGACCGGGCTCTTGCTGCCCAAGGAGCAAAGCTGATGCGCCGCCGCGGCATTCTGATCGGCATCATGGCTCTGCTATGCGGCTTTGCGCTGGCATTGCCGGCCTTCGCCGGGCCCAGGATCGAACGCATCACCACGCCGCTGGGTATCGAGGTCTGGCTGGTGCGCGAACCGTCCATTCCCATGCTGGCGCTGCAGGCGTCCTGGCGCGGTGGTGCTTCCAGCGATCCGGCCGGGCTGGAAGGCCGCGCCGGCCTGGCCATGGACCTGCTGACTGAGGGCGCAGGCGATCTCGGGCCTGAGGCTTTCCAGAATGCCCTGCGCGAAAAGGCGATCTCGCTCGATTTCTCGGCCGACCGCGATTACAGCTCGGTCAGCCTGCGCACGCTCACCCGGCATCGTGCTCGTGCGTTTGAACTGCTGAAGCTGGCGATGACCGCGCCGCGTTTCGACGACGAACCGATGGCGCGTGCCAAGGCGCAGGCCCGCGTCGCTTACGAACGCAGCCGCGCCAATCCCAATGCGCTGGCTGGCGAACGTTTCGCCGCTCTGGCCTACGGCGAGCACCCCTATGGCCGGCGCGCTTCGCCCAGTATCGAAAGCCTGGAACGCATCGGTCGTGCCGAACTGGCCGCATTCCCGCGCGCCGTGCTGGCGCGGCGCAATCTGGCGCTGGGCGTGGTGGGCGATATCGCGCCCGATGACCTGGCGCGCCTGGTGGATCAGAGTTTTGGCGCGCTGCCGGTGGAGCCGGCCGTGGATCTGCCGCCACCGGTGCAGATGCAGACGGCCAAGCAGCCGATAGTGATCCCGTTCCCCAATCCGCAAAGCATGGTGCTGTTCGGCGCGCCGGGCATCGCGCGCGAGGACCCCGACTGGTATGCCGCCACGGTGCTGAACCAGATTGTCGGCGGGGGCGGCATGTCGTCGCGCCTGTTCGAGGAAGTGCGCGAGAAGCGTGGCCTGGTCTATTCGGTCGGCACCCAGCTTACGCCATACAAGGCTGCCTCGCTGTTCTCCGGCTCGCTGGCTACCTCGAATGGCCAGGTGGCCGAGGCGCTGAATCTGGTGCGTACCGAACTGGCACGCGTGGCGCAGGAGGGCGTCGAGGACGACGAACTGGCGGCGGCGAAATCCTACATGACCGGCTCTTTCCCGCTGCGGCTCAGTTCCAATGCCGCCATTGCCGGTATGCTGGTCGCGATGCGTAATACGGGCCTGGCTCCCGATTACATCGAAGCCTATCCCGGCCTGATCAACGCCGTCAGCCAGGAGGATCTGCGCCGCGTGGCGCAACGCCTGTTCGCCAGTGGCGATTATCTCGTCGTGGTGGTCGGACAGCCCACCGGATTAGGCGGTTAAGGTCATGCCCATCCGTCGCTTGCCGGAAACCCTGGTCAACCGCATCGCCGCCGGCGAGGTGGTGGAACGCCCGGCCTCGGCCGTGAAGGAACTGGTCGAGAATGCCATCGATGCCGGTGCCCGCCGTATCGATGTGGCGATTGCCAATGGCGGCCGCAGCCTGATCAGCGTCAGCGACGACGGCAAGGGCATGGCGCGCGACGAACTGCCGGTTGCCGTCGAACGCCATGCCACGTCCAAACTGCCCAGCGATGATCTTCTGGATATCCGCTGGCTCGGTTTCCGTGGCGAGGCCCTGCCGTCCATCGGCGCGGTGAGCCGCCTCCATATCGTCAGCCGGCAGGAGGGCGACGAGTCCGCCTGGGCCATCGAGGTTGAAGGCGGCAAGGTTGGTGTGGTGAAGCCGGCCGCGGCCGGCAAGGGCACGCGCATTGAAGTGCGCGATTTGTTTTATGCCGTGCCGGCGCGCCTGAAATTCCTCAAATCCGACCGCGCCGAGGACCTCGCCGTGCAGGAGATCATGCGCCGCCTGGCCATGGCGCATCCCGGCATCGCCTTCACGCTGCAGCAGGATGGGCGCACCAGTTTCCGTGCCGATGCCGTGCCCGCCAGCCTGATGGATGACGGCAGCGACCTGCAGCAGCTCGGCCGGCTGGAACAGATACTGGGCCGTGATTTCGCCGATAATGCCGTGCCGATCAAGGCCGAGCGCGAGGGCATCAAACTCGCCGGGCATGCCGGCCTGCCGACGTACAACCGTGGCAACGCGCAGCACCAGTTTCTCTTCGTCAATGGCCGTCCGGTGCGCGACAAGCTGTTTGTCGGCGCGGTACGCGGTGCCTATGCCGATTTTCTCAGTCATGATCGCCATCCGGTGGTGGCTTTGTTTCTCGAGCTGCCGTCCGAACAGGTCGACGTCAACGTGCATCCGGCCAAGGCGGAGGTGCGCTTCCGCGATCCGGGCCTGGTGCGCGGCCTGATCGTCGGAGCGTTGCGCCATGCTCTGGCCGAGGCCGGCCACCGCGCCTCTACGACGGTGGCGCAATCGGCACTTGGCGCGCTGAAGCCCCAATCGGCGCCGACCATGCCGTTGCCCTTCCAGTCCACCTTCGGCGGACCGTCGCGCTGGCGCGGCTACGATAACCTGCGACCCAGTTCGGTGCCCGGCCTGGCCGAGGCGGCGGCGCTTTACAACGCGCCCCAGGGTGATTTCTCGGGCGATGTCTTCGGCGATGCCACGGGCGAGCTGCCGGTGGGTGGCGCCGCATCCGGCGGCGGCCTGGCCCCGGCGGCGCGCAACGAGGATGCCGGTGCGGCGCCCCAGTTCGCACCGGTCCCGCTGCAGAGTTATCCGCTGGGCGCGGCGCGCGGGCAGCTGCATGAAACCTACATCGTGGCCCAGACGGCCGACGGCATCGTGATCGTCGACCAGCATGCTGCCCATGAACGCCTGATCTACGAACGCATGAAGGTGAATCTGGAAGCAGGCCGCGTGCCGCGCCAGGTGCTGCTGCTGCCCGAGGTGGTGGAACTCAGCGAGGCCGAGGCCACAAGGCTCAGCACACGCGCCGATGAACTGGCCGAACTGGGCCTGGTGCTGGAAGGCTTCGGCGTCGGTGCCGTGGTGGTGCGCGAGGTGCCGGCCCTGCTGGGCGACGTGGCGGTGCAGGCCCTGGTGCGCGACCTGGCCGATGCCCTCGCCGAATACGATTCCGTGCTACCCCTGAAGGCAAAGCTGGAAGAGGTCTGCGGCACCATGGCCTGCCATGGCAGCGTGCGTGCCGGCCGCCGCCTGACGCTGGACGAGATGAATGCATTGCTGCGCCAGATGGAGGCCACACCCCATTCCGGCCAGTGCAACCACGGCCGCCCGACTTACGTGGAACTCAAGCTGGCCGATATCGAGAAGCTGTTCGGCCGGCGGTGATATCCAAGCCCGGCCATGACACGCTGGGCCGATCCCTCTCACACCTGCGGCGGAAAGATCACCGTCACCGTGGTCCCGACGCCGGGCTTGCTGTTGATGCGCAGCTTGGCGCCATGCAGCTCGGCGATCCGCCGGGCGATGAACAGGCCAAGGCCGGTACCGCCTTTCTGGGCCACGTAGGGATCGATCTGCACATAGGGTTTGCCCAGGCGCTTGAGCTGGCTGGCTGGAATGCCGGGGCCGGTATCGCTCACTTGCAGTATCGCGGCGCCGTCGGAGCGCTTTGACCATGCAATGGAAATCTTGCCGTTGTCGGGCGTGAATTTCACGGCATTGGATACCAGGTTGTTCAACAACTGCACCATGGCGCGTTCATCGGCCGATAGCTGTCGCACCTCCGCATCGCAGGCCACGTTCACATCCATGTCCTTGGCTGCGATGGCCGGGGCAAAGCTGCGCACCACTTCCTCGGCGAGCGCACGGGGATTCAGGTCCTGCCGGTTCAGCTCATACTGGCCGCTTTCCAGTTTGGAGAGATCGAGGATGTCGTTCACCAGGCCCAGCAGATGCGTGCCGCTGGCATGGATATTGCCGATGTAGTCTTCGTATTTGGCATGCCCGAGCGGACCGAACATCTGGCTGCGCATCATGTCGGAAAAGCCAAGGATCGAGTTCAGCGGCGTGCGCAGGTCGTGGCTCATCGAGGCGAGGAAATCGTCCTTGGCCCGGTTGCTGGCATCCAGCGCCTGATAGGGGCGGATCAGGCTGGCCACGGCCACGGCCTGGAAGATCGCCCAGAAGGAAAACAGCTTGAGGATATGGCCCACCAGATTGGAAAAGCCGTAGACGTCGATATACAGCGTGAAGGCCAGTTCGGTGCCGATGGCAAACACGATGGCGACCAGCAGGAAGGGCAGGGCATCGGCCGCGACGGCGGCGCGGCGTTTCCATATCAGCGTCAGCGCGCCGGCGAGGATCGCCATGATGACGTATTCGCTCCAGATCTTCAGGGCCGTCAGGCCCTGGCTCTCCACGAAGGCATCGGGGAAATGGCCGCTGGCCACCCACAGCATGGTCAGCGCGGCGATCAGGCCGAAGACCAGGAACAGCATCATCTTGTCGGTGTTGCGGCTGGCCATCAGCGGCGCGGTCAGCAGCAGCAGCGCCTGCAGATAGCGCGTCACCAGCCAGATCTGCGTGGCCGTGTTGGCCTCGTTCACCGGCAGCAGGCCCATGCCCTTGTAACTGAGCGTGTGGGCCAGATCGAGCGCGCCGATCCAGAACATGCCGCAGGCCAGATACAGCAGGAAATGGTCGCGCGAAAAGCGGTGCGTGTACCAGGCCAGCGCAAACAGGATAAAGCACACGATGATGGCAAAGAGTTCGGCCAGCGTGTGGAAGACCAGGAAGTTGAATTGCGCCACCGCGACCAGGAACACCGACAGGGCCGCCGGGAAATACCAGGTCTGCAAGGCCGTGACGCGCAGGCTGGCCGGAATGCTTCGCAGGGTAGGCGAGGCAGGGACGGTGGAATCGGTCATGCTTGGCCCGCGCTGGTGGTCAGGAAAAGCGGCGTGACGGTCACTGGGCTGTCCTTCCTGCGGGCAACTCTGACTGGTGTCAAAGAGTGTATGGCACTGGCTTATTTCGACAAGCTTGTATCGTGATTCTGGAGATCGGACGTTTATTGATTGTACAAATATAGCGAGTCGCTAAGAATATCTGGCCTTGTCAGCCGCAAAACCGTTCCTATATTGTTCGATACAACCGCTGGGTTGTATTTTTGGTTAACGCGAACACAAACGAAGCGGAACGAACAGCAGCGAAGCGTAACAAGCCGGAACGACGCGAAACGAATGCGGCGCAAGCTGTACGAAGCGAAATGAGGCCGTACGAGCCGAAATCGCGGCTTTCAGCCCTGATGCAGCAGAAAGGTCAGCCGGGCCGGGCCCTGCTGGCGCTCTTCCAGCAGGATGAAGCCGGGCGGGATGGCGAAACTGCCCTTGGCATCGGTCTCGACCATCACCAGGGCGTCGGGTTTCAGCCAGCCCTCGCGGTCCAGGGCGGCCAGTGCCTGGGTGCCTAGGCCGGAGCGGTAGGGCGGATCCATCAGCACCAGGTCTGCCGGGGCAGGCGCAGGGCCGGGCTTGGTGCAATCGGCCCCGCGCAGGGTGATGCGTTCGGCCATGTCGAGGTCGCGGGCATTCTGCAGGATCACCCGGCGCGCGGCCGGATCCAGTTCGAACAGGTAGGCGTGATGGGCGCCGCGTGACAGCGCCTCGAAGCTCAAGGCGCCGCTGCCGGCAAAGGGATCGAGCACCACGCCGCCTTCCAGCCGGTTCTTGCCCGCGTCGGTCATCAGGCTGGGCGAATGCAGCAGCATGTTGAACAGGGATTCGCGCACCCGGTCGATGGTCGGCCGGGTGTTGCGGTCGGGCGGCGCGATGATCGGCCGGCCGCGATGGCTGCCGCCGACGATGCGCATTACGACGTCTTCGGCCGCAGCACCGGCCGCTTTTTCGGGGGCTTGGCCGGCGCCGGTTTCGGGCTGCGCTCGCCCAGCTCCTTGGTCTTCACGCCCAGCTGTTCGGCCAGCACCTTGCCCGGCACTTCCTTCACCTTGCCGGGTTCCAGGCTGCCGAGCTGGAAGGGGCCATAGGCGACGCGGATCAGGCGGCTGACCTGATGGCCCAGATGCTCCATCACGCGGCGCACCTCGCGGTTCTTGCCCTCGCGCAGGCTCACCACCAGCCAGGTATTGTCGCCCTGGCTGCGCTCGATGCTGGCGCTGATCGGGCCATAGGCCACGTCATCGATGGTGACGCCCTGTTCCAGTTCGGCCAGATGCTGCTTGTGCGGCAGGCCGTTCACGCGCACGCGATAACGCCGCAGCCAGCCGGTGGCCGGCAGTTCCAGCTTGCGCGCCAGCTCGCCGTCATTGGTCAGCAGCAGCAGGCCCTCGGAATTGTAATCCAGCCGGCCGACCGAGATCACGCGCGGCAGGTCTTTCGGCAGGTTTTCGAACACGGTCGGGCGGCCCTGCGGGTCCTTGTGCGTGGTCATCACGCCGCGTGGCTTGTGATACAGCCACAATCTCGTCTTTTCCGGTCCGGCGATCGGCTTGCCGTCCACCACAATGCGGTCGTCCGGCCCAACCAGGAAGGCCGGGGTATCCAGCCGCTTGCCGTTCACCACGACACGGCCCTCGGTGATCCAGCGTTCGGCATCACGGCGCGAACAGATGCCGGCGCGCGCCAGCCGCTTGGCGATACGCTCGCCTTTGTCTTCTGCGTCACTCATTTCTTGCACGCCGCGATGAAGGCGGAAAACAGCTTGCGATCGCCTTCGCTGATGAAGAATTCCGGATGCCACTGCACGCCGATGCAGAAGCGGTAGCCCGGATGTTCGATGCCCTCGATCACGCCATCGGGTGCCACCGCGTCGCAGACCGCGCCGGGGGCCACTGCATCGACGGCCTGGTGATGCGCCGAATTGACCGGTAATTCCGTTGTGCCGACAATCCGGTGCAGCAGGCTGCCGCCAGTGATCTGCACTGGATGGCCGGGCTCGTTGCGCGGATTGGGCTGCTCATGCGCCAGCGCATCCTGCACGGCATCGGGGATATGCTGGATCAGCGTGCCGCCCAGCACCACGTTCAGCAGCTGCTGCCCGCCGCAGATGCCCAGCACCGGCTTGTTCCGCTCCAGCATGCCGCGCGTGATCGCCCATTCGAATTCGGTGCGGGCGGCCTTCACCTTCACCGTGTCGTGCTTTTCGTTGGCGCCGAACAGGGCGGGGTCGACGTCGAAATTGCCCCCCGTCACCACCAGGCCATCCAGCAGGTCGAGATAGGCCGGCACGGCGGAAGGCTCATGTGGCAGCACCACCGGTATGCCGCCGCTGGCCGTCACCGCGCTGCAGTAATTCTGCCGCAGGGCATACCAGGGGAATTTGGAATACCCGCCTGGGTCTTCCGAATCGAGGGTGATGCCGATGAGAGGGCTGGGGCAGGGTATCATGGCCGTCTTATAGGCTTTCATGGCCGGCTTGACGAGAGGGGGAGGCTGCCGCAGGCTCCGCGCATGGCCGCCATCAGTCCCATGGAGATCGCCCTTGAGGAAGCCCGCGCCGCCGAAGTGCGTGGCGAGGTGCCCATTGGCGCTGTGGTCGTGGATGGTTCCAATGGTTCGGTGGTGGCGCGGGCCGGTAACGAGACCCGGGCGCAGAACGATCCCACCGCCCATGCCGAAATCCTGGCGATCCGCCGGGCCGCCGAGGCGCTCGGGGCGGAGCGGCTAAGCGGCTGCGATCTCTACGTCACCCTGGAACCCTGCACGATGTGCGCCGCAGCGATCAGCTTCGCCCGCCTGCGGCGGTTGTATTACGGTGCCGATGACCCCAAGGGCGGCGGCGTGGCCCACGGCGCGCGGTTTTTCGCCCAGCCGACCTGTCATCACCGGCCCGAGGTCTACGGCGGCATTCACGAGGCTGCGGCCGCCGCGTTGCTGCGCGATTTCTTCGCCGCCAAACGCTGATTCCCAATCGATCCGTATTCGGCCCTAGCCGTGCGCAGCGGGCAGTTCTACACTGCCGCCCGTACCGCTATCGGTTAACTTGCAATAAGGGACGGAAACCATGGATTTCGAATTTTCTGATCGGGTCAAGGACCTGCAGGAAAAGCTCAGCCGCTTCATGGATGAGCATGTCTATCCGAATGAGCAGCGCTTCGACGACGAGGTGGAGACCGGCGACCGCTGGCAGCCCACCACGGTCATCGAGGAATTGAAGCTGAAGGCCAAGGCGCAGGGGCTGTGGAACCTGTTCCTGCCGGAAAGCCATCGCGGCGCCGGCCTGAAGAACCACGAATATGCCACGCTCTGCGAGATCATGGGGCGCGTGTGGTGGGCGCCAGAAGTGTTCAACTGCTCGGCCCCCGATACCGGCAACATGGAAGTGCTGGAGCGTTACGGCACCGACGAGCACAAGAAGCAGTGGCTGGAGCCGCTGCTGGAAGGCAAGATTCGCTCCGCCTTCGCCATGACCGAGCCTGCAGTGGCCTCCTCTGACGCCACCAACATCGAGGCCGAGATCAAGCGCGATGGCGATTCCTATGTCATCAACGGTCGCAAGTGGTGGACCTCGGGCATCGGCGATCCGCGCTGCAAGATCATGATCTTCATGGGCAAGACCGACCCGAAGAATCCCGACAAGTACAAGCAGCAGTCGATGATCCTGGTGCCGCGCGATGCGCCGGGCGTGAAGGTGCTGCGCATGCTGCCGGTCTTTGGCTATGACGACGCGCCGCATGGCCATGGCGAGGTGCTGTTCGAGAATGTGCGCGTCCCGGCCTCCAACATGCTGCTGGGCGAAGGGCGTGGTTTCGAGATCGCGCAGGGTCGTCTCGGCCCGGGCCGCATCCATCACTGCATGCGCCTGATCGGCCAGGCCGAGCGCGCGCTGGAAAAGATGTGCAAGCGGGCCAAGAGCCGCGTCGCCTTCGGCAAGCCGGTTTCGGAACAGACCGTCACGCTGGAGCGTATCGCCGAAGCGCGATGCATGATCGATCAGGCCCGTCTGCTGACCCTGCATGCGGCCTGGAAGATGGACACCGTGGGCAACAAGGCCGCGCGCAAGGAAATCGCCATGATCAAGGTGGTGGCGCCGAGCATGGCCTGCCAGGTGATCGATTGGGCCATGCAGGTGCATGGCGGCGGCGGCGTGACCGAGGATTTTGGTCTGGCCGCTGCCTATGCCCAGGCACGCACGCTGCGTTTCGCCGATGGCCCGGATGAGGTGCATCGTAACCAGATCGGCCGGCTTGAGCTGGGCCGCTGGAACTAGAGTTCATAAACCAAGAAAAGAGCAGAGCCTCCCCATGACTGTTGAATCTTACTTCTCGGCAACCTATTCGGAAGCCCGCCAGAAATTCGTGGCGGCGGCGGAGGCGGCGAAGGCCGCCTTCACCGTCTATGAGAATCCCAATGCCAAGGGTCCGAACGGCGAAGTGCTGACCACCGATGTCGCCTGCATCGGTCCCGACAATGCCGAACGGGTCTATCTGACCATTTCGGGCACCCATGGCGCCGAGGGTTTTTGCGGCTCAGGCTCGCAGATCGGCCATTTCCGGGATCGTCTGTTCGACGCGATGCCGCCGAATACCAAGGCGATCATGATCCACGCGATCAACCCCTATGGTTTCGCCTGGCTGCGCCGCGTGACTGAAGACAATGTCGATCTCAACCGCAACTTCCAGGATTTCTCCAAACCGCTGCCCCGGAACAAGGCGTATGAGGAAGTGCATGACTGGCTGATCCCGAGCCACTGGGAAGGCCAGGGCCGTGCTTCCGCCGATCAGGCGATTCTGGAGTACCAGCAGAAATACGGCGTCTTCGCGTTCCAGGCCGCCATGTCGGGCGGTCAGTATTCGCGTCCCGATGGCCTGTTTTTCGGCGGGCAGAAGCCGACCTGGTCGAACGATACCTTCCGCCGCATCCTGCGCGAACACGTGCCCAGCACGGCGCGCAAGCTGGTCAGCATCGACTTCCACACCGGCCTGGGGCCGATGGGCTATGGCGAGCCGATTTATGTCGGCCCGGAGGATAAAGGCTATTACGATCGCGCCAAGGCCATCTTCGGAACCGAAGTGACCAACCCCAATGATGGCAGCTCCAGTTCGGCGCGTGTCACCGGCACCGTCCCTGAGGCGTTCCTCGCCTTGCCCAAATCCATCGAGGTTACGGCAATCGCGCTGGAATACGGCACCCAGCCCTGGCAACAGGTGACCGAAGCCTTGCGTGGCGATCACTGGCTGCATGCCAGGGGCGACGTAAATTCGCCCCTGGGCAAGCAGCTCAAGCAGAAAATCCGCGATGCCTTCTACACTGACACGCCGGCCTGGAAGGCGGCTGTCTATGGCCGTGCGGCGGATTTTGCCCTGCGGGCATTCCGCGGCCTCGCCGACTGATCAGTGACGCAATTCGGCCAGCCGCTCGGACCGCGAGGCCGGGCGCTGGCCGGTTGTGGCTTCGCCCAGCATCATCCGCTCCAATTCCTGGCGCGCCCGGGCCAGACGGCTGCGGATGGTGCCGATCGGGCAACTGCAGACTTTAGCCGCCTCTTCGTAAGACAACCCGTTGCCCACCACCAGGACCAGCACCTCGCGCTGGGCCTGATTCAGGCGCGTGATCGCCTGCAGCAACTCATCCAGCACCAGCTTGTCTTCCTGCGGCGCTTTCACCGCCATCAGGTTCTCGATCGCCTCTGAATCGCCAAAGGTTGTCGCTTCACGACGACGACGGCGCGCCTGGTCGATATGCTGGTTGCGCATGATCGTGAAGACCCAAGCCTTGAAATTGGTGCCGGGCTGGAACTGCTCCGCCTTGGCCAGTACGCGCAAAACGGTTTCCTGCGTCAGATCCTCTGCCCAATGGCGGTCGCGGGTGAGCATGACGGAGAAGGCTTTCAGCGAGGGCAGCGTCTCCATCAGAAGGCCGTGAATGCTATCGGTCATAGGGATGGCGGTCATGGGAATGGTCCTCTTCATCAATGGAACGGGAATGGATGGGGGAAAAGATTTGGAGCAACGTCTCGTCGTCTGTGGGCCAAGCATGGTCACGGTGAGACATGCGGGCCAGCGACAAAGCCGGGGCGGGCTGTGATAAACCTGGGACCTGAAGGTGCCGCGGCGTGTTGAATTGTATAATTAAATCAGTTCTTTATTTTATCGATCGGCGCTGTGACATCGATATTTACGACATCGGCCAAGTGCTCCTGCAAACGTGGCAGGGCGCGGTCAAGCCAGGCGGAAAACGAATCCTGCTTCTGCTTTGTCGCGGCTTTCCGGCTCCCGGTGGCTTGTTTGCCGGACGGTGGATTTCGCAAAACAGCCGGCGTGGCGGCATCGATGGTGCCGTCGCCAATGACCGCTGAAGCGCTTAGATTTGTATCCTTGCTGCGCTGTTTCTTCGCCATCGAAACCCCGGTTTGGCGATTTCGCCTGCTTGTAATGGCGCCATGTCACTCGACCATGGCTGGGTACCAGAATACCGGCGCCGTGTGGCATGATCCAGATCCAATCACACAGACGCCATCCGAAAAGAATAGCGGCGGCCGGCAATGGTTCCGGTGGCGTTGTGTGCAGTGACTCGCCAAAGCGTCGCAGGCTGCAGCAGACCCGAATTCCACTGACGGGAACCAAGCATCTGACAGGACGTTGATATTTGCATGCGATGCCTGTGGCGCGTGGAGCTGGATTCTATGACCCGGCATCGTCGTTCTGATCGATATCATGGAGGACAGAATGCAAAGCAGAGATCGCCTGATTTCCGCCGACAAGGTGGAAGGGACCACCGTTTACAACGCGACCGGCGACAAACTGGGGTCCATCAACAACGTCATGATCGATAAGCTCAGTGGCAGGGTCGCCTATGCTGATATGTCGTTCGGCGGCTTTCTCGGTATCGGCGATCGGCATCACCCGCTCCCGCGGGGGATGCTGAAATACGACGAGAAGCAGGGCGGTTATGTCGTCAACCTGGACAAGAAAACCCTGGAATCGGCGCCAAGCTACGCTGCCAATGAAAGGCTGGACTGGGAAGACGAGGCCTGGGGCCGCAAGGTGCACGACTATTACGGCGTGCCGCCTTTCTGGGTCTGAGGCATCTTCACATCATGCCGTGCCGGTTGAACGAAAAAGGGCGCCATGTGGCGCCCTTTTTCACGGCTAAGATACCTGTCGCTCAGTCGTCGCCGCCGTCCACCAGATTCCATGCCTGATTGGCCACTGACCGCATGACCGCGCTATAGGCTTTCAGAGTGGCCGAGGCATTGCCGCTGAGCAACCCGCGCTTGACGATACCCTGGGCCATCACGGCAACACGGAATAACGCGAAGGCCAGGTAGAAGTTCCAATGTGCGATGCCGTTGTCGCGGATCGCAGGCCAGGCGCAGTGGCGACAATAGCTGGCAATGTAATCCGGCTCGCCCGGAATACCGGTCTCGATGAAATCCGTGCCCTGCAGACTGCCCATGCCGGGAATGGTGACGCGGTAGGGCATGCAGTTGATGGCAAGATCGGCGAGCGGATGGCCGATCATGGCCAGGTCCCAGTCCAGGATGGCCACGATGCGCGGTTCGCTCGGATGGAAAACCAGATTTTCCAGACGCAGGTTGCCATGCATCAGGGATGTCAGGTTGTCATTTGGTACATGCGCCGGCAGCCAGTCGAGCAGCCGTTCCATCGCGCCGATCTCCTCGGTGCGGTTGGCGCGGTATTGTTCGCATAACGTGGCGATCTGGCGGTTCAGGTAATCCAGCCCGCCGCCATTCACCGGCAGACCGATGCTATCAGCCGACACTGCGTGGATAGCGGCCATGGCCGCAGCCATGGCATCGTAATGCGCCTGGCGCTGCTTGGAATCCATGCCGGGCAGGTTGGGATCCCGGAACTGCCGGCCGGGCACGAAGTCGAGCAGATAGAATGGCGTGCCGATCACCGCCTCATCGGTGCAGGCCAGTTGCGGCACACCGACCGGCAGGTTGGCGGCATGCAGGGCGCGCAGCAGGCTGAAATCGCGGTCGATGGATTCCGCCATGGTACAGCCCTTCTTCGGCTGGCTGCGCTTGCGCAACACCATATTGCGACCCGGCATGTGCAACAGAAAAGCGGGGCTGGCGGCCGGTCCCTTGAATTGCTGGATGGTCAGTGGTGTCTTGAAATCGGGCAGGTGGCGTTGCAGATACGCCGTCAACTTCGCCTCGTCGAACCGGTGCTGCGGCTGTACGGGGGTTAGATCGACGGCTGCCATGCCTGGTTAACCCCCCGTCATCCTCTCGACGACCGCCCAGGCCTGTTCGGCGATCGGTCGGGCGCGTTTCCCCGACTCAATCGCATGCTGGCTCGCGGCCGTACCATCCTTCACTCGCCCCATGATCCCTTGCAGGATACCAGCAATGCGGAACATGTTATAGGCCATGTAGAACTCAAGATGCGGAATGCCGTCGCGGCCGGTGCGCTTGCAATAGGCGGCGATGTAGTCCTGCTCGTTCGGGATGCCGAGGGCGGCGAAATCGACCCCGGCCAGGCCGCGGAAAGTTTCCGGGGCCAACCGCCACGACATCAGATGGTAGGTGAAATCGCCCAGTGGATGGCCGAGCGTCGATAGTTCCCAATCCAGCACGGCGATCACGCGCGGCTCGGTTGGATGGAAGATCATGTTGTCCATCCGGTAGTCGCCATGCACGATGCTGGTCTCGTCGCCGGGCGGGATATTGGCCGGCAGCCACTCGATCAGCTTGTCCATGGCCGGAATCTCTTCCGTCTCAGACGCCTTGTACTGCTTGCTCCAGCGGCTGATCTGCCGGGCGAAATAATCGCCGGGTTTGCCGTAATCGCCCAAGCCGATGGCATTGTAATCCACCTGATGCAGGGCCGCGATGGTGCGGTTCATGGCATCGAAGATGCCGGCGCGTTCCTCGCGGGTCATGCCCGGCAGGCGCTGGTCCCAGAAGATGCGGCCTTCCACGCAATCCATCACATAGAAGGCGGTGCCGATCACGCTGTCGTCCTCGCACAGGCCATAGGTGCGGGCAACCGGCACATCGGTCTGCGCCAGGGCGGTGATCACGCGGTATTCGCGGTCGACGGCATGGGCCGAGGGCAGCAATTTGCCAGGCGGCTTGCGGCGCAATACGTATTTCTTCGCAGGCGTCACCAGCATGAAGGTGGGATTCGACTGCCCGCCCTTGAATTGCTGCACGGTCAGCGGACCGCGATAGTCGGGCACGTTCTCTTTCAGCCAGCGCTCCAGCGCGGCCTCGTCGAACCTGTGGCGCTCCTGCACCGGCATGGTGCCCGCGAAGCGGTCCTGATCGCTCATGCTGTCGTTTCCTCGTCTCTTGGAGCGCCGGAGACGGCAGCGCTCCCGGATACGATAGCCAAGCGACGCAGGGCGGCGCAACCGCTCCCGGCCGGCGGATCTGGCCGATGGATTGCCTGTGTGCGGTTGTTATTTTTGTTCGCGCGCCATGGCCCGCCAGCCCCGGGTTACTGCTGTTCGCGCGCCACGGCGCGCCAGCCCCGGGTTACTGCTGTTCGCGCGCCACGGCGCGCCAGCCCCGGGTTACTGCTGTTCGCGCGCCACGGCGCGCCAGCCAATGTCGCGGCGGCAGAAACCCTCGGGCCAGCGAATCTTATCCACAGCGGCATAAGCGCGTTGCTTGGCGGCTTTTACGCTGGGGCCATAGGCGCAGATGCCCAGCACGCGGCCACCGTTGGCCACGATGGCACCGTCGGCGCGCTGCGCCGTGCCGGCATGGAAAACCTGAACATCGGATTCCGCCGCAGCGGCATCAAGGCCTTCGATCACGGTACCCTTGCGCGGCTCGCCAGGATACCCCTCGGCGGCCATCACCACGCAGAGCGCGGTATCGTCGCGCCAGCGCAGGTCAAAATCCTTCAATACGCCATCGCGCGCGGCGATCAGGGCCGGCAGCAGGTCGGATTTCAGGCGCAGCATCAGCGTCTGGCATTCCGGATCGCCGAAACGGGTATTGTATTCGAGCAGCTTGGTGCCGTCTTTGGTCAGCATCAGGCCGGCGAACAGCACGCCCTTGAAGGGAGCGCCCTCGGCCGCCATCGCCGCCACGGTGGGATTGATGATTTTTTCCATCACCTCGGACTGCAGCGCCGGGGTCAGTGCTGGGGCGGGTGAATAGGCGCCCATGCCGCCCGTATTCGGCCCGGTATCGCCATCGCCGACGCGCTTGTGGTCCTGCGCCGAGGCCAGGGCTAGGGCATGCCGGCCATCGACCAGGGCAAAGAAGCTGACTTCTTCCCCGTCGAGGAATTCCTCGATCACCACTTCCGCGCCGGGTTCGGCGAATAAGGCATTATTGGCGGCCAACGCCTCGTCCAGGGTCATGGCGACGGTCACGCCCTTGCCGGCGGCCAGGCCGTCGGCCTTCACCACGATGGGTGCGCCCTGCTTGCGGATGAAGGCTTCCGCCGAGGCGGCATCCTTGAAGCGGCCATAGGCGGCGGTCGGGATGCCGTATTTGGCGCAGAGATCCTTCATGAAGCCCTTCGAGCCTTCCAGCCGGGCGGCGGATTTGGTCGGACCGAAACAGGCGAAACCGGCGGCTTCCAGATGGTCGACCAGGCCGGCCACCAGCGGTGCCTCGGGGCCAACCACCACAAAATCGATATGCTCGTCGCGGCAGAGCTGCAGCACGGCATCGAGATCGGTCGGGTTGACCGGCGCCAGCCTGGCCACCTGTCCGATGCCGGGATTGCCCGGGGCGCAGACCAGCTTGGTCACCAGCGGCGAGGCAGACAATGCCCAGCACAGGGCATGTTCGCGGCCGCCCGATCCGATAACGAGAAGGTTCATGTCTTTACCCGGGAATTGGCAGGAAACGGCTATTCCGCGTCCTGGGCCGGCCGGAGGGGCGGCTGGAGCGGCGGCGGCAATCTTTGTATCATGCCGGCCATGGATTCAAGGTTCCCGGAATGAGCGATTCGAGCCCGATTCCCGCTGGCCCCCCGATTTCCGCTGGAACCCCGGCGGCCAGCAACGTGCCGGAATACAGCGTCACCGAACTCTCGCTGCGCCTGAAGCGCAGCATCGAGGAGACGTTTGGCTGGGTGCGTGTGCGTGGCGAGATTTCCGGTTTCAAGCGGGCCGCCTCGGGGCACCTGTATTTCTCGCTGAAAGATGCCGACTCGGTGCTGGATGCCGTCTGCTGGAAAGGCAGCGCGGCCCGGCTGGGGGTGAAGCCGGAAGACGGCATGGAGGTGGTTTGCTCCGGCAAGCTGACCAGCTATCCCGGCCGCTCGAAATACCAGATGGTCGTCGAGCGCATGGAACTGGCTGGCCTCGGCGCGCTGATGGCCCTGCTGGAGCAGCGCAAGCAGAAGCTGGCCGCCGAAGGCCTGTTCGCGGCCGAGCGCAAACGCCCGCTGCCCTATCTGCCGCGCGTGATCGGCGTGGTGACCTCGCCCACGGGCGCTGTGATCCGCGACATCCTGCATCGCCTGGCCGACCGGTTTCCCACTCATGTCCTGGTCTGGCCGGTGCTGGTGCAGGGGGAGGGCGCCGCCGAGCAGGTGGCCAGGGCGATCCGCGGCTTCAACGCACTTCCCGAGGGCGGCCCCGTGCCGCGACCCGATCTGCTGATCGTGGCGCGCGGCGGTGGCAGCCTGGAAGACCTGATGGCCTTCAACGAGGAAGTGGTGGTGCGCGCCGCTGCCGGCTCCGACATTCCGCTGATCTCGGCAGTGGGCCATGAAACCGACACGACGCTGATCGATTTTGCCTCCGATCGCCGAGCGCCGACGCCCACGGCCGCCGCCGAAATGGCCGTGCCGGTGCGCATGGAACTGGTGGCCAGCGTTGCCAGCTTTGACGAACGCCTGCGCCGTGGCATCACGCGGCTGGCGCGCGAGAAGCGCCAGCATCTGGATGGCCTGGGGCGAGGCCTGCGTGGCCCGCGCGAGCAACTGGAAATGGCGCGGCAGCGTTTCGACGACCTGTCCGACCGGCTGAAGCATGCCCTGCGCGTCGGCGTCGCCGCCCAGCGTGCGCAGATGGAAACCAAATTCGCCAAGCTGCGGCCGGCTCTGCTGCGGCGGGAAGTCGCGGATTATCGTCGTCGGCTGCTGGATGCCGATGCGCGGTTGCTGCGTGCCCTGCGCCAGCGCCAGGCCGATGCCATCCAGCGTCTGGCCCAGCCAGCCAAGCTGCTGGAAAGCCTGTCCTACAAGAATGTGCTTTCGCGCGGTTTCGCCGTGGTCTATGGCGCCGATGGTCATGCGCTGAAATCGGCAGCCGGCATGACGCCCGGTGCGGCCGTCACCATCGAGATGCAGGATGGTCGCCGGCAGGCCCGCATCGAAGGTGGCGGCGCTGTGCCCGCGCGTCGTGGCGGCGCTATGGCCAAGCCGCCCGGTCAGGAGGAACTGTTCTGATGCAGACGCCGCCGCTGCCGCGCGAGACCGAGGCCAAGCTGTATTACCGGCATGGCGCCTTCGATATCGTGTTTCCCGGTTCCTATGTGCTTTGCGCGGTGACGCAGGTACGCATTCCGCTGAACAATCTGCGCTACTGGAGTGTCGATCGCCAGGAAGCCTATGCCGATGCGGTCGTTGCCCTGCAGGGGCTGCTGCGCGATCCGGTGCGGCGCGGATGAAACGTTGGCTGGCGGCTGGCCTGCTGGTCCTGCTGGCGGGGGCTGCCCAGGCCGCCGAACCCAACCGCGCACCCGCCGGCCTGACCTGGCAGGGCGATTTCAGCCAGGGCGGCCTGGTGACCGGGGAAGCCGAACCCGGCATCCTGATCAAACTGAACGAGCGTATTGTGCCGGTGAGAAACGGCCGTTTCGTCTTCGGCTTCGGCCGCGACGAACCGCCCAGTGTGACCTTGACCGTGACGCGCGACGGGGCAAAAGGCGAGTTGGTCATGCTGCGGATCGCGCCGCAGAAATACGATATCCAGCGCATCGATGGTCTGCCGCCCGCGCAGGTGACGCCGCCGCCTGCGGTGCTGGAGCGCATCAAGCGCGAAAATGAGATGATCGCGGCGGCCCGCCAGCGCAGTTCGGCGATGCAGGATTTCCTGCAGGGCTGGATCTGGCCTGCCAAAGGCCCTGTCTCCGGCGTCTACGGCAGCCAGCGCATCCTCAATGGCGAGCCGCGCACGCCGCATTATGGCCTCGACATTGCCGCCCCTGTCGGCAGTCCGGTGGTGGCGCCCGCTGCCGGCGAGGTGGTGCTGGCCGAGAAGGATATCTATTTCACCGGGGGCACGATCCTCATCGACCACGGCATGGGCATCAATTCGGCCTATTCACACCTGCAGACCCTGACCGTGAAAGTCGGCCAGCGCGTGAAACAGGGCGAGCAGATCGGCACGGTCGGCGCCACCGGCCGGGCGACGGGGCCGCATCTCGACTGGCGGGTGAACTGGTTCGACGTGCGGCTCGATCCGCAACGGCTGCTGCCGAAAGAGTGATCAGCCCTTCGGCCAGCGCTTGTGCACCCAGAACCAGTGGTCGGGGCGCTCGCGAATCCAGGCTTCGATGCGCCGGTTGATGCGCAGCATGCCTTCATGGACGTCGCGGTCGTGGTCGCCGGTATCCTCCAGCATGAAGGGCGGTTCGACGGTCAGGCGGAAATGCGTGCCGTGCAGGCGTTCGACGCGAGCGCCCACCACGGGGCATTTCAGGCGCAGGGCGAATTCGGCAATGGCCGGCGCGGTCATGGCATCGCGGCCGAAGAAGGGCACGGCAATGCCGGTATTGAGTTTCTGGTCGACCAGCATGGCGACGAATTCGTTGTTTTTCAGCGTACGCAGGATTTCGCGTGCCGCTTGCACGCCTTTGGGCACATGGCGGCCGCCCAGCGGCGCACGCAGACCTTGCAGCAATTCCTCGGTCAATGGGTTATTGGCGGCGCGATAGACCTGCAGCATCGGCAGGCCGTAATGCGCCGATACCAGGCTGGTCAGTTCCCAGTTGCCGTAATGGGCAGAGAAGAACAGGGCCGGCCGGCCGCTGTCCCGGATCGCCTGTATGTGTTCGATGCCCATCACCTCGACATGGCCAGGCTGTTCCGGCGTGCCGATCTTGAGTTCACGCAGATGGGCGTATTCGGCCAGCACGCGGCCAAGGTTGTCCCACATGCCGCCCAGCACGGTGTCGCGCTGATCTTCCGTCAACTCGGGCATGGCCCGGGCCAGGTTGCGCACGGCATGTTTGGTCACCGCGAAATGCGGCCCGAGCTTGCGCGCCAGCCAGCCGCCGAAAGCGGAAGCCGTGTCCAACGGCAGCAGGCCAAACAGCCACAGGGCAAAACGCGCCCCCCAGGCGGCGACATATTCATGCGGTTCAGCGCGCTTAAACACGGGTCAGCCTGCTTTTCAGGAATTGCTCCACCGCGGCGGGATCGGCGAAAACGAGACTGACGCGCAACACATCCACCATGGCGCGCGCGGCTTTTGGCAGGCGCATCTGATCCTTTGCGGTGGTCACCGGAATGGCATGCAAGGCGTGCGCCTGCTCAACCAGCCGCATAACCGTGTCTTCGCTATAGGGCGCATGATCGGGGAAAGTCTTTGTACTGGCGATCTCGACGCCGATCTGTTGCAGGGAGGCGAAAAATTTCTCGGGTCGGCCGATGCCGGCGAAAGCCAGAACGCGCCTGCCGCGCAGACGTACGGCATCGGCGGGGTTGGCCTCCAGTTCGGCACGGAAAACCGGTTTCGAGCCGAAAGGGAGCAGCGGCACGGTCGGTTTGCCGATCAGCACCACCGCATCACAGCGCGCCAGTCCGTCCTGCACCGGCTCGCGCAACGGGCCTGCCGGCAGCAATCGCCCATTGCCAAAACCGTAGCCGCCATCCACCACCAGCAGGCTGAGCCGGCGTGCCAGCGCATAGGTCTGGTGCGCGTCGTCGGCGATAATGCAGCCGGCGCCGGCCGCAACGGCGGCGCGGGCTACGGCCGGGCGGTCGCGGCCGATCCAGGTGGGCGCGGCGGCATTCAGCAGCAGGGCCTCGTCGCCGACATCGGCGGCGCTATGGCGCGCGGGATCGACACGCACAGGGCCCGCGAGCCGTCCACCGTAGCCGCGACTGACGATCTGCGGATGCAGGCCGAGGCGATGCAGGATGTCGGCCAGTGCGATGGCGGTCGGGGTTTTGCCGGCGCCACCCGCGACCAGATTGCCGACCGAAATCACCGGGCGGCCGATATCCTGCGGGGTTGTGGTTTGCCGGTTGAGCCGGTTGCCCAGTTCATAAAGCTTGGCCAGCGGTTGCAATATCGTCGGCCATGGCGAGACGGCATCGCTACGCCAGAAATCCGGTGTCCGGCTAGGCATCCTGGTCGTCCTCTGCCGGCCTTGCATCGGCCGGAGGAACCGGCGTCTGTCCGCAATGGCGGTCCGCTGCATCGCATAGGGCATTGAGCGCGGCTTCCACCCGCAGGGTGGCCTGCTGCAGACTTTCTGCCGTGTCGCTGTGCACGTCGATCGGCTCGCCCCAGATATAGATGCCGCGGTTGAACGGCCAAGGGATCAGGAAGCGGTCCCAGGATGCGGCCAGCTGGCGGCGTGCAACGGCGTAACTTGCCGGCAGGATCGGCACTTTGGCCAGTCTTGCCGCAGCCACGATCCCCGTGCTGGCGCGCATGCGCGGACCTCGCGGGCCATCGGGCGTGAAGGTGACGTATTCACCGCGTTTGAGGACCTGCACGATGCTGCGCAGCGCGGCAACGCCTCCTTTATCGGCCCTGCCTTGCTTGGCGGTTGAACCGCGTACGGTGCCGATACCGAATGGATCCATGGCGCGAGCGATCAGTTCGCCGTCGCGATGCTGCGAAATCAGCACATGCATGCGGTGCTTCGTGGTCCAGGCCAGGGGCATCATCAGCAGGCGGCCATGCCAGAAAGCGCCGATAAAAGGCTTGCCTTCGCGCCAGAAGGCTTGCGGATATTCGATGCCACGGGTTTCCCAGCGCGAGGTGGCGCGCACCAGGCGCACATACAGGGCAATGGCATCGGCCGCGAGCCGAACGACCGGTGCGCTACGCAGGAAGCGCTTGATCGGCCCGGCCATCGGTTTAAGCCGTGGCCTCGATGGCGAATTGGGTAGCATACAGCCGGGCATAGGCCCCGTTGCGCGCCAGCAGTTCGGTATGAGTGCCCTGTTCGACCAGACGGCCATGATCCAGAACGAAGATCACGTCGGCATCGATCACGGTGGACAGCCGATGAGCGATCACCAGCGTCGTGCGGCCGCGCATCAATTCGCCCAGCGCGGTCTGGATCAGTCGCTCGGACTCGGTGTCCAGCGCGCTGGTGGCTTCGTCCAGCAGCAGGATCGGCGCGTCGCGCAGCATGGCGCGGGCAATCGCAATGCGCTGGCGCTGGCCACCGGAAAGCCGCACGCCGTTTTCGCCGACCAGGGTGTCATAACCCTGCGGCAAGGCCATGATGAAGTCATGCGCCGCTGCATGACGGGCGGCAGCCTCAATCTCACTCTGGCCGGCTTCCGGACGGCCATAGGCGATGTTGGCGCGGATGGTATCGTCGAACAGCGTCAATTCCTGGCTTACCAGCGCCACGTTCCGGCGCAGCGAGGCGAGCGTGACCGCACGCACGTCCTGTCCGTCGATCAGCACGCGGCCTTCCGAAACGTCATAGAAACGCGGCACGAGGTTGAGCAGCGTGGATTTTCCGGCACCCGAGGCGCCGACCAGAGCGGCTTTCCTGCCGCGCGGCACCACCAGCGAAATACCGTGCAGAGCAGTCTTGTCCGCGTTGTAGCGGAAGCTGACCTGTTCCAGACGGATTTCGCCGCCAGCGACGGCAAGCGGCTTGGCATCCGTCGCCTCGGTGATTTTCGGCTGGATATCGAGCAGGCTGAAAATGCGTTCAGCGGCGGCCAGGCCCTCCTGCAGGGCGGTGTTCAGGTTGGCCAGTGCCTTGAGCGGCTGATAGGCCGAAAGCGCGGCGTAGATGAAGGCGGTGAGCGTGCCGAGCGTGAGCGTTTCGGTGGTGCCGCCGATATAGATCACCACGGCGACCGCGATGCCCCCCAATGCCTCGGTGGCCGGGCTGGCGGCGGCACGGGCGCGCACCACTTTCATGATGTGGCCCAGGCGCGTTTCCACCGACTGGCGCGCGCGTTCGATCTCGCGCTGTTCCATGCCATAGGCTTTCACCATGCGTGCGCCGTCGAAGGTCTCGCTCAGGATCGTGGTCAGCTTGCCGGTTTCCTGCTGCGTGCGGGCCGACCCCTTGCGCGCCTTCTTGCCCAGCCGCCGTGTGGTCAGGCCGACGATCGGGAAAATCACGCAGACGATCAGTGCGAATTGCCAGTTCATGGCAAACATCACGCCGGTCAGGAACACCAGGCTCAGCGAGTCCTTGACGATGCCGGTCAGGGCCTTGGATACCGCCTCGCGCAGCAGGCTGGCGTCATACAGGAAGCTGGCGATCAGCTTGCCGGAATGCATCTCGTGCAGCCAGGCAAGGTCGGCGCGGATCATGTGGGCATACATGCGCACCTGGGTATCGGCGATGATCCGTTCGCCGAACTGGGTCATCAGGGTGCCTTCGAAGTAAGCCGCGAACGCCTTCACCACCACTACTGCAACCACCATCAGCGGCACCATCATGGTCCAGTACGGATCGCGTTCGGTGAAAACCTGGTCGATGGCCGGTTTGAGCAGCCAGGCGGTGGCCGCCGTCATCGCTGCCACCACCATCATGCTGAGCAGGGCGAAAAACAGCGAGCCGATATGAGGCCGGACCTGTTCGGCCAGCAGGCGTCGGATCAGCGCCATGCTGCTGGCCGGTGCGCTGTTTACCGGGTCACCGGGGGGTGTGGGGGAAGTCACCAGAAATCCGTCCCGATCAAAGAGTCAATCTCGGCAAAGAGTTAATGCCGGCTGCTATAGCATGTGCCGTCCGGCGGGGCCAGCATGGCTCCGGCCAGGCAAGCCCGGCCGCCAGCCTATGATCTGGCCGGTGCAGGCAAATAAAAGCTTATGCGGCAGGTGGTTACCTGCCGCCCCGGCTCACAGCCGCTGTTTGGCGGCCTGGGCGACGGCTTCCGGCGTGATGCCGAAATGCTTGTACAGCAGCTCGTAGGGGCCGGAAGCGCCGAAGCCACTCATACCGACAAAGCCGCCCTTGATGCCGAGATACTTGTCCCAGCCCTGGCGAACGCCGGCCTCGATGGCCACGCGCACGGTGCCCGGGCCGAGCGTCTTTTCCTGATAGGCGACATCCTGGGCGTCGAACAGCTCGAAGCTCGGCATCGAGACCACGCGGGTCGGGATGCCGTCCTTCTGCAGCAGCTCGCGGGCTGTCATGGCAATGGCGATCTCCGAACCGCTGGCCAGCAGGGTCACCTTGGCGGCGCCGTCGGCGGCGATCAGTTCATAGCCGCCCTTGGCCACCAGGTTCTCTTTGTTGTGGGTAGTGCGCACGGCCGGCAGGTCCTGGCGGGTCAGGGCCAGCACGCTCGGGCGATGCTTCTGTTCCAGCGCCACCTGCCAGGCTTCGGCCGTTTCCACGGCGTCGGCCGGGCGCAGAACCAGCAGATTGGGTATCGCGCGCAGTGCAGCCAGATGTTCGACCGGCTGGTGCGTCGGGCCATCTTCGCCCAAGCCAATGGAGTCATGCGTCATCACATAGATGACGCGCTGTTCCATCAGGGCCGAGAGGCGGATCGAAGGCCGGCAGTAATCGGTGAAGACCAGGAAGGTGCCACCATAGGGAATCAGCCCGCCATGCAGGGCGATGCCGTTCATCGCGGCCGCCATGCCATGCTCGCGCACGCCGTAATAGACATACCGGCCGCTGAAGTCGCCGGGCTTGATCGGATTGAGGCCCGCGGTCTTGGTGTTGTTCGAACCGGTCAGGTCAGCCGAACCGCCGATCGTCTCGGGCACGGCCGGATTGATGACTTCCAGCACCATCTGCGACGACTTGCGCGTCGCCCATTTCGGCTTGTCGGCGGCCAGCTTGGCTTTGTAGTCGTCGATCACCTTGGCGAAATCGGCCGGCAGGTCGCCCTTGATGCGGCGATCCCACTCGGCGCGCTGCGGCGCGGGCAGGGCGGCCAGCGCCTTGTCCCAAGCCTGTTTTTTTCCGGCATTGGCGCTGCCGACCGCGCGCCAGGCCTTCAGGATGGCGTCGGGGATCTCGAATGGCGCATGCGGCCAGCCCAGTTTCTCGCGCGCACCCTTGATCTCGTCGGGGCCCAGCGGCGAGCCGTGGGTGGCAGCCGTGCCGGCCTTGGTCGGCGCGCCATAACCGATCACGGTGCGGCAGGCGATCAGGCTCGGCTTGTCGCTCTTCTGCGCAGCGGCGATGGCGGCTGCCACGGCTTCCGGGTCATGGCCATCGACGCGGATGGTGGCCCAGCCGCTGGCTTGGAAGCGGGTGATCTGGTCATCGGAGACGGACAGGCTGGTGGGGCCGTCGATGGAAATCTGGTTGTCGTCCCACAGGACGATCAGTTTGTTGAGCTTGAGATGGCCGGCCATCGAGATGGCTTCGTGGCTGATGCCTTCCATGAGGCAGCCGTCGCCGGCGATCACGTATGTATAGTGATCCACCATATCCTTGCCGAACTGGGCGGCCAGCAGGCGCTCGGCCAGCGCCATGCCGACCGACGTGGCAATGCCCTGGCCCAGCGGGCCGGTGGTGGTTTCTACGCCGCCGGCATGACCGAATTCCGGATGACCCGCTGTGCGCGAACCGATCTGGCGGAAGTTCTTCAGCTCCTCCAGCGTCATGTCGGGATAGCCGGTCAGGTAGAGCAGGGCGTAGAGCAGCATCGAGCCATGACCGGCCGACAGCACGAAGCGGTCGCGATCAGGCCAGGTGGCGTTCTGTGGGTCGAATTTCAGGAACCGGCTGAACAGCACCGTGGCCACGTCGGCCATGCCCATCGGCATACCGGGATGACCCGAATTGGCCTTTTGCACGGCGTCCATCGCCAGGGCGCGGATGGCATTGGCCATGTCGGCATGGCTGACCGGGGCGGCGTGACGGGGGAAGGCTGTGGCGGCCTGCAGCATATCGGTGGAATCCCGCTTCTGGAGTCGAAAGCGGGCGGACCATGCCGGTCTCAGCGGCCCCCGTCAACCCATGCCCGCGGGCATGGGAAACCCTTTGAAAGACGGTCAGAATTCCTGCCAGTCGTCCTCATCCGCCGCCGCCGGCCTTGGCGCTGCCGCAGCCGGTTTGGGGGCCGGCGCAGGAGTCGCCGCCGGGCTAGCCTTGGCGGGTGCCGGCTTTGCCGTGGCCGCCTTGGCAGCCAAAGCCGGTTTTGGCGCGGGAGCCGGCGCCGGCACGGAGACGGGTTTGGATGCGACGACGGCCGGCCCGCGGTTGCTGTCCAGCTTGAAGAAGCCGACCAGATCAGCCAGTTCGCTGGCCTGACCGGCCAGGCTCTGGGCGGCGGCTGTCGTCTCTTCCACCAGGGCGGCGTTGCGCTGGGTCATCTCGTCCATCTGGCCGACGGCGGTGTTGATCTGCTCCAGGCCGGTGGCCTGCTCGCGGCTGGCGGCGGCGATCTCGGCCACGATGTCGCTCACCTTCTTGATCGACGACACGATCTCGGTCAGCGACTGGCCGGTGCGGCCCACCAGATCGGCGCCGGTCTTCACCTGGGTATTCGATTCCTGGATCAGCGCCTTGATGTCCTTGCTGGCATTGGCCGAACGCTGGGCCAGGGCGCGCACTTCCTGCGCAACGACCGCAAAGCCCTTGCCGGCTTCACCCGCGCGGGCGGCCTCGACCGAGGCATTCAGGGCCAGCAGGTTGGTCTGGAAGGCGATCTCGTCGATCAGGCCGACAATGTCGCTGATCTTCTGCGCGCTTTCCTCGATGCGGCTCACCGCGGAGACCGCATCGCCCACCACGCTGCCGCCCTTCTCGGCGGTGTCGCGCGCCGCCGTGGCCAGCTGGTTGGCCGCCTGGGCGTTGTCGGCATTCTGCTTCACCGTCGTGGTGATCTCGTGCATCGAGGCGGCGGTTTCCTCGATGCTGGCTGCCTGACTTTCCGTGCGCTGCGCCAGGTCCTGGCTGCCAGACGAGATTTCATCCGAGGCAGTTTTCACCGACTGGGCCGTATTGGTAAGGCGGCCGGCGAAATCGCGCATACGCTCGGCCATGCCGTTGGCGCTGTCTTTCAGCTGGCCGAACACGCCATGATAGTTGCCGCGCACCGATTTGGTCAGGTCGCCGCCGGCCATCGCGCCCATGGTGTCGGCCATTTCGCCGGCCATCGTCTGCAGCGTCGCGGCCAGGCGATTGAGTTCCTGGCTGGTGGTGAGGAAGAAGCCATCCTTGCCACTTTCATTGATGCGGCCCGACAGGTCGCCCTGCGCCACCTTGTTGACCAGCGCGGCGATTTCCTCGCCGGCGGCCTTTTCGCGCACCTCGCGGCTGGCCCGCTGCTCCTCGGCGACGCGGCGTTGCTCGGCGATATCGGCCTCGGCCTGCTCGCGGGCGATCATATTGTCCTTGAATACCTGCACGGCCTTGGCCATCTGGCCGATCTCGGCGCCGCGATCGACAAAGGGAATATCGACAGCCAGATCGCGGTCGGCCAGACGCTGCATAGCGCTGGTCATGCGCTGGATCGGGCCGCTGACGCGCCACTGCACGATCAGGAAACCGAAAACGGTGAAGGCGATGGCCGCCACCAGGACGGCGCCGCTGAGGATCAGGCTCTGCCGCGTTTCCGTCATCTGGGCTTCGGCGCGCTTGATCAACTCGTCCAGGGCCGTATTGGCGATGGCGTTCAGCATATTGAGGTCGTCGGTCACGTGGCCCTGGTATTTCGCCTGTTCAACAGGCGATGGTTGGCCGCTGCTGAAGGCTTTCACGATCAGTTGGCGTTCTTCGGCGATGGGGCCGGAGAAGAATGCCTTCGCGGTATTCACCGCGTCGCGTACCGGCGCTGCTGTATCACTGCGGTTGGCAATCGTGGTGACGATACCCCAGGCAGTGGCAACACGGCCGGCATCATCGGTGTGGGCTATGACTTCGGGCATTCCCCAGCTCTGCCCCGCCGACATCGTCGTCAGAATGCGCAGCACAAGCGACCCGGCATAGTTGCGGATGGTCCATGCATTCTGCTTGACGCTAAGCAACTGGTCGACGGTGGGGTCAACCAACTGGAGCGAAGATTCCAGGAAATCGGACGCCTCCTGCACGGCGTCGAGGTAAGCCTGCGTCACCCGCGGCCAGTCCTGCGCGGCCTGCGCCTCGCGCTGGGCCTTAGGCTGCCCGATCATGGTCATCATTTTCGGACGCAGCGCATCGACCGCATCATGGGTGGATTTCAGCTTGGTCAGGATCGGCCCTGCACCCGGCATGTCCCGCAGCGACGACAGAAGACTAAAGCCGGTGTTGTAGCCATCCTTGGTGCTGTCGCGCTGGGCGCTGATATTGTCGATCGTGTCCTTGGAGGCCGGTGCGTCTGCGCGCAGCGAGATCAGAATGTTGCCGCGCTCCAGCCGATGCTGCTGCAGGCTGCGGAAGAAGGCCTGGCTGATCGGGGCCAGCGTCGCCACCTTCTGGGCGGCGTTGTAGCGCTGGATGGCCTCGTTCAGCGAAACGGCACTGATGGCGACAAGCATGATGCCCAGGACGCCGATGACGAGGCCCAGGGTGGTGCGGATGGAAAAAGTCGGCATGGGTATTCCCCTTTATCCCCGTTCTCGGGGGTGTCAGTGGGACTAACTTAGCCGGTCCTGTGTGCGATGCACCCGGTTAAAGTGCATAGGTTACCAAGTTTTAATCCTTACACGACGGAAGCTTACACCGCGTAACCTTCCTCCAAGTAAGGCGGCTGGTTAGTGTTAATCGCCGCGAGCCGAAACCAAATTGCCGCGAAACCCGGGCATGATATCCGCCGGGCCACTTCACGCCTGGGCAATCCCGGACCCTTGCTGCGCCGCGATCTGTTCCATCTGGGCTGCCGTATCCTGGTTGACCAGGTGATCCAGATCGATGATCGAAACCATGCGGTCGCCGCGGGCGACGATCGCGCTGAGGAAACGGTAATCGGCCTCCATGCCGGTTTCCGGCACGCCCTGCAGATCGCGTTCGGCAATCGACAGGATATCCGACACGGAATCGACCAGCAGGCCGAATGTGCCGTTGGACGCCACCACAACGATCACGACATGCATGCTGGTCGGCGTGGTGCGGCCGCCGCCGAAGCGGACCCGCAGATCGTAGATCGGCACGATCGTACCGCGCAGGTTGATGATGCCGCGCACGAAATCCGGCGTGTTGGGCAGGTTGGTCACTTCGGTCCAGGCGCGGATCTCGCGTACGCTCAGGATGTCGATGCCATAATCCTGACTGTCGATGGAAAAGGTGAGATACTCGTTGCTGCCCGAGATGTCACCGACCTGCACGTCCCTGCGGCCATGCGCCGGGATCATGTTCCCCGCCCCGGTGCTGTTGCCGTTATCGCTCGAAGCTGTGGAGAGTTGGGTCATGTTGCCTCCTCTGAGCGGTTTGCCGACGGCAGATCATCCTGCATCATTTCTACCAAATCGGCACATGTGGCGGCAGTCAAATTCCGCTTGCATCGCCACAATTTATTGGCTGATGTATAGCCGTCCGTTCAAGGACATTCCATACGCCAACGTCTCGTCTCGATCTGCTGGCGCGCTGTTCTTTGTCGTGCTGCGCCGGCGCCAGCCGAATACCCCGAAAGGTCAAATTGCCATGCAACTGCCCGTCAATGCCTTCAAGCATGCATTGAAGGAAGGCCGCCCGCAGGTCGGGTTGTGGTGTTCCCTGTGCAGCAATATCGTGGCTGAAATCGTGGCGACGGCCGGCTTCGACTGGGTGGTGCTGGATACCGAGCATTCGCCGAATGAACTGCCCATGATCCTGCAGCAGTTGCAGGCCATGCAGATCGATGCCAATACGGCCAGCCCTGTGGTCCGCCCGGCCTGGAACGATGCTGTGCTGATCAAACGGTTCCTTGATATCGGCTCACCCAACCTGATTCTACCCTTCGTGCAGGATGCGGAAGAGGCGCGCCGCGCAGTGGCGGCCACACGCTATCCGCCCCATGGCATTCGCGGTGTTTCGGGATCGCAGCGCGCCAATCGTTACGGCCTGGTGCAGGATTATCATGCCCGTGCCGACAGTGAGATCGGCGTGATCGTGCAGGTCGAGACGGCCGCCGCGCTGAACCGCATCCCCGAGATCGCCAAGGTTGACGGCGTGGATGGCATTTTCATCGGCCCGGCCGACCTGTCGGCCGATCTGGGCCATCTGGGCAACAGTGCGCATCCCGATGTGCAGGCGGCCATCATGCGGGGATTGCAGCTTTGCCAGGCGGCTGGCAAGCCTTGCGGCATTCTCGCGCCGAACGAGGATGATGCGCGCCGTTATCTGGATGCCGGCTTCATGTTCGTTGCCGTCGGCGTCGATCAGGGGCTGCTGGCCAAGGCCACGCGCGACCTGGCGCGTCGCTTTCGCGGTCACTTGGGCCGGAACTGATCAGGGGCTTTTGCGTCGCACCCAGAAGCGGTAGCAGTTGGCAAATAGTTCGGGATTGTCGCGTTCCACCTCGGCCCAGTGGTCGAGATTGGTCGCCATCGCATCGTCGGGGAAGCGCGATCGATAGCCGGACAAAGCCTTGGGCACGGAAAACTCGAAACCCAGGAATTCCAGGCCGGCTCCGTCGATCAGCTGCTGCAACTGCGGCGGCGTATAGCGATGTTCCTGACGGTGAAACACCAGATCGCGCAGGTCGCTCAGCGCATAATAGGCACTGGATTTGCTCAGGTTCGCGGCCAGTTCCGGATCATGCTTGGGCAGGATGCGGCGGAACTCGCGCACCTCTTCCGGGCTGTCGCCCAGCCCAAGCCGCGCGATCAGTTCACGGGCCCTCACCACGTCGCGCCGGCCCAATTCGCTATAGAGGCCCAGCATCATGTAACCGCCGGGTTTCAGCAGGCCGACCAGCTGGGCGAGGCCGGCCGCCGGATCGCGCAGGTGGTGCAGCACGCCAAAGCTTTCGATCACGTCGAAGCGTCGGGCGATGCTGCCGATCTTGAGGATATCGGCCTGCGCGAATTCCACATTCTTGATGCCGATCTCGGTCGCTTTGCGGATCGCATAGGACAGGCTGGTTCGGCTCAGGTCGATGGCCAGCACCTTCGCGAAGGCATAGCTGGTCGCGGCGAGAATGGCGTGCAGGCCCGTGCCGCAGCCGGCAACCAGAATCTCGGGATTGAGGCGCTCTTCCACCGGAATCTGCTGCAGCGGCAAGGCCGTGCGCAGCCGGCCGCTCACCGTCTGGGGCGTGCCCAGGATGGGCTGATGCCAGCGCGGGAAAGGACTTTCCTCATACATTTCCTGCACGGTCTGGCTGGTCTGATCCTCGATCGGTGTCAGTGCCGTGATGGTCGTGGCGATGCGGCGCTCGGCCAGCGGCTCGTCGATCTGGATGCGTTTCAGATCGGCATAGGCCACCGGCCATGATGCAGCGGCCAGACGCTCGACATCGTGGCGCCGGTAAAGCGGCTGATAGCAGGCATAGACCGCGAACAGGGCCGCATTATCGGCAGGGGAAAGCGTATCCAGCATGGCGGCCAGCCTGGCCAGCATGGCAGCTTCGTCCTTCACGACCTGATCGATATATTCGGCTTGAAAGCCGCGGATCGCCATCAGGTTGAGCAGTGCCTCGTAGCGCGGCAAGGCATCGGGGAATTGAAAGGCCATGGCCAGCAGGCCGCGACGCAAGGCCGTGAGGCGGCGTTCCAGCACGGGATGGCTGACCAGCCCGTATTGCAGCCAGGCGGGCAGGGCCGCGATCCGCAGGATATCCGGGCAGGATGGCTGGGCCAGCGCGGTGGCGATCGCCTCGCCCGGCAGATTGTCGATCGGCTTCAGTGCGACAAATACCGGGTCCAGGCAGATCGCACTTTCAATCAGGGGAGCCAGATCGCGCGGTTCGATGCCGGGTTCGCCCAGCAATGGCAGTACGCTGGACACCAGTTCGGGATTGGGCTGCTTCAGCCGCACATCCCGCAGCGACCGGGCCAGGCCGGCCTTGTAGCGGATGACATCGGGCGCCAGCTTGTGGGCCAGGCCGAAAAACTGGATGGCCTGTTTGGCGTCGCCCTTGATCATCAGGGCGTAGCCCAGCATGTAGTTGGTTTCAGGATGCTTGGCGTAAACATTCCTGGCGGTCAGCAATGCGCCGATGGCGGCGTCCACGTCGTCATGCGCCAGGAAGATGTGCGCCAGTCCGATATAAGCCTCGCTGTATTTCGGGTTGAGGGCTATGGCGGCGCCGAAACTCTGTTTGGCGGCGTCAAGTTCGCCGGCCGCCAGCAGGATATGGCCCAGCGTGGCATGATAATTCTCGAAGTGGAAATCGGCGGCAATGGCCTGTTCAACCAGCCGGCGTGCCGTATCCAGCGCGCCGCGCTGGAAGGCGACATATCCCTTCAGATGCAGGGCATCGGCAAATCCCGGCTCCTGCTTCAGGATGCTGTCGAGGAAGGCTTCGGCCTGATCGAATTTTTCCGTCTCGATCGCGCGTATCGCGGCGCGCAGCAGGGGCAGCAGATGTGCCTTGGCTGCTATTTCATCGGAATTCGGGAGTGACATTTCGCTTTGCAGCAGGGCTTGGGAACGGATTACTCTGCCACATTAAGAGGAACGCCCCGCTGGAGCAAACATAATGAAAACAACGCCCGTAACCGCTGCCGACCTGTCTGCCTCCGTTCTGGCGGTGCCGCCTTTGGCGCGATATGCCGACCTGACCCTGAACGAGGAAGCGAATCGGCAGCTGATCGGGTATCTCGAGGCCGGCGGGGTGCGCAGCCTGATGTATGGCGGCAACGCCAATTTCTACAATCTTTCAGTCGGCGAATATGCCGAAGTGCTCGATTTCCTGATCGAGGCGGTGGGGCCGGATACCTGGCTGATCCCGTCCTTCGGCCCCGATTACGGCAAGCTGATCGACCAGGCCAAAATCCTGCGCGGCTCGAAAGTGCCCACGGCAATGGCACTGCCGATGACGTTTCCGGCCACGTCCGAGGGGATTGAAACCGGCCTGCGCCGCGCAGCCGTTACCATGGGCAAGCCGCTCATCCTCTATATCAAGGCCGAGAACTACATCGCGCCGGAAGCGGCCGGCCGGCTGATGCGCGAGGGGCTGGTCTGTGCCGTGAAATATGGCGCCGTGCGTGCCGATCCTGCCCAGGACGAATACCTGAAGCGTCTGCTCGATCATGTCGACCCCAAGCTGGTGATCAGCGGCATCGGCGAACGGCCGGCCATTGTGCATCTGCGCCAGTTCGGCCTGGGCGGTTTCACCTCGGGTGCCGTCTGCGTGGCGCCGCGTGGATCGATGGCGATGCTGGCGGCGATCAAGACCGGGAACTGGGCCGAAGCTGAGCGGTTGCGCGAAGCCTATCTGCCGCTGGAAGACCTGCGCGACGCGATCAGCCCGATCCGCACCCTGCATGACGCGGTGACCCTGGCCGGGATCGCCGATATGGGGCCGATGCTGCCGCTGATGAGCGTGCTGGGGCCGGAGCTGCGCGCGAAGGTGAAACCCGCGGCGCAGACCCTGAAAGCCTGGGATGCCGGTCTGGCCAAGGCCCAGGCCGCCGAATAACCTGTGGAAGAGCCTTCCGGACAGGCATGAAAAAAGCCCCGGTTTGCACCGGGGCTTTTTTGCGTCGCGCCGGCAGCGTTATTCCGCCGAGCCGGATTTTTTCTTCTCTTCCTCGACCAGTTCCTTCTTGGACAGCTTGCCGATCAGGGTCTTGGGCAGGGCGTCGCGGATGTCCATCGCCACCGGCATCTCATGCTTGCCCAGTTTGTCCTTCAGAAACTCGCGCAGTTCTTCGAAAGTGAACGGCTTGGCGCCGGCTTTCAGCTTGATGAACGCCTTGGCGGACTGGCCGCGATACTGGTCGGGGACGCCGATCACGGTGCATTCCTCGACGGCGGGATGCTCGTAGATCGCTTCCTCGATATTGCGCGGATAGACGTTGAAGCCACCCGAGAGGATCATGTCCTTCTTGCGGTCGACGATGAAGATATAGCCGTCCTCGTCGATATAGCCTACGTCGCCGGTATGGAAGCGGCCGCCGGCAAAAGCCTCTGCCGTTGCCTCGGGCTTGTTCCAGTAACCCTTCATCACGTTCGGGCCGGTGATGCAGATTTCGCCGGTCTGGTTCACGCCCATCAGCTTCAGCGGATCGTCGACATCGACGATCTCCATGGTCACGCCCGGCAGCGGCAGGCCGCAGGACCCACGCTTGCGCACGCCGCCATACACCGTCTGGGTGCCGGCCGGCGAGGTCTCGGTCATGCCCCAGCCCTCGATCATCTTGCAGCCGGTCACGTTTTCGAACTTGTCCTGCACCTCAGCCGGCAGCGGAGCGCCACCTGAGGCGCAGAATTTCAGCGCCGAGAGGTCGTAATCCTTCAGGTTGGGCAGGTTCACGATCGCGGCATACATGGTGGGCACGCCCGGGAAGATCGAGATTTTCTTCTTGTGCAGATCCTCGATCACGGCCTTCAGCTCAAAGCGCGGATGCATGATGAATTCCGCGCCGATGATCAGCATGCGCAGCAGCACCGCGCTCAGGCCATAGATATGGAACATCGGCAGGACCATCATCACACGTTCCTTGCCGTCTTCCAGCAGGTTCATGTTGCCGGTCCAGCAGGCATACATATGCACGGTCGCCGTGATGTTGCCATGGGTCAGCATGGCGCCCTTGGGCTGGCCGGTGGTGCCGCCGGTATATTGCAGGATCGCCACTTCCTCGGCCGGATCCTTCACCGGATGTGGCGTGTAGCGGCCGTCATTGGCGATCAGGTCGGCGAAGCGGATATGCTTGTCGTCCTTGGGAACGGCGGCGATTTCCTTGCCCTTGGCCAGCGGGAACAGCAGGTTCTTGGGGAAGGGCAGCACGTCGGGCAGGCGGCAGACCACCACCTTCTTCAGCCGCGTGGTGCCGATCATCTTGGCGATATTCGGATACAGCGCCTTGAGGTCCAGCGTCACGATGATGTCGGTCTGGCTGTCCTCGATCTTGTAGCGCAGCTCGCGCTCGGCATCGAGCGGACTGTAATTCACCACCCGGCCGCCGGCCTTCAGGATGGCGAAGAAGCAGATCACGTAATGCGGCGTGTTGGGCAGGAACAGGCCGACATGCACGCCCGGACCGACGCCCAGCTGCTGGAAGCCCTTGGCGGCGCGGTCGACCAGGTCGGAAACCGCCGCATAGGTATAGGTCTTGCCCATGAAGTTCAGGCAGGGCCGCGGCGCGAAGCGCGCGACGGCATCGTCCAGCAGGGTCCAGATCGGCCTGGCCTGGAAATTCTGTGCCCAGGTTACCCCGGCCGGATAGGATTTTTCCCAGAACGGTGCGCTCATTATACTCCCCCTAGACTTCGGGCCAGCCATTGCGGGCCGTAGACGGGCCTATTCTAGGAACCGGCAGGCCTCGGCGCAACGTGGCGCTGCGTCAAGCGAATTGGGTTCATCCGGATCGGATCGGCCGCTGCGGCCGGGTTGCGCCCGGCCGCTGCGGCTGGCACACTTGATAATAAAGTTTCCAATCCCCGATGAGGCCAGAATGGGCGGCGCCAAGGATATGCGGGCGGAGCGCGACCGGTTCGTTGCGTTCGCCTTCTCCGCTGCCGACCTGATGCTTGAGGTGGCCGCCGACGGCCAGATCACCTTCGCCACGGGTGCGGCGCGGCTGATCGCCGGCTGCGACAGTGCCGCCCTGGTGGGGCGGAATTTCTCCGCGCTGATCGAGGAGGCAGACCGCCATTTTGTGCTCAACCTGCTGGCCGGGCTGACCATCGGCGCCCGTATCGAACCGGTCACGATCCGTCTGCTGACCCTGGACGGCCAACCTGGCGCGGTATGCGTTCTGGGCGGCTGCTGCCTGCCACGGCAGGAAGGGCGGTATTACCTGACCCTGTCGAATGCCCGGCTGCCCCAGGCCGAAACGGCATTGCAGAACAAGCGCGATTACCAGACCGGTCTGCTGACCACCGAGGATTTCGAGAACCGCGCCGGCGACCGCCTGAAGCTGGCCCGCGACCTGGGCTCCGAGGTCAAACTCACGCTGGTCGAAATCGTCGGCCTGAAAGAGCTGGTCGAGAACCTGCCGCCGGAAGACAGCCAGATACTGATGGGCGATGTCGGTGCGTTGATCCGTGCCAAGTCGATCGGCGGCGATACGGCGGGGCATATCGATCCGGAAAAATACGGCATTCTGCATACCGCGCCGCTGGATCAGGAAGCGGTGGCCGAGCAGGTGCGCAACCTGATCAAGCAGAGCAACACCCAGGCCGCCAAGGCTGCCGACAAGCTGGGAATCCGTGGCGCAACGCTGGATTTGCAGGCCAAGGGCATGAGCGACGAGGATGCGGCCAGCGCCATGGCCTATGCCGTCGAGCGTTTCGCGAATGAAGGCGCGGCCAGTTTCGCCACGCTGCATTCCACCGAAGACAGCCTGAAGGCCCTGTTGCAGAAAACGGTGTCGCGGGTGCGTGCCCTGCGCTCGGCGGTGTCCAGCCGGCAGTTCCAGCTTGTCTTCCAGCCCATCGTGCGGCTCGATACCCGCACCCTGCATCATTACGAGGCGCTATCGCGGTTCGAGGATGGCGGCTCGCCCTTTGAGACGATCCGCCTGGCCGAAGGCGTACACATGATCGGCGAGTTCGATCTTGCCGTGGTGCAGCGTGTGGTCGACATGCTGGCCGAACGCCGCCGCCAGGGCGAAACCATCGACGTGGCGGTGAATCTCTCGGGTCACAGCCTGGAAAGCTCGGTTTTCATGGCCGCCCTGCGCGAAATCCTGGCCGTGGATCCCAGTTTGCGTCGCCAACTGATCTTCGAGATCACGGAATCGACCCAGATCACCAACATGGTCCATGCCGCCAATGCCGTGCGGCAATTGCGCGAGGACGGCCATTTCGTGTGTCTCGACGATTTCGGCGCCGGCGCCGCCTCATTCCCCTATCTGCAGGCCCTGGAAATCGATTACGTGAAGATCGACGGCGCCTATGTGAAGGCGCTGCAGACCCAGGGGCAGGACCGCGATCGCGCTATCCTCAAGGGCATGGTCTGGCTGTGCAAGGAGCTTGGCATCGGCACGGTGGCCGAGATGGTCGAAACCGAGGACCAGGCGCGCCTGCTGCTCGATTTCGGCATCGATTATGGCCAGGGCTATCTGTTCGGCCGGCCGGAACCCGATCCAAGGCTCGAGCCGCTGCGGCTCGACGATGATCCGGGCCCGCATCGTGACCCGGCCGAAGTCAGGCTCAAACGCGGCTGATGTCAGCCGCGCAGTTCCACCTTGCCGTGATCCAGCACCACCACGTCGCGCTCCAGCAGGCGGGCGCGGAACGACACGATGTTGCCGTCGCGCCAGATTTCCGTGTGGATCGTCTCGCCCGGGAATACCGGCGCGGTGAAGCGCGCCTCGATATGCGCGATCCAGGCCGGATCGTGGTCGCAGACCGCTTTCACCACGGCGCGCACGGCATGCCCATAGGTGCACAGGCCATGCAGGATCGGGCGCGGAAAGCCGGCCGCCTTGGCGAAGGCCGGATCGGCATGCAGCGGGTTGCGGTCGCCGCATAAACGGTAGAACAGCGCCTGGTTCGGCTGGGTTTTCGCCGTCACGCCGGCATCGGGCTGGCGGTCGGGAATGACATGCGGCGCCGGCGGGCCGTCGCCCGGCGCGCGGGTCGGGCCGCCGAAGCCGCCATCGCCACGTGCGAACACGGTGGAGAGCAGGGTGACCAGCTTCTCGCCGCTCGCCGCATCGCTCAGGGTATTCTCGGTCAGCATGATGGCGCCCTTGCCGGCACCTTTGTCGAACACGTCCTTGATGCGCACCTTGGCCTTGATGCGGCCGCTGGGCGGCAGCGGCTTATGCACGGTCACGCGCTGCTCGCCATGCACCACCATCACATAGTTGATGCCGGTTTTCGGCGTCCAGCTGTCGTCCCAGGCGATCACGGTGGCCAGGCTGGGCAGGGCGCGCAGGCCCTTCTCGAACACGAAGGGCAGTTCGTCGGCATCCATCGGGTCATGCCCCATGCCGACGCTGAGCGCGTAGAGCATGGTGTCGCGGTCGCTGTAGGCGAATTCACGCTCGGGAATGTCGAGGCGCAGCAGTTCGTCATAGACAATCGGCATGGTTCCTCCGTAAATCTTTGCCCGACTCTAGCCGCGCCGCAGAGCGCAGACCAGCCCTGCCGTTACGGCAGGACGATTGGGAGGAAAAATGGCCTACGCAACCTTCGATTTCACGGTCGAGAACCATATCGCCCGCATCACCTTCAACCGGCCCGACAAGGCGAATGCCATGGTATTGCCTTTCTGGCAGGAAATGGTGGATGTGTTCGCCGAAATCGAGGATCGTCCGGAAATCCACGCCGTCGTGATTTCGTCAACGGGCAAGCATTTCACCGGCGGGCTGGATCTTTCCGCCTTCGCCAATATCGCCGGCGAAATGATGCAAGGCGACCGTGGCCGGGTGGGCGAGCAGATGCGTCGCACCGTGGCAGAGATGCAGGAAACCTTTGCCGTGATCGATCGCTGCCGCGTGCCGGTGCTGGCGGCGATCCAGGGCGGCTGCATCGGCGGCGGCGTCGACCTGATCTCGGCCTGCGACATGCGCTACTGCACGAACGACGCCTGGTTCTGCATCCAGGAGATCAATATCGGCATGACCGCCGATGTCGGCACGCTGCAGCGCCTGCCGCATCTGATGCCGTCGGGGCTGGTGCGCGAGCTGGCCTATACCGGTCGCCGTATGCCGGCCGAGGAAGCCTTCCGCTGTGGCCTGGTGAATGCCACCTATGCCACGCAGGACGAAATGCTGGCGGCCGTACTGGAGGTCGCCAGAACGATTGCGTCGAAATCGCCGCTGGCGGTGCACGGCAGCAAGGAGATGCTGAACTACACCCGTGATCACGATACGGCCGATGCGCTCAATTATATGCAGGTCTGGCAGGCCGGCATGTTCCTCAGCATCGACCTGATGGAGCAGATGCAGGCCAACCAGCAGAAGCGCGAGGCGAAATTCGCCGATCTGCTGCCGGCCAAGAAAATCGTGCGCCGCCGTCGTTGAGACCAGGCGCCGCCAGGCTTCAGTCGACGCCCAGCACCTTCCAGATGCCTTCCGAGGCGAGCACGACGCGCTCGCCCACTTTGGCCTCGCCCTGCACGAAGATGATGCTGCGGGTCTGGCGCACGATGCGGCCGCGCATTTCCATCCAGTCGCCGGGCTTCACCGCGCCGATGAACTGGTTGTTCAGCGATATGGTGGCGCAGGGCCGCCGCTCGACGGCATCCCAGACCAGCCAGCCCAGCATATGGTCGGCGAAGGTCATCAGCATGCCGCCATGCACCACGCCGCGCGAATTGGTATGGCGCTCCTCGGCCAGCAGGCCATAGGTGGAACTGCCGTCGTCCTCGCGGCGGACCCAGACGGGCCCGACGATCTGGGTGAAGGGGCCCTGGCCGTGGCGTTGTTTCCAGCCGGCGGCGGCGGGATCGAAAGTCATCGCGAATCTGTCCGTTTTGTATGCATGCGCTGCGATTGAGCAGGAGAGGCTGAGTCCATGCAAGCCTTCCTGCGGGGTTTACCCTGCGTCACAGCTTGCGCGGCGCCGGGGCCGGTCCTAACCTCTTGGCCGATTTAAGGGAGAGGAACGCCATGGATCTCGAATTCACGGCCGAGGAACGCGCATTCCGGGAAGAGGTGCGCGGCTTCATCCGCGACAGCCTGCCGCCGGCGCTGGCCGAGAAAACCCGCCGCATGACCCATCTCGGCCGCGAGGATTTCGTCACCTGGCACCGCATCCTCAACCAGCGCGGCTGGGGCGCGCCGGGCTGGCCCAAGGAATATGGCGGCCCGGGCTGGACACCGATCCAGCGCTACATCTTCGACGAGGAATGCGCCGCCGCTGATGCGCCGCCTTTGCTGCCCTTCGGCATCGCCATGGTCGGCCCGGTGATCTACACCTTCGGCACCGACGAGCAGAAGAAGCGCTACCTGCCGCGTATCCTCAACATGGACGACTGGTGGTGCCAGGGTTATTCCGAGCCGGGCTCGGGCTCCGATCTCGCCAGCCTGCGCACCAAGGCCGAGAGCGACGGCGATCATTACGTGGTGAACGGCCACAAGATCTGGACCACCCAGGCGCATTACGCGAATATGATGTTCTGCCTGGTGCGCACCGATCCGAACGCCAAGCCGCAGGAGGGCATTTCCTTCCTGCTGATCGACATGAACACACCCGGCATCACCGTGCGGCCGATCATTTCCATCGATGAAGGCCATGGCGTGAACGAGGTTTTCCTCGACAATGTACGCGTGCCCAAGGCCAACCTGATCGGCAAGGAAGGCAAGGGCTGGACCTATGCCAAGTTCCTGCTGGGCAACGAGCGTACCACGATTGCCGAAGTCTCGACCTCCAAGCAGCGCCTGCGCCGCCTGAAGGAAATCGCCCGCGCCGAGCAGGCATTTGGCGCCCCGCTGATCGAGGAAGCCAGCTTCCGCGCCAAGCTGGCCGCCGTCGAGATCGAGCTGATGGCGCTGGAATATACCAATCTGCGCGTGCTGGCGGCCGAGACAGCGGGCAAGGGCGTGGGGCCGGAAGCCAGCATGCTGAAGATCCGCGGCTCGGAGATCCAGCAGACCATTACGGAACTCGCCTGCGAGGCGCTGGGTTATTACGCCAATCCCTACGAACACCGACCCGATGGGTCCAACCAGCCGCCAGTCGGCCCCGATTACGCGCAAGGGCGCATGGAGGCATTCCTCTATAACCGCGCCACCACGATCTACGGCGGCTCGAACGAGATTCAGCGCAACATCATCGCCAAGATGGTGCTGGGCCTGTAACGCAAACAGAAGTCTGAAGCAGGGAAGAACAAGACAATGGATTTCAATCTGTCCGAAGAACAGAAGCTGCTGGCCGACAGCGTGGAAAGCTGGCTGCAGGACAAATACGACTTCGACCGCTGGCGCAAGCTGGTGAAGACCGATCTGGGCTATTCGGAAGAGAACTGGCAGACCATGGCCGAACTGGGCTGGCTGTGCATTCCGCTGCCCGAGGATCATGGTGGCCTGGGCGGAGGCAGCGTCGATACCATGCTGCTGGCCGAGCGTTTCGGCCGCCATCTGGTGGCCGAGCCGTATTTCTCCACCGTGATCCTGGGCGCCGGCCTGATCATGGCGGCCGGCGATGCCAAGCAGCAGGCCGAATACCTGCCGCAGATCGCCGAAGGCAAGGCGAAATGGGCCTTCGCCTTCGCCGAACATGGCGGCCGCTTCGCGCTGAACGAAGTGCGCACCAAGGCCGTGAAGGATGCCGGCGGCTGGTTCATCAGTGGCAAGAAGATCGTGGTGCGCGATGCCCCCAGCGCCAGCAAGCTGATCGTGCTGGCGCGCACGGCGGGCGGCGATGCCGACGAGACGGGCCTGGGCCTGTTCGTGGTGGATGCCAACGGCGCTGGCGTGTCGCGGCAGGATTACCGCACCGTCGATAACGGCCGCGCCGCCGACATCGCCTTCGAGAAGGCGCCGGCTCTGGCCGTGCTGGGCGATCCGGCCGGTGCCCTGCCTGCGGTGGAAAAAGTGGTTGATCAGGCGATCGGCTATCTGGCCGCCGAGGCGGTCGGCGCCATGGCCGCCCTGCACGAGACCACGCTGGCCTATGCCAAGACGCGCAAGCAGTTCGGCCGCGCCATCGGCGAGTTCCAGGTGATCCAGCATCGCCTGGTCGATATGATGATGCAGCTGGAAAGCGCCCGGTCGCTGTCGCTGCTGGCCAATCTGAAGATGGATGCGCCGGCGAAGGAACGCGCCAAGGCCGCGGCAGCCGCCAAGGTACAGACCGGCCGCTCGGGTCGTTTCGTGGGGCAACAGGCCGTGCAGCTGCACGGCGGCATGGGCATGACCGATGAACTGAATGTCGGCCATTACATGAAGCGGCTGATGACCATCGACACCCTGTTCGGCCATGCCGACCATCACCAGCGCCGCTTTGCCGCCCTGAGTGACTGATAGCGGCAATACGCCGATTTATTTCTGCAATGGCCGGGGCGGGTACTTCACCGCTCCGGCCATTCGCATTTCAGGAGCAGGCCCTGATTTGATTTGCGCCAATGGCGCAAGGCGCGCATCGTAAGCGGCGGGAGGAAACCGCCATGACCGACACGGTAACCGTCGTCCGCGACATGCAGGAGTATTTCCGCGCCGAACTGGCGCGTACATACAAGTCCACCGCCGGCAGCCAGGCGCAGGCCGATCCCGCCCTGGCCGATGCCCTGTTCGCCACCCTGCAGCGCGATGGTTATGTGATCCTGGAGCGGCTGTTTTCCGAAGACGATGTCGAGGCGATCAGGGCCGACCTGATGCCGCTGTTCGGCAAACATCTGGGTCGCAACAATTTCGAAGGCTTCGACACCCAGCGGCTCTATGCCGTGATCGAAAAGACCTTCATCTGCAATCCGCTGGTCGAGCATCCGCTGGTGCTGGCATTGCTGGATCGCGTGCTGGAGCCGAACTATCTGCTGTCGCAGCTGCAGGCGATCAACATCCTGCCGGGCGAGGCGGCCCAGCCACTGCATCACGACGATGCCTTCTATCCCTGGCCACGCCCGCGTCCGCCACTGGGCGCGGCCACCATCATGGCCATTGACGATTTCACGGCCGAGAACGGGGCCACGGTGGTTTTGCCCGGCAGCCACCTGTGGTCCGATCGCGTGCCGGACGAGGCCGATCTGGCGCGCGCCATCCCGGCGGTGATGCCGAAAGGCTCGGTGCTGCTGTTCCTCGGCACGTTGTGGCATGGCGGCGGTGCCAACCGCTCGGCAGCCGGCCGGCTCTGCGTCACGGCCCAATACTGTGCGCCCTGGTGCCGGCAGCAGGAGAATTTCAGCCTGTCGGTTTCCCGCGAACGCGTGAAGCAATGCAGCGAGCATATCCGCCGCATGCTGGGCTACAGCATCCATCCGCCCTTCATGGGCTTCGTCAACGGCCTGCATCCCAAGCGACTGCTGGAAGACTGAGGCGCATAGAAAAAGCCCGGCGGAATGATATCCGCCGGGCTTTTTGAAATCCGGAACGTCTTGGTCGTATCAGGCGGCGTTCACTGCCTTCACGGCCTCGACGGCGCTCTCCGGATTCCAGTTCGTGTAGGCCATGGCGCAATGCTGGGCGCAGTAAGGCTTGCCCGGCAGCGCGACGTGACTGCAGAAATCGAATTCGGCGCTTTTCGGATCGCCGATCGGCCATTTGCAGCGTGGACCGGTGCTGGGCGTCAGCGCCGCCAGCATCGCAGCAGTCAATTGCTGGCCGGAACCAGAACTGTTGCCGGCAGCCGGGCCGCCTTCGGAGCCTTCGGCCGCCGGAGCCCGTTCAGCCTTTGGCTGGGCCGGGGCGCGCGGTGCCGCCGTGGCATGTCCCCCTGGTGGGCCGGCATGACTGGCCGCCGGTCGCGGCTGCGCCGGCTTTTCGCTCCGCATGATCGGCGAGGCGCGTTTGGCCAAGCCGATGCGGTGGGCCTTGCCGACCACGGCGTTGCGGGTCATGCCCAGCGCTTTGCCGATCTGGGTGATCGACTGGCCGGATTCCCACAATTGAACCAGAAGTTTAACCTTCTCGTCCGTCCATACCATATGTAGCCCCCGTAATTGGACTGAGACGCTACATGCAGTAAGGCGAGAATCTGGTTTCCGGTCAACCAGACTCTGGCCTTATCCACAAGAATCTGGTCCGCTGGGTTAAAATAACCCTTCGGCAATAGGGGGCGAATCGGAGTTATCCCCAGATGAACGGCTTTCCCGACCCAACTTATCCCTGGCAGGCCCGTCTGCCCGATCCGGTCGAACTGCGCAAAGCTTATGCCCGCGATGGCTTTATCGTGGTGCGCGGGCTGTTCGGACCGGCTGAGGTGGCGGCCATCGCGGACCGTTTCGACGCTCTCTACCAGGAGGGTCTTCGACTGGGTCGCAGCTTCCGCCATGGCAATCTGCTGTTCCGTCTGGGCGACGACCCGCAGCTCGGCAGGATCCTGCGCATGGTGCAATGGCCGTCCTGGCGCGATCCGCTGCTGGATGCCGTGCGGCTCGATCCGCGGTTCGTCGCGCTGCTGGCCCCCCTGATCGGGTCCGACCTGAAGCAGATCATCAACCAGATGCACTGGAAGCCGCCGGGTGCGACCCGCGTGGAATTCGCCTATCACCAGGACAGCCGCTTCCGCCGGCCGGCCACCGCCTTTCGCGACCTGGCCCATTCCTATGTGCAGACCGGCATCGCCCTCGATGCACATACCAAAGCCAGCGGCGCGATGAAGGTGATCCCCGGCAGCCATCTGCGCGGCGACCTGGGCCTGGGCGGCGATGGGCCGATCCTGTTGCAGAACATGCAGGACGACGCCCTGCATGTCGCCGGCCTGGAGCCGGCCGATGCCGTCGACCTGCTGCTCGAGCCCGGCGACGTGGCGCTGTGGTCGCCCTACCTGGTGCATGGCTCAGGCGCGAATGTCTCGGGCCAGGATCGCCGGCTTTATATCAATGGCTACGTCACGGCGCAGAATTGCGACCGTGGCGAATGGGCATTCCGCGCCGGACGGCCCGTGCCGCTGGGGCCACATCCCTCGCTGGTGCATTACGAGGCTTTGCACGAGAAGCCCGAACCGCATTTCCTGGAGGATTGATGCAGCCCCGTCATCATGTCAGGCTGCGGGCATGACTCATCCGAGCGGCAGTTTCTCCTTCGACCTCGTTGTTTTCGGTGCCACCGGAGACCTGTCGCTGCGCAAGCTGATGCCCGCGCTGTATCACCGCGATGTCGCCGGTCAGCTCAATGCCGATGTGCGGCTGTTCGCGGTGGCGCGCGGGGCGATGCGCGACGAGGAATTCCGCAATCTGGCGCGCGGCGCGCTGAACCGGCATCTCGACTCCGCCGATTACGACGAAGCGGCAGTGGAACGTTTCATCGCGCGGTTCCGGTACCTGAGCCTCGATGCCGATGCGCCCGAGGACTATGCCGCGCTGGCCCAGGCCATCGACGGCGCCTCCGATCGCGTGGTGGTGTATTATCTGGCCATGGCGCCGCGCTTCTTCGGCAGCATCTGCGGCCATCTGGCGGCAACCGGTTTGAACCGGCCGCAGGCCCGCGTGGTGCTGGAAAAGCCCATCGGCCACGATCTGGCCTCGGCGCGGACGATCAACGCCGCCGTCGCCGCCGCCTTCCCGGAAGAGCGCGTCTTCCGCATCGATCATTACCTGGGCAAGGAAACGGTGCAGAACCTGATGGCGCTGCGCTTCGCCAATGCCCTGTTCGAGCCGGTCTGGCATCGCGGCGTGGTCGATCATGTGCAGGTGACGGTGGCCGAGAAGATCGGCGTTGAGGGCCGCGCCGGTTATTATGATCATGCCGGCGCGCTGCGCGACATGGTGCAGAACCACCTGCTGCAACTGCTTTGCCTGGTGGCGATGGAAGCGCCGAATGCCTTCGCCGCCGATGCGGTGCGCGACGAGAAGCTGAAGGTGTTGCAGGCCCTGCGGCCGATCAACGAACGCTCGATCATGGAGAAGACCGTGCGCGGCCAGTATGGCCCGGGTGCGGTGGATGGCGTGGCCGTGCCGGCCTATGTGGATGAAGTGGAGCAGGCGGCCAGCAATACCGAAACCTTCGTCGTGGTGAAGGCCGAGGTGGATAACTGGCGCTGGGCCGGCGTGCCGTTTTATCTGCGCACCGGCAAGCGCCTGCCGGCGCGGCGCTCGGAAATCGTGGTGCAGTTCCGCCCGGTGCCGCATCTGATCTTCGACGGTGCCAGCCGCGACGTGGTGGCCAACCGCCTGGTGATCCGCCTGCAGCCCGACGAGGGCATCGCCCTGCATATGATGACCAAGGTGCCGGGGCCGGGCGGCATGCGGCTGCGTCAGGCGCCGCTGAACTTAAGCTTCGCCGATACCTTCCATGGCCGTCAGCCCGACGCCTATGAACGCCTGCTGATGGACGTGGTGCGCGGCAATCCGATGCTGTTCATGCGCAGCGACGAGGTGGAAGCCGCCTGGCGCTGGATTGAACCCATCCTGGCCGGCTGGTCGGCCGGCAGCGAGACGCCGAAGCCCTACACCGCCGGCAGCTGGGGCCCATCGTCGGCCATCGGCCTGATCGAGCGCGACGGCCGCACCTGGCACGAGGATATGCGCTGATGCGGGCGGCCTTGCTGGAAACCCTGCGCGACCGCCTCGGCGCGCTGCAGGCAAACGACGATGCCGGCATGGACCAGATGAGTGGCCGCGTGCGCCTGCAAACGCTGGTGCTGCTGCGCTGGATCGCCATCGTCGGCCAGTTGCTGGCCATCCTGTTCGTGCATTTCGGGTTGAACTTCCGCCTGCCGCTGCTGCCGGCCTTGGGTATCGTCGGCGTTTCGGCCCTGCTCAACATCGTGCTGTTCGTGGTCTATCCGACCGCCAAGCGGCTGAGCGAAATCGGCGCTGCAGGCTATCTGGCCTTCGATCTGCTGCAACTCGGCCTGCTACTGTTTCTCACCGGCGGCATCGACAATCCTTTCGCGCTGCTGATCCTGGTGCCGGTCACCGTGTCGGCCACCATCCTCACTCTGCGGTCCACCGTGTTGCTTGGCCTGGTGGCCTTCACGCTGGCGGTGCTGCTCACGCTCTATCACCTGCCGCTGCCCTGGAGCGACCCCGAAGCCGTGGCGATGCCGCCGCTCTATCGCTGGGGCAACCTGATGGCCCTGGTGCTCGGCACATTGTTCATTGCGGCCTATGCCTGGCAGGTGGCCGAGGAAGCACGCCGCATGTCGGACGCGCTGGCCGCCACGCAGCTTGCGTTGGCGCAGGAGCAGCAGGTTTCGGCCCTGGGCAGTCTGGCGGCCGCGGCGGCGCATGAACTGGGCTCGCCGCTGGGCACGATTGCCGTCGTGGTGAAGGAACTGGGCCGCGACACCCCGGCCGACAATCCGATCGCCGAAGACCTGGCGCTGTTGCAAAGCCAGGTGGAGCGCTGTCGCGAAATCCTGGCGCGGCTGTCGCGCCGGCCTTCGGCCAATGCCGATGCCGAAGCTTTTTCCGACCTGGGTATTGCCAACCTGATCGAGGTGGCGGCCCAGCCCTGGCGCCGCGCCAATATCGATTTCGCGGTGACGCTGAAAGGCGAAGGCGCCGCACCCAACCTGCCGCGCCGGCCCGAGATCATCCACGGCCTCAGCAACCTGTTGCAGAATGCCATGGAATTCGCCCGCAGTCGGGTGACCGTGGAGGTGGGCTGGGACGACAAACATATCCGCCTGCTGATCCTCGATGATGGGCCCGGCCTCAATGTCGATATCCTCTCGGCTCTGGGCGAACCCTATGTGACCAGTCGGCCCGACAGCGGCGGCATGGGGCTGGGTGTATTCATCGCCATGAACCTGCTTCGGCGCAGCGGGGCAGGCGTCACCTTCGCCAATCGTCCCGGTGGTGGCACCCAGGTGGCGGTGATCTGGTCGCGCGAGACGCTGGTCCGCCGCCCAGCATAAAGCGTCCAGCCCTCCCAATCATGCATGGCTGCCCTGCATCCGGGACTCCGGGACTACTCCAGGGGTTGCGCCGGAGCGGGGCTCGGGTACATTCTGGCCGCGATGACCGACATGACCCTCCTCATCGTCGATGACGACGAACCGCTGCGGATGCGGCTGGCCCGCGCGATGGAAAAGCGCGGCTATCAAGTGCAGACCGCCGAGTCGGTTGCTGCCGGTATCCAGCTTGCCCGCGCCAAACCGCCGGCCTATGCCGTGGTCGACCTCAAACTCGGCGACGGCAACGGCCTCGATGTGGTGAGTGCGATCCGCAGCGCCCGCCAGGACGCCCGCGTGGTGATGCTGACCGGTTATGGCAACATCGCCACTGCCGTCGCCGCCGTGAAGGCAGGTGCCGTCGATTACCTGCCCAAGCCGGCCGATGCCGACGATGTTGACCGCGCCTTGCGGGCCGGCAATGCCGCACATCCTGCGCCGCCGGATGAACCGATGTCGGCCGAGCGCGTGCGGTGGGAGCATATCCAGCGCGTCTTCGAGCTTTGCGACCGCAATGTGTCGGAGACGGCGCGCCGGCTGAAGATGCATCGCCGCACCCTGCAGCGCATCCTCGCCAAGCGTTCGCCGCAATAGACCCATGCTGCTGCAGGAGGCCAGGCTGCCGCCGGGGCTCCGCGTCTATGCCATCGGCGACATTCATGGTCGCGCCGACCTGCTCGACAGGCTGCATGGCCTGATCGAGGCCGACCTGCAATCGACGGCACCAGAGCGCTGCGTGGTGGTCTATCTCGGCGATTATGTCGACCGTGGCCCGGATTCCCATGGCGTGATCGAACGGCTGGCCCGTCATAAACTGGCTGGGGTCGAGACCATCACCCTACTGGGCAACCACGAAGCCATGATGCTGGAATTCCTTGATGCGCCCTATGGTGCCTCGCTGTGGTTGGCCAATGGCGGCGATGCCACGCTGGCCAGCTACAAGGTGCGTATCCCGGCGGCCTATGATGAATTGCTGCTCACCCAGCGCAGCCTGCGCGGCGCGCTGCCGCGCCATCACTGGCATTTCCTGGAAAAACTGGTGATGCAGGCGCAGTTCGGCGATTACCTGTTCGTCCATGCCGGCATCAAGCCGGGCCTGCCGCTCGACCGGCAGAGCCGCGAGCAGATGATCTGGATCCGCGACGCCTTCCTCGATTCGGAGGTCGATCACGGCCTGGTGGTGGTGCATGGCCATACCATCGTGCACGAAGTGGAATGGCGGCCGAACCGCATCGGGGTCGATACCGGGGCCTATACCACCGGCCGGCTGACCGCCCTGGTGCTGGAAGGGGCCGGGCAGCGCCTGTTGCAGACCTGATCCGGCCCCTTGCGGGCTGTCCGGGCCGAGGCCTGAAACGGGCGAGGGCTGGAATTCGGCCCGCCGCCGGTGTATCGAAGGCCATGTCCGATTTTCCCGCTGATCCGGCCGATTTCACCGGCGCCCGCGTCCTCGTCGTCGGCGACGTGATGCTCGACCGCTTCGTCTATGGCGGGGTCGAACGCATCTCGCCCGAGGCGCCGATCCCGGTGATGCAGGCCGACCGCGAGATCGTCATGCCCGGCGGCGCCGGCAACGTGGCGCGCAATATCGCGGCCCTGGGCGCCGAGGTGGTGCTGATCGGCCTGGTCGGCGATGACGGTGCGGCCGATGAGTTGAACGATGTGCTGACGCTGGAGCGTGGCATCGATGCCCGCCTGGTGGTCGACGAGGCCCGCCGCACCATCGAGAAAATCCGTTTCATCGGCAGCCGCCAGCAGCTGCTGCGCGTCGACCGCGAAAATCGCGCCGCTAGCACGCCGGCCGCCATAGACACGCTGATCGATGCTGCCAAGGGAGCGCTGGCCGATTGTGCCGTGCTGGTGCTTTCCGATTATGCCAAGGGTGCCTTGCCTGATCGTGTCATCACGGCGCTGATCGTTGCCGCCAAGTCGTCCGGCAAGCCGGTATTGGTCGATCCCAAGGGCAGCGACTATGCCCGCTATCGCGGTGCCTATCTGGTGACGCCCAACCGCGCCGAGGCTGCGTTGGCCACCGGCGAAAGCTGTGCCGATGATGCCAGCGCGGTGAAGGCCGGCCGCAAGCTGGTGGAAACCACCGGTATCGCCAATGTGCTGGTCACGCGCGGAGCCGCCGGCATGACGCTGGTGCAGGGCGGTGACGCCCCGCTGCATCTGGCGGCCGAGGCGCGCGAGGTTTTCGACGTCTCCGGCGCCGGCGATACGGTGGTGGCCGTGATCGCCGCGGCATTGGCGATGAAACGCCCGCTGCCGCTGGCCGCCCGCCTCGCCAATATCGCCGCCGGCATCGTGGTCGCCAAGGTTGGCACCGCCGTCGTGCACCCGGATGAATTGCGCCTGGCCCTGCACATGCCTGATCCCCATGGCATCGATGCCAAGGTGGTGTCGCGCCAGCAGGCCAAGGAACGCGTCGATGCCTGGCGCCTGCGCGGCGAACGCATCGGCTTCACCAATGGCTGCTTCGATCTGCTGCATGCCGGTCATCTGGCTCTGCTGTCGGAAGCCCGCGCCGGCTGTGACCGCCTGATCGTGGCGATCAATGCCGATTCTTCCGTGAAGAAGCTGAAGGGCGAGACGCGCCCGGTGCAGGATGAAAAACATCGTGCCCGTCTGCTCGCGGCCCTTGGCCTGGTCGATCTGGTGATCGTCTTTCCGGAAGACACGCCGATCCCGCTGCTGGAAATGCTCAAGCCAGACCTGCTGATCAAGGGCGGCGATTACGGTATCGATCAGGTGGTGGGCGCCGATATCGTGCAGGGCTATGGCGGCGAAGTGCGCGTCTCGCGACTGGTTGCCGGTCACAGCACCACGGCGACCATCCAGAAACTGCGGTCCTGAGCCAGGTTATGGCGACGCGGGATGTCGACGTCGCGATCCTCGGCGGCGGCATTGCCGGCCTCTGGCTGCTGGCGCGCCTGCAGGCCGCCGGATACAGCGCGCTGCTGCTGGAAAACCGGGCGCTTGGCGCCGGCCAGACGCTGGCCTCGCAAGGCATCATCCACGGCGGCTTGAAATACGCCCTCGACCTCAAGCTCAATACCGCCAGCGACGCGTTGGCCGATATGCCCGCGCGCTGGCGCGCTTGCCTGGCCGGCACGGGGGAGGTGGACCTGCGCGGCGTGCCGCTGGCGGCCGAGCGGCATCTGTTCTGGGCGCGCAAGACGCTGGCCAGTCGCATCGCCGGCTTCTTCGGCAGCAAGCTGGTGCGTGGCCGCGTCGATGCGCTGGCGCCCGAGCAATGGCCCGTCGTGCTGCGCGACCCTGACCATGTCGCCGCCGTCTATGCCCTGGATGAATGTGTGCTGGATGTGCCGGCGCTGATGCAGGCGCTGGTGCAGCCACGGCAGGCATCGATCAAACGCGTTCGGGGCGATGTGCGGGTTTCGCCCGATGATGATGGCGTGACGATCGAGGGCCATGATGGCTTTGCCCAGCCGCGCCGGCTGCGCGCAGGCGCGTTGATCTCCACCGCGGGCGCGGGCAACGAAAGCCTGCTGGCGCAATTTGGCCTGTCGGCGGCTGCCGCCCAGCGCCGGCCTCTGCAAATGCTGCTGCTCGACAATGCTCCCGGCCCGCTCTGGGCCCATTGTTTCGATGCCAGTGATAAGCCGCGCGTTACCGTCACCACGCATACACGCTCGGATGGCAGCCTGGTCTGGTATGTCGGCGGACAACTCGCCGAGACTGGCGCGACGCAAAGCCCCGAGGCGCTGATCGCGGCGGCGAAGGATGAATTCGCCGCCTTGCTGCCCCGGCAGGATTTTTCTGGCTGCCGTTATGCCACGCTGTATGTGGAGCGCGCCGAGGGCGCCACCGCAGATGGCCGCAAACCCGATGGCCCGGTGCTGCGCCGTGTAGCGCCGCTTTGCTGGCTGGCCTGGCCGACCAAACTGGCTTTGGCGCCGCAACTGGCCGATCAGGTGCTGGCCGAATTGCCACCACCGTCGGGTCAGATTTCTGATCTCTCGCATTGGGCGACGGCCCTTATGGCACCCGCACCGTGGGAGGTCGCGGCATGGACATGAGGCCGCTGGGATCCACCGGCATCACGGTCAGTCTGCTGGGGCTGGGCACGGTGAAGATCGGGCGTAACGAAGGCGTGAAATATCCGCAGGGTTTCGACCTGCCCGATGACGCCGGCGTGATCGCCCTGCTGGAACAGGCCCATGCGCTGGGCATCACCCTGATCGACACCGCGCCGGCTTATGGCCGCAGCGAGGAGCGGCTGGGGCAACTGCTGCCGAAGGTCGGAGCCGGCCGCGCCGGGTGGGTGATTGCCACCAAGGCCGGGGAATGGTTTGAGGATGGCCAGTCCCGGTTCGATTTTTCCGTGCCTGCAATAATCGCCTCGGTTGAAACCAGTCTGCGCCGCCTGCGCACGGATTATATCGATGTCGTGCTGTTGCATTCCGACGGCATAGACGAGGCCGGGGACCGCTTCCTGCCGGCGGCCGAGGCGCTGGACCGGTTGAAGCGACGCGGCCTGATCCGCGCCAGCGGCTTTTCCGGCAAGACGCCGGCGGGCAGCCACCATATGCTCGATTGCGTCGATGTGATGATGCTGACCTATAATCCCGGCTATACTGACGACCTGCCGGTGATCGCCGAGGCCGCCGCCGCAGGGAAGGGTGTGCTGATCAAGAAGGCGTTGGCCAGTGGCCATGCCGCCGATCCGGCAAGCGCCCTGCGGGCGGCGGCGGCGATTGCCGGCGTGTCGTCCATCGTTGTCGGCACCGTATCGCCGGCCAATCTGCGCGCCAATGCCACGGCATTGCAGGCGGGAAAAGAGGGAGTGGCATGATGGAACAGCAGGACGCAGCGGCTGTTGAACGCGCCCAGGCCAACGAACAGGAATTTCTTGCGTTCGGCTGGGAGGTCGCCATGCTCGACCTGCCCGGGCAGGAAGAGGGCAGCGCCTCGCGCGCCGGGTTCCGCAAGGGCGATTTCGCCGCCCTGTCGCAGGAAGATGGCGCCTGGCTGGTGCTGGCCGTGCCGGCAAGGCTGGTATTGGGGCGTTTGCCCAGCGCGTCTGCCGTGCGCCGTTTCGTCACCAAATGCGTCAGTTTCCCGGTGCAACCCAACGGCGCCATCATCGGCGCGGCGCGGCAGGCCATGCTGCAGGCGGTGGAGGAAGAACTGGGGCTCGCACGCCAGGCTGCCGATCTGCTGGAAGCCAAGATCGAAGACCTGATGGGCAGCATCGACGATATTCGCGCCAAGGCGATCCTGTTCAGCCCTGACGAAGACAAGGACTGAAGGCATGAGCGAGGCTCATGACCAGGAGTTTCATTTCGGCCGCGGCGCCACGTTGATGGAGCAGGGCGCCTACGGCGATTTCTGTTATCTGATCCTGTCCGGCCGCGTCGAAGTCTTCCGCATGGAAGACGATGCCAAGCTGCGGCTGGCCGAGATGGGCGAGGGCGGCGTGGTGGGCGAGATGGCGTTGATCGATCCGGCGCCGCGCGCGGCCAGCGTGGTGGCAATCGAACCCACGGTCTGCCGCCGCATCAACGCAGTAGCCCTGGATCGGGCGCTGGATGCCGCGCCGCCGCTGGCGCGCTATCTGCTGCAAACCTTCATTCGCAACATCCGTCATGCCGAAGGAATTGCGCCGCCGGCGCCGGCCATGAAGTTCGCCATCGGCGACATGATGGCGGCCACCATACAATCCGAACAGTCGGGCATGCGAATCCTGGATCGCAAGGTGTATGCCGCTGGCGAAACGATCTTTCGCACCGGCCAGCCCGGCTACAATGTCTATCTGGTGCAGAGCGGCCGCGTCGACCTGGTGCGCGAGATGCCCGATGGCAGCCAGATGCGGCTGCGCTGTGTCGAGCCGGGCGAGGTGTTTGGCGAACTGGCGCTGCTGACCGGCGAGCCGCGTCGGGCCACGGCTATCGCATCCGAGGCGACGGTGTGCGAACACATCGCGGCCAGTCATTTCAACGCCATCCTGAATGGATGCCCAACCATCGTGAAGGCCCTGATGCGGATCTATGCCGGGCGGATGATGCGGATCGCGCTGCCGGCGCGCGATGTGGCGGCAGGGCAGCGGACCGATTAACGGCTGGGCGGCTTGCGCAAAGGCACTTCCTGCAGCGAGCGGATATAGACACCCACCACTTGTGGCCCCTGCAGCGAACGGTTGATCTGGAAGACCAGCCGGCGCTTCAGTCCTTCCAGGTCGTTGTCATGCACGCGGCCGTCCTTGCCCAGGGGCTCGCGGTTCAGTTCCATGATCACCGCGTTATAGACACGCGGCATCAGTGCATCGATCTTGCGGGCGTTTTCCACGTCGCCGCAATCGATGCTCAGGGTCATGATCACCTGTGATCCCGGCGGGCCGGCCACCGGCGCGGTGACGGCGTCGACCATCAGCAGCGGTGTGTTCACCAGCGGCTTTTCGATTGGCGAGTCGGATTTCTTCTTTTTTTCTTTTTCCTGTGCCCAGCCCGCCGGCGATGCGATCAGGCACAGGCCGGCCAGCGCGGCCAGCAGGGCGCGGCGGCCAAAAGGTCTGGCGATGGGGGGCTTAGTGGCGTTCCCGCGTGGCATGGAAACGGATTTTATCCCATTTCTTCTCGATATAGGAAAGTTCCCAGGCGTTGCGGGCCATGAAAACCGGCGCGCCCTCGCGGTCGTCGGCGATGGTGCCGCGATTCTGCTCCAGGAATTCGTCCAGATCCTTGGGATTCTCGGCCGAAATCCAGCGCGCCGTCTCATAGGGCGCGTTCTCGAAGCCGACCTCCAGGCTGTATTCCTCGGCCAGGCGGGCCGCCAGCACGTCGAGCTGCAGCGGGCCGACCAGGCCCACGATCCAGTCGGCGCCGATGCGCGGGCGGAATACCTGGGTCACGCCTTCCTCGGCCAGGTCCTCCAGCGCGCGCTGCAAATGCTTGGCCTTCATCGGGTCGGACAGCCGCACGCGGCGCAGGATTTCCGGCGCAAAGTTGGGGATGCCGGTGAAGCGCAGGTCTTCCGTCTCGGTCAGCGTGTCGCCCACCCGCAACGTGCCGTGGTTGGGAATGCCGATGATGTCACCCGGCCAGGCTTCATCGGCCAGCGAACGGTCGCGGGCAAAGAACAGCGTCGGGTTGCTCACCGTGATCGGCTTGCCGCTGCGCACCTGCTTCAGCTTCATGCCGCGCTTGAAATGACCCGAGCAGAGCCGCAGGAAGGCGACGCGGTCGCGGTGGTTCTTGTCCATGTTGGCCTGGACCTTGAACACGAAGCCGGTGACGGCCTTCTCGGTCGGCTCGATCATGCGCTTGTCGGCCGGCTGCGGCCGCGGCGGCGGGGCAAAGCGGCCCAGGCCCTTCAGCAGCTCGTCGACGCCGAAATTCTTCAGCGCCGTGCCGAAATAGACCGGGGTCATGTGGCCCTGGCGATAGGCTTCCAGGTCGAAAGCGGGGCAGGCAGCCTCGATCAGGCCGATATCCTCTTCCAGCTTGGCGATCTGCGCCTCGCTCAGCAATTCGCGGGCGCGCGGATCGTCCAGCCCCTTGTCCAGGATGATCACCTCCGGCTCCAGGTTCTTGTTTTCCTTGCCGGTCAGCAGCAGCCGCTTGTTGAACAGGTCGTAGCAGCCCCGGAAATCCATGCCCATGCCGATGGGCCAATTCGCCGGCACGCAATCCAGCGCCAGCGTGGAGGCCACTTCATCAAGCAGGGCGAAGGGATCCTGGCTTTCCCGGTCCATCTTGTTGACGAAGGTGATGATCGGCATGTCGCGCAGGCGGCAGACCTCGAACAGCTTGCGTGTCTGCGTCTCGATGCCCTTGGCGGCGTCCAGCACCATCACGGCGGAATCCACGGCGGTCAGCGTGCGGTAGGTGTCCTCGCTGAAATCCTCATGGCCCGGGGTGTCGAGCAGGTTGAAGGTCCAGCCCTCGTATTCGAAATTCATCACCGAGGTGGAGACCGAGATCCCGCGCTGCTGTTCAATCTTCAGCCAGTCCGAGCGCGCGCGCCGGTTCTCGCCGCGCGCCTTCACCGCGCCGGCCAGATGGATCGCGCCGCCGAACAGCAGCAGCTTTTCGGTCAGCGTGGTCTTGCCGGCGTCGGGATGCGCGATGATGGCGAATGTGCGCCGGGCGCCGATGGGATCGGCGCCCGGAATGGCGATGGCGGCTTCGGACATGGTACTCTTGAACTACCTCTGGATCGGGCCCGTGTCCTTATATGGGCTTTCTCAGCGGTCGTTCCACCCCTTGCCGGCCTCGGCCCGCTGCACCAGCAAAGGTGCAGGTTCCCAGAACTTGCCGTGGATCTTGTGGAAGCCGCGGATCGTGGCGAGCACCTTGTCGAGGCCGATCTGTTCGGCCCAGAACATCGGCCCGCCGCGATAGACGGGGAAGCCATAGCCGAAAAGGTAGGTGATGTCGATATCGCCCGGCCGGATGGCGATGCCTTCCTCCAGGATCCGGGCGCCCTCGTTGACCAGCGGATACATGCAGCGCTGCACGATCTCCTCGTCGGAAATCGTCCGCCGTTCAATGCCTTGTTCCCTGGCCGATTGCAGGATCACCTCCTCGACCACCGGATCGGGCAGGGCGTTGCGGCCCTCGTATCTGTAAAAGCCCGCGCCGGTCTTCTGGCCGAAGCGGCCCATCTCGCACAGCCGGTCGGCGACGGGGGAATAGCGCTCGTCCTTGGGGCGCAGATGCGCCTTGCCCTTGCGGATGCGCCAGCCCACATCCAGGCCGGCGAGATCGCTCATCCGGAACGGGCCCATGGCAAGGCCGAATTCCTCCAGGGCGTTGTCCACCTGCTGCGGCGTGGCGCCCTCCTCCAGCAGGAAATTCGCCTCGCGCAGGTAACCGTGCAGCATGCGGTTGCCGATGAAGCCGTCGCAATTGCCGGCCAGCACCGCCACTTTCTTCAGCGTCTTGCCCAGAGCCATCACGGTGGCGATGGTCTCGGGGGAGGATTTCGCGCCGCGCACGTTCTCCAGCAGCTTCATCACGTTGGCCGGACTGAAGAAATGCGTGCCGATCACGTCCTGCGGGCGGCTGGTGCTGGCGGCGATCTCGTCGATATCCAGCGTCGAGGTGTTGGTGGCTAGCACGGCGCCGGGCTTCATCACCTTGTCGAGCCTGGCGAAGACCTCTTTCTTGACGCCCATCTCCTCGAACACGGCTTCCACCACGATGTCGGCATCGCCGATATCCTCAAACCGCTGGGTGCCGGAGATCAGCTTCATCGCCCGGTCCATGGCCTCCTGCTTCATGCTGCCGCGGGCAACCGAGGTGGCGTAGTTCTTCTCGATCACGCCCAGACCGCGCGCCAGAGCCTCCTGCGAGACTTCGAGGATTTTCACCGGAATGCCGGCATTGGCGAAGTTCATCGCGATGCCGCCGCCCATGGTGCCGGCGCCCACCACCACGGCCGACCTGATCGGCTTGGGTTTCACGTCCTCGGGCAGGCCGGGGATTTTCGCCGCCTCGCGTTCGGCGAAGAAGGCATGGATCTGCGCGGCGCGCTGCGGGCTGCCCATGCATTCGAAAAAGAATTCGCGCTCCTTCAGCAATCCCTCGTCGATGGGCAGTTTCGTGGCGATTTCCACGGCATCGATGCAGCGCCACGGCGCCAGGAAGCCCTTGGCCTTGCGCGCATTGGCCTTGCGGATCTCCTCGAACACCACCGGATCGACATTGCTGACCTTGTCGTTCATGTCGCGCACCAGGCGCAGCGGGCGTTTCTCCGCCACCACCTTCTTCGCGAAGGCCAGCGCGCCCTCCAGCAGGTCGCCGGCCACGATCTCGTCCAGGGCGCCCAGCTCGGCCGCCTTCTTCGCCGGCATAGGGTTGCCCGACAGGATCACATCCAGCGCGACTTTCGGCCCCACCAGACGCGGCAGGCGCTGGGTGCCGCCCGAACCCGGGATCAGGCCCAGCTTCACTTCCGGCAGGCCGACCTGGCCGCTGTCCAGCGCCACGCGCCAGTGGCAGGCCAGCGCCACCTCGAAGCCGCCGCCCAGAGCCGTGCCATGCAGGGCGGCAACGACGGGTTTCTTCATCGCCTCGATCCGCTTCAGCACATCGGGCAGGTAGGGCTGCAGCGGCGGCTTGCCGAATTCCTTGATATCCGCGCCGGCGATGAAGGTGCGGCCGCCGCCGATGATCACTGCCGCCTGCACATTCGCGTCAGCATCCGCTTTCTCAAGCCCGGCGATCAGCCCGGCGCGCACACCCTGGCTCAGGGCATTTACCGGCGGGTTTTCGATGGTCAGGATGGCAATACCGTCGCGGACGGCGTAAGCAACGGGGTAGGCGGTGGGATCGGTCACGTTTCTCTCCGGTGTCTTCTTAATTGTCGGACAATCGGTTATAGCCGAGGCGATCAAGCCGGGCAAAAGCCTTGGCCTGCCGTTACGTCAGCGCTAAGTGTCTGTCATGGCCTCGTTTTTGGAATACCGCGCGCAGGAATGGGACAATCGCCGCCTCTGGCTGGCGGTGGCCCTGTCGTTGCTGCTGCACGGCCTGATCGTGCTGCTGCTGCTGGTCGAGCCCTGGACCTGGCGTCTGCAACCCGAGCCGCCGCCGATTCTGGCCGAGTTTGTACTGCCCCAGCCGCCCAAGGCCGAGGCCCCCAAGGCCGAGCCGTCCAAGCCGCAGGCCGAGGCGCCGAAACCCGAGCCTGCCCCGCAAACCCCGCTGCCCCCGGTGCCGCCGCCCAGTGTGCCGCAATTGCAGCGTGCTCCGATTGCCGAGGAGTCGAAGGCTCCGCCCAGCAGTGGCGAACGGGCCCGCAGCCGGCCGCAGACGAACGAAGCCGCCAAACCGGCCCCGCCGCAGGTGCAGCGTCCCGGCCCGGGCGTGGCGACCGCGCCGCAGCAGCGTCCGGCGCAGGCCCAGAATCAGGCCGGCAATCGCCAGCCTGGTCCGGGCCGCGCGGCCGGACAGCCGGCCGAGGCGATGACGCAGTCGGAAAGCGATTTCTTCCTCAGCCAGATCGTGCAGGTCTGGGTGATCGATTTCGATGCACCGCAATTCAAGAATATCCAGATCTACGGCCGATACATGGTGCTGCCGAACGGCATGCTGGCGCCGCCTTTTGGCAAGAATGATCCCTGGGACATGAATCGGATGGTCGAGGGCTGGGATCAGATCGTGCATGATCCGCGCCCCCAGGTGGCGGCATTCCGCACGGCGCTGGAGACTTTCCTGCGCGCCATGCGGCTGGCGCAGCCGATGGCCATGCCGCCGGATGCCCAGGGCTATCCGAAGGTGCTCAGCCTGAGCTTCAAGATCGGCGACCTCTAGCGGATCAGCGTTCGGCGATGGCCTTCAGGCTGGTCAGGCCGGCCTCGAAGTCACGGCCCACCATCTTGTCCATGTCGAAAAACACCTGCATCACCTTGGCGATGAAAGGCGCGGGACCCTGCATGGCCCAGGTCACGAGGGTGGCATCGCCCTGCGGCACCAGCGTGTATTCCACGATGTTGTGGCATTCGAACGGCCGGGTCATGTCGAGTGCCATGGTCACCCTGCTGGGCGCCACGGATTCGGTGATGGTGAGGCGGCCGCTGCCCACCTCCTTGTTGCCGTCCCATTCATAGAAGGCGCCCTTGCCGCTCTGCGCGCCGCCATGGGCGCGCTTCATCGCCGGGTCCTTCTTCTCGTAGGGCGACCAGTCCAGGTTGGCATGCAGGTCGTTGATCAGCGGAAAAATCTTTTCCGGCGCCGCCTTGATGCTGGCCGAGCGCTGCACGCGGAAAACATCCGGCTTGGTTGCGGCCATGATCAGGATGATGACGACGGCAACCACGAGCAATCCCGCGCCACCGATGGCGATGGTCTTCAGCATGAAACGATCCTTTTTTGAACGGAGCTTACTGACAATTCTCGCCGTTCGGGTCCGGCCGGAAGCAGTTCACCATCCACGGCACGCCGAAGCGGTCGGTGGCCATGCCGAAGCGTTCGGCCCAGAAAGTTTCCGCCATCGGCATCTGCACGGTGCCGTCCTGGCTCAGGGCGGCAAAGACACGCTCGGCCTCGGTGGCTGTCGGCATCACCACATTCACAGAAAAGCCGGTCATCGGTTGATACATCTGCGGCGGCACGTCGCCACCCATGATCACCGTGCCGTTCAGCGACAGGCAGGCATGGATGATCTTGTCCTGCCATTCGGGCGGTGTATCTGCGCTGGCCGGGGTTTCGCCATGCGTCAGCATGGCCTCGATCTTGCCGCCGAGGGCCTTTTCATAAAAGCCGAAGGCTTCGGCGCAATTACCATCAAAGCTGAGATAGGGATTGAAGCTCACGGCCTACTCCAGGGTTTGTTGTCAGTGGAAATTATGAAAGGGCCCGCAGGTCGGCGCGCAGATGCTCCGGGTCGCTCACCAGCCGGTCGAGTTCGGCATGGGTGCGTTTCCACACCGGCAGGGCTTTGACCAGCAGCTTGCGGCCCTCCGGCGTCAGGGTCAGGCGGCGGGTGCGCTTATCATCCGGATCGGCGGAAACATTCACCAGGCCCCGGCGTTCCAGTGGCTTGAGGCAGGCGGTCAGCGTCGTGCGGTCCATCGCCAGTACGCTTGCCACCTGGCTCATGTTGGCCGGCTGAGGCCGGTTCAGCGACATCAGCAGGGAGAATTGCCCATTGGTGAGGCCCAGGGGACGAAGCACGTCGTCGAAGCGCCGCGCCAGGGCGCGCGCTGCGCGCTGTGCATGCAGGCACAGGCAGGTATCGCGCACCATGATGGTGGTCTCGAAGGGCAGGATATCGATCTTTGACATGCGGGGCTTATTATGTTGATATCAACGTATATGTCAAGCCGGCACTTCAGCCGGCCCAGAGGAGGACCGCCATGAATGTGATGAAGCCGCATCCCCAGGATGAAATCCTTGCCGCCAAGCCGCCGGTCGTTTCGCGCCAAGACTGGCTGAAGGCCCGCACGGCACTGCTGGCGAAGGAAAAAGCCTTCACCCGACAGCGCGATGCCCTGAATGCCGAACGCCGCCGCCTGCCGATGGTGGAGATCGATAAAGACTATATGTTCGAAACGCCTGAGGGTCGCCGCAGCCTGCGCGACCTGTTCGAAGGCCGCCGCCAGCTCGTGATCTACCATTTCATGTTCAGTCCCGACGATCCGCCGCCGGGCCAGACCCATCCCTGGTCGGAAGGCTGCCCTGGCTGCTCGCATCTGGCCGACAACCTGCCGCACCTGTCGCATCTGCATGCGCGCGACACCAGTTTTACCATGGTTTCGCGTGCGCCACTGTCCAAGATCATGCCGTTCAAGCGACGCATGGGTTGGACCATGCCCTGGGCGTCCAGCTTCGGCAGCGACTTTAATGCCGACTTTCATGTGAGCATCGATCCGGCCATGGCCTCGCCGGAATACAATTTCCGGCCCGTGCCGCAGTCGCCCGGCGGTGAACTCTCTTTCTCCGGCGAGCAACCGGGCCTGAGCTGCTTCCTGCAGGACGACGGCCGCGTCTACCACACATACTCCACCTACAGCCGTGGTCTCGACATGCTGCTGAATACCTATCACCTGCTCGATATGACGGCGCTGGGCCGACAGGAAGGTTGGGAAGATTCGCCTGCCGGCTGGCCGCAGACCAGGGATTTCTGGCTGCGCCATCACGACAAATACGATGTCGCGCCGCAGCCTGCAGCAAGCTGCTGCCACGATTAAGCAGAGGAGGAACGTGTCAGATGAGTTATGTGGATGGTTTCCTGCTGCCGGTGCCGAAGAAGAACCTGGCGGCTTACAAAAAGATGGCGGCCAAGGCCGGCAAGATCTGGCGCGAGCACGGCGCGCTCGATTTCCGTGAAAGCGTCAGCGACGATGAGAACGTGAAATTCGGTTTGCCGTTCAGCAAGATCGCCAAGCTGAAGAAAGGCGAAGTCGTCCTGTTTTCCTATATCGTCTTCAAGTCGCGCGCCCACCGCGACAAGGTGAATGCCAGGGTGATGAAGGATCCGCGCCTTCAGGCCATGTGCCCCGATCCGAAGAAGATGCCCTTCGACGTGAAACGCATGGGCTATGGCGGGTTCAGGACCATCGTTTCGGCCTGAGCTGAAATGTGCGCCGGGGCCGGTTTAAGTGCGCAGGCCCCGGCGCGCGATCACCATGCACAACGCCCCCAGCAGGGTGACGAAGGCCATCAGCAGATAACCGCCGGAATAGGACAGTCCGGCATGGTCATGCAGCCAGGCGAAAGCCGAGGGGCCGACCACCACACCGGCGAAGGTGATACTGAGTGTGGCGCCGGTTGCCAGGCCGATGCTGCCGGCCGGCGCCTGGCGCGCGATCACCGCCATGAACACGCCATTCCAGCCAATGGCGCAGAAGCCGAACACCGCAACAACGGCGGCGATCAGGCCGATATGCCATTGCGCGCTGATCAGCGCCGTGAAGATGGCGGCCACGATGGCAATGGCGCCGTTGATGATCAGCACTTTCGAACCTGATTTCAGCCGGTCGGCCAGCCAGCCCCAACCCAGTCGGCCGGCCGCGCCCGCCGTCTGCGCCACCGCCATCAGGCTGCCGGCCAGCACAAGGTCGAGGCCAACTTCAGTAACGAGATATGTGACGAGCAGGCCGGTCAGGCTCAGCTGTACGGCGGAATAGGCAAAGGAACACAGCGCCAGCCAGCCCAGGATCGGATGCGTCCAGATCAGCGACAGACCGGCCAGGGGCGAAACAAACAATGCGGCGTCGTTCTGGCGGTCTGCATCCCAATGCGTCCGCGCTTTCTGCAGTGCGATGCTCAATCCCAGTGCCAGCAGGGCACAGAGCGCAAGCCCGGCTTGCCAGTGCAGCAGCAATGTGACTGGCGGGATCAGCAGGCCGGCAAGGATGCCGCCGATCGGCACGCCGCATTGCTTGATCGAGAAGATCAGATTCATATGCGCGCCGCTACGCGTGCGCGAGAGCAGATGCGAGGCGCCGGGATTGGTGCAGCCATAGCCCAGCCCGATCACCAGCGCCCCGAGCGCCAGCGCCGGCAGCGTGCCCCAGGCCGAGAGCAGGCATCCGGCCATGGCCAGCCACAACGCAATCTGGCTGGTCCGCGTGGCGCCCAGCCGCCGCACGAAACCGCCGCCGATCAGCGAGGTGATCACTGCGCCGGCATAGACCAGGCTGACCTGATAACCGACCAAAGCCGGGCCGATGCCCAGATCGGCGGCCGCCTTCGGCGCCACGGCCGAGAGGGCGAGGGCCGACAATGTGGTGAGGGATTGCGTCGATGTCGTCGCGGCCAGCACCGGCCAGACTGGCAATGGTGCAGAGCTAACCGGGCCGGCTTCGGCCATTACTGCGCCGCCTGCAGCTTGCTCTGGTATTTCTTCACGGCTTGGCGCATTTCCTCAAGAACGGCCTGCACCGCCGGCTGCTGCTGAATGGACTGCCAATAGGCAAGCAGCCGCGGCCGTTTGGCCAGCAGGTCGTCGCCGGCAACAGCTGACAGCATGCCGGCGGCATAGAACAGCATCGGCGGCAGGGCGCAATCGGCATGGGTGAAACGCCCGGCAGCGGCGAAACCATCCGCGCCCACATGCAGGTCCAGGTATTTCAGGCCGCGAGCAATGTCAGGGATGATCGCCTGCATGGCGGCATGGTCGCCAGGCGCGGTGAATAACTGAGTGAAGAAATCGCTTAAGGGCACGGCCAGGTACAGATCGGCCAGCCGCGTGATCAGCGCGCTGGCGGCGCGGGCATCGGTCTCGATGGGATACAGCTTCGGGCCGGCCAGGATGTCGTCCAGATACTGGCAGATCACTTCCGATTCCGGCAGCACGCTGCCGTCGTCGCGCACCAGTGCCGGCACCTTGCCCAGGGGTGCGATCTGGCGGAACTCGGCTGGCGCCGGTGGCGACAGCATCTCCATGGTCTGCCCCTTGGCGCGCAGCAGGATGCGCACGCGGGCGGCGAAGGGTGAGGCGTCGATATTGTAAAGCTTCACAGGATCAATGCCGCGCGATGTAGGTCGTCCCAGTCGGCCAGTTTGGCGCGTGGACTGCCGGGTTTGGCGCCGGCCGCCTCGGCTGCCTCGATGCGTTTCCAGCCGTTCCAGTCGATGACGCCAACGCCTCGTGTGGCGATGCGCTTGTCCAGTTCCAGGCTGCCGGGTTTGGCGGGCGCGGTGTCGTTGGCGAAATCCGCCAGCACCAGGTCTGCCACGGCTTTCGCCTCGGCGCGGTTGGTCGGGATGGTGCCGCTCGGGCCGCGCTTGGCCCAGCCCACCACATACAGGCCCGGCGCGATGCGGCCCGACTCATTGGCCAGAACGCCGCGTGCATCCGCCTGCGGCAGGTCGCCCTCGGTGGCGGTGCGATAGCCGATGGCGCTGATCGCGGCGCCGACGTCCAACGCCTTTTCGATGCCCTTGATCTTCAGCTTTTCCACGCGGCCGCTGCCCAGCAAAGCCTCGGGCGCGGCATGAAACAGGAAATGCAGCTTGATCGGCTTGTCATCCGTGCGGGCGGCGAATTCATGCAGCAGGCTCAGGTTCTTTTCCTTCACCTTTACCTCGTTGGGATCGATCCCGGCCGGAAGCATTTCAGGCAGGTCCGCCTTGTTCACCACCGGACGCACGCGTTCCAACCGGCCCAGTTCGGCCAGCTCGGCGCTGGTGAAGCTGGCTTCCACCGGGCCGCGGCGGCCCAGGATGTAAAGGTCGGTCAGCGGCGCCTTGGCGATGGCCGCGGCGGCATGGGTGGTCAGGTCGCTGCTCGCCATCTCGGCCGGGGTCTTGCCCAGCACGCGCACGATGTCGATCGCCACGTTGCCCATGCCGATCACCGCCGCGCCGGGGCGATCGAGCAGGGGGTTGAGATTGCGGAAATCGGGGTGGCCGTTATACCAGCCGACAAAGGCCATCGAGCCATAACGGCCCGGCAGGTCCTCGCCGGGGATGCCCAGCGGCCGGTCGGCATGGGCGCCGAGCGCCAGGATCACCGCGTCGTAATGAGCGGTCAGCTCGGCCAGCGGCAGGTCGCGGCCGACCGCGATATTGCCCAGGAAGCGCAGATTGGGGCTGCCGAACAGCCGGTCGAACTGCCGGGTCACCGCCTTGGTGCCCTGGTGGTCGGGGGCGACGCCGAAGCGCACCAGGCCATAGGGGGTGGCGAGCCGGTCGAAGACGTCGATTTTCAGCTCGGGTTTCTGGCGGAGCAGGGCGTCGGCACAGAACAGGCCGGAGGGACCGCTTCCAACGATGGCGATATGATGCAGCACGGTTCGATTTCAGCTATGGTTGCCCAAATGTCGCCGCAACCTTAGTGCAGCCTGACCACGTTATGCAAATCCGGCCGCTATACTCCCGGTCCAGTCCTCCCGCTCCAGTCCCTCCGGCCGCGCCTGATCCCTGTCATGCCTGATTCCGAGCCCGCCGAACCCCCGAGTCACCGCATCGTCAATCCGCAGGGCCGCGCGCCGCTGGTGCTGATCTGCGACCATGCCAGCTGCATCGTGCCGCCGGACCTGCGCAACCTTGGCCTGCCCGATGACGAGCGCACCCGTCATATCGGCTGGGATCCCGGCACGGCGATCATCACCGAATGCCTGGCGCGCAGCCTGGATGCGCCGGCCGTGCTGGCCGGCGTGTCGCGGCTGGTGATCGACTGCAACCGCCGGCCCGACGACCCTACCCTGATCTGCGAGGTGAGCGACGGCACGGTGGTGCCGGGCAACCGCGACCTGGACGATGCCGAACGCGAACGCCGCATGAGCGCCTATTTCCGGCCCTATCATGCGGCGATTGCCGGCCAGATTGAGGCGGCGGGCGGGCGCGGGCCGTTGCCGGCCTTGCTGTCCATCCACAGTTTCACGCCGCGCCTGCGCGCAAAAGATGAGGACCGGCCCTGGCATATCGGCGTGGTGTGGGACCGCGACGGCCGCCTGGCCCAGCCGTTGCTGCAGGCCCTGCGTGCCGAGGGCGACCTTGTGGTGGGCGACAACGAGCCCTATAGCGGACGGCGCCATGCCGGCTATTCGATTTTCGAGCATGGCCAGAATCGCGGCCTGCATCACGTGATGATCGAGGTGCGGCAGGATCTGGTAAGCGACGAGGCGGGCGCGAAAGCCTGGGCGGCGCGGCTGGAGCGCTGTTTCCGCCGCATGCTGGTTGAGGCGGGATTGATGGCGGCGGCCAGCAGCGCGGCTTGAGTTTCGGGTAACGGGGGATTTCATGTTCAGCGCCGGCGATTTCACCATCGGCATCGAGGAAGAGCATCTGCTGGTGGAGCGTACCACTGGTGCTTTGGCGGTCGAGCCGCCGGCCGCCGTGCTGGCCGAATGCGAGGCCATCGCCGGCGGCCAGGTGCATCCCGAATTCCTGCAATGCCAGATCGAGATTTCCACCAAGGTCTGCCGCAACCTGGGCGAGGCGCGGGCCGATCTGGTGCGCCTGCGCGGCAGCGTCGCCGAGGTGGCCGCGCGCCACGGCCTGGCGCCGATTGCCGCCTCCACGCATCCCTTCGCCAAGTGGAGCGACCAGCGTCATACCGACAAGGAGCGTTACGACCGGCTGGCGAAAGACCTGGCCGGCGTGGCGCGGCGCCTGATCATCTGCGGCCTGCATGTGCATGTGGGCATCGCGGACGAGGACCTGCGCATCGACCTGATGAACCAGGTCAGCTATTTCCTGCCGCATCTGCTGGCGCTGTCCACTTCGTCGCCGTTCTGGCAGGGCGAGGAAAGCGGCCTGCAATCCTATCGCCTGTCGGTATTCGACAGCCTGCCGCGCACCGGCCTGCCCGAGCGCCTGGAAACCTGGGGTGAGTATCAGCGGCTGGTGAACCGCCTGAAACAGGCCGGCCTGATCGAGGACGCCAGCAAGCTATGGTGGGACATCCGCCCGTCGGCGCGCTATCCCACGCTGGAACTGCGCATCACCGATGTCTGCACCCGGCTGGATGACGGCTTGAGCGTGGCGGCGCTGTATCTGTGCCTGCTGGCCGCCCTGCTGCGGCTGCGCCAGAAGAACCAGCGCTGGCGCATCTATGCCAACACCCTGATCGACGAAAACCGCTGGCTGGCCCAGCGCTACGGCATCGCGGGCAGCCTGGTCGATTTCGGCAAGGGCGAAGCCGTGCCCTATGCGGCCCTGCTGGAGGAACTGATCGAACTGACCCGCGAGGAGGCCATCCAGCTCGGCTGCCTGGCCGAGGTGGAGCGGGCCCGCGGCATTCTCAGGCGCGGCACCTCGGCGCAGCGGCAGTTGCAAGTCTACCGCGATGCGCTACATGCTGGCATGGACAAGCCCGCGGCGCTGAAGGCCGTGGTGGACTGGCTGATGGCGGAGACGGTGAATTTCGCCATTCCCGAATAGCCGGGCCTGAACAGGAGAATGCGATGACCGACAAGATCGATCCCAAGACGCAGACCGAACTGGAAGCCGCTGCCTTTCGCCGCCTGCTGGACCATCTGCGCAGCCGCACCGACGTGCAGAATATCGATCTGATGAACCTGGCCGGCTTCTGCCGCAACTGCCTGAGCAACTGGTATCAGGATGCAGCCAAGGCCAAGGGAATCGAGATCGACAAAATGGCGGCCCGCGAGATCGTCTACGGCATGCCCTATCCGGACTGGCAGGCGAAATACCAGACCGAGGCCTCGCCCGAAAAGCAGAAGGCCTTCGCCGAGTCGATCAAGGCCCACAAGCACGAGGGATAATTCCAAGTTATCCACGGATGGCGCATTCCTGTGGATAACTTTGGGGCGGCGGTAGGCGGCCGGACGCTGGCGGCTATAATCCGCGCCCAACCCAACACCGCTTTCCATTGAGGTCACCCATGGCCACCAAACTGATCTCCGGCAATTTCTCGGCCGACCAGCTCAACCAACTCGTCGCCCGCATCGAGCGGCTGGAGGAAGAGAAGAAGGCGCTGGCCGACGATATCCGCGAGGTCTACGCCGAGGCCAAGGCCCATGGCTTCGACACCAAGATCCTTCGCCAGGTGATCAAGCTGCGCAAGCTGGACCGCGCCGAGCTCGCCGAGCAGGAAAGCCTGCTCGAGATTTACATGGAAGCTCTCGGCATGGACACCGCGACGCAGGAAGCCGCGGAGTAAACCGCATGCGCGGCCACACCGGCATTGTTGCAGGTCTGGCCGCGCTGATTGTCTGTGGCGATCTCGCCGCGCAGCCGCAGCGGCCGGTCACCGACGATGCCCAGGCCTGTGTCACCATCGCCAACCTCACGCAATACAACTGGCCGATCAACATCCGCCGCGAAGGCCGGGTGAATTCCACCGTGGTCGCCAAGCCGCGCGAGGTGAACCGCTATTGCGCGCCGGATCGCCTGGGCGCGAACGAATTCATCATCGTGCAGGTGAAATCCACCTGGTTCCCGGTCGGCGAATGCCGCCTGAAGAATCGCGGCACCATGGAAATCTACCGCGAAAAAAGCGACGAAACCGACAGCGGCGAAGTCACACGGGTAAAGTGCTACGAGGGGCGTTGACCCAAATCGTGGATGGCCGGGCCTAGCCCGGCCATCCACGTCTTACTGCACTGTTTCAGCCGTGCCGCGCCCTCAGCCATTCGGTCACCTTCGGCATCACGATCTCGGGTTTCCGCACCCAGCGGAAATGATCGATGCCCTGGAAGCCCATCGCCTTGGGGTCGAGGTGATGGCGCGTCAGCTGCGCCTTGGGAAACTTGCCCAGGAGCCCGTCCATCGCGTGTTTCGGCGCGAAGAAATCGCCCTGCAATGAAATGCCCAGCACCGGCAGGCTCAGCTCCGCCAGATGCCGGTCGTGGTCCACGCGGGGCCGGCCGAAGAGGAAACGCCCGGTGCGCGCCTGCCGGGCCCAGTCGGCCATCAGCGTGCGCGCCTCGCGCCCGGCGAAGCGGAAACGGTGACCGGGGAAATGCCCCACCACGCGCGCCACCAGCGGCACCATCTGGCTATAGGCCAGGAAGGCTTTCGGCCACAGCTTCCAGTGCACGGAGCTGCAGGCGATCAGGATCAGGCCATCGATCTGCTGCGGGTGATGCGCGGCATAGATGCTGCTGACCTGCGCGCCCAGGCTGTGACCCAGCAGGTAGAAGGGCGTGCCGTGAAACCGCGTTTTCACCGCCTTGATCGCCAGGGGCCAGTCCTCGGTCAGCAGGTCGTGATAGCCGAAATCGTAGCCCCAGCCCGGCTTGCGCCCGCCGCTTTCCTCATGGCCGCGCAACTCGGCGATGGCGGCGTTGTATCCGGCCTGCTGCAGGGCGGCGAGCAGCGGGGCGTAATAGCCGATCTGCATGCCCATGGCAGGTTCGATCAGGATGGCCGGCGCCTTGGCATCGGCGGCTGGATGAATCTGCACGGCAAAGCTGGTGCCGTCGTGCCGCTGTAGGCGGATGGTTTCGGGTGTCGTCATGGCGCGATCAAGCCATGATGCGCGGCCCTCCGCAATTACCTTTCTGGTCGTAACGCGACGTCATGCCGTAAGGGAATCAAGACGTGGATGGCCGGCACAAGGCCGGCCATGACGTGTGAACGAGTGACTATTGAATAAGTTCGTCATGCCCGGACTTGATCCGGGCATCCACGATTTACTCGGCCGCGGTCGCCATGGGCGCGGTGGGGGCGCGGAAGGTGGCCAGCAGCTTGGCTTCCTTTTCCTTCGCCGCCGCCAGGTGCTTCACCTTCACATGGCCATAGCCGCGGATTTCTTCCGGGATCTTCGCCAGCTGCACGGCCAGTGCGTGATTCTGCGGGTTCAGCTTCTCGCACAGTTCCTCGACCAGCGCGAAGTAATCGGCGATGAGCTGGCGCTCGGTGCGGCGTTCCTCGGTGCGGCCGAAAATGTCAAAGGCCGTGCCGCGCAGGAATTTGAATTTCGCCAGCAGGCCGAAGGCGCGGAACATCCACGGGCCGAATTCCTTCTTCTGCGCGATGCCGGTCTCCGGATCGGGCGGATTGAGCAGTGGGGGGGCCAGATGGAAGCTGAGGCGGAAATCGCCGTCGAACTGCGCGTTCAGCTTCTTGAGGAACTCGCCGTCGGAATAAAGCCGCGCCACCTCATACTCATCCTTATAGGCCATCAGTTTGAAGGCATAGCGCGCCACGGCCTCGGCAAAGCCGGTCATGCCCTTGGCCCTGTTCGCCTCGGCATGGCGGGCTTTTTCCACCAGCGCCTTGTAGCGTTCGGCATAGGCGGCATTCTGCCAGGCGGTCAGCCGCGGCAGACGGTCGGCCAGCAATTCGTCCACCGTCTTGGCAAAAGCCTTCGGTTCGATGGCGCTCAGCGTCGGCCGGGCGATATCGTCCACCACCTTGGGATCCTGGGCATAGAGCCGGCCCCAGTTCAGGGCCCTGATATTGGCATCGATGGCGGTGCCGTTCAGCTCGATGGCTTTCAGCAGGGCATCCAGCGATACCGGAATCAGGCCGCGCTGCACGGCATAGCCCAGCATGAACATGTTGGTGGCAATCGCATCGCCCATCAGCACGGTGGCGATGCGGGTGGCTTCCACGAATTCCGACAGGTTCTCGCCGGCGGCATTGCGGATCGCCTGCACCATCTGGTTGTCGTCCAGCTGCAGGTTCGGATTGAGCTGGAAGGCGGCGGTGGGCGTGAGATGGGTGTTGATCAGCGCGCGGGTGGCGCCTTTCTGCATTTTCTCCAGCGCGGCATCGCCGGCCGCCACCACCATGTCGCAGCCCAGCACCAGATTGGCGCCGCCTGCTGCCACGCGCACGGCGTGGATGTCATCCGGGTTTTGCGCGATACGCACATGGCTCAGGACCGCGCCGTTCTTCTGCGCCAGGCCCGTGAAATCCAGCACGCTGGTGCCATAGCCCTGGATATGCGCGGCCATCCCCAGGATCTGGCCGATGGTCACCACGCCGGTGCCGCCGATGCCGGTGATTAGGATGTTGTAGGGCTGGTCCAGCGGCGCAACTTCCGGTGCCTTCAGGCCAGCGAACAGGCCGTCCACGTCGCTGTCGCTCGGGCCCTGCTGCAGCTTCACCTTGGCGCGCTTCACCTTGCCGCCATGCACGGTGACAAAGCTGGGGCAGAAGCCCTTCACGCAGGAGAAGTCCTTGTTGCAGGACGACTGGTTGATCTTGCGCTTGCGGCCCAGCTCGGTTTCCAGCGGCTCGACCGAGACGCAGTTGGATTTCACCGAACAGTCGCCGCAACCCTCGCAGACCGCCTCGTTGATGAACACGCGCTTGTCGGGATCGGGAAAGGTGCCGCGCTTGCGGCGGCGGCGCTTTTCGGCGGCGCAGGTCTGGTCGTAGATCAGAACGGTGCAGCCTTCGATCTCGCGCAGCTCGCGCTGCACGGCATCCAGTTCGTCGCGGTGGCGGATGGTCACGCCGGGCGCCCATTCGGTGCCGACCGGATATTTGTCGGGCTCGTCGGTGACGACCACGATCTTGCGCACGCCCTCGCCATAGACCTGCATGCTGATCTGCGGCGGCGTCAGCGGGCCGTCATGCGGCTGGCCGCCGGTCATGGCGACGGCGTCGTTGTAGAGGATCTTGTAGGTGATGTTGACCTTGGCCGCGACCGAGGCGCGCAGGGCCAGCAGGCCGGAGTGATAATAGGTACCGTCGCCCAGGTTGGCGAAGATATGCTTGTCGTCGCTGAACGGCGCCTGGCCGATCCAGGGCGTGCCTTCGCCGCCCATCTGGGTGAATGTGGCCGTCGAGCGGTCCATCCACAGCGACATGAAATGGCAGCCGATACCGGCCACCGCACGGCTGCCTTCCGGCACGCGGGTCGAGGTGTTGTGCGGGCAGCCCGAGCAGAAATAGGGCGTGCGCTGTGTCTTGCCGATGCTGCTGGCGGTGCGCTCCTTTTCCTTCTGCTCGATGAAGGCGATGCGCTCCTCGATGCGCGCATTGGTGCCATAGCGCTTGAGCCAGGTATACAGCGCCTTGGCGACGATGGCCGGAGAAATCTCCCCGGCCGAAGGCAGCAGCCAGTTGCCCTGGGCATCGAACTTGCCCACCACGCGCGGACGTACGTCCTCGCGCCAGTTGTAAAGCTGCTCTTTCAGCTGGTTTTCGATGATCGCGCGCTTTTCCTCGACGACGATCACTTCTTCCAGCCCTTCGGCGAAATGCCGCGCGCCTTCGCGCTCCAGCGGCCAGACCATGCCCACCTTATAAAGGCGGATGCCCATATCGGCCGCCATCTCCTCGGTGATGCCCAGGTCGTCCAGCGCCTGGCGGACGTCCAGATAGGATTTGCCGGTGGTGATGATGCCAAGGCGCGGACGCGGACTGTCGATCACCACGCGGTCGATCTTGTTGGCGCGGGCGAAGGCGAGGGCCGCATAGGCCTTGTGACGCTGCAGCCGGTCTTCCTGTTCCAGGATGGCGTCGGGCCAGCGGATGTTCAGTCCACCCGCCGGCATCTGGAAATCGGTCGGATAGGCGATCTGCAGGCGCTCGGGGTCGATGGAGACACTGGCCGAACTCTCCACCGTCTCGGTCTGGCACTTGAAGCCGACCCAGACGCCGGCATAACGCGACATCGCCCAGCCCAGCAGGCCGTAATCGAGGAATTCCTGCACATTGGCCGGATGCAGCATGGGCATCATCGCGGCCATCATCATGTGTTCGGACTGATGCGCCACGGTGGAGGAGGCGGCGCCATGGTCGTCGCCGCACAAGGCCAGTACACCGCCATGCTTCGACGTGCCGGCCGAATTGGCATGCTTGAACACGTCCATCGAACGGTCCACGCCCGGACCCTTGCCGTACCAGATGCCGAAGACGCCGTCGTATTTCGCCTTGGGGAACAGGTTGAGCTGCTGGCTGCCCCAGACCGCGGTGGCGGCCAGGTCCTCGTTCACGCCGGGCTGGAACTGGATGTGGTTGTCCTTGAGGAATTTGCGGGCGCGCCAGAGCTGCTGGTCGAACAGACCGAGCGGCGAACCGCGATAGCCGGAGATGAAACAGGCGGTGTTCAGCCCGGCCGCCAGATCGCGTTTCCGCTGCAGCATCGGCAGGCGGACCAGCGCCTGGGTGCCGGTCAGGAAGACGCGGCCACGCTCAAGGGTGTATTTGTCGTCCAGCGTGACATTCGCCAGCATCCGGTTTCTCCTCCCACCGACCGAATTAGGTCAGCATTACTTACCTAATTATAGGGCGGACGCTGCGCCCGGTCGAGTGAAAACCGGCAGCATCACGGAAATGGTGCGCCGGTTGCTCTTTCAAGTGATTCTGGTAGATACCCCCAGGTAGTCAATCCGCCTTCCGCTCATTGTGCCAGGATCGTCATGGCCATTCTGCTCACCGGTGCCGCCGGCTTTATCGGATTTCATGTTGCGCAAGCGTTGCTGGCGCGCGGCGATGAGGTGATCGGTCTGGATAATCTGAACGATTATTACGATCCGGCGCTGAAGCGCGCACGACTTGAACAATTGCAGGGTCGAAAAGGCTTCAAATTTTTCCAGGTCGATATCGCCGACGTTGATGCAGTGCAGCAGGCAACGGCCGGAGCCGATATCCGTCGGGTCGTGCATCTGGCTGCCCAGGCCGGCGTGCGCTACTCGCTGGTGAATCCGTATGCCTATATTCGCGCCAATCTGCTGGGCCATACGGTGATGCTGGAACTCTGCCGGCATCTGCCGAAATGCGAGCATATGGTCTATGCCTCGTCATCCTCGGTTTATGGCGGCAACACCAAGTTGCCCTTTGCGGTCGAGGATCGGGTCGATTCGCCGATCTCGCTCTATGCCGCCACCAAGAAGGCCGACGAGCTGATCAGCCACGCCTATGCGCATCTGTTCGGCTTCCCGCAGACCGGCCTGCGCTTCTTCACCGTCTATGGGCCCTGGGGCCGGCCCGACATGGCGATGTACATCTTCACCAAGGCGATTTTCGAAGGCCGGCCGATCCAGGTCTTCAACAACGGCGACATGCAGCGCGACTTCACCTATATCGACGACATTGTCGATGGCATCGTGAAGACGCTGGACAATCCGCCGCCGCCCAACGAGCAGGGGCGGCCCTATCGCATCTACAATATCGGCAACAACAAGCCGGAACCGCTGCTGCGCATGATCGAGCTGATCGAGCAGGCGGTTGGCCGCAAGGCGGAAAAGCAGTTCCTGCCAATGCAGGACGGCGATGTGAAGGCCACCTACGCCGATATTTCGGCTATCCAGCGCGATACCGGCTTTGCGCCCACCACGCCGATCGATGTGGGCATTCCGCGCTTCGTCGACTGGTATCGCCGTTACCACAACATGCTGCCATGAGCGAGCAACCCGATATCGCGACCCCGCGGATCGATCCGGAAGGGGTCGATCCCAAAATCGTGGAAGCGATGATCGTCGCCGGCATTCCGCATTGCGCGGCTTTGGGCGTGAAGGTGATTGCCGTCTCGCGCAAGGCCGTCACGCTGGCCCTGCCGTATAATCCCGATCTGGTCGGCGATCCGGTGCACGGCGTTCTGCATGGCGGCGTGGTCACGTCGCTGGTCGATACCGTCTGCGGCATGGCGGTGTTTTCGGCCTTGGCCAAATTGCAGGCGATTGCCACGCTGGATCTGCGCATCGACTATCTCAAGCCGGCGGTGGCGCAGAAGGAACTATACGCCACGGCGGAATGCTACAAGCTGACCCGTTCGATCGCTTTCGTGCGCGCCCGTGCCTATCATCCGGAAGCGCCGGACGATCTGGTGGCGAATTGCGTCGGGGCTTTCATGATCGGTTCTTCCGACAAGCCGCCGCTGCCCAAGGGAACGAAAATACCGGGCGGTGCGGCATGACCATCGATCTTGAAAACCTGATCCGCAGCGCCCGCGAACACCGCGACATCTCCGGTTTCCTGCAGGCCATTCCGTATTTCCGCTTCCTTGGCCTCAGCGTGCGCGAGGATGCCGAGGGCAACCCGCTCTGCGTGCTGCCGGCCGACCCCAAGCTGATCGGCAATGCGCGGCTGCCGGCTTTGCATGGCGGCGTGGTCGGCGCGCTGCTGGAATCGGCTGCCATCGTGCAACTGATCTGGTCGGCCGAGACCGACGCGATTCCGAAGATCATCGACCTGCAGGTGGATTACCTGCGGTCGGCCCGGCCGGTGGAAACCTTCGCCCGCGCCATCATCACCAAACATGGCCGCCGCATCGCCAATGTGCGCGCCGAGGCATGGCAGGAAGATCCGGCCAAGCCGGTGGCCGCCGCCCACGCGCATTTTCTGCTGGGTTGACGGGATTTAGCTGCGGCCCTGCCGCCGGGCTGGTCAAACCGGCCGGTGCTTCCCATATATTATAGCGATTACAAGAAACGAGGATTCCCATGGCTTCCCCCGCCACCGCCGCATCTGCCGCCAATGATCTCGGCCATCTGCCGACCTGGGATCTGAGCGATCTGTATCCCGGCCTCGAATCCGCCGAGCTCACGCGTGACCTCGCTGCCGTGGCCGAACGCGCGGCCAGGCTGGAACAGCAGGGCAAGGGCAAGATCGCAGGCATGTCCGGCGATGCCTTGGCTGCCGTGATCGCCGAATACGAAGCCCTGCAGGACCTGATCGGCCGCATGTATTCCTTCGCTTCGCTGGCCTATGCCGGCGACATGGCCGATCCGAAGGTTGCCGGCTTCTACCAGGACATGCAGGAGAAGCTGAACGACGTCACCACCAGGCTGCTGTTCCTCACGCTGGAACTGAATCGCCTCGAAGATGCCACGCTGGAGCAGAAATACGCCCAGTCGGCCAAGCTTGCGCATTACCGGCCCTGGCTGCGCGACCTGCGGCTGTTCCGCGATCATCAGCTCGACGACGAGCTGGAGCGCCTGCTGCATGAAAAGGCCGTGGCCGGCCGCGCCGCCTGGAACCGCCTGTTCGACGAAACCATGGCCGGGCTGCGTTTCCCGTGGGGCAAGGACCAGCTCACCGCCGAGCAGGTGCTGCACAAGCTCTCTGACAAGGATGCGGCCACACGCCGGAAGGCCGCCAGGATTCTGGCCAAGGTGTTCAAGCAGAATGTGCGGCTGTTCGCGCTGATCACCAACACGCTGGCCAAGGACAAGGAAGTCGAGGACCGCTGGCGCAAATACCCGACGCCCGAAGCCTATCGGCATCTCTCCAACTGCGTCGAGCCCGAGGTGGTGAACGCGCTGACCGATGCCGTCACCGCCGCCTATCCGAAGCTGTCGCACCGCTATTACAAACTGAAGGCGCGATGGATGGGCGTGAAGAAGCTGCCCTGGTGGGACCGCAACGCGCCGCTGCCCGAGGATCATGACCGTGCCATCGGCTGGGACGAGGCGCGCGACATCGTGCTGAAAGCCTATGGCCGCTTCTCGCCGCAGCTGGCCGATCTGGGCCGGAAATTCTTCGACAATGCCTGGATCGACGCGCCGGCGCGGCCGGGCAAGGCATCGGGTGCCTTCGCCCATCCCACGGTGCCGAGCGCGCATCCCTATCTGCTGCTGAACTACCAGGGCCGCACGCGCGACGTGATGACGCTGGCGCATGAACTGGGCCATGGCGTGCACCAGCTGCTGGCGGCCGAGCAGGGACCGCTGATGGCCGACACGCCGCTGACGCTGGCCGAGACGGCCTCGGTGTTCGGCGAGCAGCTGACCTTCCGCGCGCTGCTCGATGCCGCCGGCCCCGAGCGCCGCAAGATCATGCTGGCCTCCAAGGTGGAGGACATGCTGAACACCGTGGTGCGCCAGATCGCCTTCTTCAAGTTCGAGCGCCAGGTGCATGCCGCGCGCCGCCAGGGCGAACTGACGCCCGACAGGCTGGGCGAGATCTGGATGGGCGTGCAGAAGGAAAGCCTGGGCCCGGCGCTGAAATTCGATGCCGATTACAGCACCTTCTGGTGTTACATCCCGCATTTCATCCATTCGCCTTTCTACGTTTATGCCTATGCCTTCGGCGACTGCCTGGTGAATGCGCTTTACGCGCGCTACCAGGATGCCGAACAGGGTTTCCAGGAGAAGTACTTCGCCATGCTCAAGGCCGGCGGCACGCTGCGGCACAAGGAGCTGCTGGCGCCTTTCGGTCTGGATGCCGCCGATCCGGCCTTCTGGTCGAAGGGCCTGGGCGTGATCGAAGGTTTCATCGACGAGCTGGAAAAGCTGGGCTGAGGCACATGGCCGAGGAAGACAGCACGCTCGGCCGCGTCCGCCGCTACGCGAAGGTGGGCGCCTCGGTCGGCGGCCTGGCGGCCAGGCTGGGCGCCGAACGCATGCTGGGCGTGAAGCTCGACCGCGGCAGGCATGCGGCAGATCTGCGCGCGGCTCTGGGCGGACTGAAAGGTCCGCTGATGAAGGTGGCGCAGATCATGTCCACCATCCCTGACGCGCTGCCGAAGGAATACGTGCAGGAGCTGACCCAGCTGCAGGCCAATGCGCCGGCCATGGGGCCGGCCTTCGTGAAGCGCCGCATGGTGGCCGAACTGGGGCCGCAATGGCAGGCGAAATACAAAAGCTTCGACCTCGCCGCCGCTGCCGCCGCCAGTCTGGGCCAGGTGCACCGCGCCACCGCCAAGGATGGCCGCCAGCTTGCCGTGAAGCTGCAATATCCCGACATGGCCTCGGCCGTGGAGGCCGACCTGCGCCAGCTGAAGCTGATCTTCGCCATCTATCGCCGCATGGATGCCGCCATCGACACCACGCATATCCATGCCGAGATCGCCGCCCGCCTGCGCGAGGAGCTGGATTACGAGCGCGAGGCCCTGCATATGCGGCTGTACGCCGAGATGCTGAAGGGCGAGGCCAACGTGCATGTGCCCGAGGTGCTGCCCGGACTCAGCACCAAGCGGCTGCTGTCCATGACCTGGCTGGAGGGCCGCCGGCTGCTCGATTACGCCGATGCGCCACAGGAAACCCGCAACAGCATCGCGATGAACCTGTTCCGCGCCTGGTATGTGCCGTTCTATCAGTGCGGCGTGATCCATGGCGATCCGCATCTGGGCAATTACACGGTGCGCGACGATCTGGGCATCAACCTGCTGGATTTCGGCTGCGTGCGCATCTTCCCCTCGCGTTTCGTCGGCGGGGTGATCGACCTCTACCGCGCCATCTCGGGCAATGATCGCGCGCTGGCCGTGCATGCCTACGAGACCTGGGGCTTCACCGGCCTGTCCAACGAGGTGATCGACACGCTCAACCTGTGGGCCGAGTTCGTCTACGCGCCGCTGCTGGAGGATCGCCCGCGCCGCATCCAGGAAATGGAATCCTCCGGCCTCTACGGCCGCGAGGTGGCCGAGCAGGTGCATCGCAAGCTCAAGGAGCTGGGCGGTGTGACGCCGCCGCGCGAATTCGTGTTCATGGACCGCGCCGCCATCGGCCTGGGCGGGGTGTTCCTGCACCTGAAGGCCGAGATCAACTGGCACCGCCTGTTTCATGACCTGATCGCGGATTTCGATGTGCGGGCCATGGAAAAACGCCAGCAGGCCGCGCTCAAGATCGCGGGATTGCCCGCAGAAATCGCTTGAGGCCCGGCCGCTTCGGGCCGAAAATGCTCCTGAAATAATGTTTCGCGGCCCCGGGCCGCCCAGCAGACATCAAGGCGCATGATCGGCGGTTTGTCGTCCTTCTCGCCGGGCTCGATATCCAGTTACGGAGGTGCCGGCAGTTACGGTGCGGCCACGGCGCAAAGCCTGGCCAGCGACGGCAGCGCCGTGTGCCAGTCGCTGGACTGCAGCGTGCATGGCGCCGCGCTGAAGGCGCAGATGCAGGCGCAGTTCCCCGGCCTGAAGATTCTGGGCGGCGGCGAGCCGCAGCCGGTTGAAAATCGCCGGCAGAAGGAACCGCCGCGTCCGGTGCCGGGCAGTGGCGGCGCGCAGGGCGGCAATGTCATCAACCTGCGGCCGGGCGGCGGTTCGGCCCTGGCCAGCGGCGCCACCCTGCTCACCGCGCAGGAAGCGGACATCGCGACCGAGCCCTCCGGCGGCGCGAAGACAGCGGGCGAACTGAGCGAGGAGGAAAAGCAGCAGGTCGCCAAGCTCAAGCAGATCGACGCCAAGGTGCGCGCCCATGAACGCGCCCATGCGGCGGTGGGCGGGCAATATGCCGGGGCGCCGTCTTACAGCTATACCCGTGGCCCTGACGGCCAGTTATATGCGGTGGCTGGCGAAGTGCCGATCGATATCGGCGCGGAAAGCGATCCGGAAGTCACCTTGCAGAAGGCGGCCCAGGTTGCCGCCGCCGCCCTGGCGCCGGCCGATCCCTCGGGTGCCGACCGGGCCGTGGCCGCCGCGGCCCAGCAATTGCGCATGGAAGCGCTGGCACAGATTCGCGAGGAGAAGCGCGCCGAGCAGGAAGCCGCCGCCGCCGAGAAGGAAGAGGCCGCGGCCGCGCCGGCCCTGCCGGGTGCACCGCAGGGCGAGGGGCAGGGCGAGGGGCAGGTCGAGGGGCAGGCCAAGGGGGGCGAGACGCCGGGTTCCGAGCAGGCCGGTCCAGTCTCGTCTGGTTCCGGCTTGTCTGGTGCTTCCGGCGTGTCCGGGCGCGATGGCCCTGCCGCAAGGGCGGCGCAGGCTTATGCGCCGGCCGCGGATGCTACCCGCGCCAACCGTGAAATCGGCCGGTTGGTCGGCCTGGTGGCCTGACGTCGCGCAAGGCGGTCCGGCAAGGGGCCAGGGCTGGACTAGGGCCGGAGCAGGGGTTGTGCGGGCTTCTGCCGCCAGCGTAATATCCCCGGCGATTCAATCCCTAAACCATGCAGAGGGTATCATGGCGGAACAGCATCAGATCGGCACCATGGACATCAGCCAGCACAAGGCGGCCTGGGGTGCCTTCATGAAAATGACCACCTGGGGCACGGCTGCTCTGGTGGTCCTGCTCATCCTCATGGCCATCTTCCTGCTCTGAACCGGCCTGGCGGCGCCTGCGGGCGCCGCTGTTGTATTGAAGCCGTCAGTACGGGGGGAGTTCCATCATGAAAATAGCCATTCCCAAGGAGCGCCGGCCCGGCGAGAAGCGCGTCGCCGCTTCGCCGGAGACCGTCAAGAAATTCGTGGGCCTGGGCTGCAGCGTCGTGATCGAGAGCGGCGCCGGCCTGGCGGCCGATATCCTCGACGAGCATTACACCGCCATGGGGGCACAGATCGCGCCGGATGCCAAATCCGCGCTGGCCGATGCCGACATGGTGCTGAAGGTGCAGCGGCCGATGACCGCCGCCGAAGGCAATGACGAACTGGCGCTGCTGAAGAAAGGCGCCATCCTGGTTGCCGGCCTGGCTGCCTTGCAGCAGCGCGAGCAGGTGAAGGCCTATGCCGCTGCCGGCGTCACCGCCTTTGCCATGGAACTGATGCCGCGCATCACCCGCGCGCAGTCGATGGACATCCTCTCCTCGCAATCCAACCTAGCCGGCTACAAGTCGGTGCTGGATGCGGCCAGCCATTTCGGCCGCGCCTTCCCGATGATGATGACCTCGGCCGGCACCATCGCGCCGGCCCGCGTGTTCATCATGGGTGTCGGCGTCGCCGGCCTGCAGGCGATTGCCACCGCCAAGCGCCTCGGTGCCGTGGTGTCGGCCACAGACGTGCGCCCGGCCACCAAGGAACAGGTGGAAAGCCTGGGGGGCAAGTTCGTCTGGGTCGATGATGAAGAGGCGCGCGCCTCGCAGACCGCCGGCGGCTACGCCAAGGAAATGTCAGCGGAATACAAGGCCAAGCAGGCCGCCCTGATCGCCGAGACGGTGAAGAAGCAGGATATCATCATCACCACCGCCCTGATCCCCGGCCGTCCCGCGCCGGTACTGGTGACGGAAGAGATGGTGAAGAGCATGCGGCCCGGATCGGTGATCGTCGACCTGGCGGTCGAGGCCGGCGGCAACTGCCCGCTCTCGAAACCCGATCAGGTGGTGGAGGTGAACGGCGTGAAGCTGGTGGGCTACACCAACTATCCCAGCCGCGTGCCGGTCGATGCCTCCAACCTGTTCGCCAAGAACCTGTGGAACTTCCTGTCCCCGCACTGGGACAAGGACGGCAAGACCTTCAAGTTCAACCCCGAGGACGAGACGGTCTCCGGCACCTGCCTCACCCGCGACGGCGCCGTGATCCATCCCATGCTGAAAGAGGGGGCCTGAGCCATGGCCGAAGTCTATTCCTTCTTCTCGCTGCTCTCGATCTTCGTGCTGGCCTGCTTCGTCGGCTATTACGTGGTCTGGAGCGTGACGCCGGCCCTGCATACCCCGCTGATGAGCGTCACCAACGCGATCTCGTCGGTGATCATTGTCGGCGCGCTGATCGCCGCCGGCGCCTCGGCCACCTTCGATGCCTCGAAGATTTTCGGCCTGCTCGCCATCGCGCTGGCGGCCGTCAACATCTTCGGCGGCTTCCTGGTCACCCAGCGCATGCTGGCGATGTACAAGAAAAAAGAAAAGAAGTGAGAGGGGCCGCGCCATGCCGATCCAACTGACCGCGCTGCTCTATCTCGTCAGCTCCGTTCTTTTCATCCTCGCGCTGCGTGGCCTGTCGTCACCTGAGACCAGCCGCAAGGGTAACATCTATGGCATGACCGGCATGGCGATCGCCGTGCTGACCACCATTGCCAATCTGGGCGATCTGTCCGGCACCATCGTCTGGGTGCTGGTCGCGCTCGTCATCGGCGGCGGCGTTGGCACCGTGCTGGCCCGCCGCATCCAGATGACGGCGATGCCGCAGCTTGTCGCGGCCATGCACTCGCTGGTCGGTCTCGCCGCCGTGCTGGTGGCGGCGGCTGCCTTCTACAATCCGGCGCCCTACGGCATTCTCAATGCTGCCGGCCAGATCACCGTGGCCGCGCGCATCGAGATGAGCCTCGGCGTGGTGATCGGCATCATCACCTTCTCCGGTTCGCTGGTGGCTTTCGCCAAGCTGCAGGGCCTGGTGTCGGGCAGCCCGGTGATCTTCAAGGGCCAGCATATGCTGAACGCCCTGATCGGCCTGGTGATCGTCGGCCTGATCGTGGCTTTCTGCATGAATCCCAGCCGCGAGCTGTTCTGGGCGGTCACGGTGCTGGCGCTGATCGTCGGCTTCACCATCATCATCCCCATCGGCGGCGCCGACATGCCCGTCGTGGTCTCGATGCTGAACAGCTATTCGGGCTGGGCGGCGGCTGGCATCGGCTTCACGCTGCAGAACCCGGCGCTGATCGTCACCGGCGCGCTGGTCGGCTCCTCGGGCGCGATCCTGTCCTATATCATGTGCAAGGGCATGAACCGCTCGCTGTTCAACGTGATCCTCGGCGGCTTCGGCGGCGATACCACGGCTGCTGCCGGCGGTCAGAAGGTTGACCGCGCCTACAAGAAGGGCTCGGCTGACGATGCCGCCTTCATCATGAAGAATGCCGGCAAGGTGATTATCGTGCCGGGTTACGGCATGGCGGTCAGCCAGGCCCAGCATGCCCTGCGCGAGATGGGCGACAAGCTGAAGGAAGAGGGCGTGGAAGTGAAATACGCCATCCATCCGGTGGCGGGCCGCATGCCGGGCCACATGAACGTGCTGCTGGCCGAGGCCAACGTGCCCTATGACGAGGTGTTCGAGCTGGAGGAGATCAACTCCGAATTCCAGACCGCCGACGTCGCTTTCGTGATCGGCGCCAACGACGTGACCAACCCGGCCGCGCGCGACGATCCGAAAAGCCCGATCTTCGGCATGCCGATCCTCGACGTCGACAAGGCCAAGACCGTGCTGTTCGTGAAGCGCTCGATGGCATCCGGCTATGCCGGCATCGACAACGAGCTGTTCTACAAGGACAACACAATGATGTTACTCGCCGACGCCAAGAAGATGGTCGAGGACATCGTGAAGGGCCTCTAAGGCCGCGCCGATCCACGGCTATTTTGTACGCATACAATACCAGCGGCCCGGATCGGCGGATTCGGGCCGTTTCTTTTTGGAATTCCTATAAAACAGCGCGAACGGAAATCTCTTTGCACCCGGCAAAGATGTGGTAAACAGGCGCCCGCTCCAATCCCCGCCGCATCATGCCAACCGCCCACCATCGCAGCCCGCTCGCGCCTCATGATCCCGTGGGATCACGGGACGGGGCCATTGCGTCCGAAATCCTCGACCTGTCGCATCGCGACCTGGAAGATGCCGATTTCGCCGGTCGCGCGATGCAGCGGGCCAAGCTGGCCGGCACCAACCTGCGCCGCGCGCGGCTATCGCGCGCCGATCTGGCCGAGGCCGATCTGTTCGGTGCCGACCTGGCCCGCGCCGACCTGCAGAATGCCAACCTGACCCGCGCCATCCTGCGCGGCACCAGCCTGGCCGGGGCCAATTTCAACAACGCCATCCTGATCGAGGCCGATTTCCGCGGCGGCGTGATGATGCGCCCCGGCGCGCATCTGCAGGGTGCGCAGGCCCGCGTCGGCATCGACGTGTCAGACCTCAGCAACTGCCTGCTGGATTACGCCACGGCGTCGCGCGCGCAGTTCTCGGGTGTGGACCTGAGCGGCGCCTCGCTGGTCGGTGCCGATCTGTCGGGGGCGAATTTCTTTGGCAGCAACCTGCGCGATGCCGATCTGTCCTATGCGAATCTCAGCGGCGCCAATTTGAGCGACGCGCGGCTGGTCGGCACGCGGCTGGTCGGCGCCAATCTGAGTCAGGCGCAGATCGTCAATGCCACGGTGGAGAAGGCGGTGGCGGTGGGCGCCGATTTCACCGGCGCGGTGCTGCGCGGCATTGCCGCCGATGGTTTTGAGGTCAACAGCGCGCGGCTGATCACGCCCGAAGGTTTCGAGCCTGACCTGGCCGGCGCCATTGCAGGGCATCGTGTCTGGATGCAGAGCGAAGGCTCCGCCGGGCAGCAGCTCAATCTCGCCGGCCGGCGTTTTCCTTACCATGACTTCACCGGCCTGGAGCTGGATGGCGCGGATTTCAGCGATTGCGATTTGCGCGGCTGCCGCTTCGATCGCGCCAGCCTGCTGCTCGCCAGTTTCAGCCGGGCCAATCTGGTCGGCGCCGGTTTTGCCGAGGCCCGCGTCGCCGGCTGCCGTTTTGCCGGTGCCAACCTGCGCTGGGCCGAATTCGCCCGGGCCATACCCGGCCGGCTGCGCATCTATTCCAGCGAAGGCCATTTCAGCGGCCGCTGGCAGTTCACCGATTTCACCGGCGCCATGCTGGATGCCGTGCGATTCGAGGATTTCGATCTGAACGCCTGCCTGCGCTAGCGTCAGGCCAGGTCGGCATGCTGCAGGCCGCAGTAATACGGCTCGCCCTGTTCGGCGAAGGCGTTCAGCTTGGCGTTATAGCAGCGATGCTCGAAGCCATGTTTGTCGGTGATGGTGATCAGGCTCGGCACATGGCGGCCATCATCCTCGCGCGGACCGGTCAGGTAAAAGCTGACGCGGTCGATGCGATACCCCAGAACGCGCAGATCCTTTATGCCCGCCAGCCGCTCGCTCACCGCACGCAGGAAGGTTTCGCTGTCGCATTGCCCGTGGCCCAGACCCAGCGGGCGGCGGAAATCGCCCACCATGATCTGTTCCGGCAGGGCGGTGCCGATCAGGCGCGCCACCTGGATGGTGACATCGCCGACGATGAAGGCGCCGCCGTCGCTGCCGTCCTTGCGTGGCTGGTGATAGAGGAAATGGCTGCCGATGCTCAGGCACAGCCGCAGGCCGGGCACGGCCGAAGCGTCGGTGGTGGTGCGGCGCAGGGCCGAGAACAGGATCTGGAAAATCGCCACCGCGCAGAAGAAGTCGATATCGGCGCGCAGGCCTGAGCGTTCGTTCCACACATAGAAACCGTCGCCCGTGGTGGTGCGGCGGAATCCGACGGCCAGGCCATGGGCGCGCGCCATCTCCTCGGCCAGATTGAGCGAGAATTCCAGGGTGGTGAGCTGGGCGGCCTGCTGCTCGGGCGCGGCCTTGGAAAAGCCGACGATGTCCATCAGCAGCACGGCACGGTGCAGCGTCTTGGTCACGGTGAACAGCTGGAACACCTGCTCGACCAGCGTATAGGGAATCTCGCCCGGGCCGGGGCCGATCGGGCGTTCCAGCCGCAGCTCCACCGGCTGCACCTCCAGCAGGCGGGCCGCTTCGTCCAGCGCGCCGCCGGCCATCAGGCCGCTTTCGCTGAACACGGCCAGATGCCGGCCATGATCGGCGAACAGCCGCACCTTGGGCACGGTGATGATCTCGATGCCCAGCCGGCTGGGACGCCAGCCGACCAGGGCATGGCTGCCGAAGCGCCACAGGTCGAAGAAGATGCCGTGCAGCTGCTGCTGCAGGCCATCTTCGGCGGAGGCGTGGCTGGATTCGGCGGTCATTGTTATACGTATGGTTTCCCGGTGCCGGTTGCATAGCGCCGCGCGCATGCGGAATCAACGCCAATTCTGCGCGGATTTCTGCGGGCAATCGGCCGATGCCTGCGCATTTATGCAACCGCGCCAGAGTGTTGCTCGCCCACCCTTGCACAATCTGGAGGAATACCTATCTTAAGGGGGTCATACTACTACGGACTGCCAGACTGCTCTGCCTGTCGATCTCAACAATCGCAGGTGTCCAGTTCCCTGCCACGCCTGGACATAGTTTGATGCGTCGTCGACGGGTTCCTTTCTCTTCGGCGGCGTTGCTACACTGAAAACTACGGAGATACAGCTATGGCTGTCGGTACTGTGAAATGGTTCAATGCCACCAAGGGCTACGGTTTCATCCAGCCGGAAGGCGGCGGGCCGGACGTGTTCGTTCATATCTCGGCCGTTGAGCGCGCCGGCATGAGCGGCCTGAACGAAGGCCAGCGGATTTCCTTCGAGGAACAGCGCGATCCGAAGCGCGGCAAGACCTCGGCCGTGAATCTGAAGGCTGCCTGATCTAACCCGTCAGGACGTTTTGCCGAGGGGGTGCCCGGAAACGGGTGCCCCCTTTGGTTTTTTCAGCATGCTCCAGCTTCAGCATGCTCCAGCATCGAGCTTTGCCCGGAGGGCGCCATGGCGTTCAAACCGAACTACAACCAGCAGCGCGCCGAGCGCACCCGCGCCAAGGAACAGAAGAAGCAGGAAAAGCTGCAGAAGCGCCAGGAAGAATCCGAACGCCGCAAATCGGAACAGCAGGGCGAGACTCCGGTCGCGGACGGCGCGAGGGAAGAGTAAGTCAGGGACAGCGTGTCATGGCCAAGGACAAGACCAAGAAACCCAAGATCAATCCCAACGCCGCCTTCATCCTGTTCGACGTGATCTACCAGGACGGCAGCCAGACCTCGAACCGCCGCGTGCCGACCACGCAATTCGCCGGCTTCGACGACGAGGAGGATGTCGCCCGCGCCTTCATCGAGGCGCAGGACCGCGACATCGCCGAGAAATCCGGCCGCCCGCGCGGCCCGATCAAGACCATCAGCCGCTCGGCCAACCAGCTTTAGGCAACCAGCTTTAGGCAACCAGCTTTAATCAGCTCTGGCCGCGTTTCAGTTTCATCACCGCCTCATGCAGGGCCTGCAGGAAGGCGGAACGGTCCTTCGCGCTGAAGGGCCGGGGGCCCGAGCCGACGCGTTCGGTCGGGCTGGCCGCGCGCAGGTCGGTCATCAGGTTGCGCAGGGCGAGATCCAGCCCGATGCTGCCGTTGAAGCTCTTGCCGTTCGGCGCCAGCACGGTGGCGCCCGCCTTCACGCAGCGCGCCGCCAGCGGCACATCGGCCGTCACCACGATATCGCCCGCACCGGCGCGCTCCGCGATCCAGTCATCGGCCTCATCCAGCCGCGCGCCCACCACGGTGAGCGTGATCCAGGGCAGGCGCGGCAGATTCAGCCAGGCATTCGCCACCACCTGCACGGCCACATTGCCATGAACGGCGCCGTGCCGCTCGGCCACGCGGAACACCTCGTCCTTGACCGGGCAGGCATCGGCGTCCACATAGATGGTGATGGCGGCAGGCATGGCCGCTTTATGCCATGGCATGCTAGGGTAAATCCATGAGCAAGGCCTTCACGAAAGAGACGGATCACGAGGTCGAGGACGATCTCGACGAGGCCCCGGCGATTCCGCAAGGCGCGAAGAACTACATCACGCCGGCGGGGCTGCAGCGCCTGCGCGACGAGCTGAAACAGCTGAAAACCGTCGAGCGGCCCAAGGTGGTCGAGATCGTCTCCTGGGCCGCAGGCAACGGCGACCGCAGCGAGAACGGCGATTATCTCTATGGCAAGAAGCGCCTGCGCGAGATCGACCGCCGCATCCGCTTCCTGCTCAAACGGCTGGAGATCGCCGAGCCGGTCGATCCGGCCCTGCAGAAAAACCGCGATCAGGTGTTTTTCGGCGCCACGGTGACGTACCTGGACGACAGCGACCGCGAACGCACCATCCGCATCGTCGGCATCGACGAGGCGCGCATCGAACAGGGCGAGGTGAGCTGGATCGCGCCCATTGCCCGCGCCCTGATCAAGGCGCGCGTGGGCGACGTGGTGGAGCTGCGCACGCCGCAGGGTCTGCAGTCCATCGAGGTGCTGAAGATCGTCTACGAAGAGGCCGCCTCATGAAAGGATTTGGCCAATGATGAAAGCCGTGCCGGTGAAAATCGCCGAGATCTACGTGCCGGCCAAGTTCAAGGGCACGCTGGATGCCGCGAAGGTCTCGGCGCTGGCCGACGAGATCGTCGGCGACGGCGGCCTGAAAGTGCCGATCCAGGTGCGGCGCGACGAGGCGCAGAAACGCTATGTGCTGGTGGCCGGGCTGCACCGGCTGGAAGCCATGCGCAGCCTGGGCGAGGCCACCATCGCCGCCTATATCGTGGCGGCGCGCAAATTCTGAAGCCCCGGTTCTGAAGCCCCGGTTCTGAGGCCCCGGTTCTGGCGCCTTACTTCTGCGCCACCTTTTTCACCGGCCCCAGCCGCGCTTGCAGCTCGCGCGGCTCCAGCGGCGTGGCGGCCTTGCGGTCGATTCCGCGCAGGCCGGCGCCGATCGCCTCCAGGCTGGCGGCCACCTGCGGCTGGCGCGAATCCTGGCCGCGCTGCTCCTTGGCCCAGAGCAGCACGCGATAGGCCGACAGCCGGTCCTGCGCCGTGCCGCGCCCGGTCGCCAGCATGGCGGCCAGGTTGGCCACCGCGCCCAGATGGCCCTGGCTGGCGGCGCTCAGATACCAGTGCAGGGCGGCGGCTTCGTCCTTGGTGATGCCGCTGCCGTTTTCCAGGAATTGCGCATAGGCATATTGCGACTGGCGGCGGCCGGCCTGGGCGGCGCGGCCATACCAGTAGGCGGCCTCGGCCTCGCTGCGGCGCACGCCCGAGCCGGTCTCATACATCACGCCCAGATGCTCGGCGGCTTCCGCGTCGCCGGCCCGCGCGGCGGCCAGCAGATGCGAGTCCGCCCGGGCCGGTGTCGCGCCCAGCAGCGCCGCGACCAGCAGGGCGGCGCCCAGCAGCAGGATGCCGGCCAGTTGCCACAGCAGGATCTGGCGCAAGGGCGGGCGCGTGACGGAAAACGGATGGGAATCGGTATACCGGACTGGGAGGGCCATGGCGGCTTTCTGCTGCTTGGCGCGCCGGCACGATGACAGGCCGGCGCCGCGATTTTGCGGGATCTCAGGGGTAACGGGTCGATACAACCAGTCCGGGTTCCCAATGTCCAGTTGAATCTTGGTTAGCAGAACTTTCGCCCTGCCTGCGCCCCCAAGCCTCCGCCGCCTGCCGCAGCGGCAGCAGGGACTTGGGGGGGATGAGCCGGGATAAGAAAACGTGGATGACCGGCCAGCAAGCGCTTCGTGGGTCCGGGCATGACGATAAAAAGAGAACCAAAAAACAGAAATGTCATGGCCGGCCAGGAAGCGATTCCCGGGCCCGGGCATCCACGCGTTGTTTTTCCCAGATCGTGGATGCCGCGCCTGAAGCATGGCATGACGGTCAGCCATGTCCGCACCCCTTCCATCCTACGACGTGATCATCCTGGGCGCCGGCGGCGCCGGGCTGTTCTGCGCCGGCGTGGCCGCCCAACGCGGCAAGCGCGTGCTGCTGCTCGACCACGCCGCCAGGCCGGGCGAAAAGATCCGCATCTCCGGCGGCGGCCGCTGCAACTTCACCAATCTGCACACTACGGCGGCCGATTTCCTCTCCGCCAATCCGCATTTCGCCAAATCGGCGCTGAAACGCTTCACGCCGCAGGACTTCATCGCGCTGGTGAACAGGCACGGCATCGCGTGGCACGAGAAAACACTTGGGCAGTTGTTCTGCGACGGCTCGGCGCAGCAGATCATCGACATGCTGCTGGCCGAATGCCAGCGCGGGCCGGGCGAGGTCACGCTGCGGCTCAACTCAGCCATCGCCAGCGTGGAGAAAACGCCCGCAGGCTTCCGCGTCCATACCGCCAGTGCGGATGTGTTCGACGCGCCCGCTCTGGTGCTCGCCACCGGCGGGGCATCCATTCCGAAAATGGGCGCCACCGGCCTGGCCTACGAGATCGCAAAACAGTTCGGGCTCAACGTCATCCCGCCCAAACCCGCTTTGGTGCCGCTGCTGTTTGGGCCGGAAGACGCGCGCCGCTTCGATGGCCTGGCCGGCGTGGCCGTGCCCGATGCGGAAACATCCATCGGCAAACGCCGCTTCCGCGAGGCCCTGCTGTTCACCCACAAGGGCCTCAGCGGGCCGGCCATTTTGCAGATTTCCAGCTACTGGGAATTTTTTGAACGCCGCCAGCCGATCACCATCAACCTGCTGCCCGGCCTCGATCTCTTCGCATTGCTGAAAGCCGCGCGGGTCCAGCACCCGAAACAGGAGATCGGAACGCAGATGGCATCGCACCTGCCGGGCAGATTAGCCAAACGGCTCTGCGACCTGGCCGGCCTCGACGGCCGCCTGGCGGATTTAGGCGACGCGAAATTCAAAACCCTCACGGCGCTGGCGCAACACTGGCAACTCACCCCCGCCGGCACCGAAGGTTTTGCCAAGGCGGAAGTCACACTCGGCGGCGTGGATACCGCCGCGCTCTCCTCGCAAAGCATGGAAGCGCGTGCCGTGCCCGGCCTCTATTTCATCGGCGAGGCCGTGGACGTGACCGGCCATCTCGGCGGCTTCAATTTCCAGTGGGCGTGGAGTTCGGGTTATGCGGCGGGGGTGGCAGCGTAAACTTTTTCTTTAAGCTATCATCTCTCGTTGATATTCTTAATCAAACGGGGGCGAAATGCTATTTTCTGATGCATTTGGAATCAGCCGGGATGCAACGGATGATTGGTTCGATCCGTTGCTGAATATCGACACTCGCTTGTTCCTCGACCCATTTTTGCTTTACGACGGAGAAAGCGGCGTCTTTACCGATAGTCACGCTGAGATCATTCAGTTCTTTAATTTTGTCCTTGGTCTTATCGCAAAAAGTGATGGCAATGACCAATCGGCTAGCTGGCGATTGGCGGAGTCTCTTTTGCGCTTTCCGGAAGTGGGCGAGCTGTGTCTTGGTTATACTAAACTAGGGACGCGCGGCTCAGGTTCAGGCGGCAAGTTAGCTGTTCAATTAGCGCGCGGCTTTTACAAAGCCGTCCGTGCAGGCGTAAAAGAACTCTCGCACTTTGAAGAAATCCAGATTTTTGAGGAAGGGATTGGAGCGGATAGAATTAGCGATGCGACGGCAAATATTATCCGGCATAGATTAGCAGAGTATACCCGAGCGATTTGTCGGAAGCATAAAATTCCCACTGTTGAAGTTCGAACGGATCGAGGTTTCTTCGACATAACTCAACAGCGGTGGGTGAATCGGACTTTCGAATTGCCGATAAATCCTCTCACTAAGGTCCCGATACTATTGGTGCCGAGGCAATACCTGAGAAAGCTGCCTGCCATCAACGCTGATGCATTCTGGGATTATTGCTATGATAACCAGAATGATCTTCTTCGTCAGCGCTATGGAGACGACATAAAGCGTAATGTTGATAAAGCTACGATAGTTGATTTGGCTCGGGCAGCGCAGACACTACGGTCTCAATTCATCAAAACTTTAGAGGCAAGACCTCCGGCTGCTTATGATATCGAGCGCGATCCCAATGGCCTATATCAGCCCGGAGTGGATGCTTTTAGGAGAGCAAAAGCGCATCCTCATGTAGTTTCGCCTAAAAGTGATAAAGAAATGGCTGAGGCAGTCTTCGAGTTTATCGAAGATTTTAGAATTTATGTTGAAGACAATAAGGGATGGAAGCTTTTATGGAACGACAACGGTACGCCCAAAGCTGAGGATGCTTTTCAAGCCTTATTCATGCAAACTGTAGCGACTCATTGTCGTTTAAATAATATTGACGTTTCCGCTGAAGCGAATATTGGCCGAGGCCCTGTCGATTTTAAAATGTCGTACGGATATTCCGCGCGGGTCTTAATCGAGGCGAAGCTGGCCAAGAATTCAAAATTCTGGAATGGCCTTCGTCGTCAGTTGCCAAAATATTTGGAAGCCGAGCGTATTTCCGAAGGTATATTCGTTGTGTGTGCTTACAAGGATGAGGATATAAAGAAAATATCCGATATTCAGAAAATTGTTGATGATATGAACAAGTCTTTACCTTACAAGATCAGAGTTATTACGGTTGACGCTCGACGTTCGCCACCGTCCGCTTCGCTGCTTTAGTGTAGTTATTGCTGTTGATGCGCGAAGGTCTGAGGTTAAGAAACAAGGAAACGCTCGGCCATGTCGGCCCAACAACAAGATCATAAACCCGGCGGCGAATTCGATTACATCATCGTGGGCGGCGGCACGGCCGGTTCGCTGCTGGCCAACCGGCTGTCGGCCGATCCGCGCAACCGCGTGCTGGTGCTCGAGGCCGGCGGCAAGGATGACTGGATCTGGTTCCACATCCCCATCGGCTATCTGTTCGCCATCGGCAATCCGCGCGCCGACTGGTGTTATCAGACGCAGCCGGTGCCGGGCCTCAACAACCGCTCCATCGGCTATGCGCGCGGCAAGGTGATCGGCGGCTGCACGGCGATCAACGCCATGGTCTACATGCGCGGCCAGGTGCAGGATTACGACACCTGGGCCCAGATGGGCCTGTCCGGCTGGGGCTGGAATGATGTGCTGCCGTATTTCCTCAAACACGAGGATCACGAGCTGGGCGCATCGAAACTCCATAATGCGGGCGGCGAATGGCGCGTGGAAAAAGCCCGCGTGCGCTGGGACCTGATCGACAGCGTGGCCGAGGCCGGCGCGCAGATCGGCATTCCGCAGGTGGATGATTTCAACCTCGGCAACAACGAAGGCTCGGGCTATTTCCAGGTCAACCAGAAGCGTGGCGTGCGCTGGTCGGCCGCCACCGGTTTCCTCAAGCCCGTGCTGTCGCGGCCCAATCTGGAACTGCGCACCTATGTTCATGTCTGCAACGTGGCGCTGGACAGCGCGCAGGGCAGCGGCCAGGGCAGCGGCCAGCCGCGCGCAACCGGCGTGGTCTACCGCCATCACGGCCAGAGCTTTTTCGCCACGGCGAAACGCGAGGTGATCCTGGCCGCCGGCGCCATCAACTCGCCGCAGCTTCTGCAATTGAGCGGCATCGGTCCGGCCGATCTGCTGAAATCCCATGGCATCGACGTCAAACATCACCTGCCCGGCGTGGGCGAGAATTTGCAGGATCACCTGCAGCTCCGCCTGATCTACAAGGTGCGGGGCGTGAAGACGATCAACGAAGCCGGGCTGTTTGGCCGCGCCATGATGGGTGCGCAATATGCCCTGCTGCGGCGCGGCGCGCTCACCATGGCGCCCAGCACCTTTGGCATGTTCACGCGTTCCTCGCCCGAACACGCCACGCCGAACGTGGAATTCCATATCCAGCCGCTGTCGCTCGACAAGTTCGGCGATCCGCTGCATCCGTTCCCGGCCTTCACGGCCTCGATCTGCAACCTGCGGCCCACCTCGCGCGGCCATGTGCGGATCACCTCAAACGATCCGGCCGATGCCCCGGCGATCCAGCCGAATTACCTCTCCACCGAAGCCGACATGCGGGTGGCGATTGATTCCCTGAAACTCACGCGCAAGCTGGCCGCCGCACCCGCTTTGGCGAAATACGCGCCTGAGGAATTCCTGCCCGGCGACGACGTGCAGACCGAAGACGACATGCGCGTGGCGGCGGGCAATATCGGCGCCACCATTTTCCATCCGGTGAGTACTGCGAAGATGGGCGTGGACAGCGATCCGATGGCTGTGCTGGATGCGCGCCTGCGCGTGCGCGGCGTGGCGGGCCTGCGCGTGATCGACGCTTCCGTGATGCCGCTGATCACCTCGGGCAATACCGCATCGCCCACGCTGATGATCGCGGAAAAAGGCGCCGAGATGGTGCTGCAGGATAACCGCTAGTCACAGACACCCTCACCCTCCCGTCGCCTTATGGCGCCGGGTCCCTCCCTCTCCCGCCTGCGGGAGAGGGCCGGGGGGTAGGGGGCACCCTGTTGAGAGGTCGTGTCCCTCCCTCTCCCGCTTGCGGGAGAGGGCTGGGGTGAGGGCGTGGTTAAGCCCGCCTCACTCCGGCACGAAGCTGATCACGTTCATCAGCAGGCCGACGCGGGCCGGATTCTCTTCCCGCTGGCCGTCCAGGCGCAAAGCGGCGGCGCGGTGGGTGAAGGGCAGCAGCACGCGGCGGTATTTGTAGAAATCCTTCTTCGCCCAGGTCATGCGGTGTTCGGCATGGAAGGGGCGGGCATGGATCGCCGCCACGTCCAGCCCGGCCTGCATCTGGGCGGTGTCGTCGCCAAACATCTCGTGCAGCATCAGCCCGCGCCCGTCGCGGCCATAGACCTCGCACAGGATCGTGCCGGCCAGACGGCAGCGATATAGCCGCGTGTCGTTCGGGCCGTGCAGCACGTCCCACAGGATGCAATAGGGCAGCAGGTCGGTGATCGCGGCCGGGTCGATCTGCGCGCGGTCGGGCAAAGGCAGGGCCGAGACGGTCGCCAGCCCGCGCCACCAGTCCAGCGCGCGCAGCAGGCGCGGATCGCTCACGCCGCTCATGTCGGCGCCGGCGCGCAACGCCTGCGGCAGGTGGCCCAGATCGGCGGCATCCGCCGTCAGGCCAGGGGGCGTCAGACCGGGGGCCGTCAGACCAGGGGCTGTTGAAACACCGGGAGAAGAACCGGCAGCAGTGCCGGGAAGGGAGACAGGCGGTTCGGCGGTCATGACATGTCCGTCGTTGGGGGGGTAACGGGCCTATATCTACTCCGCCCGCGTTAGAAGGGAAGTTAATTTCAAGTAATTCTAGTGTGGAACCCGGGGGCGGGGTCGGTATTGAATTCCCGGCCGAAAGTTCCATATATGTTCCGATGGTGGGTTTTGGCGTTATGGAAAATCGATTTACGGGGAATCAAGGACTTAGCATAGCAAAACCATCGCAAAACGACGCAAAACCACTGCGGCACGCTGCGAAAGCGGGGGCATAGAAACGGCGCAAAAAAAACGGCGGCCGTAACATGGCCGCCGCCGAGATGCCGGCCACCGCGAGGGGGGATGCGATGGCCGGCGGGGGGAGGAAACTTCAGGGGCTGCAGGGCGGGCAGCCGCCCAGCAGGTCGTCGGCCTTGGCTTTCTGTTCCGGGGTCAGGGCGGCATAGAGCGGCTTGGCCGTGTCGCGCAGGGTTTTCAGCGCGGCGAGATGGCCTTCCATCCAGCCCACCCGGGTCTCCAGGCTGTCGGGCAGGGACTGGTTGGCCGGCGGCTGGGTGGCCGGCTGCTGGGCCGGTGTCTGGCGGCCGTGGCGCGGCCCATGCATGCTGGCGCCGAAGCTGCGCAGGGCCGTGGCGAAGGGAGTCCACACCGCCTCCTGCTGCGTGGTGATGCCCAGCTCGGCTTTCAGGAAGGCGATGCTGCCTTCGGTATAGCCGCCGCCCATCATGCCCATCATCATGCCATGGCCATACCCCATGCCATAACCGCCCATGCCGTAGCCCTGCATCATGCCGTAGCCGGGGCCATAGCCCTGCATCATGCCCTGACCCTGCATCATGCCCTGGCCCTGCTGCATCATCGGGCCGCGTCCCTGCTGGCCCTGCATCATCGGCTGGGCCAGGGCCGTACCGGCCACCGTGGCAGCGATGGCAAGGGCGGTGGCAAGGGCGGTGAATGTGGTGCGGATCAGTCCCGTGGTCATGGCGTCTCTCCATGCTGAGGATGCCGCAACCCTAATGCGGCCGGCTTACGGCCACCTTGCGCTATGTCAACCTCGCAAACGAAAAGCGCCGGCCGGGAGGAGGGCCTCCGGGCCGGCGCCTGATCGTCGAAAATGAGCGCGCGTTACTTGATACCAGCCGCGCGCACGATGCCGTCGGTGATCATCTTGGCGGCCTCGTCCGGGCCGACCCAGCCGGCCGACTTCACGAACTTGCCCTTTTCCAGGTCCTTGTAATGGACGAAGAAATGCTCGATCTGCTCCAGCAGGCTGGCCGGCAGATCGGCATAGGTCGCCACGTTGGTGTAGAAGGGGTGCAGCTTGTCGACCGGCACGGCGATGATCTTCTCGTCGCCGCCGGCCTCGTCTTCCATCTTCAGCGCGCCGATCGGGCGCGAGCGGATCACCGCGCCGGCCACCACCGGCACATGGCTCACCACCAGGATGTCGCAGGGGTCGCCGTCGCCACCCAGGGTATGCGGCACGAAGCCGTAATTGGCCGGGTAGAACATGGCGGTGTGCAGGAAGCGGTCGACGAACAGCGCGCCGGAATCCTTGTCCAGCTCGTATTTCACCGGGACGCCGCCGGCCGGGATCTCGATCACGGCATTGATGTCGTAAGGCGGGTTCTTACCCACGCTGATGCGGGCGATATCCATGTCTGGTCCTTTGGACTCGATGGGGTAGGGAGGTGGGCGCCTTTTTCGCAAATGCAGCAGAAAACGCAACCGCTTGATCCCTAATATTTTCGTCGCAGATGCCCCGCCCGCCCGGCTAGGATGGCGTTCAAGCCTGTGGGGGGAGTATGCATCGGGAACGCAACGTCAAGATCGTCGCCACGCTCGGCCCCGCCACCGCTTCCGCCGACCGCATCCGCGCCCTGTTCGAGGCCGGCGCCGATGTGTTCCGCCTCAATTTCAGCCATGGCAGCCATGACGATCACCTGGCCCGCATCCACATCGTGCGCGCCCTGGAACACGAGGCGGGCCGGCCGATCGGCCTGCTCGCCGATCTGCAGGGGCCCAAGCTGCGCATCGGCAGCTTCCGCGACGGTGCCGTCGACCTGATCGCCGGCCAGAGTTTCCGCCTCGACATGGAAGGCACGCTGGGCGATGCCACCGGCGTGGCTTTGCCGCATCCGGAAGTGCTGGCCAGCCTGCAACCCGATACCGACCTGCTGCTGGATGACGGCAAGATCCGCCTGCGCGTGAAGGACATGCATTCCAGCTGGGCGATGACCGAAGTGGTGGTGGGCGGGCCGCTCTCCGACCGCAAGGGGCTGAACCTGCCCGATACCGTGGTGCCGCTGTCGGCGCTGACGCCCAAGGATCGCGGCGACCTTGCTTTTGCGCTCGCCCATGGCGTGGACTGGATCGGCTTGAGTTTCGTGCAGCGGCCTGACGACCTGCGCGAGGCCCGTGGCCTGATCCAGGGCCGCGCGGCCTTGCTGGCCAAGATCGAAAAGCCGTCTGCCGTGGACGAGCTGGACGAGATCGTCGCGCTGTCGGACGCGATCATGGTGGCGCGCGGCGATCTGGGCGTGGAAATGCCGCTGCAGGCGGTGCCCGGCGTGCAGAAACGCATCGTGCGTGCCGCCCGCCGCGCCGGAAAACCCGTCGTGGTCGCCACGCAGATGCTGGATTCCATGGTGAAAGCGCCGGTGCCGACGCGCGCCGAGGTGTCCGATGTCGCCACGGCGGTCTATGACGGCGCCGATGCCGTGATGCTGTCGGCCGAAACCGCGTCCGGCGAGTATCCGGTGGAAGCCGTGCGCACCATGAATGCCATCGCCGAGCAGATCGAACGCGATCCGCTCTATCGCGGCATCATGGATGCCGAACACAACAGCCCGGAAAACACGGTGTCGGACGCGATCACCGCGGCGGCCCGTCAGGTGGCCGAAACCATCCGTGCCGCCGCCATCGTCACCTACACCATGTCGGGCTCCACGGCCCTGCGGGCGGCGCGCGAACGGCCGAAAGCGCCGATCCTTTGCCTCACGCCGCTGGTGGAAACCGCGCGCCGCCTCAGCATCGCCTGGGGCGTCAATCCCGTGGTGGCGCCGGATGCGGTGAATTTCTCCGATATGGTGGCCAAAGCGGTGGTTCTGGCGCGCGATGCCGAACTGGCCAGGCCGGGCGACATGCTGGTGGTCACCGCCGGCGTTCCGTTCGGAACACCCGGCAATACCAACGTGCTGCGCATTGCCCGCGTCGATTCCGTGCCGTAAAGCAGGGACTCCCCGATCTTCCCAGCCCGCCAGAGGCGCCATGACCACCATCCTGCTGCTCTGTGCATCCAACGTGATGATGACCTTCGCCTGGTACTGGCACCTGAAATTCCCGGGGCAGGCCCTGTGGAAGGTGATTCTGATCTCTTGGGGCATCGCCTTCTTCGAATACTGCCTGGCGGTGCCGGCGAACCGGATCGGCTATGCCAGCGGCACCTTCAATGCCGCCCAGCTCAAGATCGTGCAGGAAGTGATCACGCTCAGCGTCTTTGCGCTGTTCGCGGTGTTTTATTTAGGGGAAGGGCTGCGCTGGAATTACCTGGCCGCTTTCGGCTGCCTGATCGGTGCCGTCTATTTCATCTTCCAGAAATAGCTAGAGCGTCTTGGCGTCGATGCGCCGGCGCAGTTCTTTCAGTTTCTCCGGTCCGTCGGCCAGATGCGGATTGGCGGCCAGGGCGCGGCGATAGGCACGCAAAGCCTCGGGCAGGTTGTCCAGCCGCTCCATGATCATCGCCAGGCCGGCCAGGGCGCCGAAATGGCGTGGTTCGAGTTGCAGCGTGCGCTCGATATCGGCGACCGAACCGGCATAGTCGCCAGCCAGGAACCGCACCGTGGCACGCTTGTTATAGCCTTCCGCGAAATCGGGCTTCAGCTCGATCACGGTGGAGAAGATATCCACGGCGCGTTTGTAATCGCCCTTTTCCATCACCGTGACGCCGCCCTGCATCAGGGCTTCCAGGGTGTCGGAATCCGATTTGCCCCAGGCTTCCCAGATTTTGCGCTCGAGCTGTTTGGCTTCGATCGGGTTCTGGGTTTCCTGCAGTTTGTCGAACAGTTCGTCGAGGGTGACCGGCGCTTTCGCCGCAGCCGCAGTTCCAGTCTGCGCGAGGCCGGGCTGGGCCAGCATCAGAAGAAGAGGCAGGGCAAGGAATGCCGGAAACCGCATGGTGGAAATGGTAGGTCCGCCATCCCGGCCGGGCAAGGGCAGAATTTTTTGCTGGACGACGGAATAAAACCGCCGGCGGCCAGTCTTACCCCCTGGGCGGCCGGAAGGCGGCTGTCCCGTATTTCCGCAAAGGGGAAGCCTGATGACCATTCGCAACCTGATGCTGGCCGGCCTGCTGACGGCCGGCCTTGCCGCCTGCGCCAGTGCCGATATGGCCCCTGCCAAGACCGGCAACACCGCGCTCGGCCCCGTGCTGGTCGATGCCAAGGGCATGACGCTCTATACCTTCGATAAGGACGCCACGCCCGGCAAATCCGCCTGCAACGGTCCCTGCGCCCAGAACTGGCCGCCGCTGATGGCCGCTGGCGACGCCAAGGCCAGCGGCGACTGGAGCGTGATCACCCGCGACGACGGCTCGAAGCAGTGGGCCTACAAGGGCAAGCCGCTTTACGCCTGGGTCAAGGATACCAAGCCGGGCGATACCACCGGCGACGGCTTCCTCAACGGCGCCTGGCACATCGCCAAGCCGTAAGGGGAAGGGTAAGCTGGGCGGTACGATCGTCCGTCACGCCGCCCGGCTTACCCGCTCGACTGCTTGCCATGCTGTTCCGTCGGCACCAGCCGCATCCTATCGAGGCCGAGATTCCGCGGCTGCGGCGCTTTGCCCTGGCACTGGCGCGCGACGGCACGCTGGCCGACGACATCGTGCAGGACTGTCTGGAGCGCGCCCTGGCTGCCTGGGCCACGCGGCGCAACGATGCCAGCCTGCGACCGTGGCTGTTTGCCATTCTGCACAATGTATGGCGCAGCCGCCGGACGCGCGAGGGCAACCGCCCCGACAGTCGGCCGCTGGATGACAGCATCGAGGAACCGGGTTTGAGCGGCGGCCAGTGGGAACGGTTGGAATTGCGCGATCTCGATATGGCGCTGGATCTGCTGCCCGAGGAGCAGCGCAGCCTGCTGTTGCTGGTGGTGGTGGAAGGCCTGAGTTACGAAGAGGCGGCCCGCGTGCAGGATGTGCCGCTGGGAACCGTGATGTCGCGCCTTTTGCGGGCGCGCGAGAAACTGCGGCGGCTGACCGATGGCGAGCCTCCGCATGTGGGCGATGATGCAAGGCCGCATCTGAGGAGGGTGAAATGACCGGCGCTGTGGACCAGCCAGTCACCGATGCCGAATTGCAGGCTTATGCCGATGACCGCCTGCCGGCGGCGGACCGCCTGCGCGTCGAGGCCTGGCTGATCAAGAATCCCGAGGCGGCGGCAAAGGTTGCGGCCTGGCAGGACCAGGCCGAGGCCTTGCAGCAGCATTTTGCGCCGGCGCTGGCCGAACCCGTGCCGGTGGCGATGGCGGCTTTGTTCGCCCGGCCGAAGCGCGGCGAGATTCTGCTGCGCCAGGGCCTGCGGATCGCGGCCGTGCTGTGCATCGCCGTGCTGGGTGCCGGTGCCGGCTGGTGGGGGCGCGGCTACATGATGCCGCCCGTGCAGGTGGCGGCCTTGCCGCAGGAAGCCACGCGCGCGCATATGGTATACAGCCGCGAGGTGCTGCATCCGGTGGAGGTGACCGCGAAGGAAGAGCAGCATCTGGTGGCCTGGCTCTCCAAGCGGCTGGGCACGACGTTGCGCGTACCCTCGCTCACCGCGCAGGGATACGGGCTGGTAGGCGGACGGCTGCTGCCGGCCTCCAGCGGCAACCATGCCGCCGCACAGTTCATGTATGAAAACCGCCAGGGCCAGCGCCTGACGCTGTATGTGCGCAGCGGCGAGACGGGCGATGACACGGCTTTTCGTTTTTCCGGCGACGGCGCGGCAGCGGCCTTCTACTGGATCGACGGCGGCTTCGGCTATGCGCTGGCCGGCGAGGCGGGCCGCGAGGCTTTGCTGCCGGTGGCGCGCAGCGTCTATGAGAGCCTGACGCGCTAGTTGGTTATCGCAGGCCACATTGCCGCAGCAGCGCGATGCCGAGCGGCCCGGTCGGATCGGCCTGGGCGAACTTGATGGTGAAGTGATTGGCGCCGTTCAGGCGCAGCAGATGCGCGGGCGTGCCGGCATCGCGACAGGCCTGATGAAAATCCACGCTCTGCGCCTGCCAGCCCGGCGGTTCGGCGTCGCCGACCGCGATCAGCACAGGGCAGGATAGCTTCGGCGCGAAGCGCATCACGCTGTTGCGCCGGGCCATGGCGTCGTCCAGCCGGATTTCGGCATTCACGCTGACATGCAGCACGGGTTCCAGCTCATAAACGCCGCTCACCAGGCCCAGCGACGCGATGGCCGGCTTGGGCGGCAGGTCGGCCGGCCAGGGGGCCGCGGCCAGCATGGCGGCCAGATGCGCGCCGGCGGAATGGCCGATCACATGGATCTTCGTCGCATCGGCGCCCCAGCCGGCGGCCTGCTGCGCCACATGAACCAGCGCCTCCTGCATCTGGCGCACGATGGCATCCAGCGACACCTTGGGGCAGAGGTCGTAATTCAGGTTCACCACCACCGCGCCGGCTTCCACGAAGGGCACGGCGGCGAAGGTCATGGTGTTTTTGTCCAACCCGCGCCAATAGCCGCCATGAATCAGCATCACCAGTGGCACGCCGGCCAGCGGCACGCCGGTTGCGTTGCCTTTCGGCCTGTGCAGGTCGTAGGTCTGCAGCGGGCCGGAGCCGTAGCGCAGGTCATACTCGCCGCCAAGGCTTTCGCGGGCCGCGGCCGAGCGTTCGACATAGGCGTTGAAATGCCGTTCGAAATCCGGCACCGAACAACGCGGATTGTAATGCGCCTCGATCTCGTCCCCGCCCAGGCGCCGCCAGTCGAAACTGCCCATCACATATCTCCATAGGTGCCGGCCACGCGGGCGCGCACCTTCAGCAGGGCCAGCACGGTATCGATGGTCGGCGTATCGATGCGCAGCTTCTGCGCCAGTTCGGCGATCACGCCGATCAGGGCGCCGATCTCCATCGGCCGGCCGGCCTCCAGATCCTGCAGCATCGAGGTCTTGTGCGGGCCGACCTTCTCGGCGGCGCCCATGCGCTGTTCGATGGTGAGCGGGAAGTCGATACCCAGCGCCTGGCCGACCTGCCGCGATTCTTCCATCATCTTGCCCAGCACCAGCCGGGCATCGGGATCCCGCGACAGTCCTTCCAGCGTGCCATGGGTCAGCACGCTGACCGGATTGTAGGACAGGTTGCCCCACAGCTTGGTCCAGATTTCCTGTCGGATATTGGGATGCACCGGTGCTTCGACGCCGGCTTCGGTCAGGATTCCGCTCAGGCGCTGCACGCGGTCTGACCTGCTGCCGTCGGGTTCGCCGATCGGCAGGCCGTTGCCGCTGGTGTGATGGATCACGCCGGGCGCCGCCACCGTGCCGGCCAGCCAGACCACGCTGCCAATGGCGCGCTGTGGCCCGATCAGGGTCCATTGCTTCGCGCCGGGATCGACGGATTCAAGCTGCGTGCCGTCCAGCGGGCCGCCCTGTTTGTGGAAATACCAGTAGGGTACCCCGTTCATCGCCGTCAGCAGGGCCGTGTCGGGGCCGAACAGCGGCAGCATGCGTTCTGCCATGGCGGGCACGGCTGGTGCCTTCAGACTCAGGATGACGAAATCCTGCGGTCCGGCTTCGGCCGGATTGTCCGTGCAGGCCGGATGCACGGTGAAGCTTGCGCCTTTGCTGTCGACGCGCAGGCCATGGTTGCGGATCGCGTCGCGATGGGCACCGCGGGCAATCAGCGTCACATCATGGCCGGCACGCGCCAGCAGGCCGCCCAGATAGCCACCGATGGCGCCGGCGCCGACGACAGCGATTTTCATTGCGCCTCCACATTCGGCTTGTTTTGCGCCATCCACTGGGCCAGCCGTTCGCGTTCTGCAGCCGTGGCCCAGAGGCCGCATTTGGTGCGGCGCCACAGCACATCGTCGGCCTCGCGCGCCCATTCATGGCGCATCAGGTAATCCACCTCGCGGGCATAGAGTCCGCCGCCGAAGGATTCGCCCAGATCGGCCATGCTTTTCGCGTCGCCCAGAATGACGCGCAGCGCGCTGCCATGGCGGTGCGCGATGCGGGTGAGCCAGGTGGGATCCAGTGCCGGATACTCGCGCCGCAGGCCGGCGATGAAATCGTCGAACGAGGCGGCATTGATCTCGCCGCCCGGCAGCGGTTTGCCGCCCGACCACGAGGGGCCGAGTTGCGGATAGAAGGGCGCGATCTTCTGCATCGCCTGTTCCGACAGCCGCCGATAGGTGGTGAGCTTGCCGCCATAAATGGACAGCAGCATCGGCTTGCCCGGATCGAGGTCCAGCACATAGTCGCGGGTGATCGCGGATGGATCGCTGTCGCCGTCGTCATAGAGCGGCCGGACACCGGCATAGGCCCACACGATCTGGTCGCGCGTCACCGGCTGCTGGAAATACTCGCTGGCCGCATTCAGCAGATAGTCGGTTTCCTCCGCGCTGATCTGCGGCGGACCGTCCAGCTTATCGAGCTGCACATCGGTGGTGCCGATCAGGGTGAAATCGCGCTCGTAGGGGATCGCGAAGATGATGCGGTTGTCGGCATTCTGGAAGATGTAGCAATGATCGCCGTCGAACAGCTTCTTCGTGACGATATGGCTGCCCTTGATCAGGCGCACGCCGTTTTTCGGCGTCTGGCTGAAGGCGCCGGTCAGCGTCTCGCGCACCCATGGCCCACCGGCATTGACGATGCCGCGCGCCGTAACGTCACGGCTGGCACCGGTATATTGATCGGTGAGCGTGACATGCCACAGATCGGCCTCGCGCTTCGCCGCCGTCACGGCCGTGCGCGTGAAGATCTGCGCGCCCATGCGGCGCGCATCCATGGCGTTCAGGACCACCAGGCGGGAATCGTCCACCCAGCAGTCGGAATATTCGAAGCCGCGCTTGAATTCGTCTTTCAGCGGCTTGCCGCGCGGATCGGATTTGTCGAGCGAGACGCCGATCGAGCCGGGCAGGGTCTGGCGGCCAGCCAGATGGTCGTAGAGGAACAGGCCGATGCGGATCATCCAGGCCGGACGCAGGCCGGGATGATGCGGCAGCACGAAGCGCAGCGGCCAGATGATATGCGGCGCCATTTTCATCAGCACTTCGCGCTCGCCCAGGGCCTCGCGCACCAGGCGGAACTCGTAATGCTCCAGATAGCGCAGGCCGCCATGGATCAGTTTGGTGGCGGCCGAGGAGGTGGCGCCGGCGAGGTCGCCGCGTTCGGCCAGCAGCACGGACAGGCCGCGGCCGGCCGCATCGCGCGCGATGCCCGTACCGTTCACGCCGCCGCCGATGACCAGAAGATCAACGGGTTCAGACTTCATGGGAGAAACGACCAACTAAGAGCGGAAAGGGCCGTTTATACGGTCACGCTCACCAGCTGCGCAAGGTCGAGGTCCAGCCGGCCGCGGCGCCCCAGACTCCGATAGGTCTGCAGGGCGCTGCCACGCGCGTCGCGCCCCGGCCCGGCTTCCGCATCCGTACCGGTCTGGGCCAGTTGCTGGGCGTGATAGGCGTTCAGTCCAAAAGCCGCGCGCCAGGCGCGGCGACGTTCCAGATGGGGCGGGATTTCGATGCTCTGGTCGGCCGGCTCGCCGCGGTCGGTGCGGCGGCGCAAGAGCTGCATGACGGCCGGCGCGTTGCCCGCGCGGGTTTTCTGCAGCGCGACACTGCCGATCTCGGCCTGGTTTTCGGTAGAAAATCCCGGATTTCCGGCATTCCGTTGCCGGCGCAAAGGCGAATCGGCCAGGGAATCGACCGTTCCAGCCGAAGGCTGGAGGATCGCGCCGATGCCGATGGTTGTAACCATGTTGCCCCGTGTTGCAGAGGCCGGACTCAAGCAGGGATTCGGTAAATGCCGGGTTAATCCCGAGGGGCAATCTGATCCGCAATGCGGCCCGGTGCCGGATTCAGGCCGACCGGTCCAGCCGGTAAATCTCGATGGGCGCCTGGCGGCCCTTCACCGCCAGGCGGCCGACCAGCGGCGGGGCCGGATCGAGCCCGGCCGATTCCACGGTCTCGGCGCTGGCCAATGCGATGAACTGCTCGGTCTCGCTCATATGGTCGCGGCCCAGCTGCTCCAGCCGTTGGGCCGAATTCACCGTGTCGCCGACCACGGTGTAGTTGATGCGGCCTGGCGCGCCGATATTGCCGATCACCACCGGGCCGGAATGCAGGCCGATGCGCAGGCGCAGCACCGGCTTGCCCAGCATCTGGCGACGGGCATTGTCAGCCGCCATCGCCTTGCAGATCGCCATGGCGGCACGGCAGGCGCGGGCGGCGTGATCGTCGTCGCGCTTGATCGCGCCCCAAACGGCCATCACCGCATCGCCGATGAATTTGTCGACCACGCCGCCCTCGTGCTCGATGCAGGCGGTGACGAGTTCGAAATGCTCGTTCAGGATGGCCGCGATCTCTTCCGCCTGCATCTGCTCCGACATGGCGGTGAAGCCGACCAGATCGGTGAACATCACGGTCACGTCGCGCTGTTTGCTGGCGCTGATCGCTTCCTCGCCCTCGCGCACCAGACGATTGACCAGTTTGCGCGGCACATAATTGCCGAACCAGTGCAGGGCGGCATTGGCGGCGTTGATGGCCTGGGCTGCGTCGTCCAGCTCGCGCAGGCGCGTGCGGTCCAGCGGCGGTGCGTCGAAATCCAGGTTGCGCAGGCGGTTGGCGGCTTCGCTGATCGCCAGCAGGGGACGGCGGATCAGGTGGGCGATGCGCCATGCCACCAGCAAAGAGAGGATCAGGCTCAGGATGCCCACGGCGGAAGCGACCTGCAGACGCCAGATTTCGGTCTCGACCTGGTCGAAGGCGAAATAGCGTCCGACGATCCAGGGCTTGTCGCCGTAATTGTCCAGGCGGCGATAGACGAAGATCCATTGCCGGCCCTCGGCGCTGACGATATGCGCGCCCTCGCTGCCCAGCATGGCGGCGGCCAGGCGGCGTTCGATCTTGCCGTCCCATATCTTGCGCAGCACCGGATCGTGGATGTCGTTCAGCATCGGCAGCGGCTTGTCGGCCGACACCGTGTATTGATGATTGAGCAGCGTGGGATGGGCCAGCACATGCTCGTCGTCATAGAGGATGAAATTCACCGCTTCGCCATCGATGCTGTCGGTCTCGATCAGGCGCGACAGCGAACCGAGCGAGAGCACGGCCAGCGCCTCGCCGACGAAGACGCCATCGATATTCACCGGCACATGGGCATTGATCATGGCCTGGCGGATTTCCGGGTTCCAGATCAGGTCGCCCCACTTGGCCTCGCGATTGCCGGTCTGATGCGCCATCAGGAACAGCCGGCGCACCGCCTCGCTGCGCGCGGCCGTGTCGGGGTATTCAATGATGTTGCTGTGGTAGGTGACCGTCGAGCCGCCGGGCAGGCGCACCGCGCGGGTGGCGATCAGATCGGTGCGCAGCAGGCCGATGGCATCCACCTGCGGCAGTCCATCCAGGGCCGCCACCATATAGTCGCTCAGGCGGCCGACGTCATTGAGACCGATCTGCTTGTTCTCCAGCCGTTTGGCCAGGGCATCGACATGATCGATGGCCGGATCGAGCCGCAGGCGGGTGCGCTCCACCAGGCGCGCCACGATGGTCTCGTTGCGCTCGCGCAGCAGGTCCACGGTGTTGAGGCGGCCGTTGAGCATGGCGATGCCGAAGGCAACCGCGGCCAGGAACATCAGCAGGCCGACGCCGAGCGTCAGGACAAGGGAGATCGACGGCCTTACGCGCAGCCGTTTTTCAGGCGTCATGGGAACAGGCAGTCCGGCCGTGGCCGTGTCACCCCTTGTTGCGGGCAAGAGCCTCGACCTGCTTGCGCAGCTCTTCCATCTGCTTCTTCAGCGTGTCGACTTCCGGCTTTTCGCCCGGAGCCGCCTTGTCGCCTGCCGCCTTGTCGGCGCCGCCTTCGGTCATGCCGGCGACGAAAGGGTTGAACATGGTCATGGCGCGCTGGAACATCGCCATGTTCTGGCGGCCCATTTCCTCGATGCTGCGGAAGGGGAACATCTCGCCGAAGGCTTCCGCCATATACTGGCGCATCTGTTCCTGGTTGCGCTGGAAGGAAGCCATCGAGACTTCCAGGTAGCTCGGCACCAGGGTCTGCAGGCTGTCGCCGTAGAAAGAAATCAGTCGACGGAGGAACCCGATGGGCAGCAATTGCTGCCCGCCCTTGGATTCCTCCTCGAAGATGATCTGGGTCAGCACCCCGCGGGTGATGTCCTCGCCGGTCTTGGCATCCTCGACGACGAAATCCTGGCCGTCCTTCACCATCTGGCACAGGTTTTCCAGGGTGACGTAGGAAGATGTCGCCGTGTTGTACAGCCGACGGTTCGCGTATTTCTTGATTTTCACGACTGGCGCTGCTGTCGTCTGGTCTGTTTCGGCCACGGTTACGCGCTCCCTAGCATCAGTTGCCGGGCATTTCACTCGGTATTGTATGCATGCGCAAGTCTCTTGTTGCGCTGCGAAAGGGTGGCTGGAATCCGCTGCTTCGGCTAGTCTGTCGCCATGGACGATCCCAAGGCGCCTCCCGGTTCGAACGATGCCCAGATCCTGGCGCAGAAGTTCCTCGACCTGTGGCAGGAGCAGGCCGGTTTGCTGGCCACCGATCCGAAACTGGCTGAACTGTCGGCAACCTGGTTGACCCTGTGGCAACAGGGCACCCAGGCGGCGAACGTGGCCGCCAGTCAGGCCGCGGCCGGGATGCCTGGGCAAGGAGGCGGAAATGCCGGAAAACCAGCCGCGTCAGTTTCACCGTCTGGGGCCGCGTCCGCTGCCGCTGCATCTGGCGACGGCCAACCTGATCTTGCTGAGCTCGCTCGCCGTCTGGCCGAGTGCGAGGCACGCCTCGCTGCCCTGGAATCCGCTGGTGCAGCCGCGCCTCGACGCGCTGCTGCCCGAGCTCGCAAACGTCGATCCGACTGATTTCGCCAATGCGCTGATGCGCGCCGGCATCGCGCGGCTCACCGCGATGACCGGGGCGATGCTGCGCTATCGCAGTCATGCCTGGCGGCGCGACCTGCCCGATCCGCCGGTGGCGTGGCGTGAGGGCGGCAGCCGACTGCTGGCCTATGCCGAAGCTGGCATTCCGGTTCTCATGGTGCCGTCGCTGGTCAATCGCGCCTATGTGCTGGACCTGGCCGAGGGGCAGAGTCTGGCGCGCTGGATGCCCAGTCATGGATTGCGGCCCTTCCTGATGGATTGGGGCGATCCGGGCGATGCCGAACAGCGTTTCGATCTGGCCGATTATATCGCCCGTATCGTGCGGGCCCTGCGCCATGTGCGGCAGCTCTGCGGCCAACCGCCGCTTCTGCTGGGCTATTGCATGGGCGGCAACCTGGCCCTGGCGGCGGCATTGCAATCGCCCGACGATGTGGCGGCCTTGGCGCTGCTGGCGACGCCGTGGGATTTCCATGCCGGCGGCGCCCATCACGCAGCCCTGGTGCAGGCCCTGGCGCCTGCCATCGTGCCGCCGCCCGCAAGCGATCCCGCCGCGCCGCCGCCGATGCTGGATGTGGATGTGCTGCAGGGGTTCTTCTGGGCGCTCGATCCGCTCACCGCGCTGAAGAAGTTCACGCTGTTCGGTGCCATGCCCGAGGGTGGCGAGAACGAGCGGCGCTTCATCGCCATGGAAGACTGGCTGAACGATGGCGTGCCGCTGGCCGGACGGGTGGCGCGCGAATGCCTGCTGGGCTGGTATGGCGAGAACACACCGCCGCGCGGCGCCTGGCAGGTCGGCGGCCGTGCCGTGCTGCCGCAGGACTGGCGCAAGCCGGCTCTGGTGGTGCTGCCCGAGCGCGACAAGCTGGTGCCCAAGGAAGGGGCTGCCGCTTTATTGGCGCAACTGCCGCAGGCCGACCGCCATGATGCCCCCAGCGGCCATATCGGCATGGTGGTGGGGCCGCGCGCCGAGGCGGGGCTGTGGCAGCCGCTGGCCGACTGGCTGACCGCCACGGGCCGGTGCATTCAGGACACGGAACAAACCGCCCTGCCGCAGCGTCGCCGCCGCCAGCCCGGTAAATCTGCGACCAAAGTGCAGGCCTGAAGCGCGTTTTGCATCGCGGCAAGCCTTGCCGCACCTGCGAAAAGCCCGCTATCGTCACCCATCCCGCGCGGCGGCGCCCTACAATGATCGCCGTGCAGTCTCGCCCGCAGTGATGTCCCAAGCTGGACGTGGAGGAACACCAATGACCGATATCGTCATCGCCGCCGCCGCCCGTACCCCGGTCGGTTCGTTCAACGGTTCGCTCAGCACGGTGCCGGCGCATTATCTCGGCCAGGTCGCCATCGATGGCGCGCTCAAGCGCGCGGGCGTCGCGCCGAAGGATGTCAGCGAAGTGATCATGGGCCAGATCCTGACGGCGGCGCAGGGCCAGAACCCGGCGCGCCAGGCCGCGATCAATGCCGGTCTGCCGGTGGAAGTGCCGGCCTGGGGCGTCAACATGCTGTGCGGCTCCGGCCTGCGCGCGGTGGCGCTGGGCTTTCAGGCGATCAAGAACGGCGACAGCAGCATCGTGGTTGCCGGCGGCCAGGAAAGCATGAGCCAGGCGCCGCATGCCGCCTATCTGCGCGCCGGCCACAAGATGGGTGACCTTGGTTTCATCGACACCATGATCCGCGACGGCCTGTGGGATGCCTTCAACGGCTATCACATGGGCAACACGGCGGAGAACGTCGCCAAGCAGTTCCAGATCACCCGTGATGCGCAGGACGAATTCGCGGTGAAGAGCCAGAACAAGGCCGAGGCGGCGCAGAAGGCCGGCAAGTTCAAGGATGAGATCGTTCCGGTCACCATCAAGGGCCGCAAGGGCGACACCATCGTCGATCAGGACGAATATATCCGCGCCGGTGCCACGCTGGACGCCATGAAGGGTCTGCGTCCCGCCTTTGCCAAGGATGGCTCGGTTACCGCCGGCAATGCTTCCGGCATCAACGACGGTGCCGCCGCCGTGGTGCTGATGAGCGCCGAGGAAGCCAAGAAGCGCGGCGTGAAGCCGCTGGCCCGCATCGTGTCGTGGGCGCAGTCGGGCGTCGATCCTTCGATCATGGGTACCGGCCCGATCCCGGCCTCGCGCGCGGCACTCGCCAAGGCGGGCTGGAAGCCGGGCGATCTCGATCTGGTGGAGGCCAACGAGGCTTTCGCCGCCCAGGCCTGCGCCGTGAACAAGGACATGGGCTGGGACACCGACAAGGTGAACGTGAATGGCGGCGCCATCGCGATCGGCCATCCGATCGGCGCTTCGGGCGCCCGCGTGCTGGTGACGCTGCTGTATGAAATGCAGCGCCGCGATGCCAAGAAGGGCCTTGCCACGTTGTGCATCGGCGGCGGCATGGGCATCGCGATGTGCGTGCAGCGCGACTGAACGACGCATTCGACCAAAGGCCGGGAGGGGGTATCCCGGCCTTTGCTGTATATCAATGCGGCGCGGCGCACATCTGACACCATAAAAGCCGTCCGCAGCGGTGGATCAAAAAAGTTCAACAGGAGGAATGTATCCATGTCCCGCGTAGCGATTGTCACCGGCGGCACCCGAGGGATCGGGGCTGCGATTTCCAAGCTGCTGCATCAGAACGGCTACAAGGTTGCCGCCAACTATGCCGGCAATTCCGAGCGCGCCAAGGCATTCGAGGCCGAGACCGGCATCAAGACCTATAAGTGGGATGTTGCCAGCTATGAGGATTGTGTCGCTGGCGTGAAGCAGGTCGAAAGCGATCTCGGTCCGATCGATATTGTGGTGAACAATGCCGGGATCACGCGCGATGGCACCCTGCAGAGGATGAGCCATGAGCAGTGGCAGGCGGTGATCGACACCAACCTGGGCGGCTGCTTCAATATGTGCCGCGCGGTGATCGACGGCATGCGCGAACGCGGTTTCGGCCGCATCGTCAATATCGGCTCGATCAACGGCCAGGCCGGCCAGTATGGCCAGGTGAATTATGCCGCCGCGAAATCGGGCATCCATGGCTTCACCAAGGCGCTGGCGCAGGAAGGCGCTGCCCGCGGCATCACCGTGAACGCCATCGCGCCCGGTTACATCGATACCGACATGGTCGCCGCCGTGCCGGCCAATGTGCTGGAAAAGATCGTCGCCAAGATTCCGGTCGGTCGCCTCGGCCGCGCCGAGGAGATCGCCCGCGGCGTGCAGTTCCTGGTCGCCGACGAAGCCGGCTTCATCACCGGCTCGACCTTAAGCATCAATGGCGGCCAGCATATGTATTGAGGCGGATTTCTGCCATTCTCCACAGACCCATCGCCGCCGGCCGGGCCATCCCGCCGGCGGCGAAATTTTTTGTGGCGCGAATCTGCCGTCCACAAATCCGCCATGATCGGCGCCCAGCGTGATGGCACAGCAGTCCAAGGAGGCTGTGCCATGATCCGTCCGCTCTTGCTTGCCGTTGCCGCTGTTGCCGGTTTTACCGTTGCCGTGCCGGCGGCCAAAGCCGACAGCTTTTCCTTCAGTTATTCGACCGGCGGCTGGCATGGGCGCCCGTGGTACGGTCCACCGCCGCGCCATCATCATCACCATGACTATTACCGCGGCTCTTACTGGGGGCCGCCGGCCTATCGCCCGCGCGTCGTTGTGGTGACGCCGCCGCCCGTGGCCTATTACGCGCCGCCGCCGCCGGTGATCTACGCGCCGGCTCCGTATGGCGGGCAGATTTCCGCCGTGCCGGCCTCGCCGGTCTACCAGACGACCAGCGGGCAGTATTGCCGTGAATACCAGGCCGGCGTCACCGTCGGCGGCGCACCGCAGCGAAGCTATGGCACCGCCTGCCTGATGCCCGACGGTTCCTGGCGGGTGGTGGACTAGGGATTAGCCGATATCCAGCACGATGCGGCCGTCCACCTTGCCGGCCTTCAGGTCGGCGAAGATGGCGTTGATGTCTTCCAGCCGTTTGTGATGGATATGCGCCTTCACCTTGCCTTCGGCGGCGAAGGCCAGCGCCTCGGCCAGGTCCTTGCGGCCACCGACGATGGAGCCGCGCAGGGTGATGCGTTTCAGCACCACGTCGAAGATCGGCGTCGGGAAATCGCCCGGCGGCAGGCCGACCAGGCTGATCGTGCCCTTGCGCCGCACCAGATTGAGCGATTGCGCGAAGGCCACCGGCGACACGGCCGTCACCAGCACGCCATGGGCGCCGCCGCCGGTGATCTTCGCCACCTGCTCGACCGCGTTGGCGGTGCGTGCATTCACCGTGGCATCGGCGCCGAGCGAACGCGCCAGCGCCAGTTTCTCGTCTGTCACGTCCAGCGCCACCACATGCAGGCCCATCGCCTTGGCATATTGCACGGCGACATGCCCCAGGCCGCCCAGGCCGGAAATGGCGATCCATTCGCCTGGCCGCGTCTCGGTTTCCTTGATGCCTTTATAGGTGGTGACACCGGCGCACAGGATCGGTGCCAGCGCGGCGAAATCGGGATTGTCCGGCAGGCGGCCGACATAATCGGCATGGCCGACGGCGTATTCGGCGAAGCTGCCATCCACGCCATAACCACTGTTATGCTGGGATTCGCACAGCGTCTCCCAGCCGGTGATGCAATGTTCGCAATGGCCGCAGGCATCATGCAGCCAGGCCACGCCCACCGCATCGCCTTCCTTCAGGCCGGTCACGCCCGGGCCCAGTGCCGCGACGATGCCTGCGCCTTCGTGGCCGGGGATGAACGGCAGTTTCGGTTTCACCGGCCAGTCGCCGTCGGCGGCATGCAGGTCGGTATGGCAGACGCCGCTGGCCTTGATCCTGACCAGCACTTCGCCTGGCCCGGGTTTGGGCACCGGCACCTGCTCGATGCTCAGCGGTTTGCCGAATTCCCGCACCACTGCGGCTTTCATCGTCTGCGCCATGATCGTGTCTCCTTGTCCGGAATGCAGGCAGGATAGACGATGCGGCGGGAAGCACCTTGAGACAGATCAATCGCGCGGCATGCGCCACAGATCGTCGAGCCAGTCCAGCACCACGGCGGCCGACAGCGCGAGATTGCCGAACTGGCAGTGATCGCCCGCGCCCTCGTCGTCATGGAACTGTCGCAGCGTGACGGGCCCGCCCACCTGCGCGGCGAATGCTTTCGCCTGCCGTTCCACTTCCGCGCCTTCGCCTTCGCCATAGAGCGCGAGCGAAGGCTGCATGATGGCCGCTGGCTGCATGACTTTGAAGTCACCCAGGCGCTGCAGGAAGCCGGCGAAGGTGTCGGTGCCAAACCGCAGGCAGGATGTGCGCAGGCCGTGCTTGAGCAGCGGCGGCAGCGCCGTATCCGGCACCTCGTCGATCTCATCCACTTTGATATCAGGTGGATCGGCGCACAGCGCGGGGCCGATGAAGGCGGTCATGTAGGCCTGCAGATCGAGGATCGGGCTGTTGGCGATCAGGGCATGGCAGGGAGCGCCTGCCGCCATTGCCTGGCTGGCGAAGTAGCCGCCGAAACTGATGCCGTACAGTGCGCTGCGCCGCAGGTCGATGCTGCGGCGGCCTTTCACCGCGTCGATGAAGGCATGCACGACCGGCGCGTAATCGGGGATGAAAACCGAATGCGGGTTTTCCCGCCGCGTGCCGGCCTGGCCCGGTCCCTCGATCAGCAGGCAGGCATAGCCGCGCAGGCGCGCCGCCGCCGCGATTTCGAAGTATAGCTCCTCCGTGCTGCCGTCGAAGCCGCTCAGCGCCACGATCAGCGGGGCGGGTTGACCGTTTGCCTGCGCGGGCGGCAACAGGTAGCCGGTCAGGCTTTCGCCGTTCAGTCTCACGATTATGGTCTCGCAGGCGATGCCCAGCAGTTCCATGGCGGCCTGGAACACGATGCGCGATTTGCGGCCCAAAGCTGCGGCCTGTTCCGGCCTTGCGTAATATTCCGCCGCCCGCCAGTACATGCTGGCGCGTAAGGCGGCTTCGCCACGCAAGGCATCGCTGCCGGCTTTCGGGGCTTCCACCTGCGCGGCCAGGGCGTTGAAGGCCGCCACCCAGCTGGCCGGATCGCCATCGGCGATCGCGGCGCGGGCGCGGGCGATTTCGCCCACCGATCCGCCGCCGAAGGCCACCGCACCCAGCGAACGCATCAGTTGGAAATCCATCTCGGCATTGTCGAAGGCGGCGAGCCTTATGGCGCCCCGCGAAAGCTGCGGCTCGGTCATGGTGTTTTTTTCTGCGAGAATCCCCTGCGGCTACTCTTCCAGAAAAGATTGACCCGCGTCAATCCACACCCGGCTGTGTTCCGATAGGATGCCGCCATTGGCAGAATGAAGATAAGGACCGGGTTTTCGATGGACATGATCGCACAGCCGACACGGCATCTGTTCTTTACCGGCAAGGGCGGCGTGGGAAAGACCAGCCTGGCCTGTGCGGTTGCGCTTGCGCTGGCTGATCAGGGCCGGTCTGTGCTGCTGGTCAGCACAGACCCGGCCTCCAATCTGGATGAAATGCTGGGCACGCCGCTGGGCAACCAGCCGCGCCCCGTTGCCGGTGCGCCGGGCCTGTCGGCAATGAATATCGATCCCGGGGCGGCGGCCGAAGCCTATCGCGGCCGGGTACTGCAACAGATGGATGCCCAGGCCAGCGAGGCCGAGCGGGCCACGGTCCGCGAGCAGCTCTCGGGCGCCTGCACCACCGAAATTGCCGCGTTCGACGAATTCGTGAGTCTGCTGGCCGACAGCGACGGCCGTTTCGATCATATCCTGTTCGACACCGCCCCCACGGGCCACACCCTGCGCCTGCTCAGCCTGCCCAAGGCCTGGACCGGCTTCCTGAAGGACAATGACCGTGGTGCCTCCTGCCTCGGTCCGCATTCGGGGCTTAAAATGCAGGAGGCGCGTTTCCAGGCTGCACTCGCGGCGCTGGGCGATCCGTCCCGCACCACCATTGTGCTTGTCACCCGACCCGACCGCAGCGCCATCCGCGAGGCGGCGCGTACCAGCGCGGAGCTGCATGCGCTTGGCCTCGACAACCAGCGCCTCGCCATCAATGGCGTGCTCACTGCCGCCGATCCCCGCGATGCCGTGGCCCGCTCGTTTGAATCCCTTGCCCGGGCGGCGCTGGCCGATCTGCCGGATGCACTGAAGACGCTGCCGCAGGATCGAATCCCGCTACGCGCGTTCGACATGGTTGGCCTGACGGCCTTGCGCGCGCTGCTGCACCCTGGTCCTGAGAAAATCCCGCCAGCCGCGACGGTTGCGCCGGCAGCAATGCCGGATCTGCCTGGGCTGGGGAAACTGGTTGACGATCTGGCGGCTGCCGGTCGCGGCCTGATCATGGTGATGGGCAAAGGCGGCGTGGGCAAAACGACGATCGCCGCAGCCCTGGCCGTCGGCCTGGTCCAGCGCGGTCACAGCGTGCATCTCAGCACCACGGACCCCGCCGCGCATGTCGCAGCCACACTTGGCGCCGCGCTGGATAATCTTCGCGTCGACCGGATCGATCCAAAGGAAGAAACGCGCCGATACATCGAGAAGATCATGGCGGCGCGCGGCGCCGACCTGGACGCGGAAGGTCGCGCGCTGCTGCGCGAAGATCTCGAATCGCCCTGCACTGAGGAGGTGGCAGTGTTCCACGCCTTCTCGCGCATCGTTGCCGAGGCCCGCAGCGCGTTCGTGGTGCTGGATACCGCGCCGACCGGGCATACTCTGCTGCTGATGGATGCGACCGGCGCCTATCATCGCCAGATGACCCGCGACATGCCAACGGCCCAGGGCCGCATTCTCACGCCGCTGATGCGACTGCAGGATGCCGATTATTCGAGGATCATTCTGGTGACGCTGCCCGAAACCACGCCGGTTTCCGAGGCCGCGGCCTTGCAGGAGGATCTGCGCCGCGCGGGGATCGAGCCGTATGGCTGGGTGATCAATCGCAGCCTGCTTGGCAGTGGCACGCAGGATCCGCTGCTGAGGGCGAGACTGAAGGGGGAACTGGTGCAGATCGCCCGCGTCAGGGACGGCCTCGCCCGCCGGGCCTACCTGCTGCCCTGGCAACCCGAACCGCCGGTCGGCATTGCCGCCCTGGGCCGGATCGCAGAGCGTTAGCGGTGGCCGCACCGAGACGTGGCTGTGCCCCGGGTCACGAACCGGCCGAATGGGCTTTATGACCCGGCAGGCTGCGTATAGGCTGGCAGGGTTTCAGAGATGCAGCCATGACCAACCAGACCGCAGATATCCGTCGCAAGCTCACCACGATCTTCTGTGCCGACGTACAGGGCTACAGCGCGCTGGTCGAGCGCGACGAAGTCGGCACCGTCACGCGCCTGAAGCAGTATCGCGAGATCATGACCGATCTGATCAACCGCCATCATGGCCGGCTGATCAATACCTGGGGCGACGGGCTGGTGGCGGAATTCGGCTCTCCGGTCGAAGCCGTTTTCTGTGCCGTTGAAACGCAGCGTCGCCTGGCCACCCGCAACGCGGAAGAGCCGACCATGCCGCCGATGCAGTTCCGCATCGGCATCAATCTGGGCGATGTGATGCTGGACGGCAACGACATCTATGGCGAAGGCGTGAATGTCGCGGCCCGGCTGGAATCGCTGGCCGAACCCGGTGGTATCTGTATTTCCGGTGCCGTGTTCGAGCAGGTGCGCAAGAAGCTGGATATCGGTTTCGACTTTCTCGGCGACCGCGAGATCAAGAATATCGCCGAACCGGTTTCGGCCTATCGCGTGCTGCTGGGCGGCATTGCCGGTGCGACGACGCCTCATCACACTCACGATGCGGCCGAGCGGCCGATGCCGGCCAAACATGAGGCCGAGGCCGCGTTTGCCAAATGGCGGCAGCATGCCTGGCGCCTGGGTGTTCTGACGGTTTTCCTGCTGGTCATCAACCTGCTGACCAGCCCGACGCACCTATGGTTCTACTGGCCGATGCTGGGCTTCGCGATGTTTTTGCTGATGCGCTTTCCGACCGGCATAGACCCGCGCCGGCTGTGGCCGAAGCGGCACGATCCGTAACCGGCTTTTCGGAAAGTTGGCTGGGGCGGGAGGATTCGAACCTCCGCATGGCGGTACCAAAAACCGCTGCCTTACCGCTTGGCGACGCCCCAGCAGGCTCCACTGCCGCAGCAGCGGGCGGGCCGGACAATAGTCGGAGCGCGCCGGCATTTCCAGTCTCAGGCCGGGGCCATAGAGGGCGGTTTTCAGGGCATCTGGCTGACGATTTTCCAGGCTCCGTCGGGTTGGCGACAGGCCGTGCCATAGCTGGGCTGCGGCTGACCATTCACCAGCATTGTGGTCTGGAATTCACGGCAATAGGCCGTGCTGGTTGTCGCAGCCGCGGCTGGCGCCTGCTGCGGCACCACGACGACAGGGGCCGGAGCCGGCGGCGTCGGCTCGACAACCACGACGGCGGAGTGCCGTGGTGGCGGCCGGTGATGAGGAGGATGAGGGTGCGGCGGCGGGCCGTCGAACACGCCCAGCAGATAGGTTTCCGCCCGCGCCCCATGCGGCAGGATCAGCAGGGTGACGGCCAGGGCGGCCAGCAGCAGGGCGAGCAGGATCGGACGCAGGATTGTCATGGCAGGCGGCACGGCAAGGGATGGGCGGGACATGCCGTTTTATACGGCGCGACTGCTTATACGGCACGACTGGGCCGCATCCTGCGCAGATTTATGTAACGGTCTGTGTCAGGCGCTTAGATCAGCCCGCCGCCGTGGCGGCCACCCACCATTTCGGATAGGCCCGGGCCAGATTGCGCGCGGCGAAGGTCGCTTCGCGTTCGGCCGCGAACAGGCCAAAGCAGGTGGCGCCCGAACCCGACAGCCGCGCCAGCAGGCAGCCGCTCTGGGCTTTCAGCGCGGCCAGCACGGGGTCGATCTCCGGCGCCAGGAACCGCGCGGGCGCTTCCAGGTCGTTGCGCCGCGCGCGTAGCAGGATGGCAAGATCGGCGGCGCTGTCGGGCCGGCGCTCGAAGGGCTGCGGCGGGGTGAACTGGCCGTTCAGCGCGGCGAACACGTCCTTGGTCGCCAGTGCCACGCCGGGATTGGCCAGCACCAGCCAGAAGGCGGGCAGGGGCGGCAGGGGGTGCAATGTCTCGCCGATGCCGCTCATCATCGTGGCGCGGCCGAACAGGCAGACCGGCACATCGGCGCCCAATTTCAGTGCGGCACGGCTTAAGGTCTCATCGTCGATCTCAATGCCCCACAACGCGCGCAGGCAATGCAAGGCCGCGGCGGCATCGGCCGAACCGCCGCCGATGCCCGATGCCACCGGCAGGGTTTTGGTCAGGGTCAGCGTGGCGCCGCGTTCAGGGCCGGTCTTCAGGTTCATCGGTTGCAGCAGATGCGCCGCCTGGAGCACCAGATTGTCTTCGCCAGCGCTCAAGTCGCCGCCCTGCGGGCCGCCGATATGCAGGCTTAAGGCTTCGGCCGGGGCAACGGAAACGCGGTCGCTGGCTTCCGGCGCCTGGGCAAACACCACCAGGCTTTCGAGTTCATGATAGCCGCCATGTTCAGCGCCGGCTGGCCGACGGCCCGTGACATGCAGGAACAGGTTGATCTTGGCCGGTGCCAGCCGGCTGAGGCCATCGGCCATGACGTTATTTGGCGGCGACCGGATCGAGGCCCTGCTCGATCTTGCGCTGCACCTGCAGGGCCAGCTCCTGCTCGGGCTTGAGGCCAAGGGCGCGGCGCCACTGGAAGCGCGCCTCCTCCTGCCGGCCGACGCGCCAATAGGCGTCGCCCAGATGGTCAGTGATCACCGGATCGCCGCCTTTCAGTTCGACGGCGCGTTCCAGTTGCACCACGGCTTCCTCGAAACGGCCCTGGCGATACAGCGCCCAGCCCAGGCTGTCGACGATGGCGCCATCATTGGGCCGCAAGGCCACGGCACGCTCGATCATCTTGGTCGCGCGTTCGAGGTTGCGGTTCATGTCGACCCAGGAATAGCCCAGGTAGTTCAGCACCAGTGGATTGTCGGGCTGCAGTTCCAGGGCCTTCAGCATATCGGCTTCGGCCTTGTCCCATTGCCGCGCCCGTTCGTACGACACGCCGCGGCCGAAGAAGATCGCCCAATGGCGCGGTTCGATCTGTTTGATGCGCTCCAGGCCTTCGCTGTATTCCTGCGCCGCCTCGGGCCAGCGCTCCATCTGCCGGTGCAGATCGGCCAGCATGAGCACGGCGCGCGAACTGTCCTGTGCCGCATTGGCCAGGCGTCGCAGCATGCGAACGGCTTCCTCGCCGCGCCCCAGCTCGTTGATGCACCAGGCCTGCCGCATCTGCGCGTTTTCGGCATAGGCAGAGGCCGGCGAGATCTTGCCATACATGGCCAGCGCCTGTTCCCAGCGCTCACGGATTTCATAGATGTCGGCCAGCAGCATGCGGGCGTCGTCCAGATCGGGCCGCAGGAACAGCGCAAGCTGCAGATGCAGTTCGGCCAGCTCGCCACCATCGGAGCGACCGAAAGCCGAAGCCGAAGCGAACAATGCCTCGGCCAGGCCCTCGACGGCATTGCCGACCAGCGGCGCGACCGGCGCGCTGCGTTTGGCATCCAGCCGGCGCAGGCCGTGCAGCAGCACGGGGTTTTCGGGATTGAGCGCCAACTGCTCATCCAGCAGGCGGCGTGCCTCGGCCATGCGGCCGTTGCGTTCCAGGAAACGGGCATAGCCATCCACAAGCCGCGTGCCCGGCCGTTCGCGGCCTTCGATCACATCGCGATAGGCGGCCTCGGTCGGTTCGGCCTGGTTCAGCAGATCGAGCAGCAGGGGGCGCAGATGCGCATGCACGCCGCCCAGCAGCGGATGGCGCTCCAGTTTCTGCAGGCTGGCCACGGCCTGATCGGCTTCGCCCTTGCCGGCATGGGCAAAGGCCGCCAGCAGCGGATTGAAGGCCGCATGAATGCCGTTATTGGGGCCGTCGTTCACCAGACGCAGCACGCCGTCGTAATCGCGGGCCAGCATCATCGCCGAGGCATGCACCATGCGTGGCAGGTATTCGCCGGGATTGAGCTGGCGCAGGGCCGGCACCAGGGGCACGGATTCGGCGACGCGGCCATCGGCGATCAGCGCTACGAAGGTGCCCTGGTTGAGCAAGGCGCTGCTGGGATCCTCGCGCAGGGCCCGCAGGTAGTAATCCGCCGCCGCGGTGGTGTCGTTGGTCTCGCGCGCGTGGCGCGCGGCCAGGAAGTTGCCATAGGGGCTGTCGAGGCGATAGGTGCCGCGCGGACTGCCGCTTGCCATGCGGCCGTCGCCGCCGCAGGCGGCCAGCGGCAGGGCCAGCAGGGCGGCTGCGGCCAGCAGGCCGGCGCGCAGCCGCAGATGCGGACGGGAGGAGAGGGTGGTGTGACGCTTGCGGGAGGCTGTGTCTGTCATCGTCTCACATGTTGGGATAATTCGGACCGCCGCCCCCCTCCGGGACGGTCCAGTTGATGTTCTGCGCCGGATCCTTGATGTCGCAGGTTTTGCAGTGGACGCAGTTCTGCGCGTTGATCTGGAAACGTGGATTCTTGCCGTCGTCGTCGCGCAGGACTTCATAGACGCCGGCCGGACAGTAACGCTGTGCCGGCTCGTCGTAGATCGGCAGGTTCCTGGCAATCGGGATCGACGGGTCCTTGAGACGCAGATGGATCGGCTGATCCTCCTCGTGGTTGGTGTTCGACAGGAACACCGACGACAGCTTGTCGAAGCTGATCTTGCCATCGGGCTTGGGGTATGCAATCGGCTTGCACTGGGCAGCCGGCTTCAAACTCTCGTGATCGGCCTTGGTGTGGCGCGAGGTCCAGGGTGCCAGGAAACCCAGGCCCAGGTCGTTCAACCACATATGGATGCCACCGACCAGCGTGCCGAGCCACATGCCATAGCCCAAAGCCGGCTTCACGTTGCGAACCTTCCACAGGTCCTTGAACGACCACGACGCCTTGAAGGCTTCGGGATAGGCGGCCAGTTCGTCGCCACCGGTCGCGCCGTTCTTCAGCGCCTCGAACGCGGCTTCGGCGGCCAGCATGCCGGTCTTCATGGCGTTGTGGCTGCCCTTGATGCGCGGCAGGTTGACGAAACCGGCCGAGCAGCCGATCAGCGCGCCGCCCGGGAAGGTCAGCTTCGGGATCGATTGCAGGCCGCCTTCGTTGATGGCGCGTGCGCCGTAGGAGATGCGCTTGCCGCCCTCGAAATACTCGCGCACGCTGGGATGGGTCTTGAAGCGCTGGAATTCGTCGAACGGCGACAGATGCGGATTCTGGTAATTCAGGTGGATCACGAAGCCCACGGCCACCTGGTTGTCTTCCAGGTGATACATGAAGCTACCGCCGCCGGTGGCGCTGTCCAGCGGCCAGCCCTGGGTGTGCACCACCAGGCCCGGCTTGTGCTTGGCGGGGTCGATCTGCCACAGCTCCTTGATGCCGATGCCGAACTTCTGCGGGTCGACGCCGTCGCGCAGCTTGAATTTGGCCTGCAGCTCCTTGGCCAGCGAACCGCGCACGCCCTCGGCGATCAGGGTGTATTTGCCGCGCAGTTCGACGCCCGGCGTGTAGCTCGACTTCTTCTCGCCGTCGCGGCCGATGCCCATGTCGCCGGTGGCGACACCGACCACTTCGCCCTTTTCGCCATACAGCACCTCGGCGGCGGCAAAGCCCGGGAAGATCTCGACGCCCAGCTCCTCGGCCTGACTCGCCAGCCAGCGGCAGACATTGCCGAGCGAGACGATGTAGTTGCCGTGATTGTTCATCAGCGGCGGCAGGGCGATGTTCGGGATCGGGATGTGGTTTGCCTCGGTCAGGATCATGAAGCGATCGTCGGTGACCGGCGTGTTGAGCGGCGCGCCCTTTTCCTTCCAGTCGGGGATCAGCTCGTTCAGCGCGATGGGATCGATCACCGCGCCCGACAGGATATGGGCGCCGACTTCCGAGCCTTTTTCGATCACGCAAACCGATACGTCATGGTCCTGTTCGGCAGCGAGCTGCTTCAGGCGGATCGCGGCAGACAGCCCGGCCGGGCCGGCGCCCACGATCACCACGTCGTATTCCATCGCTTCGCGTTCCATCGCGGGGCACCCCTTAACTTTTTGGCCGGTCGGCTGGTCGGCCGGCGGCGGCTGGTCGTAATAGCTGGAATTTTAATTCGGACGCCTTGGGTTGACGTCCCCTGTTTGCTTACCAGACTATGGGGGGCAAGCCAACGGCGCGAGCCCCACCTGTCCGGCCATGAACGTAACGGAAGCTACTGATTTTCCGCCTTCTCTGCTTGAGATCGCCCTGTTCTACGCCGAAGCCGGCGTGGACGAGGTGATTGGGGAGCAGCCGGTCGACCGCACCCAGGCGCCCCCGGCACGTGAGCCGGCCAGGGAACCAACTCGTGCCGCCGCGAGTCCCGCCGCCGGAAGTCCCGCTCAGGCCCTCGCAGGCGCGACACCGAATCCGCCCCGCACTCCGCTCCCGCATCCGGCTACCGCTTCCGCCAACCCGGCCCTGCTGTCGGCCTCCGAGGTGGAGGGTGCCGCCCGCCGCGCGGCCAGGGCCTGCCAGACCATCCCGGAACTGGAAGCGGCGATCAAAGCCTTCGAGGGTTGCGGCCTGAAGGCCACCGCCACCAACACCGTGATCGCACGCGGCAACCCGCAGGCGCCGCTGATGATCATAGGCGAGGCGCCCGGTCGCGACGAGGATGCGCAAGGTTTGCCCTTCGTGGGCGAGAGCGGCCAGTTGCTCGACCGCATGCTGAAGGCGATCGGTCGCGACGAACAGAACACCTATATCTCGAACATCCTGTTCTGGCGGCCGCCGGGCAACCGCGATCCCTCCACCGAGGAAATCCTGGCCTGCAAGCCGTTCATCGAACGCCTGATCGAACTGGCCCGGCCGAAGGTGATCGCCTGCGCCGGCAAGCATGCCGCCGCCACCCTGCTGGGCACCACGCAGGGTATCACGCGCACGCGCGGCCGCTGGCATGAATACCAGCGCGATGAGATCGCCATTCCGGCCATGCCGCTGCTGCATCCGGCCTATCTGCTGCGCCAGCCCGGCGTGAAGCGCGAGGCCTGGCACGACATGCTGGAACTTGCGGCCAAGCTGGAACAGCTCGGCGTGTGATGCGCTCTGTCTTCTATGGATGGATCGTCGTTGCCGCCGCCTTCCTGGTGATGTTCACCGGCTTTGGCGCCGCCTACACATTTCCGGCTTTTTTCGAACCCTTGAGTCGTGAATTCGGTGCCTCGCGCGGCACCGTCTCGCTGGTATTCTCCGCCGCCGGTTTCCTCTATTTCGCGCTCGGCGCGCTCAGTGGCCGGCTGGCCGACCGCATCGGGCCGCGCCCGGTGGTGGGTTTCGGCATGGCCTGCATCGGGCTGGGGCTGATCGCGGCCAGCTTCGCCGACAGCCTCGCCGCCATCGTGGTTTTCTATGGCTTAGGGATCGGCGTCGGCGTCGGCTTTTCCTATGTGCCCGCCATCGGCACGGTGCAGCGCTGGTTCCAGGCCAAGCGCGGCCAGGCCTCGGGCTGGGCGGTGGCCGGCATCGGCATCGGAACCATGGCCGCGCCGCCTGCCGCCGCCTTCGCCATCGGGTATCTGGGCTGGCGCGGCACCTATGTGCTGTTTGGGATTGTCGTGCTGGTGCTGGGTGCGCTGGCGACGGTGTTGCTGCGTGGGTCGCCGGCCGCGATGGGCCTGCAGCCCGATGGCGCCAAAGGGCAGGTTGCAGCGATGTCCGGTCCGCCCGCCGGGATGGACCTGCGCGCGGTATTGCGGCATCGCGCCTTCTGGCTGCTCTATGCCGCCGGCGCGCTGAACTGCATCGGCACCTTCGTTCCCTTTGTGCATCTGGCGCCGTTTGCCATGGACCAGGGCCTCAGCCGCACCGAAGGCGTCTGGCTGGTCGGCATGATCGGCGTGGGCAGCACGCTGGGCCGTTTCGTGCTGGGCGGCCTGGCCGACCGCATCGGGCGCGGCCGCAGTTTAAGCCTGGTGATGCTGCTCAGCGGCGTGGCGCTGTTCTACTGGATCGTGGCGCAGGGATTTTTCGCGCTTGCTGTCTTCGCGCTGGCCTTCGGGTTGTTCTATGGCGGCTTCGTCGCATTGATCCCGGCTTTCACGGCGGATCTGTTCGGCCTGCGTGCCATGTCGGCGGTGCTGGGTGTGCTGTATACCTCGGTGGCGGCCGGCACCCTGCTGGGGCCGACTTTGGCCGGCTGGGTCTTCGATATCGCCGGCAGCTATACCTGGCCGATTGCGATTTGTGCCCTGGGCTGCGTCGCGGCGGCCGGTATCATATTGAAACTGCCGCAACATTTGGCGGAATAGCGGGATTTCCACTTTCGGCGATGCCAAGTTTACTTGTCCCTTGACCCATCTTGGGCTATCCGGGGCAGCGATGAAAAACGGGGCAGGGGTCAAACGCCTGGGATGGGCTGCCGGATTGGCGCTGGTCCTGGCTATCGGGGGGCAGGTGCCAGCCAGTGCGCAGACTGGGGCGCCGGCGCCCTCATCTGCATCCTCCGAACAGGTCGCGTCGCTCTCCACGGCGGATGGCATCGATACCAGCCTGCCGGCCGTGCTGGATGCGGCCGATGTCGAACGCTACCAGCGCATCTTCGAATTCCAGGCCGACACCGAATGGGCCAAGGCCGACCGCGAGATCGCCCGCCTGAAAGACAAGCTGCTGCTTGGCCATGTGCTGCACCAGCGCTTCACGCATCCCACCGCCTATAACGCCTCCTATGCCGAATTGCGCGACTGGATGGTGAAATACCGCGACCATCCCGGCGCCGAGGAAATCTACAAGCAGGCGCTGAAGAAGAAGCCGCGCAAGGACAAGGCGCCACCCGGCCCGTTGGGCACCGATCTGGGCGAGTTCAATGGCGAGCAGCCGGGCGAAGTCGCCACCGCGCGCCGTCGTCCCGTGCCGAAGGAGCGCGACCCTGCCCATCGTCAGGCGATCCAGCAGGCCGAGGCACAGTTCAACGCCATGCTGAAACGCGACCGTTTCCGCGACGCCGAAGCCTTTCTGGCGAAGCCCGATATCCGCGCGAAACTCAGTGCCTCGGAATACGACGACTGGCGCCGCCGCCTGGCCTGGCTCTATGTACTGGAGGGCGAGAACGACAAGGCCCTGCAGCATGCCGCCCCGGCGGCGCAGCGGTCGCGCGCCCGCGTGCCGGAAGCCGACTGGGTTGCCGGCCTGGCGGCCTGGCGGCTCGGCAAATACGACAATGCCGCGCATCATTTCGAGAACCTGGCCTTCTCAAAGACCGCCGCCGGTTGGGATCGCGCCGCCGCTGCCTGGTGGGGCGCACGCGTGATGCTGCGCCTGCGTCAGCCCTCGGAAGCGATCCGTCTGCTGGAAATCGGCGCAAGCCAGGAACGCACCTTCTACGGCCAGCTCTCGTTGGCCCAGCTCGGCAATGACCAGCCGCTGCGCTGGTCGCCGCCGCCGCTGAGCGCCGATGAAGTGCGCAAACTCTCCGACATGCCGGCCCTGCGTCGCGCCATGGCCTTGAGCGAAGCCGGCGAAGCCGTGCGCGCCGACCGCGAGATCACCCGGCTGTTCTCGCAGGCGCCGGATCAACTGGCCGGTGCGCTGCTCGGTTTCGCCAGTCGCCTGCAGGCCCCGGCTTCCTCCATGCGCATCGGCATCGCCTGGTACACGGTGAAGGGCGAGGGTTTCGACCACGCGCTGTATCCCCTGCCGCCCTGGGAGCCGGAAAGCGGCTTTAGTGTCGACCGCGCGCTGGTCTTTGCCTTCATGCGCCAGGAAAGCGCCTTCAATGCCCGCGCCATGAGCCCGGCCGGCGCCACCGGCCTGATGCAGCTGATGCCGAAAACCGCCGGCGCCGTGGCCGGTGACCGCAGCCTGCATCACAAGAGCGGCCGGCATCGGCTGTTCGCGCCGGAATACAATATCGAGCTGGGTCAGCGTTATCTGCAGCACCTGCTGGAAATGCCGATGATCCGCGGCAACCTGTTCTATCTGGCCGCGGCCTATAACGGCGGGCCCGGCAACCTGCAGAAATGGCTGCGCGCCAATCCCGATGCCGCCGCCGACCCGCTGCTTTTCATCGAGACCATTCCCCTGGCCGAGACGCGCAACTTCGTGCAGCGCGTGCTGACCAATTACTGGATCTATCGCTCGCGCATCGGCCAACCCGATCCCAGCCTGCCCGATGCCATGGCCGGCGGCTGGCCGCTCTACAAGGCTTTCGACAAGGCGCAGCAGACCGCCAACCGCTGACGGAGTCGCCATGCTGTTCATGGTCATCGAACGTTTCAAGGATCGCGATGCCGTGCCGGTCTACCAACGGGTGCGCGACCAGGGCCGCGCCTTTCCGGATGGCCTGAAATACCATGGCAGCTGGATCGAGCCGAATTTCGACCGCTGCTTCCAGCTTATGGAATGCGACGACCTGCGCCTCTTGCAGGAATGGGTCCTGAATTGCCGCGGCACCGGCATGACCTTCGAAATCGTGCCGGTGGTGCCCAGCCAGGATACCCGCGAGGTGGTCGCGCCCTATCTGGACAAGGCCTGACCGCACACATATCGCCGGGTGACGCCATGACCGAACTCCAGCCGCAATCTTATGTCGATGCCGATGGCAAGCGCCTGTTCGTGCCGGTGCGCATCGCCGTGCTCACCGTGTCGGATACCCGCAGCTTCGACGACGACAAGTCCGGCAACACGCTGGTCGAACGGCTGACCGAAGCCGGGCATATGCTGGCCGCCCGCGCCATCGTGAAGGACGAGATCGATGCCATCCGCGCCCAGGTGAAGGCCTGGATCGACGATCCGGCCATCGACGTTGTGCTCTCCACCGGCGGCACCGGCGTCACCGGCCGCGATGTCACGCCCGAGGCATTCGAGGGCATTTTCGAGAAAAGCATCCCGGGCTTCGGCGAGCTGTTCCGCATGCTCAGCTACCAGAAGATCGGCACCTCCACGATCCAGTCGCGCTGCACCGCCGGCGTGACGCGCGGCACGTATCTCTTCGCGTTGCCCGGCTCGCCCGGTGCCTGCCGTGATGCCTGGGACATGATCCTGAAGGACCAGCTCGACTATCGCCACAAGCCCTGCAATTTCGTCGAGCTGTTTCCGCGCCTGCGCGAGCATGAGCGGCGCGGCGGGGGCAAGTAAGAGGGGCGGGGCCGCAACTGGCTCCCCATTCCGTACTGGTCCTATGTCTTTTGCATAAACTGGCGCTTATGCCGGCATTGCGGCTGCGCTAATCGGAGCGGGTCTCGCTTAAAGGAACCCGATTCCCCATGTCCAATGATTCCATGTCCGATATCGCCATCCGTCCGGTGGCCCCGAACGAACGCGCGCAGTGGGAGCCGCTGTGGCGCGGCTATCTGGCTTTCTACGAAAAATCCGTGCCGGAGGCCGTCACTGATTTCACCTGGGAACGGCTGCTCGATCCCACGAATGCCATCGAGGGTCTGATGGCCTGGGAGGGTGATGCCGCGCTGGGCCTGGTGCAATACCTGCTGCATCCATCCACCTGGAACCGGGGCGGCAATGTCTATCTGCAGGATCTGTTCGTGGTGCCGGCGGCGCGCGGCAAACGCATCGGCCGCCGGCTGATCGCAGCCGTCACCGAGATTTCCCGCGCCAAAGGGGCGGGTGTGCTGTACTGGCAGACCGAGGAATTCAACGGCACGGCGCGGCGGCTGTATGAGCGCGTGGCCAAACGCGCGCCCTTCGTGCGGTATAATATCGAGCTGTGAAGGTTCAACCGGCTAAGGGAAATCGTCATGCCCGGCCGTGTGCCGGGCATCCACGTCTCGACACGTGAAAGAACACATGGATGGCGGGCCAAGTCCGGCCATGACGGCCTTTCTGGTTCGACTTATGCCTTCTCTGATTTCAGCGTGATGATGCGGCCATCCACGGCGAAGCGGCCCCAGCCCTGATGATGGATGGTCTTCGGGTTTTTCTGTGCCGGATCGCGCCAGGCCCGCACCACTTCCAGCACGAACATGTTGTAACGCGCCACCATGCGCGTATCGACCACGCGGCATTCCAGGTTGGCGAAGGCTTCCGCCACAAGCGGCGCATGCACGTCTTTGGCCGGCAGGGGCGTGAATCCCACTGCCCTGAACTTGTCGGCACCAGATTTGTCGGGGAAGTCGCGGCCCGAGCAGTTGCCCACCTTCACGACCTTGGCGGCCAGCCTTCGCGCCGGGATGGCGATCACGCATTCCTTTGTCGCGCGCAGGGCCTTGAAGCTGAAATTGCCTTCGCTGACCACGCAGCCCACCAGCGGCGGCGTGAATTCCATCATCATATGCCACGACATGGTCATCACATTGGCGCGGCCAGTCTTGTCCGCCGTGGTCAGCAGCACCACGGGGCCGGGTTCCAGCAGGGCGTAGACATCGGAGAGCGGCAGGGATTTCAGCGCCATGGCCAAAGCCTACGCCCGCAGAGCCAAACCGGCAAGACGAAATTCCTATAATCTCGTTATTTCTTGAAATGTTCTCATATCCAGGGTAATCTCCCGGCATGTCCAAGATCGTCCAGCGCGCCGTTTCCACGCCTGCCGACCACGCCCATCCCGACGCGCGGCGCGGCCGGGGTGCGCTGAGCACCGTGCGCAGCCGCTATGACTCGGAAACCCGTCAGCGCGAGGACGACGGCTGGGACAATCTGGAAGAGGCCGAGCCGCTGAAAACCGTGCTGCATGAAGACAGCACGCGTCACATCATCGCCTGGAACAAATCGCCCGACATTCCCTTCGACCGCTCGATCAATCCCTATCGCGGCTGCGAGCATGGCTGCATCTACTGCTTCGCGCGGCCCAGCCATGCCTATCTCGGCTTCTCGCCCGGTCTCGATTTCGAAACCCAGATCGTGTTCAAGCCCAATGCCGCCGCCTTGCTGCGGCAGGAACTGGCGGCGAAAGGCTATCGCCCGGCCACGCTCTCCATGGGCTCCAACACCGATCCCTACCAGCCGGTGGAACGTGAGCTCAGGATCACGCGCTCGATTCTCGAAGTGCTGCTGGAAACGCGGCATCCGCTCGGGATCGTCACCAAGAACCATCTGGTGACGCGCGATATCGACATTCTCTCCGAGATGGCAAAGCTCGGTCTGGTGAAGGTGTTCGTCTCGCTGACCACGCTGGACCGCAGACTGGCCCGTGCCATGGAACCGCGCGCTTCCACGCCGCCCAAACGGCTGGAAGCCATCAGAATGCTCAACGAGGCCGGCATCCCGGCCGGCGTGATGACGGCGCCGATGATCCCCGCCGTCAATGACATGGAGCTGGAGCGATTGCTGGAAGCGGCCTGGGAGGCTGGCGCCCGCGAGGCCGGCTGGGTACTGCTGCGCCTGCCGTTTGAGTTGAAGGAGCTGTGGCGCGAATGGCTGACCGAGCATTTCCCCGATCGCGCATCGAAGGTGATGAAGCTGGTGCAGGAATCGCGCGGCGGTAAGGATTACGTGGCCGATTTTGGCGGCCGCATGCGCGGCGAGGGAGCCTATGCCGACCTGATCGCGCAGAGGTTTGCCCTGGCGATCAAGCGCATCGGCTTCAACGAGCGTCGGCTGGGGCTGCGCAAGGACCTGTTCGTGCCGCCCGAGAAGGACGCAAGGCAGGGGCGGCTCTTTTAGGGAAGATTGTTTTAGCGCGGGCTGTTCGGATGGCGAAATATCAGGTGCCGAAGAAAAACGACGTGCGTCGCATGGCGCCCAGACGGACCCCGGACAATCAGATCGGCGACCGGCTGCGGAAACTGTGCCTGGCCCTGCCCGAGGCCGAGGAGCGCGAGACCTGGGATATCCCCACCTATCGCATCCGGAGCAAGATCTTCGCGCTGGAAAGCGCCATCGACGGGCGCGCTGCGGTCTGGTGCAAGGCGCAGCCGGGCAGCCAGGAGGTTCTGGTCGGCGCCGATCCGCAGCGGTTTTTCGTGCCGCCCTATCTGGGCCACAAGGGCTGGGTGGGCATGTGGCTGGACCGCGCTGTGAATTGGGCCGAGGTGGCCGAACTGGTGCGGCGCAGCTATTGCCTGATCGCGCCGAAGAAACTGGTCGCGAAACTCGATGGCTGAAACCCTGCGACATCATCGCATGCGGCGCGATGGTGTTTGCGCGCTATAATTTTGATTGTGACCACCCGCCGCAGATACGGCTTGCGCCGCCTGATCGCCTGGATGCCGCCGCATGTGCGCTTCCTTGGGCTGCATGCGCTGGTCGGTTTTGGCCTGGCCTCGGTCTTCGTGGCGGCGGTGATCTGGAGCAATGCCTTCGGGCTCGGTCGCCTGCTGCTGGACACCGCCCTGCATCCCATGCCGGTGCTGCTGTTGTGGTTCTTCACCGGGCTCACCTTCGGCAGCGTGCAGATGGGCGCCGCCGTGATGTTCCAGAACGACGTGCTGTTCCGCGATCCCGACGAGGACGAGCCGTTTTATTGAGATTGCAGTCTAGGGTCTCATAAATTCGTAATCGCGGTCTTCCAGATTCTCGATCACGAACATCAGTTCGGATTTGATATCGGCGATGCTGCGCCGGGTTTTCAGCACGCGCACGGCATCGGCGATCAGGTCGCTCGCCACCGTTTCGGGCGGGATGGCATGCTGCGCCGCCTCGGCCAGTGCGGCTTCCACATGGCGGTGCACGAGTTCGTAAACGCTGGTCATCTGGTTTCCTCCGAAATCAGTGCGCGGGCGCGGCCAGGGCCGCCGGCCGGTCGAGCAGGGCGTCGGTCAGAACAGCACCCACCCACATGCCGGTCAGCGCGATCCAGGCCGTGAGCGCGAAGGCCGAACTGCCGGTGACGCCGGCACCAATGGCGCAGCCGCCGGCCAGCATGCCGCCCATGCCCATCAGCGCCGCGCCAAACAGGTAACGCCGCATCGAGGCGCCGCCCTCGAAGCCCTGCAGCTCCAGCTCGCCGGTCAAGGCCGCCGCCAGGAAGGCGCCGAGGAAGGCGCCCGGCACCAGGCCGATGGCGAAATTGGCTTCATGCGGCTGCAGGAAAAACATCAGCGTGGCCGCCGAGGGCCCGCTGAAGGTGATGCCCTCGATGGGCATCGGCGTGAAGCTCTGCTGCGCCAGCGTATAGGTGAACAGCCAGGCCAGCGGAATGGCGAAGCCCACGCCTGAGGCCATCACCAGCACACGCAGGCCCACGGCATTGCGCCAGGCGAAATACAGCGCCGCGGCGGCGGCCAGAATGCCCAGCATTAGCCCGCCCCGATGGCCGATGCCCAGCCAGGCGGTGAGGTCGATGTTGCTGCCGCCCGTGGTCCACCAGCCGGCGATCTCGGCGCGCAGCGGGCTCAAAATCCCGCGCTGGCTCATCTGCGCGGCAACAGCGAAAACCAGGCCCGAGAGCAGGGCGCGCAGGTTGCCGGTAGCGGCCAGCACCAGCATGCGCCCCGAACAGCCGCGCGCCAGCACCATGCCGGCGCCAAACATCAGCCCGCCGACGATGGCGCCCGAGATCGAGCCGGGCACGGCCAGCATGCGCGCCTCGCGCAGGTCCATGATGCCGAAGGCCTGCAATGCCTGGGTCCAGACCATCGCCGTGCCGAAGGTGAGCAGCCACACCGAAATGCGCGGGCCGATGATGGCGGGCGAGAAGGGCTGCGGCCCCAGGATGCCGCGGCCGAATTCCACCGTGGCCGCCCGCAGGCAGAAACGGCTTTGCTGCGCCGCCACGCCGAACACCAGCCCCACGGCCAGCCCGCCCGCGGCAGCCGCGCCGGGTTCGCCCAGCAGCTCGATCAGGAAGGACAAATCCATTCTGTGATTATGGCCGCCCTATGCTGCGTGGCCTTGATCCGGATCAAGTTTCCTCGGCGATTGCCCGCGAAACCGAGGGTCGCGCCTTCATCCGGTTGCGATGATCCAGCAGTTTGGGAAACCGCGCGGGATCGACCCCGTCGGCTTCCATCCACTGCGCAAGCGTGAAGAGATAGGGGTCGCAGATCGTATAGCTGTCGCCCATCACCCAGGGGCCGGCGAACATGTCGTTTTCGATCAGGGCGAAGCCTTCGCCCACGCTCTGCGGCACCTTGCGCTGCATCGCGGCAATCGCCGCCTCGTCGTCGGCCCAGCGATAGCCGCGCATCCGGTGGGCATGCGCCACATGCAGCGTGGCGCAGAGATAGCTGTTGAATTCCTGTACGCGGGCGAAGGCGAAGGCATCGTCCAGCGGGGCGAGGCCGGCAGCCGGAAAACTCTGCGCGATGAAGGCCAGCAGGGCCGGTGTTTCCGTCAGCACGCCCTGCGGCGTCACCAGCGCCGGCACGCGGCCCTTGGGATTGAGGGCCAGGTAATCCGGGCTGCGCTGCTGCGCGGCGGCGAAATCGATGCGCCGAAGCTCGTAGGTGGCATCGGCCTCGATCAGCGCGATATGCGAGGCAAGCGCGCAGGTGTTCGGTGCGTAATAAAGCGTGAGCATGGCGGCATTCCGGGGCAAGAGCGGCCCGGCATTATGCCTCGTCTCCGCTGTAAAGGGCAGTGCTGATGTATTTGATGCCGGTATCGCACAGTACGGTCACCACCGTCGCCTCCGGCCCCAGCTCGCGCGCCACGGCCAGGGCGGCCACCAGATTGGCGCCTGTCGATGTACCGGCAAACAAGGCTTCCATCCGTGCCAGCCGTCGCGCCATTGCCATGGCCTCATTGGTGGAAACCGGCATGATCGTGTCGGCGATGCCGTCACGCCACAGCGGCACGATGAAACCCGCGCCGGCCCCCTCGATTTTATGCACGCCGCTGGGGCCGCCCGACAGCACGGCGGATTCCGCCGGTTCCACTGCCACGATACGGATATCCGTTTTATGTTGCCGCAGGCGCTCGGCCACGCCCCGGATGCAGGCCGCCGTGCCGGTGCTCTGCACGAAGGCATCCACGCCGCCGCCCGTCTGCGCCCAGATCTCGTCGGCCATGGCGTGATAGGCGGAAATCTGGTCGGTGTTGTTGAGCTGGTCGGTCCAGAAGGCGCCGGTCTGCTCCATGATCTGCCGCGCCGCCGCGATCATGGCGCGCGTCAGCGCCGCATCCATGCCGCCACCCTGGCTCGGCACGATGGTCAGTTCCGCGCCCAACGCCTGCATGTGGCGGCGTTTCTCGGCGCTGAAGGCATCCGAGGTGACGATGCTCAACGGATAGCCCAGCGCGGCGCAGACCAGCGACAGCGAAACCCCGGTGCTGCCGCCGGTATATTCCACCACGCGCTGCCCCGGCTGCAGCTTTCCGCTCCGGATGCCGGCCTCGACCATGGCGAGCGCCATGCGGTCCTTCATGCTGCCGGTGGGATTGACGCTTTCGATCTTGAGCAGGATGCGTGCGTGATCCTCCGGCACAATGCGGCGCAGCTCCAGCAGCGGCGTGTTGCCGATGCGCTGCAGCACCGAGCGGTCGGTCCCGAAATCCTGCGCCGGGTTGTGTGCCGAACTGGCCATGTGCTGCCTTTCCAATTGCATGTATCTGCAAAATATGTATATACATATAATATGAAGCCACGGAAACGCGGGACAGGCAAGGCCCGGCCAGGAAAGATCCCCGCCGGCAAAACGCCGGCTGGTAAAACGCCGACCGGCAAGACACTCGTGCGCGACGCCCGCGCCGTGGTGGAGACCTGCCCGGGCCTGACCCTGCGCATGGCGGCGCGGCTGGTGTCGCGGTTTTTCGATCTTCACCTGCTGGAATCGGGGCTCAACCTGGCCCAGTTCGGCCTGATGGCATTAATCGCCGCCAGCACCGACGACACCGTCGGCGCCCTGGCGGAACGGGCCGGGCTGGAACAGTCGACGCTGTCGCGCAACCTGCGCCAGCTCGAACGTGACGGCCAGATCGAGATCGCCATGGTGGAAACCGATCTGCGCCGCCGCGCCGTCTGGCTCACCGAAAAGGGCGCGCGGCAGCTCGAGGCCGCCATGCCGCTGTGGCGCGAGGCGCACCGCCTGCTGGGGCGCGTGCTCGTGCTGGACGACGTGGCCCGGCTGGGGGCGGCGATGCCGGGGCTGGCGAAGCGGCTGGTGGCGGATTAGCTGCCCGGGAAGACCTGGGCGCGGTAAAGCCGCAGGCCCACGCGTGCATCCAGCGCCAGCGGTTCTTCGGCCTGTTCCTCGCGGGTGCGGGTCAGTTCCACGATGCGTCCGTCGGGCAGTTCCGCCTCGATCCGCACAAAGGCGCCCACCGCGGAAACGAATCGCACACGAGCCTCGCCGTCGGGATCGGCGCTGATGGCGATATCGTGCGGCCGCACATAAAGCTTCGCCTTGCCGTTGGGCAGGTCGACCCGCTCAAGTGCCGCCGTGTCGATACCGGGCACCAGCACCGATCCGGCCGCCACGTGGCAGTCCAGTGCGTTGTTGTCGCCCAGGAAACTGGAGACGAAGGGGGTGGCGGGGTTGTCGTAGAGGCGCGCAGGGGTGTCGATCTGCTCGATGCGGCCCTTGTTCATCACCACCACGCGGTCGGCCAGTTCCAGCGCCTCCTCCTGGTCATGGGTGACGAAGACCGAGGTCATGCCGAGCTGCTCGTGCAGTCGCCGCAGCCAGCGCCTCAGCTCCTTGCGCACCTTGGCATCCAGCGCGCCGAACGGCTCGTCCAGCAATAGCACATTCGGTTCGATGGCCAGCGCACGGGCCAGCGCCACGCGCTGGCGCTGGCCACCGGACAGTTGTGCCGGCATCCGGTCGGCCAGCCAGTCGATCTGCACCAGCCGCAGCAGCTCGTCGACACGGCGGCGGATTTCGGCTTCGCTCGGCCGCTCCTTCCTGGGCCGCACGCGCAGGCCGAAGGCCACGTTCTCGAACACCGTCATATGGCGGAACAGCGCGTAATGCTGAAACACGAAGCCGACCTGCCGCTCGCCCGCCGGGCGTCCGCCGGTGCTGGCGCCGTCGAAACGGATATCGCCGGCATCCGGCCAGTCCAGACCGGCGATCACGCGCAGCAGTGTGGTCTTGCCCGAGCCAGAGGGGCCGAGCAGGGCGACCAGTTCACCCGACTGCACGGTAAGGTCGACGCTGCGCAGGGCCTGGAACTCCCCGAACTGGCGCGACACGCTGACGACATCGATACGCATGCTGGTGGTTCCGTCCGGTTCGGGTTCAGGAATGGTCCTGCGCGGGCACGCGGTCGTATGCGAGCTTCCATTCCAGCAGGGCCTTGAGGATCAGGGTGACGATCGCCAGCATCGCCAGCAGCGAGGCAACGGCGAAAGCGGCGACGAAATTGTATTCGTTGTAGAGGATCTCGACATGCAGCGGCATCGTGTTGGTCAGGCCGCGCACATGGCCCGACACCACCGACACCGCGCCGAATTCGCCCATGGCGCGGGCGTTACACAGCAGCACGCCATAGAGCAGGGCCCATTTCACGTTCGGCAGGGTAACGCGCCAGAAGGTCTGCCAGCCCGAGGCATTCAGCGTGAAGGCGGCTTCCTCTTCCAGATTGCCCTGTTCCTGCATGATCGGGATCAGCTCGCGCGCCACGAAGGGAAAGGTGACGAACATGGTGGCCAGCACGATGCCGGGCACCGCGAAGATGATCTGCAGGTCATTGGCTTTCAGCCATGGTCCCAGCCAGCCCTGCAGACCGAACATCAGCACGAAGACCAGGCCAGAGATTACCGGCGACACCGAAAACGGCAGGTCGATGAGCGTGATGAGGAAGCTCTTGCCCCGAAATTCGAACTTGGTGATGGCCCAGGACGCGACCAGGCCGAATGCGGTGTTCAGCGGCACGGCGATGGCAGCGGTGATCAGCGTAAGCTTGATCGCGGCCACCGCATCGGGTTCGGTCAGCGCCGCGATATAGGCCTGCCAGCCCGAGGCAAAGGCCTGCAGGAATACCAGCACCAGCGGCAGCGCGATGAACAGGCCGAGGAAAGCCAGTGCGGTGAGGATCAGCGCGATGCGGCCGAGCCTGCGCAGCGGGCGGACGGCGTCGCGGCGGGTTGCACCCGTGGCGGTGATTGCGGTCGCCATGTCAGCGCCTCCGCTCGCGTCGCTCGGCCCAACGCTGCAGCGCGTTGATCGCCAGCAGCAGGAGGAAGGATGCAACCAGCATGGCGACGGCGATGGCCGTCGCCTGGGCATAGGCGAATTCCTCCAGCTTGATCACGATCAGCAGCGGGGCAATCTCGGATTTCAGCGGCAGATTGCCGGCTATGAAGATCACCGAGCCGTATTCGCCCAGCGCGCGGGCAAATGCCAGCGCGAAGCCGGTCAGGGTGGCGGGCAGGATGCTGGGCCAGATGACTTTCGTGAAAACTTGCCAGGGGCCGGCGCCGAGGCTTTCGGCGGCATCCTCCACCTCGCGGTCGAAATCCTGCAGCACCGGTTGCACCGTGCGCACCACGAAGGGCAGGCCGATGAAGATCAGCGCGACCACGATGCCCAGCGGCGTGAAGGCGACCTTGATGCCAAGAGGGGCGAGCAGGCTGCCAAGCCAGCCATTCTCGGCCCACAGCGTGGTCAGCGCGATGCCGGCGATGGCGGTGGGCAGGGCGAAGGGAATGTCCACCAGCGCGTCGACAATGCGGCGGCCGGGGAAGTCGTAGCGCACCAGCACCCAGGCCACGATCAGGCCAAGCACGGCGTTGACCGCGGCGGCGACCAGAGCCGTGCCGAAGCTCAGCTTCAGCGCGGCCACCACGCGCGGCGAGCTGATGCCGGTCCAGAAGGCCTCCCAGCCCAGCGTGGCCGATTTCAGGAACAGGCCAGAGAGCGGGATCAGCACGATCAGGCTGAGCCACAGAACCGTTATGCCCAGCGTGATCCCGAAACCGGGGATCACGCTGGGCTGCGGCTTGAAGGGTATACGCGAAATGGTTTCGGGCACGATGCCTCGTCAGTTGCTCGGCTTGTAGATCTGGTCGAACACGCCGCCATCGCCGAAATGCGCCTTCTGCGCCTTGGCCCAGCCGCCGAACTGCTGGTCGATGGTGAACAGCGTCAGCTTGGGAAAGGTCTCGGCGTATTTGGCGACCACCTGCGGGTCGCGCGGGCGGTAGTAGTTCTTTGCCGCCAGCTCCTGGCCTTCCCTGCTGTAGAGATGCTTCAGATAGGCTTCGGCGATCTGGCGTGTGCCGCGCTTGTCCACAACTTTGTCGACCACGGCGACCGGCGGCTCGGCCAGTATCGATTCGCTCGGCACCACGATGTCGAACTTGTCCTTGCCCAGCTCATTGATTGCCAGGAAAGCCTCGTTCTCCCAGGCCAGCAGCACGTCGCCCAGGCCGCGCTGAACGAAGGTAATGGTCGAGCCGCGCGCGCCGGTATCCAGCACGGGTACGTTCTTGAACAACTGCTCGACGAACTTGCGGCCATCCTCGGCCTTGCCGGTCTTGCGTTCGGCATAGCCCCAGGCCGCCAGGTAATTCCAGCGCGCGCCGCCCGAGGTCTTCGGGTTCGGGGTGATCACCTGCACGCCTGGCTTGATCAGGTCGTTCCAGTCCTTGATGCCCTTGGGATTGCCCTTACGCACCAGGAACACGATGGTCGAGGTATAGGGCGCGGCATTGTCGGGCAGGCGTTTCTGCCAGTCGGAACCGATCAGCCCGCGTTCGGCGATTTCGTCGATGTCATAGGCCAGCGCCAGTGTCACCACATCGGCATCCAGCCCGTCGATCACCGAACGAGCCTGTTTGCCCGAACCGCCATGGCTGGCACGGATCTGCAGCTTCTGGCCGGGATTGGTGACCTCCCAGTTCTTTGCGAAGGCGGCATTGAACTGCTGGTACAGCTCGCGGGTCGGATCATAGGAAACATTGAGCAGGGTCACGCTCTGCGCGGCGGCTGGCGTTGCCGCGAAGCCACCGGCCAGCGGCAGTAAGGTGGCCGCCGCGAGCAGCAGGCGACGGGAAAATTTCGGAGCGGTTGTGAACATGGCATCCTCGCTGAGTGATGGATCGGCAGGACCCAATCTGGAAGCAGCCCCTGACAGCGACAATTGAAAGCAATTGAGCCATTCCGCAAATTGCATTTGCGTCGATCCTTTAGTTCGGTTCGCCATTCATGGCAGCTTCCGCGCGCAGCCATTCGACGAAAGCGGCCACCTTCGGCAAAGCCAGTTTGCGCTGCGGTCCGACGATGTAATAGGCGAAGTCCAGCGGTGTCTCGTCATCGAACAGCCGAATCAGCCGCCCCTTGTGCAGATCGGCTTCGGCCAGCGTTGCCTTGGCCAGTGCCACGCCGCGGCCATGCAAAGCGGCTTCCAGCACCAGGCTGGATTGCGTGAAGCGCGGGCCACGATTGCCATCCACGTCATGCGCGCCGGCGGCGCGCAGCCACATCTGCCAGGTGGGACAGGACTGGTCCTCGTCCGGGCTGTCGTCATGCAGCAGCGTTGTGGCGGCCAGGTCATGCGGCGTCTTCAGCTTCAGCTGCTGCGCCAGCTCGGGACTGCAGACCGGGAAGATCGCTTCCTGCAGCAGGCGTTCGACCCTTAGTTCGGGATAACGCCCGCTGCCATAGCGGATGGCAAGATCGACGTTATCGCTGGCGAAATTGGCCAATTGGTTCGACGCCGCCACGCGTACGTCGATGGCGGGATGCTGCTGCTGGAAACGGTCCAGCCGCGGCACCAGCCATTTCACGGCGAACGAGGGCGCGACACTCACGGTCAGCACGCCGCCTTCGCCCAGCGTCTCCAGTTGCGCGATGGCATCGCTCAGGCGCTCGAAGCCGTCGCGAATACCGGGCAGGCAGGCCTGGCCCGCCTCGCTCAGCACGATGTTGCGGCCCGAACGGCGGAAGAGGGCCATGCCCAGATGGGCCTCCAGGGTGCGGATCTGGTGGCTGACCGCGGCCGGCGTGACGCAAAGCTCGTCTGCGGCGCGGATCAGGCTCAAATGCCGCGCCACCACCTCGAAGGTGCGCAGGGCGACCAGCGGCGGCAGGCGGCGCTTCGATCCCGGCCGCCCGGTGGGCGGCCCGTTCGGCGCAAACGTGATGGCAACCGGCTGGCGCATGGCGCTCCATCCATCGATCGGATGTGTTCACAGTATAGAACATGCGTAAATTTGTGTATTTAGTTTTATTTTACATATAATAAAGTATAAATGGACTTTGCGTATTGTTTATGATACGTTCTTATTCACATGCCAATTTGTGTCATTTCAATAAGTTAACTACGCAAAACCGACTCAAAACGACGAAAAATGGCATCCTCGCGATGCAAGGCCACCCGCTTCTGGCGCCGTATGGCCGGGATCGTCAGTCCGGGATCGTCAGGCCGGGATAATCAGGCCGGCGTCTGAACCGGCGTCAGGCTGGCCTGGCTGGTCAGCACGCCCTGAATCATGTCGGGCAACAGGTCGAGGTGTTTCAGGGCCGCCTTCAGGCGGTCGCGGTCGCGGCGGTTCAGGGCATCGGGGTCGATGCGGGTGCCGGGGTCGCGACCGGCCGCCAGGTCGGCGATCTGCTGTTCCAGGATCAGGCGCAGCAGCAGGGCCTGGGCGTCGATCAGGCCGTTGAGGTCTTCTTGGCCGATCAGGCCCACCTGGCCCACGGCGCGCAGGCGGTCGTCGGTGGCAGTGGCGTTGCTGCCGAGCTTCAGCGCCATCAGGCGCGCCGCGCTCACCAGCGGCAGCAGGCCGCCGATCTTGAGGTCGACGCGGCCGCCTTCGCCGGCGCGCAGCCGGCCGAAGAAGCCGATGGCGGGATGCAACTGCGCCGACTGTTCGGCCAGCAGGCGCAGGAACAGCGGCGAGGAGCGTGCCGCCGCCAGCGCCTCGTTGCGCAGGCCCTCGCCCAGGCGAAGCGCGCCGTAGACGGGCTTGAGGTCGTAGAAGATGTCGACGTTCAGCAGCGCCTCGGGCGAGTGGCGCTTGATCCAGTCGGTGACGCGGCTGCGCCACTGGCCCTGCGCGCCGCGCCAGCCCGGGTTCTTGGCCATTACGCCGCCCTTGCAATAAGGGATGCCGGCGGCATCCAGCAGGTCGGCCACGCGTTCGCCGGCGCGGGCATACCAGCCATCGTCCTCGCTGCTGCCCGCATGCACGATGGCATTGTCCTGGTCGGGCTTCAGCAAACTTTCGCCGCGCCCGCCGGAGCCCAGCACCAGCATGCACCAGGGCGCCGGTGCCGGCTGACCCTCGGCCTGCATCTGCGCCTCGACGATGGCGCTGGCACGGGCAGTGATGTCGCAATAGATCCCCGAGATCACGGCCGCCACCTCGCGCGCGCCGCTGCCATCCTGCAGCAGATGCGTCGCCAGTTGCGGCAGGGCGGCGCGGGCATGGCCCAGTTCCTCGGCGGTCTGCGCCACGTCCAATTCGTCGGCGATCACCTGGCCGTCCAGCGCACGCAACGCCAGCAGGGCGCGGGCCGAGACCATGCCGGTATAACGCCCGGCATCGTCGGTCACCGGCAGGTAGCGCAGGTTCATGCGGCGCATGCGGCCGATGGCGCGAAACATGAAGGCGCTTTCGTTGATCGCCACCACCTCGCGGGTCATGATGTCGGCCGCGCGCAAACCCAGCGCCGCCTCGGCCTGTTTGCCCAGCGCGCGGGTGATGTCACGCTCGGTCAGGATGCCCACCACCTGGTCGAAGCGGTTGGTCACCAGCAGGGCGCCGCGTGCATCCTCGGCCATGCGTTTGGCGATGGCGGGCAGCATCGCATCCTCGGCAATCGTCTGTGCCGGCCGGCGCATGATCTCGGCCACGCGCCGGCGATAGGGTTCCAGGTCCGGGATATGGGCCGGGACGTCAGCCATGCGGCGACCTCGTGGCATGGGCATGGCCATGCGGCAGCAGCAATTCGATCGCCCAGCCGGCATTGCCCTGACCATGCAGGATGTCGCGCTGCCTCTGCATCAGGGCCTGCGCGCCGCCCAATGTGGCGACGCCGATGCGGGTCAGCGCCGGCAGCATGCGGGCCCATATCCCCAGGCAGGCCTCGGCATCGCCCAGCGCCGTGTGGCGGCCGTTCACGCCGATGCCGAATTCGGTGGCGATATGCTCCAGCGTGATGCTGCTCACGCGCGGTTTCAGCCCGGCATAGAGCAGGCCCAGATCCAGCGCCGCGGCCGGCGGGTGAAAGGGCAGGCGGTGGCGTTCGGCCTCATGCCGCAGCAGCGCCAGATCATAGGCGATGTTGTGACCGATCATCACGCGGCCTTGCCAGGCCAGTTGCAGGCTGGACCAGATCAGCGGCAGCGACGGCGCGGTCGCCACCATGGCATCGCTGATGCCGTGGATCGCCGTGGAGGCCGGTGGAATCTTGATCCCCGGATGCACCAGGAAATCCAGCGGCGGCATGTCCTGCAGCTCAACGCCCCGGCAGGGCAGGCCGCCCAGCGAGACCAGCCGGTCGCGGCGCACATTCAGTCCCGTGGTCTCGGTGTCGAACAGCAGGGCGGGCAGGGTGGACAGCGGTTCGTCGGCCGGCAGGGTGAAACGGGCGGCGACCGGTGCCGAACGGACCGCACCGAGCAGGCGCTGCATGCCGCTGATCAGCCGCCGCCGCATGGTCTATGCCGTCAGCGCCGCGATCAGCGCATCGCGACGGAAGCGCTTGAGCATCGAGGCATGGGCGGCCAGGATATGCAGACGCAGATCGCCGACGATTACCTCGCGGTCGTTGCGCTTCAGTCGGTCGGCGATCGGCACCAGCTCGTGGATCAGTTTCGCCGAGGCGGTCACCAGTTGCTCAGGCGCTGCCGGCTCCGCCAGACGTGACTCGTCGAAGCGCGCCTGGAAGGCCGCGATGGCATCGGCCCAGTCCTTGCGGTGCGCGGGTACCGCTTCGTTGAGGATCTCCGGATAGAGGGCCGCCAGCGAATCGGCCAGCTTCCGCCGGGCGGACGCATCGCTGGGCCGCAGCCAGCCCTCGATCAGCACCAGGATGTCGCCGAGCGTGCTGGCAAAACCCTCCCAGCGGCAGATCTCCTGCGCATCCCGGAACAGAGGTTCTTTGAGCAACTTCTCGTAGTCGTACAGCGTCTTGACCCGGCAATAACCGATGACCGTCTTCTGCGCCAGATAGGCGGCTTCACCAGCGGCGAAGGCCTTCAGCTCGTCGGGCGTCGAAACCGTCGGTGGAAAAAAGAACTCGAGTGTGCGGCGCAGCAAAATGCGTTTCTCCCCTGTGGTACGCTTGCATAAATGCCTGTCTCGCCTCGCTTAAACTTTGGTCTAATGGGCTGCGGCAATTCGCGACTCCTATACTGCCCGAAGCTGGCGGCCGGGTCGAATCCGGCGTCAGACGTATAACCGAACCATAAACAACAAGGGGCAGGAGCGCTTCAATGTCAGACCTATCTCCGGAAAAGGCCAAGGCCTACTGGGCCAGAACGTCCGGCCTCATGTGGACGATGCTGGCGATCTGGTTCTTCTTTGGCTTCGTCATCCATCTTTTCGCGCCGCAGCTGAACGGCATCCGTATCCTCGGTTTCCCGCTCGGCTTCTACATGGCTGCGCAGGGCTCGCTGATCGTCTTCGTCGTCTCGCTGTTCTGGTTCGCCTCGAAACAGAACTCGATCGACGAGGAATTCGGCGTCGCTGAAGAAGAATAATTCAGGGGGAACGCCACCATGGCAAACAATGCAAAGAGCAGCGGAGGTTTCATTGAAAACCTCGGCAAGATTTACGGGATGTACACGGGCGGCTTCGCCGCTTTCGTGATCGTCCTCGCCATCCTCGAACAGATGGGCGTGTCGAATAAAGTCATCGGCTACCTGTTCGTGTTCATGACGGTCGGCGTCTACGCGCTGATCGGCGTCCTGTCGCGCACCGCGGAGATGGGCGAATACTATGTCGCCGGTCGCAAGGTGCCGGCCTTCTACAACGGCATGGCGACGGGATCGGACTGGATGTCCGCGGCCTCGTTCATCGGCATGGCCGGTTCGCTCTACCTGCTCGGCTATGACGGCCTCGCCTTCGTGCTGGGCTGGACCGGCGGCTACCTGCTGGTGTCGATCCTGCTGGCGCCGTATCTGCGCAAGTTCGGCCAGTACACGGTGCCCGACTTCCTCGGTGCCCGGTATGGCGGCAATGTCGCGCGCTTCATCGGCGTGATCGTGCTGATCTCGGCTTCCTTCGCTTATGTGACGGCGCAGATTTTCGGCGTGGGCATCATCGCCTCCCGCTTCCTCGGCATCTCGTTCGAGCTGGCGGTGTTCGTTGGTCTAGCCGGCATTCTGGTCTGCTCGATGCTGGGTGGCATGCGCGCGGTCACCTGGACCCAGGTGGCGCAATACATCATCCTGATCATCGCCTACCTGATCCCGGTGATCATCATGTCGGCCAAGGTGACCGGCGTGCCGATCCCGCAGCTGATGTATGGCCAGGCGATCGAGAAGATCCAGGCTCTGGAGCCGGCGCTGGGCGTCGTGAAGGGTCACACCGCGGCATTCTCGGATGCCAAGGGCGTGATGAATTTCACCGACGGCCTGAACTTCTTCGCGCTGATCTTCTGTCTCATGGTGGGTACGGCTGCTCTGCCGCACATCCTGATGCGCTACTTCACCACGCCCAGCGTGCGTGACGCCCGCAAGTCGGTGGCGTGGAGTCTGCTGTTCATCTTCCTGCTGTACTTTACCGCGCCGTCCTATGCTGCCTTCGCGAAGCTGGAAGTCTACCAGAACGTGATCGGCCAGCAGATCTCGGCCTTGCCGGGCTGGGTGCAGTCGTGGGGTTCGATCGGTCTGGTCGGCGCCTGCGACGCGGCTGATGCTGCGCAGAAGTTCGCGCTCTGCGCCGGCGTCAAGGGCAACGGCGACGGCATCCTGCAGCTCTCCGAGTTCCGTATCCATACGGACGCCATCGTGCTGGCGACGCCGGAGATCGCGGGTCTGCCCTACGTCATCGCGGGCCTGGTCGCGGCCGGCGGTCTGGCGGCGGCGCTCAGCACGGCCGACGGCCTGCTGCTCGCCATTGCCAACGCGCTCAGCCACGACGTCTACTACCGCATGATCGATCCGCATGCTCCGACCAAGCGCCGCCTGATCATCAGCCGCGTCCTGCTGATCGTGGTGGCGATTATCTCGGCCTATGTGGCATCGCTGAAGCCCTCGACCATCCTCGCGATGGTGGCCTGGGCTTTCTCGATCGCTGCGTCGGGCCTGTTCCCGGCACTGGTGATGGGCATCTGGTGGAAGCGTACAAGCAACATGGGTGCCATTCTCGGCATGATCGCCGGCTATGGCGTGTGCGTGTACTACCTGGTCATGACGCAGTTCTATGGCATGCCGCTGTGGTTCGGCGTCAAGAACATCTCCTGCGGCCTGTTCGGCATCCCGGTGGCGTTCATCGTCACCTATGTCGTCAGCCTGGTGACGGCGGCGCCGTCGAAGGAGATGCAGGACTTCATCGACAGCATCCGCGTCCCGAAGGGCGACGTGAAGCTGGCACGAGCCGAAGACGCCATCGCCCATTAATACCGGGCATCGTCCTAAAGGCGGCGGGGGCCATTGGCCCCCGCCGTTTTCTTTTGTAGGGTATGCCTATTGCTTCTCAGCGCGGATTATCCATGAGTTCCCAGCCTGATTTCTTCTGGAGCTACCTGCCTTACTGGGCGGTCAGCTACAGTCTTGCCCTGATCGCCTGGACCTGTGTCGGGCGTTTCCTGATGACAGCCTTCTTGCCGCCGGATCATCCGAACTACATTTTCCGCTGGTTCAAACTGCTGACCAACTGGGCGGTATGGCTCACGGACTTCATCACACCGCGCTTCGTCAACCTGCGCTTCCTGCCGCTGGTGACGGCCTTCTGGGCCTTCGCCCTGCGCTACGTGGCGCATTTCATTTTTGCTGCCAATGGCATGGCGCCCAGCCTGGCGCAGGCTGCGTCATGAACCCGCAAACCATCTTCATCGCCCTGCTCGGCGTGACCCTGCTGAACGGGTTCATTTCGCCGGCAGTGCCGCTGGTCTTTGTCATGGCACCGGTCTGGCTGCCCGAATTCGTGCCGCCGACCCGAATCGCATTGCTCTATGGCACGTCGCTGATCGTCTCGGTCTCCACCTTGATGGTTTCCGCCGTGCCGGCCGGAATTTTCGAACGCCTGACCGGGCGACAGGAAACCGACGCCACGTCGATGTTCGTCTGGCTCGGCGCCGCCATATTGCTGACCTTGCCCGGGTTGCTCTGAGCCCAGCCGCCATGGCCGAACCCATTGAACAACGGGTGCGGACCTTGGCGATACATTCGGTGGGGCGGGGCTGCTTCTTTGCTGCCCTGGCGATCTGGTGCGTGATGATCGGCCTGATCGCCGAACCGCTGCAGGCCCTGAAATCCGGCGCGATCCTCACCATGCTGGTGGCCTGCGTGCTGCTGCTCAAGGCCGGCCACGTGACGCGGGCATCTTACAAGAAGACGGAAGTTTGGATCCTGCTGGGTCGCCAGATCGATCTGACGCCGGAAGTGGCGCAACGCATCATCACGGGCACCCTGCGCGAGCTGTATCTGCGCTGTGCGCTCTATGCCACCGTGGCGGCGGTTGTTTTCTGGCTGCTGGCCTTGCTGATCTGGCTGGGCGGAACGAAGCTCGGAATCAGGTGAGCGGGCCGGCGGTACCGGGCAGGGTGAGCGTGGCGCATAATCCGCCCAGTTCCGAGCGGTCGAGGGCCAATGCGCCGCCATTGACGGTGACGAGATCGGTGACGATCCCCAGGCCCAACCCCCAGCCGGGCGTCGCTTCGTCAAGCCGTGCCCCGCGCCGCGCCACCATGGCGGCCTGATCCGGCGACAGGCCCGGGCCATCATCTTCCACGCGTATCACCAACGGCCCCGCCGCCGCCGCCGTGATGCGCACACGGCTTTTTGCCCATTTGCAGGCATTTTCCATCAGGTTGCCGAGCATCTCTTCCAGGTCTTCGCGACCGCCGCGAAACTGGACATCAGAGGGAACCTGAATATCGATCTTGATCTGCCGGTCGGCATGGATGCGCCCAAGCATGGCAGCGATCTTTTCGACGGTGGGCCTGATCGGAATCTCGGCTCCCAGCGCACGGCCGGAGCCCGCCGTTGCCGAGGCGCGTGCCAGATGGTGTTCGATCAGGCGGGTCATGATGCGGACCTGCTCGTCCATGATCGCCCTGTCGGATGCGGTATGCAGTTCGCTGCGCAACACGGACAGCGGCGTTTTCAGGCTATGGGCAAGGTTGCCGACATGGGTGCGGGCACGCTCGATCAGGGCTGCATCATGATCCAGAACGGCATTCATCGCCTCGGACACCGGGGCAATCTCTTGCGGATATTTTCCGGTCAGGCGCAGAGTGTCGCCGCGTCGGATTGCCCCGAGATCGGCGATCATGGCGCGCAGCGGGCTGAGACCGTAACGGACCTGCAGGACGACGGCAAAAGCCATGCCGACGGCAAACAGGCCCAATGCCGTCAGCAAGAGCAGGTCGAAGCTGCGGATCCGCTCATCCAGTTCACGCCGGTCGCTGGCGACCAGAATGTGAACCGGGCCGGCGATACCGGGAAATTGCAGATCGCGCTCGGCCACCAGCAGCATTTCGCCGCGTGGGCCGGCGATCTCGTGCCGGCGCATCTCCGTGCCGTCGTCATGAACGGGGAGGGTGCTGTCCCATAACGAGCGCGAACGGATCAGACGACCAGAAGGTTCGGCCACCTGCCAGTACCAGCCCGAGAAAATCTGTTCAAAACGCGGATCGCCCAACGGCCGCGTGATGACGAGGTTGCCATCGGGGCCGATATCCGTCACTGCGATCATGCCGCGCAGCATGGCATCGAGGCGATGACCGAATTCCTGCAATACAGATTCGCGGAACGCGGTGGTCAATACGGCGCCACCCGCCGAGAGCAGGGCAAGCATCCAGATCAGCCCGGCGCCGACCAGCCGCAGCGTGAGCGATGGTCCGCGTCTGGCTGCCTGCCCGCTGCCTGTCATGGCGTCGCATCCCCGGTCATGCGATAGCCCTGTCCGCGCACAGTATGAATCAGATCGGCACCCAGCTTGCGCCGGATGCGGCCGATCAGCACTTCCAGCACATTCGAGTCGTTATCGAAATGGCGATCATAGACATGCTCGATCAGTTCGCTGCGACTGACCAGCTTGCCGGCGTGATGGATCAGGTATGACAGGATGCGGAATTCCTGCGCCGTCAATTGCAGCGGCACGCCATCGAAGCTGAAGCGGCCAGCCAGCGTATCGAGCCGCAGTTTGCCGCAGGACAGTTCCGGCTGGGCATGGCCGGCGGCGCGGCGGATCAGGGCATGCAGACGGTAGACCACTTCATCCATCTCGAACGGCTTGGTCATATAGTCGTCGGCGCCGGCCTGGAAGCCGGCCATCTTTTCGCTCCAGCGACTGCGTGCCGTGAGGATCAGTACGGGAAGGGCCCGGCCGCTTTCGCGCCAGCGTCGCAGGATGGTCACGCCATCAATCTTGGGCAGACCGAGATCAAGCACGGCGGCATCGTAGGATTCCGTGTCGCCGAGATGCCAGCCTTCCTCGCCGTCATAGGCGACATCAACAACAAAGCCGGCACTCTCAAGCGTCTGCTGCAGGCGCAAGGCCAGGGCGGGCTCATCCTCGATGACAAGAATTCTCATTTGCGACGGTCGTGGTCACCCGGCTGCAACGGCATGCCGCTCCGCGCATCATAATAAAGCTTCACGACCCGACCTTCGACGGTCAGCAGCTTGAGTTCATACACCATGCGGCCGTGCTCATGCTCCAGTTCGGCCTCGATCAATTGCCCGCCATGGGTCTTTTCCGCTTCCGCCAGGATATCGCGCAAAGGCTTGATTTCACCGGATTCCACGGCGCGACGGGCACGATCGTGGTCGGTTTCTCCGGCTGAAGCCGGATGGATGACGGGCAGCAGGGTCAGCCCGATGAGCAGCAGGAAAGCCGGGATTTTCATGGCGGCACTGTAACCGGATGAAGCTGAACGGCGGGTGAATGAGCCGGTCAGGCCGGGTTCAGTGACGCCGAGCCATAATCCGGGCCGGTTGAACAACGGAGCGAATCCCATGTTACGCAAGATGCTTTTCCAGGGGCTGGTTGCAGCAGGCATTATTGCCGGTGCGGCCGCGGTTTATGCCGGCACGGCCGGTGATCCGCCGATGCCGGAATCCGGCACGAGCCAGGCGACTCCCCAGGCGACTCCCCAGGCGACTCTGGCAACGACCCGACCCGATACCGGCTATCTGCAGCCCCAGACGCGCCAGGCCGGCAAACATGGCGCGGATCATGACCGGGACGCCAGAGACGGCCGCAAGAAAGACCGCGAGCGGTATTCCGAACGCCGCCACCGCGATCATGACGACGATTGAGGACCAGATCATGGCAAAGCTCAATATCGCAAAACTTTCGCTGCCCCTGCTGCGTCTGTGGCATGCCGTATTGGCCGGCGGCTTTCTGGTCGCGTATCTGACGGCGGATGAAGATACCTACGCCATGCATCTTTTCGCCGGTTATATCGTGCTGGCGGCCATCGCCATTCGCCTGCTGGCCGGCATCTTCGCGCCGCAGGGCAATCTGTGGCGCCTGCCGCGTCCCAGCATTGGCGGCACACTGGCCTGGTTCGGCCGCCGGCGCGGGCGCAATCCGTTTTTCGCGTGGTTCGCCGTAGCGCTGCTCGGGTTTGTCGGGCTGGCCGCAGCCACCGGCGCCATCGCCGATTTCGTCACCTGGATGGAAGACCTGCATGAAGGCGTAGCGGAGACCGCGCTGTGGGTGATCTTCGGCCATATCGCGTTCGTGATCGTCATCTACAACGGCCGCCGCATCGCGGCCTGGATTTCGCAGCGCCTGTCCGGTGGCGGCCTGTCGCGCAATGGCAGGGAGGTCGTGCGATGAAACGACGATACAGGCTGGCATTGGCCGGCGCGGTCATCATCCTGCCTCTGGCCGCGCTGGCGGCCGGCAACACGGAACGCGCCGCGATCCTGGCCGATTATGCGGCCAAGGCGCGCGTTGCCGATCCGGGCTTTGCCGGTTTCTCCGCGCCGCGCGGCGAAGCGCTATTCCGTGGCAGTTTCACCGGCGGTGATGCACGCACGCCATCCTGCATGTCGTGCCATACCGCCGATCCGCGTCAGCCCGGCCGCAACGCCAAGACCGGGCGACCGATCGATCCGGTCGCGGTTTCCGCCGACCCGCGGCGCTACACCGACGCGGCCCAGGTGGACAAGCATTTCACCCGCGACTGCAAAAGCGTGCTGGGACGCGACTGCACGCCGCTGGAGCGCGGCGACTACATCACCTTCATGATGGGACAATAGGGATGCTCCGGCTTCGGGTTCTGATCATCGCAGCATGCCTGTTGGCGGCCATGCCGGCGATCTCCCATGCAGGTGGCAAATATGTCGCGCCCGTCGATGATCCGCTCACCAAGAAAGTCTGCGGCGAATGCCACATGGCATTCCCGCCGGGCTTTCTGCCGGGTCGTTCATGGTCAGCGCTGATGCGGGATCTGTCCGATCATTTCGGCGAGGAGGTCATCCTGCCGGCGGAACAGGCGATGCGGATCGAAGCCTATCTGGTCAGCCGCGCCGGCGATGCCGGCACCGGCAGGGGCTTACGCGAATTCATGCGCTGGGTGGCTCCAGACGGCGTGCCACGCAGGATCACCGAGAACCCGGCTTTCCTGCGCGAGCATGATTTCCCCGACCGCGTCTGGCGCGATCCGAAAGTAGTCACGAAATCGAACTGCCAAGCCTGCCACACGGGAGCCGACCGGGGGTGGTTTGACGATTAACCGCTTTTACTGGTCCGACCATTTGCCCGGCATGGGCGCAGGCGTCATCTGGCCTGGCATGCGATGGGGCAGGGCCTCAAACCGGTCGGCATTGGGACAGAAGCGGCGATAGCCGTCATCGCCGGCACCGGCCTCAAACCAGCGCTGGCATTCGTCGGCATTGCGGCAGAAGAAGCAGGCGCGCGCCGCACCGCCGAGCTTGGTACCCAGCGCGACCAGGGCCGAAGCCTCCAGATCCACGTTCAGGCGATCCATCATCTTCTGCATCAGGCCGGCGCGGCGGTCGATGGCATTGCACAGGGTGTCCATGGCCGGGGTCTCCTCGTGAAATCGTTGGAGATCAGCCTATTCCTTCCCGGCGGGATGACTTTGCGCTGGATCAACAAAGGGCGTCATGGGAGAGGACGCCGTGGAAAGGCGTCATGAAGGGCAAGGCGGGAAATGGTGGGCCCGGCAGGACTTGAACCTGCAACCAGACCGTTATGAGCGGCCGGCTCTAACCAGTTGAGCTACAGGCCCCACCGTTCCGGGCAATGGCTGCCCGAAAAACATTCCGGAAAACAAACGCCCCGGGGTTCCGGGGCGCTGGTCTTACGTATCCAGGAACGAGCGCAATTTACGCGAGCGGCTCGGATGCTTCAACTTCCGCAGGGCCTTGGCCTCGATCTGGCGGATACGCTCGCGCGTCACCGAGAACTGCTGGCCCACTTCTTCCAGCGTGTGGTCGGTGTTCATGCCGATGCCAAAGCGCATGCGCAGCACGCGTTCCTCGCGCGGGGTCAGCGTGGCCAGAACCCGCGTGGTGGTTTCGCGCAGGTTGGAGTTGATGGCGGCATCCACCGGCAGGACGGCGTTCTTGTCCTCGATGAAATCGCCCAGATGGGAATCCTCCTCGTCGCCGATCGGCGTCTCAAGGCTGATCGGCTCCTTGGCGATCTTGAGCACCTTGCGCACCTTCTCCAGCGGCATGCCCAGCTTGGCGGCCAACTCTTCCGGGGTCGGCTCGCGGCCGATCTCGTGCAGCATCTGGCGGCTGGTGCGCACCAGCTTGTTGATCGTTTCGATCATGTGCACCGGGATGCGGATGGTGCGGGCCTGGTCGGCGATCGAACGGGTGATCGCCTGCCGGATCCACCAGGTGGCGTAGGTGGAGAACTTGTAGCCACGGCGGTATTCAAACTTATCGACCGCCTTCATCAGGCCGATATTGCCTTCCTGGATCAGGTCGAGGAACTGCAGGCCGCGGTTGGTGTATTTCTTGGCAATGGAGATGACGAGGCGCAGGTTGGCCTCCACCATTTCCTTCTTCGCCACGCTGGCCTCGCGTTCGCCCTCGCGCACCAGCTTGTAGATACGCTTGAATTCCGAGATCGGCAGACCGAATTCGGTGGCAATCGCCGCGATCTGCTCGCGGATCGGGTTGACTTCCTTCGGGCCGGCCTCGCCGAAACGGGCCCAGCCCTTGTGGGTCTTCAGCTTGCCTACCTTGGTCAGCCAGTTCGGATCGAGTTCCTGGCCTTCATACTGCTTGAGGAACTCGTCGCGCGGGATCTTGAAGCTCTCGGCGCTGCGCAGCAGGCGGCCCTCCAGCATCATCAGGCGCTTGTTCAGGCCGTACATGTTCTCCACCAGCATCTCGATGCGGGTGTTGTTCAGATGCACCGATTCCATCAGGCGCACCATCTCATGCTTCAGCTTGAGATAGGACTTGTCCTTCTTGGCATCGATATCAGCATGCACAAGGGCGGCCTGCAGGCGCTCTTCATGCGTCTTTTGCAGCTTCTTGTAATGCTTGGCGATGGCGTCGAAGGCTTCCAGCACCTGCGGCTTGAGCTGGGCTTCCATCGCGGCCAGCGACAGGTTGGCCTCGTCTTCCTCGTCCATCTCCTCCGGCGCGGGGGCGGCTTCGGCCTCCGGCTCGGCGGCATCCTTGGCTTTCTTCTTTTCGGCCTTCACCGGGGCAGGGGCCTCGACCTTGGCCGGTTTGGCCTCGACCTTCGGCGGCGGCGGAGCGGCGGCTGCCGCTTCTTCTTCCTCGACGCCTTCCAGCGCGGCGTTATCCGGGCCGCCACCGCCACCCAGCGTGGCTTCCAGGTCAACCACATCGCGCAGCAGGATCTTGCCGTCCACCAGATCGTCGCGCCATTTCACGATCGCCTGGATGGTCAGCGGGCTTTCGCAGATCGCGCCGATCATCTTCTCGCGGCCGGCCTCGATACGCTTGGCGATCGCGATCTCGCCTTCGCGCGAGAGCAGTTCCACCGAACCCATCTCGCGCAGATACATGCGAACCGGGTCGTCGGTGCGATCCACCTCGGCCTTGGCCGGCGCGGTCTCACCCTCGGGGGCCTCGCCGTCCAGCTCGGCCTCTTCCTTCTCGGCGGGCGCTTCTTCCTGTTCCTCGGATTCCACGATGGTGATGCCCATCTCGGACAGGATCGCCATCGTGTCTTCGATCTGCTCGGAGGAAACCTGCTCCGGCGGCAGCACGGCATTGATCTCGTCATACGTGACGTAGCCGCGCTCCTTGGCCTTGGCCAGCATGCGCTTGATGGCTGCCATCGAGGCGTCGATCAACGGGGTGTCGACGGTCTCTTCCTTTTCAGGCGCTTCCGAGGCGTCAGGGGCCGCTGCTTGTTTCGCCATGCCGGTTCCTAACTCTTCCTATCTCGTAAAAAACACAAAGCCGCCCCGTGTAAGGAACGGCTCATTCCGTATCCGATGCCGAAACCTGGCTGCGCGCCGAACCGACCTCTGCCTTCAGGGCCACGAAACGCTGCCATGCCTCGGGATTGGTATTGTTCGCCAGCTCGGCTTCCGCCACCGCCAGCTCCTGTTCCAGTTCTGCCAACCGGTAACGCTGCACGGCTTGCCACCACCCTCGCTCAACTTTGTCCGGTGGGGTCTCGCTGCGCGCAAACGGCTCCAGAATCCGCCCGGCCTCGCCAGTCACAAGGTCGAGCTGAGCGCCGAGTCCTCGCTGCCTGAGATGGGTTGCGAAGGCCTCGCCGTCAAGACCCGGATGGCGGGAGGCTTCTTCTAGAATCCGGCTCTTGAGGCTGTCAAGCGGCCCCGGCGGGAAGGCCAGGGCCGCAAAAGCCTCGCCATGCTCCTCCAGCAGCCAGGGATGGGCCAGTACGGCAGCCAGCAGGGCCTTTTCGGTCCGTTCCTGGCTGGGGGGCATGGGGCCGCGGAAACCCTCGGGTTGTTGCGGCCTTCCGTTAGGGAAGCCCGGGCGGGCCCGTGGGGTCCAGGTCCGGGGCGGCGGGGCGAACAGGGTGCGCAGACGGCTGCGGAAATGGTCCCGGTAATGGTTCTGGACCGCCGGGTTCTTGATCTGGCCGGCCAGGCCGAAAAGAGCAGCCTCGAGGGCGGCCCGGCGTTCCGGCGTATCCAGAGGACGCCCCTCGGTTTCCTTGCGCCAGAGGATATCGGCCATGGGCAGGGCGGCAGCCAGCACCTCTTCCATCGCCTGCCGGCCCTGGTTGCGCACCAGATCATCGGGGTCCTGGCCGCCCGGCAGGATGGCGAAGCGGAAGGAATGCCCAGGCTCCAGCAGGGGCAGGGCGCGGTCGGCCGCCCGCATGGCAGCGCGGATGCCGGCGTTATCGCCGTCGAAACACAGGATCGGCTCGGCCGAGAGCCGCCAGAGCAGGGCGATCTGTTCCTCGGTCAGCGCGGTGCCCAGCGGGGCGACGGCGTGTTCGATGCCGGCCTGGGCCAGCGCGATCACGTCCATGTAGCCTTCCACAACAACGACGGTGCCGCTTTCGCGTGCTGCTTCGCGGGCCAGCGCGTGGTTGTATAGATTGCGGCCCTTGTGAAACAGCGGGGTTTCCGGCGAGTTCAGGTATTTTGCCGGCGCATCGGGATCCAGCGCGCGCCCGCCGAAGGCGATCACGCGGCCACGGCGGTCGCCGATCGGGAACATCACGCGATGGCGGAAACGATCATAACTCGGGCCGCCATCCTCGGGCTTGATCAGCAGGCCGGCCTCGACCAGCAGCGGCTCGGGCAGGCCGCGCGCCAGCAAGGCTTCTTTCATCGCCGTGCGGCTCTGCGGCGCGTAGCCCAGACGGAACCGCTCGATGGTTTCCGGCTTCAGGCCACGTTTCTGGATATAGGCACGGGCCTCGGCGCCCACACTGGCTTGCAATTGGGCCTGAAACCACTTGGCGGCCTCTTCCATCGCCTTGCCCAGGGTGGCGACCTGATCGGCCTTCTGGCGGTCTTCGGGCCGCACCTGCGGCACGGCCAGGCCGGCTTCCTGGGCCAGTTGTTCGACGGCCTCGGGGAAGGCGAGGCCGCTGTTGCGCATGACGAAGCCAATCACGTCGCCATGGGCGCCGCAGCCGAAGCAGTGGAAAAAGCCCTTGTCGTCGTTGACCGTGAAGGAGGGCGATTTTTCGTTGTGGAAGGGGCAGAGGCCGGTGAATTCCCGGCCGCGCTTGATCAGCCGCACCGAACGGCCGACCACACCCGACAGCGGCAGCCGGTTGCGCAGTTCCTCAAGAAAGGAATCGGGGAACGCCATGCTTCTCCCTGCGCCGATTCTGCCTGTTTCCGTCTGCCCGGATGACCCGACTCGGGCGACTCGGCAGCCCTCAGCTCAGCTGGCTTTTAAGAATAGCCGCCGCCTTGGCGAAGTCCATCTGGCCGGCATATTTCGCCTTCAGAACGCCCATGGCCTTGCCCATGTCCTTGATGCCCTGGGCGCCCACTTCGGCGATGGCGGCCCGGGCGGCGGCCTCGACCTCGGATTCCGACAGCTGCTTGGGCAGGAAGCTCTCGATCACGGCGATTTCGGACTTCTCCTTGTCGGCCAGGTCCTGGCGGCCACCCTGCTCGTACATCGTGATCGACTCGCGGCGCTGCTTCACCATGGTCTGCAGCAGGGACAGGATGGCGTCGTCGGGAATGCCGGTACGGTCGTCGCCTGAGGTGCGGGCGGCGATGTCGCGGTCCTTCAGGGCCGCCAGGATCAGGCGCAGGGTGGCGGTGCGCTGGGCATCCTTCGCCTTCATGGCGTCCTTGAGCGCCTGGTTGAGCGTCTCGCGCAGCATCGTGTGTCCCCCAGCGGTAACGGAATCGGAGCGGTTTTTGAAAGGCGCGCAGCATAGCCCAAGCGGGCACGACTCGCAAAAGGAATAAATATATGATTTTTCTATACTTTTAGGCGCAAGCCCGGCCTTGACGCTGGCAGGGGTTTTGGTATGGTCCGGCCTCGGTTGACGCGGCGCCCGCCGCCGCCGAAATCACCGTAGAATAGCTTGTGCCGTACCGCCGGAGCCGGGTTCCCCGTATCGCCCTCCGGTGGTTTTTTGCGGCCTGTAGCCTGCCCGATTGAGTAAATGGAGCCCCCAATGGCCGAGACACCGAAATACGCCGCACCCCCAGGCCCGGGTTATACCGGCGTTGTGGTGTTGGCGGATGGCAGCGTGTTCTGGGGCTGGGGCCTGGGCGCCGAGGGCGACGCGGTTGGCGAGGTCTGTTTCAACACCTCGATGACCGGCTACCAGGAGATTCTCACCGATCCCTCCTATGCCGGCCAGATCATCACCTTCACCTTCCCGCATATCGGCAATACCGGGACCAACCCTGAGGACATCGAAACCCAGGGCATTGCCGCGCGCGGCCTGATCCTGCGCGCGCCGATCACCGGGCCTTCCAATTTCCGCGCCGACAGCCACCTGAACGACTGGCTGAAGCTGCGCAATCTGGTTGGTGTGTCGGGCATCGACACCCGCGCCATGACGCGGCGCATCCGCGATCTGGGCGCGCCGAACGGCGTGGTTGCGCATGCCAAAGACGGCAAGTTCGATCTTGCCGCGCTGCATGCGAAAGCCAAGGGCTGGCCGGGTCTGGAAGGCATGGATCTCGCCGCCGAAGTGAGCTGCCGCCAGACCTATAGCTGGGACGAGACGCGTTGGGTGCTTGGCCAGGGTTACGGCAAGCTGACCGCGCCGAAATACCATGTCGTCGCGCTCGATTACGGCATCAAGCGCAACATCCTGCGCAGCCTCGCCACTGCCGGCTGCAAGGTCACCGTCCTGCCGGCCAACAGCACGGCGGAAGACGTGCTGCGGCATAAGCCCGATGGCGTGTTCCTCTCCAATGGCCCGGGCGATCCGGCCGCCACCGGCGTCTATGCCGTGCCCACCATCAAGGCGCTGGTCGACAGCGGCAAGCCGGTCTTCGGCATCTGCCTAGGTCACCAGATGCTGGCGCTGGCGCTGGGCGGCAAGACGGCGAAAATGGAGCGCGGCCATCGCGGCGCCAACCATCCGGTGAAGGACCTGGAAACCGGCAAGGTGGAAATCACCAGCCAGAACCATGGTTTCTGCGTGGTGGAAGAAAGCCTGCCGAAGAATGTGGTGCGCAGCCATGTGTCGCTGTTCGACGGCTCCAACGAGGGTTTGAAGCTGACCGACAAGCCGGTCTTCTCGGTGCAGTACCATCCCGAAGCCTCGCCCGGCCCGCAGGACAGCCATTATCTGTTCGATCGTTTCGTCAAGTTGATGGAGCGGCAGCGCGGCTAAGCAGCCGGCGTCGCTTCCAGGTGGATCATGCCCAAACGTACTGACATCAAAAGCATCCTGATCATCGGCGCCGGTCCCATCGTGATCGGCCAGGCCTGCGAATTCGATTACTCCGGCACGCAGGCCTGCAAGGCGCTGAGGGAAGAGGGCTATCGCGTCATCCTGATCAATTCCAACCCGGCCACGATCATGACCGATCCGGGCCTGGCGGATGCCACCTATATCGAACCGATCACGCCAGAGATCGTCGCCAAGGTGATCGAGAAGGAGCGTCCGGATGCGCTGCTGCCCACCATGGGCGGCCAGACCGCGCTGAACACCGCGATGAAGCTGGCCGAGAATGGCACGCTGGAAAAGCTGGGTGTGAAGCTGATCGGCGCCAGCCGCGACGCCATCGCCATGGCCGAGGACCGCGAGCTGTTCCGCCAGGCGATGAACCGCCTGAAGCTCGACATGCCACGTTCGGGCACGGCGCATACGCTGGACGAAGCACGCGCGCTGCTCGCCACTGTGGGACTGCCGGCGGTGATCCGGCCGTCCTTCACACTGGCCGGCACCGGCGGCGGCATCGCCTATACGCGCGAGGAATTCGACGAGATCGTGATGCGCGGTCTCGATGCCTCGCCCACGACCGAAGTGCTGATCGATGAATCGGTGCTGGGCTGGAAAGAATACGAGATGGAGGTTGTCCGCGATAAGAAGGACAACTGCATCATCGTCTGTTCGATTGAAAACATCGATCCGATGGGCGTGCATACCGGCGACAGCGTCACCGTCGCGCCGGCACTGACGCTGACCGACAAGGAATATCAGATCATGCGCGACGCCTCGATGGCGGTGCTGCGCGAGATCGGCGTTGAGACCGGCGGCTCGAACGTGCAGTTCGCGGTCAATCCCGCCGACGGCCGCATGGTCGTGATCGAGATGAATCCGCGCGTATCGCGCTCGTCCGCTCTAGCCTCCAAGGCGACCGGTTTCCCGATCGCCAAGGTGGCGGCCAAGCTGGCGGTGGGCTACACGCTGGATGAGTTGATGAACGATATCACCGGGGTGACGCCGGCGTCGTTCGAGCCGACCATCGACTACATCGTCACCAAGATGCCGCGTTTCACCTTCGAGAAGTTCCCCGGCACCGACCGGCTGCTGAACACCTCGATGAAGTCGGTCGGCGAGGCGATGTCGATGGGGCGCAGTTTCCAGGAAAGCCTGCAGAAAGCCCTGCGCTCGATGGAAACGGGTCTTACCGGCCTGAACGAAGTCGTGATCCCCGATGCCGAGGAGACAGACGGCAAGGAAGCCATCGTGGCGGCGCTGGCGCGGCCGACGCCGGACCGCCTGCTGGTGATCGCCCAGGCCTTCCGCCATGGCCTCAGCGTCGCCGAGGTGCATGCCGCCTGCAAATACGATCCGTGGTTCCTCGAACAGATCGCCGAGATCGTGCGCACCGAGCAGCGTATCCGCAAGGAGGGCCTGCCGAAGGATGCCGACAGCCTGCTGGCGCTCAAGCGCATGGGCTTCTCCGATCCGCGCCTGGCCGAGCTGGCCGGCCTGAAAGAGGCCGAGGTGGCGGCGCTGCGCCGCAAGCTGGGCGTGACGCCGGTTTTCAAGCGGGTGGACACCTGCGCGGCCGAATTCGAAAGCCGTACGCCTTATATGTACTCGACGTACGAATTTGGCGCGCAGGCGGAATGCGAGGCGCAGCCGCAGGATCGCACCAAGGTGATGATCCTGGGTGGTGGGCCGAACCGTATCGGCCAGGGCATCGAGTTCGACTATTGCTGCGTGCACGCCGCCTATGCGCTGAAGGAAGCCGGGTACGAGACCATCATGGTCAACTGCAACCCGGAAACCGTTTCCACCGATTACGACACCTCGGATCGCCTGTATTTCGAGCCTCTGACCGTGGAAGATGTGCTTGAGATCGTGCGTGTCGAGCAGTCGACGGGCAAACTGCTGGGCGTGATCGTGCAGTTCGGCGGCCAGACACCGCTGAAACTCGCCGCCGGGCTGGAGGCTGCGAATGTGCCGATCCTCGGCACCTCGCCGGATGCCATCGACCTGGCTGAGGATCGCGAGCGTTTCCAGCAATTGCTGCAGAAACTTGATCTCAAGCAGCCGGCCAACGGCATCGCCCGCTCGGAAGACGAGGCGCGCGCCGTGGTGGCCAAGATCGGTTATCCGGTGGTGATCCGGCCGTCCTATGTGCTGGGCGGCCGCGCCATGGAGATTGTGCGCAACAGCGCGCAGCTCGAACGCTACATGACCGAGGCGGTGAGGGTTTCGGGTTCCTCGCCGGTACTGATCGACAGTTACCTGTCGGATGCCATCGAGGTGGATGTCGATTGCCTGGCCGATGACGAAACGCAGTTCGTCGCTGGCGTGATGGAGCATATCGAGGAAGCCGGTATCCATTCCGGCGACAGCGCCTGTACCCTGCCGCCGTACAGCCTGGCGCCGGCGATCATTGACGAGATCAAGCTGCAGACCGAGGCCCTGGCCCGTGCATTGAAGGTCGTGGGCCTGATGAATGTGCAGTATGCGGTGAAAGACGGGGTGGTTTATATCCTGGAGGTCAATCCGCGTGCTTCACGCACCGTGCCCTTCGTCGCCAAGGCCATCGGTCAGCCACTGGCCAAGATCGCCTCGCGCGTGATGGCGGGCGAGAAGCTGGCCAGCTTCAACCTGCATGAAACCCGGAATGATCATATCGCGGTGAAGGAAGCCGTGTTCCCCTTCGCGCGGTTCCCCGGGGTCGACATCATTCTCGGCCCCGAGATGAAATCGACCGGCGAGGTGATGGGCATAGATCGCGATTTCGGCACGGCTTTCGCCAAGGCGCAGATCGCTGCCGGCACGGTGTTGCCATTGACCGGCAGCGTATTCATATCGGTACGGGACGGCGACAAGCCGGCCCTGGTGGATGCCGCCCGCCGCCTGGTCGGCATGGGTTTCGAGGTGGTGGCCACGGCCGGCACCGCCCGTTTCTTTGAGGAGCACGGCATCACTGTGCGCCGCGTCAACAAGGTGATGGAAGGCCGCCCCCATGTGGTGGATTCCATGAAGAATGGCGAGATCCAGTTGGTGTTCAACACCTCGGAAGGGTCGGCTTCGATCCGCGACAGTTTCGACCTTCGTCGCACCGCGCTGATGAACAAGATTCCGTATTTCACCACCGTTGCCGGCGCCAAGGCGGCTGTGCGCGCCATTGAGGCGCTGCGGTCAGGAAGCCTTGCCGTGGTGCCCCTGCAGGCTTATTTTTGATTTTTTTGACGGTCAGACAGGAAGGGGAATTATGCAGAAGATTCCGATGACCGCGACCGGCTACCAGCGTCTGGAAGCCGAGCTGAAGAATCTGAAGACGGTGGAGCGCCCGGCCGTGATCCGCGCCATTTCGGAAGCGCGCGAACATGGCGACCTGTCGGAAAACGCCGAATACCATGCCGCGAAAGAACGCCAAGGCTGGATCGAGACGCGCATCCTCGAGTTGGAGGACAAGCTGCGCCGCGCCGAGGTGATCGACGTCTCCAAGCTGTCGGGCGACAAGGTGAAGTTCGGTGCCACGGTAGTTCTGGCCGATGAAGACAGCGGCGAGGAAAGCACCTATCAGATCGTGGGGGCCGATGAGGCCGACATCAAGTCGGGCCTGCTCTCGATCACGGCGCCGCTGGCGCGGGCCCTGGTGGGCAAGGCCGAGGGCGATACCGTCGAGGTGACGACGCCGGGTGGTGCCAAGGCCTACGAGATCGTCTCGGTCGAGTATAAGTAAGATACGAGGCGCGGCGATGGGAGTCCCGATGGATCGCGAGGCTCTCGACCGGCTCTACAACAACCGCGCCGCGGTGCCGACGCACCAGCAGGATATGGATCGCTGGGCAGCCGAGAGCGCAGTGACGCGGCAGGCGCTATCTTGCCGGCTCGACCTGGCCTATGGCGCGCATCCGCGCGAGACGCTGGATCTGTTCACGGTACCCGAACCGGGCAGGCCGCTGCTGGTTTTCATCCATGGCGGCTACTGGCAGGCGCTCGACAAGTCGTCGTTCAGCTTCATCGCCAACAGTTTCGTAGGCCCAGGAGGCTCTCCTTTGGCGAATGTGGCGATCCTGAACTATCCGCTGGCGCCCGAAGCCGACATGGATCGCATCGTCGCCTCGATCCGCCGTGCCTTGCTGTGGCTGTGGCGCGAGGCAGCGCCGCTGGACTTCGATCACAACCGCATTTTCGTCAGCGGGCATTCCGCCGGTGGGCATCTCACCGCGATGGCAGCGCTGACCGAATGGGAGAAGCTGGATGGCGCGGCCCCGGCCGATCTGGTCAAGGGCGGGTTGAGCATTTCCGGTCTTTACGACCTGCTGCCGATCCGTCATTGCTATCTAAACGACCGGCTGGGCATGGATGATGTCGTGGCTTTGCGCAATTCGCCCTTGCCTTTGGTGGCCGGCTGGGCGCGGCCATTGCCGTCGCTGATCTGCGCGGTGGGTGGCGCCGAGACGCCGGCCTTCCTTGAACAGCAACACGATTTCGTGACCGCCTATAAGTTGCGTGGTGGCAAGGTGACCGCGATCACAGCACCGGACCGGCATCATTTCGATATCGTATACGGCATGGCGCAGCCCGGCGGCGACCTTCAGACGGTCATGGCCGGCCTGCTGCGCTGAAGAGGAGGGGGGAATGAGCGGACAGAAGCGTGTGCTGCTGGTCGATGATGACCGCACCCTGCAATCCCTGCTGGCCGAACAGCTGGAAACAACCAAGGAATTCTCGGCAGTCTGCGTCAACGATGCCGCCGCAGCCCTGGCCTTGGTGCCGGACGAGCATTTCGATCTGCTGCTGCTCGATGTCGGCCTGCCCGACATGGACGGCAGGGATTTATGCCGCAAGCTGCGCGAACAGGGCGTGCGCGCACCGATCATCATGCTCACCGCGGCCGATGGCGAGGCCGACACGATCATGGGCCTGGAATCCGGCGCAAACGATTACGTCACCAAACCCTTCAAGCTGGGTGTGCTGCTGGCGCGCATCCGCGCGCAACTGCGCCAGTTCGAGCAAAGCGAGGATGCCGTGTTCGGCATCGGCCCCTATACTTTCCGACCAGCCAGCAAGGTGCTGCTGGATAACGAAAAGGCGGGCAAGAAGGTGCGGCTGACCGAGAAGGAAACCGCGATTCTGAAATACCTGCTGCGTGCCGGCCTGAAGCCGGTGCCGCGCGAAACCCTGCTGGCGGAAGTTTGGGGTTATAATGCCGGCGTTTCCACCCACACGTTGGAAACCCACATCTATCGCCTGCGCCAGAAGATCGAACGGGATCCCGGCGCGGCACAACTGCTGATCACCGATCCGGGCGGCTATCGCCTGCAGCCCTGAGGGCGTTCATCGGCCGGTGAAAACGGGCGGGCGTTTTTCCGCCATCGCGCGGCGGCCTTCCTGGAAATCCTCGGTGCGGAAACTGGCGGCGGCGCGTTCGCGGGCCGCACGCTCATCGAACAGGCCGTTGGCGATCTCGTTCAGGCTCTGCTTCATGCCGCGCACGGCCTGGGGTGCCAGGCCGCACAGGGTCTTTGCCAGAACCTCGCCTCGTGCGTGCAGATCTTCCGGCTCCACCAACCAGTCAACGAAATTGCACCGCAGCATTTCGGCGTCATCAAAGGTTTCGGTCGCCAGGAACAGCCGTTTGGCCGCATTCAGCCCCAAGCGCGTCGCTGCGCGTTTCAGGCCGTGCGGATGGTACTGGATGCCTAGTTTCGCCGGCGGAATGAAGCACTTGATGCCGCGTGCACCAAGGCGGAAATCGCAAGCCAGCGCCAGGTCGGTGCCGCCGCCATAAACGCCACCTTGCAGGAGGCAAAGCGTGGGGAAGGGCATGTTTTCCAGGCGATCCGTCACGCGCTCGAGCGGGTTATCGCGCCAGTCATGACCGGCGACAGAGCCAAAATCGACGCCGGCGCAAAAGCTCTTGCCTTCGGCGCGCAGGACCAGAGCGCGGATATCGGCTCGTGCCGCCATCTCGATTAACGTAGCGTCAAGTTCCCCAAGGTCGCTGATTTCAAGGGCATTGTGCTTTTCCGGGCGGCAGAATGTGACGGTCGCCAGCAAATCTTGGATTTCTGCAATAAAAGCTTGAGACATCGCGCTATCCGCCCTTAATCTTTGTCATGTCGCATTTCCGCACAGACCCCGCCGACCGGCAAGGGTCGGTTGTAGTAGCCGGCACTCCATCCCACGACGCTGACGGGATAAAAAAGGAGGCCACAGTGGGGGTTGAAGAGTTTTACGTTCGCTTCTGGGGCGTCCGTGGCAGCATTGCCGTAGGCTCGCCGGAGGTGATGCGCTATGGCGGTAACACGTCGGCGCTCGAGATTCGGTGTGGCTCGCATCTTTTATTGTTTGATGCGGGCACGGGTATTCGCGCGCTTGGTGTTGCCTTGCAGCAGGCGACGGCGCCCGTCGATGCGGATCTCTTTTTCACCCATACCCATTACGACCATGTCTGCGGCCTGCCGCATTTCTGTCCGGCTTTTGATCCGCGCAATACCTTCCGCATCCATGCGGGACATGTCACCGAAGCCGACGGTATCAAAAGCGTGCTGAAACAGATGATGTGTTCGCCGCTTTTCCCTGTGCCGCTGGAAATCTTTCAGGCCAATCTGAGTTTTCACGATTTCCGTCAGGGCGAAGTGCTGCATCCCAAACCCGGCATCACTGTCCGCACCGGCCCCTTAAGCCATCCCGATCTCGCCACCGGCTATCGCGTCGAATATGGCGGCAAGTCGATCTGCTATCTCACCGATACGGAGCATCCGGCCGAAGGGCTGGATCAGAACATCCTCGAATTGATCCGTGGCGCCGATATCGTGATCTACGATTCCATGTATACGGACGAGGAATATGCCTGCCGCAAGGGCTGGGGCCATTCCACCTGGCAGGCCGGCGCCAAGCTGTGCGATGCGGCCGGTGTGAAAACCTTCGTGGTGTTCCATCATGATCCTGAACATGACGATGCCTTCATGGATCGCGTGGCTGCCGAGCTTGAAGCCGCGCGGCCTGGCTCGGTTGTGGCCCGTGAGGGCCTGATCCTGCGACCGTGACGCGCCTGGGTCATCGATGAGCAAATCCTGGCGCAGGTTCCGCATGGGACTGCAGACTTTGGCCGCTCCCCTGCTCGGGTTGCGGCGGCAGGGTTTTTTCATTCCCTATCGCTATGCCGATACGGTGGCCAATCGTCAGGCGGTCTATGAGCCGGCGGCAGAGCTGTTCGCCGCCTGTACGTCTGTTTTCCAGAATCTGCTGGATGAAGCCGGCAGTCATGCCGAGGCATTCGGCCGCATCGTGGCTGAACGCAAGGCGGGCGGGATAGGCCCCCGGTTTGACCAGAGTTGGTTCCCGACGCTGGATGCCGTTGCAGCCTATACGCTGGTGCGACGCCTGAAACCCGCGCGCATTGTGGAAGTCGGTTCAGGCCATTCCACACGGTTTATGTCGCGCGCGGTGGCTGATGCCGGACTGGATACCGCGATCACGGCGATCGATCCCCAGCCTCGCGCCACACTGGCCGGCCTGCCGATCCGGTTCATGCCGGAAGTGGCGCAGACGGCTGACCCGGCTGTTTTTGCGGTCCTGCAGCCGGGCGACATCCTGTTCATCGATTCAAGCCATATCCTGATGCCGGGCACAGATGTGGACTGGTTGTTCAGCCGCGTGCTGCCGCAGCTGGCCGCTGGCGTGATCGTGCATATCCACGATATCTTCCTGCCCGACGATTACCCGCAAAGCTGGGCCTGGCGCGGGTATAACGAACAGCAGGCCGTGGTTCCGCTGCTGATCGGTGGCTTTCGTCCGCTTTTTGCCAGCCATTACGTGGCCACCCGCATGGCTGAGCGCGTGGACAGGAGCATTATCGGCCGTCTGCCGCAGGCAGAAGAGGCAATGCCAGCGAGTCTGTGGCTGGAAAAGTCGGTTTAAGGTCTAACGGTACGGGTCGGCCGCGTCGCGCAGGCCGTCGCCGAAGAAGTTGAAAGCCAACACCACCACGATAACGGGTATGGCCGGCGTCATCAGCCAGGGATACAGCGCCACCACGTTGATGTTCTGCGCCTCGTTGAGCAGCACGCCCCAAGAGGTGATCGGCGGTCGCAGGCCCAGGCCCAGGAAGGATAGCGCCGTCTCACCCAGAATCATTGACGGGATCGACAGTGTGGCCGAGGCGATCAGGTGGCTCATGAAGCTGGGCAGCAGATGGCGACCGATGATGCGTCCGGGCGAGGCTCCCATCAGGCGTGCTGCGGTCGCAAAATCCTCTTCGCGCAGGGCCAGAAGCTTGGATCGCACTGCACGTGCGAGACCCGGCCAGTCGAGCAGGCCCAGTATGATGGTGATGCCAAAGTAAACCAGGATCGGCGACCATGTGACCGGCAGGGCGGCCGACAGCGCCATCCAGAGCGGCAGTTCGGGCAGGCTGCGGATCAACTCGATCAGGCGCTGGATTGTACTGTCGATCCAGCCGCCGTAATACCCCGAGATGCCGCCCAGCACGATGCCGATCAGGAAACTGATGGCGATGCCGATCAGGCCGACGGTGAGCGATATGCGAGTGCCATAGACGATGCGCGAGAAGATGTCGCGGCCGAGCCGGTCGGTGCCGAAGAGATAGAATTGTCCATCCTCGCTGGGGCAGACGAAATGGAAGCGCATGGGGATCATGCCCCAGAATTCATAGGCGTCGCCCTGGCAGAAGAAGCGTAGCGGCTGTACCCGGCTGGTGTCGGGGAAATATTCGCGCTTCAGCGTTTCGGTATTCATCTTGAACCGGAGACCGTAGACGAACGGTCCAACAAATTCGCCTTCGTGGAACAGGTGAATTTCGTGCGGTGGTGCATAGATCGCCCGCGGATTGCGCGTCTGCAGATTGTAGGGCGCGATGAATTCCGAGAACAGGGTGGAGGCATAGATCAGCAGCAGGATCACGCCGCTCCACAGCCCCAGCCGGTGGCGACGGAATTTCCACCACATCATCTGCCATTGCGAAGCGCGGTAATACCGCTCTTGCTCCGGTGTCATGCTTTCGATCGAATAAGGATCGAAAGGCGCGGGATTGACCCAATGTTCCGGCTTGCTGGATGTGTCGCGCATGGCCGGCCTATTTCGCCATGCCGCCGGTGAGGCGGATACGTGGGTCGAGCAGGGCCAGCAGAATGTCTGAAATCAGCATACCGACCACGGTGAGCAGGGCGAGGAACATCAGGAAGGAACCGGCCAGATATTGATCCAGGGACTGCAGGGCGCCCAGCAGCATCGGTCCAGCCGTTGGCAGGCTCATCACCACGGACACGATTACCGAGCCCGAAACGATGGAGGGGAGCAGGTTGCCGATATCGGAGATGAAGGGGTTCAGCGCCATGCGGATCGGATATTTTACCAGCAGGCGCAGGGGCGGCAGCCCCTTGGCGCGGGCTGTGGTGACATACTGCTTCTGCAACTCATCCAGCAGATTGGCACGCAGGCGGCGGATCATCGCCGCCGTGCCCGAGGTGCCGATCACAACCACCGGCACCACCATGTGCGCCATCAGCGAGGCGATCTTTTCCGCATTCCAGGGCTTGTCGATCAGTTCAGGGTCGACCAGACCGCCCATCGAAACACCGAACCAGCGGTTCGAATAATACAACAGCACCAACGCCAGAAGGAAGTTCGGCGTGGCGAGGCCGATATAGCCCAGCAGGGTGAAGCCGTAATCGCCCCATGAATACTGCCTGGTGGCCGAATAGACGCCAATGGGGAAGGCGACGATATAGATGAACAGGATGGTGAAGAAATTGATCACCGCCGTCATCACCAGCCGATCGCCGATTAGTTCGCCAACCGGACGGTTATATTCAAACGACCAGCCCCAGTCTCCCTGCAGCAGGCCTGAAAAGCCGTTTGGACCTGGCCAGAACCCCATCCAGATCGCGTATTGCTCAAGCAGTGGCCGGTCCAATGCATACTGGCTGCGCAGGAACTCGGCGCGTTCCAGCGCGCTGGTTTCGCCCTGGGCGCGCAACTCGGCGATCTGGTTGGTCAGATAATCGCCCGGGGGCAGCTTGATGATGATGAAAATGAACAGGCTGATCACCAGCAGGGTGGGGATCATCAGCAGAAGGCGACGGGCAAGATACAGCAGCATCGGTCTGGCCGTCGCTCAGGGCCGCAACCAGAAGGTTTCGGTGCGGTACAGGCCGACGAAAGCGCCGGGATCCCAGTTGAAAACACCTTCCTTCGGAATATTGGCAAGTTTCTTATTCGCGACGATGGGCTGAAAAATACCGCTGATCACACCGATACTGAAGGTCTGTTCGGCATGAATGGTCAGCATGCGATGCCAGATGCGTGTGCGTTGGTCCTCGTCGCCGGTGGCCATCCACGCCTCGTAGAGATCGTAAAGTTCACGGGCGGCCGGCATATCGATTGGTTCGCCGGACTGGCCGCTGGTTTCATACCACTGGCCCCATTTCGGCCATTGCAAGCCATATTGTGAAGTGGGGGCGAGTTCGTGCGGATTGGTGTTCGCCGTGGGCAGACCATTTTCCAGTCCGCTCCAGACCGACATGATCGCTTCGCCCGAGAAGATGCGGTTACGCACCACATCGCGCTGGCTGGGTTTGGCAAATAGTTTGATGCCGATCTTGGCCCAGTTTTCGCCGATCAGCTCCAGTACGTCGGTCTGCTCGGTATCCTCACCGGCGGTTTCCACCACGATCTCCAGCGGACGCCCGTTGGCCATCAGGCGGACGCCATTTCCGTCACGCTTGCTCAGGCCCAGTTCATCCAGCAGGCGGTTGGCCGTGGCCACATCCAATGTGGCATTGGTCGACTGGTATTCCGGCTTGAACAGCGGGCTGTCGGGCAGGACCGTGTTGTTGGATTCGATGGCCAGACCGAAATACAGCGACTCGTTGATGGCCTGGCGATCGATCGCCAGAGACAGGGCGTGGCGGAAGCGCGCATCGCGCATCAGGGCGCGCCAGCTTGGGTCGGTGGCATTCAGGTTGGGATACAGCGTGAAATGCGAGCCTTTGGCCGTGCGCCACAGAAGCGTTTTGTAGCCCGCCCGTTTCTCGTTCTCTTTCAGGAAGGTGAAGTTGTTGAACGTGATGTTGCGGAATTGCAGGTCGGCTTCGCCGGCGCCGGCCTTGGCCGGGATCAGCTTGGCATCGGCCTGACTGAAGATAATGCGATCGATATAGGGCAGTTGCCGGCCATTGGCATCAACGCGATGGAAATAGGGATTGCGCGTCGCCACGAAGCGGATTGCGGGTGGCCGCGTGGTCATCATCCAGGCATCCAGGCCGGGCAGGTCGGGATTGTCCCCTTCCACCATGTTGTCCATGCGATTGTGCAATGCGGCCCAGCTGGCGCGCTTTTCAGCGGCGACCAATGCGGCCAGCTTCTGGGGATCGGCATATTTGGCGTGGAACTGCTTCAGGTAATGCGCCGGGCGATAGAGATAGAACGCTGAGGTGCCGGCAATGCGCGGCAGGAAACCCGGGTTGCGTTTTGACCAGCTGTAACGGATCGTGGCCTCATCCAGGAATTCCACCTTCGGCCTTTCGCCATCGACCATCAGGCTGGCCGGTGGGCCGGCCGGGTTCAATTCCTTGTTGTTGGCGACATCTTCCCAGTAATAGCGGAAATCCTCCGCCGTGAAAGGCTGGCCGTCCGACCAGCGATGGCCCTTGCGCAGGTGGAAGGTGAAGATACGTTCGTCTTCGACTTCAAGCTTTTCGGCCAGGTCGGGCACGAACCGGAATTTCTCATCGTATACGACCAATCGCGTGTAGCCGATCACGTTCAGCAGACGCACGTCGCGGGCGCGGCCGATCAGGGTGCGTAGATCGCCGCCCGGTTGGCCGGCTTCCCGCGGCGATTGGAAATTGACGACCAGTGGAACGGTCGGGATTCGAGCGGTTACCGGTGGCAATTTCCCGGCCGCGACATCGGCGGCAAATGCCGGCGTTTCCTGCAGGTCGGGTGTCTGCGCGCGGACCGGCCCCAGTGATACGACAAAAGCGGCAGCCAGAATGGTCAGTCGGAAAGCGGTCTTCATGCGACTAGATCCCGGGAATCGGCAGTGGCGGCCGCACGCACAAGGTGACCTCGTCCGACCTCGATCATGTGCGGCCTGGTCCGGCCGTCAATGGTGAAGGGATGCGGCCAATCCTGTGGATTGGAGGCTTTGCCTTCCATCAGCAGATGCAGATCCAGGCGGCTTGCCGGATCGGGCTTGGGCACCGCGGCCAGCAGGGCCTTGGTATATGGATGCACGGGGTTGGAAAAAAGCTGCTCGCGTGGCGCGATCTCGACCAGTCGGCCGGCGCACATCACGGCGATGCGGTCGGCGATGTAATCCACCACGGCCAGATTGTGCGAGATGAACAGGTAGGTGAGGCCGAGTTCGGATTTCAGATCTTTCAGCAGATTCAATATCTGCGCCTGGATCGAAACGTCGAGCGCCGAAACCGGCTCGTCGCAGATCAGCAGATCGGGTTGCAGGGCCAGGGCGCGGGCAATGCCGATGCGCTGGCGCTGGCCGCCCGAGAAGGAATGGGGGTAGCGGCGCAGGAAGCGCGGATCGAGGCCAACCAAGGTCATCAATTCCTTGACCCGTTCGAAGCGCTCGTCCTCATCGCCGATGCCATGGATCACCAGCGGTTCGGAGACGATATCGAACACCGTCATGCGCGGATTGAGCGACGAGAAGGGGTCCTGGAAAATGAATTGTACCTTGCGGCGGTATTTGAACAGGGCATCGTCTGCCAGGCTGTGCACGTCCACCAGCTTGTCGCCGTCGTGGAAGCGGATGCTGCCACTGTCGGGCGTCATCGCCCGCATGATCAGCTTGCTGGCCGTGGTCTTGCCGCAGCCGGACTCGCCCACCAGGCCCAGGCATTCCCCGCGTAGCACATCGAAGCTGACGTCATCCACCGCCAGAACGCTGCTGACCTTGCCGCCGCCAAACAGTCCGCCCTTGCGCAGGGTAAAGGATTTGCTCACATGCTTGACTTCCAGCAGTGGCGTGCCGGCGCGGGCACCGGTTTCACGGTTGCGACCGCTGCGCAGCAGGGCTCCGATCTCGCCCTTGATCTCGCGGATTGGCACCAGCCGTTCGCCGGGTTCCATGTCGAAACGCGGCACGGCTTTCAGCAGGGCCTTCAGGTAAGGATGCTGCGGCGCGCCGAAAATGTCGTGCAGGCCGCCGCGTTCCATTACCTTGCCGTGATACATCACCACGATCTCGTCGGCCATGTTGGCCACCACGCCAAGATCATGGGTAATCATCAGGATTGCCATACCCAGTTCGGATTGCAGATCCTTCAGCAGCTTGAGTATCTGGGCCTGGATGGTGACATCCAGCGCCGTGGTCGGTTCGTCGGCAATCAGCAAAGCCGGGCGGCAGACCAGGGCCATGGCGATCATGGCGCGCTGCCGCAGCCCGCCTGACAATTCGAAGGCATAGGTACGCATGGCGCGTTGCGGATCAGGGAACCCCACCAGGCGCAGCATCTCGGTGGCCAGTTCGTTGCCCTCGGTTTCACTGACCTTGCGGTGCAGATGCAGGGATTCAGTAATCTGGTTGCCGATGGTGTGGAGCGGACTAAGCGATGTCATCGGCTCCTGGAAAATGATCGAGATGCGACCGCCCTGCAACTGGCGTATCTGCGGCGAACCTTGTGGCAGGGCGGCGATGTCGATGGCGGGCTGCTCAGGCTTCTGCGGATCGCGGAACAGGATCTGGCCGTTGGGAATGCGGGCCAGGCGAGGCAGGATGCCCATGATGGCCTGACTGACCACCGATTTGCCCGAGCCTGACTCGCCCACCAGCGCAACCGTGCTGCCTTGCGGGATCTGGAAACTGATCCCGTCCACGGCCTTCACCACTCCCTCGGGCAGGTCGAATTGAACCTGCAGGTCGCGTACTTCAAGCACGTTGCCGGTCATGGTATTGGTCATCGCCGCGCATCCTTCGGGGCGATGGCCGGCAGGCGTGCGGCATTCAGGCGCGTCGCCTCGCTCAGGGCGACGCCACGCGCAGTGGCGGCGGCGATGGCCTGCTCGACCAGGACCGGAAATCCGATCAGATCGCTGTCAGCGCGCAAGATTCCTTGTTCCCCTTCGATCGTCAGCTGCAGCCAGCCTTCGCTGCGATCCCGGCGGGTCGAATAATACCGCAGGGTCACGTTGCGAAGGCCAGACCACGGCATGACCAGCTGCCGCCCCAAACCCCATCGGCCGGATCGTGCTGCCCCAGACGCGTCGAGCGTGATCTCGATCTGTTGGCGCCACACCGTGATGGCGCCAAGCCAGGCCAGCAGCAAACTCAATCCGACCAACAGCGTAAAAATGACAGATTGAGGCGAGGCAAACAACAGCAGTCCCAGGCAGATGGCGAGCCCGATCCCAGCCCGCAGGTAGTCCGGCCAGAGCCGGGAGAGGGGGTAATACAGCCGGGTCATGACGTCCGCGTTACAGGGGGGGCGGATTCCGCCGGGCGGCCAATGGTCAGGGCTGTGGCGGTATCCAGCCACTGGCCGGCCGGATGGGTCGCAACAGCAGCGATGAACGTTCCCACGAAGTCCCACAGAAAGGCGTCATGGCGCAGATGGTGGGTCAGAAAACCCACAGGTTGCAACGGATTTACGCCCCCGCGCATGCCGTGCAGCAGGGCCACCGCCGCCTTCAAGCTGGCCTCTGCGGTCTCAGGGTGATTGTTACCGTGCCAATCGATGGGATCGAGCTGGGTATTCAGCCAGGCCAGGCCCGGCGCAGCCCAATAGGCCTCTCGCGGTTTGAAAGCCGAAACCGCGCTGAAGCCCATTTCGGCCAGATCGGGCAGCATATCGGGCGCCATGCGGTTCCAGGGGGGTACAAAAACCGGTTGGCGGAACTGGGGAGGCAATTTCGCGGCGAGAAGCTGCTGTCCCTGCTGGATATCGCTTAACCGCGCCTGCAATGGCCGGTTGGCAGGAAATTCGGATTTCTTCTCGCCAGCCATCGCGTGATTGTGATGGGCATAGCCATGCTGCAGTGCAACAATGCCGGACTGTAGGGTAAGACGTTCTGCCAGACGAATTTCGGCCAGCGCAGGAATAACAGCCAGGGCCAGCGGCGCCCCAGTGCCGGTTTGCAGCTCCAGCAAGCGATCAAGGGCCGGGCTTGCTTTTGCCGCGTCGTCGTCTCGCCACCAGAAATACGCCTGCCGTCCCTCTGCCGCCCAGAGATCGAGTTCGGCCGTCAGTTCGGCCCAGGCTGCGGGGCGGCCGGTCACGTCCGTCGGTCCACGAAGCTGCGGACCAGCCGTACTGTTTCATCCGTCCCATCCAGACGGATACCGGGACCGTCAGGGCGTGGCGCGGTCAGGGCCAGATCGATGGCATGCGCCAGCTTGGCCGGATTCAGGTCACTTTCGCGCAATACCTGCAGCAGGCCGCGATCGGCCAGCAGGTTGGCGCGTAAAGCCTGTTCGGTCTCCTCGCCGCCGGCAAAAGGCACCACCACAGCTCGCGCGCCGCTGGCCAGGGTTTCCATGACGGTATTGTAGCCAGCCTTGCTGATCGACAGCAGACAATGGCGCAGCATGCCGGAAAAGTCGGGTCGCACGGTCTCGATGATAACCCCATCGCCAGCCATGCGCCGCAGATCTTCTACGGCTTCAGGTTTTTCATGCGGGCTGACCAGGATGCGCCAGGGCTTGTCATGCGCCGCCGAGAGCGGCCGGGCTGCCAGCGCGGCATGGAACAACGGCAATCCCACCGCACCGCCGCCGGCGGAAACCAGCACCTCGCCCTTGCCGGCAGTCGTTTGCGGAATGCTGTGACGTTCGACGATATAGCCGGTGTAATGCAGCCGGTCGGCAATACGTTCAGCCAGCGGGAAGGTCTTCTCGAATGGCACGAAAGCGGGATCGCCGTGGATCAGTGCGGCATCGTAGTAATCCTGCAGCCAGGCGATGCTGTCTAGATCGCGTTCGGGTTTGGTGCGGTCGACCAGGATGTCGCGGACCGAGCAAAACACGGCAGGCCGCTTCACCAAGGCTTTGGCATGGGCCAGAAGCGGCAGCAATTCGAACCGCATCGGCCGGCGGCCGAACGGGAACAATTCGGTCAGCAGCGCATCGGGGGCGAAGCGGTCGAAGATATCCTGAAGTTTTTGAATGCGCATGGCGCGCCATTCGTCGGTGATCTGCGTGCCGGTTTCATCCAATAGAATGCGGAAACTGGCATCCTTGGCGCGTGCAGGCGGCAGTTGTTCAAAACGCACGCCGTCCAGGCCATGGAGAGTTGGGTCGGGCATGCCGCCGGAAACGAGCAGGGTTTCCCAGCCGTGGCGTGCGAAGGCACGCGCAATCGCGGCCACACGATGAAGGTGTCCGACGCCCAGCAAATGCTGCACATAGATCATCACGCGCGGCGCGGTCATGCCTTTGGCTCCAGCGATATATTGGCCGCCAGCAATTCGGGCCGACCGGCATCAGTGATACGAAATTCCTGCAGGCAGCGCCAATCCAGTTTCACCGGCGGCTTGCCCAGCATCGGCCAATCGAAGGCCAGCGCGAGGATGGCGCGGATGACGCCTTTATGGGTCACCGCACCGGCATCCTCCCCCATGGCGGTCAGGCTTTTTAGCCAGGGCAGCAACCGGGCCTGTACCTGGCGCGGGCTTTCGCCGCCGGGTGGTTGCAGATCGAGGCCGCGGTCTTCATTCGCAGTGAAAGTCGGGCCATACCTGGCCTGCAATTCGGCTATGGTGTGGCCCTCATAATCGCCCCAATTCATCTCGATCAGGGCCGGTTCGATAACGGGCCGCAGTCCCAGCGCCGTCGCTGTCTGGCAGGCGCGTTGCAGCGGACTGCAATACCAGACCCGCGCCCCATAAGTCTGGGGCAGGCGGTTGCGAGCAACCTGTTCATGACCAACTGCGGATAGGGGAATATCCGTGTGGCCTTGCAGGCGGCCAACTGCGTTCCATTCCGTCGCACCGTGGCGCAGCAGGGCAAGGCGGATCATGCCGGCAATCCCGATCTGGCAAAGATGTCTTGCAACCGCCGCTGTGCCGCGACCATCGATAGATGTGCCTCGACATGTTCGATCGCAGCACGGGCCATGTTTTGGCGTCGCGTGGTGTCTTTCAGCAAGTCGCGCAGGGCAGTAGCCAGACTCTCAGGCTGGGCGTCGGTGGTTAGCCAGCCGGTTTCGCCATGGTGCACGATGTCGGGTACGCCGCGCGTATTGACCGATAGCACCGGCAAACCGGCGGCCTGTGCTTCCAGCAAAGCCATGCCGTAGGCTTCGTTGATGGCCGGCCAGACGTAGAGATCGCAGGCCGCGTAAATCCCCGGCAGGTCAGCGGCTTCAAGCTGGCCGCTGAACCGAACCCGATCACTGGCGAATGCGAATGCCTGTGCGACTGCGCGACGTTCCGGTCCATCGCCCACCAGCAGAAGCTGCCAGTCTGTATCCATTGCCAGTGCCAGCATCTCGGCCAGGCGCAGGAACGAGGCCATCTTGTCTCCGGCCCGCATCATCCCCACGGCGAGCAGCCATGGTTGCCCCGGTGCCAGGCCGAAGCGTTGCGCAACGACGCGGCGATGCCGGTCGTGCTGGGCCGCGGCGGCGGCAAAAGCCTGATGGTCGAGAAAAGGCGGGAAGGGATGCACTTTGTCGGCCCCGGCAAACGCAGACAGGCAGATCCTGTCCAGGGCCGTGATCGGCAACAGGATATCGGCGGAACGGATGGCGCGGGCGGCCTGGGCATAGCCGGCAGCCCAGGGGCTGTGTTCGCGTTTGGGCGCCACTGAGGGCTCGGCGATCACATACGGCAGTCCGTAGCGCTGTTTCAGCGCGGGCCCCAGATAATCGGCGGCCTTGTGATAGACATGATAAGTGAACAACAGGTCTGGCCGTGTTGCCGGATTGGCCTGCCACGCCGCGGCCAGGCGTTCGATCTCGCGTGTCGCTGCCATGGCAGTGCCGGCTTCCTGTGCCGGGTCACCATCACGGTTATAGCTGCGTAGAGTAGACAGGGTTTCGACCTGATGACCCAAATTCCGCAACAATTGCATGAATAGTCTCGCCATGCGGCGGTCGCCCGATGGGGCCGCGTGGTCCGGCGGCTTGAGAGGGGCGTAAAATCCGATGCGCATGAGTGTCGCCTTGGCTCAGGGCGCCAGGCCAAAGCGGCGAGCCAGCGCGGCGATGCCGGCCGTCATGTCAAAATCCCGACGCACTCGCAATGCGGCGGCCTGCCCAAGCCTGACGCGCAGGGCCGGATCGACGATCAGGTGGTTTAGGGCCACGGTCAGCGCCCCCGCATCCTCGGGCGGCACCAGCAGGCCTGTTCCTCCATCGATGATCAATTCCGGAATGGCCGAGATGGCGCTGGCGACACAGGGCAGGGCTTGGCTTTGCGCTTCCATCAGCACATTCGGCAGGCCATCCATGTCGCCGTCGCGGTCGCGGCGGCTGGCCAATGCGAAGATATCGGCCTCGCGATAGGCGGCGATCACATCGTCCTGCGCCTGCGCGCCATGCCAGGTGATCCGTTCGGCAATGCCCAGTCTTTCCGCCTGTGTTTTTAGGGCCGGCAGTAACGGCCCACCACCGATATGGGCGAAACGCCAGTACAAGTCGCTCGGCAAATGGGCCAAGGCTGTCAAAAGGATGTCGAAGCCTTTTTTTTCCACCGCGCGGCCGACTGAAATCAGGCGTACGGGATCGCTCGGATCGCGGCCGTCGCGCGGCGGCCGCCACGCCGGAGGGGCGGGAAAACGGGAAAAGTCGATGCCGTGATAGACGAGCGATACCTTGGCCGGATCGCTGAGCGCGGAAAGATGAGTGACATTATGGGCCGTGCAGGTGACAGCCCAGCAACAGTCACGCAGCTTTTCGCGCTTTTCCCATTCCGGGGTGATCCATATGTCGCGGGCATGGGCCGAAGCCGACCACGGCAGTCCCAGCATCATGGCTGCATAACGCGTAACCGAACCGGGCGTGTGGATAAAATGCGCATGCAGGTGACGGTAATGGGCGGGCAGTTCGGCTGCCAGCACCATCGCCTGGCCAAAACGGCGGATCCGGTTCGGTGTGTGGTCGCGTTTCAGGTCGCGCCACCATTGCGCCAGCGCGGCGCGATAGCCGGGCTGACGACGAATTTTCCACCAGCCTCGAAGCACGCGCATCGGTTCCTGATACAGGTATTCCGGCAGATAGAGCAGCGGCGCCCTGATCAGGCCGTGCAATGCATGCCGCTTGGTATCGGTAGGGTGGCGCAGGGAAACGATCATGATGTCCAGTCCGCGCGCTTCAAGCGCGGCGATTTCCTGGGCGATGAAGGTTTCAGACAGGCGCGGATAGCCTTTCAGGATGAAGGCAACCGAAGGGGACTGCGACTCGGACATGGACTATGAAGACTGATATTGCGCGGATCAGCCGCGCAGGCCGACCACGTTGGAGGCGGGCGTTGCCGCCGGCCGCAGCCAGGGTTGTACCAGGCGATCCACGTTATCCAGACCCTCAAGCAGGCCAGGAATGACGATTTCGGACGGTTGCGGCTGGCGCGGCAGATTGCGCAAAGCATTTGCCATTACGGCGGGATCATATATGCCGTCATCTTCCAGCATGCGCACCAGACCAAGCTGCTGGGCGCGATGGGCGCGGATATATTGCTCCATGCGGGGACGTTTGCGCGGCACGATGATGGCGCGCTTGTCCAGGGTCAGAATCTCGCAGAAGGTATTGTAGCCGCCCATGGCCAGAACGCCGACGGCATTCTGCACCAGATGCTCCATATGGGCGTCGAAGGTGATGGCTTCCACGCGCGGCAACTTGGCGACACAGCTGAGAAAATCGGCGCGGCGTTCGCGCTGCATGAAGGGGCCCAGCACGATCAGCGCCGGATAAGGCAGCATCTCGTTGCTTTCATAGGCGCGCAATACCCATTCGATCAGGCCTTCGCCGTCGCCGCCGCCGCCCGGAGTGACCAGCAGGAATGGCCGCTGGGTGATTTCCGGCAACTGATGTTCGGGCAGGGCCTCCGGCGAGAAACGCGGCAGATAGCCGGTATAAACCACCTTGCGGCGCACCCGGTCGGGCAGGGCGATGCCTTCCAGCGGGTCGCAGAATTGCGGCAGGCCATAAACCCATATCTGGTCGAACAGGGATTTCAGAGCCGGCATGACATTCTTGCGTTCCCATTCGGGCGCCAGGGCGCTGGGCTCGTCCATCACGTCGCGCAGGCCCAGCACCAGGCGGGTGCCGCCAGCCTTGAGCATCTTCATGGTTTCGAGGGCCTCGCCACGCAGGCCCAGCGGTTCCTTGTCGACAATGAAGATGTCGGGATCGAAAATCTTGGCCGTATGCTGGATGATCTCGGCCCTGATTTTCAGGGTCTCCTCGATATCCATCGGCAGGTTTAGCGAGGTGTATTGTCCGTCGCGCAGTTTGATCACGCCCGGGATGCGGACAAAATCGACCCGGCTGCGAAAATCGAAACTGCCGATGATGGGCGACCCCGACAGGATCAGGACCGACATGTCCTTATGACGTTCCACCAAGGCATGAGCAATGGTTCGGCACCGGCGCAGATGGCCAAGGCCGAAGGTGTCGTGGCTGTAGATCAGCACACGGGTGCCGTCGCTGCGCGAAACCATGCCGGTATCCCCCTCCCCCGGTGGGAGCTGTGATGCGGGGGACTATGGCATAGCCCCACGGGGCAGGCCAAGGCCCTGAGCTGATAGTGATTCTTAAGCTGTTCCCGTTCCGTCTCGGCGATTGGCGGCCCGCCACCGATCGGCTAAGGTCTGGCCGGGCTCGGAGAAAGTTCCGTGGACAAGAACCTCTACAATTTCATCCTTAAATACAGTCTCAAACAGCAGGTCATCATCACCGTCCTGTCGGTGATTTCGTTCTTCCCATACTATTACTACCTCAGCATGCCCAAGACGATCGTCAACCAGGGCATCGAGGGGAAGGGCGTCAGTTTCCCGATCGATGTTTGGGGTCTGGGCCTGCTGCGGCTGGATCACACGCATTATCTATTTCTGCTGTGTGCCGGCTTTCTGGCGCTGGTGATCATCCAGCAATGCTTCAAATACGCCATCAATTATTTCCAGGGCGTGGCGGGCGAACGCATGTTGCGACGCCTGCGTTACGAACTGTATGCCCGCATCCTGCGGTTCCCGTTGCCGACCTTCCGGCGTACCAGCCAGGGCGAGATCATACCGATGGTGATCGCCGAGGTGGAACCGATCGGCGGCTTCATCGGCGAGAGCTTTGCCTTGCCGATCTTTCAGGGCGGCATGCTGCTGGTGATTTTCACCTTCCTGGTGATCCAGAATCCGTTGATGGCCGTTGCGGCCGTATCGCTGTATCCAATCCAGTTCTACTTCGTGCCCAGGATGCAGGCCAAGGTGCGCGCCCTGGGTCGCGAGCGCATCAAGAACCAGCGCCGGCTATCGGATCGCATCGGGGAAACGATCAGCGGCATACCAGAACTGCATACCCACGATGCTTCCCATCCCATGCTGGCGGAATTCACCCGCCGCCTGAGCATCAGCTACTGGATCCGCGTGGAGATATTCCAGCGCAAGTTCATGATCAAGTTCTTGAACAATTTCATTCAGCAGCTAGGCCCTTTCTTTTTCTATGCCATTGGCGGCTACCTCACCATCCAGGGGCATATGGATGTTGGTACGGTGGTGGCGGCGGTGAACGCCCATAAGGAAATGGGTGCGCCGTGGAAGGAACTGCTTAACCACTATCAGACCCGCGAAGACGTGAAGCAGAAATACGAACAGGTGGTCAGCCAGTTCGAGCCCGATGGTCTGCGGGGCGAGGAAGATCAGAATGCCGAGCCTGCTGAACCAGTCTCGCTGGCCGGTCCGGTCGCCGTTTCGGGTGTGGTGCTGAACGACGATCAGGATCAGCCGATTCTGGAAAACCTGACGCTGAGCCTGCCCTGGCCCTCGCGGGTGGCCGTGGTCGGCGATCATGGGCGTGATGAACTGCTGCAGTTGCTGGCACGGATGATTCCGCCCGGCCGTGGCAAGATTCTGATCAATGATCGCAATCTGGCTGACCTGACGGAGACCGTGGCAGGTCGCCGGCTCGCCTATGTTGGCGCGTCCAGCTATATCTTCAACACCACCCTGGGCAATAACCTGTTTCTCGGCCTGCGCCACCGGCCAATGGTCCCACGCCAACTGGATGGTGTCGAACGCGCGCGCTTCGAACGTGATATGAGCGAAGCGCGGGCCTCAGGCAATTCCCCTTACGATCCTGACGCGGATTGGACCGATTATCCTGCTGCCGGCGCCAGGGGAGCGGAAGACATTACCACGGTTGCAATCACGGCCTTGCGCACGGCAGCTTTCGACGAGGATGTATACCAGATCGGCATGCGGGGCACGCTCGACCCGCAGAAAAAGCCGGATGTGGCCGAGCGCGTATTGGCTGCCCGCGTGGCCTTCCGCGAGAAACTCAATAGCGGCGCGCTAGCCGACTTGGTCGAGAACTGGGATCCGACCCGCTACAACAGCAATGCCACTGTCGCCGAGAACCTGATGTTCGGCACGGCGCGGGACGCCACCTATCAAGAAGACAATCTGGCGCGCGATCCGCATGTGCTCGGCGTGCTCGATTCTGTTGGCCTGCGTCAGCGTTTTCTGCAGATCGGCTACGAAGTGGCCGGCACCATGGTCGAATTGTTCGCCGACCTGCCGCCTGATCATGAGTTCTTCCAGCAATTCAGCTTCATCTCGTCCGACGACCTGCCTGATTATAAAGACCTGTTGCTGCGCACCAAGCCCGATGCGTTGGATCAACTGGCGGAGCCGGATCGCGTGCGCCTGATGTCGCTGCCTTTCAGGCTGGTGCTTGCCCGTCACCGTCTCGGTCATTTCAACGAAGCCGAGCGCGATGCGATTCTCAAGGCGCGCAGGATTTTTGCCGAAACCCTGCCGGCCGAGCGGCGTGACGCCATCGCATTCTTCGATCCGGATCAGTTCACCGTCTCGTCCAGCATCGTCGACAATATCCTGTTCGGCCGGGTCGCCTATGGTCAGGCCCAGGCACAGGAGAAGATCGGCCGTGTGATCGCCGATGTGGTGGAGCAGATGCAGTTGCGCGAACCGATCATCGAAGTGGGCCTGCAATTCGAGGTTGGCATTGCCGGCGCCCGCCTGACGGCAGCGCAGCGTCAAAAGCTGGCCATCGCCCGCGCATTGGTGAAGCGTCCGGACTGGCTGATGCTATCGGAGGCCACCGCAACGCTCGATCCGCGTAGCCACGCCCAGGTCGTAAGGGCGGTGGTCGAGGCACGCAAGGATGCCGGATTGGTGTGGTCCTTGCAGCGCGCCGCTGATTGTGAATTGTTCGATACAGTGGTCGTGATTGAGCATGGCCGGGTGACGCAATGCGGGCCCTATGCCGAACTATGCGAGAAGCATGGCCGTTTCAAACAGATGCTGGCGCCAGCCTGATCCCGGCCCGAACGGCACTCAGCCGATGGAGATTGTGTCATGAGCCTGAATGAGGAAGTCGAATTGCTGCGACGGATCCCGCTGTTTGCCAAGATCGAGGCATCCAAGCTTAAGCTTCTGGCCTTCACAAGCCAGCGCCTGACCTATAAGCCGGGCGATGTGCTGTTCCATCAAGGCGATCCGGGCGATGCGGCCTTTGTCATCATCGGTGGCGAAGCGGATGTCATGGTCGACGCGCCGGGCGGGCAGTTGAAGGTGGCGCATCTCAAACAGAACGATTTCGTCGGCGAGATCGCGATTCTCTGTGATGTGCCGCGAACCGCTACTGTGATCGCAGCTAGCGAAGTAACCACCCTGCGCATCGAGAAAGATTTGTTTTTCCGCCTGATCGCAGATTTTCCGCAGATAGCCATCGAGATCATGCGTGTATTGGCGCAGAGGCTGGAACGCACCACCGCCGACCTGCGCAGCTTGTCGGCCAAGTTGAAGGGTTGAAGCAACGTTATGAGTCGGCTTGACAGTTTTATCCGGCGCCTACAGGCGCAGCGCGATGTCTTGAATTGGGCCATGGGCGTCATTGGTGACAAGACCGGACTGGTGCTGGAGATCGGCCTTGGCAACGGTCGGACCTATGATCATTTGCGCAGCGGTCTGGGGGCGGAGCGGATTTATGCCTTTGACCGGGCGAATAATGCCAATCCGCGGTCCTATCCACCGGCGGATCGCCTGATCCTGGGCGAATTCGCCCAAACCCTGCCGGCCTTTGCCGCCGCCCATCCCGGGGGCGCGGTCCTGGCCCATAGCGATGCGGGTTTGGGCGACCCGGAGGCAAACGCCCGCCAGATGATCATGTTGGCGGATGTCTTGCCATTGCTGCTTGCTCCGGGAGGCATCTTGTTCAGTGACCAGAAGATGAGCCATCCGGCCCTGCTGCCGCAACCTATGCCGGTGCCAATTCCGCCTGAGCGCTACTTCATGTATATAAGAGCCTGAGGGGGCATCGAATCCCCCAGCCAATCAACAAGGCAAGTGGGGGATCATGTCGGACGGCAAGAAGCGTAAAATCGCTATCCTCGGCGGCGGGGTATCCGCATTGACCAGCGCCTTCTATCTGGCCAGCCAGCCAGGTGCGCAGGACAAATACGACATTACAATCTACTGCATCGGCTGGCGCCTGGGCGGCAAATGCGCCACCGGACGCAACCCCGAATTCGGCAATCGCATCGAGGAGCATGGTATCCATGGCTTCCTCGGTTCGTATTACAACACATTGTCAATGATGACCGAAGCCTACCGGTTGCTGGACCGGCCGGCCGGCATGCCGCTGGCCACCTTCGAGGAGGCTTTCTATCCCATCGACTCCATCCTGTGCTGGGAATTCCGTGATTACCGCTGGGTGAACTGGAAGATCACGGTCCCGCGCAACGATCTGAAGCCATGGGAGCCGGACTCGCTGCCCACGCTGCGGCACTGGATCAAGGCGCTGGTCGAATTTCTGGCCAAGATGTTTGACGCTCACGCGGCGCATATTCCTTCGGCAGCGCTGGAATTCAGCGTTGCGCGCGGCCTCATGAACCGTCTGTCGGAAGAAGCCGAGGCGATCGCCCAGGGGCAGGGCGGCACGCTGCTGAAGGCAGTGGACGATTTCTGGCTCTGGTTCAAACGCCAGGTGGAAAAGCTGGTCGAGGGCAATGATGCCTTGCGCCACCTTTACATCACATTGGATTATTTCCTCACCATGATCCGCGGCATCATCAAGGATGACGTGCTGAACAAGGGGTTCGACCAACTCGACGACGAAAACTTTTCGGAATGGTTTGCGCGTCATGGCGGCTCGATGCTCACCATTTCCTCGCCGCTGGCGATGAACACGCCGAACCTGTCGTACCAATATCCAGACGGCGACACCACGCGACCGCCGGCCATGGCGGCCGGAGCTTACCTGCACTGGACATTGCGTGAATTCGCCTATCTCGGCTCTTTCGGCTGGCTGTTCGCTGCCGGCACCGGCGATACCGTGGTGGCGCCGCTATATCTCCTGCTCAAACGGTTGGGCGTGAAAGTCGAGCTGTTTCACAAGGTGCGCGAAATCACCACCGGACCGAACGGCGTGGGCGAAGTGGTGTTCGATGTGCAGGCTACACCGAAAGATAAGGTGCGAGGCTATGATCCATTGATCGAGCTGCCGCTGGCGCAGTTCGGCGGCAAGACGCTTCCGGTTTGGCCTGATCGCCCGCTCTACGACCAACTGGTCGAAGGCGAGGCGATGAAGGCGGCAAATGTGGATATCGAATCCTATTGGACGCCGTGGAAACCGGTGGCGGAAAAGCGGATCAAGGCTGGAGAGGATTTCGACACCGTGGTTGCGGCAATGTCGATCGGTACATTGCCGATCTTGGCACCGCAGCTGATGCAGGCCAATCCGAAATGGCCTCAGATGGTGGATGCGGTGAAGACAGTGCAGACCCAGACCCTGCAAGTGTGGATGAAGCCCACGCTGAAGCAGATGGGCCTACCGTTCGATTTCAAGAATTACGACCGGCTGATCGGCGCCACCTTCGTCAATCCGATCGACGGCGTGGCCGATTTCTCCGACCTGATCCCGATGGAGACGTGGCCGGCCGACAATGCACCACAGTCGCTGCTGTATTTCTCGGGCGCCACACCGCAATACGGTGCCCAGCCAGCCTTTAGCGATCATGACTATCCGAAACGCGAATACGCCCGGGTGAAATATCAGGCCCAGCAATATTTGCAGGCCTGCATGGGCGCTTTATTGCCGAAATCAGTCACCAACGCCGTCAATCCGCCGGGCGATCAGATCGGTTTCGATTTCAGCCAGCTGGTTTGCCTGAAAAGCGATTCCACCACGGTCGGCGTGGCGCGTCTGGACCAGCAATTCTGGAAGCCCAACATCGATCCGAGCGAACGTTATGTCACCTCGCCGCCGGGCAGTACCAAATATCGTCTCAAAGCATGGGATTCCGGTTTCGCCAACCTCGTTCTGGCAGGCGACTGGATATACACCGGCCTCAATGTCGGCAGTTTCGAAGGAGCCTGCATGGGCGGCAAACTGGCGGTACATGCCATCGACCCGACGGCAATGCCGCTGGATAAGGTTTATGGTTATCCGCCTAAGCAGGGGCCCAAAGCGGACAACCTCTAGCGCCGCTCCGGCACTGGCACCGCCCATCCGCCTTGGCTAGCATTGGCAATATAGTGCCAATGGAGAGGGCAGGATGGGCGCACCGGGGCCGTTGAACCTGATCACCGACGTCGCGGGACTGCTGGTGGGCCATGCCGCCGATCCACGCCTGCGCAGCGGCGTTACAGTAGTTCTGCCCAATGCGCGTGCCGCCTGTTCGGTCGATGTGCGCGGTGGAGGATCTGGCACGCGCGAAACCGATCTGCTGCGTCCCGAAGCCGCCATGTCTGGTGTGGATGCGGTGTGTCTTTCCGGTGGTTCTGCCTTCGGTCTGGATGCCGCCTCCGGCGTCATGCAATGGCTGGCCGAACGCGGCCGCGGGTTTCCGGTGCGTGGCAATGTGGTGCCCATCGTGCCGGCCGCAATCCTGTTCGACCTGGCCAATGGCGGCGACAAGGACTGGGGTGCCGAGCCGCCCTATCGCCGGCTGGGCCATGCCGCCTGCGACGCGGCCACGGGCGGTGCCTTTCCACTCGGCAATACCGGCGCCGGTTTTGGTGCGATGGCCGGCAAGCTGAAAGGCGGATTGGGCAGTGCGTCCTGGCAGGAAGCCGATGGTTTGATGGTTGCGGCACTGGTGGCCGTCAACCCGGTGGGGAGCGTGCTCACGCCTGGAAACCGTGGCTTCTGGGCGCAACCCTGGGAACAGGGTGATGAGTTCGGTGGCCTGAATAGTGCCTTTGCCCGTGATATTGACCTTGGCCTCGCTGCCGAATCCCGCATCGCCCGGCCGGTGCCAGGAGGGGATGTTGGCGGTCATACCTGCATCGGCGTGGTGGCCACCAATTCCGTGCTCGACAAGACTGGCCTGCGCCAGGTGGCGGCCATGGCCCATGATGGCCTGGCCCGCGCCGTGCGCCCGGTTCATACGCCGATGGATGGCGATACCATCTTTGCGCTGGCCACCGCCGCGTGGCAGGATCAAGGTGCTGCAGTGAGCCGTGACTGGCTGATTGCCCGGGTCGGCAGCATTGCTGCCGATTGTATGGCCCGCGCTGTGGCGCGGGGCGTGTGGTCTGCCACGCCGCTGGAAGGCGAAGACTGCGCCGCAGCCCTGCTACGGCGCCAGGAGGAGGGAAAAAAATGACGCGACGCTGGATTTATCTATCTGCCACACTGGGGCTGGCGGCAGCCCTTGCAGCCATGCCGACGGTCGTCCAGGCACAGGCGAAGAAGGATTCACTGGTGCTGGCCATGACCTTGGAGCCGCCTGGTCTCGACCCCACCATCGCGCCGGCCGCCGCCATTGGCGAGGTGGTGCATTACAATATTTTTGAAGGCCTGACCAAAATTCTGGAAAACGGCGAGGTGGGCCCGCTGCTGGCCGACAGCTGGAGTGTTTCGCCTGACATGAAGGTGTTTACCTTCAAGCTGAAATCCGGCGTGAAGTTCAGCGACGGTACCACTTTTGATGCGGCTGATGTGAAATTCTCGTTTGAAACCTATGGCGGTGAGAAAAGCACCAACAAGCGCAAGGCGGTATTTGCCAACATCGAGTCCATTGTCACGCCCGATCCGCTTACTGTGGCGATCACGCTGAAAAAGGCCGACCCGACCTTCCTGTTCAGCCTGGGCGAAAATACAGCCGTCATCACCGCGCCAGAAAGTGCAGCCACCAACGCCACCAAGCCGGTTGGGACGGGGCCTTACAAACTGGCGGAATGGGTGAAAGGCGACTCCGTAACTCTGGCGGCTAACGAGGCTTATCGTAATCCCGCCGCGATCAAGCTGAAGAGTGTGAAGATGCGCTTCATCGGTGACCAGGGCGCCCTGGTGGCAGCCATGCGCGCTGGCGACATCGATGCCGTGCCGATCGGCATCCTGGGCGAGAATGTGCGTGAATTCGAAAAAGACAAACGTTTCAAGGTCACCGCCGGCTCGACCGAGGGCGAGACCATGGTGATCATCAACAACAAGCGCAAACCGTTCGACGATGTGCGCGTGCGTCGGGCCTTGGCCTATGCCATTGATCGCGCCGCGGTGATCGAGGCGGCCTCCGCCGGCTATGGAAAGCCGATCGGCAGCCATTTCGCGCCGCATGATCCGGCCTATGTCGATCTGACCAAGATGTATCCGTACGATCCGGCCAAGGCGAAGGCGCTATTGAAGGAGGCGGGCGTCAGCAATCTGGAAGTTACCCTGCGCCTGCCGCCGCCGCCCTATGCCAAGCCGATTGGCGAAGTGGTCCAGGCCATGCTGAGTCAGGTTGGCATCAATGCCAAGATCGAGAATGTCGAATGGGCGCAGTGGCTCGACGGCACGTTCAAGAACAAGAACTACGATCTGACGGTCATCAGCCATGTCGAGCCGAACGACATCGTCAAATACGCCGAGCCCGACTACTACTTCCAGTACGACAGCCAGAAGGCCCGCGATCTGGTCGCCAAGGCCAACTCGACCCTGGACAAGGCCGAGCGCACCAGAGCCCTGCAGGATCTGCAGCAACTGTTGGCCGAGGACGCGGTCAATGTCTATCTCTACAACCTGCCGCGACTGGGTGTGTACAAGCAGGGCCTGACCGGCTTCTGGGTCAACGCGCCGATCTTCGTCAACGACCTGACTGCCGTGGCCTGGCAATAGCCCCCTCGCCACGAGGCAACAAAAAAGCCCGCCGAAAGGCGGGCTTTTTCTTTGTTCGGATTAAACCGCGTCAGCGCACGAAGACATGCACTTCATTGGTGGCAGCCTGGATATTGCTGCCGGCCGAGACGTTCACGCGGCTGGCCGGCAGGCCCATATCGGCCAGCGAGCGGATCACGCGGTCGGCATTGCGGCGCGCTTGGTTCTGGTTGCTGGCCGTCTGAGCCTGGGTGCCACCGGCGGCCACGGCCACCACGTCGAACACGGCATTGGGCTTGCGCGCGATGGCCTGCGACACGGCGTTATACAAGGCCTGCTGATAGGGCACGTCAGCCCGGTCAAAGCGGATCACCACCAGCGGGGTGCGGCCGGCGGTGTTTGCCGGCGCAGCGCCCTGGTCGATGGCGGCAAACTGCTGGGCGCCGGCATAGAAATTGGCACGGTTGCCCAGGCCCGGGCCAAGCAACTCGCCCTGCTTGATCGCAGCCGACAGGGTGGTGAGGTTGGTGCGTTCGGCGCCGATGTAGTTGGTCTGGCGCGCCACATCCTGGCTCAGTTCGCCCAGCAGGCGGTCGATCAGAACCACCGTCTTGGCGGTTTCGTCTTCCAGCACGGCAAGCTGACGATGGTCCTCGTCGATGGCGCCCGACAGGCTGTAGGTCGATTTGATCGACTGCAGCAGGTAGGTCGACATTGCCGAATCGGCCGCCACCTGATTCGCCAGGTTGCTCATGTTGCCCACATCGGCGGCCATGCGGTCCAGGTCAGTCTGGGCCTGGGTCCACTGGCTGACCAGGATCGGGTTGCCCGGCGTGGTGCCCATTTGCAGACGGGTCGAAACCGCGGCCACGATACCGTGATAGCGCTGGGAATTCTGGGTGGCGCTGGCGCGCACCCCCTGCAACTGCTGGTTCCGCTGGGTCACCTGCTGCTGCAGCTGGGCCAGTTCGCCGCGCATCTGCTGCACCTTCTGGCCAACATAGGTGCCGGTGGCCTGGCCGGGGGTGACGCCCGGGACGATGAAATTGGTGGTGCCCAGGACCGGGCCCGACTGGCCCAGCACCGGATTCGGGTTGGCCTCGGCGGCGGAGGGCGGGATCTGCTGGGTCAGGACCGGGGCAGGATTGCCGGCCGGGTCTTCGCCGGTGAGCGAAGGCCAGAGTTCGTCGCTCACATAGGAGCAGCCGGAAAGCAGCAAGGCCAAGGAAGCCGTGCTCGCCAGCAGCATACGGCGACCGAACACCAAATTACGAACAGGATTTGCCATGCCGCGCCATCTCGCGTTGATGTTTCTCGTCACTGGTCTGCTGGCCTGGTGGGCCCCCCGTCGCATCCGGCGACGGCGCTGGACCAGCATGCCGCGCAAGCCTTCTGCGAACCCCGGCATTGTAGGAGGGGTCAGAACCGCCCGCAAGCATCTTCTGCCAGTAGAATCCGAGGGTTGCGCCGGATCAAAGCAATCCGGGATAGACCCTTGCGCTGCCCCGGCGAATTGAGTAGGTTCCGCCCCCGTTGCGGTACCCACCGCCTGCGCGCTCGTAGCTCAGCTGGATAGAGCACCAGACTACGAATCTGGGGGTCAGGAGTTCGAATCTCTTCGAGCGCGCCATTTTCTCCAATCACTTAGCTCTCTAAAATATCCGCAGCGCGGCTAGCCAGCTTGCCGGGTCAATGCGCCCTTCGTGGGTCTGAAGGGCGGGTCCTGCCCGACCTGATCCCGCCTTTTCAGTTCGGCCACCTGCCGGCTAGCCGATTCGGGGATCACTTGCTGGCAAGTACCGGGTTGGCGAACAGCGTGGCAAACACCTGCCCGGCCTTGCCGGGGTGTTTCACGGCTTTCGCCTGATCCTGGTTGATGGGCGCTCCAACCACCACCATGCCGACCATGCCCATGCCGTAATGCGGCTTGCATTTGAAGCCATAGATGCCGGGTTTGTCGAATTTCACCGTGATGGCTTCGTTGACTTTGCCTGTGAAAGGCGCCGCTCCGTCGGGCAGCATGCCGGCAATGGTCTCGACATTGTGGCCCTTGTTGACCGGTACGAACTTCACCGTATCACCGGGCGCGACCTTGACCAGGGCCGGCTCGAAGACCATTACGCCCACGGCACCCTTGTCGAGCATTTTCACTTCGATCTCAGCAGCTGTCGCGGCACCGGAAATCGTGAACGCCGCGAGAGCGGCACCAAAAAACAAACCTGTACGCATCGCCATTCTCCATGTCACGGCGACGTCGGATGTGGCGCCGCCTTTCGCTCAGGTAGATAGCGGCGAGTGCATCCAGATTATTTGTGCGATCGCAAACAGAATTGAGAATCCGTCGAGGCCGGCCTGACTGGAAAGCCGGCGGCCTGCTTGATATCCTGCCGCGATCTGTTCTTCGGAAGGGCAGGCCGAATGACCGCCATTGATCCATCGATAGTTGCCGAGATGCCCCTGTTCCGGGATCTGTCCCGCGATCAGATTAGGGGTATCCTGGACGGCGCCGTGTCGCGCCGTTACCCAAAAGGCAGCAATGTTTTCGAACAGGACGGCAAGGCGGAACATTTTTTCTTGCTTCTGAACGGCCATCTGCGTGTCGGGCGGCTGACGCCCGACGGACAGCAGGTGGTAGTCCGCTATATCGTTCCCGGCGATATCTTCGGCATCGCCATGGCGATCGGACGCGACACCTATCCGGCCACTGCCACCGCCATCGTCGAGAGCTTGGCGCTGGCTTGGTCGTCCTCCGCCTGGCCAGCTTTGGTGGCGAAATATCCGGTTCTTGCCGCCGGCACGATGCAGGCGCTGGGCAACAGACTGCAGGATGTGCAGGCCCGCGTGGTAGAGATGTCGACCGAGGAGGTTGAGCGACGCGTCGCCCATGCCCTGCTGCGCCTGGCCCGCCAGTCCGGCCGCAAGATCGAGCAGGGCATCGAGATCGATTTCCCGATTACCCGTCAGGACGTCGCAGAGATGACTGGCACCACCCTGCATACCGTCAGTCGAATTCTGAGCGCCTGGGAAGATCGTGGCCTGGTGCAGGGCGGCCGACAGCGGATCATTCTGACGGACGCACATCGGCTGTTCCTGCTGGCGGAGGGTCAGTCCGAATCCTGACCGCCCGCCGCCTGCCGCAAAGCGGATAGGAAAGGATCGGGTGGGATGCCATGGGCCCGACAGGCATCCTCAATGCTGTGAAAGCAGGCGATCGGGCAACCGACGCAGCGCATCCTGTGATCGAGAAAGACGCGGATCACCGCAGGTCTGCGGTGCAGGACATCGTCCACGATATCGTCAGGTCCGATTGCCATGCCGCCATGATAGGGAAAACGGACCGCGCGTCTTTGTCGCAGCGCAAGTTGGGCATCTGGTGCCGTCGCAGTACCGGAATTTGCGGCAGCACAAAGAAGAATCTCGTCCCGCACCGCATATGGGGCCTGTCCATGCGAGGTTACCCATGACGACTCCAGCTATTCCGGCCGCACTCGATACCGATGTCCTCAACACACTGCAGGCCGTGATCGATCCGGAAGTGGGATTAAGCATTGTCGATCTCGGGCTGGTCTATCACGCGATGCGGACGGCGGATGCCATCGACGTTGCGATCACCCTCACCACGCGGGCCTGCCCGCTCGGGGCGATGATCGTGCGCGAGGCGGAAGATCGGCTGCGGCAGCGGTTTCCCGAAGCCGGCATGGTGGACGTCAAATTGGTCTGGGAGCCGCCATGGAAGCCGGACCGCATCACCGAACAGGGCCGGGCAATGCTCGGCCGCCACTGAGGAGGCCGCGATGAGCGCCGATACCGTCACCACCACCATCGATGTCCGTGAGATTGCGCCACGCATGCGCCATCCGCTGATTTTCCAGACTTTCCTCGACCTCACACCGGGACAGGCATTCCTGCTGGTGAACGATCATGATCCCAAACCGCTTTACTACCAGTTCAACGCCGAATTCCCCGGCCTGTTCGACTGGACCTACCAGGAGCAGGGACCCGATGTTTGGCAGGTGCGGATCGGCCGTGCCGCGGCTTGAGCACATACTGCCGGCGGCGATGCGGAACCCCCTGCGGTTCCGCATCCTGCTGCTGCTGCTCGGCGGCATGAGTCTGTTCGTCGGGCTGTGTAGTGGCCTGTGGCGGCTGGGCTGGGTTTTGCCGCATGGCGCATCTTTCGCGCAGTTGCACGGCCCTTTGATGATTTCGGGTCTGTTTGGCTCGCTGATCAGCCTGGAACGGGCCGTCGCACTGGCGCGCCCTTGGGCTTATCTGGGGCCGATCGCGACGGGGCTGGGCAGCCTGATGCTGCTTGTCGGCCTGCCGCCGGTTTTCGGCGCATCGGCCTATCTGCTGGCTAGCGGTGTGCTGGCATTCGCATCCCTGCTGATCCTGCGCCAGCAGCCGGCCCTGTTCACCGGCGCCTTGCTGTTCGGTGCGCTCGCGTGGCTGGCTGGCAACCTGCTCTGGCTGCTAGGCGGCGCGGTCCCGGATTTGGTTGGCTGGTGGCTGGTTTTTCTTATCCTCACCATCGCAGGTGAACGTCTGGAAATGAGTCGCCTGCTGCCGCGCAAATCCGGCAGCGAAGCGTTGTTCGTCATGGTCATTGGCCTGCTCGCCGTCGGCGCCCGCAATGGCCCGATGGACGACAATGGGGCTGTGCTGTTCGGCTTCGGTCTACTGGCGGCGACAATATGGCTGTTCCGCCATGATATTGCCCGGCGCACTGTGCAGCAAAAAGGCCAGACCAGGTTCTTCGCCATCTGCATGCTGCTGGGATATGCCTGGTTGGGTCTGGCCGGCGCTGCCTTGCTGTTATGGCCGCCAGGAGTTACGGCTTTCGGCTATGATGTCGCACTGCATGCCGTCCTGATTGGTTTCGTGATCTCTATGGTGTTCGGTCATGCGTTGATCATCCTGCCGGCCGTGACGCAATGGCGCGTCGTTTACACGCCGTGGCTCTATCTGCCTTTGGCGCTGCTGCACCTTTCGGTGCTGCTGCGCGTGGTAGGCGGCCTTGCGGAAGGGGCCGGACTACGGCAGGGCAGCGGCATCGTCACGGTACTGGCGATTGTGGCATTTATGCTGACCATGGCTGCCGCCACGTGGCGCTTCCGCCGAGACGCCAGGAATACCCATGCAACGCTTCAACCGCCCGGCAGCGCCTTGCCCAAAGCGCGAAGTTGAGCCAACCGCAGCACCGCGCGTTCAGCCAAAGCCTGCGCCTGCCCGATCTCGGTTTCACTGGAGGAATGATCACTAATGTCGAGGTAATCTTCGGCCAGGCGCTCGGCTATAGTCAGGATATCGCTCATTCCCTTAGCCGTGTCTTCGACGGGCTGAACGCCGGTCAACTGTCCTGCCGATTGGCGCGATTCCTGTGCCAGCCGCCGCAACTCCTGCGCCACTTCGCCTTGTGCGCCCGCCGCCGCCCGCTCAAGGTCCTGCGCCAGTCGAAGCTCGAGCTGCCTCAGGCCTGCCAGCGTTTTGGCACCTGCAGGCGAGGTCTTGCCGAGCCCCTCGGCGTGATAGGCTTGCCGGCGAGCGCGCCGCAGATCCCAGGCATGCTGCAATTCCTGGCGCGCCATCGTCTCGGCCGCCTCGCGAATGGCGCCGGCCTCGGCATGGGCTGCGATATAGCTCCACAGCGCAAAAGCGCGATCCTCATTCTGCACCGCGACCGCTAGGATGCGATAAGCGGTGGCTAGGCGCGATGATGCCAGTTCTCTGCCGCCGGCCAGATCGAAGGTCTCAGGCAGATCCCAGCGGATCGCGGCAGGGTCCGGGGTCTTGCCCGAATGCTGCTTTGACCACGCCTGCACATAATGTTCGTGATGTCGTTCTTCAGCAGCCAACGTCTCGAACAGGTCCGCAAGCTTCGGCAAACCTTCCTGGCGCGTTTTTTCAGCGAACGCTGCGTAATTTTCGGCGGCCTCGTGCTCCAGCGCATATGCAATGGCTAGAAGCTCGTCGAGTGACCGGACGGGGGAGGGCGGTTCCGATGTCAAATAAGTCATCCGGATCTCCTCGCTGTCGTGATGCAGCGGGAGTCTCCTCGCTTCTGCGCCATGGGTCAAATTTTGACATCCGTCAATAATAGCGTAGGCTTTCTCTGAAGACGGAGAAATATTTGACATAGCACAACGAATACTGGGGCTCCGATTTCTATAGCTTTGATGCAAAGGCCGTTTTTGCTCCTTCCTCCTCAATCGGCCGTCGAAAGGGAACATGCGTCTTTCCTCCGCGTTTGTGCTTTGGGAACGATTTGTATTCTTCGCCCGCCTGCGGGGGAGGAAAGCACTGCGTCATCGGCATGTTCATCTTCCGGGGCAGTTCGCCGCCGCCCTGGTGCTTTTTCTGCTGAGCACTATGCCAGTCATGGCGGACTCGCGGCTGGCAGAATTCCTGCCCAAGGTGCAGCCATCCGAACTGGTTCCCGGCGCGGATCATTTCGGTTCCGCACAGGGCACCCCGCCCGTCGTACCGGCCTACCAGGGAAATACACTGCTCGGTTATGTCTATCTGAATGCCGACTTCACCAATGCGGTAGGATATTCCGGTAAGCCGATCCACATGCTGGCCGGTATTGATCCGAAGGGAACCATAACGGGTATCCGCCTAGTGGATCATAAGGAACCGATCGTGTTGATCGGCATCCCCGAGGCCAAGGTCGTGGCAACAATGAACAGCCTGATCGGCCGTAATATTGGAGCCATTGCCAGCGGTGCCGAGCGGCCCCCACAGGTTGATATCGTCAGCGGTGCCACAGTCACCGTTCTTGTGATGGCCGACAGCGTGATCCGGTCTGCAGTTCGCTTGGTCCGCAGCGGCCGTCTGGGGGGAGTGGCGCAAGACGCCATCGTGGCTGCCCCAATCCAGGCCAGGGAAATTGATTCAGAGCGCAGCGAAATCCGCGGCTGGGATGAATTGGTGGGTGATGGCTCAGTGCGGCGTTTAAGCCTGAGCATTGGCGATGTGAACCAGGCATTTACCCGTGCGGGTAATGCCGAAGCGGCCCGAAATGCGGAAGGTCGGTCCGAAGACAGTTTCATCGAAATGTTCATTGCGCCCGTTTCGGTGCCGACCATCGGCCGCAGTCTGCTGGGCGATGAGGGCTATGCTCGTCTGCGCGAGCAACTGAAACCATCTCAGCAGGCCATCGTGGTGGCCGGCGATGGTACCTATTCCTTCAAGGGCTCGGGTTATGTACGGGGCGGCATCTTCGACCGTATCGAGCTGCTACAAGATGGTAGTAGCACGCGCTTCCGTGATCGCAATCATACGCGGCTGGGTGCGCTAGAGGCGGTCGGTTCGCCCGAGTTGCGCGAAATCGCTCTGTTCGTCATGCCCGATGATTTCCGCCTCGACCTGACCCAACCTTGGCAGCTGCAGCTTCTGGTCCAGCGTAATATCGGGGCGCGCGATAAAGCCTTTATTACCTTCGATTTGGATTACAGCCTGCCGGAAAAATATCTGCGGGCTGTTCCGATTGCTTCGCCGCGGGCTGCCGCCCCTGTTGCTGCCACGCAGCAAGTCACTGCGACCGACACGCTTGAGCAGCCGCTGTGGCAGCGTATCTGGTGGGCCAATGCCTTCGAGATCGGCGTCACTGTTGCGGGCCTGTTAGTGCTTACCGCGATCTTTTTCTTTCAGGATACCCTGGTGCGGCGCCCACGGATGTATGCCTGGATCCGGCGTGGCTTCCTCTTGTTTACACTGATCTGGCTCGGCTGGTACACCAATGCCCAGCTTTCGGTGGTGAACGTTGTCACTTTCACCAATGCATTGATCACGGGTTTCAACTGGGAATTTTTCCTGGCTGCGCCGCTGATTTTCATCCTGTGGGCCGCAATTGCCGCTGCTCTACTGTTCTGGGGGCGTGGACCATTCTGTGGCTGGCTCTGTCCGTTCGGCGCGTTGCAGGAGTTGCTGAATAATCTGGCGCAGTGGCTGAAGGTGCCGCAGATCAAGGTGCCATGGGCCTTGCATGAGCGGCTCTGGCCGATCAAGTACATCATCTTCCTCGGCCTGTTCGGACTGTCCTTCTATTCAGTGGCGCTGGCCGAGGTGTTCTCCGAGGTCGAGCCGTTCAAGACCTCGATCATCCTGAAATTCAGTCGTGACTGGCCGTTCGTCATCTATGCGCTGACGCTGCTTTCAACTGGCCTGTTCATCGAGCGCTTTTTCTGCCGCTACCTCTGCCCGCTGGGTGCGGCTCTGGCCATCCCCGGCCGCATCCGGATGTTCGAATGGCTGAAACGCTGGCCGGAATGCGGCTCGCCTTGCCAACGCTGCGCCAAAGAATGCCCGGTGCAGTCGATCCATCCCGAGGGACATATCAACGTCAATGAGTGCATCTACTGCATGCATTGCCAGGAACTGTACCACGATGATCATCGCTGCCCCCACATGATCCAGATCCGGCTGAAACGCGAGCGTTATGACGCGCTGGCTGCGCCTCTGACCAAGGCGGGTGGGCCGAAAGCGGCTTATGCCGATCGGAATCGAAAGCCGACGGAGCCGGCGGTTCCCGCAGATTGAGTTCAACACGAAGGAGACCATCATGACTAAGGAAGACGATAACAACAGGAAGGGGCTGAGCAGGCGCCACGTACTTGGCACGACGGCTGCGGTGGCCGCGGCCGGTGCGACAGGGCTGGCTGGCGGCCTGGTGACGGGCCGTGACGGGACTGTCAGTTCCGCCGAAGCGCAGCCACGCCAGGCTGGCCGGCCCGCGGCCGGTGGAAAATACGAGGTCAAGCCCGGCGAGCTGGATGAATATTATGTCTTCTTTTCCAGTGGTCAAACCGGAGAGGTCCGCATCGTTGGCTTGCCATCGATGCGCGAACTGATGCGCGTGCCGGTTTTCAACCGCGACAGCGCCACCGGTTGGGGGCAGACGAATGAAAGCCTCAAGGTCCTGACCGAAGGTCTGACTCCGGAAAGCAAGGAATTCCTCAAGACGCGCGGCGGCACCTACATGAACGGTGACCTGCACCATCCGCATCCGTCTTTCACGAACGGCACCTATGACGGGCGTTACCTCTACGCCAACGACAAGTCGAATACGCGGGTCTGCCGCATCCGGCTCGACATCATGAAATGCGACAAGATCGTGCAGATTCCGAACCAGGCCACGGTGCATGGCTTACGCGTGCAGAAATACCCCAAGACAGGCTATGTCTTCTGCAACGGTGAAGACCGCGTACCTGTTCCCAACGACGGCAAGGTGCTGGACGATCCAACGAAATATGTCTCGTCGTTCACCGCCATCGATGGCGAGACCATGAAGATCGCCTGGCAAATTCAGGTCAGCGGCAATCTCGATAACGTCGATGCCGATTACCAGGGCAAATATGCCTGGTCGACCTGCTATAACTCGGAAGAGGGCGTCACACTCGCCGAGACCATGGCCAACGAGCAGGACTGGGTTGTCGTCTTCGACATCAAACGCATCGAAGATGCGGTGAAGCAGGGCAAGGCCAAGATGATTGGCGGTGTGCCGGTGCTGGATGGTCGCAAAGGTTCGCCTTATACGCGCTATATCCCGGTTGGCAACAGCCCGCACGGCATCAACACGGCGCCCGATGGTATCCATTTTGTCGCCAACGGCAAGCTCTCGCCGACCGTCACGGTGTTCGATGCGCGCAAGCTGCCTGACCTGTTCGACGACAAGATCAAACCGCGCGATGTGGTGGTGGCCGAACCGGAACTGGGCCTTGGCCCGCTCCATACTGCCTATGACGGCAAGGGCAACGCCTATACCACGCTGTTCCTCGACAGTCAGATCGTGAAATGGAACATCGACGCGGCGAAGCGGGCCTTCAAGGGCGAGAAGGTCAATCCGGTGATTCAGAAGCTGGATGTGCATTACCAGCCCGGTCATAACCACACCTCCATGGGTCAAACCAAGGAGGCGGACGGTAAATGGCTGATTTCTTTAAACAAGTTCTCGAAGGACCGCTATCTCAACGTTGGCCCACTGAAACCAGAGAACGATCAGCTGATTGACATTTCCGGCGACAAGATGGTGCTGGTGCATGACAGCCCGAGCTTTGCCGAACCGCATGATGCAACCATCGTGCACCGGTCGAAGATCAATCCGCTGCATGTGTGGAAGCGCGATGACCCGTTCTTCGCCGATGCCGTGAAGCAGGCCAAGGCCGATGGCGTCGACCTGGAGACCGATTCCAAGGTAATCCGGGCGGGCAACAAGGTGCGCGTTTACATGACCTCCGCGGCGCCGGCTTTCGGCTTGGAGAAGTTCACGGTCAAGCAGGGCGATGAGGTCACCGTCTACGTCACCAATATCGATGACGTGGAAGACCTCACCCATGGCTTCTGCCTGAACAACTACGGCATCAACATGGAAATTGGCCCACAGCAGACTTCTTCGGTCACCTTCACGGCCGACCGAGCGGGCGTCTACTGGTATTACTGCAGCTGGTTCTGCCATGCCATGCACATGGAAATGCAGGGCCGCATGCTGGTGGAACCGCGGAACGCCTGAGGTCGTGATGCGGATCTTTTCCGCCATAGGCACTGCGCTGGCAGCGATCTTCGCTGCCAGTGCCAGCCTGCCCGTCCGGGCAGCCGAACTGCGCGTGTCGCCAGGTGCGGCCCTGCAGTCGGTGCTTGAGCGGGCGGCGGAAGGCGATGTGGTGATCCTGCCGGCCGGCGATTATCGCGGGCCGGTACGGATCGACCGCCGCCTGATTCTGCAGGGCGAACCGGGAGCCATCCTGACGGGATCCGGCAACGGCAGTGTGGTGACCGTGCTGGCGTCCGGTTCCGTGGTGCGAGGCCTGACCGTACGCGGTTCCGGCGTCGATCTGCCTTCACTTGATTCGGGGATTTTTGTCGCCAAGACCGCTGTGGGTGCGGTCGTGGAGGGCAACCGGATCGAGGGCAATCTGTACGGTATCTATCTGCATGGTGCGCAGGAGTCTGTGGCGCGCGACAATGTCATCATCGGGATCAAGGAGGGCCGGCGAAACGAGGCGGGCAACGGTATCTCGGTGTGGAATGCGCCCGACGCACAGGTATTGAATAATGACATCAGTTTCGGACGCGACGGTATCTTCGTTGCGGCCAGCAAGCGCAACAGGTTCAGCGGCAACCGCTTCCGTGATTTGCGCTTCGCCATCCATTACATGTACACCAATGACAGCGAGATCAGTGGTAACGTGTCGACCGGCAATGCGGTTGGCTTTGCCGTGATGTATTCGCATCGCCTGGTTGTCGAGAACAACATATCCGATGGTGACCGCGACCACGGTTTCTTATTCAATTATGCCAATGGCTCGCGCATCAGCAGCAACGCCGTATATGGCCGCCTGCAGCCGGCCGATCGCTGGCTGGGCGCCGGCAGCCGTAGTCAGGCCGGCGAGCATGGTGTGCCGGTCAGCGAGCCGGCTTCCGGCAGTGTGGCGGGCATGCGGCTGGGGCCGGAGAAATGCGTGTTCATCTACAACGCCAACCAGAACCGCTTCCGTGACAACCGCTTCGAAGGCTGTGAGATCGGCATCCATTTCACGGCCGGGTCGGAAGGCAATGAGATGAGCGGCAATGCCTTCATCCGCAATCGCAACCAGGTGAAGTATGTCGGCACGCGATATCTCGACTGGTCGAAGGGCGGGCGCGGCAATTACTGGAGCGACAATCCGGCCTTTGATCTGAATGGCGACGGCATCGGTGATACTGCCTACCGACCCAACGATCTGATCGACAAGGTGCTGTGGACGGCGCCGCAGGCCAAACTTTTGGTCAACAGTCCGGCCGTGCAGGTAATCCGCTGGGCGCAAGCGCAATTTCCCGCCCTGCTGCCGGGCGGTGTAATCGACAGTGCGCCGCTGATGACACCGCCGGCACTGGCCACAGGTGCAGATCGCGAGTTGAAATGAGCAATACCGTCGAAATTGACAATGTCAGCAAGCGTTATGGCCGGATCGAGGCTGTGCGCGGCGTTTCCTTCGCCCTGCCGCCCGGTGAAACCGTGGCACTGGTCGGCCATAACGGCGCTGGCAAGACCACATTGATCAAACTGATGCTGGGTCTGGTCCATCCCACTGAAGGCAGCGTGAAAATTCTGGGTGAACACCCGGCCGCCGGTGAATTCGCCGCCCGTCGCCGCTTGGGCTACCTGCCTGAGAACGTGTCGTTCAACGCGGCCCTCACCGGGCGCGAATTGCTATCCTTCTACGCACGCCTGAAAGGCGAATCTCCGACCCAGGCCATGGCCTTGCTGGATCGCGTCGGGCTGGCTGCTGCTGCCAGCCGGCGGGTCGGCACCTATTCCAAAGGCATGCGCCAGCGTCTTGGCCTCGCTCAGGCCTTGATCGGCGAACCGGCGTTGCTGCTGCTCGACGAACCCACTACGGGCCTTGATCCGGCACTGCGCCAGAGTTTTTACGAAATCGTGCAGGAGTTGCGTGATCGCGGTGCCACCGTGGTCCTCTCCTCTCATGCGCTGACCGAACTGGAAGAACGCACTGACCGGGTCGTCATCATAAACCGGGGACTGATGGTGGCTAACGGCTCGCTCGATGCCTTGCGCCGTATCGCCCGGCTGCCGACACGGATTCGACTCCACCTGACCGGCGGCCGCCCACCGCACTTGCCCGGCTGGCTCGAAGCCGCCGGCGCCTGGCGGCCGGTCAACGGCCATGTTGTCGAACTCGATGCCCTGCCTGAGCAAAAGATGGATCTGCTGCGGCAGGCGATCCACGCCGATCACGCGCTTGAGGATATCGAGGTGGTGCCGCCCACGCTGGATGAGCTTTATGCCCATTTCCTGCGCAGCCAGGAGGATGCCCGATGAAAAGCCTGTGCATCATCGCGATCAAGGAGATCCAGGAAGGCCTGCGCAACCGCTGGGTCCTGGCCACCACCCTGTTGTTGCTGGCTCTGTCGCTGACTCTGAGCTTTCTCGGCAGTGCGCCGACCGGCAATGTCGGTGTGCGCGCGCTGGATGTGGTGATCGTCAGCCTGTCCAGTCTGTCGATCTTCCTGCTGCCACTGATCGCGCTGCTGATCTCATACGACGCCATCGTCGGAGAGGTGGATCGCGGTACCATGCTATTGCTCCTCAGCTATCCTGTAGCGCGCTGGCAGGTGCTGTTGGGCAAGTTCTGTGGCCATCTGGCCATCCTGGCATTTGCCACCATCCTCGGCTATGGCGCGACCGCGGCTGCGCTGGCGCTGACCGGGACGCCGATCGAGGCCGATAGCTGGATGGCCTTTGCCCGGCTGATCGGATCTTCGACCCTGCTGGGGGCCGTGTTCGTTGCCATTGGTTACCTGATCAGCGCCCAGGTGCAGGATCGCGGCACGGCTGGCGGGATCGCCATCGGCATCTGGCTGGTGCTGGTGCTGCTCTACGACATGGCGATTCTCGGCTTCCTGGTGGTCGACCAGGGTCGTACGCTGTCGGCCGGCATGCTCAACATCCTGCTGCTGCTCAATCCCACTGATACCTACCGGATGTTCAATCTGGCCGGTTCGGCCGGAGTCAGCAGCCTGTCCGGCATGGCTGGCATCGCCGAGGTCCAAACCCTGCAGCCGCCTACGTTGCTGGCGATGCTGGCGGTGTGGATTCTTCTGCCGCTTGCCGCTGCCACCACCATCTTTTCGCGGAGGGAATTATGAACCGCGTCGCATGCGCTCTTCTGATCATGGCCGGCGCATTGCTGGCAGGCTGCAAGGATGACGCCAAGACCTCGAACCTGCCACCACCGCACAGCCTGACCGCCGAAGCCATCGGGAATTACTGCGGCATGAATGTTCTGGAGCATCCTGGTCCGAAAGGGCAGATTCTGCTGGCAGGCTGGCCGGAACCGGTCTGGTTCTCGTCGGCGCGCGATACCTTCGCCTATACCATGTTGCCGGAAGAGGCCAAGACGATTGCCGCCATCTATGTTTCCGACATGGCGCGGGCAGAGAGCTGGGACAACCCGGGTATCGCGAACTGGATCGAGGCGCGCCAGGCCAGTTTCGTGATCGGCAGCCGGATGCGCAGCGGCATGGGTGCCGACGAGGCCGTTCCCTTTGGCGACCGCACAGCCGCCGAGCGTTTCGTGGCTGAACATGGCGGCCGTATCGTCGGCTTTGCCGACGTGCCGCGCGACTATATTCTCGGCGGCAACAGTGACGGCAGCCATATCGATGGCATCGATACCCCGCAGCGGGTTGCCGAGGGGCAGGCCGGCCATGCTCACTGATCACGATCTTTCGCGCCGGCGTTTCCTCGGCATATCGGCTGCTGCAGCGGGTCTGGGCCTGCTGCCGCTGACCGGGCCTGCCAGGGCGGAAGCCCGGCTGGTCGAATGGCAGGGGGTAGCGCTTGGCGCCAATGCGAGCATCCGGATTCATCATCATGATATCGCGACTGCCGAGCAGGCCTTACGGCTGGTATTGCAGGATGTGCGCCGGCTGGAATCAGTGCTTAGCCTCTACAGGCCGGATTCCGCACTCAGCCTGTTGAACCGTCAGGGAAGCTTGGCTGCACCCGCGCCTGAACTGGTCGATCTGCTGCAGGCCAGCCAGCAATATGCTGCACTGACGAATGGCGCTTTCGATCCGACCATCCAGCCACTCTGGGCATTATACAGCCGCCACTTCGCCCAGCGGCAAGCCACACAAAACGGGCCGACGGCTGCCGATATTGCCGCCACACTGCAGGCTGTTGGCCTGGACCGTGTGCTGGTCAGCCGGGATCGCATCGTCTTCCGGCGGCCTGGCATGGCAATCAGCCTGAACGGCATCGCGCAGGGTTATGTCACCGACCGGGTGGTGGAGCGGCTGCGCCAGCACGGTATCGCGCATACTTTGGTCGATATGGGTGAAAGCCGCGCACTGGGGCATCACCCCGATGGTCGGCCCTGGCGGGCCATGATCGCCGATCCGGTGGAGCCAGGCCAGGACGGCCTGATCGTTCCGCTGGTGGATGCGGCGCTCGCCACATCTGGCAGCTATGGCTTCCGCTTCGATGCGGCTGGCCGTTTTCATCATATCTTCGATCCGCACAATGGTCATTCGCCGCAGCGCTACCGTAGCGTCTCAGTGATGATGCCGACTGCAATGGCGGCCGATGCACTCTCCACCGCTTTCACCCTCATGGCTCCCGAAGCGATTGACGGAGTCCTGCGCCGCCTGGGCACCGGTCGTGCTCATCTGATCACCGCCAAAGGGCAAGCGGTGACGCTTTCAACTTGAGCCCCGCAACCAGCCGAGAGAATCTCGCCATGACGATCACAGAACGTATCGACGCTATCACGCATATCGAACCAGCCCGAGCCGCGTCCCGTGCGCCAGTTCCCCGTTCGGTCAAGATCGAATTGACGGCCCGCTGCAATTTCAACTGCGCCTTTTGTGCTCGCGGCATGCGCCTGCGCGACCAGCGTGATATGGAGCGCGGCACCTTCGAGCGGCTGTTGCGCGAAATGCGCGTCGCTGGAGTGGAAGAAATTGGCCTGTTTTATCTGGGCGAATCCTTCATGATTCCGTGGCTGCCCGAGGCGATTGCCTTCGCCAAACAGGAATGCGGTTATCCTTATGTATTCCTCACCACGAATGGTTCGCTGGCAACGCCGGCGCGTGTTGAGGCCTGCATGAAGGCCGGACTTGATTCGCTGAAATTCTCATACAACTATGCTGATATCGAGCAATTCGTAAGCGTCACCCGCGTCAAGGGCAGCTATTTTGACAAGATGAAGGAGCATATTATCGCTGCGCATCGGGTGCGCGAGGCAGGCAGTTATAGCTGCGGCCTATACGCCTCATACATCGAATACGATGGTGAGCAGCGCAGCCGCATGCATGCTGCGCTTGACGAAATCCGGCCTTATGTCGACGAGGTTTATGCCCTGCCGCTCTATAGCCAGGCCGATCTGGTCAGTAGCGAGGAAACCGAACGCGGCTGGTCATCGGTGGCCGGCAATCGCGGCCGTGCGGCTGCATTGCGCGATCCACTGCCCTGCTGGTCTATCTTCACCGAGGGGCATGTCACCTGGGATGGCAAGCTCTCGGCTTGCTGCTTTGATCATGATGGCCGTTTCCATATGGGTGATCTGATGGAGGAGAGCTTTGAGGCTGCGTGGAATTCACCGAAATTCCAAGCCCTGCGACGTGCTCACCTAGCCCGCGATGTGCGCGGAACGGTGTGTGAAAGCTGCACGGCCTATGGCTGAGGCATATCCGGAGATTCATTCGGACGTTCTATGGCGCGGTAAAGGCGGCTGATCTGGTCGACGTCATCGATCTGGATCAGGCTGCCGCGGGCGCGCACGCCATGCTGCCGCAGTTGCTGCAGGCCGCGTGATACGAATTCCGGACTGATGCCAAGCATCGCAGCAATGGTCTTGCGGTCGTGTTCCAGTTTGAAGACTGCATTCCCGCGGTTGACTGGGCTGCTTTGCACCAGAAAGCGCGCCAGTCGCTCCAGTCCCCTATGCAGCTTCAGGCCGCGCACATGATCGACCAGCAGGCGCCAATGCTGTGCCTGGATATCGAGCATGGCCAGGGCTAGGGCGTGTTCCGTCTGCAGGGCCTGCCGAAATCGTCCGGCGGGGATGGCCAGAATGCGGGAGGGCATTACAGCCTTGGCTGTGACCAGGTATGGCACCTGCAATATTGCGGCCGCAGCTACAAGAACATCCCCGGCCTCGAATGCGGCGATCACTGTTCTATCGGCATCTTCGCACTCGGCCGTCAGCAGCACGCGGCCGGTCAAGACAAGATGAATACACTCCGCATCACTATCCTGATGGGCCAGGATGGCGCCTTTCTGGCAAGTCCGCACGATGCAATCGCGGGTCAGCCTAGCCGCGGCTTCCGGGCTGAGGCCTTTGAAAAGAGGGAAATTTTGCAAGTCTATCCCGGTGAGAGGCATGCGAAGGCTTTCGCTCGTATGACGCCAAGGGTTTGCGCTTGCAAGTTAACAGCAATGTCCCGGAAATGGGAACATAAGAATCAAACCGGTTTGTGCTGGCGCAAAGATGGAATAGCTGTCCTGCATATTCTCTCGGCATCAACAGGATGACAGGCCGCAGATGGCCGCAAACTGCTCAGCGAGGGCGGTCATGCAGGATTGCTTACCTAACCCGGGGTATTTTTCATCAAGGACGTTGGCGGAAATTGTACGTTTGCTACCACCTGCGGCGGCGATTCTGCGATCGCATCGGATTGATTTCTGTTGCAAAGGCGATCTGACCCTATGGGAGGCGGTACAGAATTCAAACCTGATGTTGCCGCAAATCGAGGCGGAGCTTGCCGCAATAAGACAATCCGATATGTGGCTGATGCCGGCTATGACACGCGACCTCATCGATCACATTGTTGACCGATACCATGAACCGCATCGGCGCGAATTACCAGAGCTGATCAATTTGTCGCAAAGGATTGAAGCATTCCATGCCGGTCATCCGGCGTTACCGGAGAACCTTTCGCGGTTACTGCAAACGATGTGGCTAGAGCTGGAGATGCATATGTGCAAAGAGGAGCACATCGTTTTTGCCCTGATCAAAGAAGGCGAGGGCCCGTTGATCGGAGGCGCGATTGAGATGATGATGCTTGATCACGAAAATCATGGCGCGATGTTGCGGCAACTGGAATCCCTCACGGAGGGGTGTGTGCCGCCTGCCGATGCGTCTCAAAGCTGGCATGAATTATATGCCGGCTTACGCAAACTGATCGATGATCTGGTAGAGCACATTCATCTGGAGAACAATGTTCTGTTCCCCAGATTTCTGAACAAAGGACGCTGAATGGCATCCGACTGGACAGCCGATGCCCCGCCAGCTCAAGCTGTGACCGCTGACGGCAGGGTCTCGACCATGCCGAACCTCAAAGTTCCTGGTCGTTCGCGGCAGAGTTACTCGGCCGCGCTGCGTAGCACCGGTTGGGGCTGTTCCAGTTCGGCCTTGCGGTTCAAGGCGGCATAATAGGGGGCGAAGGCCGGGCGGTTGATGTAGCGGCCGGCGCCTTTCACGCTGCGCACATCGCCATCCTTGTAGACGATTCGGCCCTGCGAGATAGTCACGGTGTTGATGCCCTCCACCTCCATGCCCTCGAAGATATTGAAATCCACTTTCTGGTGATGGGTCTTGGCCGAAATCCGTCGGCTTTTCTTGGGATCCCAAACCACCAGATCGGCATCGGCCCCGGCCTGGATCACGCCTTTGCGCGGATAGAGGTTGAAGATCTTGGCCGCGTTGGCCGAGGTAACGGCGACGAATTCGTTTGGCGTCAGGCGTCCTTTGTTCACGCCGTGATGCCACAGCACATGCATGCGATCTTCCACGCCGCCGGTGCCGTTCGGAATCTTGGTGAAGTCATTGCGGCCGGCTGCCTTCTGATCGGCGCAGAAGCAGCAATGGTCGGTTGCCGTAGTCTGTAAATGACCGGCCTGCAATGCACGCCATAGAGCGGCCTGGTGTTCCTTCGGCCGGAAAGGCGGGCTCATCACATAGGCCGCCGCCGTCGTGAAATCAGGGTTGCGATAGACGCTATCGTCAATCAGCAGGTGGCCAGCGAGAGCCTCGCCAAATACACGCTGCCCTTCGTTGCGGGCGCGAATGATCGCTTCCACCGATTCCTTGCAGGAATTGTGCACGATATATAGCGGCACATTGAGAACCTGGGCAATGCGGATGGCCCGATTGGCCGCTTCCCCCTCCACCTCGGGCGGCCGGGATAGCGGATGGCCTTCCGGACCGGTGATGCCCATCTTCAGAATTTCTTTCTGCAGATGGAACACCAGTTCACCATTCTCGGCATGCACAGTACACAGCGCGCCAAGTTCGCGGGCACGCAGGAAGCTGTTCACCAGGACTTCATCTTCGCACATGATGGCATTCTTGTAGGCCATGAAGTGCTTGAAGCTGTTCACGCCGTGCTCTTGCACCAGCGTGCCCATGTCGCGCTGCACGCTTTCATCCCACCAGGTGACCGCAACATGAAAGCTGTAATCTGATGCCGATTTCTCCGACCAGCCGCGCCATTTGCGGAAGGCGGACAGCAGGTTTTCCTGCGGGTCCGGAATCACGAAATCGATGATCATCGTGGTTCCGCCTGCCATGGCCGCGGAGGTGCCAGAGAAAAAATCCTCCGATGCGGTCGTGCCCATGAAAGGCAGTTCCATATGAGTATGCGGATCGATACCGCCGGGCATCACATAAGCGCCGCCGGCATCCACGATTTCGGTGCCGGCCGGTGCATCCAGATCGGGGCCGATGGCCTTGATCGTGCCGCCATCGATCAGCACATCCGCCCGCTGGCTGCAATCCGCATTCACCACCGTTCCGCCGCGCACGAGAATCGCCATGTCAGCCCCCTGTTTTCATGCTAGTGGCGATATTCACTCACGACCTGACCAAACGGTCAAGAAAATCGTGCGTCGCGTTGCCATTCGTGCCGGTGCGGGTGAAGCATCGGCAGGCTGCATGGTTTTGCGGCAATGTCAGCGGCGGATTTTGGTCTTGGTGCCCAGCCCGTTAAGAATCAAGCTACGAATCGTTTCTCTGCCCACCGCGAATACCTTGTCATCCAGGCTGTTCTTGCCCAGTACCGCCGCGATCTGTGCGGCGAAGTCGGCATAGGTCTGGGTCATCGCCCAGATCATGAACAGTAGATGGGCGGGGTCGACCGGCTTAATCTTGCCTGCGGTAATCCAGCCTTCAATTACCGTGCTTTTCTCTTTTACCAAGCGGCGCAAGCGGTTGCGCAGGAAAGGCTGCACATGGCGGGCACCACCGATCACCTCGATCGCCCAGAGCCGCGATGGCTCCGGCGAATGCTGCGATGCGGCCATTTTTCGGGTGATGTAGTTGCCAAGTGCTGTGGCGGGATCGGCATCGGGCTGGATTTCCTGCAATGCATCGAGCCAGACTTCCAGGATGGCATCCAGCACGCTGGCATACAGATCCTGCTTGGTCCGGAAATAATAGTGCAAATTGGCCTTGGGTACGCCGGCCTTCCTGGCGATTTCGGCCGTGCTGGCGCCGGCGAAGCCTTTCTTTGCAAAGACGGATTCGGCGGCTTTCAGGATCTTGTCGACGTTGCGCTGGCGGATCGTGCCCGCCTGGCCATTGGCATCGCCGCCGCTGCCATTCGCGGCCAGATTGCCTTTTGCTGGGCCACGGATTGCTTTACCCGCCATTCATGCTCCCATGTCGTTTCTGCCCAACAGGCAGGCAAGTGCATACAGTCGATGCAGATTCTTTATGCGGACGACATTGCTGCTGTCAAAGTCGCAATGCAGTCGCTTCCGCATCATCAACTCCAGACTTGACCATTTGGTCAAGAAAATCCTAGCCTCATAACAAAGGCAAGACAGGGAAAGCGGCGATCAGGGCGTCGCGGCATCTTTCTTGCGAGGCATTCTGTCGATGAGGGATCGGCAGGATGCCGTGATCGGCGCGGACCTACGGGGGAGCAGGTCATGGCGAGTGATACAAACTTGAAATCGGCCAGCGCGACGTTCGCTGAGCCGGATATTCGTTCCGGTCGTCTGGCGGCAACGGACTACGCCGCCGGATTCTCGGCAGCGGTGCCATCGCTGGACCAGCAGGCGGCGCTGATCGAATCCAATCGTTGTTACTATTGCTACGATGCGCCATGCATCGAGGCTTGTCCGACTGGGATCGACATTCCTGGTTTCATCCGCAAGATCGCTACCGGCAATACGGCGGGTGCGGCCTTGCGCATCTATGAGCAGAATATTTTCGGCGGCTCCTGCGCCCGGGTCTGCCCCACGGAAATCCTGTGCGAGCACTCCTGCGTGCGCATGGCGGAAGAAGGCAAGCCGATCCCGATCGGCCTGTTGCAGCGCTATGCCACCGATCACGGTACGCCGGCCAATCAGCATCCTTTTGCGCGCGCAGCTTCGACCGGCAAGCGCATTGCCGTGGTCGGCGGCGGTCCGGCCGGGCTGGCCTGCGCCCATCGCCTGGCCATGCAGGGGCATGATGTAACGGTATTCGAAGCTAGGGAGAAGCTAGGCGGCCTGAACAGTTACGGCGTGGCTGAATACAAGGTGCCGCACGGTTATGCCAGCCATGAAATCGAATTCATTCTAGGCATTGGCGGTATCACTGTGCGGACCGGGATGTCTCTGGGGCGGGATATCACCTTGAGCGGACTGCGCCGCGATTTCGAGGCGGTTTTCCTGGGGCTTGGACTGTCAGGCGTGAAGGCCCTCGATTGTGCGGGTGAGCAGCTGAGCGGCGTGATGAATGCTGTCGACTACATTGCCGAGCTGCGTCAGGCGAAAGACCTTGCCAAGCTGCCGGTTGGTCGCCGGGTGGTGGTCATCGGCGGCGGCAACACGGCCATCGACATGGCCGTGCAGATCAAGCGTCTGGGTGCCGAGGAGGTCACGCTGGTTTATCGGCGTGGTGCTGAGTCCATGAGCGCGACCGAGCACGAGCAGGCTTTCGCCAAGGAGAATGGTGTCGTGATCCGGCATTGGGCCCAGCCGTTGCGGCTGGAAGGCGAGGCGGGCCATGTGCGACGTGCGGTGTTCGAGCATACCATGCTGGACCAGGACGGTAGGCTGGTTGGCAGCGGCGAGCAATTCGCATTGGAGGCGGACATGGTCTTCAAGGCGATCGGCCAGGTCTTCGTCGCCGATCCGCTGCGCGATGATGGACGTGACCTTCTGGTGCTGAAGCAGGGGCGTATCGCGGCCGATGCCGAGGGCCGTACGTCGCTGGATAAAGTCTGGGCTGGCGGTGACTGCGTGACAGGCGGCCAGGACCTCACCGTTGCTGCTGTGCAGGCGGGCAAGCTTGCGGCAGATGCGATCCATCGCACACTGGTCCAGCGTGCGGCAGCCTGAGGGAGACGAGGATGGCCAGCCTGATCACCCATTTCGCCGGCATCAAGTCGCCCAATCCATTCTGGCTCGCTTCTGCGCCACCCACCGACAAAGCTTATAACGTTGTGCGGGCTTTCCAGGCCGGCTGGGGTGGCGTGGTGTGGAAGACACTCGGCGAGGATGGCCCTCCCATCGTCAATGTGTCATCGCGGTATGGTGCCTATTCCTATAAGGGCAACAGGGTTGCCGGGCTCAACAATATCGAGTTGATCACCGACCGCCCGCTGGAGATCAATCTGCAGGAAATCAAGCAGGTCAAACGCGACTGGCCGGATCGTGCCCTGATCGTATCGCTGATGGTCCCTTGCGAGGAAGACGCCTGGAAGGCCATTCTCCGGCGCGTCGAGGAAACCGGCGCCGATGGCGTCGAACTGAATTTCGGCTGTCCGCATGGCATGCCAGAACGTGGCATGGGGGCCGCGGTGGGACAGGTACCGGATTACGTGGAAATGGTGACGCGGTGGTGCAAGCAGCACAGCCGCATGCCGGTGATTGTCAAGCTCACACCGAATATCACCAATATCCTGGGGCCTGCGCGCGCGGCGGTGCGCGGCGGTGCCGATGCCGTCAGCCTGATCAACACCATCAATTCCATCGTCAGTGTCGATCTCGATCAGATGGCGCCGACACCGACAGTGGACGGCAAAGGCACCTCGGGCGGCTATTGCGGCCCGGCCGTGAAACCCATAGCGCTGAACATGGTGGCGCAGATCGCGCGCGACCCGGAATGCAAGAACATCCCGATTTCCGGAATTGGCGGGATCGAGACATGGCGCGATGCCGCCGAGTTCATGGCGCTGGGGGCCGGCAGCGTGCAGGTCTGCACAGCTGCCATGCATTACGGCTTCCGCATAGTCGACGACATGGCCGATGGGCTGGCACGCTGGATGGATGGCAAGGGGTATGTCGCTATCGATGATTTCCGCGGCCTGGCCACCGCCAATGTCACCGACTGGAAGAACCTCAATCTGTCCTACCAGATCGTCGCCCAGATTGATCAGGATAAGTGCATCAAATGCGGCCTGTGCCATATTGCCTGCGAGGACACCTCGCACCAGGCCATTGCGGCTGAACGGGTCGATGGCGGCCGGCGTTATGCAGTGATTGACGATGAATGCGTTGGCTGCAATCTGTGCATGCACGTATGCCCAGTTGAGGGCTGCATTACGATGAAGCGGATCGATGATGGCAGCGTCTATCAGAACTGGACGCAACACCCCAACAATCCCATGCGCGCGGCGGCCGAATAGGCCGCGCCGCCAGAATGCAGGAGCGAGCAATGGCAATTGAGCACAACATCAAGGTTAACCAGGATCGCCTGTGGGAAAGCCTGATGGAGATGGCCAAGATTGGCGGTACGCCTAAGGGCGGCTGTGCGCGTCTGGCATTGAGCGATCTGGACAAGCAGGGGCGAGACCTCTTTGTCCGCTGGTGCAAGGAAGCGGGTTGCAGCATCAGTGTCGACCGCATGGGGAATATCTTCGCGCGGCGTCCGGGCAAGAATAACGACCTGCCGCCAGTGGTGACCGGCAGCCATCTCGATACCCAACCGACCGGCGGCAAGTTCGATGGCGTCTATGGCGTGCTGGCCGGCTTAGAGGTAATTCGCACTCTGAACGATCATAAGTTCGAGACTGAGGCGCCGGTTGAGGTGTCTGTCTGGACCAATGAGGAAGGCTCGCGTTTCGCCCCGGCGATGATCGCCTCTGGCGTGTTTGCTGGTGTTTTCACCGAAGAATACGGCCATAGCCGGGCCGATCTGGACGGCAAGACCATCGGCGATGAACTCAAGCGGATCGGCTATTTCGGCGACCTGCCGGTCGGCGGCCGCAAGTTCAAGGCCTTTTTCGAGGCGCATATCGAGCAGGGCCCGATCCTGGAAGCTGAGAAAAAAACCATTGGCGTTGTGCAGGGCATTCAGGGCATGCGCTGGTTCGAGGTGACGGTCACGGGCGCCGAGAGCCATGCTGGAACAACGCCGATGCCGCGCCGCAAAGATGCAATGCTTGGCTGTGCCCGCATCGTTGATCGGGTGCATCAGATCGCACTTGACCATAAGCCGGGCGTTTCCACGGTTGGCCTGGTCAAAGTCAGTCCCAATTCGCGCAACACCATCCCGGGCTCGGTCTTTTTCACGGTTGATCTGCGACACCCCCAGGAAGAGGATCTCGCTAAGATGACCAAGGCTCTGCACGATGCCTGTGATGAAATCTGCAGCGGGTTGGGGTTGGTGTATGAATGTAAGGAAATCTGGAATTCACCGGCGATTCACTACGACAAGGATTGCGTTGCTGCCGTACGGCAGGCGGCCGAGGAATCCGGTTATGCGCACCGCGACATCGTTTCGGGTGCCGGCCACGATGCCGGGTATATCAGCCGCGTGGCGCCTACCGGGATGGTTTTTGTGCCTTGTGCCGACGGTATCAGTCACAACGAGGTCGAATCTGCACTGCCCGAAGATCTTGCTGCCGGCTGCAATGTCTTGCTGCGCGCCATGCTGAAACACGCGGCCTGAAGGTGGGTATGTGTAACGATGGTTGCGGTTTTGGAAGAGCGTGATGTGATGACGTCGGTCGAGACGACGAAAGGTAATGCCATGCCGGCGGTGGATATCTCCGGCGTCAATCTGGTGTTCCAGACGGCCGATACGCCGGTCTATGCGCTGGCGGATGTCAACCTCACCATTCCGCGCGGCGAGTTCGTTTCCTTCATCGGTCCATCGGGCTGCGGCAAGACCACGCTGCTGCGTGTCATTGCCGATTTGCAGCAGGTCACCGGCGGAGAAGTTCGGGTCAATGGCGTCAGTCCGCAGACCGCACGCCTGGATCGCGCTTATGGCTATGTATTCCAGGCGCCAGCCTTGTATCCATGGCGCAGCATCCTGCGCAATATCACCCTGCCGCTGGAAATCATCGGCCTGCCGAAGGCTGAGCGCCTGGCTCGCGCCAAGCGTGTGCTCGATCTGGTCAACCTCACCGGATTCGAAAAGAAATTTCCCTGGCAGCTTTCCGGCGGCATGCAGCAACGTGTCTCGATCGCCCGTGCTTTGTCGGTCGATCCGGAGCTCCTGCTGATGGATGAACCCTTTGGTGCGCTGGACGAGATCATTCGCGACCACCTGAATGAACAGTTGCTCGACCTGTGGCGCCGCACCGGCAAGACATTGCTGTTCGTCACCCATTCAATCCCTGAAGCCGTATTTCTCTCCACCAAGATCGTGGTGATGAGCCCGCGGCCCGGCCGGATCATCGACGTGATCGACAGCAACCTGCCGCGGGACCGCAAGCTGGATATCCGGGAAACGCCCGAATTCGTCGCCATCGCCCATCGCGTGCGCGAGGGACTGCGTGCCGGGCACAGCTATGACGACCAGCATGTCTGAGCGGCACTCCGTCCGGACCATGCTCACGCGCCTTGCCAAGGGCGCGACGCTGCCGGTTGCCACGGTGCTGCTGTTCATTCTGGCGCTCTGGTATGCCGGAGCCGTGAAACTGAACGCGCCGCTGGTGCAAGACCAGTATGAGCGGGCAGGGCGAAGCAGTTGGGCCTGGAGTGAATTGGTCAGCGACACCATGACCATGGAGCGTCCGATTCTGCCGGCGCCGCATCAAGTGCTGCTGGAACTGGATCGCAGCGTATTGCAAACCGCGATCACCTCGCGACGCAGTCTGGTTTATCACGCCTGGGTGACGCTGGAATCCGCCCTGTTCGGATTTGCGCTCGGTACGCTGCTGGGCATCGGGTTGGCGATCATGATCGTCCATGTCGCCAGTCTGCAACGGGCATTGATGCCCTGGATCATCGCGTCGCAGACCGTGCCGATTCTTGCGATCGCGCCGATGATCGTCGTGGTACTGGGATCGTTGGGGCTGGTCGGATTGCTGCCAAAGGCGATCATCTCGGCATATCTTTGCTTCTTCCCGGTCACCATAAGCATGGTGAAAGGGTTGACCTCGCCTGAACCGATCCAGCTCGACCTGATGCGCACCTATTCCGCCTCCACTACCCAGACTCTACGATACCTGCGGCTGCCGGCTTCTCTGCCCTTCCTATTCGCGGGCCTTAAGGTAGCGATTTCACTGGCCGTGGTTGGTGCCATCGTCGGCGAACTCCCGACCGGAGCGCAGGCCGGTTTGGGGGCGCGATTGCTGGCCGGCTCATATTATGGCCAGACGGTGCAAATATGGTCGGCCCTCATCATGGCATCGATTCTGGCCGGCGGATGTGTCGGTTTGATTGGCGGCATCCAGCGCGGACTTAATCGCCGCTTTGGCGGTGCCGCATGACACGGCGCGATGGTGTATTGGCGATTGCACTGCTGTGCAACATGACTGCACTATTCTTGCCTCTGGGGATTACCGGCTGGCTGGCCCAACCCGTGGCGCTGACAGCCTGGCTGTTGGCTCTGGCTGGTGGCGGTGTGATTTTCTTGCGTCCATTGGGCGCTGCTACTGCGGCGACAATCCTGGTCGTGGCCAGCTTCCTTGGCGCAATGGCATTGCATGTCGTGATGACGGCCGGTGCCGTGGGGTTTGAGGCTGGTGGCCTGTGGCTCGGACTGCTCGGCCTTGGCCTGCTGGTCTGGCGCATGTTGGATCGCGTCAGTGTCGTGGTGGCGACCCGTCCGGGTCTGCTAGGCGTCATATCGGCGCCGCTGCTGCTCGGGCTTTGGCTGTTGTATCTGTGGGAAATGATCGTGGTCGGCTTTGCTGTGCCGGCCGTGCTGTTGCCGCCGCCCAGCGCCATCGGCCATGCCATCATGGTCAATCTGCCTATCTTGGGCATTGATTTCGTACAGACCTTTATCCGTGCCGTGGTTCCGGGGTTTGTCATTGGCTCGGCAGCCGGTTTTTGGGTCGGAGTATTGGTTGATCGTGTGCCGTTTTTGCAGCGTGGCCTGCTGCCGGTCGGCAATCTGGTGAGTGCTCTGCCGATCATCGGTGTGGCGCCGATCATGGTTATGTGGTTCGGCTTTGACTGGCAATCCAAGGCGGCCGTGGTCGTTATCATGACCTTCTTCCCGATGCTGGTGAATACCATCGCCGGGCTGAATGCGCTTGGCCGCATCGAGCGCGACCTGATGACGACCTATGCAGCCAGCTACTTGCAGACCCTTGTGGCTGCCCGCCTGCCAGCTGCCCTGCCTTTCGTATTCAACGCGCTGAAAGTGAATGCCACGCTGGCGCTGATCGGCGCCATCGTCGCCGAGTTCTTTGGCACGCCAATCATGGGCATGGGCTTTCGTATCTCTACCGAGGTGGGGCGCATGAACATTCCCACCGTCTGGGCCACCATCGCTGTTGCGGCTCTGGCTGGGTCGCTCAGTTATGGCCTGATCGCCCTGATCGAGCGCTGGCTCACCTTCTGGCATCCCTCGTTCCGTAAGCCGTCGTAAGCGTAAAACCACCGTGTTTCCAACAGGAGAGGAGAATAAAATGAAACAGCGTGCAATTCTGGGGCTCGCCCTTGGCGCGGCCTTCCTGGCCGCCGCCGGTTCGGCGCAGGCCGCCGACAAGTTCACCATTCAACTGAAATGGGTGACGCAGGCACAGTTCGCCGGCTATTACGTCGCCAAGGACAGAGGCTTTTACAAAGACGTGAATCTCGACGTCACCGTCAAGCCGGGCGGACCCGATATCGCTCCGCCGCAGGTGATGGCGGCCGGCGGTGCCGACGCGATTATCGACTGGATGCCGTCGGCCCTGGCCAGTCGTGAGAAGGGTGTGCCGCTGGTGAACGTATCGCAGACCTTCCAGAAGTCGGGCATGATGCTGACCTGTTCAAAGGCCAGCGGCGTGACCTCGCCGGATAAATTCCCCGGCCAAACCCTGGGGGTCTGGTTCTACGGCAACGAATATCCGTTCCTGACCTGGATGGCCAAACTTGGCGTACCCACCGATGGCAGCCCGAAGGGTGTGAAGGTGCTGAAGCAGGGCTTCAACGTGGACCCGATCATCCAGAAGCAGGCGGCCTGCATCTCGACCATGACCTACAACGAGTACTGGCAAGTCATTGATGCTGGCTTCAAGCCTGAAGATCTCGTGGTCTTCAAATACAGCGAGCAAGGCGTTGGTACGATGGAAGACGGCATCTATGCCAATGGCTCCAAGCTGGGAGATGCGGCCTACGCCGACCGCCTGGCTCGCTTCGTAGCCGCCTCGAACCGGGGCTGGGACTGGGCGGTAAAGAACACGGATGCTGCGGCCAAGATCGTGCTGGACAATGACACCACGGGCGCGCAGACCGAAAAACATCAGAAGCGCATGATGGGTGAAATCGCCAAGCTGGTCGAAGGCTCGAAGGTGGGCACCGGCTATCTGGATCCGGCCGATTTCGACCGCACCGTCAACATCCTGCTGTCGGTGAAGTCCGATCCGGTCATCACCAAGAAGCCGGAAGGTGCCTGGACACATGCGATCTACGAGGCGTCGAAGAAATACGCCAAGTAAACTGCAACTTTGAAACGCGGCGAGGCGAAATTCTGCCTCGCCGCTTTTTTCATGCTTGATACTTGCCAATGCCCGGACATTTGACTGAGATGGGAGGCAACTCCACCAGAGAGCCTGCATGGGCGAAAGTCGCCTTATTTCCCCCCGCCGTCTGACAACCGAGGCTTTTGCTCCGTTTGGTCATGTATTGACCACGCCATTGCAATCCGGGCGCTGGTATCACGGTGACTTGATCGAGAATCGCCGGCCTGAGGCACAGCTGGATCTTTCTTTCACGAGCGTCGAGCCTGCCGCTCTGCCATTTCCCCTTCGCCTGTTCGAGCGGCATGCCTATTCCGCGCAGGCTTTCGTGCCGCTGAACGTTTCCCGCTATCTGGTCACTGTTTGTCCCGATGCCGGTACGGATCGGCCCGATCCGTTGCGCGCCGTCAGTTTCATTGCCGAGAGCGACCAGACGGTCGTGTATGCCCCGGGCACCTGGCACCACCCGATGGTCGCACTGGACCGGCCGGGCCGGTTCGCCATCGTCATGTGGACCGCGGGAGATGCAGGTGACGAGGAACTGGTGCCGCTGGATGCTCCAGATGCGTTGGTTGTTACCGATCACGATCTGCCCAGCGATTGAGCAGCGTTGCAACAGGTATGCTGCGATACCAGGATTTTTCTGGCAAGAATCTTGCTTGGGCTGGAAGTCCTTCTGTTGAGAGCTTCATGTCGATTCAACTGACCCTGAACCGTTTTGCCAGTCACGCCGCTGACTATTCCGACGATCTGCGGGTGATCCAGTCGCTTGCGGCGCAACGACAGGCGGCAGCCGAAATCAAGACTTGGCCGGGTTTCGCCGTCACGCCGTTGCGGGGCTTGCCTGCGCTGGCTGCCGCTCACGGTCTGGCGGGCATCCAGTATAAGGATGAGGGTGGCCGCTTTGGCCTAGGCAGCTTCAAGGCATTGGGTGGAGCCTATGCCGTTTTTCGGCTGCTGCAGAAGCAGATCGCCATGAAAACCGGCCAAACCCCGGAGCAGGTCACCAGCAGTGATGTCCTGTCCGGGCGTTATGCTGATCTGGTGTGCGGTATCACGGTCACCTGCGCTACCGATGGCAATCACGGTCGCTCGGTAGCGTGGGGCGCGTCGCTGTTTGGCTGTGGCTGCGTCATCTACATCCACACCCTGGTTTCCGAAGGTCGCCGGGCCGCCATCGCCGCTTATGGTGCCGAGGTGGTGCGGGCGTCGGGCAATTACGACGATTCCGTGCGACGGGCTCAGGCTGATGCCGAACGGCTCGGTCGTTTCGTGGTCTCTGATACATCCTATTCCGGATATCGCGATGTGCCGCGCGATGTGATGCAGGGATATTCGATCATGGTGGCCGAGGCGCTGGCCCAGATGCCGCAGCCGCCGACTCATGTCTTCGTGCAAGGCGGAGTTGGCGGCCTGGCTGCGTCGGTGCTTGCCTATCTATGGGAAAGTTTTGGCGAGGATCGCCCGACCTTCGTGGTGGTGGAGCCTGATCGGGCCGATTGCCTGCGGCGCAGCGCCGAAGCGGGGTACCGCGTTGCAGTCGAGGGCGATCTTGATACCATGATGGCAGGCTTGGCCTGCGGCGAGGTTTCAGAAATCGCCTGGCCGATCTTACAGAGCGGCGCGGATGCTTTCATGGCGATCGACGATGATCTGGCCGTGGCAACGATGCGACAACTCGCACTCCCAAGGCCTGGCGATCCGCCGATAGTGGCGGGCGAATCCGCCGTGGCCGGCCTGGCCGGCGCATTGGCGGCGCTGGCCGATCCGGCAATGGCGCAACGGCTTGGGCTTGGGCGGCAGTCCCGGTTGCTGGTTTTTGGCACCGAAGGGGCCACCGACCCCGAACTCTATGAGCGTATTGTCGGCCGCCCGCCATCGGCCGTGGCGCCAGCCGGCTGAGGAGCATGCGATGGCCCGCCTTGTCACAATCGCCGCTGCTCAGCTCGGCCCTATTGCCCGCAACGATAGCCGTTCTCATGTTGTAGAGCGATTGATCGCGCATTTGCGCGAGGCCCGGCGCATGGGCTGCGATCTGGTGGTGTTTCCAGAACTCGCGCTCACCACTTTCTTTCCACGCTGGTACATGACCAACCAGATCGAGATCGACAGTTTTTTCGAGCGCAGTATGCCGGGCCCGGAGACGCAGCCGTTATTCAATGAAGCAAAACGGCTCAGTCTGGGCTTTTATATCGGTTACGCCGAACTGACACCCGAGGGTCAGCATTTCAACACATCCATCCTGGTTGGCAAAGACGGGCAGTTGATCGGCAAATATCGCAAGGTGCATCTGCCCGGTCATCGAGAACACGATCCCGCGCGCCGTTTCCAGCATCTGGAAAAGCGGTATTTCGATCTCAGCGATACCGGCTTCAAGGTGTGGCGGGGGTTTGGCGGCGTCCTTGGCATGGCAATTTGTAATGACCGCCGTTGGCCAGAAACCTATCGCGTCATGGGCCTGCAGGGCGCCGAGATGATTCTGCTCGGGTACAATACGCCAGTGCATAACCCGCCCGCGCCGGATCATGACGACCTGTCGCTGTTCCATAACCAGCTTGTGATGCAGGCAGGCGCCTACCAGAATGGCTGCTGGGTGATTGGCGTGGCCAAGGCCGGCAACGAAGAGGGCGTACCGATGATCGGCGGCAGCCAGATCATAGCGCCATCGGGCGTCACTGTGGCGGCGACACGCGGAGATGGCGACGAAATGGCCGTGGCCTGTTGTGATCTTGATGCCTGCGCTAGCTACAAAAGCACCACTTTCAACTTTGCAGTGCACCGTATGCCGCAGCATTATGGCCTGATCGTCGAGCGCAAGGGAGCCGAGCCACCGCCATGAAGACAGACAAGACTGCCCTGCCGCCCCCGCTGGTCGCGGCCATGTTTGCCGAAGCTGACGTTGCGCTGCGGTCAGGTCGGCCGGAAACCATCAGTGCCACGCTCGGGCCAGGCGTGGCGGTATTCCGCCAGATTGCGCGCAAATTGGCATTCGAGCGTGAGCCGGGCCTGTTTTCTGTCGCAACAGGCAAGAAGGAGGCGGGGCGATGAGCAAGACCGTGAATCCTGCCACACTGGGCTTGATCGAAGCTGCACGGGCCGTGGCACAAGGCCGGATATCGGCCCAGGCGCTTACCGAGGCCTGTCTGGCACGCATCGCCGACTGGCAACCGCGCGTGAACGCTTTCATCAAGCTGGAAGCGGACGCAGCGCTGAAAGCAGCCAAGGCCGTGGACCGTGCGCGTAAGCGCGGTGCGAAACTGGGTAAGCTGGCCGGCGTTCCGCTGGCGCACAAGGATATGTATTACCGCGCCGGCCGCGAGACGAGTTGCGGCTCGGCGATCCGCCGGCACTGGAAGGCGGAAGATACGGCGACCGCCCTTCAGCGGCTGGATGCGGTTGGCGCGCTCGATCTGGGCCGGCTTAATATGGCCGAATTCGCTTTCGGCCCGACCGGCCACAATTACCACTACGGTCATGCCCGCAATCCCTGGAATACCGACCGTATCACGGGTGGCTCCTCCAGTGGGTCGGCGGCGGCGGTTGCGGCACGCATGGTGTTCGGCGCGTTGGGTTCCGATACTGGCGGCTCGATCCGCCAGCCGTCGCATTACTGCGGCCTGGTGGGCATGAAGCCGACCTGGGGTCGCGTCAGTCGCGCCGCGGCCATGCCCTTAAGTTACTCGCTCGACACGGTGGGGCCGATGACCACGCGGGTTGACGATAATGCATTGTTGCTCGAGTTACTGGCCGGCGCCGATCCGCGCGACCCCACCGCCAGCGACCGTCCGGTTGGCCGTTATGTCGCCGCCGTGCGTTCGGGTGCGGTGCGTGGCCTGAAGCTGGCAGTGCCCCGCCGTTATTTCTGGGACAAGCTGAATAAGCCCAGCGCCGAATGCCTGGAGCAGGCACTGAAGGTCTTTGCCAAGCTCGGTGTGAAGATCGTCGAGATGGCGCCACCCGACATGGCGCCGATCACGGCGGCGGCCAATATTCTTGTTTCGGCCGAAGCCACAGCTTTGCATGGCAACTGGCTGCGCACACGGCCGAATCTATACAGCGACCAGGTGCGCGCCCGGTTGGAGAACGGTCTGGCACTCAGCGCGGTGGATTACATCGATGCGCAACGCTGGCGCAGCGAAGCCGTGGCCGCTTTCCTGGCAGCAATGAACGGAGCCGATGCGATTTTCGCCCCCGTGGCTGACCGCCCCGCGCCAACCATTGCCGAAACCGACGTGGCCGGAAAACCAGAGGCAGGCAAGGTTATCGCCACGCTCACGCGCCTGACTCGGCCGATCAATTATCTCGGCCTGCCTGGTCTGACGGTGCCAGCCGGCTTTGTACGGGGTGGCCTGCCGGTTGGGTTCCAATTGATCGGTCAGCCCTTTGACGAGGAAATGCTATATCGCCTGGCCGGCGCCTACGAGGCGATGACCCGCCACTACGAACGCGTACCAGCCTAACTTTCGCGCGCCAGGAGTTTCGTCAGGGCAGGCGATAGGCCGTGGGTGGTCATTGCCACCGGCTGTGCCGATGTGTTGTGTCGTTCTTGATATGCTGTCTCGGCGAACTGGATTGCCGGCGTCAGGCCGTCAATGACCGGTACGGGGAGGCGGCCGGCAACGCGTTCGACCATACCGACCATGCCGGCGCCACCGAGGATCACCAGTTCAGCGCCATCCTCCTCGATCGCGGCCTTGCAGGCGATGAGGATGCCGGACTCTGCGGCGGCGGGGTCCGCTGCAATCTGGCCGCCATTGCTGGCAAGCGTGCGCACGCTGGCAAGCTGCTGCCCAAGGCCGATGAGGTTGACATATTCAGTCAGCATCGGCCCCCAGGCTGCACCGCCGGTAATGATGGAGAAGCGCCGCGCCATCTGCGCCGCGCGGCGGCAACCCGCCTCGGCCATCCCGAATACCGGAACACCCGCTACTTCCTGCAGGGCTTGCAAACCCGGATCGCCGAAGCATGCCAGCACGATGGCGTCTGCTGTGCCGCCATATTCAGCATAGGCATCCAGGGCGGCATGGCCGGCAATGGCATAGGCGCTGCGGCTGGCGATCACGTCAGCGCCGAATCGACCGGTAACGCCGGTGATCTGCGTATCCGGCCGGGCGACCTGCCGTGCGGCGGCAACGACCCGCTGGGTCATCTCGGTGCTGGTGTTGGCATTGAGCAGCAGCAGGCGCATAGGCATCCGTACCCTTTATACCTTACTGATCGATTCTGTTGCAGGACGCAATCGGGCTCATCGCCAGATACGGGATTGTGTGCATCTCAAGCGCTATTTGCATAAAACGCGGGCAATCCTGCCTTTCAACAGGCAAATAGCCGGGATGTTTTGTTTGCCCACATGGAATCCATCCACTTAGCGGCTGGCACAGACCTTGCGTTGTCTGAGGCAACGTCAAAAACAGGGTGAAGACATGGCTTTCGAGACGACCTCCCCCAAATTGCTTTCGCTGCTGACCGCCGCTGCCTTGAGCCTGAGCGCTGGCGCCGCGTTGGCCCAGGGCACTTTGCGCATCGGCATGACGGCTTCCGACATCCCGTTGACCACCGGCCAGACCGACAATGGCGGCGAGGGCATGCGCTTCATGGGCTACACGATCTATGATTCGCTGATCAACTGGGACCTCAGCAAAGCCGACAGGCCGTCTGATCTGACCCCCGGTCTGGCAAAAAATTGGAGCGTCGATTCCTCCGACAAGACCAAGTGGATATTCAATCTGCGTGAAGGGGTGAAGTTTCACGATGGCAGTGAATGGACGGCTGAAGTCGCGGTTTGGAATTTTGAGAAGCTCCTGAACAAGGACGCGCCGCAATTCGATCCACGCCAGTCGGCTCAGGGCCGTTCGCGCATTCCAGCCGTTGCCAGCTACAAGGCGGTGGACAAATACACACTGGAGATTATCACCAAATCTCCAGATGCCACGCTACCCTACCAGCTGGCCTGGATTATGTTTTCCTCCAAGGCACAGTGGGAAAAGCTGAAGAGTTGGGATGAATTCGCCAAGACACCGTCTGGCACCGGCCCGTGGAAGCTAGCTGCCTTCGTGCCGCGCGAGCGGGCTGAGCTGGTGCCGAACCCTGACTATTGGGACAAGGCACGCGTGCCGAAACTGGACAAGATGGTACTGCTGCCCCTGCCAGAGCCGAATGCACGTGTTGCCGCACTGCGCTCGGGGCAGGTCGACTGGATCGAGGCTCCGGCGCCCGACACAATTGCTTCCCTCAAGAACAGTGGTTTCACCATTGTCACCAATGCCTACCCGCATAACTGGACCTGGCATCTTTCACGTGCCGAAGGTTCTCCGTGGAATGATATCCGCGTACGCAAGGCCGCTAATCTGGCGGTCGATCGCGAAGGCATGAAGGAACTGCTGAGCGGGATGATGATTCCGGCAACCGGCTTTTTCCCGCCAGGCCATCAATGGTTCGGCAATCCCGGCTTCAAGGTGAAATACGATCCGGCCGAAGCGAAAAAGCTGATGAAGGAAGCCGGCTACGGCCCCGACAAACCCCTGAAAACCAAGGTGCTGATCTCGCCCTCGGGTTCGGGCCAGATGCTGCCGCTGCCGATGAACGAGTTCGTCCAGCAGAATCTGGCCGAGATCGGCCTGCAGGTCGATTTCGAAGTTGTCGAGTGGAATACCCTGATCAACATCTGGCGTGCCGGCTCGAAGCATGAAAGCTCGCGTGGCGGTACCGCGATGAATTACAGCTATTTCATCCAGGATCCCTTCACCGGGGTGATCCGTCACCTGCAGTGCAATCTGGCGCCGCCGGCGGGCACCAACTGGGGCCATTACTGCGACCCTGAGATGGATAAGCTGTTCGACGAGGTGCGCACCACCTTCGATGCATCAGCGCAGACCAAGGTGATGCAGAAGATCCACGAGAAGTATGTAGACGATGCTCTGTTCCTGATGATCACGCATGACGTCAATCCGCGAGCCATGACTGCCAAGGTGAAGGGGTTTGTCCAGGCACAGAACTGGTTCCAGGATTTCTCGCCGATCACGATGACCAAGTAAGCGTATATCCGGCTGGCCCCGGTTTTCGGGGCCGGCCATTCCTCCGGTCAGGCCAGTCATGCTGATTTACGCCCTCAAGCGCCTGCTCTATGTGCTGCCCGTCGCCTTCGGCGTCAGCATCGTATGCTTCCTGCTGGTGCATCTTACGCCAGGCGATCCACTTACGGCGGTGCTGCCGGTGGACGCTTCGGCCGAGTTGCAGGCCCAGATGCGGGCGATCTATGGCTTCGACAAGCCGTTGCCTGTCCAGTATGTGATCTGGCTGGGCAAGATCGTGACCGGTGACCTTGGCACTTCGATCGCCAGTGGTCGCGCCGTGCTGACCGAAGTCTCCCGTGCGGTAGGCAATACCCTGATGCTGGCCGCACTGGCCACGATGATCGGTTTTTTCTTCGGCTGTCTTTTTGGTTTCGTCGCCGGCTATTACCGCGGTTCGGCCATGGACCGCATTGCCTCCGCACTCTCGGTTCTGGGCGTCAGCGTGCCGCATTACTGGCTCGGAATGGTGCTGGTCATCATATTCTCCGTGCAACTCAACTGGCTGCCATCCACGGGTGCCGGTCCTGGCGGTTCGGCCGAATGGACTTGGGACTGGGTTCATATTCGCCACCTGATCCTGCCTGCCATCACCATGTCGGTGATTCCGATGGGGGTAATTGCCCGCACGATCCGCGCTCTGGTGGCCGAGATACTTTCGCAGGATTTTGTGCAGGCACTGGCAGCCAAGGGACTGACTACGCGCGGCATTTTTACCCATGTGGTGAAGAACACCGCGCCTACTGCCCTGGCTGTGATGGGTCTGCAACTCGGCTATCTGCTTGGCGGTTCGATACTGATCGAGACCGTTTTCGCCTGGCCGGGAACCGGCTTCCTGCTCAACCTGGCGATCTTCCAGCGCGACTTGCCCCTGCTGCAGGGCACAATCCTGGTGCTGGCGATGTTCTTCGTGTTGCTCAACCTGTTGGTCGATGTGTTGCAGACAACACTCGATCCGCGTATCCAGCGGAACTGACATGGCGCTGGGTGCAATGGAGAGCAGGGCGACTATCCCCGCGCCGATCCGGGTTTCGGAGGGGTACTGGCGCAGTGTGGTGCGTCGACTGAGCCGCGATCCAGTCGCCATGGTGGCGCTGGCGATCATTATTGCGCTTCTGCTGATGGCTGTTTTTGCGCCTTATCTGGCGCCGGCCGATCCGATCAAGGGGTCCATGCTGCGCCGGCTGCGCCCGATCGGCACCCCAGGCTTTCCGCTCGGGGCTGACGAACTGGGGCGGGATATGCTCTCACGGCTGATCTATGGCGCAAGGCTGTCGCTATTCATGGGCGTCACGCCGGTATTGATGGCGTTTGCCTTCGGCTCGGCGCTCGGGGTTTTTGCCGGCTATGTTGGCGGCGCGGTCAATACCGCCATCATGCGCACCATCGATGTTTTCTACGCTTTCCCTTCGGTATTGCTGGCCGTGGCCTTGTCTGGTGCATTGGGAGCCGGGCTGACCAATGCGCTGGTTTCGCTTACCATTGTGTTTATTCCGCCGATTACCCGTGTGGCCGAGAGTGTCACCACCCAGGTACGGAATCGCGATTACGTCGAAGCGGCGCGAGCGAGTGGCGCCGGCGGCTTCACCATCGTACGGGTACATGTTTTGGGCAACGTGCTCAGTCCGATCTTCGTCTACGCTACCAGTCTGATTTCAGTGTCGATGATCCTGGCCTCTGGTCTCAGTTTCCTTGGCTTGGGCGTGCGGCCGCCCGAGCCGGAATGGGGCCTGATGCTCAATACCCTGCGCACGGCGATCTACGTCAACCCCCTCGTCGCGGCCCTGCCTGGTGTGATGATTTTCATCACCTCGATTTCCTTCAACCTGTTCTCCGATGGCCTGCGGACGGCCATGGACGTGCGGACTTGAGGAGGGCGGGATGACCGAGGCATCGCATGATGCGTTTCACGACCCGCGTGACCGCGGAGGCCCGCGCCAACCACTTTTGTCGGTGAGTGGCCTGATCAAGCATTTTCCGGTCAACAAGGGCCTGTTGGGCCGGGGTAAAACCGTAGTCCGCGCAGTGGACGGAGTGAATTTCGATCTATTGAAAGGTGAGACGCTTGGTATCGTCGGCGAATCCGGTTGCGGCAAGTCCACCACGGCACGGCTTCTGATGCACCTGATCCCGCCAGATCACGGCGAGATCGTTTTTGACGGCGAAAGCGTTGGTCGCGACTTGCCGCTGCCGGATTATCGCCGGCAGACGCAGATGGTGTTCCAAGATAGCTATGCCTCGCTTAATCCGCGCCTAACCATTGAAGAATCGATTGCTTTTGCGCCACGCGTGCATGGCGTGCCGCGTCGAGAAGCGCTTGGCAGGGCTCACGATCTTTTGGCCCGGGTCGGGTTGGAGCCGCATCGTTTCGCCGGCCGCTATCCGCATGAACTATCGGGTGGCCAGCGCCAGCGTATCAATATCGCCCGGGCGCTGGCGCTGGAGCCCCGGCTGGTAATCCTGGATGAGGCGGTATCCGCGCTCGACAAGTCGGTCGAGGCTCAGGTGCTGAATCTGCTGCTCGATCTGAAAGACGCTTTCGGCCTCACTTATATCTTCATCTCGCATGACCTCAATGTGGTTCGGTTCATGGCCGACCGCGTAATGGTGATGTATCTGGGCAAAGTGGCCGAGATCGGTTCGGCACAACAGGTGTTCGAGCAGCCGAGCCACCCCTATACCGCCGCCTTGTTGAACTCCATGCCGGCGATGGATCCTGATGCACGTACTGAAACGGCACCTTTGTATGGCGATCCGCCCAATCCGATCAATCCGCCGCCGGGCTGCCGTTTCCATACCCGTTGCGCCTTAACCGCGCCGATTTGCAGCGAGATCGAACCGACCTTGGCCGATGTCGATACCGGACAAAAGGTTGCCTGCCTGATGCGTCAGGCGGGTTCCGGTCATCCATCCGCAGTACCCGCATTGGAGATGGTCTGATGCAGGAGGCGGCGTCGATGATCGACATTCGTGACCTGACCGTCACCTTCACCGGCGGGCGAAGGCCCGTGCATGCCGTGAATGGTGTTTCGCTGTCGGTGCAGCGCGGCGAGGTTCTGGCGCTATTGGGCGAATCCGGTTCGGGCAAAAGCGTAACGCTGCGTTCGCTGCTGCGTCTGCACCCGGAAAAGCGCACCAAAATCGATGGCCGAATCGTGGCAGTCGGGCAGGATGTGATGGCGCTGTCAGGGCGAGCGCTGGCTGACTTTCGCGGCAAGGCAGTATCGATGATCTTCCAGGAGCCACTGCTGGCGCTCGATCCGGTCTATACCGTGGGCGAGCAGATTGTCGAAACGATCCGTCGTCATGAGAAAGTGACCACCGCCGCGGCGCAAGCTCGCGCCTTGGCCTTGTTGCAGAAAGTGCGCATCCCGTCGCCTGAACGCCGGCTGCAGGCTTTTCCGCATGAAATGTCAGGCGGCATGCGCCAGCGCGCCATGATTGCTCTTGCCCTGGCCTGCAATCCAACCATCCTGCTGGCCGATGAGCCGACCACGGCGCTGGATGCCACGGTGCAGATTCAGATACTGCTGCTGCTGCGTGAATTGCAGCGCGAGTTGGGACTTACCGTGATTCTGGTCACGCATGATATTGGCGTGGCTGTCGAGGTGGCCGACCGCGTGGCCGTGATGTATGCCGGTCGAATCGTTGAGGCCGGACCGGTACGCGATATTATCCGCAACCCGCGCCATCCCTATACCCAGGGATTGCTGGCCTCGCGCGCCCATGGCGCCATGAACAATGCGCGCCTGGACGCCATTCCAGGTGCGCCACCCGACCTCTCCGATCTGCCGCCGGGCTGTGCCTTTGCCCCGCGTTGCCGTCACACGGTGCCGGCCTGCAATGCAGCGCAGCCCGATATGCAGCAGATTTCCGCGAGTCACTGGATGCGGTGCCTGCTGGCAGAGAGCATGGACGCGTAAAGACAGACAGCATTTCCGCCGGGAAACCCGAATCCATTCGCCGAGTTGATAAAATAGGCCGGCGGGCTATGGCTTGCCGCCCGGTCAGCAGGCTAGGCTTGGCCGCATAAACAGAAACAAACTGGCGCTGGGGAGCGGATGGGCAATGAGTGGTCATAAGGACAAGGTCGCGTTGGTGACTGGAGCGGCCCGTGGCCTGGGCCTGGCAACGGCAACAAAGTTCCTTGAGCAGGGCTGGCGTGTCGCCATGCTGGATATTCTGGGCGACACCCTGCACGCGGCAACGGCCACGCTCGATCAGCCCGAACGCGCTCTGGCCGTGGTGGCCGATGTCTCCGATCCGGCCAGGGTTGCCGCCGCCGTGCGCCAGACACAGGCGCGGTTTGGCCGCGTCGACGCGCTGGTCAACAATGCCGGCATCGCCATTTTCAAGCCGATCCTGGAGGTGACGCTGGAAGATTGGAGCAGAGTGATAGCGACCAACCTTACTGGGCCGTTCCTGATGACCCAGGCCGTTGCGCCATTGATGCGGGACCAGGGCGGCGGGGCCATTGTCAATGTCACCTCGATTTCCGGCCTGCGCGCTTCAACATTGCGGGTTGCCTATGGCACCAGCAAGGCAGGCTTGGCGCATCTGACCAAGCAGCAGGCGGCCGAACTGGGCGAATACGGTATCCGCGTGAATGCGGTGGCGCCCGGTCCGGTCGACACTGCCATGGCCAAGGCGGTGCACACGCCTGAGATTCGTGCCGACTATCACGATCACATCCCCCTTAACCGGTACGGGCTTGAAACCGAACTGGCAAACGCGATCTGTTTCCTGTGCGGGGACCAGTCCGGCTATATCACTGGCCAGGTGATCGCGGTCGACGGTGGATTCGATTCCACCGGTATCGGCCTGCCGACGCTGCGTGGGCAGCGGAAAAATAGCTAGGCGGATTACAGGAGCTGGCAGGCGCGCTCGAAAGGGTGGCGCGGCTGGCGGCCGAACAGTTTCGACGGATCGCCGTAACCCAGGTTGCACAGGAAATCGACCTGACAGCGGCCGTCGGGGAAGAATTCAGCATTCACCTTGGTCGCGTCGAATCCACTCATCGGGCCACAATCCAGCCCCAGCGCCCGGGCGGCAATGATCAAATAGGCGCCCTGCAGCGTGGCATTGCGTTGGGCGGTGGCCTGGGCCAGCGGCGCATTATTGGCAAAAGTCTCGCGCGCTTCAGGTTTGTGCCAGATTTCCGGCATGTATTCGTAGAATTTGATGTCGCGCGCCACGATGGCGGTCACCGGGGCTGCCATGGTCTTGTCGAGATTAGTGGGGGAGAGGGCAGGCGCCAGGCGTTGTTTCGCTTCTTTTGTCCGCAAGAACACCAGTCGCATCGGCTGGGTGTTCATCGAGGTCGGCCCCATCTTCAGGATGTCGTATATCTCGCGCAGAAGGTCGTCGGAGACAGGTTTGTCCTGCCAGCCATTCTGGGTGCGGGCATCGAAGAAAATCTGTTTCAGCGCGTCGGCTGCGATCCGGGTCATGGCGTTGCTTCTGATGTTAGAGGGCTACGGAAGTGCGAACGATACTGGCGGTCTTGCGCAAATGATTCTCCAGCGCGTTCACCGCGCGTGGGATATCGCGGTCCATCACAGCGTCGAATATCGCCTTGTGTTCCGCGGGCACATCCCGTTCCTCGGTTTGTAAGGGGACCGACATGCGGCGGTAGCGTTCGCTCTGCTCATACAGCATCGCACGCATACGCAGCAGCCAGTCATTACCGCAGGCGCCGACCAGCTCGGCGTGAAAGTCGGCATGAGCCCGCGACCACACCTCGCTTAAATGCTGTTCCTTGCCGGCGTCAGACTGGCTCAGGCGTGAAAGGCGGTGCCAGGCAGCGACCAGCCTGCTTTCCCACGCAAGGTCGCCCCGTTCGATCGACGTGCGCAGGCAAAGCGTTTCGATGGCGATGCGCGCCTCGGTGATATCAGCCAGTTCCTTGGGAGAAACTGGGCTGACCGTGTAGCCGCGCTGCGGCTCGGAAACCACCAATGCCTCGGATTGCAGCATCGAAAGCGCCTCGCGGACCGCGCCAAGGCTGACATCCAATTCGCTAGCCAGGGCGGCGATGCTCAGCTTTGTTCCGGGCATCAATCTGCAGGTCAGGATATCGGCACGGATCTGCGCATAGGCACGATGGGATTTGGTACCGGCATTCGCTTCCGGCGGCACGGTGTCGGGAGTGGTGGTGTCTGGGCTGTGGATTATTTTCATGCGAAAAATATATTGCTAGAGGTTTAATCTATGTGTAAGAGGAAAATACAAAAAAGATCAGACCCTGACAAGGCCGTGCCGGCTCGGGGCAAAGCGGAGGAAACAAGAGATGACCGACCCGAAGCGGTCCGGCGTGACCGCGATCCATTCTCTCGATCGATTCGTGTTCAGCGTGCCAGATCTCGGCGTGGCCAAGACCTATTTCACCGATTTTGGCCTTGATGTGCGCCAGATCGGCAACCGCCTCGATCTCTATACCTTCGGCCACCCCCATCGCTGGGGATCGATCTACGAAAGCGGCAAGCCCAAGCAGCTCGAATATCTTGCGCTTGGCGTTTATGCCGAGGATTACGAACCGTTGCGCCGGCATCTGGAAAAGATGGGGGTGAAGGCGGTTGATCCGCATCCGCTTGTGGATGAACAGGGCTTCTGGCTGCGCGATCCCGATGGCATCACACTGCAGATCGTCGTGGCCGAGAAATCCTCGCCCAATGAGAAGGGCGAGGCTTTTGGCCCGCTCAACATGAAAAACCCCATTGGCATCGACATCGGCATCAATCGCCGCGCGATGCAGCCGGTGAAGCCGGTTCGCCTCACCCATGCCTTGCTGTTCTGCTCGGATGTGCCGCGTTCGCTGAAATTCTACAAAGAAGCCCTCGGGATGCGGCTGTCGGATCAGTCCGGGGAGGGTATCGCCTTCATGCACGGCGTGCATTCCAGTGATCATCACCTGCTGGCTTTCGCCAAATCAGATGGGCCGGGCCTGCATCACACCAGTTGGGTGGTGCGTGGCATCGACGAGGTTGGCCTCGGCATGGAGCAGATGCTGAACAAGGGTTACAGATACGGCTGGGGTGTCGGCCGCCATGTGCTGGGTTCGAATTACTTCTACTACCAGCGCGATCCGTGGGGCAGCTTCACCGAATATTCCTACGATATCGATTTTGTCGGAGTTGATACTGACTGGCCGGCCCAGGACCATCCTCCGGAGGATTCGTTCTATCTCTGGGGGCCGACTGCACCGGAAGACTTCGTTACCAATCATGAAACCGCAACCCGCAAGGCGGGCTGATATCCGCGATAACCGTAAGAGGACCCTCTCCCAATGCGATTGCTGAATTATATGAAGGCGGGCAAGCGTGCCCTGGGTGCCCGCAATGGCGATGTGATCATTGACCTTACTTCGGCCGGATTGCCCGACAGCGTCGATGCCTTGCTGGCGATGGGGTCTGATGGCCTGCGCAAGGCACAGACCGCGGCGACAAAAGGGGGCGAGACCACGCCCTTTGCACAGGCTACGCTGTTGCCGCCGGTGCTCAATCCTTCAAAGGCCATCGCGGTTGGCCTGAACTACATCGACCATGCGGCTGAGAGCCCCTACAAGGATGCGCCGAAATATCCGGTTCTGTTCCACCGCTTCCCCTCATCCTGGGTTGCGCATAACCAGCCGCTGATCAAGCCCAGGGTCTCGGATCAGTTTGACTACGAAGCGGAGCTGGCCGTCATCATCGGCAAGGCCGGCCGTTATATTTCGAAGGACAAGGCGCTTGAGCATGTCGTCGGGTATTCGCTGTTCAACGACGGATCGATCCGCGATTATCAGTTCAAGTCGCATCAGTGGATGATCGGCAAGAATTTCGATGCCACCGCGTCTTTCGGCCCTGAGCTGGTAACGGCTGATGAACTGCCGGCCGGAGCGGTTGGCCTGCAGATCAAGGCCAAGCTGAATGGTCAGATTATGCAGTATGCCAATACCAAAGACATGATCTTTGATGTGCCTACCCTGGTTAGCACCTGTTCGGAAATTTTCGCGCTTCAGCCCGGAGATGTGATTATCTCGGGCACGCCTGCCGGCGTGGGTTTTGCCCGCAAGCCGCAAGTATTCATGAAGCAGGGCGATATCATCGAAGTGGAGGTCGAAAAGGTGGGCGTTCTGCGCAACACCATCAAGAACGAGTGACGCGTTCACAAGAACACAGCTGAGGGAGGAAACATATGAAAAGCTTGAAGCGCTTCGCCGCAATCGCGGCGATGGCGGTTGCCAGCCTTGGTCTGATAACAGGGTCGGCTCAATCGCAGCAGTCCAATCCCATCCGCATCGGCAGCACGCTGGCCCTGACCGGTCCGCTTTCGGCCACCGCGCTGGTGCATAAGCTGGTCGGCGACATCTATGTCGAGGATATCAACAATCGCGGCGGTCTTCTGGGCCGCAAGGTGGAGTGGATCGTCAAGGACGATCAGTCCAAGCCAGACGTGGCCCGCACGCTCTATGAGCAGCTTGTCACCTCCGACAAGGTCGATCTGCTGATGGGGCCGTATGCCACTGGAGCGATTCTTTCGGCCATGGGGGTGGCTCAGCGTTACAACAAGATGCTGATCCACCATACGTTTGGCATTCCATCGCTGGCGAAATACGACATGCATTTCCCGGCCTGGTCGCTCGGTCCGGATCCAGGCACCACGGTATCCAACACTCTGTTCGATGCTCTGGCTGCATCGCCCAAGCCGCCCAAGACAATCGCGGTCGTCACCTCGAAATTCCCCTCGGTGCATTTCATGTCGCTTGGGGCCCGTGAAGTGGCGAAGAAGCGCGGTCTGCAGGAAGTCCTGTTCCTGGAGTGGGAATTCGGCAATCGCGACTTTGGTCCGATCGCCGCGCGCGTGAAAGATGCCAAGCCTGACCTCGTTTTCGTCGGCGACATCGGCCTGGAGGGCAACATGCTGCTGGAGGCGATGAAGAAGCTCGATTATGAGCCGCCGCTTCATTTCCATCTCTATCCGGCACCAGGTCCGATGGCGACGGCTCCGGAAGGCAAGAACGCCCTCTCGGTTACCATTTTTGAGGAGCATGCGCCCTATACCAACAACCCGGTCGCGGCGAAATTCGTCGCCACCTACAACGAACGCGCCAAGGCGGCTGGCTTCCCCTACACCAAGGTTGAAGTGCAGGCGGCGGCTTCCTTCACGGCCTGGCAGCTGCTGGAGGCCGCGGTCACCGCGACCAAAAGCCTGGACGATCGCAAATTGGCCGATTGGCTGAAGGCCAATCAGGTACCGACCATCCAGGGCGTTTTACGCTTCGATCGCGGCAATAACTTTGGCGATGATCTGATGCGTATCAAACAGGTGCAGGGTGGCAACTGGGTGACCGTGTGGCCGAAGGATTGGGCCGCGCCCGGCGCCACGCTGAAAATGCAGTAAGAGTGCGGATATGACGCTCCCAAGCCTGAACCTTCTCTCGCAATCCATCCTTTCCGGCTTCTTCATTGGCGGGATGTACGGCCTGATTGGTTTGGGCTTGGGGTTGTCGTGGGGCCTGTTGCGGCAGATTAACCTGGCCCATTTCGGCTTTGTCTTCCTGTCGGCTTATATCAGTTACCATCTGGCTACGGTCTGGGGTGTCGATCCGCTGTTGATGCTACTGGTTCTGCCGCCAATCTTCTTTGGCATCGGCATGACGATGCAGTGGGTGTTGTCGCGGTTTCACATCTCGCCGTTCAACTCCCTGCTGGTTACATTTGGCATCACGGTGATGATCGAAAGCCTGATCCAGTACATCTGGACGGCCGATTTCCGAAAACTGCAATCCAGTTACGGAGAAGAAAAGTTCAAGGTGGTAGGCCTGTTCGTTCCGGTTCCGGAATTGCTGACCCTGCTGCTGGCAATCTTCTTTGCGTTTGCCTTCTGGGCAGCCATGCGCTTCACCGACCTGGGGAAGGCAATGCGGGCCATGGCCGAAGATGGACCGATTGCGGCCGCCTTCGGCATCAATCAGCGTCTGCTGTCTCTGCTGTTGTCGGGCGCTTGCGTGGCACTGGCCTCGGTGGCCGGCGTGTGCTTTGCGCTTACCTTCACATTGACCCCGACGCAGATCTTCTCATGGGTTGGGGTGGTGTTCGCTGCGGTCATGCTGGGCGGGCTGGGCAGTGCGATCGGCCCGTTGGTTGCCGGCATCATCATCGGTGTCAGCGAGGCGATCGCGATGGTGCTGTTTTCGCCATCATGGGCGCCCATTGTTTCCTTCTCGCTGCTGATACTCATGCTGCTGTTCCGCCCGGGGAAGGCCTAAGACCGTGAATCCTAAAATCGCTTTTGGTATCCTGGGAACGGGTGTTGTTCTCGCTTTCCTGCCCTGGCTGGGCGCGCCGACTTTCTATGAGTCCTTCCTTTATCTCCTGTTCCATTGGGTGATCCTGGCTGTCTCGTGGAATATTCTCTCTGGTTATACCGGCTACTTCTCTTTCGGGCATGGCGCCTTCTTTGGCGCCGGCATCTACGCCACCGCCTATCTGGCCGGCAGCATCGGTTGGCCGTTTCTGGCCACCATTCCGGCGGCGATTTTAGTGGCGGCCGTACTAGGCTTGGCGCTTGGCGCCGTGGTGTTCCGGGTTGCCAGTGTGCGTGGAGAACTCTTCGCATTGCTGACCCTCGCGGTGACCTTCGTGCTCGCCACGATTATCCTCAACACGCCAATTGATGGCGGGCCGGGCATTTATCTGATTGGCGTCGATATTCCCAGGCTGGGGCCGTCGCAATCCTCGTCGATCTACATGCTGGGGCTGATCGCCTGCACGTCGGCCATCTTTGTCTCCTACTGGATTTATGCTTCCAAGTTTGGCACTGGCCTGTTTGCCATTCATGACGATGAGGATGTCGCGGAGGTGATGGGGGTCCCGACCTATCGCTTCAAACTCTATGCTTTGGCGATCTCCTGCGGTCTGGCCGGTCTGGCTGGCGGCATCCATGCCGTCTTTATTTCCTATGTCACGGTATCCGAGACATTTTCGATCACTGTCCCGCTCAGCGTGGTGTTGATGAGCATCCTGGGCGGCAGCCGGCACTGGATCGGCCCGGCCGTTGGTGCCGTGTTGATCACCTGCCTGCTGTATTTCTTTACCTCGGGCGATACTGCCGTCCTTGGTCGCGCCGCCGTGGGTTTCGTCCTGGTGGTTGTGATCCTGTTTATGCCGGCAGGTGTTCTTGGCCTGGTATCGGGCTGGCGGCATAACCAGCGCATTCGTGCTGCCGCCGAGAAGATCGCGGATACTTCATCGAGCCATGCCGCAGAATCTGCGCCGGTCGTGCATTTGCCGGCCAGGCGTCAGGCGGCGCGCGAACCTCTGCTGCAGGTACGGGGGCTGTCGAAGGCATTCAGCGGCGTGAAGGCGCTGAACGATGTGACGCTCGATGTCTACAAGGGAGAGATCCTGGGGCTGATCGGCCCTAACGGATCGGGCAAATCGACTTTTATCAACGTGGTGAGCGGCCATTACAAACCCACCGCTGGTGAGATTTTGTTCGAGGGCCAGAGCCTGGCCGGGCAGGATGCGCATCGTTTCGCCCGGGCCGGCATCGCCCGCACCTATCAGATTCCGCGGCCCTTCAGTCATATGACGGTGCTGGAGAATGTTGCCATGGTGGGAATGTTTGGCGGACAGGGGATGGGGCGCGCCGAGGCGTTGCGCGAATCCCAGACCTTTATTGAATTTGCCGGGCTGGCCCATCGCGCTCATGCACTGCCCGACGACCTGAACCTGCATCAACGCAAGTTCCTCGAACTGGCGCGCGCATTGGCCGCGCGGCCCAAGCTGCTGTTGTTGGATGAGGTGCTGTCAGGCCTTACGCCCAGTGAGATCAACGAAGCCATCGAAATGATTCAGCGGATTCGTGATCGCGGGACGACCATCGTATTCGTCGAGCATGTGATGCGTGCGGTGATGGCGCTGACTGATCGGATTGTTGTGCTGAATCATGGCGCGTTGATCGCCCAAGGCGATGCGGTCGCCGTGATGAATGAAGAGGCCGTGAAGGCCGCTTATCTCGGAAAAGCCCATGCTTGAGATACGCAATCTTAAGGTTGCCTATGGTGCCGCACCGGCCTTGTGGGATGTCAGCATCCATGTAGATGCCGGCGAACTCATTTGCGTTGTAGGTCCCAATGGGGCCGGCAAGACCACGCTGATCAATACGATTGCCGGGCTCAACCGCGCTGCGGGCGGCAGTATTGACTTCTGTGGAGTGGATGTGACGCGTTTGGCGCCGCATAAATTCTGCGAAGCCGGCATTGCCATCGTGCCAGAAAGCCGGCGTCTTTTCACCGAAATGACGGTGTTGGAGAATCTCGAACTGGGTAGTTTTCTGCCGGCGGCGAAGATGCATCGCCGTGAGACACTGGAGCAGGTTTGCGAGCTGTTTCCCGCCGTGCGGCAGAAACTGCCTATGCCTGCTGGCTCGCTTTCAGGTGGGCAGCAACAGATGGTGGCTATCGGCCGCGCGTTGATGGCCCGCCCAAAGCTGCTGCTGCTTGATGAGCCCTCGCTTGGCCTCGCGCCGTCCATCGTAATGGACATGTTCGATGCCATTCGCCGCATCAATGCTGATGGCCTGTCGGTGCTGCTGGTCGAACAGAATGTCAGCATGGCCATGGATATCGCGACTCGCGCCTATGTGCTGGAAGAGGGGCGTATCGTTATGGATGGCCCGGCGCATGACTTGATGCGACGCCCGGAAATCCGCAAGGCCTATCTCGGTCTGGACTGACACGAACAGCGCGGTTTCCCTAACGTCCTGCATGTATTGGCAGCAATTGCTGCCCAAATTTGTGGCGGCGGAATCTTCACGATTCCCGTGGATTCAGCGATTGACGTCTCTTCAAATGTCTTATTAGTATAACAATAGGAAGGAGCGGCGGGAAACATGCGCGGCGATGCCACGATGCTGAACGAGCGGATGCCAATGCCGCTCTATCACCAGATTTTCCTGATCCTGCGCAGCCAGATCGCAGAGGGCAAATTGTTGCCGGGCGCGTTGGTGCCGGGAGAGGAGGAACTGAGCCGGCAGTTCAATGTCTCCCGTATCACGGCGCGGCGCGCCCTGGCCGAACTGGCCGCAGAAGGACTGGTCACCCGTGGCCGTGGTCGAGGTACCCATGTCGCAGCCCGCAGCGAGCCGCCGCCCATCCGTGCCGGCGTGGAGGGTCTGCTGGAAAACCTGCTGGCCATGGGGCTGAAAACGCAGGTGAATCTGTTGGAATTCGGCTATGAGCCGGCGCCGCCGGATGTGGCGGCGGCCCTGCAGATCAAGGCGGGCGAGGAAGTGCAGCGCGCCGTGCGTGTGCGTTCGCTCGATATCGGGCCATTTTCGTATCTTACGACCTATGTGCCGGCTGATATTGGCCGCAAATTCTCGCGTAAGGAGTTGGCGCATCAGCCGCTACTCGCTTTGCTCGAGCAGTCAGGCGTTACCATCGGCGGCGCTGAACAGACCATTTCATCCACACTGGCCGATGCGCGCGTGGCACCGCTGCTGAAAACGGTCGTTGGTGCGCCCCTGCTGCGGATCAGTCGCGTGGTCCAGGACGGTGCCGGCCGCCCGGTGGAATACATCGTCGGCCTGTATCGGCCGGATCGTTACCAGTTCCGTATGAGCCTCGATCGCGTGCGCGGCGAGGAACAAAACACCTGGTCGGCCCGCGTGGCGCCGGCGGCAGGGGGAAAGAGGTCGCCACGTTCCATCCGCAGGGAGAAAAGAAAATGACGAATGGTAAGACTGGATTCCGCGTATCCCGCCGCCGCTTCCTGGCGGGCACGGCTGTTACCGCCGCTGCTGGCATCGGTGGTTTCCCCGCTATTCTCAAAGCCCAGCCCAAAACCATCAAGGTTGGCATTCTGCATCCGGTGACCGGTCCGCTGGCGCCGTCGGGGCAGCAATGCCGCCTGGGCGCCAAGCTGGCGATCGACACCATCAATGCCAATGGCGGCATCGCCTCGATGGGCGGAGCCAAGCTGGAGCCGATCTATGCCGATGCGCAGTCCAAGCCCGATGTTGGCGCGGCCGAGGTCGAGAAGCTGAACGAAGCCGGCGCCACGGCCATCGTCGGTCCCTTTGCCTCGGGCATTGCGCTTGCCACTACCCAGGCGGCGGCCAAGCATGGCATCCCGCATATCGTCGATGTCGGCGTGGTTGACCAGGTCGTCACCCGCGGCCTGACCAACACCTTCCGCTTCGGCCCGGGCCTCGGCAAGATCGTCGACAGTGCCATCGAGAACCTCGTCGCGTTGAATAACCAGGCCGGCAAGCCGGCCAAGACCGTGATGATCGTGCACGAGGAATCGGCTTTCGGCGCCGGTATGGCCAAGACGCTGAACGAGAAACTGCCGGGCATGGGCTTCGAGGTGCTGGAGACCATCCCGCATGCTAACCCGACACGCGATTTCAATAACATCGCGCTCAAGATCAAGGGGCGCAACCCAGACCTGTTGATTCCGTCCAACTACTACAATGAATTCGTGCTGCTCGCGCGCACCCTGCGGCAGCAGAAGATCCGCCCGAAGGCCATCTATGCCGTGTTGGGCGGTGCGGCTTCGCAGTATCGCTTTGTGCAGGAATTCCCCGATGCGGCCGAATTTATCATGGATTGCAACCATTGGTTCGATCCGCGCAATCCGGTGGCGCTGGAGCTGAAGAAGAAGGTTGAAGCCGAGAAGGCCTTCTTCTCCTACGAGGTCTTCCTCAACCACGAATGCGTGCGCTTGCTGGCCGATGCCTTGGAGCGTGCGGCTTCGGCTGATCGCGGCGCGGTTACTCAGGCGCTGGCGGCCTCGGGCTGGGGCAACCACTTCATGCCCTATGGACCGACCAAATTCGTCAACGGTCAGAATGTCGGTGCCGCCCCTGTCAATACGCAGGTTCTCGGCAAGGACATCAAGGTGATCTTCCCGAAGGAATTCGCCAACGCCAAACCGGTATTCCCGGCACCGAAGGCCTGATCCCCAGGCGGCGGGACGGATCATCTGTCCCGCCGCCATTTCCAGTGTGACGGTATGCTTGAATTTTCCATCCTTCTGCCAGCGATTCTGAATGGCCTGACCACCGGGGCGATCTATGCCCTGATCGCATTGGGCCTCACGCTGATCTATGGCGTGCTGCATATCATCAATTTTGCCCATGGCAGCTTGTTGATGATCGCGCTCTATGGCGTTTTCTTCCTGCACAGCCTGTTTGGTGTCGATCCCTATCTGGCTTTGCCGGTGGCGGCTCTTGCTTTGTTCGGGATCGGTTATGGGTTGCAGCGGTTTGTGATCGGTCATGCCAGCCATGGCAAGGACGAGAACATCCTGCTGGTCACGCTGGGGCTTTCGGTGGTGATCGAGAATCTGGCGCTCTATTTCTGGCGTTCGGATACCAGGACCATTGAAACCTCATACTCTTTCGACGTGGTGGACTTCGGTGTTGCGTTTATTCCGGTTCCCAAGGTCATTGCTTTTGGTGGCGCGCTGCTGGTAGCAGCGCTGCTCTGGTTGCTGATGGCGCGCACCGACCTGGGGCGCGCCATCCGCGCGCTGGCCAAGGAGCGCCAGGGCGCCAAGTTGGTTGGTATCAATGTCGAGCATATCTTCGCCATGTCCTTTGGCATCGGCACGGCCTGTCTCGGCGTTGCCGCCTGCCTGCTGCTGCCCAGTTTCTATGTCAGTCCGCAAGTCGGCCATGCCTTCGTGCTGGTCGCCTTCACCGTGGTCGTGCTGGGCGGTATGGGCAGCTTTGTTGGCGCGCTGCTGGGTGGCCTGATCATCGGCGTGACCGAAAGCCTGGGCGGCCTCTTCCTGGGTGAAAGCCTGGGACAGCTCGGCATTTTCCTGATCTTCATTATCGTTCTGCTGTTCCGGCCGACCGGATTGCTGGGGCAGAAGGCATAAACGCATGCGCAACCTTACGGCTATTTTCGTTTTCCTCGCGGTCCTGCTGCCGTTGCCATTCGTGATCCAGTCGGATTTCTGGCTCACCTGGCTGACGCTCGCATTGTTTTATGCCTATCTCGGCCAGGCGTGGAATCTGCTGGGCGGCTATGGTGGGCAGTTTTCCTTCGGTCATGCGCTGTTCTTCGGCACCGGCGCCTATTGCACGGCGATCATGCAGATTCAGTTCGGCGTCAATGCCTGGGCCGGTTTCGTGCTGGCTGCCATTGCTGCCGGCATCGTCGGCGCCGGCACCGGATGGCTGGTCTTCCGCTACGGTCTGCGCGGATCGTATTTCGCGCTGGTGACGCTGGCCTTTGCCGAGGTCTTCCGCATCCTGGCCAACACTTTTGCCTTCACCGGCGCTGGCGTGGGGCTTCTGGTGCCGCTGCAGCCGGGCATCGCGCAGATGCAGTTTGAATCGAAGGCCGGTTTCTTTTGGCTGCTGCTGCTGCTCGTGGTTGCCGGGTTGCTGTTTACCTGGTGGCTGCAGAATGCTCGCTTCGGCGCTCGTCTGATGGCGGTCCGTGAAAACGAGGATGCCGCCCGCGCGCTCGGTGTCGACCCGTTCAATACCAAACTGCTGGCGATTACGGCATCGGGAGCCATCGCCGGTTCGGCCGGCGCGGTCTATGTGCAGCTTTTCCTCTATATTGACCCCAACATTGCCTATGGCCCTGCCATGTCGGTGGAGGCCCTGCTGGTGCCGATCATCGGTGGGCTGGGCACCATTTTTGGCCCGGTTCTTGGGGCCTTTGCCCTGCATGCCATCGCCGAGGTCGGGCGGCTGGTTTTCGGCGAAGCGCCCGGCCTCAATCTCGTATTGTACGGCCTGCTGCTTGTACTGATGGTGTTGTTCCTGCCCAACGGGCTGTTCGGCCTGGGCAAGGTCAGTTTTGGTGCTGGCGCTCTGCGCCGTCTGTTCAAGCGGGGCGTCCATGCTTGAGATCGCCAATCTTGCCAAGCGGTTTGGCGGCCTGGTCGCCACGAATGATGTCAGCTTTACGGTTCAGGCCGGCAGTATATCGGCCCTGATTGGCCCTAACGGTGCCGGCAAGACCACGATCTTCGCGCAGATTTCGGGCTTCCATAAACCCGATGCCGGCGACATCCGCTTCGAGGGTCGCTCGCTGGTCGGTATGACGCCAGAGAAAATCTGTCTGCTGGGCGTGACACGCACTTTCCAGATCGTGCAACCTTTCGCCGGATTGAATGTGCGCGAGAATATTGCCGTCGGCGCGCATCTGCATCGGCCCGGCCGTCGTGCCGCGTTGGAGCATGCCGAGGCGATTGCTCATCGCGTCGGCCTGGGATCGCAACTGGATAAGCCTGCCGCCGCGCTCACCGTGGCCGGGCGCAAACGGCTGGAATTAGCCAAGGCACTGGCAACCGACCCCAAGCTGATCCTGCTGGACGAGGTGATGGCTGGTCTCAACCCGGCCGAGATCGACGAGATCATCCCGGTGATCCGCGGCATCCGCCAGTCGGGGGTCACCATCCTGCTGATCGAACATGTCATGCGCGCCGTGATGAACCTGTCGGACCACGCCTGGGTTCTGAACAATGGCGGCCTGATCGCCAGCGGCACGCCGGCGCAGATCGCGGCTGATCCCCAGGTGATCGAAGCCTACCTCGGCCATGGCGCGGCGGCCCGTATGCAGGCTCAGCCGGTGGAGGTGCGCCATGCTTGAGGTAAGAGGCCTGCAGGCCGGCTACGGTGAAGTCGCGGTGCTGCGCGGCATTGATCTCGATCTGGCAAAAGGCGAAATCGTGGCGTTGCTGGGTGCCAATGGCGTTGGCAAGTCGACGCTGAACAATAACCTGTCTGGTCTTTACCGCCCGATGGCCGGTGAGATTCGTTTCATGGGCACCAACATAACCGGTGCCAGCGCGGACAGCATCGTCAGCGCAGGCCTGATCCAGGTACCTGAAGGTCGGCGCGTCTTTCCGAATCTGAGCGTGCAGGAAAATCTGGAGCTTGGCAGTTATCGTCGCGGTCGTGCCAACCGGAGTCTCAATCTGGAGCGTGTATATGGCGTGTTCCCGCGCCTGAAGGAGCGCATGACCCAGCTGGCCGGCACGTTGTCGGGCGGCGAGCAGCAGATGCTGGCCATCGGCCGGGGCCTGATGGCCGAACCGGAACTACTGATCCTCGATGAACCATCGCTTGGGCTGTCGCCGCTGCTGGTGGAAGAGATGTTTTCCCTGATACAGCAACTCAACCGCGATGGCCTCTCCATTCTACTGGTTGAGCAGAATGTGGTTCAGTCGCTGGCCATCGCGCATCGTGCTTTTGTGCTGGAGCATGGGGTGATCGCGCTGTCGGGGCCAGCTGCGGTGTTGCTGAATGATCCGGGGTTGAAAGCCTCGTATCTGGGGATGTGATTATGATCCAGGCTGCCCCCATGACCCTGGCCGAGAAACTGGTCGCCCGTGCGGCCGGCCTGCAGAGCGTGCGGCCGGGAGAGGTGGTTACTGCCAAAGTCGACCTGGCAATGATGCATGATTCCGGCGGCCCGCGCCGCGTGGCACCGATGCTGGAGCGTTTGCAGGCAAAACTGTGGAACCCTGACCGGGTGGTCGTCATTTCCGATCATTACGTGCCTGCCGTGGACGCCGAAAGCGCTGGCATTCTCGATCTGACGCGCAAATGGGTGAAGGCGGCAGGCGTGACCAAGTTCCACGACATGCAGGGCATCTGCCATGTGGTGCTGCCCGAACACGGCCATCTGCGGCCGGGCATGTTCGTGGTGGGCGGCGACAGCCATTCGCCCACCGGCGGCGCCTTCGGGGTCTATATGTTCGGCGTCGGTGCGACCGAGATGTGCGGCGTGCTGGTCACAGGCGAAATCTGGCTGCGCGTGCCCGAAACCATCCTGCTGCACTGGGCCGGCAAGCTCGCGCCCGGTGTCGCGGCGAAGGACATGATTTTGGCCATGTGCGCCAGGCTCGGCATGGATGGCGGCCGCTATCAGGCGATCCAGTATGCCGGCGATACCATAGCCGACCTGCCGATGCAGGAACGCATGACGCTGTCCAACATGGCAGCCGAACTGGGTGCCCAGGCCGGCCTGATCGCACCTGACGAGGTGACAAGGAAGTATTTGTTGAGTGTCGGGACGCCAGAGTCAGAAATCGATGTCACCACATGGCAGACGGATATGGCCGCGTCCGTGACCGAACGTCACGATTTCGACGCCACAAGCTTGTCGCCCATGGTGGCGGCGCCGCACAGTCCGGCCAACAGTACGGCTGTTGCCGAGCATAAGGGCGTGACCGTCGACCAAGCTTATATCGGGGCCTGCACGGGCGCCAAAATCAACGATCTGCGCATGGCGGCCAGCGTGCTGAAGGGCCGTAAGGTGGCGAGTGGCACGCGGCTGTTGATTGCGCCGGCCTCGGCGCGCACGACGGCGGAAGCTGCCGCCGATGGCACGCTGGCGGCGCTGACCGAGGCTGGCGCCATCCTGTTGTCGTCAGGCTGTGGCGCCTGTGCCGGCTATGGTGCCGGTGTGCTGGCCGAGAACGAAACCTGCATTGCCTCCACGGCACGTAATTTCAAGGGCCGCATGGGAGCTGGGTCCTCGAAGGTTTATCTCGGTTCGCCCTATACCGTCGCGGCCTCGGCCGTGGCCGGCCGCATCGCCGATCCTCGGGAATTCCTGTCATGACGGCGGCAAACAATACCGGCCGGGTCTGGAAATTCGGCGACAATATCGACACCGATGTACTGGCGCCGGGCCTGTACATGAAAAGCCCGCTGGCCGATCTGGCGAAACACTGCCTGGAAGCGGTGGAGCCGCGCTTCGCCAAAGAGGTGAAGCCTGGCGACATCGTGGTGGGTGGCCGTAATTTTGGCATGGGTTCGTCGCGCGAACAGGCGGTGATGGCCTTGCGCGAATTGGGTGTCGGGGCGGTGGTGGCACCGAGTTTTGCCGGTATCTTCTATCGCAATGCGCTGAATCTCGGTCTGTTGGCATTGGTTTGCCCAGAAGCAGGGAAAATCCGTGCCGACAGCGTGCTGGTGGTGGACGCCACCAGCGCGGAGCTGCGCGATATCGAAACCGGCAAGGTTTATGCCTGCGAACCGCTGCCGGGCCATCTGCTGCAGATGATCGCCGATGGCGGTCTGCTGGCCCATCTGGAAAAGAAACTGAAAGTTCAACGGTCAAAGGAGGCGCAGGCATGAGTAAGCTGCGCGAACGTTTGCGGAGTGGCGATATCGTCGTCGCGCCGGGTGTCTATGATGGTCTGAGTGCGCTGGTCGCCGCTCGGGCCGGTTTCGAGGCGCTATACCTGTCTGGCGCCAGCATCGCCTATACCCGTTTCGGCCGCTCGGACATCGGTCTGGTGTCGATGACGGAAGTGGCTGACACGCTGGGGGCCATCCGCGAACGGGTCGAAACCGACATCATCGTCGATGCAGATACTGGATTTGGCAACGCGCTGAACGTGCAGCGCACGGTGCGGCTGTTTGAGCGCAATGGCGCTGCGGGTATCCAGCTTGAGGACCAGGCCAGTCCAAAACGTTGCGGTCATCTCGACGGCAAGACGCTGGTATCGCCGGCCGAAATGGTCGGCAAGATCAAGGCCGCGCTGGATGCGCGTCAATCCGAAGATACCCTGATCGTTGCCCGCACCGACGCCATCGCCGTGGAAGGCTTCGACGCCGCTATGGAGCGGGCCGCGCGCTACATGGAAGCGGGTTGCGATGTGCTGTTCGTCGAGGCGCCGCAGAGCACGGCCGAGATGCGCACCATCACCAGCCGTTTCGGTAATCGCGTGCCGCTGCTGGCGAATATGGTGGAAGGCGGCAAGACGCCGCTGCTCTCGGCTGCCGAACTGGCCGAAATCGGTTATCGCCTGGTGATCTTCCCGGGCGGCCTGACCCGCGCGCTGGCCCATTGCATGACCGCCTATTTTGCATCGTTGAAACAGAATGGCACCACCGCGCCGTTCCGCGACCAGATGCTGGATTTCGCCGCTCTCAACGCCCTGATCGGCACCCCCGAACTGCTGGCTCAGGGCCGCCAGTATGATCCTTCCCGTTACGAGGACCGGCCATGATCGATCCCATCACCCTTGCCGTGCTGAAGGGCCGGCTGGAACAGGTTGCCGACGAGATGGACGCCACCCTGTTCCGCTCGGCATTCAACCCGATCATCGCCGAGGCGCATGACGCCAGCCATGGCCTGTATCACGCAACCACCGGCGAAACCCTGGTGCAGGGCAAGTCCGGCCTGCCGATCTTCGTCGGCGCCATGGCCTTCGCCGTGAAAGCCGTGATCGACAAGGCGGCCAAAGACGGCAACCTGCAGGATGGCGACGTCTATATCTTCAACGATCCTTACGACGGCGGCACTCATCTGAGCGATTTCAAGCTGGTGCGGCCGTTTTTCCGCGATGGCAAGGTCTTCTGCTATCTGGCCTCCGTCGGGCACTGGCATGATGTCGGTGGCAACGTGCCGGGCAACTACAATCCGGTCGCCACCGAAGCCTTCCAGGAAGGCATGGTGATTCCGCCGGTGAAGCTCTACGCCGCCGGTCAGTTGCGGCAGGATGTGGTGGATATCCTGCGCGCCAATACCCGCCTGCCGGACAGCCTCTATGGCGACATGAACGGCCAGGTGAATGCACTCGATCTTGGCGCCAAGCGTCTGCATGCCCTGCTGGACGAATATGGCGATGGCGCGGTGGCCGAGGCGCTGGCCGAACTGAAGAAGCGCGCCGCCATCCAGTTCCGCAGCCTGCTGCGTGAACTGCCCGATGGCCGCTACGCCGCGGAGGATTTCCTCGACAATGACGGCATCCGTGACGAAGCCCTTCGTATCGGTCTGGAAGTGGTGATCGAAGGCGAGACGCTGACGCTGGATTTCTCGCGTACCTCTCCGGCCTGTGCCGGGCCGCTCAATATCGCGCGCTCCACCGCCATTGCCGCCTGTTACGTGGCGATCAAGCACATCTTCCCGGACGTGCCGGCCAATTCCGGCGTGCTCGAGCCGGTGAAATTCGTCATCCCCGAAACCAGCCTGATCAGCGTGAAGGCGCCCAAACCGGTCGGTGGCTATACCGAGACGATCCTGCGTGTCATCGACGTGATCTTCCAGGCATTTGCCCAGATCGCCCCCGAGCGGGTCAATGGCTGCGCCTACGGCACCATCAATGCGCTGTCGCTGGCCGGGCATCGCAAGGATGGTCGCCGCTGGGTGATGTTCAGCTTCTTTGGTGGCGGCCATGGCGGCCATCCGCAGGGCGACGGCTTGAATCATGGCAATGCGCCGATTTCGATGGCGACGATTCCGCCACTGGAAATCCTGGAGGCTGCCTATCCGGTGATGTTCACCGAATGGAGCCTGCGGGCCGATAGCGGCGGCGCCGGCCGCAATCGCGGTGGCCTGGGCGCGGTCTACGAGATCGAGCTGCTGGAAGAGGAAGCCGATCTGTTCCTGTTTGGCGAACGCGGCAAATACGCCCCGGCTGGCGTGCTGGGCGGCCATGCCGCGCAGCGCAACCGCTTCTTTTACCCCAAGGATGGCAAGGCTGCTGAGCCGGCCATGGTATCCAAGCTGCACGATGCCAAGCTGAAGAAGGGCGAGCGCATCCGCCTCGAAACGCCAGGTGGCGGCGGCTATGGTCCGCCATCGGAGCGCAAGCCTGAGCGCATCGCAGAAGATCTGCGGCTCGGTTATGTCACCGAAGAGGGCATTGCCCGTGATTACGGCCGCAGCAAGGAAGCCGCAGAATGACCGATCAGACCGCTATTCCCCGTTTTGCTGTTGGCGTTGATGTCGGCGGCACATTCACGGATGTCTTTTTCCTCGACGAGGCTAGGGGCCGTATCGACATTGCCAAGGTGCCTTCCACCCGCGGCGACCAGGCCACCGGCTTCATCGAAGGCCTGCGATCCAGGGCCGAGCCGAAGCAGATAGCCACGGTCGTGCACGGCACGACTGTGGGCACCAATGCGCTGCTCGAGCGCAAGGGCGCGCGCACGGGCATCATCACCACGCGTGGCTTCCGCGACGTTCTGGAGATGCGGCGCCGCGATCGTCCCAGCACCTGGGGCCTGTGGGGGCAGTTCATGCCGGTGGTGCCGCGCGACCTGCGCCTTGAGGTGGGCGAGCGCGTGCTGGCCGATGGCAGCATTCGGCAGGCCGTCGATCCGGCCGAGGTGAAGCGTGTGGCGCAGGACCTGCTGGCCCGTGGCGCCGAGGCTGTCGCCATCGTCTTCGTGAATGCCTATGCCAACCCGGAGAATGAACGGATTGCACTGGCGGCGCTGAAAGAGGTCTGGCCGAATGCCTATGTCACGGCGTCTTCCGACATCCTGCCCGAGATCCGCGAATTCGAACGCACCTCGACGGCGGCGCTGAATGCCTATCTACAGCCGCCGGTGGGCAGCTATCTGCGCAAGCTGGAAAGCCGCCTGCAAGGCGACGGCTTCGGCGGGCAATTGCTGATCGTGCAATCGAATGGCGGGGTGATGAGCGTCGACAGCGCCGCCAGCCGTCCGGTGCGCACGGCCCTGTCCGGTCCGGCTGCCGGCGTGATCGCCTGCCAGCATATTGCCGTGGCGGCCGGTTTCCCCAATGTCGTTACCTGCGACATGGGTGGCACCAGTTTCGACGTTTCGCTGATTGCCGGTGGCGAACCCGCCATGAGTGCGCAGACAGCCATTGATTTCGGCATGGTGGTGCGCGCGCCGATGATCGAGATCACCACCATCGGCGCTGGCGGCGGCTCGATCGCCTGGATCGACCGCGGCGGCATCCTGCAGATCGGCCCGGAAAGTGCCGGTTCCGATCCGGGCCCGGTGGCCTACGGTCTGGGCAACGACCGCCCGACCGTCACCGATGCCAATGTCGTCATGGGGCGGATCGACGCTGAACGCCCGATTGGCGGTAAGCTCAAGCGGCTGGATGTCGAAGCGGCCAGGGAGGCGATCCGCAAGCATATCGCCGAACCGCTGGGACTCGACGTCATGGCTGCGGCCGAGGCCATCATCAAGGTGGCGAACTCGCGCATGGCTGGCGCCATCCGCCTGGTTTCCATCGAGCGTGGTCACAACCCACGTGACTTCGCCGCCATGCCGTTTGGCGGCGGCGGATCGCTGCATGTCGGCGCGCTGATCAAGGAAGTTGGCTTGGCTTCGGCATTGGTGCCGCGCTTCCCGGGCGTTACATCGGCTTTGGGTTGCGTGATCGCCGACATGCGCCATGATTTTGTGCGCACGGTGAACAAGACCCTGGACGATACCGATCCCGCCATCCTGGATGCGGCCATCGGTGAAGCGGCAGTAGAAGGCACGCGGCTGCTCGATCAGGCTGGCATTGCTTTCGAGGGCCGCAGCATCACGGTCGAGCTCGACATGTCGTATCTGGGGCAGACCCATACGGTGGCGGTGCCGTTACCGGGTGATTTTACCCAGCCTGTGAAACTGACTCGCGAGATCATTAAGGCGGCTTTTGAATCGGCTTATGCCGCGGCTTTCGGGCGCGTGCTGGAAAAGATCGGGATCCGCGTGCTGAACCTGCGCGTGGCGGCCATTGGCCGCCGCAAGAAGTTCGACCTCGGCCTGCTGGCCCCGCCGAAGGAAGGCTCGGTCGAGGCAGCGAAACGCACCACGCGTCAGGTCTGGCTCGATGGCGCCTGGCACGAGGCCGGCATCTATCGGCGGCTGGAACTGCCGCTCGGTGCCGTCATTCCCGGTCCGGCCATCCTCGAGCAGCCTGACACCACGATCCTGATCGAGCCCGACCTGGTGGGCGAGGTGGACGGGTTCGGCAACCTGGTCGTGAAACGGAAGTCCGCATGAGCGCCAAGCTGGATGTGAAGCGCACCGCTTTGCTAATCGTCGATCTGCAGAACGATTTCCTGCATGCCGATGGCGCCTATGCCCGTGGTAGGGCCAGCCTGCCCGGCGCGGCGGCGCTGATCGCCAACATGAAATCCGTGGCCGATGCGATGCGGGTGGCGGGTGGCTGGATCGTCTCGACCCAGTTCACCCTGGTGCCGGGCCGGGGTGGCGAACCGCTGATCAGCCCACATCTGAAACAACTGCGCCCTTTCTTGCGGAAAGGCGATTTCCAGCCTGGCGCCTGGGGGCACAACCTGATCGACGAACTCGCACCGGCCGATTTCACGATAGAGAAGGTGGCCTATTCGGCTTTCTACATGACGCGGCTTGAATTCGTGTTGCGCAAGGTCGGGATCGACACGTTGCTGGTCGGCGGCATTGTTACCAACGGTGGCGTCGCCAGTACTCTGCGCGATGCCCATGTGCGCGATTTCCACGCCATGCTGCTGACCGATGGCTGCGCCGCTTTCTCGAAAGAGGCGCATGAGGCCAGCATTGCCTCACTGGGCACCATCGCGCCCAAACTCACCTGCGCCGAAGCCGCGGCGATGATCAACGCGGCATGAGCAGAGTCCTGCCAGCTGCGGGTATCGATTTCCCGCTCAGCGTCCCGGTATTGGTGATCGGCGGTGGTGCCTGCGGCTTGACGGCGGCACTGGCTGCCCATGATGCCGGAGCGGAAGTCCTGGTGCTGGAGCGCGATCCGTCGCCCAGTGGTTCCACCGCGATGTCATCCGGCATGATTCCGGCGGCGGGCACGACGCTGCAGGCCGTGCGCGGTGTCGATGATACACCCGAGATCATGGCGGCCGACATCCAGGCCAAGGCCCACGGCGAAAATGACCCAGTCATGGTTGCTGCGATCTGCGCCGCGTCCGGCCCTACGGTAGACTGGCTGGTTCAGACTCACCATGTGCCGCTCACGCTGGTGGAAGGCTTTCTGTATCCCGGCCATAGCAAGCCCCGCATGCACGCGCCGGCTTCGCGCAGCGGTGCGGATCTGATCGGCGGCCTGCTATCGGCAGCCAATGCGGCCGGCATAGATATCGTCTGTGATGCAACCGTGACAACACTGTTCGCCGATGCCTCTGGCCGGGTGCATGGCGTTGAACTTGAGCGACCCGATGGCAGCAGCGAGCGTATCGGTTGCGATGCGCTGGTTCTTGCCTGTTCTGGGTTTGGCGGCAATGCCGATCTGCTCGCGCGCCATATCCCGGAACTGCAGGGAGCGCAGTATTACGGTCACACCGGGAACCGGGGCGATGCGCTGCTGTGGGGCGAGCAGCTGGGTGCTGCCGTGAAGAATCTTGGCGCCTACCAGGGTCATGGCTCGCTGGCGATGCCCCATGCCATCCTGATCACCTGGGCGCTGATGATGGAGGGCGGCTTCCAGGTCAACGCCAGTGGCGAGCGCTTCTCTTGCGAACATGACGGCTATTCCGAGCAGGCCATGCGTGTGATCGCCCAGCCCGGCGGCATCGCCTGGAATATTTTTGATGAGCGCCTGCACAGTCTTGGTCTTGATTTCGAGGATTATCGCGACGCCCTGAAGGGCGGCGCGGTGAAAACCGCAGACAGTATTGCGGCGCTGGCCGAGCTTTGTGGCCTGCCGCCAGAGAAGCTGTCTGCAACCCTGGCTGAAACGCAGGCGCTGGCGGCGGGACGGGGCAGCGACCGCTTCGGCCGCGACTTCACGACCAAGCCAGCGCTGGTCGCGCCTTTCTATGCCGTAAAGGTCACCGGCGCGTTGTTTCACACCCAGGGAGGGCTGGGCATCGACACCGATGCCCGCGTGCTACGCGCGGATGGCCAGGTTTTGCCGAACCTGTTGGCCGGCGGCGGGGCCGCCTGCGGTATCTCGGGCCGTGGCCGCGATGGCTATCTGTCGGGAAATGGGCTGCTGGCGGCGACGGTGCTTGGCGCCAAGGCCGGCCGGACGGCAGCAGCGCTCGTCAAACAGGGAGCCTAACCATGCCGGTGATCCGCGTAACCCTGATCGAAGGCTATGACGAAGCGGTGCGCGACCGCCTGCTGGAAGGCTACAGCGCGGTGACGCGCACGGTGCTGGAAGCCGTGCCCGATGGCATCACGGCCGTTATCGAAGAAGTGAAGGCCAGCAACTATCGGCGTGGCAACCAGCGCAAATCGCCGAAAGCCCCGCCACCACCGCCTGAGCAGATTGTGCGCGATTACCTTGCTGCCATGGAGTGTCGTGACCTTGCCGCTGCAAAAGCCTTCCTGGCGCCGAACTTTGCAATGGTGTTCCCGGGCGGCGCACGATTTACCAAACTGGAAGACCTGATTGAATGGGCGAAGCCGCGGTACCAGCGGGTCGGCAAAGTCTATGAGCGCTTCGATACGGTGCCGGGCATGAATGATGCCGTGGTTTATTGTTACGGCGTGCTGGAAGGAATATGGCCCGGTGGCACCGCCTTTGCGGGTGTGCGATTCATCGACCGTTTCACGATACGCGGTGGTCTGCTGGTGGGCCAGATGGTGTGGAACGACCTTGATGCCGCGAAAGCGGCGCTCTGAGGTCTAGCTGCTGGGCGAAGCCAGTTCGGCCAGCTTTTCCGGCAGATTGATGCAGACGCGATCGGCGCTAAGCAGGCTGATGATGTTGGCCTTGCGCAGCTTGGTGAAGCACCGGCTGACCGTTTCAATCGTCAAGCCGAGGTAATCACCCACTTCAGCGCGGGTCATCGGCAAGAGCAGGGGGGTGGTGGTCATGCCGCGATTCTCCGCCCGCTCCATCTGCTGCAGCAGGAAAGAGGCGATGCGCTCCATCGCGGTCTTGCGGCCCAGCAGCAGGATCTGGTCCTGCGCTGTTTCCAGCTCGTTTTCCGCCAGCGACAGCAGGCGGTGTTCCAGAGTCGGGATGCGTTCCAGCAGTTGCTGGAAATTACGCTTGGTGAAACGGCAGGCATGCACCTCGGTCAGCGTTTCGGCGCTCAAGGAATATTCCGAGCCGGCGCCGAAACCGAGAAAATCGCCCGCACCGAGGAACCCGGTGATCTGGCGGCGGCCATCGGCCATGGATTTCGACAGCGCGACGCTGCCGCTGGTGATGTTGAAGACGTGGGTTGCCTCATCGCCTTCATGGAACACGACCTGACGCGGCTTCAGAGTCATACCGGTAGAAAGCGACGCCACCTCGCATTGCTCCTGCAGGGTCAGCGGTGCGCAGATGGTCAGGCTGCGCGCCGTGCAGTTCACGCAGGGATCGCTGGTTTTCGCGCTCGGAACCTGCCGGTTGGACGGCAGCGGCAGACTATGGACATTGCCCATGGAAGCACCCTCAGAATGGCATCGATTGTAAGATGCCGCGCATATCCGCCGGTATACGGATAATCACTTAGTTGTGGCGGTGCATGGCCCTATGCCACCGGGCCAGATCATCCGCCGTCAGACGGACCTGCGCCAGAGGTAAAATTGTCGCATCCTCCCAGGCCAGATGGCGCCGCTGATGCTCGGCAAACGAGCGCAATGCCGCGCAGAGAGTAAAAAGATCGTCGTCATCGACGCCGCTTGCGATCTCTTCGCAGCGGCCAGCCAGACTGACGGCCTGCAGGCGATCTCGTTGATGTTCATCGATCAATTGGTCGATCACCTGGTCGAGGTCATCACCGAGCAGCAGCCGGCGGCGCAGGGCGGGCAGGAGGCCGTTTTCTTCTTCAGCCAGCATGGCCGGATAATCCTGCCGCAAAAAGGCGGCGATTCCCGGCGCCAAGGCCCGGACCATCGCCGGGGCCACATTCGGCAGGGCATTGAGGACGGCGCAGAAAGCGGTCAGGTTCAGTCGCTGCCCGGCCAGCATTTCAAGAGGCGATATCGCCTCGCTATCGTTTTGCAGGGCGATTAATATCTGCAGCATCGCAGGCGACGGTGCCGGCCGGAGTTGCTGGATATTGCGGTTTGCGTCCATGCCGTCACGCTAGAAAGGCAAGGCACGAGTTGCATTGATCCGGATCAACCCCAACCGGCCTTCCGAGGCTATAGTTCGCGCATGTTTGATTGGTCGGCATTTCTCTCTGCTTGCAGCGCCATTGTGCATGGCGATGCCGCTCCGGGCGTTTTCTCCTACGGCCTGCCGTTCGGGCTGCTGATGCTTGGGCTCATCGGCGGCTTCACGCATTGCGTCGGCATGTGCGGCCCCTTCGTGCTGGCCCAGGTCGGCAGCCGGTTGGCCGCCACTGATCTGGCCGTCACAACCCGTCTGACCCGATTGCAGGGTGTGGCGCTGCTGCCTTATCACCTGGGGCGGGGCAGCACCTATGCATTGCTGGGCGGCCTTGCCGGCGGACTGAGCGGCGGTCTGCAGGGGGTATCCAGCTTCAGCCGGCTGCCTGGTTTTGCGCTGTCGTTGATGGCGTTGCTGTTCCTGGCGATGGCGGTTTTTCAATGGACGCCGCGGCTGGCCTTTGCCGGGGGTGGCGGGTTGTCCGCCGGGTGGCAGAGGCTGTTCTCCCCCCTGTTCAGCCGGCCGGTTGGCCTGACCGGCTACGTTCTTGGGCTGGGCCTGGGGTTCCTGCCCTGCGGCCTGATCTACACCGCCCTGCTGATGGCTGGAGCCAGTGGCGACTGGCGGCTGGGTGCGGCCGGGATGGCGGCCTTTGCGGTCGGTACCGTGCCGGCACTGCTTGTGGTTGGCATGCTCGGTGCCGCAGCCGGCCAGAAGCTGCGCCGGCACCTGCGGCTGTGGCTGGTGCCGGTGCTGCTGTTCAATGCATTGCTGGCCGGACTGATGGCCTGGCGCTGGTTCGCCGGCTAGACCACCAGATCCCGGTAGGCGTGCCAGGTGGCATGCGCCACGAGCGGGAACAACAGCCCGAGTCCGACGAAGAAAGTAGCCAGGCCAACCGCAGTGAATAACACGATCAAGCCAGCCCACAGGGCCATGGCCTTGGGGTTGCGCAGCACTGCACGGACGCTAACCGCCATCGCGCTGATGACGTCGATGTCGCGATCCAACAGCATCGGCAGTGAAACCACAGATACAGAAAACACGATGGTAGCGAAGACGCCGCCAATCAGCGTGCCGATTACCAGAAACGGCAGATTTTCTGCCTCGATCAGGTAGAACGGCACGGCATCGAGCGGCGGCGTTCCGCTATGGAAATACATCGCAAACCAGAGCAGCGCGACGCGAGTCCAGGCGAAATGCAGCAACAGCAGAACGATGCTGAAACTGGCGATCTGCAGCGGCCGGCGCCAGCTCAATAACGCCGTCATCAGGCTGGCCGGTTCGCCCTGCTGCAGGCGACGGCTGGTATCGTAAAGTCCGATGGCAATCAGCGGAGCGATCAGGAAAAAGCCGCCGGTCATTGGCAGGACCAGATAGCCCAGATCGGCCTCCCACAGACCGAACACCAACAGGTAGCTGATGACGACCAGGCCGGCGCCGTAGGCTAGGCTGACCTGAGGCGAGCGGGTCATGTCGCGCCAGCCCAGGATCAGCCAATACCAGGGGCGGTCGTGCGGCACCTGTCGGACCAGGCCGGGAGGGTTTACGGGCATCGGTTCGCTAGCACTGATCATCGGCTTCCTCCTGGAGGCTTATTGTTTGTTTGCCTCCTGCGTCACTGCGTCGCAGTATAGCCTTGATTTTGCTCGGAGGGGAGGGGGTCTGATTGACATGAGTCAATGCTGGTTTAATCAGCCTGCCCGAGTATCCCGACACTGGCGGGGGGACCCCGAATCGCCAGCCGTGAATGTGAGGAATCCATGACAGCTATAGCTGCAGCCCAGCCGGGCGCCACCTTCGCCGCAGGAGCGCGCTCCGAGGCCTATGTTGAAGATGCCGTCCGGGCCTTTGTGATCGCGACGGTCTTCTGGGGCGTCGCGGCCTTTGCCGCCGGCGTCTTCATCGCTCTTCAGTTGGCCTATCCAGTGCTCAACCTGGGGCTGGAATGGACCACTTTCGGCCGGCTGCGGCCGCTACACACCTCGGCGGCAATCTTCGCCTTCGGCGGCAACGCGCTGCTGGGCACCTCGCTGTATATCGTCCAGCGCACCTGCCGCGCCCGCCTGTTCGGCGGCCCCGCCGTGGCCTGGTTCCTGTTTTTCGGCTACCAGCTTTTCATCGTGCTGGCGGCGCTGGGTTACATTTTCGGAATTACCCAGAGTAAGGAATACGCCGAGCCGGAATGGTTCGTCGATCTCTGGCTCACCCTGGTCTGGGTGGTTTATCTCGTGGCCTTCGTTGGCACGCTGATGAAGCGCGAGGAGCCGCATATCTATGTGGCGAACTGGTTCTTCGTCGCCTTCATCGTCACCATCGCGATGCTGCATATCGTCAACAACCTGGCGATCCCGGTGTCGTTCTTTGGCGCCAAGAGCTATGCGCTGTTCTCGGGCGTGCAGGATGCGCTGACCCAGTGGTGGTACGGTCATAACGCGGTGGGTTTCTTCCTGACGGCCGGCTTCCTGGCGATGATGTACTATTTCATCCCCAAGCAGGCGAATCGCCCGGTTTATTCCTACCGCCTGTCGATCGTTCACTTCTGGTCGCTGATCTTCCTCTACATCTGGGCCGGTCCGCACCATCTGCATTATACCGCGCTGCCTGACTGGGCCTCGACGCTCGGCATGGTCTTCTCGGTGATGCTGTGGATGCCGTCGTGGGGCGGCATGATCAACGGCCTGATGACCCTGTCGGGGGCCTGGGACAAGCTGCGCACCGATCCGGCGCTCCGCTTCTCGGTGACGGCTGTGGCCTTCTACGGCATGTCGACCTTCGAAGGTCCGGTCATGTCGATCCGGCAGGTGAACGGCCTGAGCCACTACACCGACTGGACCATCGGCCACGTGCATTCGGGCGCTTTGGGCTGGAATGCCTTCATCACCTTCGGCGCGCTGTACTACCTCGTGCCGGTGCTGTGGAAACGGGCTGGCCTGTATTCGATCCGCCTGGTGTCCTACCACTTCTGGATCGCCACCATCGGTATCCTGCTCTACATCAGCGCGATGTGGGTTTCGGGCATCATGCAGGGCCTGATGTGGCGCGCCTACGACAATCTCGGCTTCCTGCAGTATTCCTTCGTCGAGACCGTCCAGGCGATGCACCCCTTCTATGTGATCCGCGCTACCGGCGGTCTGCTGTTCCTGACCGGCGCCCTGATCATGGTCTACAACCTGTGGCGCACGGCGCGCGGCGATGTCCGCAACGAAACGCCGATCGTCCGCGCCCCCGCCCAGTCGGCGGCGGCAGAGTAAGGAGAGCCGGACATGGCCTATCGTCACGAAGTTGTCGAGAAAAACTCGATCCTGCTGCTCGTGCTCACCTTGATCACGGTCGCCATTGGTGGCCTGGTCGAGATCGTGCCGCTCTTCACCATCGAAACCACCATCGAGCGGGTTCAGGGCATGCGTCCCTATTCGCCGCTCGAGCTGGCGGGTCGTAACATCTATATCCGCGAAGGCTGCTATGTCTGTCATAGCCAGCAGATCCGCCCGCTGCGCGATGAGGTCGAGCGTTACGGCCATTACAGCCTGGCGGCGGAAAGCATGTACGACCATCCGTTCCAGTGGGGCTCCAAGCGTACCGGCCCGGACCTGGCTCGCGTGGGTGGCAAGTACTCCAACGAATGGCATGTCGAGCATCTGAAGGATCCGCGCGCCGTCGTCTCGGAATCGATCATGCCTCCATACGCCTTCCTGGCAGAACGCCCGCTGCAATATGCCGACATCGCCGATCACCTGAAGGCACTTCGTGTCACTGGCGTGCCATACAGCGACGAGATGATTCAGAACGCCAAGGCGGATCTCGAGGCGCAGACCACGCCCGATGCCGATACCGACGCGGTAGTCGGCCGGTATCCCAAGGCGCGGTTGGGTGATTTTGACGGCAATGCCGGCAAGATCACCGAGATGGATGCCCTGATTGCCTATCTGCAGATGCTCGGCACCCTTGTCGAATTCGACAAGGTGCAGCCCGGCAGCCTCCGCCAGTAAGGAGGTTGCCATGTTGCAGGCTATCTATCCGCATCTGAAATCGTTGTGGACGCTTTGGTTCTTCCTGCTGTTCGCCTCCATCATCGTCTGGGTGATGTGGCCGTCCAAACGCAAGGACTGGGAAACGCGCGGACAGATTCCGCTGCGCGACGGCGCTCCGCATAACGGCATCGAGAAGGAGTGATCTGATGCCCACCAAGATCGAAAAAGACTCTGTCACCGGCACCGAAACCACGGGCCATGAGTGGGACGGCATCAAGGAGCTGAATTCTCCTCTGCCGAAATGGTGGCTGTATGTGTTCTACGCCACCGTCCTGTTCTCGGTGGTGTGGATGGTGCTCTATCCCTCGGTGCCTTACATGCGCAGCCATTTCGGCGGCATCCTTGGCTATACCCAGCGCGAGGATGTTTCCAAGCGGCTGCAGGAAGCCAGCACGGCGCAGGCTCAGTATCGCGACCAGATCGCCAAGCTGGACATCTCGGCCGTGAAGGCCGATGCCGATCTGAACCGCTTTGCCCTGGCCGGTGGCCGCGTGCTGTTTGCCGAGAATTGCGCGCCCTGCCACCAGTCTGGCGGTACCGGCGCCAAGGGCTATCCCAGCCTGGCCGACGACGACTGGCTGTGGGGTGGTAAGCTGGAAGATATCCAGCAGACCCTGCAGCATGGTATCCGCTCGACCAATGACGATGAGACCCGCGTGTCGCAGATGCCGCGCTTCCTGGCCGATGGTCTGTTGACCATGCCGCAGATCCAGGCGGTGGCCCAGCATGTGCTTTCGCTGTCGGATCTCGACAAGCCGAATGCCGAAGGTGCCAAACTGTTTGCCGAGCAGTGCGCTTCCTGCCATGGCGAGCGGGGTAAGGGCATGCGCGAAGTCGGCGCCCCCAACCTGACCGACAAGATCTGGCTGTATGGCGGCGACAAGACGGCTGTGGTGCAGTCGATTGCCTATGCTCGCGCCGGTGTAATGCCGGCTTGGGCCGGGCGTCTGGACGAAGCCACGATCAAGATGCTGGCGCTCTATGTCCATGCCCTGGGCGGCGGTGAGTAAGACATAAATCGGGATATAAGATGGCGGGCGCAGCGGCAGATTGCCGCTGCGCCCAAACGCCACAGACCAAGTCAGTACACAGCGCATTAAATTCCGGGAAAAGAGGATCGGGGAGGGTCCGGGATTTTAAGACCAGCAGCGCATGAGGGTGCGAGTGACCGATATGAACCAGATGGCCCCTGAGACTAAGAATCGCGCCGATGCGATGCTGGGGCTGCTTGCCCCCTCGCTTTATTCCGACCACGTCAAGGTCTACCCCCGAGCCGTTACCGGTTATTTCCGCAATATCAAATGGGCGATCCTAGTCGCCTGTCTCGCGGTTTACTACATCGCGCCCTGGATCCGCTGGGATCGCGGCCCCAATGCCCCGAACCAGGCGTTGCTGCTCGATATGGAAGGCCGCCGCGGCTATTTCTTCTGGATCGAAATCTGGCCGCAGGAAGTCTACTACCTGACGGGCCTGCTGATCCTGGGCGCCGTTGCCCTGTTCCTGGCCACGGCTTTGTTTGGTCGCGTATGGTGCGGTTATACCTGTCCCCAGACGGTGTGGACAGACCTGTTCATGCTGGTCGAGCGCTGGATCGAAGGCGATCGCAATGCCCGCATGAAGTTGGACCAGCAGCCGTTCAGCTTCAACAAGGCTTGGCGCAAGACCGCCAAACATGCGGTATGGCTGCTGATTGCGGCGGCCACCGGCGGCGCCTGGATCATGTATTTCCAGGATGCCCCGACGGTGACGCGCGAGATATTCACTGGCGAAGCCGGCAGCGGCACATATTTCTTCTTCGGCCTGTTCACCGGCACCACCTATCTGCTGGCTGGCTGGGCTCGCGAGCAGGTCTGCACTTATATGTGCCCCTGGCCGCGTTTCCAGGCCGCGATGCAGGATGAACACACCCTGGCGGTGACCTATCAGGGCTGGCGCGGCGAAACACGCGGCAAGCACAAGGCCGGTGAAAGCTGGGAAGGGCGCGGCGATTGTGTCGACTGCCGCGCCTGTGTGAATGTTTGCCCAACTGGCATCGATATCCGTGATGGCATGCAGCTGGAATGCATCGGCTGTGGGCTGTGCATCGATGCCTGCGACGAGATCATGGCAAAAGTCGATCGTCCGCAGCGGCTGATCGATTTCGTGTCGATCGCCAATCTCGAACGCCGTGCCAACAAACAGCCCGCCATACTCAAGCTGTTGCGCACTCGGACCGCGATCTATGCCGCTATGCTGGTGCTGGTGGCTGCTATCATGGCCGGCACGCTGCTCACGCGTTCGAGCTGGGAAATGAACGTGTTGCACGATCGCGCGCCGCTCTATGTCACCCTGTCGGATGGCTCGCTGCGTAACGGCTATACCATCAAGCTGCTCAACAAGACGCGCGACGAGCGCAAGCTTTACCTGACCATTGAGGGCATTCCGCAGGCTGCCATGTTCCTGGCTGGTGAAGGCGACGAGCCGACGACCCGGCTGCCCTTGGTGGTGCCGCCCGACAACGTGGGGGATTATCGTGTTTTCGTGAAGGCACCCCGCCCGATGATCAAGGAAAGTTCGACTACCCTGCGTTTCAATGTCGTCGACGAGCAGGGCCGGCGGCTGACCGGCTACAAATCCACCTTTAACGCGCCGAATTGATGCTTTCAGGCGGTACGGAGTCGCTATAATGGCTATCGCCATGGCACAGAAACCATCTTCACCGCGCGGGCGTTGGATCCCCTGGCTGTTTGTCGGCGGCTTTGCCGTCGTCATTGCCGTGAACACCACGCTGATCGTTTATGCCACCGATACGTTCAGCGGTCTGGTGGTGGAGCATCCCTACAAGAAGGGGCTCGCTTATAACCAGACCAAGGCCCAGATCGATGCCCAGGCCCGGCTGGGTTGGCAATATGATGTTTCGACCCTGCCATCGGGCGATGCGGTGACGATCGAGGTCCGCTGGATGGATGCCGGTAAGGCGCCGCTGGATGGTCTTGCGCTCGAAGGCGAATTGCAGCGCCCGGTGGAGAACCTGCCGCCGCTGCGCGTCGATTTCGAGGCTGTCGGCGCAGGCCGCTACCGCAGCCAGGTGCGACTACCCAAGCAGGGTGCCTGGGATCTGCATTTCTCAGCCCGACGCGGCAGCCAGGAATTCTCGGGCGCCGAGCGGCTGATGATCCGCTGAACCGGCCATGGCGCTGGTGGCATTGTCTTCCGATACGACCCGGCCGCAGGCAGATGTTGCCGCGGCGTGCGCCCATTGCGGTGCGCCGGTTGTGGGCAAGGTCGATGATGGCAAGCCGGCTTTCTGTTGCAGCGGCTGCGCCGGTGCCAATGCCCTGATCAAGGGGCTGGGACTGGAACGCTATTACAGCCTGCGCGATGCATCCGCGCCGACACCGGCCGATACCGATACCGCAGATTGGCGCGAATTCGTTCAACCCGGAAAGGATGGCGCCTGCCAGGTGGAATTTCTGGTCGAGGGCATGCATTGCGCCGCCTGTTTGTGGCTGATCGAGCAGGCTCTGCGGGCCCAGCCGGGGGTACAGCAGGCAAGGCTTTCAGCCTCTACCCGCCGCCTGACCCTGAGCTGGAAAGGTGCTGCGGGCCGGGTCAATGATCTGGCTGGTATTGTTTCCCGCCTGGGCTATCGCTGTCTGGCGCTCACCGCCGATGCGGCCGAGAAGATCGGCAATGCGGAGGAGCGCGATCTGCTGCGGGCCATGGCTGTGGCCGGGTTTGCCGCCGCCAATATCATGCTTCTGTCGGTGTCGGTCTGGTCGGGCCATGTCGGTGAAATGGGTTTTGCCACACGAGACCTCTTCCATGCTATTTCGGCGCTGATCGCCATCCCCGCCATTGCCTATGCCGGCCGGCCCTTCTATCGCTCGGCCTTCGCCGTTTTGCGCCAGGGCCGCACCAATATGGATGTGCCGATCACCATCGGCGTCACTTTGGCGGTGGCGGTCAGCCTGGCCGAGATGTTGCGCTCGGGCCCGCATGCTTATTTCGATGCTGCCGTCACGCTGCTCTTCTTCCTGCTGGTTGGCCGCTATCTCGATTTGCGGGCGCGTGGTTTTGCCCGGCGCACGGCACAAAGACTGGTGGCTTGGACCGCCAAGCCGGTCTCGGTTCTGACCGAAACCGGCATCATGCAGCGCCCGGCCCATCTGGTGGCAGTGGGTGATTGCGTGCTGGTCGCCGCCGGTGAGCGTGTGCCGGTGGATGGCACGGTGATCGAGGGCCATTCGGCGCTGGATGCCAGCCTGATCAACGGCGAGACGCTGCCGCAGCCGGTCGAATCCGGCGCCAACGTCTTCGCCGGTGCGATCAACCTGGAAGCACCGTTGACCCTGCGCGTGACGGCTGTTGGCAGCGCGACATTGCTGGGCGAGATCGCCCGTCTGATGGAAGCGGCCGAACAGGGGCGGGATCGCTACGTGCGTCTGGCCGAGCGTGTCGCCCGCTGGTATGCACCAGTGGTGCATGTCACGGCCCTGCTCAGTTTCGTGGGATGGATTTTCATCGGCGATGCCGATTGGCGTAGTGCCATGCTGATCGCGGCCGCCGTGCTGATCATCACCTGCCCATGCGCGCTCGCCCTGGCCGTGCCGGTGGTGCAGGTGGTGGCCAGCAGCCGGTTGATGCGCCGCGGGATCCTGCTCAAATCCGCGACGGCGCTGGAACGGGCTGCTCCCATTGACACCATCGTGTTCGACAAAACCGGCACGTTGACGCTCGGTCAGCCGCGCTTGCTGGCAGACGATGCCGGGGATGCCGGCAGCCTTCGTCTGGCTGCCGCGCTGGCAGCCCGCAGCCGACATCCGCTATGCAAATCGCTGCTGGCGGCTTGCGACGATGTTGCGCCGGCTGATGGTGTCGAGGAACTGCCGGGCCAGGGTTTGCGGCTGGCAGTGCCGGATGGAGAAATTCGTCTTGGTCATGCCCGCTTTGCCGGCGTTGATACCCAACCGGCCGATGGCTATTCGGAATTGTGGCTGACCCGGCCCGGCCATGCGGCGCGCCGTTTCCGTTTCGCGGACACGCTGCGCAGCGATGCGGCTGCGGTGGTTGACGGGCTTCGCCGCGCCGGCTTCCGTCTGGCGATACTGTCTGGCGATCATGCCATGGCGGTATCTGCTGTCGCGGCTCGGCTCGGCATAACTGACTGGCAGGCCGGCATCGATCCGCGCGGCAAGGCGTCGGCCATCGCGGCCCTCAAGCAACAGGGCCGTCATGTGCTGATGGTGGGCGATGGATTGAACGATGCGGTGGCGCTGGCCCAGGCCGATGCTTCGCTGTCGCCATCATCTGGTCTCGATATCGCGCAGAATGCCGCCGACGCCGTCTTTCAGGGCGAGAAACTCGCGGCGGTGCCGGAATTTCTGGCGGTTGCCCGGCGCAGCCGCAGCCTGGCGCAGCAGAATCTGGCGCTGGCGCTGGTCTACAACCTGTTTGCCGTGCCGCTGGCGATCGCCGGCATGGTCACGCCATTGATCGCCGCCATTGCCATGTCGAGTTCGTCGATCCTGGTGGTGGGCAATGCGTTGCGGCTCGACCTCGGCCGGCGCAAGGAGGCTTCATGACGATCCTGCTGTTTCTGATTCCAGCGGCGCTGGGGCTAGGTCTGCTTGGTATGTTCGGGTTTCTCTGGGCATTGAAAGCCGGCCAGATGGATGATCTTGAAGGCGCCGGTCGGCGTGTGTTGTTCGATGATGCTGACGCTGAATTGCGTGAAAGGAGCAAGTGATGAATGCGAATGTGATGACCGTTATGGGCTATTGGGTGATCGCCGCGCTGGTGACGGTGCTGGGCCTGCTTGGCATTGTGCTGGCTGCCGGCGCGCGGGATGGCGGCATGCAGGCTTTTGGCCTGGCGCTGGCCGCGTTCGCCGTATTCTATGACTTCTGGGCGATCAATCGCAGCCACGACGAAGACGAAGCCTAAGTCCGATCCTTGGGCGCGCTGCCGCGCTTTTGACCATTCCATGGCGCCGTCTGAAGATAGCGCCATGGATTTCCGGCCTGATCCGGCTGGCATCATTGCTGCATATCCTGAACCGATCCGCTGTTGCGACGGCTATCCTGCTCAGGACTATGCGTCATGCTTCTCTATACCCCTCCCTCCGCTGCCAAGTCGTTGCCCGTCATCGACATCTCCGGGATTAACAGCGGCGATGCCGTGGCGGTTGATGCCATTGCCTGGGATATTCACAAAGCTTGCCGGGACATCGGCTTCTTCTATGTTTCGGGGCACGGTATTCCCAGGGAGATGGTCGATGTCCAGTTTGACTGGGCGCGCCGCTTCTTCGCGTTGCCGGCAGAGGCCAAGGCCGACTTGAGCATGAAGCGCTCACGCAGTCTGGTCGGTTATGAGCCGCTGGCCGGGCAGGTGCTGGATGCCGGTTCCCCGCCGGACCTGAAGGAAGGCTATTACTATACGGCCGATCTGCCGGACGATGATCCCTATGTGGTTGCCGGCATCCGCGGCTATGGCGGCAATCTCTGGCCTGGCGAATTCCCCGGCTTCTCAGGCGCGGCTTTCAGGCGGCAGATGCTGGCCTATTTTGATGCCATGCAGGCATTGGGCGACCGTTTGCTTATGTTGCTGGCGCGCTCGCTGGATTTACCGGCGACATATTTCGTCCCCATGTTTCGGCGGCCCAATGCCGTGATGCGGCTGCTGCATTATCCGCCGCATCCGGAGCAGGCGCGATTCAATCAGCTTGGCGCCGGTGCTCACACGGATTGGGGCGGCATTACTCTGTTGCTGCAGGATGATGCCGGCGGCCTGGAGGTGCAGAATGCCGACGGAGAATGGATCGCCGCGCCGCCACTGCCGGGAACGTTCATTATCAATCTGGGCGACATGATTCAGCGCTGGACCAACGATCTGTATCGTTCGAACATGCATCGCGTGCTGAATCGGCATAAGGAGAGCAGGGACCGCTATTCCATCCCGTTCTTCTATACGCCCGATCATTACGCCCGGATCGAATGCCTGCCGGGATGCAGCGGACCGGAACGGCCGGCGCGCCATCCGCCCTGCCAGGCGGGTGAACACATGATGGAAATGTTCAATCGTACCTATGGCCGCAAGGCCGGGTGATCGTCATGGCGAAAGCGCGGCTTGCTTATGTGAACCTGTTTGCCCGGGATATTGCCGCGCAGTCGGCTTTCTATTCCAGGCTATTTGGCTTTGCCGAGATCGAAGCGCACCGATCACCGATTTATCGATGCCTTGATGCCAATGGCGCGGAGCTGGGTTTCAATGCCCCGGAAGCCTATGGCCTGCTGGCGCTGGATGCGCGACGACCGCAGGGAGAGGGTCCCGTTCCGCTGGGCGCGTATTTCACCATCGAGGTAGACAGCGCCGATGCCGTGGATCGCATTGCCGCGGAATGCCGGCAATTGGGCGGTGCCGTTCTGAAGGAGCCTTACCTCACGTATTACAATGCCCGGCAGGCTGTGCTCGCCGATCCGGAAGGCAATGTCTTCCGGGTCAATCATCGTATCAGTCATCGTACTGCGTATGACGACCTGCCACCGGAGAGCCGGCCGGTTTAGGTTGAGCCAAAGAAAAGCCCCGCAACGGCATGGCCGGCGGGGCGAGGGGCGCTGGTGGGGGAAGACAGGGATTCTCAGCAGACCTCATTGCTGAACAACGATACGGCCTGGCGTGCACCATAATTGGTGGTCAAAGCGGTCATCGCGCCGGTGCGGCCATAGCCGGTGCCAAGCTGGCTCTGCTTGGTGGCGCCACGGATCACGGCATCCAGCAGCATCTTGTTGGCATCGCGAGCCGTGCGCACGACAATTTCATTGCGCTTGCCGACATCCTGCATCTCACCGAGCAGGCGCTTGAGCTTCTCGCGTTCGGCTTCCGGGGCGTCATGCAGGGCGTCGGGATGCTGTTTCAGCACTTTCTGCTTGTCGCGCAACAGGCCGGCGATAATGCGCTTCTGTTCTGTGGTCCGGGGCAGGTTGTCGTAATCATGGCGCTCCAGCATCGCAGTTTCCTGCTGCATGATGTCTTTGAGCTGGATCACGAGGTCGCTGAGTTCAGGCAGGGTAGGGGGCACGGCGCCCGTGCCGCAATTGTCGGCCGGGCGTGGTTCGGCGTCGACGGCCCTGCGCTGGGCTGCGCGCGGGTTCAATGCCTGAGTGCGGTTGCCGGAATTCGGCTGGCGGTTGTTCATGATTGCGCCTCCTGCATTTTCAGCATCTGGTCATAAACCATGTCGGCGATGCCGATGCCGCGGCCTTTCGCCATTTCGCGGCCGTACTGATCATTCAGAAACGAGCGCCAGGTTGCCTCGGCCTGGCCGCCGCCCATCGGACCGTCGGTCTTGAGGTCCTTCGACATGAACTCGAAGAACTGGGTCAGGAAAAAAGCCTCGAAATCCTCGGCTGCCTTGCGGGCGTTGCCGTTCTTGCGCGGGCCAGCCTCGGAAGACAGGCGCTCGCTGCGCGCCTGGTCGATGGCGTAGGAGTGGATGGCAGGTGATGCAACGAGGGTCGACATCACATCACCTGGATTTCGGCCTGCAGGGCGCCGGCTGCCTTGATCGCCTGCAGGATCGTGATCATGTCGCGCGGACCGACACCAAGGGCATTGAGACCATCGACCAGTTCCTGCAGCGACACGCCACGCTTGAGGATCCCGAGGCGGCGATCGGCCTGTTCGTCGATCTGGATATCGGTGCGCGGCACCACCACAGTCTGCGCGCCGCCGCCAATCTGGCCGGCCACGGTCGGCGTACCGGTGCCGGGCACTGCCTGGGTGATGGTGTCGAAGACGAAGTTGCCAGAGGCGTCCTTCACAGGCTGGCCATCCGGGCCAATACGCGGAACCTGCACGGTGCCGGTTGTTGCCGAGGTGCCGGCGATACCGGCCACGCCCACAGGGCCCGGCGCGAAGGGGTTCGGCTGCGAGACCTGCGGGGTCTCGGTGATACGGACGGTGAGAGAGCCCTGCGCGATGGCTACAGTATCGATGCGCACGTTCGGGCCCATCACAATAGTTCCCGAGCGTTCATCGATGATCACGCGCGCCATCTGGTCGGTTTCAACCTGCAACTGCTCGACCTCGGTCATGAAGCCGATGATGTCGCGGCGGAAACGCTCGGGGATATCGATATGCACTGTGCTGGGATCCAGCGCGCGTGCGGTCGGCACGCCGGCCAGGGTGGAAACGGCCTGACTGATGCGACGCGCAGTGGTGAGATCCGGATTCTTCAGGGCCAGCCGCAGCACGGGCAGCGAAGCCAGTTCAAAACCGACCTCGCGTTCGACAATGGCGCCATTGGCGATACGGCCGGATGTCGGCACACCGCGGGTGACCTGGGCCGCCGCGCCCTGAGCCTTGAAACCGCTGATCGCAATCGCGCCTTGGGCCACACCATAAACTTCGCCATCCGCACCGAGCAGCGGGGTCACCAGCAGCGTGCCGCCCTGCAGGCTTTTGGCATCGCCCATGGTGGAAACATTCACATCGATGCGGCTGCCATGGCGGGCGAAGGGCGGCAGCGAGGCCGTGACCATCACGGCGGCAAGATTCTGGGTGCGGAAGGTACCGGCATCGCGGATGTTGACGCCGAAGCGTTCCAGCATCGCCTGCAGGCTCTGGCGGGTGAAGGGGGCGTTGGTCAGGCTGTCGCCGGTACCGTCAAGACCGACCACCAAGCCATAACCGACCAGCATGTTGTCGCGGATGCCTTCGAAGTCGGCGATATCCTTGATGCGGGAACCGGCCTGGGCCGAGCCGCCGGCCAGGGCAGCCAGCAGGAGGCCGCAGGTCAGGGCCGTCTGGGCCAGGCGGCGCAGCAGGGTCTGGGACCAATGACGGGCGAAGCTGGACATTTCGCATCTTCCTTCACACTCGCGGCCATCAAAGCCGCTTCTCGCCATGAAGTATGCGAAGCTCGTGCCAATGGTTAATGTGTTGAAAATAAAGGAGTTTGACTCGTTTTGCCGGGTTGACGCGGCAAAAAATGCCGGCTTTACCCGGTCAGTCTTATCGGGCACCATGCAGCGCGTAACGGATCACAAATTCCATGAGCATCGATAAAGTTAAAGGTCCAGGCGGCATTGCCCCGGGGGCCCCGAAACGCACGGCTGGCAGCGGTAGCGCCGGCGGTGCCAATTTCGCCAGTCTTTTGAAGGGCGCCGAAAAGCCGGCAGGCCAGGTCTCCCAGGCTGCCCCCATGGCCGCGCTGGATGCCATGCTGACGATTCAGGCCGTCGACGAACAGGGCGGCGGCAGGCAAAACCGGCAGCGGGCGTTCCGCCGGGGCTCCACATTGCTGGAAAAGCTGGACGAGATCCGTCACGGCCTGCTGGAAGGGCGGATGCCGGCAGCCCAGTTGCAGGCCCTGGCCCTGGCCCTGCGGAACGAGAAAATGGCCATCGAGGATCCGCGTCTGGCCGATGTGGTGGCCGAGATTGAGCTCCGCTGCGAGGTCGAATTGGCCAAGCTGGGGCTGTGAACCGGCCGGCCGGGTAATCGACTTTTCACGATTTTTTCAAAAAATTAAAGGCTTCCAATAGGTTATCTGGCCTTGCTCCAGACGGGGGCGATTCATATACTCCCGCGCGCCGCGGCCGGGGGTCCCGGAGTCGCCGCGGCGCCTGGAGGGTCTCTTACATGGGTATCCAATTGAAGGCGAATTATCGGCCGACCGAGAGTGAGTCCTTCATGAATCCGCGCATGAAGGAATACTTCCGCCGCAAACTGCTGGCATGGAAGGAAGAAATTCTGCGGGAATCAAATCAAACCCTGCAGCATCTGCAGGAAGACACGACCCAGGAACCGGATATTGCCGATCGGGCCTCGACCGAGACGGACCGTGCCCTGGAACTGCGTACCCGCGACCGTCAACGCAAGTTGATCTCCAAGATCGATGCGGCGCTGAAGCGGATCGAGGATGGGTCATACGGCTATTGCGAGGAAACCGGGGAGCCGATCTCGCTCAAGCGCCTCGAAGCCCGCCCGATCGCCACGCTGTCGATCGAAGCCCAGGAACGCCACGAGCGCCGGGAGCGTACCCATCGCGACGACATGTAGATGATCGTTGCCTCTTGAATGACGAAAAGGCCGGTCTTCTGACCGGCCTTTTGCGTTTTCACACCCCTGGCGTTTTGCCGCGGACCACTTCCTGCGATCCTGACGCACGTTCTGGCGCGCCCGCGTTGCGGGCGGGGTGGGGTACCTCCGTTTAGAACGGGGCGATAATGTCGAAGATCTGCTGACCCCAGCGACCCTGCTGTACGTCGGTCAGCTGGCCGCGGCCACCGTAGGAGATGCGGGCTTCGGCCATCTGGGTATGAACGATGGTATTCGTCGCCGTGATGTCTTCGGGCCGCACGATGCCCTTGATCAGCAGTTCGCGGATTTCGTTGTTCACGCGGATTTCCTGACGGCCCTGCACGACCATGTTGCCATTCGGCAGGATCTGGGTGACCAGTGCCGCGACGCTGAGCGTGATCTGCTCCTGGCGGTTGATCTGGCCCTGGCCCTGAACACCGGATGCCGAGTTCATGCCGACCAGGTTGCTCGCATCGGCGCCATTGAAGATACGTCCCAGTGCGCCGCCGGCGGCTTCGATGCCCAGGAAATTCGGCAGTCCGGCCGTTTCGCTGTTGTCACGCGACGTGGTGGTGTTGTTCTGCAGCTGGGCACGTTCCTGGATGTTGATGTTGACGGTCAGGATGTCGCCCACCTTTGTCGCGCGCGGATCCTTGAAGAACTGGCGCGCACCGGGTCGCCACAGCGAGTTGGCATGGCGCGGCGTCACTTCCGGAGCGGGCATCGGCAGGCTGACGGCACGGTAATCGCGCTGTTCGGCCGGATTGTCGATCTTGCTCAGCGGCGGTGCAGAGCCGACATCGGCCAGCCGGCTGATATTGCCGCATGCACCCAGGGAGATGGCAAGGCCGGCCACGGCAGCGGCGCGCAGCATGCCGGTGAGCGGGGCGGGAGTGAGGCGGAGCATGGCGATATTCCTTTTTGCTCGGCGTTCGTCAGTTGGTCACGAGGATGCTGGGAGCGGTGATGACCTGAACCTGATTCAGGCCGATCACGGTCGCCTGCACTGTTTTTTTGCTCTGGATATTCATCACCTGGATCACATCGCCCATGCTGCCGGCCTCCATGGCACGGCCGGTGGTGGTGATGGTCAGGCCCGGGCCCTGCGCCACCATGGTGACCATGCCGTTCTTGGTGATCACTTCCGGCTTGCCGATATCGGTGGTGCGCAGCGGGCGCCCGGCGGCCAGCGGGCGGCGCGGAGCCTGGCCGATCATGTCTTCGATCCGGTCGATGTAGCCGCCACCATAACGGCCGGCCGGCACCCTGATCCATTCAATGTCGGATTTGGTGATGGTCTCGCCGGCAGCGACGCGGTTTTTCAGCACGGGCAAGGATTCGACAGCCTGGGCGCGGCCGCTGAACCGCACCGCCTCGGTGCGACCAGGGGTGGTCAGCGACGCCATGAAGCGGCCGCTGCGCGAGTCGAAGGAAAAACTCTCGACCTGCAGCACGGCCTGGCCAGCCGCCGGCACCTCGATGATGTTGTCCATGCCATGGAAGTGGATATCCACCGGCTGGCCGCCGTTGCGCTGCTGCACCAGTTCGGCAATCCGGCGGGCCACTTCGCGCTCGCCGATGATCCGCCCGGCACCGCCACCCATCGAAGCGACCTGGGTTTGTGCCGCAACCGGCTGCATTCCAGCCATCGGCAGAGCGAGAGCGGCGGTGGCGAGACCGGCGAGAAGAAGAGTGCGAAGCGAGGCCATGGCGGATCTCCGTTGGGCGTATCAGTGCATCAGCGCAGGCGGGTCGCGGCCTGCAGCATTTCGTCCGATGCCGTGATGGTTTTGGAATTCATTTCGTAGGCGCGCTGCGCGGTGATCAGGTTGGTGATTTCCTGCACCGGATTCACGTTCGAGGTTTCGACATAACCCTGACGCAAGGTGCCGAAGCCAACGGCATTCGGATTGCCAACGGTTGGCTGGCCGGACGCCGCGGTCTCCAGGAACAGGTTGTCGCCTGTCGCTTCCAGGCCGGCCTCGTTAATGAAGGTGGCAAGCTGGATCTGGCCGAGCTGCTGCGCGTTGGTCTGACCGGCAATGCGCGCCTCGACGATACCGGTGGCATCGATGCTCACCGACAACGCACCCTGCGGCACGGTGATGGCCGGATTGAGCAGGTAGCCGTCGACCGTCACCATCTGGCCCTGCGCGTTGATCTGGAACGAGCCGGCGCGGGTATAGGCGGTTTCACCCGATGGCAGCGTCACCTGGAAATAGCCCTTGCCGCTGATGGCCAGATCGTAGGTGTTGCCCGTCGTGGTCAGGTTGCCTTGTTCGTGGATGCGATAGACGCCGGCCGTGCGCACGCCGACACCGATCTGGATGCCTGAGGGCACAATGGTATTGGCATCGGAGGACGAAGAGCCTGGGCGACGCATGTTCTGGTACAGCAGGTCCTGGAATTCCGCACGCTGGCGTTTGAACGCCGTCGTGCTCATGTTGGCGATGTTGTTCGAGATCACCTCGACATTAAGCTGCTGGGCCATCATGCCAGTGGCGCCGGTGCTGAGCGAACGCATGGTTGGTTCTCCTGCTCTCTAGATCTTACGCGGTGCGCCCAAGCCGCTGGATCGCGGTGCGCATACGCTCGTGCTCGGCATCCATCAGGCTTTGTGTGCCCTGATACTGCCGCAGCAATTCCATCATCGCCGTCATCTCGACGATCGGTTCAACGTTGGATGCCTCCAGCATGCCCTGCACCAGTGTGCTGCCGGCCGATGCGACCTGCGGTTCCTGGTCGGTGGCGTAAAGGCCCTGGGAGGTCTTGCGCAGTTCCTGTTCGTTTTCGAAGGAGACCAGATCGATCTTCGCGACCTGCTGCTGGCCCACGGAAACGGTACCGTCGGTCGCAATCACCGGGATATCCTGGGCATCCTGCGGGATGATGATGTCGCGGCCCCGGCTATCCAGCAGCGGATGGCCGCCCGAGGTGACCAGGCGTCGGTCGGCATCCAGGCGCAGATGGCCGTCGCGGGTATAACGGCGGCCCTGCGGGGTATCCACGGTCAGGTAGCCATTGCCGGTAATCGCCACGTCGTAGGTATTGCCGGTCTGCTCCAGTTTCCCGACGCGGGTATCGCGCAGAACGGCGAAATCATTGACAAAGCTGACCTTTTTCGCGTCGGTCGGGCCCTTGAGGTATTCCTCGAACAGTACGCGCTCGCCCTTGTAGGCGTTGGAATTCATGTTCGCCAGATTGTTGGCCAGCACGTCCATCTCGCGTCGCATGCTCGAGAGACGGGACAGGCCGATATAGGTTGCGTTTTCCATGACACCAAACTCGCGTTTAGCTGTTGCTGGGCCATCATTTGCAGGGCTTGTGCCAACTCAATTTTTGCCGATAAACCGGCAAATATTTTGGTTAATTCAGTCCGAAGGGGCATTTTGGCCGAGGCGCGGCCGGGCCGACCCGGCAAATTCTGCCGGGCGGTGACAAAGTGTTAACTGTGGGGCCTTACCAATGGCAGCCTAGACTGAATAGGCAGAGGCCAGGGATTCGCCGGCATGAGTGACGAGACCGAAGGCCAAGAGGGCGACGAGCTCGAAGGCAAGAAGAAGAAGGGCAAGCGCGCGATCGTGATTATCGTTGCCGCTGTTGTGCTGCTGCTCGTGCTGGGCGGCGGTGGCGCGGCCTATTTCTTCCTGTTCGCCGGCAAGCATGAGGAAGCCGAGGTCAAGCCCGAGTTGCCGAAAGTGACGGTTTTTTACGATCTGCCGGATATCCTGGTGAACCTGAATTCCACTGGCCGCCAGGCATCCTATCTGAAGCTGAAGGTGGCGCTGGAACATAACGATCCACTGGCGACGCCGAAGCTGAACGAGTTGTTGCCGCGTGTCACCGACAACTTCCAGATCTATCTGCGCGAATTGCGGCCGGATGATCTGGTAGGATCGGCTGGCTTGTATCGACTGAAGGAAGAATTGCTGATCCGCGTCAATCAGGCGGTGGCTCCGATCAAGATCAATGATGTCCTGTTCAAGGAGATGTTGATCCAGTGACCAAGCGAGACAGTCATGGCGGATAATACGGAAGAGGGCGCAGCCTGGGCTGGCGGCGGAGATGACGCCGGCGGTTCTACCCGCATCCTGAATCAGGACGAAATCGACAGCCTGCTTGGCTTTGATGCCAGCGTCGAGGAGGATGCGGATAAAGCCGGCATACGCGCGATCATCAATAGCGCGCTGGTCTCCTATGAGCGTCTGCCGATGCTGGAGGTGGTGTTTGACCGCCTCGTGCGTCTGATGACCACGTCCTTGCGCAATTTTACGTCCGACAACGTTGAAGTTTCGCTCGATAACATCACGTCCATCCGGTTCGGCGATTATCTGAATTCAATCCCGCTGCCAGCGATCCTGAGCGTCTTTCGCGCCGTGGAGTGGGATAACTACGGCCTGCTGACGGTCGACAGTTCACTGATCTACTCGATCGTCGACGTGCTGCTGGGCGGACGTCGCGGTACGGCGGCGATGCGTATCGAAGGCCGCCCCTATACCACGATCGAACGCAACCTCGTCGAGCGTATGGTGAATGTCGTGCTCGACGACATGCGCGCCGCCTTCGAGCCGCTGGCGCCGGTTAATTTCTCTTACGACCGTATCGAGACCAACCCGCGCTTCGCCACCATTGCCCGCCCTGCCAATGCGGCAATTCTTGCCCGCCTGCGCGTCGACATGGAGGATCGTGGCGGCCGCCTCGAGCTGATGCTGCCCTATGCGACACTGGAGCCGGTTCGCGAGTTGCTGCTCCAGATGTTCATGGGCGAAAAGTTCGGCCGTGACTCGATCTGGGAAAACCACCTTGCCACCGAATTGTGGTCCACCGATGTAGAAATCGAGGCGGTGCTGGACGAGCAGGTGATGACGCTCGGCCAGGTCATGAATCTCGAGGTCGGCAAAACCATCATGTTCAACGCCACGCCTGAATCGGTGATCATGATGCGCTGCGGCGGCATTCCCATGGTGGAGGGCCGCATGGGCCGCATGGGGAACAATATCGCAGTCAAGATCGACCGGACGTTGAAGAACCTGGGAGGTGTATGATGACGGTGACTCTGGTCGTCGAAATCGTCGTTGCCGTCCTGCTGGTGATCACCTTCACGATATCGTTGGTGCTCAACCGCAGGCTCGGAAACCTGCGCGCCAACCAGGATGAGATGCGCCGTCTGATCGGCGAGTTCGACAAGGCATTGGCCAAGGCGCGTCAGGGCGTGACGGAATTGAAGGCGGCTTCTGCCGGGGCTGATGCGGCGCATGACGAACGCATGAAGCAGGCCAAGATTTTGCGCGACGAACTTGGTTTCATGATCGAGACGGCTGACCGGCTGGCGGATCGTCTGGCCGGCGAGGCAAGTGGCAACCGTGCCGTTCGGCAAGAGGCTGCCAGCCAGCGCGGCCCTGAGAAGGCTCAGGAGCGACCTCAGCCCGTGACGCCATTCCCGACCAAGCGGCCGGCCGCCATGCCGGCAGGCAATCGGGATTTCAAGATTGAGCCACGTTCGGAAGCCGAGCGAGAACTGCTCATGGCCCTGAGGCAGGCGCGATGACTGCGATACGGCAGCAGGCAGCAGACGGGCGATCCGGGAAATCCCGGCTTGCGCCGCGCGTGCGTATTCTGCCGTTGACGATCCTGGCCGTGGCGCTGTTGCTGGGGCTGAAGATCGGTTCGCTTTGGCAGGGCAGGGCGGAGTTGTTCGTCACGCCGGCCGGCGCGCAGCAGCAAGGCGCAGCAGGACAGCCCACCCAGTTGACCCCGCCGCCTGCCACGCAGCCGGCATCCCAGGCCCTGGCCCAGGCCCCGGCACAGCCCCAGCCCCCGGCGCAATCCCAGCCGCAATCGGCCGCGCCTTCACCGACTCAGGCCGCGCGCCCGGCCGGGGGCGGCGCCGCGCCATCATCAACGGTGCAGTCGCTGGCCGACCGCGACCCAACGACCTTTACCCGCGCCGAAATCGAACTGCTGGCCAATCTGGCCCAACGCCGTGATCAGCTTGAGCAGCGTGCCCGCGAGATCGACTTGCGTGAAAGCCTGCTGGCGGCCGCGGAGAAGCGTATTGATGAACGCATTGCCGAACTCAAAAAGCTTGAAGGCAGCATCAAGCAGATCGTCCAGCAATACGACAAGCAGGAAGAACAGAACCTGCAGGGGCTGGTGAAGGTCTACGAGAACATGAAGCCCAAGGATGCCGCCCGCATCTTTGAGAAGCTGGATGCCAACGTTCTGCTCGGCGTGGTCGAACGTATGAAAGAGGCCAAGCTGGCCGCCGTGCTGGCCGACATGAGCCCCGCCACGGCCCAGGACCTCACGGTGCGGCTTGCCACGCGCAAGCAGATTCCGCCCAGCCTGCGCGCCGGTGCGGAATCCCAGATCCAGCCCCCGGCCGGTGCGGCCCCGGCACCGGCTCGCCCTGCCGCGCCCGCTTCAACCGGCGCGGCACCTGCCACCCCGCCGCGCCCGGCGGGAGCGGGGGGCTGAAAACACGGTTAATTATGGGTTAATGCGCTGTAAGTACAGGGAAAACTCTGTCTTGCCGTATTGCCCGCCACGGGAGTATTATTTCAACAGATTTCAAGCGCAGCCGCAGAAGGGGCCGCGCCGGTCATCACTGCCGCAGGAGGCGCGCAAGGATGTCGATTGATCTGAGCATTTTGTACAGCGGCGCGAGCGCATCGTCGGGGACGATGTCGCCGACGGCGATGTATCGCAAGCTGCAGAAGCTTGCCGCCGAGAATGAAGCGAACAGCCAGCCGGATGCCGCCGTGGAGCAGGCCAAGACGGCTGCGCGCGAATTCACCAATGCTGCGATCAGACTGCAGAATGCCCAGGCCAAGGAAAACAACGCGCGCGTCCAGAACGACGTGATTTACTACAACAACCGTGCCGCGACAGCCACAACCGTCAGCGAGTTGATTAATGACGATCGTTTCATGCGCGTACTGGCCTATGGCAACGGTTATGAGGATCTGTTCAAGACAAATCCCCAGAAACTGCGCGACATCCTGACTAGCGATCTGAATGATCCTAATTCGGTGGCGCGGAAGGGGACATTGAAGGATCTGGAGCTGGCCAAGAAATATGGCTTTGGCTCGACCGGTGCGTTGCTGGACACGAATGGCAATGCGGTCGGTCTGGACAGCAACGGTAAAGTCGTCAACGACGGCACCATGGTTACGCCGCTTGATCCCGGATTGGCTCGTCTGCGCAAATTGCAGATCGATGCCAATGGCAAGGCGATGGTGACCAGCGGTTCGAAGAATCCGGCAGACGACGGAAAGCTGATCTTCGGTCCTGATATCGCGGCGCGGGATGCAAGCACATACTCGGCCAAGCAGAGCCTGGGTCTTCAGCAGGAACAGGCGGCGGCGCCAAATACGAAATCGGTGAACTATTACGAATTTGATGGGCCGGAATTCCAGAATTTCCGTGACCGCAGAGACGTGCAGTCGGAAATCCAGTATTTCAAGGAAAACATCGCTGGGATTCAATCGCTGGATGATTTCTTCAATAATCATCGCCTGCTGAAATTCGTGCTCTCGGCCTACGACCTCGAAAGCGAAGCCCAGTATCCCGGCAAGATCCGCAAAATCCTGGAAAGCGATCTGACCGACGTCGACTCGCTGGCGAACCGCTTCCAGGACCCTCGTTACAAGAAAATGACTGAGGATTTGGGTTTTTCCATCTTCAAGGAAATGAAGCTCAAACTCGGCTCGACGGCGCTGGATTTGGCGCAGAAATACGAGCGTGTGAAATACGAGCAGCATCTCGACGAGCAGGCGCCCGGTGTGCGCGCCGCGATCGAGTTCTCCCGCCGCATCAAGGATGTGGACCTGACGGTGCAATTGCTGGGCGACAGCGTCCTGCGTGAGGTGATCACCGTCGCCAACAACATCCCGAAGGAACTGGCCTACCAGGAAGTGGAAAGCCAGATAACGGCACTTGAGAAACGGGTTGACGTCAAATCGCTCAAGAGCGATCCCAACGAGATCGAGAAAATGGTCACCCGTTATCTGACCTTCAAGGGCGCCGAAAGCAGCGGCGGGCAGAGTTATCTGCTGAATCTGCTCGGCTAGGCTTCGCGCCGTTTTTCGGTTATGGCTGCCGGATGGCGGCTGGTTCATCCCTTCCGATCCTGGTGGTCGACGATCATCGCACCATGCTGGCGATCATCGCCAAGCAGTTGCGTGACATCGGTTTTCCGGAGGTCGACACGGTCGGCGATCCGATCACGGCATTGACGATGCTGCGCCGCCGGCGCTACCGCCTGATCCTGTCGGACTGGAACATGACGCCGATGGACGGCCTGGCCTTCCTGAGGGCCGTGCGGAGTGATCCGGATTATGCCGCGATCCCGTTCGTGCTGATCACTGCGGAAAGCCGGCCCGAGGCGGTGGCCGAGGCGGGGCGGCTCGGGGTCGACGGGTTCATTCTCAAGCCGTTTGATTCCGCCAGCCTTAAAGCCCGCCTGACCGGCCTTCTTGGCCGGGTTTAACTGCCGATCTGGTCGAAAGAACAATCTGTTAACAGTATCGCCTTATCCTGCCACGCTTCTATAATTGCGAAGCGCGGGGTGCGATTCTCCGCTGAGACCGGATCGACGCAGACAGGGAGCATGGCAAGAAGGCACGACAGGCAACCTCTCGCGAGCCGGCATCGTTCGGTGCGCAGTGGTGTCGCTGGCCTAGCAATGGCCGGCGCCCTTGGCCTTTTATCGCCAGCGATCCTGGCCCAGACCGAACCGCAAACGAATACCCCTCCGGTTGGCCGACCGCTTGCCGCGCCGCCGCAGCCGGCCGGAACGCCTGCAACGACCCCGCCGCAGGCCGCTCCTCCTGCCCGTTCTTCTCCTGTGCCGGCTGCCCCTGCGCCGGCGGCCGGCTCGGCTGTCCGTTTGCGCGCCGGCGAGCATCCCACCTACACACGGCTGGTTTTCGATTGGCCTCAGCGGGTCGATTTCGATGTCGCGACCGAAGGCGGCCAGACCTCGATCCGTTTCGCCAGTCCGCAGCCCGTGGATCTGGGGCGCTTGCCGCAGTTCCCGCCGCGCAATGTCAAGAACCTGGCCTGGCGCGCCCAGGGTGACGGCGGGATCGTCAGTTTCGCCGTTCCGGAAGGGGCCAGTGTCAAATCCTGGCGCGATGGCGCGAAGGTCGTGGTGGATATCACACCGTCGGCAGAGTCCAAGCCGGCACAGGCCGAAGCGAAGCCGGCGCCGAAGCCTGCGGAAGCAAAGGCGCCTGAAACCAAGACCCCTGAAACCAAGGTTGCGGAACCCAAGGCCCCCGAGCCCAAGGCCCCCGAGCCCAAGGCCCCTGAGCCCAAGGTGGCGGAGGCGAAGCCGGCCGCGCCGGCTGCCGCGCCTAAGGCACCGCCTGCACCAGCCTCGGCTCCGGTACAGCCCCCGGCGGCTTCACAGGTGGCACCCGCGGCCGCAGGCGTTCCGGCTGCCGCGCCGCTTGCGACCGTACAAAGCGCGCCGTTGGGCACCTTTATGCCCGCGCCGCCGACCGGGCCGATCACCGGCGAACCGCTGGTGCCCGGGGTGGATTCCAGCCGCACCGGCCCGCTGTTGAATTTCCCGTGGACGCGCCCGGTCGCAGCAGCGGCCTTCCTGCGCAACGGTAATCTGTGGCTGGTTTTCGATCGCTCCGCCAATGTCGATTTGCGTCCGATCACGACACGCGACTGGAGCGGCGCCATCAATGGTGTAGAGCAACTCCCCATCCCGGGTGTCACCGTGCTGCGTCTGGCCGTGCCCAGCGGCACCACGGCGAATTTCACGCGCCGCAATACTGGTTGGCAGATCGGTATCAACACGATCCAGCCCGAGCAGTTGGTTCCCAAGGAAACGGCGTCTGGTGCCATGGTCGACGATGCGGAATCGCCGCGCAATCGACCGCAGGAAATCGACGTGCGGCGCCAGCTTGATGCCGATGGCGGCGCGCGGCTGTTCTTTGCGGCAAACGATCCGTCGCCGCAACTGGTCATCCCCGATCCAGAGACAGGCGATATGCTGACGGTGGTGCCCTATGCCGGTGCCAATGGCGGCGTATCCAGCCGCCGCGATTTCATAGAACTCAGCGTGTTGCCCAGTTTCCAGGGCTTCGCGCTTGAGATGCATGCCGACAATCTGGATATCCGGCGTTATCCGCGCGGTATCGAGATCGCTTCGCCCAATGGCCTGTCGCTATCGGCGCCGCGCGGCGCCGACCCGAAGAGTGGCACGCTCGACATCCTGCAGTTCAGCGAATGGCGAAAAGTCGAGGGCAAGACCTATGCCGAGCAGGAAGAAAATCTGCTGCGTCGTATCGGTCTCAGTCCGACCGGCCAGCGCCAGCAGAATCGCATGGCCTTGGCCCAGTTCTATGCCGCTAACGATATGCAACCCGAGGCGCTTGGCGTATTGGCCAAGGCCCGGGCCGAACAGCCGGACCTGGAACGCGACAAACTCTATCGCGCGCTGCGTGGCATCGCCTATTTGCGGCTCGGTCGCTTGGCCGATGCGGCCAACGATCTCGATTCCAAGGTTTTCGACGACGATCCGGATGTGCTGGCCTATCGCGGCATGCTGGCCGCCGAGCGGGACGACTGGCCGGCGGCCCGGCGGGCCTTCTCGCTCTCGGGCGCCGCGGTCGCAAAATTTCCTCCCGACCTGCGCGCCAATCTGCGCCTCACCATGGCCCGCGCCTGGCTAGCCGGTGGCGATATCGCGGCGGCCACCGCCGAATTGCAGGCGCTGGATTGGGATTTGCTGACCCGCGGCCAGGCTGCTGAAGGCAATTATGTGCGCGGCCTGCTGGCCGATGCCACCAACAAGCCGGAAGACGCGATCCGCTATTTCGATCTCGCGGCGGGCAGTGGCGACCGCAGGGCGCGGGCATTGGCCGAATTCGCCAAGACCGACATGATGCTGACTCGCAAGCTGATCGACGTGCCGCAGGCGATCGAACGCATGGATCAGCTGCGCTTTGCCTGGCGCGGTGGTCCCTATGAATTCAATCTGCTGCGCAGGTTGGGCGAGTTGCAGTTTTCCACCGGTGATCTGCGCGGCGGCATCACGACCTTCCGCCAGGTCGTGAAGTATTTCCCGAAGTCGCCGGAAGTGCCTCTGCTCAGCAAGCAGATGAGTGACGAATTCGCCAAGCTGTTCCTCGATGGCGGTGCTCAGGCCCTGCCGCCGCTGACCGCGCTGGCTTTGTATTACGATTATCGCGAACTCACGCCGGTTGGACCGGAAGGCGATGAGATCATCGGCAAGCTGGCCGACCGCCTCGTTTCGGTCGATCTGCTCAATCGCGCCGCCGAGCTGCTTGAGCACCAGATCACCTATCGCCTGCGTGGCGAGGACCGTTCCAAGGCCGGTGCGCGTCTGGCCGTGGTGTATCTGCTCGACCGCAATCCCGATGCCGCGCTGAAGTCGCTGCAGAATACCCAGATGCCGAATTTGTCCCCTGCGGTGGTGCAGGAGCGCCGCCTGCTGGAGGCGCGGGCTCTGGGCGACCTCGACCGTTTCCCCGAGGCCCTCAATCTGCTGGGGCAGGACCAGAGCCCCGAAGCCCGCAGCCTGCGTGCCGACCTGCACTGGCGTGCCAAGGACTGGATTGCCTTTGCCCGCGTGGTCAGCCTGACGCTCGGCAATCGCCATGCCGACCCGGCGCCTTTGAGCCCCGACGAGCGCAAGCAGGTGCTGCAGCTTGGCGTGGCCTATTCGTTGACCAACGACATTGCCGCGCTGACCGATCTGCGCAGCAGATACGAAGCGAAATTCCGCGATACACCGGATGCGCCGGCTTTTGCCGCCGTTGCCAGCACGGTCACCCGGGCGGCTGGGGATCCGCGTGAACTGGCCGCCACGATCGCACAGATCGGCCAGTACGAAGCCTTCATGAGTCGTTACCGTGATCGCGTGGCCAAGGGCGGCCTCAGCGCGATCAACTGAGCGTGTTTGGCCTCAGCGGCCGAGGAAGCTTTCCACCAGCGCGGCGCAGACCAGGTTCCAGCCGTCGACCAGCACGAAAAAGATCAGCTTGAAGGGCAGGGAGATCATCACCGGCGGCAGCATCATCATGCCCATCGACATCAGCACCGATGCCACCACCAGATCGACCACGATGAAGGGTATGAACAGCAGGAAGCCAATCTCGAAGGCGCGCTTCAACTCGCTGATCATGAATGCAGGCACCAGCACGCGCAGCGAAATCGCTTCGGGACTGGCGGGTGGCGGCAGGCGGGCAAAGCCGCTGAACAGCGCGAGGTCTTTTTCGCGGACCTGACCGCGCATGAATTCATGGAATGGCGCAATGGCGCGGTCGAAGGCGACGCGCTCGTCGATCTGCTCTTCCATCAGGGGCTGGATGCCGTCGGCATAGGCACGCTCCAGTGCCGGCTGCATGATGAAGAAGGTCAGGAACAGCGCCAGGCTGATCATCACGGTGTTCGGCGGCGTGGCCTGGGTACCCAGCGCGCTGCGCAGCAGCGACAGCACGACGACGATACGAACGAAACTGGTGATGACCACCAGGATAGACGGCGCCAGCGCCAGGACGGTGGTCAGGGCGACCAGCTGGATGACCCGCCCGGTCAGGCTTCCGCCCTGGCCCAGGTCGATGGAAACCGATTGCGCCATCAGCGAAGACGGCATCAGCAGGAAAAACCCGGCCATGGCCATGGCCAGGCCCAGGGTGGCGCTCTTGACGATCCAGCGGTTACGCATTGCGGTCGTGTCCCTGTCGGCCTGGCACACGCAGAGTCGGCCAGCCGCTGCTGGCGTCTTCGGCACCGCCGGCGTTGTCCTCCGGCCTGAGGGCCGGGATACCGGTTTCAATCACCACATCACCATGGCTGCCAAGCAGCAGCAGGTGTTCGGTGTCGTCGCGGCGCACGAGAACCAACCGGCGCGCGCCGTCCAGCGGCATGCTGTCGACCACGCCGATGCGCTGGCCCGGCCGCCATTTGCCAAAACGGGCGCTGCCCGAAAGGGCGCGGGCGCCATAATAGAACAGGGCCAGCAGAATCAGCAGACCACCGAAGGCGATCGCCACTTGGGTAAGATTGATGCTGTCCATGCCGGTTCCCTGATTGCGCGTTACTTTGGTGGCGCCCCCCGAGTCGGGTCAAGCCGATACGATCTCATGCTCCGGACCATGCTCTGAACCAGGAACCCGGCTCGTTATTCAGGCAGGGCCTTGCCCTGGCTGCGATAGATGTAGCTGAGGATCTCGGCCACGGCGGCGAAGGCTTCGACCGGGATCAGGGCGTCGATATCCAGCTTGGACAGGATTTCGACCAGATCGGAATCCTGCCGCACGGTGATGCCGTGATCCAGGGCGATGCGCACGATCTGGTCGGCGATATGCCCCTGTCCGGAGGCCACCACCCGGGGGGCGTCGTCGCGCTTGGCGTCATACCCCAGGGCGACGGCTTTGCTGCGTGGGGCCGGCTTGCCGGGCGGGGAGGAGAACGGGGGCTGGGCCATGGGTCGGATCGGGCCATATCGTGAGGCAGGGGGCTTGCGACATCCTATCACGGCTCCCGGTTAACCGAATCTTTACGGCTGGGGGCCAGTCTGCCAGCCAGTGGCAAAGGCCAGCCCGGCTCAGCTAGGCCGGCCCCGCCCTCGATAAAGGATATGGCATGGATCTCGACCGCATCAGCCTGCTGAAGGCGATCACCCGGCGCATGGACTGGCTGGGCGAGCGTCAGCGCGTGCTGGCCGAGAACATCGCCAATGCCGACACGCCGGGCTATAAGCCCAAGGATCTCAAGCAGGTAGGCTTCAGCGAACTGGTCCGTAACAGCCAGCTCGGCATGGCCGCCAGCGCTACCCAGCCGGGTCATTTCCGCGGCCTGGGCACGCGCGGCAGCGATACCTGGAAGACCGAACGCGGCAAGGGGACTTACGAGGCCTCGCCGAACGGCAACGAGGTCAACCTCGAACAGCAGATGATGAATGTCGCCGAAACCCAGGCCGACCATTCCCTGATAACCAACCTTTACCGCAAGCAGGTCACCATGCTCCGCAAGGCGATCGGCACCGGCGGCCAGCGTTAATCTCCGCAGCGGATACCGGAGGCGATCCATGGAACTGAAAAATGCCATGAAAATCTCGGCTTCGGGCATGCGTGCCCAGGGCGAGCGTCTCAAGACCCTGGCGGAAAACATTGCCAATGCCGACTCCCTGGCGAAGACGCCCGGCGGCGATCCCTACCGTCGCAAGGTTGTCAGTTTCAAAAGCGAGCTCGACCGCGCCACCGGCGCCAATATGGTCAAGGCCCAGCCGCCGAAAACCGACAAGTCGGATTTCGAACTGAAATACGATCCCGGTCATCCATCGGCCAACGCCGATGGCTATGTGAAAATGCCCAACGTCAAGACCGTGATCGAGATGGCCGACATGCGCGAAGCTCAGCGCACCTATGAGGCCAACCTCAACGTGGTCGATTCGGCCAAGCAGATGATCACCCGTACGGTTGATCTGCTGCGGAACTGATGCCGGCGAGAGGAGACTGAACCATGGCCGATCTTCGCGTAGGCAATCCCCTTTCCGGGCTGGCGGCCTCTCTGGCCACCGGCGATGCCAGCAAGGTTAAAGCCGGTGGCGGTTTCGGCGACATGCTGGGCGAGGCCCTGCAGCAGGCCGTGGATGCCTCGAAGCAGTCCGAGGTCACCTCGGCCAGGGCCGTGGCCGGCAAGGCCGATGTTACCGACGTGGTGACGGCCGTGACCAATGCCGAAGTCGCCCTCGATACGGTGGTGGCGGTGCGCGACCGCGTCATCAACGCCTACCAGGAAATCATGCGTATGCCGATCTGACCCGCATACCCCTCTGGGGTTGCGGCAGACAATGCGGTATGGTCGGCGGCAGAGGGCGAATCGATGACGGCCGTCGAAGTTGTAGATGTTATGCGCGATGGGATCTGGGTTCTGATCAAGGTGGCTGGGCCCGCCATGATCGTCAGCCTGGTGATCGGTATTGCCATCTCGCTGTTCCAGGCCCTGACCCAGCTCCAGGAACCGACCCTGACGTTCGTGCCGAAAATCCTGGCGATCTTTGGCACCCTGATCCTCACCATGCCATTCATGATCGGCACCATGATCACCTTCATGGAGCAGATCGCCATCCGCATCGCTGGCCTGCAATAGCGGGGCGGGTCGTGCTGCAGGATTTCGTCGCCGGCAATATCTACGCTTTCATCCTGATATTCTGCCGGCTCGGCGCGGCCATGATGGCGCTGCCGGCGGTTGGCGAGACATCGGTGCCTGCGCGCGTGCGCCTGACCATAGCCCTGCTGATTGCTGGCCTGTCGACCCCCATTCTGGGGCCAAGCCTGCCGCCGCTGCCGGCCCAGCCGTTCCAGCTTGCCTTCCTGATCGTCACCGAAGTTGGCTTTGGCCTGGCGTTGGGGCTGATTTCGCGCCTGATCATGTCGGGCCTGCATGTCGCCGGCAGCATCATCGCCATGCAGGCCGGCCTCTCGGCCGCCCTGTTCTTCGACCCTAACCAGGGATCGCAGAGCGCGCTGCTCAGCAGCATGATGGTTTTTCTGGGCATCGCCCTGATCTTCGCCACCGACCTGCATCTGCTCGCCCTGCAGGCGGCTTACGACAGTTATGTGCTGTTCCCGCCACTGCGGGTGCCGGCCTTCGGCGATTTCGCCAACGTGGCGACGGATCTGGTCGCCTCCAGCTTTGCGGTGGGCACCAAGATGGCGGCGCCGTTCATCGTCTATGGCATCATATTCAACGTCGCCCTTGGCCTGCTCAATCGCCTGATGCCCACGCTGCAGATTTTCTTCATCATGCAGGCGCCCCAGATTGCCAGCTCGCTGTTCGTACTGGGCTTCTCGCTGGCGGCAATCGGCCTGATGTTCACGACGCGCTACGAGGAACTGATGGCGCAGTTCCTCGCGCCGCGTTAGGAGGCGGAGATGGCCGAAGACGCCGATCCAGACTCCAAAACCGAAGACCCTTCCGGCAAACGGCTCGAAGACGCGGCGAAAAAGGGCAATATCGCCAAGTCGCAGGAAATCGGCCATCTGTTCATCTTCCTGGCCGCCGCACTGCTGCTGTGGCTGATGGGCGATGTGATGTCGCGGCGTGTGATCGGCTCCACGCTGGTCTTTTTCGAGCAGCCGCATCGCATCCCGATCGATCCCAGCCACCTGACCCGTTTGGCATTGGACCTGATGCTCGACGTCAGCATGGTGATCGGCCCGGTGCTGGGGGTCTTCGCCGTATTCAGCCTGGCGGCCAGCATCATGCAGAACCCGCCCCAGTTCACGCCCGAGAAGATCAAGCCCGACATCAGCAAGCTTTCGCCGATGGCCGGCCTGAAGCGCATCTTCTCGGTGCCGACCGCAATCGAATTCGTCAAGAACCTGGCGAAGGTCTGCATCATTGGCGCCATTCTGTTTGCGATTCTGATGCCAGAACTCGACCGGCTGGAGACCCTGATCGATCTTGATCTCGCCGTCGTGTTGTCCTTCTGCGCCACCATCGTGCTCAAGTTGCTGGGTTCGCTGATCGCCATCATGGCGGTCGTGTCGGTCGCCGATTACCTGTACCAGCGCTACAATTTCATGAAACAACTCCGCATGACCCGCCAGGAGGTCAAGGACGAGCATAAGGAAACCGAAGGCGATCCGATCATCAAGGCGCGCTTGCGCCAGTTGCGCATGCAGCGCGTGCGCAAGCGCATGATGGCGGCGGTGCCCGAGGCCAGTGTCGTGATCACCAACCCGACGCATTATGCCGTGGCCCTGAAATACGAGGCGGGACAATCGGAGGCCCCGATGGTGGTGGCCAAGGGTGTCGACGTGCTGGCGCGGCGCATCCGCGAGATCGCCACCGAGCACGACGTTCCCATCGTGGAGAATCCGCCGCTCGCCCGTGCGCTCTATAAGGTGGAACTCGACCACCCGATCCCGATCGACCATTACCGCGCCGTGGCCGAGGTGATCAGCTATATCATGCGGCTGAAGGACGGCCTGCAGGCCCGTTACGAGCCCAAGGTCGAGACGATCGAGTAGCGGATGTCATTATCCTTCCTCTCCCTGATCGGAACGTCGCGTCGCCGCGCCGCCTGGTTGCTGGCCGAAGCCAGTCCGTTTGCCCGCGCCGTCACGCGCGGCACCACGTTGCTGGCCGCCAATACAGCCTATCGTGTGCTGGCCGGGCGATTGGGCCGGGAGGGCGGGATTCCGCCCGAGCAGTTGCTGGCCGGCGAGATCGGCAATGTCGAGACCCTGTCGCGCTTGCGCGCGCTGCTGCCGCTGGGGCGGGCCGTGCAGGAGGATTTCCCGCTTGAGCTGGGCGATGATTTCATGCCGCTCCGTGTCACCGGCATGCTGGTGCCGGGCCGGCGCGACTGGGTGATCTGGGATATCCAGGAGATGCCTGACAATGCCGCCGCGCTGATTGCAGTGCGGCAGCAGCGCGATGAATTGGCGGCCTTCATCGACAACGCACCCGTCGGGCTGTATTCCGTCGCGCCCGATGGCCGTTTCCTGTTCGCCAATCGCACTTTTGCCGCCTGGCTGGGGCTGCAGCCGGAACAACTGGTCGGCGGCAGTCTCGGCCTGTCGGATGTGTTGCAGCATGGCGAAGGCCGCGAAGGCGAGGCGATGACGCCGGACTGGGAAGGCGGCGAGGCCAAGCTGAAACCTGTCAAAGACGAGAAGGGTGATGTGGGCAAGGCCGGGCTTCGCCTGGTCAGTGTCAGTCAGACGGCCATTCCCGACCCCGAAGGCCATCCGCTGCGCTACAGCGCCGTGGTGCATGATCTGGGTCTTGAGTTGCGCCAACGCGGCACGCTGCGTCCGGTGGAGGCCGAGTTCCGCCGCTTCTTCGACCAGGCTCCTGTCGGCATCCTGGTGCTGGATGCTGCCGGCACCATCCGCGAAGCCAATGCCGCCTTCGCCGGTCTGTGCGGTCGCGACGACTGGCTGGGCCAGCGGCTGGCCGCCTTGGTGCGCGAGGAAGATGCGCTGGCTCTGACCCGGCATCTGGTGGCCCTGCGACGCGGCGAGATTTTCGGCCGCCCCCTGGAAGTCCGCCTGGCCGGTCCGCACGAACGCGTGGTGGAGGTGTTTGCGGCATCGTCGGCGGAACGCGATGACGGCCAGTCGGCGCAGCTTGTCTATCTGGTCGACACCACCGAGCAGCGCAGTCTGCAGACGCAGTTTCACCAGAGCCAGAAAATGCAGGCGGTGGGTCAGTTGGCCGGCGGCATCGCGCACGACTTCAATAACCTGCTCACCGCCATGATCGGCTTCTGCGACCTGCTGCTGCAGCGGCACCAGCCCGGCGACCAGTCTTTCGCCGATGTCATGCAGATCAAGCAGAATGCCAGCCGGGCCGCCAATCTGGTGCGGCAGCTGCTCGCCTTTTCACGCCAGCAGACCCTGGTGCCCAAGGTGCTGGACGTCACCGACGTACTGGCCGATCTGCGCAACCTCATCGGCCGCCTGATTGGCGAGACCATCACGCTGACCATGACCCATGGCCGCGATCTTGGCCTGGTGAAGGTGGACCAGGGTCAGCTCGAGCAGGTGATCATCAACCTGGCCGTCAATGCTCGCGATGCCATGAGCGAGGGCGGCGAGTTGAAGATCCGCACGCTCAACTATCATGTCGACCGCGCCACCGAGTTGGGCGCCGAGACCGTTCCGCCCGGCGATTACGTGCTGATCGAGGTAAGCGATACCGGTCACGGCATCGCGCCCGAGCATATGGCGAAGATCTTCGATCCCTTCTTCACCACCAAGGCGGTGGGCGCCGGCACCGGCCTGGGCCTGTCCACCGTCTATGGCATCATCAAGCAGACCGGCGGCTTCATTCATGTCGAAAGCGCGCCGGGGCAGGGAGCCAGCTTCCGCATCTATCTGCCGCGCTATCGGCCCAAGCCCGAGGAAATCGCGGCCAGCCGCAACGAGGCGCGTCCCGATACCCGCGATCTCACCGGTCGCGGCCTGGTGTTGCTGGTGGAGGACGAGGATGCCGTGCGTGCCTTTGCCGCCCGGGCGCTGCGCAACAAGGGTTACACCGTAATCGAGGCGGCCTCGGGCGAACAGGCGCTGGCCCTGCCGACCGACCAGCTCAACCGGGTGGAACTGCTGATCTCCGACGTGGTGATGCCCAATCTGGACGGCCCCAGCCTGGCGGCGGCCCTGCGGCAGAGCCGTCCCGACCTGAAAATTCTGTTTATCTCTGGTTATGCTGAAGACAGTTTACGCTCGAGTATGGCGAAATCGCCCCATGTGAACTTCCTGCCCAAGCCATTTTCCCTCAGCCAGCTGGCCGGAAAAGTGAAGGAAGTGATGGATGCCGAGCCCCCCGGCGGGAATCGCCCTGCGGCCTGAACGGCCGCGAACCTGGCTGAAATAGACCGGGAACATCCTGCGAATGAAGTGAAAAAACCCTGTCAGGGCAGGGACTTGTTGATTTCGCTGGACAATGGCAACTTTATGAGAACATATAGGGTCATTAGCGCGTATCGTTGCAAATCCACCGGCCCCATGAAAGGATGCCCCCGCATGTCGTCCCCCAATCTTCGCGTCGTGGAAAAAGAGAACATGGACAAGGGTAAGGCGCTGGAAGCCGCGCTCTCGCAGATCGAGCGCACCTTCGGCAAAGGCTCCGTGATGAAGCTGGGGGCGCGTCAGAGTATCGAGATCGAATCGGTCTCGACCGGCTCGCTCGGCCTCGACATCGCCCTTGGCATCGGCGGCCTGCCGCGCGGCCGCATCGTGGAGGTCTACGGCCCGGAAAGCTCGGGCAAGACCACCATCGCCCTGCATGTGGTGGCCGAGGCCCAGAAGAAGGGCGGCACCTGCGCCTTCATCGATGCCGAGCATGCCTTGGACCCGTCCTATGCCCGCAAGCTGGGCGTCAATATCGGTGAATTGCTGATCTCGCAGCCCGATACCGGCGAACAGGCGCTGGAAATCGCCGATACGCTGGTGCGGTCGGGTGCCGTGGACGTGCTGGTGGTCGACTCCGTCGCCGCCCTGGTGCCGCAGGCCGAACTGGAAGGCGAGATGGGCGACACCCATGTCGGCCTGCAGGCCCGCCTGATGAGCCAGGCCCTGCGCAAGCTCACCGCCTCGATCTCCAAGTCCAATACCATGGTGATCTTCATCAACCAGATCCGCATGAAGATCGGCGTGATGTTCGGCAACCCGGAAACCACCACCGGCGGCAACGCGCTGAAATTCTATGCTTCGGTCCGCCTCGACGTGCGCCGTATCGGCTCGATCAAGGTGCGCGACGAGGTGGTCGGCAACCAGACCCGCGTCAAGGTGGTCAAGAACAAGGTGGCCCCCCCGTTCAAGGTGGTCGATTTCGACATCATGTATGGCGAAGGCATCTCCAAGACCGGCGAGCTGATCGACCTGGGCGTGAAGGCCAATGTGGTCGACAAGTCGGGCGCCTGGTTCTCCTTCGACAGCCAGCGGATCGGCCAGGGCCGCGAGCAGGCCAAGGTATTTCTGAAGGAAAATCCGGAGGTTGCCGAAAAGATTGAAGCTGCGATCAAGGCCAATTCGGGCATTGTCGCCGCCGCCATCGATGCCGGCGCGGATGCCTCGGAGACCGAGGACGCAGATTGATTTTTCCCCTCGCGCCGCTATCTCGCGGCGTATGAGTTCTCTCCTCCATGGGAACCCCGGTACCGGAGCTCGGTACCGGGGTCTTTTTTTGCCCTAAAGCTGGGCAGTTAACCGCTTCCAGGCCGCCTTTCCGCTGGCTGGACAGGGGTTTCCCGGGGCGTTAATTAAGTCCTCTTGCCGGGTGGCCCGGGGGTGAAAATCCTTAACGGCCGGCCCGGCCCAGACAGCAGAAATTCCGCCGGCCGGCCCATTCGCCGCCGGCCTTGATCAGGGGTGTGAAGTCCATGTCCTCCGCCAGCGATATCCGGCAGGCTTTCCTCGACTATTTCGCCAAGGCCGGGCACCAGGTGGTGGATTCATCGCCGCTGGTGCCGCGCAACGATCCCACCCTGATGTTCACCAATGCCGGCATGGTGCAGTTCAAGAATGTATTCACCGGCCAGGAAAAGCGCCCCTATACCCGCGCCGCCACCTCGCAGAAATGCGTGCGGGCCGGCGGCAAGCATAACGACCTGGATAACGTCGGTTATACTGCCCGGCATCACACCTTCTTCGAGATGCTCGGCAACTTCTCCTTCGGCGATTACTTCAAGGAAGAGGCGATCCCGTTTGCCTGGAACCTGATCACCAGGGAATACGGCCTGCCCAAGGACAAGCTCTGGGTCACCGTCTATCACGACGACGACCAGGCCTTTAACATCTGGAAGAAGGTGGCGGGCCTGCCCGACGAGCGCATCGTGCGCATCGCCACGTCTGACAATTTCTGGGCCATGGGCGATACCGGCCCCTGCGGCCCCTGCTCGGAAATCTTCTACGATCACGGCGACAAGGTGGCCGGCGGCCCGCCGGGCAGCCCGGATGCCGATGGCGACCGCTATATCGAGATCTGGAATCTCGTGTTCATGCAGTTCGAGCAGGTGACGAAGGAGCAGCGCATCAGCCTGCCCAAGCCCTCGATCGATACCGGCATGGGCCTGGAGCGCATCACCGCGGTGATGCAGGGCAAGCACGACAATTACGATATCGACATCATGCGCACGCTGATCGAAGCGTCGGCCGATTTCGCGCATACCGATGCCGATGGCGAACACAAGATGAGCCACCGCGTGATCGCCGATCACCTGCGCTCGTCCTGCTTCCTGATCGCCGATGGCGTGCTGCCGTCAAACGAGGGTCGCGGCTACGTGCTGCGCCGCATTATGCGCCGCGCCATGCGCCATGCCCAGTTGATGGGCTGCAAGGAGCCGCTGATGCACCGCCTGGTGCCCGCGCTGGTTTCGGTTATGGGGCGCGCCTATCCCGAACTCGGCCGCGCCGAAAGCCTGATCAGCGAGACGCTGAAGCTGGAGGAAACCCGCTTCAAGCAGACGCTGGATCGTGGCCTCAAGCTGCTGGACGAAGCCACCACCGGCATGTCGAAGGGCGACATGCTGCCGGGCGAAGTGGCTTTCAAGCTGTATGATACCTATGGCTTCCCCCTCGACCTGACCCAGGATGCCCTGCGTCTGCGTGGCATCAACGTCAATCTCGATGGTTTTCAGGAGGCCATGGCCGCCCAGCGCGCCGAGGCCCGCAAGGCCTGGGCCGGTTCGGGCGAGGCGGCCACCGAGAAGGTGTGGTTCGACATCAAGGAAGAGCAGGGCGCCAGCGAATTCCTCGGCTACGACACCGAAGCCGCCGAAGGTCGCATCGATGCCATCGTGGTGAACGGACAGCCGGTGCAGGAGGCCAAGGCCGGTGCCGAGGTCGCCGTCGTGCTGAACCAGACGCCGTTCTATGCCGAATCCGGCGGCCAGGTCGGCGATACCGGCGTGATTGCCACCGCCGGCGGCGCGAAGGTGCAGATCTCTGACACGCAGAAGAAACTCGGCCTGCTGCATGTGCATGTCGGCAAGGTGGTGGAAGGCAATCTGAAAGTCGGCGACATGGCGACGCTCACCGTCGATCATGCCCGTCGCAGCGCGATCCGTGCCAACCACTCGGCCACCCATCTGCTGCATGCCGCCCTGCGGCGCAAGCTGGGCGACCATGTCACGCAGAAGGGCTCGCTGGTCTCGCCGGATCGCTTCCGCTTCGATATCAGCCATCCCAAGCCGCTCAGCGCCGACGAGACCCTGGCCGTCGAGGCCGAGGTGAACGAGATCGTGCGCCAGAACAGCGACGTCACCACCCGCCTGATGACGCCCGACGAAGCCATTGCCGCCGGCGCCATGGCCCTGTTCGGAGAAAAATACGGCGACGAGGTGCGTGTGCTGGCCATGGGCAAGCTGGATGGCGGCAAGGATTATTCGGTTGAACTCTGCGGCGGCACCCATGTGCGCCGCACTGGCGATATCGGTCTGTTCAAGATCGTCAATGAAGGCGCCGTGGCCGCCGGTGTGCGTCGTATCGAGGCGCTGACCGGCGAGGCGGCGCGCGCCTATTTCGCCGAACAGGAAGAGACCCTGAAAGCCGCCGCCGATGCGCTGAAGGCCCAGCCGCGCGAGGTGCCGCAGCGCCTGACCGCCCTGCTGGAGGAAAAGCGCAAGCTGGAGCGCGAGCTTTCCGAACTGCGCAAGCAGCTCGCCACCGGTGGCGGTGCGGGCGGTCCGCAGGTGAAGGACCTCAACGGCGTGAAATATGCCGCCCGCCGGCTGGATGGCGTGCCGGCCAAGGACCTGCGCGGCATGGTCGACGCGCTGAAGAAGGAGCTTGGCTCCGGCGTCGTCGCGCTCACCTCCGTTGCCGACGGCAAGGTGGCCGTGGTGGTCGGCGTCAGCGCTGATCTCACCGCGAAGCTGAATGCCGCCGATCTGGTCAAGATCGCCACCCCGCTGATTGGCGGCCAGGGTGGCGGCGGCCGGCCCGATTTCGCCCAGGGCGGCGGTGCCGATCCGACGGGCGCCGAGAAAGCGCTGGATGCCATCGCAGCCGAGATCGGCAAGGCAGCGTGACCTCGGGGCGCTACAAGCGCCACGCCGCCGCCACAGCCGATGGAGGCTGGCGGCGGTTCTGCTTTGAGCTGCTGGCCGATGATCTGGCAGATGCCGGCTTTGGCCATCGGCTGGTCTCGAGCCTGATCCTGCTCGGCATCGCGACCTGCGCGCTCGCCATCGTGCTGGTCACCGTTCCCGGACTGGATGCGCGCAGCGGCTTCTGGCTCGACCGTGTGCGCGAAGCCACCGATATCCTGTTCACGGTCGAATACCTGCTGCGCATCTGGATCGCGCCGGATTACATCCATGCCGGCCGTACCGGCGCCGCGGCAATGCGCCGACGTTATATGATGTCGTTTCCGGGCGTCATCGATCTGCTGGTGATCCTGCCCTTCTGGATCAACCTGATTGTGCCGTTTCCGCGTGACCTGTTTCTGACGCTGGAAATGTTCACCCTGTTCAAGCTGGCGCGCTACCTGCCGGGCTTAAGCATGGTCGCCGGCGTGCTGCGGCGGGAAATGTCGGCCCTGGGTGCCGCGCTGATGACGGTCGGCGTACTGCTGGTGATCGCGTCCTGCATCATGTACGTGCTGGAGAACGAGACCCAGCCCGAGGTTTTCGGCTCGATCCCGCAAGCCTTGTGGTGGGGGATCGTCACGGTGGGCTCTGTCGGGTACGGCGACATGATTCCGGTCACGCCGTTGGGCAAGCTGTTCAACGGCTTTGTCATCGTGCTGGGTGTGGCCACCTTTGCCATCCCGGCCGGTCTGCTCGCCTCGGGTTTCGCCGAGGAATTCAAGCGCCGCGAATTCATGGTGACCTGGCGCGCGGTGGCATCGTTGCCAATCTTCAGCCAGCTCGATGCCAGTTCGATCGCCGAGATCGCCAGTCTGCTCAAGCCGCAGGTGGTGCCGGCCGGCGCGGTAATCGTGCGCAGGGGCGACCGCGCGGAAGCGATGTTCTTCATCATGGCCGGCGAGGTGGAGGTGGAAATCCTGCCCGAGCCCGTGGTGCTGGGGCCGGGCCAGCATTTCGGCGAGATCGCGCTGCTCAATCGCACCGATCGCACCGCCACCGTCAGCGCCGTATCCGCCTGCCGCCTGCTTACACTGGATGTGGCGGATTTCCAGCGCCTGTTGCAGGTGCATCCGGCCATCCGCGAGCATATTTCCAACCTGGCCGAACAGCGTGCCGCACAAAGGAAAACAGCGGAGGGCGATACGCCCCCCGCCGTCTAGGCAGCGGCTTTCATCAGGCTCGACAGATACGAGCCGCGGTTACGCAGGAAGATATCCAGCAGCTTCGGATAGTCGGGCGACACGGCCTCTCTTATGCTTGTCCGCGCCGCAAGCACGCGTCGCCAGGCCTGCAGGTTCGGTTTTCCGTCGAAGAAACCGGGATCGATATATTGCTCGAACACGTCGAAATACCGGAAGACCGGGCCGAATGCGGCATCGACCAGGGAAAAATCCGCGCCTGAGAAATACGGCCCTTCCCGGTTCGCCAGCTCATCCTCCAGACGCTGGAATTTGGTGGCGATATCCGCCGTCTTCCGCTCAAGGCCGGCGGCATCGGAGGCGATATAGAATCCCCAGATGTCATTCAGCAGCGAAGACGCGAATTCGATCCAGGCGCGGTGCTGGGCGCGCCGGATCGGATCGGCGGGATGCAGGCGGGGCGCGATCGTCTCGTCCAGGTAATCGCAGATCGCGGCGGACTCAAAGAGCACGGCATCGTCCACCACCAGCAGCGGAACCTTGCCCAGTGGTGAAAGGGCCCTGAACCACTCGGGCTTGTTGCCCAGGTCAACCACAATGCGCTCGAATGAGACCTGCTTTTCCGTTAGGGTGATGGCCGCGCGCTGCACGTAAGGGCAGAGCGCATGGCTGACCAGTTTCAGTTGCGTCATGATCGGCTCCTTATCCGGCGCGGACGGCGCGGAACCGGAGAGCGCCACCGCCGACAAGGGCCTGCGCCACACAGAGCACCAGCAGATATGCCGGATATTCCCAGCCGCCATTCGATGCCGAAAAGACCCAGCCGTTTCCGGCATGTACATACCAGGCACCGATCAGGATGGGAGAAAGGGCGAGCGCCACAATGCGCGTCTGGATGCCGGCGATCAGCATCAGGCCGCCGACCGTTTCCGCCAGGGCCGTGACATAGGCGAGCCAGCCGGGCAGGCCGATGCCTTCGAAGAAGGCTGCCGTGCCGGCCAGGCCAAACACGAAGACTTTCAGCAGCAGGCCATGGGCCAGAAACATGACGCCAAGGCTGACGCGCAGCAGGGCAATGCCGTAGTCGCGGCTGGCGGGCGAGGTGAGGTCGATCATCGGGCGGTCTCCGCAGGTTGGTTCCGCTGCCGAAGTACCGCCTTCCATTTTGCAAATCCATATGCACTTTTGGAAATTCAATTTGCATGACTGCAAACGGGCAAATGGTTATGCTGATGCCATGCAGGACTGGAACGACCTTCGGCTGGTGCTGGCCATCGGCCGCGCAACGACCCTGGCCGGCGCAGCAGCCGCGCTCGGCATCAATCACTCGACCGCCTTCCGCCGGCTTGGCGCGCTTGAAACGGCCATGGGCGTGCGGCTGTTCGAACGCCTGCCCGGCGGGATGTATGCGCCCACTGCGGCCGGGGAACACATGGTCGCGGCGGCAGAGCGGATCGAAACCGAGGCCGCGGCGCTGGACCGGGAGATCGCTGGCCGCGATCACAGCCTGACGGGCCGTTTGCGCGTGACGGCTTCCGAAACGCTGGCCTATCGGGTGCTGACCGGTCAGATCGCCCGCTTCCACGCCATCCATCCCGGCATCAGCATCGAACTGCTGATCGATAATCGCATCCTGAGTTTGTCGCGCCGCGAAGCCGATATTGCCCTGCGCGTGATGCGGCCGAAGGAGGGCGATCTCTACGGCCGCAAGCTGGCCGATATTGCCTGGTCGGTTTACGCCTCGAAAGGTCTGGCCGAAACCCTGCCGGTCATCCGCGACCTGCGGTTCGAGCATCTGCCCATGATCGGCTGGGAAAGCGGTGTCACCGGCATCAATACGGCCGACTGGCTGGCGCGGCGCGGCGCCGACGCCAGCACGATCTACCGGACGAACAGCGTGGTGAATCAGCTTGTCGCCACCAGAGCCGGCATCGGCGTGGCGGTGCTGCCCTGCTATCTGGGCGATCCGGAGCCGGATCTGGTCAGGCTGGTGCCGCAGCCGATCCCGGCCCTGGACCGCGAATTATGGATCGTCACCCACGAGGATCTGCGCGGCACCGCGCGTGTGCGGGCATTTTTCGATGTGGTCGGAGGAGGCATCATCGCCTCCCGCAACCTGCTGGCAGGTGTTGTCGGACGGCAGGAAAAGAAAAACGGCGGGGAGCGATCTGCTCCCCGCCGCAAACGGGTGACAGGCAAAGCGCGGACTTAGGCCAGCGCTTTCTTCAGGTTCTCGTCGATCTTGTCGAGGAACTTCTGGGTGGTCAGCCAGGGCTGGTCCTTCGAGATCAGGATGGCCAGGTCCTTGGTCATGAAGCCGGCTTCCACCGTCTCGATGCAGACCTTCTCCAGCGTCTTGGCGAACTTGTCCAGATCGGCGTTGTTGTCCAGCTTGGCGCGATGCATCAGGCCGCGCGTCCAGGCGAAGATCGAGGCGATCGGATTGGTCGAGGTCTCGCGGCCGGCCTGGTGTTCGCGATAGTGGCGCGTCACAGTGCCGTGGGCGGCCTCGGCTTCCACCGTCTTGCCGTCCGGCGTCATCAGCACGCTGGTCATCAGGCCCAGCGAACCGAACCCCTGCGCCACAACGTCCGACTGCACGTCGCCATCGTAGTTCTTGCAGGCCCAGACGAACTTGCCCGACCACTTGATGGCGCAGGCCACCATGTCGTCGATCAGGCGGTGTTCGTAGGTGATGCCGGCGGCCTTGAACTTGTCGGCGAACTCGGCGTTGAACACCTCTTCGAACAGGTCCTTGAAACGGCCGTCATAGGCTTTCAGGATCGTGTTCTTGGTCGACATATAAAGCGGCCAGCCGCGGGCCAGCGAATAATTCATGCTGGCGCGGGCGAAGTCGCGGATCGAGTCATCCAGGTTGTACATCGCCATGGCGACGCCGCTGCTGGGGGCCTTGAAGACCTCCTTCTCGATCACCTTGCCGTCCTCGCCGACGAACTTGATGGTCAGCGTGCCCTTGCCGGGGAAGCGGAAGTCGGTGGCGCGATACTGGTCGCCGAAGGCATGGCGGCCGACCACAATCGGGTCGTTCCAGTGCGGCACCAGGCGTGGCACGTTCTTGCAGATGATCGGCTCGCGGAAGATCGTGCCGCCCAGGATGTTGCGGATGGTGCCGTTCGGCGACTTCCACATTTCCTTCAGATTGAATTCCTTCACGCGGGCTTCGTCCGGCGTGATGGTGGCGCATTTCACGCCGACGCCATGCTTCAGGATGGCATGGGCGGAATCGATGGTGACCTGGTCGTTGGTCTTGTCGCGGTATTCGACGCCGAGATCGAAATAGAGCAGATCCACGTCGAGATAGGGAAGGATCAGCTTCTCCTTGATGAACTTCCAGATGATCCGGGTCATCTCGTCGCCGTCGAGTTCGACGACCGGATTCTTCACCTTGATTTTCGCCATAAGACAGATCCCTCCACGGTCTCGGTTACGTTTCGTCAGGTGGCCGGACCCTAGCAAAGCGGGCCGGCCGGGCAAAGGCCTTCGCCCCGGCAAGGCGGGTGGATTTAAACTCTAGGCCGGGCGAGAAAAGATCAAAGTCCCGCCATTGCCCATGGTTCCGTGGCGAAAGGCGGGCGACCGGCTCAGATCCGGCTGGGGGTGGCCGGGCGCTCGGGTGCCGGCTCGGCCAGCAGGGCGGCTACCACGGCTTCGGCATCGTCCACCACGGTAAACAGGTTGCTGGTGGTGCGGCGGGCAAAGCCGCGTTCGATCACGGCCTCCACCAGAGCCAGCAGGGGGTGCCAGTAGTCTTCCGTGTTCAGCACGATGATCGGCTTGTCATGCAGCTTGAGCTGCCGCCAGGTCACCACTTCGAAGAATTCGTCCAATGTGCCCACGCCACCCGGCATGGCGATGAAGGCATCCGACATGTCGACCATCATGCGTTTGCGGGTATGCATGCTGTCGACGACATGCAGTTCGGTCAGGCCGGTATGGCCCACTTCCCAGTCATGTAGGTGATTGGGGATGATGCCGACCACTTCGCCGCCGGCCTTCATCGCGGCATCGGCGATTACGCCCATCAGGCCGATGCGGCCGCCGCCATAGATCAGGCGGATGCCGTTCTCGGCGAGGCGACGCCCCAGGATCTGGGCCTGGGCTGTGTAGATCTGGCTCTCGCCGAGGCTCGAGCCGCAATAGACGCAGACAGAGCGGATGGCGGTCATCGCGGGTCCAAACGAACTGGGAGGTGGCTTGTTCAGGGTGGGGATGGGTAGCCGATTCTGCCCGCCGGCGCCAGCGCCAGTATCTCGGCTACTGTTACCTGTGGGTAACACGTGTTGAATTCTTCGTGAGGATTGAATGACTTGTCGTCGATCCGCCGCAGACCGGGTATACAGGATTCCGGCCCGGTACAGCAGACGGGTCTCTAACGCAGGGAAAAATCACATGGCAACATGGCATAAGGCGGTTCTGGCGGCGGTTCTGGGCGTCGCGGTGACTGCGGGGGCTGGTCTGGCGGTGGCGCAGGCCGACGTCATCAAGGCCCGTCAGGACGGCATGAAGGCGCAGGGCGCCGCCATGGCGGCGATCAAGAAGGTGGTGGACGAAAACGGCCCGGCGGCCAATGCCGTTGCCCCGGCCGAGACGATTGCCGCCACGGCCGCGAAGATCCCGGGCCTGTTCCCCCAGGGCTCGGACAAAGGCGCCGAGACCTGGGCCAAGCCGGAAATCTGGGCGAACTGGGCCGATTTCGAGAAGCAGGCGGCAGCCAGCAAGGCGGCAGCCGAGAAACTGGCCGCTTCGGCCAAGGCCGGCAACATGGATGCGGTGAAGGCTGACTTTGCCGCGCTGGGCGGTACCTGCGGCTCCTGCCACCGCCCGTATCGTACGCCCAAGAGCTGATCTGTCGTTTTAGGCAGTGCAGTATCGACGGGCCGGCTTTTGCCGGCCCGTTTTTTATTGCGGTCGGATTTTATTGGGGCTTGCGCGGCCGGTGGTCGATCGGCGGCAGGGATTTCAGATACGTCGCCATGGCCAGCCGGTCCTCGGCGGTCAGGTATTTGGTGCTCTGCTCGATCACGTCGCCCATCAGGCCGCCGGTGAAATCGCCCTCCGGCGTCATGCCACTGCCCAGGAAATCGGCGATGTCCTTCTCGCTCCACCGGCCGATCCCGGTGGCTGGATGCGGCGTGATGTTGGGCACTGATTTGCCTTCGGCGCCATCGGTCGAGCCGGCGAACATCATGTCGGATTTCAGGCCGCCCAGCGGATTGCGCTGGGTGTGGCATTCGCTGCAATGGCCCAGCGCGTTGACCAGATAGGCACCGCGGTTCCAGGCCGCGGATTTCGCCGCATCGGCGATCATGGGCTTGCCGTCGAAATACAGGAACTTCCAGCCCCAGACCGCCATGCGCAGGTTGAACGGGAATGGTACGTCATGCGGCTTGTTCTGCTGTTTCACCGGCGGCTGCGCCCGCAAATAGGCCCACAATGCCCGCATGTCGGCGTCGCTGATCTTGGCGAATGCGGTGTATGGGAAGGAAGGGAAATAGTTTTCACCGGCCGGCGACAGGCCCTGACGCATTGCCCGCACGAAATCGGCCTCGCTCCAGCGGCCGATGCCGGTTTCCGGGTCCGGGGTGATGTTGGGCGAATAGAAGGTGCCGAATGGTGTCGGCAGGCCCCGTCCACCGGCCAGGGGCTGGCCCTTGCCCTTGGTGTCGGTATGACACTCGAAGCAGCCGCCCGCACGGAAAACATAGGCGCCGTATTGCACCGGATCGTCGCGATTTGGGGTGCCAGACGGCGTCTGGGCCACGCCGACGCTGGCATGGATCAGGGTCAAAGCCATCGCTGCGAGCAGGAACCGTAAGCAGGGGCGGGGCAGGGAGCGGTCGTGGCGCATGGCGGGTGGGAAAACGGCTGTTGGTAAGGATTTGCAAACTCTGAACAAGTTAGAGGTGTTGCGGGTCCTCTGGCGAGGACTTAATCTCGTTCGTCGTTCACAATTTGGCTAGCCGGGATAATACGGTGCGGGGCAGTCGTTTCTTCTTCATCCTTCTCGGCGTTGCTGTCCTGGGCATCCTGGCAGTGATCTTCTTCGGCGCCGATCCCAACAAACGCGGCATGACTCCGCAGGCCAACATTCCGGCGCCGCCGCCGGTGCCGGCCGCGCCCACGCCGCCGCCGGCGGACAGCGTCGCCAAGATGCCGCCCAGCTTCGACGTGGTGCGGATCAGCCGGAACTGCACCTCCGTTTTCGCCGGCCGTGCCATGGCGGGCTCGGTGGTGGTGGTCAAGACCGGCCAGCGCGAACTGGGCCGCGTGACGGCCGACAGTCGCGGCGAATGGGTGCTGGTCCCCGACCTGCCGCTGGAAAAGGGCAACCAGGAATTCGTGCTGGAATCCCAGATGCAGGGTCAGGAACCGATCAAGGCCGAGGCCAGCGTGGTTGCCGTGGTGCCCGAATGCCAGCCAGGCGAGGGCGGCGAACAGGCGATTGCCGTGCTCACGCCGCTGAAAGGCGCCAGCCGCCTGCTGCAGCGTCCCGATGGTCCGCTTGACCCGGCCCGCAAGGGCCTGGCGCTGGATGCCATCGAATATGACCAGACCGGCAATCTGATCCTGTCCGGCCGTGCCCAGCCCGGCGCCACCGTGCAGATCTATCTCAATAACGAGCCGATCGGGGTTGCCACCGCCGACAAGAACGGCCGCTGGACCATGCGGCCGGAAAAGCCGGTTGATCCGGGCATCTACTCCCTGCGTGTCGATCAGGTCGAGCAGGCCGGCGGCAAGGTCGCCTCCCGCCTGGAATTGCCCTTCAGCCGGGCCCGGCCGGAAGACATCAAGTTCAACGATGACGGTTCCAGCGTCGTGGTCCAGCCCGGCAACAGCCTGTGGCGCATCGCCCGCCGGCTGTATGGCGAAGGCCCGCTCTATACCGAGATTTACCGCGCCAATCAGTCCCAGATCCAGGATCCCGACCTGATCTATCCGGGCCAGATCTTCACGCTGCCCCGCAATGGCAGCACGGCGCCGGCGGCCCCGAAAGCCCAGAACTGATCCGGCCTGCGGGCCGGATCCCCCGGTCAGATCACTGGCCGGATCGGCGGGATTGGCCATTTGGCAGCCTTAACCGCGGGCGCGCGGCAGGCTACACTGGCGCCATGAACTCAATTTCCACGATCTGCCGGGCTGCATCGCCCCGGATCGGGTGCGTCGAAGGATGGTTGCGTGACAATTGATGCGCCTGACGCGAAGCCGGGCATGGCTGCCGGGGTGCCGCCGCAGGGCATCGCGCCGATCTTTGCCGCGCTCGACCTGGGCACCAACAACTGCCGTCTGCTGATTGCCCGGCCGCATCGCGACGGTTTCCGGGTGATCGAGGCATTCTCGCGCATCGTTCGTCTGGGCGAGGGTCTGTCGGTTTCCGGCCAGTTGTCGGATGCCGCGATGGCGCGCACCATCGATGCGTTGAAGATCTGTTCGGAGAAGATGGCGCGTCGCGGCGTGGCCGTTGCCCGTGCGGTCGCCACCGAAGCCTGCCGCCGTGCCGGCAACGGGGCTGAATTCCTGCACGAGGTGAAGATCGCCACCGGCATCCAGCTCGATATCATCTCGACGGCGGAAGAAGCGCGGCTGGCACTCACCGGCTGTGCCCCCCTGCTGGAACCGCCCCATCGCGAGGCCATCGTGTTCGATATCGGCGGTGGCTCCACCGAGATTCTCTGGGCGAAACTGCCCGGCGGTGGCCGTACCGAGGTGATCGACTGGATTTCGCTGCCCTATGGCGTGGTGAACCTGACCGAGCGTTTCGGCCCCGGCGACCATGACAGCGGCAGTTACGAACGCATGATCGAGGAAGTCTCGGCCGTGCTGCGTCCCTTCGAGGAAAAGCATCGCTTGAGCGAGAAGCTGAAAAGCGGCGCCGTGCAGGTGCTGGGCACGTCCGGCACCGTCACCACCCTGGCCGGCGTTCTGCTGGGCCTGCCACGCTATGAACGCCGCCATGTGGATGGCTGCTGGCTCGATTTTCCCACCGTGATCGAACAGTCGCACAAACTGGCGGCGCAGAGTGTGCCCGAACGCGCCCTGCATCCCTGCATCGGCGAGGAGCGGGCAGACCTGGTGGTGGCCGGCTGTGCCATCCTGGAATCGCTCTATCGCTTCTGGCCGGCCCAGCGCCTGCGCGTGGCCGATCGCGGTGTGCGCGAAGGCGTGCTGGTGGAACTGATGCGGCAGTCGCGCCAGAACGGGAACCGCAACAGGGGGCGGCGATGACCGCGCCACCGCGCAAGTCCGGGCTGAAGGTGCGGGTGAAAACCGCGCGCGGGCGCACCGTGGGCCAGGCGCGCTGGCTGCAGCGTCAGCTCAACGACCCTTACGTGCAGGCGGCCAAGAGCGAAGGCTGGCGCAGCCGCGCCGCCTACAAGCTGATCGAGCTGGACGAGAAATACAAATTGCTCAAGCCGGGCATGCGCGTGGTCGATCTGGGCGCGGCGCCCGGCGGCTGGACCCAGGTGGCGGTGAAGCGCGTGAAGGCGGGCGACGCGGCCGGCGGCTTCGTGCTGGGTGTCGACATCAACCCGGTCGACCCCATCGTGGGCGCCACGCTGATGCAGCAGGATTTCCTGGCCGAGGACGCCGACCACAAGGTGATCGAGGCGTTGGGCGGCAAGGCCGATCTGGTGCTCTCCGACATGGCGGCGCCGGCCACCGGCCATCGCCAGACCGACCATATCCGCATCATGATGCTGTGCGAGGCGGCGCTGGATTTCGCCCTGCGGGTGCTCAATCCGGGCGGCGCCTTCGTCGCCAAGGTGCTGCGCGGCGGCACCGAGAACGAGCTGCTCAACACCATGAAACGGGATTTCCGCACCGTGCGGCATGTCAAACCGCCGGCCAGCCGGGCGGATTCGGCCGAATCCTACGTCATCGCCACCGGCTTCCGCGGCTAACCCCCCTAAAAGCCGGCAGCTTTTGGTGCTGGACCCGGCGGCGAAGAGGGGCTATATCCTCCGCGGCAAGGACACACTTCACTCCCTTCAGGAGCCGCCTTGCCAATGGCCGCGTCGGACCTTTCCGAGCCCGCGGTGGACCCGGCATACCTTGCCGCCACCCCTTTCATCGATAGCGATCATGCGGCCGTGCGCGCGCTGGCCCGCGAAGCAGTGGGTGACGAGACCGATCCCAAGGCCAAGGCGATCCGGCTTTATTACACGGTGCGCGACCGCTTCCTCTACGATCCCTACAGCGTCGAAGTCAGCCATGACGGCATGCGCGCCTCGGGTGTGATCGAGCGCGGCAAGGGCTTTTGCGTCAACAAGGCGATCCTGCTGGCCGCCGTGGCGCGCGCCGAGGGCATTCCGTCGCGGCTCGGCCTGGCGGATGTGAAGAACCATCTGGCTACTGAACGTCTGCGCGCCCAGATGGGCACCGATATCTTTTACTATCACGGCTACACGGAACTCTTCATCGACGGCAAATGGGTGAAGGCCACGCCGGCCTTCAATCTGGCGCTCTGCGAAAAATTCCGCGTGCTGCCGCTGGACTTCGATGGCGAGACGGACTCGGTGTTCCACCCCTTCGATGCCGACAACCGCCGCCACATGGAATACGTGGCCGACCGTGGCAGCTTCGCCGACCTGCCGTTCGCCGAATGGCGCGACGCCATGCTGACGCATTATCCCGACCTGATGAAGGAAGAGCGCAGTGGTGGCGACTTCGCCGCCGAGGCGGCTGCCGAGAATAACAATAAGCCCCAGACCAAATCCGCGTGATCCAAGGAGTATCCCATGCAGTTCCGTGAAGCCTATACCTTCGATGACGTGTTGCTGGAGCCGGCGGCGTCCAGCGTGCTGCCGACCGAAGTGGATACCCGTACGCGGCTCACGCGGACCATCGAGCTTGGCATCCCGCTGATCTCGGCGGCGATGGATACCGTGACCGAGGCGCGCATGGCGATTGCCATGGCCCAGGCTGGCGGCATCGGCGTGATCCACAAGAATCTGACCATCGAGGAACAGGCCCGCGAAGTCGCCGCCGTGAAGAAGTTCGAATCCGGCATGGTGGTGAATCCGCTCACCATCCGGCCCGATGCCACGCTGGCCGACGCGCTGGCGCTGATGGAGCGCCATGGCATCCATGGCATCCCGGTGACCGAGACGCAGGGCGGCAAGCTGGTCGGTGTGCTGACCAACCGTGACGTGCGCTTTGCCACCGACATGAGCCAGCCGGTGCACGAATTGATGACCAAGCATCCGCTGATCACCGTGCGCGAGGGCGTCACCATCGGCGAGGCCAAGCGGCTGCTGCATCAGCACCGCATCGAAAAGCTGCTGGTGGTGGACGAGGCCTATCGCTGCGTTGGCCTGATCACGGTGAAGGATATCGAAAAGGCCCGCCTGCATCCCAATGCCTGCAAGGACGAGCAGGGCCGGCTGCGCTGCGCCGCCGCCGTCTCCACCGGCGCCGATGGCCTGGAGCGCGCGCAGGAGCTGATGAATAACGGCGTCGACGTGCTGATCGTCGATACCGCGCACGGCCATTCCAGCCGCGTGCTGGAAACGATCATGGCGATCAAGAAGGTGTCCAACCGGACCCAGGTGATCGGCGGCAATGTCGCCACCAGCGAAGGCACCAGGGCCCTGATCGATGCCGGTGTGGATGCCGTGAAGGTCGGCATCGGCCCGGGTTCGATCTGCACCACGCGCATCGTGGCCGGTGTCGGCGTGCCGCAGCTTACCGCCGTGGCCGATGCGGTGGCCATCGCCGAGAAGGCCGGCATCCCGATCATCGCCGATGGCGGCATCAAGTTTTCGGGCGACCTCGCCAAGGCGATCGCCGCCGGCGCCAGCGCCTGCATGATCGGTTCGCTGCTGGCCGGCACCGACGAGGCGCCGGGCGAGGTGTTCCTGTATCAGGGCCGCTCGTACAAATCCTATCGCGGCATGGGCTCGATCGGCGCCATGGGTCGCGGTTCGGCAGATCGCTATTTCCAGCAGGAAGTGGGCGACAAGCTGAAGTTGGTGCCCGAAGGCATCGAGGGCCGCGTCGCCTACAAGGGCCCGGCCGGCACCATCCTGCACCAGCTGGTCGGCGGCCTGCGTGCCGCCATGGGCTATACCGGCAATGCCACGCTGGATGCGATGCGCAAGAACTGCAGGTTCATCCGCATCACCTCGGCCGGCCTGCGCGAAAGCCATGTGCATGACGTGGCGATCACCCGCGAGGCACCCAATTACCGGCAGGAGAATTAAGTCTCGATGACGCCGGCCGCGCGCCTGGCCGCCAGCATCGAAATCATCGCCGAGATACTGGACCGCGCGGCCGCGGCTGACCGCGTGGTGGCCGAGTGGCAGCGGCGCAGCCGCTATGCCGGCGCGAAAGACCGCCGCGCCGTCGCCGAGCAGGTCTATGCCGTTCTGCGCGAGCAGGGCATGCGGCGCTGGCGCGTGCAGCAGGCCGGCGCCGAACTCACGCCGCGTCTGCTGGTCTTCGCCGATGCCGCCACACCGCTGCATGTCTGGCGCCAGCTCTGCGACGGCAGCCGCTACGCCCCGCCGCCGATCAGCGAGGATGAAGCCGCTGCCCTCTCGCGCCTGCCATCGGACGAAGACGCACCGCTCTGGGCACGCGGCAACCTGCCGCCATCGGTGGCCGAGATGGTGCAGCGGGCTTTCGGCGCCGATACCGAAATGGAACTGGCCGCGCTGAACGGTCGCGCACCGCTGGACCTGCGTGTCAACACGCTGAAGACCAACCGCACCATCGTGCTGGAGCAGTTGCAGGCCGATGGCATCACGGCGGCCATCACCCCGTTTTCGCCGTTGGGCATCCGCATCCCGGAACGCGTCCGGCTGGAGATGAACGATCTTTATCGCGACGGCCTGATCGAACCGCAGGACGAAGCGGCCCAGCTGGCCGGCCTGCTGGTGGATGCCCGGCCGGGCGAGGTGGTGGTGGATCTCTGCGCCGGGGCTGGCGGCAAGACCTTGCTGCTGGCCGCCTGCATGCGCAACCAGGGCGAACTCCATGCCGCCGACAACGACCAGCGTCGCATCGACCGTCTGATCCCGCGCCTGGAGCGCGCCGGCGTGCGGAACGTGACGGTGCATCCGGCCGATGCCATGCCGGATCTGCTGCGCAAGCTGGAAGGCCAGGTCGACCGCGTGCTGCTGGATGTGCCCTGCTCGGGCAGCGGCACCTGGCGGCGCAACCCCGAGGCGCGCTGGCGCTACGATCCCGCCAGTCTGGACGAAGTGCTGCGGCGCCAGCGCGGCCTGCTGACCGATGGCGCGCGGCTGGTGCGGCCCGGCGGCCGCCTGGTCTATGCCACCTGCTCGATCCTGCCTGCCGAAAATGGCGAGCAGGCCGACTGGTTCCTCAACCATCACGGGGAATTTACGGCCCTGCCGCTGGCCGAGGCCTGGGGGGCGGCTATAACGGACTCCCGTATGCGTTCCGGGACCCGGCTGTCCCTGACCCCCTACCGCCATGGCACCGACGGATTTTTCGCCGCCGCCTTCCGGCGGACGGGTGCAGGGGTGGCCGCATGAAGCCCGGGACGGATATAGTGCCATCCGCATCGAGGAGCTTCACGATGTCTGCGCCCCGTATCCTGCCAGTTGCCCTGCCAGCCGCCCTGCTGGCCGCCGTTTTCAGCTTTTCCCCGGTTCCCTTGCCGGGTCTTTCCGTGGCGCCGGCCCATGCCGCCGGCAGCAGCGATCCGGCCCCCGCCGCCAAGCCGGCCGATCCGAACTTCACCGAAGGCCGCAAGGCCATCGACGCCAAGAATTTCAGCGCGGCGATCCCGCTGTTCCAGGCGGTGGTGGCCAGGGATGCCCAGAATGCCGATGCCTATAACTGGCTGGGCTATGCCTATCGCAACCTGGGCAATTACGAGCAGTCCTTCGCCAGCTACACCAAGGCGCTGCAGATCGATCCGCGCCATCGCGGCGCCCATGAATATATCGGCGAGGCGTATCTCAAGACCAACCAGCTTGAGAAAGCCGAGGAACATCTCAAGCGCCTCGACAGCCTGTGCGTGTTCGGCTGCGCCGAATATACCGAGCTGAAAAACAAGATCGCGGCCTACAAGGCCGGCAAGCCGAGCTGAGGGAGGGCAAGCCATGTCGATCCTGCGCCATCTGCTTCTCGCCATTCTGCTGGCCCTGTCGCCCGCTGCTGCCTTCGCCATGGGCAGCAACGATCCGGCGCCAGCCGCGAACCGGCCGGTGGATCCGAATTTCACCGAAGGCCGCAAGGCCATCGATGCCAAGGACTTCGCCGCCGCCATCCCGCTGTTCCAGGCGGTGGTGGCCAAGGACGACAGGAATGCCGACGCCTTCAACTGGCTGGGCTATGCCCTGCGCAACCAGGGCGACTACGAGAAAGCCTTCATCGCCTATAACAAGGCGCTGGAGATCGACCCCAAGCATCGCGGCGCCCATGAATATATCGGCGAGGCGTATCTCAAGACCAACCAGCCGGACAAGGCCGAGGAGCATCTGAAACGGCTGAGCAGCCTATGCACCTTCGGCTGCGCCGAGTATACGGAACTGAAAAACAAGATCGCCGCCTACAGGGCGGCCAAGCCAAGCTGAAGCAAGCAGGCTGAAGCAGGGGCCCCCGACCGGGGGCCTCTTCGCTTCGGCCCCAACCACAGGAGCGGAAGTACCCCGATGGCGGAGCGTATTCTCATTGTCGATTTCGGATCGCAGGTCACCCAGCTGATTGCCCGCCGCGTGCGCGAGGCCGGTGTGTATTGCGAGATCGTTCCGTTCCAGAAGGCGGCCGAAGCCCTGACGGCCGAAAGCCCCCATGGCGAACTGAAAGGCATCATCCTCTCCGGCGGCCCGGCCTCCACCACCGAGGAATTCTCGCCCCGCGCGCCGCAGGCCGTGTTCGAACGCAACCTGCCGGTTTTCGGCATCTGCTACGGCGAGCAGACCATCTGCACCCAGCTCGGCGGCCAGGTCGAGACCGGCCATCACCGCGAATTCGGCCGCGCCTTCCTTGAGATCAAGGACGATTGCGGCCTGTTCGACGGCGTCTGGGGCAAGGGCGAAAAGCACCAGGTGTGGATGAGCCACGGCGACAAGATCACCAAGATCCCCGATGGTTTCCGCGTGGTGGGTGTCAGCGACGGTTCGCCCTATGCCGCCATCGCCGACGACAAGCGCAAGATCTACGCCGTGCAGTTCCACCCCGAGGTGATGCACACCCTGGACGGCGCCAAGCTGCTGCGCAACTTCGTGCGCAAGGTGGCGGGTTGCTCGGGCGAATGGAGCATGAAGGGTTACCGCGCCGAGGCGATTGCCAAGATCCGCGCCCAGGTCGGCAAGGGCCGGGTGATCTGCGGCCTGTCGGGCGGTGTCGATTCCTCGGTGGCGGCGGTGCTGATCCACGAGGCCATCGGCGAGCAACTCACCTGCGTCTTCGTCGACCACGGCCTGCTGCGCAAGGGCGAGGGCGAGCAGGTGGTGCAGCTCTTCCGCGAGCATTACAACATCCCACTGATCCACAAGGATGCCTCGCAGCTTTTCCTGAGCAAGCTGGCCGGCGTCTCCGACCCCGAGACCAAGCGCAAGACCATCGGCGCGCTGTTCATCGACGTGTTCGAGGAAGAGGCCAAGAAGATCGGCGGCGCCGAATTCCTGGCGCAGGGCACGCTTTATCCCGACGTGATCGAAAGCATCAGCTTCCATGGCGGTCCCAGCGTCACCATCAAGTCGCACCACAATGTGGGCGGCCTGCCCGAGCGCATGAACATGAAGCTGGTCGAGCCCCTGCGCGAGCTGTTCAAGGACGAGGTGCGCGACCTGGGCCGCGAACTCGGCCTGCCCGAAAGCCTGGTCGGCCGGCATCCCTTCCCGGGCCCGGGCCTCGCCATCCGCATTCCCGGCGACATCACGAAGGAAAAGCTCGACCTGCTGCGCGAGATCGACGCGGTCTATCTCGATGAAATCCGCAAGTCAGGACTGTATGACGATATCTGGCAGGCTTTCGCCGTGCTGCTGCCGGTGCGCACCGTGGGTGTGATGGGCGATGGCCGCACCTACGACCAGGCCTGCGCTTTGCGCGCCGTCACCTCCACCGACGGCATGACGGCGGATTACTATCCGTTCCCGCACGACTTCCTCGGCCGCGTCGCCACCCGCATCATCAACGAGGTGAAGGGCGTGAACCGCGTGACCTACGACATCACCTCCAAGCCGCCGGGCACGATCGAGTGGGAGTGACGTCCGCCAGTCATCTCTGCCCCCGCTGCAAGGCGGGCGGTTAGCCTTCCGAGCCGGCCTGTCCGTACAGCATGCCGGCACGGAAGGCCGCGACAAGGCTGCGGACCACATTCCTTGCCATCGCCTCGGTCGGCAGGCCGGCCTTTACGGCGGCCTCGACATGAGCCGGGTGCACGAACACGGTCAGGGCGTCCCGCACCACAACGGCCGCGATCGTCACATCGTCGATCTTGAATTCCCGTCGCTTGATGCCGTCGGCCAGGATCTGGGCTATGAGCGCCGTCATCGCGCGGGCATAAGCCGCGATGATGTCTGGCCGCTCCTCCATGACGCGCCGGTAAAGTTGATAGACCTCCGGGTCGCCCGCGAAACGCTCGCGCTTGCGGGCATGCAGGGCGAGCACCATGGCCTCCAGCCGTTCGGCCGCCGGGCCATCCACATCCACGAAGCGCCGCGCCATTTCCTCTTCGTCGCGCATGGCTTCCGCCACCACGGCATCGAAGATTTCCGCCTTGGAGCGGAAGTGGCGATAGATCGTGGTATGCGACGTCCCGAGGGCGCGGGCGATATCGACGACATTCGTCTTCGCCTCGCCAAAGCGCCTCAACTGGGTGCGGGCAGCGTCGAGAATCTGTTCCCGGAAGGAGGGGTCATCACTGGGGGGACGAGGGGCCTGCATGACCGGAAGTTTTAAGGGACCGGGACGCTGGATGCAACGACGAACAAATTATATAAAATGTTCGTTGAATATTGTCCGAATCCTCCTATAGTCAGGTGCATCACCGCCCAACCCGGAGGCTTTCATGCAGAATCCCAGTTCACAGACCGCGCCACCGACCGCGCCACCGACCGCGGCAGCACCGCGCGCCGCTTTCGTCACCGGCGGCTCGGGCTTCGTCGGCTCCCGCCTGATCGCGCTCCTCGTCAGCTGTGGCTGGCAGGTGAAAGGGCTGGCGCGCAGCCCGGAGGCGATGGAAGCGGTGCACCGGGCAGGCGCCATCCCGGTGCAGGGCGATCTCACGGACGCGTCCGCCCTGCGCTCCGGAATGGAGGGCTGCGAGGCTGTTTTCCACGTCGCCGCGCATTTCAAACTCTGGGGGCCGCGCGCCGTCTTCGACCGCGTGAATGTCGAGGGGACCCGTGCAGTTGTGGATGCTGCGATTGCGACGAGTGGCTTGCGTCGCGTGGTTGCCGTCAGCGCCGCGGCCGTCGTGATGGGCGATCCGGAACCGATGGCCGAGGCGGATGAGAGGCTTCCGCTCCAGACCCGCGGCTTCGCGCCCTATTCATCCTCGAAGGCCGAAGGCGAGCGCCTGCTGCTGGCCGCCAATAACCGCCGGCCAGGCTTCGAGACCATCGCCATCCGTCCGCCCTTTATCTGGGGTCCGGATATGCCAACCCTCGATCACATGGTCGAAACCGTGCAGGCCGGGCGTTTCCAGTGGGTCGGCGGCGGCGGGCAGGCCATGTCCACCTGCCATGTCGACAATCTCTGCCAGGCGCTGCTGCTGGCCGTCGACAATGGTCGGGGCGGCGAGGCCTACTTTGTATCCGACGGAGAGAACGGCACGCTGAAGGGCGTCATCTCGGCGTTGCTGGCCACGCGTGGCGTGGTGCCGAAAGACCGGGCCGTGCCGTTCCGCCTGGCCTGGATGATGGCGGGCATCATGGGTGCGGCATGGCGTTTGCTGGGGCGTGGCGGCGAGCCACCCATTACGCGCCAGATGCTGCGTCTGATCGGCAAGCCGTTCACCATCAGTATCGCCAAGGCGCGCGCAGACCTTGGCTACGTGCCGCGCGTGAGCTTTGCCGAAGGAATTGCCGCCATGGGACGCGGCACGCCTGCCGTGCAAGCAGTGCCCGGCTTGGGGCAACCGGCGCCGGCACCGGCACTCACACCGGCCGCGCCCTGACCCGGGCGGCCGCCTGCTGGGCATCGGGCCTGCAACTGGATATTTGTCACCGGTCCTGATAGGGCATCCCCGGGCCGCCTGCGCGGCCCGGGCTCTTGGAGATGTCCATCCGCCTGTATTTTCCAGCTTGTACGGACCCATGATTCGTCTCGATAACGTCAGTAAGCAGCACGGCCACCAGATTCTGTTCATCGATGCCTCGATGGGCCTCCAGAAGGGGGAGAAGGCTGGGCTGGTCGGGCCGAACGGCGCCGGCAAGTCCACGCTGTTCCGCATGATCGTCGGCGACGAGAAGCCCGACGATGGCCAGGTGTCGATCGATACCGGCATGACCATCGGCTATTTCAACCAGGATGTCGGTGAGATGTCGGGCCAGAGCGCCGTCGCCGCCGTGATGGATGGCGTCGGGCCGGTCAGCGCGCTGGCCGCCGAGATGGCGCAGCTTGAGGCCGCCATGGTCGACCCGGATCAGGCCGACCAGATGGAAGCCCTGATCGAGCGTTATGGCGAGGTGCAGGCGCGGTTCCAGGAGCTGGACGGCTATGCGCTGGAGGCGAAGGCGCGCGAGGTGCTGGCGGGCTTGAGTTTCAGCCAGGAGCGCATGGACGGCGATGTGGGGCTGCTCTCGGGTGGCTGGAAGATGCGCGTGGCGCTGGCGCGTATTCTGCTGATGCGCCCGGACGGCATGCTGCTCGACGAGCCGAGCAACCATCTTGATCTCGAAAGCCTGATCTGGCTGGAAAGTTTTTTGAAGAACTACGACGGCGCGCTGCTGATGACCTCGCATGACCGCGAGTTCATGAACCGCATCGTCGGCAAGATCGTGGAGATCGACGGCGGCACGCTCACCACCTATTCCGGCAATTACGATTTCTACGACCAGCAGCGCGCGCTGAACGAGAAGCAGCGCCAGGCGCAGTTCGAGCGCCAGCAGGCGATGCTGGCCAAGGAGATCAAGTTCATCGAACGCTTCAAGGCGCGCGCCTCGCATGCCGCCCAGGTGCAGAGCCGGGTGAAGAAGCTGGACAAGATCGAAAAGATCGAGCCGCCGCGCCGGCGCCAGGCCGTGCAGTTCGAATTCCGCAGCCCACCGCGCTCGGGCGAAGATGTCGCGCTGTTCAAAAACGTGCACAAGGGCTATGGCAATCATGCGATCTATAGCGGGCTCGATTTCCAGGTGCGCCGCATGGAGCGCTGGTGCGTGCTGGGCGCCAATGGCGCGGGCAAATCCACGTTGCTGAAACTGGTGGCCGGCGATACCAAACCGGACCAGGGCACGGTCGCTTTGGGAAGCAGCGTGAAGATGGGTTATTTCGCCCAGCATTCGATGGACCTGCTGGACGGCGACGACACGATTTTCGAAACGCTGGACAAGGCGTTTCCGCAGGCCGGCCAAGGCACGCTGCGGACTCTCGCCGGCTGTTTCGGCTTCTCCGGCGACGATATCGAAAAGACCTGCCGCGTGCTGTCGGGCGGCGAGAAGGCGCGGCTGGTGATGGCGATGATGCTGTTCGACCCGCCGAACTTCCTGGTGCTCGACGAGCCGACCAACCATCTCGACATGGCGACCAAGGAGATGCTGGTGACCGCGCTCTCGAATTTCGAGGGCACCATGCTGTTCGTCTCGCATGACCGCCACTTCCTGGCCGCGCTCTCCAACCGCGTGCTGGAACTGACCCCCGAGGGCGTGCACCAGTTCACCGGCGGCTACACCGAATATGTGGCGCGCACCGGCCAGGAAGCGCCGGGGCTGCATCCGGGTGGTTGAGACGATCGGCGCTAGCTGGCCTTCGCCGGCACCCGCGCGATCACCTTGATCTAGAAATCTAAACTAGCCAGATTGAATCTGAGAGGATGTGATCTGGAAGATTCTTTCGGGATCTGTTATTTTTAAACAGCGAGGCCTCCCTTCGCATACGCGCTGTTGTAACTGCGGCGTAAGAGCTAAAGTCTGCACAAATCGGTGCGCGCCGGACTCTATGGATGCCTGGCGTGATTGGAAGGGAGGCCTCGTGCCGTATTGGGGGAATTTTTTCGGCCGGCCTATTCGCATGGCTATCCCAGCCGAACTTGAGGATGAGGCGGCGATTCTTGCCTATCTCGGGCTTAGTGCCGGCGAGCTCAAGAAAATTTGGTACTATCGCGGACGCATGTATCAGCATTTCTCGATCGCTAAGGGGCCCGATAAGATTCGGATGATTAGCGCCCCTGATGATCGGCTTAAGTTCCTCCAGCGCCAGCTCTCCACCAAGCTTAGTGAACTCTACCGGCCGCGCAATCCAGTCCATGGTTTCGTCGCTGACCGCTCGGTCAAGACTAACGCTATTGCCCATCTTCATCGGCGTTTTGTCATCAATATTGATCTCAAGGATTTTTTTCCCTCCATCACTCAGAACCGCGTAGAAGGAATGCTGACGTCGCTCGGCATTAATGCACGGGTAGCTGAGATCATCGCGCGCATCTGCTGTAATAACGGCCATTTGCCCCAAGGTGCGCCAAGCAGTCCAGTGCTATCAAATATGATTTGTTTCCGGCTCGACAAGAAGCTCCTAGACGTCGCCAAGAAAGCCCGCTGCATATACACTCGCTACGCCGATGACATCACCTTTTCGAGCTACCAGCCGCCGACTGCATTGTTCGAAGTAGGGTTGCCTCCAGCAGGGCACTTCGCACCGGAACTTCTTGCGGTGCAACTCCGTAGCCTCTTTCAGCAGAATGGGTTCATCATAAACCCGGATAAGACACATTATGCGGATCGCCATTCGCGACGCGTAGTCACTGGGGTCAAGATTAATGAGATGCTAAATGTGGACCGCCGTTACGTTCGGAATATTCGCGCGGCACTGCGCTCTATTGAGGTTCTTGGTATCGATGGTGCGGAGAAAAAATTCCGAGAACAACATGGTGGCCGCTCAGACCTAGCGTCATTCCTGCGCGGTAAGATTTCATACCTGACGCATATCAAAGGCTCAACCGATCCCGTGGTGCGTCATATTGCGCTACGTTTCAACAATTGTTTCCCCGCTCGACCGATCAAGGTATCTCCTACCGTGACCGAGATGCGTGATCGGTCAGTCTGGGTTGTGGATAATAATCACACGATTGAACAAGGCACCGCTTTCTTTCTGAAGGATGTTGGCTTGGTCACCGCAGAACATTGTCTAGGAGGCGCTGAGGAAGTCGAAGTCTTTCACCCATCAAAGCCGGCCAATAAATTCAGGGCACGCGTCTTGAGGGTTGACAAGCACCGCGATCTCGCGCTGCTTGAGCACAGTATTCCGATTACTGAATTTTTTGAACTTGAACGCTCGGCCCAAGTTGTTGCCCTAGGCGATCATTTAACTGCTATTGGCTATCCCGCATATTCACCCGGGGACAGCATCAACGTACGTGGTGGAACTGTTGCTTCCTTCAAAGTCCAGAGTTTGGTCGATTATATTGAGGTAACTCAAATTTTGGCGCAGGGCATGTCCGGCGGTCCGCTCATTGATACCAATAACAATGTTGTAGGTATCATCCACAAGGGCGGTCCGGGAGAGGGGCGTAACTTAGCCGTTGCCATAAAAATGTTGAATGATTGGCTCCTTGAATAGACTTTGAACGTCCAAGGTGCCCTTTTGGTGTGATGTTTTAATAATAAAAGATAGGCTGATGGCTCTCTTTTATTAGTCACACTTTTGCTATTTCTGCTTCAAGCTTAATTAGTTTTTGCCGGCAGCCTTGCAATGACCTTGATCTCGAAATCGAAGCCGGCGAGCCAGGTCACGCCGATTGCCGTCCAAGTCGGCCAGGGCGCTTCGCCGATTTCCTGCGCGCGCACGGCCATCACTGTCTCAAGCTGCTTTTCCGGATCGGTGTGGAAGCTGGTGACGTCCACCACGTCATCGAAACTGCAGCCGGCCGCCTGCAGCACGTCGCGCAGATTGGCGAAGGCTAGCTTCACCTGCCTGGCGAAATCCGGCTCGGGCGAGCCGTCGTCGCGGCTGCCCACCTGGCCCGAGACGAAGAGCAGGTCGCCGGAGCGGATCGCCGGCGAATACTGGTGCAGGTCGTAAAGCGCGTGGCGGTTGGCGGGGAAGACGGCGTCGCGTTTGGTCATATCCGGGTCCTTTCGATTGCTCTGGTCGGTTGCTCTGGCCCCGATATAGGCGATCCGGATTGTTCGGATTAGCCGTTGAATTCCGTATGGGTTGCTGCAAAATCGCCAGCAATGACCCGCCCCTCCCAGCGCCCCCCGCCGTCGCTCAACGACCTCGCCGCCTTCGTGGCGGTCGCCACCCATCGCAGCTTCCGCCGCGCGGCCGATCAGCTCGGCACCGCGCCCTCCACGCTCAGCCATGCCATGCGCGCGCTGGAGGAGCGGCTGGGCGTGCGGCTCTTGAACCGCACCACACGCAGCGTCGCGCCCACCGAGGCCGGCGCCGCGCTGCTCGGCCGCCTGCAATCGGCGCTCGGCGCGCTGGACGATGCGCTGGACAGCGTCGCCGCCTTTCGCGGCAGCGGCGCTATAGCTGGCACAGTGCGCATCAACACGCCGCGCCTGCCGGCGGCCCTGCTGGTGCGCGATGTACTGCCCGTGATGGCGCAGCGTTTCCCCGATGTCACCGTGGATATCGTGGTGGAGGGCCGGCTGGTGGATATCGTCTCCGGCGGCTTCGATGCCGGCGTGCGGCTCATGGGTTCGATTCCGCGCGACATGATCGCGGTGCCGTTCGGCCAGCCGGTGCGCTTCGTCTGCGTGGCGTCGCCGGCCTATCTCAAACGCGCCGGCACGCCGAAAACGCCCGACGAATTGCTACGGCATCGCTGCATCGGCCATCGCCTGCCGGGCGGCAAGCTCTATCGCTGGGAATTCGAGCGCGCCGGGCAGGGGATGACGGTGGATGCCCCCGCGTCCCTGATCCTCGACGACGAGGAACTGATGGTGGATGCCGCCCTGCGGGGGCTGGGCATCGCCTATGTGGTGGACATCGCCGCCGCAGCGGCGCTCAAGGCCGGGCGGCTGCGTCCGGTGCTGTCGGCCTGGATGGCGCCGGCGGAAGGCGTGGCGGTCTATTATCCCGGCCACCGCGCCGTGCCGCCGGCCCTGCGCGCCTTCCTCGATGTGGTGCGGGAGGTGGGGAAGGGCTGATCCTCCCGCTTCCAGTCAGCCCTTCGCCAGTCAGCCTTTCGCCGCCGCCTCCAGCGCGGCGATATCGAATTTCACCATCTTCAGCATCGCCTCGGTCACGCGCCTGGCCTTGGCCGGGTCCGGGTCGTTCATCAGCTCGCCCAGCCGTTTCGGCGCGATCTGCCAGCTCAGGCCCCAGCGGTCGCGCAGCCAGCCGCATTGCTCGGTCGCGCCGCCGTCTTTCAGGGCATCCCACAGGCGGTCGATCTCGGCCTGCGTGTCGCATTCCACCATGATCGAGAAGCTGTGGTTGAACGGATCGAGCGGCCCCGCCTCGATCGCCATGTAGCGCTGGTCGCCCAGGCTGAAGCTGGCGATCTTCACGCTGCCGGCCGGGCCGCTGGGTGTATCAGCCGGAACGGCCGAGATCCAGCCGACCGCCGAGCCGGGGATCAGCGAGGTATAGGCGCGGATCGCGCTTTCCATGTCCTTTTCGAACCAGAGATGCTGGGTGATCTTCATGAATGGCTCCCTGTATGGCGGCTGGCCCCCAAAGCCTGAAATCCGGGGCCGTGTCCCAAGGACGGGGCAGGGGCGGCCCTGCCGACAGGGCCCGCGAAAAAAATCGACCGGGGCCGACGCTGGCCGGGCAAGTTTCGGCCATTGTATGATGGCCGGAACACGCAACTGAGACTTCAGGACCATGGCTGCAACCAAGAAAATCCTCCTGCTCGGCTCGGGCGAGCTGGGCCGCGAATTCGTCATTTCCGCCAAGCGGCTCGGCGCCCATGTGGTGGCCTGCGATGCTTACGCCGGCGCACCGGCCATGCAGGTGGCCGACGAGCATGAGGTGTTTTCCATGCTGGATGGCGCGGCCCTGGGCGCCGCCATCGACAAGCACAAACCCGATTTCATCGTGCCCGAGGTTGAGGCCATCCGAACCGAGGTGCTGAAGGATTTCGAGGATCGCGGCTTCAACGTGGTGCCGTCGGCGCGCGCCACGCAGATGACCATGAACCGCGACCGCATCCGCGATGTGGCGGCCAACGAGCTGGGCCTGCCCACCTCGACATTCCTCTATGCCGAAAGCCTGGAGGAGATGCGCGACGCGGTGGCGAAGGTGGGCATCCCCTGCGTGGTGAAGCCGGTGATGTCATCCTCGGGCAAGGGCCAGAGCACGGTGAAGGCGCCGGGCGAGATCGACAAGGCCTGGGACTATGCCGTGGCCGGCATGCGCGGCGACCGCAAGCGCGTGATCGTCGAGGCGTTCATCGATTTCGATTACGAAATCACCCTGCTCACCATCCGCACGCGCCAGGGCGTGATCTTCTGCCCGCCCATCGGGCACCGGCAGGAACGCGGCGATTACCAGGAAAGCTGGCAGCCGACGCCGATGTCGCAGCGCGCGGTGGCCGAGGCCCAGCGCCAGGCCAAGGCCGTGGTCGACAACCTGGGCGGCTATGGCCTGTTCGGCGTGGAATTCTTCGTCAAGAACGACGAAGTGATCTTCTCCGAGCTGTCGCCACGCCCGCACGATACCGGCATGGTGACGCTGATCTCGCAGAACCTCACCGAATTCGACCTGCATGCCCGCGCCATCCTCGGCCTGCCGATCCCCAGCATCACCCAGCATGGCCCCAGCGCCTCGGCGGTGATCCTGGCCGACCGCGACGCCACCGATTTCAGCGTGGAGGGCCTGGCCGAGGCGCTGGTGCCATCCGCCACAGGCATCGACCTCGACCTGCGCATTTTCAACAAGCCCACCACGCGACCCTATCGCCGCATGGGCGTGGCGCTGGCGCTGGCGAGGCACGGCGATGTCGAGCAGGCCCGCGCGGCAGCAAAGGCGGCGGCGGCGAAAGTGAAGATCAGCTACAAGGCATGAGGCACGACCAATGACCATCGACCGCAGCAATCCACCGGGCCTGTCAAAGCCCACCGGCTACTCGCACATCGCCATCGTGCCGGCGGGGCGGCAGCTGCACATCTCCGGTCAGGTGGCGCTGGATGCGGCGGGCAACGTGGTGGGCAAGGGCGATATCGGCGCGCAGGCCGAACAGGTTTTCGCCAACCTGAAAATCGCCCTCGCCGCGGGCGGCGCGGATTTTTCCAAGGTGTTCAAGCTGGTCACCTATGTGGTGAACCTGACGCCCGACAAGCTGCCGCCGGTGCGCGCGGCGCGGGCGAAATATTTCGGCGACGGCCCCTATCCGGCCAGCACGCTGGTCGGCGTCACCGCCCTGGTGAATCCCGACCTGCTGCTGGAAGTGGAAGTCATCGCTGCGCTGGACTAAGACTGCGCTGGACTGACCGCCATGCCCATCACCATTTACGGCATCAAGAATTGCGACACGATGAAAAAGGCCTTCATCTGGCTGAAGGACCATGGCGTGGCGCATGAATTCCACGACTACAAGGCCAGCGGCATCGAAAAGACGAAGCTGGAAGCCTGGTGCAAGGTCGTGGGCTGGGAACTGCTGCTCAACCGCGCCGGCACAACGTTTCGCAAGCTGCCCGAGTCCGAGCGGGACGGCATCACCGAGAAGAAGGCCATCGCGCTGATGCAGGCGCAGCCCTCGATGATCAAGCGTCCGGTGCTGGAGCTGGGCGGCGGCAAATTGCTGGTCGGCTTCAAGCCCGAGCAATACGCGGCAGCGTTCAGGAAATAGGGCTTACTTGCCGTCCAGCCGGCGGCTGAAGATCACGCGCGGTTCTTCCACATAGCCCAGCGCGTCATAGAAGGCGCGCACACGCTCGTTTTCCGGCCGCACCATCAGCATCACCTTCGGCACGCCGCGTGCCCGCAGCCAATCCTCGGCCGCCGTCACCATCGCGCGGCCAAAACCGGATTTCTGGATCGATGGCTCGACGGCGAGGTAATACAGCCAGCCGCGATGGCCGTCATGGCCGGTCATCACACTGGCGACGATCTTGCCACCGCTCTCGCCCACCAGGATGGTGGATTCCGGCTTCGACATGCAGAAATCGATGTCGCTGTCCGGGTCGTTCCATGGCCGCGTCAGGTTGCAGGCCTGCCACAATGCGATCAGGGCCGCGCGGTCAGCGGCGGCAAACGGCCTAATGTTCAGCTTCGGCGGCACGGATCGACTCCACGCGGATTTCCTCGGTCAGCCGCGCCTTGTAGGCGGCGAATTCCGGCGTGGTCTTCACCGTGTAATGGCGCGGATGCGGCAGGTCGATGGCGATGTCGCATTTCACCCGGCCGGGGCGCGCGGTCATCACCAGCACGCGGTTGGCCATGAAGATCGCCTCGTCGATATCATGCGTGACGAACAGCACGGTCTTCCGCGCCTTTTCCCAGATGCCCAGCAGCAGCTCCTGCATCAGGGCGCGGGTCTGGTTGTCGAGCGCGCCGAACGGCTCGTCCAGCAGCAGGATCTTCGGATCGTTGGCCAGCGCGCGGGCCAAAGCCGTGCGCTGCTGCATGCCGCCCGAAAGTTGCTTGGGGTAATGGTTCTCGAAACCCTTCAATCCGACCTGGTCGATGAAGCGGGCGGCGATCTCGGCCTGTTCGGCTGAGGATACCTTCTTCTCGCGCAGGCCAAAGCAGATGTTTTCCCGCACGGTCAGCCAGGGAAACAGCGTGTAGGATTGAAACACCATGCCGCGGTCCGGCCCCGGATCGCGCACCGGCTGGCCATCCAGCAGGACCTGGCCCGTGGTGGGCTGGTCCAGCCCGGCAACGATGCGCAGCAGCGTGCTCTTGCCGCAGCCTGACGGTCCCAGGATGGTGATGAAGTCATTGTCCTCGACCGCGATGCTGGTTGGTTCCAGCGCCCGGGTCGGTTCGCCGCCGCGCACGCCGGGGAAGACGCGGCTGACGGTATCGATCTTGAGCTTGCTCACTTGAGGAAATACCAGGGATAGAGGCGGGCGTTGGCCTGCTTGAACAGGAAGTCGGAAACCAGGCCGATCAGGCCGATCACCACGATGCCGAAGATCATCTGCCCGGTATCGAGCAGGCGCTGGCTATCCATGATCATGTGGCCGATGCCGCTCTGGGCGCCGATCAGTTCCGCCACGATCACATAAGTCCAGGCCCAGCCCAGCACCAGGCGCAACGTCTCGGCGATCTGCGGCGCGGCGCCGGGCAGCAGCACGCGCAGCACGATGCCGGCGCGTTTGGCGCCCAGCGTCTTGGAGGCTTCCACCAGATCGATGCGGCTGCCGCCCACGATCACGGCCACCATCAGCACGATCTGGAAGAAGGAACCGATCACGATCACGGCCAGCTTCTGCGCCTCGCCCACGCCGGCCCACAGGATCAGCAGGGGGATGAAGGCGGAAGCCGGCAGGTAGCGCGCGAAAGAGATGAAGGGTTCGAAGAAGGCCTCGATCCCCTTGAAGGCGCCCATCAGGATACCCAGCGGCACGGCGAAGATGGCCGCGATCATGAAGCCGCCCACCACGCGCCAGATGGTCACGCCCACATCGCCGGCAAAGCCGTATTCGGTGAACAGCGATACGCCGGCCTTCGCCGCTTTCAGCGGATCGGCCAGGAACAGCGGCGGCACGATGCCGCCATAGGTCACCGCGGCCCAGAGGCCGAGGAAGACCACGAAAAAGAGAATCCCCAGGGCGGTGCGGCGCCCTGGGGAAACGGGTTTAAGCGGTTCGAACACTGAACGTCCTTGAAAGCTGGCTTACTTGATGAAGCTGTCGTCGACCATCGGCTTGAGGTCGGGGATCGACTTGATCACACCGGATTCGAGCTGGATGTCGGCGGCTTCCTTCATGAAGGCCTGCAGGTCGCCCTTGAAATAGGCCTGGTTGGCGGCCTTGTCCTGCCAGGCGATGAAGGCGGCCGACTTGGCGAAATCCGGGCCGGTCTGCTTCACCTTGGCGCCCATGATCTCGTAGGACTTGTCGGGTTCCTTCTTGATCATGTCCAGCGCGTCGAAGAAGCCATTCACCACGGCCTGCACGGTCTTGGGGTTCTTCTTGATGTAGTCGGGCTGGAAGGCCAGCATGTCGACCACCACCGGATATTCGATCGTGGTGTGCAGGATCTTGCCCTTGTCCGGCGCATTGCGGATCGACGACAGATACGGCTCGTAGGTCGAGGCGGCATCATACTGGCCGGCGACGAAAGCCTGGGCGGCCGGGTTCGGTGCCAGGGTGGCGTACTGCACGTCCTTCGGGCCCATGCCGTTCCGGTGCAGCATCACCATCAGCACGAAATACGGCGTGGTGCCGGCGCCATCGACGGCGATGGTCTTGCCCTTCAGGTCCTTCACCGAGTTGATGTTGTTGCGCACGGCCAGACCATCGCCGCCCTTCGACTTGTCGAGCAGCAGTACCTGCGTCAGCGGCACGCCGGCCGAGGTCCAGGCCACATAGGTATCGACCGTGGTGGCCACCGCCTGGGTGGCGCCGGCAGCGACGGTCAGGTGGCGTTCTTTCTGCGGGATGAACTTGATCTCGACATCGACGCCACGCTTCTTGAACAGGCCGGCATCGGCGGCCAGGGTCAGCGGCGCAAAGCCGGTCCAGCCGCTCATGCCCAGCACCACTTTCGGCATGTCCTGCGCCATGGCGGGCGCGCCGGCGAGCAGGGCCAGGGCGGCGGCAGCGCCCAAAATCGACATCTTTTTCATGTGTTTAGTCCCCCGGAAGGCTACGGCCGCGGCCGCCATTGGCCCCGGCGCGAATGCCTAATTAAAGACCGTGGCGCGAAAGACGGCAAGTCAAATAATCATGTATAGACAACCTGACCGGCCCAGCCTTAGCCTATACTCAATTCATCCATCAAAACGGGGATGCGCGTGGTCTATCGACTGACGCCCGGAACGCTCACACTCGCCGACCTGGCCCGGCTCTATCGCGGCGGCGCCTTCAGGCTGGAGATCGACGTCTCGGCGCGGGCGTCTGTCGAGGCATCCGCCGATACCGTGGCGCGCGCGGCTGCCGGCGATGCAGCGGTCTACGGCGTCAACACCGGTTTCGGCAAGCTCGCCCGCGTGCGCATCGCGCCCGATCAGGTGGCCGAGCTGCAGCGTCGCCTGGTGCTCAGCCATGCGGTCGGCACCGGGCCTTTGCTGCCCGATGCGATCGTGCGGCTGATCCTGCTGCTCAAGATCAACAGCCTCGCACAGGGCCTGTCGGGTGTGCACTGGAACACCATCGAGGCCCTGCGGGCATTGCTGAATGCCGATATGCTGCCCTGCGTGCCGGCGCAGGGCTCGGTCGGCGCTTCGGGCGACCTCGCGCCGCTGGCGCATCTGGTGCTGCCTTTGCTGGGCGAGGGCAGCGTGCGCATCGCCGGCCGCGAATGCCCGGCCGCCGAAGGTTTGGCGAAGGCGGGCCTGCAACCCCTGAAGCTCGGCGCGAAGGAAGGCCTCGCGCTGCTCAATGGCACGCAGGTTTCGACGGCACTGGCGCTCGCCGGGCTGTTCGCCGCCGAAGACGTGACGGCGGCTGCGCTGGTCACGGGCGCGCTGTCCGTCGATGCCGCCGCCGGTTCCGACACGCCATTCGATCCGCGCATCCATGCCGCGCGGCGCCAGCCTGGCCAGATCGCGGTGGCGGCTTTGCTGCTGGAACTGCTGGACGGCTCCGACATCCGCGCCTCGCACCGCACCGGCGACGAACGCGTGCAGGACCCGTATTGCCTGCGCTGCCAGCCGCAGGTGATGGGCGCGGCGCTCGATCTGCTGCGCCAGGCCGCCGGCACGCTGGAGCGCGAAGCCAACGGCGTCTCCGACAATCCGCTGGTCTTCGGTGAAGGGGAAATCCTCTCCGGCGGCAACTTCCATGCCGAACCGGTGGCCTTTGCCGCCGACATCATCGCCATCGCACTGGCCGAGATCGGCAATCTTTCCGAACGCCGCATCTCGCTGCTAGTCGATCCGGTGCTGAGCGGCCTGCCGGCTTTCCTGGCGCCCAAACCCGGGATCAATTCGGGCTTCATGATCGCGCAGGTGACGGCCGCCGCGCTGGCGTCCGAGAACAAGCAGCGCGCCCATCCCGCCAGCATCGACACGATCCCCACCTCGGCCAACCAGGAAGACCATGTCTCCATGGCGGCCCATGCCGGCTATCGCCTGCTGGCCATGGCCGAGAACGCCGCCGGCATCGTGGCGGTGGAATGGCTCTGTGCCGCGCAGGGTGTCGATCTGCGCGCGCCGCTGCGCACCAGCGCGCATCTGCAGCAGGCGCAAAGGCTGCTGCGCGATGCCGTGCCGATGATGGCCGAGGATCGTTATCTGGCGCCCGACCTGGCGGCGGCCAAGCGCATGGTGCAGGACGGCGCCTTGCGCGCCCTCCTGCACAGGTCTCTGCTGGGCTGACTTACTTCGGCAGATCGGCCGAGGTCACGCGGCAGAAGGCCAGCGCCAGCGCGAAGACCGCGAAAGCGGCGCAGGCGCCGATGAGGTAAAGCTGTTCGCCGAACGGCATGATGTGTCTCCCCCGGATTCGGTTGCGGATGTTTCTTGCGGGCCGGAGGCTAGCCAGCGGCGTTCCGTCGCGGCTTTGATCTCGATCAAATCGGGTCGCTGCGACGTTGGATAGCGACTCGCTGCGTCACCCATGCGTCGAATCGCGATTGGCGCAAATGCCGCGAATGACAAGGGTTTGGCGGGCCCTTGTTGGCCTTGTCTGGGGCGGTGAATGTGGTAACTGCTTTCACCCGCTGCGGATCGTCCGATTCTGTATGGCGGGCTGATCCGCAGAATTCTGGAGGGTGTGATGAACAAGGCTGATCTGATCGAAATCGTGCGCGAGACCGCGGGCACCACCAAGGCTGCCGCCGGCGACGCCGTCGATGCCGTCTTCGAGGCGATGGCGAAGTCGCTGAAGAAGGAAGGCGGTTTCACCATCGTCGGCTTCGGCACCTTCAAGGTGTCCAAGCGCGGCGCCCGCAAGGGCCGCAACCCGCAGACGGGCGAGACGATCAAGATCGCCGCCTCGAAGTCGGTGCGCTTCAAGGCGTCGAAGCAGCTCAAGGATACGCTCTGACGCGTCGGGCGGACCTGTTCCGTCCGGGCTTCGACAGGGCCCGCTCCGCCGGAGCGGGCTTTTTCATTTGCGATTGCCGCCGCCGGTCTGCCCCCGCCATACTGGGCCATCGGGGGAAACGGGGGCGGCGTGGAATTTCTGCATCCGCAGCTGGAACGGCTTCTGGCCTACTGGGAGGCAAAGCGGGGCGCACGGCGCTTTCCGCTGCGGCGGGATATCGATCCGCTCGATCTGGCGTTTGCGCTTGGCCATGTGCTGCTGGTGGATGTGGAGCGCGAACCCGCGATCCGGTTCCGCTATCGCCTCTGGGGCGTCGATCTGACCCGCGATTACGGCCAGGAGATGACCGGCCGCTATGTCGACCAGCTCAATCCGCCGGCCTTTGCCGCGCGGGTGCAGCAACAGTATCTGCAGGCGCTGGAAGCCGCCGCGCCGCAACTGCATAAATTCGACGATGTGATCGATGGGCGCTGGTTCACACACGAGCGCCTGCTGCTGCCGCTGGGCCGCGAGGATGCGCCGGAGGCGATCGGAATGATCATGGGCGCGATCTACCGCCGGCCGCTCGATGGGCAGAATTAAGCGGGCCGCCCCCTGAAGGGCGGCCCGCAGTCGTGTTAACCCAGATGCACCTTGAAGAAGCCGACCGCCTTCTGCCAGGCATCCTCGGCTTCGGCCTTGCGATAGCTCGGCCGGTAATCGGCGTGGAAGGCATGCGGCGTGTCGGGGTAGACGTAGAAGGTGTTGAACTTCTTCGCCGCTTCCAACGCGGCCTTCATCTGCTCCACGCTGGCGACCGGGATGCCCTGGTCGGCGGCGCCGTAGAGGCCCAGCACCGGCGCCTTCAGGTCCTTGACGATGTCGATTGGATGCTTCGGCGTCAGTTCGCTGGCCTGGCCGACCAGGCGGCCATACCAGGCCACGCCGGCCTTCACCTTCGGGTTATGCGCCGCATACAGCCAGGTGATGCGGCCGCCCCAGCAGAAGCCGGTGATGCCCAGCCTGTTCGGGTTGCCGCCATTCTTGGCCGCCCAGGCGGCGGTGGCATCCAGATCGGCCATCACCTGCGCGTCCGGTACCTTGCCGGCCACCGCGATGGCGCCCTGCATGTCGGTCACCTTGCTCATGTCGCCCTGGCGGGCATAGAGGTCGGAGGCGATCGCCTGATAGCCCAGCTTGGCGAAACGGCGGCAGGTGTCCTTGATGTATTCATGCACGCCGAAGATTTCCTGCACCACCAGGATGGTGGGGAAGGGGCCGGCGCCGGCTGGCTGGGCGCGATAGGCTTTCATCATGCCGCCCTTCACCGGAATATCGACCTCGCCGTCTTTCAGGCCGGTGGCATCGGTCTTGATCGCGGTCTGGCCCATGACGGGGCCGGCGGCCACCGTGAAACCGGTGATCAGGCTGGTGGCCATGAAACCACGGCGGCTGAAATCGACTTTGGGAACGAGGCTGAGCAAATCGGCGTTCATGTTTTTCCTCCGGTTAAGACGAAACGATCCCGCGGCGGGCGGACAAGGCGGCAGATCAGGCGGCAGATTGTGGGCCGGCGCGATGCCGCCCGGTGATAAAATCCGCGTGAAACCGTTTTTCTTATCTGGAGCGCGCGGCGCGCACGGCCAGCCTCAGCCGGCGAAAAAGCTGTAGGCCAGGCCGACCAGCAGGAAGATACCGAGCCAGGCCGCGATGAACAGCAGCAGGCGCCGGCCGCCGATGGCGCCGGGCAGCCGCAGGATGCCAGGCAGGATCAGCAGCAGGGCCAGCGCCAGTCCGGCCAGTCGTAGCCAGTCAGACTGCGTCATACCGCCACGAAAAGGGGATCAGTCGGCCTGCGAAACCTTGGTGCCGCCAGATGCCGCGGCCGAGCGCTGGCACTGCCGGTACAGCCGCTCTGCCTCGGGTTCCTTGAACGACAGGAACCGCATTTCCAGCGCGCTGACCACCTTGTAGGACGGATTGTCCGAGGCGGTGGGGCCCTGGAACTTGGCCGGGCTCACATGCACCAGCGACAGCACGCGTTCGGGGCTGATGCGCATTTCGATCCGCTGGCCGTCGCCCAGTTTCTCGCTGGCGCAGACCTTGCCGAGCTGGTGATCGAAATGCTTCACCCGGTCATACCGCGGATCGGGGCTGACATCGGGGATCGGCGTCACGGCGGCGCTGGCCACGAGGGCGGGGCGGTATTTGTGGAATTCGGCGGTGGCGAGCACGATGCTGCCGAAGGGGAAGAAGATCTCGACATCGTCGAGGCGGGCATGGTCGCCCATGCGGCCGTCCACCACGGGCAGTTCCACCACGCGGGCAGACGACATGCGGGTGATGTCGTCGTTCAGGCGGATCAGGTTGCGGTCGCCGCGCTCCTTGGCGCGTTCGGCCTCGAAGGGAATCAGGGCAGTGGGCTTGGCGCCTTTTTTGGACTGGGCCTGGGCGGCGCCGGCTGCGGCGAGGCTGGCCGCGGCGGCAAGGATCGCCAAGGCGACGGTCGCTTTCCGGAATCCGAACATGAGGCTTTCCCCCTTCGAAGGGTCGGCCGGCAAAGCACCGGCGTCGTCTTCCCTGACTTTATAGACGGCCGGCAGGTTAGTCGATTTTCCGAGTCCTGCCAAGACTCGATGTGTTATCAAATGGTTACCCCAAAATTTGGGAGTCTTCCGGGCTTTGCCATCGTGCCGCGATGCAGGTAAGGTACGCGCCGTTTTGAACCGGTCGCCAGACCGGCTGTTCGTTCAGGGAGTCGCCTGTGGCCAATTTCATCGAGGAAGTCGACGAGGAAGTGCGCCGCGACCGGCTGGAAAAAGCCTGGAAGCGCTGGAGCCCCTACGCCATCGGCCTCGTCATCCTGTTGCTGGCCGGCGTGGCCGGTCATCAGGTCTGGAAGACCTGGCAGAGCGAAAAAGCCGCCGCCGCCGGCGCGGCTTTCACCGCCGCGCTCAACCAGGCCCAGGCCGGCAAACCCGCCGATGCCGCGAAGGCTTTCGCCGACATGGCGGCCAGCGGCAAGGATGGCTATGCCCTGCTGGCCCGTTTCCAGCAGGCCGCCGTGCTGATCGAGGCCAAGGACATGCCCGGCGCCATCGCCGCCTATGACGCCATCGCAGCCGACAGCGGCATCAACCAGCGCTTCCGCGATCTCGCCAATTACCTCGCCGCCTTCCATGGCTTCGATACCCTGGGCGCCGAGGGTGTGCGCAAGCATGTCGCCGCGATCCCGGGCGACAGCCCGTGGTATGCCAATGGCCGCGAATTGCAGGCGCTGGCCGAACTCAAGGCCGGCAACCGCGATGCCGCCCGGCAGCAGCTTACCGCGCTGGCCGATGATCCCCTGGTGCCGGCTGGCCTGCGTGGCCGCGCCGCCGAATTGCTGGCCGCCCTTGGCGGTCCGGTCCAGTAACCGGGCAGACCGTTATGCAGATGCATCGTCCGATGTTCCGCTTCGCCGCCATCGCTGTGGCCGCCGTTGCGCTTGCCGGTTGCGACACGGTTTCCGACTGGTTTGCCGAGGATCCCAAGCCGGTGGTCACCGGCGAGCGCATTTCCGTGCTCGCCTTCGACAGCCAGCTCGACCCCGATCCGCAATTGGCCGAAACGCCCGTTTCACTGTCCAAGCCGTGGCGCAATCCGGAATGGCCCCAGGGCGGCGGCTATCCCGGCCATGCCATGTATCACCTCGCGCTGGGCGACAAGCTCGGCCGCGCCTGGACGGCCGATCTCGGCAGCTCGGCTGACGAGGAACAGAAAATCCTGGCCCAGCCCGTTGTGGCCGAGGGCCGCGTCTTCGCCATGGACTCCGAAGCCCGCGTCAGCGCGTACGATGCCAGCACCGGCCGGCGCCTGTGGCGCGTCGAACTCACCCCGCGCAAGGAAGAGGGCGGCGCCATCGGCGGCGGCCTGGCCTGGCATGCCGGCAAGGTGATCGTCACCACGGGCTATGGCGATGTCGTCGCGTTGCAATCTTCCACCGGCCTCGCGCATTGGGTCGCTTCGCTCAAGCAGCCGATCCGCGGCGCACCGGCGGCGGATGGCAATCGCGTCTTCGTCGTCACCTACGACAACCAGGTTCACGCGCTTGACCTGGATCGCGGCAATGAATTGTGGACCTATGCCGGTGTGGCCGAAACCGCGGGCTTTCTCGGCGCGGCCAATCCCGCCGTCGATGGCAACATCGTCGTGGTGCCGTTCTCGTCGGGTGAATTGCTGGCCCTGCGCGCCGATACCGGCGTGGTGGTCTGGAGCGAGCAGCTGATCCGCGCCTCGGGCCGCATCAGCCAGGCCGGTGCGCTGAACGACATCAACGGCCGGCCGGTGATCGATCGCGACCGTGTTTATGCCGTCAGCCAGTCAGGCCGTTTCGTCGCGCTCGACATGCGCAGCGGCGAACGCATCTGGGAGCGCGTGATCCCCAGCATTCAAACGCCCTGGGTTGCCGGCGATTTCATCTATGCCGTCACCATCGACGCCGAACTGCTGTGCATGTCGCGCCGTGACGGCAAGGTGAAATGGATCCGCCAGCTGCGCCGTTACGAGGATCCCAAGGCCAAGACGCGCAAGGGGATCATCACCTGGTATGGTCCGGTGCTGGCGGGCGATCGCCTGCTGCTGGCCTCCACCGACGAACGCCTGTTTGCCGTGTCGCCCTATACCGGCGATCTGATCGGCCAGGTATCGCTGCCCGACAAGGCATCGGTGGCGCCGGTCGTCGCCGATGGCACGCTCTACGTCGTTACTGACAACGCGCAGTTGATCGCGTATCGCTAAGGCAGGTCATGCCCGCAAAAGTCGCTATTGTCGGCCGGCCGAATGTCGGCAAGTCGACGCTGTTCAATCGCCTGGTCGGCCGCCGGCTTGCCATCGTCGACGATACGCCGGGCGTGACGCGCGACCGGCGTGAAGGCGCGGCGCGGCTGGGCGACCTGGAATTCACCGCCGTCGACACGGCAGGCCTGGAAGAATCCGACGACGACAGCATGGCTGGCCGCATGCGGCTGCAAACCGAGGCCGCGGTGCGCGAGGCGGCCGTGGTGCTGTTCGTGATCGATGGCCGCGCCGGCGTCACGCCGCTGGACCGGCATTTCGCCAACTGGCTGCGCAAGCAGAAACGGCCGGTGCTGCTGCTGGCCAATAAATGTGAAGGCGGTGCCGGTGGTTTCGGCGTGGCCGAGGCGCATGGCCTGGGCTTTGGCGATCCGCTGCCGGTTTCGGCCGAGCATGGCGAGGGCCTGTACGATCTCTCGCTGGCGCTGATGGAGCATATCGCCGGCAATACCGATGCGGTGCCGGGCGACGATGCCGATGAACTCGACATGGTGCAGGCCGACATCGACATCGATCCCGATGCCGAGGTGCCGGCGGAAGACCTCAATCGTCCGATCCAGCTTGCCGTGGTGGGCCGTCCGAATGCGGGCAAGTCCACCCTGATCAACAAGCTGATCGGCAGCGACCGCCTGCTGACCGGCCCCGAGCCCGGCCTGACCCGCGATGCGATCGCCATCGAATGGGAATATCAGGGCCGCCGGGTCAAGCTGGTCGATACCGCCGGCATGCGGCGCAAGGCGCGTGTCGAGCACAAGCTGGAAAAGCTGTCGGTCGCCGATACCCTGCGCACCGTGCGCATGGCGCAGGTTGTGGTGCTGGTGCTCGACGCCGTGCTGGGCATGGACAAGCAGGACCTCACCATCGCCGACCATGTGCTGCAGGAAGGCCGCGCGCTGGTGATCGCGGTGAACAAGTGGGATGCGGTGGAAGATCGCGCGCTCGCCCTGAAGGAGATCGAGGACCGGCTGCAGACCTCGCTGCCGCAGGCACGCGGCATTCCCGTCGTCACCTTCTCGGCGCTCACCGGCCGGCATCTGGATCGTCTGCTGCCTGCCGTGATGGCGCAGTATGAACGCTGGAACCGGCGCATCCCCACCGCGCAGCTCAATCGCTGGCTGGAAGAAGCCACCACGCGCAACCCGCCGCCATTGGCGGGCGGGCGCAGCGTGCGCATCCGCTATGCCACCCAGGTCAAGGCGCGGCCGCCGACCATCGCGCTGTTTGCGCCGCGCGCCGACTTCATCCCCGAATCCTATCTGCGCTACCTGATCAACGGGCTGCGCGAGGTGTTCGACCTGCAGGGCGTGCCGATCCGCATGCATCTGCGCAAGGGCAAGAACCCTTACGCCTCCGACGATAACTGACGGCTAGATCAGCAGCAGCCCGGCCCAGGCTGCGGCCGCCACCGCGATCAGGCCGGGGATCACGCGCAGGGCATAGTCGCTGCCGCCGCCGGTCCAGGCAAATACCATTTTGCTGACCGTGTTGGTCGTGAAGGCGACGAGCACCGGTGCCGCCGCTGTATGCGGTTCCATCTGAAGCGATGCCACCGAAATCGCTGCCGCGTGAGTATCGGCAAAGCCGGCCAGCGCGGCCACCACCAGCACGCCGGCTTCGCCGAAATAATGCTGCAACGCTGCCGCGGCGAACAGCACCGTCGCCAGCACGGCGGCGAACACCAGCGCGCCGGTCAGGCTGAACGCGCGGCCCGGCTCTTTCTCTTCTTCATTGGTCTGGCGCAGGGCGTAAACCGTGAAGATCGCGCCATAGGCGATGGCGGCGGCGCCGGCCAGCGCCAGCGGCAGCGCCAGGTGGCGCAATACCGGCAGGCTGGTCGCCGCCAGCACCAATGTCATCTGCGCCACGGTGGCAACGGTGGACAGCACGGCACCGGCGACGGCGGCATTGCGCGCCTGTGTGTTGCGGGCGCGTTGCCCCATTGCGCCGATGGTGGCGGTGCTGGAAATGAACCCTCCGGCAAAGCCGGCCAGCGGCAATCCGTAGCGCGCGCCCAGCGCCCGCACGGCAATGTGGCCGATACCGCCGATCGCCATCACCAGGATCACCACGATCCAGATCTTCGCCGGGTTGAAGGCGGCAAAGGGTCCCATCGCCCGGTCGGGCAGCAGCGGCAGGATGACCAGAGTGGCACCGGCGAAGATCAGCGCGTCGCGCACTTCCGTCGCGGTCAGCACCTGGCGCACGAAGATATGCATCGGCGTGCGCGCTGCCAGCAATATGGCGGCGGTGACGCCGATTCCGGCCGCCAGCACCGGCTGCAGCATGCACAAGCCGCCCAGCAGCACGGTCAGCATCAGCGCGATCTCGGAGGTGAGGCCGTAATTGTCGTCGCCATCGGCGGCTTCGGCGGGGGCGGCCTGGCGCATATAGGCCACGGCGCAGAGCAGGGCGGTGCCGGCCACCGCGACCGTCAGCAGCAGGGCATCGCCGATGCTTTGCGCTGCGGCACCGGCCAAGGCGGCGAGCGTGAAGGTGCGGATGCCGGCCGCCGAGCGTGCGCCCTTGCGCCGCTCGCGTTCGGCGCCGATCAGCAGGCCGATGCCCAGTGCGGCGGCGAAATTGATGATCTGGGACTCCAGCATGCGCGGCCCTCCGAAGCCTGCCGCGCAGCCTAGCAGTCCTGGCCCTGCCTGTCAGTCGGGCCTGTCTGCCAGTTGGGCCTGTCAGTCGGGTGGCAGGTCGGGCAGGTCGGCCAGCGGATAGATGTTCAGCATCTCGTTGAGACGCGGCTGGATCGCTTTGGTCCAGTCCGGGTCGCGCTGGAACAGGCTGTAGCCGATCACGCCGAAGGGCGAGCCGTCGTCGTTCATCAGCGGCAGCATCAGCCGTTCGATCCGCAGGCCATAGGCTTTGGGAGCGTGATTCTGCGGCCGGCCATGGATGATCGCCGGGGTGGCGGCGCAGCGCACAAGCTGGTCGAGGCCAAGCCTTGCCGCCTGTTTGTCATTCCAGAGCTGATTCACGTCGTGGCCGATGATGCCGCGGCCCCAGTAGAACAGGATTTCCTCGCCGGCCAGGGTCAGCCGCGCATTCCGCAGGTCGGGGTCGACGCGGAAAATCCACAGATGCGGCAGGCAATGGCGCAGGGCGATGGGGTCGATGTCGCGCCGGCGTGGCGGCAGCAGGCCGGTCGGCGCATCGACCGGACCGAAACGCGGTGCCGGCTGGCGCCACTGCGCCCAGCAGCGCAGGAAGGTATGCATGTTCGGATCGCGGATCTGCGGCCAGACATTTCCACTGGTAACACCGATGGGAGACAGGGTCTGGACGGGCAGGGCGGACATGAATCGGCTCAATGGCTGCTGGGGCAGGACGCGACGCTAGCGATGTCGTCGTGTGCCGGGCAGTAGAAATCCGGTTACGCCACGCCAGGCGGGTATTACAAGCGCGATTGACGCCCTGCGGCATATGCGGAAGACTGATGCGCGTTACGGGATTGTAACGAGGCGTCATGGGCGATCGTTTTTTCCATCTCCGGCATCCCAATGTCGAAACCCTGCTGCGGCGGCCACCGGCTGTATCCGGTCTGGTGCCGCCGCGCCTGGCCGGCATCGGCCATAATGGCGGGCCGCCGCTCGACATGTCGGGGATCGGCGTGGCCTGGCGCCGCGCCCATGCCAAAGCCTGGAAGACCCCGCCGCGCGAGATCGTGCAGATGCGCCTGCGCCGCGCCGCCCGGCTGGGCCTGGGCTATCGCGATGTCACGCTCGCCCTGCTCGATCACGGTTGCCATCTCTCCGTATTGCTGTTGCCGCTGCATCATGCCTTCGAGGTGGCGCGCGACCGTGATGGCGGGCTGCATCTGGCTGCCGCGCCGGAGATCGCCGACAAGATCGCGCGGCTCGATGGCCGGCTGTTCCTGCTGCTCGACGAGGCGATGACCGGCCCGCTGGATGCCGCCAGCCGGCGCCGCCTGCTGCAGCAGATCAACGCGCTGCATGATGGCAAGGTCGAGGCGCTGCTGACGCTGCCCTTCCGGCCGATGGACACCGAGGCGCAGCGGGCGCAGCGCCTGCGCCGCCTGCTGAAACAGCAGAATGCCCCGCGCCAGGAATGCGTGCTGCTTGGGCTCACCTGGGCCGAGATCCGTCTGGCGGAAACCGCCGGGCTGGGCCTGTTCAAATCCGTCGCGGAGTGGTTTTCCGCATGACCCTGATTGCCGATATCCTGGTCGCCCTGATCGCGCTGTTGCATGTGTATATCATGGTGCTGGAGATGGTGCTGTGGACCAGGCCGGCCGGCTTGCGCGCCTTCAGCAATACGCCGGAGAAGGCACAGGCCACGGCGGTTCTGGCCGCCAACCAGGGGCTCTATAACGGGTTCCTCGCCGCCGGCCTGGCCTTTGGTTTGTTCTATGTGCCGCTCTTCGGCGATGCGGCTGCGGCATTGCATATCAAAAGCTTTTTCCTTGCCTGCATCGCCATTGCCGGCCTGTATGGCGCGGCCACGGCGGCGCGCAAGATCCTCTACATACAGACCCTGCCGGCCGTGCTGGCGCTCTTGCTGCTCTGGCTCTGACAATAATTCGGCCAGAACCGAAACATCCCGCTCCCCTGATGCGGCATGATGTCCGGCGTTGTCATCTCCGGAGTCGTGCATGTCTTTTGATCCCGTAACCCTGGCCTGGATAACCGTCGTCTTCCTGCTCGCCGGCATGGTGAAGGGGGTGATCGGGCTGGGCCTGCCCAGCATTTCGCTCGGCCTGCTCGCCGCCACGCTCGACCTCAAGCTGGCGATGATCCTGCTGCTGGCGCCCAACCTCGTGACCAATCTGTGGCAGGCGTTCAGCGGCGGGCATTTCCGCCTGCTGCTGCGGCGGCTGTGGCTCTTCCTGCTCTGTGCCGGCATCGCCATCTGGCCGGGCAGCGCCGCACTCGATGCCGTGGATGGCAGGACGCTGGCCGCCCTGCTCGGGCTGCTGCTCGTGGTCTATGCGCTGCTCGGCCTGCTGCGGCCGCCGCTGCATATCGCGGCCCGGCATGAAATCTGGGCCGGGCCGCTCGCCGGCATCGTCAACGGGCTGTTCACCGGCCTGACCGGCAGCTTCGTGGTGCCCGGCGTGCCCTATCTGCAGGCGCTGGGGCTGAGCCGCGACCAGCTCGTGCAGGCGATGGGCCTGCTGTTCATGGCCTCCACCCTCGGACTCGGCGCCAGCCTGGGCGGCCGCGACCAGCTCGGCGCCGGGCTGCTTGCGCTGTCAGCCGCCTGCCTGGCGCCGGCCCTGCTCGGCATGGCACTGGGCCGACGTCTGCGGCATCGCCTGTCGGAGACCGCCTTCCGGCGCGTCTTCTATATCGGCCTGCTGCTGCTCGGCCTCTACATCGTGGCGCGCTGGATAGTCTGATGGCGCGTCAGCGGATGCCGAGGAAATTGCCGACCGGGCGATAATACTTCTTGTTCGGGTCGAAGCCGGTTTTCGGCCATACCGTATCGCTGGGCAACGAGCGGAGTATGCCCGACCGGTAATCGGTATAGAACATCTGTGATGAGCCGCCGCCATCCAGCGCGATGGCATTCTCGGCGCCGAGGCTTTTCATGTAGGTCGCGAGCGAACCCAGTGTGGTTGCGGCGACCGGCTGCGAACAGGTGCCGTGATCGCCGGGATTGACCACCACCATAATGAGCTGACGGCCATCTATGCTGAGGCCGACGGCCGTGCGGGCCAGCCGGCAGGCCGGATCGGGTCCGGCGACGCCATCGCCGACATAGGCGCCATTCCTGAGCAGCTGAGTGCCGGAAATGGCATTCTGGAAATTGGCCGGCACGGTAAACGGATCGCTGGGAAACATCGGAAACCAGCGGATATCGGCATATCGCGGGCTGCCCGGCGTGTAGAAGACCAGCGTGCCGGGATCGCGGAAGACCGGCGGCCGCCCCATGCTGTAGGCCTTGATCTGCTCTTCCTGCCGCACGAGCTGGCGGTTGCTCAGGGTATAGCCGTAGACGAAGGTGCAGAGTTCCGAATGCAGGTCGCCGCCGCCGGAATAGCCATTCACTTCGAAGAAGCTGCCGTTGATGGCCAGCCGTGAGCCGTATAGCGAGGTCTCGGCCCAGTCCGGCACGGTCAGCATGTTCTGGTCCTGGGGCACGGTGCGCATCGGGCTGGGAAACAGCACGCCGCCACGCGTCGCGCCTTTGCAACTGTTGTCCTGGTCGAGATTGGGGATCACGATCCAGGCCGCCGCCAGATCGACGATGGCGTAATAGCCTTGCGTGACGTGGTTCGGTCCATCCCAGAAATCGACGGGTAGCGGCCGGGGTATCGATGTGCTCGGCGGGCCCTTGCACAGGCCGCCCTGCACAGTGAGTTCCGCGTGATTGCATTCCTCGGCCTTGTAGAAGCAGCTCGCGCAGAACGAGCCCAGGCATGACCAGCATGGTGCGCGGGCGCGCTCCACCTGACAGGGCGGCTGCAGGTCTTCACCGCAGACGGCATAGGCCGGCGAAGATGGTGCCGCGACGGCGCCGGCCAAGCCGAGCAGCACCGCGAACAGGCTGGCCCGCAGGCCGATGGCCCAGTCGGCGGGGCGCAGAACGTGGCGCAAACCCGCGCCGATGACGGGAACGATCATCGAGACGATCATGACGGGTCTCCTGATTATCCGCTGCCGCGCGACTAGCCGGTGCAACGCGGCGGACCGTCGCCCTGCACCACCTGCGAACCGGCCGACGAGGCCGTGAAGCTGGGATTGCCGTTCGCGTCGATGCTGACATTCACCTGGCCGTAACCGTCGTAGAAAAATCCCCAGACCTGGTCCTTGAAGGTGATGCGCACGCCCCAATAGGGCCGGCCGCAGGGCGTGTTGTGGCCGCGATCGTCGAAATAGATCACGCCGCTGCCCATGATCACGATGGCGGTCGGGCCGCCCCAGTTGCTCAAGCGCTGCGACAGGCCGTTGGTGCTGCCGGCTCCAACCGGGAACGAAATCGTCACCGGCTGTGGCGAGTTGTTGGCGATGACGTTCACGCCCCACAGGGCCCAGGCGCCCGAGGGCAGGGCGGTCAGCAGCAGGGCCAGCCCTGCGCAAGTGATCCAACGCATCGGCGATCCTCCCCAGTAAGGCTGTCCGCCGGCCCGGCCCGCTGCGGCCGGGACGGGAAAAGCGGACAGCACTGGAAAGCTTATATGCCGCTCAGATGCCAACCACAACTATTGCATGTGTATTCACACGTATGCGCACCTTTTAGTATGCATGCCGGTGTAGGCTTTCGGCCTGCCGGGTTAAGGCAAACGGTAGATCGCCTTCACATTGTCGACCGCCACCTTCTGCGCCAGTTGCGGCGGCAGCTGCGACAGCAGGGTCTGTGCCGCCGTTGTGAACGGCACGGTGCGTTCCATGAAGATGCTGCCGGCAGAGGCGCGCTGGCCGCCGCCGGCGCGGCCACCTGACGTCATCGGCACGGCCGAGGAGCCGTAGAAGCGGTCGGTGCCCATCACGAAGCGGTCGGGGAATTCGGCGATCAGCTTGCGCCAGTCCGGCCGTAGCCGGCCTTCGCGGGCCAGCGCCGTGTTCGGCTCCGGCGACTGCGGCAGCGCCTTGATGCTCATGTAGAGGTTGGGATGCGCGTTCATCATGCGGCGGATCAGCTCGACGCTCAGCACGCCGGTATGGTCGACGCCGGCATGGGCCCAGACGATGCGGGCGCCGCGCTCATGGGCCAGCAGCTTTTCGAACTGCGCCAGGTTCGGCGTCAGCGTCGGCGGATTGCGCTGCGACATGTCCCTGAGTTTCTGCGGCGTCGATATCGGTTCGATCACCGCGTCCATGTGGAAGTCGATCGGCACGTTGCGTTTCGCCGCGATCTCGACCAGCAGCAGGAACAGCGGATGGTCGGGGCGCGAGCGATGATAGGAATGCGCGTCGGCCACCGACAGGTGGTTGGCCGACATCTCGCCGAAGCCCAGCGCGCCGGCATCGATGATGCTGTTGGCGATGTCGGTGAACTTCTTCTTCGTCGCTTCATCCACCGTTTCGGCATCGGGCTGGGTATGAATCATCGGATTCAGCGTGCCGCCGCCGCCCAGGAAGGCGAAGCGGCCGGGATGCTTCTTCACCGCATCGGCGAAGTCGGTGTAGTCGTAGAGGTCCCGGTCGGGCGGCTGCGGCGTCGGCATAATGATGGCGAGGCCGATATTGTTCTTGTCCATGTCAGGAAGCGCGGCACGCACCGCGCCGGCCCAGTCGCCGGTGGTGTTGGTGGCGCCGCTGACCAGATGCACATGGGTATCGATCCAGCGCGGCACGTCGCCACGCGGCATATCGGGACGCTGACCCTCAAGACGTTGACCCTCGGGACGCTGGCCTTCAGGACGCTGGCCGGCTTCGCCGCCGGGGCCGCGGCCCATCGGGCCCGCGCCACCCTGCGGGCCCTGTTCCTGGGGCTGGCGACGCATCGGCTGCGCCTCGGCGGCCATCGCCACCAGGCTGCAGGCCACAACACAGAATGCCGCAAGGCGCGCGGCGTGACGCATGATCATGGATGAAGTCCCCCCGGACGTCGGATGAACCGGACGACTCGTCCGGTGCCGTCTTATGCTGTCGCGCCGTTTCGACTCATGCAACGCCCAAACTGCCATGCGCGATAAATGCATCGCGCGCCGTGAGTTTGTCGCAATAGGCGCGCATGGCGGGGAAATCGGGCCGCGTGAAGCCGGCGTCTTCCACAGGCGTCATCATCCAGCGATGCACACCCAGGCCAACGGGGATGTCGGCCAGGGTGAATTCGTGCGCCGCGATATGTCCGCCCGTCTTCTGCAACTGATTGTCGATGATGGCGAGCATCGCCGCCCAGTTTTTCAGCGAGGCGGCGATCTGTGCCGGATCGTCATACCCCGGCGCCTTGCGGGCCAGGGCCATGAAGGCATAGCGCCAGGCGGTGTTGAAGTCGGTGGCCTGCCAGTCGATCCATTGTTCCACGCGGGCACGTTCGCGGGCATGCTCGGCATCGGCGCGCGGCAGCAGGTCGAAGCGCTCATGCTTCGTCGCCAGATAGCGCAGGATGGTGTTGGATTCCCACAGCACGAAATCGCCATCAATGACGACCGGCACCAGGCGGTTGGGATTGAGCGCGGCGAAGGCCGGATCGTCGGTGGAGCGGAAGCCCGCGCCCCAGTCCTCGCGCGTATACGGCACGTCCATCTCGGCGCAGGCCCACAGAACCTTGCGCACGTTGATCGAGGAAACCTTGCCCAGAATCTTCAGCATGGCGGCATCTTCAGCATGGCGGCAGACTAGGCCGCCGCGCGCGCCGTGCAAGCACCGAATTGTCGCCTGACATTGCCGGGCATGCGGAACCATCGTCGCGCACCGGCGTTGTGCAGCCCATGACTGAAGCCCTCGACTTGCTGCTGGTGGCCGGCCGCACCGCGCTGATCTATGGCGTGGTGCTGATGCTGCTGCGCCTGATCGGCCGGCGCCAGATCGGCCAGACCACGCCGTCCGATCTCGTCGTGCTGCTGCTGGTGAGCGAAGCCGTGCAGAATGCCATGCTGGGCGGCGACGAGACGCTGGCCGGCGGCCTGGTGTCGATGGCGACGCTGCTGCTGATCGGCTGGGTGATCGAGCATCTCACGCTGCGCTTTCCGCGGCTCGAACGCTGGATCGAGGGGCGTGCCAGCGTGGTGGTGGAGCAGGGCCGCATCGACCGCAAAGCCGTGCGCGCGCAGAAGATCAGCGAGGATGACCTGATCGCCGCCCTGCGTGGTCACGGCATCGCCAGCCTGGACGAAGCCAGCATGGTGGTGATCGAGGGCAATGGCCGCGTCAGCGTGCTGAAACGGCCGCCCGATCCGCGCTTCGACCCGCGCCGCTGACGCAGACCCTTTACGCCGCCTGCTGTTCGCCCGCCTGCCGCGCCACCGCCGCGCGCACGCCCTCCAGCCGCGCCAGGGCATGGGCATTCTCCGCCGGATGCGTCAGTATCAGCGGCTCGTTCGCCTCGATGCCGGCCAGCACCCGCGCGGCGAACGCGTCACCCTCCATCGGATTCTGCATCTGCGCCGCAAAGGCCGCCTCGATGCGCGCCAGCATCTCGGGCGGCGTGCGACTGGCGCCGGCCAGAGCCGGCGGCCGGTTGCGACCAGACTCTTTAATGCGCGAGCGCACCACGCCGGGGCACACGGTGGAGACGCGGATGCGCGACTGCACGATGGCAAGCTCCTGCGCCAGGCTTTCGCTCAACCCCACCACGGCATGCTTCGACGCCGTATAGGCCGTTAGGAATGGCGGCGCGGTGAGGCCGGCCAGCGAGGCCACGTTCAGCACATGGCCGGGTGCATGCTGCCCCGCACGCTCGCGCGCCAGCATGCCCGGCAAAAAGGCGCGCAGGCCGTTCACCACACCGAACACGTTGACGCCGAACACCCAGGGCCAGTCATTGGGGTGGCTGTCCCAGATGGGCCCCAGCAGCCCGCCGACGCCGGCATTGTTGACCAGCAGGTCGACGCCGCCAAAGCGCGAGGCCACTTCGTTGGCCAAAGCCGTCATGGTGGCGGCATCGCTCACATCGGCGGTGAAGGCGGCGACATTGCCGCCCGGCTGCTGCGCGCTGAGTTCGGCGGCCGCTTCAGTCAGGGCCGGGGCTTCGATATCCACCAGGGCGATCTGCACCCCGCGCGCGAGCAGGGCTTTGGCGAGGGCAAAGCCGATCCCGCTGGCGCCGCCGGTGATGACGGCCACCTGTCCAGTTTCGATTTTCATGGTCCTGTCTTTCTGCCTGAGAGGCTGGTTATGTCGTCGTCATGGAATGTCGCCGGGCAGGGCCGCCGTGAAGCGGCCGAGCAGCTCGGAAAGGGTTGCGATCTCGTCTGAATCCCAGCGGTCGCGGAACACGTCTGCCGCCTTGCGCTTCAGCGTCTTCTCGGCTTCCTCCACGCGGGTGAGGCCGGTTTTGCTCAGCACCACATAGCCCACGCGGGCATCGCGCGGATCGGCCTCGCGCTTCACGAAGCCGGATTTCTCCAGCGGCAGGCACATGCGCGTGATGGTGGACTGGCTGGTGTGCAGGCGCTGGGCCAGGTCGACGCGGCGCAGGCGATGCAGCGGCGCATGGGCCAGCTGCATCAGCAGCAGCAGTTCATTCAGCCCCAGGCCATGCACCGAATTGAGTTCGGGGTTCAGCCGGGCATCGAGGAAGGCCTGGGCGCGGAACAGGCGCAGCAGGGCGGAAAGGGCGGTGGCGTTGCTCATGTCGCCGGATATATACCGATATGCTTCCGTATGCAAGTATATTTGAATTATTATTTGGCGGCCCGGGAATTGCCGCCATTACCCTCCACTCGTCACCCTCGGGCTTGACCCGAGGGTCCATGTCTTATTGTCGGCTCTATGTGTTCTCGAAGGAGAAGACGTGGATGCCCGGATCAAGTCCGGGCATGACGGAAGGGGAGGACGAGGGCTTAAACGGATGCAGCCAGTTTCTCCAAATCCTTCTTCACCCAGTCCTGATCGCGCTCCCATGTCGCGTCATCCATTGCCGGATGACGGAAGAGGGTGAGCACCACTTCGCAGCCGCGGCCGTTCGGTATGGCGCGCAGCGGCACGTCGATCACATGGCCTTCGGGTGTGGTCACGCGATGGTCGAGCACGCCGAATTCGTTGCGCGGGGTGAATGCGATGGTCGCCCGACCGCCGGCCTGGTCGGCCACCCAGCTGCCATCCACCTGCCGGCGCAGGGTACCCAGCCCGCTGGCCCATGACGGCCAGTTCGACGGATCGGCCAGGAAGGCGTTCACCTCCTCAAAGGGCCGGTCGATGGTCACCGCGATATGGCGGGTGGGCATGGGGGCGGGCAGGGGCATGCTTTGAGGGGAGGCGGGCGACATGGCTGTCTCCTTGCCGGAAGGGTCAGTTCGTGTTATGTTCTCATAAACCGGCCGGCCTGTCCAGCAAATTGACTTTGTGAATTGATCGCAACAGGCCGTTCAAGTGATTTCAATGGGTTAAGGCATCAAAACATGCGCAAAACGATGAAAAACGTGTCCACATCGCCGCCAGCACGCAGCAAAACCGCTGCCGCCCGGTGCAGTTCCGCCGCCATCTTTTCTTGTTCGCCGGCCAAGCGCGGCTATAGTCCGCCCGCCCTTTGCTTGCCCGGGCTGCCATCCGGCCCGGGCGCACCTATATAGGCGCACATATATAGACGTCATGACCACGCCCGCTCTTAACACTCTCGGTTTCCCGAAGGCCCCCGCGTCCACGCGCGTGGTGGTGGCCATGTCGGGCGGCGTGGATTCCTCGGTGGTCGCCGGCCTGCTGGTCCGGCAGGGCTATGAGGTCATCGGCATCACCTTGCAGCTTTACGATCACGGCGCGGCCATCTCGCGCAAGGGCGCCTGCTGCGCCGGGCAGGATATCCATGATGCGCGCAGTGTGGCCGAGCGCCTCGGCATCCCGCATTACGTGCTGGATTACGAAAGCCGCTTCCGCCAGTCGGTGATCGACGAATTCGCCGACAGTTACGTGCGCGGCGAAACGCCGATCCCCTGCATCCGCTGCAACCAGCGGGTCAAGTTCCGCGACCTGCTGCAGACCGCGCGCGACCTGGGCGCCGACTGCCTCGCCACCGGCCATTACGTGCAGCGCGTGGTGAGTGAAGACGGTCAGACGCAGCTTCTGCGCGGCGCCGATCCGCGCCGCGACCAGAGCTATTTCCTCTATGCCACCACGGCCGAGCAGCTTGAGTATTTGCGCTTCCCGCTGGGCCATATGGAAAAGCCCGAGGTGCGCAGACTGGCCGAGGAATTCGGCCTCGCGGTGGCCGACAAGCCGGACAGCCAGGATATCTGCTTCGTGCCCAACGGCGATTATGCTTCCGTTGTGACCAAGCTGCGGCCCGAGGCGGCCGAGCCGGGCGAGATCGTGGACGAGGCCGGCCGCGTGCTGGGCCGCCACGATGGCGTGATCCATTTCACCGTCGGCCAGCGCAAGGGCATCGGCGTCGCGGGGCCCGAGCCGCTTTATGTGCTGCGGCTGGATGCCGCCAAACGCCAGGTGGTGGTGGGGCCCAAGGCCGCGCTGGCGCGCAGTGTGGTATATTTGCGCGAGCTGAACTGGCTGGGCGATCCGATCCCGGAAGCGGGGCTGGATGTCAGCGTGAAGCTGCGTTCCGCCCAGCCTGCCGTGGCGGCCAGGATCTTTGCCGATCAGAACAATGCCGCGCGGCTGGAGCTGTTCGAACCCGAATATGGCATCGCGCCCGGCCAGGCCGGCGTGGTCTATGCGGGCGAACGCCTGCTGGGCGGCGGCTGGATCGCGCGCGCATCCGGAGCGGCGGCCGGTAAATCCGTGCCCGCGAAAGCCGAAATCGCGGCGTAGAAACAAGGTGTTGCGGCGCGCTTGACATCCCGGGCGAGGCCTCGTATTCCATGCGCCGCCGAAGACGGTATGGCTGGATAGCTCAGTTGGTAGAGCAAGGGACTCATAAGCCCTGGGTCGGCAGTTCAAATCTGCCTCCAGCCACCATCTTCCGCCCGATCCCCTGACAATCCGAAGCTACAGCAGCAGCCCGTCCACCAGCAGGCGGCCCTTCGCATCCTCCACCTCGATCACATAGAGGTCGGGGTCGCGCTTCACGGCCTTTTCGATCAGGGCCTCGGCGGCGGCATCCTCAAGTCTTTCGACGCCCCCCATTTTCAGCCAGCCGGCCCGGCCCTCGGCGTCGCGCGCCTGACCCAGCAGGATCGCTTCGTTGATGCCGGTACTGATCTTCAGCAGCACCGTGCCGGCATCGGGGTCGCCCTTGCGGCGGATATAGGCCGGGATGGTTTCCTGGTCGTAGCGGCGCAGGATGGCCTGCACCAGCAGCTTGGTCTTCAGGCGCGGCTCGCTCATGCCGGCAACCTGCCCATCTTCGCCGCCCCGCGCAAGGCTGCGGTAGCAGGGTAGGGGTTCGCTTGCTAGACTGGCCCGCGATGAATCAGCTCAAGCCCGAGACCGAGACGGAAGCCGCGGGGCGGCCCACCCGCGCCATCACCCTGCGCCAGCGCATCGCCGATCTGATCCTGTCGGGCGCGCTGCCGCCCGGCACGCGGCTGGAGGAACAGGATCTGGCCGACCGCTTCGGCGTGTCGCGCACGCCGGTGCGCGAGGCGCTGAAGGCTCTGGTGGAAACCGGGCTGGTGGATATCCGGCCCCATCGCGGCGCCCTGGTGGCGATCCCCTCGCGCCGGCATCTGCACGACCTGTTCGAGGTGATGCGCGAGCTGGAATCGATCTGCGCCCGCTACGCCGCCCAGCGCATGACGGCAGCGGAACGCAAGACCCTGGAAGACCTGCACGAGCGCTCGCGCCTGATGGTGCGCGACGGCGAGGCCGAGGCCTATGCCGCGCTCAACGTCGACTTCCACACCGTGATCTACGAAGGCACCCACAACATGGCGCTGGTCGACAACACCGCCGCCGTGCGCCGCCGCCTGTCGCCGTTCCGCCGCGCGCAGTTCCGCCTGGTCGGCCGGCTTGCCAGTTCATTCGCCGAACATGATGCGGTGGTGAAGGCGATCCTGCAGGGCGATGCCCATGCCGCCGAACAGGCGATGATCCGCCATATCGGCGCCGCCGACGTGACGGCGGAAGAGTTCACCCGCCAGGTTTAGTTGCCGCTTCCTCGCGGGCCTTCACCCGCTCGCGGTGCAGCACATACAGGCCGCTCGCCACCACGATCACGATGCCGGCGAAAGCCAGCAGGTTGGGGATGTCGCCCCAGACCAGGAAGCCAGAGAGCAACGCCCAGATCAGGCCGGTGTAACGGAACGGCCCCACCGTGGCGAGATCGCCATGGCGGAAGGCATCCACGATCAGCAGATAGCCGCCGATCAGGAACAGCCCGGCGCCGGCCAGCAGCAGAACCTGCAGCCAGCTCACCGCCACCCAGCCTTCCCAGGCGCTCAGCGCCAGCGCGCCCAGCAGCACGAAGATGGCATTGGTCAGCGTGATCACCAGCGAGGGAATGGTGTGATCGATCCGCCGCGTGGTCAGGTCGCGCGCCACGATGAAGGCCACGGCGGCGATCGCCAGCAGGGAATAGGCGTTGAAGCCCTCGGCCTCGGGCTGCACGATCAGCAGCACGCCGAGGAAACCGGCGGCGATGGCGGTCCAGCGCCGCCAGCCCACCGGCACGCTCATGAATACGGCGGCGGCGGCCGTCATCGCCAGCGGGGTCGCCATGTTGATGGCGGTGACATTGCCGATCGGCATATGAAACAGCGCCAGCAGGTAGCACAGCGTGGCGATCACATCGATCAGGCTGCGCGCGATCACCACGCGGTCGGCGGCGCGGCGGATATGCGCCGCCTGGCCGGTCGCAACGATCAGCACAACGATCAGCGCGGCGGCCATGATGTTGCGCATGGTGATCAGCTGGCCGGTCGGCACGGATGTGCTGGCCAGCTTGATCAGCGTGTCGTTGATGATGAAAGCCGCCATCCCCAGGATCATCGAAGCCACGCCACGGCGCGTACCGTATCCGAGCAGGCGGGCGTAAAGCGGGGCGGGCAGGGCGGCAAGCGAGGCGGGGGGAGACATCAGCGCGGGATTATTCTGGTTGCTTGATCCGGCACACTAGCCCGATTGCGGGCCGGTGCAAACCTGACAGGCTGCAGGGCAGGCTTGACGCCGGCGCAGAACAGCCCCACTTCCTGTGCATCTGCCGAAAGGATTGGTCTATGTGGTTCACCGTGCCGCGTCACAAGATCGAAATGCCGCCGCGCGACAAGGCTCTGCCCGGCCGCGCCGCGGCAATGCCGGTGCCGGCCAGGCATTTCGTCAACGGCAATCCGCTGAAACCGCCATTTCCCGATGGTATGGAGCAGGCCGTGTTCGGCCTTGGCTGTTTCTGGGGCGCGGAACGCAAATTCTGGCAGGCTGGCGCGGGCATCCACACCACGGCCGTTGGCTATGCCGCGGGCTATACGCCCAATCCGACCTATGAAGAGGTGTGCAGCGGCCTGACCGGCCATAACGAAGTCGTGCTGGTGGTGTTCGATCCGAAGGTGATCAGCTATGCCGCGCTGCTGAAGATCTTCTGGGAAAGCCACGATCCCACCCAGGGCATGCGCCAGGGCAACGATGTCGGCACGCAATACCGCTCCGGGATTTACGTTTATTCCGAAGCCCAGCGCAAAACCGCCGAAGCCTCGCGCGATGCCTATCAGCTGGCGCTGAAAAAGGCCGGGCGGGGCCAGATCACCACCGAAATCCTCGCTGCACCCGATTTCTATTATGCCGAGGAGTATCACCAGCAGTATCTGGCGAAAAATCCCAATGGATATTGCGGGTTAGGCGGTACCGGGGTGGCCTGTCCGGTCGGGCTGGAGGTTGCCACATAATTTCCTGTATTTCTGATTTATGGCCGCATATATTGCGGACATGGACTCGGTGGACAGGAAAATACTCGATCATATCCAGCGGCAGGGGCGCGATTCCTATGCCGAGATCGGCGCCGCCGCCGGCCTGTCGGTCTCCGCCGTCAACGAGCGTCTGAAAAAGCTGGAGAAGCAGGGCGTGATCGCCGGCTGGGCCGCGCGGGTCGATGCCGGTGCGGCCGGCTGTCCGGTGCTGGCCTTCGTGCATGTGCTGATCGAGCGGCCCGAGCACGAGGCCGCCTTCCTCAAGCTGGTGCGCGACGAGCCCGCCATCCTGGAATGCCATCACGTCACCGGCGACTGGTCATATCTGCTGAAAGTACGGGCGGCCAGCCTGGCCGCGCTGGAGGACGTGATCGCCCGCCGCATCAAGGCGCTGCCCGGCATTCCGCGCAGCCAGACGGTGGTGGCCTTGTCCACCGCCAAGGAAACCGCCGCGCTCCCCATCGCCGCCGATATGGCATGAGTGGGGATCTCGATCTGCTGTTGCGCGGCGTGTTGCTGGGGCTGGCGGTGGCGGCACCGGTCGGCCCCATCGGCGTTTTGTGCATCCAGCGTTCCCTGCAGGGCGGCTTCTGGGCCGGCTTCAGCGGCGGCGTCGGCACGGCGGTGGCCGATGCGATCTATGCCGCGCTGGCTGCTGCCGGCTTCGCGGCCCTGGCCGGCCAGCTTGGCGCGGCCGAAACGCTCCTGCGGTTGGGCGGCGCGGCCTTCATCGCCTGGCTCGGCTGGCGCACCATCGCATCGGCACCGGCAACGGCGGCCGCCGATGCGCCGCTCAGCGGCCGGCCGTTGCGGCTGTTCGGCGTCACCTTCGCGCTCACCATCGCCAATCCCGCCACGGTATTGTCTTTCGCGGCCCTGTTCGCCGGATTGGGATTGGCGGCCGAACCGGGCCTGGGGCCAGCGGCGGCGGCGGTTGCCGGCGTTTTCGCCGGTTCGCTGCTTTGGTGGGCAATCCTGAGCGCCACGGTCGCTGCGCTGCGGCATCGTATCGGCGGCGAATCGCGGCGCTGGATCAACCGCATTGCGGGTGCGGTGCTGATCGCCTTCGCAATCGCACTCGCGCTCTAGGCAAGTCTTGTCAGGCCCGTCCTGAATCGGCAATCTGCCTCCCCATGCGGCGCTGTCCTGCGCCAGTTGAGGGGAGATACCAGTGATGATGATGCGATGGAAAATGCTGGCCGCGGCTGCGCTGCTGTCGGTCGGCACCATGACGGCCATGCCGCTTGCGCTGCAGGCCCAGGAATTGAAGATCGGCGTGTCGACCGAGCCCAGCGCGCTCGATCCACATTACCACAATCTCGGCCCGAACAACCAGATGGCCTTCACCATCTTCGACACGCTGATCCTGCAGGACGAGACGCAGAAGCTGACGCCCGGCCTGGCCGAGAGCTGGAAGGCGATCAACGACACCACCTGGGAATTCAAGCTGCGCAAGGGCGTGAAGTTCCATGACGGCTCGCCCTTCACGGCGGCCGACGTGGTGTTCTCAATGGCGCGTCCCGCCAAGGTGCCGAACAGCCCGTCGCCCTTCACGCTGTTCACCCGCAGCTTCTCGGAAGTGAAGGTGATCGACGACTTCACCATCCAGTTCATCACCAAGGCGCCGGCGCCGCTGCTGCCGACCGACGTCAGCCGCGTGGCGATCATGTCGTCGAAGGCCGCCAAGGCCGATGTCGCCGAAGGCATGACCACCGAGGCGCTGAGCAAGGGCGAGGGCCTGGTCGGCACCGGCCCCTACAAGTTCGTTGAATGGACCCGCGGTAACCGCATCGTGCTGGCGGCCAACAAGGATTACTGGGGCGACAAGCCGAAGTGGGAAAAGGTCATCTATCGCCCGATGTCGAACGATGCCGCGCGCGTGGCCGCCCTGCTGGCCGGCGACGTGGACATGATCGAGAATCCGCCGCCGGCCGACCTGAAGAAACTGCGCGAGAATCCGAATGTGAAGATCAGCCAGGCGGTGTCGAACCGTCTGATCTACATCCATCTCGACAGTTTCTCGGAACCCACCACCGTGGGCATCCCCGATGCGAACGGCAAGAATCCGCTGAAGGATGTGCGCGTGCGCAAGGCGCTGTCGATGGCGATCAACCGCGATGCCATCACCAGCCGCATCATGGAGGGCCTGGGCCAGCCGACTGGCGATTTCCTGCCCTATCCGATGTTCGGTACCCGCAAGGATGCCAAGCCGGATGCCTATAATGCCGATGCCGCCAAGAAGCTGTTGGCCGATGCCGGTTATCCGAACGGTTTCTCGATCACGCTGGGCACGCCGAACAACCGCTACATCAACGACGCGGAAGTGGCGCAGGCGGTGGCTTCGCAATGGACCCGTATCGGCGTGAAGACCAAGGTGGAGGCCACGACCGCCACCGTGTTCTTCAAGAACCGCGACTCGTTTGCCTATTCGGCTTATCTGGCCGGCTGGGGCGCGGGCACCGGCGAAATGTCGGATCCGCTGCGTTCGCTGGTTGCGACTCCGATCAAGGAAAAGGGTTTCGGCGGCACCAACAAGGGCCGTTACTCCAATCCGCAGATGGATGCGATCCTCGAACAGGCGCTCGGCACCGTCGATGCGCCGAAGCGCGAAGCCCTGCTGCAGCAGGCCTCCAAGATGGCGCTGGACGATCAGGCCCTGATCCCTCTGCATATCGAAGTGACGCCCTGGGCGACCCGCAAGGGCCTCAGCTACAAGGCGCGCGCCGATCAGTACACCTACGCCAACGGCGTCAGTCGCGACTGATCGGGCAACCGGTCCAAACGAAACGCCGCGGGAGCGATCCCGCGGCGTTTTTTTGTTTTCAGCTGAGGAATTGTTCGTTGAGGATGCGCTCTTCCAGGCCGTGGCCGGCATCGAAGAGCAGCTTGAGACTGATATCGGGCGCCTCGCGGATCTCGACCGCGATCACGTCGCGAACCTCGTTGAAATCCGCCGTGGCCGAGACAGGGCGCTTGGCGTTTTCCAGAACATCGATCTTCACCACTGCGCGCCGGCTGAGCAGGGCGCCGCGCCAGCGCCGCGGCCGGAAGGCGCTGATCGGCGTCAGGGCCAGCACGCCAGCATCCAGCGGCAGAACCGGGCCGTGGGCGGAAAGATTGTAGGCCGTGCTGCCGGCGGGAGTGGCCACCAGGGCGCCATCGCAGACCAGTTCCTCGACCCGCACCTTGCCGTCGATGGCGATGCGCAGCTTGGCGGTCTGGCGGGTCTGACGCAGCAGGGCGACTTCGTTGATCGCCAGCGCCTCATGGGTCGAGCCGTCGGCGGCCGTCGCCCGCATGCGCAACGGGTGCACCACGGTTGCGATGGCGCTGGCCAGGCGGGCCGGCAGGTCGTCCTCGCTGTATTCGTTCATCAGGAAGCCGACCGTGCCCTGGTTCATGCCGTAGATGGGCACATGGGTCGACATATGCTGATGCAGGGTTTGCAGCATGAAGCCATCGCCGCCCAGAGCCACCACAACATCGGCCTGCTCGGGCGCCACATCGCCATAGCGGGCGACCAGTCGGTCGCGCGCCACCTCGGCGGCGTCGCCACGGGCCGCAACGAAGGCGATATTCCTGAAGGCGTTCATGCGCGCAGTATAGCGGGGCCCTTCGGCCGCGCCAGTCCCGGCGCCGTTCCGCCATCCATCCCGCCCGGCCTTGTCAGGCTTGGCGCGAGGAGTCAATCTTCCTGCCCTGTTCAGCATGAAAGGTGATGATCATGGCGTCGGTGATGCGGGCTGCGGTATTGGCGATTTCCCTCGGGCTGTTGCCCCTGGCGGCCGGTGCGCAGGAATTGAAGATTGGCCTTTCCACCGAACCCAGCTCGCTGGATCCCGATTATCACAACATCACCCCGAACAATCAGATCGCCTATTCGATCTTCAATACCCTCATCCAGCAGGACGAGACGCAGAAGCTGACCCCCAGCCTGGCCGAGAGCTGGCGCAATCTCAACGACACCACCTGGGAATTCAAGCTGCGCAAGGGCGTGAAGTTCCATGACGGCAGCCCGTTCACCGCGGCCGACGTGGTGTTCTCGCTGGCGCGACCGGCCAAGGTGCCAAACAGCCCGTCGCCGTTCACGCTGTTCACCCGCTCGGTCTCCGAGGTGAAGGTGATCGACGACCACACGGTGCAATTCATCACCCAGGCTCCGACGCCGCTGCTACCCAACGACCTCAGCCGCGTGGCGATCATGTCGTCGAAAGCCGCCAAGGCCGATATAGCCGAGGGAATCACCACTGAAGCGCTCAATCGCGGCGAGGGACTGATCGGCACTGGTCCGTATAAATTCGTCGAATGGACCCGTGGCAATCGTCTGGTGCTGGCGGCCAATCCCGATTACTGGGGCGGCAAGCCGAAATGGGAGCGTGTGATCTATCGCCCGATGTCGAACGATGCCGCCCGCGTGGCCGCCCTGCTGGCCGGCGATGTGGACATGATCGAGAATCCGCCACCGGCCGACATCAAGAAGCTGCGTGGCAATCCGAATGTGAAGATCAGCGAGGTTCTGTCGAACCGCCTGATCTATCTGGCGCTGGATGTGGGTGAACCCACGGCTGGCATTCCCGATACTGACGGCAAGAATCCGCTGAAGGACCTGCGTGTGCGCAAGGCGCTGTCGCTGGCGATCAACCGCGAGGCGATCACCAGCCGCATCGTCGAGGGTCTGGCCAAACCGGCCGGCGATCTGTTGCCCTATCCGATGTTCGGCACGCGGCGTGAGGCATTGCCCGACCCCTATAACCCCGACGCGGCCAAGAAGCTGCTGGCCGAGGCCGGTTATCCGAACGGCTTCAGCATCACCATCGGCTCGCCCAACAATCGCTACATCAACGATTCCGATGTGGCGCAGGCGGTGGCCTCGCAATGGACCCGTGTGGGCGTGAAGTCGAAGGTGGAAGCCGTGCCCAGCACGGTGTTCTTCAAGAACCGTGATGCCTTCAGCTATTCCGCCGCCCTGGTCGGCTGGGCGGCCGGTACTGGCGAGATGTCGAATCCGCTACGGTCGCTGGTTGCCACCGTCAATCGCGAGAAGGGCTTCGGCACGGCCAACAAGAGCCGTTATTCGAACCCGGCACTGGACGTCCTGATTGAGGAAGCCCTGCGCACGGTGAACAACGATGCGCGCCAGACCCTGCTGCAGCGCGGCTCGCAGATGGCGCTGGAAGACCAGGCCATCGTGCCGTTGCATTTCGAGATCACGTCGTGGGCCCTGCGCAAGGGTTTCAGCTACAAGGCGCGGGCCGATCAGTACACGCTGGCGATCGGAGTCGTCGCCGAGTGATGCGGGCGTCGGGGCTCAGCCGCCGGTCACGCTCATGTGGCGTGGCACGGCGGCGGGCGCCTTGCGCCGGTCGATGACGAAATCGTGGCCCTTGGGTTTGCGCGCAATCGCCTCGCGGATGGCATCTTCCAGCAGGACATTGCTTTCCGAGGCCCGCAGTGGCGCGCGCAGATCGGCGGCATCGTTCTGCCCCAGGCACATGTAGAGCGTGCCGGTGCAGGTGAGCCGCACGCGATTGCAGCTTTCGCAGAAATTGTGGGTCAGCGGCGTGATGAAGCCGAGCCGGCGGCCGGTTTCGCGCACGGTGTAATAACGTGCCGGGCCGCCGGTACGGTAATCGGTTTCATCCAGAGTCCATTTGCGCTGGATGCTCGCGCGCGCCATCGAGAGCGGCAGGTATTGGTCCATCCGCGCGGCCTCGCCGATTTCACCCATCGGCATCACTTCGATCAGCACGAGATCGAAGCCCTCGCGGCCGCACCAGGCGATCAGATCGTCGAATTCGGTGTCGTTGACACCGCGCAGGGCAACCGCATTGATCTTCACCGCCAGTCCGGCGGCCTTGGCGGCCTGCAATCCGGCCATCACCTGATCCAGCCGGCCCCAGCGGGTCAGCTCGGTGAACTTGGCGGCATCCAGGGTATCCAGCGAGACGTTGATGCGCCGCACGCCGGCCCGATAGAGGTCGGCGGCATATTTCTCCAACTGGCTGCCGTTGGTGGTTAGCGTCAGTTCATCAAGCCCGCCAGTCTTCAGATGCCGGCCCAGGCTGTCGATCAGGGTCATGATGCCGCGACGGACCAGAGGCTCGCCGCCAGTCAGGCGCAGCTTGCGCACGCCCATGCCGATGAAGGCCGAGCAGAGCCGGTCGAGTTCCTCCAGGCTGAGCAGGTCGGCCTTTGGCAAAAAGGTCATGTCTTCCGCCATGCAATAGACACAGCGGAAGTCGCAGCGATCGGTGACCGAGACGCGCAGATAGGAAACTGTACGGCCGAACGGGTCGAGCATGGACATGACCGGGGGCGAAAGGCCCTCCCTTCGGCCGTTAAGATAGAGAGGGGGGGCTGCCGGGACAAGCCCGGCCCCGCTTTTGCCGGTCAAATCCCCCCGGCGGCTTGATCCGCATCAGGGTTGTAAAGGCAGAATGACCTCGACCACATCGGAAGCGCTGCGGCCACTGGGCCGGAAGCCGAGTTCGGTGGCCAGGGTGCGCATGGCCTGATTCTCGCGCAGGATATCGCCGACGATCTCGCGGGTTCCGCGTTGGCGGCAATATACAATGATCTTGCGCATCAGGTGTTCGCCGAGGCCCTGGCCCTTCATGTCGCTGCGCACCAGCACGGCGAATTCGGCGCGCTGGTTGTCGGGGTCGGTGATGGCGCGAACCACGCCAAGGGTTTCATGCTGTCCGCTTTCGACAAGGCGCACGGCGATAAAGGCCATTTCACGCTCGTAATCGATCTGGGTGAAACGGGCCATTTCACTGTGCGGCAGGCTGCGCATCGGTGAGAAAAAGCGCAGCCGGTAATCCTCGGCCGAGACATTGTTGACGAAATCGACATGGGCCGGTTCGTCTTCCGGCCGGATCGGCCGCAGCAGAACCTTCTCGCCGCTGCGCAGCTCGACGATCTCTTCCAGGCCGCTGGGATAAGGGCGGATCGCCAGCCGGTCATGGCCGACCACCGGACTGCGGCGAACCACGATGCGGGCGTCCAGCGCCACCATGCCCTGATCGTCGGCATAGAGCGGATTGATGTCGAGTTCGGCGATCTCGGCATGATCGGAGATCAGCTGCGACACGCGGATCAGCAACGCCGACAGGGCAGAGCGGTCGACCGGCGGGAAATCACGATAGCCCGAGAGCAGGCGGCTGACCTTGGTGCGGTCGATCAGGTCGTCGGCCAGATGCATGTTCAGCGGCGGCAGGGCGATGGCGCGGTCGCCGATCACCTCGACGCCGACGCCGCCCTGGCCGAACATGATCGCCGGCCCGAAGATCGGATCGGTCAATGCGCCGACGATCAGTTCATGGGCGCGGGCGCGGCGGATCATCGGTTGCACGGTGAAACCGTCGATGCGGGCCTGCGGGCGATGCTGGCGCACACGGGCCAGCATGGCCTCGGCGGCGGTGCGCACTTCCGTCGTGCTGCTCAGGTTCAGCGCCACGCCGCCGACATCGGATTTATGCGTGATGTCGGGCGACAGGATCTTCAGTGCCACCGGCAGGCCCATCCGTTCAGCCGCCGCGGCGGCTTCATCGGGCGAAGCGGCGGCTTCGGTCGGCACGGCGGGAATGCCATAAGCGGCGAGAATGCGTTTCCCCTCGATCTCGTTCAGCATGCTGCGCTGCTCGGCCAGGGCGGTGTCGATCACCTTGCGCACGGCGGCAAGATCGGGGCGGAAATCTTCCGGCAGTTCGGCCGGTATTTCCATCAGGTTCTTCATGTTGCGCTGGTAGTCGACCATGTGCACGAAGGCGCGCACCGCGGCATCCGGCGTTTCATAAGACGCCAGGCCGGCTTCGGCGAAGACCTTGCGCGCGGCCTGCACGGCGCCGCCGCCAGACCAGCAGGTCAGCACGTTTTTCATCGTGCCGCGCGTCGCCTCCACCACGGCCTTGGCCGGTTCCAGCGACGGGACGATGGCAGTGGGAGCATGCATCACCAGCACGGCATCGACGCCGGGATCGGCCAGCACGATCTTCACGGCATCGCCATAGCGGCTGCTCGGGGCGTCGCCGATGATGTCGACCGGATTGCCATGCGACCAGGTTGCGGGCAGGGCGGCGTCGAGGGCCGCCATGGTTTCCGGGCTCAGGTCGGCCAGCGTGCCGCCGTGGCCGATCAGGGTATCGACCGCCATCACGCCGGGTCCGCCGCCATTGGTGATGATGGCCAGGCGTTCGCCCGGCATCTTGCGGCTGCGCGCCAGGGTTTCGACGGCATCGAACAATTCTTCGACGCCGTCCACGCGCAGGATACCGGCGCGGCGCAGGGCCGCCGTGTAGACGTCGTCGCCGCCAGCCAATGCGCCGGTATGCGATGCCGCGGCCTGGGCCGCGCGGGCATTGCGCCCGGATTTCACCGCCACGATGGGTTTGTTGCGCGCCGCCGAGCGCGCCGCCGACATGAACTTGCGCGCGTTCTTCACCGACTCGATATAGAGCAGGATGGCGCGGGTTTGCGGATCGCTGGCCAGGTAATCGATGATGTCGCCGAAATCGACGTCGGCGGAATCGCCCACCGAGAGGAAGTGGCTGAAACCAATGCCGTGCTGCTTGGCCCAGTCGAGCACGATGGTGCACAGCGCGCCGGATTGGCTGACGAAGGCGAGCTGGCCAGGCTGGGCATCGGTATGCGCGAAGCTGGCATTCAGGCGCAGGCCGGGAATCAGCATGCCAAGGCAGTTCGGGCCCAGGATGCGCAGCAGGTGCGGCTTGGCGGCATCCAGCATGGCCTGCTGCAGCGTGCGGCCATCGGGCAGCGTCTCGCTCGACAAGCCGGCCGTGAGCACCACGGCCGCCCGGCAGCCGATCATGCCCAGCTTCTCGATCTGCTCGGGCACGGCCTGCGGAGGCACGGCGATGACGGCGAGGTCGGGTATCGCCGGCAAAGCGCGCACGCTGGCATAGCAATGCAGGCCATGCAGGTGGCGGTATTTCGGATTGACCGGCCAGATCGCACCGGCAAAACCGCCCTTGATCAGGTTATCCAGCACCACGGTACCGACGCGGGACGAACGATCCGAGGCGCCGATGACGGCAACCGAGCGGGGGGCAAAGAGTTTGTCGAGATTACGGATGGTCATGACGCAGCACTATAGCCGATCGTTGACATGGATATGACGGCCCAGGCGAACCAGCAGGGCAAAGGCGGCCAGCAACAGAATGCCCCAGAGCCATGGGGGCATGCCACCATGAAGCAGGGTTAAAATCGTCGCAGCCACGACCAGCAGGCCGAGCAGTAGAGCGGCGGGTTCGAGTCGCTGCGGACAATGGCGCCACGCCACCACCGCCACGGTTGCCGAGGCGACGGTATTGGCAAGCAGCAGCGCACCGGCCATGCCGGTGAGTCCCGCATAGGTCGCGGCGGGATGGATGACGATGCCGAAAATGGCGAGTGCCAGCAGGGTATTGCTGACCGCCCAGCCGGTGCGGCCCGTGCGCAGCATGCCGCCGGTCAGTGGCGATCGCACCAGCATGACCAGGCGCGACAGCAACAGCAGGGCAAAGGCACCGGCCAGGCCGGGCATCGGATCGTGAGCCAGCAGGGTGAACAGCGTGGACTGGCCGGCCAGGATCAACAGGAAAATGATCGATCCCACAGCAAGCGCGATGCTGCTGATGCGTCCCAGAATGTCGCTTGCTTCGGGTCGGCGCAGGGCATGATGCACAAGGCCGCCCCAGGCCGTGTAGAAGGGATTGGCGAGGATGGCCTCGAACAGGACCGAAATGCCGCTGATGATCATGTATTGGCCGGCGGCCTCGATCGAGACCAGGGCGGCAAGCAGGAAGCGGCACAGTGTGTCGAGGCTGTAGCGCAGCGTCAGCCCCAGCATCATCGGTATCCCATAGCGCAGCATTTTGCCGGCCCGCGCCGGATCGAACCGGACAGCGATGCGCTGCCGAAGCAAAATGAGTGTGGCCATGGCAGATATGGTCTGAGCGACTGCCTGGGCAGAGAGCAGGCCAGTCAGCCCCGCCTGGTATCGGGCGATCAGAAACCAGGCGAGCAGCAAATGAACGGCCATCTGGATGGCTGCAATGATGCCCGAGAGCCAGACATGGCGCGCCGCGCGCAATTCGGTCAGCAGTATGGTCTGGGCCGATCCGGTCAGCAGCAGCGGGATGAACAGCCAGGCATGCGGCAGGGTCTCGCTGTCGAATACGCGCATGACGGCGGAATGCGAGAACAGAACCGCGAATAACGCGCCGATCGCCAGGCTGGCGCCGGCTGCCAGCAGAAGGCCGGTGCCAAGCAGCCGGGGCCGTTGTTCCGGAGTCAGGTGGGCGTAATAATACAGGTAGGCGAATTTGAGGCCGAGCAGGCTGACGGTTAGGCCCTGGAGCAGGGCCGCCTCGACCAGGCTATAGAGTCCGATCTCGGCCGCCGTCAGATGGGCCGTGATCAGGGGCAGGACCAGCAGGTTGCCAAGCTGAAGCAGGCCGAGCGAAAACAGGTAGCCGGTGAAATCCCGCCGCAGGGCGATGGTGAAATCCCTCACGCCGGCCAGATGTTCCGGCGCGTCTGTCGATGCCTGCCGCGGCGGGGCCGCATTGGCCGGGCCGGGCAGGGGGATTGGAAACTGCGACACAGGTTTGCTCTCCGGCCGACCCTGGACAACGTCTTGTTTCCCGCCAGGGCCTTTCGACTCCGTTAACGCTCATGGCATAACAGTCCAAGGTTAACATGCAGCCGGATTCCTACGCCGAAAAAATCGCCCAAGCCCTGAAGGCGGCCAAGACGCTCTATCGCGTGGGCCGTATCGACGACGCGCGCCGGGCCTGTGCGCTGATCCTGCAGCTTGAACCCTGGCATCCCGAGGCGACGCAGCGGCTGGCATTGATCGCGCGGCAGCAGGGGCGGATGGACGAAGCCGTAGGCCTGCTGTCGGAATTGATTTCAAGGCATCCGAATAATATCGCGGCGATCCGAACATTGTCGGCCATATGGCGCGAGGCCGGTCAGCCCGAACGCAGCGAGGCGCTGCTCGACGGGGTGATGCCGGCGTTGCCTGAAGATGCCGCCCTGCTGGCGGATAAGGCGCAATGCCGAATCGATCGCCAGGATGTGGCCGGTGCAATTCCGCTGCTGCAACGCGCCGTTGCGCTGGCGCCGGATTACGCCGATGCCCATACCCTGCTGGGCGTGGCGCTGCGCCGCAATGGCGACAAGGCGGCCGCGACGATTGCTTTCGGCGCAGCACTCGCCCTCAATCCGCAGGATGCCAATGCGCTCAACGGTCTGGGTAACGATTGCCTGGAGAAGGAGCGCTTCGCCGAAGCGGTGGCGTATTACCGGCGCGCGATTGCCGCGCGGCCGAAATTCCTCAAGGCGCACAAGAATCTGGCCTACACCCTCAATCTCGACAATGACATTGACGGTGCCAGAGCGGCGTTTGCCCGACTGCTCGAACTGGCGCCCGATTTCCATGAAGGGCATATGGATTACGGCCTGTTCCTGCTTTCGCTCGGCGATTACGTCGAGGGCTGGCGGGAATACGAGCATCGCTGGTCTTTCGCCGGCTTCACCGAACCGGATTGGGGCGGCGGGCTGCCGCGCTGGGACGGCGCGCCGCTGGCCGGGCGGCGCCTGCTGCTATGGGGCGAGCAGGGCGTCGGCGATCATGTTTTATATGGCACCATGCTGCCGGATGCGGCGCAACGGGCCAATGGCCGTGTCACCCTGATGGTCGAGGCCCGGCTGGTGCCACTCTTCGCGCGGTCGCTGGCGGATGCAGGCGTTGCGGTGGTGGCGCGGGGCGAAAAGGTTGAGGCGGATGTGCAATGCCCGCTTGGCAGTCTTGGGGCCTGGTTGCGTCATGCGCCGCAGGAATGCGGGAGCGGCCACTATCTCAAGGCCGACGGCCATTGCGTGGAAGAAATCCGCCAGCGCTACCGCGCGCAATGGCCGACGGCGAAGCAGTGCATTGGCCTGTCCTGGCGCAGTGCCAACTGGCATGTCGGCGATTACAAAAGCCTCGATCTTGAATCGCTGCTGCCGGTATTGCGCAAACCAGGCATCGCCTGGGTTTCCTTGCAATATGGCCGCGTGCAGGCCGAGATCGAGGCTTTTGCCCGGCGGCACGGCATCGAAGTGTATCAGGATCCGGAGATCGACCCCACCAACGATCTGGATGGGCTGGCCGCACAGATCGCGGCTCTGGATGGCGTGGCGAGCATCAGCAACTCGACGGTCCATTTCGCCGGTGCGCTGGGCAAGCCATGCTGGGTCATGCTGTCGGCCGGCCGTGGCCGGATGTGGTATTGGCCACGCGAAGGAGAGCGTACGCCATGGTACGACAGTATCAGGCTGCTGCGGCAGGCGCGGCCGGGAGACTGGTCGGGCGTGATGGATCGCTTGAGCGAGGCGCTGGATGCCGCCTTCTGATCAACTGAATACGGATCTGGTCAGGCAGTTGTTGCGCGACGGCGTGACGGCTCATCAGGCCGGTGATCTTGCCGCCGCGGAACGGTCGTACCGTGCCGTACTGGCGCATCATGCCGGGCAGGCTGATGCCCTGCACCTGCTGGGTGTGATCTGCGATCAGCGCGGCGAGCATGAAACGGCGGTCGATCTGATCCAGCGGGCCATTCTTCAATCGCCGCAGGCAGCCGAATTCCATGGCAACCTTGGCACGGCTTTGCTGGCGCTGAACCGCATCGAGGCCGCCGAAGGCGCCTATCGCCGCGCGATCAGTCTCGATCCGGATTATGTCGAGGGTCATTACAATCTGGGCAATCTGTTGCGTGGGGCCGGGGATGCCGCCGCTGCGCGCGAGCAGTTTGAGAAAGCCCTCGCATTGCAGCCGGGTCATGTCCTGTGCCGCAATAACCTTGCCATGTTGTTGTGGGAGGATCTTGGCGAGCAGGCAGCTGCCGAACAGCATTTCAGGCTGCTATTGGCCCTGGCGCCGGACTGGCCTGCCGCGCATATGAACCATGGCCTGTTCCGGCTGGCGAATGGCGCTTATGCGGAAGGCTGGGCCGAGTATGAATGGCGTTGGCGCAATCCGGAATTCAAGGAACGCGACTGGTCGATGGGACTGCCGCGCTGGAGCGGCGAGCCGCTCGATGGCAAGGGCTTGCTGCTATGGGGCGAGCAGGGCGTCGGCGACCAGATTCTCTACGGCACGATGTTGCGGGATGCGCAACGTCGCAGCGACGCCCATGTCTTTGTCGCGGTCGATCGCCGCCTTGTCGATCTGTATCGGCGCTCGCTGGCAGAAGAGGGCGTGACCGTGGTTGCGCGAGGCGAGGCGGTGGATGCTGTCGCGCAATGTCCGTTCGGCAGTCTGGGTGGCATTCTGCGGCTTGGCCGTACAGATTTCGCCGGCGATGGCAAATACCTGCAGGCTGATCCGCAATTGCGGCAGTCCTTGCGTGAACGCTATAGCGGTCTGGCTGGCGGTCGTCGTCTGGTCGGTATCGCCTGGCGCAGCGCCAATGCCGATATCGGGCAGCATAAGAGTATCTCTCTCGATGCGTTGATGCCGATCCTGCGGCGACCGGACATCTTCTGGATCAATCTGCAATACGGTGATGTCGCCGCCGAGATCGCCATGCTGCAGCAGGCCGGTATCGCGATCCATCGCGATACCGCCATAGACGGCCTACGCGATATGGATGCGTTCGCCGCGCAGGTATCCGCACTGGATGCGGTGGTGACGGTGAGCAGCACGACGGTGCATGTGGCGGGCGCACTGGGGGTGCCGACCCATCTGCTGCTGGCGTCCGGCCGGGGGCGGCTGTGGTATTGGCCGGCGCGCGGCGAGGGGAATCCGTGGTATCGCAGTATACGGATCATTCGGCAGGAAAAGCCGGGCGACTGGGCCAGCGTGCTGCAAAGTCTTGCAGTTGCAATGGCATAGCCGGGTTTCGGGTCGATAGAGATCTGGCAGCCTTATCAAGCGGTTACCCAGGAAATCGACACATTTTCGTGTTGACTTTTCCTGTTGACACCGGGTTTGCGGATCATGTAGTTTCCCGACCATAGCTCTCAAAAGAGGGCTTATATGGGCATATGCCCTTGACCCTAGAATAGGAGTTACCCCATGCCGAATTCCGTAAATACCAACGTTGGCGCCCTCGTTGCCCTGTCGTCTCTGCGCGGCATCAACAACGAGCTCGACAAGACGTCCAAGCGTGTCCAGACCGGCTACAAGGTTGCCGATGCGTCTGACGACGCCGCCGTTTTCGCGGTGGCCCAGGGCATCCGCGGCAACATCAAGGCTTATGCCTCTGTGCAGTCCTCGCTGGCTGCCGGTGAAGGCCTCGGTCAGGTGACCGCCGCCGCTCTGACCGGCATCTCGAACCTGTTCGGTGACCTGAAGGCGAAGTTCGCCAATCTGGCCGACGGCTCGCTGACCTCCGAGCAGCGCACGGTGTACTCGAACGACGCCAAGCAGCTGGTCAGCCAGATCACCAACTACATCAGCCAGGCCACCTACAACGGCAAGAACCTGCTGAACAACGCCACCGGGGGCACCCTGGTGACCTTCGTGGCCGACGTGTCGGGCACCACGCTCACCCTGTCGACCGGCAGCGGCCTGTCGGCTTCGGCCACCTCGATCCTGACCTCGGCGATCACCGCCTACACCAGCGCTGGTCTGTACAGCGCGGCCATCACGAACATTTCCGTGTTCGAGGGCATCGTCAACTCGATGTCGGCGGAAATCGCCGCCCAGTCGCGTTCGATCAAGCTGCAGAAGGGCTTCGTGGACGATCTGGTCGACGCGACCAAGAAGGGCCTTGGCGCCCTGGTCGACGCCGACGTGGCCTCGGAAAGCGCGACCCTGCAGTCCCTGCAGGTCCGTCAGCAGCTGAACATCCAGGCGCTGTCGATCGCCAACCAGCAGCCGAACACCCTGCTCAGCCTGTTCCGTTAATCGGCAGTCTGATCCGTTATCCCGGAAAGGGGGCCGCAAGGCCCCCTTTTCTTTTTCGGTTTTATACAAAACCTTGGGATTCCTTGACGCGGCGGCATAACAGGGCTAGCCCTGTTCCAGTCCGAAGCAATCAGGGAGGAAGGGCAGCCCCCTTCCGTGCGCGTGCCGCTCATCATCACACTCAAGGCCGGCGAGAAATTCATCCTCAACCGCGCCGTTCTCAGCCTGTCGAAATCGGCCAGCATCATCATCGAGAACAAAGCCTCGTTTCTCCGCGAGAAACACATCATGAGGCCCGAGGACATCGATACGATTGCCAAGGAAATCTACTATTTCTGCCAGCTCACTTATCTTTGGGACGATAAATTCGACGAATATTACCCAAAGATCACGCAGCTCTGTTTGGAGTTCGTTAAGGCTGCTCCGAGTACCAATGCTCTGATAGCCAGCATTGGCGCCGCCTTGGCTCAGCGCGATTATTTCCGTCTGCTGAAATTGGCGCGGCGCCTGATCGAAGTTGAGAGGAGACTGCTCGATGGCGGGAAAGAATCCGTATCTGACGGCGCAAAACGCTCTTGAGACCCCGCGCCAGCTTGAATACCGGCTGTTCTCCTCGGTCACCCGGGCGCTGATAGACGTGCGCCCGCTGATGAACAGCGGGCATCCGTCCGATGTGGCCAAGATCGCTTCGGCGATCGGCTGGAACCGCGACGTCTGGAATCACCTGATGCCTGAAGTGCTGGACGAGGCGAATACGCTGAGCAAGGACGTCAAGGTTTCGCTGATTAATATCTGCATTTTCGTGAATAAGCAGACCGACAAGATCACGACCGGGGAGTCCAAGGACCTCGAGGCCCTGATCGAGATCAACCGCAACATCATGGACGGTCTGAAATAAGCGAACGGTGCGGCGGGTGTCCCTGAAGGGCGCATGCCATGGACATGCATTGGCATAAGGCGCTGCAACTCGCCGTTCGTTTGCATCAAGCCGGAAAGCTGGAAGACGCCTGCCAGCTTTATCGCGTTGTCCTGCAGCAGCAGCCCGAAAATGACGATGCCCTGCATCTTCTGGGCATGGCGCTTGAACAATTGGGGCGCCCGCAGGAGGGGCTGCCTTTTGTTGAAAAGGCGATTGCGCTCGATCCGGGCATCGTGGCCTACCGCAATAGCCTGGGCAACATACACAAAGCCCTGGAAGACGCCGACAAAGCCCTTGCCGCCTATCAGCAGGCCCTGCAGATCGATGTAGGCAATGCCGATGCGCATAACAATCTCGGACTGCTTGCTCAGGGCCGCAAGGACTGGGCCGCTGCCCGCGATCATTTCAACGCAGCCCTGACGGCAAATCCGGCTTTCACCGAGGCGGCGTTCAACCTGGCAGTCACTGACTGGCATGCCGGAGACAGGGAAAAAGCAGTCGCGGCTTTCACGGATCTGACGCTCCGAAATCCTGATCTTGTGCGCAAGCTGTTCATCCTCGCGCGTTCCGAACTGGAACTGCGGCATGCCGATGCCTTGCAGCAGCTCGCGGCATTCCTCGAGGGCAAGGGGCTGGCCGCTTTTGAAACACAATATCTGCAGGGCGGCATTGCCGAGTTGCAGAAAGATCTGGAAACGGCCACGCAGAAATATCGCATCGCGATCGCGATCAAGCCGGATTTCCCCGATGCCCTGCGGGCCCTTGGGCGCGTTCTCATCGATACTTCGGACGAGGCCACGGCCGTCCCATTGCTGGAGCGGGCTTATGAACTGAAGCCGGATGAACCGCAGACCGTTGCGCTGCTGGCCACGGCCTATTCTGGCAGCCACAAGGAGCAGCGGGCCGCTGAGTTGCTGGAAAAGACGCTGGCCAGACAACCAAACAAGGTGGTGCTGCTGGTTTCTTATGCCCAGGTGCTGGGCAAGCTGAACCGTCTGGATGAGGCCTGCGCCATCTATGAGCGCGCCCTGACGCTTTCGCCGGATGATACGGTTACAGCGCAGATCTGCGGCAATCTTGCCGGCGTCGAACTGCGTCGCGATCGCGTGGAGGTCGCGGAAGCCGCTTGCCTGCGGGCCCTTGAACTGAATCCCGACAGCCGCCTCGCTGCCGGTAACCTCGCCAATGTTCGTGACGTGCAAACGCGTTACGAGGAAGCCGAGCGGCTGAATCTCGATCTGCTTGCCCGGAATCCCGAGGATGCCGAAGCGCATAACAATCTGGGCCTGATGCTGCTCAAGCTTGGTCGTTATGCCGAGGCCTGGCCGCATTTCGCATGGCGCTTCAAGAGCAGCGGCTGGACCTCGCCGGATACCAGCCGCGGCCTGCCATCCTGGGATGGCAATTTCCCGCCGCCAGGCCGGCTGCTGATCTGGCAGGAGCAGGGCATCGGCGACGAAATCCTGTTCTCCAGTCTTCTGCCGGAACTGCGTGATCGTGGCGCCGATGCCGTGGTTGGGACCGACCGGCGGCTGGTGCCGCTGTTCAGGCGATCGTTTCCGGGCGTCGAGTTCCGGGCCAACAATGAACCGCTGGATGTCGCCGAACTCAATCTAGCCTGCCAGCGGCCGTTCGGCGATCTGGGGGCCATTCTGCGTTCGGATCCAGGAAGCCTTGAGCATCATCCGTGTCGTTACCTGAAGGCCGATCCAGAACGCCGGGCTGTGTTTCGTCAGCGGTATGCCTCGGAGCGCGACCTGCTGGTCGGCATTTCATGGAACAGCAACAACCTGCGCACGGGCAGCAGCAAGTCTGTGGCGCTGGACGACATGTTGCCGCTGCTGCACGAGCCCAATGCCGCTTTTATATCCCTGCAATACGGGAAAGCGGCGGCCGAGGCGGAGGTGTTCTCGCGGCAGGGCAATGTTCCGTTGCGGCATGATGCGGAAGTCGATCCCCTCAAGGATATCGATGCCCAGGCGGCTCAGATCGCGGCCCTGGATATGGTCGTCACGGTCAGCACCGCAGCGGCGCATCTGGCGGGGGCGCTGGGTCTGCCGGTGCTTTTGCTGATGCCGGGAACGCGTGGTCAGCTCTGGTATTGGGGGACGGAAGGGGAAAGCACGCCCTGGTATCCCACCGTGCGGATATGCCGGGCCACCCCGGGTGAAAGTGTCGGCACGCTGATGAACCGTGCCCTGAGGATGTTCAGGGAGATGCGATCCCAATTGGCGCATGGCTGAAGCACATCGCGCCGGATGGATTCTGTGATAGTATTCTCACCGGAGTTTTCCATTCCGCCGTGCTGTTTACTTTCGCTAAACCAAAGCATGCGAAATAAAGGGCGGACAGAAACCGATTCGCAACACGAAGGGGGCTAGCCCATGGCGATGACGGAAGAAGAGCAGAGCAAGGTCACGCGGGAATCGTTCGTGGCCACCTGGGAAGCCTTGGTCAATGGCGGCATCAGCCGCGAGATCGTGGCGGCGATTGCCATGAGCATGGCGCTGGCCGAACTGACCTCGCTGTTCGGCAAGGCGGTCACGGCCCATGGCCTGGAAAAGCTGCCGGAAACGATCCGCTCGGGCGCTTTCGACAAATAACGGCCAGCCTATCAAACGCAAAAAAGCCGACCTATAGGGTCGGCTTTTTTTGTGCCTTGCGCGTCGGGTCAGACGCGGTGTCAGACGCTGATATCGACCTGCTTGCCGGTGCCGGCAGCGGTCGGCGCCGATGCGGGGGCGGTGATCTGCTTGATATTCTCCAGGCTGGCCGAAACCGCGCTGAGCACGGCAAGCTGCTGGTCGCGGGCGACCTTCAGCCCGACGAAATACAGTTCCTGCTTGATACCCGATAGTTCGGCCATATCTGCCTCGGCGAAAAGTTAACTCGAATTTACCCTATCGGCCGCCTGGGGAAAAGCCTGATTGCGCCAGTACTTGCTCAAATGCTTGGCGGCAGCCGCCGGACCGGGTAATTTGGTTTCATATGTAACCAAAAAATCTCCCGGGAGGGAACGGATGGCGTCGTTTACCTATCCGCAATTCGGCTACCGGCCGCCCCAGACACCGCCCGGCGGCACCGAACGCTGCCGCGTTGCCATCGTGGGCGGCGGCCCGGTGGGGCTGAGCGCCGCGCTCGACCTGGCGGCCCATGGCATCGGCTGCATCCTGCTGGACGAGGAAGACAGCGTCTCGGTTGGCAGCCGCGCGATCTGCTACGCCAAACGCACGCTGGAAATCTGGGATCGCCTCGGCGTGGGCCAGCGCATGCTCGACAAGGGCGTGACCTGGCAGATCGGCAAGGTGTTCCACGGCCCGCACCAGCGCTACAGCTTCGATCTGCTGCCCGAGAGCGGCCACAAGTTTCCCGCCTTCATCAACCTGCAGCAATATTACGCCGAGCTTTATCTGGTGGAGGCGGCGCGTGAACAGCCGCTGATCGATCTGCGCTGGAAACACCGCGTCGCCGACGCCGTGCCTGGCAACGATGGCGTGCGGCTCAGCGTGGAGACGCCCGATGGCGATTATACGCTGGTGGCAGATTACGTGCTGGCCGCCGATGGTGCGCGGTCAACGATGCGGCGCAAGCTGGGCCTCGATTTCCGCGGCCAGGTTTTCGAGGACCGCTTCCTGATCGCCGACGTACACATGAAGGCCGATTTCCCGTCCGAGCGCTGGTTCTGGTTCGATCCGCCCTTCCATGCCGGCGGTTCAGCGCTGCTGCACAAGCAGCCGGATGACGTGTGGCGCATCGACCTGCAGCTTGGCTGGCAGGCCGATCCGGAAGCCGAACGCCAGCCCGAGCGTGTGATGCCGCGCCTGAAGGCCATGCTGGGCAACGACGTGCCATTCGAGCTCGACTGGGTCAGCGTCTACACCTTCCAGTGCCGTCGCCTCGATCGTTTCCGTCATGGCCGCGTGATCTTCATCGGCGATGCCGCGCATCAGGTGTCGCCCTTCGGTGCGCGCGGTGCCAATTCCGGCGTGCAGGATGCCGACAATCTGGTGTGGAAGCTGGCGCATGTGTTGAATGGCGAGGCCCCAGATGCCTTGCTGGATACCTATGACAGCGAACGGGTTGCGGCCGCCGACGAGAATATCCTCAACTCCACACGCAGCACCGATTTCATCGTGCCGAAATCCGCCACGGCGAAAGCATTGCGCGATGCCGTGCTGGATCTCGCGGCCGATCACGCCTTCGCCCGCCGGCTGGTGAATTCCGGCCGCCTGTCGCTGCCGACCACGTATCGCGACACGCCGCTCTCCACGCCCGACCGCGATATCTTTGCGGCCGGGCCCGTCCCTGGCGCACCGGCCGTGGATGCCCCGCTGGATGATGCTGGCGAGGCATGGCTGCTGCGCCGCTGTGCCGGCGGCGGCTTCACCCTGCTGGTATTCGGCGAGGCGACCGCGTCCCTGCCGCAGGACCTGCGGGGCCGGGTGAACGTGGTCACCCTGCCGGCCGAAGGCATTGCCGCGCAGCGCTATGCGGCAAAGCCCGGCACGGCCTATCTGCTGCGGCCGGACCAGCATGTGGCGGCGCGCTGGGTGCAGCCGACAAGCGCAGATATTTCAATGGCTTATCGGAAGGCTCTGACCCTGGCGGCCTGACCCCGACGCTTGACAGGGCGAGGCCGGCGCTTATGACTGGCGCGGCAATTTTCGCCGCTTGCCGGCATTCGCTATCGGGAGTCACAGAATGAGCCGTGCGTTCCTCTTTCCGGGCCAGGGCAGCCAGGCCGTGGGCATGGGCAAGGATCTGGCCGAGGCCTTCGCCACCGCCCGCCACCTGTTCCAGGAAGTCGACGACGCGCTGTCGCAGAAGCTCTCCACCCTGATGTTCGAGGGCCCGGAAGCCGATCTGACGCTGACCGAGAATGCCCAGCCGGCGCTGATGGCCGTGAGCCTGGCGGTGGTGCGTGTCGCCGAAAAGGATTTCGGCGTCGACCTCGCCGCCAAGGGCGCCTTTGCGGCAGGCCATTCGCTGGGCGAGTATTCCGCGCTATGCGCCATGGGCGCGTTGTCGGTTGCCGATACGGCCCGCCTGCTCAAGCTGCGCGGCCAGTCGATGCAGAAGGCCGTGCCGGTGGGTGAGGGGGCCATGGCTGCCCTGCTGGGGGCCGAGCTTGATCTCGCCGAGCAGATCGTGGCGGAGGCGCAGCAGGGCGAAGTCGTCGGCTGCGCCAATGACAACGGCGGCGGTCAGGTGGTGATCTCGGGCAAGAAAAGCGCCGTCGAGCGTGCCATCGAGGTGGCCAAGGCCAAGGGCGTGAAACGCGCCATGCTGCTGCCGGTCAGCGCGCCGTTCCATTGCGCCATGATGCAGCCGGCCGCCGATGCGATGGCGGAAGCCCTGAGCAAGGTGACGCTGAATGTGCCGAAGCTGCCGATCGTTTCGAACGTGACGGCGAAGGGCGAATCGAACCCGGAAGATATCAAGAAACTGCTGGTGCAGCAGGTGACCGGTCTGGTGCGCTGGCGCGAAGGCGTGCAGTGGCTGAAATCCCAGGGCGTGGCACAGGTGGTCGAGCTGGGCTCGGGCAAGGTGCTGGCCGGGCTGGTGAAGCGCATCGACAAGGAAATCGAACCGCTCAGCGTTGGCTTGCCGGCCGAGTTGGAAGCCTGGGCCAAGAGCCTCTGATACAGATACATTCCTTTGAGGAGACCGAAGCGATGTTCGACCTGACTGGCAAATTCGCCCTCGTCACCGGCGCCACCGGCGGCATTGGCGGCGCCATCGCCGCAGCCCTGCATGCCCAGGGCGCCACCGTCGGCCTTTCGGGCACGCGTGAAGCCGTGTTGCAGGAGGTTGCCGCCAAGCTGGGCAGCCGTGCGCATGTGCTGCCCTGCAATCTGGGCGATGCCGATGCGGTGAACGGTCTGATCGGCCAGGCCGAGGCCGCCATGGGCCAGGTGGATATCCTAGTCAACAATGCCGGCATCACCCGCGACGGGCTGGCCATGCGCATGAAGGACGAGGACTGGCAAACCGTGCTGGATGTCAATCTGACGGCCGCCTTCCGTCTGGCCCGGGCCAGCCTGAAGGGCATGATGAAACGCCGCTGGGGCCGCATCATCAGCATCACCTCGGTGGTGGGTGCGACCGGCAATCCGGGCCAGTTGAACTACGCCGCCGCCAAGGCCGGCCTGACCGGGATGACCAAGTCCCTGGCCCAGGAAGTCGCCTCGCGCAACATCACGGCGAACTGCGTCGCCCCCGGTTTCATCCAGACCGCGATGACCGATGTGCTGACCGATCAGCAGAAGGAAATGATTTCCCAGAAGATTCCGGCCGGCCGACTCGGCCAGAGCCCGGAAATCGCCGCCGCGGTGGTTTATCTGGCCTCGGAGGAAGCCGCCTACGTGACCGGACAGACCTTGCATGTTAACGGCGGCATGGCCATGATTTCCTAAGGAAATCCGGCACCGAATCAGCCTTTCCCACCGTTGGGGAACAGCTTGGAAGCGCGGGGTTTCTATGCTAAGGGAGGCCCCCATCTGCCGGCTGCTGCCGCTTCAGGCGCGGTGCAGGCAGCCACAACCACAAGGATTTAGGAAATGAGCGACATTGCTGAGCGCGTGAAGAAGATCGTCGTCGAGCACCTGGGCGTCGAGGAAGAGAAGGTCACCGAGAACGCGAGCTTCATCGACGATCTGGGCGCTGACAGCTTGGACACGGTTGAGCTGGTGATGGCGTTCGAAGAAGAGTTCGGCGTTGAGATCCCCGACGATGCCGCCGAGAAGATCCTGACCGTCAAGGACGCGATCGACTTCATCAAGGAGCGTTCGGCGTCGTAAGCCCTGGCTGACGCCGCCGCCGCGTTCCGTATTTCCGTTCATTCGTCTCGAAAGGTTCAGCCATGCGTCGTGTCGTCGTTACCGGCCTCGGCCTGGTCACGCCGCTCGCTTGCGGCGTGGAAGCGACTTGGACCCGGTTGATCAACGGTGAATCTGGCCTCGGCAAGATCACCCGTTTCGACGCCTCCGAAATGCCGGCGCGTATCGCCGGGCAGGTGCCGTTGAAAGCGGATTTTCCGGATCGTGCCGATGCTTTCGATCCCGACGAATGGATGGAAGCCAAGGAACGCAAGCGCGTTGACGATTTCATCGTCTTCGGCATGGCGGCGGCGAAGCAGGCCGTGAAGGATTCCGGCTGGGTGCCAGCCGATGAGGAGCAGCGCTGCCGTACCGGCGTGCTGATCGGCTCCGGCATCGGCGGCCTCAACGGCATCGAAGAGGCGGCGATCACGCTGAAGGAAAAAGGCCATCGCCGCATCAGTCCGTTCTTTGTGCCCGGCCGATTGATCAATCTGGTTTCCGGTCATGTCTCGATCGAATACGGCTTCAAGGGCCCTAACCACGCGGTGGTGACGGCCTGCTCGACCGGCGCCCATGCCATTGGTGACGCGGCTCGCCTGATCATGTGGGACGATGCCGACGTGATGGTGGCCGGCGGGGCCGAAGCCACCATCGGTCCGCTCGGTGTGGCTGGCTTCTGTGCTGCCCGCGCGCTGTCGACCGGTTTCAATGACAATCCGACTGCCGGCTCGCGCCCCTGGGACAAAGGCCGTGACGGCTTTGTGATGGGTGAGGGTGCTGGCGTGGTGGTGCTTGAGGAACTCGAGCATGCCAAGCGCCGTGGCGCCAAGATTTACGCCGAAGTGGTGGGTTATGGCCTGTCGGGCGATGCCTATCACATCACCGCCCCGCATGAGAGCGGCGATGGCGCCTTCCGCTGCATGCAGATGGCGCTGAAGCGTGCCGGCATGCAGCCGTCCGATATCGATTACGTCAACGCGCATGGCACCTCGACGCCGCTGGGCGATGAGATCGAGCTGGGCGCGGTGAAGCGGCTGTTCGGCAATGCCATGGGCAGCCTGTCGATGTCGTCCACCAAGTCGTCGATTGGCCATCTGCTCGGCGCTGCCGGCGCGGTGGAAGCGATCTTCTCGACCCTGGCGATCAAGACCGGCATTGTGCCGCCGACGCTGAACCTGGACGATCCCAGCGATGTGGCCGTCGGCCTCGATCTGGTGCCGCATAAGGCCAAGCAGCGCGAGGTGCGCGCGGCGCTGTCGAACTCCTTCGGGTTCGGCGGCACCAACGCCTCGCTCGTGCTGAAGCGCTACGAAGCCTAAAACACAACCGATGAAGCGGCTGACGCGTGCGCTGCTGGCGATCCTGCTGGCGGCGGCGCTGGTCGGCGCCGGCGGTTATGTCTGGTTCCAGTCCTGGCTGGAGGCCCCGGGCCCGGCGCGGCAGGATACCGTTGTTCTCATCCCGCGTGGCAGCAGCGTGTCGGGCATTGCCCAGCGGCTGGTCGACGCGGGCGTGGTAGACCATGCCCGGCTGCTGCAACTGGCCGTGTGGCAGGGCGGCCTGGCCGCCGCGCTGAAGGCCGGCGAATATCAGTTTGGCCCGGGCGACAGCCCGCGCGCCGTGCTGGAACGGATTGCGGCCGGCCGCGTGCTGGTTCGTCGCCTGACCATCCCCGAAGGCCAGACCAGCGCCGAAATCCGGCGGCTGGTAGAGGCGGCCGAGGCCATGACCGGCGCCTGGCCGGCTGAGGCGCCCCCGGAGGGCAGTCTGCTGCCCGAGACCTACCATTACGTCCATGGTGACAGCCGCCCCGAACTGGTGGCGCGCATGCGCAAGGCGCGGGATGAATTGCTGGCCGAGCTATGGGGCAAGCGGGCATCGGGTCTGCCGCTGGCCGACCCGGGCCAGGCGGTGATCCTGGCCTCCATTGTCGAGGCAGAAACCCCGCTCGCGGCCGAGCGGCCTCGCGTGGCCGGCGTCTACCTGAACCGGCTGAAACGCGGCATGCGGCTGCAGGCCGACCCCACGGTGGCCTATGGCATCACCCGTGGCGAGAAGGAGCTGGACCGGCCGCTCAGCCGCGACGATCTCGCCCGGGCAAGCCCCTGGAACACCTATACCAGCGACGGCCTGCCGCCCACACCGATCAACCATCCCGGTCGGGCCAGCCTGGCCGCGGCGCTGCAGCCGGAAAGCCACGATTTCCTGTTTTTCGTGGCCGACGGGAAAGGTGGGCATCTGTTCGCCCAGACCTATGAGCAGCATCTGCGCAACGTGGCCGCCTATCGCGCCAGCCAGCGGCGCTGAGCCGCTTTTCCAATAGTACGATTTTCTTCAAAATATCATTGACTCGCGTGGGCCGTACTTTATGTTTCGATATTATTCGTAATATCGGAGTGTGGCATGGAAACCAAACCCGCGATTGCCGCCCTTGGCGCGCTGGCCCATGAAAACCGGCTGGCGGCCTATCGCCTGCTGGTACAGCAGGGGCCGGACGGCCTGCCGGCCGGGATGCTGGCCGAGCGGCTCGGCATTGTGCCGTCCTCGCTCACCTTCCATCTGCAGCAATTGCTGCATGCCGGCCTGATCACCCAGCGCCGTGTCGGGCGGCAGCTGTTCTATGCCGCCGATTTCACGGCAATGAACGACCTTGTCGCCTTCCTCACCGAAAACTGCTGCGGCGGCAGCACGACCTGCGCGCCGGTCTGCCAGCCATCCGTTCCCTCTGCCACGGAGCCATCCGATGAAGCGCCTGCACGTCAACGTCGCGGTTGAAAATCTCGATGAGTCGATCCGGTTCTATTCGGCCTTGTTCGCTGCCGAACCGACGGTGCGCAAACCCGATTACGCCAAATGGATGCTGGAAGACCCGCGGGTGAATTTCGCCATCGCGGCGCGCGGCACCAAGGTCGGCATCGATCACCTGGGAATCCAGGTGGAGGACAAAGCCGAATTGCACGAAGTCTATGCCCGCCTCAAGCAGGCCGACGCGCCGGTGCTGGAGCAGGGGCGCGTCACCTGCTGCTATGCCGAATCCGAGAAAAGCTGGATCAGCGACCCCCAGGGTATCGCCTGGGAAACATTTCTGACGCATGGCGAGAGTACGGTGTATGGCGGCGCCACCGCTGTTGAGAAAGCCGAAGGTGCCTGCTGTGCCACGCGTCCGGCCAAGCCTGCCGTAAAAGCTCCGGCATCCTGCTGCGCCTGAAGGAGAGAACGATGTCCGACCGTGTTTATAACGTGCTGTTCCTGTGCACCGGCAATTCGGCCCGCAGCATTCTGGCCGAAGCGATCATGAACGAGATGGGTGCGGGCCGTTTTCGGGGCTTCAGCGCGGGCAGCATGCCGAAAGGCCAGCCGCATCCCATGGCCCTCGACCTGCTGCGGAAATCCGGTCATCCGATTGATGCCCTGCGCTCGAAATCCTGGGATGAATTCGCCACGCCGGATGCGCCGAAGATGGATTTCGTGTTCACCGTCTGCGACAACGCCGCCAACGAGGTCTGTCCGATCTGGCCGGGCCAGCCAATGACGGCCCATTGGGGCCTGCCTGATCCGGCTGCCGTCGAAGGCAGCGAGGCGGAACAACGTCTGGCCTTCGCCGATACCTATCGCATGCTGCGCAACCGCATCGGCATCTTCGCCAGCCTGCCGATCAAGGCACTGGACGAGATGGCGCTGCAGAAGCGGGTGGACGATATCGGCCGTTCGATGGCCGAGGCATCGTAAGCCGTCATGTCCGTGGTCTCTGAAACGGCGGCATCTGCGACAAAGCCCGCCATGACCACCTTTGAGCGGTATCTCACGCTCTGGGTGGCCCTGTGCATCGTGGTCGGGATCGCCATCGGTCATTGGCTGCCCGGCCCCGTGCAGGTCATCGGTGCCATGGAGGTCGCGCAGGTCAACCTGCCGGTGGCCGTGCTGATCTGGCTGATGATCATTCCGATGTTGCTGAAGATCGATTTCGCAGCACTTGGCCAGGTGAAAGAGCATTGGCGTGGCATCGGCGTCACGCTGTTCATCAACTGGGCGGTGAAGCCGTTTTCCATGGCCCTGTTGGGCTGGCTGTTCATCGGCTGGCTGTTTCGGCCCTGGCTGCCGGCCGAGCAGATCGAATCCTATATTGCGGGCCTGATCCTGCTGGCAGCCGCACCTTGCACGGCGATGGTGTTCGTGTGGAGCAGCCTCACGCGCGGCGAGCCGCATTTTACCTTAAGCCAGGTGGCATTGAACGATGCGATCATGGTGGTGGCCTTCGCGCCGATTGTCGGGCTGCTGCTTGGCCTGTCATCCATCGTGGTGCCATGGCAGACCCTGCTGCTGTCGGTGTTGCTTTATATCGTCGTGCCGGTGGTGCTGGCGCAGATCTGGCGTGGCAGGATCATGAGCAAGGGCGGCGAGCTGGCATTGCAGGTCGTGCTGCGTCGCCTGGGGCCGCTGTCGCTGGTCGCGCTGCTGACCACGCTGGTATTGCTATTCGCATTCCAGGGTGGGCAGATCCTGGCCCAGCCGCTGGTGATCGCCTTGCTGGCGGTGCCGATCCTGATCCAGGTCTATTTCAATTCCGGCCTGGCCTACTGGCTGAATCGCCGCTTCGGCGTGGCCCATTGCGTGGCCGGTCCTTCAGCTTTGATCGGCGCCAGCAATTTCTTCGAACTGGCCGTGGCTGCCGCGATCAGCCTGTTCGGTTTCCAGTCCGGCGCGGCACTGGCCACGGTGGTTGGCGTGCTGATCGAGGTGCCGGTCATGCTGTCGGTCGTGCATATCGTGAATGCCAGCAAGGACTGGTATGAACGGGGAGCCTGATCGCTAGTCCTTTCCGGGTGCGCGGCGCAGCAGCCAGTCCAGCAGCGGATAAGGCAGCAGGCCCAGCAGGCGCATGATCGCCAGCATCGGCCAGGGGAAGGCAATACGGCCGCGATTGCGCGCCAGGCCGTCACGGATGATGCGGGCGGCTTTGTTCGTTTCCATCAGGAAGGGCATCGGGAACCTGTTGCGTGCCGTCATGCGCGACACCACGAAACCCGGGCAGACGGCCGAAACGCGGATGCCCTCCGGTGCCAGCCGGCCACGCAGTTCCTCGGCATAGGCGCGGGCGAAATGCTTGGATGAGGAATAGGGCACCGCGCCCGGCATGGCGAGGAAACCCGCCAGCGAGGCGACGATGGCGATCTGGCCCGCGCGCTGGCGCACCATGATCGGAATGGCCGGGTTCACCGTGTTGAGCACGCCGTCGATGTTGACGCTGGTAATGCCGCGCACATAGGCGTCGAAGTCATCCCAGCTTTTGAAGCCACCCGACACGCCGGCATTGGCAATCACCAGATCCAGCCGCGCGGCGGCGGCGACTCCGACGATGAACCTGTGCATCTCGGCCATATCGGTGACCGGAACGGTTTCGGCGATCACCGTGGCACCGCGTGCCCGGCAGCGCTCCGCGATCTCCTCCAGGCGACCGGCATCGCGGCCGGTCAGTGCCAGCAATGTGCCGGGCCCAGCATAAAGCTCGGCCAGGGCAGCGCCGATTCCGCTGGATGCGCCGGTGATGACGATTCCGGAAAGCGGTGTTTCGTCCATGGCTTAGCCTCGACCCCCTGATGATTTCGCATTATAGTGCCGGACAGCGTAGCACCTCCGGGGGAATCGTGTCGCTCATCAGCATGACCGGTTTCGCGCGCGTCGATGGACGTGCCGCGGGCAAAAGCTGGATATGGGAATTGAAGTCGGTGAATGGCCGCGGCCTCGAACTGCGGTTCCGTCTGCCGCCGGGTTTCGACAGCCTGGAAGCCGAATTGCGCGGTTTGGCCCAGGCGAAACTGGTGCGTGGCAATGTCACGCTCAATCTGCAATTCACCGAAACCGCCGATGCCCCGCCGCCGGCCTATCGTCTGAACGAAGCACTGCTGGATCAGCTGCTGGCGCTGGGCGCGAAACTGGAATCACGCGGCATCGGTGCGCCGCGGCTGGATGGCCTGCTGGCCGTGCGCGGCGTGGTCGAACCGGTCGGCAGCACCGAAACCGAAGACACCCGCACCGAGCTGGAGAAGGCGATCCGCGAAAGCTTCGGCCATGCGCTGGATCGTCTGGTGCAGAGCAGGGCCGTCGAGGGCGGCAAGCTGGCCGGTGTGCTGGGTGGACTGCTGGACGAGGTTGCCAGCCTGACCGGCCGGGCCGCCGAGGTCGAAGCCGTACGGCCTGAGGCCCTGCGGCGGCGCCTGCGCCAGCAGCTGGACGACCTGCTCGCCCAGCAGCCGCCGGTGAGCGAGGACCGGCTGGCCCAGGAACTGGCCTTGCAGATCACGCGGCTGGACATCCGCGAGGAACTGGACCGGCTGAAGGCCCATATCGAGACGACGCGTGGCCTGATCAAGGCCGGCGACGGGCGCGGCGTTGGCCGCAAACTCGATTTCCTGGCCCAGGAATTCAATCGCGAAGCCAATACGCTGTGCTCAAAGGCCTTCGATGCCGGCCTGACGGCCATCGGCCTCGATCTCAAGCTGGTGATCGACCGGCTGCGCGAGCAGGCCCAGAATGTCGAATGATGCGCCCATGACCGATGCTGCCGCTTCCATCACCATTGCCCGCCGCGGCCTAATGCTGGTGCTGTCGTCGCCATCGGGTGCTGGCAAGACGACGATCTCGCGTCGTTTGCTGGAATCCGACCCGGAACTGCATCTGTCCGTTTCCGTCACCACCCGCACGCGGCGGCCGGGCGAGGTGGATGGCGTGCATTACCATTTCATCGACACCGAGCGCTTCGGGCTGATGGTCAACCGTCAGGAGCTGCTCGAGCATGCCAAGGTGTTCGACTACTACTACGGCACGCCGAAGGAGCAGGTCGAAAAACGTCTCGCCTCCGGGCAGGATATCCTGTTCGATATCGACTGGCAGGGCACGCAGCAACTGCGCCAGCGCGCCCGTGATGATCTGGTCAGTGTGTTCATCCTGCCGCCTTCCACCAAGGATCTCGAGAAACGGCTGCATACCCGGGCGCAGGATTCGGCCGAGGTGGTCGCCAAGCGCATGTCCAAGGCGGCCGACGAGATGAGCCACTGGGCTGAATACGACTATGTCGTGATCAACGAGGATGTCGAACGCTGCCTGGCCCAGGTTCATTCCATCCTGCGGGCCGAACGGCTGAAGCGCCACCGTGGCGTCGGGTTGGTTGATTTCGTCAAGCAGCTTCGCGAAGGCCGCTGATCGCGCCATTACAGCAGGCGGGCGAGCGCGCAGAATTCCTCGATCGACAGTGTTTCCGCCCGTCGCGTCGGATCGATCCCGGCGCTTTGCAGCCTTGCATCGGCATCGGCCCATAACGGTTTCAGCGCTGCTCGCAGCATCTTGCGGCGCTGATTGAAGGCCGCAGCCGTCACACGCTCTAGTTTGTGAAGATCGGCTTCGGCCAGCGGTCGGACGCGCGGTTGCAGTTCAACCAGGGTCGACGTCACTTTGGGTGGCGGCACAAAGGCCTTGGGGCCGATATCGAACAGCATGCGCACGCTGCAGCGCCATTGTGCCGCCACGCTGAGCCGGCCATAGGTTTTACCGCCCGGTTTCGCGGCCAGCCGTTCCGCCACTTCCTTCTGCACCAGCACGGTGATGCGGGAAAACTGCTCGGCGTGGGCTACCCAGTTGAGGATCAGCGGCGTGGCGATGTTGTAGGGCAGGTTGGCGACCACCTGCCAGGGTGGCGGCGCTAAAGTGGCAAACTCGGTTTCCAGCGCATCGCCGGGATGCACGATCAATCGTCCGCCGGCCGCCGCCATCAGCGGCTGCAGCGCGGCGATGCAACGCTCGTCGCGTTCGACCGCAATCACACGGGGCGCGCCTTCCAGCAGCAGCGCGCGTGTCAGGCCGCCGGGGCCGGGGCCGATTTCGATCACCGTGTCCGCCGCCCAGGGCATGGCTGCTCGGGCGATCTTGCGGGTAAGATTGAGGTCGAGCAGGAAGTTCTGCCCCAGCGCTTTGCGTGCGGCCAGATCGTGCTGCGCAATCACTTCGCGCAGTGGCGGCAATGCCTCGATCGGATCAGACATGATGGCGATGCGCAGCCATGGCACCGGCCAGGCGCAGAGCGGCTATCAGGCTGTCGGGTCTGGCGATCCCCTTGCCAGCGATGTCGAAGGCCGTTCCATGATCTGGGGATGTGCGGATGATCGGCAGGCCCAGCGTCACATTCACGCCGCGGTCGAAATCCAGTGTCTTGATCGGGATCAGCGCCTGGTCGTGGTACATGCAGATCGCAACGTCGTAGCTGGCGCGGGCCTCGGCATGGAACATCGTGTCGGATGGCAGCGGGCCGCGCGCGTCGATGCCTTCCGCGCGCAGCCGTTCCACGGCTGGGGCGACGATCAAGGCATCCTCATCGCCCATGCTTCCGGCTTCGCCGGCATGGGGATTAAGGCCGGCTATGGCCAGGCGGGGATTGGCAATGCCGAACTTATCGCGCAGGTCGGTTGCGGTGATGCGCGCGGTTTCGACGATCAGATCGGACGTGAGTTGGTCAATCGCCTGTTGCAGCGAGACATGAATGGTGACCGGCACGACACGCAATCGCTCTGATGCCAGCATCATCACCGGTCGCGGTGTTTCGCATAAGGCGGCCAGGAATTCGGTGTGTCCCGGATGGGTGAAGCCGGCATCGTAGAGCGCCGCCTTATGGATCGGATTGGTTACGATGGCGCCGACTTCACCTTTGCGGCAGAGTGCGGTGGCCAGCTCAATCGCGTGCAGAACGGCGGGCGCATTGCGGCGATCCGGAACGCCTGGCTGAACGGTTGCGGGCAGCGGCGCCGGCAGCACCGGCAGGGCATCCGGGAAAACCTCCGGCGCCATCGCCGGCTCGTCGACAGGCTGCAGGGGGATGTCCCAACCATGCAGGTCGCAGATGGTTTTCAGGCGCGCAGGATCATCGATCAGAACAAAGGGCGGCAGGTTCTGGTCGTGGCGCTGACGCCAGGATTGCAGGGCGATTTCCCCTCCGATCCCGGCGGGTTCTCCCATGGTCAGGGCAAGAGGCCGGCGGCGGATGCCCGGATCAGCGGAATTCGATCGTGGCATCGCGCCGCAATTCGCGGATGTAACGCTGGGCCAGCAATTCGGCACGCCGCACCATAATATTCTGGCGCACCTGGTTGCGATTGATACCGCTGGCTTCTTCCTTGGCGCAGAGCGTGAAAACATGGATCGCGCGCTGCGTGGCCACGGGCTGCGAACTCTCATTCACATTCAGGGGTTCAACGGCACGACGGAAGGCTTCCGGCATGTCGCCTAGACGCAGGGTGCCCAGGCTGCCGGCGCCCTGCAACTGGGCCTGTTCGGCGGCGGCTTCGACGTCTTCGCAACTACGAATGGCGTTGCGGGCCTGTTGGGCTTTCGCGACGGCGGCCTGGATGTCGGCATTGCTGGCATTCTGTGGCAGAGGCACCAGCACCTGCTTCAGCGTGACCTTGCTATCTTCCGCGCCGGGCAGGGCGATGCGCTGGCGATCGCGCAGCAGGATGATCTGATAACCGCCCACGGTGCGGATCGGTTCCGAGACATCGCCCTTGTTCATTTTTGCGACAACATTTTCCACTTCATCAGGCAGGGTGCCACGCTGCACCCAACCGACCTCGCCGCCATTCGCAGCGGTTGTGCCGCGGCTGAACTGCCGAGCCAGTGCCTGGAACGGAGCGCCGTTGCGGATCTGCTCGATGATCCGCAGGGCAGTCTGGCGCTGAGGCTCTTCCTGATCAGGATTGTCGACCGGCACCAGAATCTCGGAAATCAGGTCTTCGGTCTGGCCGGCATTGCTTTTCAGTTTGGCGATGGCTTCGTCGATTTCCTGCTCGGTGATGGTGGTTGTCGCATTCAGACGGGCGCGGACCATGCGAGACCAGGTCAGCTCGGTGCGGATCTGATTGATAATGGCAGACGGATCGATCCCGGAGCGTTCGGCAAATTCCTCGAACCGGCCGGCAGGGATATTCATCTGCCGCTCCACCATGGCGATGGCGCTATCGACTTCCTGCTGGTTGACCGTCAGGCCGCGACGCTTGGCTTCCTGCATCTGCAGGCGCTCATCGACCAGGGAGCGCAAGGCCTGATCCCGTACGGCGCGGCGGATTTCCGGGGTATCCGACAGGCGCGTGGTGGCCATGATGATACGGGCGCGTTCATTGATATCGCGCAATGAAATCACCTCGTCATTCACCAAGGCCACAATGCGTTGCAGATCCTGGGCCTGCGCGACCGCGCCGCCGAGGCCGGCGATGATGAGGATGAGGGCGATCAGGCGAAACATGGGCAGCTCAATTGAAAGTCGCGATCCGGAAGCGGACGCCGATGGTGGTTGTCGGTTGAATGTCCCGGTTCACGGTGAAGGTTCGTTCGGCAAACAGAATGATGTCGAAACACTCGTCAGTATAGCGCAGGCCGCCGAAGTTGAGCAAAGAACCGCCATTATCGCCCAAATCGCGGGTATGGCGAACCTCGGCAGCCCAGAATTTGGTGAGCTGGGCGCGCAAGGTACCGGAAATTGCTTCGCGTTCGCCGGTGTCTTCCACGAAGTCGGTATCGGCCAATTTGGCATAAGATACCGAGAAATAATTGGTATTGGTTCCCAGCGTGGTACCGATCTCGTGGCGCTGGACGGTCAACTGGCTGTTCTGGGCCAGGCGAACCCGGTCCACGATGCTGATGTAACGGCCCGGCGACACGGTCAGGCGGGCAACGTAATCGGACAGGCTGTCGGACAGGCCAGAGCCGGCCGTGAAGGTATCATCGGATTTGGCGCGCAGTGACTGGCCGGCCAGCAATTCCGCATATCCGCCTGTATTGCCATATATGGCGGTGCGGAAGCCGTAATTGAGTTTGGGGCCGCCATCCCATCGGTCATAACCGGGAAAACGATTGAGGCTGAACAGATTGGTTTCATCGAACTCGAAGCTGAGCGAGTCCTCATTCGGAATGGTGCTGGGATTGCCGCCATAAGGCGACACAACAGCCATGACGATCGGTTCAACCAACTGCCGCATATACTGAGAATCGCGCACCAGCGGATAACGCCAATCGAGAGCCACGGCGGGAATGACGCGGCCGGTTACTTCGCTGCCATCACTTTTCGTGGTGCTGGCAAGCGATTCATTCACGCTGTTGGCCCAGTAGCCATCGGCGCGCAGCATGGCTGTTGCCGTGAAAACCTCGCCGCTGGGGGCGTAATACGGCTGGGCCCAGGAGACGGTGGATGACAGCCGTCTGGTGTCTGTCCCGGTGTTGCGCTGCAGAGACGCCATATTTGCATCGAAGGCCCAGCGGCCACCATAATCGCCAGGTTCGAATACGGCCGAATAATCCATGATCGGTGCCACGAATGGAACGCTTCCGTTCCGCACGTCCGAGCGCAGGTTCTGGAATGAAAATGCGTTCACAGACGCAAAATGGCGATTGTTGATCGCTTCGGCATAGACCCTGCTGGTCAGGGTGTTGCTGACGGGGCGGTTCTCAATGCTGTAACGGTTCAGGTAGGTATCATCCGAGGCGCGCAGGATGTTGGCGCCCATGGTAATGTCGTCATTGGCACGGAATGCCATGTTGGTGCGGAAATGCCCGCGCACATCACCGGTATCCTCTTCATCGGTGATGCTGCCATCGAACTCCATTTCACCAGTGGCCATGCGACGGCGGTATTCACCCGTCAGATGCCCACCCTGTTTGGTGGAATATTGCGGGGTGAGGGTCAGATCGCTTTGTTCGTCGATGGCATAATAGTATGGCAGCCGGACCCGATGCCCGAAGAAGTCGTTGTTGATGTAGCTGGGCGGCAGAATGCCGCTGCGGCGGTTGACCGTGGGGTCGGGGTGGCTGAAATACGGCGTGTAAAGTATCGGAATGCCGAACATCTCGAAGATAGCATCCCGGTAGATGATCTCCTGGGCCGCTTCATTATGTTCGACCCGCTCGCCCTTGAGCTGCCACAGCGGCGCGCGGCTGCGATCCTGTTCGCACAGGCTGCAGGTCGTATACACGGCTTTGCGCAGGATGGTGCGGTTGCCGTCCCGGCGTTCGGCCGATACCGCTGCGCCACGCGAATTGTCTGACAGCAGCATGGCCGCATCGCGGATGAAGCCATTCTTCATGCCCGCGAATAACTCCATGTAGTCGGCGAACAGGACCGTGCCATTCGCTTCCATGAGCGTTACATTGCCGCTGGCGGTGACCTTGTCGTCCTTCTCGCTGTAACTGACATTATCGGCCAGCAGGGTACGGGCGCCCTGCACCAGTTCAACCTTTCCTTCGGCGGTAACGATGCCAAGGGACTGGTCGTATTTCAGGGTGTCGGCGGTCACCAGAACGGGCGGATCACTCTGCGCGCGAGCAGACGCTGCCGCGGCGAGCAGCAACCCGATCAGAATGGCATAGGATAGGCGGCCATGCTTCGCGGTCATCCATCCTCCAGATGGAAAAGCAGGGAAATGCCAAGCATGACGAAAACGGCAGTTGGCGCCCAGGCGGCAAGCAGAACAGGCAGAGTGCCATTCAGGCCGAAGGGCTGCATCAGTTCCACGCTCAAATAGAGCAGGAAGCCTGCGCCAACGCCGCCGGCCAGCATGATGCCGATGCCGCCGCGCCGAGTCAGGCGCAGGCTGAAGCTGGCAGCAATCAGCAGCATCGCGCAAAGCAGAATCGGCGAGGCGAGCAGGCTGTAGTAATACAGGCGATGCTTCACGGCCGAGAAGCCTGCGTTTTCCAGAGTCGTGATAAAGCCCGGCAATTCCCAGAACGAAACCGTATTGGGCGAGGCAAAGCTTTCCTGGATGCGATCGAATGTCAGTGTGGTGGGAACCCGAAGCTGCGCATGGCGTTCTGCCGGTTTATCCGGATAGCTGATGATCGCATTTTCCAGCAGCCAGGTGCCATCCTGCAGAAGGGCGGCGGATGCGTCGATCCGTTTTACAAAAACATCCTTGCCTTCGTAATAGAACAGGATCGCATCGCGTAATTCGATGCCTTGCTGAGCAACACGCAGGGCATGCACCACGATCTGGCCCGAGGCATCCGCTTCGCGCAGCCACAACCCACCCGAAGATACGGCCAGCATGCTGCTGCGGCCACGCATGACCTTGGCTTCAATCGCCTCGTAGCGGGCCAGCATGGCGGCGCTGAGGGGATTGTAGACTGTGACCAGAAATGCGCCGAGCAACAGCGCCAAGGTGACGCCGGGGAGCAGGAACTGCCAAACCGATATACCGGCAGCGCGGCTGACGGTGAGTTCTTGCGAACGGGTCAGGCGGCTGAGCGCCAGCATGCTGCCGAACAGCACCGCAAAGGGAAACAGCTTGGTCATCAGCGTCGGCAGCTTGAGCAGCGACAATTGCAGGACCAGATCGAGCGAGGCATCGGCCCTGCCACTCGCACGGCGCAGCAATTCGACGGTATCGAAACTGTAAGCCAGCACAGCGAGCACAACCAGCACGGTTAATATCCCGAACAGGAATTGCCGGCCGAAATAGAGCGAAAGAGTGAGAGAAGACCGCATCAGGCCGTTCGCAATCTGGGCTGCGTGGCCGGTTCTCGCAGCATCAGTATCGCGCCGATGAGGAAAACGAGCGGGGTGGCATAGAGCAACGGAATGAGAATGATCGATTTGGTTGCCAGGTGAGCAACACCGAGGCTGAGAATTTGCAGTGCAATCGCTACGACGCCGCCCGCGATCAATCTCTGGCCCTGGCCGCGCCGGTTGAATTCGCCTCCGATCACGCTGGCAATCGCGATCAGGATCAGCGCGGGCGCATAAAGCGGGGTGACCAGCCGGCGATGTCCCTCGACGATCAGCTTGTTATAGTTGTTGACGTCATCTGCATCCTGCAGATTCGGCCAGAACAATTCGTGCAGGAAGCGTTCCGATGGTTCGCGCCAGGCTTGCCCTTCTTTTTGGGAATAGCTGTTCAGGTCCAGGCTGTAATTATCGAAATACAGCAGGGAAAGAGATTTACGCTCCGGGTCGATCTGCTGGCGGTTGCCGTTCACCATGTAGAGGCGCGGCCCTTGCGGGGTGCGGAGCAGGGTTGCCTTTTCAGCCATCATGGTGATCGGCTGCGCGCCATTGCGGATATCGTGCACCAGCACACCAAGCATGTCGCCGTTACTGTCGCGTTCGCGGATATAGACGGTCAGTTTGTCGTTTGGCGTATTGAACACGCCTTCCAGCAGAACCATGCCGGCAAGGTCATTGCGGAATTCATACTGCGTGGCGCGCAGGGTGCGGGAGCCCAGCGGCATCAGGTAGAGGGTGATCGCATACATGATCGCCATGATGGCGAGGGCGATGAATACCGCAGGGCGGGCCAGGGCGAGCCGGCTGAATCCGGTGGAGGACAGCACCACGACTTCGGAATCGCTGGCCAGCCGGTGGAAGGCGTAGAGCGTGGCGCAGAAGGCCGCGATCGGCAGGATGATGGCGATGATGCTGGGCAGCACCAACAGGGTCAGATAGAGGAAATCCAGGAAGGCCAGGTTGTTGTTGACGATCCGGTCGATGAAGCGAAGCGCCTGGGTCAGCCAGATCACCCCGGTCAGGGTGAGGGTGGCAAACGCCAATGGCCAGGCAATCTGGCGCATGATGTAAAAGGTGACCCCGCGCATGGCCGGCAGTATACCGATTCCGCCCCCGGTCGCCACCACCGCGAAACGAAAAGAAGGACTTGGTCCATAACGAAGAATCGGCGATTCGGCGGGGCGGCGCCAATTGATCCGCCGCGGCACCGGCCGCTATAGTGCCGGGTCGGTTTACCTGCCTTTCAGACGGATCGGAGCGCCATGAAAATCGAGATTGTCGAAGCCAAATCCCCCAAGCGCGGCAGCCTGGTCATCGTCGTGGGCGAGGGCGGGCATCTGGGCAGTTTCGGTCTGGCCGCCGACAAGCAGCTGGGTGGTGCGCTCACCCGGGCCATGAAGGCCGCGCCGCGGTTTTCCGGCGCCAAGGGCCAGTGGCTGGAGGTGGTGTCTCCCGGTGGCGGCCTGTCGCGGGTGCTGCTGGCCGGCCTGGGCAAGGCCCCGGACGTCAAGGCCGCCGCCTATGAGGCCATCGGCGGCGAGGCCGTGCGCCGGCTGGCCGCGACGGGTGAAACCGATCTGGCGATAGCCGCCGAAGTGCTGAAGGCCACCGTCCTGCCGGCCGCCGAAGCGGCGGCGCGGGCGGCCCTGGGCGCCCGGCTGGGCGGCTACCGTTTCGACAAATACCGCACCAGGATGAAGGATCGGGAGAAGCCCTCCCTCAAGGTTGTATCGGTGCTCAGCACCGCCGTCCCGGCCGCCAAGAAACTCTATCTGCCGCTCGACAAACTGGCCGATGGCGTGACGCTGACCCGCAATCTGGTTACCGAACCGGCCAATGTGATCTATCCGGCCAGCCTGGCCGCCGAATGCCGCAAGCTGGCCCGCCTGGGCGTCAAGGTCGAGGTGCTGGGCGAGCGTGAGATGAAGAAGTTGGGCATGGGTGCGCTGCTGGGCGTGGGGCAGGGTTCGGACCGCGAATCGCAGCTGGTCGTCATGCAGTGGAATGGCGGCAAGAAGGGCGCCAAGCCGGTCTCTTTCGTGGGCAAGGGCGTGTGTTTCGACACCGGCGGTATTTCGCTGAAGCCGGCCCTGGGCATGGAAGAGATGAAATGGGACATGGGCGGCGCCGGCGCGGTGATCGGCGCCATGGCCGCCATCGCCGGACGCAAGGCGAAGGCCAACGTCGTCGGCGTGGTGGCGCTGGTGGAAAACATGCCCTCGGGCAAGGCCCAGCGGCCGGGCGACATTGTCACGTCCATGTCGGGGCAGACGATCGAGGTGCAGAATACCGACGCGGAAGGCCGCCTGATCCTGTGCGATGCCATGTGGTACACCCAGCAGCGCTTCAAGCCGCAGCTGATGGTCGATCTCGCCACACTGACCGGCGCGATCATCATCTCGCTCGGCCATGAGCATGCCGGCCTGTTCTCGAACAACGACAGACTTTCCGAGCAGCTCACCGCTGCCGGTAAGGCCGAGGACGAGCTGGTCTGGCGCCTGCCGCTGATGGAGGCCTACGACGAGGGTCTGAAATCGCCCATCGCCGACATGCAGAACATCGCGGGGCCCGGCTTCGGCGCCGGTTCGATCGTCGCTGCGCAGTTCCTGCAGCGCTTCGTGGTCGACAAGACCCCCTGGGCGCATCTCGACATCGCCGGCACCGCCTGGAGCAAGAAGGACAAGCCGACCGTGCCCAAGGGCGCCACCGGCTTTGGCGTGCGCGTGCTGAACCGCCTGGTGGCGGATTACTACGAAGACAAGTAATCCAAGCCAGATGGCCGAGCTGCTATTCTACCATCTGACCCGGCGGCGCCTCGAACAGGTGCTGCCGGAGCTGCTGGAGAAAACGCTGCAGCGCGGCTGGAAAGCCGTGGTGAAGGGCGGCTCGGAGGAGCGCATCCAGCAGCTCAACGGCGACCTGTGGACCTATGGCCGGGCCAGCTTCCTGCCCCATGGCGTGAAGGCCGACGGCTTTGCCGACAAGCAGCCGGTCTATCTGACCACCGAGGACGAGCGCCCCAACAACGCCGACGTGCTGTTCCTGGTCGACGGCGCCGATGCCGAAAACGTCTCGGCCTATACCCGCGTCTGCGACCTGTTCGACGGCAACGACGAGGATGCCGTGCAGGCCGCGCGACAGCGCTGGAAACGCGCGAAAGACGCCGGCCACACGCTGGCCTACTGGCAGCAGAGCGAGACCGGCGGCTGGGTCAAGAAGGCCGAGGGCTAGGCAGGAAAGACGTGGATCCTCGGGTCATGCCCGAGGATGACGTTCATTATTATCAACTCTCACTACCACATTCGTCATGCTCGGGCTTGGCCCGAGCATCCACGAGTTTCTTTTAAAACAACGCGTGGATGCCACGGCCAAGCCGTGGCATGACGGATAAAAACGTTACGCCGCCTCGCCCTGCGCTTCTTCCAGTTTGGCCTGCGCCTCGAGCCAGGCCTCTTCCGCCGCTTCCAGCTTCTTCACCACCTCGCCATGCTGCTTCTGCAGCTCGGTCTGCTTGGCCGGCGGCATCTTGGTGTAGGTGTCGGGGTCGGCCAGCGTGGCGTCCAGCCGCATCTTTTCGGCGTTGAGCTTGGCCATCGCCTTTTCCGCGTTCTGCACGGCGATGCGTAAGGGTGCCAAAGCCTGGCGCGCTGCCGCCGCGGCCTTGCGGTCGGCCTTGCGGTCAGCGGCGCTGTCTTCCGCCTTGCCGCCGCCTTTCAGCTTCACGGTGGCGGCCGCCCGGCGCTTGTCGGCTAGGTATTTGGCGTAATCGTCGAGGTCGCCGTCGAAATCCTTCACGCCGCCATCGGCCACCAGCCAGAAGCGGTCGGCGCAGGCCTCGGCCATGTGGCGATCATGGCTAACGAGAATGACGGCGCCCTTGTATTCGTTCACGGCCTGCACGAGGGCATCGCGCGTATCCATGTCGAGATGGTTGGTCGGCTCGTCGAGGATCAAGAGATGCGGCGCGTGATGCGTGACCATGGCAAACAGCAGCCGCGCGCGTTCGCCGCCCGAGAGTTTGCCCGCCACCGTCTGTGCCTTTTCGCGCGTCAGGCCGAAGCTGCCCAACCGGGTGCGCAGCTGCTCGATGGTGGCGGTCTTCATCAGGTCCTGCAGATGCTCGACCGGCGTGCGGTTCTCGTCCAGCACGTCGTCCTGGTCCTGGGCGAAATAGCCGATGCGCAGCTTGCCCGAGCGCTGCAGCTTGCCAGCCTGTGGCTTGAGCGTGCCGGCCAGGATTTTCGCCAGCGTGGACTTGCCGTTGCCGTTGGCCCCCAGCATGGCGATGCGGTCTTCCATGTCGATGCGCAGGTCGATGTTGCGCAAAACCGGCTTGTCGGGCGTGTAGCCGGCGGTGAGGTGATCCAGCACGATCAGCGGCGGCGGCAGTTCTTCCGGGTCGGGCAGACGGAAGATCACAGACGGGTCTTCCACGGCGGCCGCAATCGGCTGCATCTTGGCCAGCATCTTCAGGCGGCTCTGGGCCTGGCGCGCCTTGGAGGCGGAGGCGCGGAAACGCGCGACGAATTCCTCCATATGTTTGCGCTGCTCGGCCTGGCGCTGGGCGAAGGCCGTCTGCTGTTCCATGCGCAGGCGGCGTTCGGTCTCAAACGTGTCGTAATTGCCGCGATAGAGCACCAGCTTGGTGTTGTCGATATGCAGGATATGCTCGATGGCGGAATTGAGGAAATGCCGGTCGTGGCTGATCAGCAGGAACGTGCGCGGATAGGTCTTCAGGTAACCTTCCAGCCACAGCGAGGCTTCGAGATCGAGATGGTTGGTCGGCTCGTCGAGCAGCAGCAGATCGGGCTCGGCAAACAAGCAGCCGGCCAAGGCCACGCGCATGCGCCAGCCGCCCGAGAAGGAACTGAGCGGCCGGTTCTGCATCGCCTCGTCGAAGCCAAGGCCCGCCAGGATCACGGCGGCGCGGGCCGGCGCGCTATGGGCGTCGATCTCGGCCAGGCGCATGTGGACGGCGGCGATGCGCTCGGCATCCTCCATGCTGGAGGAGTCTTCCAGCGCCTCGGCCTCGATCAGCAGGGCCTCGCGCTCGGTATCGGCGGCCAGCACATACTGGATCGGCGTCTGCTCGCCGTCGGGCGGTTCCTGCGGCAGCTTGGCGATCTTGCAGTCGTTGGGCAGCTCGACGCCGCCGGTTTCGGTCTGCAGCTCGCCGCAGATGATCTTGAACAGCGTCGATTTGCCGGTGCCGTTGCGGCCGACCAGGCCCACCTTGTGCCCGGCCGGGATGGTGGCTGACACATGGTCGAGCAGCACACGGCCGGCAATCCGGTAGGTCAGGTCGCGAAAAGAAAGCATTTCTAATGACTTACTGTGCGGGCCGGGGCAGGGTGGCCGAGGGTTTGCGGGCATCGGGACAGTTGCGGGGCCCGGGCGGAGCCTCTATATACCCGCCACCGAATTTTAGCCAAGACCCAAAGGATCTTTGACCATGGCGCTCGAACGCACCTTTTCGATCATCAAGCCGGACGCGACCCGCCGCAACCTGACCGGCGCGATCAATGCCAAGATTGAGGCCGCCGGCCTGCGCATCGTGGCGCAGAAGCGCATCTGGATGAGCCAGAAGCAGGCCGAGACCTTCTACGGCGTGCATGCCGCGCGCCCCTTCTTCAAGGACCTGGTCAGCTTCATGATCTCGGGCCCCGTTGTCGTGCAGGTGCTGGAAGGCGAGAACGCCATCGCCAAGTACCGCGACGTGATGGGCGCCACCAACCCGGCCAATGCGGCACCGGGCACCATCCGTAAGGAATTCGCCGAGAGCATCGAAGCCAACTCGGTGCATGGCTCGGACGCGCCGGAAACGGCCGCCGTGGAAATCGCCTACTTCTTCTCGGGCACCGAAATCGTCGGCTGACATAAACATTTCAGTCTCCGGACTGAGCGAGGGCCCGGCCGCAATGCCGGGCCTTTTGTTTTGCGGCCCATATCAATCGTCATGCCCGTGAAAGCGGGCCTTCAAAAAACGCGTGGATGCCCGGAACAAGTCCGGGCATGACGGGGAGGGATAACCCCAAGTATCGTCATGGCCGGGCCCAGGAAACGTTTCTTGGTCGGCCATCCACGTCCTAATCGCTTCGTTTGACTTCGTTCGTGTTCGTTTGTGATCGTTACGCTTCGTTTGTGTTCGTTTGGGCTATCACCGCGTATCGCCGCTTATCGCGGCCTATCGGCATCCATCGCCGCTTAAAAACACTTGTCGCGCGCCATCGCCGTCCACCGCCAGAAAGCCGCGCATATCTGAGTATTCACGATGTCAGGCCCGCAAAAAGGCCATCTTGACCAATGAGAACATATAGAGTACATTGTGGCCGTATATTCGTCAAATTCTTTTTCCCAAAGTCATACTCCGGAGCGCGCCATGAGCCTTCTGCCATTGCCAGACAATGACCTCGATAACGACCCGTTCGATTTTGCCGGTTCCGTCGGCCGCAATGCCGACAACAACCGCGACGATGTGATCAAGGCTCAGATGCTTCTGGCTTCGGCGGGCGAATTCGACCTGCCGGCGCCGGGCATGCCAACGGGATGGCCTGGCGAGGGCCTGACGCGGGCCATTCGCAATGTGCAGAAAGCCAGCGGCCTGCCGGTCGACGGCCTGATGCTGCCGTTGCAGAACGGCGCAGTCGGCGCGAATGGCGAAGGCGAGACGCTGTCTGCCCTGAAGGATCTGCTCGACGGCCGCGTGCGAGAGCAGGCGATTCCGACGGTGCAGCAGGTGGACAGGTTCTACGACCGCTACGCCCAGGCCTCACCCGATGGCGTCGAATCCGTGGCGACGGATGCCGGAAAGGCCACCCCAGCGCGGCCCACGCTCAACAAATCCGCCGACCGCATCCGCAGTATCCTGAACGATGAACCGGCCAGATTCGATATCGCCGACAATCCCGATGAGGATGGCAGCGCGCCGCTATGGCGAAGTCACGAAAAAGGCGTAAAGGCCGTGCGTGATTACGGGCATATCGTCGAGCGTGAAGCGAAACGCCTGGGCGTTGATCCTGATTTGGTCAAGGCGATTTTGTATTACGAGAATGCCGATGGTCACAAACTTATATTGAATGACCTCGGAGACTGGCTGGGAGCCAGCGATACGGTCATGCCGATGAACATCAATCCGAAGATATGGGGCAAACTCGGAATTCCCACCCGGGAGGATGCCCGCAATCCTGAGCGCAACATTCAGGCGGCAACGCTGCTGCTGAAACGGATTGTCGACCGGCTGGACGATCCGACGCCCGCCAAGGTCGGCGCGATCTGGAACGGGATCGGCCATGAAAAGGTCAATCACCGCGGCGCCCGAATGGGCCGTATCTATCAGGAACGCAGCTGGGAGAAACCATGAGCCTGAAAATCAATCGAAAACCCTGGCGGTGGGTTGGCATTTCCAGTCTCGCCTGCGCTCTTGTGGCGGGGCTGCTCTGGCAGGCGTTTCTGCTCTATCTGATCATCGCGGCGCAGGACAACATCGAGGATGTCTGTACCGTGACGGAAGTGGGGCAGGGCCTGCTGCCCTATGGCGATGAAGGCGGTTGCGATCCGCGCTGGCTGGTCTGGGGATTGTTTTTCCTGATTTATGCCGGCATGGGCGGATTGCCGGTTGCCGCTATTGGCACGGTATTGGTGCTGGCGATGATGTTGTGGCGCCGGATTATGCCGCAGGCGAAGAGCGGCGGTGCCGAAAATTGAAAACGTGGATGCCCGGGCCAAGCCCGAGCAGGACAATTATATTTTAATGTCATGGCCGGGCTTGATCCGGCTATTCACTTAGCAGCCGTTTACACCACCCATGGTCACTCCGGTGCGGCGCTGCACCGTCACTGGCGGGAAGGTTTCGCTGCGACCATCGATGGTCAGTACAGGCATCGTGACAATGGCTATGTCGCCGGAGAAGTTCGGAACGATGAAGGGACTAAAATCTGGCGTGACTGGAATGTCGAAACGCTGGTTGGGTGGCCAGGTCACCATAACAGTACCGGAGAGTTGTACAGTCTTCTCGCGTACGCTGTTGGCCTTGGCAAAATCGACCCGAGCATGCCAGCGCTGGGTTGAGTCCGGCAAATGCGCTGCCGCACGCTCGCCAGCGCGATGAAGCGCAGAGAGGTCGTCTTCCACACGGAAATGCAGATGCATGCCGCCACTGGACAGCAGCAATGGGTAAAAGGTCAGGAGTGCCCATTCGACATTCGCCTAATTGAACTGCAGCTTGTAGCCGTCTCCACCGCAAACATAGCTCTGCCGGCCACCGGGCGCGCTGGACGAAAAGTAGGTCTCAGTTGCCGGCCAGCACCCGCCAAGCGATAGGGATAAGAGAATGATGGCGACTGTTTTTCGCATCACGTCACTCGCACCCTTTGCCCCTCAATCACCAGCTTACCTTCGGCCAGCAGTTTCAGCGCCTGCGGATAGAGCGCGTGTTCCTGCTCCAGCACCGCCGCCGCCACGCTCTGCGGCGTGGCATCCGGCGGCACCGGCACGGTGGCCTGCAAAATGATCGGGCCTTCGTCCATTTCCGGGCTGACGAAATGTACAGTACAGCCGGTGACGCGCACGCCGCTGGCCACCACACGTTCATGCACCTGCGTGCCCTTGAAGGCCGGCAGCAGCGAGGGATGGATGTTGATCATGCGGCCATACCAGGCCTGCACGAAGTCGGGCGTCAGCAGTCGCATGAAGCCGGCGAGGCAGATCAGCTCGATGCCTTGCGATTGCAGCAGGGCATGCATCTCGGCGTCAAAGGCCGCGCGCTCCTTGCCCCTGCTTTCGATCACCGCCGTTTCGATGCCGGCCGCTTTGGCGATGTCCAGCCCTTCGGCATCGGCCTTGTTGGAAAGTACCAGGGCGATGCGGGCGGGGTAATCAGCGGCCTGCGCAGCTTCGATCAGGGCGCGCAGGTTGCTGCCGCGCCCGGAGATCAGCACGGCGACAGGTTTACGCGCCGGCATCTCAGATCAGTTCCAGGCGGTGTCGCAGTTGCGCATGCTCACCATCGGCTCGGCGCCGCGGTCCTGCTGCGCCTCGATCACGCCGATGCGGTGCACCTGCTCGCCCGCATTCTTCAGCTTCTGCATCACGGTGTCGGCCTTTTCCTTCGCCACCACCACCACCAGGCCGATGCCGCAGTTGAAGGCGCGCGCCATCTCGGCGTCGTCGATCTTCCCGGCCGATTTCAGCCAACGGAACACCGGCGGCAGGGTCCAGCCATTGGCGTCGATGATGGCATCGGTGCCATCGGGCAGTACGCGCGGGATGTTGTCGACCAGGCCGCCGCCGGTGATATGCGCCATGGCCTTGATCAGGCCCTCGCGCACCAGCGGCATGCAACTTTTCACATAGATGCGCGTCGGCACCATCAGGATTTCGGCCAGCGGCTTCGACGCATCGAACGGCGCGGGCGATTCGAAGGTCAGGCCATTATCGGCGATCACCTTGCGCACCAGCGAAAAGCCGTTGGAATGCACACCCGAGGATTCGATCCCCAGCAGCACGTCGCCCGGCTTCACGTCATGGGGCAGCAGCTTGCCGCGTTCGGCGGCGCCCACGGCGAAGCCGGCGAGGTCGTAGTCCTTGGCGGCATACATGCCGGGCATCTCGGCGGTTTCGCCGCCGGTGAGCGCGCAGCCGGCCTGGCGGCAGCCCTCGGCGATGCCGGCCACCACGCGGCGGGCGACATCCACTTCGAGTTTGCCGGTGGCGTAGTAGTCGAGGAAGAACAGCGGCTCGGCGCCCTGCACCAGGATGTCGTTCACCACCATGGCGACGAGATCGATGCCCACGCCGTCATGCCGGCCGGTCTCGATGGCGATTTTCAGCTTGGTGCCGACGCCGTCGGTCGACGAGACGAGGATGGGGTCGGTGAAGCCCGCGGCCTTGAGGTCGAACAGCGCACCGAAGCCGCCGAGGCTGGCATCGGCGCCCTTGCGGCGGGTGGAGGCGGCCAGCGGCTTGATGGCATCGACCAGGGCCTCGCCAGCGTCGATATCGACTCCGGCGGCCTTATAAAGCGGCGACGTGTTGATGGTGGCCTCCACGATGGGCTATGGTGGGCGGTGTGCGCTAATCGTGGCAACATACTCATTCCCCCTGTCTTTGCAATGCTCCTTCGGCGACCGCTAACGGCTTGTTTTGCTTTCATATTTAGCGCCGCGCTGATCCTTGCCGCGTGGCCTGACGCCATGGCCCAGGCCGGGACTCAAGGCATGGCCCAGGCGGCCAGGCCGGCCGACCCCTTCAGCGTGGCCGGCGTGGCCGTGGATGCCAGCGCCGAGAGCGCGGCGGCCGCCCGTCCCGTGGCGCTTGCCGAGGGCCAGCGCCGGGCCTTCGCGCAACTGCTGCGCCGCCTGACCCTGCCCGACGATCATGGCCGCCTGCCGCGCCCCAGCGAGGCGATCCTGAACGACACGGTGGCCGGCTTCGGCATCGACGAGGAGCGCACCTCGGCCACGCGCTACATCGGAAAGATCACCGTGCAGTTCCGCGCCGACGCGATCCGCCGCCTGCTGCAGGAAGCGCGCATTCCGTATTCCGAGACTATGAGCCGGCCGGTGCTGGTCGTGCCGGTGTGGCAGACGGCGGACGGCGTGCATATCTGGGACGCGGCCAATCCCTGGCGCGATGCCTGGCTGCGCCGGCCCGATACCGACAGCCTGGTGCCGCTTTCCGTGGCGCCGGCTTCGCCCGATGGCGCGGGCCCGTCGCTGGACCGGCTGATGAACGCGCCCGACGATCTGCGCGCCATCATGCGCAAGGGCAATTACGACGACGTGCTGATCATGACGGCGACCCTGCAGCAGGCCGATCCCGGCCATGTGCGCATCGACCTCTATGCCCAGCACCAGGGGCCGGCCGTTTTCCTGAACAACCTCGACATGCTGACCGTCACCGGCGGCACGGTGGAGGAGACATTGCTGACCGCTGCGCTGGAGCTGACGCGGCGGATCGAGGCGCGCTGGAAATACGCCACCGTGATCGACCTGGAAAAGCAGGGCCAGCTCAGCGTGATGGCCGGCTTCGGCAGCCTGGCTGAATGGACGAAACTGCGCGCGGCGCTGGCCGCCGTGCCGATTGTGCGCAAGGTGGATGTGCTGCAGCTGTCGCATCGTGATGCGCAGCTTCGCCTGGACTTCTACGGCGAGCCGGCCCAGCTCGGCACCGCGCTGGCGCAGCGCGACATCGTGTTGACCGAGCGCGACGGCTATTGGGAAATGCGGGGCCGCAAGTGACCCAGCGCGAGCAGATGGCCGCCTGGACCGGCATCCTCATCGTCACCGTCGCGCTGCTGATCGTGCTGGGCGATATCCTGCTGCCCTTCGTGGCCGGCATGGCGGTGGCCTATTTCCTCGATCCGGCCGCTGACTGGCTGCAACGGCGCCGCGTGCCGCGCTGGCTCGCCACGCTGCTGATCCTGTCGGTGTTTTTCCTCGCCGTGGCTCTGGTGATCGTGTTGCTGGTGCCGCTGGTGCGCGACCAGTTCGACCGCTTCCTGGTGCATCTGCCCGAATATGCCGCGCTGTTCCAGGATCGCGTGCTGCCCTGGCTGCTGGGCTGGGCGCAGCGGCTGGGCCTCGATCTCAACATGGACCTGAAGGCGGCGCTGAACGGCAACCGCGACGAGATCATGAAGGTGCTGGGCGGCATTGTCACCGGCCTGCTGGGCGGCGGACAGGCGGTGTTCAACCTGCTGTCGCTGATGGTGATCACGCCGGTGGTCAGCTTCTACCTGCTGCGCGACTGGGATGTGCTGGTGGCCAAGATCGATTCCTTCCTGCCGCTGGATCATGCCGAGACGATCCGCGAACAGGCCGGCGAGATCGACAAGGTGCTGGCCGGTTTCGTGCGCGGCCAACTGCTGGTCTGCCTGTGCCTGGCGGCCTTCTACGGCATCGGGCTCACCGCGCTGGGCCTGCAATTCGGCCTGTTCATCGGCATTACCGCCGGGATGATCTCGTTCATTCCCTATGTCGGCACCACGCTGGGCTTCGTGGCCTCCGTGGGCGTGGCGGTGGCGCAGTACTGGGACGACCCGCTATGGATCGGGCTGGTGGCCGGGCTGTTCATCATCGGCCAGCTGATCGAGGGCAATTTCCTGCATCCGGTGCTGATCGGCGACCGCGTCGGCCTGCATCCGGTCTGGATCATGTTTGCCCTGCTGGCGGGCGGCAGCCTGTTCGGCTTCGTCGGCATCCTGCTGGCGGTGCCGATCTTCGCCGTGATCGGCGTGCTGGCGCGTTTCGCGCTGGAACGCTACCGCGAAAGCTGGCTCTACAAGCCCGGCGCGCCGAAGAAACCCGAGTAACATTTCATGGCGCCCAAGCAACTCAGCCTCGGCCTCAGCCTGCCGACGTCATGGGCGCGCGAGGATTTCCTCGTCGCCGACGGCAATGCCGACGCCCTGGGCTGGATCGACCGCTGGCCCGGCTGGCCGAACGGCATCCTCGTGCTCTACGGCCCACCCGGCAGCGGCAAGACCCATCTGGCGCATATCTGGGCGGCGCAGGCCGGCGCGCGGATCGTCGGCGCGGAGGCCGTCACGGCCGGCAATGTCGATGCATTGGCGCAGGGTCCGCTCTGCGTCGACGATGCGGATGGCATTGCCGATCCTGCCGCTTTGTTCCATCTGATCAACCTGATCCGCGAGCGCGGGCATTCCCTGCTGCTGACCGGCAGCGCGCCGCCGGCCCAATGGCCTTATGCACTGCCTGACCTGATGTCGCGCCTGAAGGCCATGCCGGCGCAGGGTATCGCCGAACCCGACGATGCGCTGCTGGGCGCCGTGCTGGTCAAGCTGTTTGCCGACCGCCAGCTCGCTGTTGGCGAAGAGGTGGTGAAATACCTGGTGCCGCGCATCGAACGCTCGTTCCATGCCGCGCGGCACTGGGTGGCGGCGCTGGATGCCGCAGCTTTGGCCGAAAGCCGCGCCGTCACCGTGGCGCTGGCGCGCAAACTGCTGGAGCAGCAGATAAGCGCATAACCAGATATGCAATTGATGCGGGATTTTGAATCCAGATCAGACTGGTATTGTAACTTCATGTGAAACAACTACCGTGAGGCGGTGCTTCATTCGCCACGCTGCTGGAGGGAACATGGCTTCGCGTTCTGTGTGGGTGTGCTTTATCAATTTTACGCCTTATACCCTAAGCTGGGAGCCCGGGAATCCTGATAGCGGTATATGGAATTCCAAGCCGCCTGCTATGGTATTGCCAAATTCGGCAGTCATATTTGAAAATGACTCAGATGGTTTTATGACCGGCGCAGCCGGATGCGCAAACTTCAACGTACTAAGCCCGCCGTCTGATCTCTCGTGCGATATTACTTGGAACAATCCTTTCGTGGGCGCCAATTCTTTTTCGACGAGTTGCACTCAGCCGGGTTTGGCTATTGGGTGGCAAGGTAAACTCACCGGCCGAAATATTTATATGGTTGTCTCATTGGTTTGCTCATCCGATTGATTCTGTCAGGCAGTCCGTCATCAAGCGAAAATTGACGCATATAGGTTGGTGCTGTCGCGTTCCATAGAGGATCACCGCTGGAATGCTGCGCTGGCGCGCAAGGTCCTGGGCAGGGGGCGGCGCCAGCTAGTCCAGCTTCTTGCCGTCGAGGTCTTTCGCGGCGCGCGCGGTTTCTTTTTCCTGCTGTTTCCGCTGGGCCTTGGGCTGGCCGAACCTGACGCGGTTCTCGGCCGCGCGCTCTTTCGCCTCGCCGCGTTCGCGCGCCTTGCGCATCTTGTTCAGGTTCACCACGTCGCCCATGCGGCGATCCTATCAGTCTTTCAGTTGTGCCGGCACCACGAAGCTGGCGAGGAAGCCGGCCTTGGGCGCAACCTGGGCCCAGGCTTTCACCGGGAAAGCGATCTCGGCCAGGCCGCCGGTGGGATATTTTTCGGTCAGGCGATCCAGTGCGTCGCCGGCAGCACTGCCCGACAGGCGCGCGGCGAATTCCTCCAGGCCGGGATTATGGCCGATCAGCATCAATTCGCGGCAATCCGTCGGCGCGGCGCGGGTCAGCGCCAGCAGCGTGGTGGGGTTGGCCAGATAGAGGCTGGGTTCGAAGCGCACGGGAATGGGGTCTGGGGCGCCGCCGGACAGGCGCTTGTCCAGCCGCTCCCAGGTCTGGCGGGTGCGGGTGGCGGGCGAGCAGAGCACCAGGCAGGGCTGCAGGTTGCGCTCGGCCATATGGCGGGCCAGCGCCCGACACGCCTTCTTGCCCCGGGGGCTTAAGGGGCGGGCGAAGTCATCCAGTCCCGGATCGTCCCAGGCGGATTTGGCATGGCGCAAAAGCCATAGACGCAACATGGACTTATCCTATTTCTCAGAGGTGCCGGCGGGTTGTCGCCGCTTTGACATAAACCCCCGTTAGACCTATACCCGAAGGCGTCGACCGGCAGAGGGCTCGGGCGTATGGCCGGTAACGACAGAGGCATCTGATATGCAGCAAGTGGCCGATATTCTCCAGACCCCGGTGACCAGCGGCGCGGCGATTCCGAGCCGACCGCCGATCACGGTCAGTCCGCGCGACCGGTTCATCAACCGCGAATTGTCGTGGCTGGCCTTCAACCTGCGCGTCATGGAAGAGGCCAACAATCGGCGCTACCCGCTGCTGGAACGCCTGCGCTTCCTCTCGATTTCGGCCAACAACCTGGACGAATTCTTCATGGTGCGCGTGGCCGGCCTGCACGGCCAGATCAAGGCCGGCATCGAGGAGCACAGCCAGGACGGCCTGACGCCGGCGCAGCAGCTTGCCCGGATCAACGAGGCGGCCGCCGACCTGATGAACCGCCAGCAGGCCTGCTGGCGTTCGCTGACCCTGGAACTGGCCGAGGCCGGCATCCAGGTGCTGGAACCCGAGCAGCTTACTGCCGACGACCGGCGCTGGCTGGAGGATTATTTCCTCGCCCATGTGTTTCCCGTTCTGACCCCGCTGGCCATCGATCCGGCCCATCCATTCCCGTTTATCCCGAATCTCGGTTTCGCAATGGTGATGCAAATGCGACGGGTTCGTGACGGTCGCAGCCTGAATGCGCTGCTGCCGTTGCCGAGCCAGGTCGATCGCTTCACCCGTCTGCCGGGCGACGGCATCCGCTTCCTGTCGCTGGAGAACCTGGTCGGCCTGTTCCTCAACAAGCTGTTCCCGGGTTACGAAATCCTCGGCTCGGGCCTGTTCCGCATCACGCGCGACAGCGATATCGAAATCGAGGAAGAAGCAGAGGATCTGGTGCGCCTGTTCGAGACGGCGCTGAAGCGCCGCCGGCGCGGCAATGTGATTCGCCTCAAGATCAATGCCGGCATGCCGGAAGACCTGCGGCGTTTCGTGTGCGAGGAACTGGAAGTCAATCCGCAGGCGCTGATCGTTGTGGACGGCATCCTGGGGCTGGCCGATACCAAGAGATTGATCGTTGATGATCTGCCGGACCTGAAATTCCCGCCTTTCAGCCCGCGCTTCCCCGAGCGTATCCGCGATTATGGCGGCGATTGTTTCGCCGCGATCCGCGCCAAGGACCTGGTTGTCCATCATCCCTATGAAAGTTTCGACGTGGTGGTGCAGTTCCTGCGCCAGGCCGCGGCCGATCCGCATGTGGTGGCGATCAAGCAGACACTGTACCGCACCTCGGACGACAGCCCCATCGTGCGCGCGCTGATCGAGGCGGCGGAAGCGGGCAAGTCGGTGACCGCGCTGGTCGAGTTGAAGGCCCGCTTCGACGAGGCCGCCAACATCAAATGGGCGCGCGACATGGAACGTGTCGGCGTGCAGGTGGTCTATGGCTTCATCGAGCTGAAGACCCACGCCAAGATCTCGCTGGTGGTGCGGCGCGAGAGCGGGCACCTGAATACGTATGTGCATTTCGGCACCGGCAACTATCACCCTTACACGGCGCGGGTTTACACTGACCTGAGCTTCTTCACCGACGATAACGACCTGGGCCACGACGCCACCTGCCTGTTCAACTTCCTGACCGGTTATGCCGCGCCGGAAAACCTGAAGAAGGTGGCGATTTCGCCCTACACGCTGCGACCGCGCCTGCTGGAACTGATCAACGAGGAAATCCGCCATGCCGAGGCCGGCCGCCCGGCGGCGATCTGGGCCAAGATGAACAGCTTGGTCGACCCGGTGGTGATCGACGCACTGTATCAGGCCAGCCAGGCCGGCGTGCAGATCGACCTGATCGTGCGCGGCATCTGCTGCCTGCGGCCGGGCGTGGCAGGGCTTTCCGAGAATATCCGGGTAAAGAGCCTGATCGGCCGTTTCCTCGAGCATTCGCGCATCGTCTGCTTTGGCGCCGGCAAGGGCCTGCCTTCGCCAGAGGCGAAAATCTTCATCTCGTCTGCCGACTGGATGCCGCGCAATTTCGACCGCCGCGTCGAGGTTCTGATCCCGATCGAGAATGCGACGGTGCATGAGCAGATCATGGACCAGATCATGGTGGCAAACCTGAAGGATCAGGCGCAGAGCTGGTGGCTGGGCGCCGACGATCAGTATGTACGCGCCTCGGAAGCGCCGGATGCCTTCAGCGCGCATACCTATTTCATGACCAATCCCAGCCTGTCGGGCCGCGGCAAGGCATTGAAGAAACCCGAGGCGATCCCACGCCTCAAACTGAAGGATGGGCTGGGCGAAGTGCCGGCCGAAACCCTGGTAGGCAAGAGTGGCCGTCGCGCAAACAATCAGTAAGGTTGCTCCGTCGCAGGCCGCGTCGCCGCTGCCGTTCGGCGTCATCGATGTCGGTTCCAATTCCGTGCGCCTCGTGGTGTTTGACGAACCACTGCGCCTGCCGACCGCCATGTTCAACGAAAAGGTGCTCTGCGGCATTGGCCGGGGCTTAAGCGAGACCGGTGCGCTGGATGCCGAAGGTGCCCGGCAGGCCCTGGCGGCAATCCGCCGTTTCGTGGTTCTGGCCCGTCACATGGATGTGCGCTCGCTGCAGATCGTGGCGACGGCCGCCGTGCGCGATGCCAGCAACGGCGCCGAATTCGTGGCCCAGATCGAACGTGATACCGGCGAAACCGTGCGTGTGCTGTCGGGCCAGGAAGAGGCGACCTATTCGGCTTACGGCGTGCTGTCCGGCATTCCCGATGCCTGCGGCGTGATGGGCGACCTGGGTGGTGGCAGCCTGGAACTGGTGTCGCTGGACGGAAACAAGCTGGGCGACAGCGTGACCCTGCCGCTGGGGCCGCTACGCATCGCCAACCTGGGCAATTACGGCGTGGTGAAAAGTTTCATCGACGAGAAGATCGCGGGCGTCGACTGGCTGAAGAAATGGAAGGGCCGTTCGCTGTATGCCGTGGGCGGCTCGTGGCGTGCCATCGCCCGTGTGCACATGGCACAGAAGCATAGTCCGCTGCATATCATTCACCAGTATACGCTGGGCCGCGCCGAGGCGAGCGACTTCACCCGCCTGATCGCCAAGCAGAGCAAGGAATCGCTGTTGCGCGTCGAAGGCGTGCCGCGCCGGCGCCAGGATGCGCTGCCATTGGCCGCGCTGGTGATGCGGCGTGTGATCAAGGCGCTGGAGCCCAAGGATATCGTGTTCTCGGCCAACGGCCTGCGCGAGGGTCTGGCCTATGCGCTGCTGACCGAAAAGCAGCGCGCCGAGGATCCCTTGCTGGCCTATTGCCGGCACATGGCCCAGCGTGAAAGCCGCTTCGCCGAACACGGCGCCGAGCTGGATCGCTTCATCGCGCCACTTTTCGAGCGCGATCCCGCCGATCGTGCCCGCATCCGCCTGGCGGCGGCGATCCTGGCCGATACGGCCTGGCGTGTGCATCCCGATTATCGAGGCGAGCAGTCGCTGGGTATCATCCTGCACGCGCCATTCGGCGCCATCACCCAGGATGAGCGCGCCTTGCTGGCGCTGATCGTGTTCACCCGTTATGTGGGCACGGCCAGTGATCCCAGCGCCGCGCCGGCCTGGCAGATGCTGAATGCCGAACAGGTTGAATATGCCCAGCGTATCGGCCTGGCCATGCGGCTGGGCCAGACACTGTCGGGCGGTGTGCCCGGCATCCTGTCGGATTGCAAATTGCGCCCGAATGGCAATGGCATCGTGCTGGAAATTCCGGCCCAGCATGCCACCCTGGACGGCGAAGCCGTGCAGCGCCGCATGGAATCCTTCGCCAAGGCGCTGAACCGCAGTGGCGAAGTGCGCGTCCTGAAACGCTGAATCCTATTTCTTCAGCTCAACCAGCTTGATGCGGTTGCCTTCAGCGGCCAGCGCCAGTTCGCCGTGCTTCAGGCGCAGCGCGTCGTTGCCGAAAATCTCGCGGCGCCAGCCATGCAGGGCGGGTACGTCGGCCTTGTCATCGGCGGCGATCTTGTCCAGGTCGGACGAGGAGGCGAGCAGCTTCTGCGCGACGTCGAAATCGTCGCATTTCATCTTCAGCAGCACCTTCAGCAACTCGACCAGCGGGCCGATGCCGCGCGGCAGCTCGGCTTCCCTTTCCATCACCGGCCAGGTCTCGCGCGGGCTGGCGAGTTTCTCGGCGATAGCGGCCAGCAGGCCGGTGCCCATCTTGCCCTCGGCAAAGCCTTTCGACAGGCCGCGCATGCGCTCCAGGTCGTCGGCCACCTTCGGCGGATGGGCGGCGATTTCCATCAGGGTTTCATCGCGGATGATGCGCTGACGCGGGATGTCGCGGTTGCGCGCCTCGATCTCGCGCCAGGCGGCTGCGGCCTGCAGCACGGCCAGGTATTCCGGCTTGGTGGTGCGCGGCTTCAGCCGCTTCCAGGCATTCTCGGGTGGAATCTCGTAGGTGGCCGGATCGGCCAGCAGGGCCATTTCCTCGTTCAGCCAGTCGGCGCGGCCCGATTTCAGCAGGCGGGCGCGCAGCTTGTCGAAGCATTTGCGCAGATGGGTGACATCCGATAACGCGTAGCGCACCTGCTTGTCGGTCAGCGGGCGGCGGGCCCAATCGGTGAAACGCGAGGATTTGTCGATCTGCGCGCCAGCCAATTTGGAGGCGAGCTGTTCGTAAGACACCTGATCGCCGAAGCCGCAGACCATGGCGGCAACCTGGGTATCGAAGAGCGGGGCAGGGACTTCGCCCATCAGCTTGGTGAAGATTTCCAGATCCTGCCGGGCCGCGTGGAACACTTTCAGCACGGCGCGGTTGCGCAAAAGCTCGAACAGCGGTTCCAGCGACAGGCCTTCGGCCAGCGGGTCGATCACCCGGGCCTCCTCGGGGCCGGCCACCTGGATCAGGCAGACCATGGGCCAGAAGGTGGTTTCCCGCATGAATTCGGTGTCCACGGTCACATAGGGGACCGCGGCCAGCGAGGCGCAGAAACGGCTGAGTTCGTCAGTGGCGGTGATCGGGGCGGTGTTCGGGGTGGGGTCGGTACGCATGTTGGGCCTCATAGCATGCCGGGGCCCGGGGCCCAACCCCGCAGGCTGTTCCGGAAGGCGATTTTCCCCTAGGATCGGTCTTGACTTTCCGCCTCTGGCGGGGCCTGTTCCCGCTTTGATTTCCACTGCTTTTTCAACGGATTCCCCGATGTCCCGTTATCGTACGCATACCTGCGGCCAGCTCCGCCCGACCGAGGTCGGTTCCGAGGTCAAACTGGCCGGCTGGGTTCATCGCAAGCGCGACCACGGCAACCTGCTGTTCATCGATCTGCGTGACCATTACGGCATCACCCAGATCGTGGCCGAAAGCGGCTCGAACGCCTTCAGGCAGATGGAGGCCCTGCGCTCGGAATACGTGATCAGCGCGGTGGGCAAGGTGGTGGCCCGCACGCCCGAGACGGTGAACCCGAACCTGCCCACGGGCAGCGTGGAAGTGGTGGTATCCACCATCGAAGTGCTGGGCGAGGCCCAGGAGCTGCCGATGCCGGTGTTCGGCGAGCAGGAATACCCGGAAGACATCCGCCTGAAATACCGCTTCCTCGACCTGCGGCGCGAACGCCTGCACAACAACATCATCCTGCGTTCGAAGGTGATCTCGTCGATCCGCCGGCGCATGACCGACCAGGGCTTCATGGAATTCCAGACGCCGATCCTGACGGCGTCGTCGCCGGAAGGCGCGCGTGATTTCCTGGTCCCCAGCCGCCTGCATCCGGGCCGCTTCTACGCCCTGCCGCAGGCGCCGCAGCAGTTCAAGCAGCTGATCATGGTCTCGGGCTTCGACCGTTATTTCCAGATCGCGCCCTGCTTCCGCGACGAGGACGCCCGCAAGGACCGCTCGCCGGGCGAGTTCTACCAGCTCGATGTGGAGATGAGCTTCGTCGAGCAGGATGACGTGTTCAACGCCGTGGGTCCGGTGATCCATGGCGTGTTCCAGGAATTCGCCAACGGCCGCGATTGCGGCCCGCTGGACTTCCCGCGCATTCCCTATCGCGAGGCCATGCTGAAATACGGTTCGGACAAGCCGGACCTGCGCAACCCGATCATCCTGGCCGATGTGACCGAGGTGTTCCGCGGTTCGGGTTTTGGCGTGTTCGCCCGCAATATCGAGAACGGCGCGGTTGTGCGTGGCATCCCGGCACCGGGCGCCGCCGGCCGGCCGCGCAGCTTCTTCGACAAGATGAACGACTGGGCCCGCCAGGAAGGCGCCGCCGGCCTGGGCTATATCATCTTCGACAACGGCGAGGCGAAGGGGCCGATCGCCAAGTTCCTGGATGCCGATCGCGTCGCGCTGCTGAAAAAACTGGGCAACGTGAAGGATGGCGATGCCATCTTCTTCGCCTGCGACAAGGAACTGCCGGCGGCCAAGCTGGCCGGCCAGGCGCGTATCCGCATCGGTGACGAGCTGGATATCTGCGAGAAGAACGTCTTCAAGTTCTGCTGGATCGTCGATTTCCCGATGTTCGAGTATAACGAAGACGACAAGAAGATCGATTTCAGCCACAACCCCTTCTCGATGCCGCAGGGCGGGCTGGAAGCGCTCAACACCAAGGACCCGCTGGATATCCTGGCCTACCAGTACGACATCGTCTGCAACGGCGTGGAACTGTCGTCGGGCGCCATCCGTAATCATCGGCCTGAGATCATGTACAAGGCCTTCGAGATCGCGGGTTACGGCCCCGAGGTGGTGGAAGGCAAGTTCGGTGGCATGCTGAATGCGTTCAAGTTCGGCGCCCCGCCGCATGGCGGCATCGCGCCGGGTATCGACCGCATCGTCATGCTGCTGGCCGACGAGCCGAATATCCGCGAGGTCGTGCTGTTCCCGATGAACCAGCAGGCCCAGGACCTGATGATGCAGGCGCCCAGCGAGGTGACGATGAAGCAACTGCGCGAACTGCATATCCGCGTCGTTGCGCCCGACGCTGACAAGAAATCCTGATGATGTGACGGCGAAGCGGCCATGCTCGATGTCCTCGATTATGTCCGCTTCGGCCTCACGCTGTTTTCGATTCTCGATCCCTTCGCGGCGATCCCCTTATTCCTGTTGCTGACCGACAGCCGTTCGGCCCAGCAGCGTTCGGCCACGGCGCGCACCGCCGCGCTGGCCGTGTTCGTCACGCTGGTGGTGGCGGGCTTTTCCGGCGACCTGATCCTGCGCCTGCTGGGCGCCAGCCTGCCGGCCTTCCAGGTTGGCGGCGGCATCGTGCTGTTCCTGATGGCGCTCAGCATGATCAACGCCCAGCTCAGTCCCCAGCAGCAGACGCCGGAAGAAGCCAGCGAGGCGACTGATCGTTCCGCCGTCGGCGTGGTGCCGATTGCCATGCCGCTGCTGGTCGGCCCCGGTTCGATCTCGGCCACCATCATCTACATGGAACGCGGCGCCGGCTGGCCGCATAAGGGCCTGAGCGTGGCGATCCTGGCGCTGATCTGCGTGGGTATCTGGGTCGTGCTCAGGCTTGCGCAGCCGATCGGCGACCGGCTGGGCCGCACCGGCCTAAACATCCTCAACCGCATTTTTGGCTTGCTGCTCGCGGCGGTTGCGGTTCAAATCTTTGCCAACGGACTGCGCGGCCTGTTTCCCGCCCTGGGGTGAACAAAAGACGGGCTGACACAAAAGAAAGATCGCCTCGCCATGCTCGACCCGGAAGCCAAAGCCCTGCTCGATGCCGTAAAAGCGGCGAACCGCCCGGAATATGCCGATCTGGGCGCGGAAGGCGCGCGCAAGCTTTACAAGGATACGCGCGGCGCGGTGACGCCGCCGGCACCCGAGGTGTCGGAAATTGACAATATCGCCGCCCCGGGGCCGCATGGCCCGATCCCGCTGCGCTATTACCGCCCGGCCGGCGTGGACAAGAAGGAGCCGTTGCCAGCGCTGGTTTTTTACCATGGTGGCGGCTGGGTGATCGGCGATCTGGACACCCATGATGTGGCCTGCCGTACGCTGGCCAACGAGGCACGCTGTGCCGTGATCTCGGTCGACTACCGCATGGGGCCGGAACACAAATTTCCCTGCGCGGTGGACGATGCCTATGCCGCCCTGCTGTGGGTGGCGGCAGAGGCCAAGCGCCTGCGCCTCGATGCGGCACGTATTGCGGTCGGGGGGGATTCTGCCGGCGGCAACCTGGCCGCCGTGGTCTGCATCGCCGCGCGCGAGAAGACTAAATCAGGCGAAGAGGGCGTGCCGAAGATCGCCTACCAGTTGCTGATCTACCCTGCCACCGACATGCATATGCAGACGGGCTCGCACAAACGCTTCGCCGATGGGCATCTGCTGACGCGGTCGGCGATGGATTGGTTCCAGGCACAGTATCTGAACGGCGAGGCCGACCGCGACGACTGGCGCGCCTCGCCGCTGCGCGCGAAAAGCCTGGCCGGGTTGCCGCCGGCCTATGTCGTTGTCGCCGGCCACGACCCGCTGCGTGATGAAGGCGAGGCCTATGCCATGGCGCTGAAAGCCGCCGGCGTGCCGGTGGCCTTCCGTGAATTCCCCGGCCAGATCCACGGCTTCGTGGTAATGGGCAAGGCGATCCCGCAGGCCAACCAGGCCCTCGCTGAAATGGGCGTGGCGCTCAAGCTGGCGTTTGGGCAGGCGTAAGGCGGTTCAACCGCCCAGGCTCACGCCCACCAGTCTGCCGATGCCGTAGGTGATCGCCGCCGAGCCCAGGCCGATGGCCAGCTGGCGCAGACCGGAGAAGAGCAGGCCGCGCCCGGTGAACAAACTGGTGCCGGCGCCGATGGCAAACAGCGCCGCCGCGCTGGCGACGATGCCGGCCTGCACCGCCAGGGCGCCCTCGAAGAAAACAAACCCGAGCAGCGGAAACACCGCGCCAATGGCGAAGAGGGCAAACGAGGTCGCCGCTGCCGACCAGGCCGAGCCGCCGAGTTCGTCGGGGTCGATGCCCAGTTCCTCGCGCACCAGGGTATCCAGCGCTGTCGCCCGGTTGGCGATCATCTGGGCCGCCAGCCGTTGGGCCTCGTCCTGCGGCAGGCCCTTGGCCTGATAGATCAGGGCGAGTTCTTCCTGCTCTTCCTCGGGCGCCTGTTCCAGCTCGGCGGCCTCGGTGGCGATCTGGCCCTGATAGAGTTCGCGTGCGCTGTTGACCGACAGCCATTCGCCCATCGCCATCGAACAGGCGCCGGCCACCAGTCCGGCGATGCCGGTGAGCAGCAGGGTCTGGTTTTCGACGGCCGCGCCGGCCACGCCAGCCACCAGCGAGAGGTTGGAGACCAGGCCATCATTGGCGCCCAGCACGGCCGCGCGCAGGGCATTGCCGCCGCTGCGGTGGCGGCCTTCCAGCCGCGCCAGCGTGCTGCCCTGCATGCCATTGGGCAGGCCCTGGCCGATGGCTTGCAGGATGCGGGCATGGGAGCGCTCGGCCTGCGGTAGGCCGCTGGCCACGGCTTCGGCCTGGGTATCGTATTTGCCACTGTCGACGCGTTCGATGCCACCGATCACTGGCAGCACGAAGGCCGGCCCGAAACGACGGGCAAGAAAGCTCAGGGCCCGTGTGCGCCAGCCCGGCGATGGCGTGCGGATGCTCTTGCCCATGGCTTGCAGCTGTTTGCGCCAGACCTCGGCGTGCGCTTCCTCGATGCTGGCCAGACGGGCATAGACTTTGGCGATATCGGGATTGGGCTCGGCCTCGGCGAGGGCCCGGTAGAGACGCGCGCCATCCACTTCGCCCTGCAGGTTCTCGCGGAAGCGGTTTTCATTGGATGCATCAGTCATCATCGCCTCGGGTTCAATGGTTCAGTCAGAGCGCCCCAGCACCAGCACCCACAGCGCGCGGCGCGGATCGCCCGTGTCGATGCGTGTGTCGGCGCCGAGTTCGGTGACGTTCGGATTGAGCAGATTGCGGCGATGGCCCTCGCTGCCCAGCCACAATTGCACCACGCTGGCCGCGTCGCAGGCGCAAAGCGCCAGATTCTCGGCCGCCGCGCGGTATTGATACGGCGCACGGGCCAGACGCCGGGGCAGGTCGCTGCCGTCGCAGCCCTCATGCGCGAGTTTGCCGCAGCGTTGCAGGTCGGCGGCATGCTGCGCGGCTGCGGTGGCGAGCCGCGGATTCCAGGCCAGCGGCGGCAGGCGCGCATCCGCGCGGGCGGCATTCACGGCCTGCAGCAGACTCGCCTGCCAGTCGGCAACACCCTGCGCGGCGGCATTACCGCCCTGTAAGGCGAGCAGCAGTAAAAGGACGAGAGCAAACCGGACGGGCATCGCTTCAGGCTAGCGAAAGACGGTGCAGGTTGAAACCTTTGCGCCAGCCGGCATGGCGGACTGCCCGTCTTTAATCACATTACCGGCTTTTTAGCTGCGTATCGGGCCGGCCGGTTCTAGGGTCCGGATATGGTTACCGCGCCGCTGCAGCGGCAGCAGTTTGAGATTTCAGGAGCCCAGCGTGTCCACGGTGATTGAACCCCTCACATCCAGCGGCAGCCTCGTAATTCACCCCCGTCCGCTGGCCCGGCCGGTAGAGCCCATGGGGCCGGGTGCCGCAGTGCTCAAGACCGACCAGCGCGGGCCGCTCCAGGCCGGTGTCGGCAGCAAGATCGATCTTTCCGCGTAGACGTTTCCTCCCCGCGTAAGTCCCCCCAGACGAGGACCGCCCCTGCCAAAACGATGGCAGGGGCGGTTTGCATTCCAGGCAGGGGCAAAGGCTTAAGCGAAGCGGCTGCCGCCGATATAGCTGCTCAGGCCGCCGCCAAAGGAACCGCCGCCGCCAAACAGGCCAAGCAGGTATTGCGTGTTGTTGGCGCGCATCACCTGCTGCATCAGGCGCGGGCTGTAGGCACCCTGGGTGTTGTAGGGATCGTCGGTCTTGGACTTGTCGGTGCCGGTTTTCGTGCCGGTCTTGGTCTTGTCGGTGCTGGTCTTTTTCGGGTCCTCCGGGATCGCATTGGCCGGCAGATACTGTTTCAGTTCGGCAAAGGCGGCGCGCTGCTCGTTGGTGGTATAGCTCTTGGTTTCGTCGAAGACGATCGCGTTCAGCTCATCGCGCGTCAGGCCGGCGAAGGGATTGGTCTTGTCCCAGCCATTGAGAAAACGGGTGGCGAGCCGGGCGCGTTCGACGCGTTCGGGCGTGCCGGTCACGCTTTCGTTGTTGGCAATCGCCTTTTCGGCATAACTCAATTCCTTGGCCGCTTTGGCCAGCACGGCTTTTTCCAGCTCGTCGCGGCGGGCCAGCGCGGCGCGGCGTTCGTTCACCGTGTAGTCGCCGCCGTCATTGGCGATGATCGCGGTCAGCTGGTCGCGGTTCAGCGCGGCAAAGGGATTGGTCCCCTTGCCGTTCAGGAAGTCGGTCGCCTTCCTGGCCGAGGCCAGGCGCTCAGTTGTGCCCGAGGGCGGCACTTCCGCGTCATTGGCCTTCTTTTCGAATTCGTTTTTCGGCGTCAGCGTGTCCATCGTCAGCACATGGTCCTGACGGGCGAATTCGGCAAAGGCGGCGCGGCGTTCGTTCACCGTGTATTTGCCCTCGGCGTCGACGATCACGGCGGCGAGTTCGGTCGCAGTCTTGCCGCGGAAGGGATTGGCCGCCTTGCCGTCGATGAAGTCGCTGGCCTGCTTGGCGGCGGCCTTGCGGGCCGTATCGGCGGCGGCATTGCCGGTCAGCGGGGGCAGGGCGGTATCGGCCGCTTCGGCCTGTTTGGCACTGGTCAGGAAGATGGCCGAGAGGATGTCCTTCATCTTCTGGGTGATCTGTTCTTCCTCGTCCGGCGTGGCCGCTGCCTTGGCCTGTTCGGCCAGGGCGCGCAAGGCGGCGGGCGACAGCGTGACCTCGACGCCCAGATCCTGGCGCAGGTCGGTGGCGACCATCACCGGCTTTTGCGTGCCGCTGCTGCCGGTCTGCTCGCTGGCGGGTTTCGCAGTACCGGCGAGGATGGTGGCGGTGTAGCCGTAGGCGGAACTGATCGTGGTCATCGGTGGCTCGCTGTTTTAAGTCCGGATACGGACTTGCAAGCGACAGGCCACGGAATATTTCCGTTAAATTCTTGAAATACCTTTGCAAATTATTGCCGACAGCGGGCAGATCCTGCCGTACCGGCAAAAGCTGCCGGCTTCGCAATAAAAAGCCCCGATGGCCGAAAGGCCATCGGGCCAAGGTGCAATAAAAAGCCCCGATGGCCGAAAGGCCATCGGGGCGGGCCGGAGGAGAACGCCGGCGATCGTGTCGTACGGGCCGCCCGCTTACGAGCAGCCGGTGGTGCTGCCGCAGCTATCGCATTTCAGGCAGGTGCCGTTGCGGACCAGGGTGAAGTTGCCGCATTCGGGACAGGCATCGCCCTCGTAGCCCTTCATGCGTGCCTCGGCGATGCGCTCCATCCGGCTGCCGCCGCCCCCCATGGCGGTGGCCGACATCTCGACATGGGTGTGCGTGTCGGCGCTGACATGCATGACCGACATGCTCGGGCCATCGGTGCCGGTGGCCTGCAACTCGGCCGTGGCGGCGCGACCCTGACCGCCCTTGAGCACATAGAGGTTGGAGCGGATATAGCCGGTGGAGGCCACCGTGATGGCTTCCTTCTCCACCTGCAACTTCACGGCAGCCGGGCTTTCCTTGGCGCCGAGCGTGTCGTGGCGCAGGTCGTCGGGCTGCACATGAGCCAGATCCGTGCGGCCCAGATAGCTGACCGCCAGTTCGCGGAACACGTAGTCGAGGATCGAGGTCGACATCTTGATGACGTCGTTGCCCTCCACCATGCCCGAGGGCTCGAACCGGGTGAAGGTGAAGGCATCCACGAATTCCTCCAGCGGCACGCCGTATTGCAGGCCGATCGAGATCGCGATGGCGAAATTGTTCATCAGGCTGCGGAAGGCGGCGCCTTCCTTGTGCATGTCGATGAAGATCTCGCCCAGCTTGCCATGATCGTATTCGCCGGTGCGCAGATACACCTTGTGACCACCCACCACGGCCTTCTGGGTATAACCCTTGCGGCGCAGCGGCAGCTTCTGGCGACCGGCGACATGCTTCTCGACGATGCGCTCGGCGATGATCTGCGCGCGGGCTGCCATCGGGGCCTCCGCCACCTGTTCGGCGACGGTTTCACCGATGGCGTCGTCCGCGTCATCCTCCAGCACCTGCGCCTGCAGCGGCTGGCTGAGCTTGGAGCCATCGCGATACAGCGCCATCGCCTTGCAGCCCAGCTTCCACGACAGCATGTAGGCCAGCTTGCAATCCTCGACGGTGGCGAGGTTGGGCATGTTGATGGTTTTCGAGATCGCGCCGGTGATGAAGGGCTGGGCCGCTGCCATCATGCGGATATGGCTTTCCGCTGACAGGAAACGCACGCCATCCTTGCCGCAGGGATTGGCGCAGTCGAACACTGAAAGATGCAAGTCGCGCAGGCCCGGCGCGCCTTCCACCGTCATCGAGCCGCAGCAGTAGAGATTGGCGGCGGCGATCTCGGCGCTGCTGAAACCCAGCGCGGAGAGCAGGTCAAAGGCGGGATCGTCGAGCTGGGCATCGCTGAAGCCCAGGCTGCGGCAGAAATCGGCGCCCAACGTCCAGCGGTTCAGCACGAACTTGATGTCGAAGGCGCCGCGCAGGCCCTTCTCGGCCTTGGCGATGGCCTCATCGGTGAAGCCCTTGGCCTTCAGCGTCTCGTGGTTCACGCCCGGCGCGCCGTCCAGCGTGCCATGGCCCACGGCGTGGTCGATGATGGCCTTGATCTGGCCGTCATTGTATCCCAGCGTCTTGAGCGCCAGCGGCACGGTGCGGTTGATGATCTTGAAATAGCCGCCGCCGGCCAGCTTCTTGAACTTCACCAGCGCGAAGTCCGGCTCGATGCCCGTGGTGTCGCAATCCATCACCAGGCCGATGGTGCCGGTGGGCGCGATCACGCTGACCTGCGCGTTGCGATAGCCGTGCTGCTCGCCCAGTTCCAGCGCGCGGTCCCAGGCCGCTTCCGCCGCCGTCAGCAGGGCGGCATCGGGGCAACTGGCGTGATCCAGCGGCACCGGCATGGTGGACAGGCCCTCATAGCCGAAATGGTCGCCCCGCGCGGCGCGGCGATGATTGCGGATCACGCGCAGCATGTTGTCGGCATTGGGTGCATAACCGGGGAAGGTGCCCAGCTCGCCGGCCATCTCGGCCGAGGTGGCATAGGACACGCCGGTCATCAGCGCGGTGATGGCGCCGCACAGCGCGCGGCCCTGGTCGCTGTCATACGAGAAACCGCAAGACATCAGCAGGGCGCCAAGGTTGGCATAGCCCAGGCCCAGCGTGCGGAATTTGTAGGACAGCTCGGCGATTTCCTTGCTGGGGAACTGCGCCATCAAGACGCTGATTTCCAGCACCACGGTCCACAGCCGGGTGGCATGCTCGAAGCTTTCGATGTCGAACTTGCCATCCGCGCGGCGGAAGCACATCAGGTTCATCGAGGCGAGGTTGCAGGCCGTGTCGTCGAGGAACATGTATTCCGAGCACGGGTTCGACGCGTTGATGCGGCCATCGGCCGGGCAGGTGTGCCAGTCGTTGATCGTGGTGTCGAACTGGATGCCCGGATCAGCCGAGGCCCAGGCGGCATAGCCGACGCGGTCCCACAGCTGGCGGGCTTTCAGCACCTTGGCCGGCTTGCCGTCATTGCGGCGGATCAGGTTCCAGTCGCCATCCTGCTCCACGGCATGCAGAAAGGCGTCGTTCACGCGCACTGAATTGTTGGAATTCTGGCCCGAGACCGAAAGATAGGCTTCCGAATCCCAATCGGTGTCGTAGGCGGGGAATTCGATTTCGGTATAGCCCTGCTTGGCGAACTGGATCACGCGCTGGATATAGTTTTCCGGGATCATCGCCTTGCGGGCGGCGACGATCTCGCGGCGCAGCTGCGTATTCTTCTTGGCGTCAAAACGGCTCTCGCCGCTGCCGAGCTGGCAGGCGGCCATGATGGCGTTCAGATGCTTCTGCGACAGCTTGGAGCCGGCAACGAGGGCGGCGACCTTCTGCTCCTCGATCACCTTCCAGTCGATGAACTGCTCGATATCGGGATGGTCAATGTCGCAGATCACCATCTTGGCGGCGCGGCGCGTGGTGCCGCCCGACTTGATCGCGCCGGCGGCGCGGTCGCCGATCTTGAGGAAGCTCATCAGGCCCGACGACTTGCCGCCACCCGACAGGCGCTCATTCTCGCCACGCAGGCGGCTGAAATTGCTGCCGGTGCCCGAGCCGTATTTGAACAGGCGCGCCTCGCGCACCCACAGGTCCATGATGCCGCCCTCGTTGACGAGGTCATCCTGCACCGACTGGATGAAGCAGGCATGCGGCTGCGGATGTTCATAGGCCGAAGCCGACTTGGTCAGCTCGCCGGTCTTGAAATCCACGTAGTAATGGCCCTGGGCCGGGCCATCGATGCCATAGGCCCAGTGCAGGCCGGTGTTGAACCATTGCGGCGAATTCGGCGCGGCGATCTGCGCCGCCAGCATGAAGCGCATCTCGTCGAAGAAGGCGCTGGCATCGTCCTCGGAATCGAAATAGCCGCCCTTCCAGCCCCAGTAGGCCCAGGTGCCGGCCAAACGGTCGAAGACCTCGCGGCCGCTGGTTTCCTGGGTGGTGCGGTCTTTCTCGGGCAGGGCGGCGAGTGCCTCCGTGTCGGCCTCGCGGCGCCACAGGAAGTCGGGCACGTCGGCTTCTTCCACCGGCTTCAGGGCGACGGGCACACCGGCGCGGCGGAAATACTTCTGCGCCAGCACGTCGGCCGCCACCTGGCTCCAGCCGGCGGGCACTTCCAGCCGGTCGAGCTTGAACACCACGCTGCCGTCGGGATTGCGGATTTCGCTGGTCGTGGTCTTCCACTCCAGTCCTGCGTAAGCATCCTGCCCCGCAACCGTGAAATGCCGCTGAATCCGCATGGCTGTTCTCCCCGCCCGAACCTTAAGAAAAATCAGGATGTTGTGTTCTGGATGGTACAGTGATTATCGGGCGAAAATCCCAACATCTGGTTACCGCAGACCGCAACGAGGGCTAAATCTAGGGGAGGGAGATTGATTCTATCAAACGAGAAATCTTACTATATTTGGCCTTGTTCGATCTGTGTTCCCTTGACTGGATTTCGCCATATTTTGGCGTATGACTATGACTCGTTGAGTTATTCAGGATTCGCCGATGCGCCGCCTTCACCTTGCCGTTGTGATGATAGTCTCCGCCCTGGTCTGGGGGCTGGGCACGGGCCCGAGTCTGGCTCAGGACAAGGGGGCGCGGGCAGCAGCCGAGAAGCTGATGACGACCATCGGACTGGAGAAGCGGGTCGATATGGTCACCCAGCTCTATCTCAATTTCCTGCCCGCCAGCACGCCGGCGGAGCAGCAGCGCGCCGCCGATCTGCGCCAGCGCGCGCCCACGGCCGGGCCGCGCTTTCGTGGCGCCGTGGTGAACGCGGCGGCGCAGAGCTACAGCCGTTCGGAGCTGGAGGCGCTGGATGCCTATTTCGCCAGCGGCGAGGGCCAGCGCCTGTTGACCACCGCCATCACCCGCGCCGTGCTGGGGCTGGGCCAGAAGGGGCAGGTGAAGGGCAGCGACATCCTCAAGCCGGAGGAACTGCCGCGCGACAATCCGGCCTTGCAGGCGGCCGCCGTCAAATATCCGGCATTCGAGACCAAGGCGCGGGCCGAGTTGCAACGTGAATTCGCTCAGGAAATTGCCCTGATTACCGCACGTTAGACGATTTTACCGCGGCGAGCGGGGCTTGCCCTGCGGGGGCGGCAATGCCATAGTCCGCCCGAATTTCCAGCGGATTCCCGAGGCCATCTCTGGCCGGACGGCGAATTGGGACGGGGTTGCACAGCATGAGTCTGATCGGCACCAAGCTTTTTACCTGGTGGAAGGGCGAGGCCGTTGGCCAGGATACCTTCGGCAATCGGTATTTCCGCGCCAAGGATGGCAGCCGCAAGCGCTGGGTGATCTACAAGGGCAAACCCGAGGCATCGAAAGTGCCGCCGGAATGGCATGCCTGGCTGCATTACACCACCGACGAGGCGCCGATCCACGGCGTGCAGCACAAGCCCTGGGAAAAGGAGCATCTGCCGAACCTGAGCGGCACGCCCTATGCCTATCGCCCGGAAGGCAGCGTGGCCAAGAGCGGCCATCGTCCGGCGGCGACCGGCGACTACCAGGCCTGGCAGCCGGAATAAGCGGGCAACGAGGGCGGCATGAGCGGGAATCTGGTTGAAACCCTGATCGGCGCAGTCGTGCTGCTGGTGGCAGGCTTCTTTCTGGCCTTTGCCTATTCCACCGGCGGGGTCGGCAGTGGTCGTGTGTCCGGCTACGAGCTGCAGGCACGCTTCAATCGCGCCGATGGCCTGGTGATCGGCGGCGACGTGCGCCTCAGTGGCATCAAGATCGGCACGATTTCGGCGCAGAAGCTGGATCCCAAGACCTATGACGCGGTGATCACCTTCACCGTGGACAGCCGCTACGAACTGCCCGAGGACACCGCGCTCAAGATTGCCTCCGAGGGCCTGCTGGGCGGCAATTATCTCTCGGTCGAACCGGGTGGCAGCGACAAGATGCTGAAGCCCGGCAGTTTCGTGCAGTACACCCAGGGTTCGGTCAACCTGATGGACCTGATCGGTCAGGCGATCTTCAGTGCCACCGGTGCCGGCAATGGCAAGGACAAAGAGAAGGGCGACGACGCCACGCTCAGCCCGTTGCCCAAGGCCAACTGACGCCCGTGCATTCCGTGCTGCGCCGTCTTTTGTTTGTTGCCGCGCTGCTGCTCGCGCCGGCCGTCGCGGCGCAGATCCCCGAACCGCAGACGCAATATCCCTCCACCCCTATGCCCGTTGCGGTGCTGCAGGGTTTGGACAAGATCACCGCGCGCATCTACACCTTCGAGGCGCCGGTGGATCAGACCATCGGCTTCGGCACGCTGAAAGTGACCGTGCGGGTCTGCCGCAAGCGACCGCCGGAATATCCGCCCGAGAGCACGGCCTATCTTGAAATCGTCGAGCAACGGCCGGAACAGCAGGCCAATGCCCTGTTCAAGGGCTGGATGTTTGCCTCCAGCCCGGGCCTGAACCCGCTGGAGCACCCGGTCTATGACGTCTGGGTGATCGACTGCAAAACCAGTTCCGGCGGCGCATCCGGCGCCAGGCCGTAGAAATCGGCGCGGCGCGGCAGCGCGTCGAACAGCAACTCCAGATACCGCGCGCGCGGCACCTCGATGGCGCCGAACTGCTTCAGGTGCGGCGTCACGAACTGGGTATCCAGCAGCACGAAGCCGCCCGCGATCAGCCGCCCAACCAGATGCACCAGCGCGATCTTCGAGGCGTCGGTGGCGCGGCTGAACATGCTTTCGCCGAAAAAGGCCGCCCCCAGGCGCACCCCATACAATCCGCCGACCAGCGCGCCCGTGGCGTCATAGCATTCCACGCTGTGGGCAAAGCCCAACCGATGCAGTTCGGTATAGGCATCGCGGATCGTTGCGTTGATCCAGGTGGATTGGCGCTGGGGATGCTGCGTCGGTTCGGCGCAAGCCGTGATCACGGCGGGGAAATCGGTGTCCACCTTCACGGCATAGGGCGCCGCGCGCACTGTGCGGGCCAGCCGGTGCGGCAGGTGAAAGCCATTCAGCGGAATGATCCCGCGCCGCGTGGGGTAAACCCAGAAATAGCCAGGATCGTCGGCGGAATCCGCCATCGGAAAATAGCCGCGGGCATACGCCTGCAGCAGCAATTCCGGCGTGAGCGGTTCGGGATGCATGCTCATGATGACGAGCTAGTGCGCATCCCGGAAATCTCTAACCCCGCCAGCGTCAATTCTGGCGGGCGATGAATTCTTCCAGCCAGTGGATGTCATAGGCGCCGTTGACGAAATCGGGTTCGTTGATCAGCGCCAGATGCAGCGGAATGGTGGTTTCCAGCCCGCCGATCACATACTCCTCCAGCGAGCGGCGCAGGCGCATCAGGCATTCGTTGCGGCTGGTACCGTGCACGATCAGCTTGCCGATCAGCGAATCGTAATGCGGCGGAATCTGGTAACCGGTATAGAGCGCGCTATCGACGCGGACGCCCAGGCCGCCCGGCACGTGATAGTCGGTGACGCGACCGGGCGAGGGCGCGAAGGTGCGCGGGTTCTCGGCGTTGATGCGGCACTCGATGGCGTGGCCATTGAACTTGATGTCGTCCTGCGTGTAGCCCAGCGGCGCGCCGTTGGCGATGCGCAGCTGTTCGCGCACGAGATCCAGGCCCGTGATCATCTCGGTGACGGGATGCTCCACCTGCAGGCGGGTGTTCATCTCGATGAAATAGAACTGGCCGTTCTCGAACAGGAACTCGATCGTGCCGGCGCCGCGATAGCCCAATTTGGCGATGGCGTTCGCCGCGATCTTGCCGATCTGCTCGCGCTGGTCGGCATTCAGGGCCGGCGAACGGGCCTCTTCCAGCACCTTCTGGTGCCGGCGCTGCAGCGAACAGTCGCGCTCGCCCAGATGTACGGCATTGCCATGGCTGTCGCCGAAGATCTGCATCTCGATATGGCGCGGCCGGGCGAGATATTTCTCGACATAGACCGAGTCATTGCCGAAGGCGTTGCGTGCCTCGTTCTTGGCCTGCGCCAGCGCCGAACCGAATTCGGCCGGCGAGCGCACCACCTTCATGCCGCGGCCACCGCCGCCAGCCGTGGCCTTGATCAGCACGGGATAGCCCATGTCATCGGCCAGTTTCAGGCCCTGGGCTTCGCTTTCGATGGCACCGTCGGAACCCGGCACAACCGGCAGGCCAAGATCCTTGGCCACCTGCTTGGCCGTGATCTTGTCGCCCATCATCTTGATATGCTCGGACGTCGGGCCGATGAAGGTGATGCCATGGGCCTCGACGATCTCGGCGAACTTGGCGTTCTCCGACAGGAAGCCGTAGCCGGGATGGATCGCATCCGCGCCGGTGATCTCGGCGGCCGAGATGATCGCCGGGATGTTGAGGTAGCTCTGGTTGGAGGGCGGCGGGCCGATGCAGACGGATTCATCGGCGATGCGCACATGCATGGCATCGGCATCAGCGGTGGAATGCACCGCCACCGTGCGAATGCCCATCTCGCGGCAGGCGCGATGGATGCGCAGCGCAATCTCGCCGCGATTGGCGATCAGCACCTTGTCGAACATGGGAGACGCCCGGCCTTATTCGATGACCAGCAGGACCTGGCCGAATTCGACCGGCTGCTGGTTCTCGATCAGGATGCGGGCCACGCGGCCGCCCTTGGGGGCAGTGATCGGATTCATTGTCTTCATGGCTTCGACGATCAGCACGGTCTGGCCGGCATTGACGCTGTCGCCAACCTTCACAAAGGCTGCGGCACCGGGCTCGGGCGCAACATAGACGGTGCCGACCATCGGCGATTTCACGGCACCGGGATGGTTGGCGTCATCGCTGGCGGCCGCGGACGGCGCTGCGGCGCCGCCAGATACGGCAGGAGCCGGGGCATAGGCCGGCATGGGGGCGGCAGCCATCACGGTGCCACCCTTGGTGACCCGCACTTTCAGCGCCCCTTCATTCCACTCGATTTCCGTCAGGCCGGTTTCATTCAGCAGGTCGGCGAGATCGCGGATCATCTGCTGGTCGATGCGGCTGCCGGCCGGTTTGGCGGCTTTATCCTTAGGCGCGGATGCCATGCGCTACTCCTGTGATGCGTAGACTGTGAATGGGGTTCAGACGATATCGGCCAGCGCTTCCAGCGCCAGCACATATCCTTTCGGCCCGAAACCGCAGATCATCCCCTTCGCGGCAAGCGAGATATAGGAATGATGGCGGAAGTCTTCGCGCCGGTGGATGTTGGACAGATGCACCTCGACGCAGGGCTTCTCGGCGGCATTCAGCGCGTCGAGCAGGGCAACCGAGGTATGGGTATAGGCGCCGGCATTGATCACGATGCCGTCGGCGTGCGAGCGCGCTTCCTGAATCCAGTCGACCAGCTCGCCTTCGTGATTGCTCTGGCGGAACACGATGGCCATGCCCAGGCGCTTGGCGGCGGCCTGGCACAGCTTTTCCACGTCGGCCAGGGTGTCGCGACCGTAAATCTCGGGCTGGCGCAGGCCCAGCATGTTCAGGTTCGGGCCATTCAGCACATAAACCACGGGCGTAGAGGTTTTTGGCGTCGAGGCCCGAGATCCGGAAGCCCGGGATCCGGAAGCTTGGGGCCCGGAAGCCCTGCCACCCGACTTTTTCCGCTGCTGCGCCATGAGATGTGATCGCTCCGAATGACCGGCATTTGCCGTACACCATCGCACCGCCCCGGGCAACCCGTTGATCATGCTGGGGAGGGGAGACCCGGCGTATGGCGGGGAATGGGGCCGGCGCGCCTATCGGCACGCCGGAGTCAGGCAGACAGCTATACCTACGAAAAGGCGAAAATGCATCTGATTGTCACTCATGGATGTGGAAAGCGATATTTATGACCAAAGACGGGATGTGCTCGTTTCAGTAGTAGCCTGCTTTGCGGGTAAGGTTAATGGCAAAATTCCAAGTGCACCGGATTATGGCCGTTTACAGACGATTTTCTCTGTAATTAACCATATAGAGCCTAGGTTGCAGGGGCAGCCGAAACTCCCGGAACTGCGGTATAGGCATAATTTATAGTTGTGCTAAAAACGCTTCATGGTTGATGCCGTGACGGGGCGGGCAGCGCTCGCCCTTCTGTCAGGACCATCCGCGGCGGACCAGCAGGGCAATCGGAAGAATCCGTTGCTGCCGACCCCGTTGAACCAGCCGGAAAAAACCGGCTTTCAGCGGGCGCCGGCGATTCTGCGTTTCGATACCCCCCGCGTCAGCGACAACACCTTTGCCGCTCTGCAAAACGGTGCCGTGCTGAGTGCCGTGCGCGAGGAGGTGACGCTGGAGGAGCGGGTCCGGCTGGAAACCGAACTCCGCCGCCGTATTCAGGTGATCGAGACCGGCGGCAACCCTGGCAGCCCGGGCACGCCTGACAGCACAAGCACCATCACGGTCACCGAGGGCAGGCTGGACCAGAATGCACTCGGCGCCCTGACCGAGCTGATCGAGCAGTTCCGGCGCGGCAGCGGCGAGTTGCCGTCGCGCTTCGTGCCGGCCCTGACGCGTGAGTTGCAGCAGTTCAGCGCCAGGGTTGGCAACGCGGAATCCGGCGATGCCCTGGCCGGCATCATCCGCCGCATCGAGAACAGCGTGATCGGCGAGGATGGCCTGCAGTTTTCCGATCTGTTCCGCGATCCGGGCCTGTTCATCAAGATTGCCGCCGGCCTGGGCGAATTCAGCAGCAGCACCAATCATCGCGCGGCCGATGCGTTGCGCGATGTGATCTTCCGGCTGGGCGATCGCAGGCTTTACGACGGCAATCCGCGCAACGATTCCCTGCGCGCCATCGGTTCGGCCATCGACCGTCTGGGCCGGGCGCTGGACGACGAGCCCAACGCCGTGCCCGCCCTGCAGGATTTCCTGCAACGCATCGGCGGCGAACCGGCCAACGGCAATGGCCGCTATGCGGCGCGCATTGCCGACGTGCTGGACCAGGCATTGAACGATATCCGCGGCGGGGCGCTTGACCTGGAGGCGATCCGTCGACTGGAGGCGGGACTGCAGGATATTTCGGCCCTGCAGGACATTGCCGGCAATGCCGATGACCGCCTGCGCCAGCAGGCTACCGATGGGTTGCAAAGCATTCTGGATCGTTATGCCAGCGTTACGAACACGACCCAGACGATCGTGACGCCCGGCCAGCCGGCGGTGCCGGCGACCCCGGGCGAGAAGACCCTGGTGATTACCGAGGAAACCAGGCTGGTGCCATCGGTGGAGATTGTGGAGCGCGTGGTGGCTGTTTATCAGGCGGCCCAGGAGCAGTTCAGGCCGCTGCAAAAACTGAGCGAACCGCCACCGCCGGTGCCGAACCTGCAGGCGCTGGTGACACCGTCCGACCGGGAGCGGGATGGTGACAAAGACCAGAACCGTTTCCGGATCGATAAAGATGACGATCGGCGCAAGAGCCGTTTTGGCTTCGATCCGATAACGGCCGACAATACCGCCCTGATCCCAAATCTGGGGGGCTATGGGCAAGCGGGTTCCGGTTTGTCCACGCTGGGATCTGGGCTCTATCTCGACAGCACGGCCTGAAAGGATAACGGGCCTTTTACCAGCCAGCGATTGCCAAGCGGCAATTTGCGGGCTAAGCCGGCACCATGACCGCCTCGACATCCTCTCCGCAGCTTCGCCTGCATGCCGAAATCAACCCCGTCACGCCGTTCCAGCAGAACTGCACGCTGATCTGGTGTCCGGAAACCATGCGTGGCGCCTTGGTGGATGCCGGTGGCGAGCCGGAGCAGTTGCTGGCCGCGGCCGAACGGCGCGGCGTGACGCTGGAAAAACTGCTGGTCACGCATGGGCATCTGGATCATGCCGGTGCGGTGAAGGATATCGCCGAACAGCTCAAGCTCCCCATCGAAGGGCCGCACCGCGACGACGCCTTCTGGATCGAGGGCATGCCGCAGGCCGCGCGGCAATACGGCTTTCCGCCCACGCGCAGTTTCACGCCTGACCGCTGGCTGGAAAATGGCGACACGGTGACGGTGGGGAATCTCGTTCTCGACGTCTATCACTGCCCCGGACATACGCCGGGCCATGTGGTGTTCGTGCATGCGCCGTCGCGCGTGGCCCTGGTGGGCGACGTGCTGTTCCAGGGCTCGATCGGCCGCACGGATTTCCCGCGCGGCAACCACGAGGATCTGATCCGCTCGATCCGCGAGCGGCTGTTTCCGCTGGGCGATGACATCACCTTTGTGCCTGGCCATGGCCCGCTCTCCACCTTCGGGCAGGAGCGGGCCAGCAATCCCTATGTTTCGGATCAGGCGCTGGGAATCGGCGCGTAAGGCGTTCGCTCACCGCCAGTGCGGCGGCCAGGTCTTGTCCATGATCGGCAGGGCGCGCATGCGCTGCTGCCAGGCGGCCATCTTTGGCGTGATCAGATCGGCCGGCACGGTGCCGGGCTTGCGGGTTTCGATGCGGCCCAGCATGGCGACGCTGGGATAAAGCGTGAAGTCGGCCGCCGAGGGGGCCCCGCCGCCCAGCCAGTCGCCAGTCAGCAGCTTTTCCCAATAGGCGAATTCCCCACGCAGGGCGGCAAGGCCCTTCGCCATGCGTTCGGCGGCATCGGGCAGGTTTGGTTCCAACAACGGACGGACCATCATCTCGACCGCTTCGACGAAATGGTTGTCGATCTCGCGGATCATGCGGCGCTGGATGGCGCGCTGGCGGATATCGGCGGGGAATAGCGCCGGGCCTTCGGGCCAGCGTTCGGCGATGTATTCGACGATGGCATTGGATTCGAAGATGGCGAAGCCGTCATCCACCAGGACCGGCACCTCGCCGCGCGGATTGATCGCCAGGAATTCCGGCGTCTTGTGCTCGCGCTTGTCGAAAGAGAGGATCTTCAGGTCGTAGCTCAGTCCCTTGTGCTCAAGCGCGAGCCAGACGCGCCAGGCAAAAGGCGAACCCGAACCATAATAGAATGTGAGCGCCATGATCCCCTCCCATGTGATGGCTGCGGCAGCATAGCCCAGCTAGAGGAGGGCGGAAGGATTTCAACGTGATGGCGGTCACATGGCCGTTTCGGCGCGTCGCTTGAGCGCGGCGTTCATCGCCTCGAAGCCGGCACGGGTGGTGGACTGTGCGCGGGCACCGAAGATCACCGGCAGCAGCAGGCCGGAAAACGACTCGCTGTGATGAAGGCGTGTGCGCGTTCCGCCGTCGAGCGCCTCAAGCCTGAAGCGGTGCTCGCCGTCGAACAGGCCTGGCAGCAGCAGGTGGCCGAGCCAGCGCAGCTCTTTTTCAGGTGTTACGGCCAGCAGACGCGGACGGAAGGTCATGCCGCTGCCGCCTGGCGGGCGGATATGCACGCGCAGTCGTTCGCCGGCCGCCAGCGGCCCCTCGATCCGGGGAATGAACGGGTTCCATTCGCCATAGGCGGCAAGGTCGGTCAGAATGGTCCAGACACGGGCCGGCGGCGCATCGACAAGGATTTCGGTGGTTATGTCCATGGCAGGCGATCGAGGTGAGCACTAGGCAATCACCACACCATACACGTCATGCCCGGGCTTGGCCCGGGCATCCACGAGTTTATTTTTTTTTACGAAGAAAGGCGTGGACGGCCGGCCATGAAGCTCTTTCTGGGCCCGGCCATGACGATTTGTGAATTGGTTACGGACCGGCGTATTTCACGACTTTCTGGTCGATCGCGCCGAAGATCGACTTGCCGGCGGTATCGAACATCTCGATGTGGACATGGTCGCCGAATTTCATGAACGGCGTCTTCGGCTTGCCCTCGTTGATCGTCTCGATCATGCGGATCTCGGCCAGGCAGGAGAAACCCTTCGAGGCGTCGCGGTTCGACACCGTGCCCGAGCCGACGATGCAGCCGGCCTTCAGGTTGCGCGTCTTGGCCGCATGGGCCACCAGGTCGGCCAGGCTGAATTGCATGTCGGCGCCGGCATCGGGTTCGCCGAACTTTTTGCCATTGAGATGCGTCACCAGCGGCCGGCAAACCTTCGAATCCTTCCAGGCGTCGCCCAACTCGTCGGGCGTGACGGCGACCGGCGAGAAGGCGGTGGAGGGCTTGCCGTGGAAGAAGCCAAACCCCTTGGCTAGTTCGGCCGGAATCAGATTGCGTAAGCTGACGTCGTTGACCAGCATCAGCAGGCGGATCTGTTTCGCGGCCTGGGCTGACGAGGACCCCATCGCCACGTCGCCAGTAATCGCGGCGACTTCGCCCTCGAAATCAATGCCATAGGCCTCGTCGGCCACCGGGATGTCGGCGGTGGGCGGCAGGAAGTCATCCGAGCCGCCCTGATACATCAGCGGATCGTGCAGGAATTCCGGCGGCATCTGGGCACCGCGCGCCTTGCGCACCAGTTCGACATGGTTGAGATAGGCCGAGCCATCGCACCATTGATAGGCGCGCGGCAGCGGCGAGGCGAGCTTGCTGGCATCGAAAACGATCGCGCCAGTCGCATCGCCCTTGTTCAGTGCGTCATACACGGCTTGCAGCTTGGGCGCCATCACGGCCCAGCAATCCAGCGCCATCTGCAGGGTGGGGCAGAGCTGATCCACCGGCAGCATGCGGCTGAGGTCGCGGCTGACCACGCAAAGGCGTCCGTCGCGGCCATGCCGCAGCGAGGCGAGTTTCATAATGGCGTCTCCCTGGATCGAAAATCTTAAATCGTCATGGCCGGACTTGCTCCGGCCATCCACGCCTTAAAGCAAGACGTGGATCCCCGGCCAAGAAGCATTCCTGGGCCCGGGGATGACGGGATATGTGGTGTTATTCCGCGGCCTGCTTGAAACCCTCGGGGTTCCAGGTGCCGACATAGCCCTTGAATTCGACGCTCTCGGCCGCCGAAGCGATATCGAGCGCGTCGCGGGTATCCAGCATCACCGCCACCTCGTCGGTTTCCTTGCGGGCAGCCTTGGCGCCGGCCGCAAAGGCCTTGGGGTGCGGACCATGGGGGAAGCCGCAGGGATGCACGGTGATCATGCCGGGATGGATGTTGTCGCGGCTGAAGAACTGGCCCTGGTGATAGAAGATCACCTCGTCGTAATCGTCGTTGTTGTGGAAGAACGGCACCTTCAGGGCTTCCGGATCGGATTCGATCGGACGCGGCACGAAAGTACAGACCACGAAGCGCGAGGCCAGGAAGGTGGTATGCGCGCTGGGCGGCAGGTGATAGCGATGGCTCATCAGCGGCCGGATGTCGCGCCAGTTCAGCTTCACCGTCGTCAGGTCGCCCTTCCAGCCCACCACGTCGAGCGGATTGAAGGGATAGGTGACGGTGGAAAGCTGGTCGCGGCGCTTGATCACCACGCGCCAGTTGCTGCCGCCCGAGACCGGGCCTTTCTTCTGCTGGGCGCGGAAGGGGTCGTCGATGCGCGGAATCTGCAGCACGCCGGGATCGAAGATGGCATGCGGCCCCAGCAGCCCCTTGTCGGGCAGGCGATAGCTGTCGTTGGTCGCCTCCATCATCAGGATCTTGCTGGGCGTTGCCGGCTCAAGCCGCCACATGGTGCCGCGCGGCAGCATGATGTAGTCGCCTTCGCCATATTCCATATGGCCGAAGTCGCAGAACAGCGCGCCGCTGCCCTCGTGCACGAACAGCAATTCGTCGCCATCGCCGTTGCGCACCAGATGATCCATCGCCTGCGCGATCAGCAGGTGACGGTATTTCACATGGGCATTGCCCATCAGCAGTTTTGCCTTCCACGGGCAGTCGACCGCGTCGGCGAATTTCGCCGTGTCGAAAGCGCGGGGCTTGAGCGGGCCTTCCCAGTCGATCCAGCCGGTGGGCGGATTCTGGTGATAGAGATGGGCTGCGGGGCCGAAGAAGCCTTCCTTGCCCATCTCGCGCTCAAAGGTGCCCTGGGGCAGGGCGACATGGGCCTGCCGCGCGGACTGGCCCTCGCTGTGGGTCATTGGAATCCATGTCTTGGCCATGGGGCGTTTCCTCCTGGACTTGTTTTAATTGGCTTTCAGCACGCCGCGACGGATCTGGTCGAGTTCAATCGATTCGAACAGGGCCTTGAAGTTGCCTTCACCGAAGCCTTCGTTGCCCTTGCGCTGGATGATCTCGAAGAAGATCGGACCGATCACGGTGTCGGTGAAGATCTGCAGCAGCAGGCCCTGGTTCTGCGTCGGCGCGCCGTCGATCAGGATCTGCAGTTCCTTCAGGCGCGCCAGATTCTCGCCATGACCCGGCACGCGGCCCTCGACCTGGTCATAATAGGTATCCAGCGTCGACTGGAACGGCACGTCGCGGCCACGCATGGTGCTGACCGTGGCATAGATGTCGTCAGTGCCCATCGCCACATGCTGGATGCCTTCGCCATGATAGGCGTGCAGGTATTCCACGATCTGCGATTTGTCGTCCGAGCTTTCATTGATCGGGATGCGAATCTTGCCGCAGGGGCTGGTCATCGCCTTGGATTTCAGGCCGGTGAGCTGGCCCTCGATGTCGAAATACTTGATCTCGCGGAAATTGAAGAGGCGTTCGTAGAATTCCGCCCATTCCGCCATGCGGCCCCGATGCACATTGTGGGTCAGGTGGTCGACATAGGTGAGGCCGACGCCCTTCGGATTGCGTTCCGCACCGGGCAGGGGCACGAAATCGACATCATAGATCGTGCCGCGCTCGCCGTAGCGATCAACGAGATAGATCAGGCTGTCGCCGATGCCCTTGATCGCGGGGATCGCCAGTTCCATGGGGCCGACATGCGGCTCGACACCCCAGGCACCAAGCTCGATGGCGCGCTTGTAGGCCTTGGCGGCATCCTTGACGCGGAAGGCCATGGCGCAGATGGACGGACCATGGATGCGGGCAAAGCTCTGGGCGAAGCTTTCCGGCTCGGCATTCAGGATGAAATTGACGTCGCCCTGGCGATAGAGCGTCACGTTCTTGGAGCGGTGCTTAGCCACCGCCTGGAAGCCCATCCGCTCAAACAGCGCGGCAAGCTTGTCGGGTTCGGGAGCGGCGTATTCGATGAATTCGAAGCCGTCGGTGCCCATCGGGTTGTCGAACAGGTCGGCCATGGAGATTATCCTCCCGGAAATCTGGATTGCGATTGAGTCGCATAATAGTTACATTTGCAACTATATTCAAGGGCCGATCATCGTCATGGGGGAACTGAAAATGGCCAAGGCGCCGCTGGCACTCGAGCGCTTTCTGCCCTACCGGCTGTCGGTATTGACCAATCGCGTCAGTGGCGCGCTGTCGCGCCATTATGCCGACCGTTTCGGCATCGGCATCCCGGAATGGCGGGTGATTGCGATTCTCGGCCGCTATGCGGGCCTGAGCGCCAATCAGGTGGCGGAGCGTTCTGCCATGGACAAGGTGACGGTCAGCCGCGCGGTGGCGGCACTGGAAGCCAAGGGCCTGCTGGATCGCGAGCGCGATGACGGCGACAAGCGCAAGTCGCGGCTCACGCTGTCGGGGCAGGGGCAAAAGGTCTATGCCGAGATCGCGCCGCTGGCGCTGGGTTTCGAGCGCGAGCTGCTGACGGTGCTGAGCGCCGAGGAAGCGGGCCAGCTGGACCGCATCATCGACAAGCTGAATGCGAAGATGGACGAGCTGGCTGCCGAGCGGTAAGCGACGTTACTCCGAAGCGGGCGGCACCACCTGCTTGGCCTGCTGGGCGGCGATCTGGGCTTCGAAGCGGGCCTTGCCACGACGATGCACCAGGAACAGCGTCACACCCACCACGGCGAAGATGGCCAGCATGATCAGGCCGAAATCCTTGGCGATGTCGCCGAGCATGGCTTCGAAGGCCACGCCGAGCAGATAGCCGGCCCAGGAAAAGGCATTCGCCCACAGGCCGGCGGCGATGAAATTCAGCGCGGCGAAGCGGGGCCAGGAAATCATGCTCATGCCCATCGCCAGCGACGAGAAGTTGCGCACGCCGTAGATGAAGCGGAAGCTGAGGATGAAGCCGACATGGTATTTGTGCAGCATGTCGAGGGCGACGTTGACGCCGCCCTGCAGCTTGGGAAAACGCTTGAGCAGGCGATGACCGTATTTGCGGCCGATCCAGAAATAGAGCTGGTCGCCGGCGAAGCTGCCAAGCCAGGCAGCCGCAATCAGCCAGTACATGTGCAGCATGCCCTGGCTGGCTGCCGCACCGGCGAAGATCACAAAGGTTTCACCTTCCAGGAATGTCCAGATGAAGGTGATGATATAGAACCACTCGCGATACTGCTCGATGAGGTGGTAGATATCGATATCCACTGGGCTCCCCCGTATCGCCGGTTCAGATCAGGCCGGCAAGCGGCGAGGAGGGGTCGGCATAGCGCCTTTTGGGCATGCGGCCGGCGAGGTAGGCCAGACGGCCGGCCTCGATAGCCAGTTTCATGGCCTGGGCCATGCGGATCGGATCCTTGGCCTCGGCGATGGCTGTGTTCATCAATACGCCGTCGCAGCCCAGTTCCATGGCGATTGCCGCATCGGATGCGGTGCCCACGCCGGCATCGACCAGCACGGGCACTTTCGCATTCTCGATGATGATGCGGATATTGACCGGGTTCTGGATGCCGAGGCCCGAGCCGATGGGGGCGGCCAGCGGCATGATCGCGCAGGCACCCAGGTCTTCCAGCTTCTTCGCCGCGATCGGATCGTCGGCGCAGTAGACCATCACGTCGAAGCCATCCTTCACCAGCAGCCTGGTGGCTTCCAGCGTGGCTTCCATGTCGGGATACAGCGTCTTCTGGTCGCCCAGCACTTCCAGCTTCACCAACTTCCAGCCGCCGGCCTCGCGGGCCAGCCGCAGGGTGCGCACGGCGTCGTCGGCGGTGAAGCAGCCGGCGGTGTTGGGCAGGTAGGTGTATTTCTTCGGGTCGACGTAATCGACCAGCATCGGCTGGTTCGGGTCGGTGACGTTCACGCGGCGCACGGCGACGGTGACGATCTCGGCGCCCGAGGCCTCGATGGCCAGCCTGGTCTGCTCGAAATCCTTGTACTTGCCGGTGCCGACCAGCAGGCGCGAGCGGAACCGCTTGCCCGCCACTTCGAAATAATCGTCTTCGGCGGGTTTCAGCGGGGCATTGCCGCCGCCGATGAAATGCACGATCTCGATCCTGTCGCCATCGTTCAGCGCGGTCTGGGCATAAGCCGAACGCGGCACGATTTCCCGATTGAGTTCGATGGCAATCTTGCGCGCATCAAGCGACAGGGCGGTCAGAAGCTCCGCCACCGTTGCTGCGCCGCCCATCTCGCGGGCTTCACCATTGATCGTCAACTGCATGCTCTGCGCTACCCTGCCTACGCGCGGTCTTGTTGGCCATATCGGTCAGATGGGGTCCGATGGGCGCGCAGACAATAGAGCGGGGGGCGCCGGCCGGGCAACCCTTCCATTGGTCCTATTTCCCCCGAAGGCTTTGTAACACAACGGTATTGCGCTACGATCCGGCCCTTTCCGGGAGGGTTTTACATGCTGCTGTACGGGTATTTCCGGTCCTCGGCTGCCTATCGGGTGCGGATCGCGCTCAATCTGAAGGGGCTGGCCTACGACAACCATTTCATCCACCTGCAGAAGAATGACCAGCTGTCGGAGGATTATGCCCGGCTGAACCCCCAGAAGCAGGTCCCCGCCCTGGTCGATGACGGCACGATGCTGACCCAGTCGCTGGCCATTATGGAATATCTGGACGAAACCCATCCGGATCCGGCCCTGCTGCCATCCGATCCGGCCGAGCGGGCCCGCGTGCGGGCGCTGGCACTCGCCATCGCCTGCGATATCCACCCGCTCAACAACCTTCGCGTGCTGCGTTACCTGGTCAAGGAAATGGGCCTGCCGGAGGAAAAGAAGAACCAGTGGTACCAGCACTGGATCGAAAACGGCTTTCAGGCGGTGGAGAAGATGCTGGCCGGCAGCCCGGCCACCGGCCGTTTCTGCCACGGCGACAGCCCGACCATGGCCGATATCTGCCTCGTGCCCCAGGTGGCCAATGCCCGCCGCTTCGACTGCGACCTCTCGGCTTTCCCGACGGTGGTGCGGATCGATGCCGAATGCCGCAAGCTGGAGGCCTTTGCGAAGGCAGCCCCGGACAAGCAGCCCGACGCCGAATGAGGCAGGTTATCCGCCCAGGGCGGCGATGGCTTCGGGCAGGTCGGCGAAATGGTCGATCAGGCGGTCGCCCCCCAGCTCGTGGGGCGGAATCCGCGTGTAGCCGAAACTGACCACCACGCAGGGCAGGCCGGCGGCCTTGGCGGCATTCACGTCGTTGGCGGAATCGCCCACCATCGCCGACCAGGAAAAATCGGCCCCCAGCCTGTCCAGCGTGCCATGGATATGACCGGGATCTGGCTTGCGGACCAGCAGGCTGTCGCCGCCGACAATGGCGCCGAAGAAACCGGTCAGGCCGAGCTGGTCGAGCAGGCTGCGGCTCAGGGCTTCCGGCTTGTTGGTGCAGACGGCCAGCGCGTAATCCTGTTCGGCCAGCGCGGCGAGGCAGGTGGCGACGCCGGGAAAGGGCCGGCTGGTATCGGCCAGATGGCGTCCGTAGTAGATCAGGAAATCCTTGAAGGCCGTCTCGAAGATATCCGGCTCCGGCATGCCGCCGCTGGCCCGGAAGCCCTTTTCCAGCAGCGCGCGCGCGCCGTCGCCGACCATGCTGCGCACGGCATCCAGGCCGATGATCGGCCGTCCGGCGCGGGTGAGGGCGTAGTCGGTGGCGGCTGCCAGGTCGGGCGCGGTATCGACCAGCGTACCATCGAGATCGAACAGAATTGCCTTGCGAGTCATGGTGTTACAATTCGAAAGACCCTGAAACAGACGGAAAGAGCATTTGATTTCCGTTGCCCCGGGCGGCTATGACACAGTCCCGCCGCGCCAGATGCGGCGAATCGCGTTTTTGTACACGGAACAGGTTGATGGCGAAACGGCCCCCAGCAAAGTCCAAGGCGGCAACACCCAAGGCGGCAAGGCAGGCGGTGGCCGTAGTGGTGCTGGCCGCCGGCCAGGGCACGCGGATGAAATCGCGCCTGCCCAAGGTGCTACACCCGGTGGCTGGCCGCGCAATGCTGCATCACGTGCTGGAGGCTGCCGCCAGCCTGAAGCCCGACCGCGTCATCGTCGTGACCGGCAAGGATCAGGCCGCCGTGGTGGATGCCGCCAGGCCGGCGCGTACAGTGGTGCAGCATCCGCCGCAGGGCACCGGCCATGCTGTGATGTCGGCGCTGCCGGCGCTGAAAGGTTTCAGGGGCGATGTGCTGGTGGTATTCGGCGATACGCCTCTGCTGACGGCCGACCTGCTCAAGGGCCTGGTGGCGGCCCGCCGGCATAAAAGCAACCCGGCAGCCGTGATCGTGGGTTTCCGGCCCGCCGACCCTGCCGCCTACGGCCGTCTGATCGTCGATGCCAAAGGCCAGTTGCAGAAGATCGTCGAATACAAGAATGCCTCGGCCGAGGAACGCGCGGTGCGGCTGTGCAATGCTGGTTTGATGGCACTGGATGGTGCGCGACTGCCGGCTCTGCTGAAGAAACTCAGCAACAGGAACGCCCAGGGCGAATACCTGCTGACCGACGTGGTCGAGCATGCCAATGCGCGGGGCTGGACCTGCCGCGTGGTGGAGGCCGACCCGGTCGAGGTGATGGGCATCAACACCCGCGCCGAACTGAGCATGGCCGAAGCCGCGATGCAGCAACGCCTGCGCCAGGCCGCGATGGCCAATGGCGTGACCATGATGGCGCCGGAAACGGTGTATCTGCGCAGCGACACAAAACTTGGCCGCGACATCGTGATCGAACCCTTCGTGGTGTTCGGCCCCGGCGTCAACGTTGCCGACGATGTGGTGATCCGCAGCCACAGCCATATCGAAGGCGCCAGCATCGCCTCGGGTGCCACGATCGGGCCGTTCGCCCGCCTGCGGCCCGGCGCCCGCATCGACGAGCAGGCGCATATCGGCAATTTCGTCGAGATCAAGAATGCCCGCGTGGAGAAGGGCGCCAAGGTCAACCACCTGACCTATATCGGCGACGCCCGCGTGGGCGCAAAAGCCAATGTCGGCGCCGGCACCATCACCTGCAATTACGATGGCTTCGACAAGCATTTTACCGATATCGGCGCCGGCGCCTTCATCGGCTCGAACTCGGCGCTGGTGGCGCCGGTGAAGGTCGGCGACGGCGCCATGGTGGCGGCCGGCAGCGTGGTGACGCGCGACGTGCCGGCGGATGCCCTGGCCGTGGCGCGTGGTCGTCAGGATGACAAGCCCGGCTTTGCCGCGAAATTCCGTGCCGCCAAGGCGGCGCGGAAGAAGAAAAAATAGGAGCAGGGCGTATGTGCGGAATTGTCGGCGTCGTCGGCACGCGGAATGTGGTCCCCCTGCTGATCGACGGCCTGAAGCGGTTGGAATATCGCGGCTATGATTCCGCCGGCGTCGCCACGCTGAGCGACAAGGGCATGATCGAGCGGTGTCGTGCCGAAGGCAAGATCGTCAACCTGGAAGGCAGGCTGAGCGAGCGGCCCCTGCAGGGTTTGATCGGCATTGCCCATACCCGCTGGGCCACCCATGGCGCGCCGAACGAGGCGAATGCCCATCCTCATGCCACCGAACGCGTTGCGCTGGTGCATAACGGCATCATCGAGAATTACCGCGAACTGGCCGAAGAGTTGATAGCCAAGGGGCAGACCTTCCAGAGCCAGACCGATACCGAAGTCGCCATGCGGCTGATCGACCAGTATCTGGTCGAGGGTCTGGCCCCCGAAGCGGCCGTGAAGGCTGCGTTGGGGCGCCTGCGCGGTGCCTTCGCATTGGGCATCCTGTTCCATGGCAAGGACGACCTGCTGATCGGTGCCCGTCGTGGCGCGCCGCTGGCTGTGGGTTTCGGCAAGGGCGAGATGTATCTCGGCTCCGATGCCCTGGCGCTGGCACCGCTGACCGACAGGATCGCCTATCTGGAAGAGGGCGACTGGGTGGTTTTAAGTCGTGGGTCGGCGCGCTTTTTCGATGCCGACAACAATCCGGTCGAACGTGCCGTGCGGCCCACCGCGATCAGCGGCGCCATGATCGGCAAGGGCAATTACCGCCACTACATGCAGAAGGAAATCTACGAGCAGCCGGCGGTGATGGGCGATACCATCAACACCGTGGTCAGCCCGACTGACCGCTGGGTGCATCTGCCCGATCTGGGGCTGGATCTGGCGCAGATCAGCCGCATCACCATCGTCGCCTGCGGCACCTCGTATTATTCCGGCCTGGTGGCGAAATACTGGCTGGAGCGCTACGCCCGCATCAATGTCGAGGTGGATGTCGCCTCCGAGTTCCGCTATCGCGAGGCACCGGTCGATCCGAAGGGCCTGTCGATCTTCATCTCGCAATCGGGTGAGACGGCCGACACCCTCGCCGCCTTGCGTTACGTCAAGCAGAATGGCGGGCGGACGCTGGTTATCGTCAACGTGCCGGAAAGCAGCATGGCGCGCGAAGCCGATGGCGTGCTGCCGACCAAGGCCGGCCCAGAGATCGGCGTGGCCTCGACCAAGGCCTTCACCTGCCAGCTCGTCACGCTGGCAGCCTTCAGCCTCGCTGTGGCGCAGGCCCGCAAGGCATTGGGGCAGGATGAAGCCGCTCGTCTGATGGCCGCCTTGATCGAGGTGCCGGCACGGGCCGCCGAGGTGCTGAATCACGACGACGACCTGCAGGCCCTGGCCGAGCAGATCATGGATGCGCGTGACGTGCTGTATATCGGTCGCGGCTCCTGCTTCCCGTTGGCGCTGGAAGGCGCGCTGAAGCTCAAGGAAATTTCCTATATTCATGCCGAAGGCTATGCCGCCGGCGAGTTGAAGCATGGCCCGATCGCCCTGATCGACGAGCAGGTGCCGGTGATCGTGATCGCGCCGAGCGACAGCCTGTTCGAGAAGACCATTTCCAACATGCAGGAGGTGATGGCGCGCGGCGGCAGGGTCATCTTCATGTCGGACAAGAAGGGTTTTGCCCATATCGACGAGCGCACCTTCGCCACGGTGGAACTGCCGGAAGTCGAACCTTTTGTGGCGCCGATTCTGTATGCCATTCCGGTGCAGTTGCTGGCCTATCACGTGGCTGTGCTGAAGGGCACCGACGTCGACCAGCCGCGCAACCTGGCCAAGTCGGTGACGGTGGAATGAAGAGGAATTTGGAATGAGTCCTGTTGTCGCGCGGCGCCTGCTGCCTTTTCGCCTCAGCATCTGCGGCGTGGCGGAACTGCATCACTTCGCCGGCGACGTGACGCATATCCTCGGAATCCTCGATCCCGGCACACCGCCGCCCGAGGGCTATACCCATCATCCGGCGGCCCGGCGCAACGAATTCCGCTTCTATGACATCGTGACACCCAGCGAGGGCCGCGATCTGCCGGGCGAGCGGGATGTGGCCGCCATCCTGGAGGTGGGCGAGCGTCTGGCCGCGGATCGCGTGGATCACCTGCTGGTGCATTGCTTCGCCGGTGTGTCGCGCTCCACGGCGGCGGCTGTCAGCCTGATGGCGCAGCGCAATCCCGGCCGCGAGACGGATATTTTCGCCACCCTGGCCGAAATCCGGCCGCAGGCCTGGCCTAATACGGTCATGATCCGCCATGCCGACCGTCTGCTGGGCCGGGGCGGCGCGCTTGTCGAAGCCCTGCGGCTGCACCACATTGCCACAGCCCATCGGTATCCCGAGGTTCGGACCTTGATCTCCAGCGTCGGTCGTGGGCATGAATTGCCTGCGGAATATGCTGCGGAAGGATCCGGCCCTCATGAGCCAGTATGATTTCGACCTCTTTGTGATCGGTGGCGGGTCCGGCGGCGTGCGCGCCGGGCGCATCGCGGCAGGTTATGGCGCCCGCGTCGCGGTGGCCGAGGAATACCGCTATGGCGGCACCTGCGTGATCCGTGGCTGCGTGCCAAAGAAACTGCTGGTCTATGGCTCGGAATTCTCCCACGCCTTCGAGGATGCCGCCGGTTTCGGCTGGAGCGTCGGCGAGAGCCGCTTCGACTGGCCGGCGATGATCGCCGCCAAGGACAAGGAAATCGGCCGGCTCGAGAAAATCTATCGCGGCCTGTTCGAGAATGCCGGCGCGAAGACCTTTGACGGTCGCGCCACCCTGAAGGATGCCCATACCGTCCTGATCAATGACAGGCCCGTCACGGCGGGCACGATCCTGATCGCCACCGGCGGCCATCCGGTCAAACCGTCCGTTCCCGGCGCCGAGCTGATGATCACCTCCAACGAGGCGTTTCACCTGAAGGAGATGCCGAAGCGGATCATCGTGATCGGCGGCGGTTATATCGCCTGCGAGTTCGCCGGCATCTTCAATGGCTTCGGCGCGAAGGTGACGCAGCTCTATCGCGGCGAGCAGATTCTGCGCGGCTTCGATCACGATATCCGCAGCCATCTGGCTGCCGAGCTGATCAAAAGCGGCATTGACCTGAAGGTCAAAACCGATGTCACGAAGATCGAGAAGGTGGCCGGCGGCCTGCTGGTGCATCTGACCGATGGCAGCACGATGGAAGTCGATGCCGTGATGGCCGCCACCGGCCGCAAGCCCAATACCGATGGCCTTGGGCTGGAAGCCGTCGGCGTGAAGACCGATGGCGATGGCGCGGTGGTGGTGGACGAGTATTCACGCTCCAGCGTTGCCAACATCTATGCCGTGGGCGATGTCACCAACCGCATCAACCTGACTCCGGTGGCGATCCGCGAAGGCCATGCCTTCGCCGATACCGTATTCGGCAACAAGCCGCGCAAGGCCGATCATAACGACGTGCCGGCCGCCGTGTTTAGCCAGCCCGGCGTCGGCACGGTGGGCCTGAGCGAGGAGGATGCACGCAAGACCTACGGCGAGGTGGATGTCTACCGCACCACGTTCCGGCCGATGCGCGCCACTGTGTCTGGTCGCGATGAGCGCATCCTGATGAAGCTGGTGGTGGATGCGAAGTCTGATCGTGTGGTCGGCGCCCATATGGTGGGACCGGAAGCCGGCGAGATCATCCAGGGCATTGCCATCGCCATCAAGGCCAAGGCCACCAAGGCCGATTTCGATGCCACCGTGGGCATTCATCCCACCGCGGCCGAGGAATTCGTCACCCTGCGCGAGAAGGTGAAGGCGTAATGTCTTCTGTGCGCGCCGATGCGAAGATCACCCTGATCCTCGGCGGTGCGCGTTCGGGCAAGTCGCGGCTGGCCGAGGAATTGGCGCAAAAGCGTAGCGGCAGGCTGGTCTATGTCGCCACGGCGGAAGCCTGGGACGAGGAGATGCGCGCCCGCATCGCCGAGCACAAGGCACGGCGCGGCGACCGCTGGCACGATATCGAGGCGCCGATCGCGATTGCCGAGGTGCTGCGGACCTTGCACGCCAATCAAGCCGGGGGGGATACCGGCGCGGTGCTGATCGACTGCATGACGTTGTGGCTGTCCAACCTCATGCATGCCAACCGCGACATCGCAACGGAAACCGCCGGCCTGCTGGCCGCTCTCGATGCCGTGCGGTTTCCCGTGCTGCTGGTCTCCAACGAGGTTGGTCTCGGTATCGTGCCGGACAATAAACTGGCGCGCGATTTCCGCGACCATCAGGGCCGCCTGAACCAGGCGCTTGCGGCGCGGGCCGACCATGCCGTGTTCATGGCTGCGGGCTTACCGCTGGTTCTGAAATGACCGCGCGCTGTCTGATGTTCCAGGGCACCGGCTCGGATGTGGGCAAGTCGGTGCTCTGTGCCGGCGTGATCCGCGCCCTGGTGAAGCGCGGCCACAGCGTACGGCCGTTCAAGCCGCAGAATATGTCGAATAATGCGGCCGTCACGGCCGATGGCGGCGAGATCGGCCGCGCCCAGGCCCTGCAGGCGCGTGCCGCCGGGGTGGCGCCAAGCGTGCATATGAATCCGGTGCTGCTGAAGCCGCAGGGCGACCGCACCAGCCAGATCGTGGTGCAGGGCCGCATCCATGGCAGCACCGATGCGCGCGGCTACCTGGCGAAGAAGGCTGAGCTGTGGCCCTTCGTCGCCGAGAGTTTCGGCAAACTGAAGCAGGGCGCCGATTTCGTCGTGGTGGAAGGCGCCGGCTCGCCGGCCGAGGTGAACCTGCGCGCCAACGACATCGCCAATATGGGCTTCGCCACCCGCGCCGATGTTCCGGTCGTGCTGGTGGGCGATATCGACCGGGGCGGCGTGATCGCCTCGCTGGTCGGCACGGCGGCCCTGCTGGAACCGGAAGAGGCGGCGCAGGTGGCCGGATTCCTGATCAACAAGTTCCGTGGCGATGTCAGCCTGTTTGATGGCGGTCTGCAGATCATCACCCAGCACACCGGCTGGCGCAGCTTCGGCGTGCTGCCGCATCTGCCCGAGGTGGCACGTCTGCCGGCCGAGGACAGCATGGCGCTGGATGATGTCGCAGTCACCGACGGCGGCATCGTCATCGCCGTGCCGCGTCTGGCCCATATCGCCAATTTTGACGATTTCGATCCGCTGCGGCAGCAGCCGGGCGTGAAGCTGGTGTTCGTGCCGGCTGGGCAGCCACTGCCGGCCGATGCCACGCTGGTGATCCTGCCCGGATCGAAGGCCACCATCGCCGACCTGAAATTCCTGCGCGAACAGGGTTGGGACGTGGATCTTGCCGGTCATCTGCGGCGCGGCGGGCGGGTGCTGGGCATCTGCGGCGGCTATCAGATGCTCGGCCGCATGGTGAGCGATCCCGAGGGCATCGAGGGTGCACCGGAAACCGTGACAGGCCTCGGCCTGCTCGATGTCGAAACCGTACTGACCGGCGGCAAGGCCCTGCACGAAACGCAGGGCTTCGAGCGTTTCACCGGCGAGACCGTGCGCGGTTATGAGATGCATGTCGGCCGTACCACCGGCCCCGATGCCGAACGGCCCTTGCTGCGGCTGGACAACCGGCATGATGGCGCCGTCTCCGCCGATGGCAGCATTGCCGGCTGCTATCTGCATGGCCTGTTTGCATCCGATGCCTTCCGCGCCGCGTATCTGACGCTGCTGGGCGGGCGCGATGTGGCGCCGGGCAATTACGAGGCCGGGGTGGACAGCGCGCTGGACGCGCTGGCTGCCGCCATCGAGCGGCATCTGGATGTCGATGCGCTGATCAGCGCAGCGCGATAGCCGCCAGCACGGCGCCACCCAACAGCAGCAGGCAGGCGACGACAAAGAGCCGCAGCGCGCGGCGGATATCGGCCGCCGTGGCATTCTCGCGGCCATGCCCCATCCAGTGATCCTCGACCCAGCGTTCGCCATAGCGGCGCGGTCCGGCCAGCTTCAGGCCCAGCGCGCCGGCCATGGCCGCTTCGGGCCAGCCGGCATTGGGCGATTTGTGCTGGCCGGCATCGCGCTCGACGGCGGCGAAGGCATCGCCCGGCGCAGCTTTCGGCGTGAGCAGCGCGGCAAGGATCAGCAGCAGGGCCGAAAGCCGCGAGGCCGGCAGGTTCAGCAGATCGTCGAACCGTGCCGCCGCCCAGCCAAAGGCACGATACTTGTCGTTCTTGTGGCCGATCATGCTGTCGGCGGTGTTGGTGGCCTTGTACAGCACGATGCCAGGCAGGCCGAGCAGGGCGAGCCAGAAGGCTGGCGCCACCACGCCGTCGGAGAAATTCTCGGCCAGGCTTTCGATGGCGGCGCGGCTCACGCCATGTTCGTCCAGGCTTTCGGGATCGCGGCCGACGATCATCGCCACGGCCTTTCGGCCGCCGGCCAGGCCATCCTGTTCCAGTCCACGCGCCACGGCGGCGACGTGGTCATACAGGCTGCGCTGGGCAATCAGGCTGGCGGCCAGCAGGCCCTCGATCAGCCAGCCCCAGGGCAGGGTGCGCAGGAATGCACTGATCGCGATTGCCACGCCGACGCAGGCGATGAGCAGGAGCAGCAGGGCGACGATGCCGGCCATCTGCCGCTGCCAGATACGCCAGGCCGGACGGTTCAGGCCGCGATCGAGCAGGCCGATCAGCGCACCGATCCACACCACCGGGTGGCGGATGGCGCGGTAGAGCGTATCCGGCCAGCCGAAAGCGGCATCGAGTCCGAGCGCGATGACGAGGAGCCAGAGGTTGATCGCAGCCGGGTACACCGTAAGATCGCCGCCAATGAAAGACGACACCACCATGGGCGAGGCTTCGCCATCCCGTCAACCGGCCTCCGGGGATATGCCGCCGGTTCATGGCGGCGATCTCAGTACGCTGAAAACCGCGCCGGGCGCCTTCGCCGGCGATTGGCTGGACCTCAGCACCGGCATCAATCCGTTTGCCTATCCGTTGCCGCCGCTGTCGCCCGACGATTGGACGCGGCTGCCGGCCGCTGCCGCGCTGGATGATCTGCTGGCGGCGGCAAGCATAGCCTATGGCTGCCCGGCCGGGGTCGGCATCGTCGCGCTGCCCGGCACACAGGCGGCGATCCAGTTGCTGCCGCGCCTGTTCGCGCCCGCGCCCGCGCGGGTGACGGTGCTGGGGCCCACCTATGCCGAGCATGCCTATGCCTGGCGGCTGCTGGGCCATCGCGTGACCGAGCTTGACGGGCTGCCCGGCACGCTGGCCGATACCGATATCCTGGTCGTGGTGAATCCGAACAACCCCGATGGCCGCACGCTGGGGCCCGATCTGCTGCGGCGCTGGCGGCAGGAACTGGCAGGCAGGGGCGGCTGGCTGGTCGTGGACGAGGCATTCGCGGATGTGGTGCCGGAGGCCAGCCTCTCCGGCAATGCCGGCGATGCTGGCCTGATCATCCTACGCTCGTTTGGCAAGTTCTTTGGCCTGGCCGGTTTGCGGCTGGGTTTCGTGCTGGGGCAGCCGGCCCTCACCGAAGCCTTGCGCGCGTCTCTTGGACCATGGGTGGTGAGTGGCCCGGCGCTGACGATTGGCGCCGTGGCGCTGAACGATACGGCATGGCAGGCCGCCATGCGGGATGAGTTGCGCGCCCGGGCGCAGCGCTTCGATCTCGCCATGCGCGAACGCGGCATCCACGTGCTGGGCGGCACCAGCCTGTATCGTCTGGCCAAGGTGCCCGAAGCCGCGAAACTGGCGGCGGCGCTGCGGCAGCAGGGCGTGCATGTGCGCATTTTTGAGCGCCAGCCGCACTGGATACGGTTTGGCCTGCCGGCCGGCGAAACGGAATTCTGGCGCCGCTTCGACGCGGCGCGCTGATCAGCGCCAGGATTCAGTGCCTGGGCAGGTTGCGCTTGTAGAGCAGGCTGGCGGCGATGACGCAGAGGCTGACCAGCGCCAGCATGATGGTCGAGATCGCGTTGATCTCGGGCGAGACGCCCAGCCGCACGGCACTATAGACGCGCACCGGCAATGTCGTGGCGCCGGGGCCGTTGACGAAGGATGCGATCACCACGTCATCCAGCGACAGCGTGAAAGCCAGCAGCCAGCTTGCCACCAGCGCCGGCAGCAGGCTGGGCACCGTCACCAGCAGGAAGGCCGAGACCGGCCCGGCACCGAGGTCGCGCGCGGCGGCTTCCAGGTTGGGATCGAGGCTCACCAGCTTCGACTGGATGATCACCAGCGCAAAGGCGGTGCCAAAGGTGGCATGGGCCAGCGCCACGGTGAGCAGGCCGCGCTCGAGATCGAGGGCGACGAAGAGCATCAGCGCGGAAACGCCGAGGATCACCTCGGGCAGCACCATCGGCGCCAGCATCAGGCCGCCGAATACCTGCCGGCCGGGAAAGCGGCCGAGTCGGGTGAGCGCCAGCGCGCCCAGCGTGCCGAGCAGGGTGGCCAGCGTGGCGGCGGCGACGGCGATCTGCAGGGAATGCAGCGCAGCCTCCAGATAGGCGGGGTTGGAAAACAGCACGCCATACCAGTGCAGCGAAAAGCCGCCCCAGACCGTGACCAGCTTGGAGGCGTTGAAGGAGAAGATCACCACCAGCAGGATCGGCAGGTAGAGGAAGGCCAGGCCGAAGGCCAAAGCCGCGAGGTTGATGCCGCTGAAACGCCTCATCGTGTGCGGCCCCCCAGTTCCAGCCGCTGCAGCCACAAAGCGGGCCCGAGCAGCAGCAGGGTAAGCAGCACCGCCAGCGCGCTCGCCATCGTCCAGTCGCGGTTGGAGAAGAATTCGGTCCACAATGTCTGGCCCAGCATGATGGTGGCCGAGCCGCCGAGCAGGTCAGGGATCACGAATTCGCCGACCATGGGGATGAACACCATCAGTCCGGCCGCGATAAGCCCCGGCCGCGCCAGCGGCAGGGTGACCAGCCAGAAGGCCTGCAGCGGCGAGGCGCCGAGGTCGACCGCGGCCTCGGTGAGTTTCGGCGACTGGCCGACCAGGCTGGCATAGATCGGCAGGATGGCGAACGGCAGATAGGAATAGGTCATGCCCAGGGCCACGCCGAAGCCGGTGTTGATCATCACCAGCGGTTCATCGATCAGGCCGAGCCAGATCAGCGCGGCATTGATCAGGCCCTCGGGCTTGAGCAGCGCGATCCAGGCATAGACCCGGATCAGGAAGGAGGTCCAGAAGGGCAGGATGATCAGCACCAGCAGGAAAGGCTGCCAGCGCGGCGCGGCGCGCTCCACCGCACGGGCGATGGCGAGGCCGAGCGTGAGGCAACAGATGGTGCCGATACCGGCATAAAGCAGGCTGTTGCCCAGCGCGCGCAGATACAGCGCATCGGCCATCAGCAGGGTGTAGTTGCCGAAGTGGATTCTCAGCGCGCCATCGGCAAACAGCGGCGTGTAGGGCGGCTGGGCCATCTGCGGTTCGGCGAAGCTGATCTTCAGCACCATCAGCAGCGGCACGGCGACCAGCAGCGCGGTCCACAGGGCCGGCAGGGCGATCAGGACAAAACCGCGCCGGGTCATCTCAGTCGGCCAGCGGGATCACGGCGGCCGCTTCCCATTGCAGCCAGACGGTCTGGTCCAGTTCCAGCAGCGGCTCGTGGATGGCGTTGAGCTGCGAGGCCTTGAGGATGCGGCCATCGGCCAGCTTGGCCGCAATCGTGGTCATGTCGCCGATATACTCGATATCGGTGATGACGCCCGAGGCGGTGTTGGGCGCGGCGGGCAGGGGCTCGCGCGAGATCTCGATCTGCTCCAGCCGCAGGCCGAGCAGCTGTCGGCCGCCGGCCGTGCGCGGCGTGGCATCGGCGGGGAACCGCAGGTCGAGGCTGCCGGCCTTCGCCAGCACAAGGTCGCCGCTTTCCGCCTGCACCTCGGCGTCGAACAGGTTGATGTCGCACATCAGGCTGGCGACGAAGCGATCCACCGGCCGGTCGTAGATGCGGCGGGGCGCGTCGATCTGGCGGAAGCGGCCGTGCTGCATCACGGCGATGCGGTCGGCCAGCGCCATGGCCTCGTCATTGTCGTGGGTGACGAACACGAAGGCGATGCCGGTCTGGCGGTTCAGCCGGCGCAACTCTGCCTGGGTCTGCTGGCGCAGGCGCTTGTCGAGCGCGCCGAGCGGTTCATCGAGCAGCAGCAGGCGCGGCCGTTTCACCAGCGCACGGGCCAAGGCCACGCGCTGCTGCTGGCCGCCGGACAGCTGGTCGGGCTTGCGGCCGGCGAAGCCGGCAATCTCCAGCATCGCCATGGCCTCGTCCACGCGCGTCGTGATCTCGGCCGCTGGCAGGGCCTCGCGGCGCAGGCCGAAGGCGATGTTGTCGCGCACCGAAAGATGCGGAAACAGCGCATAGGACTGGAACATCATGTTCACCGGCCGGCGATGGGCGGGCAGGGCGGTGATGTCCTGCCCGTCCAGCAGAATCCGGCCGCCATCGGGCAGTTCCAGGCCGGCGATCATGCGCAGCAGGGTGGACTTGCCGCAGCCCGATGGGCCGAGCAGGACCAGGATTTCCCCGGCCTCGACATTCAGGTCGATGGCGTCGACCGCCGTTTCGCCACCATACTGCTTGGTGACGCCGCGCAGCTCCAGCAGCGCCATGATCTCAGTTGCCGCCCTTCACGCGGGTCCAGGCGCGGGTCAGCAGACGCTGTTCGCTCTGGTTGAAGGGCTGCACGGTATACAGCGTCTTGATGATCTCGGCGGTGGGGAACACGTCCTTGTCGGCCATGGCCTCCTTCGAGACCAGCGACAGCGAGGCCGGCACGGCATTGGGGTACTGCACGGCGTTGGTGATTTTCGCGATCACCTTGGGCTGCAGGATGTAGTTGATGAAGGCATGGGCGTTGTCGGGGTTCGGCGCATCGGCGGGGATCGCCATCACATCGAACCACTGCTGCGCGCCTTCCTTCGGCAGCAGGTATTGCACGCGCACGCCCTTCTTGGCCTCTTCGGCGCGGGTGCGGGCCTGCAGGATGTCGCCCGAGAAGCCATAGGCCAGGCAGGCATCGCCATTGGCCAGGTCGTTGATGTACTGCGAGGAATGGAACTTGCGGATATAGGGCCGCACCTTCATCAGGGCCGCCTCGGCCTTGGCGATGCTGTCGGCATCCTTGGCATTGGGATCGAGGCCGAGATATTTCAGCGCCGCGGTCATCAGCTCGTCGGGCGCGTCCAGCACCACCACACCGCAATCGGCGACCTTCGACACGACAGCGGGATCGAACAGCATGCGCAGGCTGTTGGCCGGCGGGTTGGGCAGGCGCTGCTTGATCTTGTCGGGGTTCAGGCCGATGCCGCTGGTGCCCCACAGATAGATGGCGGCATGCTTGTTTTCGGGGTCGAACTTCGCCAGCCGCTGCATCAGCTCGAGGTCGAGGTTCTTCAGGTTGGGGATCTTGGCCTTGTCGAGCGGCTTGAGCAGTTTGGCCTGCACCTGGCGGGCCATGTAGTATTGCGTCGGCACCACGATGTCGTAGCCGGTCTTGCCGGCCAGCAGCTTGGATTCCAGCGTGTCGTTGGAGTCGTAGACGTCGTAGCGCACGCGGATGCCGGTCTCGGCCTCGAAATCCTTCAGCACCTGCGGATCGATGTAATCCGACCAGTTGTAGACATTCACCACCTTGTCCTGGGCCCGGGCAGGCCCGGCGAGGCCGGCCAAAAGGGCAAGAGCGGCGGCGGCAAGGATGGCGAAAGGACGGCTGTGGCGCATGGTCGACTCCCCGTGAATGGCCGAATTATGACAAGAGCCAGGGGCGGCAGCAATGCCGTATGCCGCAATGCAGCAGGGCCCCGGCCTGCCTGTTTCCTGCGGCCCAACCCTGTGGATTGTCACGGCGCTGTCATGACTGTCTCCGACTTATCCCCAGGCTTTCATCGCCCTGTCATCGAATCGTGATCCTGTTGGGAATCGGTGAATCGCCGGCAGCCAGGCCGGATGAAAGGCGAGATCAATCCATGCGCATTCTGATCGTTTCCGATGCATGGCACCCGCAGGTGAACGGCGTGGTGCGGACCCTGACCAAGACCCGCGAGGTGCTGGAGCGCCGCGGCCATGTGGTGGAGGTGATCGGGCCGGAGCAGTTCCGCCGCGTGCCATGCCCCACTTACCCCGAGATCGAGCTTTCGATCCTGCCCTACCGCCGGCTGGTGAAGCTGATCGAGGCTTTCGCGCCGGATGCGATCCACATCGCCACCGAAGGGCCGCTGGGCATGGCGGCGCGCAAATACTGCAAGCGCAACGACCTGATCTTCACCACCGCCTATCACACCAAATTCCCCGAATACATCCACGAGCGCACGAAGCTGCCGCTGAAATGGAGCTATGCCTTCATGCGCTGGTTCCATGGCGGCTCGGCCGGCGTGATGGTGGCGACCGACAGCCTGGCGAAAAGCCTGTCGGACTGGGGTTTCGAGAACCTGAAGACCTGGTCGCGCGGCGTGGACATCGAGCGCTTCAAGCCGCGCCCGAAAGACATCCTCGACCTGCCGCGCCCGATTTATCTCTATGCCGGCCGCGTGGTGGTGGACAAGAACATCGAAGCCTTCCTGCAGCTCAAACTGGACGGCACCAAGCTGGTGGTGGGCATTGGCCCCGACCTGGAAGGCTATCGCGCCAAATACCCGGAAGCCGTGTTCGCCGGCTATCTGGAGAACGGCCACCTCGCCAGCTATTTCGCCGCCGCCGACGTGTTCGTCTTCCCCAGCCTGACCGACACCTTCGGCCTGGTGCTGCTCGAGGCTTTGGCCTCGGGCGTGCCGGTGGCGGCCTATCCGGTGACCGGGCCCATCGACATCGTGGGGCCGCATCCGGAGGTGGGCGCCCTGCACGAGGACCTGGCCGTGGCGATCCGGAACGCCCTGGGCAAATCGCCCGAAGCCTGCCGCGCGCTGGCTTTGCAGTATTCCTGGGATGCCTGCACCGACCAGTTCCTCAACAACCTCGTGCCGCTGGCCAAGGCGAAACCCGAACCGGCGACCCGGGCGGACGCTGGCAAGGCGTCTGGCAAGGCATCGGCGGCGGCGGAATAGCCGGCAAAGCACTGATAAGGCTGGGCTGCTGCGGGCGCGTCGACCGGCGCGGCCCAGAGAGAGCGGTGGTGCGTGCCGCCCGGAACGGTATCCGGGGCCGGCCAAAGCTCGCCAATAATCGACAATTATCGCCAATGATTGCCAATCATCGCCAATTCCGGCCAATCCGACGCCGGAAGCGGCAGCCTGTAGTCGGCCGGTTGGCGACCAGTTCGGGCCAGTTGATGGCCGGTTCGATCCGGTTGGATACCAGTTCGATCCTGTTCAGGGCCAGTTCGATCCCGTTCGCGCCAAGCCCTGAAAATGCAAAATGCCGGCTGGCGGGCCGGCAATGGACATACTGATTCACGATGGGCAAGAACGATGTACTTCTACATGGTACACTTGCATTGATTTTCAAGTATTCGATGAGTTGGAGCGCGAACATCGCTTTCGACATAGGCGATGACGTCGGAGGGGCGCAGATGAATGGAAATTTCATTCCCGATTTGCATGAACTGACGGGCGACGTCATTCGAAGCCGGTATCAGTTGTACGCCGATAATTTGCAACGTTGGTTCTCCCATTTAGAGAGCGACGCGCATGCATTGGCAATTATTTCTTCGCTTGAGCAGAACGTGGATTTTGCGTCTTGGTACTCAGAATGCACGGCGACGATGCGGGGAATGTTAGGTTCTGGAAAGCTTAAATGGCCATCTGATCTAAAAAAGCGACTGGGGTTGCATTTGCAGTTATTCCGTCAGTTTGCGAATGAAGTTTTATCGCCAGATGATTTCTGCTCGCATTTTTTGTATACCGACAACAATTATTCAGCGATGGTTTCCGAAATAAACAACCAGATATTTGATCCGTTTAGTCGAGATTTAATCAAATACCTTGCTAGATACGAGTCTGATAACTCCGACAACATACCTGCTTCGGATCGAGTGGTTCCTCTTGATCATAATAGCCGATCATATGTAAAGGTCAGTGAAGCGCTATCAAACGTTGAGAAGCTGATAAAAGAGTCAAACGAACTCTCAACGGAAGATAAAGACCTGCGTTCAACTGAAATAGCGGCGGGCAAAACGTTGCTAAGCGGTAATGCTGTGCGCATATCCGCTATCGTTCCCGTTTTGCTCAAAGGTCTTCAATGGCTGGCCAAGGTCTTTGTCGAACAGACAATCGGGGTGGCCGCTACCATTGCTATAACGGCATTGATTGCCTTGCTTGGATTCACTTGAGTGGTGAGAATATTTACGGCACCCGCCTCGTAATCCCCGGCACAGTATAATCGAAATCGCCGCCGCTATTCGCCTGGGTCACGCTGTCGAAATAGAGTTTTTCTTACCCCCGCCGGCGCGCGCCGGTTCGAGCCGGACAAGTTCCTCCGCCGACAACACCTCCAGCACGGCCATGAAATCGGCAAAGCGCTTCTCGCCGACCCGCCGTGCCAACTGGGCCTGACTGTCGCGCAATGATGCGAAGATCACCTCGACCACCTGCCAGCCACGCTTGGTGAGATGGATCAACCGGCGACCACCGGTATCGCCCTTTGCCACCCGGCGCTCCAGATAGCCCAGCACCTCCATCTGCTGGATCAGGTAATTCGTTGCCTGTCGCGTCATGCCCAGACGTCGCGCCAGATCGGCCGGCCGCATCGCATCGGGCAGCGGATAATGGAAGACCAGGAACATCGGTTCGGTGACATCGGTGAAGCCGGCGGCGGCGATGTCGTCCTTGATCTTCTGCCGCACGCGCTGCCACGAATAGCGCAGCCGCGCGCCGATGAAGGGTGGCGCGGCCCGATCATTGTCGTTGCCGGTGGCGCCCCGGGGGGCGGTGCGCGTGTCCCTGTCCGGAATGGGCCGGCCGGAGCGGCGGATCGTCATTGACATGCCTGTAAAGTGTTTTTACATTCGGATGTAAAGTTACTTTACACAAACGGGAGCCCAGATGGAAGCGGATCATGACAGCCTGGTGCGGATCGGCGCGCTCGAACTGCATTTCAAGGTCGACGAGAGCAACCCGCTCGCCGATGTCACGGTGTTCGAATTCGTCGTGCCACCCGAAGCCCGCGTGCCGGCGCCACACCATCATGTTGGCGTCGATGAATTCATCTACGGCCTGGCCGGCACCATGACCTCGACGGTCAACGGTGTGACGCATGAGATCAGGGCGGGCGAGTCGCTGTTCATCCCGCGCGGCAACACGCATCACCACGCCAACCGGCATGCCGAGACCGCGCGCGTGCTTTCGGTGCTGACACCGGGTTCGATCGGCAAACGCTATTTCGAGGAGATCGCCGAGGTGATGAATGCCGGCGGTAAGCCGGATATCGAGAAGGTAAAGGCGATCATGCTGCGGCACGGGCTGGTGCCCGCGTAAGGATGTGCAGCACGGTTCACGGCACCGTCTGCGTAATCTCCGGCACGGCGAAATCGAAATCGCAGCCGCTATCGGCCTGGGTCACGCTGTCGAAATAGAGTTTTTCATAGCCGCGCCGGCCGTCGCCCGAGGGCAGCGGCGGCAGGGCCGCGCGGCGCTTCTGTAATTCGGCATCACTCACCAGCAGGTCGATGCGGCGGCCGGTCGTGTCGAGCCGGATGTGGTCGCCGGTTTGCACCAAGGCCAACGGTCCGCCGGCCGCAGACTCCGGCGCGATATGCAGAACGATGGTGCCATAGGCCGTGCCGCTCATGCGCGCGTCCGAGATGCGCACCATGTCCTTCACGCCCTGTAACGCCAGTTTCTTGGGGATCGGGATATAGCCGGCCTCGGGCATGCCGGGCGCGCCCTTCGGCCCGGCATTGCGCAGCACCAGAATGTCGTCGGCCGTCACGTCGAGATCGGGCGAGTCGAGACGCGCTGCCAGGTCGGGCAGGCCGTCGAACACCACGGCGCGGCCTTCATGCTGCAAGAGGCTCTGCGTCGCTGCCGCCTGCTTGATGATGGCGCCATCGGGGGCGAGGTTGCCGCGCAGCACCGCCATCGCGCCATTGGCATAAACTGGATTCCCAAGCGGCCGGATCACGTCCTGCTGCCAGGAGGGCGGTGCGGCGTCGATAGTCTCGCCCAGCGTCTGGCCCGTCACGGTGAGGCAGGAGCGGTCGATCAGGCTGCCCAGCTCGCGCAAAATCGGCGTCAGGCCGCCGGCCTTGTAGAGGTCTTCCATGTAATGCTGGCCGGTGGGTTTCAGGTCGACCAGCACCGGCGTCTCGCGGCCGAGTTTATCGAAGCCTTCGAGGTCGATGCCGATGCCTAACCGCCCCGCCATGGCAGTCAGATGAATCAGCGCGTTCGTGCTGCCGCCCACGGCGAGCAGAACGCGCAGCGCGTTCCTGAACGCGGCCGGCGTCATGATCCTGTCGGGCGTCAGGCCCTCGGCCGCCATCGATACGGCGCGCGCGCCGGTCTGTTCGGCCAGGCGGCGGCGTTCGGCATGCACGGCCGGCACGGCCGCGCCGCCGGGCAGCATCATGCCCATGGCCTCCACGGTCAGCGCCATGGTGCTGGCCGTGCCCATCACGCCGCAGGTGCCGATGGTGGGCGCCAGTTCGGCATTCACCTCATTGATCTCGGCGTCCGTCATCTCGCCGGCGCGATAACGCGCCCAGAAGCGGCGGCAATCGGTGCAGGCGCCGAGTTTTTCGCCGCGCCAGCTTCCCGCCAGCATCGGGCCGGTGACCAGCATGATGGCCGGCACGTTGGCGCTGGCCGCGCCCATGAGCAAAGCTGGCACGGTCTTGTCGCAGCCGCCGAGCAGGATCACGGCATCCATCGGCTGGGCGCGGATCATCTCTTCCGCGTCCATCGCCATCAGGTTGCGCAGATACATGCTGGTGGGATTGGCGAAACTTTCCTGGATCGAGATCACGGGGAAGGGCACGGGGATGCCGCCGGCCAGCATCACGCCGCGCGAGGCGGCCTCGATCAGGTCGGGCACGTTGCGGTGGCAGGCATTGTAGCCCGAGGCCGTGTCGACGATGCCGATGATCGGGCGCGACAGCGCCTCGTCGGTATAACCCAGCGCCTTGATGAAGGCCTTGCGCAGGAAAACGGAAAAGCCGGCATCGCCGTAATTGGCGAGGTTGCGCTGCATGCCTTTAGGTGCGGGCTTCGACATCGGGGACTCCTGTGGGACGGGCAGGATCGGAACAACCGTTGCTGCCTGTCAATCTTTTGAGGGCCGATTGGTCCGTTTGGTTCGTCCCGCCTGTGGCTTGCGGGAAACCCAAACCTGCCGCTAGGTTTGCAACTCATATATCAGTTCCATACATCAGTTGCCGGGAGGAGACCATGGCCGTCGAGATCGTGCAGACCACCGCGATGCCGCCGGCGATCCAGCAGGTGCTGGACCGCGAATTCCACGTGCACCGCCTGTGGGAGGCGAGCGATCGCAATGCGCTGCTGAAACAGGTGGCCCCCAACGTGCGCGGCATGGTCACCTCGGGCGGCGTGGGCGCCAACCGCGCGCTGATCGAGGCTTTGCCCAGGCTGGAGATGATTTCCAGCTTCGGCGTGGGGTATGACTCCATCGATATCGATTGCGCGAAAGAGCGCGGCGTGACGGTGACCAACACGCCCGACGTGCTGACCGACGACGTGGCCGACACCGCCATGGCCCTGCTGCTGGCGATGATGCGCCGCATTCCGCAGGGCGACCAGTTCGTGCGCCAGGGGCAATGGCCGAAGGCGAAATTCCCGCTCACCGACAAGCTGGGCGGCAAGAAGATGGGCGTGCTGGGACTGGGCCGCATCGGCCAGGCGATCGCGCGCCGCGCCGAGCCCTTCAATGTCGAGATCAGTTATTTCGGTCCGCGCAGGAAGGCCGACATTCCCTGGCGCTATTACGACAACCTGGTGGCGATGGCGAAAGACGTCGACATCCTGATGATCGCCTGCCCGGGCGGCAAGGAGACCGAGGGCCTGGTGAATCAGGCGGTGATCGACGCGCTGGGGCCGAAGGGCTATGTGGTCAACATCGCGCGCGGCTCGGTGGTGGTAGAGCCGGCGCTGGTGACGGCGCTGGTGGAGGGCAAGCTGGCCGGAGCGGGGCTGGACGTGTTCGCCGACGAGCCGAATGTGCCCGAGGCCTTGTGGAAACTCGACAGCGTGACGCTGGCGCCGCATGTGGGGTCGGCCACCCATGCCACGCGGCAGGCGATGGGCGATCTGGTGCTGAAGAATATCCTGGCGTTCTTCGCCGGCCAGCCGGTGCTGACCAAAGTGGTGTAAGCCGGGGTGGTGTGAGGCTTACCAGCTGCTGTCGGTGTCGCCGCTGCGGCCGAAGGCGTTGGTGCGGCTGAGCATCATCTTGTGCAGCATTTCCATCGCCATCATCTTCACGCTGGCATCGGTGAGGCGGCGCTGCTCGTCGAGCTGGCTCTGCAGGGATGACTGGCCGCCGTTGCTGCGCGCGATGGTGGCGGCATCGTCCAGCGGCACGGCCTCCAGGCCGGTGGCCTTGCTGTCCAGCTTGGTCTTGAAGAAGGCGTAGATCTCGCCCAGCGAGCGCGCCTTGCCCTCGGCGGTATAGAACACGCCCTGATTGGCGGCGGCGGCCTCGGGCAGCAGGCTGGCGGCATTCTGCGCCGGATTGTCCTTCAGGCCGGCGAGGAATTTGGTGGCGCCATTGGCGCCGAGGAAATGGCCGAGATAGAGATCGACCTTCTGCGTATCCACGCCGAATTCACGCGACAGGATCTGCTGGTTGCTGCGGGCATATTCGGCCGCCATCGCGGCGGCGACGCGCGGATCGTCGCGCAGGGCCAGGATGGATTTGCGGGTATCGGCATCGGCCACGCGCGGGCGGCCGTCGCTGCCGGTGGAAATCTGGCCGGCCTGTTCGGTCAGGCCGTATTTGGCGCCGTGGTCGCGCACCAGTTCCAGCCAGGTGCTTTCGATGAACTGGAACAGGCCGCGGGCCGAGCTGGTCTTCGCCTGGGCATCGGCGCGAAAGCCGCTTTCCTGTCCGGCCTGCGCGACCAGATAGGCAAAATCGACGCCCGTGCGGCTGCTGGCCTGCTTCAGCGTGCTGAGCAGCTCGTAGCTCACCTGATGGCCGCCGACGCGGTAGCTGTCGGCGCGGGCTGAGTTGAGGGCGGCGGAGAAGGGCGGCAGCGGGGCCATGATTCCGGAAAGCCTGTTTTGATCGCTTCCTGCTTATAAGATGTGGGGCAAAGATTCCGTTAACATCTGGGTAACGGATATTCTATTGTTGTGTCAGTACGTTAGGCGTGGATCAGATCCGGCGGCAGGCGGGGACGGCAGGTGGTGGATCGTTTCGCCCAGATTTGGGCCCAGGTTTTGGCAGGCGTCGACTGGCCGGCGCATGGCCCATGGCTGGCCATGCTGCTGATCCTGGTCAGCGGCATCGGCCTGCCGGCCGGGCTCTATGCGCTGTTCGACCGCTGGGCCGCCCGTCGCCTCGCCATCGATACCGTGGCGCTGGCCACGCGCTATGGCGGCTTCATGAATTCCTGGGCGGTGTTCGGCCGCCATGCCAGCGAATACCGCGACCTGCATCCGCTGTTCCCCGAGGCGCTGGCCGCCGAACTGGCGCGTTTCCATGATGGCACGGCCTGCATCGCGGCGCGCTTCCGCTCGGCGCGCGCGGCCGAGCAGGCCGCCGACCTGCGCTTCGCCAATTTTGCCTCCGCCGGCGTCGAATATGCCGATGCGGGCATCTCGTTCCAGACCGGCGGCGCCAAGACCGCGTCCGGCGGATATGCGCGCGGCCAGTGGCTGCTGATCGGCGACACGCTGTTCGCTTTCTATGGCCCGCACAGCGAAGCCCTGACCCAGCGCCGCCGCGCCACGCCGGCCCTGCGCGCGCGGCGTTTTCCCGGGCCGCTGCGCCTGCTGCACAGCCGCATCGGGCAGGGCGTCGTTGCCCTGCTCTGGGTGGCGCTGCATCTGGCGGTGGCGAGCCTGTGCCTGGAGCGGGCCGCTTTCCGCAGCGGCAATGCGGTGCCGGTGGAACTGGCCGAGCTGCGCGAGCGGCTGGAGGACCTGAACTCGGCCGGCCTGCGCATCGAGGCGCAGTATGATCCGCGCAGCGGCCGCCTGCTGCTGGCCGGCCATGCCGCCGATCTGCGCCGGCAGGACCTCGATCGACTGGCCGGCCGCGACTGGATCACCGGGCTCGATCTCGCCTTCGATTCCGAACGCAGCGTCGTCAATGTCTTGCTGGTGATCGGGCGGCCCGATGCCGCGCGCGAACTGGGCCAGGCGCCAGCCGCGCCGGAGCGCTGGCGCGGCAACACGCTGCTGATCGAAGACAACGATGCGCTGATGGCCGCCGTGCAGAACACCGTGATCGAGTCAGGCTGGGCCTGGCAGCCGCGCCTGTGGCATCAGCATCTCAGCCTGGGGTGGGCATGGTCTGATCTTGGCGGCTGACCTATAGTCGGCGCATCGAATACGGAGGAAACATGATGCGCAAAGGCTACCAGGCCCTGGTGGCGGAAGCGATGGCGGAGATCGTCACGCTCACGCCGCAGCAGGCCGCCGCGAAACTCAGCGATCCGAACGTGGTGTTTGTCGATATCCGCGATCCGCGCGAGCTGGAGCGCGATGGCCTGATCCCCAACGCGCTGCATGCCACCCGCGGCATGCTGGAATTCTGGATCGATCCGGAGAGCCCGTATCACCGCAAGACCTTCGCCGAGGACAAGGAATTCATCTTCTACTGCGCCGGCGGCCTGCGCTCGGCCCTGGCCACCAAGACGGCGAAGGATATGGGGCTGGAGAAGCTCGCCCATATCGAGGGCGGCTTCGGCGAGTGGAAGAAGCAGGGCCTGCCGGTGATTGCATGGCAGCCGAAGAGCCACGGAGACAAGAAATGAGTGGTCCGCTCTCCGGTTTGAAGGTGATCGAGATGCCGGCGATCGGCCCGGTGCCGTTCTGTGGCATGCTGCTGGCCGATCTGGGCGCCGACGTGCTGCGCATCGACCGCACCGGCGATGTCGATCTCGGTTTGCCCATCGAACCGAAATACGAACTGCTCGGGCGCGGCAAACGCTCGCTGGCGCTCGACCTGAAGGATGCCAAGGCCATCGGACTGACGCTCGATCTGATGGCGAAGGCCGATGTGGTGCTGGAAGGATTCCGTCCCGGCGTGATGGAACGCCTGGGCCTGGGTCCCGACGTGGCGCTGCAGCGCAATCCGAAACTGGTCTATGGCCGCATGACCGGCTGGGGCCAGGAGGGCCCGATGGCGCCGGCCGCCGGCCACGACATCAACTACATCGCGCTGACCGGCGCGCTGCATGCGATTGGAAACGTCGGCCAGCCGGTGCCGCCGCTCAATCTGGTGGGCGATTTCGGCGGCGGTTCGCTGTATCTCGCCATGGGCGTGCTGGCGGCCTTGTATGAGCGCCAGCAATCCGGCCGGGGCCAGGTGGTGGATGCCGCCATGGTGGACGGCGCGGCGTCGCTGATGACCATGTTCTATGGCATGAAGGCGGCCGGCCTGTGGAGCGACAATCGCGGCACCAACATGCTGGATGGCGGCGCGCCGTGGTACGGCACCTTCGAGTGCAAGGATGGTCGCTTCGTCGCCATCGGCTCCATCGAGGGCAAGTTCTATGCCGAGCTGATCCAGAAGCTCGGCCTCGATCCGGCCATCCTGCCCAAGCAGCATGACCGCAAGCGCTGGCCCTCGCTGCAGGCGGCCATCGCCGCCACCTTCCGCACGAAAACGCGCGACGAATGGTGCGCCATCATGGAAGGCAGCGATATCTGCTTCGCCCCGGTGCTGAGCCTGGAGGAAGCGCCGAAGCACGCGCATATGGCGGCGCGGCAGAGTTTCGTGGCGCCTGACGGCGTGACGCAGCCGGCGCCGGCGCCACGATTCTCGCGCACGCCGGGCACGATCCGCAACGCGCCGCCCAAACGCGGCGAGGGCGGCGAGGCGGCCCTGCGCGACTGGGGCCTTGCTGCGAAGGACGCCTGACATGCCACGCCTGGACAGCAAGGTGGCGCTGATCACCGGCGCGGCATCGGGCTTCGGCCGTGCCGCCGCCGCGCTGTTCGTGACCGAGGGCGCGCAGGTGATCCTCACCGACCGCAGCGACGGCGCGGCTGCTGCCGCGGCGCTGGGGCCCAGGGCCCGTTTCCTGCCGCTGGACGTGACCAGGGAAGAGCAGTGGCAGTCCGTGGTCGCCGATGTGGCGGCACGGGAAGGCCGGCTGGACGTGCTGGTAAACAATGCCGGCATCGGCCTGCATCGCAACGTCACCGAGATGACGCTGGAGGAATGGCGGCTGGTGCAGGCGGTGAATTCCGACGGCGTCTTCCTCGGCTGCAAGCATGCCATTCCGCTCATGCGCCAGTCCGCATCCGATAAACCGGGCGGCGGCGGCTCCATCGTCAACGTGGCATCCGTGGCCGGCAAGGTCGGCGCGCCGCAGATGGCCGCCTATTGCGCCTCGAAAGGCGCGGTCACGCTGTTCACCAAGGCGCTGGCGATGGAGGCGGCTTACGGCCGCTGGAACATCCGCGTCAATTCGGTGCATCCGGCCTATGTCGAGACCGCGCTGGTGCAGGGCCACATCAATGGCTCGCGCGAACCGGAAAAGACCCGCCGCTTCCTCGAAAGCCTGCATCCCATCGGGCATATGGGCGCGGTGGAGGATGTGGCGCAGGCCATCCTCTATCTGGCCAGCGATGAATCCAAATTCACCACCGGTTCCGAGCTGCTGGTCGATGGCGGCCTGACGGCCCAGTAGTTGCCGCACTGGTACGGTAACGCTATCTGTTGAGCGGTTTAATTCGCCCGATCATCAGGAGAACGAGTCATGGATTTCGGCATCAGGGGCCGCAACGCGCTGGTCTGCGCCGCCAGCAAGGGGCTGGGGCTGGGTTGCGCGGTGGCGCTGGCGAAGGAAGGCGTGAATGTCACCATCACGGCGCGCGGCGCCGAGGTGCTGGAACAGGCGGCGGCGAAGATCCGCGCCGAGGCGCCGGGCGTGACGGTGAAGACCGTGGCCGGCGACATCACCACCGAGGCCGGCCGCCAGCAGGCGCTCGACGCCGCAGGCCAGATCGACATCCTGGTCAACAATGCCGGCGGCCCGCCGCCGGGCAATTTCCGCGACTGGGGCCGCGAGGACTGGATCAAGGCGGTGGACGCCAACATGATCACGCCGATCCTGCTGATCAAGGCGGTGGTGGATGGCATGGCGGCGCGCAAGTTCGGCCGCATCGTCAACATCACCTCCAGCGCGGTGAAGGCGCCGATCCCGATCCTGGGGCTTTCGAATGGCGCGCGCTCGGGCCTGCATGGCTTCGTCGCCGGCGCGTCGCGCCAGGTGACCAAGGACGGCGTCACCATCAACAACCTGCTGCCCGGCCGTTTCCTGACCGACCGACTGAAACAGACCATCGGCGCGCAGACCGGCAAGGCCGGCGCGGAACTGGAAGCCGAATTCGAGAAACAGGCCGCCAGCATCCCGGCCGGCCGGTTCGGCACGGCCGAGGAATTCGGCCAGGTCTGCGCTTTCCTCTGCTCGGTGCAGGCGGCCTACATGACCGGCCAGAACGTGCTGCTGGATGGCGGCAATTATCCAGGCAGTTTCTGAATTGAGGACAACGGAGAAGGGGCCGCCGGGCCCCTTTTTCTTTGGCCTTGTCATAATTAGACCAGTCTATATAATTCGGGCATGGCCAGATCAGCCGCCGCCAAATCGCCCCGCAGCTCCGCCCGCGAGCGCTTCGTCGCCATGACGGCGAAGCTGATGTCGCGGCGCGGCTATGCCGGCACCGGCCTGAACGAGATCGTCGAGAAGAGCGGCGCACCGAAAGGCTCGCTCTATCACTATTTCCCGGCAGGCAAGGAGCAGCTGGCCGCTGCCGCCGTAGCCTGGGCGTCGGCGCGTTTCATGGCCACGCTGCGGGATGAACTGGCCGGCAGCGCCACCGTGGCCGAAGCCATGGGCAACCTGGCCGAGACCATCGCCGGCTGGCTGGAGGCATCGAAATTCCGCGACGGCTCGCCGCTCACCATCGTCGCCGTCGAGACCGGACCATTCATCGAACCGCTGCGCCTGGCCTGCGACGCCGGCTATCGCGACTGGGCGGATGCGATTGCCGATGCCCTACGCGCCGAGGGTCGCAAGCCGGCCGAGGCCGCTGATCTGGCGCTGCTGGCCGTCACATCGCTGGAAGGCGCCGTGATCCTGGCGCGGACGCAGCATTCCGCCGAACCGCTGCGGCAGATCGGCCGCCTGCTGAAAAGGAGCCTGAAATGACCGGAGCCGCGACGAGCCATCCCGCGACGGCCAATCCCAATCCCGAACTGACCCGCGCCCATCTGGAGCAGGCGATCAGGATCAGCCCCTTCACCAACTGGGTCGGCACCAGGCTGGTGGATTTCGCGCCGGGCGAAGTGAAGATCGCCATCGATGTGCGGCCCGACATGACGCAGCATCATGGTTTCGCCCATGGCGCCATCGTCGGCTACATGGCCGATACGGTCTGCGCCTGGGCGGCAGCCTCGGTGGTGGGCGATGTGGTGACGTCGGAATACAAGCTCAACCTGCTGGCGCCGGCGGTGGGCGACAGCCTCACTGCTACCGGTACGGTCGTGAAGGCCGGCAAGCGCCAGGTGGTGACGCGCGCCGATGTCTTTGCCGTGAAGGACGGGCAGGCGCGGATCGTCGCCACGGCACTGGCGACGATCGCGCGGGTCTGAAACATACAATGCGTCATCCTCGGGCTTGACCCGAGGATCTCTTGCAAGGCGGAGGAAGATGCCCGGGTCAGGCCCGGGCATGACGCGTTGTATTCACGGTAACGGGTCTGATCACGCCACCGCCTTGTCCTTGGCATCCACCGGATGCGAGGCGCGGAAGCCGACCTGCAGGCGGTTCCACACGTTGATCGCGCCAATCAGCAGGGTGAGCTGCACCTGTTCGGCTTCCGAGAACTGCGCCTTGACCAGCTCGTAATCGGCATCCGGCGCGCCGGTCTGCGGCAGCAGGGTGAGCGCCTCGGTCCAGGCCAGGGCGGCCCGTTCGCGGTCGCTGTAGAGCGGGCTTTCGCGCCAGGCATTCAGCATGTAAAGCCGCATCTCGCTGTCGCCATGCTTGCGGGCGTCGGTGGTGTGCATGTGGATGCAGAAGGCGCAGCCATTGATCTGCGAGGCGCGCAGCTTCACCAGATGACGCAGGCTTTCTTCCAGGCCGCTTTTCTCGAAACTGGCTTCCAGGGCCATCATGGCCTTGATGCCGTCGGGGGCGGATTTGTGCGGGTTCTTCAGTCGGGGGATCATCGCTTTTCTCCGGCGCGCACCATGCGCGTTCAGGACAAAGACGGGGCAGGGGCGGCCGGTGTGACAGCCGGCCAGGGCAAATCGCGTCCTTCCGCCCCGTTAAGCTTTGGGGACAGGCTGCTCCGGGGCCATTCCGGCCATTGTGCCGGCCTGCGGGCGGCGTTAGACTCCATCGCTTTCCAGTGCCAAGAGGCCAAAAAACATGAGCTGGGAAGCCGAGATCGCCGAGTTGCGGCGGCGTGAAGACCTGGCCCGCCGGATGGGCGGGCCCGACAAGATCAAGCGCCAGCATGACGGCGGCAAGCTGACGGTGCGCGAACGCATCGAGCGCCTGCTCGATCCGGGCTCCTTCCATGAAATCGGTGCCATTGCCGGCCGGGCCGTCTACGACGCCCAGGGCCAGTTGCAGGATTTCTCGCCCACCAACTTCGTGTTCGGGCGCGGCAAGGTCGAAGCGCGGCCCGTGGTGGTGGGCGGCGACGATTTCACCGTGCGCGGCGGCGCGGCCGATGCCGCCATCTGGCAGAAGCAGGTGATGGCCGAACAGATGGCGCATGAACTGCGCATCCCGATGATCCGCCTGGTGGACGGCACCGGCGGCGGCGGCTCGGTCAAGTCGCTGGAGATGGAAGGCCGCACCTACGTTCCGCTGCTGCCTGGCTGGGAACATGCGGTGACGAACCTGAGTACCGTGCCAGTGGTGGCGCTGGCGTTGGGCTCGGTGGCGGGCCTGGGGGCTGCGCGCACGGTCACCAGCCATTTCTCGGTGATGGTGGAAGGCATCTCGCAGATGTTCATCGCCGGGCCCCCAGTTGTGGCGCGCACCGGCGTGGAGATGACCAAGGAGGAACTGGGCGGCAGCGACATCCATGCGCGCGCCGGCGCCATCGATCTGGCGGTGGCCAGCGAGGAGGAGGCTTTCGCCGCGGCGAAGCGTTTCCTGTCGTATCTGCCGCAATCGGTTTACGACCTGCCGCCGCGTGTCGCGCCGCAGGACGATCCGCAGCGCCGGGTCGAGAAACTGCTCTCCGTCATCCCGCGCGACCGCCGCCGCGTCTACAAGACGCGCGAGATTCTGGATGCGGTGCTGGACGAAGGCAGCTTCTTCGAGATGGGACGGCTGTATGGCCGTTCGGTGATCACCGGCCTGGCGCGGCTGGATGGCTGGCCGGTCGCCATCCTCGCCAGCGATCCGTATCATTATGGCGGCGGCTGGACGGCCGATGCCTCACACAAGATCACGCGGTTCGTCGATCTGGCCGAAACCTTCCATCTGCCGGTGGTGCATTTCGTCGACATCCCCGGTTTCCTGATCGGTCCCGAAGCCGAGCAGAGCGGCACCATCCGCCATGGCGCGCGTGCCCTGACGGCGGTGTATCAGGCCAGCGTGCCCTGGTGTTCGATTATCCTGCGCAAGGCTTTCGGCGTTGCCGGCGCGGCCCATTCCAATCACACCCGGCTGCGCTACCGTTATGCCTGGCCGTCGGGCGACTGGGGCAGCCTGCCGCTGGAAGGCGGCATCGAAGCGGCCTATCGCGCCGATCTGGAGAAGGCCGCGGATCCTGCCGCGTTGCTGAAGGATATCGAGGAACGGCTGAACCGCGTGCGCTCGCCGTTCCGCACGGCAGAGGCCTTCCTGGTGGAAGAAATCATCGATCCGCGCGACACACGGCCGCTGCTGTGCGAATTCGCCAACCTTGCCGCGCCATTGCGTAAAACAGGTCCCTCTAGCTTTGGGTACAGACCATGAGTACGACCGATATCCCCAATATCCCGAACGAAAAGAAATCGGCGCCGAAATCCATCGTGCTGACCTCGCACCCGAGCAGCACGGCGGGTTCCAAGCCCCTGCCGGTCGAATGGGGCGCCGCCGATCCGCAACAGCGCGGTCCGGTGGTTGCCACGCTGAAGAATCCCGGCGGCAAGAATGCCATCGGCACGCATTCGGGCGCCTATTCGCTGTATCGCGCCTTGGCGATTGCGGCGGGCCAGCTCAAGGCCGAGCACAAGCCGGACCTGACCAACACTGCGCCGGCCGAACCGATCGGTCCGTTTCCGCAATGGGCCGACCCGGAGAAGATCGTCTCGCTCGATCCCTGGGGGCATATGACCACCGAGGTCTTCTCCCGCGAGATCGCCGCCGGCTGGGATATCCGCCCGACCATTGCGGTGACCAAGGCGCATATCAACATGCCGGAGCTGCAGCAGGCGATCCAGGCCGGCCGCCTGAAGCCGGACGGCGATATCCTGGCCGCCAACGGCGATGTGAAAGTCACCAAGATGGCGGTCGAGCCGGTCTGGTGGCTGCCCGGCGTGGCGAAGCGGTTCGGCATCAGCGAGACCGAGTTGCGCCGCGGCCTGTTCGAACAGACCGGCGGCATGTTCCCCGAACTGGTGACGCGACCCGACCTGAAGGTGTTCCTGCCGCCGATCGGCGGCATGACCGTCTACCTGTTCGGCGAAGTATCGAAGCTGGGCAAGACGCAGACCAAGATCGCCTGCCGCATTCATGATGAATGCAACGGCTCGGACGTGTTCGGTTCGGATATCTGCACCTGCCGGCCGTATCTGGCGCATGGCATCGAGGTCTGCATCGAGACGGCGCAGCAGGGCGGGGTGGGCGTGATCGTCTATAACCGCAAGGAAGGCCGCGCCCTGGGCGAGGTGACGAAGTTCCTCGTCTACAACGCGCGCAAACGCCAGGAAATGGGCGACCGTGCCGAGACCTATTTCCAGCGCACCGAATGCGTCGCCGGCGTGCAGGACATGCGGTTCCAGGAACTGATGCCGGATATCCTGCACTGGCTGGGCATCAGCCGGATCGACCGGCTGGTCTCGATGAGCAACATGAAATACGAACCCATCGTCGCCAGCGGCATCCAGGTGGTCGAGCGCGTGCCGATCCCCGACGAGTTGATCCCGGCCGATGCCAAGGTTGAAATGGATGCCAAGAAGGCAGCCGGCTATTTCACCGACAAGGTGCCGGATGAAGATGAATTGAAAAAGGCCAAGGGTCGTGGTCTTGAAGAATAATGGGTCTTGAGGAGTAAGTCGCGTGGGTAACCTGAACGATCCGGCCCAGGCCGTTGCCTGGCTGCGTACGCCGCAGGCGGTGCGCGCACGCTGCAACCAGCTGTTCCTGCTGGCCGAGCGCGATGCACTGCCGAATTTCAACCTGCATCTCGATGCCATGCCGGCAACCGCCCAGTATGTGGCGCAGGTGATCCGCGAGAATTATCCGACCCTGCAGATTCCCTATCACGCGCGCTGGCGCCATTTCGCAGCCAACGGTGTCGACCGCTGGGGCCAGCTTGCCGCCACGCTGAAGGGCGTGGATGCCGACGAGATCGCCCGCATCCGCTTCGACCTGTGCGTGGTGAGCGTGCTGCTGGATGCCGGCGCCGGGGCAAAGTGGGCCTTCACGGAAGAAGGGCGCAAGATCGCCCGTTCCGAAGGCCTGGCCGTGGCCAGCCTGCACGCCTTCAGGGCCGGGCTGTTCTCAGGCGACAAGGCTCAGCCCCTGCGCGCCGATGCGGCCGGACTGATGCCGCTGGCGCCGAACGCCATCGCCCATGCCTTCCAGGCCGACGATGCCAATCCGCTGCTGGGGCTGGATGGCCGCGCGGCGCTGATGCGCAACCTGGGCGCGGCCCTGAAGGCCCGGCCCGACCTGTTCGGACCGCAGGCCCGCATCGGTGGCCTGTATGATTATCTCAAGACGCAGGCCAAGGGCGGCAAGCTGCCGGCCAGCACCATCCTGGCGGCGGTGCTGGAAGGACTGGGTCCGATCTGGCCGTCGCGCATGACGCTGGATGGCGTCAATCTGGGCGATGTGTGGCGCCACCGCGGCATCGTCAGCGGCGACCTCACCTCCGGGCTGGTGCCGTTCCACAAGCTGTCGCAATGGCTCAGCTACTCGCTGGTGGAAATCTTCGAGGATGCCGGCATCGCGGTGACCGGCCTGGACGAGCTGACCGGCCTGCCGGAATACCGCAACGGCGGCCTGTTCATCGACATGGGCGTGCTGAGCGTGCGGCACGAGGCGCTGCTGAAATACCCGATCCCGGTCGAGGACGAGGCGGTGGTGGAATGGCGCGCGCTGACCGTGGCCCTGCTGGACCGCATTGCCGATCCGGTGCGTGCCATCCTGGGCAAGACCGCGGCCGAGATGCCGCTGGCCCGCATCCTGGAGGGCGGCACCTGGGCGGCCGGCCGCAGGATCGCCAAAGAGAAGCGCGTCGATGGCGGCCCGCCGCTCACCATTGCCAGCGACGGCACGGTTTTCTGATTTCCGACACGATTTCCTGATTCCGATTGGGGGAAGACACACAATGAACGCCTTTCCGAATGCCACCGTGGTCGGCCATCCGCTGGTGCAGCACAAGCTCACCCTGCTGCGCCGCAAGGAGGTCTCGACCGCCGAATTCCGCCGGCTGGTGCGCGAGCTGAGCCTGCTGCTCTGCTACGAGGTCACCCGCGACCTGCCGCTGGAGAAGGTTTCCATCGAGACACCGCTGGAGCAGATGCAGGCACCGATCCTAGCCGGCAAGAAGCTGTGCTTCGTGTCGATCCTGCGCGCGGGCAACGGCATCCTGGACGGCATGCTCGACCTGGTGCCCTCGGCCCGCGTCGGCCATGTCGGGCTTTACCGCGACCCGCAGACGCTGGTGCCGGTGGAGTATTACCTCAAATTGCCCGAAGACGTGCGGGAGCGCCTGGTGATCGTGGTCGACCCCATGCTGGCGACCGGCCACTCGGCGGCGGCGGCGGTCAGCCGCCTGAAGGAGGCCGGCGCCACGCAGATCAAGTTTGTCTGCCTGCTGACGGTTCCCGAGGGGCTGCGCGTCATGCGGGACGAGCATCCCGACGTGATGGTCTATACCTGCGCCATCGACCGCCAGCTCGACGACCATGGCTACATCCGGCCTGGTCTGGGCGATGCCGGCGACCGTATCTACGGCACCAAATAGCCCGAAGGCCTGTCGCCGCGCGCAGCTTCGTAGCTGCCGTCACAGTTTCCGGGCTGGCATCCCGCTGCGGGGATACCAGATGGGTTGCAGACTATCTGCAACCCGTCACAACCCCGGAGCCGTGTCATGGCTGTCGTCTTCCGTCGCGCCCTCCGCGTCACATTCACCCTGGCTGCCGCCGCTGCGGCAGGTCTGGCTGCCAGCAGTTGGGCCGCCGATAGCCGTGCGGCGTCGGAGCGGATCGAGCTGGCGGCCGAGCTTCCGGCCGTGCCGGTGGCTGCCGTTGGCTCGGTCGCCAAGGTGGTGGGCCAGGAAAGTCGCCGCGGCCAGCCGGTCACCCTGGGCAGCCGTATCGTCAGTGGCCCAGGCTCGGGGATCAAGTTCGCCCTCAACGACCAGAGCGTGGTGATCATCGGTCCCAACAGCGCCATCAGCGTCGAGGAATTCGCCGCCGACCGGGTCGTGCTGCGGCTCGAGCGCGGCAGCTTCCACCTCGATTCGGCCAATCCGGGCAGCGTCTATGTGGTGTTCCCGACCGGCAGCGTGACGGTGAAAAGCGCCGTCGTGGCCGGCCGGCTGGGGCCCGACAGCGCCGAAATCGCCCTGCTGAGCGCCGGTCGCGCCGAGGTGAGCGGCTTCGGCGGCCAGAGCGTGCGGCTGGAAAAGATCGGCGATGCCACCCGCATCCTCGGGCTGGGCGCGCCGAGCCAGCCGGCCCAGCTTTCACCGCAGCATCTGCAGGACATGATCGGCCTGACCAGCCAGATCGCCGCTCGCTGACTCGCCTGCGCGCGGGAGAGACTCGTCGCGGCGACGCCCCGCTGAAGAGCGCGGCGAGGCCCGCAGCAGACATGGCGCAGAGGAAGGTTATTGTTTTTTTATCACACTGCCGCTCGCCGCCGATCTGGGGCCGCGCCGAAGTCTGAGTGAGGAAAAGCCGCATTTCATGCGGCTTTTTTGTTTGTCGCTGCGACGCTGCGCGCGCGTGGCGGAGCGGCCGCCCGCCGGCGCCGCGGAAAAAATTTTGGCCGGCCCGCGATTTCCTATTGCAATGGGGGGGGGATGTTGTAAATAGCGCTTCAACGACGCACCCGCACGTGCCGATGGCCCCTGGCAGGTTATGCAACGACGAACGCGTCCTTTTTGGTCGCACAGCGTGAGCTGTGCCGGTTCAAAGCCGGTCCGAGAGGGAGGTTTCGATGCTTGCAGCCGCTGGCCGCACCAACACCCGTCTGCGACGTTCTTCGTCCAAGTCGCGTATTGAGCCGGGTCAACTCACCCCGAAGATGCAGAAGTTCCTCGCCGAGGCGAAGGACTCCGAGCCGTTCCTGGTGGTCGACGTCGATATCGTCGAACACAACTACCGCGAACTGCGCCGCCTGCTGCCGCTGGCCAAGGTCTACTACGCCATCAAGGCGAACCCGGCCCCGGAAATCCTGCGCCGCCTGCGCTCGCTCGGCTCCTGCTTCGACACGGCCTCGGCCAACGAAATCCAGCAGTGCCTGAACCAGGGCGTCTCGCCGGACCGCATTTCCTTCGGCAACACCATCAAGAAGAAGCGCGACATCGCCTGGGCCTTTGAGCAGGGCGTGCGCCTCTATGCCTTCGACTCGCTGTGCGAGCTGGAGAAGCTGGCCGAGGCCGCGCCCGGTTCGCAGGTCTTCTGCCGCGTGCTGATGCAGTGCGAGGGCGCCGAATGGCCGCTGTCGCGCAAGTTCGGCTGCGCGCCGGAGATGGCCGCCGACCTGCTGGTGAAGGCCCGCGAACTGGGGCTCGACCCCTACGGCATCTCGTTCCATGTCGGCTCGCAGCAGACCGACCTGTCCCAGTGGGACAAGGCGGTGGCCCAGGTCGCCCAGATGTTCACCGTGCTGCAGCAGGCCGATGTCGATCTGCGCATGATCAACCTAGGCGGCGGCTTCCCGGCGCGCTATCGCTCCGACATCCCGATGCTGGAAGCCTATGCCCAGGCCGTCAGCCAGGCGATGACCAAGCATTTCGGCAACAACCTGCCGGAAATGATCATCGAGCCGGGCCGCAGCCTGGTGGGCGATGCCGGCGTGATCCAGGCCGAGGTCGTGCTGATCTCGCGGAAGGATTACGAAGAGGACCGCCGCTGGGTTTACCTGGATATCGGCAAGTTCTCGGGTCTGGCCGAAACCATGGACGAGGCGATCAAGTACCGCATCGTGACCCCGCGCGACGGCGGCCCGACCGGGCCGGTGTCGCTGGCCGGTCCGAGCTGCGACAGCGCCGATATCCTGTACGAGAAGAACGCCTACGAGATGCCGCTGGCTCTCGAGGTGGGCGACAAGATCCAGATCCTGTCCACCGGCGCCTACACGACGACCTATTCGTCGGTCGGCTTCAACGGCTTTCCGCCGCTGAAGAGCTACTGCATTTGACGTAGCAAATCCGACGGTTCCGGTGGGAGCAAAAAGCCGGCCGCGCAAGCGGCCGGCTTTTTTATGGTCATTGCTACCTCTGTGCGCATCAGCCGCGGGCTTCGGCCAACCCGTATTTGCCTTAATCCATTGTCTAAACGCGGAAAGCCCGATTTCCAGTTGCGGCGGACGGCGGCCTGTGTGACAAATTTGCGCCCGGAAAACGCGTAAAACGATAAGAATTGGCTTAAACAGTCGGGAGGTTGCGGGAGGAGGCGGTTGCAGGACCGTCCTGGCCCCACCTTGAACGATTGTTCCGAACAGGCGCTCCAGACAGGGATGGCCGCGCGGCTGCGCTTTACGTGACCGGCAAGGGGGGTGAGGTGAGCGAACCGCCTTTTGGCGAGGACCGATTTCTGTCTTCTCTCGCGCGTCATCGCGAGGCGGCCGACGAGTCTCCGGCGGCCCCGGAAACGCCCAGCGAAGACTCTTTGCTGTATGCGGCCCTCGACACGATGGGCGAGGGTCTGGCGGTCTGGGATGCCGGCCCGAACCTGATCCATTTCAACCGCCGCCTGGCCGAGTTGTTCGGACTGCCCGACGATGCGCTCTGGCGCGGCCTGCCGGCCCGGGATTTCCTTGGGCTTCTGGTGTCGCGCGGCGCACTCACCATCCGCGCCGAAGAGGCGACGGCCTGGATCAATGCCTATATCGACGCCTCGACCAAGGCCGACCGCAAGCAGGAAGTCCGGCTCACCGACGGCACCTGGCTGAATTTCGATTGGCGCCGTCTGTCGCCAAATGTGAATGGGGGCGGAGGGTATGTCTCGGTCTTCACCGACATCACCCTGCGCAAGCGCGCCCAGATCCGCCTGCGGCAGGCCGAGGCGAAATACCGCCAGATCTTCGACAATGTGCATGAAGGCATCATCCAGGTGACGCCGGAGGGGCGTGTGCTGGCGGTCAACCGGGCCGGCGCGGCGATTTTCGGTTTCCATTCGCCGGAAGAGATGCTGGCCACGGTGACGCGCGCCGGCGAGCAGCTCTATGTGAACCCCGAACGCCGCCGCGAGATGATGCGCCATCTGGAGCGCTACGGCCTGGTTCGCGATTTCCGGTCCGAGATGCGCCGCCGTGACGGCAGCACGATCTGGGTTGCCAAGACGCTGCGGCGCGTGGCCGACGACCAGGGCAGCGTCGTCATGATCGAAGGCATGTTCCGCGATGTCAGCACGCAGCGTCGCGCCGAGTTGCAGTTGCTGCAGGCCAAGGAGCAGGCCGAGGCCGCAAACCGCGCGAAATCCGACTTCCTGGCCAATATGAGCCATGAACTGCGCACGCCGCTGAACGCCATCCTGGGCTTCAGCCAGGTGCTGCTGGACGAGATGATGGGGCCGCTGGGCAATGCCAAGTATCGCGAATATTGTCGCGATATCGTGCAGAGCGGCGAGCATTTGCTGGCCCTGATCGGCGATATCCTCGACATGGCGAAGGTCGAATCCGGCAAGATGGCGCTGGACGAGGAATGGCTGGATCTGAACGAAAGCCTTGAGGCCGCTTTGCTGCTGGTGCGCGAGCGAGCCCTGGGAGGGCAGATCGCATTGCGCAAGACGCTGCCCGATCCGGCCCCGGCCGTATGGGGCGATACGCGCCGCCTGCGCCAGATCTGGATCAACCTGCTCAGCAACGCAGTCAAATTCACGCCGCAGGGCGGCAGCGTGGACGTACGTTGCGAGATTCTGGCCGATGGCCGGCTGGAAATCTCGGTCGCCGATACCGGGATCGGCATCGCCGACGAAGACATCGAACGCGTGCAGCAGCCCTTCAGCCAGGTTGCCAATGCCCTGTCGCGCAGCCATGAGGGAACCGGGCTTGGGTTGTCGCTGTCGCGCAACCTGATCGCGCTGCATGGCGGCGAGCTGCATCTGGAGAGCCGTTTGGGCGAGGGCACCACCGTAACGGTGACATTGCCGGCGGAACGCTGCCGGCCCGGCCCTCTGGGGGGGATGCTAGCCGACGCGCAGAACGATTTTACCGATGGCCTGTCGTTCGGCCATGCGGCGCAGCGCGGCCCCAGCCTGATCAAGCTGGTAGACAGCGCCGAGCCGAGGCCGCCCCTGGCTGCCGACTGATGGGCCGCCGATTGATGGGCTGCTGATTAGCCACTCCCGCAGCGCTTTTTCCTGTTCGGCTCCGGCGGCCGGATCGCGGCGGCCCTGTTCGCCGGCCCGCACGCCGATCAGCTCGGCCTCGCGCAGCAGCAGGCGGTTGGCGGGTGGCGACGGGGCTGCGCCGCCGGCAAACCCGACCACCAACCACCGCCCGCCGGGCGCCAATGCGCGAAAGGCCGTCTCGAACAATGCGCCGCCGACCGGATCGAACACGACATCGGCGCGCACATCCTGCCACCAGTCCGGCTGGGCCGGATCGAGGCTCAGCCCTGCGCCGGCCGATTGCGCTATCGCGCGCTTCTCAGCCGACGAGGCCACCGCGATGACGCGGGCACCGAGCGAGGCGCCAAGGGAAACGGCCGCCAGCCCGGTTCCACCGCCGGCCCCCAGCACCAGCAGGGTTTCACCCGGCTGTAGCCGACCGCGATACACCAGCGCGGTCCAGGCCGTGACGGCGCCGACCGGGAAGGCTGCCGCTTCCTCGAAGCTCCAGTCCTCCGGTTTGCGCAGCAGGGTTGCCGCTTTCACGACCGCTTCCTCGGCATAGGCGCCGCCGCGCAGCCGCAGGATCACCGCATCGCCGGGTTTGTAGCCGGACACGTCTGCCGCCGTTTCGACGATCTCGCCGGCAGCCTCCAGCCCCGGCACGAAGGGCAGGGGCGGCTTGTGCTGATATTCGCCTGCCACCTGCAGCAGGTCGGGGAAATTGACGCCCGCGGCCCGGATGGCCACGCGCACCTCGCCCGGTTGCAGTCCACGGCGTGCCAGTTGCGCTCCCTCCAGCACTTCCGGCGGCCCCAGCCGGCGACAGACCATGGCGCGGTAGGTTTCCGTCATGGTGTGGCTTTCGGGTGGATCGCGCGCCAGCCGAACAGCAAGGTCAGCGCCAGCAACGCCCCGCCGATCCAGTAGGGGATGTTGATTCCGATATTGAACAGCCAGCCGCCCCAGAGCGGACCCACAGCACGGCCCAGCGCGGCGAGGGATTCCATGGTGCCAAGGGCGATGCCCTGCTGGTGGTCCCCGGCGGCGCGCGAGGCCAGGCTGTTGATGGTCGGGCCGATCATGGCAACGCCGGATGCCGTGAGCAGGATCGACACTCCCATCATCGGCGTCGAGGTGATCCAGTGCGCCATCGCCATGCCGACGGCAAGATTGATCATTCCTGCGGTCAGTAGACGTCGTTCGCCAAACTGCCGGGTCAGCGGACCGATCAGGAAACCCTGCATCGACAGTACAATGGTGCCAATGAAGGTGAAGGCGATGCCAACCTCGTAGGCGTGCCAGTCCAGTCGCGCGGCCGAGAAAAGCGGGAACAGGACTTCGATCTGGGAAAAGACGAAGTTGATGCAGCAGTTGATGGCGATAAAGGCGAGCACCGCCGGGGCCAGTTGCGACAGCGGCGCCAGGGGATTCCGCCACAGCCGCAGTCCGGTCAGGGTATGGGGCGCATCCCGTCGGGTTTCGCGCACGGCGACCAGGGCCAGCAGCAGCGCCAGGCTTGACGTGCCAGCGGCGACGAAAGCGGGAAGGGAATAATTCGGCCGCAGAGGGTCCGGCCCGATCAGCAACCCGCCGAGCAATGGTCCAAGGATCATGCCGATGCCAAAGGCGCCGCCGATCAGCCCCATGCCTCGGGCGCGCTGTTCGGGTGGGGTGCTGTCGGCGATGATGGCGCGCGCGACGCCGATCTTGCCGCTGCCGATGCCGGCGACGATGCGGGCGAGGAAAATGGCCAGCAGGCTGTCGGCGAAGGCCAGCCCGACATAGCCAATCACCGTCAGCGACATGCAGCCCAGGAAAACCGGACGGCGGCCGATCCGGTCCGACAGGCCGCCGAGGGGCGTTGCCGAAAGGAACTGGGCAATGGAAAACATGGCCGCCAGCAGCGCCACCGTGAACGGCGAGGCACCAAAATGGACGGCATAAAACGGCAGCAGCGGCAGGATCAGGCCGAAGCCGATCAGGTCGATCACGACGGTCAGCAGCAGAACCGGCAACATGGCTGATCTCTTGGGGGGAAACCTGTGTGACAACGCGGTTTTGGCCGGTATCCGGCATTGCCCCAGGGGGCCGGGTCCGCTACTTTCCGCGCGGTTTTTGGCCGCGCGATTTTCGGGCCGCTATTCCAAGGGCGAGACATGAAGGTTAAGGGCGTAGCCTACCGCACGATCTGGGTCAACGACGACGGCTGGTCGGTCGGGATCATCGACCAGACCCGGCTGCCGCATGCCTTCGTCACCACCAGCCTGAAAACCTGGGAAGAGGCCGCTCATGCCATCAAGGCGATGATCGTGCGCGGCGCGCCGCTGATCGGGGCGACCGGCGCCTATGGTCTGGCGCTGGCGATGCGCAGTGATCCGTCGGATGCCATGCTGGACAAGGCGTATCACGTGATCAACGAGACGCGCCCCACGGCGATCAACCTGAAATGGGCGCTGGATCGTGTGCGCAACGCGCTGCATAACCTGCCCATCGAGCAGCGCGCGGCGGCGGCCTATAAAGTGGCGGCCGACATCTGCGACGACGACGTCGCCACCTGCTCGGCCATCGGCGACCACGGCCTGAAGATCATCGAAGACCTGTACGAGAAGGCGGGTCGCAAACGCACAATCAACATCCTCACCCATTGCAATGCCGGCTGGCTGGCGACGGTGGACTGGGGCACGGCGATCGCGCCGATCTACAAGGCGCATGACAAGGGCATTCCGGTGCATGTCTGGGTGGACGAGACCCGGCCGCGCAACCAGGGCGCATCCTTGACCGCCTGGGAACTGAACAGCCATGGCGTGCCGCACACCGTGATCGTCGACAATGCCGGCGGCCACCTGATGCAGCATGGCAGCGTCGACATGTGCATCGTCGGCACCGACCGCACCACACGCGACGGCGATGTGTGCAACAAGATCGGCACCTATCTCAAGGCGCTGGCCGCGATGGACAACAATGTACCGTTCTATGTCGCGCTGCCACATTCCACCATCGACTGGACCATCCGCGACGGCGTGAAGGAAATCCCCATCGAGGAACGCGCGCAGGAAGAAGTCACCGTGATGAGCGGTCGCACGGCGGCGGGCGAGGTCATTCCCGTGACCATCACGCCCGAAGGCACCAGGGCCGCCAATTTCGGCTTCGATGTCACGCCCGCGCGTCTCGTCTCCGGCCTGATCACCGAACGTGGCGTCTGCGCCGCTTCCGAGGCCGGCCTCACCAAGCTCTATCCCGAATTCGCGTAAACGTTAGGAACCGTCCCATGAAGAACCTTTGGTCCGACCGCGACGCCAAGGCCGCCATCGCCCATTACGCCAAGCAGGGTGTGAACGAGGATCTGGCCCTGCGCACCTACACTACACGCCTGCTGGGCGGCGTGCCCGATCTGGTGCAGCATGGCGGCGGCAATACCTCGGTGAAGACCTCGATGCCCGATCCGCTGGGCAAGCCGGTGGATGTGCTGTGCGTGAAGGGGTCGGGCTGGGACATGGCGGTGATCGAGCCGCCGGGCCTGCCGGCGGTGAAGCTGAAGCCGCTGCAGGACCTGATCGCGCTGAAAAACCTCACCGACGAGGACATGGTCAACATCCAGCGCTGCAACCTGCTGGACAGCACCTCGCCGAACCCGTCGGTGGAGACACTGTTCCATGCTTTCCTGCCGCACAAGTTCATCGACCACACCCATGCCAGTGCGGTGCTGGCGATCACCGACCAGCCGGATGGCGCCGAGATCTGCAAGAAGCTCTACGGCAACCGCGTGGCGTTGGTGGATTACGAGATGCCGGGCTTCGGCCTGGCCAAGAAGGCGGCCGCAGCCTACAAGGCCAATCCGCAGGCCCAGGGCCTGATCCTGCTCAAGCATGGCATCTTCACCTTCGCCGAGACGGCGAAGGAAGCCTATGACCTGATGATCGAGTTCGTCTCCAGGGCCGAGCGTCATCTCGCCAAGGGCAAGAAGACGGTGTTCGTGCCGGGCAAGGCGCTGCCGAAGAAGGTGGCTGCGGCGGAAGACGTGCTGCCGATCCTGCGCGGCCTGCTCAGCCTGCCTGCTGACGATGATGGCGCCTATACGCGTTGGGTCTTCAACCTGCGCGACAGCGACGAGATCCAGGCCTTCGCGCGCGGCAAGGATGTGATGCGCTACAGCCAGGCCGGCACGGTGACGCCCGACCACGTGATCCGCACCAAACCTTGGCCGCTAGTGCTGCCGGCGCCGGAAGCCGGCAAGCTCGATGCCTTCAATGCCGCCGCGGAGAAGGCGGTGGATGGCTATATCAAAAAGTACAAGGCCTATTTCGAGCGCCACAATGCCAAGGCGCAGCCGAAGAAGATCATGCTCGATCCGATGCCGCGCGCCCTGCTGATCCCGGGCCTTGGCCTGGTTGGCATCGGCAAGACACGCAAGGAGGCGGTGATCGCCGGCGACGTGGCCGAGATGGCCGTGAGCATCATCACGAAAGCCGAGGCCATCGGCCGCTTCACCAGCATCAAGGAGCGCGACATCTTCGACGTCGAATACTGGTCGCTGGAACAGGCCAAGCTGGGTAAGGGCGGCGAGAAGCCGCTGTCGCGCCAGGTTGTCGTCATCACCGGCGGCGCCGGTGCCATCGGTGCCGCAACGGCGAAGGCTTTTGCCGCCGAGGGCGCGGAAGTGGCGGTGTTCGATCTGGACGGCGCCAAGGCATCTGAAGTGGCGAAGAAACTGGGCGGCATCGGCATCGCCTGCGACGTGACGAAACCCGAAGCGGTGAAGGCGGCCTTCGCAAAGGTCGTGCAGCATTTCGGCGGCGTCGATATCGCGGTGTCGAATGCCGGCAATGCCTGGGGGGGCAGGATCGGCGAGGTTTCCGACGAGCTGCTGCGCAAGTCGTTCGAGCTGAACTTCTTCAGCCATCAATATGTGGCGCAGGCAGCGACGAGGATCATGCTGGCGCAGAAGACCGGCGGCTGCCTGCTGTTCAACGCTTCCAAGCAGGCGGTCAATCCAGGCCCCGATTTCGGCCCGTATGGGCTCCCGAAGGCGGCGACGCTGTTCCTGTCGCGCCAGTATGCGCTGGATTACGGCGACCAGGGCATCCGCTCTTCCGCCGTGAATGCCGATCGCATCCGCTCGGGGCTTCTCACCGACGAGATGGTCGCCAAACGCTCGAAGGCGCGCGGCGTGTCGGAGAAGGACTACATGGCCGGCAACCTGCTGAAACGCGAGGTGAAGGCCGCCGACGTGGCCCAGGCCTTCGTGCAGCTTGCCGTGGCGGCCAAGACCACGGCCGCCGTGGCGACCGTGGACGGCGGCAATATCGCGGCGGCCCTGCGTTAGGGACGGTTCATGCACCGCGCCGCGCCGCGCTGGCTCAAACCCGCCACCGAATACGGGCCGCTGGCGCTGTTCTTCATCGTCTACAGCGCCGAAGGCCTGCTGCCGGCGACGGCGGTGCTGCTGGCGGCGACCGCTCTGGGTTTGCTGCTGTCGCTGTTTTTCCTGCGCCGCGTGCCGATGATGCCGCTGTTTGCCGCCGGGATGGTTGGCATCTTCGGCGGCCTGACCCTGTGGCTGCAGGACGAGACCTTCATCAAGGTGAAGCCCACCATCATCAATGCCATCTTCGCCGCCATCCTGCTTGGCGGCCATGCCGTCCGCCGGTATCCGCTGCAGCTGGTGCTCGGCACGTCGCTGCAGATGACCGAAACCGGCTGGCGCAGGCTGACCCTGCGGCTCGGCCTGTTCTTCGCCGTGCTGGCCGGCCTGAACGAACTGGTCTGGCGCACCCAGAGCACGGACTTCTGGGTCGCCTTCAAGGTCTTCGGCCTGATCGGGCTGACGGTGGCCTTCATGATGGCGCAGACACCGCTGATCCTGCGTCACCGGCCCGGGGAGAACTCGCGGGAGAACTGAGGCGCGCGGGAACGGCCCCTTCCGGCGGTATGGCCGGGCCTGGACCGGCCGTTTCAAGGGGGAGGGCCAAAGGGCCGGTTTTCCCGGGCTTTGCCATCGTATGGCCATGGTTCGGGCCTTGCCCGAACCGCCCCGCCGGGCTATCCCTTCGGCCACCTTTTTCCTGCTTTCCAGCCTCAAGAGGACCTTCGGCATGAGCGGCATCACCGACATCGTTGGACGCGAAATTCTCGACTCCCGCGGCAACCCGACCGTCGAGGTCGACGTGATCCTGGAAAGCGGCGCCTTTGGCCGCGCCGCCGTGCCGTCGGGCGCCTCGACCGGTGCCCATGAAGCCGTGGAACTGCGCGACGGCGACAAGGGCCGTTATCTGGGCAAGGGCGTGCTGAAGGCGGTGGAAGCCGTCAACACCGAGATCTATGACGCCATCGCCGGCTTCGAGGCCAGCGAGCAACTCAAGATCGACCGCACCATGATCGCGCTGGACGGCACGCCCAACAAGTCGCGCCTGGGCGCGAACGCGATCCTCGGCGTCTCGATGGCCGTGGCCAAGGCGGCGGCGCAGGAAGCCGACCTGCCGCTGTATCGGTATGTCGGCGGCGCGGCCGCCCATGTGCTGCCGGTGCCGATGATGAACATCATCAATGGCGGCGCCCATGCCGACAATCCGATCGACGTGCAGGAATTCATGATCATGCCGGTGGCGGCCCAGACCGTGGCCGATGCCGTGCGCATGGGTGCCGAGGTGTTCCACACCCTGAAGAAGAAGCTGAAGGATGCCGGCCACAATACCAATGTGGGCGACGAGGGCGGCTTCGCCCCGAACCTGCCCAGCACCCGGGGCGCGCTGGATTTCATCATGCAGGCCATCGAGGCGGCGGGCTACAAGGCCGGCGTTGATGTGATGATCGCACTGGATGCCGCCAGCACCGAATTCTTCAAGGACGGCAAGTACCACCTGGACGGCGAGAACCTGAAGCTCGATCCGGCCGGCATGGTGAAATACTGGGAGAAGCTGGTGGGCGATTATCCGATCGTCTCCATCGAGGACGGCATGGCCGAGGATGACTGGGCCGGCTGGAAACAGCTGACCGACGCCATCGGCGCGAAATGCCAGCTCGTCGGCGACGACCTGTTCGTCACCAATCCCAAGCGCCTGGCCGACGGCATCGCCAAGGGCGTGGGCAATGCCATCCTGGTGAAGGTGAACCAGATTGGCACTCTGACCGAGACACTGGAAGCGGTGGAACTGGCGCACAAGAACGGCTATCGCGCCGTGATGTCGCACCGTTCGGGCGAAACCGAAGACAACACCATCGCCGACCTGGCGGTGGCGACCAATTGCGGTCAGATCAAGACCGGCTCGCTGGCGCGGTCCGACCGCATGGCCAAGTACAACCAGCTGATCCGCATCGAGGAGCAGCTTGACGTGGCAGCCAGGTACCCCGGCCTGGCGGCGCTGAAGCGCTGATGTGGCGCGTCGCATTCATTGCCATGGCGGCGGCGCTGGTTTCCGGCGCCGCCATGGTCCAGGTCGCCATGGCCCAGTCTGCCCTGCCGGTGCAGGGGAAATGGGCCGTGAGCCAGGAACGCTGCGCGACCGAGAGCATTGAATTTGCCGCCGATGGCAAGTTCGTCTCGACGCTGGATGCCGCCGAGCCGCGCCAGGGGACTTACAAGACCGGTCGCGACCGCATCATCCTGCTGGACGAAGCCGAACCCGACCGCGAGCTGGCATTGATCATTCTCGACCTGACAGCGACGCGCCTGGTGGCCTTCGATGAAACCATCGAAGCCGATCGCCGCCTGGTGAAATGCCGGTAACACCGGCTGTTCTCCGACCGGCTTCCGCCAGATATGCGGCCGGCGTCACAGCCTGGTCTCACACCACCGCTATGATTGGCGTCGCACAGCGCTAGAATGTCGCCGGATCGTGATCCGGATCGGCGGGAGGCGCGGCATGGGCGGAGAATGGAACCTGACGACGCCAGTCGACTGCACGGGCGATCGCGCGGGGCTGTCATGATGTTCTGGCCCCGACGCCAGCCCCGCACTTCTCTGGGTATCCGGCTTGGCCGCGCCATCACCGACGAGGAGCAGCGTGGCCTTGTCTTCGCTTTCCGGGCCCGCGTCATCGCGGTCATCGCGGTGATGCTCTGGCTGGTGCTGCTGATCGAGCCGCAGCGCCAACTGTATTATCTCTCAGTCAGTTTCGCCTTGCTGCTGCTCGGGGTGATCCCGCATCTCCTGCGGCACCATCGCCACGCGGTTCTGGTCCGGTTCGCCTTCGTGCTGCTGGATGCCATCCTGATCACGGCGGTGATCATTCTGACGCCGCCCGGCGAGATCGATTCCGGGTTCCCGATCCAGATGCGGGTGCGTGGTCCGGAATTCCTCTATCTCATGCTGCTGATCGTTGGCGCGGCGCTGTCTTATTCACCGCTACAGGTGATCTGGACCGGCTTCTGCGTTGTGATGGCCTGGGGCATCGGTGTTCTGCTGGTGCAGATGCGTGCCGATACCCTGCAATATGATCCGGCCGCCGAGAATTCGCCGGAAGCCATACTCCGGCTCGTCACCGATCCTCATTTCGTCGGTTTCTTCAATTTGATGAACCAGGTGGTGCTGGCCGTCATCGCTACCGCGATTCTGGCTGCCGCCGTGTGGCGCTCGCGCCGCATGCTTCTGCGTCAGACCCGAGCCGAAATCGCCCGTGCCGACCTCGCTCGTTACGTCTCGCCCGATGTTGCCGATGCCATCATCGAGTCCGATCAGGCCTTCGGCGCGCCAACCACGCGCGAGGTCACGGTCTTGTTCGCCGATATCGTCGGCTTCACCGCGCTATCGGAACGATTGCCGCCAGACCGGGTGGTGCGGCTGCTGAAAAGTTTCCATGAGCGCGGCAGCCGTGTGGTGTTCCGCCATGGCGGAACGCTCGACAAGTATATGGGCGACGGGTTTCTCGCCACCTTTGGGGCGATCTCCGATGTTCCTGATGCCGCCGCCCGGGCCGTGCGCTGCGCGCTCGACCTGCAAGATGAAATCGAACGCTGGAATGCCAAGCGGGCCGCGCGCGGCGCCGAGACGATCCGGCTATCGACCGGCGTGCATTGCGGGCCGGTCGTGGTGGGCAATATCGGCAGCGACCGGCGGCTGGAATTCTCGGTCGTTGGCGATGCCGTGAACATCGCCAGCCGCCTGGAAACCCTGACTCGCCAGCTTGGGTGCCGCATTGCAGTGTCGGCGCATTGCCTGGAGACGGCGCGGCGGCATGCCGCCGATCTGCCAGAATTCGCCTCGGCGGGTGATGTGCGTCTCGATGGCCGGGAGCAGAGCGTGGCCGTCTGGGTGTGGCCCGTGGCCTTGCCAGATACTCAGTAAGTCATACTCGCCGCATTCAGCAGGCCCACCGTCAGCGACAATGCGGCGACGGCGATGGCGGCGGCGGTTTCGCCACGGCTGATGCGCTGTGGCAGGCCGGAGAACAGGAAGCGGGCGGCGACGAAGGTGAGCGCCTGCACGATCAGTGCGACGGCACCCCAGACCAGCATGTCGATCAGGCTCTGCGAGTTCATGATCGCACTGCCCAGCGGCATGGCGAAGCCGAGCATGGCGCCACCCAGCGAGATCGCGGCGGCCTGGTTGCCGTCCTTGATCAGGCGCCATTCGCGCTGCGGCGTCAGACGGGTATAGATCGCCAGGAACAGCATCAGCATGATCAGCGCGCAGACGAAATACAGCGCAAAATCCGGAAGCGTGACAAGGTAGCGGCTGAAATTCGGCGGCGTGGTACTGATCATCGGTATCCCCAGAATCCTTTTGTGTTGTTGTGTCGTCTTATTCGAACAGGTGCGGCACGAAGCGGCTGGTGTTGCGTGTGATCGGGCTGCGGTCCTCGCGGATGCCAAGGCCGCAGGCACGGGATGCCACCACCCACACACCCAGCACCGGATAGAAGCCGTCGAAGCACGGCATGTCGATGGCCTGCTGATAAATCCGCAGTTCGGGCGCGGGGTCGCCCTGTACCGGCACGCTGTCCAGCGTCGCGCCGGTCTCCGACAGGCGGCTGATGCCGGCGCCCTCGCGGCCCCAGAAGGGCTTGGCCATGCATGGCCCCCTGATGGCGGCGCGGTCGAAGCTGGCGGGCAGCAGGTTTTCGTGATCGGGCCATGCCTGCCATAGAAGCGGCAGGATCGCCTTGGTGGAGAGCAGCATCTTCCAGGCCGGCTCGATCATGCGGATGCCGGAAGACTGGATATTGGCCGCGAACTCTTCCTGCAACAGCCATTCCCAGGGATAGAGCTTGAACAGCACGGTGATCGGCCTGGCGGCCAGATCGACGAAGCGTTTCCCGTTCCAGCCGATCTCGTCGATGTAGAGGCGGTCGGTATCCAGTCCGGCCTGTATCGCCGTGTCGCGCAGGTATTCGGCGGTGCCGAAATCCTCTTCGTGATCGCGGACGCAGGTGAAATGCACGCGGTGGCCCCAGAGGCCAAAATGTTTCCACGCCTCGATCAGGGTCTCGTGAATGCCGTTGAACTGGTCGCAGTGATTGCAGAAGCTGTCGAGCCATTCCCATTGCACGACGCTGGCTTCATACAGCGCGGTCGGCGTGTCGGCGTTGTATTCGAGCAGCTTCGGCGCGCCGGTGCCATTCCAGGCCAGATCGAAGCGGCCATAGAGGTTTTTGTCCTGCCGCTGCCAGGATTGCTCGATCAGGGCGATGGCGGTGTCGGTCAGATGGAAGGGGGCGTAGTCGCCGCGCTGGATGATGCCGTCGACCAGTTCGAGGCACATATCCTCCAGCCGCTGTGCGGCATCGTCCAGTTCATCGATTTGTGCCGGGGTGAAACTGTAGGCCGCGTCTTCGCACCAGTAGGGTTCGCCATTGATGGTATGAAAGGCGAACCCGATCTTTTCGGCGCGCTCGCGCCAGTCGGGGCGGGGCTCGACGGCAAGGCGCTCCATGTTGTGCGGCCTTGCTGCTAGCTGGCGGCGGAATAGCTGGTGCCGGTGCGGCCGAAGCCGCCGCGGCTGACGTAACCCGGCGCGGCCTTGGGCGCATCGGGGAAGCGGTTCGCGCTGAGCTGGCCCAGCGGCTTGCTGCCGGTATAGGCGGTGTTGCCCGGGTCGCGATAGAGCGGCTGGGCGGCACCGGGAGCGCTCCACGGGCTGGGGCCGGCCAGACTGCGGCCGATCATGTAGCCCATCAGCATCGGCATGAATACGCCACCCGAGGACTGGGCCTGCTGCTGCGGCTGGGGCGCCGGCTGGCTGGGGTCGCCGGCGGGCTGGGCCGTGGAGAAGGCGTCATTGGCGCTGAGAATCTGCTGCGGCGTGCCGCAATTGCCCAGGCCGAACTGGGTCTCGCATTCCTCCCGGGAGGTGAAGCGCGGGGCGGTCTGCACATGCTGGGCGCGGGCATCGGCCAGGGCGATGCGGCAGCCATCGGGATCGGGACGCGAGGCGCATTCCTTCTGGTCGCGCAGAACGTCGTGGCCGGCCAGCGGGTCGCTGTCGTCACAGCCGGCAAGGCCAACCAGGCCGACAGTTCCAAGAAGGGCTAGGCGGATGACACGGGATTTACGCATGCGGTGAAGATAATGGCCGCTTCCCGGCAAGGAAAGGGCAGTTGCGACCGGGACGCCGAAATTTCATCTAATTATTTGACTCTCTGGCAAGAATCGCCGGCGCGACTCGGAAACGCGTTGACCCCGCGACTCGGATGTGATTCGATTCGAATCACCATGAGCGCCCTGCATGAAATCCGCCGTCACTCCCTGGCCGCCGTCATTCCGGTGATCTGTTTTGCCGCTATTGGCTATTTCGCCTACCACGCCATGGAAGGCGAGCATGGCATCAATGCCTATACCCGGCTGACCCTCCAGATCCGGGATACCCAGGCCGCTCTGGCCGAGGTGACCGCCGAGCGGCGCACCCTGGAGCGCCGCGTCGGCCTGCTGCGGGCCGACCGGCTGGATACCGACATGCTGGACGAGCAGGGCCGGCGGGTGCTGGGCCTAGTCAAACCTGGCGATCTGGTAATTCTCGGCCGCTGAATGCCGGCCTCCGGGCAATGGAATTACCTGAATTAACCGAAATCAGGTTAATTATAGAAAAATCCTTGTTTTAACTAAAGTTAGTGGCCATCTTCCGGTCCCATTGATGGTATTGATCAAGCAATGCCGTAAGGGAAGTCGGGAGGAAAACCATGGCGAAACCGGGCAAGGCGGCTGAGTCCGCTGCGGGTAAAAAGGCGAAATTGCCGCCCGCCGACGAGATGCTCCGCTATTACCGCGACATGCTGCTGATCCGCCGTTTCGAGGAAAAGGCTGGCCAGCTTTACGGCATGGGCCTGATCGGCGGCTTCTGCCACCTCTATATCGGGCAGGAAGCGGTGGTGGTCGGCCTGCAGGCCTGCGCCAAGCTGGGCGACGCCGTCATCACGTCCTACCGCGATCACGGCCACATGCTGGCAACCGGCATGGATGCCGGTGGCGTGATGGCCGAACTGACCGGCCGCATCGGCGGCTATTCCAAGGGCAAGGGCGGCTCGATGCACATGTTCAGCCGCGAGAAGCATTTCTACGGCGGCCACGGCATCGTCGGCGCCCAGGTGCCGCTGGGCACCGGCCTGGCCTTCGCCCAGAAGTACAACAAAACCGACAACGTCACCTTCTGCTATTTCGGCGACGGCTCGGCCAACCAGGGCCAGGTTTATGAAAGTTTCAATATGGCCGAGCTGTGGAAGCTGCCGGTCATCTATGTGATCGAGAACAACCAGTATGCCATGGGCACCGCCATCACGCGGTCCTCGGCGCAGCCGGCGCTTTATAAGCGCGGCGAAAGCTTCGGCCTGCCGGGTCGCCAGGTCGACGGCATGAATGTGCTGGCCGTGAAGGAGGCCGGCGAGGAGGCCGTGGCCTGGTGCCGCGCCGGCAAGGGGCCGATCATTCTTGAAATGATGACCTATCGCTATCGCGGCCATTCGATGTCGGACCCGGCGAAGTACCGCAGCAAGGAAGAAGTGAACAAGATGCGCGCCGAGCATGATCCGATCGATCAGGTGCGCAGCATGCTGCTGGGCAACAATCTGGCCGATGAAGATGCGCTGAAGGCCATCGACAAGGAAGTGAAGGACATCGTGCAGAAGGCGGCCGATTTCGCCCAGGAAAGCCCGGAGCCCGATCCGTCGGAACTCTGGACCGATGTGTATGTGGAAGCCTGAGCGGGCCGGGAGGATTTGAAGATGTCCATCGAGATTCTGATGCCCGCCCTCTCGCCCACCATGACCGAAGGCAAGCTGGCCAAGTGGTTTGTGCGCGAAGGCGATACGGTGAAGGCCGGCGACATCATGGCCGAGATCGAGACCGACAAGGCCACGATGGAATTCGAGGCCGTCGACGAGGGTGTGATCGAAAAGATCCTGGTGCCCGAAGGCACCGAGGGTGTTGCCGTGAACACGCCGATTGCCAAACTGCGTGGCGAGGGTGACGCTAAAAGCGCCGCGCCGGCCACGCCGAAAGCCGAAGCCAAGACGCCGGCTGTGCCTGTCGCACCAGTCGCTGCGGCAGCTCCGGCTGTGGTCAAGGATCTGGCCGATCCCGATATCCCGGCCGGCACCGAATTCATCACCATGACGGTGCGCGAGGCGATCCGCGAGGGCATGTCGGAAGAGATGCGCCGCGATCCGCGCGTGTTCCTGATGGGCGAGGAAGTGGCGCAGTATCAGGGCGCCTACAAGATCAGCCAGGGCATGCTGGACGAATTCGGCCCCGAGCGCGTGATCGACACACCGATCACCGAGCAGGGTTTTGCCGGCCTGGGCGTCGGCGCCGCCTTCGGCGGCCTGCGGCCCATCGTCGAGTTCATGACCTTCAATTTCTCGATGCAGGCCATCGACCAGATCGTCAACTCGGCGGCCAAGACATTATATATGTCCGGCGGCCAGATGGGCTGCCCCATCGTGTTCCGCGGCCCGAACGGCGCCGCCGCCCGCGTCGCCGCGCAGCATTCCCAGTGTTATGCCGCTTGGTATTCGCATATCCCGGGCCTGAAAGTCGTGGCGCCGTATTCGGCGGCCGACTTCAAGGGTCTGATCAAGGCCGCCATCCGCGACCCCAACCCGGTTGTGTTCCTGGAAAACGAAATCCTCTACGGCCGTTCCTTCGACGTGCCGAAGCTGGACGATTATGTCGTTCCCATCGGCAAGGCGCGCATCGCCCGCGAGGGCAAGGACGTGACGCTGGTTGGCTATTCGATTGCCGTGGGCCATGCCCTGGCGGCAGCCGAGAAGCTGGCCGCCGAAGGCATCGAGGCCGAGGTGATCGATTTGCGCACCATCCGCCCGATGGACAAGGATGCCATCGTGAAGTCGGTGCAGAAGACCAACCGCCTGGTCACGGTGGAAGAGGGCTTCCCGCAATCGGGCGTCGGCGCGGAAATTTCGGCCGCCATCATGGAGGCGGCCTTCGACTATCTCGACGCGCCGGTGACCCGCGTGACGGGCAAGGATGTGCCGATGCCCTATGCCGCCAACCTGGAAAAGCTGGCGCTGGTGACGGTGGACGAGATCGTGCAGGCGGCCAAGACCGTCTGTTACCGCTGAACGGGAGGCGCATCATGCCGATACAGATCCTGATGCCCGCCCTGTCGCCGACCATGACCGAGGGCAAGCTGGGCAAGTGGCTGGTCAAGGAAGGCGACATGGTCAAGGCCGGCGACATCATGGCCGAGATCGAGACCGACAAGGCCACGATGGAATTCGAGGCCGTGGATGAAGGCCGGATCGGCAAGATTCTGGTGCCCGAAGGCACCGAGGGCGTCGCCGTCAACACGCCGATTGCCGTGCTGCTGGAAGAGGGCGAAAGCGCCGGCGATGTGAAGGCTGCCCCGGCGCCTCAGCCTGCCGCCAAGCCGGCTGCGGTTGTGCCTGCCGCACCTGCGGCAGTGGCCGCGCCGGCCCCGGCTGCTGTCCCGGCCGCTGTTCCGTCTGCACCGGTCAAAACCGGCGAGCGCGTTTTCGCCTCGCCGCTGGCGCGCCGCATCGCTGTGCAGAATAACATCGACCTGAAGGCCGTGACTGGCAGCGGGCCGCATGGCCGCATCGTGAAGGCTGATGTGGAGAAGGCGCCGAAAGGCGTTGCCGCTCCCACCGCGAAGGCTGCGGTTGCCGCGCCGGTCGCCGCCGGCCCGGGTGCGCGGCAGCTCGCCGACCTGCTCAAGATGCCCTATCGCGTCGAGCCGCTGTCGGGCATGCGCAAGACCATCGCGCGCCGCCTCACCGAGTCCAAGCAGACGGTGCCGCATTTCTATCTCACCATTGATTGCGAGATCGACGAGCTGCTGGCCCTGCGCAAACGCCTGAACGCCAAATCGGAAGCCAAGGTCAGCGTCAACGATTTCCTGATCCGCGCCGCCGCCCTGGCCCTGAAGAAGGTGCCCGAGGCCAATGCCAGCTATGACGAGAGCGGCATGCTGTATTACGAGCATGCCGATATCTCGGTGGCGGTGGCCACGCCGAACGGCCTGATCACGCCCATCGTCAAGCAGGCCGAACAGAAGGGCCTGACCCAGATCGCCACCGAGATGAAGGATCTCGCGGCGCGTGCCCGCGACGGCAAGCTCAAACCTGACGAATACCAGGGCGGCACCTTCTCGATATCCAATCTCGGCATGTTCGGGATCAAGCAGTTCGAGGCGGTGATCAATCCGCCGCAGGGCTGCATCCTGGCTGTCGGCATGGGCGAGGAACGTGCCATCGTGCGCAAGGGCCAGATCGTGCCCGCCACCATCATGACGGTGACGCTGTCGGTCGATCACCGCGCGGTTGACGGCGCGGTGGGCGCGCAGTTCCTGCAGGCCTTCAAAGGTTATGTCGACGACCCGCTGACCATGCTGCTGTGAGGCCCTGACGATGGTTGAGAAAGTTGCCATCGTCACCGGCGCCGGCAAGGGCATGGGCGCGGCGGTGCTGAAGAAGCTGGCTTCTGACGGTTATCGCGTTGCCGCCATGTCGCCGTCCGGCGCGGCCAAGACGCTGGCAGAATCGCTCGGCGGCGTCGGCGTGGCCGGTTCGAATGCCAGGGTCGAGGATATCAAGGCGCTGGTTGACCTGACGCTGGATAAATACGGCCGCATCGACGCGGTGGTGAACAACACCGGGCATCCGCCCAAGGGCACGCTGCTGGAACTGGACGATGCCGCCTGGCTCACAGGCTTCGAGCTGGTTCATCTGGCCGTGGTGCGCATGGTGCGGCTGGTGACGCCGGTGATGCTGCAGCAAAAGTCGGGCGGTGCCTTCGTCAATCTGCTGACCTATGCCACCTTCGAGCCGGAAGCCGATTTCCCGATTTCCGGTCCGGTGCGGGCGGCCGTGGCGAGTTTCGCCAAGGTCTATGCCGACCAGTATGCGGCGCAGGGCATTCGCATGAACAACGTGCTGCCCGGTTTCATCGACAGCCTGCCGGCGAAGGAACAGCGCGTGGCGCGCATTCCGATGAAGCGTTACGGCACCACGCGCGAAATCGCCGATGCCGTTGCCTTCCTGCTGTCGGAGCAGGCCAGTTACATCACTGGCCAGAGCCTGCGCGTGGATGGCGGCATCACCCGATCTGTTTAAGAATTGGCCGTTTGAGGAGACCATCATGTCTGACACCAGCTTCGATGTGATCGTGGTCGGCAGCGGCCCGGGCGGCTACACCACGGCGATCCGCGCCAGCCAGCTCGGGATGAAGACGGCGATCATCGAGCGTGAACATCTGGGCGGCATCTGCCTGAACTGGGGCTGCATCCCCACCAAGGCGTTGCTGCGCTCGGCGGAAATCTACTCACATATCAAGCATGCCGAAGCCTTCGGGTTCACCGTGGAAGGCAAGGTGACGATCAATGCCGCCAAGGTGGTGGAGCGGTCGCGCAAGGTGGCGGCGCAGCTTTCCGGCGGCGTGAAGCACCTGATGAAGAAGAACAAGGTCACCGTGTTCGACGGCCATGGCACCCTGAATGGCCCCGGGAAGGTGAAGGTGACCAAGGACGGCAAGCCCGTCGCCGACCTGACCGCCAAGCACATCATCCTCGCCACCGGCGCGCGCGCGCGCGCGCTGCCCGGTCTGGAACCCGATGGCAAGCTGGTCTGGACCTACAAGGAAGCGATGGTGCCGCCCGCTTTGCCAAAATCCCTTCTCGTGATCGGCTCGGGGGCTATCGGCATCGAATTCGCCAGCTTCTACCGCACGCTGGGCGCCGAGGTGACGGTCGTCGAGGTGATGGACCGCGTGCTGCCGGTGGAGGATGAGGAGATTTCCGGCCTCGCCAAAAAAGCCTTCGAGAAACAGGGCATGAAGATTTTCACCGGCACGACGGTCACGGCGCTGAAGAAGGGTACCGACAGCGTGACGGCCACGCTGAAGGACAAGGCTGGCAAGGAAAGCCAGGTCACCGTCGAGCGCGTGATCCTCGCCGTCGGCATCGTCGGCAATGTCGAGAATATCGGCCTGGAGACCACCAAGGTGAAGGTCGAGAAGACCCATGTAGTGATCGACGAATACAGCCGCACGGCGGAACCCGGCATCTATGCCATCGGCGACCTGACCGGTCCGCCCTGGCTGGCGCATAAGGCCGGCCATGAAGGCGTGATCTGCGTCGAGAAGATCGCCGGCGTGAAGGACGTGCATCCGCTGAATGTCAGCAACATCCCGGGCTGCACCTATTGCACGCCGCAGATCGCCAGCGTCGGCCTTACCGAGGCGGCCGCCAAGGCCAAGGGCCATGAGGTGCGGGTGGGGCGGTATCCCTTCCTCGCCAACGGCAAGGCCATCGCACTGGGCGAGCCGGAAGGCCTGGTCAAGACCGTGTTCGACGCCAAGACCGGCGAGCTGCTCGGCGCCCATATGATCGGCGCCGAAGTGACCGAGATGATCCAGGGCTTCGGCATCGCCAAGACGCTGGAGACCACCGAGGCCGAGCTGATGCATGCCATCTTCCCGCATCCGACGCTGTCGGAAATGATGCATGAATCGGTGCTGGACGCGTATGGCAAGGCGCTGAATTACTAGGATTCTCCGCCCCGGGCGGGCAGGTGCCAGAACCGGGGCTTTTCTGTATAATCCGCCGCGCTACCTCGGAATCCGGGGCCAGCAAGAGGATTGCATCGTGGTCGTCAACATCCATCCCGTTCCCGTCCGTCATCCCGAGAAGGCACACAAGCCCGACAAGCCGGTGCTGCGCAAGCCGGACTGGATCCGCGTCAAGGCGCCGACCTCGGAGGAGGCGGCCGAGACGCGCCGGCTGATGCGCGACCTGAAACTGCATACCGTCTGCGAGGAAGCGGCCTGCCCGAACCTGGGCGAATGCTGGAAGCAGAAGCACGCCACCTTCATGATCCTGGGCGCGATCTGCACCCGCGCCTGTTCCTTCTGCAATGTCGCCACCGGCAAGCCGCTGGCGGTGGATGCCGACGAGCCGCAGCATGTGGCCGAGGCGGTGGGCCAGCTTGGCCTGCATCATGTGGTGATCACCTCGGTGGATCGCGACGACCTGGCCGATGGCGGCGCCTCGCAGTTCGTGCGGACGATTGAGGAAATCCGCAAGGCCTCGCCCGGCACCACCATCGAGATCCTGACGCCCGATTTCATCCGCAAGCCCGGCGCCATCGAGGCGGTGGTGGCGGCACGGCCGGATGTGTTCAATCACAATCTGGAAACCGTGCCGCGGCTCTATCCCACGATCCGGCCCGGCGCGCGCTATTTTGGTTCGCTGCAGCTGCTGGCGAAGGTGAAGGAACTCGATCCGGCGATGTTCACCAAATCTGGACTGATGGTCGGCCTGGGCGAGGAGAAGATCGAGATCATGCAGGTGATGGATGACCTGCGCGCCGCCGATGTGGATTTCCTCACCATCGGGCAATACCTGCAGCCGACCCGCAAGCATGCCGAGGTGAAAAGCTTCGTCACGCCGGACGAGTTCGCCTCCTATACGACGATTGCCAATTCCAAGGGCTTCCTGATGGTCTCGGCTTCGCCGCTGACCCGCTCGTCGCATCATGCCGGCGCCGATTTCGCCCGGCTGAAAGCGAACCGCGCCGCAAGGCTGGCACAGGCCGGGGCCTGACCGGGCCGTGCCCACCCACGCCGAAAAGCGCATCCTGCCCTACACGCCGGACCAGCTTTATGCGCTGGTGGCCGGCGTGGAGCATTACCCGAAATTCCTGCCCTGGTGCCTCGGCGCCCGCATCCGCGAACGCAGCGAACGGCTGATGGTGGCCGACCTGATCATCGGTTTCAAAATGTTCCGCGAGCGGTTCACATCGAAAGTGACGCTGAACCCGGAAGCGAAGCGGATCGACGTCGAATACACAGACGGCCCGTTCAAATACCTGAAGAACCACTGGATATTCCTGCCGCATAGCCAAGGCTGCGAGATCGATTTCTATGTCGATTTCGAATTCCGCTCGAAACTGCTGCAAAAGACCATCGAACTGCTGTTCAACGAGGCCGTCAAACGCATGGTCGGCGCCTTCGAGACCCGGGCGCGGCAGCTTTACGGCGAGAATGGATTATCCCTGGCGCCCGGTGCTACGATAACGGCACTCTGAAACGTCCCGGACGTTTTATCCGGGCCCAGAACGGAAAGCCCGCCAGAACGGAGTGTCCGATGGTTGCCTTGCCGACGCTTCCCAATATCTCGATGTCCGGCACCTTGTTGGAACGCGGCCTGCGCAGTCTGGTCGGTGCGTGGCGCGGCATCGCCGGTGGCGACGAGACGGCCCAGCTCGGCCGTAACGGTGAACTGGATGCCAGGGATATCGAGCGCCTGCGCGGCCTGTTCAACGATTGCCTGGAGGCGCGCGGCGGCGAGGTTTCGGCGCGTGCGCGCGCCGCTGCCCTCGGCCGGCTTTACCTGGGACTGAACGATGCCGGGAAGGTCAGCTTCCTGAAGGTGCTGGCCGGCGGCTTCGGCGCCGATCCCGCTTTGCTGGACAAAAAGATCGGCGAGGTGCAGCAGGCCGCCGATCCGGTGGCGCGGCATAAGGCCGAGCGCAAATTGCGGCAGGCCCTGACGCCACCGCGCCAGCGCTTGCTCACCCAGTTCACGGCTTTGCCGCAGGGCGTCAAATTCCTGGTCGATCTGCGCGCCGATGCTTTGCGTTTCCGCAAGGAGGCACCGGAACTGGGCATTGTGGATGCCGATCTGGAAGACCTGTTCATCGCCTGGTTCGATGTGGGTTTCCTGGAATTGCAGCGCATCTCGTGGAACAGCCCGGCGGCCTTGCTGGAGAAACTGATCGCCTACGAGGCCGTGCATGCCATCGAAAGCTGGGACGACCTGCGCAACCGGCTGGATGCGGACCGGCGCTGTTATGCGTTTTTCCACCCGCGCATGCCGCTGGAACCGCTGATCTTCGTGGAGGTGGCTCTGGTGAAAGGGATCGCGGGGAATGTGCAATCCCTGCTGGATCAAAGCCAGCCGGTGCTCGATCCACGCGAGGCCGATACGGCGATCTTCTATTCGATCTCGAATACGCAGACCGGCCTGCGCGGCATTTCCTTCGGCAATTTCCTGATCAAGCGCGTGGTGGACGACCTGAGCCGCGACCTGCCGAACCTGAAGCAGTTCTCGACGCTTTCACCCATCCCGGGCTTCCGCGCGTGGCTGGACGAGATCATTGCGGAAGGCGCCCCCGACCTGGTGGATGCCAAGGCGCGCGATCAATTGCGCGAGGTGCTGGGGCAGCGTTTCTCCAAGGGGATGCTGCCCGGTCTGCTGCAGGATCGCGGCTGGGTAGAGAACGCGGCCCTGGCCGATGCGCTCAAGCCGGTTCTGCTCCGGCTCTGCGCGCGCTATCTGCTCTCGGCCCAGGACAAGACCGGCAAGCCGCGCGATCCGGTGGCGCGTTTTCATTTGAGCAACGGCGCCACCGTGCATCGCCTGAACTGGCTGGGCGACCGCTCGAAAAACGGCCTGAAACAGTCGGCCGGCATGATGGTGAACTATCTGTATCGCCTGGATGACATCGACCAGAACCACGAACGCTTCGTGCGCGACGGCACTGTGGCGGCGTCCGGCGAGGTGCGGCGGCTGGCCGATCTTTAATCGGCGGCCGCCACCATCTGCTTCAGCATTTCGCCGGCCAGCGTGAGGGCGTCTTCCACGGTGGCGGCGCGCACGGCGGCGCGGCCGATATCGCCATAGGTCATGCGCTGGTGCATGGTTTCCTGCCCCGTGCCGGCAACCGCGATATGCACAAGGCCGACAGGTTTCTCAACGCTGCCGCCGCCCGGGCCGGCGATGCCGGTGCAGGCGATGGCGATGTCGGCTTCACTTTTGCGCAGGCAGCCTTCCGCCATGGCACGCGCCACGGCTTCCGAAACGGCGCCATGGCCGGCGATGATTTCCGCCGGCACGCCCAGCGAGGCCGATTTCGCCGCATTGGAATAGGTGACGAAGCCGCGATCGAAAGCCGCAGACGAGCCGGCGATTTCGGTCAGTGTGGCGGCGATCAGTCCGCCGGTGCAGGATTCAGCAGTGGCCAACATGGCACCGTGTTTGTGGCATTCGGCCAACAGGGTTTCGGCCAGGCGCAGCAGAGTGTCATCCATCATGTCACCACCAGAAATGCATCAGCGCCAGCATCATGCCCATGCCATAGAGGCCGGCAAACAGGTCGTCGATCAAAACGCCCGGCGCGCCGTGCAGGTTGCGGTCGGCCCAGGAAGCCGGCCAGATTTTCGTCATATCGAAAAAACGGAAAACGATGAAGCCGATCAGGTAGAGCAGGGGGTCGAGCGGCACGAAGACCAGTGTCAGCCATTGGCCGGCCACTTCATCGATCACGATTTCGCCCGGATCCTCGCCGGGCCAGTGCGTCAGGTATTCGCGGATGGCCCACAGCGACAGCAACGCAGCTGTCATGGCGGCAACAGCCAGCAGCCACGGCCCACCCAGGGATTGCAGCACCCAGGCGAAGGGCAGGGCGCCGGCCGAACCCCACGTGCCCGGCATTTTCGGCAGCTTGCCAAGGCCGAACCAGGTGCAGAGCAGGAAGGCGATATTGCGCATCATGCCGGCAGCCGGATGGTGGCCATGGCCTGTGCGGCAATGCCTTCACGTCGTCCGGTGAAACCGAGCTTCTCCGTGGTTGTCGCCTTCACGCTCACGCGATCCACGGCAATACCGAGGATGCTTGCGATACGCGCGCGGATCGCCTCGCGGTGCGGGCCGATCTTCGGTGCCTCGCAGATGATCGTGATATCGCAATGGGCGATGATCCCGTTGCGCGCCACGATCTTGTCGGCGGCATGGCGCAGGAAGGCTGCAGAGTCGGCATTCTTCCAGCGCGCATCGGAGGGCGGGAAATGCTGGCCGATATCGCCATCGGCCAATGCGCCCAGGATGGCATCGGTCAGGGCGTGCAGGGCCACATCGGCATCGGAATGGCCGGCCAGACCATGATCATGAGCGATTTCGATGCCGCCGATCATCAGCTTGCGGCCGGGCTGGTCACTGAAGGCGTGTACGTCGAAACCCTGGCCGATGCGGATATCGGCCAGTTGCATCAACACCTGCCGTTCGGCGCGAACGAAGTCTGCCGGCTCGGTCACTTTGAAATTCTCCTCTGAGCCGGGCACAAGGCGCACGCCCAAGCCGGCATGTTCGGCCACCGCCGCATCGTCGGTGAGGGCGAGGCCGGCATTTTGGCGATGGGCGGCCAGGATATCGTTGAAGTGGAAAGCCTGGGGGGTCTGGGCGCGCCACAAGCCCTGACGGTCGACGCTGCCATGGGCAAGGCCCTGACCATCCTGTTTCAGGGTGTCGACCACGGGAATGGCCAGAATGGCACCTGGCGCCTGCTTGAGCATATCGAGCAGGGCATCGATCCGGTCCTGCCGCAGAAATGGGCGGGCTGCGTCATGAATCAGCACAACGGAGGGCGGATCATGGGCCAATGCTTCCAGACCCAGGCGTACGCTATCCTGCCGGGCGGCTCCGCCCAGGCAGGGCGGCAACAAGCGGGTTTCGTTTTCCAGGCCCTTTGTGGCGGCGCGATAGTCTTCCATATCACTGGGGTGGATCACGACCATGACCCGTGCTATTGCCCCGTGGGCCAGGAAGGCATCAATACTGTGGCGGAGCAGGGGTTTTCCACCAAGCCTATGGTATTGCTTGGGCTTTTCCCCGCCGGCGCGGCTTCCGCGGCCGGCGGCGACGATCAGGGCCGTGGCTGTCATGGCTGCACCCTAGCCTGAGCGGCGCAAGCCGGCAAAGGTCAGGCCCTTGGCGATGTCCGGACCCGGATTTAATCCGGTCGCGGAATGATGTTGCAGCGCAGTAAGAAACCGCCTAGAGTGAACAACAACTGGGCACCCAGGAATGTGTGCAAAAAATGAGCATAAAAATTGGTCCCGTCTCGATTGAAGACCCCGTGATCCTGGCACCGATGTCAGGCGTCACCGATTTGCCGTTCCGTCGCTTGGTGAAGCGCAGCGGCGCGGGTCTTGTCGTATCTGAAATGATCGCCTCCGAGGCCATGGTGCGGTCGTCGCGGCAATCCCTGAAAATGGCCGAGGTCGCGCCGGAAGAATTCCCGATGTCGGTGCAGCTCGCTGGCTGCGAAGGCCATGTGATGGCCGAGGCCGCGAAGCTGAATGAAGACAAAGGCGCGGCCATCATCGATATCAATATGGGTTGCCCGGTGAAGAAGGTGGTGAACGGTCATGCCGGTTCCGCGCTGATGCGCGACCTGCAGCATGCCAAGGGCCTGCTTACCGCCACGGTGAAGGCCGTGAAGCTGCCGGTGACGCTGAAGATGCGCACCGGCTGGGACGAAGCCAACCGCAATGCGCCGGAACTGGCGCGCATCGCCGAGGGCGAGGGCATCCGGATGCTCACCGTTCATGGCCGCACACGCAACCAGATGTATAACGGGCGCGCCGACTGGGCCTTCGTGCGCAAGGTGAAAGAAGCGGTCTCCATCCCGGTCGTGGTCAACGGCGATATCACGACACTGGAGGAGGCGCAGGAGGCGCTGGCGCAGTCCGGCGCCGATGGTGTGATGATCGGTCGTGGTGCCTATGGTCGCCCGTGGTTCCTGCGTCAGGTGATGGAATTTCTGAAATCCGGCGCACGTCTGCCCGATCCGTCGCTGCAGGACCAGCGCGATACGGTGCTGGAGCATTATGACGCCATGCTTGAGCATTATGGCGTGCAGACCGGTCTGAAAATCGCGCGCAAGCACGTGGCGTGGTATTCCAAGGGGCTGCCCGGTTCGGCCGAATTCCGCACCCGCATCATGCAGATCGACGAGCCGGCGCAGGTGCGTCAGGCCGTGCGTGATTTCTATGCGCCACAGCTCGACCGGATGGCCGCCTGATGCAGTCGGCTGAACAACAGATGGTCGCGCCGCCGATCGACGCCACCCAGGTTCTCGGCGCCATCCCCAATCCAATCCTCGTGGTCGGCCGGCAGGGCGACATCACTTACGCCAATCCGGCGGCGGAACAGTTTTTCGATTCCGGCGCGGCCGTGCTGGCCCGGCAGAACCTGCGCGATCTGGTGCCTTTCGGCAGCCCGGTATTGCAACTGGTCAGCCAGGTCTTCCGCGAGCGCTACAGCGTGTCGGAATACGATGTGGATCTCGGTTCGCCGCGACTGGGGGAACGTCTGGTCGATGTTCAGGTTTCACCGGTTCCGGAAGCGCCCGATCATGTGATCGTGCGCTTTGACGAACGCAGCATGGCGGCCAAGATCGGCCGGGCGCTGACGCATCGCGGCGCCGCCCGTTCGGTGACCGGCATGGCGGCCGTGCTGGCGCATGAAGTGAAGAACCCCTTGAGCGGCATTCGCGGCGCGGCGCAGTTGCTGGAGCTGAACGCCAGCCAGGCGGATCGCGAGCTGACGCGGCTGATCTGCGATGAGACGGATCGCATCTGCGCGCTGGTCGACAGCATGGAGGTGTTTTCCGACAAGCGCCCGATCGAGCGCGGCCCGGTCAACATCCATCAGGTGCTCGAGCATGTGCGCAAGGTGGCCCAGGCGGGGTTCGGCAAGCATATCCGCTTCGTCGAGCGCTACGATCCGTCGCTGCCGCCTGTCTATGGCAACCGCGACCAGTTGGTGCAGGTCTTCCTCAATCTGGTGAAGAATGCCGCCGAGGCGATCGGCGACGATCCGGGCGGTGAGATCGTGCTGACCACGGCCTACCGCCATGGCGTGCGGCTGGCCGTGCGCGGTTCGCGCGACAGGTTGCATCTGCCGCTGGAAGTCTCGGTTCAGGATAACGGCCCCGGCGTTCCGGAAGACATCCGGCCACATTTGTTTGATCCGTTTGTGACAACCAAGGTCAGCGGTTCTGGCCTCGGTCTTGCATTGGTTGCCAAGATCATCGGCGACCATGGCGGCGTGATCGAGTGCGACAGCCGCCCGCGCCGTACCGTTTTCAGTGCGCGTTTGCCGGTTCATAACCCGGCCGTGGAAGCATCCGGAGAGTCTGAATGAGTCAAAAGGGCACCATTCTCGTCGCCGACGACGACCGCTCGATCCGTACCGTTCTGGATCAGGCGCTGGGCCGGGTCGGTTATCAGGTGCGCTCCACCGGCAATGCCGCAACCCTGTGGCGCTGGGCGTCTGAAGGTGAAGGCGAGCTGATCATTACCGACGTGGTGATGCCCGACGAAAACGGCCTCGACCTCCTGCCGCGCATCAAGCGGATCCGGCCTGATCTGCCCATCATCGTGATGAGCGCGCAGAAAACCCTGCTCACCGCTGTCAAGGCCGCCGAACGCGGCGCCTATGATTACCTGCCCAAGCCCTTTGACCTGAAGGAACTGCTGCGGGTCGTCGAGCGTGCCCTCAGTCAGCCCAAGGCCGCGCCGCAGGAAGATGCCGAAGCCGCCGCGGATGAGGAAAAGTTGCCGCTGATCGGCCGTTCGCCGGCAATGCAGGAAATCTACCGCGTGATGGCCCGCCTGATGGGCACGGACCTCACCGTGCTGATCTATGGCGAGTCCGGCACCGGCAAGGAACTGGTCGCCCGCGCGCTGCATGATTACGGCAAGCGCCGCAACGGACCATTTGTCGCCATCAACATGGCGGCGATCCCGCGCGAACTGATCGAATCCGAATTGTTCGGCCACGAGAAGGGGGCCTTCACCGGCGCCGCCAATCGGTATGCCGGCCGTTTCGAGCAGGCCGAAGGCGGCACATTGTTCCTCGATGAAATCGGCGACATGCCGATCGAGGCGCAAACCAGACTGTTGCGCGTGCTGCAGCAGGGCGAATACACCACGGTTGGCGGCCGCACGCCGATCCGCACGGATGTCCGCATCGTTGCCGCCACCAACCGCGACCTGCGCCAGGCCGTGAACCAGGGCCTGTTCCGCGAAGATCTTTTCTATCGACTGAACGTCGTGCCGCTGCGCCTGCCGCCGCTGCGCGAACGCAGCGAGGATATTCCCGATCTGGTGCGGCATTTTCTGAACCAGTCCGCCGCCCAGGGGCTGCCGACCAAGACGGTATCGCCGGAAGCCATGGAGCGTATCCGCCGCTACCGCTGGCCGGGCAATGTGCGTGAACTGGAAAACCTGGTCCGCCGTCTGGCCGCCTTGTATGCCGATGATGTCATCGGCATCGAGGTGATCGACAATGAACTGGCCGAGCCGCCGCAGGCGCCGCGTCCTGCCGAGCCGGGCGAGGAAGAGACCCTGACCGGTGCCATTGAGCGGCACCTGACCAAGTATTTCGCCACCCAGGGCGACGACCTGCCGCCTCCGGGCCTGTATGACCGGATGCTGCGCGAACTGGAAATTCCCCTGATTTCCCTCAGCCTGGCGGCCACCCGTGGCAACCAGATCAAGGCCGCCCATATGCTGGGGCTGAACCGGAATACCCTGCGCAAGAAGATCAGGGATCATAACATCCAGGTGATTCGGGGCCTCAAATAGGGGCGCTTCCGGACTGGTGCTAGCCGGACCGGCCTGGGGTATGATCCCCGGATGTTCCGGCCAGCGATTCATCAGCCATGACCGACGAGACGATCCACGCTGCCAATGAGCAGCCGGCGGGTCCTCCGGCCCTGCGTCTGCTGCGTCGGGGGATCGACTGGTTCCGCCGCCATCGGCTGATCCGTCATCTGGAAATCTCGCTGGCTATCGCGGCCCTGGTGGCCGGCACCCTGACCTATCTGGCGATGACCCCGGGCGCCAACCGGGACCTGACCCCGCGCGACGTTCAGATCCTGCTGCTGAGCGATCTGGTGATCCTGCTCGGGCTCACCAGCCTGGTGGCGCGCCGCCTGGTGGTGCTGTGGATGCAGCGACGGCGCGGCGCGGCGGGATCGCGCCTGCATGCCCGCATGGTGATGCTGTTCGCCACCGTTACGGCGCTGCCCACGGTGATGATGACGGTATTCGCCGTGTTGTTCTTCAATCTCGGTCTGCAGACCTGGTTCAGCGAACGGGTCAATTCTGCGGTGAAGGCGTCGGTTGCGATTGCCGAGGCGTATATCCAGGAGCACCGCAAGACGATCCGCGCCGACGTTCTGGCGATGGCCGTGGATCTCAATCGCGAAGCGCCCCGTCTGACGCGCAGCCCGGCCACCTTCCAGCAGGCGGTGCGTCAGCTTTCGCGCTTGCGTGGCCTGGGCGAAGCCATTGTTTTCACGTCCACTGGCGAAATCCTGGCCAGAAACGAACTCAGCCTGTTGATGGAGTTCGAACGTATTCCCACCCGCGCCATCCAGGACGCCAATGCCGGCCAGGTGGTTATCATCACGGCGGAAACGGATGACCGTGTGCGGGCCCTGATCCGGCTGGATGGCTATCTCGATGCTTATCTCTATGTGGGGCGTTTCATCGATGCGAAGGTACTGGGCGAGCTGGAGCGGACCCGGGTCGCCGCCCAGCAATACAGTCGCCTGGAACAGGCCCGCTCGGCACTGGAAATCAATTTCGCGATCCTGTTTCTCCTGGTTTCGCTGCTGCTGCTGCTGGCGGCGATCTGGTTTGCACTGCTGATCGCCAATCGCCTGGTGGCGCCAATCGGCGAGGTTGTCGGGGCGGCCGAACGGATTCGCAGCGGCGACTTGACGGCACGTGTGACGGAGCGCGCCGACGACGATGAAATTGCCACCTTGGGGCGCACCTTCAACCGCATGACCGGCCAGCTGGCCGCTCAGCAATCCGAGCTGATCGCCGCGAACCGTCAGCTTGATGAGCGTCGCCGCTTTACCGAAACAGTGCTGGGCGGCGTATCGGCCGGCGTGATCGGCATCGATCCGCAGGGAAGGGTGACGTTGCCGAATCCATCGGCCCAGTCCATGCTTCAGAAAGATTACGACGACATGGTCGGGCGGCCCTTCGCCGAAGTGGCACCCGAGATGGCCGAATTGTTTGATCGATTGGCCGGCAATACCAGCGAAGCGGTGGAACGCGGGCAGGTTGTCGTATCGCGGCCGGACGGAAACCGCACGCTGCTGGTGCGTATCGCCCGTGAATCGACTGGCAACGAATTGCTTGGGTACGTCGCCACGTTTGATGATGTCAGCGAGCTGATGGCGGCACAACGCAATGCCGCCTGGGCCGATATTGCCCGTCGCATCGCTCATGAAATCAAGAATCCCCTGACCCCGATCCAGCTTTCCGCCGAACGGCTCAAGCGCAAGTATCTGAAGGAAGTGCAGACCGATCCGGAGATTTTCTCACAGTGCACCGACACGATCATCCGCCAGGTGGGCGATATCGGCCGCATGGTGGATGAATTCTCCACCTTTGCCCGGATGCCGCGCCCGGTCTATCGGGAAGAAGACCTGGGGCAACTGGTGCGCCAGGGCGTATTCATGCAGCAGGTGGCGCGCAACGATATCCGGTTCGAAAGTTTTGTTCCCGCCGATCCCGTGCACTTAAGCTGCGATGCGCGCCAGATCGCCCAGGTTCTGACCAATATCCTGCAGAATGCCATCGACGCTATTGATGGGCGCGAGCGTCAGGCCGGGGAAACCCTGCCGCCGGGCCGGATCGTCATTTCTCTGGCGGTTGCCTCCGGTGCGGCCGAGATCACGGTGCGGGATAATGGGCGCGGTCTTCCGGTCGAGAACCGCGATCGCCTGTTCGAGCCGTATGTCACAACCCGCAGCAAGGGTACCGGTCTCGGCCTTGCGATTGTGAAAAAGATCATCGAGGAACATGGCGGCAGCATCACGCTGACCGATGCGGCGGCTGTTGATCCCGCTGCGGGAAGTGGTAGTTTGGCGCGGATTCGCCTGCCGCATCTTGTTATCGGGAATGCCGATGCCGCAGAGACGGCCGCCCGCAGCGAGGCGGACCGCAAGCTAGGATCGAGTAGTCATGGCGCGTGATATTCTGATTGTCGACGATGAAGCCGACATCCGCAATCTGATTGCGGGCATCCTGCAGGACGAGGGTTATGAAACCCGGATGGCTTCCGATTCCGACAGTGCGCTTCGCGAGATTGAAGCGCGGCGCCCCAACGCGGTGATCCTGGATATCTGGCTGCAGGGCAGCAAGCTGGACGGCATGGAAATACTGGATCGCATCATCCGCGACCATGCCAGCGTACCGGTGATCATGATTTCCGGCCACGGCAATATCGAAACGGCGGTGTCAGCGATCAAGCGCGGCGCCTATGACTATATCGAGAAGCCGTTCAAGAGCGACCGTTTGTTGCTGCTGGTGGAGCGTGCGCTCGAACAGGCCCGGCTGAAACGCGAGAACGAGGACCTGCGTCAGCGATCAGGCACCATAGCCGAGCTGATTGGATCGTCGCCGGCGATTGTGGCTTTGCGCCAGGCTATCGACCGGATTGCGCCCACCAACAGTCGGGTTCTGATCTCTGGCCCTGCGGGCGCGGGCAAGGAGTTGGTCGCCCGTCTTCTGCACAAACGGTCGCGCCGTGCTGGCGGGCCGTTCGTCAGCCTCAATGTGGCGGCAATGACCTCCGAACGTGTCGAGGCCCAGCTTTTCGGCGTAGAGGAATCGGTGAATGGACAGCGCCAGCATAGCATTGGCGTGCTGGAAGAGGCCCACGGCGGCACGCTTTTTCTTGATGAAGTGGCGGAAATGTCCGGTGAGGCGCAGGCCAAGCTGCTGCGGGTTCTGACCGAGCAGGGCTTCGAGCGTGTTGGCGGCCGTACGCGCGTCCAAGTGGATGTGCGGATCATTTCGGGTACCACGCATGATCTTTCGATGCGCGTGGGGCAGGGCATATTCCGGCAGGATCTGTTCCATCGCCTGAACGTTGTGCCGCTGAAGGTGGCTGCCCTGCGCGATCGGCGGGAAGATATCCCGTTGCTTGCCCGGCATTTTGCCCGCATCGAGGCGCAGCGGCAGGGCGTGCCTGAACGCGAATTGGCCGAGGACGCGCTGCTGGCTCTGCAATCGGCTGAATGGCCCGGCAATGTGCGCGAACTGCGCAATGCGATCGCACGGCTGTTGATCATGATGCCCGCCGATCAGAAGGGCGCCATCCACGCCGACATGCTGCCATCCGATCTGGGGGCGACACCGCCGGTTGCCCTGCGGCCCGAAACCACAACGGAAGTGATGAGCCTGCCGCTGCGCGATGCGCGAGAGATGTTTGAGCGGGAATATCTGCTGGCGCAGATCACACGCTTTGGCGGCAATGTTTCGCGCACGGCCAGCTTCATCGGCATGGAGCGCTCGGCGCTGCACCGAAAATTGAAAGCCTTGGGCGTGGTCAATCTCGACCGTAACGGATAACGGGAGCGGGAGTTTGCCATGAAGGTGATCGTGTGCGGCGCAGGTCTGGTGGGAACGACCATCGCGCGACAGCTTGCCGCGGATGGCAACGAAGTCACGATGATCGACGTTTCGTCCGACCGCGCCAACAAGGCGGCGGAAAGCTATGACCTGCGAGGCATCGTTGGTCATGCCTCGCATCCGGATGTCCTGGAGCAGGCCGGCGCGGCGGATTCCGACATGCTGATCGCGGTTACCTTCGCCGACGAGGTGAACATGGTGGCCTGCGAAGTGGCGCATGCATTGTTTAACGTGCCCACAAAAATCGCGCGCGTTCGCGCCCAGAGCTACCTGAAACCGGAATGGGCGGATCTGTTCAACCAGAAGCACATTTCTATCGACTATATCATTTCACCCGAGATCGAGGTGGCGCGGGCCATCCATCGCCGTATCCTGACGCCCGGCGCCTTTGACATGATCCCGTTTGCCGATGACAGGCTGCGCCTGATCGGCGTGCGGCTGGATGAAGACTGCCCGGTGCTGAACACGCCGCTGCGTCAATTGACCGGCCTGTTCCCCGATCTGGCCATCAATATCTGCGGCATCAACCGCAACGGTGCCTTGCTGGTGCCTGATGCCAACGACCATCTGGAGGCCGGCGACGAGATCTATTTCTGCGCCCTGAAAGACCATGTCCAGCGTGGCATGCGCCTGTTCGGCCATGAGGAGCGGGAAGCCCGCCGCATCGTGCTTTGCGGAGGCGGCAATATCGGCATGTTCCTGGCGCGCGAAATCGAGGCTGCGCAGCCCTCGGTTCTGCTGAAAGTGGTGGAGGCCAACCGGGATCGCGCTGAATTCGTCGCGGGGCAACTCAAGAATGCCGTTGTGCTGAACGGCGATTCCCTCGACATGGATATCCTGAACGAAGCGAAGGTTGGCGCCGCGGAAGCCATCATCGCGCTGACCAACGACGACGAGGTGAATATCCTCACCTCCCTGCTGGCGAAGCGGGCGGGCGCCCAGCGTGCGATCACTCTGGTCAATAACCCGGCCTATGAGCCGCTGATCGGCTCGCTTGGCGTCGATGTCGTGGTCAATCCGCGCTCCACCACCGTATCCTCAATCCTCCAGCATGTGCGACGCGGCCGCATCCGTGGTGTTCATTCCCTGATGGACGGCGCGGCCGAGGTGATGGAAGCCGAAGCGGTGGAAACCAGCGCCCTGGTTGGCCGGCCGCTGGCCGAGCTGAACCTGCCGGATGGCCTGATGATTGGAGCCATCATTCGTGGCGATGCGGTGATGATCGCGCGTGGCGACAGTGAAATCGAAGCTGGCGACAGGGTGATCCTGTTCGTTCGGCGCGATGCGGTGAAAAAAGTCGAGAAACTCTTCGCCGTTCGCCTCGAGTTCTTCTAATCCCCAGAAAAGGTATCACGCGATGGCACGCGTTGCTTATGTCAATGGCCAGTATGTTCCCTACGGTCAGGCCGCCGTTCACGTCGAGGATCGTGGCTTTCAGTTTGCCGATGGCGTCTATGAAGTGATCGCGATTCTGAATGGCCGGCTGGTGGATGCGGAAGGGCATCTGGTCCGGCTGGAACGCAGTCTCGATGAGTTGCGCATCCGTCACCCGATGAGCCGCGCTGCCCTGACGGTAGTGCTGAATGAAACGGTCCGCCGCAACCGGGTTAAACAAGGCAATATCTATCTGCAGATCACGCGCGGCGCGGCGCGGCGGGAATTCGCCTTCCCCGGCGATATTCCGCCGACGGTGGTGGCCATTGCCCGTAGTGTCGATATGACCAAGGCGGCCGCCAACGCAGCCAGGGGCGTGGCGGCGATCACCCGCCCGGATATCCGCTGGGGCCGCTGTGACATCAAGTCGGTGGGTCTGCTGCCGGCCGCGCTGGCCAAGCAGGCGGCGAAGGAGGCCGGCGCTTACGAAGCCTGGCTGGTCGACCGCGACGGTTATGTGACCGAAGGCAGTTCCTCCAATGCCTGGATTGTGACGAAGGACAATGTGCTGGTGACCCGGGCGCTCAGCACCGCGATTCTGGGCGGCATCACCCGCAGCGCCATGCTGGAACTGGCCCGCCGGGAGGGGCTGACAGTGGAAAACCGGGCTTTCACGGTGGCCGAGGCGCTGGCTGCCAAAGAGGCTTTTGTCACCTCGACGACCTCTTATGCCATGCCCGTGGTCAGCCTCGATGGCCAGCCGATCGGCAATGGTGGCCCCGGCGTGGTGGCGTCCCGGCTTCGGGCGCTTTACGAGGCTCATGCCGCAAGTCACGGCGCCGGCGACGCGGACTGGGAGGCCGGTTTTCTCGCGCCCTGACAGGCGGTTTCGGCGCACAGGTTTGGTGACGACCGTCACGGTCAGGCGCGCGGTATTCCGTGCCGGGAAGCCGCCATTGTTTTGCCACTTTCGCGATTTAGTGATTTAATCTGCGAATGCGTGGGGCTGCGGCCGCCGCCTCCGCAGACGCGATCCGGTGCGACTTGGCCGGATTGCGTAAAAAAACAAAACAAAGACAACAAGATAAGAAAAGAAAGGTCCAAGAATTATGGCCGCCGACAAGCCTCAAAACGTCCAGGATGTCTTCCTCAACCACATCCGCAAAACCAAAACCCCGGTCACTGTATTCCTCGTCAACGGCGTCAAGCTGCAGGGTATCATCAGCTGGTTTGACAATTTCTCGGTGCTGCTGCGCCGGGACGGTCACATGCAGCTGGTCTACAAGCACGCCATCTCCACGGTGATGCCGTCCGGCCCGATCCAGCTGTTTGATCCGGCCGCCCAGGGCGGCGCCGGGCAGGCCCAGGGAGAGCAGGGCTAAGCTTTTTTCCTGCTGATGGCGATGTCCCGGTTGGTTATCCCGTGGGCATTGCTTATATGGCAGTGATGCCAGATCACATTGAAGGCGGCGACGAGCGCACCCGGCGTGCGCTCGTCCTGCATCCCACACTCAAATCCCCCGGTCCCAAGGCAACGGCAGCCGACATGCGTCGGCGCCCGGAGGCGCGGCTGGCCGAAGCGGTTGGCCTGGCCGCCGCCATCGAGCTTGAAGTCGTGCATGCCGAGGTGGTCTGGCTGTCGGCCTGGCGGCCTGCCACCCTGATCGGCAGCGGCAAGACCGAGGAACTGGCGGCCTGGATTGCCGAGCATCCGGTCGATGTCGTGATCGTGGATGCGGCCGTCACCCCGGTGCAGCAGCGCAACCTGGAACGTGCCCTGAAGGCCAAGGTGATCGACCGCACCGGCCTGATCCTTGAAATCTTTGGCGCTCGAGCCCGCACGCGAGAGGGTCGCCTGCAGGTCGAACTGGCGCATCTGAATTATCAGCGTTCGCGTCTGGTCCGGTCCTGGACCCACCTTGAGCGCCAGCGCGGCGGCTTCGGCTTCCTCGGCGGCCCGGGCGAAAGCCAGCTGGAAATCGACCGCCGCCTGATTGGCGAGCGCATCGCCCGCATCAAGCTTGACCTTGAGCAGGTGGTGAATACCCGCTCCCTGCATCGGCGGGCCCGCCAGAAGGTGCCATACCCGGTGGTGGCTCTGGTCGGTTACACCAATGCCGGCAAATCAACGCTGTTCAATCGCCTGACCGAAGCCGAGGTGCTGGCCAAGGACCTTTTGTTCGCCACCCTCGATCCAACCATGCGCACGGTGCGGCTGCCGTCTGGCCGGAACGTGATCCTCAGCGACACGGTGGGCTTCATCTCCGAACTGCCAACTCATTTGGTGGCGGCGTTCCGCGCCACGCTGGAAGAGGTGATCTCGGCCGATCTGATCCTGCACGTGCGCGACATGTCGCATCCCGATTGCGAGGCTCAGGCTGGAGACGTGCGTGATGTATTGGCATCCCTGGGCATCACGGATGACAGCGGCCACCGCCTGCTCGAAGCCTGGAACAAGGCCGACCAGCTTGAACCCGAAGCACGCGAGGCGCTGCAGAACCAGGCGGCGCGACAGCAGGACGCCATCGTGATCTCCGCCTTGGAGGGCACGGGCTGTGACGCATTGCTGCAACGGATCGATGCCATGCTGGGCGATGATCGAGTCGAGCTGGCTGTTACGCTGGATGCCGGCGATGGCGCGGCTTTGGCCTGGTTGCACAGGCATGGCGAAGTACTGGGCATGCAGGAACAGGACGGCCATCTCAAGCTGTCGGTGGCATTGTCGCAGGCTGAAGCCGGCAAATGGCTCAAACGGCAGGAGGGACAGCGGGCATGACCGCAAGGATAGACATGGATGCGGTGCGGCTGCTGATCGAGGAGGCGGCGCGCACGGCGATCATGCCGCGGTTTCGCCAGCTCAAGACAGGCGATATCGACCAGAAAGCAGGGCCGCATGACGTTGTCACCATTGCGGACAAAGACTCCGAGGCTTTCCTGACTCCGCGGTTGCAGGCCCTGATCCCGGGCTCTGCCGTGGTGGGCGAGGAGGCCGCCAGTGCCGATGAGACGATCATGGATGCCCTGCGCCGCCCTGGTGCGGCATGGCTGATCGATCCGGTGGATGGCACGGCCAATTTTGCCGTCGGCAATGCCCTGTTCGCCGTGATGGTGGCGCTGGTGCAGGATGGCGATGCCGTGGCGAGCTGGATCCACGATCCGGTGCGCGGCATCACCGCGATGGCCGAGAAGGGCGCCGGCGCCTGGATGCGCGAGGCCGATGGCAGCCAGCGCCGGCTGGCCACGCCGAAGCCGCCTTCGCTGGCGCATCTGTCGGGTGCCCCCAATATCCGCTACGGCGACCGCGATTTTGCCGCCCGTATCGGTTATCGCGCCGACAAGACGGCCGGTGTGCTGATCCTGCGCTGCGCCGGGCAGGAATACCTTGCCATCGCCGATGGCCATATCCATTACGCCGTCTATAACCGTGCCCTGCCATGGGACCATGCGGCCGGCTGCCTGCTGATCACCGAGGCAGGCGGCATTGCCAAAAGACTGAATGGCGATTTCTATCGTGCCGCCGACAAACCCTTCGGCTCTCCCCTTGTGGCGGCCTGCGGCGAGGATCAGTGGAACTGGCTCAAGGCCGGTATCTTCGATCCCTGATGACAACGTCCATCGACATGCAGGCGGTGGCCGATCTGCTTCTTGAGGTCGGCCGTGACATCGTCATGCCGCGTTTTCGCTGCCTGCGCGCCGAGGATGTCGCCGAAAAGACAAGTCACAAGGATCTGGTGACGGTGGCAGACGAGGAGGCCGAGGCTTTCCTCACGCCAAGGCTGGAGGCTTTATTGGCCGGCTCGCAGGCCGTGGGCGAGGAAGCCGTTGGCCGCAATCCAACGCTGATGGGGCGGCTGCGCGAGCCTGGACTGTCATGGCTGATCGATCCGATCGACGGCACGGCCAGTTTCGCGGTCGGCAGCCCGTTTTTCGCGACCATGGTGGCGCTGGTGCGCGGCGGCGATGCCGTGGCGAGCTGGATTCTCGATCCGCCGAGTGGTCGCCTGTACATGGCCGAGAAGGGGGCGGGGGCCTGGCTGCGGGAGCCGGATGGCAGTCTGCATCGCCTGCACATGCCATCGCCGCCGTCATTGGCGCATTTGTCCGGCGTGGCCAATTTCGGCATCAGCGACCGCGAGCTGGCGCGTCGGATGGCCTATCGGATCGATCAAACCGCCGGCATGCTGAACCTGCGCTGCTCGGGCCAGGAATATCCGGCCATGGCCCTGGGCCAGATTCACTGGGGCATTTATGGCCGCAATATCCCCTGGGATCATGCCCCCGGAACCTTGCTGGTTTGCGAAGCTGGCGGGATAGCCCGGCGGTTGAATGGGCAGGACTATCGGGCGGCCGATCCGCCGGGTGGCAGCCCCCTGGTGGCGGCCTGCGGCGAAGACCAGTGGAATTGGCTGAAAACAGGCATTTTCGACCCCTGATTTCGCCCCTGCAAGTGGGGCTCCCGGCATTGCTGCGGCCACCCCCGCCATGGTAGTTTCCGGGGCCTGATTCCAGGGCTGGAAACGGCCTGTTCGGGCACCCCGATTCGACCCATCAAACCCTTATTCCGGACGCCCGTTTCGTGACCGATCAGCCATCGCTTCCGCACGATATCCAGCCCATCTCCATCGAAGAGGAGATGCAGCGTTCGTATCTCGGTTACGCCATGAGCGTGATCGTGTCTCGCGCGCTGCCCGATGCGCGCGACGGCCTGAAACCGGTGCATCGCCGCATCCTCTATTCGATGCACGAGAACGGTTACCTGTCCGACAAACCCTATCGCAAGTCGGCCCGCGTGGTCGGTGACGTGATGGGTAAATATCACCCGCATGGCGACCAGTCGATCTACGACGCCATGGTGCGCATGGCGCAGCCATTCTCCATGAGCCAGCTTCTGCTCGATGGCCAGGGCAATTTCGGCTCGATGGACGGCGATAAGGCCGCGGCGATGCGTTACACCGAAATCCGCCTGGAAAAGGCGGCGGAAGCGCTGCTGACGGATATCGACAAGGACACCATCGATTTCCAGCCCAACTACGACGACAGCACGAAGGAACCTTCGGTGCTGCCGGCGCAGTTCCCGAACCTGCTGGTCAACGGCGCCAACGGCATTGCCGTCGGCATGGCCACCAATATCCCGCCGCACAACATGGGCGAGGTGATCGATGCCTGCTGCGCCTATGTCGACAATCCCGATGTGACGCTGGAGCAGTTGCTGGACATCCTGCCGGCACCGGATTTCCCCACCGGCGGCATCATCCTGGGCCGGGCCGGCGCCAAGGCGGCGATGTGGACCGGACGTGGTTCCGTCATCATGCGCGGCAAGGTGCATGTGGAGGAAATCCGCAAGGATCGCGAGGCGATCATCGTCACCGAAATTCCGTATCAGGTGAACAAGGCATCGATGATCGAGAAGATCGCCGAGCTGGTGCGGGCTAAGAAGATCGAAGGCATTTCCGACCTGCGCGATGAATCCGACCGCGACGGCGTGCGCGTGGTGATCGAGATCAAGCGCGACGCCATGGCCGATGTGGTGCTGAACCAGCTTTACCGCTTCACGCCGCTGCAGACCTCCTTCGGCGTCAACATGCTGGCGCTCAATGCCGGCAAGCCCGAGCTGCTCAACATCAAGCAGCTGATCGGCGCTTTCATCAATTTCCGCGAGGAGGTGATCCTCCGCCGTACCCGCTTCCTGCTGGGCAAGGCGCGCGACCGTGCCCATGTGCTGGTCGGCCTGGCCATCGCGGTGGCGAATATCGACGAGGTGATCAAGCTGATCCGCAGCGCGCCCGATCCGCAGACGGCGCGTGAGCAGTTGATGACCCGCGAATGGCCGGCTGCCGATGTGGCCGACATGATCAGCCTGATCGACGATCTGAGCCACAAGGTGATCGACGGCAAGTACAAGCTGTCGGAAACCCAGGCGCGGGCCATCCTTGATCTGCGCCTGCAGCGCCTGACCGCACTGGGCCGCGACGAAATCGGCGACGAGATGAAGACGCTCGCCACCGAGATCAACGAGTATCTCGCAATCCTCGGCAGCCGCGAGAAGCTGATGGGCATCCTGCGCGCCGAGCTGGTTTCGATGCGCGAGCGGTTTGCCGTGCCGCGCCGGACCCAGATCGCCGAGATGGAATTCGAGCAGGATGACGAAGACCTGATCCAGCGCGAAGACATGGTCGTGACGGTCAGCTTCGGCGGCTACGTGAAGCGCACGCCACTGTCGACCTACCGCCTGCAGAAGCGCGGCGGCAAGGGCCGCACCGGCATGAGCACCAAGGACGAGGATTTTGTCACCCGGGTTCTGGTCGCCAGTACCCATACGCCTGTGCTGTTCTTTTCCAATATCGGCCGGGTCTACAAGCTGAAGGTGTACCGCTTGCCGGAAGGCACGCCGCAGTCGCGTGGCAAGGCGTTCGTCAACCTGCTGCCGCTGGCCGAGGGGGAGAAGATCACCCAGGTACTGCCGCTGCCCGAGGACGAGGCGAAGTGGGGCGAACTGCATGTCATGTTTGCCACCGCCAAGGGCTATGTCCGGCGTAACGACCTGAGTGATTTCGTCACCATCAACGCCAATGGCAAGATTGCCATGAAGTTCGAGGGCGAGGATGCCGATGACAGCCTGGTCGGCGTGCTGCCCTGCACGGAGCAGGATGACATCCTGCTGGCGTCTTATGAGGGCAAGTGCGTGCGCTTCCCGGTTGCCGACGTCCGCACCTTCCAGAGCCGCGCCTCAACCGGCGTGCGCGGCATGAAGCTGGCCGAGGGAGACCGCGTGATTTCGATGTCCGTGCTGCGGCATATCGAGACCTCGGCGGAGGAGCGCGAGGCTTATCTCAAATACGCCACCGCCCAGCGGCGAATTCGCGAAGGCGAAACCGGCGTGGAGCTGGCCTCCGATCTGCCGATGGAGCGGATCACCGAGCTGCAGGCGGCAGAACAGTTCATCCTCACCGCTACGGAAAAGGGCTTTGGCAAACGCAGCTCGGCCTATGAATACCGCATCACCAGCCGCGGCGGTTCGGGCATCATCAATATCGAAACCACCCCCAAGAATGGCAATGTCACCGCCGCCTTCCCGGTCGAGCATGACGATCAGATCATGCTGGTTACCGATGGCGGCCAGGTGATCCGCTGCCCGGTGGACGGTATCCGCATTGCCGGCCGTAATACCCAGGGTGTCATCATCTTCAAGCTCGGCGAGGGCGAGAAGGTTGCGTCGGTCGCCCATTTGCCGGAAAGTGGCCCCGCGCAGGACGAAGGCCAGGATGACGGCTCGTCCGCAAATGACGATGCAGGTGACTCTGGGGAGGAGTGATGACCAAGCAGCGCATCGGGTTGTACCCGGGCACGTTCGATCCGGTAACCAAGGGTCATTACGACATCATCAAGCGGGCCGGCAAACTGGTCGATAAGCTGGTGGTTGGCGTTGCCGTCAACATCGGCAAGGGACCATTCTTCTCGCTGGAAGAACGCGTCGAGATGGTGCGCGAGGAAATCGGCCCGCTGATGCCGGGCGCCACCGAGTTCGAGGTCAAGCCGTTCTCCAACCTGCTGATGCATTTCGCCATGGAAATTGGCGCGGTGATGATCATCCGCGGGCTGCGCGCCGTATCGGACTTCGAATACGAATTCCAGATGGTGGGCATGAATGCCCGGCTGAATGCCGAGATCGAGACCGTATTCCTGATGGCCTCGGACAACCATCAGTTCATCGCTTCCCGCCTGGTGAAGGAAATCGCCATGCTGGGCGGCGATATAAATCCCTTCGTCTCACCCCGTGTGGCCGAGCGCATGCGCGCCCGCGTTGCGGCCCTGAAGGCCAATGGTGATACCTGACATGCTGATCCTCCGCCGCCATCTGCTGATTCTTGCGCTGGCTGCTGTTCTGGCGCTTCCGGGGGCCGCGCACGCCCAGCGTATCGAGGACCCGGAAAACACCCTGGTCATGGAACTGAAGGATGGCGGCCGTGTGGTGATCGCCATGCGTCCCGATCTGGCGCCCAAGCATGTCGCCCGCATCAAGGAGCTGGTGCGCAAGGGCTTTTACGACGGCATCGTATTCCATCGCGTCATTCGCGGCTTCATGGCCCAGACCGGCGATCCCACCGGCACCGGAACGGGCGGCTCGGGCCAGAAGCTGAATGCCGAGTTCAACCGTGAACCGCACAAGCGCGGCACCGTGTCGATGGCCCGCGCGCAGAACCCGAACAGCGCCGACAGCCAGTTCTTTATCTGCTTCGAGGATTCGCCCTTCCTGGATGGCCAGTATACCGTCTGGGGCAAGGTGATCTCGGGTATGGAAGCAGTCGATCGCATCAAGAAGGGTGCGCCGGGCAGCGGCCAGGTCACCGATCCCGACAAGATCATCAGGCTGCGCGTCGCCGCCGACATCAAGTAACGCCGAGGAATTCCCATGAGCGCCGATCTCGAAAACACCCTGTATCTGGAACTGAAGGACGGCCGCGTGACCATTGCCCTGCGTCCCGATCTGGCGCCCAATCACGTCGCCCGCATCAAGGAACTGGCGCGGCAGAATTTCTATGACGGCCTGAAATTCCATCGTGTGATCGAGGGCTTCATGGCCCAGACCGGCGATCCGCGCGGCGATGGCACCGGCGGTTCGGGCCAGAAGCTGGATGCCGAATTCAACGACGCCCCGCATAAGCGCGGCACCTGCTCGATGGCCCGCGCCCAGAACCCGAACAGCGCCGACAGCCAGTTTTTCATCTGCTTCGCCGATGCCCGCTTCCTGGACCGCCAGTACACCGTCTGGGGGGAGGTGGTGGAGGGCATGGAGCATGTCGATGCCATCAAGCGCGGCGACCAGGCGCGCAACGGCACGGTCAGCGATCCCGACAAGATCGTTTCGCTGCGCGTTGCCGCCGACGTCGCCTGACGCCGGCGCCTCCCGCCGGGGAGGCTGAGCCATGCTGGTATCCGACTTCGACTTCACCCTGCCGCCCGCGCTGATCGCCGAGCGGCCGGCAGTGCCGCGCGAAGCGGCGCGGCTGCTGTATTTCCATGACGGCCAGGTCGATCCGAAGGACTGGGTGGTGCGCGACCTGCCTCTGTTGCTGCGGCCGCGCGACCTGCTGGTGTTCAACGATACCAAGGTGATCCCGGCACGGCTGTTCGGCCGGCGCGAACGTGGCCCGGCCGAGGTGAAGGTCGAAGCTATGCTGCTGAAAAGCCTGGGCAACCGCCGCTGGACGGCGATGGCCAAACCCGCCCGGCGACTGAAGCCGGGCGATGCGGTCGCATTCGAGGGGGGGATCCGGGCCGAGACGGTGGGGCGCGAGGGCGACCAGATCGTGCTGGCTTTCGACCGCGATGATGGTGAGCTTCTCGTGGCGCTGGAAACCGCCGGCAGCATGCCTTTGCCGCCATACATCGCCGCCCAGCGCCCGGCCGATGCCCGCGACCGCAGTGATTACCAGACGGTGTTCGCCGAAAAGGCCGGAGCCGTGGCCGCGCCAACCGCCGGCCTGCATTTCACGCCTGACCTGATCGGGCAGCTGAAAAGCATCGGCATCCGGTTCGCCCGCGTCACCCTGCATGTTGGCGCTGGAACCTTCCTGCCGGTGAAGGCGGAGCGGGTGGAAGAGCATAAAATGCATGCCGAATGGGGCGAGGTGACGCCCGAGACCGTGGCAATGGTGCGGGAGGCCAGGGCTGCCGGCGGGCGGGTGATCGCCATTGGCACCACCTCGCTGCGCCTGCTGGAAACAGCGGCGCGTGCCACCGGCGGCCTGCAGCCCTTCACCGGCGAGACGGATATCTTCATCACGCCGGGCTTCGATTTCCGGGTCGCCGATGGCCTGATGACCAATTTCCACTTGCCCAAATCCACCCTGCTGATGCTGGTGGCGGCCTTCGTCGGGCTGGAAAAACAGCGCGCGATCTATCGCCATGCGGTGGAGCAGGGCTTCCGTTTCTATTCCTACGGCGATACAAGCCTGCTGTTCAGACAGCCAGTCTAATTTGATAATTGGCCCGAAATGACCCTCCGCTTTTCCGTCAGTGCCACCGATGGCGCCGCGCGCCAGGCGAAGCTCGAAACCGCCCATGGCGTGATCGACACGCCAACCTTCATGCCGGTTGGCACGGCCGCCACCGTGAAGGCGATGACGCCGGAGGCGGTGCGCGAGACGGGCGCGCAGATCATCCTGGGCAATACCTATCACCTGATGCTGCGGCCGACGGCGGAACGCGTGGCGAAGCTGGGCGGCCTGCACAAATTCATGAACTGGCCCGGTCCGATCCTGACCGATTCCGGCGGCTTCCAGGTCATGTCGTTATCGCAGCTCAACAAGGTGACCGAGCAGGGCGTCACCTTCCAGTCGCATATCGATGGCGCGCGCCATGAACTGACACCCGAGCGGTCCATCGAGATCCAGCACCTGCTGGATGCCACGATCACCATGCAGCTGGATGAATGCGTCAAGCTGCCGGCCACCGAGAAGCGCGCCGCCGAGGCGATGCGCCTGTCCATCCGGTGGGCCGAGCGCTGCAAGACGGCATTCCGGCAGCGTGAAGGTTACGGCCTGTTCGGCATCGTGCAGGGCGGCACCAATGCGGCTTTGCGCGAGGAATCCGCCAACGGGCTGCTCGGCATCGGCTTCGACGGTTATGCCGTGGGCGGTCTTGCCGTGGGCGAGACGCAGGAGGAGATGTTCGCCACGCTGGATGTCACCGTGCCGCATCTGCCGGCGGACCGGCCGCGCTACCTGATGGGCGTGGGCAAGCCATCCGATCTGGTCGGCGCCGTGATGCGCGGTATCGATATGTTCGATTGCGTGATGCCGACCCGCTCGGGCCGCACCGGACAGGCATTCACCCGGCGCGGCAGCATCAACATCCGTAACGCGCGTCATGCCGAAGACCCGCGGCCGCTGGACGAGCATTGCCGCTGCCCGGCCTGCCGCAGCTACAGCCGCGCCTATCTGCATCATCTGGTGCGGTCGGATGAAATCCTCGGCGCCATGCTGATGACCCAGCATAACCTGACCTATTACCAGGACCTGATGATCGGCATGCGCGCGGCCATTGCCGAAGGCCGGCTGCAGGCGTTTGCCGCCGATTTCCAGGCCAGCCAGGCGCTGGGCGACATCGAGCCGCTTTAGATGTTCCTGCGGCACCTGAAGGTTTTTGGTATCGCAGCGGTTTTCGCGGCGATCGCTTATGGACTGATGACCTTGATATTCAGGCTGACCCGCGACTGGCTGTGATCAGCCCTCGTCGTCGTAATAGGTGACATTCAGCAATTGCTCGACCTGATCTCCGCCACTCACGGTCAGCGGCATGGTGATCGATTCAAATTCCACAAAGCTGCGGTCGACGAAATAGTAACTGCCGACAGCCCGCAGCGGCCTGGCCTCGTCGGTTGCCCATGACAGGCCGCGATTGAAGTCGGCATAGGCTTGCTCGCTCATGATTTCGTCGACGAACCTGCCGGTGGGGTCGCGGCCGGAATACTGGCTGATCAGCGTGCCGTACAGGCGGATGCGAAACCGCCGTTCCGCCTGGCTGGACACGATCTCGTAGATCAGGATGCGGGGCAGATAGGGGCGCAGGACAAAAGGGGAGAAGTCGGCACGATCAGGCGCAATCCGGCCGGCGCGTTTCTCCTCCCACAAAGCCGCCAGTTCGTGCAGCTCAGGCCGGATGAAACGCAGGCTGGAATCAAGACGGAACCTGCTCTCGATGATCTGCCGGTTCACGGAGTTTCCCCCTGATTGCCGTCAGCATATCCGAATGGGCAACCGGATCACGAATAAATTGGTTGTCAGGGGGGTATAGAGGTGGTGAGCCCGCCGGGATTCGAACCCGGGACCTCTCGATTAAAAGTCGCTTGCTCTACCAGCTGAGCTACGGGCTCACAGAGGTCGGTAATCCTTCGGGCGGGGTGGACCGCGCCCGAAAGCGCGGCGACCATAGGTCGGTCGTCCAGCCCCGTCAACCTACTCGATCTTGCGAAATGCCAGGGTCACGCTGCCCACCGGCAGGCCCCATTTCGTCACCGTCGCCCGGTTCAACACGATCTCGTCGTCGAAGCGGTAGAGCCAGTCGTCGAAACCGACATCAATGCCGCCGGACTGGGTTTTCAGGCGTAAATCATAGGCCCAGGCCAGGGCGTTGCCCCGGCTGCGCCCCTGGGCAACGCCCAGCACATCGTCAGCCGTACCGGAATAGCCGCCGGCGCCGTCGGGCTGGATGCGCCAGACCCGTTTCTGGATTTCCCCGTCGCTGAAACGGAAATCCTCGTCCAGCACGAAAGCGGTGCCATCCCTGCTGCCCCGGATGTCGACCGTGAACTGGCGCACCGACCCGCCGAACCGGGGTTCGAACAGGCCCCAGGCTTTTACCCGGCCCGTGAAATACCGTTCCAGCTCGAAAGACCCATAGGCGGCCTGGCCGGCGGGGTCCGGGCGGTCGGTTCCGCAGGCGGTGAGCGACAGGAGGACGAAGGGCAGCAGCAGGAGGAGAAGGCGATGGCGCATGGCAAATTCCAATCTAACTCTTTGAAAAGAGAGCTAGATCGATGTGGATTGTCGGCAAGGGCCGCGGTTTCAGGGCCGGATGCGGTCCGGCGGAAGGTTTCGCTCGAACAGCCGAAGGGCCAGGCTGCCGATTTCGATCCAGGCGTCCACCGGTCCCAGGCCGGCGAGCCAGCCGTAATCGAATATATGCCGGTTGCCACTGCGCCGCTGATGGCTGGCCATGACCGTTATGGCGGGAAGGCTGCGCGCCAGCAGGGGCACTAGACGGGGTTCGCATTCGACGATGAGCCTGCCGCATAGTGACGCGAGGTCGCGCAGATCGCTGGCGAAACGGATCTGGTCGCCGATGCCCTGTTCCGCCACCACCAGCAGACAACGCCCCATCATGTCCTCGCCATGCCATCGTGGCGCGTGGAGCCCCTCGCGCAACACTTCAAGCCCCGGTCCAGGACGCAGGCGGTATTCGTAGTCCTCCAGTCCCGGCTGCCATATCTGCTGGCTTAGCAGCATGGTGGCGCGGGCCATGTGCAGGTTGCGGTTATCGGGCTCCAGCGCGATGGCGCGATCCAGATCGCTGCGGGCCGCGGCCATCTCGCCGTTGCGATAGGCCGCTTCCGACGCCTGGCTCAACATCTCTGGCCAGTCCGGTTGCACGGCAAGCGCCTGCCGGAGCCAGGGGAGGGCTTCGGCCGCCGCACCTTGCTCCAGCAACAGGGAGCCCAGCGCAGCCGCGCGTGCTGCATTGAAGTCCGGATTGCCGGGCTGCAGGCGCAGAGCGGTTTCGGCCGCCGACCAGGATTCGGCCCAGCGGCGTTCCTGCCGGTACAGCACGGCCAGACTGTGCAGCAGGCCCACATCGGTTGGTGAGAACCGACGCGCCGCTGCAAAATGCCGGGTGGCGGCAGCCGTATCGCCGTCCTGCAGGGCCCGAAGGCCGGCCTGCGTGAAGGCGGCGGCCGATGATTTGGGAGTCTGTGACATCTCTGGCGTCAGCATGCGGGGATGCTTAAGCTGCCGCAATGCTTTCCGGCTTCCTGCAATCCGCCCCCGCCATGGCCGATGCCCAGCGCCAGCGCCTGGTGGCCATGGCCGGAGGGCGGCCGCGGATCGGTCTGTCCTGGCGCAGCGCCAATGTCGATTTCGGGCCGCAGAAGTCGCTGCAGCTTGCCGATTTCGCCCCGGTCTTTGCTGCTGTCGATGCGTTCTGGATCGATCTGCAATATGGCGAGACGGCGGCCGAACGGGCAGCCCTTGAGGCCGGGCAGGGTGTTTCCCTCTGGCGGGACCCGGCCATCGACCCATTGCAGGATATGGACGGGGCGGCGGCCCAGTATGCGGCCCTCGACATGGTGATCACGGTCAGCAACACGGTGGCCCATCTGGCCGGCGCCCTGGGTCTGCCGGTCTGGCTGCTGCTGCCCGCTCCGGGTTATGGCCTGCTCTGGTACTGGTTTCTGGATCGTACCGACAGCCCGTTCTACCCGACCCTGCGGTGTTTCCGGCAGCGGCATCCGAGGGACTGGGGCGCCCCCCTGAACGACGTGGCGGCGGCCCTCCGGGCCCAATTCGGGGCAAAACCGTAGGGTTTGTTATCAACTTACAACCTTCGTGGGTCTGTCTTTTTCTTCGCAGTTGCGGAATAATGTTCTGCATCCGGAAGACAGGCCGGAGGATGAGGACGATGCCCGTGTTTTACGTTGAAGGCGGTATTTTCAAGGACTTGGCTGACCCGGCGCCGATGGCCGGCACCGAGGAGCGCTACGGTCCGTTCCAGACCGAGCGTGAGGCAGATCAGGTCTGGCGCGCCCGCATGGCCGACAAGATCGATATCTGCAATCACCGCCTGCGCGTCATCCAGCGCGACGCCTGATCGGCGGCCTTGGCCCTCCTGCCGGCCGGGCCCTGCTTTCCCAGTTGCTAACTGCTTCGCCTGCCATGATGATTTCGTGGCGGGGCGGTCCGATTCGCCCAGCATGGAGCGAGGGCTAGCGATGTTCGATCCTCACGCCGCCGGCCGGCTAATCGGCAATCGCGGCGACCTGAAGCGCAAGGCTGTGAATTACAAGCGCGGACAGGATATGCGCCTGACGCCAGAACTGCGTGGTCAGATCGAGAAGGTGATCGTGGAGAACCAGGCGGATTTCGAACGCAGCGCACGCGACACCATGCAGACCATGAAAGAGGCCTGGGGGTCGGCCGCGTTCAATTCCATCGGCCGTGGCCGGTATTACGAATGGATCCACGACCTGGCGCTGGAGCTGAAAGGGCAGGGCAGCCTGTTTGGCTATCCGCTGGTCACGCTCTATGCCGATAACCTGAAAAATCTTTGCGGCGGCCTGACCCATCCGTCGACCCGCCTGCATGCCATCATCGGCCTGAATATCGACGCATTGAACATCATCGTGCGCCGCCGCATTACCGGACCGGGCAGTGTGCTCGAACGCCGGGTTGCCGAAGCCCTGCGCGAAGCCTATGTGAAGATGCGTCTGCGGGCGCCGTCGGAAATCGCGGTCGAGCACAAAGTGGCGACAGCGGTTCGGCAGCTCGACAGCAAGCGGGCGCCGGCGGTGCAGAGCCCTGAATTGAAGCAGACCGCGCGGCAATGGCCGAACGGCGTGCGGCTGCCGGCCAATTGAACTATTGCCGGTATTGAAAGTTTTGCCATGGCCTCGTCCGATGATCGCAATGCCAACCAGCCGCCCGACGGCTTTAACTGGCGGCCGCAGGCGATCAAGCCGATCCCGGCCGTGGAAGTGATTTCGGAAGCCATCAAGAAATCCGACACCAGTTATTTCTTCGAGAACTACACCAAGCAGGCCAATGCCGTTGTCGCCGAATTGCGCAAGCATGGTTATGTGATTGTGCCGTATTATCCCACCGTCGAGATGGTGAAGGCGGCAATGGACGAACTGCAGTATGGCCAGAACAAATTCACCAATGTCGTGATGCCGATGTATCTGGCGATGATGAAGTCGGCGCCCAAGGCGAAGGGGTAGGGGATGAGCCGGGAAAAGCTGGTGGCTTTCCTGCGTGTCGCCGGACCGGAGCGTACGGCGGAGATCCTCAAGCGGCTGCCGCCGCAGGAGGCGCTGGCGGTGCGCCAGGCGCTTGACCAGATGCCGGCCATTCCCTCCAACCATGTCGACCAGGCCGCCGATGCCGCCGCCACCTTTGTCGCGGCGATCACCCATAACAAGCGGTGACACCGCTGCTGCAACGCGGCGTTGCCGCATGTCTTGCGGCCTGCTTCGCATTGCCGGCGCTGGCCCAGGAGGGACTGGGCCCCGGCAGCCGGCCGAAAAGTCCGCAAATATGCATGACGGCACCGGAGATGGAGGCCGAGGCCATCGTTCGCGCCGGCATGATCATCCGTGGTTATGCGCGGGATTGCGCCCGGCTGGGCCATGACGGCTCGATCCTGCCCATGTGGGGCGCGTTCGATCAGGCCAATATCCAGCGGTTCCGCGATGCCGTGCAGGTGCGCTCGGAATCATACAAGCGCAATTATCCGGACGATCCTTACGCCGAGCAGCGCGCCACCAACGCCGTGGTGGCCTCGCGCCAGATCACCGAATTCGCCAGGGAAGAATGTACGGCGCTCGCCGGTCTGGTCGGCTCGTTCAACGACTGGGACGCCTTCATGCGTCACGTGCGTACAACTGTATTGGGGCAGGTGAAGACAGCGTTCAAATTGTGCCCGAAGGCGCGCGGCGGTGCTGCCGGTCGGTAGACTTATCCGTTCGGCACCACCACGATCTTGTTGTTTTCGAGAACCACGCTGCCAGCGCGGAAAACCGGCGCGCCATAGGGATCCATCTGGCCGATCACGCGCACGCGGTCGCCGGCCTTCACCTTGGTCAGGTCGCGCCAGCTCGAGCCCAGGCTGATCACCTGACTGGCATTGCCGTCGTTGAGCACAAACGTGGTGGCCTGCGGCGACAGGACCACGCCCTGCAGCATGACGGCCTTGCCGCGGGGAATTTCGGCGATCGGCACCAGATCGGGCAGGGTGAAAGCCATGGTCTGGTTGCGCGGCGCGGCCGTGCCGCTTTTCGCCGCCGGCTTGGGGGCGGCCTTCGGTTTGATGGGCTGCGTCTCGGGCTCGGCGGCCGCGCGTGGATCGGTGGTGCTGGGCGTGGGCGGCGTGGTGCCCTGCATCTGGGCGGGTGGCGGGGCGGCAGGAGCCTGCGCTGGTGCCTGCGCCATTACAGGCCCTGCCAGAAGCAGGGCCGCCATAAACGGAAGGGTTTTCGTTATATGCATCGGCCGCCATCGACCTCCATGCAGACTCCGGTGATGAAATTCGCTTCGTCGGAAGCGAAATAGAGCGCCGCGTTGGCGATATCCTGCGGCGTGGAGAACCGGCCGATCGGGATGGTGCTGACGAATTTGGCTTTCATCTCGTCGGTTTCCTGGCCGCCCATGAATTCCTTCAGCATCGGCGTCAGGCCGGCCACCGGATTCAGGGCATTCACGCGGATCTGTTCCGGTGCCAGTTCCACGGCCATGGCCTTGGTGAGCGTGATCACGGCGCCTTTGCTGCCGTTATACCACACCAGGCCGGGACGGGGGCGCACGCCGGCGGTGGAGGCAATATTGATGAATGCGCCGCCGCCGCGTTTGCGCATGGCCGGCACGGCATGCATCGCCGAATTGTAGATGCTTTTCACGTTGACGGCGAAAATCTTGTCGAAGGTGGCTTCGTCGGTTTCCAGCAGCGGGGCATTGCGTTGCGGCATGCCGGCGTTATTGACCATGATATCGAGGCCGCCGAAGGCCTCCACGGCCTTCTCGACCAGGCTTTTCATCTGTTTGTTTTGAGAGACATCAACCGCGACCGGCAGTGCGCGATGCCCGGCCTTGTTGATCTCGCCAGCGACTTTCTCGGCGGCCGCGAGGTTCAGGTCGCCGATCACCACCGCGGCGCCTTCCAGGGCGAATCGTTTGGCGATCCCCTCGCCAAAACCCGAGCCGCCACCGGTTACAATCGCCACCTTGTTCGCCAGACGCATTCTCAAATCCTCCCGGATATCCTGTCTTGCACGGTTCCCGGCCACTCTAGCCGGGCATCCGGCCGGCGCAAGTGATTCGCCGGCTGCGGAAAACCGGCTTTCCTGCGACAATCCGGCAAAACTGCAAGCTCCGGGTAAGCTTGCGCCGATAAGAAACTTGCGCGATTTTACTGGCCTCTCAAGCATCCCCCTGCCATAAACACCCCCCATCATGAACGGCATTCCCCCATCCCCGGCCGGGCAGCATTCCGCCTCGGCCAGCGCCCCGACTCAACCAGCCCCGGCCTGCGCGCTGTCGGTCGTGATCCCGGTGCATAACGAGGCTGCGAATATCCGCAGCCTTCTGGAAGAAATCTGTGCCGCTCTGCGGGGCCTGGTCAGTTTCGAAATCCTTGCCGTTGATGATTGTTCTACCGACGACACCCCGGCAATCCTGCGCTCCTGCGCCGCCACGATGCCCGAGCTTCGCCCGCTGCGGCATCGCCGCAATGCTGGCCAGTCGATGGCCGTGGTGACCGGCGCGCATGCCGCGCGCGGCACGGTGCTCGTAACATTGGACGGCGACGGCCAGAACGATCCCGCCGACATTCCCGCCCTGTGGGCCGCGTTGCAGGCCGCTCCGGATGGTGGGGCCGGATTGCTGCTGGCCGGCCACCGGGTGAAACGGCAGGACAGCCGGATCAAGAAAATCTCGTCGAAGATCGCCAACGCTGTCCGTTCGCGCCTGCTGGGCGACGCGACGCCGGATACAGGCTGCGGCCTGAAGATGCTGCGCCGCGACCTGTTCCTGCGCCTGCCGGCTTTCGATCACATGCATCGTTTTCTGCCCGCCCTGGTGCTGCGTGCCGGTGGCAGTGTGCGGTCGGTGCCGGTGCATCATCGCCATCGTCGCGGCGGCGCTTCGCATTACGGCACCTGGGGGCGGCTGAAGGCTGGCCTGGTGGATCTGGTTGGCGTCATGTGGCTGAAACGCCGCTGGCGCGATAGCGGCGGCAGCGAGCCGCTTGTGTAAGGAAACAGCATCATGATTGGTCAATTGCTGGCCGAATACTGGGACCGTCTCGACGACAGCCTGAATTTCTGGGCCGTGATCGGTTTCCTCGGGCAGGCGGTTTTCGCCTCGCGCTTCATCATCCAGTGGTTTCATGCCGAACGGGTGAAGCGGAGCGAGATTCCCGTGATCTTCTGGTACATCAGCATCGCCGGCGGCGTGATCCTGCTGTTCTACGCCGTCCATATCGCCAACGTGGTATTCATCATCGGCCAGGTTTCCGGCCTGGTGGTGTATCTGCGCAACCTGCACCTGATCTACAAGGCGCGGCGCGAAGGCCGGGAAGCGGCGGTGTAACATGCAGCCGCTCAGCAACCGCAACGCCTTCACCTTCACGGCGCTGCTCTGGCTGGTCGTGGTGGCTGCTGCGCTCTATGCGCGGCCGCTGATGCCGATCGACGAGACGCGGTATGTCACCGTCGCCTGGGAGATGCATCTGGCGGATCACTGGCTGGTGCCTTTGCTGAATGGCGAGGCCTATCACCACAAGCCGCCCCTGCTGTTCTGGATTATCCGCCTCGGCTGGCTGATTTTTGGTGTCAGTGATGTCTGGGCGCGGCTGGTGGCGCCGCTGTTTGGCGCCGGCGCCCTCCTGCTGACCGCGGTGCTGGGACGTCTGCTCTGGCCGGGCGAACAGGGCAGGGCGGCGGGCAATGTCGCGCCCCTGCTGCTGCTGACGGCGGCGTGGTGGATGCTGTTTGCCACGCTTACCATGTTCGATCTGATCATGGCCTTCTTCGCCCTGCTGGGCTGGATCGGCCTGACGCTGAATCTGCATTACCGCAAACGCTGGGCTGGTATCCTGATCACCGGCCTGGCGATTGGTCTCGGTGTCCTGGGCAAAGGGCCGGTGATCCTGGTCTACATTCTGCCACCGGCGTTGCTGGCGCCGCTGTGGATGCGGCGCGAGGCGAAGCCGAACTGGTTCGGCTGGTATGGCGGCGTGCTGCTGTCGATGGCGATCGGCGCCGCCATTGGCCTGGCCTGGGCTCTGCCGGCGGCCGAAGCCGGCGGTCCTGTCTACAAACAGGCACTGCTCTGGGGCCAGACGGCAGGCCGCGTAAAGGACAGCTTCGCCCATCGCCGGCCATTCTGGTGGTATCTGCCGCTGCTGCCGCTGCTGCTATTTCCCTGGTCGCTGTGGCCGCCGGCCTGGCGCGCGCTGGCGCTGTGGCGCCGCCCTGCCGAGCCGGGCCTGCGCTTTGGCCTGGTGGTCAGCCTGACCGGTCTGCTGGTGTTTTCCATGATCAGCGGCAAGCAGCCGCATTACCTGCTGCCGCTGGCGCCGGCCTTCATGCTGATGCTGGCCCGCAGCCTGACGGCTGACTGGGCCGCGACGCCGAAAGCCCGCGATGCCTGGTGGCTGGCGGTTGCTTTCGGCCTGCTGGCTGCCGTCGTGCTGGCCATGCCGGCCCTCATGGCCGCTTTGCCCAAACTCGCCGACAAGGCGGATCTGCCAGACTGGGCGCTTGAGAACCTGATTGAGATTGCTGCGTTATTGCTGTTCGGGGTGCTTGCCGCGCTGTGGCTGGCGCGGCGGGGCGGTTTTCCGGCGGCTCTCGGCGCGATGACGGTTCCCGCCACGCTGTTGTTCCTCGCCGTGCATCTGTTCGGTTTCATGCCAGCCAAACCGGCCTACGACCTGATCCCGGCCGGCATGGTGATCAAGCGCGCCCAGGATGAGGGCCGGCCGGTCGCCTATGCCGGTGATTACCACGGCGAATACCAGTTCCTCGGCCGGCTGGAAAAGCCGCTGCAGGAAATCGACTATGCCGCCATTCCCGCCTGGCTGGCGGCGAACCCCAGTGGCTGGGTGGTGGCACGCTACCGGGAGGAGCATCTCGACAGCGCCCCGAAACCGGTATACGCACAACAGAAGCGTGGCCGCATGATGGTGATCTGGGACGCGTCGGCGCCGCCGGCGAATCCGGAGTTTTTCCGCCAGCCGCGCTAGCCGGCCATCGCCGGCAACAGGGAGGCGAGAGCGTGCTGTTTCCGGGATTCGAGCAAAAGCGGGTAAACGGCGCGGGCGCCGAAATCAATGTGCTTGTCGGTGGCAAGGGGCCCGCGCTGCTGTTGCTGCACGGTTATCCGCAAACCCATGCGATGTGGCACCGGATCGCGCCGAAACTGGCCGAGGATTTCACCGTGGTCTGCGCCGACCTGCGCGGGTATGGCGACAGTTCCAAGCCGGCGACGTTGCCCGACCATTCCTCCTATTCCAAGCGCGCCACCGCCGCCGACATGGCTGCCGTGATGACGGCGTTGGGATTCGATACTTTCCGGCTGGCCGGCCACGATCGCGGCGGGCGGGTGTCGCATCGGCTTGCGCTGGATTATCCCGATCGCGTTGAGAAGCTTGCCGTGCTCGATATTGTGCCGACGCGCACGCTGTTCGAGACGGTGAACCAGCAGGTCGCCACCGGTTATTATCACTGGTTCTTCCTGATTCAGCCTTTCGACATGCCGGAGCGCATGATCGGCGCCGATCCTGAATTCTATTTCCGCAAGAAAACTGGCCAATGGTCGGGTGCGGGGCATAAATTTGACGACGAGGCGCTGGCGGAATACCTGCGCTGCTTCCGCGATCCCGCCACGATCCACGCCTCCTGCGAGGATTATCGCGCTGCGGCCACCATCGATCTGGAACACGACCGCGCCGATCAGGACAAGCGTGTCCGCTGTCCGATGCTGGTGTTGTGGGGCGAAAAAGGCCTGATGCACAAAGCCTATGACGTGCTGGGGACTTGGCGCGACAAGGTTTCCGGCAGCCTGGAGGGCCACGCCGTGCCGAGCGGGCATTTCCTGCCTGAGGAAGCGCCCGACGAAACCTACGCGGCCTTGCGTCGCTTTTTCGTGAGCTGAGCGTCATGAGCGAGACACCGCCGGCCGGACAGACTCCGGAATCCGAACTCCCGCCGATCATCGCGCCGGTTCCCAAGCTCGGGCTGTTCGCACGGCTGCGCAATTACTTCCTGGCCGGCATCATCGTCACGGCGCCGATCGGACTCACCATCTATCTCGTCGTGATCACGATCCAGGCGATCGACCGCAACGTGCGCGGCCTGGTGCCGGAAGGATACGAACCGGAACGGCTGATCCCGTACCATCTCCCGTTCGGCATCCCCGGTCTTGGCGTGCTGGCGGCACTGGTGCTGCTGACGCTGATCGGCTTCCTCGCCACCAACCTGCTGGGGCGCACCCTGCTGCGGGTGAGCGAGCGTCTGGTGGCCCGCATGCCGGTCATCCGCGGGCTCTACTCGGCGCTGAAACAGATTTTCGAAACCGTGTTCAGCCAGTCAGGCCAGTCATTCCGCCAGGTTGCGCTGGTGCCCTGGCCGTCTGCCGGCTCCTGGACCATCGCCTTCGTCACCAATTACGTGCAAGGCACCGAGGTATCCCAGAATCTGGGCGACGACCTCGTCACCGTCTATGTGCCGACCACGCCGAACCCGACCGGCGGTTACATGGTGTATTACCGTCGCAAGGATATCGTGATCCTGTCGACCTCGGTGGATCAGGCGATGAAGCTGATCATTTCCTGTGGCGTGATCGTGCCGCCGGAACTGGCGGGAAAAATGGCCGCGAAGACGGCCGGCGGAGGAAACGGCAATGTCAAACCCGGGAATGGCGACGGCGGCTTCACACCCTGAAACCGGCCTGAACCACCTGCATCTGGGCCGCTATGCCGGGACCGGCGAGGCGGCACAGCGTGCGGCCGTGGCGGATTTCGATCTGCGTGCGCTGGATCGCGCCTTTCTAGACGATCCCTATCCGATGTATCACCTGCTGCGCCATTACGATCCGGTGCGGCGGATGCCCGATGGCAGCTATTTCCTGACCCGTTATGACGACCTGCAGGCGGTCTATCGTGACAGCAAGCGGTTCAGTTCCGACAAGAAGATCGAGTTCAAGCCGAAATTCGGCGACACGCCGCTCTATCGTCATCACACCACCAGCCTGGTGTTCAACGATCCGCCGCTGCATACCCGCGTGCGGCGCCTGCTGGCGCCCGCCTTCACGCCGCGCGCGCTGAAACTGCTGGAGGCGCGCTTCGTCGCCTTGGTCGACCGGCTGCTGGATCGCGCCGCGAAGCAGGGCGGCATGGATGTTGTCACCGATTATGCCGCCGCGCTGCCGGTGGAGATCATCGGCGACATGCTCGCCGTGCCGCCGGCCGACCGCCACCTGCTGCGCGATTGGTCGCTGGCCATCCTGGGTGCGCTGGAGCCGGTGCTGACCCCGGAACGGGCCGATGCCGGCAACAGGGCCATGCTGGAATTCGAAGCCTATCTCGCTAGCCATCTGGCCGAATGGCATCGCCGCGTGGAGCGGGATGCCGATGCGGGCAGCGACGGTTTCGGCGACGTGCTCGCCGGCCTGATCCGTGGCGAGAATGGCGAACGGCTTACCGCCGACGAGCTGGTACAGAACTGCATCTTCCTGCTCAATGCCGGCCACGAAACCACCGCCAACTTGATCGGCAACGGCGCGGCGGCCCTGCTGGACTGGCCTGACCAGAAGCAGCGCCTGATCGAGGATCCCTGCCTGATGAAAACGGCGGTGGAGGAATTCCTGCGCTTTGAATCCTCCAACCAGCTCGGCAACAGGCGCGTGGTCGAGGAAGTCGAGATCGGCGGCGTGACCTTTGAGGCCGGCACGCTGGTCACGCTGTGCATCGGCGCGGCCAACCGCGACCCGGCACAGTTCCCCGATCCCGACCGCCTCGATGTCGGCCGCCAGCCGAACCGCCACCTGGCCTTCGGTGCCGGCATTCATGCCTGCGCCGGCATGTCGTTGGCGCGTATCGAGGGGCAGATCGCCATCGGCCGCCTGCTGGCGCGCTTCCCGGACTATCGTCGCAGCGGCGAACCAGTGCGCGGGGGCAGGGCGCGGTTCCGGGGCTATCTGTCATTCGGGATCGAATTCGATTAAATCGGACTCATGAGCACAGAAAAACGTCTAGCTGTTGCCCGGCTCTGGCATGAAGGCAACAGCTTCTCCCCGTTGCCGACCACCTTGGCTGATTTCGAACGCCGCGAATGGTTCGATGGTGTGGCGCAGCTTGCCCGCTATCGCGGCACCGGCACCGAACTGGGTGCGGTGGCTGCGTTCCTAGACAGCCACCCTGACTGGGAGATCGTTACGCTGCGTTGCGCATCCGCGCCGCCAGGGGGGGCAGTGGAAGATGCCCTGTATGAAGGCATCGTCACCGACATATTGCGCGGCCTTGCCGATGGCGGGCGCTGGGATGCCGTCTACCTGTCGCTCCATGGCGCACTGGTGACGATGGGCGAACCGCAGGCGGACCTGAAACTGATCCGCCGGGTGCGCGATGTCATCGGTTCGACGGTTCCGCTAGGGGTCAGCTTCGACCTGCACGCCAATGTCTCGCCGGAGCTTGTGCATCTGGTCGATTTCGCCTCTGGTTACAAGACGCATCCGCATGTTGATATGGATCAGACCGCCGCCCGCGTGCTGGCCGAGCTTGAGCGACTTGCTGCTGGCGGCGCCAGGCTGGCTGGTGCGGTGGCAAAGGTTCCGGCACTGCTGCACAGCTTCAACATGCGTACCAACGCGGGCCCGATGGCCGAGACCATGGCCGATGCAAGGGCCGCCACGGCCGATGGGGTAAAAGACATCAGTGTCTTTGGCGGTTTTGTCTGGGGTGATAGTCCCGACGCCGGCGGAACGGCGCTGGCCTGGGCGGAAACGCCGCAGCAGGCAAGGAATGCGGCCGAGGATATCGCGGCCCGGCTCTTTGGCCGTCGCGCGCAGTTCCAGACGTCATTACCCACACCGCAACAGGGGCTTGCCGAGGCACTGAAACATCCCGGCCTCGTCTGCGTCGTTGAACCGAGCGACAATCCTCTGTCCGGCGGCATTGGCGATACCACCGCGCTGCTGCGCGCTCTGCTGGATGTCAGGATCGATGGTGAGGCGGTTTTCGCCTTCTTCTACGATGCCGGCCTTGTGCAGATGGCCGCTGCGGCCGGCATCGGTGGGGTTCTGCCGGTGAAACTAGGTGGCCGCATCGCGCCGCATTTTGGCGCTCCCATAGAAGCAAGGGCTGAGGTTCTCGCGCTCACCGATGGGCACTTCATCAATGAAGGCCCGTTCGAGACCGGCATGGCGGTCGACCTGGGGGCTACCGCCGTCCTGAAGGTCGATAATGTAAAGGTGATCGTGACGTCGAGCTGCCAGGCCGGAATCGATCCGGCCTATTTCCGTCTGCATGGTATTGATCTGGCTAAGACGCGGCTGGTTGCCGCAAAAGCCAAGAACCATTTCCGCGCCGCCTTCGCCGATCGCGCGGCCGTTATCGTCGATGTGGATACGCCGGGGCCGGCAGCGCTGGATCTTTCGGTCCTGCCATTCCGGCATCTGCCGGCAGGCATGGAAATGTAACGCCGATAAAAAGGCGATCCCCGCTTTCGCGGGGATCGCGCCTGTGTGCTGTTCAGTCGATGCGGGCGCCTGAAGCCTTCACGGCCTTGGCCCATTTCTCGATTTCGGTTTTCATCAGATCGGCCAGCACCTGCGGCTTGCCGCCCACCGGATCGGCACCCTGTTGCTCGAACTGGGCCTTCATTTCCGGCGTCTTCAGGATGGTGTCGATCTCGTCGCTCAGCTTGTTGACGATGGCGGGCGGTGTTTTCGCCGGCGCATACATGGCAAACCAGGCTGTGGCGCTGTAATCCGGCAGGCCCTGTTCGGCGATGGTCGGGATGTCGGGCGTGGAGGGCCAGCGTTTCGGCGTGGTGACGCCCAATGCGCGCAGGGCTCCGGAGCGGATATGCGGCAGGGCAGAGGGAAGGTTATCGAAAGTGAACTGGACGTTGCCGCCGAGCAGGTCCGTCAGCATCGGACCCGAGCCCCGATAGGGTACGTGTATCATGTCGGTGCCGGTCATGCTCTTGAACAACTCGGCCGAGAGATGGCCCGATGTGCCGTTGCCCGGCGTGCCGAAATTGAGCTTGCCCGGCTGTGACTTCGCCAGGGCAATGAATTCCTGCACGTTCTTGGCAGGCACGGAAGGGTGCACCACCAGCACGTTGGCCACCATGGCGACCAGCGAAATCGGCGCAAAATCCTTCACCGGGTCGTAGCTGAGCTTGGAATACAGGCTGATGTTGATCGAATGGGTGCCAATGGTGCCCATCATGATCGTGTAGCCGTCAGGATCCGATTTCGCCACCGCTTCGGTGCCGATGTTGCCGCCGGCGCCTGCCTTGTTGTCGACGACGAACTGCTGGCCCAGCCGCTCGGTCAGCTTCTGCGACACATGGCGGGCGAGGATGTCGGTGGTCCCGCCGGCAGGGAAGGGCACGACGACTCTGACCGGTTTGGTCGGGTAGGCCTGTGCCAGGGCGGCGGGGGCGGTCGTGCACAGGACCAGGAATGTTGCGGCGGCAGCGATCAGTGTTCGGGAAATTGTCATGGGTTCTGTCGTCTTTCTTCTGATTTGTTTATCGGCGGCGGGCCCCGCCATGCCCGCATTCTATGGCGGGGGCACCTCTCGCCCAAGGATTTGTTTGTCTATTGAATTGAATTCAATTAAGGTGTCGCCATGCCTCCGCGTCTCCGTGTCTCCGCCGCCCAGCTCCTGCCGCCTGAACTACCTGCCTCGGCGCGAGGCGGCGAAACCCGCGAGCGCATCCTGAAGGCGGCGGCCAAGGTGCTGGTGGCCGGCGACGGGCAATGCGAGATCGCCGATGTGGCGCGCGCGGCCGGCGTATCGGCCGGCTTGAGCTATCACTATTTCACCTCGAAGGCCGGGCTGATCGCCGCCGTGGTCGAAGCCTTCTACGATCGTTTCGAAGCCGCAGTGATGGACGTGAATCCCAAACCCGGCGCGACCTGGGGTGAGCGCGAAAGGCTGCGGTTGGATCGTATGGTGGCGTTCCATTACGCCGAGCCGCTGGCGCCGCTGATCCTCACGCGGCTCAGTCGCACGCCGGAGGTGGCGGCGGTGGAGGCGACGCGGCTGGCCCGGCATATCGCCCTGGCCGCACGCAATATCGAGATCGCTCAGAAACGCGGTGAAATTCCGGCCGATCTCGATGCTAGCCTGCTTGGCGCCATGATCCTGGGCGGCCTGCGGCAGGCCATCGGCCAGGCACTGGCAGCGACGAAGCGGCCGGCACAGGCGAAAGTGACCGAACAACTCTGGCAATTCATCGCCGGCACGGCCCGGTTCAGTCCGCCGCCGGCCAAAAAGAAACAGCGATAGGGAGCGGGCCATGCAGGCGGCGCAGCAGAACGACTGGCTGGATCGAACCCGCCGCAATATCGCTGCCGGCGCCACCGACATGGTGGACAGCATCGCCCGCATCGATGTGGCGCGTTATATCGATCCGGTGCGGCTGGCGCGTGAGCAGGACCTGCTGTTCCGCCGCCATCCCATGGCGGTGAGTTTCTCATCCAGGCTGGCACGGCCGGGCGATGTGGTGACTCACGATCTGCTCGGGATTCCGATCCTGCTGACGCGCGACCGCGAGGGGCGGCTGAACGCTTTCCTCAATGTCTGCCGTCATCGCGGCGCCAAGCTGGTCTGGCAACGCGACCAATGCGGCCAGCGGTCGCTGGTCTGCCCGTATCATGCCTGGACTTACGATCTGGCTGGAAAACTGCGCGGTATCCCACACGAGGAAGGTTTCGCCCAGCTCGATAAGGTCACGCACGGCCTTGCCCGTCTGCCGGTGACCGAGGCGTTCGGGATTGTCTTCGTGGTGCCGCAGCCGGGCGAGAGCTACGACTTCGACAGCTTCTTCGCCACGCTGCGCGCCGATCTCGATGGTTTCGGCCTCGGCAATCATGTGCTTTACGACGAACGCGAGATCGGTGTCGCCGGCAACTGGAAGCTGGTGGTGGAAGGCGGGCTGGAAACCTATCACGTTCGCCACGCCCACCGGGCCACCATTGCGCCGATGTTCGCCGACAATGTCGCGGTGGCCGACCGGCTCGGCCGCCATGCGCGGCTGTATTTCACCAAGCGCAATGCCGCCGAGCTGCAGGGCCAGCCGCTGGAAGGCAAGTCGGTGCGCGACTATGGCAACCCGCTATATTACATCTTCCCCAATCTGGTGATCCTGGTACAGCCCGACCACGCCACCGTGATGGCGGTGTTTCCGCAGGGCACCGATGCCAGCATCGTGCAGGGCGGCGCGCTGATCCCCGAGCCGCCGCAGAGCGACAAGGCGCGCCAGCATTGGGACAAGAACGTGAAGATTTTCTGGGATGCGCTGGACGAGGATTTCCAGATGGCTCAGGCGATCCAGCCCGGCTTCCGCTCCGGCGCCAACAGCCATGTCACCTTCGGCCGTTTTGAGCAGGGCTGCATCTGGTTCCACGAGGAAATGGACCGCGTGTTGGCGGCTCATGGAATGTGATCCAGCCGCTTGATTTAGGTCAAGCTAAAACACAAAATAGGTGTATAAATTGACCTCGCGGCCAATCCTCATGATTCGGCCGGGGAGGTGGACATGTATTCGCTACGCGAAAAAGCCTGGTCGCCCTACGCGGCCGGCATCCTGATCGGGTTGCTGCAGATCCCGGCATTCCTGCTGATCAACACGGCGCTCGGCGCCTCATCGTCCTACGTCACGGTCGCCGGCCATATCGCCGGCTTCGTCGATCCGGCCGTGGCCCAGATCGACTACTTCGCCAAACACCTGGCCGGGGCCAAGAACTGGTGGCAGGTCGCGCTGGTGATCGGCGTGGCACTGGGTGCGGCCCTGTCTGCCCGGCTGTCCGGCGCGCAGCGGCCTGCCATGTCCTTTGTCTGGTCGCGCGGTCTGGGGATTTCCAGCCTGTCGGGCCGCCTGCCGCTGGCCTTCGTGGCCGGCTTCATCATGCTGTTCGGTGCCCGCATCGCCGATGGCTGCACCAGCGGCCATGGCCTCTCAGGCATCGCCCAGCTGGCGATCGGCTCGTTCATCGCCGTGGCGGCGATGTTCGCCGGCGGCATCGCCACGGCCCTGTTCCTGCGGCGCGTGTAAGAGGAGGAGGAGATCATGAGCGTGTTATCCGCCATCCTTGTTGGTCTGACCATGGGCCTGGTCTTCGGTCTGGCGCTGGAGAAATCCCGCGTCTTCGAACCCGGCGTGATCGTCGGCCAGATGCAGTTGCGCAATTTCACCATGCTGAAGGTGTTCCTCACCGCCGTTGCCACCGGCCTCGTGGTACTGGCGGCCATGAATGGCTTCGGCATCATCAAGCTGGCGCCCAAGGCCACGCTGTATACCGCCGATATCGTTGGTGGCCTGATCCTGGGGGCCGGCATCACCCTGGCCGGCGCCTGCCCCGGCACCGTGCTGGCGCAGGTTGGTGCCGGTTACCGCGATGCCTGGGCCACCCTGGCTGGCGGGATCTGCGGCGCCATGGCCTTCGGCTATCTGGAGCCGACGCTGAAGCCCTGGCTGTCTGGCGGACCGGGCAAACTGACCCTGGACCAGATGATGGGGCTGCCGTTCTGGCTGGTTGCGCTGGTGCTGGCGGCTCTGCTGGTTGTGCTGCTGGTGGTCATGGAACGCTGGCGCCCCTGGCGCAGCGAACTTGGCCGGAATGTCGATGGCGACGGGGAACGCTCCCTGCCTTCCGGTAGCACCCGCATTGCCCCGCAATCCTGAAGACAGAAAAGGAAGCCTCCCATGAAAAACAACGTCGGCGGCATCGACCGCATTCTTCGTATCCTCGTCGGGCTGGGTCTGCTCTCCCTGCTGGTCTGGTATCCGGGTGAGGCCCGCTGGTTCGGCCTGATCGGGCTGGTGCCCCTGGCGACCGGCCTGTTCCGGTTCTGCCCGGCCTATAGTCTGCTCGGTGTGAATACCTGTCCGATGAAATCGGCCGAGTAAAACCGGCCTAATACCAAGGCATAAACCGGGCCGGTGCCCGGCCCTCTGGCAGGGTCGGGCGCCGGCGGTTTAAAGTTGCGCCATGAGCAAGATGGCGCGTCGCTATTTCGTCACCGGCCGGGTTCAGGGCGTCGGCTTCCGGTATTGGACCGCCGGTCGGGCGAAGCATCACGGCCTGGTCGGCTGGGTGCGAAACCGCCGGGATGGCCGGGTGGAGGTCCTCGCCTATGGCGAAACGGAAGCCCTGAGCAATCTGGAGCGGGAGCTGGCGGATGGTCCTCCTGCTGCGCTGGTGCAGGGCGTCGAGCCCGGGCCGGTGACACCAGAAGAAGCTGAGCTGGCTGCGGGGGCGACTGCCTTCGAGCAGACGCCTACCCTGTGATATCGGGGGTGCGCCTTCATCTGATGTCTAGCTTGATGAAACTGGTTTAGATAAATGGAAAATAACAAGAAATTTAAATTGACGTGGCGGCAATGGTTGATCTGCTATGCAGGTTCCATCGGGTTCGGCGGACTGACTTGGTGGGCCACCGGCAATCCTTGGATCGGTGGCGGCGTGTTGGTCGCGTTCACGGCGGCTTACGTGTTCTATCTGGCGGGCCAGGCGACGAAGCAGCCCGGACAGGTTTCTGCCGAAGGATTGTCGCGCCAGCAGAAACGGGCGCTTAAAAGAAAGAGTAAAACATAATTATATCAATATTTTATTATTACAATCTGATCTTAAATTTCACATGCTGAGCCAAGCCGCTCAAGCAGGGCCGTGCGAAGTGTGTCGCGCAGGATCAGGTCCACTTCCGGCAGGCTGGCGGTATGACCAAGATCGGCCAGCGAGGTGACGCCGAAAGGCTCGGCCTCGGTGTTCTGGATGCCGCAGGCGACGATGCCGTCGTAATGGTCGAGGGCGGGATCGACATTCAGGCTCAGACCATGGAAGGTCACCCAGTGCCGGACCCGGACGCCGATGGCGGCGATCTTGTCCTCCCGGCCCGGGCCCTGATCCGGACGGGCGACCCAGACGCCCACGCGGCCATCCCGGATCTCCCCCTTGATGTTGAAACGGGCCAGGGCTGCGATCACCCAGTCCTCCATCCGGCAGACAAAGGCACGAACGTCCTTCCCGCGCCGGTTGAGGTCCAGCATCAGGTAAACCACCCGCTGGCCGGGCCCGTGATAGGTGTACTGGCCGCCGCGGCCGGCGGTGTAGACGGGGAAACGTGGGTTCAGCAGATCGGCTGGCTTGGCCGAAGTGCCCGCGGTGTAGAGCGCCGGATGCTCCAGCAGCCAGACCGCCTCGCGGGCTTCGCCGGCGCGGATGGCTGCCACGCGGGCCTCCATGGCGGCCAGGGCATCCTCGTAGGCGACCGGGCTGTCGCTGACGATCCATTCCACCGGGCCGGCGGGGGTGTCGATCAGGTCGGAAGACGGGGGAAGGAGGGGCATGCGGGGTAACGCGAACCTTAACGCTGTGCTAACCTTGCCCGGGTTACTTAGCGTCTGCAGAGCCCCGAAGGAAGGTGCGGCATGGCCATCAATACAGCTGTCAACGACGTCTCGGTCGAAATCTCGGTCGTCCTGGGCAAGGCCACCATGCCGATCCACCAGGTGCTGAAGGTGGGCCGCGGCGCCGTAATCGAGCTGGATGCCAGCGTCGACGACCATGCCTGGATCTTCGCCAACAACAAGCTGATCGCCCGGGGCGAAATCGTCATTTCCGGCGAGAAGGTCGCGGTCTCGATCACCGACACCATGTCGGACGAGTGAGGGCCGGCTGGCCGGCTCAGGAATAGCCCCGCCCGGCCTTGAATACCCCGGCCGGATTTGCTATTCCCCCGCGTCGCCCGAAAAATGCGGTCGTGGCGGAATTGGTAGACGCGCAGCGTTGAGGTCGCTGTGGCCGAAAGGCCGTGAAAGTTCGAGTCTTTTCGACCGCACCATTCTCTGAAGGCAGGGGTATTATCCCCGCAATGGCGGCCTTCCCACTTTCATCCCGGATGCGGCTGTTGTAAGCCTGCTTTCCCCGGCGGCAATTTTGCCGATGCCGGCGAAATTGATTATGTCGATCTCACGAGTGCCTCGATGACCTCCGATCTCGACCGTGCGGCGCTGGAATACCACCGGCTGCCCAAGCCCGGTAAGCTGGAAATCACCCCCACCAAGCCGCTCGGCACCCAGCGCGACCTGGCGCTGGCCTACAGCCCGGGCGTGGCGGCGGCCTGCAATGCCATCGTGGCCGATCCGGCCCAGGCGGCCGAGCTGACCGCTCGTGGCAACCTGATCGGCGTCATCTCCAACGGCACGGCTGTTCTGGGACTGGGCAATATCGGGCCGCTGGCGTCCAAGCCGGTGATGGAAGGCAAAGCCGTCCTGTTCAAGAAATTCGCCGGCATCGACGTCTTCGACATCGAGATCAACGAAACCGATCCAGCCAAGCTGATCGACATCATCGCGGCGCTGGAGCCAACCTTCGGCGGCATCAACCTGGAAGACATCAAGTCGCCGGAATGCTTCGTGGTCGAGCGTGCTCTGCGTCATAAGATGAAGATTCCGGTCTTCCACGACGACCAGCATGGCACGGCGATCACCGTGGCGGCGGCCGTACTCAATGGCCTGCGCGTGGTAGGCAAGAAGATCGGCGATGTGCGCCTGGTTGCCTCGGGCGCCGGTGCTGCCGCGCTGGCCTGTCTCGACCTGCTGGTCGAGTTGGGCGTCAAGAAAGAGAATATCGTCGTCAGCGACATCGTCGGTGTGGTTTATGAAGGCCGCACCGAGCAGATGGACGAGTTCAAGGCGCGGTATGCCCGCCCGACCAACCACCGCACGCTGGGCGACGCCATTGTCGGTGCCGACGTGTTCCTTGGACTTTCAGCGGCCAATGTGCTGAAAGGCGAGATGGTCGAGAAGATGGGGCCCAAGCCGCTGATCCTGGCGCTGGCGAACCCGAGCCCCGAAATCCTGCCGGAAGTGGCCAAGAAAGCGCGTCCGGATGTGGTGATCGCGACCGGGCGTTCGGACTATCCGAACCAGGTCAATAACGTGCTGTGCTTCCCGTTCCTGTTCCGCGGCGCGCTGGATGTGGGTGCCACCACGATCAACACGCAGATGGAATTGGCCGCCGTGCGCGCCATCGCTGATCTGGCCATGGCCGAGATTTCCGATGTCGTTGCCCGTGCCTATGGCAACGACGAGGAACTGAGTTTTGGCCCGGACTATTTCATCCCCAAGCCCTTCGACCCGCGCCTGATCCTGCAGATCGCCCCGGCGGTGGCCCAGGCGGCGATGGACAGCGGCGTGGCAACCCGGCCGATCGCCGACATGGAAGCCTATCGCCACAGCCTGGAGCGCTTCGTCTATCGCACCGGCTTTGTCATGCGGCCGACATTTGAGCGCGCCAAGCGCCGGCCGATGCGCCTGATCTATGCCGAGGGTGAGGATGAGCGCGTATTGCGCGCCGCCCAGATCGTGCTGGACGACAAGGTGGCGCTGCCGATCCTGATCGGCCGTCGCGCGGTGGTGGAGCGCCGCATCGAGAAACTCGGCCTGCGGCTGAAGCCTGGGCAGAATGTCGAACTGATCGATCCCGAGCGCGACGATCGCTACCACGAATACTGGAGCGGCTACCTGGCGCTGATGAAGCGCAAGGGCGTGGCGCCGGATGATGCCCGCACGGTGATCCGCACCAATACCACGGTGATCGCGGCCATGGCCGTGCAGCGTGGCGAAGCCGACGCGATGATCTGCGGCGCGGTCGGACAGTATGACCAGCATCTGCCGCATCTGGTCGATGTGTTGGGCCTGCGTAGTGGCGCAAGGCTGCCGGCGGCGATGCAGCTTCTGGTGCTGCCACATGGCATGCTGTTCATCGCCGACAGCAACGTGAACCTGGATCCCAGCACCGACGAGATCGTGGCCATTGCGCAGCTTGCGGCCGAGGAAGTCCGTCGTTTTGGCCTGGTGCCGAAGATCGCCCTGCTGTCGCACTCCAACTTCGGCACCTCGGCGGCACCGTCGGCGGTGAAGATGCGCGAAGCGACCCGCCGGCTGCATGAACTGATGCCGGATGTGGAAATCGAGGGCGAGATGAAGGCCGATGCCGCCATCTCGGAAACCATCCGCGAGAAGCTGATGCCCGACGGCAACCTGAAGGGCAGCGCCAACCTGCTGGTGATGCCAAATCTGGATGCGGCCAACATCGCCGCCAATCTGGTCCGCCAGATGGAGCAGGGCTTCTATGTCGGGCCGATCCTGATGGGCATGGGTAAATCGGCCCATATCGTATCGCGCAATGTCACGGTACGCGGCCTGGTCAACATGAGCGCGGTAGCCGTGGTGGATGCGCAGGATCACGCCGATGGCGTGATGGGGCGCGGCTAGTGACCGATCACGGGGTGCCGCGCGGCAGCATCCCAGTCATGACCGGCGGCAAAATCGCGGAATGGCCGCGCGGCGGTTTCGCCGCCCTTGCGCCAGACCAGCCCGATACGGTGGCTGTCGCGCAGTTCTGGCAGTGCGAGTGTTGCGACTGAGTCATCGGCCAGCCAGTGCGGCAGGATGGCGACACCGATCCCGGCGGCCACCAGGGCCAGCAGGCCATGGTCGCTCTCGGCCCGGCCGATGATGCGCGGTCGCACGTTCAATGTGGCAAACAGCTTCTCGGCGGCCGGCATGATCTCGGCCTGCGGACGGATCACGAAGGGCTGATCCTGCAGATCGATGATCCGCGCCGTGCTGCGATGGGCCAGCGGATGCTGCGGCGGCACGGCCAGCAGGTAACGCTGGCGGAACAGGCCGAGTGTCATGTCTTCGGTATCCTCCGGCAGGGGCAGGATGGCGGCATCGATACGGCCCAGATCGAGCCGGCGGTGCAAAGTGGCGGCGGGGGCCTCCAGGATTTCCAGTGCCATGTCGGGATGCGCGGCGGTGAAACTGCCCAGCAGGGCAGCAAGCCGGGCCTGTGGCAGACCCGACACGTATCCCAGGCGCAGGCGCTGCCGGGTCGGCTTCCCCTCCTGGCGCAACTCGCGCCGAGCCGCCGTCCATTCCTGCAGCAACAGCCGGGCACGCGGCAGGAAGCGAGCGCCGGCCGGCGTGAGCTGGGCTGACCGGCCGCGTTCGAACAGGATTGCTCCCAGGGATTCCTCCAGCCGCTTGATCCCGGCCGAGAGCGTCGGCTGGGTCACATTGGCGCGTTCAGCCCCCCGGGTGAAACTGCCAGTTTCGGCCACGGCCATGAAATAGCGGATCAGGGTCAGGTTCATGATCCATAGAAAAACCCTATCTGGATTATAAAGACAATTGATTTTCTCTATTTTCTTGCGGGCGCTATAGAGGCAGGCGAGGAAACACCCAAAAGGAGCAGACGATGGCCGAACGCTACGTCGAAACCCTGCGCCTGATGACCCAGGCCTGGCAATGCGATCATCTGGGCCATGTGAATGTCAGCTTCTATGTGGGCTGGCTCGGCGATGCCGCCTTTGCCATCGGCGCCATGCATGGCATGCCGCGCGAGCGGGCCGAGGCAGAGAATGTGGGCACGGCCGCCGTGCGCATGGAAATCGACTATCAGGCCGAACTGCGTGGCGGCGACATGGTGCGGATGGAAACCACCGTGGAAAGCATTGCCGAGCGCAAGATCGTGTTCCGCCATCGGCTGATCCGTGTCGGCGATGAAAAGCTGGCGATGTCGGCCCGGCTGACCGGGGTGTGCATCGATCTGGTGAAGCGCCGGTCGCGCGCCTTTCCGTCCGATTTCGTCGAGCGGATCGCCGCCACCTTTGGAATCACGCCTCTTGCGCCCAAGAGTGCCGTCGCATGACCGCAGTGCCTGAATACAAACCGCAGGACCCGGATTTCGAAGCCCGTGTGCGCGACAGCTTTGAACGCCAGCCGGCCATGCATCTGATCGGCGCGCGCATGATCGTGGCCCGGCCCGGCCATTGCGAGATCGAATTGCTGCGGCAACCGAAGGTCACCCAGCAGCATGGTTTCGTGCATGGCGGGATTGTGGGCATGATCGCGGATTCCGCTGCCGGTTATGCGGCCTACAGCCTGTTTCCAGCCGAGTCCACCGTGCTGACGGTGGAATACAAGCTCAACCTGATGGCGCCCGCCGATGCCGACCGTCTGGTGGCGCGCAGCATCGTCACGCGTCACGGACGCACATTGACGATCTGTTCCCTCGATGTGTTCGGCCATAAAAACGACAAGATGACGCATTGCGCGACCGGCCTGGCGACCATGATGTGCATTCTGGGCCGTCACGATGGCCCACGGGATGCACAGCCCGGCCCAATCCGCTAATATCCCGCCACCCGATTCAGAGTATTCCGTCAGAGAAGGGTATAATCATGATCGCCAATTCCTATCCGACGCTCGATTTCGGGTTGGGCGAAACCGCCGATATGCTGCGCCAGAGCGTGCGTGGCTTTGTCGACAGCGAACTGGCACCGCGCGCCGACGAGATCGACAAGAGCAACCACTTCCCGCGCGATCTGTGGACCAAGTTCGGTGATCTGGGTCTGCATGGTATCACCGTGGAAGAGGAATATGGCGGCTCCGGCCTGGGATATCTTGAGCATTGCATTGCCATGGAGGAAGTCAGTCGTGGTTCGGCCTCGGTGGGCCTGTCCTACGGCGCGCATTCCAATCTCTGCGTCAACCAGTTGCGGCGGAACGGCAACGAGCAGCAGAAGAAGCGCTATCTGCCCAAGCTGATTTCGGGCGAACATCTCGGCGCGCTGGCGATGAGCGAGCCAAATGCCGGTTCCGATGTCGTGTCGATGAAGCTGCGCGCCGAAAAGAAGGGCGACCGCTACATTCTCAATGGCAATAAGATGTGGATCACCAATGGCCCGCAGGCCGATGTGCTGGTGGTCTATGCCAAGACCGACCCTGCCGCCGGCCCGCGTGGCATCACCGCATTCCTTGTCGAGAAAGGTTTCAAGGGTTTCTCCACGGCGCAGAAGCTCGACAAGCTGGGCATGCGCGGTTCGGATACCGGCGAACTGGTCTTCGAGGATTGCGAAGTGCCGGAAGAGAACGTGCTGGGCCAGGTTGGCCGTGGCGTGAACGTGCTGATGAGTGGTCTGGATTACGAACGTGCCGTGTTGGCGGCGGGTCCGATCGGCATCATGCAGGCAGCCCTGGATGTGGTGTTGCCATATATCCATGAGCGCCAGCAATTCGGCCAGCCGATCGGCAGCTTCCAGCTCATCCAGGGCAAGGTTGCCGACATGTATACCGAGATGAACGCGGCGCGTGCCTATGTTTACGCCGTGGCGCGGGCTTGCGACCGTGGCCAGACCACGCGCAAGGATGCCGCGGGCGCAATCCTGTTTGCCGCCGAGAAGGCGACCAAGCTCGCGCTGGATGCGATTCAGATCCTGGGTGGCAACGGTTATATCAATGATTATCCGACCGGCCGGCTGTTGCGCGATGCCAAGCTGTACGAGATTGGTGCCGGCACTTCCGAAATCCGGCGCATGCTGATCGGCCGTGAAATCTTCGAGGAGACCAAGTGAGGCGGCTGCATCTTGCTCTTGCAATATTGCTGACTGCCGGCCCCGTCGCGGCTGATGAGCATGATTCGCGCTGGGAATCCCTGCGCATGGTGCAGCAACGCGTCGGCTGGACCGCAGAGGGGCTGACGGCCGCGCCGCAGATCGCGGAAACCTTTACGGCGCCGATGGGGTATCGCGTGGAGCGCTACCTGTGGAAAGCGCAAAAACCTGCCGGGGCCTTTGCCTTGGCGGTCTTGCGTGACCTGAGCGAGGACGATCATTACCTCAGCGGCCCGGTTGACCTCATGAAGTTTGCGACCACCGTGCTGAAGGGGCTGGAGGCGCCGACGCCCAAGGCGCTGGAAGCCACGGACCAGAAGCTTGTCACCGGGCATGGTCCGGTTCTGGCCCGACGGTTTGAATTGGGCCTGCGGCAATGCCTGGTGCTGGGATTCTATGCCGGACCGCAAGACAAGCCGAATGGCCCGTCCATCGCCAAGGGCGAACCGCTCACCGAGGGCAGCCTGCGACTGGACGGGGTCTATTGCGCCGCAGCGGGCCAGCCGCTGACACCGCAGCAGGTGCTGGCTTATGCCGCCGGCATGAAATTGCAGCCGGCAAGAAACTGAGAACGATCGGGAGGACGGCATGCTGAACCAGGAACAGCAGATGGTGCGCGACATGGCGCGCGATTTCGCCCGAGAGAAACTGGCACCGGGCGCTGCCGAGCGCGACCGCACGGCCGAACCGCCGCTTGGGCTGTTGCGCGAAATGGGCGGGCTCGGCCTGATGGGCATGGGCGTGCCGGAGGAATGGGACGGTGCGGGTGCTGATTTCGTGTCCTACGTCCTGGCGCTGGAAGAGATTGCCGCCGCCGATGGCGGGGTCAGTACCATCATGTCCGTCAATAATTCACCTGTATGCGCGGCCCTGTTGCGCTACGGCACGCCGGCCCAGAAAGAGCGCTTTCTCAAGCCGCTGGCGCGCGGCGAATGGATCGGCGCTTTCTGCCTGACCGAACCGCAGGCAGGTTCCGATGCCTCGGCGCTGAAGACCCGGGCCCGGCGCGAGGGCGATGGCTGGGTGATCAACGGCGTGAAGCAGTTCATTACCTCGGGCTCCATCGCCAAGCTGGCCCTGGTGTTCGCCGTCAGCGATCCCGGAGCCGGCAAACGCGGTATTTCCTGCTTTCTGGTCCCGACCGACACGCCCGGCTACACGGTGGCCAGCGTGGAGAGGAAACTGGGGCAGAAATGCTCCGATACCTGCCAGATCGTGTTCGACAATCTGAAAGTGGGGAATGACGCCCTGCTGGGCGAGGAGGGGGAGGGCTATCGCATCGCGCTGGCCAACCTGGAATCCGGCCGCATCGGCATCGCCGCCCAGGCCACCGGCATGGCGCGGGCTGCCTTCGAGGCCGCCCTGGCCTATGCCGGCCAGCGCGAGGCGTTCGGCACGGCGATCATCAATCACCAGGCGGTGGGTTTCCGGCTGGCGGATATGGCGACGCAGATCGAGGCAGCCCGGCAACTGATCCTGAATGCGGCGCGGCTGAAGGATGCCAGCCTGCCCTGCCTGAAAGAGGCCAGCATGGCCAAATTGTTTGCATCTGAAATGGCCGAACGCGTATGCTCGGATGCCATCCAGATTCACGGCGGTTACGGCTATCTCGCCGACTTCCCGGTCGAGCGCATCTATCGCGATGTCCGTGTCTGCCAGATCTACGAGGGCACCAGCGATGTGCAGCGGCTGGTCATCAGCCGCGCCCTGACAGGAAGCTAACGGCCGAGGCCAAAAGGAACGAGGATTGAATCAGGCCAACGAGATACTCTTTGTCGCATCTCTGTTGGTCCTGGTGAGCATCTTCGCCGGATCGGCTTCCAGCCGTTTTGGCGTGCCCTTCCTGCTGGTTTTCCTTGGCCTGGGCATTTTTGCCGGCGAGAGCGGGCCGGGCGGCATCGTTTTCCGCGATTATCAGCTCACCTATGCCGTCGGTTCGGCGGCCCTGGGCATCATTCTCTTCGATGGTGGCCTGCGCACCAATTTTGCCACCGTCCGCCTGGTGGCCGGCCCGGCGTTTGCGCTTGCCACGCTAGGCGTGGTGGGAACCGCGGCGATCGTCGGTGTCGCGGCACATTTCGCCCTCGGCCTGGCACCGCTGGAAGCCTTTCTGGTCGGCGCCATCGTGGGCTCGACCGACGCGGCGGCGGTGTTCTTCCTGCTCAACATGAAGGGCCTGGCACTGCAGAAGCGGGTCAGCGGCACGCTGGAGGTGGAATCCGGCATCAACGACCCGATGGCCATCTTCCTCACCATGATCTGCGTCGAGTTGGTCCGGCTGGGTCAGCCGCCCGACAGCCTGCAGCTGGCCCTCCTGTTCATAGCTCAGATGCTGGGCGGCCTGGCTGTTGGCGTGGTTGGCGGTTTCCTGCTGGTGGCGCTGTTCAACCGCGTGCCGGTGGCCGGCGGCCTGTATCCGATCGTCGCCATGGCGGCGGCGCTTCTGATCTTCTCCGGCGCGCATTTCCTGCAGGCATCCGGTTTTGTCGCGGTCTATGTGGCCGGCCTCGTGCTGGGCAACCGGCGTCACCGCGGTGCACAAGTGATCCTGCGATTCTATGATGGCTTGAGCTGGCTCGGACAGATTGTCATGTTCCTGCTGCTTGGTCTGCTGATGACGCCCGAGGAGATGACGCCTTACGCGGTGGGTAGCGGTATCGTGGCGGCCATACTGATCTTGTTGGCCCGTCCGGTGGCCGTTCTGCTCTGTCTGGTGCCATTCCGCTATACGTGGCGCGAGATCGGTTTCGTTTCATGGGTTGGCCTGCGTGGCGCCGTGCCGATTTTTCTCGCCACCATTCCAGTATTGGCACAGTTGCCCAGATCGGAGCTCTATGTGACTGCGGCCTTCGTCTGCGTGGTCGCCTCTTTGACCGTGCAGGGCTGGACCATCGGCCCCGTGGCGCGGTTCTTCGGGCTCGAACTGCCGCCCAAGCCAGAAGCGGTTACGAGAACCGACCTCGATCTCGGTTCCACGCTGGATCGCGATGTCGCCAGCTATCGCGTCGAGGCCGATGCTCCGGCGCTGGGGTATCGCTACAGCGAACTGCCACTGCCGCGCCGCTCGCGCATCATCAGCGTGATCCGCGATGGCGCCGTGATGGATCGCCTGAAACTGGAGAATCTGGCGCCCGGGGATTACCTCCTGGTGCTGGCTCCGGCCGAGCATTTCTTCCAGCTTGACCGCCTGTTCACGGCGCGCCGGCAGAGCAAACGTGAACGCAAGCGTGCTGAACGCGGGGAAGAAGTGTTCGGCGAATTCGTGCTGGCTGGCGACACGCTGATGGGCGAGGTGTCGATGCTCTACGGCATTCCGGTCGACGAAAAAGATCACAGGGAGCCGGTAGGGGCTTATGTGCGCCGCAAGCTGCGCCACCGGGCCGTGGTCGGTGATCGCGTGCGGGTCGGCCCGGTGGAATTCGTGGTGCGGGAAATCCGCAACGAGCGAATTACCTCGGTCGGCATCGAGCTGGAGCCGGAAGAGCATCCGATCCTGCGTGGCTTCCGTCGCGCCTTCGGTTTCGATTAGACTGCAAAGTACAAGAAACGACGGAGGAAGCCATGCCGGCCCCGCTGGAATTCTATTTCGATTTTTCCTCTCCATACGGGTATATCGCGGCCGAACGGATCGACCGGATTGCAACCAAGCATGGTCGCAGCGTTGACTGGCGCCCGATGCTGCTGGGGGCAGTGTTCAAGGTGGCGGGCAGCAAACCACTGACGGAGTATCCACTGAAGGGAAAATACTCCACGCACGACTTCAACCGGTCGGCGCGGGAGCATGGCATCGCGTTCAATATGCCTGCCACTTTTCCGCTGCCGACCCAGGGCGCAGCGCGTGGCGTTTATTGGCTCAAAAAGGTATTGCCCGAGAAAGCAGTGCCTTTCATTAAAGCTGTTTATGCTGCGTATTTTGTCGACGGCAGGGATATTTCTTCGCCAGACGTGATTTCCGACATTGCCGTCGGGCTCGGCATTGATCGCAAGGCGTTCCTGGAAGGGATCGAGAATCCGGAAATCAAAGCCAAGCTGCGCGAAGTGACCGAGGACGCGATCCACAATCGCGGCGTGTTCGGCTCGCCCTATGTATTTGTCGACGGCGAGCCATTCTGGGGCGCCGACCGCCTGGATCAGATCGACCGCTGGCTGCAGCGCGGCGGCTGGTGAATTTCGGTATATAAAAACAAGGAAAAGTCCGATGGCCGACCCGATTGTATTTTACTGGGATTTTCCGTCACCCTATGCCTATATCGGCGCGAACGAGATCGAGGCCGTGGCGGCCAAACATGGCCGCAGCGTCGACTGGCGACCGGTTTCGATCGGCCATCTGTGGAAGGCGATCCCGGATCGCACGCCGTTTCCCAAGATCAAGATGGATTACATGATGCACGACTGGACGCGCTCGGCCCAACTGGCCGGGCTGCCCATCGTCACCACGCCCGATCCGTTTCCCACCGATGCCAAGCTGCCGCGCCTGTTGTTCTATCGCCTGAAGGCGCAGGACACGGCCAAGGCCGCCGCTTTTGCCAAGGCCGCTTTCCGTCAGTATTGGGGTGAGGGCAAGGATATCGCCAAGTCCGAACATCTGATGGGCATCGTGAAAGCGCTCGGGTTCCCTGAATCGGAGATTGGCGCTGCCGCCGAGGACGCCGCTGCCCGTCAGGCCGTGCTGGACGCCACCGCCGAGGCGATCGCGCTGAAGGCATTCGGCACGCCGACCTTCGTGGTCGACGGGGAAATGTTCTGGGGCTCCGATCGCATCGACCATCTCGATAAATGGTTGAGCCGCAAAGCCTGAGCCAAACGTAATGAGCCACAAGCCTGCCGGAGGCAGTCTGCTCGCCTCGCTGGGTCTGGTAACCACCGCGCTGCTCTGGGGCGCGATGATCCCGATGACTCATGCCTTGGCAACGAAATATCTCGATCCGTTTTTCGTTTCGGCAATCCGCTACCTGATCCCGGCGCCGCTGCTGATCGGCATGGTGTTCCTGTTCGACCGCCGCTCGCCGTTCCGCGCCCCGCTACCCTGGCGGACAGTGTTCAAGCTCGGCGCGGGCATGGCATGCTTTTCGGTTTTTTACACCATCGGGATCATGCTCTCTGATCCGGTGCGAGCAGCGATTGCCATGAGTTGCGGTCCGCTGGTGGCGGCCTTGCTGACCAAGCTGATGCTGCGGGTTCCGCTGGCGCGCGGTTTCTGGCCGGCAGCGATCTGCGCCGTGATCGGCGCCAGCCTGGTGGCGCTGGATGCGGTGCGGCCACGGGCGGGTAGCGCGGCCGATACCGGCTATGCCGGTGAAGCCTTGCTCGTGCTCGCGATGGTGAGCTGGAGTTGGTATTCGATCAAGGTGCAGGCCTGGCTTGGCCCGCTGGGCTGGAGCCAGATGCGCATCACCTGCCTGACCTCGCTGGCCGGCGGCATTCTGATCTGTACGCTGTTTGCCGTGCTGGCCGGCTTGCAGCCGGCGCGGCTGCCTGCCGAAATGCCATCGGCCCCGGTGTTGGGCATGCTGGCCTGGGTCGGGATCGGCGGGGCGGGGCTGGCGATCCTGTTCTGGAATTTCGGCGTCAGCCATGTCGGCGTGCCGGTCGCCACCCTATACACCAGTCTGGCTCCGGTCTTTTCCGTCGGCGTGGCGGCGGTCTTCTTTGGCAGCAATGTCACACTGCAGCAGATCGCCGGCGGGATGTTGATCCTCGCCGGCGTCGTGCGGATGCAATGGCTGCAGGCGCGTGCGATGCGGCCTCAGAAGATGGTGTAGGCGCCGTCGATCACGAAACTGTCGCCGGTGTGATAGCTGCTGGCGTCGCTCATCAGGTAAACCGCGATTCCGGCGAAATCCGAACCCTGGCCCCAGCGTCGGGCAGGAATGCGCGGCAACACATTGCCGCTGAATTTCGGATCGGCCACGCCGGCGGCGGTCATTTCCGTCTCGATCCAGCCGGGCAGGATTGAATTGGCGGTCACGTTATAGCGTGCCATCTCAACGGCAAGTGCCCGGATCACCGATACCATGGCGCCCTTGCTGGCGGCGTAGGACTGTGCGCGAGCGGCGCCGTGCACCGATGCCGTGCTGGCCATGCCGATCAGGCGGCCGCCCGAGGTGCCGCCATTCTTGCCGCGTTCCACCATGTGGCGCGCAGCGGCACGCAAGGTGAAGAAGGCGCCATCCAGGTTCACCGACAAAACCCGGCGCCACTCCGCCGTGCTGAGTTCGTGGAAAGCCGCGCGGGCCTGGCTGACGCCGGCATTGGCGAAGCAGCCATCGATCCGGCCCATCACCTTCAGGGCCTCGGCAAACCCGGCCTCAACCTGCGCCTCGTCCGAAACGTCCACCTTCTGCACCAGCACGCGGCGGCCGAATGCCTTCAGTTTGGCTTCCGCCGCGGCATTCTTGCTGGGATTGCCGCCCCAGATCACCAGATCGCAGCCGGCCTGCGCCAGGCCCTCGGCCATGCCCAATCCGATGCCGCCGTTGCCGCCGGTCACCAGGGCTACCTTGCCGTTCAGATCGAAGCCTTTGCCGGCCATGGTTCCTCCATAGTTTTTATCGATGTTGCCAATAGATAGAGCAAATTAACAACCCACTATCCGGTACACATCCTTTTCGCGTCAAGGCCGGGCCGGGCCCCTTGCGGCGGGCGGGGGGCGCTGGCATGTTCGCCCGGTATTGCCCGAGAATGAAAAGCAGAACGCCAAGGTCATGAGCGCGCTAACCAGCCAACTCGATACCCGTTCGGCAGCCTTCCGCGATAACGCGGCCCAGATGCAGGCGCTGGTCGACGATCTCAAAGCCAAGGTCCGGCTGATCAAGCAGGGCGGGGGCGACAAGGCCCGCGAAAAGCATCTCGCCCGCGGCAAGTTGCTGCCGCGCGAGCGGGTCCGCACCCTGCTGGATCCGGGCTCGCCGTTCCTTGAACTCAGCCAGTTCGCCGCCTGGGACATGTATGGCGGCGACATCCATGCCGCCGGTGTAATCACCGGCATCGGCCGGGTGATGGGCCGCGAGTGTGTCATCGTCTGTAATGATGCTACCGTGAAGGGTGGCACGTATTTCCCGATGACGGTGAAAAAACATCTGCGGGCACAGGAAATCGCCTGGCAGAACCGTCTGCCCTGTCTCTATCTGGTCGATTCCGGTGGTGCGAATCTGCCGACCTGGGACGACGTGTTCCCCGACCGCGAACATTTCGGCCGCATTTTCTACAACCAGGCCAATATGTCGGCCGACGGCATCCCGCAGATCGCCGTGGTGATGGGTTCCTGCACCGCGGGCGGCGCCTATGTGCCGGCGATGTCGGACGAGTCGATCATCGTGCGCAATCAGGGCACCATCTTCCTGGGCGGTCCGCCGCTGGTGAAAGCCGCCACGGGCGAGATCGTCTCGGCCGAGGAACTGGGCGGCGCCGATGTGCATGCCCGCGTCTCGGGGGTCAGCGACCATTACGCCATGAACGACGCTCACGCCCTGGGCCTGGCGCGTCGCATCATCGGAAACCTCAACAGCGTCAAACAGGTTTCGGGCGATATCCGCCCACCATTGCCGCCGCGCTACGATCCGGCCGAGCTTTACGGTGTGATCCCGAAGGATGGCCGCATTCCGTTTGACGTGCGTGAGATCATCGCCCGTATCGTGGACGATTCCGAACTGGATGAGTTCAAAAAGCTCTACGGCACCACGCTGGTCTGTGGTTTTGCCCGCATCCACGGCTATCCGGTCGGCATCATTGCCAATAACGGCATCCTGTTCTCGGAAAGCGCCCTGAAGGGGGCGCATTTCATCGAATTGTGCTGCCAGCGCAACATCCCGCTGCTGTTCCTGCAGAACATCACCGGCTTCATGGTTGGCAAGAAATACGAGTCCGGTGGCATCGCGCGCGACGGCGCCAAGCTGGTGACGGCGGTATCCTGCGCGAAGGTACCGAAATTCACGGTGATCATCGGCGGTTCTTATGGCGCGGGCAATTATGGCATGTGTGGCCGGGCTTATTCGCCGCGTCTGCTGTTCATGTGGCCGAATGCGCGCATCTCGGTGATGGGCGGCGAGCAGGCGGCCAGCGTGTTGGCGACCGTGAAGCGAGACGGCATCGAGGCTTCGGGCGGCGCCTGGAGCAGGGACGAGGAAGAAGCGTTCAAGAATCCGATCCGCGCCCAGTATGATCGTCAGGGGCATCCATATTATGCCTCGGCGCGTTTGTGGGACGACGGCATCATTGACCCGGCGGATACCCGTACCGTGCTCGGCCTTGGCCTCAGCATGGCCCATAACGCACCGATCGAGCCGACGAAGTTCGGCGTGTTCAGAATGTAAGGGCAGGGAACGTCATGAGCGAGACGCAGGAACTGGTTCTGCTGGAAATCGACCCGCGCGGCGTTGCCACGGTCACGCTGAACCGGCCGCACATTCACAATGCGTTCAACGACGATGTGGTGCAGCGGCTGGGCGCGATCTGGGCCGACCTGGCCAGCCGCAAGGATGTGCGCGTGGTGGTGCTACGCGGCGCGGGCAAGAGCTTTTCCGCCGGCGGTGATCTCGACTGGATGCGCAAGTCCGGCCAGGCCACGCCTGAGCAGAACCGCGCCAGCACGCTGAACATGGCGCGCATGCTGAAAAACCTGAACGACCTGCCGCAGGCGGTGCTGGCACTGGTGCAGGGTAACTGCATGGCCGGCGGTACCGGACTGGCCTCGGGTGCCGATATCGTGGTGGCCACCAAGGCAGCCCAGTTCGCGCTGACGGAAGTGCGGCTGGGTCTGACGCCCGCCACCATCTCGCCCTATGTGGTTGCCGCCATCGGTGCGCGGCAGGCCCGGCGCTATTTCCTCACCGGCGAACGCTTTGGCGCGGATGAGGCATGCCGCATCGGTCTGGTGCATGAGGTGGTTGCGGATGAAGGTGCGCTGGAGACGCGGGGCGTCGAATTGATCGGCGCGCTGCTGCAGGGCGCGCCGGGCGCGATCCGCGACAGCAAGGTGCTGATCGGGCGTGTCGCCAACCGTAGCGTCGATGAAGAGATCATGGAATTCACCGCCCGTAACATCGCTGACCGCCGCGCCAGTGCGGAAGGGCAGGAGGGGCTCGCCGCTTTCTTTGAGAAGCGCAAGCCGAACTGGACGACCTGAGTGGAGTTGAGCGCGTGTTCCGCAAGATTCTGATCGCTAATCGCGGCGAGATCGCCTGCCGGGTCATCCGCACCGCCAAGCGGCTGGGCGTGGCCACCGTGGCTGTCTATTCCGATGCCGATGCCAAGGCGCGTCACGTCGCCATGGCCGACGAGGCCGTGCATATCGGTGGCGCCGCCGTGCGCGACAGCTATCTGGTGGCCGAGCGGGTTATCAATGCCGCAAAGCTCACCGGCGCGCAGGCGATCCATCCGGGCTATGGTTTCCTGTCCGAGAATTCCGGCTTTGCCAAAGCCTGTGCCGAAGCCGGGCTGGTTTTCATCGGCCCGCCGCCCTCGGCCATCGAGGCGATGGGCCTGAAAGGCGCGGCGAAGGCGCTGATGGAAAAGGCCAAGGTACCCGTGGTGCCGGGCTATCACGGCGATGACCAGTCGCCCGAATTGCTGGCGAAGGAAGCCGAACGCATCGGTTATCCCGTGCTGATCAAGGCCGTGGCTGGCGGCGGCGGCAAGGGGATGCGTCGCGTGGATGCGCCCAAGGATTTCGCCGCCGCCCTTGCCGGGGCGCAGCGCGAGGCGGCCAACGCCTTCGGCGATGACAAGGTTCTGCTGGAAAAATATCTGGTGAAGCCGCGCCATATCGAAATTCAGGTCTTCGCCGACAGCCATGGCAATGCCGTGCATCTGTTCGAGCGCGACTGCTCGGTGCAGCGTCGCCACCAGAAAGTGCTGGAAGAGGCCCCGGCGCCTGATATGCCACCAGCCATGCGGAGCGCAATGGGCGAGGCCGCCGTAGCCGCGGCCAAGGCGATTGGCTATGTCGGCGCCGGCACGGTGGAGTTCATCGCCGATGTTTCCGAGGGTCTGAAGCCGGACCGTTTCTATTTCATGGAAATGAACACCCGCCTGCAGGTGGAGCATCCGGTGACCGAGATGATCACCGGGCAGGATCTGGTGGAATGGCAATTGCGGGTCGCATCTGGCGAACGCCTGCCGTTGGCCCAAAAAGACCTCGTCATCGATGGTCACGCCGTCGAGGCGCGTATCTACGCCGAAGATCCGCAGAAGAATTTCCTGCCTTCGGTCGGCACGCTGCACCGCCTGCGCCCTCCGGCGGAGGATGCTCATGTTCGGGTCGATACCGGCGTGCGTGAGGGCGATGCAGTCACACCCTATTACGATCCGATGATCGCCAAGCTGATCGTATGGGACCGCGATCGGCTTTCCGCCTTGCGCCGCATGCGCCAGGCGCTGGCGGAATACCAGGTGGCCGGCGTGGCCACCAACACGGCTTTCCTGATCGCTCTGGCCGGCCATCCGGCCTTCATGGCCGGCGATCTGGATACCGGCTTCATCGAGCGTTTCCGTGCTGACCTGATCCCGACGCCGCAACCGGCCTCCACCATGATCCTGGCGCTGGTCGCTCTGGCCGTGACGCTGGAGCGTCGTGAGGCGGTGGCGCGGCAATCGGCGCAGAGTGGCGATCCCTGGTCGCCCTGGGCCGCCGTGAATGGCTGGCGCATGAACGACCAGGGCTGGGATGAACTGATTCTGCGCGACCGCGATTCCGATATTCATTGTCGCATCGAATACCTGCCCGATGGCGATCTGCGCGTGCATGGGCCGGAAAGCAGTCTGGTGGTGCAGGGCAACCTCGATGGCGATGGCGGTCTGGATGCCGTCATCGAAGGCCGCCGTCTGCGTGCCGGTATCGTGCGGCAGAATGACGACATCGTGGTGCTGTTGCCGGGCGAGAGCCATCGCCTGACCATCATCGACCCCCGCGCGGCTGGTGATGCGGAGGAGGGTGGTGGTGGCCAGTTGACCGCACCGATGCCGGGCAAGGTCGTGCAAGTGCTGGTGACCGAAGGCGCCAAGGTGGAAAAGGGCCAGCCGCTGCTGATCCTGGAAGCCATGAAGATGGAGCACACGATCAGCGCACCCGCACGCGGCACGGTCACCAAGCTGCCATTCCTGGCGGGCGATCAGGTGGCCGAGGGCGCCGTATTGCTGAATCTGGAAACCGAGGACTGAGCCATGGCAATGCCGCAGCGGATCATCCTGTGGGAAGCCGGGCCGCGTGATGGCCTGCAGAACGAGCCGGGCGTGGTGCCGACCGAGGTGAAGGTTGAGTTGATCGACCGCCTGGCCGATTGCGGCCTGACCCATATCGAGGCCACCAGCTTCGTCTCGCCCAAATGGGTACCGCAGATGGGCGATCATAACGAAGTGATGGCCCAGTTGAAACGCCGGCCCGGCGTGATCTATCAGGTGTTGACGCCCAACATGAAGGGCTATGAGGGGGCTCGGGCGGCTGGCGCCGAGGCAGTTGGCATCTTCGCCGCCGCCAGCGAAAGTTTCTCGCAGAAGAACATCAATTGCAGCATCAGTGAGAGCATCGAGCGTTTCCGTCCGGTGGTGGAAGCCGCCAAACGCGATGGCGTGAAGGTGCGCGGCTTCGTCTCCGTTGTGGTCGGATGCCCCTTCGAAGGCGCCATCGCGCCGCAACAGACCGCCAAGGTCGTGAAGATGATGTACGATCTGGGGTGCGACGATATCGGCCTGGGCGACACCATCGGTGTGGGTACGCCGGGCAAGGTGAAGGCGATGATCGAGGCCTGCGCCGCGCAGGTGCCGCTGGAAGTCCTGGGTGGTCATTTCCACGACACATACGGTCAGGCTCTGGCCAACACGCTTGCGGCGCTGGAATGCGGCGTGGCGCGGCATGATGCCTCGGTGGCGGGCCTGGGCGGTTGTCCCTACGCGCCAGGGGCCACTGGCAACGTGGCGACCGAGGATCTGGTTTACATGCTGGATGGCTTGGGGATCGAAACCGGCGTGGATATGAAGAAACTGGTGCAGACGGCGTGGTGGATATCCGATCGCCTTGGTCGGACGCCCGTTTCGCGGGTGGCGCGCGCTCTCAAATCGAAATGCCTGTGAGCCGGCCGTGCCGGTACATCTGTTGAAAATCGCGGTCGGTATTGAAAGCGTCGAGCATTTCCGCGAGCGCATCAAGATCCGCCGCAAACAGGGCAAGACCTTCACCCATTACACCCGGCACATGCCCAAGCGGGCCGAAGAAGTGCTGGCTGGCGGATCCCTCTACTGGATCGTGAAGGGCTATATCGCGGTGCGCTGCCCCATCGTGCGGCTGGAAGAGGCGGTGCTGGAAGGCAGGGGCCCGCATTGCGGCATCGTGATGAAAAGCGAATTGATCCCGGTGGTGCCGCAGCCGCGCCGGCCGCATCAGGGCTGGCGTTACCTGGAAGCCGAGGATGCGCCGCCCGATCTGGCCGATCTGGGCAAAGGCGCGGCCGACATGCCGCCCGAGATGGCGGCGCAGTTGCGCGACCTAGGTCTGCTGTAATACCAAGCGTCATCTGATTCCGGGGGTATCATGGACGCTCAGGCGCGGGCGCGCATCATCGTCGTCGGCAATGAAAAAGGCGGCTCGGGAAAATCCACCACGGCGATGCATATCCTCATCGCCCTGCTGCTGGAAGGCGGACGGATTGCCGCCATCGACCTTGATGCCAAGCAGCGCACGCTCAGTCGCTATCTGGAGAACCGCGCCGCTTTTATTGCCCGTCATGGCCTGAACCTGGCCATGCCCGAACATGTGGTGGTGGGCGAGAGCGACAATCCGCTGAAACCCGAGGCCGAGGCCGACGAGGCGGTACGCCTGGCGGCGGCGATTGCCGATCTGTCACAGCGGCACGATTTCATTCTGATCGACTGCCCAGGCAGCGACACCAATCTGTCGCGTCTCGGCCATTCCTATGCCGACCTGCTGGTGACGCCGGTGAATGACAGTTTCATCGATGTCGATCTGTTGGCCAGCGTCGACCCCGATACCCTGAAGGTCCTCAAGCCCAGCCGGTATGCCGTGATGGTCTGGGAGCAACGAAAACAGCGTTTCGCACGTGACCGACAGAACGTGGATTGGGTGGTGATCCGCAACCGCCTGTCCCATCTGGATGCGCGTAATAAGCGTAATGTGGGGCAGGTGCTGGAAGCATTGCAGAAGCGGATCGGCTTCCGTTTCCTGCCCGGACTGTCGGAACGGGTGATCTTTCGTGAGCTTTTTCTATCCGGCCTGACCCTGATGGACCTCGACCGTACCGGACTTTCAGGCGGGAGCGGCGGGTTGAACATGGCCCAGGCCGCCGCACGCCAGGAAGTCCGCAACCTGTTGCTGGGACTGAATTTGATCACTGATGATTGATGGTTTTTTCATCATGCTGCGGTGCGTCAAAGCATGATTTTTCCTTACGTTCTGCTGGCAGAACGCAAAACTTCTATGCTTAATACATTACCCTTAGAAGGCGTCATTTCACAGGGAGAAACACAATGAAAAAGACGTTGTCACTGATGGCCGGTGGCCTGATGTTGCTTACCGGCGTCGCCGTTCAGGCGCAGGACTTTCCGACCAAGCCCGTCACCATCGTTGTGCCGTTTGCTGCTGGCGGTCCGACGGATACGGTGGCGCGCCTGATCGGTCAGTCAATGGGCAACGCCTTGAAACAGCAGGTGATCATCGAGAATGTCGGCGGCGCCGGCGGCACGCTGGGCGCGGGCCGCGTCGCCCGTTCAACCAACGATGGCTACACCCTGCTGCTGCATCATATCGGCCAGGCGACCAGCGCCACGCTGTATCGCAAACTGCCATATGACAGCATCAATGACTTTGCTCCCATCGGACTGGTTACCGACGTGCCGATGACCATGGTGGCCAAGAAGGACCTGCCACCGAAGGATTTCAAGGAACTGATCGCCTATGTTCAGGAGAACAAGGACAAGGTGTCGTATGGCAATGCCGGCATCGGCGCCGCTTCGCATCTTTGCGGCCTGATGTTCATGAGCGCGATCAAGACGCAGATGACCACGGTGGCCTACAAGGGCACCGGTCCGGCGATGAACGATCTGCTGGGCGGCCAGATTGATCTGATGTGCGACCAGACGACCAACACCACCGGTCAGATCAAGGGCGGCAAGATCAAGGCCTATGCCGTCACGACCAAGACCCGTGTGCCGTCGCTGCCCGACCTGCCGACCATGGACGAGGCTGGCATCAAGGGCTTCGAGGTCGCGATCTGGCATGGCCTGTATGCCCCGAAGGGCACGCCCAAGCCTGTGATCGACAAGCTGGCCGCGGCCTTGCAGGCGGCGCTGAAGGATCCCAATGTGGTGCAGCGTTTCGCCGAACTGGGCACCGAGCCCGTCGCAGCCAACCGCGCCACGCCGGAAGCTCTTGGCAGCCACCTGAAATCTGAAATTGCCAAATGGGCGCCGGTGATCAAAGCGGCGGGCGAATACGCCGACTGATTGTGTAGATAATATGTGTCAAACCGGCGCCCGGCCTTGATCAAGGTCGGGCGCCGGCAGTATCAGGATCAGTGTATCAGTGCCAGTGGGGGAGCCATGCCAATTCGGAGTTGGAAAGATTTTCTGTCAGGGCTGATGTTTATCGCCTTTGGAACTGCTTTTATCTGGATTGGGCAGGATTATGCTTTCGGCTCCGCAAGGCGGATGGGGCCCGGCTTCTTCCCGGTCGTGCTTGCCAGCATTCTGGTACTGATCGGCTTGGTGGTGGCGGTCCGCGGTTTGCTGGTGGACGAGGAACGGCCCCGCGGTTTCACCTGGCGCGGCCTGCTGCTGGTTCTTGTGGCGAGCATCATGTTCGGTGTTCTTGTGCGCACGGCGGGCCTTGCTTTGGCGACGGCGGTCCTCGTGATGCTCAGTGCATATGGCAGTCGTGAATTCCGTTGGAAACCGACGGTTGTCTTGGCTGTTGGGTTGACGGTTTTCTCCGTTGTGGTCTTTGTCTACGCCCTCGGCCTGCCGATCCCGGTGATCGGCCCGCTGCTCGGTGGTTGAGGGGGCGGTCATGGAATTGTTGGCTAATCTCGCACTTGGTTTTGAAGCGGCACTGACGCCGCTGAACCTGATGTACTGTCTTGGCGGCGTGTTTCTCGGCACCCTGATCGGCGTGCTGCCCGGCCTTGGGCCGGTCGCCACGATTGCCATGTTGCTGCCGGTTACTTTCGGCCTGCCGCCGGTCTCGGCGCTGATCATGCTGGCCGGCATCTATTACGGCGCGCAGTACGGTGGTTCCACCACCGCCATTCTGATCAACCTTCCCGGCGAATCCTCATCGGTGGTAACAGCACTGGACGGATACCAGATGGCGCGCCAGGGCAAGGCTGGCCTCGCGCTGTCCACCGCGGCGCTCGGTTCCTTCTTTGCCGGCACCGTCGCGACATTCCTGCTGGCCCTGTTCGCGCCGCCGCTGGCCGAGATCGCACTGAAATTCGGCCCAGCGGAGTATTTCTCGCTGATGGTATTGGGGCTCGTCGCCTCAGTTGTGCTCGCTCATGGCTCGCTGATCAAGGCCATTGCGATGATCCTGCTCGGTCTGCTGCTGGGCCTGGTCGGTACCGACGTCACTTCGGGCACGCCACGCTATACTTTCGATACTCCAGAGCTTGCCGACGGCATCAACTTTGTGATCGTCGCGATGGGCATGTTCGGCTTAGGCGAGATCATCCGGAATCTCGAGCATACCGAGGTCCGCGATGTTTTCACTCGTAAGATCAGTGGCCTGCTGCCCACGTGGAAGGATCTGAAACAGATCGCGGCGCCGGTGCTGCGCGGCACCGCGCTGGGCTCGGCGCTCGGCATCCTGCCGGGCGGCGGCGCCATGCTGTCCTCATTCGCCGCCTATTCACTGGAAAAGAAGATTTCCAAGAACGCCAAGAAATTCGGCAAAGGGGCAATTGAGGGTGTGGCGGCACCGGAATCGGCCAATAACGCCGGTGCTCAGACGTCCTTCATTCCAATGCTGACGCTGGGCATTCCCTCCAATCCGGTGATGGCATTGATGATCGGGGCCATGATCATCCAGGGTATCCAGCCCGGCCCGCAGGTGATGACCGAACAACCGGAACTGTTCTGGGGCATCATCGTCTCGATGTGGGTGGGCAACTTCTTCCTGGTCGTTCTGAATCTGCCGATGATCGGGTTGTGGGTACGCATGCTGACCGTGCCTTACCAGCAGTTGTTCCCGGCCATTCTGGTTTTCTGCGCCATCGGCGTGTACAGCCTGAACAATTCCTCTTTCGATGTGCATCTCATGGCTCTTTTCGGCTTGCTGGGATATATTTTCGCCAAGCTTGATTGTGAGCCGGCACCGCTGCTGCTCGGCTTCATCCTTGGGCCGATGATGGAGGAATACCTGCGCCGCGCCATGGTGCTGTCGCGTGGCGATCCGATGGTATTCGTTGAGCGCCCGATCAGTGCCGCGATGCTGGTGCTGGCCGTTGTGGCTTTGATCGCCGTGTTTTCGCCGGCTATTCGCAAAAAGCGCGAAGAAGCATTCCACGAAGAGGAATAAGCCGCCCTACGGGCTTTGTGTCAAAAACGCCGCCGGAGCAAACCGGCGGCGTTTTTTCGTTCAGGTCGGCGAGGGAATCTTCGCACCTGGATCGGCGCCGTGCCGCAGGCGTTGGATTATCCAGATGCCCGCGCCGACAGCGATGCCGATCATGTCAGTAACCGTTTCCGGGGTGATCAAACAGACCGCACCCCCAAACAGCAGAATGCGTTGCGGCCAGGCCAGCGGTCCGTTCAGCCAGCCTTCGGTGGAGCAGGCCAGGAAGAACACGCCGGCACTGGCGGTGGCGAAAACGTAAAGGATGCTCAACAGGTCGCCCTGTGCCAGCAGCAACGGACTGATGAAAAACATGAAGGGCACGATGAAGGTCGCCAGACCCAGTTTCACCGCGATTATCGAGGTGCGCCACTGGTCGGCCTGGGCGATGGCGGCGGCGGCGAAAGAGGCCAGGGCCACCGGCGGCGTGATCGACGAGATGACCGCGTAATAGAAGATGAACATATGTGCCACGATCGGCTCGATGCCGATGCGGATCAGGCCCGGCGCGACGACTGATGCGGCAACGGCATAGGCGGCGGTGGTGGGCATGCCCATGCCGAGGATCAGGGAGATCAGCATGGCAAAGAACATGGCCAGGATCTGGCTTTCGCCGGCGATGCTGAGGATCAGGTGCGAGAATCGCCCACCCACCCCGGTCAGGGCAATGACGCCCACGATAATGCCGGCGCAGGCGCAGATCGCCACCAGCTGGGCGGTTTCCCGCGCCGCGATTTCCAGCGCGGCCAATGTTGCCCGTGGCCCCATGCGGTGGTCACGATGCAGCCAACTGACGATCAGCGCGCTCAGGATGCCCAGGGTGCCGGAACGGAATTCCGAATATCCCATCAGCAGCGCGCCGATCAGAACGAAGATCGGGGCCAGAAGATAGGCTTTGCGCATCATCGCCCCGATGGGCGTCAGTTCGCTGCGGGGCAGGCCGCGCAGGCCATGTTTCACGGCATGCAGGTCGCAATGTACATAGCAGGCCAGGTAAAACAGCAGGCAGGGGATCAGGGCCGCCAGTGCAATATCGGTATACGGTATGCCAGTGATCTCGGCCATCAGGAAGGCGCCGGCGCCCATCACCGGCGGCGTGATCTGCCCGCCGGTGGATGAGGTGGCCTCAATGGCGCCGGCGGTTGAACGGTCGTAACCGACGCGTCGCATCATCGGAATAGTGATCATGCCGCTGGCCACCACGTTGCCTACCGCGCTGCCGCTGATGGTGCCGAACAGGATGCCCGACAGCACCGCCACCTTGGCCGGTCCGCCACGTGCCCAGCCCACCAGCGAGACCGCGAGGTCGTTCATGTAGTCGCCGGCCCGGGAAGCGGTGAGGAAGGCGCCGAAAGTTATGAATAGCACGATATAGGTGGACGAGACCTGCGTGGTCACCCCGAAGATGCCCTGGTCGCTGTATATGTAGGAAAAGAAAAAGCCGAAATTGTAGCCCTTGTGATAGAGCATGCCGGGCAACCAGGGCCCGATGAAGCAATAGAGGATGAACAGGCAGGCGATGATCGGCAGGGCAAGACCTGCCGTGCGCCGCGTCATTTCCAGGATCAGCAGGGTGCCGACGACGCCGGCAATCACATCGCCGGGTTCATACAGGGCGCCGGCGCGGAATTGCAGCTCGTCGATGTAATAGGAAACATAGCCGGCGCAGGCGATGCTGAGGCCGATGAACAACCAGTCGTATAGCGGGATGCTGCTTAAGGTCCGTCCCCGCAACGGGGCATAGACGGCGAACGCAATCACGCCGCCCCAGCCGACATGGATGGCGCGGAACAGGATGGAGTCGATCGGGAACACGTTCAGGATCAGCAGGTGAAAGACCGTGAACGCGACGCAGACCCAGAACAGCAGATGTCCCTGCCAACCGGTCAGGTTGCGCTTGTAGCCCGTGAATTCATAATTGTCTGCGGCGGCCAGATCGATTTTGTCGTCATTGGCCTGTTGAGCAGCAGCCATTCCGCGCCCCCCTTATAATGCTTGCGCTGTGAATGGTGATCGGAACATGCCGCCGCCATGGCGACGGCGGCATGCCGGTGATGCAGGCCCGTCAGCGGTCAGCTGGAGGGCATGGTCTTGGGGTTCAGGGCGATGCCCTTCTCCTTGTAATATTGCACAGCGCCAGGGTGGAACGGCAGGAAGCCATTGCGCGAGGCGTTTTTGGCGAGGGTCTCGACTGCCGCGGCATGACCCTTGACCATGCGGTCGTTGTTTTCCAGCACGGCCTTGACGATCTTGTAGGCGACGTCATTCGGCAGGTCCTTGTGGGCGATACCGAAATTGTAGACCCCGACGGTCTTGTGATCTTCTGTCAGCGTCTTGTAGGTGCCCTTCGGGATCACGCTGTCGCTCAGCTCCGGCATCTTCTGCTTCAGGGTGGCAAGCTGGGCGTCGGTAAAGGTGATGAATTTTACCGGGCGCTGTGCCTCGATTTCCGAGAAGGCCGCGATCGGCAGTCCGGCCGCGAAGGCAAAAACGTCCAGCAAGCCATCGGCAAGCTGGTTCTGCATGTCGGCGGCCTGGCCGTAGCGCCAGTTTGCCTTGATGCCCAGGGCATCGAACATCAGCGGGAAATAGGTGCCCGGCGTACCGGCCTTCGGCCCCGCGCCCAGGGTCTTGCCGTTCATTTCCGCCACCGACTTGATGCCGGTCTTTTCGGTCGTAACGAAGTGGAACGGCGTATCATACATGGGGAAGAGGGCGCGGACATTGGTGAACTTGCGTCCCTTGGTCCATTCACCCGTGCCTTCCCATGCTTGCAGGGCAATGCCCATGGTGGTCATGCCCAGTTCGATATTGCCGCCATCGACCAGGATGATGTTCTGGTTCGGGCCCTGGGTTTGCTGGGTGGAAACGTTGATGCCGATGGTGTCGGTCAACAGGGTGGCGACCACGCCGCCATAGATGAAATAGGTCCCGCCGACCGAAGCCGTCCCCAGGGTCAGGGATTTGGGCTGGGCCTGGGCGATGCCGGCAAAAGCGACAGCGGCAACGGTTGCCGTAGCCAGGGTTTTGAATGTTGACGCGAGCATGTAGTCCTCCCGGTTATTAACGTTTCCTCGCAATGGCGGTCTGACTGCCGCTTTTTGCATGAACAGGATAACGATTGTGCTTGCCAAGGCCAGCGATATTGTCAGTTCACGGCGTAGAACGGCGCACCGCAATTACGACCTTCTGGCAATGTGTTGCCGGCTACCTATATCCTGACGCGAAGTCATGGAAAGATCGAAGCGTGGACAACAGCCGCAAGCCTTCTGATTCGGACCGGATCCCGGCCAGATCCTCCAGCCGGGAGGTCGAGGCTTTTTTGCGCCAGGTCGCCCTCAGCCCGCGTGCCGATCTGCCGCAGGGCGGGCGTGGCCGTCTGGTCTTTGCCATGGATGCCACCGCAAGTCGCCGGCCGACCTGGGATGAGGCGCAGGATATTCAGGCCGAGATGTTCCGCGCCACGGCTGGCCTTGGCGGTCTCGATATCCAGCTCGTCTTTTTCCGCGGTCAAGGCGAATGCCGGGCCTCAAGCTGGGTCTCCGATACGCGCCGGCTGCTGCGGTTGATGCGGCAGGTCGAATGCGTGGGAGGTTATACCCAGATCGAACGGGTGCTGCGGCATACGCTGGCCGAGGCGCGTGAAGGCAAGATAAACGCGTTGGTCTATGTTGGCGATTGCATGGAAGAGGACCCTGACGAGATCGCCCGGCGGGCTGGTGAGCTTGGCCTGCTTGGCGTGCCGATTTTCGCTTTCCAGGAGGGCGAGGAGCCCCAGGCGCAAGCCTGCTTTCGCGACATGGCGCGGCTGACCCGCGGCGCTTATTGCGCCTTCGACCGCTCCAGCGCTGCCATGTTGCGCGATTTGTTGTCGGCGGTGGCGGTCTATGCGGCCGGTGGTATCCGGGCCCTGGAGGATTATGCCAGACGGTCCGGCGGCAGCGCACAGCTGCTGATCGGTCAGATGCGGTGACCTCATGGCGGCATGGTTCGCTCTTGGCATTGTCGGCGTGATCCTGCTCTGGCTCGGGGGCAGGGCTTTCGTCAACGCCGATCCCCGCCTGCTGGCGCGAGGGATCAAATATGCCAGCGCGGCGTTATGCGGCGGTCTGGCGGTATTCTTCCTGGTGCGGGGGCGCATCGATGTGGCCATGATGCTGGGCGCTGCCGGTGCCGCTGCCTTGGGCTATTTGCCGCGTGGCCTGCTGCCCTTCGGAGGCTGGTTCGGCGGCCGCGGGGGGCGGGGCAGCCGGAATGCCGGCCCTGACTGGCACAAGGCTCGCAGCGGCTTCGAGCAGCCGTCCGATCAGGCTGGTGGCGGACAGCAGTCGCAGGTGGAAACCGCCTGGCTGCGCATGCGGCTGAACCATGCCACGGGGCGCATGCATGGCGAAGTCCTGCAGGGGCGTTTCGCCGGCCGCAGCCTGACATCGCTGTCGTTCGAGGATTTGCTTCTGCTGCTGCGCGATTGCCGTGCCGCTGACAACCAGGGCGCGGCATTGCTGGAATCCTATCTCGATCGCACGATCGGCGAGGATTGGCGGGAAAAGGCGGCCCGGGGCGATGCGGGGGAGTCTGCCGAAGGTGTTCCGGGTGGGGGCGCGCTCACCCGTGAACAGGCATTGGATATCCTGGGATTGCAGCCTGGCGCCACGCCGGCGGATATTCGTGCCGCCCATCGCAGGCTGATGAAGAAATTCCATCCCGACCAGGGTGGCTCGACCTATCTGGCGGCACAGATCAACCGGGCCAAGGATCTGCTGTTGGCCGAATAGCCGGTTCCCGCTGGATTCCGGCGCTTGTTGATCCTGATCAATTTTCTGTTGTCGTTTGGCGCTAAAAGCAGGCGCTTCTGATGTGCCCTGGGGGATTCGGCAGGCAGCGCCGTCGGCTCCGTGGCCGGTCGGTAAAGAGGCCCCAATAGTCTTGGAGCGGAAGGCCGTGGAACGGTCGCTGGATATCTTTTCGGTTGCTGCGGGTCTTGCGCGTCTGGCACATGCCAATGACGGCGAGACCTATGACCATGGCTGCCGGATGCGGCCGGTCTGCAATCTGCTGGCAACCCGTCTGGGCCTGGATGGGGAGGCGATCGAGCGGATCGGCGTCTGCGCGCAGTTGCACGATATCGGCAAATGCACGCTGCCCGAGACCGTATTGTTCAAGCCCGGCCGACTGACACCCGATGAATATCGCCAGATGACGGAACATACGTCCAGCGGCCATGGGCTGCTGCGCGATTTCGGCCATCCCTGGCTCGATTGCGCCGCCGATGCCGCCCTGCATCATCATGAACGGTTTGATGGCGGCGGCTATCCCCATGGCATTGCCGGCGTTGCCATTCCGCTGCCGGCGCGGATCATCGCGGTGGCCGATGTGTATGATGCATTGCGGTCCGAGCGGCCCTACAAGCCGGCCCTCAACCATGAAAAAGCCGTGAGCCTGATTCTGCGCGGCGATGATCGCACCAATCCATCGCATTTCGATCCTGCCGTGCTGGCCGCTTTCCAGCATGGCGCGCCGGCGATCCAGCAGCTTTATGACGGACCTGCCGTCGGCGCCTGAGCCGCGGCCATCCCGGATTGCACCGGGCCGATTGCACCGGGACAATTCCATTATTCAGCACTGTCTGGCGACTGGTTATAGTGCGCGTCCCGAACGGAGAGCGCAGTCATGGATGCCATTGCCAAATCTGTTGAATCCTCGGCTGCCGAAGCCGTCGTGCAGAAGCAGCTCGATGCCTATAACGCCCGCGATATCGAAACCTTCATGGCCTGCTGGGCCGAAGAGGCGCGGATATACGAATTCCCCAACCGTCTGCTGGCTGACGGCGCAGCGGAAATCCGGGCACGGCATATGGTGCGCTTCCAGGAGCCCGACCTGTTCGGCCATCTGGTCAGCCGCATGTCGGTCGGCAACCGGGTGATCGACCGCGAAGTGGTGACGCGCAATTTCCCGGAAGGGAAAGGGCGGATCGACGTGATCGGGATTTACGAACTGGCCGGGAAAAAGATCGCCCAAGCCTGGTTCATCATGGGCAGCCCGGTTCTGGAAGGCTGATAGGCGGGCAGGCGGAGGAAAATGGTGCCGGATGAGGGGATTGAACCCCCGACCTTCGGTTTACAAAACCGCTGCTCTACCGCTGAGCTAATCCGGCAAACGCTTCGTTCTGCGGCTATTTACGTGACCGGGCCGCCGCCGGCAAGGGGAGGGCGGCAGCGATTTCGGCCATTTGCCTACCTGCTTGCAGGTCTGCGGCAAATAAGCACTTGATAATCACTCGCAACTTCGCTACATCTGATCCTGCGAATGAGTTGCAGTCCGGATTGTTGGGCGGGCTGTTTATCAAGAACGGGGCAGACGCAGTGACAGTGCAGATTTCCCAGGCAGCCGGCGAGCGTGGTACTTCCTGGCCGACCCATGTGCAGGACCTGAGCGAGGGCGAGCGCCTGGTGATCTGGGCCTTCCGCCGCTGGGTGTCGGGGCCGCAGCAACTGCCGCTGCTGGCGCGGGAATTCGACCGCCAGTTCCGCCGCGCCGAAGCGCGGCCCGCGTTGCAGGCGCTGGATGCCGCGCTCACCGGCCTGACCCGTCATGCCCGGCGCACCATTGTCTATCACCAGCCCTGCTGCGCCTGCCTGTGCGCCGATGAAGTCTGCTTCCTCTCCATTGTCGCGGCCCTGCAGAGCGGGGCGCAACATGCCGCCGGCGCCATGGCGCAATGGCTGGTGCGTCGCGAGGGCGTGCAGGATTTTGTCGCCGCGCTGGACGATCTGGCCGAATGCCTGAGCGGCAGCGGTCACGACCTGCCGTATCGCACGCAACAGCGTAATCCGGTTCACACGACAACGGCACAGCCGCTGTCGCTGCTGGTGCATTGAGGGGAGGGGCGGCGATGTATGTCTGTCTCTGCCACGGCTTCACCGATGGCGACGTGCGCAAGGCGCTGGATGGCGGCTGCCGCTCTGTGGCCGCGGTCTATCGTCATCTCGCCGACCGGCCGCAATGCGGCAAATGCGTGCCCGATGTGCGCTGCATGGTGAACGAGCATCGAGCCGGCAACGCTGCCGGCGCCGGCCATGCCATGCCCTGTGCCGCCATGGCACAGGCCGAAAGCACCGCGTGATCGGCACGGCCCTGATCGTGGCGGCCTGTCTGGGCGGCTGCGCGATTTTGGCGATTAAGTTGTGTGTGATACGCAAAATTGGCGAAGTTGAAAATCAGTTGCGGGAAACGGCGCAGCGCACTGATTTTCTTTGCGACTAACTCGTAATTTCAAGCATTTCCCTTGAGCCGGCGTGTAACGCGGCGTAAGCCTCTTCCCAGCGCGTCGATACCGATTCCGGTGCGACCAGCAGCAGAGGAGGCCCCGGGATGAAGGGCGACAAGAAAGTCATTCAGCATCTCAATGGCGTGCTGAAGAACGAACTCACCGCTATCAACCAGTATTTCCTGCATGCGCGCATGTGGAAGAGTTGGGGCTTCGAGCGCCTCGGCCACCATGAATACAAAGAATCAATCGAAGAGATGAAGCACGCCGACAAGATCATCGAGCGGGTATTGCTGCTCGATGGTGTGCCCAATCTGCAGGATCTTGGCAAACTGAAGATCGGCGAGACGGTGCCGGAGGGTTTGAGCGCCAATCTCGATCTCGAACGCAAGAACCGCGTTGATCTGGTGGCTGCGATCGCCCATTGCGAAGGCGTGCAGGATTACGTCAGCCGTGAAATCCTCACCGATATCCTCGACGACACCGAGGAACATATCGATCATCTGGAGACCCAGCTCGACCTGATCGAGCAGGTTGGCTTGCAGAATTACCTGCAAAGCCAGATGGGCGATGGTTCGCCCTCGTAAGCGGACGCTTCAAAAAAAAAACTGCGGCGGCCTGTCAGCATATAAGCTGGGCCGCCGCATTTGTGTCTGCGCCTGATGCCGGCTTAGTCGCCGGGCAGCTTGGTCTTCAGATCGAACAGGATCAGGTCGCGCACATCCCCTTCGCGCGCAACCGGCTCCACGCCGTGGAAGCTGCGTTTCGTCTGCGGGAAGGCGACCAGCGTATTCGGCACATAAGGCATGGTCGCCACCAGATCGAATTTCTCGAAAGGATGATGCGGGCCGCCCATGCAGGTGAATTTGCGATCCTTCGGAACATAGGCCGACGTGCCGAGATGGCTTTTGCTCTCATCCGGCGGCATGTAGAACAGCACCGATACCATTTTGCGCGGGGTGTCGGTATGCGGCCCCAGCGAATAGGTCGTGGTGTCCCGCATCAGGAACATTTCGTTGTGAAGCTTCAGGTCGGCAACCGTCATGTTGTTGTCGGCCAGCTTCTCGGCCATGCCCTGTCGGAAGACCGACAGCCAGATGCTGCTGAATTCTCCGTCGCGGAACGTCTCGAACAACTGTTTCCAGAAAGCCCGCTTTTCTTCCGATGTGGGCAGGCCATCGACTTCCTTGGGGAAGACGCAGGCGCGGGCGCCGCTGTAGCCCATGCCGACGCGGCCGGTATCCACCAGGCGGGTGAAGCAGTCGTCGTCCAGCCGGTTGCGCAGCAACTCGGCATAGAAGTCTGCCGGCAGGATGTTGTGAACGCAGACATGCGGGAAGGGCCAGGTCCTGAGCGGTGCGTTCAGGATCTGATACATCGCATGCAGTTTGGCGGCGGAAAATTTATCGGCGGAAGACATATTCACCCACACCCTCGAAATAGCCATCCGTCCGGGCGGCCTTGGCCACCTGTGCGGGATCGTAGTGGAAACCCAGCGTCGCCAGGTGGTCTATAATCCAGCGGTGTTCGGCGAGGTGCGGGTTGATCTCGATCAAAAGAGAGGCAACTTCGGGATTCTGGAGCGTCTTTTCCGCCCCTTTGACGATCTTGTGCTCGATGCCGTCCACATCGATCTTGATGAAATTCGGCACCGGGATCGCGCCGCTGGCGACCAGTTTGTCGACCGTGGTGGAATAACAGCCCTGGATGAAGGGATTCTTCTTCTCCTTCAGATAGGGATCGAGCGATTCCCCGAAGGAATGGCAGGACGAGCCAGCCTGGAATTGCGACAGGTGAAGCCGGTCGAAGGCTTCGACGTCAGACAGCGCGGCGCTCCACGCAATGACGCGGTCGCTCAGGTTATTGGCGACGATGTTGCGGCACAGCGTGGCGTAGTTTTGCGATTCCGGCTCGAAGGCGAAAACGGCGGCCTCGCGCATCACGCTGGCATAGATCGAATACATGCCGACATTGGCGCCGACATCCAGCATCTTGCTGCCCATCGGAAAGCTGTCGAGCCATTCGATGGTGCTCGGCTCCTTGGTGAGCAACGACTGCACACGCCACAGACAGCCCGAATTGGGAGTCATGTACGTTATTTTGCGTCCATCCCGGATCACCTTGGCGGCTGGGAAGAACTTTTCGTATTCCTGCAATGAGATCGACATGAGACCGCCCGCGCTGAAATTCCCGGCAGTCTCAGGCTACAATACTTACCAAGTCTTTAAAGCGAATCCTTGGCTCCCGCGCCGTCCCGTACCGCCTCGTACAGGGCAACAGCGGCGGCGGCTGAAACGTTCAGGCTCTCGACGGCCCCACTCATCGGCAGTTTTGCCAGGAAGTCGCATTTCTCGCGGGTCAGGCGCCGCAGGCCCTCGTCCTCGGCCCCCAGCACCAATGCTTTGCGGCGGACACCGGTGACCGCATCGGCCAGGGTTTTCTCGGTTTCCATCTCCAGGCCGATCCGCCAGAAGCCGTACTCGGCCAACAAATCCAGCGCCCGGGCCAGATTGGTGACGCGGATCAGGGGCACGACTTCCAACCCGCCCGAGGCTGCTTTGGCGAGCGCCCCCGTGGCTTCCGGCGCATGGCGGTCGGTGATGATAACGGCGCGCGCGCCGAAGGCGGCAGCCGAGCGCAGGATGGCGCCCACATTACGCGGGTCGGTCACATGATCGAGCACCAGTACGACGTCGCCGGCCTCATCCAGGGGCTCTTTCAGGGATTCCACGCCCGGGTCCTCCAGCGGGTCCGTCAGCAGGGCGATGCCCTGGTGTACCGCGCCGGGCGGCAGCAGGGCGTCCAGCCGGGCGCGATCGACGGTTTCTGGCTGCGGATTCGCCGGCAAATCGCCGCCCAGGGCCTCGCGCGCTTCACGGGTTAGCAGCAGGCGACGATGATACCGTTCCGGGTTGTGTAGGGCGGCCAGGCAGGCATGGCTGCCATACAGCCATGTCGGCAGTTCCCGCCCATGCGCCGGGCCGGAGCGAGGGCGGAAATCCCGGCCTGGCTCGCGGCCTGATCCCCTCTCCGGACCCCGCTCGAAACCCCGGCCGCCTTTCTGGTCGGACCTCTGGTCGTCACGCCGGTCAGTCCGGCGTCCCTGATCGGGGCGCTTTGGGCCTTTGCCGGCCGCTGCGCGGTCTGAGCCATGGGCGAATTTGCCCGATTTCCCTTGCTTGTCCGGGCGGCTGCGGCCTTCAGGGCCACCCTCCCGGCGCTGGTCGCGCCGATCGTTGCCTCCTTTACCGCCATGGGCGCTGGAGTGGGACGAGGGGCGTTTGGGGTTCCGGGCATCCGGCTTGCGTCTGGACATGGCGGGTCTTATACTGCCGCCCGGTAGAAGCAACAACATTGCCGCTCGAACTCTAAAGTTTTGAGGGAAGGGGGCGATGATGGTGCTTTTGTCGCGTTTATCCATTGACGGACGGATATCCCTTCGGTAATCGGGGGGCCGGTCGGAGGGGTGCCCGAGTGGCTAAAGGGGACGGACTGTAAATCCGTTGGCGCACGCCTACGCTGGTTCGAATCCAGCCCCCTCCACCATCTCCGCGCCAGCCAAGAAAGCGCTTATGCGCCAAAGGGTTGGTGGAACGTCTTCGGAAGTGACGCGATGCGGCGGGTGTAGCTCAGTGGTAGAGCCCCAGCCTTCCAAGCTGGTTGCGAGGGTTCGATTCCCTTCACCCGCTCCAGCTTACCGGGCGGAGCACTCCTCACGGGGTGAATTCGTCCACACGGCAGACGGTGATGCGACACGGCGCTGAGGCAGCGCGACGCGGAACCGGAGGCCGGGAAAGAAACGAACGGGGTCCGCAAGGACCTCGACGAACAGTCGGATAACAGGACGCTAGTCGGAACAGGACAGAACGATGGCCAAGGCAAAGTTTGAGCGTACGAAACCGCATTGCAACATTGGTACGATTGGTCACGTTGACCATGGCAAGACGTCTTTGACGGCTGCGATCACGAAGGTTCTGGCTGAGAGCGGCGGCGCG
>NZ_JAYRJY010000015.1:0-2129 GCF_041906005.1 Ferrovibrio sp.
CGGATTGCTCAGCAGGCCCACCATCACCGAGCCCGCGCCATGACCCGGTTCCTGCATGCCGCCCAGCAAGGTGACCTTCACCGTCGGCAACAGGAAGTCGCGCGGCCTTGTCTGATCCGGCGGCATGCCGTCATGCAGCATGTGCGACAAGGCAGAATCATCCGGATGCCGCTCCAGCCGCTCGAAAATCGCTTCGGCCTTCGCGCTGATTTCGGCGCTCACCGCATCGCCGATGGCCTGGCGCGCCGGGTCGTTCTCGAAATTGATGGCGCCCTGCGCCAGGCCATAGAACCAGCGGCGCAAGGTCGCCATGTCCACATCGGAAAAACCGAAGGAGCGCGCGAGGCTCAGCGTCGAGATGGGCTCGAAATACTCGGCCATCAAATCACCCCTGCCTTTGGCCAGAAGGGGCGCCAGGTATTCTTCGGCAATCGGCCGAACCAATCCGTCGATATAGGCGGCGACGGGTTTGGGCTTGTATTTCGGGTCAATGCCCGCGCGCAATTCTTTATGCACCGGGCCGTCAGTCGTTAGAATGGTGGGCTTGCCGAAGGTGCGTTCGACCGGCGAACTGCCGACATGGGCCGTGAACAGGTCCGGCGATTTGGCGACCGTCTCGACATCCGCCCAGCGTGCCACCAGCCAGATATTGACGGCCGGCACGAAGCAGACCGGTGCCTCCCGCCGCATATAGGCAAAGAAAGGGTAGGGGTCCGACTCCAACTCCTGGACAGTGATCCGGTCGGCCAAGGACATCCTGCGTCTCCGCCGCGCTAAAGAAGAAGGGGCGGAACAGCCGATGGCCGCTCCGCCCCCGGTCGAGGGTCGGCTATTTGTCCTGATGGGCGCCGAGCTGCGCGAAGCGGGCGCTGCCGGATTGCTTCATCTGGAAAGCCACGATGGCGCCGAGGATGCCGGCGATCGGCACCAGGATCGGCAGGCCGATGGCCAATGCCGGCGAGGCGCCCGTGAGCACGTCGAAATGCGTGACCACCTGATAGGCGATGACGGCGAGCGCCGCACCGGCCAGCAGGGGCATCAGCATCGTCTTGAAACCGGAACCTTCAAGTTGCGGCTGGCGGCGGAAGAAGACAATCACCGCGAACGAGACGATGCCCATCAAGGTGATGACGCTGAGTGTCGCAAGATTGGTGAGCCAGGCAAAGAGACCCAGCACCGGATCCTGAGCCGTCACGATGAAGATGGCGAGGATGACGACACCCAGCACGGTCTGCAGGACCGAGCCGATATGCGGGCTCTGATGCTCGTTATGGGTCCTGCCCAAATGCGCCGGCAGCAGGCCTTCGCGGCCCAGCACGTAGAAGTAACGCGCGGCAGCGTTGTGGAAGGCAAGGAGTGCCGCGAACACGCTGGAAATCAGCAGCAGGCTGATGACCGTGGTGAGCCACGACCCCACATATTGGTCGGACAGGACGAAGATGAAGGTGGTCGGGTCGGCGAGGCCGCCCAGCGTTTCCATCAGCTTGCTCGACCCCGTGCCGATCACCATGCACCAGGTGGTGAAGGCATAGAAGATGCCGATGACGAGCACCGACAGATAGGTCGCCCGCGGCACGGTGCGTTCCGGATCGCGCGCTTCCTCGCTGTAGATCGTGGTCGCTTCGAAGCCCATGAAGGCCGCAAAGCAGAGCAGCATGCCGATGATCGGCTCGCCGGTCATGAAGGCCGCCGGCGTGAAGCTGACGGTCGAGATGCCTTCCGGCCCCCCATTCCCCAGAATGGCAAGGTCGAGCAGCACGACGATCAGATATTCGGCGGCGACGAGGATGGCGAGGATCTTGGCGGAAAGATCGATCTTCAGATAGCCGAAGATGCCGACCAGCGCCCAGGCCGCCAGCGCCCACACCCACCAGGGCTGGTCGATGGCGCCGCCGGACATGCCGGCGACCGTGCCGGCCGCGACCGCACCGAACAGGCCGTAAAGCCCCACCTGCATGGCGTTATAGGCCAGCACCGCGATATAGGCGGCGGCACCGCCCATGACACCGCCCAGGCCCCGCGCCGTGAAGGCGTAGAAAGAGCCGGCATTCGAAATGTGCCGCGCCATGGTGGTGTAGCCGACCGAGAAAATCAGCAGGATCGCCATGACGATAAGCACGGCCAGGGGG
>NZ_JAYRJY010000002.1:0-399730 GCF_041906005.1 Ferrovibrio sp.
ACGCCGTCTAGCTGGGACATAGGACCATGGACAGTCAGAACATCCGCATCCGTCTGAAGGCGTTCGATCATCGCGTGCTCGACCAGAGCACCAGCGAGATCGTCAGCACCGCCAAGCGCACGGGTGCCCGCGTGCGGGGCCCGATCCCGCTGCCGACCCATATCGAGCGGTTCACGGTGAACCGTTCGCCGCACGTCGACAAGAAGTCGCGCGAGCAGTTCGAGATCCGCACTCACAAGCGGTTGCTCGACATCGTCGACCCGACCCCGCAGACGGTGGACGCGCTGATGAAGCTCGACCTCGCCGCCGGCGTGGATGTCGAGATCAAGCTGTAAGGGAAGCGAACCCATGCGGACCGGATTGGTTGCACGCAAGCTGGGGATGACCCGGCTGTTCACGGAGGACGGGACACATGTACCCGTCACCGTGCTGAAGGTGGACAACTGCCAGGTGGTGGCGCAGCGCACCGAGGAAAAGGATGGCTACACGGCCCTCCAGCTCGGCGTTGAGGCGGCTAAGCCGAAGAATGTCACCAAGGCCCTGCGCGGGCATTTTGCCAAGGCCAATGTCGAGCCGAAGCGCAAGCTCGTTGAGTTTCGCGTTCCGGCCGAGGCCCTGGTCGATGTCGGCGCCGAGTTGTCGGTCGAACATTTCGTCGTTGGCCAGTTTGTCGATGTGTCGGGTTCGACCATCGGTAAGGGCTTTGCCGGCGTCATGAAGCGCCACAATTTCCGCGGCCTGGAGGCCTCGCACGGCGTCTCGATCAGCCACCGCAGCCATGGTTCGACTGGTCAGCGTCAGGATCCGGGCAAGGTGTTCAAGGGCAAGAAGATGGCCGGCCATATGGGCGACCGTAACCGCACCCAGCAGAACCTGCAGGTGGTGCGCACGGATGCCGCTCGTGGCCTGATCATGCTCAAGGGCAGCGTTCCGGGCTCCGAGGGTCAGTATGTGGTTGTTCGTGATGCGGTGAAAAAGCCGCGGGCGAAGGACCTGCCGATGCCGGCCGCCCTCAAGGCAGCCGAGAAGTAAGGGTATAGGATCATGGCCGATACCATCGAAGTCGCGGTTACCACGCTGGAGAACAAGGACTCGGGCAAGCTTGCGCTGTCCAAGGACGTGTTCGGCCTGCCGCCGCGCGCCGACCTGCTGCAGCGTTATGTGATCTGGCAGCTTGCCAAGCGCCAGCAGGGCACTCACAAGTCGAAGACCTACGGCGAAGTTGCCGGTTCGACCCGCAAGATCGTCAACCAGAAGGGCAGCGGCGGCGCCCGCCACGGCGGCATCCGCGCTCCGCAGTTCCGTGGTGGCGGTAAGGCGTTCGGTCCGGTGCCGCACAGCCATGCCATCGACCTGCCCAAGAAGGTCCGCAAGCTGGCACTGAAGACCGCGCTGTCGACCAAGCTGGCCGAAGGCAAGCTGAAGGTTGTCGACAATGCCGTCCTGCAGGTTGGCAAGACCAAGGAACTGGCGGGCAAGCTGAAGGGCCTGGGCTTGGAAAGCGCGCTGGTCATCGACGGCAAGACGCTGGATGAGAATTTTGCCCGCGCCGTGCGCTCGCTGCGTCATGTTGACGTGCTGCCGGAGCAGGGCGCCAATGTGTACGACATCCTGCGCCGCGACACCCTGGTTCTAACCAAGGCCGCGGTCGAGGCTCTGGAGGCTCGCCTGAAATGAGCAATATCAATCACTACGACGTGATCCTCGCGCCGGTGATCACCGAGAAGGCGACCCGTACTTCCGAGTACAACCAGGTCACTTTCAAAGTGCCGCTGACCGCCACCAAGCCGCAGATCAAGGCCGCCGTCGAGGCGCTGTTCAAGGTCAAGGTGAAGGCTGTCAACACCCTGCGTTCGAAGGGCAAGACCAAGATGTTTCGTGGCGAGCCGGGCCAGCGCTCGGACTGGAAGAAGGCGATGGTCACCCTCGCCGACGGCCACAAGATCGACGTGACGACGGGGATCTAAAGCCATGGCGTTGAAGACTTACAAGCCGGTTACGCCGTCGACCCGCGGCCTCGTGCTGATCGACCGCTCGCAGCTCCACAAGGGCCGTCCGGTCAAGGAGCTGACCGAGGGCCTGAAAAAGACGGGCGGTCGCAACCATTTCGGTCGCATCACCACCCGCCATATCGGCGGCGGCCACAAGCGCCGCTACCGCATGGTCGATTTCAAGCGGCGCAAGTTCGATATCGGCGCCACGGTCGAGCGGATCGAGTATGACCCGAACCGGACCGCGTTCATCGCGCTGATCAAGTATGATGACGGTGAGCTGTCCTACATCCTGGCCCCGCAGCGCCTGAAGGCTGGCGATCGCGTGGTGGCCGGCGAGAAGGCTGACATCAAGCCGGGCAACGCGATGCCGATGAAGTCGATCCCGGTCGGCACCATCATCCACAATGTCGAGCTGAAGCCCGGCAAGGGTGGCCAGATGGCCCGTTCGGCCGGCAGCTTCGTGCAGCTGGTCGGCAAGGATCAGGGCATGGCCCTGGTGCGCCTGGCCTCGGGTGAGCAGCGTCTGGTGCAGGCCGAATGCATGGCCACCATCGGTGCGGTGTCGAACCCCGACAACCAGAACACCAAGCTGGGCAAGGCTGGTCGCAAGCGCTGGATGGGTATCCGTCCGACCGTTCGCGGTGTTGCCATGAACCCGATCGACCATCCGCATGGTGGTGGTGAAGGTCGTACCTCGGGCGGTCGCCATCCGGTGACCCCGTGGGGCAAGAACACCAAGGGCAAGCGCACCCGCAACAACAAGCGGACGCAGAAGATGATCCTGCGCCGCCGCCCGTCGGGCAAGCATAGCTGATCGGGCTAGGAGGTAGATCGTGACACGTTCTGTCTGGAAAGGCCCGTTCGTTGACGGGTATCTGCTGAAGAAGGCCGACAAGGTTGCATCGTCGGGCCGCAAGGAGGTCATCAAGACCTGGTCGCGCCGCTCGACGATCATGCCGCAGTTCGTTGGCCAGACCTTCGGCGTTCATAACGGCAATAAGTTCATCCCGGTTCTGGTGACCGAGGAAATGGTCGGGCACAAGTTCGGCGAGTTCTCGCCGACCCGCACCTTCCACGGCCACACCGCTGACAAGAAGGCGAAGAAGTAACCATGGGCAAGCAGGCGCGCGAATCCCGCCTCGGCGAGAACGAGGCCATGGCCGTGGGGCGCAACATCCGTGTTAGCCCCCGCAAGCTGGGTGTGGTGGCCGGTCTGATCCGCGGCAAGCGGGTTGAATCGGCTCTCTCTGAGCTGTCCTTCTCCAAGCGGCGCATCGCGCAGGACGTCAAGAAAGTCCTGCAGTCGGCGATCGCCAATGCCGAAAACAACCACCAGCTCGATGTCGATCGTTTGATCGTTGCCGAAGCCAGCGTGGGCAAGGGCCTTGTGATGCGGCGTTTCCATGCCCGCGCGCGCGGCCGTGGCGCCAAGATCCTGAAGCCGTTCAGCCACATCACCATCGTGGTGCGTGAGCGCGAGGAAGAGAAGAAAGCTCCGGCCAAGGCCAAGTCGGCTCCGAAGTCGAAGAAGGCTGAAGCGCAGAGCGGGGAGCAGGCGTAATGGGTCAGAAAGTCAATCCGGTCGGGCTTCGCCTCGGCATCAATCGCACCTGGGATTCCCGCTGGTATGCCGGCGACAAGGAATATGCCGGCCTGCTGCACGAGGATCTGAAGATCCGCAAGTATCTCGAGCAGCGCCTGGCCCAGGCTGGCGTCGCCCGCATCGTCATCGAACGTCCGGCCAAGAAGGCCCGCATCACCATTCACTCGGCTCGTCCGGGCGTGGTGATCGGCAAGAAGGGTGCCGACATCGAGAAGCTGCGTTCCGATCTGGCCAAGATGACTAAGTCGGAAGTGCATCTGAACATCGTCGAAATCCGCAAGCCGGAACTCGACGCCAAGCTGGTGGCTGAGAATATCGCTCAGCAGCTGGAGCGCCGCGTGGCGTTCCGCCGCGCCATGAAGCGCGCCGTGCAGTCGGCGATGCGTCTGGGTGCCGGTGGCATCCGCATCAATTGCGGCGGCCGTCTGGGCGGCGCGGAAATCGCCCGCGTCGAGTGGTATCGCGAAGGCCGCGTGCCGCTGCATACGCTGCGCGCCGATGTGGATTTCGCCCGTGCGACGGCGAAGACCGCCTATGGCTCGTGCGGTGTGAAGGTTTGGGTGTTCAAGGGCGAAATCATGGCCCATGACCCGATGGCGCAGGACAAGCGCATGGCCGAGCAGGTCCAGGGTCACCAGGGCGGCCATCAGGGCCGTCAGGGCTGAGCCGGGAGTAACGAGAGATGTTGCAACCGAAGCGTACCAAGTTCCGCAAGGCCTTTAAGGGCCGCATCAAGGGCGTCGCCAAGGGCGGCACCGACCTCAATTTCGGTGCCTTTGGCCTGAAGGCGATGGAGCCGGCGCGCGTCACCGCTCGCCAGATCGAAGCCTGCCGCCGTGCGATCACCCGTCACATCAAGCGTCAGGGCCGCATGTGGATCCGCGTGTTCCCGGATTTGCCGGTTTCGAAGAAGCCGGCCGAAGTCCGCATGGGTTCGGGCAAGGGTTCGCCCGAATTGTGGGTCTGCCGGATCAAGCCGGGCCGCGTGATGTTCGAGCTTGATGGCATTCCGGCGAACCTGGCCAAGGAAGCCTTCGCGCTGGGCGCTGCAAAGCTGCCGATCCGCACCAAAGTCATCACCCGTCTGGGTGAGGGAGCGTAAGTCATGAAGGCCAACGAACTGGTCGGCAAGACCAAGGACGAGCTGACCACCAAGCTCGCCGATCTGAAGAAGGAGCAGTTCAACCTGCGCTTCCAGAAGGCGACCGGTCAGTTGGAGAACACCGCGCGCGTCAATCAGGTGCGCCGCGACATCGCCCGTGTGCGTACCGCCCTGCACAAGCAGGTCGGCGGCAAGCAGGCGTAAGGAGAGAAAGATGCCGAAGCGCGTATTGCAGGGCGTCGTGGTGAGCAACAAGGGCAACAAGACCGTCGTCGTCAAGGTCGAACGGCGGATCATGGATCCCGTTTACAAGAAGTTCATCCGTCGTTCGAAGAATTACCACGCCCACGACGAGAATAACTCCCGTAAGGAGGGCGAGGTTGTGTGGATTCAGGAGTCGAAACCCATCTCCAAACTTAAGCGGTGGGTTGTCGTCGAGAACGCCTCCTAAAGCCCACAAAAGATATTTAGCGAGGTACAGGTCCAATGATCCAGGTGGAAACCAATCTCGACGTCGCCGATAATTCGGGCGCACGCCGGGTCCAGTGCATCAAGGTGCTGGGTGGAGCCAAGCGCCGTACGGCACAGGTCGGCGACATCATCGTCGTGTCCGTCAAGGACGCGATTCCGCGCGGCCGCGTGAAGAAGGGTGACGTGCATCGCGCCGTCATCGTCCGCACCGCCAAGGAGATCCGCCGCCCCGACGGCAGCGCGATCCGCTTCGACCGCAACGCTGCGGTCCTCATCAACAAGCAGCAGGAACCGATCGGTACCCGTATCTTCGGCCCGGTGACCCGCGAGCTGCGTGGCAAGGGCCACATGAAGATCATTTCGCTGGCGCCGGAGGTGCTCTGAGCCATGGCCGAGAAGCTGAAGATCAAGAAGGGCGACAAGGTCGTCGTCATCACCGGCCGCTCGAAGGGCGTTACCGGCGAGGTGATGAGCGTGAACCGCGTGACCGACCGCGTCGTCGTTGCCGGCGCGAACAAGGTAACCAAGCATGTCAAGCCGAGCCGCACCGCGGCCGGTGGCATCGAGGAGCGCGAGGCCGGCCTGCATATTTCCAACGTGATGCATGCCGACCCGAAGGACGGCAAGCCGACCCGCGTTGGCGTGAAAACCCTTGATGACGGTCGCCGCGTGCGCTTTGCCAAGCGCTCTGGCGAAGTCATTGATCGCTGATGGAGGCTGAGATGGCCAATCCGCGCATGAAAGACATGTACGACAATCAGGTTCGCAAGCAGCTGATCGAGAAGTTCGGCTACAAGAACCCGATGGAAGTGCCGAAGATCGACAAGATCGTCGTGAATATGGGTGTCGGCGAAGCCGCACAGGATTCCAAGAAGGTGCAGGCCGCCGCCGCCGAGCTGGCCGCCATCACCGGCCAGAAGCCGGTGCTGACCAAGGCCCGCAAGGCCATCGCGAACTTCAAGCTGCGCGAAGGCCAGGCCGTGGGCTGCAAGGTCACGCTGCGCCGTGAGCACATGTATGAGTTCCTTGATCGTCTGATCAACATCGCGCTGCCGCGCGTCCGCGACTTCCGCGGCGTGAACGGCAAGAGCTTCGATGGTCGTGGCAATTACGCGCTCGGCCTGAAAGAACAGCTGATCTTCCCCGAGATCAACTACGACAAGGTCGATGCCACGCGCGGCATGGACATCATCATCTGCACCACGGCGAAGACGGACGAGGAAGCCAAGGCCCTGCTGGCCGGTTTCCGCATGCCGTTCATGAACTGAGCCGAGAAGGGACCGCTGATATGGCAAAGACGAGTTCCGTCGAGAAAAACGAGCGCCGCCGCAAGATGTCGGCGCAGTACGCGGCCAAGCGCGCCAAGCTCAAGGCCACGATCAAGAACAAGAACGTCACCCCGGAAGAGCGTTTCGAGGCAGCCCTCAAGCTGGCTGAACTGCCGCGCAATTCCGCAAAGATCCGCGTGCGTAACCGCTGCGAACTGACGGGCCGCCCGCGCGGTACCTATCGCAAGCTGAAACTGTCGCGCAACATGCTGCGTGAACTGGCCTCGAGCGGCCAGATCCCCGGCATGGTCAAGTCGAGCTGGTAAGGAGAGCAGACACATGGCTCTGACCGATCCCCTGGGCGATCTGCTGGCCCGTATCCGTAACGGCCAGCAGGCGGGCAAGGCGACCATCGCCTCCCCGGCCTCGAAGCTGCGTATGAACGTGCTCGAGGTGCTGAAGAAGGAAGGCTATATCCGCGGCTACGAGCTGCAGGAAGATGGCAACAAGCGCAACCTGCGTATCGAACTCAAATATTACGAGGGCGAGCCGGTGATCAAGACGATCGACCGCGTCTCGAAGCCTGGCCGCCGCGTCTATTCGGCGATCAAGGACCTCGGCAAGGTTCGTGGCGGCCTCGGGATTTCGATCCTGTCGACCCCGCGCGGTGTGATGTCCGATGTCGAGGCCCGCGCTGCCAATGTTGGCGGCGAAGTCCTCTGCCGCGTGTTCTAAGGAGTCTGAACCATGTCGCGTATCGGCAAGCATCCGGTTCCGGTGCCGCAGGGCGTGCAGGTCCAGTTGGCCGGCCAGACCCTGACGGCCAAGGGCCCGAAGGGCGAGCTTAAGCTCACCATCGTCGAGGACCTCGACGTCGCCCTGGCTGACAACAAGATCACCGTCAAGCCGCGTCAGGCCACCCGTCGCGCCCGTTCCATGTGGGGCATGCAGCGCACGCTGGTCAACAATCTGGTGAAGGGCGTCAAGGATGGATACAGCCGTGAGCTGGACATCAATGGCGTCGGTCTCCGTGCGGCGATGCAGGGCAAGAACCTGCAGCTCAACATGGGCTTCAGCCATGAAGTGATCTATCCGATCCCTGCGGGTATCGAAATCAAGGTGGAAAAGCCCACCTCGATCAAGATCTCGGGCGCGGACAAGCATCTCGTCGGTCAGGTCGCCGCGGAAATCCGTGCGATCAAGCCGCCCGAGCCCTACAAGGGCAAGGGCATCAAGTATTCCGACGAGACCATCCTGCGCAAGGAAGGCAAGAAGAAGTAAGGAATGCCGCTATGAGCATGAAGACTCGCCTGAACGCTCTGAACGAGCGCCGCAAGCAGCGGAACCGCACCAAGATCATCGCCGCGGCCCATGGTCGTCCGCGTCTGAGCGTGCACCGTTCCTCGCGTTACATCTATGCCCAGGTCATCGACGACCTGAAGGGCGTGACCGTTGTTGCAGCCTCGTCGCTGGAGCCCGGTTTGCGCGGTTCGCTGAAGACCGGTGCCGACAGCAAGGCTGCCTCGGAGGTCGGCAAGCTGATCGCCGAGCGTGCCAAGGCTGCGGGCATCACCGACGTCACCTTCGACCGCGGTGCCTATCTGTATCACGGGCGCGTCAAGGCGCTCGCCGAGGCGGCTCGCGAAGCTGGCCTGAATTTCTAAGAAAGGTTTGGGTACTATGGCTGTTACTCAACGGGCTGAACGGGGCGAGCGGGAACGCGGCGAGCGCGGCGGTGATCGCGAGCGCGGTGACAACGAACTCGTCGACAAGCTGGTCAGCATCAACCGCGTCGCCAAGGTGGTGAAAGGTGGCCGTCGCTTCGGCTTCGCTGCGCTGGTCGTCATTGGCGACCAGAAGGGCCGCGTCGGCTACGGCTCGGGCAAGGCCCGCGAAGTGCCGGAAGCGATCCGCAAGGCGACCGAACATGCCAAGCGCAATATGATCCGCGTGAACCTGCGCGAAGGCCGCACGCTGCATCACGACATCGAGGGCCGTCATGGCGCCGGCAAGGTCGTGCTGCGTGCCGCCCCTCCGGGCACCGGCATCATCGCCGGCGGTCCGATGCGCGCGGTTTTCGAGACACTGGGTGTCGCCGACGTGGTCACCAAGTCGCTTGGCACGTCCAACCCGCACAACATGGTGAAGGCGACCTTCGAGGCGCTGAAGCAGCTTAACGCTCCCCGGCACATCGCGGCGAAGCGCGGCAAGAAGGTCGGCGACATTCTTGGTCGTCGTCCCGAGACTGAGGAGTAAGAGTCATGGCGAAGGCGAAAGCTGCAGCCGCCGGCAAGACCGTGAAGGTCACCTGGATCCGGTCGGCTAACAAGCGCACGGTCGACCAGCAGCAGACTCTGGTTGGTCTAGGTCTGCGTAAGCTGAATCAGACCCGCGAGCTGGAGGATACTCCCTCGGTCCGCGGCATGATTGCCAAGGTTCAGCACCTGGTGCAGGTCGAAGGCTAAGGAACAAGCGGCCGGCATTCATCTGCCGGCCCGAGCGGAAGGGTTAGCAACATGCGTCTCAATCAGATCGCCGACAATCCGGGCGCCCGCAAGGAGCGTATGCGCGTTGGTCGCGGCATCGGCTCCGGCAAGGGCAAGACTTCGGGCCGTGGCGTCAAGGGCCAGAAGGCGCGTACCGGCGTCAGCATCAATGGCTTCGAAGGCGGTCAGACCCCGATCTATCGCCGCTTGCCGAAGCGCGGTTTCAATCCGCTCAATCCGGTTTCCTACGAAACCGTGAATATCAGCCGCCTGCAGGCTGCGATCGACAAGAAGAAGATCGATGCCTCCAAGCCGCTCGACGAAGCCGCGCTGAAGGCAGCGGGCCTGTGCTCGCGGAAGGCCGGCGGCGTGCGGCTGCTGGGCACCGGCGAGCTGAAGTCTAAAGTGACGATCACGGTTAGCGGCGCCTCGGCCACTGCCAAGGCCGCGGTTGAGAAGGCCGGCGGCAGCATTACCGTGCTGGTTGCGCCGAAGGCTGAAGCCGAGCCAAAGGCCGAGAAAAAGGCCAAGGGCAAGAAGAAGTAAGACCTACGGGTCGATTGCGACGGGGCGCAAGGCCCCGTCGTTCTTATTGTAAGTTCACGCGGTCGGATTTTAGGGCTCGGACATGGCATCGGCAGCGGAACGCATGGCGGGCAGCCTCAACTTCGGGGCGTTTGCCAAAGCGACCGAATTGAAGAAGCGCATTTGGTTCACGATCGGCGCGCTGATCGTGTATCGCTTGGGCACCTATATCCCGCTGCCTGGCATCGACCCCATGATCATGGCCGATATCTTCCGCCAGCAGGCTGGCGGCATACTTGGCATGTTCAATGTCTTTGCGGGTGGTGCACTTGAGCGCATGACCATCTTCGCGCTGAACATCATGCCGTATATCTCGGCTTCCATCATTGTTCAGTTGCTGACGGCGGTTTCGCCGCAGCTTGAGGCAATGAAGAAAGAGGGAGAGGCTGGTCGCAAGAAGCTGAACCAGTATACCCGCTACGGTACCGTGCTGCTGGCTATTGTTCAGGCCTATGGCATCGCGGTCGGCCTTGAAGGCATGACGGGCAGCCGCGGCGGCGCCGTGCTTGACCCGGGCATGTTCTTCCGTCTGACCACAGTCGTGACGCTGACGGGCGGCACGATGTTCCTGATGTGGCTGGGCGAGCAGATCACCCAGCGCGGCATCGGGCAGGGCACGTCCCTGATCATCTTCGCCGGCATCATCGCCGAGCTGCCGCGTGCTTTGGCGGCAACCCTCGAATTGGGCCGTACCGGTGCGCTCAGCACCTTCTTCATCCTGTTCCTGCTGGTGCTGATTGTCGGTGTGATCACGTTCATCGTGTTCATGGAGCGCGCCCAGCGCCGTATCCTGGTGCAATATCCCAAGCGGCAGCAGGGCGCACGGATGTTTGGTGGCGAGAGTTCGCATCTGCCGCTCAAGCTGAACACTTCGGGCGTGATTCCGCCGATCTTTGCTTCGTCGTTGCTGCTGATGCCAGCCACCCTGGCGCAGTTCAGTGCCGGCTCCGGTGCGCCTGGTTGGGTCACCACGATCACCACGCTGCTTGGCCATGGCCAGCCGCTGTATATGGCGACCTACGTCGGGTTGATCGTTTTCTTCTGCTTCTTCTATACCTCGGTCGTATTCAACCCGAACGATACGGCTGATAATCTGAAGAAACATGGTGGCTTCGTACCCGGTATCCGCCCGGGCCAGCGTACAGCCGAATATTTCGATTACGTTCTGACCCGTTTGACCGTGGTTGGCGCAGTCTACATTTCAGCGGTCTGCCTGCTGCCGGAACTGCTGATCTCGCAATATTCGGTACCCTTCTATTTCGGCGGCACCTCGCTGTTGATCGTGGTCAGCGTCACCATGGATACCGTCGCCCAGATCCAGTCGCATCTGCTGGCGCATCAATATGAGGGCCTCATCAAGAAGGCCAAATTGAGGGGAGCGCGGAAATGAGGCTGATCCTGCTCGGACCCCCGGGTGCCGGCAAAGGCACCCAGGCCCAGCGCCTGACCGCCAATCACGGCCTGGTCCAGCTTTCCACCGGCGACATGCTGCGCGCCGCCGTGAAGGCGGGTACCGCCATCGGATTGAAAGCGAAGGCCGTCATGGATAGCGGCGCCCTGGTCTCGGACGAGATCGTGGTCGGCATCATCGCCGAGCGGATCGACCAGCCGGATTGCCGCAAGGGCTTCATCCTGGACGGTTTTCCGCGTACCACCAAGCAGGCCGAGGCGCTGGATAAAATGCTGGCTGAGCGCAAACTCAAGCTGGATGCCGTCATTGAGATGAAGGTCAATGATAGCGTTCTGGTTGAGCGAATCACCGGCCGATTCACCTGTGCCAAGTGTGGCGCCGGTTATCACGACAAATTCCAGCCGACCACGCAGCCGGGCGTCTGCGACCGCTGCGGGTCCACCGAATTCACCCGTCGCGCCGACGACAAGGCCGAAACCGTGGTTCCCCGGCTTAAGGCCTACCACGAGCAGACCGCGCCGCTTCTCCCGTATTACGAGGGACGGGGTATCCTGCGTCAGGTCGATGGCATGGCGGATATTGACGAAGTTACGCGTCAGATTGAGGGCGTTCTGGCCTCGCTCTGATTGCACTTAAGTAGTTGACTGAGTAGAGAGAGTTTCTATAATCGCGCCCCTTGGGCTAAGGGCGCGAGCAGGAAAAGAGGCAAGGGACCCTGACGTAAGTCTTTGACTTCGTTGGGTTTGTCCCATGCCTTTGGGTCGCCCAAGGTGAACGTCCCGGCCGGCCGGGACGTGTGATTCGAGGAGAAAAACGTGGCGCGTATCGCTGGCGTGAACATTCCGACCAATAAGCGGGTCGTGATCGCACTGACCTACATCTACGGCATCGGCCGGGTGAAGGCGAAGGAAATCTGCGAGAAGGTGGGGCTGCCGCCTGAGCGTCGGGTCAACGAACTGACCGATGCCGAGGTTCTGCAGATCCGCGAAACCATCGACCGCGACTACAAGGTCGAAGGTGACCTCCGTCGCGAAATCGCCATGGACATCAAGCGCCTGATGGACCTGGGCTGCTATCGCGGCCTGCGTCATCGCAAGGGCCTGCCGGTCCGCGGCCAGCGCACCCACACCAACGCCCGTACCCGCAAGGGCAAGGCTGTTGCCATCGCCGGCAAGAAAAAGGCGACGCGCTAAACCGTTAGCTTCCGTTTTCGAAGGACTGCAGGATACCCATGGTCAAGGACAAGGCCGCGCGCCCCCGGCGCAAGGAAAAGAAGAACATCACATCTGCCGTTGCGCATGTGAATGCATCGTTCAACAACACGATGATCACCATCACCGACGCGCAGGGCAACACCATTGCCTGGTCGTCGGCCGGCAGCCAGGGCTTCAAGGGTTCGCGCAAGTCGACCCCGTATGCCGCCCAGGTCGCCGCCGATGTGGCCGGCCGTCGCGCTGCCGAGCACGGCGTGCGCACCTTGGAAGTCGAGGTGAAGGGCCCGGGCTCGGGTCGCGAGTCGGCCCTGCGCGCCCTGCAGGCAGTTGGCTTTGTCATCACCAGCATCCGCGACGTCACGCCGATCCCGCATAACGGCTGCCGCCCGCCGAAGCGTCGCCGCATCTGATCTATCGCGCCGGGCGTCATCCGGCGCGCAACGAGAACAACGTGGCCGGCCGCCACCCCGAACAAAATTCAGGGGCGGCCGCTGCCGCAACCGAGGTGGTCTAGGCGGAGTGCCCGCACCCGCCGCAACCGAACGAGGTTACAGGTGATCCAGAAGAATTGGACCGATCTGATTAAGCCGAACAAGCTGGTGATCGAGCCGGGCGCCGTGCCGGGCCGTACCGCTACTATTGTTGCCGAACCGCTGGAGCGTGGTTTCGGCCTTACCCTGGGCAACGCACTGCGCCGCGTACTGCTGTCGTCGCTGCAGGGCGCCGCTGTCACATCGATCAAGATCGACGGCGTGCTGCATGAATTCTCGTCGATCCCGGGCGTGCGCGAAGACGTCACCGACATCGTGCTGAATATCAAGTCGATGGCGCTGAAGATGCACGGCGAAGGCCCGAAGCGCATGCATCTGAATGCCCAGGGACCGTGCGAAGTCACAGCCAAGATGATCGAGACCGGCCATGACATCGAGGTGATGGACCCCAGCCACGTGCTGTGCACGCTGGATGCCGGAGCCACCATCCGCATGGAACTGACTGTCGAGACCGGCAAGGGCTATGTGCCGGCTTCGGCCAACCGTCCGGAAGACGCGCCGATCGGCCTGATCCCGGTGGACGCGCTCTACAGCCCAGTGCGCAAGGTTTCCTACAAGGTCGAGAACACCCGCGAAGGTCAGATCCTCGATTACGACAAGCTGACCATGCAGATCGAGACTAACGGCGCGATCAAGCCGGAAGATGCGGTGGCTTATGCTGCCCGTATCCTGCAGGACCAGCTGCAGCTCTTCATCAATTTCGAAGAGCCGAAGGCCGAGACCCGCGAGAAGACCTCGGCCGAGCCGGAGTTCAACCCGAACCTGCTGCGCCGCGTCGACGAACTGGAGCTGTCGGTGCGTTCGGCCAACTGCCTCAAGAACGACAACATCGTCTACATCGGTGATCTGATCCAGAAGACCGAAGCTGAGATGCTGCGCACGCCGAATTTCGGCCGCAAGTCGCTCAACGAGATCAAGGAAGTTCTGGCTCAGATGGGCTTGCATCTTGGCATGCATGTCCCCAACTGGCCGCCGGAGAATATCGAGGAACTGGCGAAGAAGCTGCAGGATCAGTACTGATCCTGTCCGCCTAAAGAAGATCGAGGAGAGTAGCGATGCGTCACCGCAATGCCGGCCGCAAACTCAATAAGACCAGCGCCCATCGTCGCGCCATGTTCGGTAACATGGCCGCGTCGCTGATCAAGCATGAGCAGATCACCACCACGCTGCCCAAGGCCAAGGAACTGAAGCCGCTGATCGACAAGCTGATCACGCTCGGCAAGCGCGGCGACCTGCATGCCCGTCGCCAGGCCCTGTCCTTCCTGCCCGAGAAGGCCGCGGTGGACAAGTTGTTCTCGACCCTTAACCAGCGCTATGCCAGCCGTAACGGTGGCTACAGCCGCGTGCTGAAGGCCGGCTTCCGCTATGGCGATGCCGCCCCGATGGCTGTGGTCGAACTGGTTGATCGCGATCCGGCCGCCAAGGGCCTGGACTCGGGTCCGGTTCAGACGGCTGGTGAGGAAGCGGCGGCCTGATCGGCTGACATATACAAGTTCCAAGCGGCGGCCCGGTATCCTGGCCGCCGTTTTCTTTTCAAGGCCGGGTATATGCCCCGCCCGGGCCTGCGGCCGGATCATCCTTGGCAGCCGGCGAAAAGATCACACCGACCAGAATCATCTCCACCTTGTCGCGCCCCAGCGGCAGGATGAGGGACTGATGGTCCATCGCTTGGTCTCCGATCAGGCCTCGCCTGCGGACCAGGGCCGGCGAGCTGCTTTCGATTACCTCCAGATAGACCTCGCGCACCCGGGCGGCGAATTCCGGCCACGGGTGCTGGTCGTTGTATTTCCCGGTCATGTCAAAGCCTTGCCGGCGCGCAATTTCGCTGCCGAACAGACGATAGCGGAAACGCAAGGGAACGGGTTCGATATCGATCAGGATGAGGTTGCCAAGGATGAATTTCAGGTCCAGCGGATCGATATCCTCGCGAGCCGGAAAACGCCTGTGGCGCCGCTTGTCATCCCAGTAAGCGTATAGCTGCAGCAGCAGCGGCTGGCTAAGCTCCATAAGTCCGGCTGATCCCCCAGTCATATGGCAATTAATCCAGCCGGAAGGTGAAGGGGGTCTTAAAGCGAGGCCCGCCCATTGAAAACCTTTCGGAAACATCCTTATTAAAAAGCATGTCCAGACAGCCGTTTTCCTACCGTGTCTCCCTGATCTTGGCTGGCCTGCTGGCCGTGCTGTTGCCGGCTATCGCCTCGGCACAGCAGCGGGTACCGGCCACCCGCACCGAGGTCCAGCTCAGCTTTGCGCCCCTGGTGCAGCGGGCAGCCCCGGCCGTGGTGAACGTCTACACCCGCCGGGTTGAAAAGGTGCAGCGGCCGCCGTTATTCGACGATCCGTTCTTCCGGCATTTCTTTGGCGACCAGATGCCCTTCGGCGAACCGCGCGAACGTATTGCCCAGTCGCTGGGCTCCGGCGTGATCGTGGAAGCAGACGGCGTGATCGTCACCAATAACCATGTGATCGAGGGCGCCACCGAAATCGTGGTGGCGCTGGCCGATCGTCGGGAATTCGAGGCACGGGTGATCGCTGCGGATCCGCGCGTTGATCTGGCCGTGTTGCGCATCGACACTCGCGGCGAGAGCTTGCCATTCCTTGAGTTCCGTGATTCCGACGAACTGCAGGTCGGTGATCTGGTGGTTGCGATCGGCAATCCCTTTGGCGTTGGCCAGACGGTCACCCAGGGTATTGTCTCGGCTTTGGGACGTACCGGAATCGGCGACGCAGACGCGCAGTCGTTCATCCAGACGGATGCTGCGATCAATCCTGGAAATTCAGGTGGTGCCCTGGTCACCATGGACGGCAAACTGGCTGGCGTGAACACTGCGATATATTCCCGTTCGGGCGGCTCTATTGGAATTGGGTTTGCCATTCCTTCCAACCTTGTGGCGTCCACGGTTTCCAGCGCCCTGGCAGGCAAGGGTATCAAGCGCCCCTGGCTTGGCGCCAATGGTGAGCCTGTCACATCGGAAATCGCCTCCGGTCTGGGCATGGCGCGGCCGGATGGTGTTCTGATCGGTGAGGTTTATCGTGGTGGCCCTGCTGATCGTGCCGGCCTCCGCACGGGCGATGTCGTGCTGTCTGTTGATGGTCGGAATGTTAGCGATCCGCAGGCGCTGAAATTTCGCATCTCGACGCGGAAGCTGGACGAAACCGTATCCATGGATGTTCTGCGGCGCGGCCAGCGCATAGCATTGCATATGCTTATGGTCGAAGCACCGGAAACACCGCCGCGCGACATCACTCAGCTTTCCGGCAACCAGCCGCTGGCAGGCGCCACGGTCGCCAACCTGTCGCCGGCGCTGGCTGTAGAGATCGGTCTGGACACCCTGGAACGGGGGGTAATTGTGATGAATGTTGCCCAGGGCTCCACGGCTTATCGCCTGCGGGTGAGACCGGGTGATCTGGTCGTCAAGATCAACAACCGCGATGTGGCCGATGTGCGCAACCTGCAAGGACTTCTGCGCGGCACGGATCAATGGACCGTGGTGCTGAAGCGCGGGAAGCAACTCCTGTCATTCAGTGTGCGTGCATGAGTGCTGGCGGCGACAATCTTTTTGCGGCAGCCGGCCTGGAGACGGCACCGGCGGGTCCCTTGGCTGATCGCCTACGCCCGAAAAGCCTGGACGAGATCATCGGCCAGGATCATTTGCTGAAAGGCGAGGGCCCGTTGGCCCGCATGGTGCAGGCCAAGAAACTCGCCAGCCTGATTCTGTGGGGCCCGCCGGGCACGGGGAAAACCTCGATCGCGCGCCTCCTGGCCGATGCCACCGGATTGGTCTTCGCGCCGCTTTCTGCGGTGTTCTCCGGCGTGGCCGACCTTCGCAAGGTGTTCGATGAAGCGCGCAAGCGCCGCGCCATAGGCCAGACGACACTGCTGTTCGTCGATGAAATTCACCGCTTCAACCGGGCACAGCAGGATGGTTTCCTGCCATATGTTGAGGACGGTACCGTGGTTCTTGTTGGCGCCACCACGGAAAATCCGAGCTTTGCACTGAATTCGGCGCTGCTGTCGCGTGCTTCCGTCGTGGTGTTGCATCGCCTGGATGATGCGGCTCTGGAGGCGTTGTTGCAGCGGGCGGAAGTCATCGAGAATCGTGCCTTGCCGCTCACCGCGGATGCGCGTGCCGCCCTGCGCGCGATGGCGGATGGCGATGGCCGCTATCTGCTCAATATGGCCGAACAGATCTACACACTGCCGCCCTCAACTGCGCCGCTGGATCCCGAACGGCTGGCCGAGACGCTGCAGAAGCGCGCACCGCTTTATGACAAAACTCAGGACGAGCATTACAACCTGATCTCGGCTCTGCATAAATCCATGCGGGGCTCCGACGTTGATGCCGCGTTGTATTGGATGGCGCGTATGCTGGTCGGCGGCGAGGATCCGCTTTACATCTGTCGCCGCTTGGTGAGATTCGCGGCCGAGGATGTCGGCATGGCCGATCCGAATGCGCTGCTGCAAGCCCTGGCGGCCAAGGAGATGTATGATTTCCTCGGTTCGCCGGAGGGCGAACTGGGATTGGTGCAGGCTGTAGTTTATCTCGCTACAGCACCGAAATCCAATGCCGCGTACAAGGCCGAAAGCCGGGCCAAGCGGGCTGCGCGGGAGCATGGCTCCCTGATGCCGCCGATGCATATCCTGAATGCGCCGACCAAGATGATGAAGGAACTCGGCTACAACAAAGGCTATGCCTACGATCATGATGCCGAGGATGGCTTCTCAGGACAGAATTATTTCCCTGAGGACATGGAGCGGCAGGTGTTTTATCGCCCGGTCGAACGCGGCTTCGAACGCGAGATTCTCAAGCGGCTGGATTATTGGCAGAAGCTGCGCAACAAGCGCCAGGCTGAGGAAAAATAGCCAGAAATCCGCCAATATAATCGTTAACCAAGCTGCCCCTGCTGTGCCGCGACGGTAATTCCTATATACTAATAAAATTATGCTATCTCGACGCGAAAGCTTGGCGGAACGGTTTTCAGTGCTGCAACGGTTCAGCATCTTGGGTGGTCTGGCGCTTGTCCTGCTGATTGTGGCGGGCCTCTACACCTATATGACCGGGCCAGGCCGCGAGAAGCCCTTCTATACGCCCGGCAGCATCCCGAGCCGCGAGGATTGCTTCTATCGCAAACTCGCCCAGTTCCAGAATGTGACCCGGCAGATCATCTTTCAGGTGGCGCAGGATTGCGAGCTTGAGGTGCAGTCGCTGGAAGGCCACGAGCAGATGCGGCAGGAATGGATCGAGCGACAGGCCCAGAAGGCCCGGGAGCGCGCGGCCCAGCCCGTCGAAGCGGCACCCGAGGAACCAAAAGAGCTTGACCGTGTGCGCCGCGTCTGGCGGTAAGTGTTTCGTTTCATCGTTTTCCTCTTTCCGAGTAGCACCATGTCCCAGGTTTCCACCCGCACCGTCAGTGACGGCGAGGCCGATCTTCGTCTCGACCGCTGGTTCAAACGTCACTATCCCTGGCTTGGTCATGCCAAGCTGGAGAAGCTGTTGCGCACCGGGCAGGTCCGTGTCGATGGCGGTCGTGCCAAAGCATCCACGCGGCTGGAAGCGGGGCAGGCGATCCGGATTCCGCCGTTGGGCGAACCGCCGAAGGATGACGATAGGCCGCGCGAACCCCGGCCGGCCAAGGCGAACCCGGAGCGCATCGCCGAACTGGAAGCGGCGATCCTGCACAAGGATGATTCCGTGCTCGTGATCAACAAGCCACCCGGCCTCGCCACGCAGGGTGGCACTGGCCAGAGCGAGCATCTGGATGGCCTGCTGGGCTATCTCAAATTCGGCGCCGCTGAACGTCCACGTCTGGTGCATCGCCTGGACAAGGATACGTCCGGCGTGCTGTTGCTGGCGCGAACAGCCTCGGCGGCGGCGAAACTCGCCAATGCGCTCAAGACCCGCGAGGCGCACAAGCTGTACTGGGCATTGGTGATGGGTGTGCCCGAGCATCGCCAGGGCAAGATCCAGCTCGCGCTGTCGAAACTGCCCGGTGCTGCCGGCGAACGCATGGTCGCCGATGAGGAAGACGGCAAAAACGCCGTCACGCTCTATCGCACCGTGGATACGGCCGGCCGCCGGGCCGCATGGCTGGCAATGGCACCCTTGACCGGCCGTACGCATCAGCTGCGCGTGCATGCCGCCGCCATGGGTACGCCTATCGTCGGCGATGGCAAATACGGTGGCGCCGAGGCTTATCTGACCGGCGGTGTCAGCCGCAAACTGCACCTGCATGCGCGCGCCATCCGGCTGCCGCATCCCGCTGGCGGTTTTCTGCAGGTGCACGCCCCGCTGCCGCCGCATATGCAGGCGACCTGGGATTTCCTGGGACTTGAGATTGATAAAGAGGCGGATGAATGGCTGGAATAGGGCCATTGCTGCCCGAAGGGCTGCGTAACCGCGCCCATCCTTTGCGGCCAGCCCTGGCCGGCGAGGTGCACGCCCGCCCGCCGTTGCCATTGGCGGCGCCGGCCCGCGTGCTGCATCTCGGCCTTCTGCTCGACGCTGGTGAGAATGCCGCCGAATATGATCAACTGGCCGCGTTATGCCGTCATGCTGGGCAGCCTGAGCCGATGCGTGGCACGAAACATGTGGCGATTCCGCTTAATGGCGCTGCGCATCTGATCTGGGAAAAACGCACCGAGTTCTCGACCTACACGCTTTATTTGCGTCGTCAGCCCGGCGCCCCGCTGGATGACCGGGCCGCGGGTCTGCCGCTGCCGTCAGGCTGGCTGGATACGCTGCCCGGCAAACTGATGGTCAGTGCCGATGTGACATTGCTGGCGGCTCATGAGCCAGAACCGGATGCCGCGTTGCTGCAGCGCCTGTTCGACGGCCCGACCCTGGTGGCCAGCCGGATTGCCAGCAAGCATGCCACGGTCTGGACCGATTTCTTCCTCGGTGCCGACGACACCGTACGATTCCTGGTGCATGATCGTGGCTTGAGCGACGCCCAGCGCGGTCGTGCGGTAATGCGATTACTGGAAATCGAAACCTATCGCATGATGGCCCTGCTGGCCCTGCCGCTGGCCCAGCAGGTGGCGCCGCGCATCACCCAGCTCGAGCATGGCCTTGCCACGCTGGCTGGCCGCATGGTGGATGTCGCCCATGAAAGCGAGCAGACCTTGCTGCGCGAGATTGCCGGCCTTGCCGCCGAGGTCGAGACGCTGGCGGTGGAAACGCCCTATCGATTTGGTGCTGCGCGGGCCTATCACGCGCTGGTCGAACGTCGTATCGCCGAACTGCGCGAGGAGCGTATCGAAGGACTGCCGACCATTGGCGAGTTCATGGAGCGGCGTCTGTCGCCGGCCATGCGAACCTGCATCACCATGGCCGAGCGCATCGAGGGATTGTCGCGCCGCGCTACTCGAATGGCCAACCTGCTACGCACGCGCGTCGACGTTTCGCTGGAACGTCAGAATGTCGAGCTGCTCGATGCGATGAACCGGCGCTCTCATTTGCAGTTGCGGTTGCAGGAAACCGTTGAAGGTCTGTCGGTTGCCGCGATCACCTATTATTTCGTCGGCCTGGTGGGATATGGCGCGCAGGCTCTGCATGCCATGGGCCTGCCGGTGAACAAGGAAATTGCCATCGGTATCGCCATTCCCATCGTGGCTGGCGTGGTCTGGTGGGGCCTGCGGCGCTTTCGCCGTTCATTGCAGAAGGATGGGCTGCACTAAGACGATTGGCGAAGCAACGCGCGGATTGCGGCACCCAGAAAATCGGCTACCGTGCGCACGCGCGGCGTCCTGCGCAGGTCGCGATGCAGCACCAGCCATAATTCGCGCGACACCGGCGGACGGCCGGGCTCGGCCACCAGTTCCGGGAATTGCCGGCCGATGAATTCGGGCAGCAGCACGGCGCAGGCGCCGGCACGGGCAGCGGCCACCAGCGGCAGCATGCTGTTGCTGCGGATCACCGGCCGGAGGGTTTTCTGTTTTGCCAGCCAGCGGGTTTCCGGCAGGTCAGGCAGGCTTTCATCAAAAGCGGCAATAACCGAACGATCACCGGTGAGGGGATTGCGATACAGCCGGTATGGCACATTGCCCAGTCGACTGGCATAAAGCTCGCCGCTTTGCGGGCGCGCCCAGCGGATCGCGATATCGGCCTCGCGACGGGCGAGGCTGAGTGAGCGATGCTCGACGGTGATTTCGATCTGCAATCCAGGCCAGCGCTGTCGCAGGGCCGCCAGTTGTGGCGCGATGCAATGACTAGCGATGCCCTCGGTGCAGGTGACGCGTACATTGCCTTCGAGCTGCTGGCCGCGCTCGGCATCGGCTAGCCGGCCCAGACGCAGCAAAGGCACTTCCACCTGTTCGGCCGCCTGCAATACAGGCTGGGCCTGGGCCGTAGGTCGATATCCCCGGGCCCGCCGTTCGAACAGCACAATGCCCAGGCTGGCTTCCAACGCGGCGATACGCCTAGCTACCGTGGCATGGTTCACCTTCAGCAGCCGTGCCGTGGCCGATAGGCTGCCATGCCGCGCCAGCGCCAAGGCGTAACGCAGGTCGTTCCAGTCGATATCATCTGTGCGTTTATGAACAGGCATCGCGCGATCTTACGGAATTCGCACAGAGGGGGCCAGCCGCTAAATCAGGACCGGCCGAAATAGCCGATAACGTATGGCCTATTGCAAAAGGACTCAGATCATGACCCGCCCCAAGACATTGCTCGAGATGGCCGGCGTCGCCGGTCAGCCCATCCTGTGGCAGAACGCGACCCTGCTGCTGATCGACCATCAGGTCGAATACACCGCCGCGGGCGGCCTGCCGCTGCCCGGCATCGATGCCGCCGTGGCCGAAATTGGCCGCCTGCTGGCCGCCGCCCGGGCCGCTGGTGCTCCGGTGGTACATGTGCGGCATCATGGCCGGCCGGGCGGGGCGCTGTTCAATCCAGAAAGCCCGAAGGCGGATTTCATTTCCACGATTCGCCCGCTGGAAGGTGAGCCGGTGGTGACCAAGGCGTTGCCGAACTCTTTTGCCAATACCGATCTGGACAGTGTATTGCGCGGCCTGGGTCGCAAGGAACTGATCATTGCCGGTTTCCAGAGCCATATGTGCGTCAGCGCCACGGCGCGTAGTGCCCTGGATCATGGCTATCGCGGCGTCGTGGTGGCCGATGCCTGCGCCACGCGCGATTTGCCTGATCCTACGGGCGACGCTGTCGTTCCGGCGGCCGACTTGCATCGTATCAGCATGACGGCGCTGAACGACCGCTTCGCCGTGGTCGTGCGCAATGCTTCGGCTATTTCGGTGCAGGCAGCGGCGTAGCGTTTACACCACCGCGCGGCGCGGCATCGGCGGGTGGCACCGGCTGGATGGGACCACCGGTTTCCGAAGGCCGCTGCCGCGTCCGGCGGTCAGCCGGCAGGGTCTCCCAGACCGAGTTGGCCTCGGCCAGGGTCAGCTTTCGGTCGCCCGGGCGACAGGTGCGGCTGCGATAGAGCAGACTGCGGGTCGGGAAAAAACACCATGAGGCTTCGGCCAATTGTGCACGTTGCAGCAACTCGGCTTCCTCCGAGTTGATCCAGCGACTGCCGGCCGGGCAAACCTGCGCCTCGAAGACATTGCCTGTGCTCTCGTTGTAGCAGAGTGCGTATACGCCGTCGCCAACGCGCGCGGCGTTGCTGGCATAAGGCGTGCCCGAATAGGCGCTTGGTCCCGCTGGCGGCGTATTGCTTTGCGGCACGGCGCCAGGCCTGGCCGGGGCGGCATTGCGCGATGTGATCGGTGCGATTTCGGGTGCGCCGCGGCCCGCGACTGGCGCGCGCGTCGTGGTGAATTGCCGTTCGGCCTGATCCATGCCGATGGGAGCATAGCCCGGTGCGCAGCGGCCGGTCTGGCTGGTGTAGAGCAGGCCGGTATCGCTGTTGAAGCAGGGGACACCGCTGGCCGTTGCCGTGACTTCTTCCGCCGAGGTGTTGCGGCTGGGACGATTGTCGCTCCCGGCCCAGCTCCGATACAGGCTGCGATTCAGGTCACGCACGCTGTTTTCCATGCCGCTGCAAGCCGTCAGGCCGGCGAGCAAAACCAGGATCAGCGCAACGCGCCCGGACATGGGCTCAGCCGCGACCGCGATAGGAAGCGACGCCTTGGTCCGGCAGCCACAAGCCGGCGGGCGGCTTGCCGGTTTGATAGAATACATCGATCGGCATGCCGCCCCGCGGATACCAATAACCGCCAATCCTCAGCCAGCGCGGTTTCATCGCCTGCACCAGGCGCTTGGCGATACTGACCGTGCAATCTTCGTGAAAGGCGCCATGGTTGCGGAAGCTGTTGAGGAACAGTTTCAGGGATTTGGATTCCACGATGCTGCGGTTTGGCACGTAATCGATCACCAGATGGGCGAAATCCGGCTGGCCGGTCATCGGGCACAGGCTGGTGAATTCCGGCTGTACGAAACGGATCAGATATAGCGTGCCGGGCTGGGGGTTGGGCACGGTTTCAAGTTTCGCCTCAGAGGGGCTGAGGGGCTGATCCGTCGCCTGCCCGAGCTGGGTGAGCTGCGGGTAATGAGGGGTGGATGAAGGGGATGTTTTGCGCTTTGCCATGGCCCTGTTTTGCCACAACAATACCTTTATTGCATCCCCGTGCTGCCATGATCGGCGGCCAGATTGAAAGTGTCCGGCAGAACAGCAGCATCCATCACGGATGCCCGGCCGGATCATCGATTGCCCCCAAGGAGGCAGATATGACCTTTCGTCTGAAATCGTTCGCTACCGGCGCCGCTTTTGCCAGCGCCCTGTCGTTGGGCGTCCTGTCGCTGGCCGGCGGAGCCTATGCGCAGCAGATCCAGACTCCGGCTCAGCCCGCCGCTCCGGCCCAGCCTGCTACCCCGGCCCAGCCGGGCGTGACCACGGCAACGCCAGCCACCCCGGCGGCTCCCAATCCGGCTGCTCAGGGTCAGTCAGGCCAGACTCGTGCCGACGCGAAAAAAGCCGAGAAGAAAGCCGACGAAAAAAAGGCTGATGCCAAGAAGGCGGAAAAGAAGGCCGACGAGAAGAAATCCGACCTTCGCAAGGCCGACCAGAAGGCCAAGGATACCCGGAAAGCCGTCAACTGAGGCGCAGTGACGGCCAGTCGGAGCCCCCGCGATGAGCGGGGGCTTTTTTTGTCGGTTTTTCGGGCTAGGTGTGCGGTTGAGGGATTTCTCTGGGCATGCGATTTTCGGGCGATGGATAACCTGACCGCCAATTTGGAATTTGAACCGCCCCGTCTGGTGATTTTCGACTGCGATGGCACGCTGGTCGACAGCCAGCATCATATCGTTGCGGCCATGCATTCCGCTTTTGGCGCCCATGGACTGGCACTTCCCGACCCGGATTGTATACGTCGCACCGTGGGGCTGCCCTTGGCTACCGCGATTGAAAGCCTGTTACCCCCCGGGGGCCCAACCTTGGCGGCGGTGGTGGAGGCCTACAAAGAAGCCGCCATTGCCCAACGGCTGGCGCCGGATCATTGCGAACCGCTGTTTCCGGGGCTGGTCGAGACGCTCGACCGCCTGGAGATGGCTGGGTTCCTGCTGGGGATTGCTACAGGCAAGGCTCGGCGAGGACTCGATTTCACGTTGGCAACTCATAACCTCGTCGGCCGTTTTGTTACCCTGCAGACCAATGACGTGGTTGCGGCGGGCAAGCCAGCACCCGATATGGTTATTCAGGCGATGGCGGAAACCGGCGCCGTTCCGGCCTCTACGGTGGTGATAGGAGACACCACCTACGATATCGAAATGGCCCGCAATGCCGGGGTTCCAGCCATTGGCGTAGCTTGGGGCTATCATGACGAGAACGTGCTCGCTAAGGCTGGAGCGCTACACATAATCAATAACTTTGGGGAACTTCCTGACCTAGTGAATCAATTGATGGGAGGTGCCGTATGCGTGCGCTGAAATGGGGTTTGGGCATCCTGGCCGTTCTGGTTGCCGCCGTCGCCATCGCTGTGCTGACCATCGATGTGAACCGTTTCAAGCCGCAGATCGTGGCTGCGATTGAAGATGCCACCGGCCGCAAGCTGGAAATTGCCCAGGACATGAAGCTGAGCCTCTGGCCATTAGGCGTCGGTGTGAAGCAGGTCAGTTTCGCCAATGCCGCTTGGGGCAGCCGCCCGCAGATGGCCACTATCGGCGAATTCACGGCCCAGGTTGACCTGTTTGCCCTGCTCGGCCGGCAGATCAAGATTGATCGTCTGGTTCTAGCCGATGTCGATTTGCTGCTGGAAAAGAACCGCCAGGGCCAGGCGAACTGGGAGTTTCAGCCGGCCAAGCCGGGCGCTCCGGCTGCCGCGCCAGGGCAGTCCAGGACCGAGTCTAAAGACAGTGGATTCAGTGGGTTGCCAGTTATCTCGGATGTTTCACTCAAGAATGTGAAACTGGCATACCGCGATGCCCAGAGCGGCGCTAGCAATGATGTGAACCTAAGCGAACTGTCGGTTAAGCAGGCATCGGGCGGTTTGCTGGCGACCCGGCTTGCCGCCGTGGTCGATGGCAATGAAATCCGTGCCGAAGGCACCCTGGGCAGCCTGGACGACCTGATGGCCCAGACGCGGCCATGGCCGATCAAGATGGCAGTCACCGTGCCCGGCGCCAAGGCCAGCATCGACGGCAGTATTGCCCAGCCGATGCAAGCCAAGGGATTGGCGCTGAAAATCGCGGCCGATATTCCTGATCTGGCGGCCGTGGCGACCAAGTTCGGAGCGGCGGCACCGGCCGTGCCCGTCAACCTGCAGGCTGAACTGAAGGACCCGGGGCCGCAGCGTTACAGCCTCTCTGGGATTGCCGCCAAGCTGGGCGACAGCGATCTGACGGGGAGCGGCGAGATCAATCTGGCCGGGGCAAGGCCTGCGGTGAAACTCGACCTCGCCTCGAAGAGCTTCGATGCAACAAAGCTGATGCCCAAGAACAACGGGGCCAAGCCCGCAGCAGTCGGCGGGAGTGGCGGGGTGCCAGCGCCAGCCGCCAAATCGGAAGCCAAATCAGATGGGCGCCTGTTCAGCAACGATCCGTTGCCCTTGGACGGCCTGAACGCCGTGGATGCCGTGCTGGCCTACAAGGCCGAGCGGTTCAAGGCGCCCAGCCTGGATGTGCAGGGGCTGGCATTCGATCTGGTGCTGAAGGATGGCGTGCTGCAGCTCAAACCGGCAATCCAGCAGCTTGCTGGCGGCAGCCTGAACGGCGACATCACGCTGAACGGCAAATCTAAAGCCTTGATCGCCAAGCTGAATGGCAAAGGCATCGTGTTGAGCGATTATCTGCAGAAGGCCGATATCACCGATGTCATACGGCGCGGCGGCGCCACTGATCTTGCGCTGGATGTCAGCAGCCAGGGTGCCAGCCTGCGGCAAATCATGGCGGGCCTGAATGGCAAAGCCGTGCTGAAGGTGGGTGAGGGCGAGCTGAAGGAAGAATATGTTCGCGCCACGCTGCCGCGTCTGGCCGATGCGGTGAGTGTCCTCGGCCGTGCCACAGCCAAGACCAAGCTGCATTGCGTCGTGACCGGCCTTGATATCAAGGCGGGAGTCGTGACCCCCAAGGCTTTGCTTGCAGAAACCGGGAGCCTCACGGTCACGGGCGACGGAACGATCAATCTTGGCACCGAGCAGCTCGATCTGCGTATCATCCCATCCTCGCGCGATACCGGCTTGGCCGCTGCCCTGCCGCCGGTGCGGGTGCGCGGCATGCTGCTCGACCCCAGTTTCACCCCAGATCCGGCTGCGCTGGCGAAAAGCGTGATCGGTACGGCGGCCGGTATTGCGGCGCTGGGGCCCCTGGCATTGCTGTCGCCGGCTCTGGGTTCGGGAGGCGACAATGCCGAAACCGCCTGCGCCAAAGCCACGGCCCTGGCCGAGGGGCGGCCTGTGCCGCAATCCTCGACACAGCCGAGCCAGCAACAGCAGCAACAGCCGAGCCCGCTGCAGGATCTGCGCAAGGGGCTGGGTGGATTGCTGGGGCGCTGATGGCCGGTTATAAGCCGGCCCCATGAAGCGCTTCTACAAGTCGGTCACTGCGGAAAAGCAGCCTGACGGTTCCGCCATTGTGCTGCTGGACGGCCGTCGCCTGAAGACCCCGGCCAAGGCCGATTTCGTCCTGCCTGGCCTGGCGCTGGGCGAAGCCGTTGCGGCGGAATGGGCCGCCCAGGGCAACGAGATCAAGCCGCACGAGATGCCACTGACCCGTCTGGCAGCCACAGCCATCGATCGCGTGCAGGCAGCCCCCCGGCATGCCGCCGAAGAGGTGGTGCGTTATGGCGATACCGACCTGCTGTCCTATCGGGCCGATGAGCCGCCCGAACTGGCTGCCCGCCAGGCCCAGGAGTGGCAGCCGATTCTGGACTGGTTCCGTGAGCGGTATGACGTCCAGATCGCCGTCACCAGCGGCATTGTGGCGGTGAAGCAGCCAGCTGAATTGCAGCCTCGGCTCACCCGCATTTGCGCGACCCTCGATGCCTTCCGCCTGACGGCCCTGCATACGGCAACCGCCGCGACCGGCTCTGTTGTGCTGGGGCTGGCAGTGCTGGAAGGTGCAATCGATGCAGCAACCGCGCACCGACTCGGTCTGCTGGATGAACTGTTCCAGGTGGAACGCTGGGGCGAGGACGAGGAGGCGGCTGCACGAAGGGCCGCTTTGCGCTCTGAATTGGATGCGGTCCAGCGTTTTCTCGCTTTACTGAACGCGCAAGGTTGATTCCACGCCTCAGGGATGCAGGGATTCTGCAAATAGCCTGTAACCTCTCCTACCGCACTTATCGTTGATTCGATATAATCCGTACTCGCTGAGGCAATGTCGGCCATCGGGGGGTCCGGCGTGGCAGGGTCCGATTTATCGCAGCGCCAGCGGCCGAAAGTCGGCTATGGCGAATTGTTGGCGACCATCGCCGACCATGAGAAATACCGCCAGCGTCTGCCTGGCGGTAAACGGGCGATTTTTCAGTTCCGCGACCTATCGCATCTGACCATGGCGGGCGTCGATCTGGCCGGCGCCGATTTTACTGGCTGCAACCTTCAGTCGGTGAATCTGGCCGATACCAATCTCAGCAACGCCGTTCTCTATGGCGCCGATCTGCGTGGAGCCGCATTGCAGGGGGCCCGGCTCGACCGGGCGGATCTGCGCGGGGCTTCGTTGCGCGGCGCCGATCTCACCGGAGCGCGTCTGCTGGATGCGGACATGCGCGACGGCGTGATTGCCGAGCGCGACCAGAGCGGCAGGGTTCAACTTCGCAAGCCGGATCACGAAGCGGTTGATCTTGGCGGTGCGAGGCTGGTCGCAGCCGATCTGACCGGTGCCAACCTGACGGGGGTGGCGGCAGGGCGCACCGACTTCACCGACGCCATCATGGTCAATTGCCTACTCACCCGCGCCAATCTGGCGGCGGCCCGGCTGGAGGGCGCCAATCTTTCAGGCGCCGATCTTTCGGGGGCCAACCTGAAAGACGCCCAACTGCGTGGTGCCGTGCTGGTCGGCGTCAATCTCGATAATGCCGTCATGGCGGGCGCCGATACCAGCAATGTGCTGGATGACAAGCTGCGCGGCCGGCCGCTGGCAGAACTGGGCATGCCGATCGAAGAAGCCTTCCGGCTTTACAAGCTGTGGGTCGAAACCGGTGGCGCCAAGGGACGGCTATTCGATTTCAGCCGGCTTGATCTGCGCCAGATCGGGCCGCGTCCCGGCATCGTGCTGACCGGCGCCGCGCTGGATGGCGCAATCCTGCAGGGGCTCAATCTTGAACGCGCCTTGCTGCAGGGCGCCAGATTGCAGGATGCGGACCTGCGCGATTGCAACTTGTCGGGGGCCGATCTGCGCGGTGCCAATCTAAGCGGCGCGATGCTGGTTCGTGCCGATTTGCGGGATGCGGATTTGCGTCCGCTGGTGCTGGGGGCGGAACGATCCTTCCCGGCCAATCTGACCCGCAGCCTGCTGCGCGGAGCCGATCTGCGTGGGGCGAAGCTGCGTCTGGCCTGGCTGGACGAGGCCGATATGAGCCGTGCCTTGCTCGATGGCGCCGATCTGAGCGAAGCCCGCCTGCCGCAGCGGCATAGCTGATATATCAGATTCGATAAGATCTTCTGATCTCTTGCTCTTTTGCAGTGCAGCGCCGACTATTTTGCCTCGGCCTGCGATATGCTATGCAGCCCGTCGCAATTGTCACAGCCATGTCATGGGCTGGCCGGGCGGGTTCCGTCCCGAAGAATAGCTCTTGGGAGGCCCGGTTAACGGGGGAGTTGCATGCAGGACATTATCCGTCAGCTTGAGGAAAAACGCGCGCAGGCCCGCGAGGGTGGCGGCAAGAAGCGTATCGAGGCCCAGCATGCCAAGGGCAAGCTGACCGCGCGCGAGCGGCTCGAACTGCTGCTCGATCCCGGCTCCTTCGAGGAGTGGGACATGTTCGTCGAGCATGACTGCACCGATTTCGGCATGGCCGAGCAGAAGGTGGCCGGCGACGGCGTGGTGACCGGTTACGGCACCATCAACGGCCGCCCGGTTTTTGTGTTCAGCCAGGATTTCACCGTGTTTGGCGGTTCACTCTCGGCCAGCCATGCCAGCAAGATCTGCAAGATCATGGACATGGCGATGAAGGCTGGTGCGCCGGTGATTGGCCTGAACGATTCCGGCGGCGCGCGCATCCAGGAAGGTGTCGACAGCCTGGCCGGATACGCAGAGGTGTTCCAGCGCAACGTGCTGGCCTCGGGCGTGGTGCCGCAGATTTCCGTCATCATGGGGCCCTGCGCCGGCGGCGCGGTGTATTCCCCGGCGATGACCGACTTCATCTTCATGGTGAAGGACAGCAGCTACATGTTCGTCACCGGTCCCGACGTGGTGAAGACGGTGACGCAAGAGGTTGTGACGCAGGAGCAGCTTGGAGGTGCCATCACCCATACCACCAAGTCGTCGGTGGCCGACAATGCCTATGAGAACGACGTCGAGGCCCTGGCGCAGACCCGCCGCCTGTTCGATTTCCTGCCGCTGAACAATCGCGAGAAATCGCCGGTTCGCGAAAGCTGGGACCCGATCAACCGGCAGGAAACCTCGCTCGATACCCTGGTGCCGCCGAATCCGAACAAGCCCTATGACATGAAGGAGCTGATCGAGAAGGTGGTCGACGAGGGCGATTTCTTCGAGATCCAGCCGAACTATGCCAAGAACATCATCACCGGCATGGCGCGCATCGGCGGCCAGACGGTAGGCATCGTCGCCAATCAGCCGATGGTGCTGGCCGGCTGCCTGGACATTGATTCAAGCCGCAAGGGCGCGCGTTTCGTGCGCTTCTGTGACTGTTACGACATCCCGATCGTCACCTTTGTCGATGTGCCCGGCTTCCTGCCCGGCACTGCGCAGGAATACGGCGGCATCATCAAGCATGGCGCCAAGCTGCTGTTCGCCTATGCCGAGGCCACCACGCCGAAGGTGACGGTGATCACCCGCAAGGCCTATGGCGGCGCCTACGACGTGATGTCGTCCAAACATCTGCGTGGCGACGTGAACTATGCCTGGCCCTCGGCCGAGATCGCGGTGATGGGCCCGAAGGGCGCGGTGGAGATTATTTTCCGCAGCGAAATCGGCGATGCCGACAAGATCGCCGCCCGTACCGAGGAATATCGCCAGAAATTCGCCAATCCCTTCGTCGCGGGCCATCGTGGCTTCATCGACGATGTGATCATGCCGCACAACACGCGCTACCGGATTGCCCGCTCGCTCGCCATGTTGCGAGACAAGAAGCTGGAGAATCCGTGGAAGAAGCACGACAACATTCCGCTGTAAGGGTGGCGCGTATCATGGCTAGCAAGCTGTTCACCAAAATCCTGATCGCCAACCGTGGCGAAATCGCCTGCCGCGTCATCAAGACCTGCCGCAAGCTGGGCATCAAGACCGTTGCGGTCTATTCCGATGCCGACGATGGCGCCCTGCATATGCGCATGGCCGACGAGGCGATCCACATCGGCCCTTCGGCGGCTGCCGAGAGCTATCTGGTGATCGACAAGATCGTTGCCGCCTGCAAGAAGACCGGCGCCCAGGCCGTGCATCCTGGCTACGGCTTCCTGTCCGAGAACCGCGCCTTCGCTGCGGCGCTGAAGGAAGCCGGGATCGCCTTCATCGGCCCGAATCCCGATGCGATCTACGCCATGGGCGACAAGATCGAGTCCAAGAAGCTGGCCAAGCAGGCCGGCGTCTCCACCGTGCCAGGGTATCTGGGCGCCATCGCCACCACGGCTGATGCGGTGAAGATCGCCACCGAGATCGGCTTCCCCGTGATGATCAAGGCCTCGGCCGGCGGTGGCGGCAAGGGTATGCGTATCGCGCGCTCGGCCGACGAGGTGGCGCAGGGATTCTCGTCGGCCACAAATGAGGCGAAAAACTCCTTCGGTGATGACCGCGTCTTCATCGAGAAATACATCGAGCAGCCGCGCCATATCGAGATCCAGGTGCTGGGCGACAAGCATGGCAACGTGATCTATCTGGGCGAACGCGAATGCTCGATTCAGCGCCGGCACCAGAAAGTGATTGAGGAGGCACCAAGCCCGTTCCTCGACGAGAAGACCCGCAAGGCGATGGGCGAGCAGGCCGTCGCCCTGGCCAAGACGGTGAATTACGACAGCGCCGGCACGGTGGAATTCATCGTCGGTCCAGACCGCAGCTTCTATTTCCTTGAGATGAATACCCGCCTGCAGGTGGAGCATCCGGTCACCGAGCTGATTACCGGCATCGACCTGGTCGAGCAGATGATCCGCGTGGCGGCAAACGAAAAACTGAGTATCGCGCAAGCGGATGTGAAGCTGAATGGCTGGGCCGTCGAGGCCCGCATCTACGCGGAAGACCCGTTGCGCGGCTTCCTGCCCAGCACCGGCCGGCTGGTGCGCTGGCGCACCGCGCCGGAATCCGACGTCATCCGCAACGACACCGGTGTCGTGGAAGGCAGCGAGATCAGCATGTTCTACGATCCGATGATCTCGAAGCTGTGTTCTTACGGCAAGGATCGCGACGAGGCGATTTCCACACTCTCGGCCGCGCTGGATGAGACCTGGATCGCCGGCATCGGCCATAACGTCAATTTCCTCTCGGCCGTGCTGGATCACCCGCGTTTCCGCGAGGGCCGGCTCTCGACCAATTTCATCGCCGAGGAATGGCCGGCAGGTTATGGCGGCACGGTGCTGCCGGAAGGCCGACAGAGCGCCATGCTGGCTGTCGCGGCCCTGCTGCATATCCGCAACGAATTCCGCGCCCGCCATCTGGGCGGCAAGCTTGGTCTGCCGGACTGGGAGCCGGGTGCCGAGTGGATCGCGGTGCTGAATAAGGTGGAATATCCGCTGCATGTCGCCAATGCCGAAGGCGGCATCGATGTGAAAGTCGGGAAGGGCAAGGCACTGAAGGTTCGCAGTGACTGGAAGCCGGGCCAGCCCTTCTTCCGTGGCAGTGTGAACGGTCAGACTGTGGTGGCGCGCGTATCGGCGCGGCCTGATGGCGTCCGCGTCGTGCATGGCGGCGCCGAACTGGATATCGCCGTGCGGACGCCGCGGGCGGCCGAACTGGCGCGGCTGATGCCCGAGAAGCTGCCGCCCGACATGTCGAAGTTCCTGCTTTGCCCGATGCCGGGCCTGGTGGTTTCGATCAACGTGGCGGAAGGCGAGCCGGTGAAGGCCGGGCAGGCCTTGGCCGTGGTGGAGGCCATGAAGATGGAAAACGTGCTGCGCGCCGAACGCGACGGCACGGTGAAGAAGGTGAATGCCAAGAAAGGCGACAGCTTGGCCGTGGATCAGGTGATCCTAGAATTCGCCTGATCCACTGCTGATCGGGATGCCTGGGGGTGGCGTCGTCAGACGCCGGCCGGTTCCAGCGTCTTCTTGTACAGGGTTGTGCCGCCCAGGTCTTTCAGCGATACGGTCATGGCATCGGTTCGGCCATCGATCTTTACCTCGCCGAAGAACTGCATGCCCATGCTGGGTGGCAGGTTGACCTGCCCCTTATCGGGAGCCTTCTGCCATACCACCTGAAGGCCAAAGGTGTTGTCTGGCGGATTGGGCCCGAAGGTGCCGGCATTCAGCGGGCCTGAAACGAACTCCCAGAACGGCTCGAAATCGCTGAAGGCGGCCAGGTTCGGATCGTAATAATGGGCAGCCGTGTAATGCACATCGGCAGTCAGCCATACTACGTTCCTGATGCCATTCTGCTTGATGAAGCGGAGCAGACCTGCGACTTCCAGCTCACGGCCAAGCGCGGGTCCGTCGCCATTGGCGATCGCTTCAAACCGCGGATTATCCTGGGCATCCTTGCCGTCGGGAACCTGCAGGCTGATCGGCATGTCGGCCGCGATCACCTTCCACGTCGCGCGCGAAGCAAGCAGCCCCTGCTTGAGCCAGTGAACCTGCGGGCGCCCCAGGAATGCGGTCTGGTCGCTTTCTGCGGTCTGACGATTGGCGGTGTTGGGGCCACGATAACTGCGCATATCGATGACAAATACATCCAGGGAGGGGCCGTAGGGGATCTTGCGATACACGCGCTGGGATTCCTCGGCGCCATGGATACGCAGGGGAGCGTATTCGAAGAAAGCCCGCGTTGCTCGGGCAGTCAGCAAGGGAACGCGCTTTTCCTGGTATCTGTTGTCATCGGACAGGTCCTTGCTATCGGACCAGTTATTCGTCACTTCATGATCGTCCCACTGCCAGATCTGGGGTACGTCGGCGTTGAAATTACGGACATTGTGATCCAGCAGATTATAAGCGTATTGACCGCGGAATTCGGCGAGCGTCTCGGCAACCTTGCTTTTGGCCTCGGTGACGATGTTTTTCCAGATCGTGCCATCCGGCAGTTTCTTTTCGCTCTCCAATGGTCCGTCGGCATAGACGGTATCGCCGCTGTGAATGAAGAAATCGGGCTGCAGCTTGCGCATTGTTTCGTAGATCTTCATGCCTCCCCATTCGGGATTGATGCCGTATCCCTGACCGCAGGTATCCCCCGACCACAGGAAAGTGATGTCGCGTTTGGCTGCTGGGGCAGTCCGCAGCTTGCCGGAGTATGGCCGACTTGGCGTCTTCAGGTCGCCGAGGTCGACAAAATTGACACGGTAGAAAATGGTTTGATCGGCAGGCAGTCCCGTCAGGTCGACCCGGGCGGTAAAATCCGTGTCTTCCAGCGCATAAGGCCCTACGATCTTCTGCGGATTTCGGAAGCTTTCAGTGGTGTCGTATTCCACGACCATCCGTGCGGCACGGTCGCTGCGGCCCCAGACAATTGCACGGTCGGCATGTATGTCGCCGCTCATGACGCCTGACGGCACGGCAGGTCTCATCTTGTCGGATGTGATCATGGCTGGCGCGCGGTCCTGAGCAAAAGCAATGGCCGGAATACCCGATGCGGCCACGATTCCTGCGGCACCTTGCAGAAGAAAACCACGGCGGTTGGGCATTCGGAACTTGCGTGTCATCTTGGAGCCTCTGCTTGTCTGGTCAGGGACTCTCATTGCCCTAGGCGCATTGCACTGGCTTGATCATGCCGTGACCGGGCGATGACAAGTAAGCGATTCAAGACAATGGTATCTTCACGCGGCTTTTTCTCTTTTGAATTGTTTTTCGAATGAGATCTCGACAAATTTTGCAGATGTCACCCGGTTGTCATGCTGCGCCGCTAAGGCTGGCGCAACGAAACCAGTGTCACCGGCTTGTTCATGCGGATTTCCATCGGTCAGCGGATCGGCGCCATTATCTTCGGAGCCATTCTTGCCGTTGGCGTGGCCGCAGGGGCGTATGTCGTCGATCACCTTGCCATGGCGGATACGCGGCGCAATCTTGATCGCGCCGCAGGTGTCAAGTTGTCGGCTCAGAGCCTGAGCCGGCGCTTTCTGGATTATCGGGAGACGGCGGGACGTGCGGTATTCGGCAATGATGCCAGTCTGGTCGATCGCCTGACGCAGATGCGTGCCGAGATCGAGGTCGATCTAAAGGCACTGGCCGTCCTGGTGGAGGGCAGCGAACTTGCCGAGCCGCTCGAGGCGGTAACAGCCAAGGCGGATGCAGCCTGGAGCGCCAATAGCCGCCTGCTGCGCGCCAAAACGGCGATCGGATTCAATAATTCAAGTGGATTGCGTGGCGATCTGATCAAATCCGGCGCCACCTTTCAACAGGCGGTGCAGGCCATGCAGAAGGAGGGCACCGCGCAGCCGGGTATTGCTGAAATCGGACGTATCGCCCTGCGGTTGCGCGCCGTTGAATTCGAATACTCGCTGGCTGCCGATCTATACGACCTCGAGGACGGCTTCGACACGGCTGCGCAGGCTTTGAACAAAGCATTGCTGGATGCGGCGTTGCCGGCAGACAGGCAGGAGGGCCTGAGGGTCCAGTTCATGGCCTACAGCAATGCGGCGAAGAAATACGGCCAGACGGTCGAGGCCATGACCGGTGCGCAGCGTATGGCCGGTGGGCAATGGGTTGAGCTGGCACCGATGATTGCCGAACTTGGTGACCAGGCCGAACAGATCGAGCGTGTGGCAGTCGAAGATGCCGCGCGGCTGCAGCAGCGGATATTGCTGTCTTCCGGATTGGCCGTGCTGGGAATTCTGCTGATCGTCGTGATTGCCAGCGTAATCGTCGCCCGGGGCATCCTGCGCCCGATTCAGCGTATGACATCTGCGATGACCGCGCTTGCAGCGGGTGACTTGACTGTGGTCAGTGTGGATGCCGAACGCCGCGATGAAATCGGAGCCATGGCGCGGGCTTATGAGGTCTTCCGTGGCCACGAGAGCGAGCGTCGACAGATGGCCCAGGTAGAGCAACAGCGCGAACGCGCGCATGCCGCCGAACAGCAGGTCCAGCGGCAGCGCGAGGCCGCGATGGCAGCCGAGATCGCCGACCTGTCGAGGGCGGTTTCCGAAGGTAACCTGGAGCGGCGCCTCGACTTGGCCGGTAAGGAAGGCGATTTCCGCGACGTCAGCCTCAGCATCAACTTTTTGACGGATACACTGGCAGGTGTGATCGGTGAATTGTCTGGCGTATTGCAGGCTCTGGCCGAGGGCGAGATTGGGCAGAAGATGCAAGGCGAGTATCGCGGTGTGTTCGCCGACCTGAAGCAAGCGGCAAATGCTTTATCGGTACGGATGAGCGAATTCGCCGGTCGGCTCAATGTCTCAACCCGCGCGGTGCGCGATGCCTCGGCCGAGATCACGGGGGGCGCCGAGGACTTAGCACAACGCACCGAACATCAGGCCGCCTCGCTTGAGGAAACGGCGGCCGCCATGCATCAGGTGACGGCCACGGTGAGGCAGAATGCCGGGAATGCCCACGATGCCGACCGGCTGGCAGATGCGGCACGTCGCAATGCCGAACGTGGCGGGGCGGTGGTGACGCAGGTGGTGGAAGCGATGGACCGAATCGCCAATGGAGCGCACCGGATTTCCGATATCATGGGGATGATCGACGAGATCGCCTTCCAGACCAACCTGCTGGCCTTGAATGCCGCCGTGGAAGCGGCGCGGGCCGGCGAGGCCGGAAAGGGCTTTGCCGTGGTGGCGCAGGAAGTGCGCGCCCTGGCCCAGCGCTCGGCAAATGCGGCAAAGGAGACCCGTGCCTTGATTGCGACATCGAATACCGAGGTGAAGACTGGCACAGGGCTGGCCCATGAAGCCAGCGCCAGCCTGGGCGATATTGTCAATTCGATCCGCGGAGTTTCGATCATCGTGGCCGAAATTGCCAATGCCAGCAGCGAACAGGCCCGTGGGCTGGAGCAGATCAACACTGCCATTGCGGGCATGGACGACATAACCCAGCGCAATGCCGCACTGGTCGAGGAGACCCATGCGGCATCCCGCACCCTCAGTCGTCAAGCGCAGGAACTGGCCGATCTGGTCGGGTTCTTCCGCCTGCGTGTCGAGCATGCCGATCTGATCGATCTGCCAGCAGCGGCGGAATAGGCTACGTCAACCGGATTGCAGATACTGGATCGCAGCGTCGCGCTCGAAAAGATAGAGCAGTTCCAGTAGGGCCTTGCCGCGTGGGCTGGCCAGTTTGGGGTCGCGCTCCAGGATCAGCTTCGCATCGTCGCGAGCCGTGATCAGCAATTCGGCATGGGCGGCGAGGTCGGCCACGCGGAATTCGGGCAGGCCGCTCTGCCGCGTGCCCAGCACTTCGCCAGCGCCGCGCAGTTTCAGATCTTCTTCGGCGATGCGGAACCCATCGTCGGTTTCGCGGATGATCTTCAGGCGGGCACGCGCCGTTTCACCCAGCGGGCCGGAATAGACCAGCAGGCAGGCCCCGGGTTTGCCGCCGCGGCCGACCCGTCCGCGCAACTGGTGTAACTGCGCAAGGCCAAACCGCTCCGCATGCTCAATCACGATCAGAGTTGCCTCGGGAACATCCACGCCCACCTCGATGACGGTGGTGGCGACCAGCAGCTTTGATCTGCCGCTGGCGAAAGCTTCCATGGCGGCATCCTTCTCGGCGCTGCCCATCTGGCCATGCACCAGCCCGACGCTGCCTTCGCCCAGTTCAGGTTCCAGTGCCAGCTTCAGAGCGGAATGACGCTCGGCAGCGGCGGCAAGGTCGCTCTGTTCGCTTTCCTCCACCAGCGGACAGACCCAGTAGACCCGTTCGCCGGCCTGAACCTTGCGCTTCACGGCGCCAACCACGTCGAGGAAGCGGTCGGACGCGATGGTTCGGGTATCCACCGGTGCGCGGCCGGGTGGCTTCTCGGTCAGCTTGGAAACATCCATGTCGCCGTAGGCGGTCAGCGACAGGGTGCGCGGGATCGGCGTGGCCGTCATCACCAGCACATCGACACCGCCTTTGTCGTGCTGGCCCTTGGCGGCGAGGCCAAGCCGCTGGCTGACGCCGAAGCGATGCTGTTCGTCGATCACGGCAAGGGCGAGGTCTTTGAACACCACGTCGTCCTGGAACAGGGCATGCGTGCCGACCAGGATATCGATCTCACCATCGGCCAGACGCTGCAGCAGGGCTGCGCGGGCCTTGCCCTTGTCGCGGCCGGTGAGCAGCGCGAGGGTCACGCCCAGCTGGCTGCAATAGCGTTCCAGCGTCTCGGCGTGCTGGCGGGCGAGGATTTCGGTGGGGGCCATCAATGCGGCCTGCGCACCGGCCTCGGCGCAGAGCAGCATGGCGTTCAGCGCCACCATGGTTTTGCCGCTGCCCACATCGCCCTGCAGCAGACGCAACATGCGCCTATCGGATGCCATGTCGCCGGCGATCTCGGCATTGGCCTGCTTCTGGGCATTGGTCAGCGGCCAGGGCAGAAGTTTTTCCAGCCCGTCGCGCAGCCGGCCGTCACCCTGCAAGGGTCGCCCGGTCAGGCGTTTCAGCCGTCGACGCACCAGTAGCAGGGCCAACTGGCTGGCCAGCAATTCGTCATAGGCCAGACGCTGGCGCGGCAGGCTGTCCTTGTCCAGATCGGCCATGCCGTCGGGCCGGTGGGCGGCGAACAGGGCTTCACGCCAGCTGGGCCAATCCTGCCGGCGCTTGAACTCCGGGTCGAGCCAGTCGGGCAGGGGCGGCGCCTTGGCCAGAGCCTGGTCAATGATCTTGGCCAAAGTGCGCGGCGCTACGCCGGCAGTGAGCGGATAGACCGGCTCGACAGCGGCGAGTTGCTCGATTTCCTCCGGTGTGCCGAAACGGTCGGGATGCGTAATCTGCACCTGGCCGTCGAACAATTCGACCAGGCCGCTGACCAGCCGCGTCTCGCCTTCCGGCAGGCTGCGTTTCAGGAAGTCTTCGCGGCCATTGAAAAAGACCAGCGTGATCCGCCCGCTGCCGTCATGGGCCGTAATCTTGTACGGCATGCGCGGGTTGCGGGGTGGCAGGTGGCGGTCGATGGTGATTTCCAGGGTGGCGATGCGGCCCGGTTCGGCTTCGGCCACGGCCGGGCGGTAGCGCCGGTCGATCAGCCCGGCGGGCAGGTGCCACCACAGGTCCAGCACCCGGGCGCCCCCCACCAGCTTTTCCACCAGCGGGGCGAGCTTGGGCCCGCAGCCTTTCAGGCTGGTGATCGGGGCGAAGGCGGGAAACAGCGATTCCGGGCGCATAAAGGGCTGAAAATTCCGGGGAAACCTTGAGAATCCGTAGCTTGGCGTACTATATCCTGCCTTCACCCCGGAGGCACCCCATGGCAGAGGATACCGAAACCCGGCGCAAGCGCCTGCTGCACCGCAGCCGCTATACCGGCATGAAGGAGACCGACATCCTGCTCGGCAGCTTTGCCGCGCGCCATCTGCCCACCTTCACGGACCGTGAGCTCGACCAGTACGAAAGCCTGCTGGAGAATTACGACGATCCCCAGATCTATGCCTGGGCCATCGGCCGTGATCCGGTGCCACAGCACCTGGATAGCGGGGTGATGAAGCTGCTCAGGGCCTACAAGCTGCCACTCTGATCCCATGAGTTTCGCGCTGCCGGATATCCTGACCCGGCCGGGCCGCTGGGCACTCGCCGGCACGCCCGAAGGTCAGGATGTGCGCCTGCTGATCGCCCTGGTACAGCGCCAGCAGGGCGGCGGCGTGCTGCATGTCTGCCGCGACGATGCCCGCATGGCTACAGTCGAGGCGGCGCTGAAATTCTTTGCGCCTGCCCTGCCCGTGCTGACCCTGCCGGCCTGGGATTGCCAGCCCTATGACCGCGTCTCGCCAAACGCCGAGATCGCTGCCCGGCGCATGGATACGCTGAACCGGCTGGCGAACCGGCAGGACGGCGAACCCTTGCTGTTGCTGACCACGGTGAATGCGGCTTTGCAGCGCCTGCCGCAACCGGATTATTTCGGCAGCACCGGATTTCGCACCACCAAAGGCGACCGCATCGCGCCGGAAAGACTGATCGAGTATCTGTCACGTAACGGCTATACCCGCGTCTCCACCGTGAACGAATCTGGCGAATACGCCGTGCGCGGCGGCCTGGTCGACCTGTTTCCACCGGGCAGCGAGGCGCCCTATCGCTTGGATTTCTTCGGCGACGAGGTGGAGAATATCCGGCGCTTCGATCCCGCTACCCAGCGCACCATAGGCGCGGCTGGCGAACTCTCGCTAACGGCGATGAGTGAGGTGCCGCTGGACGATGATGCCATCGCGCGCTTCCGCAGCGGTTATCGTGAGTTGTTCGGCACCATCACCAAGGAAGATCCACTTTACGAAGCCGTTTCGGCCGGTCGGCGGCAGATCGGCATGGAACACTGGCTGCCGCTGTTTTTCGACCGGCTGGCTACGATATTCGATTATCTGCCCAAGGCTGCGGTGACACTGGATCACCTGACCGGCGATGCAGCCGACGAACGACTGAAAACGATTGCCGACCATTACGACGCCCGTCGCGCCGCGATGAAGCGCGGACTGGAAGAGGGCGGTGCACCCTACAAGCCGCTGCCTGCTGATCGACTGTACCTGACTGCCGGCGAATGGACGGCCCGGTTGGAGAAAAGGCCGTTGGGTCTGCTGTATCCCTTCGATGCTGCCGGCGGCGCCGATGTCATCGTGGTTGATCTGGGCGGCAGGCCGGGACGCGATTTCGCGCCGGAGCGGACCCAGGCCGCCCAGGCTGCCGAGCATAAAGCCGCGAGCCAAATCAGTGTCTACGATGCGCTGGGCGGCCATCTGGCCAAACAGGCGCAGGTAGGCAAACGCGTGTTGTTCGCCACTTTCTCGACCGGTGCACGCGATCGTCTCGGGCATATCCTGAAGGACCACGGTCTTGACGCGCCGCAGCCGGTGGAGACAGCTGCAGAACTGGAAAGCCTGCCGAAAAGCGTGGCGGCGATTGCCGTGCTGCCGATCGAGCACGGCTTCGAGGCCGCCGACCTCTGTGTGGTGGCCGAGCAGGATATCCTTGGCGACCGTCTGGTGCGGCCGCGCCAGAAGAAGCGCCGGGCCGAGAATTTCATCGCCGAGGCCAGCGCGTTGCAGCCCGGCGACTACGTCGTGCATATCGACCATGGCATCGGCCAGTACAAGGATCTGGTGACGCTGGATATCGCCGGCGCGCCGCATGACTGCCTGCTGCTGCATTACGATGGCGGCGACCGGCTGTATCTGCCGGTCGAGAATATCGAGATGCTGTCGCGCTACGGTTCGCCGGAAGCGGAGATAACCCTCGACAAGCTGGGCGGTGTGGCCTGGCAAAACCGCAAGGCGCGCATGAAGCAGCGCCTGAAGGACATGGCTGGCGAGCTGATGAAGATCGCGGCTCAGCGCGAGTTGCGCCAGGGCGAGCGGGTGCTGCCTCCGGATGGCCTCTACGAGGAATTCTGCGCCCGTTTCCCCTATGACGAAACCGAGGATCAGGGCCGTGCCATCGAGGAGACGCTGGACGATCTGGCCAGCGGCAAACCGATGGATCGTCTGATCTGCGGTGATGTGGGCTTTGGCAAAACCGAAGTCGCCCTGCGCGCGGCCTTTGCCGCCGCAATGGCCGGTCAGCAGGTGGCGCTGGTCTGCCCGACCACGCTGCTGTGCCGCCAGCATTATCGTACTTTCGTACAACGCTTCCGTGGCCTGCCTGTGCGGATCGAGCAGCTGTCGCGCATGGTGTCGACCAAAACGGCAAACGAGGCCAAGAAAGGGCTGAAGGACGGCACGGTCGATATAGTGATCGGCACCCATGCCGTGTTGTCGAAAAGCATCGAATTCAAAAGGCTGGGCCTGCTGATCATTGACGAGGAACAGCATTTCGGCGTCAAGCACAAGGAACGCCTGAAGCAGTTGCGTGCCGAGGTGCATGTGCTGACCATGTCGGCTACGCCGATCCCGCGCACCCTGCAGTTGGCGCTTTCTGGCGTTCGCGAACTCAGCCTGATCGCCACGCCGCCCGTGGATCGGCTCGCCGTGCGCACCTATGTCACGCCATTCGATCCGGTGGTGATCCGTGAAGCCTTGATGCGTGAGCATTTCCGTGGTGGCCAGAGCTTCTTCGTTTGTCCGCGCATAGAATACCTCGACACCGCCATGGCTTTCATTCGCGAGCATGTACCTGAATTGAAAGCCGTGGTGGCGCATGGCCAGATGGCGCCGACCGACCTCGACGACGTGATGAATGCCTTCTACGACAGACGTTACGACGTGCTGGTGGCGACCAATATCGTCGAAAGCGGTCTGGACATTCCGTCGGCCAATACGCTGGTAGTCTATCGTGCCGACCTGTTCGGTCTGGCGCAGATGTATCAGTTGCGTGGCCGCGTTGGCCGCTCGAAGCTGCGCGCCTATGCCTATTTCACCTATCAGGCCGGTCGTCTGCTGAATCCGGCTGCGGATCAGCGTCTGCGCGTATTGCAGAGCCTGGATAGCCTGGGTGCCGGTTTCAGCCTGGCCTCGCACGACCTCGACCTGCGTGGTGCGGGCAACCTGCTGGGTGAAGAACAGTCAGGGCATATCCGGGAGGTCGGCTTCGAACTGTATCAGGAAATGTTGCAGGATGCGATTGCTGAAGCGCGTGCCACCGCCCGGGGCGAAGGCAGCCTGCATGGCGAAAAATGGTCGCCACAGATCCAGATCGGTACTGCTGTCCTGATCCCGGATTCGTATGCGGCCGATCTCAACTTGCGCATGCAGCTTTATCGTCGTGTTGCCGACTTGGAAAGCCGCGCTGAGATCGAGGCCTTTGCTGCCGAACTGATCGACCGGTTCGGTCCGCTGCCCACCGAAGTGCAGCATCTGCTGGATATCGTCGCGATCAAGAAGCATTGCCGCGACGCCAATATCCTGAAGATCGAGGCTGGCCCGAAGGGTGCCACGCTCACCTTCCGCGACAACAGCTTCGCCGATCCGGCCGGGCTGGTGCTGTTCATCCAGTCCGAGCGCGGCAAGGCCAAGCTGCGGCCCGACCACAAGGTGGTATTGATCCACGACTGGCCTGAACCGGAAGACCGGCTAAAGGGTGTGTTGCACATCGCCTCGCGCCTGGGCGAGATCGCCCAGAAGGCAAGGAAGGCGGCCTAGCTCGTCGGCTGGCCGGGCGGTCGTTCGGCTTTTCCGGGCGGGAAGCTCTGGCCCGCCCCGATATAGGCGACCTCGCCATCCGGGCCGAATAGCGGCACGGCCACCACCTCCAGCAGCCAATCTTCTCCCAGGACACGTGCTTGAGCATGACCATAAACCGGCTTGGCGGCATGGAAGACCATCGTCGCCCCTTTCAGGATGAAGGGGCGAATGGTTGGATCAGGATGCTCATCGAGCCATTTGCCCGTCAGTTCGTAGCCCAGACGTTGCACGATATCGGTGCCGATCAGGCGATAGCGGAACCGCAGTGGATCCGGCTGCACTTCCAGCAGCGATAGCGAACCGAGCAGGAAGCGCAGGCGCAGGGGGTCGAGAAAGCTTTTGTCAGGCAATGGACCTGCATCACGAGCAGCAAGCCACAATTGCAGGAATTGCCGGACGTTGGAATCCTGAATGCGGCCAGCGTCGGAGGCGAAATCCAGAGATGGCGCGCCCTGCGACAGGGCTGAAGGGCCGGCCAGCTCCATGATCAATCCTGATCTGTACCTGGTGGTTCGGCGGCGATCTTGTCAATCACCTGCAGCAATACGTCGGGTGTCTGCGCGCCTGACACGCCATAACGTCGTTCAAAAATGAAAAAAGGCACCCCGGTAATACCTAGTTCGCGCGCCATGCGATCTTCGTCTTCGATGATATCGGTGTCGCGGCCTTCATCCAGGAGCGCCTTCACCAGCGCGCCATCCATGCCCTCGGCGGCAGCGGCATCGGCCAGAACCTGATGGTCGCCGATATCCTGACCTTCCAAAAAATATAACCGGAACAGCCGTTCCTTCAGGGCATTCTGCACTCCGGCTGACAGAGCCCAGCGCAGTACGCTATGGGCGGCCAATGTGTTTGGGGTGCGTTTAATGCTGTCGAAATCGAAGGCGATGTTTTCCTTGGCGCCCTCGGCGGCGACACGGGCATAGATCTCTTTCGCCCGGGCCGGACCGCCGAACTTGGCTTCCAGATAACTTTTCCGGTCGGCACCTTCGCGGGGCATATCGGGATTGAGCTGGAACGGTCGCCAGCCGATCTCGAAATCGATATCGGGGCGCTGGGCCATGGCCTGTTCCAGGCGGCGCTTGCCGATGAAACACCAGGGGCAGATGACGTCGGAGACAATTTCAATGCGCATGCCGTTAGGGTAGCGCAGGACTCCCGAACCGGCCAGCCCCTTGACCCCACGTCGGCCAGGACCGACCATCGGACCGACAGAAAATCTGGAGGAATCAATGAGCCAGGGCGTGAATCTCAAGGGCAAGGTGGCGGTGGTGACCGGGGCGAGCAGTGGGCTGGGCGAGCGGTTTGCTGAAATTCTCAGCAATGCCGGGGCGACCGTGGCACTGGCGGCCCGCCGCACAGACCGGCTGACCGATCTGGCCGGCAAGATTACGGCGGCCGGGGGGCGGGCCATCACGGTAAAACTCGACGTGAACGACTATGGCAATATCCAGAGTGCTTTTGCCGAGGTCGAAAGGCAGCTCGGGGGTGTGGATATTCTGATCAACAATTCCGGTGTGAACAAACAGGCCCGGATCGTCGATGTCACGCCGGAGGATTACGATTTTGCCATGAACACCAATGCCAAGGGAGCCTTCTTTGTGGCTCAGGCGGCTGCGAAGGACATGATCGCGAAAAAGAAGGCCGGACGCATCATCAATATCGCTTCCGTCGCCGGCTTGCGGGTATTGAGCCAATTGTCGGTCTATTGCATGTCCAAGGCGGCGGTGGTGCAGATGACCAAGGCCATGGCCCTGGAATGGGCACGGTATGGCATCAATACCAATGCGATCTGCCCTGGCTATATCGAAACCGAGATCAACCGCGATTACTGGGGCACGCCGGGCGGCCAGAAGCTGATCGAAGTATTGCCGCGCCGTCGCGTGGGCGAACCCAAGGATTTGGATGGCCTGCTGCTGTTGCTGGCCTCTGACGAGGCACGCTTCATCAACGGAGCGATCATCGCTGCCGATGACGGCCTGGCCATAACATGATGCAGGAATGAGGGATGGGGACGTGACGGATATTCAGGCCAGAGGAAAACCGAAAATCCTGGTGCTGTTCGCACATCCCTATCCGCATCATTCGCGGATCAATGCGGCGATGATCGCTGCCATAGGCGACCTGTCGCATGTGACCGTGCACGATCTTTACGAGATTTACCCCGATTTTCATATCGATGTGAAACGGGAGCAGGTGCTGCTGGAAGCCCACGACGTGGTCGTCATGCAGCATCCGCTTTACTGGTATTCCTGTCCGTCCTTGCTGAAGGAGTGGATGGACACGGTGCTGGAATATGGCTGGGCCTATGGCTCGGGCGGCACCAGGCTGCGCGGCAAGGAGCTTGTGCAGGCTGTCTCCACGGGCGGGCCGGGTCACGCCTATCAGCCCGATGGCTACAATGGCGTGACCATGACGGAGCTGTTGCGGCCCTTTGAACGGACGGCTTCTCTTTGCGGCATGACCTATGGCGCGCCCTTCCTGTTTCAAGGGGCGCGGCTAAGGTTGCCGGAAGACATCGCAGCCCATGCCGCAGCCTATCGGCAATGGCTGGATAATTATCCGCATCCCGGTCGACAGCCGGTATGCGATCAGCCGGCTGTGCCGGCCTGCGACCGGTGAGGGGAGCATGGACGGTCTTCTGCTGAACGCAGTGATCTATCTCGCGGCCGCGGTCATTGCGGTACCGCTTGCCAAACGGCTTGGCCTGGGTTCGGTGCTGGGGTATCTGATCGCCGGGATCGTTGTTGGGCCATGGGGCTTGAAGCTGATTACCGACGTGGATGCGATTCTGCATTTTTCGGAATTCGGCGTCGTACTGTTGTTGTTTGTCATCGGGCTTGAGCTGAATCCAAGGCGGCTGTGGGGCATGCGCTGGCCTATTCTGGGGCTTGGCGGCGGCCAGGTGGTTGGCAGTACGCTGGCGCTGATGGCCCTGGGCATGCTGCTCGGATGGTCATGGCAGACCGCGCTGGCGGCGGGACTCAGCTTGTCACTGTCATCCACGGCCATCGCCCTACAGCCCCTGACAGAACGGAACCTGCTTGGTACTCCGGGCGGGCGCTCGGCTTTTTCGATCTTGCTGTTTCAGGATATCGCGGTGATTCCCATCCTGGCGCTGTTGCCGTTGCTGGCGGAAACCGCGGGGACCGGCAGCGGAGAACCCGGATGGATCGGCGCCCTGAAGGCGGCGGCAGCCATCTCGATTATCATTTTCGGTGGCCGGTTCCTGACACGGCCATTATTTCGCATGATCGCAAGCACTGGTCTGCGCGAGATTTTTACGGCCGTGGCGCTGCTGCTGGTGATGGGCATCGCCCTATTGATGCAACTGGCCGGTCTTTCTATGGCATTGGGCACGTTTCTGGCTGGCGTACTGCTGGCGGAGTCGGAATATCGCCATGAACTGGAAAGCGATATCGAACCTTTCAAGGGCTTGCTGCTGGGGCTGTTTTTCACGGCCGTAGGCATGTCGGTCGATTTTGGATTGCTGTTTAGCCGACCGGGCATGGTGCTAGGCCTGGTTGCCGGCCTGCTGTTGCTCAAGGCTGCGATTCTTGTCGCCGTGGCGGGCTTTGCGCGATTACCTTCAAGTCAGATTGCCCTGTTTGCCTTTCTGCTGGCCCAGGGTGGCGAATTCGCCTTCGTTCTGTTCGGCAGCGCGGCCGGGATTGGCGTGATGGATTCCGATACAGTCGCGCTGCTGACCGTTGTGGTCGCGCTCTCAATGGCCACGGCACCGCTGCTCGTCGTGATCAACGACCGCTGGATCGAACCACGCTTCACCCGGCTTGATGAACGGCCGCACGACATACCCGAGGATGAAGGCAATCCCGTAATTGTGGCTGGCTTCGGTCGGTTCGGCCAGATCGTTGTACGCCTGCTGTATGCCAATCGGATCGGAGTCACGGTTCTGGATCACGATCCGGAAATCATAGACACCTTGCGCCGCTTTGGTTTCAAGGTCTTCTACGGCGATGCCACACGGCTTGATCTTCTGGAGGCTGCAGGCGCAGCCAAGGCCAAGGTATTGGTGATAGCGGTCGATGACCAGGACGCATCGCTGGCGCTAGCCGATCTTGTGCAGCAGCATTTCCCTCAACTCAGGATCATTGCTCGTGCGCGCGATCTACCACATGCCGTTGAGCTGATGAACCGCAAGATTCCCGTGATCGAGCGTGAAACTTTCCACTCTGCGCTGCGTCTTGGAGAGGAAACACTGAAGGCCCTGGGGCAGCCAGCCTATGCGGCCCGCAAAAAAACGCTGACATTCCGCCAGCACAACGAGGGTTTGCTGAAGCAGATCCATGCCCACTGGTCCGAGGACATGGACAAGCGCATCACGCTGCAACAGCAGGCCCGTGCGCGCCTGCAACAAAACCTGGCAGCAGACGAAAAGGCGCAGGAAGAGGCGCGTGGCCTGGGGTGGGATTGAAGGCTCTGGATCGGGGGATCCTAGATCAGGCCAGGTCCATGCGGCGCAGAATCTGCTGACTTTCGACGATGGCTCCCGCCGTGCCGAAGGTCATGCGACCACTGAACATGCTGGACAGGCGTTCCATCAGGGTGCCGTAACGGTTCCAGATCATCTGACGCTCGGCATCGGTCTTGGCGCCATTCCACTCTTTCACATAGGCCGCTCCGGCCTGCAGGGTGGCCAGGTGATCGTTTTGCGCCGCTACATTGCGATAGGCTTGAGCCAGTGCGGAATCGTCCTCGAACAGATTGGTGATCTGGGCTGCTTGGGGATGAGTGCTGTCGACGATGATGCGGCCGTCGAGTCCGACACTCAGCTCGATGGGTGGTGTCTGGTCGATGCTCGCAGTGGATAGTCTGGCGGCCAGCCGCTCGGCAAATTCTGCCGTGCGTTTGGCTGTCTCGCCGGCAAGTTTGTCGAGCCGAACGGTCTTTGTCTCTGGGTCGTACGCGCTGCCGAACAGACTTTTGGCGAGCTGTTCGGGGGTGGGGGCGAAACCGGACGTGGCGGTGGTCGTTGTATTGGCGGGTTGCTTTTCTTTCAGGTATTCCGCGAATTTTTGTGCTGTCGCCACGGCCGGGGTGTTGGCGGCAACAGTCTGATGAGCCGTCATGACCTCGCCGAATGTGGCGCGGGCGGCAGCGGAAGTGGTCATACTCATAATCATCCCCGTCAATTGGTCTCGACGAGGTATTTGCAAGGCTGGTGCCAGCCTCGGGCGGGCCCTTCAGTTCAGGTCAGGCAAGCTTCTTGCGCTGGACCTTACCGTTGGTCGTGCGTGGCAGGCTGGTAACAAAGCGCCATTCCCGCGGGCATTTATAAGCGGCCAGGCGTTGTTCGGTGAAGGCTGCCAGCTCGTCATGGCTGGGCAATAACCCCTCGCGCAGAACGATGAAGGCGCCGATGACGGAAACATCGCTGCGCACCCGCAACTCTGTTACAGCCACTTCCGCCACGGCGGGATGTTCGGCAATCGCTGCTTCGACCTCAACCGGTGAGACGCGATAGCCCATCGCGTTCATCACATCGTCGTTCCGGCCATGGTGCCAGAGGTAGCCATCCTCATCGATGCTGGCCAGATCGCCACCACAGAACCATTCGCCACGATAAACCAGAGCTTCTTCCTCGGGCCGATGCCAATAGCCCAGCATCAGCGAAGGCTCGGAACGGTGCACGGCCAGCAGACCAGTAGCGCCTTGTGGCAGGATGGCGGATGTATCGGGGTCGAGAATGGCGACGCGGCGACCGGGCTGGGGTTTCCCCGGGCTGCCCGGTTTGATCGTCATGCCAGGGCCGGTGGATATGTAGGTGGAAATCTCCGACATGCCGAGTGCTTCGTACAGCGGCTTTCCGGTGCGGCCTTGCCATTCGGCGAGCAAGCCCGGAGGCAGGGCCTCGCCGGCCGTGACGCCATGGCGAAAGTCCGACAGGTCATGAGCCTCCAGATCGCAGTATTTCAGGATTTGGCGATATAGCGTCGGTACGGCGGCAAACAGTGTGGCGCGATGCTGCTCCAGCAGGCGGGGCCAGACCTGGATATCGCGATGACCATTATACAAGACGGTGGTGGCGCCAACGGCCCAGGGATCGACCAGCCCGACACCCAGGGTGTAGGTCCAGTTGAAGGCGCCGGCATGCAGCATCACATCGCTTTCGCTTAAGCCCAACCAGCCCTGATGCATCGGACGGCGGCCCCAGGCGGCGCGATGGGCATGCAGCACGCCTTTCGGTTTGCCCGTGGTACCCGATGTATAGACCAGATAGGCGGGGTCATCGGCAGCGGTATCGGTATAATCGGATAACGGCGCGGATTGCTTCAGAGTGGCCAGCCGTTGCGGATCGAGCAGGATCACGCTGGACGGCAGGGTCAGGTCGCGCGCCAGCTCAGCGCTGGCCGCGACCACGGCTGCGCCAGAATTTTCCAGAAGGTAGGCGGCCTCGGTTGGTGTCAACTGGGCGCTGGAGGGCAGGGCGACAAAGCCGGCGGCCATCGTGGCAAAATAGGTGAGGGCGTAATCGGCGTCATTGGCCATGCGGATCATGACGCGACTGCCAGGCGGCAATCCCAGTCTTTGCAGGCCGGCGGCTAGGCGGCGCACGGCCAGGTCGACTTCGCCGAAGGTCATGCGGAATTCGCCGCTCTCGCCCACCAGGATCATGGCCGTTTTGTCCGGCCGCAGGCGGGCATTGTCGGCCAGGCAGTAGCGGGCAATGTTGAAACGCGGGGCAACGGGTTCGATCATGACAGTCAGGCGGTCTGGTGAGGCTTGGCGTCGGGTGTGCGCAGATAGAACAGCAGGGCGGATAGCAGCAGCACGGTCTGCAGGCCGAAAAGAATACGATAATCTGTCTCGGTCGCCAGCGTTCCCTTGGGGACCAGCCAGCCCATCAGAAAACCTGTGAGTATCTGCTGGAAGGCGCCACCGCCCATGGTGCCGATGTTCAATGTGGTGATGCCGCGCCCGGCCAGTTCCGCAGGGAAAACCGATCGCGCATGGGCAAAAATCATGACCACGCAGCCATTCATGATGCCCATCACGGTGAACAGGATGGTGATCGCAGGCACGCCCAGATTCGGAATGAGGACGAGGACAAGCAGGCACAGAATCTGTGCGCCGAGTCCCGTCGCCAGCAGCCATTTGCGCGTATTGAACACCCGATCGAGCGGGCCCCAGATGAAGTAGCCGCCGGCTGCGCCGGCGGCCATGAAGATCAGTACGTTCCCCCGTGCCGTGGCATCCATGCCGTGCACGTCATGCAGGTAGGGGCCGGCCCATAACCCGAGGATGGTGATGAATGTTGCGTAGGCTGTGAAAATGATGACGAAGAGATGCGGAAAAGCCGGGTGCTTCATGACGGTCGCCACGCCCCGCAATGCCTGCCCCAGGGTTTCGCCGGCACCTGGCCGGGCTTTTGAAGGATCGGGGTGGTCGTGGATGGCCCAGAACGACAAGGCCAGCAGGACCAGCGTCATGGCGGCGGTGACATAGAAGGCGGCCCGCCAGCCGAAAGCCGCGGTGAACCAGGCCAGCGGCGCGGTCGAGGCGATCACCCCAAGATTGCCGATGGCGATGAGGATGCCCGACATCTGGGCGAATTTCTCCGGGCTGAACCAGCGTGAGAACAGCACCAGGGGACCGGTCAGCAATGCGGCGCAGCCAAAGCCCAGGACAACGCGGGCAAGGCTGAGTTCGGTCAAGCTGCGGCCATGGGCGAAGGCTAGGGCGCCCAGAAAGGCGATGACCAAAGTCGCGATGATGGTGCGCCGCGGCCCCCAGCGGTCAAGCGCTATGCCAACCGGCAATTGGCTGATCGAGAAGGTCAGGAAAAAGGCGCCGGTCAGTATGCCCAGGTCTTCCGGCGTCAGGTGCAATTCGGTCATCAGGTCGGGGCCGATCACCGCATTGGCCGAGCGGTAGAACTGGCTGATGATGTATGTCAGGCAGGCGCAGAGCAGGATGCGCCAGGCAATCGGCATTACGGCACCACGGCTGTTATTTGCCCATCAATACGTCCGGCAGCCAGGTGGCAATACCGGGAAACAGGCAGAGCAGTATGATAGCCACAACCATGCACAGCATGAAAGGCAGGGCGCCCTTCAGGATGACCGGTAGGCGCACATCCGGGGCAATACCGTTGATGACAAACAGGTTGAGGCCGACTGGCGGCGTGATCAGGCCGAGTTCCATGTTGATGGTCAGGATCACGCCGAACCAGATCGGATCGAAACCGGCATTCGCGATGATGGGGGCCAGAATTGGCGTGGTCATGAGAATGATGGCTGCTGGCGGCAGGAAGCAGCCGGCCACCAGCAGCAGGATGTTGATGAACAGCATAAGAATCCAGCGATTGACCTCGAGGCCGGCGATCCATTGCGCGATGGACTGTGTCACGAACAGGCTGGACATCATGTAGCTGAACAGGATCGATGTGCCGATGATCATCAGCAGCATCCCGGACTCGCGCATGCCGTCGCGCAGGATTTCCCATAGCTGGTGTAGATTCCACACGCGGTAGATCAGGACCACCATTAACAGGCATAGCATGGCGCCGACGCCGGCCGCTTCGGATGGTGTGGCAATGCCACCATACAAAGCATAGACGACTCCCATGATCACCAGCACAAATGGAACAACACGAGGCAGGAGTTCCAGTTTTTCGGCTAAGGAATAACGACGGCCGAAATCCGCCAGCTTTTCGCCACGCCGCCAGCTTATGAACATGGCCCAGGCCATGAACAGGGCGGTCAGCAACAGGCCGGGCAGAACACCGGCAAGAAACAGCTTGCCGATCGAGGTTTCCGAGGCGATGCCATAAAGGATCATCGTCACGCTGGGAGGGATCAGAATGCCAAGTGTGCCGCCGGCGGCAATCGCGCCTGTGGCGAGATCGGCCGAGTAGCCACGTTTGCGCATCTCGGGGATGCCCATCTTGCCGATGGCAGCGCAGGTGGCTGGCGAGGAGCCGGTGAGGGCGGCAAATAGCGCGCAGGCGCCGATATTGGATATTACCAGCGAGCCGGGCACCCGGTTGAGCCAGCGATTTAGCACCTCGTAGAGATCGGCTCCGGCCCGTGATGAAGCCACGGCGGCCCCCATGATGACGAACATGGGGATCGAGACGAGGGTGAAGTCATCGAGTCCGGCGAAGATGGTGTCCGCCAGGAAGTCGATGCTGCCCCAGCCTTCAAGAGTGATCAGGAAAACGAGCGAAACAATGCCCAGGCCAAAGGCGATAGGGATGCCGGTGGCAAGAATGGCGAGTGCGACGACGCAGATCAGTGCGCCAAGATGAAGCTCATTCACAGGCGGTCCTCAGGCTTGAGGCCGAACGGCATGTCGCGCCCGGTGGCGATGGCCCATATATCGGCAATGTATTGCAAGCAGAGCAGTCCCATGCCGACAGGCAAGGACAGATACGGAATCCAGACGCGGGCTCGCCACATCGAACTTGTCAGACGATTCGTGACATAGGCCTCATGCCACCAGAAGATCGAGCTCCAGAACAGGATGGCGCAGAAGACCAGAGCGAGCCCTGAGGCCACCAGGGCCATAGCCACCCGCGTTCTGTGTCCCGCCATCAGCGGCAGCAGATCGACATTCACGTGGCCCCGTGTCAGCAGCACATAGGGGGCACCAATGAAAGTGGCCGCGATCAGCGTGAAGATGACGAACTCAGTCTGCCAGATGGTGGACTGTTGCAGTACGGTGCGCTGGAAGATCATCTGGCAGACGATAACGATGCTGAGCAGGATCAGCAGGACGGCAACCATCCCGCTGATCCGCGACAGCAACCGGATAAATGATACGAAACGATCCATGGGGTCTGGCTCAACGCACCTGCAGAGCCTTGACGATCAGGGCCTTGCCGTTTGGCACTTTCTCCGAGAAGGTGCGGTAGGAGCTGTTGTTGGCCACTTCACGCCACTTTGCTGCCTGTTCCTCCGTCATGGTGACGACCTTCACATTGGCTTTCTTGAAGGCGTCGACCAGTTCATCATCAAGCTTTTTCGATTCGGTGGCGAAATAGTCCTCAGCCTTTTTCGACGCCTCCATGATGGCCTTCTTCTGCGCGTCATTGAGCTTGTCGAAACTGCGCTTCGACATCAGTACGGGCTCATACATGAACCACAATGCATTGTCGCCCGGAGCCGTGAGGCAGGTTACCTGCTCATAGAGGCGGAAAGACACGAAGCTGCCAGAGGATGTATCCGTGGCGTCGGCCACCCCAGTCTGCAGGGCGTTATAGACTTCGTTCGACGGGATCGAAACGATGGAGGCGCCGGCGCCAGCCCACATTTCGGCAAAGGTGGCGCCAGCAGAGCGAACCTTCAGGCCCTTGGCGTCATTCGGTTCCAGAATGCAGTTCTTCTTCGAACCGAAGGCACCAGCCAGCCATGCATCTGCCAGCACCACAACGCCGGCGTCATTGATGATCTTCTTGATGTCCTGCATGAAGGGCGATGCGTTGACGCGCTTGGCATGATCATGGTTTTTCACCAGGCCGGGCATCAGGGTGGCGCCGAACTGGGGATGTTGGCCCGATGCATAATCGAGCGGGAAGGACGTGATGTCGATCTGGCCCTTGAGCATGGCATTCCACTGCTCGGTGGCTTTCACCAGGCTGGCGCCGGGATAGACCTTGATGTCCAGCCCGACATTGGCCTTCGCGGCCTCGCGGGCAATCATCTGTACCATTTCATCGCGCACATCGCCCTTGCCACCGGGGAACTGGTGCGACGCTTTCAACGTGATATCGGCTGCCGCAGCCGCGCCGGCTGCGAGGAAACCGGCCGCCACAAGCATGGCGGCACCGGCAAGGCGATGCATCGGTCGGGTCATGATGTTTCCTCCGTTTTGTTATGTAATTGTTTGATGGTCATACTAATAAAACGGGCTCGACCCAACAAGAAATCTCGCATCTGCTAAATTATTGCGATGCACCTAGCGGTTTTTAACACTTGAACGGCTTGATTTGGTTTTGCCGGGCCGAATCTGCGGCGTCAGGATGGCGGCAACGCCACCATAACATCGCCATGGCTGACCATGCGGGTAGCAGTATCGAACTGCATCAGGTCTTCCCCGACCAGAACGGGGCCCGCATAATCGGCACGGACTTCTGCCATAAGGGCCGCGGCGTCGAAAGCGACCGGAACGAAATGATTGAGGATCAGGCAACGGGCACGTGCCTGTGCGGCGACTTTGCCGACTTCGGTCGACAGCGTGTGATAGCTGGCTACATTTTCGATGGTTTCTGGCCTACGCACACCCGGCAAGGCCAGCATTTCACGGTGAATGAAGCATTCATGCACCAGAGCGTCGGCGTCCTTGGCGGCCAGGATCAGTTCGGGGCAGAAAGCCGTGTCGCCGCTGAAGGCAACCTTCTGGCTGCCATCAGTGAAAACATAGCCGTAGGCGGCTTTCACCGGCTGATGCCGCACCGCCACGGCGATCACGGTCAGATCGCCATCACGCAGCACGATGCCGGGTTCAACCTCGGTGATATCGAGCTCCAGTGCCCTGGTGGATGGTCGTTTCTCATGGGCGATGCGCTGCTCAAGCTCAGAACGCCACAGGGCCATCAGGCCATTCAGGTATTGTCTTGTGCCCGGTGGGCCGAAAATACGTTGAGGCCGGTCGCGGCCCTGATGCCAACTGGAAATGATCAGCTGGAACAGGTCTACGATATGGTCGGAATGCAGGTGCGTCAGGAACAGGGCATCGATGTTTTTCCCGGCACTGCCGGCGCCGAGCAGTCGCTGGGTGACGCCGGAGCCACAATCGACCAGGAACTGCCGTTCCTTCCAACGCAGCAGGCTGGAAGGGCCGTAACGTCGGGTCGAGACCTGTGGGCAACCGGTGCCGAGCAGCGTAACCCGCATGGATTCAGCGCAGCCGCAGGATCGGCACGGCTTCGCCGGCCCTGAGCGCGGGAGCCAGCGGAGGACGCACAATCAGCACGTCGGCATCGCTCAGCAGCCGCAGCATTGAACTGTCCTGTTTGCCGAAGGCATCGGCGACCGGCTGGCCGGCGGCGTTCAGGCTGAGCCGGGCCCGCAGGTAGTCCTCACGCCTGTCATTCTCGGGCAGGTCGTGCGCTGCCAACGCCGTTTCAAACCGCACCTGCCATTCCAGCCCCAGCATGGCGCGCAGGGCCGGCACGAGGAAGTTATGGCCGCAGACCATGGCGGAAACCGGGTTGCCGGGCAGACCGAGCAGGGCAATGGATTGTCCGTTGCCCAGATGAGCCCGGCCGAACATCAGCGGCTTGCCCGGCCGCATGGCGATGCGCCAGAAATCGATGCCAGTTCCGCCGTCGCCCAGCACTTTGTGGATCAGGTCATGCTCGCCGACGCTGGCGCCGCCAAGTGTCAGCAAAAGGTCGCAACCGGCCGCAGCTGCGGCTTTGGCGTGCAGATCAGTTTCTGTGTCGCGGGCGATGCCGAGATCGATGGCCTTGCCGCCCTGCATTTCAATCAGGGCGCAGAGGCCGATATTGTTTGAGCTGACGATCTGGTTTGGCCCGATCGGTTCACCTGGCCGCGCCAGTTCGTCGCCGGTTGCCAGCACGGCGATCCGCGGTTTGCGACACACGGCCAGCCACGGCACGTTCATTGCCGCGGCCAGCGCAAGATCGGCAGGACCAAGTTGCCGCCCGGCTTTCAACAGCACCTGGCCTTCACTGAAGTCCAGGCCGGCCCGCCGGATCCACTGGCCGGGTTTTGGTGCCTCGCGCACACTCAGCAGGCCATCGGCACCCAGATCGGCATCTTCCTGGATCACGATGGCGTCAGTGCCTGCCGGCAGCGGCGCACCAGTGAATATGCGCACGCATTCACGCGTGCCGACAATGCCATCGTGGCGTCCGCCGGCGGCCGCTTTGCCGACCGGTTTCAGTTTCGCCGGGATTGTTCCTAGATCAGCCTGGCGGCAGGCCCAGCCATCCATGGCGCTGACATCGAAAGGCGGCTGGGTGCGCCGCGCGGTCACATCCTCAGCCAGCACCCGGCCCACGGCATTGCTCAGCGCAACCGTTTCGGCCGGCATCCGCGGCAGGCCGGCAACGATGCGGGCTCGGGCTTCGGCAACGGGGATCATGATGCGTCGAATACGCCGGATTTGCCGCCGGATTTGTGCAGGAGCCGCACATCGGTAATCTGCATGGCGCGGTCGACGGCCTTGGCCATGTCATAGACGGTGAGGGCGGCGATGCTGGCAGCCGTCAGGGCCTCCATTTCAACGCCGGTACGACCCTTCAACTTGCAGGTGGCAATAATGTTGATTGCGTTACCCGCGAGATCCGGAGTCAGGTCAACCGTCACCTGGCTCAGGGCCAGTGGATGGCAGAGTGGGATCAGGTCGGATGTACGTTTTGCGGCCATGATGCCGGCTATGCGTGCCGTGGCCAGCACATCGCCCTTGGCCGCCTGACCAGACATGATCAGTTCAAGCGTGGATTTCTGCATTATCACGCGGGCGCCGGCGCGGGCCACGCGTTCCGTCTCGGCCTTGGCCGACACGTCAACCATATGGGCCTCGCCAGCCGCATTGATATGGGTGAGCTTGTCGCTCATGCGGCCAGGTCCTTGCCGGTCAACAGCAGACGGGTGGCGGCTTCCACATCGGGTTGTCGCATCAGGCTCTCGCCCACCAGGAAGCAGTGCGCTCCGCATTTCGCCATACGGTCGAGATCGGCCTTGGTGTAGAGACCGGATTCGGCTACCAGCATGCGGTCAGACGGCACACGGGATGCCAGTGCCTCGGTAGTAGCGAGATCGACGTTCAGCGTCTTGAGATTACGGTTGTTCACACCCAGAAGCGGCGATTTCAGTTTCAGCGCGCGGTCGAGTTCTTCGCCGTCATGCACCTCGACCAACACATCCAGGCCATATTCGGTCGCGGTGGATTCCAGTTCGGCGGCTTGTGAATCGGTGAGGGCGGCCATGATCAGCAGGATGCAATCGGCGCCCAGCGCGCGGGCCTCGATCACCTGGTAGGGATCGAGCATGAAATCCTTGCGGATGATAGGCAGGCTGACGGCGGCGCGGGCCTGGCGCAGGTATTCGTCCTTGCCCTGGAAATAGGGTTCGTCGGTCAGCACCGAGAGGCAGGTGGCGCCGCCTGCGGCATAGGCCCGTGCCAGGGCGGGCGGATCGAAATCGGCCCGGATCAGGCCCTTCGAAGGAGAGGCCTTTTTGATCTCGGCGATCAGGCCATATCGACCGGCGCCAACCGTGACCCTCAGGGCGCGGATGAAGCCGCGTGGCGCAACGGTGGCTTTCGCCAGTCGTTCAAGCTCTGCCTGCGGCATATTGATTTTACAGCGGGCAATATGTTCCAGCTTGTCGGCGCAGATTTTGGCGAGAACGTCGCTCATGATTTCTTGTCTTCTTCCGCCGGATCGGCCGGCGGCGGTTCATGGGTGATTTCGATCAGACGGGCCAGTGCGGCGCGGGCCTTGCCGCTGTCGATGGATTGCGTGGCCATGGCGACACCCTCGCGCAGGTCTTTCGCCTTGTCTGCGATCACCAGGGCGGCAGCAGAGTTGAAGAGAACGATGTCGCGGAACGCGCCTGGGGCACCGTTCAGTACGGCCCGCAGGGCCACGGCATTGGCAGTGGGTTCGTCGCCTTTCAACTCTTCCAGCCTGGCGCGCGGCAGGCCAGCATCTTCCGGCGTGATCTCGAAATGGCGCAGCTTGCCAGCGGCCATTTCCGATACATGGGTCGGGCCCGTGGTGGTGATTTCATCCAGGCCGTCCGAGCCATGCACGACCCAGACCTTCTCGGCCCCCAGTTTGCCCATCACCTCGGCCAATGGCTGCACCCACTGCCGGTCGAATACGCCGATCAACTGGCGTTTGACCAGAGCCGGGTTACTCAGGGGGCCAAGCAGATTGAAGATCGTGCGGGTGCCCAACTCGACGCGGGTCGGGCCGACATGGCGCATGGCACCGTGATGTCGCGGAGCCATCAGGAAGCCAACGCCGGCCTCAGAGATGGCCTTCTCGATCAGGCGGAAATCACAGTCGATATTGACGCCCAGAGCCGTCAGCACATCGGCCGCACCAGTCTTGGACGATACCGCCCGGTTGCCGTGTTTTGCCACCTGCACGCCGCAGCCAGCGAGCACGAAAGCCGAGCAGGTCGAAACGTTCCAGGTACCCTTCACATCGCCGCCAGTGCCTACGATGTCGATGGCGCCGACAGGTGCCGTTACACCATGCACCTTGGCTCGCATGGTCATGGCGCCGCCGGTGATCTCGTCAACGGTTTCGCCACGCACCCGCAGGGCCATCAGGAAAGCGCCCATCTGCGATGGCGTAGCATTGCCCGACATCATCACGTCGAAAGCAGTGCAGGCATCCTCGACGCTTAAGGTCGCGCCACCGGCCACCTGCGCCAGCAGCCGCTTGAATTCAACTACATCCGCGCTCATGCCGCCTGTCCGCGTACCGCTGTCTCGTTCACCGGAAGGCCGCAATAGCGCACGAAATTGGCCAGCATCGCAAGGCCGTGCTCGGATGCAATGCTTTCCGGATGGAACTGCACGCCGTGGATCGGCAACTCGCGATGCGCAAGTCCCATGATCACACCGTCTTCCGATCGGGCCGTCACTGTCAGGCTGTTAGGCAGACTGGCCGGATCGACCGCCAGCGAATGATAACGCGTGGCGAGAAAATCCTGCGGCAGACCGGCGAAGACGCTTTCCCCGCCGTGATGGATGCGGCTCAGCTTGCCATGCAGGGGCAGCGGGGCACGGACAACCTTGCCGCCGAAGGCCTGACCAATGGCCTGGTGGCCGAGGCAGACACCGAATAGGGGGAGGCGGGTTTCGGCGGCCTTGGCGATCATCGGCAGGCAGATGCCGGCCCGGTCAGGGTCGCAGGGCCCCGGCGAGAGTACCACGCCGGCCGGTTTCAGCGATAAAATCGCCTCCGGCGTGGTTTCATCATTGCGGAAAACCTTCATTTCGGCGCCGAGTTGGCCGAAGTAATGGACCAGATTCCAGGTGAAACTGTCGTAATTATCGATCAAAACCAGCATGTTTCGGCGTCCTTCCCGCACGAGACTAGCATAATCGCATTACCAGGCCACTGCTACCGCCGGCACTCGCCTCGCGGGTATACAGGTAACTTTTTTCTTTGTGAATCATAGTATTGCGGGATTCGTCAAAACACAGAACAATCTTCACACAGATAGAATCGGAAGGGGGATTCGCCATGGCCGATACGGGGCCGGTTTCCACGCGCCGCGGCGGTATCCGCCAGCGATTGTTCATTGCCGTTGGGGCCATCGCCTCCTTTGCCCTGCTGTCGGCCGCGGCTGGCTGGTTCGCGCTGTCCAGGCTTGATAGCGCCATCACCACCGTCACCGATGAAGGGGTCAGCTCCGTGGTGGCTGCGCTGGCCTTGGCCGAGCGTGTTGCCGACATGGCCGGTGCAGCCCCCGATCTGGTTTCCGCGTCGAGCGAAGAGGAAGTGAAGATCGTGGCCGATGCGAACAAGGCCAGGGAAAAAGACATCCGCTCCGTTCTGGAACTGGTCGGTCAGCGTGTGTCAGCCGAAAAGATGGCCGATATCCAGAAGGAGACCGACGGCCTGCTGGCCAATATAGGCCGGCTGGAGCAGTTGGTCGTCGCGCGCATCCGGACCACGCAGCAGCGCGAGGCTGAAACCCAGAACCTGAGCAAAGCGCACGGCATCTTCCTGCAATTCGCCAATCCGCAGATCGACGATGCAGTCGTCGATCTGACCGGCAGTCTGACATCCGTGACCCGCAGCGGCGATCTGGGCAGGATTGAACGTACGCTGAATCGCCTGGCTGGCAACGATCTCTTGCTGGTGCAGGCGACTGCAACCTTGATTGGCGAAATAAACAATGCTGTCGGTCTGCTTGCGGTTGGCTCGCAAGCCGGCAAACGCGACGAGCTGGAAGCCATCTCACGCCGGTTCAAGACAACGGCGAACAAGATCATGAATGCCTTGGCAGTGGTGGAGAAGATCAATCCGCATCCTGAATTGGCGAAGGCAACGAAGGCGGTGCTCGAATTCGGCGACGAGGGAACCGGGTTGCTAAGCTTCCGCGAGCAAGAACTGGATTCGCTCGAATATTCAAAATCAACGCTGAAGACCAGCCGGGACGCGGCCGGTCGTCTCGGTGGCCTGGCCCAGGCTGTAGTCGAAGATGCCAATATCGGCGTTGCGGCGGCAACCGATGATGCCAAAAGTGTGAGCATGGGCGGCAAGACGATCCTGATCATCGTGGCAATCGCCAGTCTGGCGGCCGCCATCCTTGTCGGCTGGCTTTATATCGGTCGACGCATTGCCGATCCCCTGACGATCCTGACTTCGGCCATGGGGCGTCTGGCCAATCGCGAATGGGCAACAACAGTGCCCGATCAGGAGCGTGGCGACGAGATTGGCGACATGGCCCGCGCCGTGCAGATATTCAAGGAAAACGGCCTGCAGAACGAGCAGCTTCAGCAACAGGTCGAACGCAACCGGCAGAACGCGGAAGAACAGCGCAAACAACAGGAGCAATTGCTCGATCGTGCCGTGGGCGAGGTTGTGGGCGCTGCGGCCGGTGGCGATCTCACCGCTCGCATCGACACGGATGCTCTCGAAGGCATGACGGCCCGTCTGGGCGAGCGAATGAATGGTCTTCTGAAAACCGTGGAGGAGGTATTCGCCAGTCTTGGCGATGCGCTGGGCGCGATGGCGCGCGGCGACTTCACCCATCGGATTGAGGCTGATTATGCCGGTGTATTCGATCGTCTGAAACAGGATGCCAACCGTACAGCGCAGCAGCTGGCGCAGACGGTTGGACAAGTCACGTCTGCCGCAGCCACCGTGCGCGATGCCGCGGCTGAAATTTCGACCGGCAGCAACGATCTGGCCCAGCGCACCGAGCAGCAGGCCGCGAGTCTGGAGCAGACGGCTGCATCGATGCATCAGATCACCGCTACGGTGAAGCAGAATGCGGATAATGCCGAGGCGGCCAACCAACTGGCTGTTACGGCCCGCGATACTGCGGAGAAGGGCGGGAGCGTCGTACAGAATGCGGTCGCGGCGGTAACGCAGATCGAGGACAGTGCGCGCAAGATTTCCGACATCGTCGGGCTGATCGACGAGATCGCCTTCCAGACCAACCTGCTGGCGCTGAATGCCTCGGTCGAGGCTGCACGTGCAGGTGAAGCCGGCAAGGGTTTCGCCGTGGTGGCGCAGGAAGTGCGCGCGCTGGCACAGCGTTCGGCCGATGCCTCGAAGGACATCAAGGCGCTGATCCAGGAATCAAATGCCCAGGTGAAGACCGGCGCGAGCCTGGTCAACCAGACTGGCGCCAGCCTGACCGAAATCGTCAATGCCGTGAAAAAGGTGGCCGATATCGTGGGTGAGATCACCTCGGCTAGCCGGGAGCAGGCCGTTGGCTTGGACGAAGTGAATACCGCCGTGGCGAACATGGACGAGATGACCCAGCGCAACGGCGCTCTGGTGGAACAGACTACCGCCTCGGCCCAGGCCATGGCGCGCCAGGCTCAGGAACTGGCGGATTTGGTGGGACAATTCCGCGTCTGAGGGTGACAATTTAGCGTTTGACCCGCACGTCCAGCGCGTTATACCCATCCGGCATTGTTTCACAGGAGGTCAGTATGGCCACGGACGCCATCAGGGTCGCGATTTTGGGTGCCAGCGGTTACACGGGGGCGGAACTGCTCCGCGTCCTGCTGCGTCACCCGCGCGTCCGTGTGGTTGCCCTGACCGCGGACCGGAAAGCCGGTGAGGGGATCGACACGGTCTTCCCGCAATTCCTGGGCATGGGTCTGCCCAAGCTGGTTACCATCCAGGAAGTGGACTGGAGCGGCGTGGATGCCGTCTTCTGCGCCCTGCCGCATGGCACGACCCAGGAGGTGATTGCCGGTCTCCCCACGCATCTGAAGATCGTCGACCTGTCGGCCGATTTCCGGCTCCGGGACCCGGCTGAATATGCCAAGTGGTACGGGCACGAACACCGGGCCCCGAAGCTGCAGGAAGAGGCGGTCTACGGCCTGACCGAGATGTACCGGTCCGGCGTTGCCAAGGCGCGGCTGGTAGCCAATCCCGGCTGCTATCCCACCTCGGCCCAGTTGCCCCTGATGCCGCTGCTGGCGGCGGGCCAGATCGATCCTGACGATATCGTGATCGATGCCAAGTCCGGCGTATCGGGCGCAGGCCGTGCCGCCAAGGAAGGCTCACTGTATTGCGAGGTGGGCGAGGGCACTCATGCCTATGGCGTTGGTTCGCACCGGCATGGACCGGAGATCGAGCAGATCCTGTCCGAAACCGTCGGCCGGCCGATCGTGGTGAATTTCACGCCGCATCTGATGCCGATGAACCGGGGAATGCTGTCGAGCATCTACGTGAAGCTGAAGCCGGGCGTCAGCGCCGATGACCTGCGGGCGACGCTGCTGCAGCGTTATGCCGACGAGCCTTTTGTTGAAATCACGCCCCAGGGCATAGCGCCACAGACCCGGCATGTACGCGGTACCAATGCCTGCCATATCGGCGTGTTCGCCGATCGGGTGAAGGGCCGTGCGATGCTGTTCTCTGTGATCGATAACCTGATGAAGGGCGCCAGTGGCCAGGCCGTGCAGAATTTCAACGTGATGTATGGCCTGCCGGAAACCACCGGCCTGGACCAGATCGCCCTGTTCCCGTGAGTCTGGTGCTGCCTTTCGGCGACCGGCATCCGGCCATCGCGCCGGATGCCTTCGTTGCGCCGAACGCGACCGTGATCGGCGACACCGAGATCGGCGCCCGCACTTCGATCTGGTTCGGTTGCGTCCTGCGTGGCGACGTGAATAGCATCCGTGTCGGTTCCGATACCAATATCCAGGATGGAACCGTGGTGCATGTCACGCGGGCCAAATTCGGCACCGTGATCGGCTCTGGCGTCACCATTGGGCACCTGGCCCTCGTTCATGGCTGCACTCTCGAAGACCATGCCTTTGTCGGCATGCAGGCCACGGTAATGGATGGCTGCGTGATCGAGAGCGAGGGCATGCTGGCGGCCGGCGCCTTGCTCACACCTGGCAAGCGCATCGCCAGCGGCGAGCTTTGGGGCGGCCGGCCCGCCAAGCTGATGCGTCGTCTTGATACGGATGAATTGCGGAATATCCATGAGACCGCAGCCCATTACGCCCGTCTGGGGGCGACCTATCGGGCCCAACTGGCAACGACTCGTTAAGACTTTCTTGAATTCCGGACGCTAGCCTTACACATTCACTGCAAGGATGAATGCGACCCGGTGGAAACCCGGTCGCGCAGCGGATGGAGACATGAGCAGCGGCGCCACCCATGCCCCATGGCCGGATGATCTCTACGAGCAGATCAAGGCCCATGGCGAATTCTTGTCCGGCAAACTGGGCAAGCTGACGCGCGGCAAACAGCTCACCCTCGTTGGCGCCGATCTTACCGGCATCAAGCTGGTCGGCATGAACCTGCAGCGCACTGTATTCCGCAGCTGCCGCTTTTACTGCGCGGATCTGCGCAATTCCGATTTCAGCCAGGCGGTGCTCACCGGCTGCGATTTCTCCGGTGCGGATCTCACCAACTCCCGCTTCATCTGGGCGAACCTGCGGGGCGCAGACCTGTCGCGGGCAATCCTGAAGGGCACGCGGTTCGAGAATGCCGACATGCGGCCGATGACCGATCCACCGGTACCGCCACACGGCAAAGGCGGCGTGGTGTCATTGAAGGATACGACGCTGCATAACACCAACCTGAGCCAGGCCAAGCTGCTGGGGGCTTCTTTTGTGGGCGCGATCCTGGATGGCGCCATCCTCGACAATGCTGACCTGGAAGGCGCCGATTTCTCTTATTCGACGTTGAGCAAGGTGCAGTTCAAGAATGCCAAGCTGCATGATGCGAATTTCAATCTGGCCGATTTCCCGCCCGAAATGCTGCGTGAATTGCAGGGCACCGGGGCAAAGCTGCCCAAGGAAGTGGCGCCTGAAGTGATCGAGCAGGTTCTGCGCGATCACCTGTCCTGGATCGAGTCCGAGGGCCATACGGGGCGACGGGCGATCATGGCGGGCTGGTATCTGTCGCGTGCGCATCTGGCGCAGGCAAACCTGAACGGTGCGGATCTGCGCGCGGCCAACCTCTCAAACGCCAATCTGCATGGCGCCAAGCTGATCTGTTCGGATCTGCGCGATGCAAACCTGATGTACAGCAACATGACGGATGCGGATTTCCGTGGCGCCCTGATCGAAGGATCGCGCGGTCTGCCCGTGGTGCTGAACGATAAGAAAAACTAGATCAGCGGCGCCGCTGGGGCAGGCCGGAACTGCCGGCCTTCCCGCCATTGGCATTCAGGCCCTTGACCGCCCGCAGGATGCGGCGCCAGACCAGCGTGCCGGCGAAATCGCCACCCAGTGTCATTTCCGCCAGAACCTTGGTCGCATGCGTTTCCGCACGGCGGGGGCCGTGGTCGGCGATCAGGTCGCGCGCCGCGCGCCAGATTTCAGCATCGGAGTTCATGAACGGCAGACTGGCGGCAAAAGGTTAGCGAAAGGTAAGGACATGGCCTGAACACAGGATCAGGCCATGTCCTTGACCCTGTCCACCGCAACCCGCAGGTTTTCCAGCAATTCTTTTTCCATCTTCGGGGATGGTTTGTTGATGCCCTGGGCCAGAACCACATACATGGCATCGATATGGATGCTGATCACCTCAAGCTGAGCCTCGTTGGGAATGCCCAGCTTGGCGATGAAGTCTTTCAGCGATTTGGCCAGTTCGCTCAATAATGGGTAGCCGAAGGTGCCGCCCATGCCCTTGATGTCGAAAGCCAGTTCGGAAATGGTTTCCATGATGAAGATGCGCGACAGCGGATCGTCTTCCGCCGCCTTCACCTGGATCCGCATTTCCCGCAGGTTGTTCAGGATTTCGGTCGAGAACTCGTCGGCGGTCTCCGCGATCACGGAATCGATTTTGGCGCGTACCTCGTCAGTCAGTGTCACGTCCAGGCCGGTGCTGAAATTCACCGCCTTCTGACGCAAATCCTGTGGCGCCTTGATAAAGCGCGGTTTGCTGATCCCTTTGGCCATCGCTCCACGACCTGACCGCCTTTTGATATGCGGGATATTCCCGTACGGCGGGCAGACGCGGTTATATCGGCCTCGGGTTACCCTGTATAGGCCGCCGGACTGGCCCCGGCCGGTCCGGTGACAGGAAGCATTATGCGCCGATCAGCCCGCCGTCCTTTTTCGTGATCACGACAACGGACGGCCGTGGCGGCATGTCAGGCTGGAAGTCGGGCCAGCGGGTCGCGGGATCCTCGAAAGTCGAGCCCTTGCCGCTTTTGGTGAATTTTTCACCGCCATCGGTCGCCGGATGCTGCACTGCAACAAAAAAGGTCTTCCCGTCCGGTGTGAAACAGGGACCACACATCTCGGCGCCAACCGGCACGCGGAAGAACATCTTCGACAGGCCGCGGTTCGGCCCTTCGGTCTCCACCGCCCAGACGCCGTCGGCCGTGCCGCTGGCCTTCTGCCAGGCTTCACCCTGATCGGTGGTGATCCAGAGCCGGCCCTGCGGATCGATCGCGGCATTGTCAGGGCAGGCGAACCAGCCATTCTTGCTGGTGGCCGCATGGAACTTGCCGCCAACCTTCGGATCGGCCGGATCGCCGGCCTGCAGCAGCAGCGACCACTGGCATTTGGCGGCAGCATGGTCGCCGTTGCTCACCACCATCTCGACCACCTGGCCCCATTCGTTCGAGGCGCGCGGGTTGGCAGCGTCGAGCTGATCAGCCTTGCGACGGCTGTTGTTGGTGAGCATTACATAGACCCGGCCGTTGCTGGGATGCGCCTCGATATCTTCCGGGCGGTCCATCTTGGTGGCGCCCAGCAGGTCGGCTGCGCGGCGCGTTTCGATCAGGATATCTGCCTGGCTGTTGAAGCCGTTGGCCGCCGTCAGTGGACCATGGCCATGCACCAGCGGCATCCAGTCGACTGAACCATCGGCATTATAGCGGGCGACATAGAGCGTGCCCTCATCCAGCAAGTTGAAATTTGCCTTGCGGTCATTCGGATTGAACCGCTTGGCGGTCACGAATTTGTAGACATATTCAAACCGCTCATCATCGCTGGAATACAGCACGACGCGGCCATCGCTATTCAGCACGACGGCGGCCCCCTCATGCTTGAAACGGCCCAGAGCGGTCCGCTTTTTCGGCACCGATTTGGGATCGTAAGGATCAACCTCGACCATCCAGCCGAAACGGTTGGCCTCGTTCGGTTCCTTGACGACGTCAAAACGATCGAAGTGCTGGCCCCAGTTGTACCAGTTGCCCGGAACCTCGTAGCGCTTGTAGTTGCGTTCTTCCGGATGACCGGCTTCCAGCTTGCCCCAGAAATAGCCGTGGAAATTCTCTTCCGCCGTCAGCACCGTGCCCCACGGCGTCAGGCCGCCGGCGCAGTTATTGAGCGTGCCGATCACACGGCGACCGGTCGGATCGGCCTTGGTTTTCATCCGCGCATGACCGGCGGCGGGCCCGGTCAGTTCGCAAATGCTGCTCAGGCCATCGATGCGGCGGGCATAGAGGCTGCCGCCAACCAGGCCCCATTTCCCGTCTGCATTTTTCTGAATCTCGATCACGCTGGCGCCATGGGCCGCCATCTCGATCTCGACCAGGCTGCGCGTCATGTCCTTGAACAGCTTGTCCTTGCTGTCCTGCCGGCCGATGCCGGGGAACATCACCTCTTCACTGGTATATTCGTGATTGACGAACAGCAGGCCGCGGTCGGAATTCCGGCTGCCCAGCGGCAGCGGCAAATAACCGATGAAATCGTTATTATAGCCGAACTGCTTGGCCTGGGCGGCTGCGGTCTGTGCCCGCACATTTAAGGCCGGCGCATCGGCCGTGACCGGATCGCCCCAGCGGATCAGGATATCGGCATCGTAGCCGGGAGCGACATGATGGCGCTCGTCTGCGCCATGGGCAATTTCGGTGAAGGTGAAGCGCGGCATGGCCTGGGCCGAAGCCGGGGCGCTCAGGGGCAGACCTGCGGTCAGGGCAATGCCGGCCGCACTGCCGGCCAGCAGGCCCTTCAGTACGTCGCGGCGGCCATAACGCTGCTGCACCACCTCATCGATGGTCGGATTGGGGCTCTGATTGATGCCGATATTCTGGGAATCTTCAAAAGCTTCACTGCGGCTGCGGCCGTCGAAGGTGGGGCGGGTCATGGCAATCTCCTGGCCTCGGATCTGGTTCGTCCGATGCAGGATGGGTAGCGCCGTTATATGACGGGATGATGAAACAAATTCCGCAACTTGTGGTACAGTTTGCACGGGTGTTTTCGACTAAAGTCGTGTGCAATGGACGAGAAAGTTGGAAACCCTCTCTTCCACAAGCCACCCGGGTTTGCGTTAATCTCAAATAGCGCGGTGTGATCGAAACAACATAAAAACAAATCGCGCAGAGTACGGATGATATGGGGAGGAAATATGCGCGTTCTGACCAATCTGCCCCTTGGATTGCGGCTGGGATTGGCAATTTTGGCATTGCTGGTTTTGGCGTCCGGATGGATGTGGAGCGTTAGCCAGAGCGGCATGGCTGGCGCGCAATACGGCATAGTGGCAGCCATTGCAGTTCTGCTGATCGGTGCCGCGCTGACCGCGTCGGTTGCGGCCGGGCAGTCGCACCTCCTCAGCTTGCTGCAGAATTGGCCTAAATCGGCGGCCGGCGACGAGGCACCAGAACAGATCCGGCATCTCGCGGGGCTCTGGCGGGAGGGCGAGGCGCGTCGGCAGGCTCTGGAGCGGCGGATCGCGGAGCTTGAGGGCGACCTCGTACGGGTTCGGCAGGCGGATACGGCCGTGCTTGATGAAATGGCCGAACTCTGCGGGGCGATGGGCAACGGCGTTTTGCATCAGCGTGTCTCTGAGCATGATGGCGAAGAGGCGGCGCACCGTCTGGCCGAGCATTTCAATACCATGGCCGGAACCCTGGATTCAGTGGTTGGTGATCTGAAGGATTTGTTCTCCCGGATGGCGGAGGGGAACCTATCCGAAGGCATCCCGAACCATCGCGGCGGCGATTTCGCGGTGATGCGCGAAGGTGTTCAGCAGGCCATCGAGCGCCTGGGGAATGTGATCGGCACCATTGTGCAGGCCGCAAATACGATTTCTGCCGCCACCGTGCAACTGACCCGTGAAGCAAAAGGTCTGGCGGAAAGTGCGGAATCGCAATCCACCAGCCTTGACCGGACGGCCGCCGATGCCGCTTCCCTGAGTGAGGCTGCGCGCGCCAACGAGGCTGCCGCCAAGCGCGCCAACCAGCGTGCCGACGAAGCACGGGCAGCAGCCCAGAGCGGCGTGCAGGTGGTGCGCCGTTCGATCGATGCGATGAATGAGATGGCCGAGATGTCGCATCGCATCTCGGAAATCACGTCATTGATCAATGAAATCGCCTTCCAGACGAACCTGCTGGCATTGAATGCTTCGGTTGAGGCGGCCCGTGCCGGTGAGGCCGGCAAGGGCTTCGCTGTGGTGGCGCAGGAAGTGCGCGCCCTGGCCCAGCGTTCGGCCAATGCGTCGAAGGATATTGGCGCCATCATCAAGCAGTCCGACGACAAGGTGAAATCCGGCGTGACGCTGGTGAGTGAAACGGGCACCGTGTTGAACCGCATCGTCGAGGCGATTGATTCGATGGGCCAGCAACTCGGCGAGATCGAGCAGGCCAGTACCGACCAGTCGAACCGCGTGAACGGCGTGACCCATGCGATCACCGACATGAACGCAGCCACGCGCGGCTATCTTTCCGTGGTGCAGCGCACCGGGGCTGCGATTCAGGATATTGACCAGCAGGTGGCCAATCTGGCGACCCAGATCGGTTTTGTCACCACCACGGCGGACCGGCCGTTCCTGATGGCGGCCAAGCAGGGGGCGGCCGAGATCAGCGCCATCTTCGAGGATGCCATCCGGCGCGGCGAGATGAGCATCGAGGATTTCTTCGATGAGAATTACGCACCGATCAAGGGCACCAATCCGCAGCAATTCATGACGCGGTTTGTGAAGTTCACCGACACGCATCTGCCAAAGATCCAGGAACCGCTGCTGGAATCCAATGCCTCGATCGCTTTCTGCGCCGCGGTCGACCGCAACGGGTTCCTGCCCACGCATAACCTGAAATACTGCCAGCCCCAGGGCAGCGATCCGGTATGGAATGCCGCCAACGCGCGCAATCGGCGCATCTTCAATGATCCGGTCGGCCTGGCCTGTGGCCGAAACGAGAAGCCCTATCTATTGCAATGCTATCGCCGCGACATGGGCGGCGGGGTATTTGTCCTGATGAAGGACATGTCCGCCCCGATCATCATTCAGGGCCGGCACTGGGGCGGCTTCCGCATCGGCTACAAGATCTGAGGCAAAAAAAAGAGCGGGCCAAAAACCCGCTCTTTGATTTTCCGGCTGGCGGTCCGGTCAGACCCGCTCGATCACCATCGCGATGCCCTGGCCGACACCGATGCACATGGTGCAAAGGCCATAGCGGCCTCCGGTCCGTTCCAGATGATTCAGGGCCGTGGTGATCAGCCGCGCGCCGCTCATGCCCAGGGGATGGCCGATGGCGATCGCGCCGCCATTCGGATTAACATAGGTGGCGTCATCGGGGACTTTCAGTTCGCGCAGCACGGCCAGGGCCTGTGCGGCGAATGCCTCGTTCAGCTCGATCACATCCATGTCGCGGATGCTCAGGCCAGCCTTTGCCAGCACCTTTTCGGTGGCGGGCACCGGGCCAATGCCCATGATGCGCGGCGGCACACCAGCCGCAGCTGTGGCGACGATGCGGCCACGCGGCGTCAGGCCATGTTTCTTGGCCGCGGATTCCGATGCGATGATCAGAGCGGCCGCGCCATCGTTCACACCAGACGCATTACCCGCAGTGACAGTCCCGCCCTGGCGGAACGGCGTCGGCAGCTTGGCCAATGCTTCGATCGATGTATCGCGCGGATGTTCGTCGCGATCCACCACCACCGGATCACCCTTGCGGCTCGGAATGGTTACCGGAGTGATCTCGGCCTCAAACAGGCCCAGCTTGATCGCGTTCAGCGCACGTTGCTGGCTGCGCAGGGCAAAGGCATCCTGGTCGGCACGGCTGATATGAAACTGCTCGGCAACATTTTCGGCTGTTTCGGGCATGGAGTCGACGCCATGCTTCTGCTTCATCAGCTTGTTGACGAAGCGCCAACCGATGGTCGTGTCATGGATTTCGACGGTGCGCGAGAAAGCGTTTTCCGCTTTGGCCATAACGAAGGGCGCGCGGCTCATGCTTTCCACACCACCCGCGATGACGAGTTCAAGCTCGCCGGTCTTGATGCCGCGCGCGGCGCTGCCGGCGGCCTCGAGGCCGGAACCGCATAAACGGTTTACCGTGGCGCCGGGAACTTTTTCAGGCAGGCCGGCCAGCAGCAGGGCCATGCGGGCCACGTTGCGGTTGTCTTCGCCAGCCTGATTGGCACAGCCGAAGATCACGTCGTCGACGGCGTCCCAATCGATGGATGGATTCCGCTGCATCAGGGCCTTGATCGGCACAGCGCCCAGATCGTCGGCGCGCACGCTCGACAGGGCGCCGCCATAGCGGCCAACAGGCGTACGGATAGCGTCGCAAATAAATGCCTCGGTCATATGTCTCTCCCTAGGGTCTCTCGGCCGAGTGGAACAAAGCCGCCACCGGCTGATCGGAATCAGACCGGCGGGGTGCGGCTGATGATGGCGGAGTAGAGCGACGAGTCAATATTTCCGCCGGATGCGACGGCAACCACCGTGCGGTTAGCGCACGGCACCTTGCCGTTCAGAACGCTGGCGAGCGCCGCGGCACCGCCGGGTTCAACCACCAGCTTGAAGTAATGGAATGCCGTGGCAATCGCGGTCTCCACTTCGGCATCGGTGGCCGAAACGGCGCCATTCAGGTTGTCGCTCATGACGCCGAAGGTAATGTCACCGGGATGCGGGGCCATCAGGGCGTCGCAGAAGGTATTGCCTTTGCCGGCATGGCTGACGATCTTGCCGGCCTTGAGGGAAAGGTCGATGTCGTCGAACTGGTCAGGCTCGGCGCAATAGACTTCGGTGCCGGGCAGGCGATCCTTGATCGCCAGTGCGATGCCGGAAATCAGACCGCCGCCCGAGGCGGGCGCCAGCACGGCATCAGGAACGATATCGCGTTCGGCGCATTGCGCCGCGATTTCCAGGCCGATGGTGCCTTGGCCCGAGATAATGAATGGATCATTGAAGGGCGGCACGAGGGTCATGCCGCGCTCGTCACAATAGCGGCGGCCGATGGCTTCGCGGTCTTCCTTGTAGCGGTCGTACAGCACCACTTCGGCGCCATAGGCGCGTGTATTCGCGATCTTGATCGCCGGCGCATCGCTAGGCATGACGATCACCGCCGGTGTGCCGCACAGGCGCGCGGCCCAGGCTGCGGCCTGGGCGTGGTTGCCTGAAGAGAAAGCGACGATCCCACGCTTGCGCTCTTCGGCATCCAGCCGGCTGATCCGGTTATAGGCGCCACGGAACTTGAATGAGCCGGTCACCTGCAACGGCTCGGCCTTGATCAGAAGTCGCCCGCCCAGCCTTTCATTCAGGAAACGGTTCTCCAGCAAGGGAGTCTGTACAGCGATGCCGCGAAGACATTTCGCGGCGTTTTCGACATCCGCCACGGTGGGCAGGGGCGGCAGTTTGGCGGGGGCGTTCATGATAAATATCTCCAAACGGGCAGGACCGGTTTATAGCACGAGCCTGTGCAGGCTTCACAGTCCGGGCTCTCTATAACCCGGCCAGGTATGCATCGATGGCCGCGGCTGCTTCAGGTTCATCCAGTTGTGGCACATGGCCGACATCCGGTATGGTTATCGCGGTCATCCCGGCATGTTCCCGCTTCATGCGGATCAGGGTTTCGGCGGTCAGGATATCCGACAACGCGCCGCGCAGGGCCAGCACGGGCACATGATGCAGCCCACGAAACAATGGCCAGAGATCGGGCAGTGGCTGCTTGGCTTGTTCCCGCAGGGCTATGGCGATGTTCAGGTCGTAATCCAGGCGCAGGCCGGCGTGCGTTCGATCTTCGGTGAAGGTGGCTCGCGCAATCCTCATCCAGGCATCATGGCCAAGTTTCGGATAGGCCGGCGCATAGGTTTTCTGTAGGATGGCCATGGCGGTTTCGTAATCGGGCGCATGGATCGGATTGCCGATATAGCCCGCAATGCGCTGCCGGCCGGCTTCGCTGACATCCGGCCCGACATCGTTGAGGATCACACCGGCCAGTGCGGTCGGCATCGCGGCGGCCATTGCCATAGCCATGATGCCTCCCATCGAGGTGCCCAGAACAATTACCCGGTGCAGATGAGTGACGGCGAGCAGATGCTGCAGGTCGCTCAAGTACACAGACGGTTGATAATTGGCTGGGTTCGGATCGTAGGCTGAACGACCGCGGCCGCGGAAGTCGAAACAGATCACGCGCCGGCTGGCCGACTGTTGCAGGGCGAAGTCGTGAAAATCCTTTGCGTTGCGGGTCAGGCCCGGCAGGCAGAGCAGGGCGGCGCGTGCCGAATGGCGGTCGCCATAAACACGGTAATACAGGCGCAGATCATCCTGCGCATGGAAGTAATGCTCGGTGAATCCGTCAGAGGTCATGTAACCCCGAGAACGGCCGGCACATCGCTGAGGCTGGTTAGCATCACATCGGGCGGGTTGGGGAGGCGTTCGGCCGGCTGGTTCGCGCGGTTGATCCAGATGGCATAGAAGCCAGCGCGTTTGCCGGCGTGGATGTCCCAGCCGTTGCTGCTGTGGAAGGCAATGGCGGAGGCCGGCAGATGCAAGCGGTCGGTCACCAGGCGGTAAATCCGTGGATCGGGTTTGTAGATGCCGACCTCTTCCACCGAGATGCAATGATCGATCAGACCGGCAATCCCGGAAGAGGTGCAGGCCGCTTGCAGCATGGCGGGAGCGCCATTCGAGAGTATGCCGGTGATCAGGCCGGCCTGTTTCAGGCGGCGCAACATCTCCGGCACTTCGGGAAAGCAGGCCAGATTGTAATAGAGGTCGAGCAGGCGCTGGCGCAGATCTGGCCGGTTCAGCTTGCGCTCATCCAGGGCGAAATCGAGCGCATCGGCCGTCACCTGCCAGAAATCGGCATGGGCCCCGCCCATCAGGCTGCGCAGCCAGGAATAATTCAGTTGTTTGGCGCGCCAGGTTTCGGCCAGCGGCTGCCACTCTGCACCGAGTTCGCCGGCCAGGGCGCGGGCTGCGGCATTCACATCGAACAGCGTGCCATAGGCATCGAAGAAACAGGCCTTGATCGTGCCGGGCGGGAGCATGGTTTCAACAGCCGTCGCCGCTGCAGGCCTGTCGCGGCATACCGCGCATGTCGACATACATGCGCTCCAGATTCGCCGGCTTGTTGCCCAGCAGGGCGCGATAGATCTGAACGCCTTCCAGCACCCGCTGCACATAGTTGCGGGTCTCCGAAAACGGGATCAGCTCGATCCAGTCGATCACATCCACGTGGGGCAGGCGCGGATCTCCCCAGTCACGGATCCAGCGGCGCACCCGGCCCTCGCCGGCATTGTATGCCGCCAGCGCCAATACGTAATTGTTGTTCCAGTTCTGCAACAGGCCGTTCAGATAATGCGCACCGAGCCTGACGTTGTAGCTGGCATCATTGGTCAGGCTGGCGGGCTGGTACCCCGCTTTGATCTCTTTCGCCACACCCTGGGCCGTGGACGGCATCAACTGCATCAGGCCACGCGCTCCGGCCGGCGAAATTGCGAACTGGTTGAATTCGCTTTCCTGTCGCGAAAGCGCCAGCACCAGGGCGGTTTCCGGTTCGTGCACATGCAGCATCGGCTCCACGAGAGGGAAACTTTCCCGCACCAGAATGACATTCTGCCGCGCCGAGCGCTTGGTGGCCGTCACGGCAAGATCGACGCGACGGAGATTGCGTGCCAGTTGTGCCACCAGTTTGTGTTCCTCGGGCGTATTGGCCGTATGCACGAGGCGCAGAATGAAGGGCCGCAGACGATCCTCCTGATCCAGTTCGACCAGGATGCGCGCCGCTCGCACCACTTCGCGGCGTTCGAAATGCCGGGTGGCTTCGCTGCTGGGCTGGGTTGCCTCCGGAAGGTCCAGTGGTGCATTCGGATCGAGGGCATGGGCGGCAAGCTGGCCATAGAAGGTGGTGCTGTGCTGGGCGGCTTCGGCATAGGCGCGCCGCGCCTGGTCGGCATCGCCCAGCGCCTCATGCGTGCGGCCCAGCCAGTAGCCGGCGCGCGACAGGCTGACCGGATAGCGCACGCTGTCCTGCAGTTTGGCGAAATGCTTGAGCGCCGATTGCGGTTCCTGCAGCAGGCGGAGGGCGATCCAGCCGGCGAGCCATTCGGCTTCGGCCAGGGCGCTGCCGCCTTTCAGGCCGTGGCCGGCGGCCAGGCGATAGGCTTCCGAGATACGGCCCTCGGTCATCGCCTTGCGGGCGCGGAGATGGCGTTCGACCCACCATTTCTCGGCCCGGCCAAGATCGTCGGGCGCGTTGTACAGCAGGGCCTCCACGCCATCGTCCATGCCGCGCTTGCGCTGCCAGCGCAGGCGGTCATAGGCCAGCCCGCCATCCTCGCGCAGATGCGCGGGCAAGCCGGCCTCCAGCTTCTCGGCACCGGCGACGTTATTGGCCAGCGCGATGCGGGTTTCCGCCAGCCGGCGCGTGTCGGCATCCAGTCGCGGCAACATGCGCCGTGCCGCCTCGATATTGCCGTCCCACAGCAGCCGGTCGGTGCGGGCGGCATTGTCGGCATCGGAGAAGCGCGGGCCGAACTCGGCCCATAGGGTCTTTTCGTCGCGCAGGGCCAGATTGCCGTCCATCCAGGCCCGGCGCATCACCGGGAAGGCTTCGGCCTCGCGGCCCAGCCGCAGCAAGGCCTCGCCCAGCCGCAGCAGACCGAGGCCGGTCTCCGGCGGGTGGGCATCGAACCAGGCAATGATGCGGCCGTCGCCGGTGGCGCCGTTCATGGCTTCCTCCGCACGGCGCAGCAATGCCTCGCGGGCGGGCCAGTCCGGCTTGCTGTCGATGAAATTGGCGATTTCCTCGAAAGACGCGCCGCTATTGGTTTTCTGCAACCACAGCCAGCGCACCAGTTGCGGGATCAGTGGATCGCGGGCGGCGGCGGCAATGCGCCGCGCGGCATCGAAACGGCCGGCCTCGGCCTCCTGCATGGCCTTCCGGCCGATCTCGCGGTCGGTGGCGTTTAGCAGGGCCTGCTGTGCCGGCAGTTGGGTCTGCTCTGGCCTGGCAGGCGGCGTGCCGCGGCGGGGTTTGCTGGCTGGCAGCGGGGCTGTGGCCGATGCCGAGGCCAGCTCGACGGAGGGCTTGGTTTCAGGCGTGGGCTGGCGGGCGGTTGCCGGAACGGCCCAGGGGGTGATCCAGCCGAATACAAGCCCACCCAGCAGGGCCAGGCCGAACGGCCGGCGCCAGCGGCGGGAGGGACAATCGATACAATGCTGCGGCACGGCGAATCTTTCGGAAATCCAAAGACATGATAACAGGCTGCGGGCCCCGGCAAAAGCGCGGCTTGCCCTTGATGGAGCCTGCCGGCGCGGGTAAGGTCGCAGCTTATCCGTTTCGTAACGTGCAAAGGTAAAGGAACCACCATGTTCAAGGGCTCGTTCGTCGCACTGATCACCCCGTTCCGTAAGGGGAAGGTGGACGAGAAAGCGTTCGGCGATTTCGTCGAATGGCAGATTGCCCAGGGCACGCATGGCCTGGTGCCGGTCGGCACCACCGGCGAGTCGCCCACGCTGAGCCATGACGAGCACAAGCGCGTGGTGGAGATCTGCATCGAAGCCGCCCATGGCCGTGTGCCCGTGATGGCCGGCACTGGCTCGAACTCGACCGATGAGGCGATCGAGTTGACCAAACATGCGCAGGAAGCCGGCGCCGATGCTGCCTTGGTCGTGACGCCATATTACAACAAGCCGACCCAGGCCGGCCTGTATGCCCATTACAAGGCGATCCACGACGCGACGAAGATTCCGATCTTCATCTACAACATCCCGCCGCGTTGCGTGATCGACATGTCGGTCGAGACCATGGCTGCCTTGTCCAAGCTGCCGCGCATCAAGGGTGTGAAGGATGCCACCGGCGACCTGGTCCGGCCGCTGAAGCAGCGCATCGCCTCGGGCCCGAAATTCTGCCAGCTTGATGGCGACGATGCCTCGGCGCTGGCCTTCAACGCCCATGGCGGCACCGGCTGCATTTCGGTGACCGGCAATATCGCGCCGAAGCTGGTGTCGCAGATGCAGGAAGCCAGCCTGGCCGGTGACCATGCCAAGGCCCTGGCGATCCAGGAAAAGCTGATGCCGTTGCACAATGCCCTGTTCGCCGAAACCAGCCCGGGCCCGGTGAAATACGCTGCCGAGCTGCTGGGCATCTGCACGGCTGAACTGCGCCTGCCGATGGTGCCGCCCAGCAAGGCGACCACCGACCGGGTGAAGGCGCTGGTCAAACAGCTCGGCCTCACCGGCCCGAAGCAGAAGTCGGGCAAGTCTGCCGCGAAGAAAAAGAAGAAGTAAGTTTTCATGGCCCAGCAACCGCGCACGGTGGCCGATAACCGCCGTGCGCGTTTTGATTATCATCTGGACGAAACCTTCGATGCCGGCATCGTGCTGGTCGGCTCCGAGGTGAAAGGTCTGCGCGGCGGCCGCGCCAGCATCCAGGATGCCTATGCCGCCGAGCAGGGCGGCGAGATCTGGCTGGTGAACTCGCATATCCCGGAATATGCCGGCGCCAACCGCTTCAACCATGAGCCGCGCCGGCCGCGCAAACTGCTGCTCAAGCAGAAGGAAATCGACAAGCTGATCGGCGCGTTAAAGCGCGGCGGCGTGACTTTGGTTCCTCTGAGCATATATTTCAACGAGCGCGGTCGGGCCAAGGTCAAGATCGCGCTGGCCCGCGGCAAGAAGCTGCACGACAAGCGCGAGACCGAGAAAACCCGCGACTGGAACCGCGAGAAACAGCGGCTGATGCGCAGCAAGGGCCGGGAATGATCGCGTAACCCTTCGGGAGGTGGCGATGAGCGATGACTACAAGCCGGGCCTGATCGGCCAGATCAAGGACAAGCTGATCGCCTCGAAGCAGCAATGGGCGAAAGACGGCAGGCTGCTGACCGGAGAAACCTCCGCGTCGAACCAGCGTCGCCTGCCGCCGGGACAGCGCCTGGTGCGCGACTGGCCGGTGCTCGATCTCGGCGTGCAGCCCAATATCCTGCTCGACCGCTGGCAACTCAGCGTCGGCGGACTGGTGCAGAACCCGGTCAGGCTGACCTGGAACGACTTCCTCGATCTGCCGCAGACCGACACCGTATCCGATATCCACTGCGTCACCGCCTGGTCGCGGTATGACAACCGGTGGACCGGCGTTCTGGCCAGCGATTTCCTCAAACTGGTGAAGCCGCATGCCGATGCGCACCATATCGTTTTCCAGTCCTACGACGGCTATGCCACCAACGTGACGCTGGAAATGTTTGCTGCTTCCGATGTGCTGCTGGCCCATTCCTGGGAAGGATCGCCGCTGACCCGCGAGCATGGCGGACCGGTGCGTATCGTTATGCCGAAATTCTATTTCTGGAAGTCGGCGAAATGGATCAAGCATATCGCCTTCCTCGACCGCGACGCACCCGGCTATTGGGAAGTGCGCGGATATCACAATACCGGCGATCCCTGGAAGGAAGAGCGCTACGGTTGATCCCGGCTCAAGCCGGTGACCATTCCATATCCGGATCCAGCGGATAGATCGGCCGTGGCACCTGCCGCCATGGCACATTTTGTAAAACCGGGGTGGTCAGCCCGGGTACGTCCACCTCGATGATGCGGTCGTCAGGGAAGAATTCGTCGAAGGCGGCACGGAAATGGCCGCGCGACTTCACCACCAGGCAGCGCAGCTTTGCGATATCGATCCCGAAAGTCTCGAAATACATCGGATCCAGCGCCTGATGCCGGATTGTGGTCACCACCACCTGGATGCCACCAACCGCGACCACGGCTGATCGGCCGATATTCAGCGTGCGACCTGCCGCCATGCCGCGGCGGCCGACAAAAATGCCATCGCTGAGCGCGACGACTTTGCCTGGGGCCGTGAAGGCTTCGGAGAAAGTGGTCGTCTCGCTGCGGTTGAAGCGTGCCTCGAATTCTGCGCCCAGACCCAGTCGATGCGCTTCGGCAGCCAGTTCCGGATCGTAGACCGGACCGATGGCGCAGCCGGTGACGCCGGCCTTGTGGAACGCGGCGAGAATGTAGGACGTATTGCCGCGACCGCCTCCGCCGGGATTATCCGCCACATCGGCAAACAAGAGGGCTGGCCGGCCAGCCTCTCGACCGCAGGCCAGCGCCATTGCCGTGGCATCCTGCAGCGGGGTGAGGCGGGTGATGAAGCGCTGCCGCTGCGACCAGGCATAAGCCGCGACGTCTCGTGCCACGGCTTTCGCCCGGGCAGGATCGGTCGCAGTGGCGATCACAGACATGCCATTCTTCGGCGTGTCGCCCAAAGTGAAGCCCGAAGATACCGAAACATCGATCACACCGTCTTTGACCTGCGATTGGCCATAGGCAATCACATCGGCATAGGGGCCCGATTTGGTGTTCTGGCTGGTCGAGGGCGGGATAAACGGCAGCTTGACGAAGGTGGAATGGGGCTTCATGCCGGCCAGGATAGCGCGCAGATGGCGGGCGCAATCCGCGCCGCGATCCGGCATGTCGGTATGCGGGTTGCAACGATACGCGACCAGTATGTCGGCAGCATCCACCATGGCTTGGCTGACATTGGCATGCAGGTCCAGGGTGGCGACGATGGGCACATCGGGCCCAACAATCTCGCGCACCGCGCGAAAGACGGTGCCGTCAGGGTCGATATCGCCTGTTGCGGTTGCAGCGCCATGCTGCGAGAGGAAAACCCCGTCCAGTGGGCCGGCGTTGCGCAGGTGCAGGCGCAGGCGTTCGATCACCCATTCGAAAAACGGCTGATCAACCGGACCGGAAGCGCCTACAGCAGCCATGATCAACGGCAGGCATTCCCATGGGCCGCTGGCGTTCATGGCAGCCGTGAACCCGGTTAGCGTCGTTGGACTGCGTGGGTTGGCGCCGGCCAGGTCGGCAAGCAAGGCATCGCCCTCCAGCAGTACGTTGGCGATGAATTCCTCGCGGGTCGAAATCGGCGCATGGCCGTTGCTTTCCAGCATGAAGCCACCGACCGCGATACGCGGTGCTTTTTGGGACGTATTACCGGACGTTATGGTTTCAGACCGCATCATGTGTTGACACCCGACTCCTTGCGACGCCCAATAATGGCGGGGACAGACTCATATGAAAAGGACTCAGGGGATGATGATTGTATCGCGGCGCCTGTTTATGGGCGGAACCTTCGCGGCGCTGACGACTGGCGGCATGGTCTCGTGCGGTCTCGCGCAGACGGCCGCGCAGTTGCGGATCGGTACCAAGCTGGAACTGAACACGCTCGATCCGCATTTCTTTAACGGCTTTCCGCAGGGTTCGTCGCATTCCACGATCTTCGACGCCCTGCTGTCCTACGACGAACAACTGCGTCTGCAGCCCGGCCTGGCCACGGCATGGCGCAGTGTCGACAATCTGACCTGGGAATTCGAACTGCGGCAGAACGTGAAGTTTCACGATGGTTCGCCGTTCACGGCCGACGATGTGATCGCCACGCTCGAGCGTGTGCCGAAAGTGCCGAACAGCCCGAACCCATTTACGTTCTTCACGCGCGCCATCGTATCCAGCGAGAAGCTGGGCGATCACCGCATCCGTTTCCGCACCGATGCGCCGACGCCAAGCCTGCCCAACGACCTGGCCCGTGTATTTATCATCTCAAAGAAATTCGTCGCCGCGAGCACTGCAGATTTCAATTCCGGTGCGGCCGCCATCGGCACTGGCCCCTACAAGGTGGTGGAATGGGTGAACAGCCAGCATCTGGTGCTGGATCGCAACCCCCTATACTGGGGGCCGGCACAGCCCTGGGCGCGCGTCACCGAGCGGGTGATCAAGAGCGATGCCGGTCGTATCGCCGGCCTGTTGTCCGGTGATCTGGATGCCATCGACGAGATACCGACGATTGATCTGCCGCGTATCCGCGAGGACAAGCGTTTCACGGTATCCAGCGGCACGGCGGCGACCGTGCAGTATATCGCCATGGATGCCGTGCGTGACGAGAGTCCGTTTGTCTCGGCCAAGGATGGTCAGCCGCCGCTGAAGGGCAATCCGCTGAAAGACCGCCGGGTGCGCCGGGCTCTGTCGCTGGCGATCAACCGGCAGCTCATCGTTGACCGTATTCTGGACAAATCAGGCGTACCGGCATCGCAATTCCTGCCGTCTCGGTTCGAGGGCACCAGCCCGAAACTGAAAGTGGAAGCGGCCGACCTGGAGCGGGCCAAGGCGCTGCTGAAGGAAGCAGGGTACGAGAATGGCTTCAAGATCACGCTGCACGCCACGAACGACCGCTATCCGAAGGACAAGGACATCGCTCAGGCGGTTGGTCAGGCGTGGACGCGCATCGGCTTGCAGGTAAATGTCGAAGCCCTGCCGGGAACGGTGTTCTTCAGCCAGGCCAGCAAGCAGGAATACTCCGCTTTCATGGCGCAATACGGCTCGGAGGATGCATCCATCGGTCCGCGCGTCCTGGTCCATACGCCGGGCGGTGGTTATGGCACGGCCAACCGCACCAAGTTCTCAGATCCAGCCATCGATGCGGTGGTCGAGAAGGCGCAGACCGAGATGGATCCGGCCAAGCGCAAACAGCTTGTGCAGCAGGCCATCGAGATGTCGATGGAGGCCCAGGCCATTATCCCGGTTTTCCATCCCAATGCAGAAATGGCCTGCAAGCGCGAGATGGTGATCACCCCGCGCCCGGAACGCCGGTTCAATGCCTTGATGCTGAAGCCCAAGGCCTGATTCCGACAGGATTGCCGCCGTCGTTCAGATGGCGGCGGCGATCCTGTCGAACACGGCGTGAAACATTGCCTCGGTCAACCGACCGGTATTCGTGTTGTAGCGCGAGCAATGGTAGCTGGAAAACAGCGTCACGCCATTCGGCATCCTGTGTTCCGAGCCATGGCCGAATGGCGCCGACGCGCGTTTGACCTTCAAGGTATCGAGCACGGCGACATGGGCGATCTGTCCGAGCGCCAGGATGGCCTTCAGATTCTTCAACGCCGCGATCTCATGCGCCAGGAAGCTGTTGCGGCAGGTTTTCGTTTCAGCCGGGGTCGGCTTGTTTTCCGGCGGCACGCATTTCACAGCATTGGTGATGCGGCAGCGCACGAGCTGCAGACCGTCATTCGGATCGGCGCGGAAAACGCCTTTGGCAAAACCGTATTTGATCAGCGTGCCATACAGCAGATCACCGGCATAATCGCCGGTGAAGGGCCGGCCGGTGCGATTGGCGCCCTTCAAGCCGGGTGCCAGGCCAACCACCAGCAGGGCAGGGTCTTTGTCGCCCCAGGGCGGCACCGGGCCGTTGAAGAAATCCGGATAGGCCTGGCGGTTCGCGTCGCGGAACTGAGCCAGACGTGGGCAGAACGGGCAATTGTGGCCCGGCTGAGGAGCAACAGTCATCGCGACAGGCGACGAACCGGTTAGCGCAGATGCTTGCGCGGATCGGCCGTGTCGATCTCGTCGAAATCGTCCATCGCCTGGGCCGGGCTGGGCGGCGCGCTGCTGGAGCCGGTGCGCAACGTGGCATGCACGCCGGCGGTGCGCGAGTGATCGCGGGCAGTCTGATCGCGCATGATCTTGGGCATCAGATCCTGCAATTCGATGAAGGTGTCGGCCTGGCGGCGCAGTTCGTCGGCCACCATGGGCGGTTGGGTCTTGGTCGAACTGACCACGCTGACACGTACGCCCTTGCGCTGCACGGCTTCGACCAGGCGGCGGAAATCGCCATCGCCCGAGAACAGCACGACATGGTCGATATGCGGCGCCATCTCCATCACGTCGATAGCCAGCTCGATATCCATGTTGCCCTTCACCTTACGGCGCCCCATGGCATCGGTGTATTCCTTGGCCGGCTTGGTCACCATGGTGAAGCCGTTATAATCCAGCCAGTCGATCAGCGGCCGCAGCGGCGAATATTCCTGATCCTCGACCAGTGCCGTGTAGTAGAAGGCGCGCACCAGATGCGATTCCTTGCGGAAGCTCTCGAGCAGGCGGCGGTAATCGATTTCGAAACCGAGGCTGCGGGCGGCGGAATACAGATTGGCGCCATCAATGAAAAGCGCCACGCGCTCCTGAGTATAGAACTTCATGATCTATTCCTTGCTGTATAGACTTGGGTTCAATGACCGTAACGTTTTATGTAATCCTTTGTGCGGCGGCGACAGGCCTAAGGCAAGAATAAAATCATGGCAACAGAGCGATCCGGCATCTTTGTCGCCTTGGGCGCCAATCTCCCGAGTGCGGTGCATGGCGCGCCACGCGCAACACTTGAGGCCGCCGTGCGGTTTCTCGCCCGCGAGGGTGTTCAGATTGTGAAACGCTCCTCATGGTGGCAGTCGGCGGCGCAGCCGGTCTCTGACCAGCCGGATTTCATCAACGGTGTTGTGGAAATCGGGTCGACATTGCCGCCGGATGGGCTGCTCGCGTTGCTGCATCGCATTGAGGCGTCTTTCGGACGGGTGCGCCAGACCCGCTGGGGGGCCCGGGTGCTGGACCTCGACCTGATCGATTACCGCGGCCAGAGCACCAGCGGCGAGGGCGGTGGTCTGATCCTTCCGCATCCGCGGCTGCAGGAGCGGCTGTTCGTGCTGCTGCCCCTGCAGGAAATCGCCCCGGAATGGCGGCATCCTGTTTCCGGGGTTGTTATCGACGCTCTGATTGGGCAGGCGAATGTCATTAAAATCAATAAGTTAGAATGATTTTCTTGGGTTTCCGGCCTGTTTTCTGCTTGTATAAGGGCTTGCAACCGCTGGGAATCGCCCTTAATAAGCGCGCTCCCGCTTTCCGCTGCCGATTTTACCGAGGGTAAACCATGGCCCGCGTCACCGTCGAAGATTGCGTCATCAAGATCCCGAACCGTTTCGAGCTGGTTCTGCTGGCCGCCCAGCGCGCCCGCGCCATCTCGTCGGGTGCTTCCCTGACGCTGGATCGCGACAACGACAAGAATCCGGTGGTCGCCCTGCGCGAAATCGCCGATGAAACCGTGGATATCGAAGGTCTGCGCCAGCGCATGATCGGCGGCATGCAGAAGCATGTCGAGGTCGACGAGCCGGAAGAGGACAACATGGCGGCCCTGATGCAGTCCGGCGAATGGGCCGGCGTGCAGCAGGACAATGAAGACCTTGCCGAAGGCATGTCGATCGACGAGACCGAGGGCGACGAGGGCCCCGAGGTCGCCGACGAAGCCGACGAGGCCTGATCCGGTCGCCTTGCATTTCCTGCAGGGCTGATTTCCCCGAATTCTGCTGCCGGCGGGCTTGTCCCCGCCGGTTTTTCGATCAAAATTACTCTTTATGTACAACCGTTTGCCGGAGGCGGAGAACGGGGCAGGAATGATGCGTCCGCGTGTCATGCGCCAGGTTGAGCTATTGGAAAAAGTCCTCGCCTACGATCCCGCGGCGGACGAGGACCTGCTGAACCGTGCCTACGTGTTCTCCATGAAAGCCCACGGGGCGCAGAAACGCGCCTCGGGTGACCCGTATTTTTCGCATCCCGTCGAGGTGGCCGGCATCCTGGCCGGCATGAAGCTCGACAGCACGGCGATCGCCACCGGCCTGCTGCACGACACCCTGGAAGACACCGTCGCCACGCCCGACGAAATCGAGAAGAATTTCGGTAGCGATGTGCTGCGCCTGGTCGATGGCGTCACCAAGCTGTCACGCATCGAGCTGCAGTCCGACCGCACGCGCCAGGCCGAGAATTTCCGCAAGCTGCTGCTGGCGATGTCGAACGACATCCGCGTGCTGCTGGTCAAGCTGGCAGACCGGCTGCACAACATGCGCACGCTGCATTTCATCAAGGACCCCGACAAGCGACGGCGCATCGCCAAGGAAACCATGGAAATCTTCGTCCCGCTGGCCGACCGCATCGGCATGCAGGATTTGAAGGAGGAACTGGAAGATCTGGCCTTCGCCGAATTGAACGGCGATGCGCGCGCCTCGATCATCGCGCGTCTGGATCAGTTGCGCAGCGAGGGCGGCAGCTTGGTCGATCGCATTGCCGACCGGCTGAAACGCACGCTGGCCGAAAACGGCATCGATGCCTGGGTGTCCGGCCGCGAGAAACGGCCGTTCTCGATCTGGGAGAAGATGCAGCGCAAGAACATCGCGTTCGAGCAGCTCTCCGACATCATGGCCTTCCGCATCGTGGTACGGGATCTGGCCGCCTGCTACCACGCGCTGGGTGTGGTGCATCAGACCTGGCCGTCGGTGCCGGGGCGCTTCAAGGATTATATTTCCACACCGAAGCAGAACGGCTATCGCAGCCTGCATTCCACGGTGATCGGCCCGGAAAACAAGCGGATCGAAATCCAGATCCGCACCCAGGAAATGCATGACATCGCCGATCTCGGCGTCGCCGCACACTGGCAATACAAGCATAACGGCCAGGCCGCGCCTGAGGCGGAAGCGCGGCAATATCGCTGGCTGCGCGAATTGCTGGAAATCTTGGAGCAGACCTCCGATCCGGAGGAATTCCTTGAGCATACCAAGCTCAACATGTTCCAGGATCAGGTATTCTGCTTCACGCCCAAAGGCGACCTGATCGCCCTGCCGCGCGACGCCACCGTGGTCGATTTCGCCTATGCGGTGCATTCCGACGTGGGCGACACGGCTGTTGGCGCCAAGGTGAATGGCCGCGTCGTGCCGCTGCGCACCGTGCTGCGCAACGGCGATCAGGTGGAAATCCTGCGTTCGAAAGTGCCGGCGCCGAATCCGACCTGGCTGAATTTTGTCAAATCGGGACGTGCCAAATCCTGCATCAACCGCTTCATTCGCCAGCAGCAGCGCGGCCAGTATCACGAACTTGGCAAGGCGATTCTGGTGAAGGCATTCCGCGAGCATGATGCCACCGCTTCGGAAAAGGCACTGGAACCGGCGGTGAAGGTGCTGAAGCTGCGCTCGGCCGACGATGTGTTTGTCGGTGTCGGCGAGGGCAACATCACCGCACGCCAGGTGCTCAACATCGTTTTCCCGGGCCAGAAGCAGGACGAGGCCGAGAAGGCGCCGCCGCTGCCCAGGCTGCACAAGGCCGAACATGGCAAGGGTGGCGGCATCCCGATCCGCGGCCTGATCCCCGGGATGGCGATGCATTTCGCCGGATGCTGCCATCCGCTTCCGGGTGACCGTATCGTCGGCATCGTCACCACCGGCAAGGGCGTGACGATCCACACCATCGATTGCGATGCGCTGGAACAGTTCGCCGAACAGCCCGAGCGCTGGCTCGATCTGGCCTGGGATGCACCCACAGAGAACGAGAAGGCCCACGGCCATGTCGGTCGCGTTAGCCTGGTGATCAACAACGAAACCGGCGCGCTCAGCGCGGTCACCACTGTTATCGCCAAGCACAAGGGCAACATCACCAACCTGAAGATCACCAATCGCAGCCCCGAATTCTTCGAGATGTTCGTGGATATCGAGGTACGCGACGTGAAACACCTGACCAACATCATCGCCGCCCTGCGCGCCACGCCGAGCATCAGCTCGGTGGAACGCGCCAAGGGCTGACCAGTACGGAGAAACGGGGGATCATGAATCGCGAGGACGTGTTACGGCATTACCGGGAGTCCGGTGCATTGCTGGAAGGCCATTTTCTGCTCACCTCCGGCCTGCACAGCCCGGTCTATATGCAGTCGGCGCGCGTGCTGATGCATCCCGAACGCGCCGAGGCCCTGTGCAAGGCGCTGGCCGACGCGATCCGTGCCAAGCTGGGGCCGAAGCCGGTCGATCTGGTCTGTTCGCCGGCCATGGGCGGCGTGGTTGTTGGCTACGAGCTGGCGCGGCAGTTGGGCGTGCCGTCGATCTTCACAGAACGGGTGGATGGGAAATTCACCCTGCGCCGCGGCTTCGATATCCCCAAGGGGGCCCGCGTGCTGATGGCGGAAGATGTGGTCACCACCGGAAAGTCCAGCCGCGAATGCATCGATTGCATTTCAGCCCATGGCGGCGTCACGGTCGCGGCCTCCTGCATCGTTGACCGGTCGGACGGTGAGGTCGATCTGGGCGTGCCGCTGTTTTCGCTCTGCGGCTTCAAGGTGCCGGCCTATCGCGAGGATGAACTGCCGCCTGAACTGCAGAAGATTCCGGCAATCAAGCCCGGCTCGCGTAATCTGGCGTAAGGGAGAGGAGGGCGGTGATGACTTCGCGGATTCTGCGTCTGGGCGTCAACATCGATCACGTTGCCACCATCCGCAATGCACGCGGCGGGCACCATCCCGATCCTGTGCGCGCCGCGAAGCAGGCCGCGGCTGCCGGCGCAGATGGCATCACGGCCCATCTGCGCGAAGACCGCCGCCATATTTCCGACAGCGATATCGACCGGTTGATGGCCGAGATCGATCTGCCGCTCAATCTGGAAATGGCTGCCACCGAAGAAATGCTGGCCATCGCGCTGCGCCACAAGCCACATGCGAGCTGCATCGTGCCCGAGCGGCGCGAGGAACGCACCACCGAAGGTGGTCTGGATGCAGCCGGTCAGTATGATCACTTGGCGCCGATGATCGAAAGGCTGTCGGCAGCGGGTATCCGCGTATCGCTGTTCATCGAACCATCCGTCCGCCAGCTCGATGCTGCAAAAAAGTTGGGGGCTCCGGTCGTTGAACTGCATACCGGTCGCTACTGCGAAACCAGTGGCGAGGCGCAGGCCGCCGAATTGCAGCGTATCGAGCAGGCCGCCATCCATGCGCATGCCATTGGACTGGAATGCCATGCCGGCCATGGCCTGAGTTTCGATACGGTGATGCCGGTAGCGGCAATCCCAACCATTGTCGAACTCAATATAGGCCATTTCCTGATCGGCGAGGCGATCTTCAGCGGGCTGGACAGCGCGATCCGGCGCATGCGCGCCCTGATGAATGACGCCCGCGGCGTCACCGGCCGTACGGCCTGAGTGATGATGCGATGATCATCGGCCTCGGTTCCGACCTGATTGATATCCGCCGTATCGAGCAGACCATTGCCCGTTTCGGCGACCGTTTCCTCGATCGTATCTTCACGCCGGTCGAGAAGGCGCGGTCCGAGCGCCGTCAACTCACCCGCATCGAATCCTACGCCAAGCGTTTCGCGGCCAAGGAGGCTTGCTCCAAGGCGTTGGGCACCGGTTTCCGCAAGGGGGTGTTCTGGCGCGATATGGGCGTGGTCAACCTGCGCAGCGGCAAGCCGTCCATGGCCCTGACCGGCGGGGCGCTGGCCCAGTTGCAAAGCCTGTTGCCGCCCGGTCACGAGGCCCAGATCGATGTGTCGCTGACCGACGAACCGCCGCTCGCCCAGGCCATTGTCATCATCACGGCAAGGCCGATATTGCCCCCCGGATTGCCGACGGCAGCGGGTGCTTGACTTTGCTGGCTGGTTGCCGGCTTGATGCAGCCCCGGCTGGGGCTAAAATGGCCTTAAGGGATTGATTTATATGGATCGGGAGCAGGTGGTGGCGAAGCACAAAACGCGTGGCGGAGAACTCTGGGACAGCCTCCGCACCCTCGTTTATGCCGTGCTGATCGCGCTGGGCATCCGCACCGTCGCCTACGAACCCTTCCACATCCCCTCGGAATCCATGCTGCCGACCTTGCTGGTTGGCGATTATGTCTTCGTTTCCAAATACGCCTATGGCTACAGCAAGTATTCCCTGCTGTTCAGCCCGCCGATTTTCGAGGGCCGCATTCTGGGCTCCGAACCCAAGCGCGGCGACGTCGTGGTGTTTCGCTGGCCGCATGATCCTTCGGTTGACTACATCAAGCGCCTGATCGGCCTGCCGGGCGACCGCATCCAGATGCGCGAAGGCGTGTTGTATCTGAACGGCGAGCCGGTGAAGCGCCGGCGCGTCGAGGATTTCGAGCGCCGCGACCGGTTCGGCAATCTGGTCGAACGCAACCAGCAATGGGAAGAGACCTTGCCGGCCGATGGCAAGAATCCGGCCGTCACCTATCGCACGCTGGATCTTTATGCCTACAGTTCCAGCGACAATACCGGGGTCTATACTGTACCGCCCGGCCATTATTTCATGATGGGCGACAATCGCGACAACTCGCAGGATAGCCGCGTGGCGCTTGAGGTCGGCGGCGTCGGCTATGTGCCGTCGGATCATCTGATTGGCCGCGCCGATGTGCGCTGGATTTCGATTGAGCCCTCGGCCTCGCTGTTGAAGCCGTGGACGTGGTTCAGTGCCCTGCGCTGGAACCGGATGTTCACGGGCATCGACTGAGGCGGGCGTGACGGCAGATACCCGGAAATCCCCGCTCGAGGCATTGCAGCAGACGCTCGGCCATAAATTCGCCGATCCCAAGCTGCTGGAGGAAGCCCTGGTGCATCCTTCGGCCAACCCGCGACGTAGCCGGTCGAAGTCGGCGCGCCAGAAAGCGCCGGATGCTCCCCCGGCGATGCGCGATTACAATCGGCTCGAATTCATCGGCGACCGCGTGCTGGGCCTGGTGGTTGCCACCCTGCTGGCCGAACGCTTCCCGCAGGCCGAAGCTGGCGAACTGGCCTTGCGCTACAATGCGCTGGTCAAGCAGGAAAGCTTGGCGCGGTTCGCGCAGTCTCTGGGCTTGGGTGATTTCATCCAGCTATCGCGCTCCGAGCGTGATTCCGGTGGCGCCGGCAAGCCGGCGATCCTGGCTGATGCATGCGAGGCCGTGGTGGCGGCATTGTATCTCGATGGCGGCCTGCGGGTGGCCGAAAAGTTCGTGCGCCGCTACATGGTGCCGATGCTGGACGAGGTCACCGGCGGGGCGTCGAAGGATCCCAAGACGGCCCTGCAGGAATGGGCCGCGGCCCGTGGCATGGCCGCGCCGAAATATGATGTGGTCAGCCAGGAAGGTCCGCCGCATGAACCCCGCTTCACCGTCGCGGTGCGGTTGGGCAGTGGCGATCCCGAACGCGGGCAGGGCGGTTCGAAACGCGCCGCCGAACAGGAAGCGGCCGGTCGTTTGTTGGGCCGGCTTGAAAACGGAAAGAAATGAACGAAGCCAACACCAGTACCCCGGCGACGCCGCATTGCGGTTATGTCGCCATCATCGGTGCGCCGAATGCCGGTAAATCGACGCTGCTGAACCGTCTGGTCGGCGCGAAGGTCTCGATCGTCTCCAAAAAGGTGCAGACCACGCGGGCGCGCATCACCGCGATCGCCGTGCAGGGTGATGCGCAGGTGATTTTCCTCGACACGCCGGGCATTTTCACGCCCAAGCGCCGGCTTGACCGCGCCATGGTGAATGCGGCGTGGAGTGGCGTCGACGATGCCGATGCCGTGTTGCTGCTGGTGGATGCCGAGCGTGGCTTCGACGACGAATCCCGCGCCATCGTGGATGCGCTGCAGGGGCGCAAACGCGGCCATGTGCTGTTGGCCTTGAACAAGGTCGATGCCGTGCCGCGCGAAAAGCTGCTCGGCCTGGCCAAGGCTTTGAGCGAAGCCTATCCCTTCGAGCGCATCTTCATGATCTCGGCCCAGAAGGGCACCGGCGTCGATGACGTCCTGCGCGATCTGGCCGGCCGCATGCCGCCTGGGCCGTGGCTCTATCCGGAAGACCAGTTGGCCGATGTGCCGATGCGCTTCCTCGCCGCCGAGATCACCCGCGAGCAGGTTTATCACAGTCTGCACGATGAGCTGCCTTACGCGATCACGGTCGAGACCGAGAACTGGAAGGACCAGAAGGACGGCTCCGCCCGTATCGATCAGGTGATCTATGTCGAGCGCGAGGGCCAGAAGAAGATCGTGCTGGGCGAGGGCGGCCAGATGATCAAGCGCATCGGCGCCTTCGCCCGCAAGATCATGGAAGAACAGTTCGAGCGACGCGTGCATCTGTTCCTGTTTGTGAAGGTGCGCGAGGACTGGGGCGACGACCCGGAACGCTACGAGGCGATGGGCCTCGATTTCCCGAAGAAGTAGTCGGGTTAGACGCCCACCATCAGCATGAACAGCGGCACGGTGACGAAAGCCAGGATCGTGCTGGCCGTCACGATGGCGGCTGCCATCGGCGCATCGCCGCCCATCTGGCGGGCCAGGATATAGCTGGCGCTGGCTGTCGGCATGGTGCCCCACAGCACCAGCACCTTGGTCTCCAGCGGCCCCAGGCCCCACAGCCGGCTGAGGCCGAACAGCACCACTGGATAGACCATCAGTTTCAGCACGCAGGCGATGCCCACGGCGCGCCCGGCATTCTTGGCCGCTTCCCATTGCAGGCCGGCACCCACGGTCAGCAGGCCCATGGGCGCGGCCATGCTGCCCAGCATCTTGAATACTGGTTCGATACCCCGCGGCAGCGACAGGTCGAGACCGTTCATCAGGATGCCGGCCAGGCAGGCGATGATCAGCGGGTTCTTGATCAGGAACATCGCCTGGTTCTTGAAACTGGTGCTCTGGCCGTGGTCACCGTAACGAGCCAGGGTCAGCACGCACATCACGTTGATGGTCGGAATCGCCAGCGCGATGGTGACGGCGAATAATGTGATGCCGGCGCCGCCTTCCAATGCCGCCACGGCGCCGAGGCCGACAAAGGTATTGAACCGCACTGCACCCTGGAAGATCGAGGTGAAGCCGGGGCCGTTCACCTTCGCCAGCGGCCTAAGCGCATAAACCAGTCCGGCCTGCAGCAGCAAAGCGGCAAGCAATGCGCCCAGCATGCCGCTGGGATCGAAATCGCCCAGCTTGGCGCTGCTCAGATTGTCGACCAGCAGGGCCGGGAAGAAGATGAAGTAGGTGACCTTGTCAGCCAGCGGCCAGAACGCGTCGCCTGGAAAGTTCCCGCGTTTCATCGCGCCGCCGATGGCGATCAGCAGGAAGATCGGAACGATGGCGAAGATGACGGACAGCATGGAAAGACTCGGGCGAGGCGTATTTTGCCCGACTGTAGCGGATGTGAGAGAAAGCGGAAACCGATCCGCTTACGGCGTCGCCAGCAGAATCAGCAGTTCCATCGCGCGATTGGCGAAACCAAAGCCCAGATACAGCGCAAAGGCGCGCAGGGCGGCATCGTACCAGCCGATATGGTCGCAGGTGGCTGTCGATGAGCGGATATAACGCGTCGGGGTTTCGGCCAGTTCGACCGGCAGGGCTGGCACGGTGATCGGCTCGAGGTTCACCCGTTCGGGAATCAGGTATTCGGCCACCCTGGTCCGGGTCGGACCATAGATGCGCCGCCAGCGGAAAGCTTCGGCTTCGGCGCTGTCGGCATTGCTGAGGGAGGCACGCGGAATCCAGCTGTCGGCCATCCTGGTCAGGACGACATAGCGGGGGACAACGATTTCTGCCTGCATGCCCATGTTTCAAACCTTGTCAAAACATCATTAAGAAACATTAAAGACAGGTTAATTTTTTCATCCTTGACGGGCATTGCGTCGGCCGGGTCGGCGCGGCGAAGATGTTTACCATGTTTCGCAACTGGACCGTCTTCATCGGGAAAGTGCTGTATGGCGCCGGCCGCGCCATGGTGAACAGCCTGTCTTTCGAACTGGCCGGCCATATCGCCTATACCGGCCTGCTGGCGATCTTTCCCTTCCTGATTTTCCTCGCCGCCCTGGCCGGCTTCCTCGCCGGCGTGCTGGGGGAATATGGCGGCAGCCTGGCCTCGGTGCAGGCGATGCTGGACCTGCTGCCCGAGGATGTTCGGGCCACGCTCAGTCCGGTGATCCGAGAAGTGCTGGCGCGACGCGACGGCGGCCTGCTCACGCTCGGCCTGATCGGCGCGTTATGGGTGGCATCCAGCGGGATCGACGCGCTGCGGATCGCCCTGAACAGCTCTTACGGCTTCAGCGAGCCGCGGCCATGGTGGCTGATCCGGCTGGGCAACCTGGGGGCCATCCTGCTCGGCGGCTTCGTGTTCATCCTGCTGTCGGTGGCGATCGTGCTGGGGCCGCTGATCTGGCAGGGGCTGCTTTGGCTTTTCCCCTTGAGCAATGCTGAGCGCTGGGCCTTCATCCTGTTTCGGTATGGCATTGCCGCGCTGGTGCTGACGGCGGGCCTGCTGGCCCTGCATCGCTGGCTGCCCGGCCGGCACCTGAAATGGCGCCATCTGTTGCCGGGGGCGCTGGCGACCACTGTGCTGTGGCTGGTCGCGGCCGGAATGTTCTCGCTCTACGTGGCGCGGCTGGGCAATTACAGCGCCACCTATGGCAGCCTGGGCGGGGTGATCGTCACCCTAGTCTTCTTCTACGTCTCGGCCGTGCTGTTCATTTTCGGCGCCGAGGTGAATGCCGCCCTGCTGCGGCGCAGAAGCGTCAAAAAACCGCCTGTCGACGCTGCCTAGGCTCTGGCCCGCCGCCAGTCCGCTGGCTATGCTCCGTGTCCGGTTTTTAGTTTGCCAAGGACGGGACCAGCAGATGAGCAAGAAGACCAAGAAAGCCCCGGCGAAAAAGCGCACGGGCGCCGTGATGAAGGGCGGGAAATTCGACAAGTCCAACCTGCCGAGCCGGCATGTGACGGTCGGCCCCGAGCGCGCCCCGCACCGCAGCTATTACTACGCCATGGGCCTGACCGAGCAGGAGATCAACCAGCCCTTCGTCGGCGTGGTCACCACCTGGAACGAGGCCGCGCCCTGCAACATCACGCTGGGCCGCCAGGCGCAGGCGGTGAAGAAGGGCGTGAAGGCCGCCGGCGGCACGCCGCGTGAATTCACCACCATTACCGTCACCGACGGCATCGCCATGGGCCACCAGGGCATGAAGTCGTCGCTGGTCAGCCGCGAGGCCATTGCGGATTCCACCGAACTGACCGTGCGCGGCCACTGCTACGACGCGCTGGTGGGCCTGGCTGGCTGCGACAAGTCGCTGCCCGGCCTGATGATGGCGATGGTACGCCTGAACGTGCCCTCCATCTTCATGTATGGCGGCTCGATCCTGCCGGGCCGCTTCCGCGGCAAGGACGTGACCGTGGTGGATGTGTTCGAAGCCGTGGGCCAGCATGCCGCCGGCAAGATGAACGTGAAGGACCTGCACGAGCTGGAATGCGTGGCCTGCCCCTCGGCCGGGTCCTGCGGCGGCCAGTTCACCGCCAACACCATGGCCTGCGTGTCGGAAGCCATTGGCCTGGCGATCCCGGGTTCGGCCGGCGCGCCGGCGCCGTATGAAACCCGCGACCAGTATGCCGAAGCCTCGGGCCGGCAGATCATGGAGCTGATCAAGCTTGGGATCCGCCCGCGCGACATCGTTACCCGCAAGTCGCTGGAGAATGCCGCCCGCGTGGTGGCCGCCACCGGCGGTTCGACCAACGGCGCGCTGCATCTGCCCGCCATTGCGCACGAGGCCGGCATCAAGTTCGACCTCGATGACGTGGCCAAGATCTTCAAGTCCACGCCCTACATCGCCGACCTCAAGCCGGGCGGGCGCTATGTCGCCAAGGACATGTACGAGATCGGCGGCGTGCAGGTGGTGCTGAACGAGCTGATGAAGGGCGGCTATATCCACGGCGACTGCCTGACAGTGACCGGCAAGACCATCGAGCAGAACCTGAAGGGCGTGAAGTTCCCCAAGAACCAGGACGTGGTGCGCCCGATCACCAACCCGATCACGCCGACCGGCGGCGTGGTTGGCCTGAAGGGCAACCTGGCGCCGCGCGGCGCCATCGTGAAGGTGGCCGGCATGGCGCGGCTGAAGCATGTGGGCCCGGCCCGCGTGTTCGACTCTGAAGAAGCCGCTTTTGATGCCGTGCAGAACAAGAAGTACAAGGAAGGCGATGTGATCGTCATCCGCTACGAGGGCCCGAAGGGTGGCCCGGGCATGCGCGAGATGCTCTCCACCACCTCGGCGATCTACGGTCAGGGCATGGGCGAGAAGGTGGCGCTGATCACCGACGGCCGCTTCTCGGGCGGCACGCGCGGCTTCTGCGTCGGCCATGTGGGGCCGGAAGCGGCGGTCGGCGGGCCGATTGGCCTGATCAAGAACGGCGACATCATCACCATCGACGCGGTGAAGGGTGTGCTCAGCGTCGACGTCTCGGCCAAGGAGATGGCGGCGCGGAAGAAGAAGTGGAAGCCGCGCAAGACCGACTACCAGTCGGGCGCGCTGTGGAAATACGCCCAGACCGTGGGCGACGCCCATGACGGCGCCGTGACCCATCCCGGCGGCAAAGCGGAAACGCATTGCTACGCGGATATCTGAGCACGACCACACGAAGGGCGCCCAACGCGGCGCCCTTCCTCATTCCACCATAAAAAAACGACGAGCTCCCCATGACCTATACGATTGCCATTGCCGGCTTCCAGCACGAGACCAATACCTTCGCGCCGCAGAAGGCGACGCTGGACAAGTTCATCGAGGGCGAGGGCTGGCCGCCGCTGACCGAGGGCAAGGCGATCTTCGAGGTGTTCGAGCCGATGAACATTCCCATCGGCGGCTTCATCACCTCAGGCCGCGCGAAGGGCTGGGCGCTGGAGCCCATCGTCTGGGCGGCGGCGCAGCCGAGCAGCTACGTCACCGACGAAGCCTTCGAGTTTGTCGCGAAGAAGATCACCGACGGCCTATTGAGGCTGAAGGGCCGGATCGACGCCGTCTATCTGGACCTGCACGGCGCGATGGTGACCGAGAGCTTTGAGGACGGCGAAGGCGAATTGCTGCGCCGCGTGCGCGCTACTGTAGGCCCCGACCTGCCGGTGATGGCGAGCCTGGACCTGCATGCCAACGTGACGGAGGCCATGGTGCGGCACAGCGACCTGCTGATCGCCTACCGCACCTATCCGCACCTGGACATGGCGGTGACCGGCGGCCGGGTGGCGCGGCAGCTGGAAAAACGCCTGACCGGTGAGCGACCCAAACAGGCGAAGGCCCTGCGCCGCGTGCCCTTCCTGATCCCGCTCACCGCGCAATGCACCTTCCTGGAACCATGCAAGAGCATCTACGAGACGCTGGGGGAAATGGAGCGCGGCGCGGTTTCTTCTTTAAGCTTCTCGCCCGGCTTCCACCCGGCCGACATCGCTGAATGCGGCCCGACCATCGTGGCCTATGCCGATAGCCAAGAGGCCGCCGACAAGGCCGCCGACGATCTGGCCCGCCACATCACCGAGCGCGAGGCCGAGTTCAGGCTCAACCTGCTCTCGCCCGTGGATGCCATCGAGCAGGCGCGCCGGATGATCCAGGGCGGTGCGCGCAAGTCGGTGGTGCTGGCTGACGTGCAGGACAATGCCGGCACCGGCGCGACCTCGGACACCACCGGGCTGCTCGCCGCGCTGATCGAGCAGGGTGTGCCCGATGCCACGCTGGGCCTGCTGTTCGACCCCGAAGCCGCGCGCATCGCGCACCAGGCCGGGCAGGGCGCCGAGATCGAACTGCAGGTCGGCGGGCGCTACTTCGACGGCGCCAAGCCCTACCGCAACCGCTTCACCGTCTCAGCACTCAACGACGGCCGGTTCCTCTGCACCGGGCCGTTCTACAAGGGCACGCGCATGGCGCTCGGCCCCATGGCGCGGCTGACCTGCAAAACGCCGGGGGGCAGCGTGGATGTGGTGCTCAACTCCGTGCGCGTGCAGGCGGCCGACAAGGAGATGTTCCGGCATCTGGGGATCGAGCCGGGCGAGCGGCAGATCGTGGGCCTGAAAAGCACCGTGCATTTCCGCGGCGACTTCACCGACATCGCCCACGAGATCCTGAACGTGGAAAGCCCCGGCGCCTTCGTGGAGCGCGCCGAGACCCTGCCATACCGCCGCCTGCGCAAGGGCATCCGGCTCAGCCCGCTCGGCCGCGCCAACGCCTGAGGCCGCATCCCGCCTTGTGGCGCTGTTCCGCGCCGGCTTTGCGTCGTTTTGCGATGGTTTTGCATAGGTAAGTCATTGATTCTGTGTAAATGGCGTTTTCCATAATCCGGCGGGTCGGTGTTATGCCGGTCATTGGAACATGTAGGGAACGAGGCGGCGGGATCAAGGGGCGGGCACCCCACTGGTTACGTCATGGCCGGGCCACCGGGTCCGACCGAAGGTCGGGCCGGCGGTAAACTTCACGGCCCGGTCTCTCCAACCCACAGCCGTCATGCTCGGGCTTGGCCCGAGCATCCACGTTTTGCTTTTTTAAAAAAGGGAACTCGTGGATGGCCGGGCCCAGGAAACTCTTCTTGCCCGGCCATGACGGCCTATGTAACGGAACGGCCCGCATACACTCGTCCTCATGCATGAATATGCGCGATGAGCATGTCGCGTCGGTTTCTTCTGCGACACGCGTTTCCCGATTTTGCGTTTATGCGATTCAGCCGTAAGCTTTCCGCCAATCCGGGGGGATTGCATGCGACCGATAAAAAGAATGCTGGCCATGGCCGCGATGGTGGCGCCGCTACTCGCGGGCTGCAGCTATTATTCCTTTCCGGACATCTATCCACATGCCTATGGCGGCACGAAGCCGAAGGACGGCCGGGTTCCTGCCGAGGATCTGGGCGACGAGTTTCTGTCCACGCTGCCCGTGAAGTTCCAGCTCGCCCATTATACGGGGCATCTGTGGTGCTATCAGGATTGGGAAGGCGGCATCAGCGTGTTCACGCTCGACGGCTCGATGCAGTCGCAGATCTGGAGCCAGCCTTTCCGCAGCCTCTATGCCTCGGCGCGCGAGGATGACTCGTTCGACACCTTCGCGCCGGTGGCCTATCCGAACCGCTTCTGCGTCATGCCTGACGTCGAGGTGGGCGAATTGTTCGATGAAACCTGGTTCGGCTTCTGGCTGTCCTACCTGACGCGCTGGGAAGCGCAGGACATCGAAAACCGCGCCCTGGCGGAGGAGAACCGGAAGCTGGCCGTCAGCATCGCCGATACGCGGCGGACCATCGCCGAGATCGATACGGCCATCGCGGATTACCGCAAGCGTATTGCCGAGACCGAAGCCGCCACCGCCCGGCTGCAGACCGAGCTGGACGCGCGGCGTGGCAAAATGTCGACGATGAAATTCCTGGCGCCGGAGGAGCCGAAGGCCGAGCTGCCGCCCTTCGACCTGAAGACTCCATACGACCGGGAGAAGGATCCCTTTGTCGATGTGGTGAAAGATCATGTCGAGGATGTTTCCGGCCGCCCCTGGGCGACCGACCAGATGCAGGGCGGCAAATACCTCGATGTGGAATTCGCCAAGCTGATCGATGCGGCGAACGAGGCTTTCGCCCATCCGGAAAACATCAAGGACGCGGCCCTGAAGGCGCAGGTCGAGGCGCTGAAGGCGGCGGGCTTCACCGGCATCAAGGTGACGTCCGGCGCGCGCACGCCGCTGCGGCAGGCGCATCTGTATGCCGCGGCGAAGAAGGACGGCAATCCGGTGGCGAAATACGTGCGCAGCGCGCACATGTTCGGCCAGGCGGCCGACCTGTCCCTGCCTGCCGGCTGGGGCTGGAGTTCGGCCAACCACAAGAGCCTGCGCGAGACGCTGGCCAAGCTTGGTCTCGACATGGGCGTGGCCAACGATCCGGTCCATTTCGCGCCGGCAACCTTCACGCGGGGCTATGCCGTGCGCCGCCTGGCCATGGTGCGGGCCTATCATGCCAAGGCCATGAGCATCGCGCGCGGACAGGAGGCGGTGCGGTCCGAGGCCATTTTCGATCGCAACAAGCTGACCGAGCAGCGGGCCCGCGCCGAAGCCGACCTGCGTGCCCGCCGCGACGAGCTGAACAAGCAGGCCGATCTGTTCACCCGTGTTTCCGCCGCCTATACCGCCGTGCGGCAGGAGCTGGACCGCGTGAATGCCGAGATCGCGCGCCGCGAACGCGAGGCGGCACGGCGCGAGCGTGAGAATGCCCGTGACGGCGGCGGTGGTCGTCCGCACCATTTCGACCGTCCGCGGCCCGAGCCGCCACAGGCGACGCCACGCGAACCGCCGCGTCGTGAACCACCCCGTCGTGAGCCGCCACGGCGCGATCCGCCGCCCGACCGAGGTCCGCGCCTGCCGCGGCTTGGATGATCGGACATGACGTCTTTCTGATGGCGCGTTACACTCGACCCAAAGATTCAGAACACGAGGGAGCGGGGCGTGGGTGAGGGTGCGCCGGAAGTCGATAGGGCCGACACGGCCAAGGCGGTTAAAGCCACTGACATTTTCACCGCCGATGAAATCCGGCGCCTGGGCGCGCGCTCCGATTTCATGGGCGCGGGACTGGTGCTTTCGGCCTGGGGGCTGATCGGCCTGGCCATGGCGATGTTTGCCGCCTGGCCCAACCCGGCGACGTTCCTCGTTGCCGTGATGGTGATCGGCGGGCGGCAGTTGGGGCTGGCCATCCTGATGCACGATGCCGCCCATGGCCTGCTGTTCAAAACCCGGCGCTTCAACGAACTGGCCGGGCAGTGGCTCTGCGCGTATCCGGTGATCACCGACCTGCATCTTTACCGGCCCTATCACCTGAAGCATCATCGCTTCACCCAGCAGGAAGACGACCCCGACCTTGTGCTTTCCGCGCCATTCCCGATCACGCGGCAAAGCCTGCGCCGCAAGATTCAACGCGACCTCAGCGGCCGCACGGCGCTCACCCGCCGGCGCGAGCAGGTGATGCTCACCTGGGGCGAGGCGGGCCTGAACTGGGGCCAGAGATGGGAACGGCTCGTCAAGGGCGGCCTCGTCGGCGCGGCGCTTGTCAACCTGACGCTGCTCGGCCTGCTGACGGCTCTGGGCTACTGGTGGCTCTATCCGGCTTTATGGCTGCTGCCGCTCGCCACCTGGTATCAGCTCGTCAACCGCATCCGCAACATCGCCGAGCATGCCATGGTGCCCGACAACGACGACAGCTTGCGCAACACGCGCACGACCTATGCCGGGCCGCTCACGCGCCTGCTGCTCGCGCCATTCTGGGTGAACTACCATCTCGAACATCACCTGCTGCTGTTTGTGCCCTGCTGGCGCTTACGCCAAGCGCATCGCATGATGCTGGCGAAGGGTTATGCTGAGAGGATGGAACTGCGCGGCTCTTATGCCGAGGTGCTGCGGCTGGCGGCGAGTGCGATGAGTGATGGCGGCGGCTCAGGCGGGGCGAAGCCGGCGCATATTTGAAACATTACGAAAGCGCTATCGCAGCGGGATTCCAGATATAACAACTTTATTTTGAGCTTCTGTGACGCCCGCTTGAAGCAGCAAATCGATAAACGTAGTTCTTAATTGAGTCGGGTATGCTGTCGGCCCAATAATGATACGGTCTATGAGATTTGGTAATGTTATTCCAAACAAGCCTTCTTTCGGAATATTGACTAAAGGTAGTTTGTAAACTTGTTGCGGTACTCCACGAACAATTTCAATTTCTTTCCTCAAAATGTTGGACTTAGCATAAGACGGACAATGCAATATTCTCCATTCTTGTTCCTCACGGAAACCTTCGTGCTTTGTACAAAGTGCTGCGAATCTTAGAGCATCAAATATAAGTTTAAATATTTCATTCCTTCCTCGTTGGCGTATGAAGTCTACTTCGCGGATTATATTACTCGTGATTGTTTCAATCTCATCTTCGAACTGTTTCTCGTCGAGGTAAGCAACAGGGCTGGTGTCAACTTTCAGAGAGTCATTGGGTGTAAAGAATGGCGCGCTTTTGAGAACTAAGGCGACTCCGGTGGTTCCGCCATATGCTCGCCACATAGAAAGACGCCCATGGGCATCTTCACCATCATAATGTTCAGAGAAGCAGGATAAAAATGTATCTGTGCGAAGGTAGGTTTCCCATCCGATGAGATGTCCCCAAATCTCATCAAACAGCTTATCGAATGTGCTGTTCAATGCGGATTTAAACTTAATCCCGGAATCAGATTTATTTATCGTTTTTTCAATGCACTCAAGGCCGTGCATGATCTCGGTAAAATCATTCATACATGAAGCGTTGCGCAACCAGAGTTCTTTCTTTTTTAGAATATTGGCTGCGACTTCCGCAGAGGTGTAGTGGACAAAACGAATGCGCTTCTGCTGAACCTTTTGAACACGATTCCAGAAATTTGGATAAAAGATTTGTAAAAGTTTTTCTTGATCTGGCGGTAATTCCATTGATCCACCCCCTGCTTATTATAATTCGCTATTCTGAGAGGATTTTAAATGCCTTACAAAATCAATTCTAAATGTGGTGAAGATATTATATGTACCCATTAGTAATTCGGAAATATACGGCGCAAATTTAGTTGATGAGGCCCCTAAAAACAGCCTGCTTGGAGCCGAATCCCAAGTAGGAGTATGCGGTGGGCCACTTCATTTGACTTATGTTGCGGGCATTAGTTTCGTTCACCTGTTTGGCTCGTTGCTTTTCTGCCCCGTCATGTTGCTGCTCCCGCAAATGTCATCCGGCCCTGGCCCAGCCGATCTGGCGCGGCGGGCGCGGGGTGCTAGGCTGTTGCGGTGACCGACTCCAGCCCGCCTTCGCCCCCCGTTTCGGCCCGCTATGCCATCGCCCTGATCGTGGTGGCCGAGTTTCTCGGCACCACGCTCTGGTTTTCCTCCAACGCCGCCGCCTTCGAATTGCAGGCTCTGCTGTCGCTGTCGGCGCGCGATATCGGCTGGCTCACCAATGCCGTGCAGGCAGGCTTCATCGCCGGCACGCTGGCCATGGCGCTGAGCGGCCTGGCCGACCGCTTTGCCGCCAGCCGCATCGTGTTTGCCTGCTGTGTGCTGGGCGCCATCGCCAATGCCGCCTTCCTGCTGGTGTGGCAGAGTTATGCCGCCGCCCTGGCGCTCCGCTTCATCGTCGGTCTGGCTCTTGCCGGCATCTATCCGCTGGGCATGAAGTTGGTGATCGGCTGGACCAGAGGGGCGGCCGGCGGCACGCTGGCCTTGCTGGTGGGCATGCTCACGCTCGGCACGGCTTTGCCGCATGGCATACGGGGGCTGGGGGCAGGGGTGCCGTGGCAGGCGGCGATGCTGGCGGCTTCGGCGCTGGCTTTGCTGGGCGGACTGATGGTGCTGCGGCTGGGGGACGGGCCGCATCTGGCGCGGCCGGCTGTTGCGCGAAGGCTGAGCCCCGGCGCGGTCTTGAGCGCCTTCCGCATCCCCGATTTCCGCTCGGCCGCTTTGGGCTATTTCGGCCATATGTGGGAGCTCTATGCCTTCTGGACGCTCACGCCCTTCCTGATCCTGCTGGCCGCGCCGGATCTTGCGCCGGCGGATGTCTCGCGCTTGAGCTTTGCCGTGATCGGCGCCGGCACGCTGGGCTGCATCCTCGGCGGTGTGGTCAGCGCGCGCTGGGGCAGCGCGCGGGTGGCCGCCACGGCGCTGGCCACATCGGGCGCGTTGTGCGTGGCCTATCCGTTTCTGGCGACGAGTGCCGCGCCGGGATTGTTGCTGGTATTGCTGGTGGTCTGGGGCGTGGCGGTGGTGGCGGACTCGCCGCAATTCTCGGCGCTCTCGGGCCGCGCCTGTCCGCCCGAAGCGGTGGGCAGCGCGCTGGCGATCCAGAATGCCATCGGCTTTGCCATCACGCTGGCCGCCATCGCACTCGCCACGCATAGGCTGCCCGCCATGGGCGCGTCGGTGGTGTGGCTGCTGGCGCCGGGGCCGGTGCTGGGGCTGATAGGTCTGTGGCGGCTGGTCCGCCGGAAAGCCTGAGCGGGGCCGGCCCATGACGCGCTTACCTCAGACGTCATTGCCCGCCTTACGGCGCGGGTCTAGCGTTCAGGCATGAACCAGATGATCCGGCCCGTCTCGTCAGGGTTTCCCGGCCTGCTGAAACACTGGCGCGGCCTGCGCCGGCTGAGCCAGCTCGGGCTCGCCACCGAGGCCGGCATCTCGGCGCGGCATCTGTGTTTCCTGGAAACCGGGCGGTCGGCGCCCAGCCGCGAGATGGTGGTGCTGCTGGCCCGTGTGCTGGGCCTGCCGCTGGCCGAGCAGAATGCGCTGCTGGTGGCGGCCGGCTTCGCGCCGCTGTATGCCGCGCGCGACTTAGGGGCCCCCGAACTGGCGCCGGCGCGTCAGGCGCTCGACATCATGCTCGCGCATCAGGAGCCGTATCCGGCGCTCGTGCTGGACGAAAGCTGGGGCGTGCGGCTGCGCAATGCGGCCGCGTCGCGGCTGTTCGGCGCGCTGCGGCCGCTCTACGACATGCCGCAGGATCTGGCGGTGAACGCGCTGCATTCGCTGTGCCATCCCGGCGGCATGCGGCGCTTCATGTCGGGCGGCGAGGATTTCATCGCCGCCTTCCTGCAGATGCTGCAGCGCGAGGCGAACCAGGGCCTGAACGCGGCGGCGGCGAAACTGCGCGCCGACCTGCTGGCCTATCCGGGCATTCCTGAGCTGATCGGGGCGGAAGACCAGGCTGCGCAGGCGGGTGTGAGCCCGATGGCGGTGCTGCGCCTGCGCGTGGGTGTGAACGAGATCGCCTTTTTCGTCACGCTCACGCAGTTCGCCATGCCGCGCGACGTGACCTTGCAGCAGGTGAAGATCGAGTTCTTCTTTCCCGCCGACGACGCGACGCAAGCCTGGGCGCAGCGCCTGGCCGCCGATCCGCAGCGCTCGGTGTTCGATTAGCACTTACATCGCGCGTAATTGCCGGCGCGAGCACGCACGGGGCAGGGTGGCGCATCGTCAACCAGGGGAAGCCCCATGCGCCACAATCCGATGCCCGCGCTGCGCGCGCTGAATGCCAAGTTCATCCACAATTTCGTCACCAATGACGTGAAGGCGCACAGCGCCATCATCCACGAACGCTTTGTCTGCATCATGCCCGACGGCCGCATGATGGGGCGGAAGGAGTATCTCGACTACTGGGCCACCGGCTTCGATCCCGATGTCATCATCTACTGGGATTACCGCGACGAGCAGATCAGCATCTTCGGCGATACCGCGCTGGTGCGCTCGGTGACCAAGTACGTGCGCATCCGCGACGGCCAGGAGGTGACCGGCATGACCGCCTATACCGACACGTATTTCCTCGATGGCGGGTTGTGGACCTGCGTGCAGGCGCAGATGACGCCGCTGCAACCGGCTTACTACCCGCCCGACGACACCATCGTGCGGCGCTATCTGCGTGGCGAGATGGTTGCCGAGGCGGCCTGACGGCTCTCTCCCGGGAGGGAGCGGGGCCGGAATGCTGCGTTCATGCAGGGCGCTGCGTTCATGCTGGGCGTTGCCGGGATGTCCCTTCCCCCCGGCGGTGGTGACGGCTACGCTGTCATGGTCTACCCTGATGACCATCCAGCCCGGCCCCGTTTTTCCCCAGGGACTCCCCATGATCACCGTCCATCACCTGAACAATTCCCGCTCCCAGCGCGTGCTCTGGCTGCTGGAGGAGCTGGGCCTGCCCTATACGGTGAAACGCTACGAGCGCGATCCGCTCACCATGCGCGCCCCGGCCGAGCTGCAGAAGGTGCATCCGCTCGGCAAGTCGCCGGTGATCGAGGATAACGGCCATGTCTATGCCGAGACCGGCGCGATCGTCGAATACCTGCTCGATACCTATGATGCGGGCCATCGCCTGTCGCCGCCGCGCAGCACCGCCGCCCGCGGGGCCTATACCTACTGGCTGCATTACGCCGAAGGCTCGGCCATGCCGCTGCTGCTGCTGAAACTGGTGTTCATGCGCATGCCCAAGGGCGTGCCGGCCCTGCTGCGGCCGCTGGTTTCCAAGATCGCCGCCAAGGCGCAGCAGACCGTGACCGATCCGCAGCTGAAGACCCATATGGCATACTGGGCCGATGCGCTCAGCAGGGGCGGCGGCTGGTTCGCCGGCGGCGATTTCACGGCCGCCGATATCATGATGAGTTTCCCGCTGGAGGCGGCGGCCAGCCGCATCGGCCTCGACCGGCCGGAATACCGGCCGATCCAGGATTTCCTCGCCCGCATTCATGCCCGCCCGGCCTATCACCGCGCGCTGGAGCAGGGCGGGCCCTACGAACTTCTGAAATAGGCGTGAACTGCTGCTGCGTCAGGTGGTCCGCTCACAGTTCGTAGAGCGGGATGACATGCACCTCGAAGATCGCCTTGGTGTCGAGGTTGTATTCCTGCGCATAGAGCGTCCATCGGCCGCCGCGGCGCAGCGCGATGATGTTCACGTCGGCATCGTCGCGCGACTGGTGGAGCCGGCCGAAGACAAAGGCCGGCAGGGTCGGGTCGGCGGCGAAATGCGGCGGGTTGTCTAGCAGATAGCGGCAGAGCTGCTGGCCGTTCCAGCCCATGGTGGGCTGCAGATGCACGATGCGCACGTAATCATGCCCGGGCCGCGACTTCTGGAACACCAGGCTGCAGCCATTCAGCCGCGTCGTCACCATCACGTCGTTGGCGTCGTCCAGTGCCAGGCGGATGCCGGTCAGGGCCTGCGCGTTGAAAGCGGGACGTGGCGCCGGCGTGACATTCAGCACGCTGGAATGGAAGCTCGGCGACTTGGCGATGGTCGGGCTCATCAGCATGTTGTTGGTGGTCTGCATGATGATCGGCTTCGGCGTCATTTCGGCGCTGTTCAGGGTAACGACCGAGATGGCCGGGCCGCCGGCCTCGCTGAGGTTGACCAGGATGGAGAAGGGGTTGTTCTCGAGCGTCGCCTTCACCTGGGCCGGCATGGCGCCGGAGGTGAGGAATTGCCGGAACTGCAGGAGGTCGAGCGGCATGGCGGTTTTTCCGCTTTACTAAAACAAAAAGCTGTGGAAACGATACAGGCTGCAACCTTGAGGCGCAACGAAGGGTTTGGAGGAGGTCGGGATGCGGTCGCTGTATCGGAAAATCCTGCATTGCCAGTGGCCCGCGCCGCGGCCGCCGGCCGCGCGTCAGATTGGAACGGCGGGCGGAACCAAGGGCGGAACAACCATGGCGCCGCCGCCGCTGCCGCAATTCACGGTGCAGAACAATTTCGACATACCCGTGTATATCAGTCTGCTCTCCAACCCGACCGCCAAGGTCTATGTCAATGCCGGCCAGTCGGGGTCGCTGACCTATTTCGAGGACGATCTTTGCATCGTGCAGGCGGCGCAGACCGGATCCTTCATGTGCGGCCTGATAATCGAGGCGGATGTCCTGTCCGCCACCGTCGATTACACGCTGCTGGTCGATCCCAACGATATCGGCGCGCCGCCGGTGCCGACCGCCGCCATGCTGATCCCGCCGGATTCGCCGCGCATCCTGGTCGGCTGCTCGCAGCTGGCCGATGGCAAGACGGTGCTGCGCGAACAGTTCTGGGACCGCCAGCCGGACTCGCTCACCCTGGCGCCGGGCGAGCAGAAGACCATCACCACCACGGTCACCACCGGCCGGCAGGAGACCTCGACGCATGAAAGCACGCTGGCGGCGAGCCTGAACATGAGCGCCAGCGCCGGATTCGGGCCGTTCTCCGCCAGCGTCTCCTCCAGCCTGAGCATGACCTCGCGCACCTTCCAGCAGGTGACGGTGAGCGAGCAGAACACCGCCTATTTCTCCGACGTGCTGACCAATCCCTATACCGACCAGCCCTGCCTGGTGCTGCGCTGGCAGCTCACCGACGTGATCACCATCTTCGATGTGGACGGTCCGCCGCTTGGCGCCATGATCCTGGGCGAGGCGCCGATCATCACCAACATGTACGGCGTGAATGACCTGGCGCTGCAGAAGCCGGTGCTGGAACTGACCGCGGAGGATCGCCTGCCGGCATGACCGGCCGCCCGGGACCGGAACGCAGCGCCGCCGGCCGGGGATCGATGTTTTAGGTCCGAGATGCCTTGTCGCGAATCGGCGGCAGGGCGTAGCTCTGGGCGGTGACTGTTCCATCCTCCCTCGTTGCGGCCGAGGCCGCCCTGCATACCGTATTCGGCTTCGAGCGGTTTCGCGCCGGCCAGGCCGAGATCGTGCAGGCGTTGCTCAACGACGAGGATGTGCTGGCGGTGATGCCGACCGGCAGCGGCAAGTCGCTTTGCTACCAGCTGCCTGCCATTGTGCGCGGCGGACTGACCGTGGTGGTGTCGCCGCTGATCGCCCTGATGCGCGACCAGGTGCGGCAGCTGCAGGGTTTCGGCGTCAATGCCGGCAGCCTGAATTCCGCCACCGACGAGGCCGAGCGCCAGCGCGTGCTGCGCGGCCTGCGCGACGGTTCACTGCGATTGCTGTATGTGGCGCCCGAACGCCTGGTGCGCGATGACACCGTGGCGCTGCTCAGGACTGCCGGCGCGTCGCTGCTCGCCATTGACGAGGCGCATTGCGTGTCGCAATGGGGCCATGACTTCCGCCCGGAATATCTGGCGCTGGGCGGCATCCGCGCCGAGCTGGGCCATATCCCGACCATCGCGCTGACCGCCACCGCCGACGCACCCACGCGGGCCGACATCGTGCAGAAGCTGTTCGGCACAGGAGCAGAGCCCGGGCGGCGGCCGCGCGAATTCATCCGCAGTTTCGACCGGCCGAACCTGCATCTGATGATGCAGCCTAAATCCAGCGCGAAGAAGCAGATCGGCGATTTCATCGCCGCACGCCGGGGCCTGAGCGGCATCGTGTATTGCGCCTCGCGCAAACGCACCGAAGACCTGGCCGCCGGCCTGCAGGCCATGGGCCATGACGCCATCGCCTATCATGCCGGCATGGAGCCGAAAGCGCGCGATGCCGCGCAGGACCGGTTTCTCGCGGAGGATGGCGTGGTGATGGTGGCAACGGTTGCGTTTGGGATGGGCATCGACAAGCCCGATGTGCGCTATGTGTGCCATGCCGACCTGCCGCGCAACGTGGAAGCCTATTACCAGGAGATCGGCCGGGCAGGGCGCGACGGCCTGCCGGCCGAGACGCTGACGCTCTATGGCCTGGACGACATGCGCCTGCGCCGGCTGCAGATCGAGGAGGGTGAGACCTCCGACGAGCGCAAACGCATTGAGCGTCAGCGCTTCAATGCGCTGATCGCGCTATGCGAGAGCCCACGCTGCCGCCGGCAGACGTTGCTGGCCTATTTCGGCGAGGAGAGCCAGCCTTGCGGCAACTGTGACCTGTGCCAGGACGGCGTGGCGCGTTTTGATGGAACGGTGGAGGCGCAGAAGGTCATGTCGGCCATCGCCCGCACCGGGCAGCGGTTCGGCACCGAACACATCGTGCAGATCCTGCTGGGCAACACGACGGACGCCATCCTGCGCCACGAGCATGACCGGCTGCCCACCTTCGGGGTGGGCAAGGATCGTGATGCCCATGCCTGGCGTTCGATCCTGCGGCAGATCTATGGCGCCGGCCTGATCGACCTGGATATCGCCGGTTTCGGCGGCTGGTTCATCACCGATGCCGGCCGTGCCGTGCTGAAAGGCCAGCAGCGCGTGGAACTGCGCAGCGAAAGCCTGCAGGCCGGCAAACGCAACACGGCGAAATCAAGATCGGCGGCGGCCGAGATCGCGCTGTCAGGCCGCGATCAGGCACTGCTGGCGGCGCTGAAAGACCTGCGGCGGCGCTATGCCAGCGAACTGCAGCAGCCGGCCTATGTGATCTTTTCCGACCGCACGCTGATAGAACTCGCCGTGAAACGGCCGCGCACGCTGTGGCGCATGAGCGACATCCACGGCATCGGCCAGGCCAAGCTGGAACGGTTCGGCCAGGCTTTCCTCGACGTGGTGCTGGCCCACGACGACCCCGCGAGCGAAGCGGCGGACTAGCCCGCGACGATGCCGGCGATCTCGGCGGCAGTGATTTTCGCCTGACGGATCGGCAGTAAAGGCCAGACATGGATCATGCCGGGCTGCTCCACGTAATGCAGCTTCACGCCCTCGCGCGCGGCGCGGTCGCGCAGGTCGCGACAATCGGGCAGCAGGATGTCGCGCGTGCCGATGAACAGGCTGATGCGACCCAGTCCCTGAAGCGCGCCATTGATCGGACTGATGCGCGGATCATTCGGATCGTCGCCGGCAGCCCAGAGCCTGGCGGCTTCCAGCGCGCCGGGCACGGCCAGCCAGGGATCAAAAGGCTGCACGGCGGGAATGCCGGGATTGCGCGCAGTGACTTCCAGCCAGGGCGAGATCAGAACGATGTCGCGTGGCTGCGGCAGGTTTTGCGCAGCCAGAGTCTGCGCCAGCGCGAGCGCCAGTCCGCCGCCGGCACTGTCGCCCGAGAGCACCAGATTTTCCGGCGCGGTCTCGGCTGCCAGCCGGCGGTAAACCTCGGTGACGAACGGAAAAGCTTCGCGCCAGTTGCCTTCCGGCGCCAGCGGATAGATCGGTATGGTGATGCGGCAGCCGGTGGCGGCGGCAATGCCGGCGAGGAACTTCCAGTGATGCGCCGTCAGGCCCGAGACGTAAGCGCCGCCATGCAGGTGCATGAGGCGCACGTCCGAATGCCGGCCCTTGGGCGACAGCGTATAGACGCGACGGCCGAGGATTTCGTCACGCTGAATGGTGAAATCGCGCGCAATCGCCGGTGGCGGTTCATGGCTGAAGCCGCGGCGTTCCTTCGCGATCTCACGGTGCAGATTTTCCACCGAGCGGAATTTGCGCGTGCGCCCGGTGAAACGCAGATACGTGATGACCAGCGGCAGCGGCAACATCGCCATGTCAGGCCGCGATCTCGCAGATCACCGGGGTATGATCGGAGGCTTTCTCGCGGCCACGCGGTTCGCGGTCGATCTCGCAACTCACCAGCCGGTCGGCCAGTTGCGGCGAGAGCAGGAAATGATCGATGCGCAGGCCGTTGTTCTTCGGCCAGCAGCCGGCCTGGTAGTCCCAGAAGCTGTAGTCGACCTTGCGCGGATGCAGCGCGCGCCAGGCTTCCGTCAGGCCCAGGTTGAGCAGCCGGCGCCAGGCCCGGCGGCTGTCGGGCGCGCATAGCGCATCCTCGGCGAAGCCGACGGGGTCGAACACATCCACATCGGCCGGGCAGATGTTGAAATCGCCAGCCATCAGGAAGGGTGTCTCGGCGGCCAGCAGCGTGGCGGCGCGCTGGTGCAGGCGCTCCATCCAGCGCAGCTTGTAATCGTATTTCTCGCCCGGACGTGGATTGCCGTTGGGCAGGTAGAGGCCGCAGATCGTGATGCCGGCGATATCGGCCTCGATGTAGCGCGCCTGTTCATCAGCATCCTCGCCATCCAGCCGGATGCGCACGGCATCGGGTTTGGTCAGGCTCAGGAGCGCGACGCCGTTATAGCTTTTCTGCCCATGGGTATGGACCTGATACCCGAGGCTCTCGAATTCCAGGCGCGGGAAATCGGCGTCCTGGCATTTGATTTCCTGCAGCAGCAGCACGTCGGGTTTGGCCGCCCGTGTCCAGTCGGTGACGTTCCCCAGACGGGCCTTGATCGAATTGACGTTCCAGGTCGCGATTCTCATGGCCGCAGCTTAGCCGATTGTCAGGCTTTTGCGACCGCGTCGAGCAGGCCGGATGATTTTACCACGGTGCAATATTCGCCATCGAGGTTCGCCAGCGACATGGCATGCACCTCTTCGGCGCTGCGCAGCACGCCGCGCCAGTCGCGCCGTGCGAAGGTAAAGCAGGCATCCTCGGCCAGGAGTGTGTGGAACCCGAGGTTGCCGGCCATCCTGACCGTGGCCTCCACCGAGTTGTTGGTGACGACGCCGGCGATCACCAGGGTGTCGATTCCGGCCTGGCGCAGGCGATCTTCCAGTCCGGTGCCGATGAAGGCGCTGTTGGTGCGCTTGGGGATCACGATCTCGCCGGCCAGCGGCGCCACGATGGGCTTGAAGTCGTTGCCCGGCTGGCCCGGCCGGTAGGCGGAGTCAGGCAGGACGGAATCGTGCCGGACATGGAAGATCGGCCGGGCGGTTTTGCGCCATGCCGCCAGGAGGGCGGCAACCGCGGTTTCCGCGTCGGGGTTGTTCCGCGGGCCCTCGGCGGCGTGATAGGGCGCGTCGATGGCCAGTTGCAGGTCGATCACCAGCAGGGCCGCGTTCGGCGGCAGGGTTATGCCGCCCCCGGAAATGTCAGACCGAGAAGGAATTGCCGCAGCCGCAGCTCTGCTGGGCCAGCGGATTGGAAATGCGGAAGCCGGCGCCGGAGAGGTCTTCGACGAAATCGACTTCCGAGCCGCGCAGGTAGTCCAGCGACACGGTATCGACCAGCAGGCGGGCGCCGTCGCGCTCGATCACCATGTCGTCGGCGGTGGGGGCATCGTCGAGACTGAAGCTGTACTGGAAGCCCGAGCAGCCGCCGCCCGACACGCTGATGCGCAGCCCCAGCGCCGGATTGCCTTCCGATTCGGCCACCTTGCGGATGCGGCGGGCGGCAGAGGCGCTCAGGGTCACCGCGGAATCCGCCGTCGCGGCCGGAAGGGGGGCCGTCTGGGGGGCCGTCTGGGCTGGAGCATTGCTCATCGCAGGTTTACACTCGGTTTACCAATAATTTGCCACATTGCCTGAGCAATTTAGGGACCCGGGCGCGGAAGTCAATTTCGCCCGGTATTATGCCGTTCGTTCAGTATTGGGTCCGGGCATTTGGGTGCGTTGCGGCCGGGAGGGGCAGCCGGTAGTGTCCGCCCCGATTTTTGGCCCCGTTTTGGGATTTACAGAAAAGCCTTCCGCAATGAACGTTTTCACCGATTTCCGCCGCGCCATCATGGCCGCCGTGCACAGCCTGTCCGAGCAGGGCATGCTGGCGGGTGAACTGCCGCTGTCTGCCATCGCGGTCGAGCCGCCGCGCGACCCGGCCCATGGCGACCTGGCGACCAACGTGGCCATGGTGCTGGGCAAGCCGGCCGGCATGGCGCCGCGCGCGCTGGCCGAGAAACTGAAACCCCTGCTGGAGGCCCATCCGGCCGTGACGGCGGTGGAGATCGCCGGCCCGGGTTTCATCAACCTGCGCCTCAAGCCCGAACACTGGCAGCTGCAGGTGGCCGTGATCCTGCGCGCCGGCAAAGCCTATGGCGACAGCGATATCGGCCAGGGCGAACCGGTGAACGTGGAATACGTGTCGGCCAACCCGACCGGCCCGATGCATGTGGGCCATTGCCGTGGCGCGGTGTTTGGCGACGCGCTGGCCGCCCTGCTGGACAAGGCCGGCTTCCAGGTGGCGCGCGAATACTACATCAACGATGCCGGCGCCCAGGTGGATGTGCTGGCCCGTTCGGCGCATCTGCGTTACCGCGAGGCTCTGGGCGAAAGCATCACAATCCCCGAGGGCCTGTATCCGGGCGACTACCTCAAGCCGCTGGGTGCTGCGCTGGCGCAGAAATACGGCGACACATACAAGACCGCGCCGGACGCCGAATGGTTGCAGCTTTTCCGCAAGGAAGCGACCGAGGCGATGATGGACATGATCCGCGATGACCTCGCGGCGCTGAACATCCATCATGCCGTGTTCACCTCGGAAAAGGCGCTGCATGACAGCGGTGCGGTGCAGGGCGCGTTTGATCGTCTGAAGCAGCGAGGCCTGATCTATACCGGCGTGCTGGAACCACCCAAGGGCAAGACGCCGGACGACTATGAGGCGCGGCCGCAGGAGCTGTTCAAGGCCAGCGAATTCGGCGACGAGACCGATCGGCCGCTGAAGAAGTCGGATGGCTCGTGGACCTATTTCGGCGCCGACATTGCCTATCATGACGACAAGTATCGGCGCGGCTTCAGGCAGATGATCGACGTCTGGGGCGCCGACCATGGCGGTTACGTCAAGCGTATGAAGGCCGCCGTGAAGGCCATGTCGAACGGCGAGGCCGAGCTGGACGTCAAACTGGTGCAGATGGTGAACCTGCTGGATGGCGGCCAGCCGGTGAAAATGTCCAAGCGGGCCGGCACGTTCGTGACGTTGCGCGATGTGGTGGATGAAGTGGGCAAGGATGTCGTGCGCTTCATCATGCTGACGCGCAAGAACGACGCGCAGCTCGATTTCGATTTCAAGAAGGTGACCGAACAGTCGAAGGACAACCCGGTTTTCTATGTGCAGTATGCCCATGCGCGCATCTGCTCGGTGCTGCGCAACGCCGTTTCGGAAGTGCCGGATATCGACACCGAGGATGGCGCGCTGGCGCAGGCCGACATGACCAGGCTGTCACATCCATCCGAACTGGCGCTGGTCAAGCTGCTGGCCGGCTGGCCGCGCCTGGTGGAATCCGCTGCCGAGGCGCATGAGCCGCATCGCGTGGCGTTCTACCTGCAGGATGTGGCTGCCGCTTTCCACGGTCTGTGGAATGTGGGGCGCGACGATACCAGCGTGCGGTTCCTGATCCCCGACGACCTGCCCCTGACGCGGGCGCGGCTGGCCATGCTGCGTGCCGTGGCTGTGGTGATCGCGTCGGGATTGTCTGTGATGGGCGTGACGCCCGTCGAAGAGATGAGGTGAGAGTATGAGCGATCTGCGCAGCGACCGGGGCTCGCGCCCTGTCCCGAGCGAGCCGGAGCAGGCTCCGACCAGTCCGAAGAAGATCATCACCGCCGCCATTGCGCTGGGCGCCGTGGCGGCCTTCGGTATCGGCATCTGGTTCGCCTACGACCAGGGCGTGAAGCGCGGCGCCTCGGGTGCCCCGCCGCTGATCCGTGCGGATCAGAGCCCGGCGAAGGTCGCGCCGGAGAATCCCGGCGGCATGCAGGTGCCGAACCAGGACAAGCAGATTTACGAACGTCTTGGTGGCAACCAGCCGGCGGCGACGCCGGGCACGGAAAAACTGCTGCCGCCGCCGGAGCGGCCGTCTGCCGCGCCGACCCAACCCAGCAACACCACTGCAAATGCCGTGACGGTGCCGAACCGTCCGGCCCCGGCCGCCGTGCCCAATCAGGCTCCGGCGACCAGCAGCGTGCCCAATCGCACCGATGCGCCGAGCCCATCGACGCTGAATGCGCCGGCCGCATCGCAACCTGTTGCGCCGAAAACCGAAGAGAAACCATCTGCCGCGCCCGCCGCACGCGCGCCGGCGCAGACCGCAACGGCCCCGGCAGCGGCCCCCAGCGTGACCGCCACGCCGGGCGGCAGCGCGAAGATCCAGCTGGCTTCGCTGAAAGACCAGGCAGCGGCCACCGCCACCTGGAATCAACTGCAGAAGAAATTCCCCGATGTGCTGGGCGGTCTGCAGCCGTCCTATGAAAAGGTGGAGATCGCGGGGAAGGGCACCTTCATCCGTCTGCAGGCCGGCCCGTTGAAGGATCGCGCGGCGGCGCAGAATGCCTGTCAGCAGCTGGCGGCCAAGAACCAGGGCTGCATCGTTGTCGGCCGCTGACGTGGCGACTGACTGGGCAACCTATGCCCCCGTGGTGGTCGGGTGCGCCGGCCAGCAACTGACGGCCGAGGAGCGCGTGCTGTTTGGCGTGCGCAAGCCGCTGGGCCTGATCCTGTTCGCGCGCAACATCGACAACCCGGCGCAGGTGCGGGCGCTGATCGCCGATTTCCGTGGCGTGGTGGGCAACCCGCTGGCACCGGTGCTGATCGATCAGGAAGGCGGACGCGTGGCGCGGCTGAAGCCGCCGCATTGGCCGAAATTCCCGGCCGGCGCCGTATTCGGCCAGCTTTACCGCCGCGACCGCAAGGCCGGCGAAGAGGCGGCCTATCTGAATTACCGCGCCATCGGCGCCGAGCTTGCCGCCCTTGGCATCGATGTCGATTGCGCGCCGGTGGCCGACCTGCCGGTGGAAGGCGCGCATGACGTGATCGGCGATCGTGCCTATGGCCGCGATGCCGAGACGGTGATCGCCATCGGTCGCGCCGTGATGCGCGGCCTGCATGATGCCGGCGTGCTGCCGGTGATCAAACATATTCCCGGCCATGGCCGCTCGCATACCGACAGCCATCTCGACCTGCCGGTGGTGGATACCGACCGGGCCACGCTGGAGCGCAGCGATTTTGAGCCTTTCGTGGCTTTGCGCGACGCCCCCGGGATCAAACCCTGGGCGATGACGGCACATATCGTCTACGCCGCGCTGGACGCGACGCTGCCGGCCACGCTGTCGCCCAGAGTGATCGGCGATGTGATCCGCGGCCAGATCGGCTTCGATGGCGTGCTGATCTCGGATGACCTGACCATGAAGGCCCTGAAGGGCACGCCGGCTGAGACCGGCGTCGCCTCGCTCAGGGCCGGTTGCGATCTGGTGCTGCATTGCTCTGGCGACCTGCCCGAGATGCAGGCGCTGTTCGCCGCCCTGCCGGCGATGACGGAGGCTGCCGCCCGCCGGGTGGCCCTGGCCCGGGCCGGCCTGCCGGCCCAGGCGCGGCCGTTCACCGAAACCGACAGGGCGCGCCTGGCCGAGTTGCTGCTTTCTGTTGCGGCGTGAGGGCCCGGCATGATCGAGGATGCCGCCGGTTTCCTGTTCGCGGCCTCGACCTGGCTGCTGCCCGCCCTGCTGGCGATCACCCTGCATGAGGCGGCCCATGGCTGGGTGGCCTGGCAACTGGGGGACGACACCGCCAAGCGGCTGGGGCGGGTGAGTTTCAATCCGCTGCGGCATGTCGACCCCATGGGCACCGTGGTGGTGCCCGGAATACTGCTGCTGTTCAAGGCGCCGTTCCTGTTCGGCTGGGCCAAGCCGGTGCCGGTGGACTTCTGGAAACTGCCGTCGCCGCGGCGCGACATGGCCGTGGTGGCGATCGCCGGACCGGGGATCAACCTGATCCAGGCCTATGCCGCCATGCTGCTGTTCCACCTGCTGCCGCTGTTTGGCGGACTGCCCGACGCCTGGCTGGCGGCGAATCTGGAAAATGCCATTTCAATCAACTTGATACTGTGTGTTTTTAACATGGTTCCTCTGCCGCCGCTGGATGGTGGCCGGGTGGCGGTTGGCTGGCTGCCCCTGCCGCTGGCGCGGCCCTTGGCCCGGCTGGAGCCCTATGGCATGGTCATCCTGCTGATTCTGCTGCTGGTCGTCCCGCTGGCAGCGCGCGAATTCGGCGCCGACTGGAACCCGCTTTTTGAGCTGATCACCCCGGTCGTCGCCGGCCTGCGGGATATCCTGCTTGAGTTGTCAGGGCATAGCGGTTAACACCGCGAGCCGATTTGAAATTTTGGCCAACCTGGATTTGAGGCCCGTGACCGAAGCCACTGACACCCCCGTTGCTCCCGCCGCCGAGGCTTTCGAGCCGGCGCATCGCGACGGCCTGGCCGAAGGGGGCGAGGGCGTCCGCGTCGGCGAGCAGTTCGTTCTCAGTCTCGAGGTTTTCGAGGGCCCGCTCGACGTGCTGCTGGCGCTGGCGCGCGAACAGAAGGTCGATCTGCGCAAGATCTCGATCCTGGCGCTGGCCGAACAATATCTCGCCTTCATCGCCGAACTGCGCAAGGTGCGCATCGAGATCGCCGCCGACTATCTGGTGATGGCCGCATGGCTGGCCTATCTGAAGTCGCGCCTGCTGGTGCCCGAACCGGAGAAGGAGGGCGAGCCTTCCGGTGCCGACATGGCGGCGCGCCTGGCGCTGCAGTTGCAGAAGCTGGAAGCCATGCGCCGCGTCGCCGACCAGCTGATGAACCGCAATCAGGTCGGCCTGGCCATGTTCCTGCGTGGCAAGCCCGAGGGCGTGCGGGTGATCCGCAAGTCGGTCTACAACGCCACGCTCTACGAACTGCTCAAGGCTTATGCCGAGTTCCGCGCCTCCAAGGGGTCGACGGAAGTGCTGACCATGAAGATGGCTCGTCGCCGCATCGTGTCGGTGGAAGAGGCGCTGGCGCGGCTGCGCAACATGATCGGCCAGATCCCCGACTGGGCCACGCTGCAGTCTTTCCTGCCAATCGAGGTGGACGACCCGTTCACCGTGAAATCGGCGCTGGCCTCCACGTTCAATGCCAGCCTCGAGATGGCCAAGCAGGGCCTGATCGAACTGAAGCAGGTGCAGACCTTCGGTCCCATTTATATCCGTCGCGGCCAGGGCAACATGCCGGCCGAGGCCGTTTCCAATCCGGAAGAGTAAGACGTCATGCAGTCCAACGACGCGTTGCCGGTCGGTGAAGACCGGCTGGAGGATGAAATCGAAATCGCCGCCGCCCCGGGGAATGCCGAGGAGGAGGACGAGGATTTTGCCACCGCCGCCGTGCCCAAGCGCGACGCGGATGACGACGATGACGATGACGATGATGATTTCGACGATGATGACGATTCGGACGATGATGATGAGTCCGATGACGACGACGATGATGATTCCGACGACGATGATGATGATGAGTCGGATGACGACGATGACTCGGAGGACGATGACGATTCCGATGAGGATGACGAGTCCGACGACGAAGATGGCGGCGACGATGAGGACGAGGCGGAAGAAGCCGTAGCCGAGGCCCCACCGGCCAAGCCGAAGCGGACCCGCAAGGCTGCGGCTGCCGAGGAGGGCGAAGAGTCCGAAGAGGATGCCGGTCCGGCGATGACCGATGAGGAGCGCGAGGCTGCTTTTGCCACCGCGATCCGCATGGCCGAGGCCCTGCTGTTTGCCGCTGCCGAACCGCTGGATGAAGCCACCCTGCGCAAGCGCCTGCCCAAGGGGACCCGTGTGCCCGCCGTGCTGGCCGCCCTGGAGGACCAGTACCGCCCGCGTGGCGTGAACCTGAAGAAGGTGGCCGGCCGCTGGGCCTTCATGACGTCGCCCGACCTGCAGCATATGCTGGAAGAGCATCGCCAGGTGCAGCGCAAGCTGTCGCGCGCCGCCATCGAGACGCTGGCGATCATCGCCTATCACCAGCCCTGCACGCGCGCCGAGATCGAAGACATCCGTGGCGTCAGCCTCAGCAAGGGCACGCTGGACGTGCTGATGGAAGCCAACTGGGTGAAGGTGCGCGGTCGTCGCCGCGTGCCAGGCCGTCCGGTGACCTACGGCATCACCGACGAATTCCTGGTGCATTTCGGTCTGGAAAGCGCCGATGCCCTGCCGGGCATCGAGGAACTGCGCGCCTCCGGCCTGCTGGAGGCCCTGCCGGCGTCTGGCGGCATTCCGATGCCGGGCGAGGCGCTGGATACCGCGCCGGAAGATCCGCTGGACGAGGACGACGACGGCCGCGAATACCTCGAGCCGCTGGTGGACGAGGAAGCCGACGCCAAGAAGGCGGAAGCGCAATCGTCCGAAAGCGATGCCTGAGCCGAAAGGTGAGGCGGCCGGGCTCGATCTGACCGGCGTGAGCCATCGCTACGGCGCCCGTCTGGCCGTCGACAATGTCAGCCTGAAGGTCGCGCGCGGCGAAATCCTCGGCCTGCTGGGTCCATCGGGCTGCGGCAAATCCACCACATTGCGTCTGGCGGCGGGACTTGAAGACCTGCAGCAAGGCGAGGTGCGCATCGGCGGCGAGGTGATGGCCGGTCCGGGCGGCAGCGTGCCGACCGAGCAGCGCCATGTCGGCATGGTGTTCCAGGATCACGCGCTGTTTCCGCACTTAAGCGTGGCCGACAACATCGCCTTTGGCCTGGGCCGGCTGCCGGCGGCCGAGCGGCGCCAGCGCGCCGAATACTGGGCCGGCCGCCTGGGCCTGGCCGCGCATATCGACAGCTATCCGCATCGCCTGTCAGGTGGCGAGCAGCAGCGCGTGGCGCTGGCCCGCGCCATGGCGCCCGAGCCGCGGGTGATGCTGCTGGATGAACCGTTCTCCAGCCTCGACAGTCGCCTGCGCGACCAGATCCGTGACCAAACCGTTGAAGTATTGAAACAGGCAGGCACGGCCACCCTGCTGGTGACGCATGATCCGGAAGAGGCGATGCGCATGGGCGACCGCATTGCCATCATGCAGGCCGGCCGCATCGAGCAGGTCGACAGTCCCGACCGCGTCTATGCCGCGCCGGCCACGCCCTTCGTGGCGCGGTTTCTGAGCGAGACCAACGAAATCCGCCTGCGTGTGACCGCCGGCGGCCGGGTCGAGAGCCCGTTCGGCGCATTGCCGGCCGGTGCATTGCCGGAGGGTAGCGAGGCCCTGCTGATGTTCCGCCCCGAAGCCCTGCAGGAGCGGGAGACGGGTCATGGGCTGGCGCTGAAAGTGGAACGGGCGACCGCTTTGGGGGCCTATCGCCGGCTGGAGGTGAGCACGGGCATGCTGCGATTTGCCGCCCGGTTGCCGGCCGGGCCGCTGCCGCCCACCGGCACGGTGCTTCACTTTGGTCTTAATCCGGATTTCTGCTTCGTTTTTCCCGCTGCCTGAGGCGGTTTCCGTGCACGAAGTTCGGGGGCGGAAGATTGCCTTCGGCGCGCTATCTCTGCCATAGTGCCGCCCTGCAGCGGCAGGCGCCGCCCCGCAGCCGGGGCGGCCCGCAGGAGGAGATAAGGGTATGGGTACGTTCAGTTTTTGGCACTGGCTGATTGTCCTGCTGGTGATCCTGATCATCTTCGGCGCCGGCAAACTGCCGAAGGTGGCCGGCGATCTGGCGTCGGGCATCAAGAATTTCCGCAAGGGCATGAAGGAAGAGGGCGAGGACAAGTCCGCCGCCGCCGGCCAGCCCCCGGTGATCGACCAGCAGAACCAGCCGACCGGCGGGGCCGCTCCCAGCAGCCAGCCGGCCGACAAGACCGCGCAGCGCTGATCATGGACAGCCGCGGCGGAATCCCCGGCGCGGCGCGGCAGCAGGAAAAAGAGTAGGCGGCGATGTTCGACATTGCCTGGTCGGAACTGGGAGTGATCGCGGTGGTGGCGCTGGTCGTCATCGGCCCGAAAGACCTGCCCAAAGTGTTGCGCACCGTGGGCCAGTGGACCGCGAAGGCGCGGTCCATGGCGCGCGAGTTCCAGAGCGGCCTCGACGACATGGTGCGCGAGGCCGAGCTGGACGAATTGCGCAAGGCGGCCAAGCAGGTCAGCGATTTTTCCATCGAGAACGAAGTGAAGAAGACCTTCGATCCCGACGGGTCGCTGGAAAAGCAGTTCGCCGAGCATAATCAGGCGATCATGGACGCCACCAGGGACATGGATATCTCGAAAGATATCTCGGGCGCGACGCCAGCCGCGACACCGATCGCCGATCCGGGACCGTCCGCCGCGCCAGCTGAACCCGGCCCGGCTGAATCCGCGGACGCTGCCGCGGCCAAGACCGAGACCAAGCCGTGAGCGAGCCCAACGCCAAGCCGGAAGACGAGGTTGAAGCCTCACGCATGCCGCTGCTCGATCACCTGATCGAGCTGCGCAATCGCCTGATGTATTCCATCGGCGCGATTTTCATCGCCTTCTGTGCCTGCTATTTCTTCGCGCCGCAGATCTACAACATCCTGATGCATCCGCTGATCGAGGCGATCGGCATGGAAGGCCGGCGCATGATTTTCACGGCGCCGCAGGAAGCTTTCTTCACCCAGATCCGGCTCGCTTTCTGGGCCGCGGCGCTGATCAGCTTTCCGGTGATCGCCAGCCAGGTATGGATGTTCGTGGCGCCGGGCCTGTACAAGCACGAGAAGAAGGCCTTCCTGCCCTTCCTGGTGGCGACGCCGGTGCTGTTCGCCATGGGCGGCAGCTTTGTCTATTACTTCATCATGCCTCTGGCGCTGAAATTCTTCGCCGGTTTCGAGACCCTGGGCGGTGCCGATGCCCTGCCGATCCAGCTGGAAACCAAGGTGAGCGAATACCTGTCGCTGGTGATGACCCTGATCTTCGCCTTCGGCATTGCCTTCGAGCTGCCGGTGCTGTTGACCCTGCTGGGCAAGGTGGGCATCGCCACCTCGGCCGGACTGGCGTCGAAGCGCAAATATGCGATCGTCGGCATGTTCATTTTCGCCGCCGTGGTCACGCCGCCGGATGTGATCAGCCAGGTGGGCCTGGCCGTGCCGCTGATCCTGCTTTACGAAATCTCCATCATTTCGGTGAAGATGATCGAGCGCGACCGCGCCAAGCGGGAGGCCGAGGAAAAGGCCGCCGCCGAGCAGGCCGAAAAGGACGAAGCCGGCCCGTCGCCGGCCGCTTGAAGGTAGTTCACCATGCATGACATCAAAGCGATCCGGGACAATCCGGAAGCCTTCGACCGGGCGATTGCCCGCCGTGGCGTGGCGCCGCAGGCCCAGGCCCTGATCGAACTGGACAAGAAGCGCCGTGCCGCGCAGGTCGAGTTCGATGATTTGCAGGGCAAGCGCAATGCGCTGTCGAAGGAGATCGGCATCGCCAAGGGCAAGAAGGACGAGGCCCGCGCGGCCGAGCTGATGGCGCAAGTCGCATCGCTGAAAGATCGTCTAGCCGTTTTGGAAACCGAGCAGAAGGAACACGAGGCGGCGCTGGCCGATGCGCTGTCACGCATCCCAAACCTGCCGGGCGACGACGTGCCCGAGGGGCTGGACGAAAAATCGAATGTCGAGCTGCGCCGCACCGGCGTGCCGAAGACCTACGGCTTCAAGCCGAAGGAGCATTTCGACCTGGGCGAGGTGCTGGGCTACATGGATTTCGCGTCCGGCGTGAAACTGGCCGGCGCACGCTTCACGGTGCTGAAGAGCCAGCTGGCCCGCCTGGAGCGTGCACTCGGGCAGTTCATGCTCGACCTGCACACCACCGAATTCGGCTATACCGAAATGCAGCCGCCGATGCTGGTGAACGACGCCACGGCGTTCGGAACCGGCCAGTTGCCGAAATTCGGCGACGACCTGTTTCGCACGTTAAATAGATCGGAAATATCTATAGAGCAGGAAAAGTTCTTACAGAACTTAAGAGCTCAAGTTGACATCAATCCTATTGATAAAATGAGTTTGTACTATGAAGAAACTAAACGATTAATGGATGAGCCGCGCTTTCGCTACTGGCTGATCCCGACGGCGGAAGTGCCGCTGACCAATCTGGCGCGCGACCTGATCATCGACGAGAGCGAGCTGCCCTGGCGCTTCACGGCCCTGACCGCCTGTTTCCGCTCGGAAGCGGGTGCGGCCGGCCGCGACACGCGCGGCATGATCCGCCAGCACCAGTTCGACAAGGTGGAGCTGGTGAGCATCGTCGCGCCCGAGAAATCAGTGGAAGAACACGAGCGCATGACCGGTGCGGCTGAAGAGGTGCTCAAGCGCCTGGACCTGCCGTTCCGCACCATGCTGTTGTGCGCCGGCGACATGGGCGGCGCGGCGCGCAAGACCTATGACATCGAGGTCTGGCTGCCGGGCCAGGACCAGTATCGTGAAATCTCGTCCTGCTCGAACTGCTGGGACTGGCAGGCGCGGCGCATGAACGCCCGCTGCCGCGCGCCGGGCGAGAAGCAGACCCGTTTCGTGCACACGCTGAACGGCTCGGGCCTTGCCGTGGGCCGCACGCTGATCGCGGTGATGGAGAATTACCAGAACGAGGACGGCAGCATCAGCGTGCCGGATGCCCTGAAGCCCTATATGGGCGGGCTGAACAAAATCGAGAAGGCGGGCAAGTGATGCGTATCCTGGTTTCCAACGACGACGGTATCCACGCGCCGGGCCTGAAAATCCTGGAGAAGATCGCCAGGACGCTGTCGAAGGATGTGTGGGTGGTGGCGCCGGAATTCGAGCAGTCGGGCGCTTCGCATTCGCTGACGCTGACGTTGCCTTTGCGCCTGCGCAAGATCAATCCGCGCAAATACGCCGTGCGCGGCACGCCGACCGACTGCGTCATGATGGCGATGCATGAGATTTTCAAGGACAAGAAGCCCGACCTGCTTTTGTCCGGGATCAACCGCGGTGCCAATCTGGGTGAGGACGTGACCTATTCGGGCACAGTGGCGGTGGCCATGGAAGGCTCGCTGCTGGGCGTGCCGTCGATCGCGATGAGCCAGTGCTTCCAGCACGGCCATCCGGTGAAATGGGGCACGGCCGAACACCACGCGCCGAAGGTGATCAAGAAGCTGATCAAGTCGGGCTGGCCGAAAGGCACGCTGATCAACATCAACTTCCCCGACGTGACGGCCGACAAGGTGACCGGCGTGGAAGTGGTGCCGCAGGGCCAGCGCGACTTAACGGATTTGTTGCTGGATGCGCGCGTGGATGCGCGTGGCGTGCCGTATTACTGGGTCGGTTTCCGCCGCCAGAAAAGCAAGGCCAAGCGTCATACCGATCTGGGCGCCACCGAGAATGGCGCGATCTCGGTCACGCCGCTGCAGCTCGACCTGACTCATGACGCCAGCATGAAGGCGCTGAAGACGGCCTTGCGCTGAGTCCGGCCTGACTGTGGACCCGCGGGTTATCCAGCTCATCATGGAATTGCGGCGCCAGGGCGTCGCCGATACCCGTGTGCTGGCGGCTGTCGAACGGGTGCCGCGCGAACGCTTCGTCGCCGACCAGTTCCTCAAACACGCCTACGACAACATCGCGCTGCCGATCACCCAGGGCCAGACGATCAGCCAGCCCTATGTGGTGGCCTATATGACCGAGGCGCTGCAACTGGGCGATCGCATGAAGGTGCTGGAGATCGGCACCGGTTCGGGCTACCAGACGGCAGTGCTCTCCAAACTGGGCCGCCGCGTCTACACCATCGAACGCTACCGTTCCCTGCTGGTGACGGCGGAAAGGCGGTTGGCCGACCTGCAGATCACCAATGTCGTGACCAGGCTGGGCGACGGCAACAAGGGCTGGCCCGAACAGGCGCCGTTCGACCGTATCCTGGTGACGGCAGCGGCGGACAGGCGCCCGGATGCCCTGATTGCCCAGCTTTCGCCCGAAGGCGGCATCATGGTGGCGCCGGTGGCGGTGACCAGCACCGAGCAGGATGTGATCCGCTATACGCGCCGGGGCGAGGACGTGCAGGAGGAACGGCTGTTGCCGGTGCGTTTCGTGCCGCTGCTGCCCGGCATCGCCCGCGAGGCCAGCCCGGCGGCGCAGTAGCCTCCAACCCCGTAATATCCGCGTAACACCTTGGTCAGCCTGCATTGTCGCGGACGGGGAAGGGGCTTAGACTCCCCGCCGATGCAACGGATTCGGGCAATTGCCGTGTTTGTCACGCTCGGCCTGCTGGCTGGCTGCGGCCAGCAGCCGCCGGCGCCGGTGGTGTTCGGCCATCGTTCGGGCTCGTTGCCGCAGGCCGTGGAATTCCGTGGCAGCACGCAAACCTCTGCCGTCAACACGATGCAGGTGGCGCCCGAAGCCGTGCCCGAGAGCGTGACGGTGCAGGCGGGCGACACGGTCTATTCGCTGGCAAGGCGCTATAACCGGCCAGTGCGCGCGCTGATCGACGACAACAACCTGCAACCGCCCTATACGCTGCAATCGGGCCAGCGCCTTCGCCTGCCGGGCGGTCGCTTCCACGCCGTGCAGCGTGGCGAGACGCTGTACAGCATCTCGCGCAGCTATGGCGTCGATCTTTACAGCATGGCGCAGGGCAACGACCTGCAGCCGCCCTACACGATCAGCGTGGGCCAGCAACTGCGCATCCCGTCGCAAAGCGGCTATGCGGTGGCCACCGCGCCGGCACCGGTTTCATCTCCCACGACGCAGCCTGCCGCCACGCCATCCGCACGTGGTTTCCAGGTCGAGGCGCTGCCGCCGCCGCCCGGAACACCGGCCGCCTCGCAGCAGGAACCCGCTGCCGCCAGCCTGCCGCCGGTGCCACAGCAGCCGGCCGAACAGGCCGCGCCGCAGCCCTTGCCCGAGACGACGATTCCGGCGCGCAGCCATAGCGCTCCGCAGGCCGAAACCGCCGATCCGCAGGTGGCCACTGCACCACCGGGCAGCGCACCATCGGGCAGCGCGCCGTCATCCACTCCATCGCCGGCTGCCGAACCCGCAGCGCCGCAGCAGGAAGCCGTATTGCCGCCCCGTTCGGGCCGCACCTTCTCGTGGCCGGTGCGTGGTCGCGTGCTGTCCACCTTCGGACCGAAACCCGATGGCCTGCACAACGATGGCATAAACATCGCCGCGCGGGCCGGCGCGCCGGTGATCGCCGCCGAGAATGGCGTGGTGGTCTATGCCGGCAGCGAACTGAAGGGTTTCGGCAACCTGCTGCTGGTGCGCCATGCCGATGGATGGATGACCGCCTACGCCCATCTGGACAAGGCGCTGGTCAAGAAGGGCCAGAAGGTGACGCGCGGCCAGGCGATCGGCACGGTGGGCAGTACCGGCGGCGTGAGTCAGCCGCAACTGCATTTCGAGATTCGCAAGGGCACCCAGGCGGTGGACCCCGCCAAGTTCCTCTCGGTCGCCTGAGTCTTACTTCGCGGGCTTCAGCGGCTTGCCCAGCCTGCCGGCCAGATCCTGGATGAACTGCCAGGCCACGCGGCCCGAGCGCGCGCCGCGCGTCATCGACCATTCCACGGCCTCGGCGCGCAGCTGGGCCTGATCGATCTTCAGGCCGTAAGCGGCGCAATAGCCATCCAGCATGGCGAAGAAATCCTCCTGGCTGCAGGAGTGGAAGCCGAGCCAGAGGCCGAAACGGTCCGACAGCGAAACCTTTTCTTCCACGGCTTCATGCGGATTGATCGCGGTGGAGCGTTCGTTCTCCATCATGTCGCGCGGCAGCAGGTGGCGGCGGTTGGAGGTGGCATAAAGGATCACGTTGTCGGGCCGGCCCTCGATGCCGCCATCCAGCACGGCCTTCAGCGACTTGTAATGCTGGTCTTCCGCGTCGAATGACAGATCGTCGCAGAACAGCACGTAGCGGCGGTTCGATTTGCGCAACAGCCTGAGCAGCATGGGCAGCGAGGGAATATCCTCGCGATGGATTTCCACCAGCGCCAGAGCATGTGCTTTCTTGGCATTGATCGCGCCGATGGCGGCCTTCACCAGCGACGACTTGCCCATGCCGCGCGCACCCCACAGCAGGGCGTTGTTGGCCGGCAGGCCCCTGGCGAAACGGGTGGTGTTGTCGAGCAGGATGTCGCGCACGCGGTCCACACCCTGCAGCAGGTCGATGGAAACGGCATTCACCTGCGGCACGGCTTCCAGCCAGCCCGGCAAGGGCTCGGCATGCCACACGAAGGCATCGGCGGCGGTTTCGTCCCAGTCCGGCGCCCGCGGGGGGGCGAGGCGTTCCAGCGCATCGGCGATGCGCAGCAGCAGCGCGGCATCGGCCGGCGCGGGGGCGGCCTTGGTGGCGGCTGGGCGGGACGCTTTTTTGACGGCTTTCTTGGGACGGGAGGCCATGGATTTTTCGCCTTGTCGGGGGTGCTTTGTTTCAGATCAATACCCGGCCCGGCGGACAGGGTAAAGCTGCGGGAAAAGGAAGCGCTGCCATGCCTGAAACCACCCCGATCCGCCGCCATTTCCTCGCCAGCCTGCAGGCCGCCAAGGCACCGCAGCAGCCCTATCGCCACTGGCTGCTGGACCGGGCCCTGCCGCTGGAAGCCGCGTCGGCCATCGTCGACCTGCCGGTCCGCCCGGCCGAGATCGACGACACCCACGGCAAGCGCGACAGCCACAACGAAAGCCGGGTGTTTTTTGCCGGTGACATGATGGCTGACCATGCCGTCTGTCGCGACGTGGCGGCCTGTTTCCAGGCGCCGGAAACGATTGCCGCATTGCAGCAAGCGACCGGCGCCGATCTGGCCGGCAACTACCTGCGCATCGAATACTGTCAGGACAAGGGCGGCTTCTGGCTGGAGCCGCATACCGATATCGGCGCCAAGAAGTTCACCATGCTGGTCTACCTCTCGACCGCGCCGGATGGCGCGAACTGGGGCACGGATATCTACGATAACGAGAAACGCCATGTGGGCCGCGCGCCCGCCGGTTTCGACCAGGGCCTGATCTTCGTGCCTGGCAACGACACCTGGCATGGTTTCGAGCCGCGCGACATCAGGGGCGTGCGCCGCTCGATCATCGTCAACTACGTGATCCCGGAATGGCGCGCCCGCCACGAACTGGCCTATCCGAACCAGCCGGTTCAGGCGGCCTGAACGCCGCGCCAACGCCTAGCGGGGACAGACCCTTTCCGCCATAATCCCGGGCCTGATTTTTCAGTCCCCGGATGTGGCGAGGAGGAAGCATGTACCCCGAAGTTTCCCTGTATATTGATGGCGCCTGGACCAAGGGCGCCGGCGGCAAGACCATTCCGGTGCTGAACCCGGCCACCGGCGAGGAAATCGGCAAGGTCGCCCATGCCGAGAAGGCCGATCTGGACCGCGCGCTGGCCGCCGCCGACAAGGGCTTCAAGGCCTGGAAGAAGGTCTCGCCCTACGACCGGTACAAGGTGCTGCGCAAGGCCGCCGACATCATCCGCGGCCGCGCCGACGAGATCGGCAAGATCATGTCGATGGAGCAGGGCAAGCCCTTCATCGAGGCCAAGGGCGAGACCCTGCTGGCCGGCGACATCATGGACTGGTTTGCCGAGGAGGCGCGCCGCACCTATGGCCGCATCGTGCCGCCGCGCGCTGAAGGCGTGTATCAGCTGGTGGTGAAGGAGCCGGTCGGCCCGGTCGCCGCCTTCACGCCGTGGAACTTCCCGATCAATCAGGCGGTACGCAAATGCTCGGCCGCCCTGGCGGCCGGCTGCTCGATCATCCTCAAGGGCCCGGAAGAGACTCCGGCTTCCTGCGCCGCCCTGGTGCAGGCCTACGTCGATGCCGGCGTGCCGGCGGGCGCGATCCAGCTGGTGTATGGCGTGCCGTCGGAGATCAGCGAATACCTGATCCCGCATCCGGTGATCCGCAAGATCACCTTCACCGGCTCGACGCCTGTGGGCAAGCATCTCGCCATGCTGGCCGGCCAGCACATGAAGCGCATCACCATGGAACTCGGCGGCCATGCCCCGGCCATCGTGTTCGACGACGCCGACGTGGACACCGCCGTGAAGGTGCTGAGCGCCAACAAGTTCCGCAATGCCGGCCAGGTCTGTGTCTCGCCGACGCGGTTCCTGGTGCATGAATCGGTCTATGGCAAGTTCGTCGAGGGCTTCACGGCCTTTGCCAAGTCGCTGAAGGTGGGCGACGGCCTCGACAAGGATACCCGCATGGGTCCGCTCGCCAACGACCGCCGCGTGCAGGCGATGGAGATGTTCGTCGCCGATGCCGTTTCCAAAGGCGCCAAGGTCGAGACCGGCGGCAAGCGCATCGGCAACAAGGGCAACTTCTTCGAGCCTACGGTGCTGACCGGCATCAACACCGACATGCGCATCATGAACGAGGAGCCCTTCGGCCCGCTGGCACCGATCGTGCCGTTCTCGAAGTTCGACGATGTGGTGGCGGAAGCCAACCGTCTGCCCTTCGGCCTGGCCGCCTATGCCTATACCAAGTCGGCCAAGACGGCGGCCGCCATCGGCGCGGCCTTTGAGTCTGGCATGGTGTCGATCAACCATCACGGCCTGGCCCTGCCGGAAGTGCCGTTCGGCGGCATCAAGGATTCAGGCTACGGCTCGGAAGGCGGCTCGGAAGCCATCGAAGCCTATCTGAACACCAAGTTCATCACGCAGGTCGGTCTGTAGGACGGCTGACAATGCGGGCTGGATAGGTCTGCGCCAATTGCATTCGAAAGGGAGAGGCTAGCCTCTCCCTTTTTTTTGTTCCATGCCGCCGATACAAGATCGCGTGCTGCTCCGTGCACAGATTCTGCGCGCCGAGGTGGAGACAGGTGTAATCAGCGCGCAATTGTCGTGAGGCACCAATCATTTCCCTCTTCTGTGCGATTTCTCGGTCCTGCCTTATAATCACAAGCCGCAAAGCGTGATCGTCAGAAGCAACGCATGGAGGGGGTGATGTCGGCGACCGCCTGCGCAGGAATGCGCATTCTCATCTTTCTTCTAACCTTGGCCTTTGGAATCGGCGGCCTGATTTTCGCAGTGGGTGCCGCCTGCATGGCGGCCAGTGGCGTTCTGACTTTGACTGGAATTCTGCTGCCCTTGGCGGCCATTCTTGTGAAGGTCGGCGTGGCTGCATTGCTGGGAGGCGGTGCCATCGCATTTGTCTTCGCAGTCTGTGTGGCCATTACCCTCGCCACTTATTTTGTCGCCGGTTGCCATCAACAACCGGCAGTGCCGGCAAATACCACCATGGCCGGTTTCCTCGGTCCAATGGGCGGGAGTGGCCTGCCATTCCCATTCCCATTCCCATTCCCGGGTCTACCTTTCCCTTTGCCAGGATTGCCGCCGGGCATTGATCCGGCGAAGTTCCTGCAATGCCTAGCTACGGCGAGCGCTGGCTGCAGTTGCGGCGGCGCCGGTGGTGGTGGCGAGAAGAATTCCTTCGTCGATGCCTGGAACATGCTGCAAGGTGGGATCGCCTTCCTTGACGGCAAAAGGCGAGAAGCGGAGGAGAAGGCCGCTCAGCTACGCAGTTGGATCGAACAGCAGGCAGGTCAGGCCGGCAGCAACACGGCCAAGACCGTGGAACAGGCCCGCCAGCAGCTCTCCGAACTGGAGAAGCAGGGCCAACAATTCGGCGAAGCACTGAACAATGCCAGGGCTGCCGGCGGGCAGATGCTGAGCAATGCCGGCAAAAGCCTCGGCTTCGGCTGAGTGCTAAAGAAACAGACGTAGCGCCATACCGGCCAGCGCGGTGCCGCCGAGCAGCCAACTGAGGCCGAGGTGGAAGCGGAAGACCGCGATCAGCGCCGCCGCCGACAGTAACGCCATCCAGGGATCGAGGCTGGAGAGCACCGGCACGTCCCAGCTCAGTGGACCGAGTGAGACGCTCTCCATCCGCTTGAACAGCACATGCAGGCCGAACCAGATGGCGAGATTGAGGATCACGCCAACCACGGCCGCCGTAATCGCCGCCAACGCGTGGCTGAAGGCGCGCACATGACGGATTCGCTCGATGTAAGGCGCGCCGAGGAATATCCACAAAAAGCACGGCACGAAGGTAACCCAGGTCGCCAGCACGCCGCCGGCCAGGCCGCCAAGCACCGGATCGATGCCGCCGAGCCGGAAGCCGGCGAGGTAGCCCACGAAGGTGAGCACGAGGATCAGCGGGCCGGGTGTGGTTTCAGCCAGGCCCAGGCCATGCAGCATCTCCTCGGCATTCAGCCAGCCATAAACCTCCACCGCCTGCTGCCCGACATAAGCCAGCACGGCATAGGCACCGCCGAAGGTGACCACAGCCATCTTGCTGAAGAACACGCCGACCTGGGTGAAGACATGGGTTTCACCCAGCGTGGCGAACAGCCAGAGCAGCGGCCCGCCCCAGAGCAGCCCGAAGATCGCGATGACGATCAGGTTGCGCGACCAGCTTGGCGGCACGCTGGGTAGCACGTCGGCATCGTCCTTTACTGCCGAAGCGACGATCCAGTCCGGCCTGCTGCGGCCAACCAGCCAGCCGATCAATGCGGCACCCAGCACGATCAGCGGGAAAGGGATCTGCAGGCCATAGATGCCGATAAAGGCGATCGCGCTGATGCCGAGCAGGAAGCGGGTCTTGATGGCGCGCTTGGCGATGCGCTGCACGGCTTCGATCACGATGGCCAGCACGGCCGCCTGCAGGCCGAAGAACACGCCATCCACCAGTGGCACGTCACGCCACAACACATAGATGGTGCTCAGGCCGAGGATCACGGCCAGGCCCGGCAGGATGAACAGCAGTCCAGCGGCCAGGCCACCCTTCGCCCGGTGCAGCAGCCAGCCGATATAGGTGGCGAGCTGCTGCGCCTCGGGGCCGGGCAGCAGCATGCAGAAATTCAGCGCATGCAGGAATTGTGGCTCGCTGACCCATTTCTTCTCGTCCACCACGATGCGGTGCATCATGGCGATCTGGCCAGCCGGGCCGCCGAAACTCAGCAGGCCGATCTTGGCCCAGGTGCGCAGGGCCTCGCCGAAGCTGGGGACGCTGGCCTGGTTGACGGTCTGATTCGTCGTGTTCATGTTCAATCTCTAACCCTTCAGGCGGCCGGCGGCCAGCCATGACGTTCAGCCTGGGCCGAGGCGCACCAGGCATAGAGCGCGTCATACACCAGCATCCCGCGCTCCAGCATCAGGGCGTCATCATCCTGACACATGACCGACAGCCCGAGGGAAATGCCGAGCAGGCCGGGTGCCTGCGGGGCGAGACCGGGCCGGCCGGTATCGGCGCCGCGCACGATCTGGGCCAGGTGCCCCAACGCCGGGTCGTCATGCAGGCCGTGGCGCGCGATGAAGGCATCGAAGCTGCACAGTGCGCCGTCATGGCTGTAGGCCGCGCCGGGGATATCGTAGGGCGTGGCCTGCCAGTCCTCCGCCCGGGCGAAGACCTGATCCGATGGCACATACAGGAAGCGCGCGTCGGGGTCGATGAAACGCCGCACCAGCCAAGGGCAGGCGATGCGGTCGATCTTGGGCCGTTCGCGGGTGATCCAGCGGCTTGGTTCGGCCGGCGGCTTGCCCTGCAACGGTCCGCCGGCCTGGCGCCAGGCTTCGATCCCGCCGGCGAGATAGCGCGCGCGGCGGCCAAGGGATTGCAGCGTGGCGCAGGTGCCCTGACTGACCTCATGGCCGTGCACACAATAGACGACGATTTCGGCATCACGCGGCAATTCGGTCGCCCAGAGCGTCACCTGATCCGGTCGGCGCCGCCGCGCGCCCCGGATCACGGCATCGGTCTCGGCGTAGCGCTCCTCGCGCCGTGCATCGATCAGATATGGAAAGCGGCCAGCGGCAATATCGCGCGCCAGTTCGGCCACGGAAATCGAAGATTGAGAAATGGAGGGCAGGGCGTTGGTATCCATGATGCTACCTCGTCACGCCAGATCAGGGCGTGAAGTTCAGTAGCGGCGCTTGGATACCGGAGTGGCGGAGGGTATCTGGTGGGGAGACCGCGTTGTCCCCATGGAGCAGAAAGCTATCGCCAGCGTGGCAAAAGGCAAGCGGATTTTAGCTGGCCGATATCTTGCCGCCCGGATGGCGGTGCACCCGACCGGCCAGTTCCTTTTCCGTCAGCACCATGAGGATCGTGGCCGAAGGCAGGCCGCTGAGGCGGATCAGTTCGTCGATGTCGACGGGATTGGGCGAGAGCAGGCGGTCGAGCTCGGCATGGGCGCGTGCGAGATCGTCATCGGCCACCGGTGTGGGCAGGGCAACGGAGCGTATCGGAGCTTGCGGCACTGCCGGCCGCTGCGGCGCGATCACCGCGAGGATATCGTCGATGCGCTCGACCAGCGTGGCACCCTGGCGGATCAGGTCGTTGCTGCCATGGCATCGTGGATCGAGTGGCGAGCCCGGCACGGCCATCACCTCGCGGCCCTGCTCGGCTGCCATGCGCGCGGTGATCAGCGAGCCGGATTTCAGCGCGGCCTCGACGACCAGCACACCGAGCGAGGCGCCCGAGATCAGGCGATTGCGACGCGGGAAATTCTGTGCCAGCGGCGGCGTGCCGGCCGGCATTTCGGCGAAGATCACGCCGCGCTCGGCGATTTCGTCATGCAGTTTGGCATTCTCGGGCGGGAAGGTGATGTCGATCCCCGTGCCGATGAAGGCCATGGTTTTGCCATGAACTTGCAGGGCACCGTCATGGGCGGCCTTGTCGATGCCTCGGGCAAGACCGGAGACAATGATGAAATCCTGTCGACAGAGTTCACCGGCGATATCGCGTGTGAACCGCTGGGCAATGGCCGAAGCATTGCGGGCACCGACGATGGCAATGCCGGCACCCTCCGAAATGAGCGGGTCGCCCTTCGCCGCCAGCAAGGGCGGTGCATCGTCGAGCTGCATGAGGCAAACCGGATATCCGGGTTCCCCCCAGGCGACCAGTTTCGCGCCGCAGGCTTTGAGGGCCTTCAGTTCGGCATCAACGATTTTCAGGTCTGCCAGTTCAATCCGGCGTTTCGTGCCGCCGCGTTTCGCCATTTCAGGCAAGCGTTCGATGGCATTCGCCGCGCTGCCGTAATACCGGAGTATGTGATGGAATGTGATCGGACCAAGATACGCGCTGCGGATCAGCCGCAGCCAGTCGCGCTTTTCAGAGTCAGGCAGAAGCGGCGGGCGCCCCGTCATCCTTTTTCTTCTGGCCGATCTTTGGTTCCTCGCCCTTCAGCAGACGGGCGATGTTCTGGTGATGGCGGATATAGACCAGCACAGCCATGACTGCCGCCAGAAGCGCGACTTCGGGCCCGATCATGAACCAGGCAAAGATCGGGCTGAGCAAAGCGGCGATCAGGGCCGAGAGCGAGGAATAGCGCAGGGTGAATGCCACCAGCAGCCATGTGGCACAGGCAAACACCCCGACGGGCCAGGCAGCACCCAACAACACGCCGAGGAAGGTGGCTACACCCTTGCCGCCGTTGAATTTCAGCCAGACCGGAAACAGATGGCCGATGAAAGCCGCGAAGGCAGCCACCAGCATGATATCGAGGCCGTATCGCGCGCCGATCAATGCCGCCGCCGTGCCTTTGCCGCCATCCAGCAACAGGGTGAGTGCGGCCAGATCCTTGCGGCCGGTGCGCAGCACGTTGGTCGCACCGATATTGCCCGAGCCGATCTTGCGGATGTCACCCATGCCGCTCAGGCGTGTCAGCACCAGGCCGAAGGGGATGGCGCCCAGCATGTAGCCCAGCACGGCAGCCGCCACGTAATAGGGCGGTTCGTGTGCCCAGAGAGCGGGATCAATCATGGCCTAGCTTTCGCGCTTGCGCTGGAAGACGGTTTCGCCGCCGACAACGGTGCGCAGGGCATGGCCCTGCACGCGGCGGCCATCATAGGGCGAGTTCTTGGCCTTGGAGCGGAATTTCTTCTCGTCGATGCGCCACGGCGTATCGGGATCGAACAGCAGCAGGTCGGCCGGTGCGCCTGGCGCCAGGCGGCCGCTTTGCAGCTTGAGCAGGCTGGCGGGGTTGCAGGTGAGGCAGGCCAGCAGCTTGAGCAGCGGGACGGAACCGTTGTGATAGAGTTCCAGCGTGAGGGCCAGCAGCGTCTCCAGCCCGATGATGCCGAATTCGGCCTGGGCAAAGGGCAGCCGCTTGCTTTCCGGGTCCTGCGGCGCATGGGCCGAGGAGATCACGTCGATGGTGCCGTCGGCGATGGCATCCACCACGGCCTTGCGATCGCTTTCCACGCGCAACGGCGGCTTTACCTTGGCGAAGGTGCGGTAGTCGCCGACATCGAGTTCGTTGAGCGCGAAGTTGTGCGGCGCGGCACCGGCTGTGATGCGCAGGCCGCGCTGTTTGGCGCGACGCACCGCATCCAGCGATTCAGCCGTGGAAAGATGGGCGGCATGCAGCTTGCCGCCAGTGACTTCCAGCAGGCGCAGGTCGCGTTCCAGCATGATCGTTTCGGCCACGGCCGGAATGCCGGCAAGGCCCAGGCGCGCGGCGATCTCGCCCTCGTTCATCGCGCCGCCCTTGGCCAGCGACGGATCTTCGCAATGCTGCATCAGCAGCAGGTCGAAGGTGGTGGCGTAGGACAACGCGCGACGCATCAAACGCGACGATGCAACCGGCTTTTCACCATCGGTGAAGGCAACCGCGCCGGCCTGAGCCAGCAGGCCAAGCTCGGTCATCTCCTCGCCCTTGGTGCCCTTGGTGACGGCAGCGGCGGGCAGGATGCGCACCACCGCCGTATCGGCGGCGCGGCGGGCAACGAATTCCACCAGCGCGACCTCGTCGATCACGGGGTCGGTATTGGGCATCGCCACCATGGTGGTGACACCGCCGGCCGCCGCCGCGCGGGCACCGGTGGCAATGGTTTCCTGATGCTCGGCGCCCGGCTCGCGCAGCCAGACATGCATGTCGATCAGGCCGGGCGAAAGACAATGGCCCTGGCAATCGATCACCTCGGTATCGCCGGCGAAACTGCCGCTGGCAAGCTTGGGGCCCAGATCGACGATCTTGTCGCCCTCGGTTAGCAGGGCGCCTTTCACGTCGAGCCCCGAGGAAGGGTCGAGCAGGCGTGCATTGTTGTAGAGCGTGCGGCGACGGGCCATGGTTTTAAGTCTTCAGCTTCCGGCCGGTGTAGTGCCGCGCCAGTTCGGCAGATGCTGGGCCAGCAATTCGAGGCAGGCCATGCGAACGGCGACACCCATCTCGACCTGTTCGTGGATCACGCTGCGGTGGATGTCGTCAGCCACCTCAGTATCGATCTCGATGCCGCGGTTCATCGGGCCGGGATGCATGATCAGCGCATCAGGCTTGGCGAAGCCCAGCTTTTCATGATCGAGGCCGTAGAAATGGAAATACTCGCGCGTGGACGGCACGAAAGAACCGTGGAAGCGCTCCATCTGCAGGCGCAGCATCATGACGATGTCAACGTCGGTGAGGCCCTTGCGCATGTCGTGATAGACCTCGACGCCCAGCCGCTCAGCAAAGGCCGGCAGCAGGGTGGGCGGGGCGATCAGGCGCACGCGGGCGCCCATGGTATTCAGCAGATGGATATTGGAGCGCGCCACGCGGCTGTGCAGGATGTCGCCGCAGATCGCCACCAGCAGGCCGTCGAGCCGGCCCTTGCGGCGGCGGATGGTCAGGGCGTCGAGCAGGGCCTGGGTGGGATGCTCGTGGCTGCCGTCGCCGCCATTGATGACGCCGCAGCCGACCTTCTGGGCCAGCAGGGCGACCGCGCCGGAATCCTGGTGCCGCACAACCAGCAGATCCGGGTGCATGGCATTGAGGGTGATCGCGGTGTCGATCAGGGTCTCGCCCTTTTTCACCGAGGAAGTGGCGACCGACATGTTGATGACGTCGGCCCCGAGTCGCTTGCCGGCCAGCTCGAACGAGGTGCGGGTGCGGGTCGAATTCTCGAAGAACAGATTAATGATCGTGCGGCCGCGCAGGCTGGACTGCTTCTTCTCCACCGCCCGATTCAGGTCCACGTAATAGTCGGAGCGATTCAGCAGGATTTCGATATCCTGAGCAGAAAGCCCTTCGATTCCAAGGAGATGGCGGTGGGGAAACGGCACCGGTGACCCGTGGCCGGGCTGTTCGGCGGTTTTGGCGGCGCGACTGGCTGACATTTGACGAATCTTCATACAGCAATCGCAGCCGGCCAGCAACGAAACCATTAACCATTTTCTGCTCTGCTGATCGCCATGGTGCAGGATTATCGCCAGAACCAGATCGACGTTGTGGCCGCCGATACGGCCGCAAGCCAGGCCGTGCGCCTGCTGCAGGTGTTGAATGGCCGGGCGCAGGACATGCAGGCTATCACCACCGACCTGTACGAACGGGCGGTGCTGATCAGTTTTTCCGATTATGCCGACGCCTTCCGCCGGGTGCAGGAATTCCTGTCCTTCTGCGATGTGATCGAAAGCAAACTGGAAGACATGCCGCCGGTAACCCGGGAGCCGATCCTGCATGAAGTGACGGCTGTGAAGGTGCGCGCCTTCCATGCGCTGCTGCGCGGCATCGGCGCCTATCTCACGGTGCTGGACAAGCGAGGCATGATCAATTTCTTCGCCCAGGCCGTGTTTCTGATGCAGCAGGATGTGCTGGCTGAGTTCCGCCGCGACATCCTGCCCAATGTGCCGCCGCAGTTGATCCCGGAAAACATGGGCATGCTCTACGACGAGGTGGAGCAGCGCATGAAACAGATGCTGGATCGCTGCATCGACGTGCCCGATTTCCGCTTCGAGACATGAGCAACACCGCGCTCAGACTAGATCCGGCTGCGCTCGAGCAGTTGCAGGCCGGCCTCGATGCGCATCGCCGCGGCGACCTGGCCCTGGCTGAAAAACTGTATCGCGCCGTGCTGGCGGCAGCTCCGGAGACGCTGGATGCGGCGAACCTGCTGGCGCGCCTGCTGGTGCAGGTGGGGCGGGCGACCGAAGCCGCGCCGCTGCTGCGCCATGCACTGGACCGTTCGCCGGCCGAAGCCGGCCTGTGGCTCAGCTATACCGAATGCCTGCTGGCAGCAGGGCAGGTCGTGCAGGCGCGCGAAGCCGCCGAAACCGCGCGCCGGCTGGCGCCGAACGATGCCGATGTCCTCTATCTGTGGTCGGAAGCGCAACGCCTGGCCGGTGCCTGGGAGATGGCAGCCGGCGGTTATCGTCAGCTGCTGGCGAGCAAACCCGGCCATGCCGGCGCCTGGCTGCAACTCGGCGACTGCCTGCGACAGATGGGCGATCGGCCCGGTGCGCTGGAGGCGGCAAAACGCGCGTTGAAACTCGCGCCGCAAGCGCCGGAATGCCACAACAATCTGGGCGGCCTGATGGCCGCGCAGGACGATCACGCCACGGCGCTTGGCCATTTCGACGAGGCTTTGCGGCTGCGCCCGAATTACCCGCTGGCCCTGATCAACAAGGCCGGATCGCTGCGCGAAACCGGACAGGCCGATGCCGCGCTGGCGCTGGCGCGGCAGGCGGTGCAACTAACCCAGGGCCATCCTGATGCCTGGCTGGCCCAGGCCCAGGCCCTGCACGTGCTGGGCAATCTGCCGGCGGCCGTCGCGGCTTACCGCGAGGCGCTGTCGCGCCGGCCGCAGGATGCCGAAGGGCAATGGAATTATGCATTGGCGGCGTTGGCGCAGGGCGATTTCGCCAATGGCTGGCTGGCCTATCGCTGGCGCTGGCGCAAGGCCGAACCGCCGCTGCCGCACAGAAGCTGGCCCTGGCCGGAATGGTCGGGCGACGGTACCGTGCCGCAAAAGCTGTTGCTGTGGGGCGAGCAGGGCCTGGGCGACCGGCTGCTGTTCCTGCAATACCTGCCTGATCTGCTGACCGCCGGTAACGCCGACCTGACGCTGGAAACCGATCCGCGCCTGATCCCGTTGCTGCGCCGCAGTTTTCCGCAGATGCGGTTCGCTGCCGAAGCCCCGCAGGCCGACCCGGCTTTGCTGGCCGGCACGTTCGATGCTCATCTGCCGATGGGCAACCTGCCGCGCCGCGCCCCGCCGGGCAAAGCGTATTTGCAGGCCGATGCGGCACGGGCCACGGAACTGTCGACGCGCTATCGGCGTGGTGACGAGAGATTGATTGGCCTGTCATGGCGCAGCGCCAATGCGGCACTGGGGGCGGCAAAGTCCCTCCGGCCTGAGGCTTTCGCGCCGCTGGCCGACCTGCCGGATTGCCGCTTCGTATGCCTGCAGTACGGGGCGACCGAAGCCGAGCATGCGGCATTCCGCTCGATGTTCGGCGATCGCTATATCCACGATCCGGCGATCGATGCCCAAAGCGACCTAGATGGACTGGCTGCCCAGATCGCGGCGCTGGATCTGGTGCTGACGATATCCAACGTCACGGCGCATCTGGCCGGCGCGCTGGGGCAGCCGGTCTGGCTGCTGGCGCCGGAAGGCAAAAGCCGCTTTTTCTACCTGATGGGGGCGGGCGAGGGCACGCCCTGGTATCCGCAGATGCGGATTTTCCGCCCTCCTGCCGGCGGCGGTTGGGCCGGGGTGCTGCAAACTGTGGCAAACAGCCTGGAATCGCTGGAAAAACCGGGCTCCAGGTGATAGCACAGGGCCCGCCGCTGGCATCGCCGGCGCCTTGACCCTAGTTTAAGCCCATGACCCGCAAAACCTATTACATCACCACGCCGATCTACTATGTGAACGACAAGCCGCATATCGGGCATGCCTATACGTCGCTGGCCTGCGACGTGCTGGCACGCTTCAAGCGGCTGGACGGCTATGACGTGATGTTCCTCACCGGCACCGACGAGCATGGCCAGAAAGTGGAGAAGGCGGCCGAGGTGGCCGGCATCGATCCGCAGGCCTTCTGCGACAGGGTCAGCCAGAGCTTCCGCGATCTGGCCAAGGCAATGAACTTCTCCAATGACGATTTCATCCGTACCACCGAGCCGCGGCATGAAAAGTCGGTGCAGACGCTGTGGCAGAAGGTGGCTGCCTCGGGCAACATCTACCTGGGCCATTACGAAGGCTGGTACGCCGTGCGCGACGAGGCCTTCTACCAGGAAGATGAACTGCAGGACGGCCCGAACGGCCAGAAGCTGGCGCCGACCGGCGCGCCCGTGGAATGGGTGAAGGAACCATCGTATTTCTTCAAGCTGTCAGCCTGGGGCGACCGCCTGCTGAAATTCTACGAAGAGAATCCTGGCTTCATCCTGCCGGCCAGCCGTCGCAACGAGGTGATCAGCTTCGTGAAGGGCGGGCTGAAGGATCTCTCGGTGTCGCGCACCACCTTCAAGTGGGGCATACCGGTGCCGGGCGATGAAGCGCATGTGATGTATGTATGGTTCGACGCGCTGACCAATTACATCACCGCTGCCGGCTATCCCGATACCAACAGCGACACCTATAAAAAATTCTGGCCGGCCGACCTGCACATGGTGGGCAAGGACATTCTGCGTTTCCATGCCGTCTATTGGCCGGCCTTTTTGATGGCCGCCGATCTGGCGCCGCCCAAACGCGTTTTCGCCCATGGCTGGTGGACCAACGAGGGCCAGAAGATTTCTAAATCGCTGGGCAACGTGATCGATCCGCTGGCGCTGATCGAGGAATTCGGGCTGGAACAGACCCGCTATTTCCTGATGCGCGAAGTGCCGTTCGGCAATGACGGCGACTTTCGCCGCGCTGCCATCGTCGGCCGTATCAACAGCGAACTGGCCAACGGCTTCGGCAACCTGGCGCAGCGCACACTCAGTTTCTGCGCCAAGAACACCAATGCGGCCGTGCCGACGCCCGGTCCTCTGACTGAAATGGACGAGGCTCTGCTGGCCGAGGCCGACAGCCTGGCTGACCGCATGCGCGCATCTCTGGACGAGCAGGCGATCCATGCCGCTCTGCAGCAATGGTTCGACCTGGTCGATGCGGCCAACAAGTATATCGACGTTGCCGCGCCCTGGACCCTGCGCAAGACCGATCCGGCGCGTATGGAAACCGTTTTGTGGACATTGCTGGAAGCGATCCGCCAGCTCGCCATCCTGGCGCAAGCGGTCATGCCCAGCTCGGCAGCCAAAATGCTCGACCAACTCGGCGTCTCGGAAGCTGCGCGCAGCTTCAATCATCTGGGCGAGATGGGCCGTCTGCGGGCTGGCACGCCGCTGCCGGCGCCGCAGGGCGTGTTCCCGCGTTATGTCGAGGCGACGAAGGAAGGCGCCTGACATGGCCCTGCTGATCGACAGCCATTGCCATCTGGATTTCCCCGATTTTGCCGAGGAACGCGATGCGATCATCCAGCGCGCGCGCCAAGCCGGCGTCGGTCTGATGTTGACCATCTCGACGCGACTGGACCAGTTCGACCGCGTGCTGGCTGTGGCAGAATCCTATCCCGATGTCTATTGCACCGTTGGCATTCATCCACATGAAGCCGACGATCATGTGGGTGTGGCCGCCGCAAAGCTGGTCGAGTTGACCAGACATCCCAAAGTAGTTGGCATCGGCGAGACAGGACTGGATTATTTCTACGAACACAGCGACCGCGAAGCGCAGAGAAAATGTTTTCTCGCGCATATCCAGGCCGCGCGTGAAACCGGCCTGCCGGTGGTGATCCATACCCGCGACGCCGACGAGGATACCGCCGCGATCATCGATGCCGAGATGACCAAGGGCCGGTTCAAGGGCCTGCTGCATTGTTTCTCGTCGGGTCACGCGCTGGCCGAACTGGCCGTGAAGCACGACATGATGGTGTCGTTCTCGGGTATCCTGACTTTCAACAAGGCCCGCGAGGTGCAGCATTCGGCGCAGACCCTGCCGCTGCGTAATCTGCTGGTGGAAACCGATGCGCCTTACCTCGCGCCGGTACCACTGCGCGGCAAGCGCAACGAACCCTCTTTCGTGGTGCATACGGCGGCCTTCCTGGCCAAGCTGAAGCAGATCGGGATCGCCGAGGTGACCGAGGCGACCACGGCAAATTTCCTGCGGCTGTTCGACAAGGTACCGCAGGCGGCGGTGATCGACCGCCGGGCGGCCTGACGCCAGACGATGCGTGTCATCATCCTAGGCTGCGGCACGTCGGCCGGCGTTCCCCGCATTGACGGCGACTGGGGCGCCTGTGACCCGAGTGAGCCGAAGAATCGTCGCAGCCGCTGCTCCATTGTGGTCGAGCAGGATGATACACGGCTGCTGATCGACACCAGCCCCGACCTGCGCAGCCAGTTCCTGGCCAATGGCATCAAATGGGTAAGCGCGGTGGCGTGGACGCACGATCATGCCGATCAGACCCATGGCGTGGATGACCTGCGCATTCTGGCCTATACCTCGCGTCAGCGCGTACCGGGCTATGCCGACGCGTTCACCCATGAACGTTTGGGTCGCAAATTCTCCTATTGTTTCGAGAAAGCCGGGGACGGTTATCCGCCGATCATCGAGCCGCGCCTGATCGATGGGCCGTTCAGCGTGGGAAGTATCAACGTGACGCCGGTCCGGCAGCGCCACGGGAATATCGACTCCCTCGGTTTTCGCTTCGGCGATCTGGCTTATTCCAACGACGTGGTGGGTCTGGACGACGATGCCTTCGCGGCCCTGGAGGGTGTGAAATTGTGGATCGTCGACGCCATGCGCTATACGCCGCATCCGACCCACAGTCATGTCGAACAGACGCTGGAATGGATTGCGCGCGTCAAGCCGCAACGCGCCGTGCTGACCAACATGCATATCGATCTGGATTACAACAAACTGAAAAACGAGCTGCCGCCTGGCGTCGAGCCAGCTTATGACGGCATGGTGCTGGAATGCTGAAGTCGATCTGGGCGGTGACGCAAAAGGGTGCTGCCGGCATGCTCAACCAGGCACTCGGTCTGGCCGAGGCCCTGTTCAACGGCGGCGGTTTTGGCCTGCCGCAGAGCTTCGAGGTCGAGTATCGGTGGCCCTATACCTGGGCGCCGATGCATCCCGCTTTCGCCAGCCTGAATGCACTGACGCCGGAAAACCGGGCCCTGTTCGGCGACCAGCCATGGCCGGATGTGCTGATCACCTGCGGCCGCAAATCGGCGCTCTGGGCCCTGGCGGTGAAAAAAGCCAGCGGTGGTCGCACCACGCTGATCCACATCCAGGATCCCAAGGCATCGCCCCGTTATTGGAATCTGCTGATTGTGCCCGAGCATGATCGCGCGCGTGGGCCCAATGTGCTGATCTCAAAGGGCGCACTCCATCGCGTGACCCGGCTGAAACTGGAGACGGGCGCCGAGGCCATCCGGCAGGAATACGCACATCTGCCGCACCCGCGAGTGGCGGTGCTGATTGGCGGCAACAACCGCTATTACACGCTGGATGAAGACTGGATGCATGGTTTTGTCGCCCAGCTGCGCAGCATGTGCGAACGCTCGGGCTGCGGCATCATGGCAACCATCTCGCGCCGCAGCGGCGAAGCCGAAACCAACATCCTGCGTGGAGGGCTCGCCAGCCTGCCAGCCGCACTATGGGACGGGAAGGGGCCAAATCCCTATTTCGGATTCCTGGGCCTGGCCGATGCCATAGTGGTGACCTGTGACTCTGTGTCGATGATTTCCGAAGCCTGCTCGACCGGAAAACCGGTGCTGGTGGCGAAACTGCCCGGACAATCGAAACGTTTCGATGCCTTTTTCGATAGCCTGCTCAAACAAGGGCTGATCCAGTGGTTCGATGGCCGCCTGATGCAATGGGACAGCCGGCGCCTGGATGACATGGACCATATCGCCCAGGACGTGCGGCAACGCCTGGGCTGGATCTAGTCCGCACCGGACTCGAATATCTTCCGCATCTAATTTTTATGTTATAGTATAACTATCTTATGCCATTCGGCTTTATTTTGCGACCGTTTCTCATTATTAATAGCCGAGTCCCCGGGCGGTAAGCCGCGCGCAGATGCGGCCACAATTGGAGTAATGCTTTGATGAACCATGAATTTTCCTTCATGGCGATGGTCCTCAATGCGGATCCGATCGTCCAGATCGTGATGGCCATGCTGGTTATCACCTCGATCGCCTGCTGGGCCATCATGATCGAGAAGCTGGCCAAGTTCGGCCGCGCCCGCCGCGCAGCAGCGGCTTTCGAGGCGGCAGTCAAGGCCGATGCCCTGCTGGCTTCGGGCGGCAAGACCGCGCTGGATGGCCTGCAAGGCGCCATCCTGGCGGCCGCGGCGCGCGAGAAGCGGGACGGGCAGGATATCGGCGAAAGCCGTCATGACTTCCGCGCTCGTCTGGAAATAGCGATGCGTCAGGCCATGGCGCAGCAATTGCGCCAGATCGAACCCGGCTTGCCGTTCCTGGCCACCGTGGGTTCGGCCGCGCCGTTCGTCGGCCTGTTCGGCACGGTGTGGGGCATCATGAACAGCTTCACGGCGATTGCCGGCTCGAACGACACCAGCCTGGCTGTCGTGGCGCCGGGTATTGCCGAAGCCCTGTTCGCCACGGCGCTCGGGCTGGTCGCCGCCATCCCGGCCGTGATCGCCTACAACAAGCTGAGCACCGACCTTGGCCGGCTGGCCCAGCGCTTCAATGCCGCGATTTCCGAAGCCGCGAGGCAGTTCGCCCGTGGCAGCGCTCATACGACGCGTAGCCACGCCGAAGCCGGTCAGTAGGAGAAACGCAATGGCGATTTCTCCCATAGGCGGTGGTGGTGGCGGCTTCGAGGCTGACGATTTCGGCAGCTACAAACCGCTGGCCGATATCAATGTGACGCCGTTTGTCGACGTCATGCTCGTGCTGCTGATCATCTTCATGGTGGCGGCGCCGCTGATGATGGTCGGCGTACCATTGCAATTGCCCAAGACCACCGCCACCAAGGTAACGCCGCCCAAGGAGCCGCTGGTTATCAGCATGGACAAGGACGGAAAGCTGTTCATCCGCAAGGAGCCGGTGGAAGAGGGTGATCTGGTGCGGGTATTGAGCGAGATGCGTAATACTGAGGCCGACACCGTGGTCTATGTCCGCGGCGACAAGGCCCTGGAATATGGCCGCATCATGGATTTGATGAGCCTGGTTGGTCAGGCTGGCTACGGCAAAATTTCTCTGGTGGCCGAAGGCGCGACCAAGCCAGCCGCCGCCGGCGCACCAACGCGGTAAGGGGCGATGAAAACCCAGGTCTCGTCCTGGACAGTATCGGTGGCTGCCCATCTGGCCGTGGCATCCGCGCTGCTGTTCGGCGTGCCATTCTTCACCAAACCGATCGTGGCTGAAGAAAAGTTTCAGGGCGTGGAAGTGCTGTTGATGGCGAGTGCGCCCCCCATGGAAGTGCCGGCGCCGCCGCAGCCCGTCGTGGAGCATGTCCCACCGCCACCGCCGCCGGAACCGATCAAGGAACCGGAACCGATCACCTCGACTGCAATGGAGCCGGACGTCGACCCGGTGCCGCCGCCCAAGCCCAAGCCCAAGCCCGTGGCGCAGCGGCCGCTGAAGCCACAACCGCCCAAGCCACAGCCAGAACCGGTGAAAGCGCCGGTGGAACCGTCCGCGCCCGCGGCGGAACCGGCTCCGGCGCGGCCTCAGGTTGCCGCCGCGCCGCCGGCTCCGCCAGGCCCGGTGATGGCGGCACCCCGGGTGGCGGTGAACCCGAATGCCGAAGCCAGTTACTATGCCGCGTTGCTGGCATGGCTGGAACGGCACAAGGAATATCCGCGCCGGGCTCAGTTGCGCCGTATGGAAGGTGTTGCGCATCTGCGTTTCACCATCGATGGACAGGGTCGTGTCATTGCTCACCGCATCGAGCGGAGTACGGGGCATGATACGCTCGACGACGCCGTGGAGCGTATGATCGCCAAGGCATCGCCATTGCCACCGATCCCGGCTGCATTGGGCAAGGACAGCCTCGATGTGGTTGTGCCAATCCAGTTTTTCCTGAAATGATTCCGTTTAGAGGACGTATTTCCATGCATCGTCTAGCCGTCGCGCTTGCTTTCGTATTCGGATTGATTGCTGGCGGGAATGCCTCCGCCGCCAGTCAGGATGACATCAAGGCGGCAGTGCTGAAGACCTATGGCGATATCGCCCAGGCGATTTTTGAGGACTCGCTGATCTCGGCGCGCAACCTGCAGAAGACCATATCTGCCCTGGTCGCGGCGCCATCTGAGGCCAACCTGAAGGCGGCGCGTGAAGCCTGGATTGCCGCGCGCGTGCCATACATGCAGAGCGAAGTATTCCGCTTTGGCAATGTGGTGGTCGATGAATGGGAAGGCCGCGTGAATGCCTGGCCGCTCGATGAGGGGCTGATCGATTACGTAGATGCCGATCGTTACGGCGAGGAATCCGACGAGAACCCGCTCTATACCGCAAACGTGATCGCCAACAAGCAGATCAAGTTCGGCGGCAAGGTTCTGGATGCGACAAAGATCGACTGGAAGCTGCTGCGGAAACTGCATGAAGTTGGTGGTGTGGAAGCCAATGTCGCAACCGGCTATCACGCCATCGAATTCCTGCTCTGGGGCCAGGATTTGAACGGTACGCGCCAGGGTGCGGGCAACCGGCCGTGGACCGATTATGCCAAACAGGGCTGCACCAACGGCAATTGCGACCGTCGCGCCCAGTATCTGGCGGTGGCGACCCAGATGCTGGTCGACGACCTGGCCTGGATGGCCAGGCAGTGGCAGGCTGATGGCTCGGCACGCAAGGCGCTGACCGAGAAAGGCCTGGATGCCGGTATCGGCGCGATCCTGACCGGTCTGGGCAGCCTGTCTTACGGCGAGCTGGCCGGCGAGCGCATGAAGCTTGGTCTGCTGCTGCATGATCCGGAGGAGGAGCAGGACTGTTTCTCCGACAACACCCACAATGCGCACTACTATGACGTGGCCGGCATGCTGAATGTCTATGGCGGCGAATACAAACGGATCAATGGCAGCCTGGTGAAGGGACAGGGCATGACGCATCTGGTGCGCGTGGTTGCCCCGGACCTGGATACCGAGATGCGCGGCAAGCTGAAGGCGACCATTGATGCCTTCAGCGCGATCAAGCAGCGTGCCGAAACCAGGGAGTCCTATGACCAGATGATCGGCGAGGGTAACGCCGAGGGCAATGCGCTGGTGCAGGCCGGCATCGACCGGTTGACCGACCAGACAAAGACGCTGGAACGGGTGGTTGCCGCCCTGAAACTGAAGGCGACATTCGAAGGTTCGGACAGTCTCGATGCGCCCGATAAGGTCAGCAGGAAGTAAAGTCTGGGCGCTTGGCATTGCCGGATTGGCGGCAATGCTGGCGCTGGCGGCCAAGGCGGGGGAGAACGGGTTGGCTGAGCGTTGGCCCGGTGGAGAAGCGACGGTTACCAAGCCGCTCAACAGCTCGATCTTTTCCTATCCTTCCGCCAACATGCGGTTCGAGCGCCAGCTCGATTTCAAGATCGGCGACGGAATCTTCCGCAAACTCTGGACCTCGTCGCCGAGTTCTACCACGTCATCGGACGGGCTCGGCCCGCTCTATAACGCGCGGTCCTGCCAGTCCTGCCATCTGAAGGATGGTCGCGGCCGACCGCCGGCAGATGGCGAAGCCGCGGTGTCGATGTTCCTGCGCCTCAGCATTCCGCCGCAAGGCGAGGCAGATCGGCAGGCACTGGAATCCTTTCTTCGCAATGTGACGCCAGAGCCAACCTACGGCACGCAGCTCCAGAACTTTTCCGTCCAGGGTCTGCTGGCCGAAGGCCGCATGGAAATTCGATACAGCGACGTGGAGGTGGCGCTTGCCGATGGCGAGGTCATCACGCTGCGTAATCCACGCTATGGCATCGCCGATCTGAATTACGGGCCGCTGCATCCGCAAGCCATGATCTCGCCACGTGTGACGCCGCAAATGATTGGCCTTGGCTTGCTGGAGATGATCCCGGAAGCCGATATCCTGCGTCACGCCGATCCGGAGGATGCCGACCGCGATGGCATCGCGGGCCGACCCAATCAGGTATGGAGCCATGCCCATGGCAGACCCATGCTTGGCCGTTTCGGTTGGAAGGCCGGCGCCGCCACGGTGGCCGATCAGACGGCGGAAGCCTTTGCCGGTGATCTTGGTCTTTCCACGCCGCTGTTGCCCAAAGCCTCGCATGGCGAATGCACGGCGGAGCAGCGCGATTGCCGGAATGCGCCTACGGGCGCCGATCCAGATGGAGGCATCGAAGTGCCGCGCCAGATGTTTGACCTGACGGTATTCTATGCGCGCAATCTGGCTGTGCCGGCACGACGCAAACCTGATGATGCCGCAGTACGGCGTGGCCAGTCACTTTTTGCGGCAGCGGGCTGCGCGGGCTGCCACATCCCCAGCCATCAGACGGCAATAGACGCCGCCTATCCCGAACAATCGGGACAAACCATCTGGCCGTATACCGACCTGCTGCTGCATGACATGGGCGAGGGGCTGGCGGATAATCGTCCGGAGGGTAGTGCCAGCGGCCGGCATTGGCGCACCGCGCCGCTCTGGGGCATTGGCCTGACCCGCATTGTCAGCGGTCATGATTTTCTGCTGCATGATGGCCGCGCCCGTGGCGTGCTGGAAGCCATCCTGTGGCATGGTGGCGAGGCGCAGGCGGCGCGTGACCGCGTGGCAGCCATGAACCGACAGGAACGGGCCGATCTGCTGGCCTTTATCAATTCGCTGTAACGCGGAGACAGATATGCGTATTCCGGGCCTGATGATACTGTTGCCGCTTCTGGTCCTGCATGGCCCCGCCAAGGCGCTGGACATGAAGGATTACGATGCCCTCAACCGCGCGGCCGTCGATGGTCATGTACTGCCGCGCTACGATGCACTGGCGGCGGCTACCGCGAAGCTGGAACAGACGGCCAAGGCTTTCTGCGCGGCGCCCGCGGCGGACCGGCGGATCGAAATCCTACAGCAGGCCTATCACGATGCGGCCGATGCCTGGCAGGATATTCAGCATGTGCGGTTCGGTCCGGTTGACCTGTTTTTCCGCAGCCAGCGTTTTGCCTTCTGGCCCGATCCGCGCAACACCATCGGCAAGCAAATGTCCGAATTGCTGGCCAAGCATGCCGGTGGATCGCTGAATGCGGATACGCTCGGCCGTGGCAGCGTGGCGGTTCAGGGCTTGCCGGCAATGGAGCGCATGGCTTTTGGTGATGATGCGAAAAAGCTGCAGACGGGCCCGGATGCGGCTTTCCGCTGCGGTTATGTAACGGCGATTGCCGAGAATATGGCCGTCATGGCACGAGAGACGCGGCAGGAATGGCGCGAACCCGGCATAGGTTTTGCTGCGCAGATGCTGAAACCAGGGCAGGGTGCGGATCCGCGTTATCGCGATGCGCAGGAAGCCACGCTTGAACTGTTCAAGAGCCTTTACACAGCCATCGAACTGGCCGCCGACCACAAGCTGGCGCGACCATTGGGCGCCTCGATCGACGATGCCCGACCGCGCCTGGCGGAATCCTGGCGCAGTGAGCGTTCGCTGCGCAATATCCAGCGCAATCTGGCGGCTGCAGCCGATCTATATGCAACGGCCTTCGCGCCGAAGGTGCCGGATAAATCTTTGGATGCGGCCATCCGCGCGTCTTTTGCGCAGGCTCAGGCGTCGGCTGCGGCGTTGCCCATGCCGCTGGAGCACGCCGTGCAGGACATCGCCGCACGTAAGGCGGCCGAGAAACTGGCCGCCGATACGCTGGCATTGAAGGCCGTGGTGATGCAGCGCCTGCCAGAGGCATTGCAGATACCGGTTGGATTCAACGCGCTGGACGGTGACTGAGATGACGGCCAGCGTCTCGCGGCGAACAGCCATCGGATTCCTGGCGGCTTCGGCCTTGTTGCCAACGGGGATCGCCCAATCGCGTACTGTCAGGGCTAACACGGACCGGCTGTATCTGAATGCCTATGGCAGCAAAAGCGGCTTCGGTGTTGCCGGTTTCGATGCGGCGGGCCATATCCGATACAGTCTCGCATTGCCGGGACGTGGACACAGCTTTGCGCGCAACCGCGATGTCGCCGTGGCATTTTCGCGCCGGCCGGGCGATTACGCCGTGGTGTTCGAAACATGGACGGGTAAGGAACGGCAACGCATTGCTGCTGCCGAGGATCGCAGTTTTTGCGGCCATGGCGCGTTCGCAGCCGATGGCCGCCTGCTGTTCGCGACCGAGGCTGTGGGTTCGACCGGCGAAGGCGTACTGGGCATCTATGCCGCGACAGACGGATATCGCCGGATAGGCGAATATCCGACTCATGGCCTGGATCCGCATGAAATCCGCCTGATGCCTGACGGTCGCACGCTGGCAGTCGCCAATGGCGGTATCCTCATGCTGGCCGATATGCCCAGGCTGAAACTGAACATCCCGGACATGGACCCGTCGCTGGTTTACCTGGATGCGGCCACTGGCCGGCTGATCCGGCAGGTGCGGCCAGACCACGAGTTGCGGCAACTCAGCATCCGCCATATCGCCATCGACTGGCATGGCCGGGTCGCCATAGCCATGCAGTATGAGGGGCCGGAAACCGATGAGGTGCCGCTGGTGGCCTGGCATGGCGGGCCGGAAGACCGGTCTGGCCTGCGGTTCCTGCCTATGCCGCCAGAGCAGCGCGTCGGTCTGAGACAGTATTGCGGCAGCGCGGCCATGGACGATGGCGGCCGGTTTCTGGCCGTGACGAGTCCGCGCGGCAATCGGATGCTGCTGTGGGACATGGCCGAGCAGCGCTATTTATCGGCGGCCGCGATGCCGGATGTCTGCGGCGTGGCGACGCTGGCGGATGGTGCGGGCTTCGTCGTCAGTAACGGTCTGGGCCGGATAGCGGCCTGGCCAATAGGCGGCGCCGTGACGGAGCTGTGCAGCATGGCTGGACAACAATGGGACAACCACACATTGGCTATTGCTGCCTAACTTATTGAAATAAATCCAGCTTTAATTTTCCATAATATACATTATCCGATAATCCGATATCCGGGATAGGTCGTCACAGGCTCCCTACCATCGAGGTTATTCCAGGCTGAACCGGTATCGTGTGATCTGGCGATAGGTTTCGCCGGGGCGCAGCACGGCGCTGGGGAATGCCGGCTGGTTCGGGGCATCGGGAAAACGCTGCGGCTCCAGGCACAGGCCCGCCCGAGGACCATGCGGTCCGGCCTTCAGGTTCCGCCCGTCATAGACTTGCAGCGCCGGTTCGGTGGTTTCCAATGCCATTGCAATGCCGCTTCGCTCCCCGACCAGCCGGGCCACCCGACGCGGCACTGCCGGGGTGCCACCGGCAAGAACGAAGGCGTGGTCGTATGGATAGTCGCCCACCGCGCGGGCTCGGCGGAAATCAAAGGGCGTTCCCGTCACGTCGGCAATCTCGCCAGTCGGAACCTTGCGTGAGTCAACCGGCAGATAGCGGTCGGCCTGAATTTCCAGCCGATGGCCGGCAATCTGGCCGCCGCTATCCAGGTTGAAATAGGAATGGGTGGCTAGATTGATGATGGTCGGCCGGTCGCAGGTCGCCTCAAGGCGGATCTCCAGCACGCCATCGGCCGGAATCCTGTAGGTGCAGGTGGCTGACAGGCTGCCGGGATAGCCCTCTTCCCTGTCCGCCGCGTCATAGGTCAGCGTGACGGCCTGAGGCGCGACATCCGCGAGCCGCCAGTTGCGCCGACCGAAGCCGCAGGCTCCACCATGCAGATGCGTGCCGCCGGCTTCATTGCATGTCAACTGATGGACGTTGCCATCCAGTTCAAAACGACCGCTGGCTATACGATTGGCAAAGCGGCCAGCAATCGCGCCCATATGCCCTGAGGAGCCGGCATAGTCTTCCAGCCGGTCGAGCGAAAGCACCATCGGTCGGTCGTTGAACCGCAGCGCACGGATGATCGCACCGAAGCTGAGGACCTCGACCGAAAGGTCACCACCCGTCAGGCGCGCCTGCTGAACAGGCTCTCCATCCGGCAGGGCGCCGAAAACTGAAACCGGTTCATGGTTCATGTCAGCGGGCCGCACCAGGACCGGGTATGGCGCCTGACGGGCATTTGCCTAGGATGATCATGCCCAGCACCTCATCCTTGGTCACATCGGCAACGCGGGCAGAACCGACCACCCGGCCGTTCTTCATCACGTAAAGCCGGTCGGCAAGGTCGAAGACGTCGTGGATATCATGGCTGATGAGGAAGATGCCGATCCCCTCATTCTTGAGCTGCAGCACCAGGTCGGAAACCTGCTTTGTCTCGGCTGGGCCGAGAGCGGCGGTAGGCTCGTCCATGATCAGGATACGGGCATCGAAGTGGATCGCGCGCGCAATGGCCACCGACTGCCTCTGACCGCCTGACAATGCCCGCACCGGCTCCTTGAAGCGATAGAAATGTGGATTCAGCCGCGCCATCACTTTGCGCGTCTGGGCCTCCATGGCGCCGTCGTCAAGCGTACCCCATCGCGTGAGAATCTCGCGCCCCAGAAACACGTTGGCGGCCGCATCGACGTTATCGGCCAACGCGAGAGTCTGGTAGATCGTTTCAATCCCGTATTTTTTGGCATCAGATGGATGATGAATCTGTGCATCCGCGCCATTGATGCAGATTTCGCCGGAATCCGGTCGATAGGCGCCCGACAGGATCTTGATCAGCGTGGACTTGCCGGCGCCGTTATGACCCAGCAGGCCGACCACTTCGCCTGGATGCAGGTCGATCGAAACACTGTCTACTGCCTTGATGCCGCCGAAGGCGATGGAGATGTCTTTCATCTCGACAAGGGGTGTTGCAGAGGAATTACTCATGAAGACCTCCCTGCCCTCATTTCACGCGACGGCGGAACATGCTGTCTACCCACACGGCGATGATCAGAACGCAGCCCACGACGATGTTCTGCAGTGGTGTTGGCATGTCGAGCAGCAGCATGCCTGATTGCAACGACCCCATGACTATGGCGCCCAGCATGGCACCATAGATGGTGCCGGCTCCACCGGCGAGCGAAGTGCCGCCGATTACTGTGGCGGCAATGACATAGAGCTCGTCAAAAGTGCCGGCGGCGTTGGTGGCCGACTGAAGCCGCGCGGTGGAGATGCAGGCGGCGACGCCACACAGCAAACCCATCAGGGTGAAGACCAGCATCTGCGTGCGTCTTGTGTTGACGCCGGAAAGCTCAGCCGCTTCGGGATTTCCGCCAATGGCAAAGACGTATCGACCGAAGCGGGTTCGCAATGCGAGGAAGGTCACAATGATTCCGGCGCCGAGAGCGATCAGGACCGGGATCGCAAAGCCGTGGGCAATGCTGAGGCCGCCCTCGGGCCAGATATCGCCTCGGGCCTCCGTGATGCGGCGCGCAACTGCGGTGGGCAGGTTGTAGGAATTCACCACCCAGGTCGCGCCCAGGATCATGGCGGCTATGATTGCAGAGATCAGGGCTTCAGCCCAGACCGGGCGCACCGCGAAACCGTAAGAGATGCGCCGGCGGCGGGAAAACTGCATCATTGCAATCGCCAGCAGACTGGCAGTGACGCCGAGTATCCAGCTCGCCGACGCACCGATCGAACCTTCTATGCCGCCGCCGATCATCCTGAATCGGGCATCAATCGGAGCGACGGTCTGGCCCGCCGTGACCCACCAGGCGGCACCGCGCCAGATCAGCAAGCCGCCAAGCGTGACGATAAACGAAGAGACGCCGAGATAGGCGATGATGAAGCCGTGCAGCGTGCCGATCAAGGCGCCGACTATAAGCCCGGTCAGCACGGCAATCTGCCAGATCAGCGGATGGTCGAAGCCCAGGCCGAGCTGCTCGGGCAGGATGCGCGCCTGCACCACGCCGATGATCATGCCGGCAAAGCCGAGGATCGATCCCACCGAAAGGTCGATATGGCGGGTGACGATCACCAGCACCATGCCGCAGGACATGGTGGCGATGGAAGCCGTCTGCACCGATAGGTTCCACAGGTTACGCGGCGTCAGAAACAAGCCACCGGAAAAATAATCAAATCCAAGCCAGATGACCGCTAGCGCGACGATCATGCCAAGCAGGCGAACATCGATTTCCAGCTTGGCCAGAAAACCGCTCATGACATACCTCTAACACATATCCGCAATGGGAATGGACGCGGCGCGGCGGCGGGAACGACATATCCCGGCCGCCGCATACGTCTGTCGCGGATCAGCTGCAGGCCTTGACCGTGCCGGCCTTCACACCCTGGCAGACCACATCCTTGGTCACCCAGCCGGCCTTGATCACGACGTCAAGGTTGTCCTTGGTGATCGGGATTGGCTTCAGCAGGCGCGCGGTCATCTTCGCCTTTTTGGGGCCATCCGCGAAGGTCGTTGAGTCGGGGATTTCCGAAATCTTCTTGCCCGAAGCTAACGCAATGGCAATTTCGGCGGCATTGCGACCCAGTTCGCGTGCATCTTTCCACACCGAGACAGTCTGGGTGCCCAGGGCAACGCGGTTGAGCGCCGCCTTGTCGCCGTCCTGGCCGGAAACCGGCACCGATCCGGCCATGCCCTGGGCCGTCAGCGCCGCAACAACACCACCGGCCGTACCATCATTGGAGGCGACCACCGCATCGACCTTGTTGTTGTTGCGGGTGAGGATCTGCTCCATGTTTTTCTGCGCATTGGCCGGCAGCCACTGATCGGAATAGGCCTCACCCACATTCTTGATGTCGCCCTTCGCGATGGCATCCTTCAGAACGTCGTCCTGGCCTGCACGGAGAAAATCCGCATTCGGGTCGGTGGAAGAGCCCTTGATGAAGACATAATTGCCTTTGGGCCGGACCGCATATACGCCGCGAGCCTGCATGCGGCCGACTTCGCGGTTGTCGAAGGTAATATAATAGGCGCTGGGGACTTCGATCAGGCGATCGTAGCCCACGACGGGAATGCCTTCCTGGGCCGCCTTCTCCACCGCCGGACGGATGGCATCGGCATCCTGCGCCAGGATGATCAGCGCCTTCGCGCCCTTGGCGATCAAACCTTCGATATCGGTCAACTGCTTGGCTGGCGACGACTGCGCGTCGGCAGAGATATACGAACCACCGGCCTTGGCGATGGCTGCCTTGATGGCGGCTTCGTCGGTCTTCCAGCGCTCTTCCTGGAAATTGGACCACGATACCCCGATCACGGGGCCCTGCGCCATCGCAGCACCAGAGATGAGGACCGGCAGTGTCATTGCAAACACGGCGGAAAGCAGTTTCGTCCTGGGCGTCATCGTTTTCCTCCTTGTTGGGCGTTGTTATCCTCGCCCTGTGGCCCCCGCCGAACCATCAGCAGGGTATTTCTTGGCGCACGGCGCCGCGTTACCGCGGCAGCCAACACGCGTGTCTCAATACATATTGTCGCGCATGATGATTTCGATGCGGATTTTCTCCTGCGCGGCCTGGATTGCTTCGCCTGAACACAGAGCCAGCAGCACCCGTGCCGCCGAGCGTGCCTCGTGTCCGGGATCCTGATGGATGAGGGCATCGACGATGCCGAGATTCAGCAGACGGCGCGTCGCCGGCATGGATTCATGCGTGACGAACAGCACGCGCTGCGCTCGCGCTTCTTCCATCAACGCCGTGGCGATGCCCTCTGGGCCTGCGCCAATATTATAGATGCCGACCAGATCGGGATGAGCGGCCAGCATGCGGCGCGCAATCGTCTCATTGAGTGCCGGATCGTCACGGCCCTCTTCCGGAGCCAAAACCTGCAGGTCGGGATATTCACCCGTCATGACCTGCATGAAGCCGGACAGGCGTTCGGCATGATCGCGCAGCGCGAAGGAGCCGGCCACGACACCAATCCTGCCTTTGCGACCACCAAGAAATCGCCCCAGCAACGAGGCTGCCGTGCGACCGGCGGCGGTGTTGTCGATACCCACATAATGGGCACGATGAGAGCCTGGCGCGTCTGAAACCAACGTCACCACATGCACACCGCGCCCAACCAGATCGTCAATGGCCGCGCGCACCAATGGGTGATCGAGCGCAACAACGGCAATGCCGCTATAGCGGTCGCCAAACCCGTTCAGGGTGGCGGCCAGAATGACAGGATCGAAGACATCCGTCTCGATCACCTCGGCGATAGCGCGGCGGCCAGCCAGCCAGCCCTTCACTTCGTTCACGCTGGCGCTGATTTCGTGCATGAACGCGTTGCTGCCGCGCGGCATGACATAAGCGAAACGCAACCGCCCTGCGCGGGCCAGTTCCGCGGCAGCAGCATGGGGACGGAAGCCGAGTTGGTCGATCGCATCCTGCACCCGGCGAACCGTAACCGCCCGTACGCCGTTACGCCCATGCAGCACGCGATCGACAGTGGCGAGGCTGACACCGGCCAGGCGGGCCACATCCTTCAGCGTTGCGGGCAGGCTTGCATTTTCCATGGCGATCATGCTGCCTTACAAAAATGAGGTACGCAACTCATTATTTATTGTGCACAGCAGCAACAGGAATTGTTTGTACAAGTCTTATTTAGTGAATACTTTGTAATAACGAGATAAATTCAAATAATTGGCGGTTGACACAAATGAGGTTCGTACATCAAATATGAGCCAGTCAGGTACCGACTTCCCGGATGGAGGACGGGCCGCACTGCCAGGAGGAAACGGCCATGCCCCTCACCGCACGCTATTCCAGTCTCCAAGGCCGAACCGTTTTCATTACCGGCGGCGGCACCGGCATCGGCGCCGGACTGGTGGAAGCCTTTGTGCGTCAGGAAGCGAAGGTGGCCTTCGTCGATATCGCCGTGGAGCCCAGCCAGGCCCTGGTTGCCAGGTTGCGGAACGAGGTCAAGACGCCGCCCCTGTTTCTGCCCTGCGACGTGACCGACATTACCGCCCTGCGCGAAGCGATTGCCGAAACACATGAACGGCTGGGCAATATCGGCATCTTGCTCAACAATGCCGCCAATGACGAACGGCATGCGACCCTTGAGGTGTCGCCGGATTACTGGGATGAGCGGATCGCCATCAACCAGCGTTCGCAGTTTTTTGCCGCCCAGGCCGTGATCCCGCAGATGCAGGCGCTTGGCGGCGGCTCGATCATCAACTTCGGCTCGGTGAGCTGGATGCTCAAACAGGGTGGCATGGCGGCCTACACGATGGCGAAAGCATCCGTGCAGGGACTGACCCGTTCACTGGCGCGTGATTTCGGCCGCGACAATATCCGGGTCAACACCATCGTTCCGGGCTGGATCCTGACTGAACGACAGGTCACGCTTTGGCTGAACGAAAAAAGCGACCGGGAACGCCGCGAGGGACAATGTCTCGACATTCGCCTGCAGCCCGAACATATCGCCGCCATGGCATTGTTCCTGGCCTCCGACGACAGCGCAGGCTGCACCGCACAGGATTTCATCGTCGACGCCGGCTGGACCTGACGCACGATCGTATTCCCGCATGTGGAGTGAAGCGTCAGCCCCCTGCTTTCACCCGGGCACGGAAGGCATGCAGCAACGGCTCAGTGTAGCCATTGGGCTGCTGTATACCCTCGAACACCAACGCACGGGCAGCCTGATAGGCCAGGCTGTTCTCCGGATCGGCGGCCATCGGGCGATAGGCCGCATCGCCGGCATTCTGTGTGTCTACCTTGGCCGCCATGCGGCGGAACGCGGCGTCGACCTGCTCGACCGTGCAGATCCGATGAAGCAGCCAGTTGGCCATGTGCTGCGATGAAATCCGCAGCGTCGCCCGGTCTTCCATCAGGCCGATGTCGTGGATATCGGGAACCTTCGAGCAGCCGATGCCCTGGTCGACCCAGCGCACCACATAGCCCAGAATGCCCTGCGCGTTGTTGTCCAGTTCGTCGCGCACATCCTGCTCGGATAAATTCTGTCCCGTGGCCAGCGGAATGGTCAGCAGCGCAGCCAATGGCGGCACTGGCTGCTTCGCCACCTCGGCCTGCCGGGCAAAGACGTCCACGACATGGTAATGGGTGGCGTGCAGGGTCGCGGCCGTCGGGCTTGGCACCCAGGCGGTGTTGGCGCCGGTCTTAGGATGGCCGATCTTCTGGTCCAGCATGTCGGCCATGCGATCAGGCGCGGCCCACATGCCCTTGCCGATCTGCGCCTTGCCTGACAGGCCGCAGGCCAGGCCGATGGCGACATTGCGCTCCTCATAGGCCTTGATCCAGGCACTGGCCTTCATGTCGGCCTTGCGCACCATCGGACCCGCCTGCATCGAGGTGTGCATCTCGTCGCCGGTACGATCCAGGAAGCCGGTATTGATGAAGACGATACGATCCTTCACGGCGTGAATGCAGGCCGCCAGGTTGGCCGAGGTGCGGCGCTCCTCGTCCATCACGCCGACCTTCACGGTGTGGCGCGCCAGTCCCAGCATATCCTCGATGGCGTCGAACAGGCGGTTGGTGAATCCCGCTTCTTCCGGGCCGTGCATCTTCGGCTTCACGATATAGACCGAACCGGCTCGGCTGTTGACGAAGCGACCGCGCCGCTTGAGGTCATGCATGGCGATCAGGCTGGTGACGATGCCATCCAGGATACCTTCCGGCGCCTCCGAACCATCGGGCAGCCGGATTGCCGGCGTGGTCATCAGGTGGCCGACATTACGCACAAAGAGCAGGCTGCGGCCCGGCAGGATCAGTTTGCCGCCGTCGGACGCCACATAGTCGCGATCCGGCTCCAGCGCACGGGTCATGCTGCGGCCGCCTTTGTCAAAGGTGGCACTGAGATCGCCCTGCATCAGGCCAAGCCAGTTGGCATAAGCCTCCACCTTGTCGTCCGCATCGACGGCGGCCACCGAATCTTCCAGGTCGACGATGGTTGTGAGCGCGGCTTCGAGCACCACATCAGCCATGCCGGCCGGATCGTCCTTCCCGACTGGATGATTGCGATCGATCACCAGCTCGATATGCAGGTCATTGTGTTTGAGCAGCACGGCACTGGGATTTGCCGCATCGCCGCGATAACCCGCGAAGGCCGACGCATCTTTCAGCGCGGGCGACAATTTGCCATCCTTCACCGACCAGCCCTTCACGTCGGCGTGGCTGCCTGAACTGAGCGGTACGGCCTGATCGAGGAAGGCCTTCGCCTTTGCGATCACTTTGGTGCCGCGCGCGGGATCGTAGCCCTTTTTCTCATTGGGATCGTGCGGGATCGCATCGGTGCCATAATAAGCATCATATAGACTGCCCCAGCGCGCATTGGCGGCATTCAGCAGGAAGCGCGCATTCAGCACTGGCACCACAAGCTGCGGCCCGGCCATGCGGGCGATCTCGTCATCCACTTTGGCGGTGGTGACTTTGAACGGTGCCGGCTCGGGCACGAGATAGCCGATCTCGCGCAGGAATGTTTCGTAGGCCGCCGGATCATGCGGCTTGCCGCGGCGCTCGGCGTGCCAGGCGTCGATCTTGGCCTGCAGGTCATCGCGCTTGGCCAGCAGGGCCCGGTTTTCCGGCGTGAAACGGGCGAAGACGGCCGCCGCACCGGTCCAGAAATCCTTCGGTTCGATCCCGGTACCGGGCAGCGCCTTTTCCTCGATGAAGCGGGCAAGGCTCTGGGCCACGGCAAGGCCGGCGCGGTCTGTGGTTTTGCTCATGGCGTTTCCCGGAATTCTGCTTTCGACTCAGTGGCGCCGACCATAGCAGGCCTGCCATTCATTCTGTAGACGAAAAGAATTGAAAGCAGTCGTTCCATATGGGAAATAATTATCATGGACAGGGAATACGAGCTGTATGCCCGCGTGATCGAGACCGGCAGCCTGGCCGCCGCCGGCCGCACCATGGGGCTGTCGCCAGCCATGGTCTCCAAGCGGATCGCCCGGCTGGAGGAACGGCTGGGTGCCCGGCTGCTGCACCGGACCACCCGCAAACTCACCACTACCGAAGCCGGACAGCGATTTTATGAGCGCGTGGTCGATATCCTGGCCGCCTCGCGCGAGGCCGAAAGCCTGGTCAGCGCGGCCGATGGCGCCCCGGCCGGCAGGTTGCGCATTACCGCCCCCACCTCCTTCGGCCGCCTGCATGTGGCACCGCACCTGAAGCCATTCCTGGATCGCTGGCCGCGCCTGAAACTGGAGCTGAATCTCTCCGATGCCTATGTCGACCTGCTGGCCGAACGGATCGACCTGGCGATCCGCATCGCACCTGCGATCGGCAGCGGGCTGACCGGCCTGCGGCTGGCCCCGAACCGGCGCGTGCTATGCGCCAGCCCGGATTATCTGAAGACTCATGGCGTGCCCAAAAAACTGGGCGACCTGAACCGCCACTGCCTGCTGGCGGCGGCGGCGCAACTGCCCTGGCGGCTGCAGGGCCGCAACGGACCGGTGATCGTGCCGGGCGAGAGCATCGTGCGCACGAATTCCAGCGAGGTTGTGCGTGAACTGGCGCTGGCCGGGATGGGCATTGCCCTACGATCGACCTGGGATATCGGCCCGGATTTACGGTCTGGCCGTCTGCAGGTGGTGTTACCCGAACATCCGGGGGCCAGCGATGTGGGGATTTTCGCCGTCTATCCGCCGGCCAAGTTCGTTCCGGCCGCCGTGCATGCCTTTATCGCCTATCTGCAGGAGCTGTATGGGCCGGACCCGGTCTGGGACCGCGACCTGGCCATCCCGGCCTGACCGTTGACCAGAATCAAAACCCCGCAACGCGATTGGGATTATCAAGGTTGCAGGTCACCACGGCGCCGGATACCGGTCGCCGAACAGGCTGTAGTACAAAGGTTTGGTTGCTTCCAGGACGCGGTCTTTCGGTTCAGGCGAAGAGGCCCAGCTGAATTCGATTTCCCAGGCGGAGTGTCCGGCCATGAAGAATCGCGCGGGTCCATCGATGAAACTGTCGCCGCTGCCTGCAGCCAGGCCAATAGCCTGCGGATACCAGGCGCCGCCGGCAATCAACCGCAGCGGTGCACTCCATGATGCCGGGTTTTCCGGTGTGCGCGAGACGGAAACGTAAACGCCTTCCTGGAGCATGTTGTGATAGCCGCCAGCGGTATGATTGAGCAGCATGACATAGGCATCGAGTTGCCGGTTGAAATGGATCGCCGGTCCCCAGAAGGCATCCGGATCGGCATGCCGCCAGCCACGCCGCACGGGCCACAACGGGACCGGCAAACGGCCTGCAGCAGCGACCCAGTCCGAACCATTCCACAATTCAAGCGCCGAAGCCGGAGCATTGCGCGTATCGAGCGGGTAACGGGCCATGGCAATGCCCTGCGCGGCTTCGTCGGCGACATAGCTCGAAAATGCGAGATAAAAATACTGCCCTGCCCGATCCGGGACGACGCAGAAGTCGCCATAACCGCCAGCCAGGAAACCGTTGCAATATCCGATATCGGTGAGGTGGGCTGGCGCCCGCAGCATCTCGCCCAGGAAATGCCAAGACAGGCCATCGTCATCCGACGCGATGGCGCCGATATGCGGTACGAACAGTTTAGCCGGCCCCCCAACAAATTCCTCGGCATGATACCAGCCATACAGGCGGCCCGTGCCGGGATCGCGCCAGACGGCTTCGATCCATTTGCCCAACATGGGTTCGGGTTCGTCGATCCAGCGCACGGTTTGTGGTGCCTGCCCATCCCGCAATCCGACGTCAAAGAGTCGCCGGTAGGAATGGCCGCGCGGCTGGTAATGCGAAAAGAAGAGCAACGCGCCGTTCCGGTCACTCAGCATGGGGCTATTGGCGTCGGTGCGGGCAAAATCCGGAGTATGAAGGGTCAATGGCGCGGCCATCCGCAGCGATACCTGCAGACGGCCATCCGATATTTCGGCAATACTCTCTCCCATCGCCACAGCCTAACCGATCACTGGGCTGGCACAGAAGGCCTGAATACATGAATCAACTATCAGCCCGCCCCACCGAGACGTTTATCTGGGGTGTCTCCACCTCCTCTTACCAGATCGAAGGGGCCACCAAGGCCGATGGCCGGGGGGCCAGCATCTGGGATACCTTCTGCCAGCAGAAGGGCCGTATTGCGAACGGCGATACCGGCGACATCGCCTGCGATCACTATCACCGCTTTCCCGAAGACATCGCGCTGATGCGCGAAATGGGTGTGAAGGCTTATCGTTTTTCGGTGGCCTGGCCGCGCCTGCTGCCTACCGGCCGGGGCCATTTCAACGAGCCGGGCGCCGCCTTTTACGACCGGCTGATAGACGGACTGCTCGAGGCCGGTATCGAGCCATGGCTCTGCCTGTATCACTGGGATCTGCCCCAGGCACTTGATGACGAAGGCGGCTGGCTCAGCCGCGATGCCGCAGGCTGGTTTGCCGATTACGCGACCCTGGTGGCCCGGCGCTATGGTGATCGGGTGAAGCGTTTCGCCACCTTCAACGAACCCGGGGTGTTCGCCCTGTTTGGCTTCGGTTTTGGCTGGCAGCCGCCCGGCGTTATCGATGCCGACGCCCATCGCAAAGCGATCCATCACGTCAATCTGGCGCATGGCGCGGCCGTCGACGCCCTGCGATCCGGGGTATCCGGTGCGAGCATCGGCGTGATCCACAATATGCAACCCTGCCTGCCGGCTTCGGCCGCATTGGAAGACCTGACCGCTGCCGCGCGGCTGCACATGCACTGGAATCAGGCATTCCCGGATCCGCAAATCCTCGGCTATTACCCGAAAACACTGGCCGAAGAACTGGCGCCCCAGATCGCCCCTGGCGACATGGCGCGCATCTGCCGGCCGCTCGACTGGCTTGGCATCAATCACTATTCCCCGATATACGCCCGCGGCGACAAGGAGGCGCCGCTTGGCTACGCCTGGGCCGGACCACCGGCCGGCATGCCGCAATCCGAGATTGGCTGGCAGGTACAGCCCGATGCATTCCGCGACATTCTGCTGGATGCCTCGAAACGCTATCGCCTGCCCATCTTTGTGACCGAGAACGGTACCGGCGGCCGCGACCAACTCGATCACGCCGGCGGGGTGAAAGACCAGCATCGCATCGACTATCTGAATGCCTATATCAGCGCCATGCAGACGGCCATTGCCGCCGGTGCGGATGTGCGCGGTTATTTCGTCTGGTCACTGCTGGATAACTTTGAATGGGGTGCCGGCTACGGCGACCGTTTCGGCCTGGTTTATGTCGATTACCCCACCCTGCGCCGCATCCCAAAAGCCTCTGCACGCTGGTATGCAGACCGGATCGCACGCGAAACCGCAACCCATCCAGCCAGCAGACCATGACCCGCGGTAAAAGATTTCTGCTCGGCGACATTGGCGGCACCAATCTGCGTTTTACGCTGGCCGCGCAGGGGAAATGCAGCCCGATCACCACACTGCATCGCGCCGATTACGGCGGCCTTGGCGACGCCATCGCCGCCTATCTTGATGCATCAGATTCTCCTCCGCCGGACAAAGCGGTGCTGGCGATTGCCGGGCCATTACAGAACGACCATGTCGTGATGACCAATACGGGTTGGCCGGTCGATGCCAGGCAATTGCAGGATCGCCTGAAAATCTCTTCCGTGCATCTGGTGAACGATTTCGTTGCCACCGCCTGGTCTTTGCCAAGCCTGTCGGCCGCTGACATTCATCAGATCAATGGAGCACGGGCAGATCCCGGCGGCGTGAAAGTGGTTTGTGGTCCCGGCACCGGCCTTGGCGTCAGCGCCTTTGTTCCGGACGAACGCGGAGGAGGCACCGTAATCTCCAGCGAAGCCGGCCATATCACATTGGCTGCGCAAAATGCCGAGGAAGACTCGGTCCTCGCCCAATTGCGGACGTGGTTCGGGCATGTATCGGCAGAACGGGCTTTATCCGGCCCCGGTTTGGAGAACCTGCATCGCGCCCTGGCCACCGTGTCGCACCAGGACGTCGCGGCTCATACAGCCGTCGGTATCGTTGCCGCAGCCCGTGAAAAAAACTGCGACCTGTGTGTCCGTACGGTGAGCCTGTTTTGCCAATTATTGGGGGGGTTTGCCGGCGATATGGCCTTGGCTTTCGGCGCCCGCGGCGGGATTTTTCTTGCCGGTGGAATCCTGCCGCACATGGTCGACCTGCTGGAGGCATCCGCTTTCCGGGAACGGTTTGAGACCAAAGGGCGGCTTCGCGAGTATCTCGCGCCGCTGCCAGTATACGCGATTCTGCATCCCGAACCTGCTATTCTGGGTTTGCAGGCCATGATCGCGGCCGAAGCCCTTTAGGAGCCCAACCGGTGCAGCCGCCCGACAGCAATCGCAAACCGCGGGTCACGTCCATCGGACTGACATCGGACTTCCTGCATCTTGCGCGACCATACTGGGGCGGACCCGAACGGTGGACGGCCTGGTTTCTGCTGATCGCCATCATAGTGCTGGCGGTGGCACAGGTGCTGCTGGCCATCCGGCTGAATTTATGGAATGCCGACTTGTTCGACGCACTGGAACGCCGCTCGATGGAAGGCTTCATGCGTCAGGTGGTTGTTTTCGTCGTGATCGTACTGGGCACGATGGCCGTCAATGCCGTGCACCTTCACCTCAAGCGCAAGCTGCAACTCGGCTGGCGCGAATGGCTCACCGCCCGGCTGGTCAATGAATGGATGCAGGACGGCCGGCAATTCCGGCTGGCGATGATACCCGGCAACCACAGCAACCCTGACGGCCGGATCGCCGAGGATATCCGTATCGCCACCGAAGCAGCCGTCGATCTGTTCCACTCGCTGATCTATTGCATCCTGCTGCTGGTCAGTTTCATCGGCATATTGTGGGGCCTGTCCGGCAGCCTCCCCGTGCATGTTGACGGTTTCGAATTCGATCTGCCCGGCCATATGGTCTGGCTGGCTTTCCTCTATTCCGGTGTTGGTTCAGCCCTGGCGCTGTTCATCGGCCGCACGCTGGTATCGGCCGCCGACCTGCGCCAGACGGTGGAAGCTGATTTGCGTTATGCGCTGGGTCGCAGTCGCGAGAATGCCGAAGCGATAGCCATTGCCAGGGGCGAAGCCGACGAACGGGGCTTCCTGCTGCGTCTGTTTTCGCCGGTGGCTGAATCATGGCACAACCAGACGTCTGGGTTGCGCCGGCTGATCCTGTTTTCGTCGGCCTACAGCACCGTCGCGACTGTCTTCCCCATCCTGGTCAGCACGCCGCGGTATCTGTTGGGAGAAATCAGCCTGGGCGGCCTGATGCAGACGGCGCAGGCTTTCCAGCAGGCTACCTCGGCGCTGTCCTGGCCGATCGACAATTTTCCGCGTCTGGCCGAATTGCGCGCGTCGGCTGAACGCGTTCTGGAACTGCATAACGCAGTCACCGAAACCGAGGCGCGAGCCGCAGCCGAACAATCCGCGCAGCGCATCATCGTCGCCACCAGTGAAAAACCGGTCCTGTTCTTCCATGACGTGACACTGGCAGAGCCAGACCAACGTATTCTCGCCACCGGCCTGTCGCTGAGCATCCAGAAGGGCGAGCGCGTACTGCTGACCGGCGATCAGCATGCCGCGGCCATATTGTGCAAGGCCGTGGCCGGCGTATGGCCTTGGGGCAGCGGGCGGATCGAGGTGCCGGTGGAACCGCTTGCCCTGCTGCCGCAACGCCCCTACATGCCGCCGGGCACTTTACGCCATGCCCTGCTCTATCCTGAAACACCGACCCAGGCTGATGACGCCACGCTAGCCGAGACCCTTCGCCATGTTGGCCTTGAATTCCTCGTGCCGCAACTGGATGCGGAAGCCGAATTGAGCCAGATCCTCAGTCCCGGCGATTTGCAACGGATCGGCTTTGCCCGGCTGCTGCTCCACCGTCCATCGTGGATTCTGATCGATCAGGCGACGGATGGGATGGATGAACAATCCGAACTTGCGCTTATGCATATCCTTGGTGACATGCTGCCCGAGACCACCATCCTGGCAGTCGGCCATCACAGCGGCCAGAATGGTTTTTTTACGCGCCATTTACAGCTGCAGCGCTCCGAAGCCGGTATGGTTCTGCTGCAGGAAGACCAGCACCATGAAACGAGGACAACGCCGCCCAAACAGCGGCTTGGCCTAGCCAGCCGGATCGGCCGTCTGATCGATCTGGTCCGCGCCGGCTTCGGCGAGGGCTGATCCAGATCAACGCCGGTCCACCGGCAGCCAGCTATAAATCCGTCTCAGCAGTCAGTGCCGACGGATGACGCGGATGACGCCTGGGAGAAAACAACAGGGGCAATATACGGAAGAGCTGGTGGCCATTCCGCCATTCGGGCTTGAAGGGTTGCTTGTGCGACCGACCGAATGCCGTGCCGTGATCGTATTTGCCCATGGCAGTGGCAGCAGCCGCCACAGCCCCCGCAATCAGCATGTGGCGACCGCACTCCAGCAGGCAGGATTTGGCACTCTGTTATTCGATCTTCTGATGGAATCCGAGGCTGGCAATCGCAATCTTGTTTTCGATATCGAGCTGCTGGCCGAACGTTTGATGCTGGCCACGAGCTGGTTGAGCCACCGCATGGAGCGCGTTGCCCCACGTATCGGATATTTCGGCGCCAGTACCGGCGCGGCTGCCGCCCTGGTGGCCGCCAGCCAGCCGGATTGTCCTGTTGGCGCCATCGTCAGTCGTGGCGGCCGGCCCGATCTGGCCGGCGCGGCGTTGCCGCTGGTGACGGCCCCCACCTTGCTGATCGTCGGTAGCCTGGATCGTGAAGTGCTGGGCCTCAACCGCCAGGCCATGGCGCATATGCATTGCACGACCAAATTGCAGATCGTGCAGGGTGCCACGCATCTGTTCGAGGAACCCGGTACCCTCGATCAGGCAATCGGCCATGCCAGCACATGGTTCAGCCACCATCTATTGCAAAGCGAGGCGGCGGATGTTCCTGGATAGAAACGAGGCTGGGCAGAAACTGGCGAAACGACTGCTGGACATGAAAGATGAAAAGCCGGTTGTCCTCGCGCTGCCACGCGGTGGCGTTCCGGTTGCAACCGAAGTCGCCGCGGCGCTGGAGGCACCGCTGGATCTGTTGCTGGTGCGCAAGATCGGTGCGCCACACCATGCCGAACTGGCCGTGGCTGCCGTAGCCGATGGCCAGAAACCCAGGCTGGTGGTGAACCGTGAAGTGGCCGACAGCCTGAATGTCGACGATGACTACCTGCGCGCCGCCGCTCAGCGCGAACTTGCCGAGATCGAGCGCCGTCGCAAACGCTACGATATTGGCCAGCCGCATCCCGATGTGAACGGGCGCACCGTTATCGTGGTGGATGACGGCATTGCCACGGGCGCGACGGCCAAGGCGGCCCTCATGTTGCTGCGCGCGGCCCAACCGAAATCCATCATTCTGGCGATTCCCGTGGCCTCAGCCGCAACGCTGGAAGAATTCAAGGGGCTGGCCGACCGCATCGTCTGCCTGGAAACGCCAGCGGATTTTTACGCCGTCGGCGCGCATTACCATGAATTTCCACAGGTATCGGATGAGCAGGTGATCAAATTGCTCAAGTCCGCGGCACCCCCTGTTTAGGTTTCGATCTGCATCTTGCATCCGAGGCGGCAGGACCGCATTTTGGGCGCCCAGACGATTGTTGAGCCGGTGCGCCCCCATGACTGCCGCCCCCGACCTTTCCAGCCTGACCGAATTGCTGGCCATCATGGCCAAGCTGCGCGACCCCGATGGCGGCTGCCCCTGGGACCTGGAGCAGACTTTTGCCACCATCGCACCCTACACGATCGAGGAAGCCTATGAGGTCGAGGATGCCATCGCCCGCAATGATATCGCCGGGCTGAAGGACGAGTTGGGCGACCTGTTGCTGCAGGTGGTGTTTCACAGCCGGATGGCGGAAGAAGCCGGTCACTTTTCCTTCACCGATGTAGCGGCCGGTATCAGCGACAAGATGATCCGGCGGCACCCGCATGTCTTCGGCGACGTCTCTGCGGATCGTCCGGATGCCGTCAGCGCCAATTGGGAAAGCATCAAGGCGGCCGAACGCGCGGCTAAACCAGAGAGCTCGAAAGACGATGTGTCGCCGGTGTTGGCCGGTGTCACGGCAGGTCTTCCCGCCCTGCTGCGGGCCGTGAAATTGCAGAACCGCGCCGCGCGCGTTGGCTTTGACTGGCCCGATAAACGACCAGTGATCGAAAAGATCAAGGAAGAACTACAGGAACTGGAACACGAGATCGCATCAGGCAATGCGGAAGCCACTGCCGAAGAATTCGGCGACTTCCTTTTTGTGGTGGCCAATCTGGCACGTCACCTGAAGCTCGACCCGGAAGACTGCTTGCGCGCCGCGAACCGCAAATTCGAACGCCGCTTCACCGCCATGGAAAAAATCCTGCACGACGAAGGCAAGGCGTTGACCGATTGCAACCTTGCGGCCATGGATGCCGCCTGGAACATCGTGAAGAAAAAAGAAAAAAGCGGCTCCTGATTCAACAGTCAGTTGGCCGTATTCCCGCCACATCTTGGTCGCAGAATGACCTCGGCATTTCCACAGCCTGGCCACAGGCTTTGATTATTCTCTGAAAACTCAGGCGCACGCTGTAGTCCAGCAGGGTCTGTAAACGTGAAAGTTCCCGCCTTTTCACAGGGAACCATCCCCGCGTCTGCGGGTTTTCATCACGTTCCACAATTCATATTCAAAGGAGGTTTTGCATGCGCAAGATCGCTGTTGCCGCCATTTCCGCGATCGCCCTTCTGGCTGCCGCTCCGCCTGCGGCTGTATACGCCGCCAGTGGCACCTGGGATCAGGTTGAAGGCAACTGGAACCAGTTTGCCGGCAAGGTGAAGCAGCGCTGGGGCAAGCTCACCGACAACGACATCACCGTGATCAACGGCAAGCGCCAGGAACTGGTCGGCAAGATCCAGGAACGCTACGGCATCGCCAAGAACGAGGCCGAAAAACAGGTGGACGAATGGGAGAAAGCCCAGTCCAAGTAACGGCATCCCGATATCACATCAAACCAATTTGAGGAGACTGCATCATGCCGAATACAGGAAAACGCGTGGAAGCCAATGTGAAAGCCGCCCTGCCGTCGTGGGATCGCATCGCGGGCAACTGGAAACAGTTTTCCGGCAAGGCCCGTGAACGCTGGGGCGAACTGACGGATGACGACATCGCCGTCATCAATGGTCGGCGCGAGCAACTGGTGGGCAAAATCCAGGAACGCTACGGCATCATCACCGATCAGGCGGAACGCCAGGTTGCCGATTGGCTGAACGACCTGTCGCACACCGAACGCCGCCACTGAGTCTCATTGAACTCAAGGAGTAGAGTTATGGCCCGCATGATCCGACAAAACCAAACCGCTGCCGCTGAAGCCGACCTGGCCGAGTTGCGCGAGCAGGTCTCCGATATCGGCACCCAGCTTGGTGCCCTGATCTCCCGCGCCAAGAAGGAGGGCACCGCACTGGCCGAGGCCGAATTATCGGAATTGCAGAGCCGCATTCAGTCGCTGGCCGGCGACTGGAAAGATCGCGGCCGTGAAGCCCTCGGTCGAGTCGAGGAAACGGTGAAGGAGCATCCGGGCTCCAGCCTGCTGGCGGCTTTCGCCGCAGGCGCCGCCCTCACCCTGTTGCTGCGCAAATAATGCTCGGCCCGCTGGCAAGCCTGCTGCCTGGCCTGCTCATTGGCGGGGTGCAGGCCGCTGCGTCCCGCCGACAGCGACAGCGGATCGCCGTGGTGGCCGGCCTAGGCACCATAGCCTGCGCCGCGCTGCTGGCCGCTTTCATGCTGTTCGGCTGGTCACTGTTCCTGGCCTATGGCGCCAGCATGCTGCCCGTCTGGGCGGCGGTGGCTGCGGGCGGCACTCTCGTCGGGCTGATCGTTCTACTGGGCATGATCGCGGCTCTGCTCTGGCAATACTGGCCAAGCCATGGCTTGCAGGACGAGGTCGAGAAACTGCGCAGCCAGATCGAGCCGGTGGCACGTGAACACCCGCTTGCCGCAGTTGGAATTGCAGCAGGACTTGGGGTGCTTCTCACCTCGCTGATCCGGCGCTAGACCATCGGAAACGAAAAAAGGCGCAGATTCCGGTCTGCGCCTTTTTTACATTCCGGGTCTGAATTCGGGTCAGAACGGGATTTCGTCGTCCAGATCGTCGCGCCGGGCCGGCGAGCCGCCACCGGAGGACCGACCGCCACCCGCGCCGCCGCCGAATCCGCCCGAGGAACCGCCGCCGGCATAGTCGTCGCCGCCGCCAAAGGAGCCACCACCACCCTCGCCTCGGCCGTCGAGCATGGTCAGCTCGCCGCGGAAGCGCTGCAGCACGATTTCGGTGGTGTATTTCTCCTGGCCGTCCTTGTCGGTCCATTTCCGGGTCTGGAGCGAGCCCTCGATATAGACCTTGGAGCCTTTTTTCAGGAACTGCTTGGCGACCTTGACCAGATTTTCGTTGAAAATCACGACTCTATGCCATTCGGTGCGTTCCTTGCGCTCGCCCGAGGCCTTGTCGCGCCAAGTCTCCGAGGTGGCAATGGAGAGCTGGGCAATCTCTTCGCCGGACTGCATGCTACGGATTTCGGGGTCGCGCCCTAGATTCCCGACCAGGATCACCTTGTTAACGCTGCCAGCCATATCTTAACCCCTATCCGTTCACGAAGTGATCTTATATCATGCGAATGGCGTATAGTGAAGAACTGTCCTGAAAAGCGCAATATTCGGCCCCCCAGAGACTCGGCGCAAAAACCATGCAGAAGTTCATTTCGGTCCGCGGTGCCCGCGAGCACAACCTCAAGAATGTCGACGTCGATATTCCCCGCGACAAGCTGGTGGTCCTGACCGGCCTGTCCGGGTCGGGCAAATCTTCGCTGGCCTTTGATACCATCTATGCCGAGGGCCAGCGACGGTATGTCGAATCCCTGTCGGCCTATGCGCGCCAGTTCCTGGAACTGATGCAGAAGCCGGATGTCGATCACATCGACGGCCTCAGCCCGGCGATCTCCATCGAACAGAAGACAACCTCGAAGAACCCGCGCTCCACCGTCGGCACGGTCACCGAAATCTACGACTACCTGCGCCTGCTCTACGCCCGCGTCGGCGTGCCCTATTCGCCGGCGACCGGCCTGCCGATCGAAAGCCAGACAGTCAGCCAGATGGTCGACCGCGTCATGGCCATGACGGAAGGCACCCGCCTGTACCTGCTGGCGCCCATCGTGCGCGGCCGCAAGGGCGAGTACAAAAAGGAATTGCAGGATCTGCAGAAACGCGGTTTCCAGCGCGTGAAGGTGGACGGCAAGCTGCACGAGATTGCCGAAGTGCCGGCGCTGAACAAGAAGCTGAAGCACGACATCGAGGTGGTGGTCGATCGCGTGGTGGTTCGCGACGGCATCCAGACCCGTCTGGCGGATTCCATCGAGACCGCGCTGAACCTGGCCGATGGCATCGCCTTTGCCGAAAACGCCGACAAGGACGAACGCACCATCTTCTCGGCAAAGTTCGCCTGTCCGGTTTCCGGTTTCACCATCGAGGAGATCGAACCGCGGCTGTTCTCGTTCAACAGCCCGCATGGCGCCTGTCCCACCTGCGACGGCCTGGGTTCAAAGATGTATTTCGATCCGGCTATGGTGGTACCGGATGAGGCGGTTACGCTACGCGACGGCGCCATCGTGCCATGGTCGCGCGCCGCCACGCCCTCGCCCTACTACCTGCAGACGCTGGAAGGGCTGGCCAAATTCTACAAGTTCTCGCTGGCGACCAAATGGAAGGATCTGCCGGCCAAAACCCGCAATGCCATCCTGCATGGTTCGGGTGACGACATCGTGCCGATCACCTATGACGACGGCATGCGCACCTACACGGTGAAACGCCCCTTCGAGGGCGTGCTGCCCAATCTCGAACGGCGCTGGCGCGAAACCGAGTCCGACATGATCCGCGAGGAATTGTCGCGTTATCAGTCGCAGACCGCCTGCGAAACCTGCGGCGGCTATCGCCTGAAGGCCGAGGCTTTGGCGGTGAAGGTCGGCGGTCTGAATATCGGCCAGGTCTGCGAATTCTCCATCGCCGAAGCGCGGCAGTGGTTCCTGGATCTGACCAGGAAGCTGAAGCCGAAGGAAAAGGATATCGCCTCCCGCATCCTGAAGGAGATCAACGACCGCCTGGGTTTCCTGGTCAATGTCGGCCTCGACTATCTCTCGATGTCGCGTTCGTCCGGCACATTGTCGGGCGGCGAGAGCCAGCGTATCCGCCTGGCCTCGCAGATCGGTTCGGGCCTGACCGGCGTGCTGTATGTGCTGGATGAGCCCTCGATCGGCCTGCACCAGCGCGACAATGCCAAACTGCTCGAAACCCTGGTGCACCTGCGCGACATCGGCAACACCGTTCTAGTGGTGGAGCATGACGAGGAAGCGATCCGCACCGCCGATCACGTGATCGACATGGGGCCGGCAGCCGGCGTGCATGGGGGTGAGATCATCGCCCAGGGTACACCGGAAGAGATCATGGCCGCGAAGAAATCGGTCACCGGCCAGTATCTGACCGGTGTGAGATCAGTGGCTGTGCCCAAGCAGCGCCGCAAACGCGTCGCCAACAAGCTGCTGAAGGTGATCGGCGCCAAGGCTAACAACCTGCAGAATATCTCGGTGGAATTCCCGCTTGGCATCTTCACTTGCGTCACCGGCGTCTCGGGCGGCGGCAAGTCGACGCTCACCATCGAAACGCTGTTCAAGGCTGTATCGCGCAAACTGAACAACAGCCGCGAGATTCCCGGCCTGCATGACCGCATCGAGGGCCTGGAATGGATCGACAAGATCGTCGATATCGACCAGTCGCCCATCGGCCGCACCCCGCGCTCGAACCCGGCCACCTATACCGGCGCTTTCGGTCCGATCCGCGACTGGTTTGCCGGCCTGCCCGAAGCCAAGACGCGTGGGTATGCGCCTGGCCGTTTCTCGTTCAACGTTAAAGGTGGGCGCTGCGAGGCTTGCCAGGGCGATGGTCTGATCAAGATCGAGATGCATTTCCTGCCCGACGTCTACGTGCAATGCGATGTCTGCAAGGGCAAGCGCTATAACCGCGAGACGCTGGAAATTCATTATCGCGACAAGTCAATTGCCGACGTGCTCGACATGACCGTGGAAGACGGCGTCGAGTTCTTCAAGGCCGTGCCGACCATCCGCGAAAAGCTCGAGACCCTGAACCGTGTTGGCCTCGGCTATATCAAGATCGGCCAGTCGGCCACCACGCTGTCGGGCGGCGAGGCGCAGCGCGTCAAGCTGGCCAAGGAATTGTCCAAGCGCGCCACCGGTCGCACGCTTTACATCCTCGACGAACCTACCACGGGCCTGCATTTCGAGGATGTGCGCAAGCTGCTGGAAGTGCTGCACGAGTTGGTCGATTCCGGCAACACCATGATCGTGATCGAACACAATCTCGAGGTCATCAAGACAGCGGACTGGATCGTCGACATGGGCCCCGAAGGCGGCAATGGCGGCGGCCGTGTCGTGGCCCAGGGTACGCCGGAAGACGTGGCCAAGGTGAAGGAAAGTTATACCGGCCAGTATCTGAAAGACTATCTCAAGCCGGCGGCGCAGCGCACCGCGCCGCCCCAGAAGAAAGCCCGCCGCGATGCGGCGGCATAAAACCAGGAAAGGATTTTCATTCCATGATTACGCGTAAGGCACTGACCCTCGACGACGTTCAAAAAATCGCCGCCGCCGCCGAGGTCGAGGCCAAAAAGAACGGCTGGAAGGTCAGCATCGCCATCACCGACGACGGTGGCCACCTGCTGCATTTCCAGCGTCTGGACGGCGCGCCGATCCAGTCCACCTGGATCAGCCAGGGCAAGGCCAAGGCGGCATCCTATGCCCGCCGCCCGACCAAGGCGCTGGAAGAGATCGTCGGCAACGGGCGCAACGCCTTCCTGTCGGTGCCCGACCTCGTGCTGTTGGAAGGCGGCGAACCGATCATGGTGGATGGCATTTGCATTGGCGGCGTGGGCGTGTCTGGCGTGAAATCCTCGGAAGATGCGCAGGTCGCCCAAGCCGGCATAGCCGCCCTGCTGGGCTGACCCAAGTTTCACTCCCATGCCGCGTGGCCAGCCGAAAAAGATCACGCCAACCTATCTGGAACGGGCTGCGCTGTTTTATCTGGAACGCTACAGCAGCTCGGCGGAAAATCTTCGCCGGGTGCTGGACCGCAAGATCCGGCGCTCCATCGAGGTGCATGGCGCGCCAAGTCGTGAGCAAGCCGCCAGCTGGGTTGCCGACCTGATCGGCAAGCTGCAGCGCAGCAACCTGCTCAACGATCGCGCCTATGCCGAGAGCCGTGTGCGGCGGCTGTATGCCGAGGGCAAGTCGCTGGGCCGTATCCGGCAGGCTCTGTCGGTGAAAGGTGTGGGCAAAGATGATGTCGCGGCGGCGCTGGAACGATTGGAGGCTGAATCCGCCGCGCCGGTTTCCGATCTGCCGGCAGCCGCCGCCTTCGCCCGCAAGCGAAAGCTCGGCCCGTATCGCGCCGACCCGGAGCTGCGTCGCGAGATGCGGCAGAAGGATCTGGGTGCGCTGGCGCGACGCGGATTCAGCCAGGCGATTGCCATGAAGATTTTGAGCGCCGACAGCGTCGCTGCGCTTGAGGAGATGGTTCATGACGCAGATTAAACCGATCCACATTATCGGCGGCGGCCTGGCCGGTTCGGAAGCCGCCTGGCAGGTGGCCCGTTTGGGCGTTCCCGTGGTGCTGCATGAGATGCGGCCGGTGCGAAAAACCGATGCCCATCAGGGCGATGGCCTCGCCGAATTGGTCTGTTCGAATTCCTTCCGGTCTGACGACGCCGAAAGCAATGCGGTCGGCCTGCTGCATGAGGAACTGCGCCGCTGCAATTCCCTGATCATGCGGGCGGCCGACATCGCCAAGGTGCCTGCCGGCGGCGCGTTGGCCGTGGACCGTGATGTATTTTCCACCGAGGTACAGAAGGCCATCGAAGCCGAGCCGCTGATCACTTTGCAGCGTGAGGAAATCGCCGGTCTGCCGCCGGCCGAATGGGACAATGTGATCGTCGCCACCGGCCCCCTCACCTCGCCGGCCCTGGCCGAGGCAATCCGCGGCCTGACCGGCGAACAAAGCCTGGCTTTCTTCGACGCCATCGCGCCGATTGTCCATAAAGACAGCATTGACATGGACAAGGCCTGGTTCCAGTCGCGCTATGACAAGGTAGGCCCCGGCGGCAGCGGGGAACAGGGCGAAGGCGCCGACTACATCAACTGCCCCTTCGAGAAACCGAATTACCTCGAATTCCATGCTGCCCTTCTGGCCGCCGGGAAAACTGAGTTCAAGGAGTGGGAAAAGAACACGCCGTATTTCGAGGGCTGTCTGCCCATCGAGGTGATGGCAGAACGCGGCCCGCGCACGCTCACCTTCGGCCCGATGAAACCAGTCGGCCTGATCGATCCGCGCACCGGCCGCAAGCCTTATGCTGTGGTGCAACTGCGACAGGACAACAAGCTCGGCACGCTCTACAACATGGTCGGCTTCCAGACCAAGATGAAACATGCCGAGCAGGTGCGCGTCTTTCGTATGATTCCCGGCCTGGAGAATGCCCAATTCGCCCGCCTGGGAGGCATTCACCGCAACACCTTCCTCAACTCACCCAAGCTGCTGGATACACAGCTACGGCTGAAGGCGATGCCCAGCCTGCGCTTCGCCGGCCAGGTCACCGGTGTTGAAGGCTATGTGGAAAGCACCGCCATCGGCCTGATTGCCGGTCGCATGGCCGCAACGCAGCGTCTGGGTGGCGAACAGGCCCCTCCGCCGCCGACCACGGCGCTTGGCGCGCTGCACAGCCACATCACCGGCGGTGCCGACGCCAAACACTTCCAGCCGATGAACGTGAATTTTGGCCTGTTCCCGCCGCCGCCCGGCGATGTACGCAAGGACGACCGCAAGCGTTTCTTGAGCCGCCGCGCATTGTCCGATCTGGCGCAGTGGCTGGATGGCAAGGCATTGGCAGCCGCTTAAAAACGGCCCCGCAGCATCGCCCAGAACAATGCCATCTGCCGCCGCAGCGGCGTAACTGCCGCTTCCGCGGCGATGACATCGAAGTCTCGTGCAGCCAAAGCCTTCAGGTAGAGGCCAGCCAATGTCGCGGGCAATATGGCGGGCATAGCCTCGCGTGCAACAGGGTATCGGCGCGCGGCCCGCAGCCGGCGCCCGGCCTCTTCAGCCACTTCGACCATGACCGCAACCAGGTCGGCACCAGTCTCGCGCTGATACAAGTCTTGCGCCGTCAGGCCATGCGCGCCCAGCAAAGCAGCCGGCAGCATCACCCGGCTCTGCGCCGCCAGATGCGGCGTGGCGCGCAGCAAGCCGGTCATGGCATAGGCAATGCCCGCGTCGCGAGCCACATCCTCCGGCAAGAAGGCATCAAGGACTTGCGCCGCAAGACGCATCAACGAAGCAGAACTGGCTTCGGCGTAATCCAGCAAAGCGGCCATGTCGGCAGGCGGCACATCCGCCATGTCTGTTTCGCGCGCGTCGATCAAAGCCAACACGTCATCGCGGCTCACATGCCGACAATATGCATGCAGGGCCAACACGACGGGGTGATTGCGCGGCTGGCCGGCCCAGATACCGTCCCACGCCTCCCGCCACCATTGCAAACGGATCTGTCCGATCATCGGCTGGCTAACGGCTTCGCGCGCCCGCGCGATCTCGGCGTTGAAAGCATACAGGGCATGCAGGCCCGGTCGTCGCGCATCTGGCGCGAACAATGCCGTCAGCCAACGGTCGGGATCGACGCTCCGCAACTCGGTGTCGCAGTATTGCTCAGGCGAATCGGTCATGCCACGGCTGGTTGAGTTCGGGAAGATCGCTTGTCGCTACCAAGATTTATGATAGCCTCTGGCAGCGAATCGCAAGCGCGAGAATCGCAGCGTTGTTGTGCGCAGTCTGTCGGGATCGCAAGCCATGCCTTGGTCGCATGCCGTGCGGCACCCGGCTTCTGCGGGGGGGAAGCCAGCCTAGTCAACGGCGACAACCATAAACCGGTAAGGAACCGCATCATGGCAAAGATTCTCGAAAACCTCTACAAGGCGCTCGGCGCCGGCGTCGTTCTGGCGCTGATCCTGTTCTTTCTCATCCATCGCAGCTTTGACTCGGCATTCCTGAGCTTCTTTTTCCGCTGGCTGCACGTCCTGTCCGGCATTCTCTGGATCGGCCTGCTCTGGTACTTCAACTTCGTCCAGATCCCGACCATGCCCAAAATCCCGGCTGAATTGAAGCCCGCGGTCGGCAAGTTCATCGCCCCGGAAGCGCTGTTCTGGTTCCGCTGGGCGGCTCTGGCCACCGTCGTCACCGGGTTGGTGCTTTCGGTGCTCAACGGTTACGGCCATCAGGCATTCATGCTGCAGGAAGGTGCCCGTACCATCGGCATCGGCATGTATCTCGGCCTGTTCATGGCTGCCAATGTCTGGTTCGTGATTTGGCCGAACCAGAAGAAGGCGCTGGGCATCGTGCCGGCCGACGACGCGACCAAGGCCAAGGCGGCACGCTTTGCCATGCTGGCCTCGCGTACCAACTTCGCGCTGTCGATCCCGATGCTGTATTGCATGGTGGCGCAGCAGAATGGCGGCGCCTGGTAAGCCGGTCTATACGGGTATGAGGGCGGCGGCCACCCGCCGCCCTTCCCCCATCAGCAGATTGTAGGTGCGGCAGGCGGCACCGGTATCCAGTGCCTCGATCACCAATCCGCGCGCGCGAATTTCCGTCCGCAGGCCCTTGTCGATAAAGATCATATTCGGGCCGCAGCCGATCAGCAGCAATTCCACGGCCGGCTCCATGGCGAAAGCCGGCTCAAGCGACGGCACGCTCAAATCGCCAATACCGGCAATGCCCCAGGCCAGAGTCTGACCGGGAAAAACCAGCACCGGTTCCGTCCAGTGCCGGCCCGAGATGCGGAAACCGCCATCCCCATAGGCATTGATCACCTGCCGGTCGGATGGAATACGCGGCAGCAGGTCCATGCCCGCGCCTCCGATTACGGCCGCTGTGCGGCGGGGTTGGTTTCTGGCTGTTCGTCGGATTTGCCGCGCCTCAGCCGATTCTCACCCAGGAACAGCAGAATCGGTGCCGCGATGAAGATCGATGACGATGTCGCCAGTACGATGCCGAACAGCAGGACAATGGCGAAATCGCGCACCGCCTCGCCGCCGAACAGGGCCAGTGGCAGGGTCGACAAGAACACAGTGAGTGACGTGTTCACAGTGCGGTTCAGCGTTTCGTTGATGCTCTTGTCGATCAGATTACGAAGAGACATCGTTTTATATTTGCGCAGATTCTCACGCACGCGGTCGTAGACCACGACTTTATCGTTCACCGAAAAGCCCATGACCGTAAGAATGGCAGCAATGGCAACCAGGTTGAACTGGATGTCGGTGACAACATAGAAACCAATCGTCTTGGTGACGTCGAGCACCAAGGTGGCAATCGCGCCGATGCCGAATTGCCATTCAAAGCGAAACCAGATGTAGATCAGCATGGCAATCATCGCCAGGCCCATTGCCAGCATGCCATCGCGGAACAACCCTTCCGAAACAGATGCCCCGACAGCTTCGACACGGCGGATTTCGGTACCCGGGTAGGTCTGGGTCAGCGTGGCACGCACCTTGTCGGCCGCTCGTTGCGCAGCAGCGTCCTCCCCGCCCTGACGCTCCAGCCTTATCAACACGTCATTGGGTGAACCGAATTGCTGCAGCGCTGCATGCCCAAGATCAAGATTGCCAATCAGGCCACGAAGAGCGGGGAAATCAGCCGGCTGCTGCAACCGCGCCTCGATGACGATGCCGCCCTTGAAGTCGATTCCGTAATTCAGTCCTGGATAGAAGAACAGGATGATCGAGATAACGCTAAGGAATGCCGACATGGCGAGGCCGACGATGCGGCCCTTCATGAACGGATAGTTGGTGTGATCGGGGATCAGGCGAAGCTTGTACATGGATCTGCCTCCTCACACCGGCAGCAGCGTGGGGCGACGCTGGCGTAGCCATGTCACCATCATCAGGCGAACCAGAACGGTGGCAGTAAACATCGAAGTCAGGATGCCGATGGAGATCGTCACGGCAAATCCCTTCACCGTGCCAGAGCCCAGAGCATATAGAAGGGCCATCTTGATCAGTGTGGTCACATTGGCATCGAAGATCGTGCTGAATGCACGACTGAACCCGGCTGACATGGCGGCGATCGGGGATTTACCGAGCTTGGTTTCTTCGCGGATACGTTCGTTGATCAGCACGTTGGCATCGACCGACATGCCCAGGGTCAGCAGCAGACCAGCAATGCCTGGCAATGTCAGCGTCGCCTGCAGCAACGACATTGCCGCCAGCGTCATCACCAGGTTGACCAGCAACGCCACGTCGGCGAACAAGCCGAACAGGCCATAGGCCAGCACCATGTAAACGACGACGAGGCAGGCTGCGACGGCAACCGAGATCAAGCCGGCTCTGATAGAGTCCTCACCCAGATCCGGCCCCACGGTGCGCTCCTCCACCACTTTCAGCGGTGCCGGCAGAGCGCCGGCGCGCAGGAGAACGGCAAGGTCATTGGCTTCGGTTACGCTGAAATTGCCGCTGATCTGGCCCGAACCGCCCAGGATCGGTTCGCGGATCACCGGGGCGCTCAATACCTTGTTATCCAGCACGATGGCAAACGGCAGGCCAACGGATTGCTGGGTGATTTCAGCAAATCGTTTGCCGCCCACAGTGTCGAAACGGAAGGATACAATCGGCTGGCCGCTGCGCTGGTCGTAGCCGGCCTGGGCATCGACAAGGTTGTCGCCGGCCACTTCGACCTTGCGCTTGACGACAAAACGCTCAGCTGGCGCATTCGGCACGCGGGGCTTGTCGCCTTCCAGAATCTCCGTGCCGGCTGGGGCCGGCATATTCGGATCAGCGTTGGTGTCGACCATGCGGAATGTCAGCTTGGCCGTCGTGCCCAGCAGGCGCTTGATGCGCTCGGGGTCATCAACACCCGGCAGCTGGACAAGAATCCGATCATTGCCCTGGCGCTGGATCGTTGGTTCGGCAACGCCGGTCTGATCGATACGGCGGCGGACGATCTCAATGGATTGCGTAACCGCCGAACGAGCCCGCTCCTGCAGGGCGGCCTCCGACAGGGTCATGCGAATCTGGCCGTCGGCGGCGACATTGATCTGCAGATCAGTCTGGGCCGCGCCAAAGCCCAGCCCGGCGGTGCTCTGCACCGGATTGCCCAGTTTCGCCAGCAACTGTCGCGCCTGCTCGGCCTGCGTTGGGTCACGAAGCCGCAAGGCCACGCCATTGCTGCCGGAAACACCCAGGTTGGTATAACCGATACGTGCCTGTCTCAGTTCGTTCCGGGCGCCTTCCACCACGGCTTCCAGACGTTCACGCAGCACAACGCCGGTGTCGACTTCAAGCAGCAGATGGGCGCCGCCACGCAGGTCAAGGCCGAGGCTAATCTGGCGCTTGGGCAGCCAGTTCGGCCAGGTCGCCACCTGGGCAGCAGGAAAGAAACTGGGAATGCTGAAGATCACGCTCGCGATGCACAGCACGGCGATAAGCGCGATCTTCCAGGGCGCAAAATACATCATCGGGCGAGACCTGTTATCGGATGGCGTTCCGTATGACGGATGGCCGCTGATATATCACCGGCCATCCGCAGCAGAACCGTCAGCCGGCCTTGGTTTCGGACTTGTCCTCATCCTCGACATCGCCGCCCTTCGAGCGGACCTCGGCGATGGTGCCCTTGACCACTTTCACCTTCACCCCGTCAGCGATTTCGATCTGCAGAACGCCGTCTTCCTGCACTTTGGCGACCTTGCCGATGATGCCACCCGAGGTGGTCACGACGTCGCCACGGCGAACGGCTTCGATCATCGCCTTGTGCTCTTTCATCTTTTTCTGCTGGGGACGGATCAGCAGGAAATAGAAGACGACGAAGATCAGGACCAGCGGCAGCAGCGAGGTCAGCATGTCGGTGGTGCCGCCGGCAGCCTGCGCGTAGGCCTCGGAAATCAGCATGAAAGGCTCCCTGTATGATTGGTTTTGCCGGTCGCCCGGCGCGAGAGGGGGACTATAGCGGCGGACGACCGGATTGCAAGCATCTACCCCTCCCGGGCGGCCCCGCCAGGGCCGGAAAAATCCATATATTTCAAAACCCTGCGACGCACGGTCGCAACGCTGGGGGTAGCCCGGCTTCGTCGCCGGCCTTATAATTCATTCCATGCATATCCTGACCATCGAAGGCATGAGCTGTGATGCCTGCAAACGGGCCATCAGCAATGCGATCAGCAACGCAGCCCCGGGTGTGGCTTTCGAAGTGGATCTTCAGCGCAAGCAGGTGCGCTTCAAGACCCTGCCCCCGGAGCGCCAAGCCGATGTACGCAATGCGATCCGGGATGCTGGCTATGGCGTTCTCGAAAGCAGTCGTCCCTGACACTTCCACCCCACTAAAGCGTGGAATTTTGCGGTAGATCAACGCCGCTACAGCCTTCGGTGGCATTCTGGCCTGCATAATCAGCAGGAGACAGACATGCAGGAGGCCATCACTATTATCCGCGCCGAACACCGCAGCTTGGCTGCGGTGCTGCATGGGTTGCAGAGTATCGTCGACGTTCTGGACCGGCAGGGTGGCAAGCCCGATTTCGGCCTGCTGTTCGCCATGCTGACCTATATCGACGAGTTTCCCGACCGTTTTCACCATCCCAAGGAAGATCAGTACCTATTTCGGCAGCTCCGCCTGCGTGCCCCGGATGCGGTCGGCCTCCTCGATGCGCTTGAGGCCGAGCACAAGCGCAACGGCGAGCTGATGGCTGGCCTGCGCCGGGCGCTGAAGCGGTTTGAGGAGCACCCGGAAAAGCCGGAAGCGCGCGATGCCTTTCGCAATCTGGTGAAGCAATATGCCGAATTCCACTGGAGCCACATGCGACTTGAAGAGGAGCAGGTTTTCCCCCTGGCTGAAGTCAGGCTGAATGCGCAGGATTGGGCAGATATCAATGCAGCCTTCCGCAGCAACGCCGATCCGCTGATCGGCACAGAGGCCAAGGACCATTATCAGGACATGCTGCGCAAGATTGTGAGCCGTGCGCCCGCGCCGATCGGCGTTGGCGCCAGATGGACCTGAGCCAGCTCCGCTCAGGCGGCGTTAGCCATCAGCCACTGCCGCGCATGACCTGTATCCTGGAACAGCCGGTGCCGACTGTCAGGAAATAAGGTGCTGACTGCCTTTATCAGCAAGGAGAACAACGGATCATTAGTCAGATAGGCAACCTTGGCCGTAACGGTCTTGCCCTGGCTCCAATCCGTCATGCGACTGATCGTCAGCATCGCCTGCCAATCGACATTGCCTTGAAAGTCGCCAACATCGACCAGCGTCGGAATCCCTGGCTGTAACCAGCCTTGCTGCAATCCGGCCTGGATCGCGTCATGGATCAGTTGGCCCGCTGGAGCACCCACAACCGTAATAGCTAAAATGCCATCCTCCAGGCGAATATCGACGTAATCGGCTTCGCCTCCAACCCGGATTTCCGGCGGGGCATCGGAATGAGCGTCATATTGCATTATATTTTTTAAGCCTGAAATATCGCATCAGGCCAAGAATACACCATCATTTCTGTTAAATAAACTATACCAATGACTTATCGCTAGTACCTGCGATGCCACAGTAAGTACGACTATTGAATAGTATGAAAATAATGGTCGGAGCGGCGGGATTTGAACCCACGACCCCCAGTCCCCCAGACTGATGCGCTACCAGGCTGCGCTACGCTCCGACCGGGCTGGATCCCTGGCGGCCGGATAAGCAGGCGACAGGTGATCAAGCGGCGCGCACTATAGCCAGCGCCCCTGCATGGTGCAACCGCGCCAAGCCATTGGAATATCAGTCAGCGATTCTGCCGCGCCACGATATCGGCGTGGATGCTTTCCAGATCTTTCAGGCAGGATTTCAGGGCGTGGCGAAGGCTGCCCATATCATTCAGCAGATCGAAAGGCATGCCGATCTGGCGATCCTGCCCTGCCGCCTTTGCCGGCTTGCGTTTGCCGGCATCCTGAGTTGGCGCGGCGGCGGTTTTTTCCTGTTGGGCCCGGGCGCGGACCGCCTTGGCCAGCCCCCCCTCGCGCAGCAGTTTCTGCACACCGCGGATGGTGTAGCCCTGATCGTGCAGCAACACGCGGATCTCGCCCAGCAGAGCAATATCCTCTGTCCGGTAATAACGACGGCCGCCATTTCGTTTCACCGGCCGGATCTGATGGAATTTCTTTTCCCAGAAGCGCAGGACGTGCTGTGGCAGGTCGAGCTGATCGGCGACCTCGCCGATAGTGCGAAAAGCAGCGCCGGCCTTGGTTTTACCTGATGCCTGCTGGTCTGCCCGTTCCTGCTCGTCTGCCATGAATGCCCGTTGCGAGAAGAGACTTAAGCGCCCGCCTTGGCCTGCTGGCTCACGGCATGCATGCCGGCGTTGATCTTTTCCTTCAGCACATGACTGGCGCGGAAAACCAGTACCTTGCGGGGATCAATCGGCACTTCCTGACCGGTTTTGGGGTTGCGCCCCATACGCCCGCCCTTGGAGCGGACCTGGAAGGTGCCAAAAGAGGAAATCTTCACCATATGGTCGGCGATCAGGCTGTCGATGATCTCGTTCAGAACGGTTTCGACCAGCTGGGCGGACTCGCTGCGCGAGAGGCCGACCTCCTGGTAGATCGCCTCGCTGAGTTGCGCCCGCGTTAAGGTGTTACCGGTCATCACCAACGCCCCCTTTTGGCAAATTATATTGTGAGGACGCTAACTTAACCCCGGCCAGCCGTCAATAAGACCTTGGCCGAATCGCCCGCTCGAATGGCGGGAAAACGATCCTGAATGCTAGTTTTAAGGGAAATTACCAGCGGACCAGGGCGCTGCCCCAGGTAAAGCCGCCGCCCATGGCTTCCAGCAGCAAGACATCGCCCCGCTTGATGCGGCCATCGGCAACCGCCTCAGCCAGTGCCAGCGGCACGGAGGCTGCCGAAGTATTGCCATGGTGATCCACGGTCAGCACCACGCGTTCGGTGCCCATGCCCAGCTTGCGTGCCGTGCCATCGATGATGCGTTTGTTGGCCTGATGCGGCACCAGCCAGTCGATCTGTTCTGGCTTCATGTCGACGGCGGCGAGCGTTTCTTTCACCACATCCGCCAGATTGACCACAGCGTGACGGAAAACCTCTTTGCCCTGCATGCGGACATGGCCCGTTGTCTGGGTACTGGACGGCCCGCCATCAACATAGAGCAGATCGTTGTGACGGCCATCGGAATGCAAATGTGTGGTCAACACACCACGGTCATCGGTGTTTCCCTTGCCCTCTTCCGCGCGCAGGACCAGAGCACCGGCGCCATCGGCGAACAGCACGCAGGTCGTGCGGTCGGTCCAGTCCAGGATACGCGAGAAAGTTTCCGCCCCGATCACCAGCGCAGTCTTGGCCTGCCCGGCCTTGATGAAATTGTCAGCCGTGGCGAGCGCAAAAATGAAACCCGAGCAAACGGCCTGCACATCGAAGGCAAAACCGCGCGTCATTCCCAGTTCGGCCTGCACGCGGCAAGCGGTGGCCGGGAAAGTCTGGTCCGGAGTAGCCGTGGCGAGAACAATCAGATCGACATCGTCCGCCGTCAGGCCAGCATTCTTCAATGCCGCCTGCGAGGCCTTGATGGCGAGATCGGATGTTTTCTCGTTATCGGCGGCGATGTGGCGCTGACGGATGCCGCTGCGCTCAACGATCCACTCGTCGGAGGTGTCGACCATTTTTGCCAGATCGGCATTGGTCAGGATTCGCTCCGGCAGGTAACTGCCGCATCCCACGACGACCGAGCGAATCATGATACCCCCACACGCGACTCTTGTTGTTCTGCCTGCCCTGCTTCGCTCACCGCCGTTTGTGACGCCAGTGAACCGGCAAAAGCGCCAGCGAAATCGGCCTTGATCCGCTCGATCAAACGATCCTGCGCCATATCGATGGCGACTTCCAGTGCCGCGGCAAAGCCCACATCATCGGTGCCGCCGTGGCTTTTCACGACGATACCGTTCAGGCCAAGCAGCACACCGCCGTTATAAAAGCGCGGATCCATGCGATCGCGCAGCATTCCCAGACCGGAACTGGCAAAGAGATAACCGATCTTTGTGAAAATCGAGCGCTGGAAAGCGGACTTCAGCAATGACGCCATCAGCTTGGCCGTGCCCTCGACTGTTTTCAGGGCGATATTTCCGGTAAAGCCGTCGGTGACGATCACGTCGACATCTCCGCCGGCAATATCATTGCCTTCAACGAAACCGACGAACTCGAAGGGCGGCTTGGCGACGGCGCGCAACAGATCAGCCGCCGCCCTCACTTCATCATGCCCCTTCAATTCTTCAACGCCGACATTGAGCAAGCCAACACGTGGCCGGTGCCGCCCCAGCGCGGAATGCGCCAGGTTGGCGCCCATTACGGCGAACTGCACCAGATTGCGCGCGTCGCACTCGACATTGGCCCCGAGGTCGAGAACGACCGTTTCGCCTTTCATCGTCGGCAGGAAGGATGCAATTGCAGGGCGTTCGATGCCTGGCAGCGTGCGGAGCACGAATTTCGCCATGGCCATCAGTGCGCCGGTATTGCCGGCCGACACGACAGCATGGGCATCGCCATTGGCCACGGCATCGATCGACAGCCGCATGCTGGTGTTGCGGCCACGGCGCAGGGCTTGGCTGGGCTTGTCTTCGCTAAGAACCTTCTCGGCAGTATGCCGAATCTCGCAGCGTTCTTTGAGCGCAGGAAAACGACGCAGCAAAGGCTCTACCTGTCCGGCATCACCGAACAGGATGAACTTCACCTGCGGGAAACGCGGCAGCAAGGCCGCGGCGCCTTTGATCACCATGTCGGGGGCGTGGTCGCCCCCCATGGCATCAAGCGCAATCGTTAAGGACGCGGTCACCCCGTTGCCCTTACCGATTCAATGCCTGTGCCTGAGCGGGCTCAGGCGGCAGCCGTCTTCGCAACCACCTCGCGGCCGTCATAATGGCCGCAGGCATCACAAACATGATGCGGGCGCTTCAGTTCACCGCAATTCGAGCATTCGACATAAGCGCTGCCCTTCAGCGCATCGTGCGAACGGCCCATGTCGCGCTTCGACTTGGACTTTTTCTTCTTAGGAACAGCCATGACACATCTCTCTCACTATTCGCGCGCTGCGGGCCCGCATGCGCGTTAACCGCTTCGGCAAGAATCCCCGCCTATATACTCTTGGCGCGCCCGGGGACCAAGCGCTTTCCCTCAATCCTTTTTTGCCGCCTTCAGCTTTGCCAGGGCGGCAAAGGGGCTGACTTTCGCCCCCTCTTCTGCATCCGGACTATACCCCTCCGGAAAACCAGCCCCCGCCTTGCGCGGGTATGGATCCAGCGCCAGGGCCAACTCCTCGGCAACCACAGCACCGGCATCAATCAGTCCGTCTTCGATCGGATCGACAGGATCCTCGGCATCGGGATCCAGCCATTCCGCCTCGTCTTCGTCCAGATCAGCCTTCGGCGCGATCATGTCCGCCGGGGCAAAATGGCGGACAAAACCCTCCGAAACCCGTTGTCGCACCGGCTCGAGCGACACCACGCAGGTCTGCTCAACCTCGGCCTCGATCTCGCCCTTCAGCAGATACTGCCGGTCAATGGCCGGATCCGGCATCAACCGGACTTTGGCCACCAGCGACAGCACGGCCGGGATACGAAAGCGTCGCGCCAGGGCGGTACGGGCCTGCTCGTCGGCTGTCAGGGCCAGCGTCAGGCCTTCAGGACCGATCCGGTCGACCTCGACGACATGGCTGAATTCGTTGCCAGGCGCGCCCTTCGACACGATAAAACCTCATGATTCCAATCGGGGGCGGTCAAGGCGGCGGAACATAGGGGCAAGCCGCCCCCTGGTCAACCGCTTTGTCCAGGCTCTGATCAGTGTGCCAGGGCCGGAAAAACCAGGTTTCCCGCGAGAATCTCGCCATCAGCCTGGCTAGCGAGGCTGGCATCGGCTTGCCGGAGATAGGCCGCGACCGCTGCAAGGCCCGGGGCCTCGGGATTGGCCTTGCCGGCATAGAGATTCCGGGCCAGGGCTTGGCGCAACTGATCATTATCCCCGCTCTGCAGGGCCGCCTCGTAGGATTCCACCCGGCCATAGAAGGCCTGGGCCATGGCCTTCACCTTCTTGCCCACGCTCAGGTCCCCGACGCCGATTTCACGCAGGTTGCTGTCCATATCGGCGAACATCAGGTCGAAAAGCTGCTGGCTGAGCGGTTCAGCCGCCGCACCGATCCGGCGCAGTCGGCGCATGACCAGAAAGCTGTGCAGGACGATCATGTCGAAGCGCCCATCCAGGCTGTCCGGCACGCCATGCTCTCGATAAAAGCCTGCCTGGCGAGATTGCGCGACGATGGCGCGATACAGGGCCACGGCCCGGACATCGGGCTGTTTTCCAGCGAAAAGTGAGAAAATTCTCGCAAGCATATGATTCTAAGCCACAAATATTACACAGCCGTGCCGGCCATTTGCCTTTCGGAGCGACAGAAGATAGTATGCCGCCCTCGTTAGAGCGAGTCTTCTGCCATGCCGATCCGTTTTCGCGGCAGCCTTCTGGCCGCCGTCCTGATCCTGACCGTCGCTGCCTGCGCCCCGCGGCAGGATTTTCGTGGCGTGACCATTGAAGAAGACAAGCTGAAACAGATCGAGGTTGGTCAGACCACGGAAGCTCAGGTCGGGGCCCTGCTCGGCTCTCCGTCCACCACGTCCACATTCCCGGACTGGGGCATCACCTATTACTATATTTCCAGCGAAACCGAGGCCGTTGCCTTTCTGGCCCCGGAATTGATCGACCAGCAGGTCGTAGCCATTGCCTTCGACAAGGACGGCAAGGTCAAGGACCTGAAACGCTACGGGATGAAGGATGGCAAGCAGATCGCTTTCATCCAGCGCGAGACACCGACGCGCGGCAAAGAGATGACTGTCCTGGAACAGCTGTTCGGCAATTTCGGCCGTTTCAATTCCGCCAACAATCCCAGCAAGTGAGCGTGTGATCAGCTGCGCTGGCTGACGCTGGCCTCAGCGAAGGTCGCCATGCCGGCATGACACGCAACAGCGGCTTTCAGCAGGCCGATAGCGACAGCGGCACCGGCTCCCTCGCCCAGACGCATCCCTAAATCCAGCAGGGCTGTTTTGCCAAGTTCGCCCAACAGCCGGCGATGACCTGGTTCGGCCGAGACATGCCCCGCCAGACAGTGATCCAGGCCAGCCGGACTCAGCCGCGCCAAAACGCCAGCAGCCGCGCCAACCACAAATCCATCCAGCAATACCGGCACCGATTCCAGGCGCGCCATCAGTACCGCGCCGAATAGGGCCGCCAGTTCACGGCCGCCGACCCGGCGCAGGGCCTCCAGCGGATCGGCAATCGCTGCACCATGAAAACCTAGGGCCGTATCCACCACACGGACCTTGTTGGCCAGTGCATCGCCGTTCACACCCGTACCCGGCCCAACCCAGCTCGCAGCATTGCCGCCATATAAGGCGGCAGCCAATGCCGCAGCAGCCGTCGTGTTGCCAATGCCCATTTCCCCAGGCACCAGCAGATCGCATGATGGCGACACAACCGCGGCACCGGCATTGATGGCCGCCACGCATTCGGCTTCGGTCATCGCTGCGGCAATGGTGAAATCGGCCGTCGGGCGATCCAGATCAAGTGCTGCAACCGACAAGTTCGCACCATGCAGTCTGGCAAGCTGGTTGATCGCCGCGCCACCGCGTTCGAAATTCGCCACCATCTGGACCGTGACATCGGCGGGAAATGCCGAAACGCCTCGTGCGGCGACACCATGATTGCCGGCAAAGATCGCAATATGGATGGCCTCGAGCTGCGGAATGCTCCGGCGCTGCCAGCCAGCCAGATGGAATACGCAGTCTTCCAGGCGGGCCAGGGCACCGGGCGGCTTGGTCAGCTGCGCATCGCGTGCACGCGCGGCGGACATCGCATCTGCCTCCGGTGCCGGCAAGCTCAGCGCGGTGGCCCGGATCGCCGCGAAATCCCGAAAAGGTTGCGTCATGGTATGGGTCTGCCTGCCAAGCGTCGTCGGAACGGGGTTGGCGTGCTATAAGCCAGCCAAGCCCGAACCGCAACGCGCCATGACAGACCCCCGTCCCGATTCGCCTGATCCATATCAACAGCCCAGCCGCCGTCAGCGGTGGTTCGACGACCTGCGGCTCGCACTGATGTTGCTGACACGCCTGCCGATCCCCGGCGGAATCCATGTCGAGGGCCAGGTCGCGCGGGCCGTCTGGCTGTTTCCTCTGGTTGGCGTGCTGGTTGGCCTGGGTGGCGGCGCGGTATTTTACGCCGCCAACCGGATTGGCCTTGGCATTTCAACCTCCGCCCTGCTCACGATCGGCATGCAGGTCCTGCTCACCGGCGCCTTGCACGAGGATGGCCTCGCGGATACCGCAGACGGCTTTGGCGGCGGCCGCACCCGGGAACGCAAACTGGAGATCATGCGCGACAGCCGCATCGGCACCTATGGTGTGGTCGCCCTGCTGCTGATCCTGAGTTTGCGTTTCTCAGCCCTCCAGGAACTGGCCAGCAACCTGCTTTCGATCAGCGACGAGCTGGATGAAACCATCAGCCATGCCGGTGCGATCATCGTGGCACTGGTTGCCGCCGGCGCTCTGTCGCGCGCGGCCATGGCGGCGGCCTGGTACCTGCTGCCGGCCGCACGTCCGGATGGCCTGGCGGCCAGTGGTGGAAGCGTACCCCTGCCCTCGGCATTGCTGGCATTGGGACTGGCTATTGCCATCGCATTCCTGCTGTTGCCCGGCACGGCCTTCATGCTGGCTGTTGCCGGCGTGGCGGCGATGACACTGGCGATGGTTTTACTGGCGCACCGCCAGATCGGCGGCCACACCGGCGATGTCCTCGGCGCGGTACAGCAAGCCACGGAAATCACCGCCCTGTTGGCTATCGGTGCGGCGACGCTGCAGGTCTAGCACTACAGAAAAAGGGCCGGGTTGCCCCGGCCCTTTTCCAATCCGGTCTGGATTGCCGCGATCAGCCGTGCGCCAGGATGGCGAGCAGCAGCAACGCAACGATGTTGGTGATCTTGATCAGCGGGTTCACGGCCGGACCGGCCGTGTCCTTGTAGGGGTCGCCGACGGTATCGCCGGTTACGGCAGCCTTATGGGCGTCCGAACCCTTGCCACCATGATGGCCTTCCTCGATGTACTTTTTGGCATTGTCCCAGGCACCACCGCCTGCCGTCATCGAGATGGCGACGAAAATGCCGGTGACGATCACACCAAGCAGCATGGCGCCGACCGCGGCGAAAGCAGCGGCCTGGCCGGCAATCCAGGTGATGATGAAGTACAAAACGATCGGGCTGAGCACCGGCAGCAGACTGGGCACGATCATTTCCTTGATCGCCGCCTTGGTCAGCAGGTCAACCGCCTTGGAATAATCAGGCTTGGCCTTGCCTTCCATGATGCCGGCGATTTCCTTGAACTGCCGCCGCACTTCCACGACGACCGAGCCGGCCGCGCGGCCGACTGCCGTCATGCCCATGGCGCCGAACAGATACGGCAGCAGACCGCCGATCAGCAGGCCAACCACGACATACGGGTTGCTCAGGGAGAAATCGATCGTGACGCCCTTGAAGAAGTACTTCAGATCTTCCGTATAGGCGGCGAACAGCACCAGTGAGCCGAAGCCCGCCGAACCGATGGCATAGCCCTTGGTCACGGCCTTGGTGGTGTTGCCCACGGCATCAAGCGCGTCGGTGGTCTTGCGCACGTCCTTCGGCAGGTCCGACATTTCGGCAATGCCGCCGGCATTGTCGGTAACCGGGCCATAGGCATCGAGCGCGACAACCATGCCGGCCAGAGCCAGCATTGTGGTCACCGCGATGGCGATGCCGAACAGGCCGGCCAGCATGTAGGTGGCAATGATGCCAACAACGATGAACAGCGCCGGCAGAGCCGTTGCCTCCATCGACACAGCCAGACCCTGGATCACGTTGGTGCCGTGACCGGTGGTCGAAGCCTGCGCCACGCTCCTGACCGGACGATAGCCGGTGCCGGTGTAATACTCGGTCGCCCACACGATGGCAGCCGTTACCAGCAGGCCGACGATGCCGCACAGGAACAGACTCATGCCCGTGAAGGTGGCGGTGCCAGCCGTCATCGTGGTCTTCATGCCAAGCATGAAGTCGGTGATGGGCCACAACGCGATCGCCGACAGGATACCGGTGACGATCAGACCCTTGTACAGCGCGCCCATGATGTTCTGGCTGCTGCCGAGGCGGACAAAGTATGTACCGATCACCGAGGTGATGATGCAGGCGCCCGAGATCACCAGCGGATAGGCCATCACCTTGGCCATCAAGGCGGCATCGGCGGCGAAATAGATCGACGCCAGCACCATGGTGGCGACGATGGTCACCGCATAGGTCTCGAACAGGTCGGCGGCCATGCCGGCGCAGTCGCCGACATTGTCGCCCACGTTATCGGCGATCACGGCCGGGTTGCGCGGGTCATCTTCCGGAATGCCGGCCTCAACCTTGCCGACGAGATCGGCGCCGACATCGGCGCCCTTGGTGAAGATGCCGCCTCCCAGACGGGCGAAGATCGAGATCAGCGACGAGCCGAAGCCGAGCGCGACCAGCGCATCGACCATCTCGCGTACCGGCGCACCGATCTTGAGCAGGACCACGTAATAGATTGCCACACCCAGCAGCGCCAGGCCGACCACCAGCATGCCGGTGACGGCACCGGACTTGAAGGCGATGCTCAGCGCATGTTCCATGCCTTTGCGGGCACCTTCCGCCGTGCGCACATTGGCACGGACGGATACGTTCATGCCGATATAGCCGGCGGCCCCCGAAAGCACGGCGCCGATGACGAAGCCAATGGCAACTTTCAGGCCAAGCGTGAAGGCAAGGATGACGGCCACCACGATGCCGACAATGCCGATGGTACGATACTGGCGATTGAGATAGGCGGATGCGCCTTCCTGAATGGCCGCGGCAATTTCCTGCATCCGCTGGTTACCGGCGGATTCGGCCAGAACCGACCGTGAGGTCCAAATGCCGTACAACAACGCCAATACGCCACAGGCGATGGCGAACCACAACTCCGTCATGAGCGTTTCCCTTCGTTCCTTGGATTATGTAATCGAGACACGCCCGACCGGGCAGCGCTGCCCGACTCGGGTTACGCGACTGCTACCTTATTGATCCCCAGACTCGACGCGGGGAGGAACACGGAGTCGTTATGCCAGAGAAGCGAAACCGGCGCAATATGGCTTATTTTTCCAGTGCTTATTCAGCAAGTAGCGGTTGCTTGCGCTGCAGCAGCAGCCACAGCACGGCCAAGCCAGCCATCAGGATGAAGGGCAAGGCCGACAAGGGCACGAAATCCCAGCCCCAGTGGTAAAGCATCTTGCCCGACCCCAGCGAGGCCAGGGCCACCGTGCCGAATACCAGGAAGTCGTTCAGGGCCTGGGTCTTGTTGCGTTCGGCCGGCCGGTAGACCTCGGTTAGCAACGAGGTGCCGCCGATATACATGAAATTCCAGCCCACCCCGAGCAGCAGCAAGGCGATCTGGAAATGCCACACGCCGACACCGCTCAACGCCACGCCGATACAGGCCAGGTTGAGCAGGGTTCCCACCATGATAATGCGCAGGGCGCCGAAACGGGCGATCAGGTTGCCGGTGAAAAAGCTGGGGAAGAACATGCCGACGACATGCCACTGGATCACCGTGGCGGCGGCGGCAAAGGGATGCTCGCAGAGTTGCATGGCCAGCGGCGTGGCGGTCATCAGCAGGTTCATCACGCCATAGCCGAACATGCCGGCCATCGCCGCCACCATGAAAGTGGGTTGGCGCACAATCTCGAGCAACGGCCGTCCCTGCTCTTTCAATTCGGTCAGTGTGGGAACCGGAATGGTAACCGTGGTCAGGATGGCAAGGACAACCAGCGGCAATGCAGCGGCAGCCAAATAGGATGCCAGGAACAGATGCGGCGTCAGCAATTCGCGTGTGTATTTGGCGATCTCTGGTCCCAGGATTGCCGAAACAAGGCCGCCAACCATCACCCAGGAAATTGCCTTGCTCTTGAAATTCTGCGGTGCGATATCGGCCGCCGCAAAACGGTAGAGCTGAACGAAGGCGCTGGAACCGCCGAAAATGAAGGCCCCCAGGCAGAACAGCCAGAAGTGTCCCAGATAGACGCCGAGGGCCGCGATCAGTGAACCGCTGCAGCCGATCAGGCAGCCCAGCATGAAGCCAAGCCGCCGGCCGATCCTGCGCATGAGCATGGAGGCCGGAATCGTCGCCAATGCCGTGCCTGCCACCACGAAAGTCACCGGCAGGGTGGCATATGCCTTGTCTTCTACCAGGATATGCCCGACCAGACCGCCAAGCGTCACCTGCAGCGTAACCGCGGAATTCGCCAGGGCCATGCAAACGGCAAGAATAAGGACATTCCGCTTGGCAGCGGCCGGCGTGAGTACGGTCATGGGAGACGGCCAGTTCGGTTTGACGCGATTCTACTTACTTTAGCTGGCCAATAATATTCAGAAGCAGGACCTGCGTCACCAGCCCTTTTCCCATCACCTGCTCGGTCGGGCCGCGCAACCTGTCGCGAACCACATACAGGTCCTTGGCCGTAAACCGGGCCGGCACCTCGATGGGATCACCTTTGAGCAATTCGCGGATATAGGCATCGCGCAGCAGATGCATCCTTTCATTCACCTGCGGCACGTTGTCGGGCGGCACTTCCAGATGCAGGATCACGATGATTTCCCGCGCCGGCTGCCCCTCCGGTTTCACATACACACTGAAAGGCTCAAGCGGAATGAAAGCCGGACGTTTGGGCACGGGGGGTGGCGGAGGGTCGCTGGGATCGACGGCATCCGCCTCGGTATGGCTCTTAGGTGCGATCACCAGCAGGTAGACGGCAACACCGCCGCCAGCCAAGGTCAGCAGCACCACCAGCGCCAAGATGATCAATCCGACTTTACGCATGCCTCTGCGCATCCTGCCTGTTTGCGGCTATTCTAGCGCACCGCCAAAATGTTGGAAGCCACCCCTGGCCAGATCCAGGGGCTGCCCACTGCTATCAAGCACCGAAACCCCGCTGCCGGCTTCCAGCCCGCCGATGCGCGTCACGGCCAGACCGACGCGGCGTGACAATGCCGCGATATCCGGGGCATTCCGGGGCGGAGCCGTGAACAGCAGCTCGTAATCGTCCCCACCTGTCAGCACGGTCGACAGCAGGTTTTTATCGTCCGTCACGGCCTGACGTGTTGCCAGCGACAGCGGGACGGCATCGGCATGGATAATCGCCCGCAAGCCTGAAGCCGACGCGATGTGCCCCGCATCCTGCACAAGGCCGTCGGATACATCCATCGCGGCATGGGCCAGACCGCGCAATTCCGGCCCGAATGCCACACGCGGCGTAGGCAGATGCAGTCGGGAGTCGAAGAACATCATTGCCGCCGCCGAAAACAGGCGGTGATTGAGCTTTACCTCCAACCCCAATGCCGCATCGCCAATGCTGCCGGTTACGTACAGATCGTCGCCGGTCTGCGCCAAACCGCGCCGCAGCATCATGCCGGCCGGCACAGCGCCAAAGGCCGTGACATTCAGCATCAGGCGATCTGGGCTGCGCACCGTATCACCGCCATACAGGGCGATGCCGAAGGCTTTCTGATCCTGCGCCAGCCCACCACAGAAAGCGCTGAGCCATTCATCGTTCGCCAGTTCTTCGGGCAGCGCAATGGCAAGCTGATAACCGATCGGCCGGGCGCCTTTGGCGGCCAGATCAGACAGATTGACCCGCAATAGCTTGCGGGCTATGCGCGCGGCACCATCCTTGATCAGGAAATGCACGCCATCCAGCATGGCGTCCGTCGTTACCACTAACTCTTCGCCTGCCGGCAATGCAATCACGGCGGCATCGTCACGCAGCCCGAATGCCCCCGGGGCATCGGCCGCCAGAGGCGCGAAATACCGCGCGATCAGTTCAAATTCGCCGAGGCGTTGCCCGGCCATGAGTCTATCAGGCCGCGAATTCGCCGGGCCGCAACTTGCGCGCCACGGCATCGATCACGCCATTGGCCAGCTTGATTTCACGCGGGCCGAAAAATGCGCGCACGATACCAAGATATTCGTCGATCACCGTGGCCGCGGGAACATCAATGCGCGCGATGATTTCATAGGCCGCGCACCGCAGCGCATAGCGCAGGATCGCCTCCATGCGGTCGAGCGCGTCGGGCCTCGGCATGGCGTCCTTGATGATCGCGTCGATTTCGGTTTGCCTCTTGGCAACGCCACGCACGATTTCGGAAAACCAATCGGCATCCGCTTCACGCATCTGCACGCCCTCGATTTCCTCGCTCTGGCGATGGGCGCGGAAATCGGCAATCACGGCTTCGGCAACGCCGCCGCCGAATTCGATCTCGTATAGGGCCTGAACCGCGAAGAGACGGGCAACCGACCGGCGGCCTGCAGGTCGATCGTTCCGGATACCGCGGCGCTGCCCCCCTTCGCTCATATCGAGAAAAGCTGCTTGAGACCGATCATGGCAACACAGGCCAGTGCCGCCTGACCGCCCTTGTCCTGGCGGTCCTTGCGGGCGCGGTCCCAGGCCTGCTCCTCGTTCTCAACGGTGATGATGCCATTGCCGATGCAGAGCTGATGCTCGATGGCAAGCTGCTGCAGGCCACGCGCGCTTTCATTCACGACGACATCGAAATGCGCGGTCTCGCCACGGATGACACAGCCCAGGGCAACGAAACCATCATAGGCCTTGTCGCCCTTGCGGTTCATCGCAAAGCGGATCGCAGCCGGCAATTCCAGTGCGCCAGGCACGTCAATACGGTCGTAATCAAAATCGGAAGCCTCGATCACCGCCTTGGCGCCCTCAAACAGCGCATCGGCGATATCTTCGTAAAACCGGGCCTCGACGATCAGTACCCGCGGCTTGCGGATATCGATGGCAAGATTGCCTTTGACCTGGCTCTTGCTGGTCGAAAACTTCTGCATCTTGGCCGGCTTCTTCTTTGCGGCCGGCTTGCTCTTGCGCGCCACCATGCTCTCAGACCTCCCTGCGAACCTTGATGGGCCGGGTCTCGACCACGCTCAGGCCATAGCCTTCCAGGCCGACGATAGTACGTTCCACGTTGGACAAAACGATCATGTCCTTAACCCCCAGATCGATCAGGATCTGCGCCCCGATGCCATAATCCCGGAGTTGGGCAGACTTTTCAACTGGTTCGCCGATCTTCTGGCGCACCTTGTCCGACAGGGCGGTGGCCCGGGGCTCGCGAATCAGGACAACCACCCCCCGGCCTTCTTCCCCGATCATCTGCATGGCCCCATGCAGAACACCGGAACGGGCGCCGTGGTCGCCCAGAACGTCTTCCAGCACATTCATGGCGTGCATCCGCACCATGACGGGCCGGCCATCGGCCACGTCACCCTTCACCAGGGCAATATGTTCGGCATACTCAACCCGGTTGCGGTAGACCAGCATGCGGAACTTGCCGCCCCACACGCTGTCGATCTCGCCTTCCACCATACGCTGGATCAGGTTGTCGTTCCGGCGCCGATAGGCGATCAGGTCGGCAATGGTCCCGATCTTCAGGTTGTGCAACTGGGCGAACGAAATCAGGTCGGGCAACCGGGCCATGGTGCCGTCGTCGTTCATGATCTCGCAGATCACGCCAGACGGGTTAAGGCCGGCCAGGCGGGCGATATCGACCCCCGCTTCGGTATGCCCGGCGCGGACCAGCGTGCCACCATCACGCGCCATCAGCGGGAAGATATGCCCCGGCACCGCGATGTCTTGCGGCCCCTTGCTCGGATCGATCGCCACGGCAACGGTCTGCGCACGGTCGGCGGCGGAAATGCCGGTGGTAACGCCTTCGCGCGCCTCGATGGAGACAGTGAAGGCCGTCTGGTGCCGTGAGGCATTGTTCTGCGCCATCAGCGGCAGGCCAAGCTGCTCGATGCGCTGGCGGGTCAGCGTCAGGCAGATCAGGCCACGGCCGTATTTCGCCATGAAATTGATGGCGGCGGCATCGGCCATTTCTGCCGGGATGTAGAGATCGCCTTCATTCTCGCGATCCTCTTCATCGACCAGGATCACCATGCGGCCGCGACGCGCCTCTTCGATGATCTCTTCCGCCGAAGCAATGTAGCGCTTGATGTCGTCCATGTTATTCACGCTGGCTTGCTCCACTGCTGCAGACGGGCGACATAACGCGCCAGCGTATCGATTTCCAGGTTGACCCTATCACCAGCCTTCAGTTTGCCGAGCGTCGTCACCTGCTGGGTATGCGGGATCAGGTTAATCCCGAATGTCGCGCGCTCGACGCTGTTCACTGTCAGCGATACGCCATCCACCGTGATCGAGCCTTTTTCGGCAATGAAAGGAGCAAGGGCATCTGGAGCCTTGACCTCGATCCGCAGGGAGTCTCCGTCAGGCCGGACCATGCTTACATCGCCGACGCCATCGACATGACCCGAGACGATATGCCCGCCCAGCTCGTCGCCAACCCGAAGGCTGCGCTCCAGGTTGATGCGGCTGCCTTCTTGCCAGTTGCCGAGGCCCGTGCGCGACAGCGTTTCGGCCGAAACATCCACGGCGAACCAGTCATCGCCTTTCTGCACGACGGTGAGGCAGACCCCTGAACAGGCGATGGATGCCCCGATGGCAATGCTGGCCGTGTCATAGGCCGTGCGGATGCGGAAACGGGTATCGCCGCGCGCCTCGCGTGCGGTGACGGTGCCGATGTCGGTGACGATGCCGGTGAACATAGCTTTGTTTTAGAGAGGTCGGACGAAGGTTTCCAGCAGGTCGTCGCCCAGAATATCGGCCCGGACCCGGCGCCAGCGGGGGGCTTCCGCTACGGTATCGATGCCGAAACCGGCTATTGCAGGCAGGCCGTCACCGCCAATCACGCTGGGGGAGCGGAACCAGATCATCCGGTCGACCAGATCGGCGCGGATCAGGCTGGCAGCCAGTTTGCCGCCGCCTTCAACCAGCACCCGCGTCAGCCCCCGCTCCGACAATGCGGCAAAGGCCTGGGCCAGATCGGGGAAACCGGCAGCATCGGGGTCCACCGCGATCACCTCCACGCCGCAATCGCGAAAGGCATCGCGGCGTGTCGGATCGACATCGCTGCGGGTGATCAGCCAGGTCGGAATCTGCCGGGCCGTTGCCACCACCTTGGCGGTCAGGCTCAACCGGAGCCGGCCGTCCAGCACGATGCGCACCGGCAGCCGCGGGGGCAGCCCCGGCAGGCGGCAGGTCAGTTCCGGATCGTCCTGCAGGGCCGTATTGCTGCCCACCATGATGGCGTCATGCTGGGCCCGCAGCAGATGCGTGCGACGGCGCGATTCAGGATTGGTGATCCATTTGCTGTCACCCGTATGGGCGCCGATACGGCCGTCCAGGCTGACCGCCAGCTTCAGGCTGACCAGTGGACGGTTCTGCTCACGGTTCAGCAGGAAACCGGCATTCAAGTCGGCAGCCGCATTGGCCAGACACCCATCGCTGACATCAATGCCTGCCTCGCGCAGCATGGCGAGGCCCTTGCCGGCCACACGGGGATCAGTATCTTCCAGCGCCACCACGCAGCGCTGGATGCCGGCCGTAACCAATGCTTCCGCGCAAGGCGGCGTTCGGCCGTGGTGACTGCAGGGTTCCAGCGTCACATAGGCGGTGGCGCCGCGTGCCGCCTCGCCGGCCTGCAGCAGGGCTTCGGTTTCCGCGTGAGGACGTCCGCCAACCCTGGTCCAGCCGCGACCAACGATGCGGCCATCGCGCACGATCACGCAGCCAACCGCAGGATTGGGCCAGGTATTGCCCAGCCCGCGCGCAGCCAGCCCGAGCGCGATGCGCATATAGCGCTCGTCCCGGCTGGCCGCGGCCTTGTCAGTCATCGTTGCTGCCGGCTCCGCTGAGCGAGCCGATGAATTCCTCGAAATCCTTGGCTTCGCGGAAATTGCGATAGACCGAGGCGAAGCGGACATAGGCAACCTTGTCCAGCGCCGCGAGGCCATCCATCACCAGTTCGCCGATGGCATCCGACTTGATCTCGCTCTCGCCCGAGCTTTCCAGCCGGCGCACGATGCCGTTGATCAGGCGTTCGATACGGTCGGGATCGATCGGCCGCTTGCGCGTGGCGATCATGATCGAACGGGCCAGCTTGTCGCGATCGAACGGCACTTTCAGGCCGTTCTTCTTGATCACGGTCAACTCGCGCAGCTGGATGCGTTCGAACGTTGTGAAACGCGCGCCGCAATTGGGGCAAAAGCGCCGACGGCGGATCGCCGAATTATCTTCGGTCGGCCGTGAATCCTTTACCTGTGTGTCGTCATTGCCGCAGAACGGACAACGCATTGTTCAGATTCCCCCGCCTTGATGGTGCCGTCAGGCTTTCGGATAGATCGGGAAGCGGGCGCACAGAGCCGCCACCTTCTCGGCCACCGCCCGTTCGACATCGGAATTGTCGTTGCTCTTCTTCACCAAGCCATCCAGCACATCAGCGATCAGGCCGCCGATCTGACGGAATTCGGCAACGCCGAAACCACGTGTCGTGCCGGCCGGGCTGCCCAGGCGCACGCCCGAGGTGATGGTCGGCTTTTCGGTATCAAACGGCACGCCGTTCTTGTTGGTGGTGATGCGGGCACGCTCCAGGCTTTCCACGCAGACATTGCCCTTCAGGCCCTTGGAGCGCAGATCCACCAGCATCAGGTGATTGTCGGTGCCTCCGGAAACGAGGTCATAGCCGCGCTCCTGCAATGCGCCGGCCATGGCCTTGGCATTGTCGACCACGGCCTGGGCATAGGTGCGGAATTCCGGCGACAGCGCCTCGCCAAAAGCCACGGCCTTGGCGGCAATCACATGCATCAGCGGGCCGCCCTGCAGGCCGGGGAACACCGCAGAGTTGATCTTCTTGGCGAGCGCCTCGTCATTGGTCAGCACCATGCCGCCGCGCGGGCCGCGCAGGGTCTTGTGCGTGGTGGTGGTGGCGACATGGGCATGCGGGAACGGGCTGGGATGCGCGCCACCCGCGACAAGGCCGGCGAAATGCGCCATGTCGACCATGAACACCGCGCCGATGCTGTCGGCGATCTGGCGGAAGCGGGCAAAGTCCCAGAAGCGCGGATAGGCCGAACCACCGGCGATGATCAGCTTGGGCTTATGCTGCTCGGCCAGTTTGGCCACCTGGTCCATGTCGATGCGCTGATCGTCCTGCCGCACGGTGTAGCTGACGACGTTGAACCACTTGCCCGACTGGTTGGCGGCGGCGCCATGGGTCAGGTGGCCGCCGGCGGCCAGATCGAGGCCCATGAAGGTATCACCCGGCTTCAGCACGGCCATGAACACGGCCTGATTGGCCTGCGCGCCCGAATGCGGCTGCACATTCGCAAACCCGCAGCCGAAAATCTTCTTGGCGCGCTCGATCGCCAGGCTTTCGGCGATGTCGACGAATTCGCAGCCGTTGTAATAGCGCTTGCCCGGATAACCCTCGGCATACTTGTTGGTCATCACCGAGCCCTGCGCCTCCAGCACGGCGCGGCTGACGATGTTTTCCGAGGCGATCAGCTCGATCTGGTTCTGCTGCCGGTCCAGCTCGGCAGTGATCGAGGCGAAAATCTCGGGATCGGCCTGTGCGAGCGAGCGCTCGAAAAAGCCGGCATGGGTGACGGTGGGCTTGGCGGCGGTGCTGGACATCGGGGTACTCCGGCTCTGGGTATTCTGGGTCTGGGGTATTCTGGTTGCGGTCAGGCAGGCTGGCCGAGTTTTTCGACACGACGGGCATGACGGCCGCCGGCGAAGGGGGTTTCGAGGAAGGCTTTCAGGCAGTCGCGGGCCGTTTCCACGCCGATCAGCCGGGCGCCCAGCGCCAGGACGTTGGCATCATTATGCTCGCGGCACAGGCGGGCGCTGGTGGCGTCGTGACAGAGTGCCGCCCGGCAGCCGGGGACACGGTTGGCGGCAATGGAGATGCCGATGCCCGTGCCGCAGACCACGACACCCATCTGGGCCTGGCCGTCGGCCACGGTCTGGGCCAGTTTGCGTCCGAAATCGGGGTAATCCACGCTGTCGGGGCCATTGGTGCCGAGGTCAAGGACCGCATAGCCCTGGGCCTTAAGCTCATCCCGCAGCAGGTTTTTCAGTTCAAAACCGGCATGATCGGCGGCAAGAGCGACCGTGGGCTTGGACATCGGCGGAGCACCTCGGGAAAAGACGCCGGACCCTACAATATCCGGTGGCAGGTGCCAACCCCAGCAACAAGGGAAATGACTGGCCCTGCCTTCTTGCCTCACAACAAACCGGAACATACGAAGTACAAAGCAAACAAGAAAAAGCCCGGCGTCGGGCCGGGCTCTCTCCTCCTGACCGGCAGGGTCAGTTTACGTAATCGTAAGAACCGTTCTTCCAGACATAGACCTTGTACGCCGGCGAGGTGGTGTCACCTTTGGCATCGAAGGAAATCTCGTTCAGCACGGTGCTGAACTTGCCGCTGCGCATCTGTTTCTCGACATCGGCGGTCTTGAACGACTTCGCCTTGGTCGCAGCCTCAGCCCAGACCTGGATCGCGGCATAGGTGTAGAGGGTGTAACCCTCGGGGTCATAGCCACCGGCCTTGAACTTGTCGACGATCGGCTTGGCGACCGGGTTCTTGCGCGGATCGGCATCGAAGGTCATCAGACTGCCTTCGCCCGCCGCACCGGAAATCGCCCAGAACTGCTTGTCGACCAGCGCGTCACCGCCCATCAGCACGGCCTTCAGGCCCTGCTCCTTGGCCTGGCGCACGATCAGGCCGCCTTCCGGGTGATAACCGCCCAGATAGATCAGGTCGATGCTGGCCGCCTTCATCTTCGAGACCAGGGCCGAGTAGTCCTTCTCACCCGGGGTGATCGCTTCGTACATGGCTTCCTTCACGCCCTTGGCGTTCAGGCGCTTCTTGGTCTCATCCGCCAGACCCTGACCGTAAGCGGTCTTGTCATGCAGGATGGCGACATTCTTGCCCTTGTACTTTTCCATGATGTAGTCGCCGGCGACGATGCCCTGCTGGTCATCGCGGCCGCAGACGCGGAAGGTGTTCTTGTAGCCGCGATCCGTGTATTTCGGATTGGTCGAGGCCGGGGTGATCTGCAGGATGTTTTCTTCCTTGTAGACATCCGAGGCCGGGATCGACGAACCCGAGCAGAAGTGGCCGATCACAGCCGCGACCTTTTCCTGGGCCGCACGGTTGGCCACGGCCACCGCCTGTTTCGGGTCGCACTGGTCGTCACCGATGATCAGGGTGATCTTCTGGCCGTTGACACCGCCCTTGGCGTTCAGATCGGCAACCGCCATCTCGGCACCGCGCTTCATCTGCTCGCCAAAGCTGGCGAGCTGGCCGGTGATCGGGCCGTTCAGCGCGATCTTCACCTGGGCCGAAGCCGCGCCGGCGAACAGGCCAACCGCAGCGACAACCGCCAAACCAGTCATAAGTCTACGCATGATATCCTCTCCCTGTTTTAAATGCTGATGCGAAACTCTAATCAGTCCGATGGCTTCCGGCAACAACCTAAGGTGTCTGCTGCCTCTCCTTCCACCCCAGCAGGCCGGCGCGTTCGTAGAGCCACGGATACTGGTGAATCATGAGGTCGGTCTGAGTCAGCCGGAATCCCAAGGAGGCAAGAACAAGCACAACCACTGCTGCCGCGAGGTATGGAACTACCGCCAGCAACTGTTCCTCGAACAGGGCAAAGGCAAGAAAGCGGCTGGTGGCCGCCAGCAGCAGGCTGTAGGGCACCACCTGCCAGTAAGGCCGCCAGGTATTGGCGATGGCCTGCCCCATCATGAAGCCGCAGCCGCCCACCAGGATTACGGTCAGGCCGATGAATACCGGAATGCTCTCGCCCAGAATCTCGTTCATCCGTGCCCTCCTTCCAGATAGGCCGCACGGATCTGCTCATCGGCCAGCAGGTCTGCACCCCGCCCGCTCATGGTGATCTTGCCATTGACCAGCACATAACCGCGATGGGCCAGCTTGAGCGCGTGATAGGCATTCTGCTCGACCAGCAGCACCGTGACGCCGTCGCGCTGGTTGATCTCCTCGATGATCGAGAAAATCTGCTTCACGACCAGTGGTGCCAGGCCGAGCGAGGGTTCGTCCAGCAGCAGCAGACGTGGCCGGCTCATCAACGCGCGTCCAATGGCCAGCATCTGCTGCTCGCCGCCCGACAGCGTGCCGCCACGCTGCTCGCGCCGTTCCTTCAGACGCGGGAACAGCGTGAAGACACGTTCCAGGTCATCATTGAAATGCGCCGGATCGGAAGCGACCGCCCCCATGCGCAGGTTTTCCAGCACGGTCATACGCGGAAAGATGCGGCGACCTTCCGGCGCATGGGCCAGGCCACGACGCACCAGCATATGCGTCGGAATGCCGACAATATCCTCATTGGCAAGACGGATGCTGCCATGACGCGGCTTCGGATTGCCGCAGATGGTCATCAGCAGGGTCGACTTGCCGGCACCATTGGCGCCGATCAGGGCGACGATCTCGCCCTGCCCGACTTCAATATCCACACCCTTCAGCGCATGGACGGCGCCGTAGAAGGTGTGCACACCCGAGATGCTCAGCATCAGGCAGCCCCCTTCTCGTCGCCTTCCGGCTCACCCAGATAGGCGCGGATCACAGCCGGATCGTTGCGAATCTGGTCAGGGGTGCCATCAGCGATCTTCCTGCCGTAATCCAGCACCACGATGTGATCGGAAATCTGCATCACCACGCTCATGTCATGCTCGATCAGCAGCACGCCGCAATCATGATTCCTGCGGATGAACTGCAGCAGGGTGTTCAGTTCGGCGGACTCACGCGGGTTGAGGCCGGCGGCCGGCTCATCCAGGCACAGCAACGCCGGCTCGGTGCACATGGCACGGGCGATTTCCAGCCGCCGCTGACCGCCATACGGCAAGGCGCCGGCCGGCTCGTCGGCCAGATCGGTCAGACTGGTGCGTTCGAGCCAGTACCGCGCGCGGTCGACGGCCTCGGCCTCGGCCTTGCCATAACCGCCCAGACCGAAAAGCCCCAGCAACGTATAGCCCGAGGCACGCATCAGCTTGTTGTGCTGGGCGACGATCAGGTTTTCCAGCACCGTCATCTTCGGGAAAAGCCGGATATTCTGGAACGTGCGCGCCACGCGGGCCTTGGCCGCAATATCATGCCCCTGCATGCGCTCCAGCAGATAGGGCTCGCCATTGCGGCGCAGCGTCAAACGGCCAACGGTGGGTTTGTAGAAACCGGCGATGCAGTTAAACACTGTCGTCTTGCCCGCGCCGTTCGGTCCGATGATCGCCGTGATCTGGCCCGGCATCGCATCGAAAGATACATCGTTGACGGCAATCAGGCCGCCGAAGCGCATGGTCAGATGCTCGACCTGAAGCAGAGGCGTCGTCATGGCGCGGCTCCTCCGGCCGTGGCTTTCAGCTTTGAAAGCCGGATCGTCGGTTCGCGATGGGCCAGCAGACCCTGCGGGCGCCAGATCATGATCAGCACCATGGCCGCACCGAAGGCCAGCATGCGATAGAGCGAGAATTCGCGCGCCAGTTCGGGCAGCAACGTCAGGAAGGCGGCCGCCAACACGATACCGGCCTGGCTGCCCATGCCGCCCAGCACAACGATGGCTAGTATCACGGCAGATTCGATGAAGGAAAAGCTTTCCGGGCTGATAAAGCCCTGACGGGTAGCGAAGAAGCTGCCCGCAAAGCCGCCAAACATTGCGCCGATGGCAAAGGCTGTCAGTTTGGTATTGGTCGGGTTGATGCCCAGCGCCTTGCAGGCGATTTCATCCTCGCGCAAGGCCTCCCAGGCTCGCCCGACCGGCAGCTTGCGAATGCGCATGGTGAACAGGTTGGTGATCAGGGCCAGCACCAGGATCACGTAGTACAGGAACACGATACGCTGCAGCGACGAGTATTCCAGGCCAAACAACTGGTGAAAGGCCGTCACCCCGTCCGGCGGATCGGCGGTGAAGGGCGCCCCGAAGAAGGACGGCCGCGGAATGCCGGATATGCCATTGGAACCCGAAGTCACCTCGGTCCAATTCAGCAGCACGATACGGATGATCTCGCCAAAGCCCAGCGTCACGATGGCGAGGTAATCGCCGCGCAGACGCAGCACCGGAAAACCGAGAATGACGCCGAAGGTGGCGGCGAAAATGCCGGCCAACGGCAGGCAGACCCAGAAACTGAGGCCGAACTGGATCGACAGGATGGCGTAGGTGTAGGCACCGACGGCATAGAAGGCCACGTAGCCAAGATCGAGAAGGCCGGCCAGGCCCACCACGATATTCAGGCCCCAGCCCAACATGACGTAGATCAACACCACGGTAGCCAGATCGACAACCGTGCGATCGGCAAAGGGCAGGAATGGCAGGATCGCCGCAAAGGCGATCAGGGCCGGCATCAGCCAGGCATCCGCCTTGCTGCCCAATCGGGTCAGGAAATCCTTGCGCTCAACGACCGTTGCGCTGGCCTGTTTGTCGCGCCCGCCGCGCTGGCGATGCCAGTCCAGCAAGGCCATGAACAGAAGCCGGCCGACAAACACGATGCCGGCAGCATAGCCAACCCAGGCGAAACGCGTGTTGATGCCGAGCGGACCTCCGGTATCGACGGTCTCAAAACCCAGCAGCGGAAACGAGAGGGCGGCGGCGACCAGGGCGGCGAGCACCGCGTCGCGGAGGCGTTGCGCTGGCGTCATGTCAGACCTTCTCGATTTCCGGACGGCCAAGCAGCCCGGTGGGACGGAAGATCAGCACGATCACAAGGATGGAGAAGGCCGCGACATCCTTGTACTCGATGCTGAAATACGCGGACCAGAATGCCTCGATCAAGCCAATCAGCAGCCCCCCCAGCATGGCCCCGGGCAACGACCCGATGCCCCCCAGAACAGCCGCCGTGAAGGCTTTGAGACCGGCAAGGAAGCCGATGTAGAAATCGACCACGCCATAATAGAGGCTGACCATCACGCCGGCCACCGCGGCGAGGACAGCGCCGAGCACAAAGGTGAGCGAAATCGTGCGGTCGACATTCACGCCGAGCAGACCGGCCATGGTGCGATCCTGCTCACAGGCACGCTGGGCACGGCCCAGCGGCGTCGCCGCGATCAGCCAGGAAAAACCGCCCATCAACAGCATGGTCAACACGATGATGATGATCTGCATGTAGGACAGGCTGACCGAAAAGGTTTCGCCATGCATCAGTTCGACGCCGCCGCGGATCATGGGCTGCAGCGGTTTGATCCTGGCGCCTTGCGCGATCTGCACGTAATTCTGCAGGAAGATCGACATGCCAATTGCCGAGATCAGCGGCGCCAGCCGGAACGACCCACGCAATGGCCGGTAGGCGATGCGTTCGATGGCCCAGCCATAAAGGCCGGTCAAAATCATGGCCGCCGCGAGCACGATGATCAGCGCAAGCGGAACCCACGAAACCCCGAGCAGGCCCAGCACGGAAAACCCGATCACCGCGATGAACGCGCCGATCATGTATACTTCGCCATGGGCGAAGTTGATCATGCCGATGATGCCGTAGACCATCGTGTAGCCGATGGCGATCAGCGCGTAGACCGCGCCCAGAGTTATGCCGTTGATAAGTTGCTGAAGAAAGTACTCCATTGTCCCCCGTTACGGCCGGTCAACCCTGGTTCTGCTGCTTGTTCTGAACGTAACGCAGCTTCTGAACCGCAAGTCGGGCCAGCTCCTGTTGCGACAGGCGTGGATCACCAACCATGGACACTTCCATGCCGGTCATGGGGTCTATCGCGATCACCTTCAACGCCGCCCCAATGCGGCGAAATTCTATGATCGCCTCCCCGTCACCACTCCCTGTCGCGTGTGACATGTCAGGTCTGTTACCATTTCTTAGTCAGCCGGCTCAAGCGTCAAACCCTGCTTGCCGCCTTCTGCAACCCAGAGATATGCCGCTTGCCGGCGCCGTCAATATATTTTATATATAAAATATTCGGAGGCATACGCATGATGATTCTCAATCCGGCGGAATGGGCAAAACCCAAAGGCTATGCCAATGGCATTGCTGCCGAAGGCCGGCTTGTCTTCATTGCGGGGCAGATCGGCTGGACCGCAGAGGCCCGTTTCGAAAGCGACGACCTGGTGGATCAAACCCGTCAGGCCCTGCGCAACATTGTACGTGTACTGGCCGAGGCCGGCGCCCGTCCCGAGCATGTCGTACGCCTGACCTGGTATGTGGTCGACAAGAGGGATTACCTCGCTCGCAATGCCGAGCTGGGCAAGGTGTATCGCGAAATCATGGGCAAGCATTATCCCGCCATGACTCTGGTGCAGGTGGCAGCCCTGCTGGAAGACCGCGCAAAGGTCGAAATCGAGGCGACAGCCGTTCTGCCTGTCGCGTAACGCTGGAACTTTCAGGACCGCGATCTGTTATTCCCGCCAGCGGGGCTCTGCTCCGCGATCTCGCCACGAGCAGGGATAACCATGCGCGACCTCTACCTCATCCTGCTGGCCGCCATCATTGCCAGCCTGCCGTTTATGGTTTTGGGTGCTCATATCCATCGTCCGGCACAGCAGCTTGCGGCCGGCATGGCACCTGGGGTGGTGTCACGCTGAATGGAGCGCAGACCATGACCAAACAGCGCCGTGTTTTACCCCGCATTGCCGCAATCGCCATCGCGGCCTCTGCGATTTTTGCCTTGAGCAATATCGCCGCCGCCCAGCACCTGATGCTGGCCCAGGCTCAGGCCCCCAAGCAGGAAGAGCCAGCGCCGAGGCAGCCGCGTGCCGCTGTTCCAGGGCCAAACGCGGTGCCCGGCATTCCCGAAGGGGAGAAATCAAAAGCGCCGGACTATTCCGTCGACAAGAACATGCCCGACCACAATCCGGTGCGGGTTGCCATCATCGGTCAGCCATTGCGCGACACCCAGGGCACCAAGCTCGGCAGTATCGTGAACCTGATCGTCGATCCGGATGGCAAGATTTTGGCCGTCATCATTGGGATCGACAGGCTGTTTGGCCTGACGGAGGAGCAGGTTGAAATGGAATGGCGACATCTGCGCCTTGAACGGCATGACAAGGATGCAGCCTTCATCACCGACCTGAGTACCGATGAATTGCGCAAACTGCCAAAGGCCGGGCAGAGCCGAAGCGGATAGCGCGCCGTCTCAGCCCATGCTGCGGATCATGCGTATGATGCCGGAATAATCCGCCGGTCCGTTGCCGCCCTGCACATATTCCGAAAACAGCGCGGTGGCTTCCGCGCCCAAGGGCGTCTGCACATGCGCGCTGCGCGCCGCTTCCTGGGATAGCTTCAGGTCTTTCAGCATCAGATCAGCCGCGAAACCCGGCTTGTAGTCACGGTTGGCCGCAGACGTCGGCACCGGCCCCGGTACCGGGCAGTGATTGACCAGCGCCCAGCACGAGCCCGACGAACTGGAAACGATGTCAAACATTGCCTGCGCCGAAAGCCCGAGCTTCTCGGCCATCACGAAAGCCTCGGACACGGCGATCATGCTGATGCCCAGCACCATGTTGTTGCAGATCTTGGCCACCTGGCCATTCCCAGCCCCGCCGGCATGCACGATCTTTTTGCCCATGGCCTCCAGGATCGGCTTCGCCTTCGCAAAGGCTTCATCCGTGCCGCCGACCATGAAGGTCAGCGCGGCATTCTCGGCGCCGGCCACGCCGCCGGATACTGGCGCATCCAGCATCAGCATGCCCTTGGCTTCAGCGGCAGCAATCGCCTCACGGGCCGATTTCACATCGATGGTCGAACTGTCGATAAACAGCGTGCCGGGGCGCGCCGCGGCCAGGATACCCTTTTCGCCGGTATAGACGCTGAGTACGTGCTTGCCCGCCGGGAGCATGCTGATCACAACATCCACATCCTGCGCCGCTTCTTGCGCCGATGCCGCCTTCGTGCCGCCGGCTTCGACCACTTTCTGCACTGCTTCCGGCATCAGGTCGAAGGCCTTCACCTTGTGCCCGGCCTTGAGCAGGTTACGCGCCATCGGGCCGCCCATGTTGCCGACGCCGATAAAACCGATATTCGCCATGATTTCCTCCGCCTGTATTTTTGTGGCCTGTGTTCTTGTCTGATTCAGTCGAATTGCAACTCACCCTGCGGCACCGGTTCGAAATATTTCTCGATTTCGGCATCCGAAACGGCTTCCAGAGTGGCAGGCTGCCATTTCGGGTGATGATCCTTGTCGATGATCACCGCGCGCACGCCTTCGTAAAAATCATGCCCCTCCGCCACGTGGTTGCACATGCGCCATTCCAGCCGCATGCAGTCACGCAGCGACAGGCTGCGGCCGCGCCGCAACTGGGCGAAAGTCAGCTTCACCGAAGTTGGGGATTTCGAGCGGATTATGCGGGCCTGCTCCTGCGCGAAGTCGCTGCCATCGGCTTCCAGTGCCGCCATGATCTCGGCCACCGTGGCGCCGGAGAACAGCCGGTCGATCTGCGGCTTCGCCTGGGCCAGGGCCGAAGGGCCGGGATCGGCCACGAGCCGCGCAACAACCGCATCGACGGCGGCCTTGTCGGCCGGCGCGGCGACGACCAGCGCCTCTTCAAGTGCTGCCATTTTCTCGCGCGGCACGAAATGCGTGGCAACGCCGGCCGTGATGATATCGGCGCCTTTCAGGCGCGTACCGGTCAACCCGAGATACGTGCCCAATTCGCCCGGGCAACGCGGCAGGAAATACGTGCCGCCGACATCCGGGAACAGGCCGATGCCGGTCTCCGGCATGGCGAAATGCGCATGCTCGCTGATGATGCGATGGCTGCCATGCACCGACAGGCCAACGCCACCACCCATGAAAATGCCATCGATCAGGGCGATGAAAGGTTTGGGGAACTCGCCGATCAGCGTGTTGCAGCGATATTCGTCATGCCAGAAGCGCCGGCGGTATTCGGCACCGCCCGACTCACGGTCGGCCAGCTTGCGGATGTCGCCGCCGGCACAGAAGGCTTTCTCGCCGCTGCCCTTGATGATCACGGCCTTCACAGCCGGATCCTTTGCCCAATCGCGCAGATGGCGCTCCAGCGGCACGCACATGTCATGCGTCAGGGCATTCAGGGCTTTCGGGCGATTGAGTTGGATGGTAGCAACGCCGTTGCGAAGGCTGAACAGGATATCGTCAGTCATGGTGTCCTTGGGTGTACGTCAATCAATCGTGAAAAGAGCCTGACAGCAACGCGCGGGAAATGATCACTCGCATGATCTCGTTGGTGCCTTCCAGAATCTGATGGACGCGCGCATCGCGCAGGTAGCGCTCCACCGGATAATCCTTCAGATAGCCATAGCCGCCATGCAACTGCAGCGCCTCGTTGCAGATGGCGAAACCGGAATCGGTAGCCAGCCGCTTGGCCATGGCGCAATACATCGTCGCCTCCGGATGCTTGGCATCCAGCATCGACGCCGCCTGGCGGATCATCAGCCGCGCCGCAGCCAGATCGGTGGCCATGTCGGCCAGCTTGAACTGCGTGGCCTGGAAACTGGCGATGGCATTGCCGAACTGCTTGCGGTTGGCGACATATTCGCGCGCTGTGGTCAGGCAGGCCTTGGCCGCGCCCAGCGAACAGGCGCCGATATTGATGCGGCCGCCATCCAGGCCCGCCATGGCGATACGAAAGCCCTCGCCCTCGGCGCCGACCAGATTGGCCTTTGGCACCTTGCAATCCTCGAAGATCACCATCGCCGTGGGCTGGCTGTTCCAGCCGAGCTTGCGTTCCTGCGCGCCGAACGACAGTCCCGGCATGCCTTTCTCTACGATCAGGCACGAGACGCCGCGTGCGCCGGCCTCGCCGGTCCGCACCATGCAGACATAGATGTCCGAGCGTCCGCCGCCGGAAATGAATGCCTTGGTGCCGTTCAGTACATAGTGGTCGCCGGCGTCGACCGCCTTGGTCTGCAGCGATGCGGCGTCGGAGCCGGCATTGGGCTCGGTTAGACAGTAGGAGGCAAAAGTCTCCATGCTGCACAGGCCAGGCAGATACTGCCGGCGCTGCGCCTCGCTGCCGAAGCGATCGATCATCCATGCGGCCATGTTGTGGATGGAGATATACGCCGCCGTCGATGTGCAGCCCGCCGCCAGTTCCTCGAAGATGATCGCGGCATCCAGACGGCTCAGGGCCGAGCCACCCACATCGTCACGCACGTAAATGCCGCCGAAGCCGAGGGCGGCTGCTTCCCGGAGTGCCTCGACCGGGAAGTGCTTTTCCTCGTCCCAGCGGGCGGCATTGGGGAACATGCGATCGGCAGCGAAACGCCGCGCCGTCTCCTGGATGGCCCGCTGATCATCGGATAACTCGAACAGCATTGCGTTTTCTCCCTTATTGCGGGTCTTAATCGCCCCTCCTGCCGCCGTCAACGCTCCGGCTGCGCCAGCGTCCGGGACCAGAGTTCTGCACCAGAGTCGCATGACTGCGCCCCGCATGCTAGCTTTGCACCCAGCAATGACCCGCCATTTCCCTCGATGCTGACCCCGCCCCATTCCGCGCCCTCTTCCGCAATTGCACCGGAAGCCCCGGCCATTTCGGGCTGGCCGTTGCGCGGCATCGCCTACAGCCTGGCCATCGTGCTGGTCGGGATGGCCGTTCTCCTGGTCATTCCGCCGCTCTTCCGCGGCGAGACTTCGACCGTTTTGCCCGGCCAGTCGCCGTTCCATGCCGATATTGCAATGGCTGCTTTCCTCGCCGGCATCGCCCTGCTGACGCGCGATCGCTATTCGATATTTTCCCGCCTGACAGCCGCAGCCCTGGCCATACTTTGCCTGGGGGGATTGGCCGGCACGGTACAGATGCCCGGGCTGCAACATGTTGCCATGACCATCGACGACCTGAATCCGACCGAACGCTGGTTCGGTCACATGGGCCCGGTTGTCGCCTTTGGCGGCCTGATCGGCGCGCTTCGCCTGTGCGTCAGGCCGACTGTGAACGCTACCGCAGGCAATGTCCCGCTCGGCTGGACCATCGCCATGACGATGCTGGCCATGGCAACCATGCTGGCCATGGCCGCGCTGGACATCCTGCCACAGGAACCGGAATGGACATCCCATGCCGCCGCCCTTCCCGATGGCGCTGCATTGCTGTTCTTGTTCGGCGCCGCCTGCGCGGCACGCACCTATTACCCATCGGCCGATATTTCGCCGCCAAGCCTGCTGCTCGCCCAGACCGGCGTGCTGATCGGCGGCATCCTGGCCTCGTTCACGCTGTGGCAGGCCAATCTCGCCACCTCGTCGGAGCGGTTGGTGCCGGCCCTTGCACTGATCGCCTGCCTGGTCGCGACCTATATGATCGCCGGACTGATCACACTGGCGGTCCGCGTGATGATCCAGCAGCGCGCCATGGCCGCGGCTCGCAGCGCCCTGCAGGCCAGCAACGATCTGTTTGAAGCCGCGGCCCGCAGCAGCCGGCTGGGCATCTGGGACTGGAACCTGGCCAGCGGCGACCTGTTGATCATCGCGAATTACCTGCAAACCAGTGCGGGGCCGGCGCAACTGGCCTCGCGCAGCACCATCACGGAATTCAACAGCCTGATCCATCCCGACGATGCCGCCCGCGTTGCCCGTCAGGTCAATGACAGCTTGCGTCACGCCAAGCCGTATGAATGCGAATTCAGGATCCAGCGCGGCGGCGGCCAATACATCTGGGTGCTGGCACGCGCCGAGGTCACGCGGAATGCAGCCGGGCGGCCGCTGCGCATGATCGGCAGCCTCGAGGATATCGACCAGATCCGGCGCCAGATGAACGAACTGGAATGGCAGCGCCAGATGCTGGAGGAGCAGTCGGTCAAACTGGCCGAGACGGCCCAGGCCCTGACGGTTGCCCGTGACGCCGCCGAGGCCCTGCACCGCGCGAAATCCAGTTTCCTGGCGATGATGAGCCACGAAATCCGCACGCCCATGAATGGCGTTCTGGGCATGCTCAGCCTGATCCATCGCGATGAACAGGATGCGGGACTGAAACGCTATGCCGAAGTGGCGCAGCAGTCGGCGCGCGATCTGCTGGGCCTGATCGACGACATCCTCGACGTCTCCAAACTGGAAGCCGGCAAATTGCAGATCGAGTCCATCGATTTCGATCTGAGGCCCGCGATTGATAATGTTCTGACCCTGCTGGCGACCCGTGCGCGCGATAACGGCAACAGGCTGCATCTGGATGTCGCCCAGGATGTGCCCGAGCATGTGATCGGCGATCCGCTCCGTCTGCGCCAGGTGCTGACCAATCTGCTGGGCAATGCCATCAAGTTCACTGAAAACGGCGATATCACTGTCACGATCACCAATACCGCCCTGCAGAACGGCGAATTCATGCTGCACTGCGCCATCCGCGACACCGGAATCGGCATTGCTCCCGACCAGCAGGAAAAGCTGTTCGAACCCTTCACTCAGGCCGATGCCTCGATGACGCGCCGCTATGGCGGCACCGGCCTGGGGCTCACGATCTGCCGTCATCTGGTGCATCTGATGGGAGGCGAAATCGGCGTTATCAGCGCTCCCGGCGCCGGATCGACCTTCTGGTTTACCATCCGCTGCCGTGAGGATATCGAACTGGCGACCAGGCTGTCGGCACGCGATCAGCCCGTTCTGCCGGCACCGGCCCGGCCGCCGGCCAATGACGCCCCGATTACGACGCCGAAGCTGGATCAGGGCATGACAGACCTGCTCGACCAGTTCGACCGGCTTGCCGGTCGGCCGCCGCGTGGCGGTGGCGGCGTTACCTGACATTAACCAGCCTGTCCGATACTCACATCATCCAAGGGTGACGTGCGAGGTCTGGTCATGCTGCCGATCCATCCCGGCCTTCTGCTTGAACGGGCGATCACAGCCCGCGGCTCCGACCCGGACCATTTTTACCGTGAAGCCCGCATGCCGCGGAAACTGCTGCGCATGGTTCTGAGTGGCGAAAGGCCGATTTCCTTTGGTCTGGCCATGCGGCTGGGACGGATTTTCGGCACTTCCCCCTGGGTCTGGATTGCGTTTCAGGAGCGGTTTGATAAAGCTCTCTGAATGACCGAGAGCATCGCCCCCCTCCCGCCCTTTCCCGCCTCACGCCCCCGCCGCCTGCGCCGTTCCGACTGGAGCCGCCGGCTGGTGGCTGAAAACCGCCTGAGCGTCGACGACCTGATCTGGCCGATCTTCGTTCACGACAGCAACACGAATGCGCCAATCCCTTCTATGCCCGGTGTCGAGCGACTGAGCATCGACAATGCCGTGGCCGCCGCGAAGGAAGCCGAAGCACTGGGCATTCCAGCCATCGCCCTGTTCCCCGCCACTGATCCCAAACTCAAGACCGACGATGGCCGCGAGGCCCACAACCCCGACAACGTGGTCTGCCGCACGGTCCGCGCCATCAAGGCCGCCACCACCAATCTCGGCGTGCTGTGCGACGTAGCGCTTGATCCCTATACATCGCATGGCCATGACGGCCTGCTGAAGGATGGCCAGATCCTCAACGACGAAACAGTGGATGCCCTGGTGCAGCAGGCCCTGGTACAGGTACGCGCCGGCTGTGACATCATTGCGCCATCCGACATGATGGATGGCCGCATCGGCGCAATCCGTAATGCGCTGGAGCGCGAGAAACTGCAGCATGTGCAACTGATGGCCTACGCCGCGAAATACGCCTCGGCCTTCTACGGCCCGTTCCGCGATGCAGTCGGTTCAGCCGTCAATCTGGGCGTGGGCGACAAGCGCACCTACCAGATGAACCCGGCCAATGGCGACGAGGCCCTGCGCGAGGTGGCGCTCGACATCGCCGAAGGCGCCGACATGGTGATGGTCAAGCCCGGCATGCCCTATCTGGATATCTGCTGGCGCGTGAAACAGGCCTTCCGCCTGCCGACCTATGCCTATCAGGTGTCGGGTGAATACGCGATGCTGGCTGGTGCTGCCGAACGCGGCTGGCTGGATCGCAGCCGCGTCGCCCATGAAAGCCTGCTCGCCTTCAAGCGGGCCGGCTGCGACGGCGTGCTGACTTACTTCGCCCGCGATATCGCCCGCATGCTGGCCGAGGGCAAATAGCCCCCCGGCCGACACGCGATTCCGCATCAGTATTTTTTGGTCTTGGAGGCTTCCAGCCGTGCGATCAGGCTGGATGTATCCCAGCGGTTGCCGCCCATCTGCTGCACTTCGGCATAGAACTGGTCCACCAGTGCTGTCACCGGCAGGCTGGCGCCATTGCGGCGCGCTTCGGCCAGGCAGATGCCGAGATCCTTGCGCATCCAGTCGACGGCGAAACCATAGTCGAATTTGCCTTCGATCATGGTCTTGTGGCGGTTATCCATCTGCCATGAGCCCGCTGCGCCCTTCGAAATCACTTCCACCGCCTTCACCAGGTCGAGACCCGCCGACCGGCCGAAGGCCAGGGCTTCCGCAAGCCCCTGCACCAGACCGGCGATACAGATCTGGTTCATCATCTTGGTGAGCTGGCCGCTGCCCGGACCGCCCAGCAGGTTCTGCATTTTGGCATAGGCCTGGATCACTGGCTTGATCCTCTCGTAATCGGCAACGTCACCACCGCACATGATGGTGAGCTGGCCATTCTCGGCGCCGGCCTGGCCGCCGGAAACCGGAGCATCGATAAAGCCGAAACCGGCCGCCTTCGCTTTGGCGTGCAATTCGCGGGCGACATCCGCCGAAGCCGTGGTGTGATCGACGAAGATCGCCCCCTTGGCCATACCAGCGAAAGCCCCGCTGTCGCCATAAACCACCGATCGCAGATCATCGTCATTGCCGACACAGGCCATGACGTATTCGGCCCCGGCAGCGGCATCCTTCGGGCTGGCTGCCTTCTGGCCCTTGTGCTGGGCAACCCAGCGATCGGCTTTTTCGCCCGACCGGTTCCAGACCGTGACCGTATGACCCGCTTTCACCAGATGCCCGGCCATGGGATACCCCATCACGCCCAGGCCGATAAATGCCACCTTCGCCATGCCGCCTCCCCTAAAAATCATGGTAAATGAAGCAGTTATGGTTAACTGCAACTTTCGATGAAGTCTGCACCAAGCCTGCCATCGGGGCAATCATCTCAATTAACACGACTACCGAGACCATTCTGACTCCCCAAACAATTAGCGCTTGCAAAGTCATGATTTTTATAGTAAACACAAAATTGAGTAACCATATTTGGCGTGGGAGAAGCCCATTATGCCGCTCGAGACCATCGGCAGTTTCGCCGTGGCGGGCAGCAGCGGTGCGATAGCCCGCAGCGCCCGCACAGTAGTAGATACTGATTACTCGACCGCTGCTGATGACCTTACCGGTTTTTCGGCCTTTTCGGCGCGTGCCGATGGCAAGGAAAACAGCGTCATCACCATTCCCTCCCCATCCCGCAACGTCGCCGCCTATCTGAGTCCCTTCATCCGGCTCGATCTGGTGACGCGCCTGGCCATCGTCGAAATCCGCAACAGCGAAACCGGCGAAGTGCAGCAGCAGTATCCCAGCCCCCGTGTGGTGCGCGAATATCAGCAGAACCAGATCGAGGCCTCGGAACTCAAGCTGTTGTTCGGAAATGGCAACCAGGAAACTGAAAAGGCTCCTGTCCAGCCGGCCACTTTCGATACGACGGATAACGGCAGCAGCGAGGCAAGCAGTTCCGCTGCTCCCGCGCCGGCGCAGCAGACTGCGCCCGTGCCCGTGCCGACCCCTGCCCCTGCCAAGCCGGCCACCGCCCCCAGCACCAGCGCCGCTCTGGCGGCCTTCAGCAGCGTTCAGACCAGTCTGACTGGCAGCCGCGAGCTTGCCATTGCCTGAATTGCGCTGCCTGAATTAGGCGGCTGATTTTTCAATCCTGTAAATCATTTGCGAATCTGTTAAGTCTGCTCGTGCCTTAACGCCGAGCGGGGATTGATGCGCTGGTTCCTCCGTATTTTTGCCGGACTGCTTCTGCTGGCGGTCGCTGCCGCCATCATCCTGTATATTACGGCGCGTCTGTCGCTGCCCGATTACAACGCCAATGTCAAAGTCGCGCAGCCTTTGGCCGGCCCGATCGAGATTCTGCGCGACCGCCATGCGGTTGCTCATATCCGCGGTGCCAGCCGCGCCGACGCCGCCTTTGGGCTCGGTTATGCCCATGCGCAAGATCGCCTGTGGCAAATGGAAATACAGCGCCGCGTTGCCGCGGGCCGGCTGGCGGAAGTATTCGGTCAACAGGCTCTCAATACCGACAAGTTCATCCGCACACTCGGCATCCGTCGCAAAGCCGTGGCCGCCTTTGCGGCATTGCGACCTGAAACGCAGACCTATCTGCAGGCTTATGCCAATGGGGTGAACGCCTTTCTCGAAACCCGCTCCGGACCGCTGCCGCCGGAATTCTTGATCTTCGACATCACGCCTGAACCATGGGTGCCGGCAGATTCACTTGGCTGGCTGAAAATGATGGCCTGGGATCTGGGCGGAAACTGGGGTAGCGAGCTGGCACGGCTGGGATTAGCGCAGCGCCTGACCCCGCAACAGATCGAAGAATTCTACCCGCCGTATCCAGGCGATGCGCCGGTGGCGCTTGCCCATTTCAGCGATCTCTACCGCCAGGTGGCGGAAGCGATCGACATCGACCACTTGCAACAGATGCTGCCGCCACCACGGCCAGAGGGCCTGGGCTCGAACAACTGGGTGGTCAACGGCAAACGGACAGTCACCGGGCAACCGCTGCTGGCGAACGACCCGCATCTGGGCCTCACAACACCGGCGATTTGGTATTTTGCGCATATGGCCTCGCCGTCCGGGGCGACGATTGGCGCCACGTTACCCGGCGTGCCTGGAGTAATCCTCGGCCATAACGGCCGCGTGGCCTGGGGCTTCACCAATACCGGTCCCGACACGCAGGACCTTTACATCGAGAAGATCGATCCAGCCGACCCCACCCGATACATCACGCCCGAAGGCAGTGCGCCCTTCATCCTGCACGACGAGGTCATCAGGGTTCGCGGCAGCGATCCTGTTACCCTTTCGGTGCGTGAAACCCGCCATGGCCCGGTGATTTCCGACATTCACGATGCCTCGAAACGCCTGCTTCAACCGGGATATGTGCTGGCATTCTGCTGGACAGCTTTGCGCGACGACGACACCACGGCCGACGCCCTGACCGGCGTAGACACCATTGCCGACTGGGCCGGCTTCCTGAACAACTATCGCCGCTTCGTCTCTCCGCAGCAAAATATCGTCTATGCCGATCGCGAAGGAAATATAGGCTTCCTGGCACCGGGCCTCGTGCCGATCCGCAAGCCGGAAAACGATCTCAAGGGCCTGGCCCCGGCGCCTGGGTGGGATGCCCGATACGACTGGGCGGGCTTTATACCGTTCGATCAGCTTCCGCGCAGCTACAACCCATCGCAAGGCATGCTGGTCACGGCCAACCATAAGATCGTGCCCGACAGTTACCCCTATTTCATCACCTCGGAATGGGCCGAGCCCTTCCGGGCGCGGCGGATCGAGACCCTGTTGCGCGAACGCCCGGTCCATTCGGTGGAAAGCTTCAAACAGATCCAGGGCGACATCACATCCTTGATGGCCGCCGAAATCCTGCCCCTGCTGCTGGGTGCGCCGATCAAACCGGCCGCGCGAAATGCCGAGCTTCCCTCAGCCCATGCGATGCTGATGGGCTGGGACGGCACGATGGCGATCAGCCGCGCGGAACCCCTGATCTTCCAGGCATGGTATCGGGAGCTAACCCGGCTGGTCCTCGCCGACGAACTGGGAGAGGGCTTTGCATCCTTGTGGCGCCACCGCCCGATCCTGATGAAAAACATCCTCAGCAACACTGGCGGCCAGTCCCGTTGGTGCAACAATGTCGCTACCGGCGCAGCCACGCCCTGCTCTGCCTTGGTGGCAGAAGCCCTCGATCTTGCTCTCGATGATTTGAAGGCGCGTTACGGCTCGGATATCAGCCGCTGGCGCTGGGGCGACGCCCACCATACACGCGCTCCGCATCGGCCATTCAGCAACATCCCGGCCCTGCGGCGGTTTTTCGAAGTCGGCACGCCCAGTCCGGGCGACACATTTACGGTTAACGTCGGTCGGAATGACCTCGCCGACGACAAGGAACCCTATGCAAACCGCCATGCGGCCTCATTACGGGCGATTTACGATCTGGCCGACCTGAACCGCTCCCAGTTCATGCATTCGACGGGCCAGTCCGGGCATCCGCTTTCGCCGAATTACGGCAATTTTGCCGCCCCCTGGGCAGCCGTACAGTACATTCCGATGTCGCTGCGGCCGGCTGACATCGAAGCCGGGGCCCTGGGTCGGGTGCGCCTCGGAAACGAATAAAAATCGTTGCTTTTTCAATATTCTATTTACTCGCCGCATACGATAAAAAAGGTTGGGTTGACGTGTAGCCGGCCGAATCGCCGGCACACGGGCATGGAGAGTTGAGATGCTGATTATCATCGGCTCGATCATCGGTCTGGGCTGCGTGCTTGGCGGCTACATGGCCATGGGCGGCAAGCTGGGCGTGCTGTGGCAGCCGTTCGAATTGGTCATCATTGGCGGCGCCGGCGTAGGTGCCTTCGTGGTGGGCAATCCCAAGCCGGTTCTGAAAGCAGCCCTGAACGGTTTCAAGCTCTCGTTCAAAGGTCCGAAATACACCAAGGACGATTACCTCGAATTGCTGTCGATGATGTACAGCGTGTTCAAGCTTGCCAAAAGCAAGGGCATGCTCGCGCTCGAACAGCACATCGAAAAACCTGAAGAGAGCAAACTCTTCACTCAGTTCCCGAAATTCATGGCCGACCATCATGCCATGGACTTCCTCTGCGACTATCTGCGCCTGATGACCCTGGGCAGCGAAAACCCGCATGAGATGGAATCCCTGATGGACATGGAATTGGAAGTCCATCATCAGGAAGATCACCTGGCTCAGGCCGCGCTTACCGCCTTTGGCGAAAGCTTTCCGGCGCTGGGCATCGTGGCCGCCGTGCTCGGCGTTATCAAAACCATGGGCTCGATCAGCGAACCGCCGGAAGTGCTGGGCAAGCTGATCGGCGGCGCCCTGGTCGGCACCTTCCTCGGCATTCTGCTCTCTTACGGCATCGTTTCGCCGATCGCCGCCGCCTGCAAGGCCACGCAGGAACATGACCAGAAATACATGGCCTGCATGAAGGCCGGCCTGTTGGCGCACCTGCAGGGCTATGCCCCGGCGGTATCGGTGGAGTTCGCGCGCAAATCGCTGATGTCGAATGTGCGCCCGACCTTCTACGAGGTCGAGGAAGCGACCAGCAAAGTGCAGTCTGTATGATGAAGCGGAACGGTTGATCCATGGCCGCGAACGAGGGCGAACGCCCGATCATCGTCAAGAAGATCAAGAAGGCGGCACACGGCCATCATGGCGGCGCCTGGAAGGTGGCGTATGCCGACTTCGTGACGGCGATGATGGCCTTCTTCCTGCTGTTGTGGCTGTTGAACGTGACCACCGACGAGCAGAAGAAGGGCGTGGCCGACTATTTCTCGCCAGCCTCGGTCAGTCGCAGCCTGTCAGGCGCCGGCGGTGTGCTCGGCGGCCGCACCATCCTGGAAGATGGCGGCAAGATTTCGAGCTTTGGCCTGCCTACCGTGATTGTCGGCCCGTCGTCGGAAAAAAGCGATCAGGAAGACCAGCCGCAATACGACCAGAAATATCCCGATGCCCGTCAGCCGCCGCCAGCGGCAGGCACACGCGGCGACCGTTTCCAGGACCCTTCCATGTCGCAGACCGGCACTGGAGAGCAGGCCCAGATCGGCGACGGCCAACAGCAGCAACAGCTTTCCGATCTCCAGCAGATCGACGCCCAGGCCGCACGCGAGCGCCTGGCCCAGGTCGAGGCAGAGAACTTCCGCGAGGTTGAGGCGCAGATCCGTCAGGCCATCGCGAGCAATCCGCAGTTGGCCGAACTGTCGAAGCAGATCGTGTTCGACAACACGCCGGAAGGGTTCCGCATCCAGTTGGTCGACGAGGAGCAGTCCTCGATGTTCCCCTCGGGCAGCGCCGCGATGAACGACAAGACCCGCCGCCTGATGCAGCAGGTGGCCCAGGCCGTATCGAAACTGCCGAACAAGCTGGCGATCAGCGGCAATACCGACGCCCAGCCGTTCCGCGGCCAGGGCGCTTATTCGAACTGGGAGCTGTCTGCCGATCGCGCCAACGCGGCGCGGCGCGCCATGATCGAGGCCGGCGTGCCCACGGAACGTATCCGCCAGGTCACCGGCAATGCCGACCAGGACCTGCTGATCAAGGACAACCCGCTTGATCCCCGCAACCGCCGTATTGCCATCCTGCTGCTGAGCGACGCCCAGAAGGCCGCCGAGGCTGGCAACAATGCCGGCAATGCCGCACGGCCGCAGGCTGTGCCCGGCGTGCTGCGCAATCCGCCGCCGCCGCCGCCGCCGCCACCGGGCTTAAGCGGCCCGGGACCAGCGAATGGCGCCATTCGCATTCTGCCCACACGCTGATGTCAGACAGCGGCTCCCCACGCGACCTGGTTCCCGAACCGGCCTATATTCCGGTCGGCCAGTTTTATGACGATCCGGCGCTGTTCGCCGGCGTCACCGGACGGCGGTTATTCGCCTATCTCGTCGACCTTGCCGTCCTGGCCGGGATTCTGATCGTCTACAAGATCATGCTCGGCTTGCTTACCGTGATCAGCTTTGGCTTGCTGACGCCGCTGCTGGTCCTGATCGGCGCGGCTGTCCCGGTTGCCTATCACACGCTCACGATTGGCGGCGCGGCCTCGGCCACATTGGGCATGCGCCTGTTCGGGCTGGAAGTCCGGGTCTGGAATGGCGGCAAACCGGGATACCTGCAGGCCCTGCTACATACTGCGGTGTTTTATGTCACCGTCAGTTTCACCGGCGGCCTGATCCTGCTCTGGGCCCTGTTCAATAATCGCGGCCGCTGCCTGCACGACATTCTGTGCGGCACCCTGGTCATTCGGAGGCCGGCGGGCGGGTGAAACGTAGAATCCCCCTCCCCAAGCCGGCTATTTATACTAAGCTCTACCTGACGCTTCAGCGACGGACTGCACCGTGAAACATCGCCTGCAGATACCTTTAAGGCATTTCTTTGCCACGCCACCCACCCCCTGCCCGTATCTGCCGGGCAGGCTGGAACGCAAGGTGGTGACGCTGCTTGCCGGGGAAGACCCCGACGGGCTTCACAATGCGTTGAGCCAGGCAGGCTTTCGCCGCAGCCAGGACCTGGCCTATCGGCCGGCCTGCGAGAACTGCAATGCCTGTGTTCCGGTGCGTGTGCCCGTTGCCGATTTCCAGCCCTCTGCCTCGCAGCAAAGAATCCTGAAACGCAATGCCGGTATCCTGACCCGCCGCCTGCCAGCCTATGCAACCCGCGAGCATTATCAGGTCTTCCGCCGCTACGTGACCGCCCGCCATGACGGCGGCGGGATGGCCGACATGGAATTCGCCGATTACCGGGCCATGGTGGAAGACAGTCCGGTGCGAAGCGGCCTGACCGAGTTCCGCTGCCCGGATGGCCGTCTGTTCGGCATCTGCCTGATCGACGAGATGAGCGATGGCATATCGCTGGTCTACAGCTTTTTTGACCCTGAATTCGAACGCCGCAGCCCGGGCAGCTACATCATCCTCTGGCATATCGCCAATGCCCTCGAGCTGGGGCTGCCCTATGTCTATCTCGGCTACTGGATCGCCGAGAGCCGCAAAATGGCCTACAAAAGCCAGTTCAGCCCTTTAGAGGCTTTGTATCCGGAGGGCTGGCGCCCCCTGGATCCGGATGCGCCCGCACAGGCCCAGTTGGCTCCGGATACGCCGGTTATCCCTGCCTAAGTCGAAAAGACTGTTTCTTGCGCGACGCTGCTGCCGGGGGTATTTTCCGCGCACCGTATGCGGATTCTCCGTATACTTCGTTCGCGAACCGGGCCACCCAGACACCGGCCGCAAGCCTCTAGGGAGACATATACATGCTTCGTCGTAAGTTTCTGAAAGGCGCTGCTATCGCCGGCGCCGGCAGCATTGGCGCCGCCGCCAGCTTCCCCGCTCCAGCCATCGCCCAGAGCATGCCGGAAGTGAAATGGCGTCTGCCGACCAGCTTTCCGAAGAGCCTGGACACCATCTACGGCGGCTCGGAATTTGTCGCCAAGCGCGTCGCTGAGCTGACCGACAACAAGTTCCAGATCCGCGCCTTCGCCGGCGGCGAAATCGTCCCGGCACTGCAGGTCCTGGATGCCGTGCAGAACGGCACCGTCGAGGCGGGCTACACCGTCAGCTACTACTATGTCGGCAAGGACCCGACCTTTGCCTTCGACGCCTGCATGCCTTTCGGCCTGAACGTTCGCCAGCAGCAGTCCTGGCAGCGCTTCGGCGGCGGTCTCGAGCTGACCCGCGAGTTCCTGAAGGATTACAACATCATCCAGTTCCCCGCGGGCAACACCGGCACGCAGATGGGCGGCTGGTTCCGCAAGGAGATCAAGACCGTCGAGGATCTGAAAGGCCTGAAGTTCCGCATCGCGGGCATCGCCGGCCAGATCCTGACCAAGCTGGGCGTCGTACCGCAGCAGATCGGCGGCGGCGACATCTACCCGGCGCTGGAAAAGGGCACCATCGATGCGGCCGAGTGGGTCGGTCCGTATGATGACGAGAAGCTCGGCTTCAACAAGGTTGCCAAGTACTACTACTATCCCGGCTGGTGGGAAGGTGGCCCGCAGGTTTCGCTGTATGTGAACCTTGAACAGTGGAACAAGCTGCCGAAGATGTATCAGGCTGCGCTGGAAACCGCTTCGGCCGAAGCCTGCCAGTGGATGCTGGGCAAGTACGACGCCCAGAACCCGGTCGCCCTGCGCAAGCTGGTTGCCAGCGGCACGCAACTGCGTCCGTTCCCGCGTCCGGTGATGGAAGCCTGCTTCGATGCGGCAAACGAGCTCTATGCCGAGATCGCCGCCGCCAATCCGAAGTTCAAGAAGATCTATGAACCGTGGAAGAAGTATCGCGACGAGCAGCTGCTGTGGTTCCGTGTCGCTGAAGGCACCTTCGACAGCTTCATGACCGCGGCCAGCCAGCGCAAGAAGGCCCCCGCCAAGAAGGGCTGATTTGCACTTCGGAATATCCGTGCACTGAATTCAGTATACAGCCTATTAGAAAGCCCCGCCCTGCGGGGCTTTCTTTTTATCGGCGTTGTTTTTCCCCTGACCAATCCCGTAATCTCGCCGCAACGTTCATCACAGCACGAGTCTGCGAGGGCGTTCGGCAGCGGGCCGCAGAGTCCGGCCCGTCAGTCGAAAACATACACAGGGAGATAACAAACAATGCAGCGACGTAAGTTCCTCAAAGGCGCCGCCCTGGCGGGCGCCGGCAGCATCGGTGTTGCCGCCAGTTTTCCTGCTCCGGCCCTCGCCCAGGGCATGCCGGAAATCAAATGGCGCATGACCTCCAGCTTCCCGAAAAGCCTGGACACCATCTACGGCGGCGCCGAAGTGGTGGCCAAGCGCGTGGAAGCGGCAACGGGCGGCAAGTTCCAGATCCGCGTTTTCGCCGCCGGTGAAATCGTTCCCGGCCTGCAGGTCGTGGACGCCGTGCAGAACGGCACCGTCGAATGCGGTCATACCGCCAACTACTACTATGTCGGCAAGGATCCCACCTTTGCCTTCGACACCGCCCTGCCTTTTGGCCTCAACGCCCGTCAGCAGGCTGCCTGGATGTATCACGGCGGTGGCCGCGAGCTGATGAACGAGTTCTTCAAGGACTATAACTGCCATGGCATTCCGGCAGGCAACACCGGCACGCAGATGGGCGGCTGGTTCCGCAAGGAAATCAAGACCGTCGAGGATCTCGCCGGCCTGAAGTTCCGCATCGGCGGCTTTGCCGGCCAGATCATGGCGCGCCTTGGCGCGGTGCCGCAGCAGATCGCCGGCGGCGACATCTACCCGGCGCTGGAAAAGGGCACCATCGATGCGGCCGAATGGATCGGCCCGTATGACGATGAGAAGCTCGGCTTCAACAAGGTGGCCAAGTACTATTACTATCCCGGCTTCTGGGAAGGTGGTCCGCAGCTCTCCGTTATGGTCAATCTCGAGCAGTGGGCCAAGCTGCCGAAGGAATACCAGAACATTCTCGAGGCGGCCTGCGCCGAGGCGAATGGCTGGATGGTGTCGAAATACGATGCGGTCAATCCGGCGGCCCTGCGCAAACTGGTGGCCGGCGGCACCCAGCTGCGCGCCTTCTCGCGGCCGATCATGGAAGCGGCATTCAACGCCGCCAACGAGGTCTACGCCGAAACCGCAGCCAAGAACGCGAAGTTCAAGAAGATCTACGACAGCTGGGCAAAGTTCCGCGACGAAGAGATTCTGTGGTGGCGGGTGGCCGAGAACACCTTCGACAACTTCATGATCGCTGCTTCGCAGAAGAAGAAACCCGCTCCGGCCAAGAAGGGCTGAAGCATCTGAGGAAAGGCCCCGGCAGGGGCCTTTCTTTTTTGGCAAAGAAAAATGGCCGGCCCTCTGGGCCGGCCATTCTTTTTGCCGGATCCGTCGCCGCGCTTATTTCGGCGCGTTGGGATCCTCTTCCTGTTCACCGAAATCAGGGGTGTCTTCTTCCGTCTCACCGGCCTCGGGCTCTTCCCCTGGCGTCTCGGATTCCGCTGCCGGATCACCACCGTAATTGGGCGATTCGATCTGCAGCTGCATCTGGACTTCGCTTTCGTTCAGAACCGGTCCGCGATCCAGCATCGAGGTGACCATCTCCGGGAAAGCGATCACGAGGCCAACCATGATGATCTGGATGCACACGAATGGCACCGCGCCCCAGTAGATCTGGCCCGTGGTGATCTTCGGGATCAGCTTGCCGGTCACCTTGTCGATGTAATCGGCCACTGGCGCGACGCTGCGCAGATAGAACAGCGCGAAACCGAAAGGCGGATGCATGAACGAGGTCTGCATGTTGACGCCCAGCAGAACGCCGAACCAGATCAGGTCGATACCCAGTTTTTCCGCCGCCGGGCCAAGCAGCGGCACGACGATGAAGGCCAGCTCGAAGAAATCGAGGAAGAAGGCCAGCACGAACACCATGATGTTGACGACGATCAGGAAGCCCAGCTGGCCGCCCGGCAGACTGGTCAGCAGATGCTCCACCCACAGGTCGCCGTTCACGGCACGGAAAGTCAGGCCGAACACGGTGGAACCGATCAGGATGAAGATCACGAAGGCCGACAGCTTGGCCGTGGTATCCATCGCCTGGCGCAGCAGCGACCAGTCCAGCTTGCGCTTCATCAGCGCCAGGATCAGCGCGCCGGCAGCGCCCATAGCGCCACCTTCGGTGGGGGTCGCAACGCCGATAAAGATCGTGCCCAGAACCAGGAAGATCAGCACAAGCGGCGGCACCAGCGACACGCAGACCCGGATCGCAAGCTGCATGCCACGCAGCGAACGGGCCTCCGGTGGCAGGGCCGGTGCGGCATCCTTGTTGATCATGGAGATGATGAACACGTAACCGGCATACAGGGCCGCCAGGATCAGCCCCGGAATCATCGCACCGGCATACATGTCGCCGACCGAACGGCCGAGCTGGTCGGCCATCACGATCAGCACCAGGCTGGGCGGGATGATCTGTGCCAGCGTGCCGGATGCGGCAATGACGCCGGAGGCCAACCGACGATCATATCCATACCGCAGCATGATCGGCAGCGAGATCAGGCCCATCGAAATCACCGAGGCGGCCACCACACCGGTGGTCGCCGCCAGCAGGGCGCCCACGAAGATCACCGCATAGGCCAGGCCGCCACGCATCGGGCCGAACAACTGCCCGATCGTGTCCAGCAGGTCTTCTGCCATGCCGGATCGTTCAAGGATCAGACCCATGAAGGTGAAGAACGGGATCGCCAGCAGCGTGTCGTTCCGCATGATGCCGAACACGCGTTCGGGCAGCGCCTGCATCAGGGCCGGCGTCAGCAGGCCAAGTTCGATGCCGATGAAGGCGAACAACAGGCCGTTGGCGGCCAAGGCGAAGGCAACCGGATAGCCAAACAGAAGGAAGAAAACCAGCACCACGAACATCAGTGGTGCCATGTTGTCAGTGAGGAACTGGATCATCGGTGATTACTCCGCCGGGCCTTCAACCGGACTATGGGCATCCTGTTTCTTCGGCGCCGGATTGGGGATCAGGCCCTGCAGGAACGCGATGCGTTTGATCAATTCGGAGATACCCTGCAAAACCAGCAGCAGGAATCCGGCGGGGATCAGCAGCTTCACCGGCCAGCGGATCAGGCCGCCTGCGTCGCTCGACATCTCGTGTCGAACGAAGGATTCGACCAGCACCGGCCAGGACAGGTACATGATGATGATCGAGATCGGCAGCAGGAACAGCACCGTGCCGATGATGTCGATCCAGATCAGGGTGCGCTCGGAAAACCGGCTGACGATCACGTCGATCCGGATATGCTCGTTGCGCAACAGCGTGTAGCCGGCGCAGAGCATGAAGATCGCCGAGAAGAGGTACCATTGCACCTCGAGCCAGGCATTCGAACTGGTGTGGAAGGCGTAACGGACGACCGCATTGCCCGAACTGATGATGACCGCTACCAGAACCGCCCAATAGACAAAGCGGCCGACAGCGCCATTCAAACCGTCGATCAGACGGCTGAGTGCCAGAAGGATATTCACTAGACCTCCCTACCCCGACACCTCCGGCCCTTGGGCCGCGAGATGGTAAAAAAGCACTTTGGCGGCAGCGAGTTACCCCCGCCACGCCTGCCGGTCAACCCACCGTGGGGAATGACCCTGTTTTTTATGCCCCCTGTTAAGGCGGCCCGGTTATAGCAGATTGCTCCCCTGATGCGAAATATTTGTTGGCCGGCGAATAGGTTACGAAAAAGTTATGCGACGTTTTCCGGGGTTTGCCCAAAAATCCGTCAGTCCGTGTCCGGAAAATTTAAGGCTTTTAAAACAATATGCTGGGAAACTGGTAGCGCACCTCGGGGTTGTGTCGCACTATCCGGAGACGCCATCACCGGACGCCAGAAAGGATCGTCTTTTTCGCCATGTGGCGCAGCGTCGTGAAACGAGCTTCCAAGCGGCCGGCTGAGCCAGACCTGGCGCCGACCCCGCGCGACCGCGAACGCGTCGACGGCATCATCAACAAGATATCGGAAGAAACGTTGCTGGTGTTCGACCTGCTGAAAGACGGCATGGTCAAAGAAGCCTCGTTCAAGACGGTTGAGGAAAGCATCACCCGGCATTGCATCCTCTCCACGTTCGAGCAGGTGCGCGCCGATGCATTCCGCGATGCGGCGGGGCTTGCCCGCCATCAGGCGCGCCGCTTTGCCGAAGCCGCCCTGGAAATGCCTGAGCCGCAGCAGAGACAGTTCGTGCTGTCTGTCTCGCAGGCGTTTGAGCGTTTTGCCAAACAGCTCCAGACCATTGAACAAAAAGCTCTGGCCGACAAACAACGCCGCGAAAAACAGGATTGATTACTGAGCGGGTCTTGCAAAAAGCGAGATGCCGCGCAAAGATTCGTCTCGCTACAAATTCTAGTACAAGCCGAACTCGTGGGGGAATAAATGGTGTTCGGAAATTTGTTCGGCTCGCGGGCCTATGCTTACGAAATCTATGTTCAGGTTGATGGCCGCTGGCGTCTGGACAAGCGTCTTGAAGGCGATTCCGGCATGACGCAGCATGCCAACGAGCAGATGGAAAAATCCGCCATCGCCCAGGCCAATGCCCTGCTGAACATGGGCGATTTCACCGCGGTGAAGATTCTGCGTTCTCGCGCCCGATCCGACGGCTTTGCGACCCAGACCGAGATCTTCAGCAAAACGGCGTCGGCAAAAGCCAAGGCGATGGTGACGCGCCCGTTCAAGGGCGTGTTCCCGGTTTGCGAGACCGTCTACGACCTGGCCCGCCGGCCCGCCGCCAAGGGCTTCAGCGCCACCTTCCGTGAATTCCTCGACAAACAGAACTCGACTGCCATCGAGTTGCTGCACTCGCCCCAGCACCAGCGCAAGCTGAACGATATGAGCAATTTCCTGCGTGCCGGGCTCTATGCCCTGGCCGGCGCGCAGACGCAGCCCGGCCTGCCCAGCCAGGCCGAGCGCAGCAAGAAGCTGGAAGCCCTGTTCGACAAGCTGCTCCAGCGCACGCGCGACGCGATGGCGGAGAAAAACCTGCCGCCATTTGAAAACAACGATTTTGCCAGACTTTACGAACGCCTGGCCGCGCGCATGCAGGATGACGAGATGCGCTTCACCTATTTTTTCCAGACCGCCAAGGTCACGCAGACCATGTCGAGCTATGCCGCGCGACTGGATATCATCCTGACCGACATGATCGACCGGCCTATGAATGGCAATGGCGCCCTGCTCGATGAACTGGCCGCAGCCTGCCTCGACTCAACGACGCTGATCCAGGATCTGCTCGGCTCACGGCCCGGTCTGGCGGAAGCCCTGATCGCTCTGGCCGATCTTTCCGCCGGCAAGCTTGCCATGCCGACCAAGCCCGACCCATTGCTTGAGAAGCTGAATCGCACACTCGGCGAAGGGCGGCTGCCCTTCTGCGCCGACACGATCTGGGAGCGCATCCTGTCCAACCTGAATTCGAAGGCCCTGCTCAGCAAGAACGAGCCCAAGAAGGAATGGCAGATGTCGCGCAACCTCAATCAGAAGCTGATGACGGTCGTGCCCGAGCATCACAAGGAAGCCGTCGAATACGCCGGCCGTATGCGCATCGAGCGCGCCCGCAACATGGAAAACTGAGCCAGGCGCGACTGGATCAGGATGCTCCTGATCCAGTCTGCGGCTTAGGCCTGACTTAACCTTGGGGCGGCAACTGGGCGCCGGTCGTATCGGCGCCATTCATGTCGGTATTGACCATCTTGGCGTCGGTGAGGTTGGCATTGATCAGCCGCGCCCGCGTCAGCTTGGCATCGATCAGGTTGGCGCCCTTCAGCAGGGCATCTGAGAAATCCGCTTCCGTTGCGTCCGCGGCCGCCAGGCTGGCCGACCAGAAACGGCCGATCGGCTTGCCATCGGGACCACGTAGCGGCACCTGGCCGAACTGCGCGCGCTGCAGGATCGCCTTGTGCAGGGTGGCGCGGGCGAGATTGGCGCCGTTGGCGAGTGCCCCGATCAGGTTCGCGCCGGTGAGATCGGCTTCCGACAGGTCGGTCATCACCAGATTGGCGTTCTGCAGCTTGGCGCCGGCCAGCTTGGCCCCTTTCAGGTTCGCGCCGCTGAGATCTTTGCCCGACAGGTCGATGCGTTCCATGTTCAGACCGGCGAGATCGGCACGCGAGCCTTCCTTGCCGTCGGTCTTGATCCACTTCTCGTGTTCCTGAAGGATATTCGCCACCGTATCGCCGAAGCTGGAAACATCGACGAACAGTTCGGCGCCCGCGAAATTGGCGGAATCCATATCGACATCTTCCAGGATCGCGCCCTTCAGGTCGGCGCCCTGGAAATCGGCGCCATCGATCAGCGCCAGCGACATGTCGACGCCGCGCAGGCAGGCACCCTTGAAATCGGCGCCGGCCAGGTTGGCCTTGCGCAGCGACACCTTGGTCAGGTTGGCGCGCGACAGGTTGGCGCCGGCCAGGTTGACGCCGTTCATGTTCGAGCCGGTCAGGTTGGAACCGCGCAGGTTGGCCTCGGCCAGGTCCGCGCCGCCGGTATTGGCCTTCGGCTTTTTGCCGCTGGCATCCTTGGCGCCGAAACCGACGCCATCGTCAGAAGCCTGCATCAGCGCGCCGCCGCGGAAATCCACGCCCATCAGGCGGGCGCCCGCAAGCGTGGCGCCGCGCATCGAAGCGCCGCGCAGATCGGCCTTGGACAGATCGGCGCGCGACAGGTCCGCCCGCTCCAGGTTGGCGGCGAACAGATCGGCTTCGGACAGATTGGTCTCGACCAGCACGGCGCGCGAGAGATTGGCGCCGGAAAGCTTGGCCGCCCGCAGGTCGGCGCCGCTGAAGTCGTAGCCCTGAAGATCGGCCAGAGAAAGATTCAGACGGGCTCCACGAGGACGCTTGAGCAGCCACTCTCTGTGGCGGCCGAGCATCCGTTCTACTTCCATCGGGTTCATTCTGACCCTTTACCCCCTCTAGCCTACTGACGGCGCCCCTGATATTCGGGTTATCCCTTTGCCGCATAAATATTCCATGAATTTTAATGCGTTTCCCCGGCCCGACGCAATGTTTCCCGCCGGCCCGGCGGCACGGATCGGTCGCGGGGGCCGCATGAGACTGAGGCGACAATTGTTTGAGACAGCCGACCAAACTTCATAGACTTAGCCTGCGTCTCTCCTCCCTTGGTATAGTCCAGCCATGACCGATCCAGCCAAACTGCAGGCCCTGCGCGCGAAGTTCGCCGACACAAAAGGTGGGGATATCTTCGACCCGGCCTTCCGCGCCGTGGCCGAGCAGCAGTTCAGCGATGGCGACCGGCGCAAATGGCCTTTCTCCGACGTCGCCACCCTCCTCGATGCCCCCTACCGGCCCGAGGCCGCCCAGAGCGAGGACTTCGCCAGCCTGGATTTCGCCCTGATCGGCCTGCCGATGGACCTGGGTGTGACGAATCGTGCCGGCGCCCGGCTGGGGCCACGGGCGGTGCGCGCGGTGGAACGCATCGGCCCCTATGAGCATGCCCTGAAGATGGCACCCTTTGCCGGCTGCAAGGCGGCCGATATCGGCGACGTACCGTTCCGCAGCCGCTTCAGCCTGGAAAGCTGCCACGAGGATATCGAAGCCTTCTACCAGCGCATCAAGGCCGCCGGGGTGATCCCGCTGTCGGTGGGCGGCGACCATTCGGTCACCTGGCCGATCCTCAAGGCCCTGGGCGCCGAGCGGCCCGTGGGCCTGGTGCATATCGATGCCCATTGCGACACGTCCGGGCCCTACGAGGGTTCGAAATTCCACCATGGCGGCCCCTTCCGCATGGCGGTGCTGGACGGCGTGCTGGACCCCGAACGCACCATCCAGATCGGCATCCGCGGCGGCGCCGAATACCTGTGGGAATTCTCCTACGAGTCCGGGATGACGGTGATCCATGCCGAGGAGGTCGCCGCGATGGGCATCCCGGCGGTGATCGCCAAGGCCCGCCAGGTGGTGGGCGACGGGCCGGTCTATGTCTCGTTCGACGTGGACGGCCTGGACCCCGCCTTCGCGCCGGGCACCGGCACGCCCGAGATCGGGGGCCTGAGCACGGCCGAGGCGCTGGCGATCCTGCGCGGCCTGATCGGCCTGGACGTGATCGGCGGCGACGTGGTGGAGGTGGCGCCGCAATATGACGGCACCACCAACACGGCGCAGGCCGGCGCGCAGATGCTGTTCACGATCTTCTGCCTTGCCCGCGCGGCCCAAGAAAAGCGCAAGGGGGAGAAGCGAAAGACGAAATAGAGATCAGCCGCGCCCGACGAAGGGCATCTTGGTGGCCATCACCGTCATGAACAGCACGTTGGCATCCAGCGGCAGGCTGGCCATGTGCACCACGGCATTGGCGACATGCTCGACATCCATGCGTGGTTCGGCCCGGGTGGAGCCGTCGGGCTGCAGCACGCCGGCCTTCATGCGCTCGGTCATTTCCGTCGCCGCGTTGCCGATGTCGATCTGGCCCACGGCGATGTCGTAGGCACGGCCATCGAGCGAGCTGGCCTTGGTGAGGCCGGAGATGGCGTGCTTGGTGGCGGTATAGGGCGCCGAGAACGGGCGCGGCGCATAGGCCGAGATCGAGCCGTTGTTGATGATGCGGCCGCCGCGCGGGGTCTGGTCCTTCATGATGCGGAAGGCTTCCTGGGTGCACAGGAATGGCCCGGTGAGATTGACGTCCACCACCGCCTTCCACTGCTCATACGACAGGTCTTCCAGCGGCATGGCCGGCGTGCCCATGCCGGCATTGTTGAACAGCACGTCCAGGCGGCCGAAAGCCTGCTTGGTCTTGGCGAACAGCGCCTTCACCTGGGCATGGTCGCCCACATCGGTAGCGACGGCCACGGCACGCGCGCCCAGGGCCTCGGCCTCGCGGGCCGCCTGCTGCAGCGGCTCCAGCCGCCGGCCGGCCAGCACCACGCTGTAGCCGGCTTTTGCCAGCGCCAGCGCCGACGCCTTGCCGATGCCGGTGCCCGCGCCGGTGATCAGGGCGACCTTGGTGGTGGTCATCTTCTGGTTTCCTCCAAACTTTTAATCCGGGTGCCTACCATACCCGTCCGCCTGCGTCAGGAAAGCGCCGGAACGGAACTCTGCCGGCGAACCATATGGATCGCGCATTTTGTTTGCCGTTGTGCGGCACGTTTTCAGCCGGTTTGCGTTGTTTTGCGATGGTTTTGATGTGTTAAAGCATTGAATTTACTGGAAACTGTGATTTTCCATAATCAGAAACTGGAATTTCGTTATTAAGAACAATATAGCAACATATTGGGCGGAGGACAAGCTCAACGAAACGAGAGCATTCAGGCTGGGAGAAATGGCGTGCCCTGGTGGATTCGAACCACCGACCTGCCGCTTAGAAGGCGGCTGCTCTATCCAACTGAGCTAAGGGCACGCATGAGACATCGTTTGATAAGAAAATATGGTCGATTCGGCAAGCTAACGGCTCACCCCCTTGAGGCCAATCTGATCATTTGATTGTAATGGCCTTCATCATACCTTCTAATTAACAGCATTAAGGCAGACGCAGACTCTTTCGTCTCTTCGATGGTTAAAGAAGAGTGCTCTAAAAAGTCGTTAAGGTTGTCACCATGCGATTCAAGTTGCACAAGCCTTTCCAAGGCCCGCATTCGGGAAACATCCAAGCCTAGATCACTTGGAATTTGAGATATCTTTTGGCCAAGCCCGCCGCTGCCTGGCATCTTGAATGCCAAAAAAAGCTCCAAAATTTTTCTCATCACATTGGGCATAACCAAGAAATATGGGCTGTTCACGGCCGCTTCACAAAATGACCACAGCAACCAAAAAAGATAATGGTACTCAGAGTCATATTCTCTGAGTAGATGAGGCATCTCGATTATCCTTGCTTCACGATTTTCCACATCTCTCTGTGTAACATCCAAAAAAAACAGCGAAGCAGTCGCGATCTTTGGTTTATTCGTTTTTTCCAATTTACGATAATCTGCCCCGTGTTCGGTTTTGCCAATCATCCACTTCTTTGCAGCCAACATGAACTGGAGATTGTGCGTAAGCATGATCAGTTGCGCGGCTCCACTCAAAGCACCGGACAGCAAACTAAACGCATAATTTAAGGCTTTCGTATCGAGGCTCGATATGGGGTCATCCACGACAACAATCAGATCACTCAGTACTTTCCCCTGCTCTTTAATTTTAGAAATAAAGTAGCATAAAGATAAGGCCGTCTTTTCACCTTCACTTAATGAGCCACCGCGGATCTGGATATTATTTCGATCAATACGAAAGCCGTCGTCAGTAGTGGAGATCGTTATATCTTTTCGCCCGAGATATGCGTGCAGCAGATCATTAATTGCCTCCGCCGCAGGCCCGTGCTGCTGAACTTTTAGAGCCAAGACCCTAATCTCTTCATCTGCATTGCGAACGACCAGAAGATGCCGATCTAACATATCTTCAGTATCTTTTACGGCCGCTTTCAACGTACTAAATCGGGATTGAGATTGGGCCAAGAAATGCTCTCTTATTTTTTGATGCGCGAGAGTCTTTCTATTATTAAACTTATCAAAAACCGAATTATGTAATTCTAACAATTTTTCTACTTTTTCTCTGCACTCTTCCGCTGCCTTAGCAGTTAAAACGATTTGGCTTCGGTCCAAAATGCTTGAAAGATCTATAGAGACATTAATGTCTCGAATCTTCTTTTTTACCTCAGCCGTTAAACTGGATAAGGCAAGCGAAATATCTTTAACCAACGCACGCAATTCAGAATATAGGCGGCTATACTCGGCGCGACACTCATCGACAACTAGAAGCTCACTGCTGGGTATGTCAGCCAAAAGCCCGCTTAGAGCTTCCTGGCTCCCCTCAAGTAAAGCAGACGACTTTTGAACATCAGACTTAAACTGGTCGTACCTATCATCAATGCTGGATTTTAGCGTAACAAGCCGGGCTGCCTGAATTTTATTGCCGCAAAAAAGGCAGGATGAAAGGTCATGGCGCTCGTGGTAGTCCAAACCCTCTTTTATCCAATGTAACATCTCTCCATGCTTTTCAATTTCCTCCAGAGCTATATGCCCAAGCGTCTTTTTTAAAAGCGTTCCAGCCTCATCAATAATTTCCAGCAGGTTTGATGGAAATTTATTCACACACGATATCTTTGGTAACGGCTCTTTCTCTAATATTTGCGATTGAAGGATGGGAAGTTCTAAGTCTTCATTCGCTAAAATTAAATCCGCATTGTATGACTTCTTCGCGTAATCACTTTCCAAATGAGTCGCGTTATATAAGCGCCCAAGATTGGCTGCCAACGATATTGTCTTCGCAGTATCTTTCTTGAATTCAGAAAAATCGCGTTGCGCTCGGTCTCGACCTTTCTCTAGAACAGTCGTTGTTGCATTTAATTGTGAAAACGCCGCACGTTTCTTATCTAGTTCTTTCGCTAGTTCTGCCTGCTCAGACCCAATATAATAAACCCCTTTAGCTTGTCCTTCTTTCCACTGAATACTTGAGTCAACAAAATCCACGTTAAAAACCAACAATCGGTCCTTAACGCGATCTAGAGAGTCGGAACTTTTGATGCTCGTTCCGTCGGACAATTCAAATTCAAAAGCGCTATCCGGCGGTAGTTCCCCATGAAGGGCGCCTGTTTGCAACGAGCTAAAAACTCTCGACAGTGTCGTCTTGCCAGAGCCGTTGAAACCATAGATTAGATTCAGTTGCCGAAATGGCGGCATGTCGGCTGCAGGAGTATAGGCTCTGAATATGCCCACTTTATTCAGAGCTTTGATTTTTGTGATCGTGAGTTTTTGCTCTGTCACGCTCGCCCCCACAATTTTTAAATTCTTAAGATCTCAGTTCGCCTGACACATAAAGGCTGGAAACAGACTGCCAATCGCCCTCATTTTAAGGTGCCATGTCCCATTTATGATGGTCATAGACTACACAAGCATGGGCAAAGGACTGGGCAGAGACTGATTTATTCTGCCAGAAAAATTCTTATGTTCTAATGAACTGGGCTAAAAACTAGAAGGCGGCTGCTCTATCCAACTGAGCTAAGGGCACTAAGGTCCACAAACGTTAATGGCCGGCGGAGCCGGCCATCATGGGCGCCCCGCCGGATAAAGCTTTAGCGAAGTCTGGTATACGCGAAGTTATCGGCGTAGGCGCGGTTGGCCAGCCTGCGCTCGTGCGGCAGCTCGACCTCGTAATCGATGCCGCGCTTGTCGGCATAGGCCTTGGCTTCGTCCAGCGTGTCGAATTTCAGGGTGAGCTGGCTGAGCGTGCCCTGTGATCCGGTCCAGCCCATCAGCGGCTCGACGAAACGGGCATCGGCGGTGTCGTATTCCAGCACCCACTGCCTGGTCTTCGCCCTGCCCGACTGCATCGCGGTCTTGGCCGGCTGATAGATACGCGCCTTGGTCATGGGACAACCTCTGGAAACGGTCTGATCCTGGTCTGGCCGTCATTATGGTCGGGGTGACTGGATTCGAACCAGCGACTTCCTGCTCCCAAAGCAGGCGCTCTACCAGACTGAGCTACACCCCGCCCTAAATGGCGGAAAAGCGAGGGCCTTTTAGCACAGACACCCGGGTCCGGGCCAGCCCTCCGGCCGGTCCGCACAGACTATGCCGGCAGACTATGCCAGGGGCGGAAAAGCCCGGTTAACGGCCCGGCGCTACTTTTTCGGCGGATTGCCGAAAATGGCATGCTGCACCTTGTCGCCGGCCTTGATGCCCAGCCGGCTGGCCGTGCCGCCGTTGACCTCCAGCACCGCCCGCACCGGCCCGGCCGAATTGATGCCGGTCTCGTCGCGCGGGATGGCGCGCTGGTGGATGTTGAGGATCGTGCCGTCGGCCCTGATGAAGATCATGTCCAGCGGGATCAGGGTATTGCGCATCCAGAAGGAGGCCATCTGCTCCTGCTTGAAATCGAACAGCATGCCGGCATCGGGCGCCATGGACTGGCGGAACATCATGCCGCGCGCCCGGCTCTGGTCGTTGTCGGCCAGCTCGACGGTAAAGCGCTGCAGCCCCTTGCCGCTGGTCACGATCACCAGCTCGCTCTGCGGCAGGGTCGGCTGCGGCTGGGCCCGGGCGGACAGCGTGAAGGATGCGCTGAACAGAATCACGGACAGCAGAACGGCAAACAGACTCCTGAGTTTCACGCCCTCATCCTTTCCTTCACCCGCCGCACCAGATCGCGGGTTTCCTGCCGCACGGCACCGTAACGCGGCGCGTCCTGCAGCGTGGTGAACCAGTGTTCCGGCGGGTTGCGCCCGGCCGTGCGGTTCCAGCTTAAACTCCGCAGCAGGCTTTCCGCCGGCGCCGGCAGCCTTTCGGGTTTTTCCAGGTCGTTGAGTTCGGCCCAGATTCCGGTCCAGCAGCGCGCCACCGACCACGGATTATAACCGCCGCCGCCCAGCACCAACAGGCGCGGCGCGATGCCTTTCAGCGCGGCCACCGCCTGCCACAGCGCGCCGTTCGACAACTCCTGCTTGGCCAGCGGATCGTCGGCCAGCGCATCGGCGCCGCACTGGATCACCATCGCCTCGGGTTTGAAGCCTTCCAGCAGCGGACCGATGGCCTCATTGACCAGGGCGGCCATCTCGTCGTCGATCATGCCCGGCGGAACCGGCAGGTTGAACAGGTTGCCGGCGCCCTCTTCCTCCAGCCGGCCGGAATGCGGCCAGCGCCCGGCCTCGTGCACCGACAGGACCAGCACGCGCGGATCGTGGGCGAAGGCCTCGGCCACGCCGTCGCCGTGATGCACATCCAGGTCGACATAGGCCACGCGCGACAGGCCGGCATCGAGGAAAGTCAGGATCGCCAGCACCGGATCGTTGAAATAGCAGAAACCAGAGGCCTGGGCCGGACGGCCGTGATGGGTGCCGCCGCCGGGGCTGTAGATGATGCCGGGTTGCTCAATCAGGTGCCGCGCGGCGATCAGGCTGCCGCCCACGCCGGTGGCCGGGCGGCGGAACATGGTCGCGTAGACCGGGTTGCCGCCACGGCCGAGATTGTAGCGCTCGGAATCCTCGGCGCTGATGCTCAGGTCGCGTTCGGCCGCCTGCACGGCGGCGATGTAGTCCGGGCGATGGAAACGCGCCAGTTCCTCGGGCGTGGCCGGGCGGCTGTCGCGGTATTGCTGCGGCGCCAGCCAGCCCAGGGCCTGCACCAGATCGAGCACGGTGGAGACGCGCGGAATCGAGAGCGGATGTTTCCCGCCCAGGGTGGAATGGCGGTAGATGTCGTTGGCGATCAGCAGCGGGGCCGGCATATGCCCTGAATCTAGCTGGTGCGCGGGACTTAACAAGCCGGCCGCCCGCCCTATAATGACGCCTTGCCTCTGAGGGGGAGCCGATGGGCGGCTGAGAGGTCCGGGTTGTCCGGACGACCCCTCGAACCTGATCCGGTTAAGACCGGCGTAGGGATCAGCGGCGTGACCTTGCCACTCTCCTCCTCGTCTGCGAGTCCGCCTCCAGCCCTCCACCTGAAGGGCGGCGGCTTTGCCTATGATGACCGTGTCGTGCTGGCGCCATTCGCACTCGATCTGCGCGCGGGCGAGACCGTCGCCATTCTCGGCCCCAGCGGCGGCGGCAAAAGCACGCTGCTGAAACAGGTGGCCGGCCTGCTGCCCGGCCTTGAGACACCCGTTGCCGGCAGCGTGGCCTGGATGGCGCAGCAGGATCTGCTGCTGCCCTGGGCCACGATCCGCGAGAACGTGCTGCTGGGCGCGCGGCTGCGTGGCGAGCTGCCCGATATCGCCAGGGCCGAGACGCTGCTGCGCCGGCTGGGTCTGCATGCCTGGATGGATGCCTATCCGGCCGCGCTCTCTGGCGGTATGCGCCAGCGCGCCGCGCTCGCCCGTACGTTGATGGAAAACCGGCCGCTGGTGCTGATGGACGAACCCTTCTCGGCGCTGGACGCGATCACGCGGGCATCGATGCAGGACCTGGCCTGCGAGATGCTGCGGGATCGCATGGTGCTGCTGGTGACACACGATCCGGCCGAAGCCTGCCGCATCGCCGACCGCGTGCTGCTGCTGGCCGGGCATCCGGCCCGGCTGTTGCCGGTGACGGACTTCACCATTCCAGCCCCGCGCGATCCGCTGTCGCCCGCCGTGCTGCCGGCCCTGCGCGCAGTCCATGCCGCCTTGCAGGAGCCGCTGCCATGATGCGCCCGCTGGTCACGCTGCTTGGCCTTGTGCTGCTGTGGCAACTGATCGTCACGCTGTTTGCCCTGCCGCCTTACATCCTGCCGCCGCCTTACGCCGTGGCACTGGCTTTCATCCAGCGCGGCGACGTGCTGCTGACCGAGGCCGCTGTCACGCTGGCCGAGATGCTGCTGGGCCTGCTGTTCGGCGCATTGCTGGGCGCGATGGCGGCACTGGGTCTGCTGGCCTCGAACACGGCACGGCGCTGGCTGCTGCCGGTGATCGTGGCCAGCCAGGCCATTCCGGTTTTCGCCCTCGCGCCCTTGCTGGTGCTGTGGTTCGGCTATGGCATGGCGTCGAAGATCGTGATGGCGATGCTGATCATCTTCTTTCCCGTGGCGGCGACGCTTTACGATGGCCTGCGCCGCACCGAGACGGGCTGGCTCGATCTGGCGCAGGTGATGACCGCGAATGATCCGCGTCATCGCCATCGCGTGCTGCTGCGCATCCGCCTGATGGCCGCCCTGCCCGCCTTCGCCAGCGGCCTGAAGATCGCCGCCGCGGTGGCGCCCATCGGCGCGGTGATCGGCGAATGGGTCGGCGCCAGCGCCGGACTTGGCTTTTTGATGCTGCAGGCCAATGCGCGCGTGCAGACCGACCTGATGTTCGCCGCCCTGATCACGCTGGCGCTCTGCGCCGTCGCGCTCTACGCGGCCGTGGATTTTCTCTCGCGCCGCCTGCTGCCCTGGCAGGCGGACAGCCATGTATCCAAGTGAAGGAGTTCGTGATGACGTTTCGCAAGATCGCTCTCGCCGCTGCGCTGCTGCTGATGCTGCCGGGCGCCGCATTCGCCCATGACAGGCTGACCGTGATGCTGGACTGGTTCGTCAATCCCGATCATGCGCCGCTGATCGTGGCCAAGCAGATGGGCATCTTCGATCGCCACGAATTGCAGGTCGAGCTGATCGCGCCGGCCGATCCGAACGATCCGCCCAAGCTGGTGGCGGCCGGCAAGGCCGATGTGGCAATTTCCTACCAGCCGCAGCTTCATGTGCAGGTGGCGCAGGGCCTGCCGCTGCGCCGCATCGGCACGCTGGTCGCCACGCCGCTCAATTCGCTGGTGGTGCTGCGCGACGGGCCGGTGAAATCGGTGGCCGACCTGAAAGGCAGGACCATCGGCTATTCGGTCGGCGGCTTCGAGGATGCGCTGCTCAAGACCATGCTGGGGCAATACGGCCTGACGCTGAAGGACGTGACGCTGGTGAACGTGAATTTCGCGCTGTCGCCCTCGATCTTCGCCGGCAAGGTGGACGGCACCATCGGCGCCTTCCGCAATTTCGAGCTGAACCAGATGGACATCGCCGGCAAGCCCGGCCGCGCCTTCTACCCGGAAGACTACGGCGTGCCGCTGTATGACGAGCTGATCCTGGTGGCACACAAGGACAAGCTGGGCGACCCGCGTCTGTCGCGTCTGCTGGATGCCCTGGAAGAATCCGTCGCCGCCCTGCATAACCAACCGCAGCAAAGCTGGCAGGCCTTCATCAAGGAGAACAAGACGCTGGATGACGAACTGAACCGCCGCGCCTGGGCCGCCACCCTGCCACGCTTTGCCCAGTCGCCGCGTGCGCTGGACAGCCGGCGGTATGCCCGCTTCGCCGATTACCTGACCAAGCAGAGCCTGATCCCGAAGGCGCTGCCGGTGGGCGATTACGCCGTGGAACTGCGCTGACGGCGGATCAGTTACACCGCCTACGGATCATGAACAGCTTGAATTAACGCACGGAAAGGCGATTTATAAACACGTCGAGGTCGTATGGCGTGGAGGTTTATCCAATGCAACGACCCAATTATGCCAAGCTTCATCAGCGTTTTTCCTGGCTGAGGGATTATCTGGCGCAAGCGGCTCCGCCGGGCCGTCTGCCCGGCCGGCAGGATATCGACCCGACGAAACTGAAAGCGCTGCTGCCCTTCATCAATCTTGTCGATGTGGAACGTCATGGCGAAGGCCTGCGGTTCCGCTTTCGCCTGACCGGCACGCTGCAAACCGAAGTGGCCGGCCGCGAGATCAGCGGCCGCTATGTCGAGGATGCGGTGCTGCCGCAATATGTGGAGCGTATCCGCAACAACATGCGTAAATGCGTCACCACCGGCAAACCGGTCTACGACCGTTTTCCGATGCCGCATCCCGAGCGGGATTTCATCGATACCGAGCGGGTGTATTTTCCGCTGGCGCGCGATGGCGAAACCGTCGACATGCTGCTCATCCTGAATGACTACCCGCAAGAGGAAGACGATAGGCGGGAAGCCTCACCGGAGCGGCGGGAAAACAGGCCCGCCCCGGGCCAGGAATCAAACGCGGGCCAGGAATCAAAAACGCCGGCACAGTGACCTGCGCCGGCGTTTTGAAGGATCGCGTAAAATCCCGACGTGTCGTTGCGCGTATCTCAGTCCTTGCGGATCTCGGCGACCTGCGGGCCTTTGGGGCCCTGGCCGATGCGCACGCGCACGGAATCGCCCGGCTGCAATTCGTTGATGCCCTCGCGGCGCAGCACTTCCATATGGACGAAGATGTCCTGCTGGCCGTCGCCGCGCGACACGAAGCCATAGCCCTTCACGGCATTGAACCACTTGACCTTGGCTTCGAAGAAATCGCCCTGGGCCACAACCGACGGGAAGCGCGGTGCACGGTCTCCCCCGAAACCGCCTCCGCCAAACCCGCCGCGGTCGCCGCCGAAACGGTCGCCACCACCAAAACCGCCCCGGTCGCCGCCGAAACGGTCATTGCCGCCGAAACGCGGCTGACGCGGCGGACGCGGGCCGCGATCACCGAAGCCGCCGCCCATGCCGCCACCGCCCGGGCCACGCGATGGCGAGGCCGTGCTGGTATCGACATTGAGGACGCGGATCGCCTGCATGCCTTTCGGCCTGCGGGCAACCTCGAGCGTCACGGTCGCGCCTTCTTCGATGCTTTCGTATCCGGCCTGACGCAGGCAGGACAGGTGCAGGAACACGTCACCGGAATTGTCGTCTGGACTGACGAAACCAAACCCTTTGACGGCGTTGAACCACTTAACTTTGCCAGAAATCTTGATGATTTCCGCGTCGCCGAAGCCCCCTTGATCCACTCTTTTAATCCTTCAATAGCCGCACTACGCCCCTCAGCCTAACACCATTTTTGGGGACTGCCAAAACGATTCTAACAAGGCGTGCGGTGGGTTAGCCCCGACTTTGGACTCAGATGGTAGGTCCTTCGACCCGGCGTTTCGGACGCCAGCGGGTGACCGAGCGGCCATCGGCAGTGAAGCGGACTTCCTGGCTATCCGGCGGCGCCGCGCGCAGATGGCCGGCGGCTTCCTGCACCGATGCGGTGCGCGCAGGCACCGAAGCCGGGGCCGCTGCCGGAACCGATCCCTGGGGCGAAGACTGTGTCGGTGTCTTGGCCGGCTGGCCCTGCATGGCACGGGTCAGGGCATGAGTGGCACCGCGACCGCCGGAATGTTGTGCGATTTTCGCCCGCACCGCTTCCTCGAAGGGCGGCAGCTCGACCTTGGAGCGCGTGGTCGGGGCGGCATGACCCGCCTTGCCCGTGCTCTTGGCCGGATGGCTGCGGTGGGTCTCGACATGGACCTCGCTGCCCGGACCGTTCTCCTGCGCCCGACGCCAGGCCGGATCGCCGACGACCAGTTTATGCAGGGCGATGGCCGGCAGCGCCCCGAAGCGTTTCCAGAAACCGTCGAGGAAAGCTTCCGCCGTCTCGCTCAGGCTCGGCGACCAGGGATTCTCGATACCGGCCTGGAAGACAAGGTCGAGCGTGGGTTCGATCGGGCCGTCCTCGCCCACCAGGAAAGTGGCCGGCATCAGCTTGGCACCCTCGCGGGCGATGGCATAATGAGCCTGGGCGAGATAGAGCAGCCAGCGCAGCTTGGGCAGCGACATGGCAATACGTTCCGTGGCCGCGCGTTCAAGCAGCCAGAAACTGACATCGATACCGGATCGCGTTGCGGGGACCATGGTCGCCCCTATTCCCTCATCCAGACCTGAACCTAGTTATCGCAAACCTAGGCGGCTAAGCTTAACAGCTCGTGAATCGATTGCCCCACGAATCTGCCCGTAATTATGTAGCGTTTTCTGGAGATTTGCCATGGAACTGACCGGCGAACAGCTTATTCCCGCCCCCCGGGCCAAGGTCTGGGATGCCCTCTACGATCCCGACATCCTGCGCCAGTGCATTGCCGGCTGCGAAACCGTCACCAAGACCTCGGACACCGAATTCGAGGCCACCGTCCAGGTCAAGGTCGGCCCGGTAAAGGCAAAATTCAAGGGCAAGGTGACCCTAACCGATCTCGATCCGCCGAACAGTTGCACCATCCAGGGCGAGGCCCAGGGCGGCGTCGCCGCCGGCTTTGGCAAAGGCAATGCCAAGGTGCAACTGGCCGATGCCCAAATTGACGGTGCCCCGGGTGGCGCCACGAAACTGACCTACAGCGTGCAGGCCCAGGTGGGCGGCAAACTGGCCCAGATCGGCGCCCGCCTGATCGACGGCGTCGCCGCCAAGATGGCCGAGGACTTCTTCGCCAAGTTCAACCAGATCGTTGCCGCACCGCAAGAACAGGGCACGGCACCTGCCGCAGGGGCCGCCGAAGTGGAAGCGACGCCGCCTGCTGCAGCGCAACCTGCAGCACCGGTCACCGGCGGGATACCAAGCTGGCTGTGGATCGCCGGCCTGATCGTGATCGTATGCGCAGCAACGGTCCTCGTTCTGCGGGGCTGAGATATTTTCCACAGCCTTGAGCGGCTTCGCCGTTTTGCAACTTGACGCCCTTCGCGCGTTTCGCCCACTCTCTTGTCCGGGTAAAGCGCGCGCTATCTTCTGCTCCGCGCTTGATGGGAGGAAAGCATGACCATTTCCGTGACGATGACCGTCAACGGCCAGTCGGTGACGCGCGAGGTTGAACCGCGCACCCTGCTCGTTCAGTTCCTGCGTGACCATTTGAACATGACCGGCACGCATGTCGGCTGCGATACCAGCCAGTGCGGCGCCTGCGTCGTGCATGTGAACGGCAACAGCGTGAAATCCTGCACGATCCTGGCCGCGCAGGCCCAGGGCGCCAAGGTCACCACCATCGAGGGCCTGGCCAAGGACGGCAAGCTGCATCCGATGCAGGAAGCCTTCCGCGAACATCACGCCCTGCAATGCGGCTTCTGCACGCCGGGCATGATCATGAGCGCCATCGACCTGGTGCAGCGTAATCCCAACCCGAGCGAAGAAACCGTTCGCCACGAGCTGGAAGGCAATCTCTGCCGTTGCACCGGCTATCACAACATCGTCAAGGCCGTGATGGCCGGGGCACAGGCAATGCGGGGGTAAGCGTCATGACAAACCAGGGCATCGGTCAGTCCGTACGTCGTAAAGAAGATTTCCGCTTCATTACCGGTCAGGGGCATTACACCGACGATATCAATCGCCCTGGCCAGCTCTATGCCGCTTTCCTGCGCTCGCCACATGCCTTCGCCAAGATCCGCGCGATCCGCGCCGATGCGGCGAAGAAGATGCCGGGCGTGGTGGCCGTCTTCACCGGGCAGGACGTGGCGGCCGACAAGGTCGGCGGCCTGATCTGCGGCTGGACCGTCAAGGACAAGAAGGGCGAGCCGCACAAGGCGCCGAAACACGACATCATCGCCGTCGACCATGTGCGCCATGTGGGCGACCAGGTGGCGGTGGTGATCGCCGAAAGCCTGACCCAGGCCAAGGACGCCGTCGAAGCCATCGAGGTGGATTACGACGTGCTGACGCCGGTGGTGGATGTGGTGAGCGCGCTGAAGCCCGGTGCGCCGCAGGTGCATGCCGATGCACCCGGCAATCTCTGCTATGACTGGGATTTCGGCGACAAGGCCGCCACCGAGGCCGCTTTCGCCAAGGCCGCCCATGTCACCAAGATCGATCTGGTGAACAACCGCCTGTCGCCCAACCCGATGGAACCGCGCAGCGCCATCGCCGAATACGATCCGGGCGCCGACACCACCACGGTCTACACCACCTCGCAGAACCCGCATGTGCTGCGGCTGATCCTGTGCGCCTTCGTCTTCGGCCTGCCCGAGAGCAAGGTGCGCGTGATCGCGCCCGATGTGGGCGGCGGCTTCGGCTCGAAGATCTTCAACTATCCCGAAGAGACCGTCTGCTTCTGGGCGGCGCGCAAGCTGAAGAAGCCGGTGAAATGGACCTCGGACCGCACCGAGGCCTTCCTCACCGATGCCCATGGCCGCGACCATGTCACCCATGCCGAGCTTGCCATTGACAAGGATGGCAAGTTCCTGGCCCTGCGCGTGGACACCAAGGCGAATATGGGCGCGTATCTGTCCACCTTCGCGTCCGCCGTGCCGACCTATCTCTATGCCCTGCTGCTGGCCGGGCAATACACCACGCCGGCCGTCTATGCCGAGGTGAAGGCGGTGTTCACCAACACCACGCCGGTGGATGCCTATCGCGGCGCCGGCCGGCCGGAAGCGACCTATGTGGTCGAGCGCATCGTGGAAGCTGCGGCGCGCGAACTGAAGATGGACCCCGTCGAACTGCGCAAGAAGAATTTCGTGCCGGTCGATGCCTTCCCGTACCAGACGCCGGTCGCCTGCGTGTATGACAGCGGCCAGTATGCCAAGGCGCTGGATGAAGCCTGCAAGGCGGCCGACTATGCCGGTTTTGCCAAGCGCAAGGCGGAATCCGCCAGGAGGGGCAAGCTGCGCGGCATCGGTTTCTGCGCCTATATCGAAGCCTGCGGCATAGCGCCCTCCAGCGTGGTGGGCTCGCTTGGCGCCGGCGTCGGCCTGTGGGAGTCGGGCCAGATCCGCTTCAACGCCACCGGCACGGTGTTCGTCTATACCGGCTCGCACAGCCATGGCCAGGGCCATGAAACGACCTTCGCCCAGATCGTCTCCGACAAGCTGGGCGTGCCGCTCGAGAATATCGAGGTGGTGCATGGTGACACGGCCCAGGTGCCGATGGGCATGGGCACCTACGGCTCGCGGTCGCTGGCCGTGGGCGGCTCGGCGCTGATGCGTGCCGCCGACAAGATCATCGAGAAAGGCAAGAAGATCGCCGCCCATCTGATGGAAGCCTCGGTGGACGACGTGGTGTTCGACAAGGGCACCTTCTCGGTGAAGGGCACCGACAAACAGGTGCCGATGGCGCAGGTGGCCTTCACGGCTTACGTGCCGCACAACTACCCGGCCGACCTGGAGCCGGGCCTGGAAGCCAGTGCCTTCTACGATCCGGCCAACTTCACCTTCCCCGCCGGCGTGCATATCGCCGAGGTGGAGATCGACAGCGACACCGGCGTCACCACCGTGGCGAACTGGGTGGCGGTGGACGATTTCGGCAAGGTGATCAATCCGATGATCGTCGAGGGCCAGGTGCATGGCGGCATCGCCCAGGGCATCGGCCAGGCATTGCTGGAAGGCGTGGTCTACGATCCCGAAAGCGGCCAGCTGCTGACTGCGTCGTTCCTGGATTACTGCATGCCGCGCGCCGACAATCTGCCGAGCTACAAGGTCGGCATGATCGAGACGCCCTGCCCGCATAATCCGCTGGGCGTGAAGGGCTGCGGCGAAGCCGGCGCAATTGCCGCGCCGGCCGCGCTGATGAATGCCATTACCGATGCGCTCGGCACCGAGGATATCACCATGCCGGCGACGCCGCTGAAGGTCTGGAAGGTGATCCAGAGCCGTCACCTGGCCGCCGCCGCCGAATAGAGTTCAGAGGAGAAGCCCCATGTATGCGTTCAATTACCATCGTCCGGCCTCGCTGGCGGATGCCGCCAAGCTGCTCGGCAGCGCGACCGACGGCAAGTTCCTGGCCGGCGGCCAGACCCTGCTGCCGACCCTGAAGCAGCGCCTGGCCTCGCCATCCGACCTCGTCGACCTCAACGGCATCGCCGAGCTGAACGGCATCACCGTGTCGGGCGGCAGCGTCACCATCGGCGCCACTACGCGCCATGCTGCCGTCGCCGCCTCGGCCGAGGTGAAGAAGGCGATCCCCGCGCTGGCAAAACTGGCCGGCGGCATCGGCGACCCGCAGGTGCGCAACATGGGCACCATCGGGGGTTCGCTGGCCAACAACGACCCGGCGGCGGATTATCCCGGCGCCGTGCTGGGTCTGGGTGCCACGATCCACACCTCCAAGCGCAAGATCGCCGCTGACGATTTCTTCACCGGCATGTTCGAGACCGCGCTGGAGGAAGGCGAGATCATCACCAAGGTGGAATTCCCCATCCCGAAGCGCGCCGGTTATGTGAAGTTCCCCAACCCGGCCTCGCGCTACGTGATGGTGGGCGCCTTCGTGGCCGAGACGGCGAACGGCGTGCGCGTTGCCATCAACGGTGCCGGCCCCTGCGTGTTCCGCCACAAGGAGATGGAAGCCGCGCTTTCGAAATCCTTCTCGGCCGATGCGCTGAAGGGCATCAAGACCGATCCAGGCAGCATGAACAACGACATCCATGCCAGCTCGGAATATCGCGCTCATCTGGTGGGCGTGATCGCCAAACGCGCCGTGCAGGCCGCGCTGGGCTGAACCACACCTATACTACGAAGACGCGAACGCCGGGCTTGTAGCCCGGCGTTCTGCATTTCTAGCCCGCTTTTCCCGGCAGCGTCTTCAGATAAGCCAGCAGGGCCGCGATTTCGGCATCCGACATTTCCTGCAGGGAGTCGAAGGGCATCACCTTGATGGCGCTGCCATCGGGCCGCTTGCCGCTGCGCAGCATGGCCGCGAAGGATTCCGGCGTCGTATAACGCGCCATCACAGGACCGGGGCGCAGGTCGGCAGCGGCCGGCCAGTCCGGCGGCGTGCCCGGAATCTTGCCGCCGCGTAGGCCCTCGCCATGGCAGCCCTGACACATGTTCGCCACATAGGCGCCCTGCGCGATCACGTCATCGCCCGCCACCGGCTGTGCCGGCGGCAGGCTGTGATCAATCTTCTCGGCGGCGTCCTTCAGGATGCCGGCCGCATACACGAACCGCACCGGCAGCGGCAGGCGGATCTCGCGCCGGTCATCCGTCACCGGCGGCAGGGCGCGGACGTAAGCGATCAGCGCGCCCAGATCGGCATCGGTCATGCGGGTATAGTCTTCGCTGGGCATGATCAGCAGCGGCTGGCCGTTGCGGTTGAGGCCGTGGCGGATGGCACGCACCCAGTCGGCCGGCGCATAGGCCGCGGTCGGGCTGCCCTGCCCGAGCGTGATGTTCGGGCCTTTGACATGCAGGCCGTTGGGATCGTCAATGAAGACCTTGCCTGCACCGTCCCGGCCATGGCAGTCGGTGCAGCCGCGTGTCGCATACAGATAGCGGCCGCGTTCCAGCGCCACTGCATCTTCGGGCAGGCTGACCGGCCGGACATCGATGCTGACGATACGATGCAGCTTCCGCTCGCTGGCCAGCTGGGCATACAGCGCGGCGCCGCCGACCAGTACGGCCAGGCCTGCAGCCACGCCGATGCCGATTTTGACGATCTTTTTCATCTCGGGTCTTTTCTGTTTCGGGGTCAGGCGGCGCGGCGGCCGAATCGGTCGGCCAGCATGTCGATGGCACCGCGAAGTTTCAACCGCAGACTCGGCCGGTGGCCCCAGTCGCTGGTGGCTGTCTTGATCTCGGTCCTGTGTGTGGCGGGGTCGATGGCGCCGCTGCCGGCGCCGATCTCGAAATCGAATCCTGATGGCGTCGGTGCGTAGAAGGACACGGTGCCGTCGGGATCGGGATGCTGGCCCAGATCGAGGCTGGGCGCTATGCCTGCGGCCCGCGCGCGCTGCAGCGTCAGCCCGACATCGCGCAGGCGGTTGGCCTGCAGCATGAAATGCAGCAGCCGCTTGCGGCTCGGCACGGCGATCAGCGCCAGCGAATGGTGCCGGCGGTTGCAATGCAGGAAGGCGCCGTCGACCTTCATCGGCCCGATCCGGGTGTCGATGCGTTCGGTCAGCGCCAGTCCCAGCGCCTGCATGTAAAAGCGCTCCGCCGCCTCGGCCTGCCGTCCGACGGCCAGCACGGCATGGCCCAGGCCGAATTCTCCCGTGCAGAAGCCATCCGGCATCAGCTTGGAATGGAACGGCGCGGCGGCCTGTGGCAGGCCCACCACGGCCTCGTTGACCAGCCCGAGCGGATCGCGGAAACGCAGGCCGGCCTGTACATGCCGCGCGGCCAGGTCGGCTGCGCTGAAAGCCTCGACCGCCACGCCTGCCGCCACCAGCCGGGCCTGCAGGGCATGCAGTCCGGCCGCGCCGGCCAGCACCCAGCCCAGCACGGCAATGTCGTCGGTTTTTCCCGGCCGCAGCAGGATGCGCCATGCCGCCTCGTCGATCCGCAGGCCCAGCGCCTCGCCACCGTCATCCTCGGCCGGCTGACAGCCCAGGATGCGGATGGCGAAATCGCGCCAGGCCTCGGGCTGGCGCACCTCGAACACCAGATACCCCAGGCTCATGCCCGGGCGGCCTGTCTGCTGGATTTCCAGCTGCATGGTCTTTCCCTCCCGCTAACCGATAGTTAAACTATTTATGAGAACACTCTCAATATTGAGATTGTCCTCATTTATGAGAAGGCCCTCATTTTGTCAACGCCAAAGTCAACCCCCAGCAAACGCGACCGCACCCGCCGTCAACTGCTTGATGCGGCAGTGAAAGTTTTTGCCGCCCATGGCGTCGAGGCCGGCACGATCCAGGAAATCACCGCAGTGGCCGGCGTCGCCAACGGCACCTTCTACAACTACTTCCAGACCAAGGAAGAAATCATGGAAGCCGCCGCCGTCGCGGTCGGGGTGGATTACTGCAAGCGGATCGCCGCCAGCTATGCGCATATCCCGGACGGCGCCGAGCGCATGTCGATCGGTGGCCGGCGTTATATGGTGATGGCGCTGGAACAGCCCGAGCTGGCGCGTTTCATGATATCGGTGGCGGGCTTTTCACCGGTCTGGGCGGTGCAGGTCGAACCTTTCATCCGGGCCGACCTGACGCTTGGCATCAAACAGAAGCGCTTCCATATCGCCAGCGTACCGGCCGCCATGGACATGATCACCGGCACCAACTACGCCGCGATCAACAGTCTGCTCGCGGGCAAAGCCGGCAAGAGCCATGTCGCGGCCGTTTCCGCCAGCATCCTGCGCGGCCTGGGCATGGCACCGAAGGACGCCGACGAGATCGCCCGGCGACCGCTGCCGCCTATGGCTGGAGAATAATCGGCTGGCCGTGCGGGGTGGCTTTCGCCGCGCGATCCCAGGCCTCGGCACGTTCATGCAGCGCGACATCCGAGGTTGCGCCCTTGGCCACGACGAGTTTTTCCAGCGCATTCAGCCAGTGCCGGTAATAGGTCTCGCCGGTATCGGGATCGCCGGCGGCCTGCGCGCGCCTGATCTCGGCGCTCAGGGTCTCGGCCCATTCCGGCCAGGTGAACAGGCCCTTCTGGTGCAACGCCACGGCCATGGCGAAAGCCTGCGCCTCCCACGGCGCGCGGAAGACCGGCGCGGCGCTATCGTCGCAGGGCAGATCGGGCAGCAGCGACTTCAGCTCGCTCATGCCGGCTCCAGGTAGCTGTCCCAGGCATCGACCGAGACCGACAGCGTGGGATCGCCCCCCTCGCCCCACAGCTCACGGCCCTCAAAGCGCACGGTATAGAGCCATTGCGGCATCTCGCCCCTGCCCTGCGCGCTGGCATCGGGGAAGACATGCATGCCATGCAGCAATTCGACGGTGCCGACATGACCGCGCACATATCGTGGCAACCGCGTATGGCCGGCAGGATGCATGTTCTTCGCCCGCACGCGGTCGCCGACTTTGAACCGCGCCGGCTGGGTTGTCTCGCGTTCGGTCGGGCCGCCTTTCGCCAGCACGGCCGGCACGACCTCGGCCTTCAGGATGCGCGGCAGCTGCTTCGGCGGCGCCAGCACGCGGCCGGCCTCGATCTCCTCGCCGCTGACCAGCCCGCGTTCGGCCATCAGCTTCTCCAGACCGGCCAACCAGATCTCGTAATAGCTCTTGGCGAGGTATTGCGGCGGCGGCAGGCTTTCGCGCGCCGAGCGCGACTGGTCGATGTTCCACTGCCCCGTGGCGCCCATCGCCAGCGTCATGGCCAGCACGCGCTTCTCCCATTCGGCATGGAAGCGGATGTGTTCGGGTTCGGGCTTTACTGGACCGAAGCCCATCATGCCGCCCATGTCTGCCGCGCCATTCATGGCGCATATCCTCTTCTTGGGCCGTTCATGCCGGCACCTCCGCCGGATCGCGGGCCAGCCCGGTGCCGATCATGCTGTCGCGCGTCACCAGTTTCGCCAGCCGCTCCTCGCTCCAGCCCTCGGTGCCGGCCGGACGTTCGGGGATGACGAGATAGCGCACCTCGGCCGTGGAATCCCACAGCTTGATCTGCTTGCCGGCCGGAAGGGTGACGCCGAAATCCTTCAGCACGTCGCGCGGATCGATCACCGCGCGCGAACGGTAGGCCGCCGACTTGTACCAGACCGGCGGCAGGCCCAGCACCGGCCACGGATAGCAGGAGCACAAAGTACAGACGACCATGTTGTGGGTGTCGGGCGTGTTCTCCACCGCCACCATATGCTCGCCCTGGCGGCCGCTATATCCCAGCGACACGATGGCCGCCGTGGCATCCCTGCGCAGCCAGTCGCGATAGGCCGGATCGCTCCAGGCTTTCGCCACCACATGGGCGCCGTTATGCGGCCCGACCTTGGTTTCGTAGGTTTCGATCAGCACATCCAGCGCAGCGGGATCGACATAACCCTTTTCGACCAGGATGCTTTCCAGCGCGCGCACGCGCAGTTCCACATCGCTCAGTTCGCTGCCGTGATGGTGCTCATGACCGTGATGATCATGATGGTCGTGATGATGGTGGTCGTGATCGTGCTGGCTCATGGCCCGAGCTTAGCAAGCCGGCGCCGGCAAAGCCAACACCGCGCGCAGGCCCCGCGGGGTCTGCTCCGGCATATGGTCTTCCAGCCGCAGGGAGCCACCATGCAGCTTCGCAATTGCAGCAACGAGGCTGAGGCCCAGCCCGACGCCCTCGGCGGCCGAGCGGCTGCTGTCGCCGCGATAGAATCGGTCGGTGGCACGGCCCCGTTCTTCTTCCGTCAGGCCAGGTCCGGTATCGGTAACGGTAATGGCAACGCCATTCGCGCCGTCCCGCACCAGGCCAAGCCGGATGTTGCCTCCCGACGGCGTGTATTTGATGGCATTGTCGAGCAGGTTGCCCACAGCCTGGGCCAGCAGCGAGGGATCGCCGTCGGCGGTCAGACCCGGCGCGGTTTCCAGCGTGAAGCTGAGCCCCCGCGCCTCCGCCGCCGGGCCGTAAAGTTCGGCCGTGTCGGCCACCAGGGCGGCGAGATCGACTGTCTTGAAACCGGCGCGGCGCAGGCCGCTGTCGATCTCGGCCAGCCGCAGCAGGGCGTTGAATATGCCGATCAGCCGGTCGATGCCGCCAATGGCGGCGGCGACCTCGTCCAATGTTGCTTCCGGCCCTTCGGCGCGGCGCAGCAGGCTTTCCAGCCGCGCCCGCACCTCGGCCAGCGGCGTGCGCAGGTCATGGGCGATCGCGTTCGATACATTGCGCACGCCTTCGATCAGCTGCTGGATCTGGTCCAGCATGCGGTTGATCGTTTGCACAAGCTGGTCGAACTCGTCGTTCCCCGGACCGGCCGGGACGCGGCGGGCCAGATCGCCCTGCACGATGGCGGTGGCGGTGCGATTGATGTTTTCGATGCGGCTTTGCACGCCACGGCGCAGCAGCCAGCCGCCGAGCAGCGCGAAGCCCACGACGACGGCGCCGATCCAGATCAGGCTGCGCAGGAACAGGTTGCGGATCGCCACCCGCTCCTGCACGTCGCGGCCGACCAGAAGCTGGTAATTGCCCGGCAGCACCACATGCAGGATGCGGGTGGCATGCAGCTTGCCGCGATAGACCAGCTCCACCTCGTACCAGCCCGGCGCTGGCCCGACCTTGAGCGGCCAGGCATCCACATTGCCGCCCAGCGGGCGCAGGCGCGGATCGGTGAGCAGGTAGATCGCCTTGCCATCGGCGGATTCCGCTTCGACACGCTCGTTCATTGTCTGGATCGCGCCGGCCAGGCCGAAATCGCTCAGACGGTCGCCGATCGCCCGCGTGTCGGCGGCAATCACCGCATCGGTTTCACGATCCAGATAACCAGTGGTGTTCCACCACAGCAGGCCGACCAGCAGCAGCGACGAGGCGATGAACAGGGCCGCATAGCCCAGCGCCAGCCGCAGCGAGGTCGAATGCAGCATGTCAGGCCTCGGCTGCCATCATGTAGCCTGCGCCGCGCACGGTTTTCAGCAACGGCTTTTCCGTGCCGGCATCGATCTTCTGGCGCAGGTTGCTGATATGCACGTCGATCACGTTGGTTTGCGGATCGAAATGGTATTCCCACACGTTTTCCAGCAACATGGTGCGCGTCACCACCTGGCCGGCATGGCGCATCAGGTATTCCAGCAGCTTGTATTCGCGCGGCTTCAGCATGATCGCCTTGCCGCCGCGCGTGGCCTGGCGTTTCAGCAGGTCGAGACTGAGATCGCCGACCGCCAGCATGGTCTGGGCCGGCACCGTGCGGCCCCGTCGCACCAGGGCCTGCAGCCGCGCCTCCAGCTCCCCGTAAGCAAAAGGCTTGGTCAGGTAGTCGTCGCCGCCGGCGCGCAGGCCGCGGATGCGTTCATCCACATCCGCCAGCGCGCTCAGGATCAGGATCGGCGTGGCATTGCCGGTGCGCCGCAGGGCGTCGATGATCCCCAATCCATCCACGCCGCCCGGCAGCATGCGGTCCATGATGATGGCGTCGTATTGCTCCGTGGTGGCCATGAACAACCCGTCACGGCCGTTATCGGCGTGGTCTACGGTATGGCCCGCTTCGCCCAGTCCCTTGCGGACGAACTGGGCGACCTGCGGATTGTCTTCAACGATCAGAAATTTCATCGTCTTCAGGCCAGTTGCAGGGCCAGATAATAGGTGGTGCCGTCGCGCCTGACCAGCAGGGTGACCGCCTCCTTGTGCTGCTTGCGGGCCGCCTGGATTTCCTGCGCCGCCTCGGCCGGATTCGCCACCGCATGGCCGGCCACGCCCAGGATCACGTCACCCGGCCGAACGCCGCTGTCTTCGGCCTTGCTGTCGGGCGCGACCTCGGTCACCACCGCGCCCTTGCCGTCATCGAGGCCCAGGCGGGCGCGCAGTTCGGGCGTCACCGGCGCCAGCGCCAGTCCGACGCGCTCTTCCTTGCCGGCCTCGTCCAGCGCGGCGCTCTGTTCGGCCGGCTGGCTGCCGACGGTGAGGCTTAGGCTGGTTTCGCGACCGTCGCGCCAGACCTGCAGCTTCGCCCTGTCGCCGGCCTTCAGACCGGCCACCTGCGTCGCCAGGTCGCGCGGATCGCGGATCGTGCCGCCATTCAGCGCAATCACCACATCACCCTGCTTCAACCCTGCCTTCGCGGCCGGGCCATCAGCCTGCACATCGTTCACCAGCACGCCGTTGCTGTCCTTGCGGCCAACCGCCTTGGCCAGCGCCTCGGTCATCGGCTGCATGGTGACGCCGAGCCAGCCGCGTTCCACCTTGCCGCTGGCCTTGAGCTGGGCGATCACGCTGCCGGCCAGGTTGGACGGCACGGCAAAGCCGATGCCGACATTGCCGCCATTGGGGGTGTAGATCGCCGTGGCGATGCCGATCACCCTGCCCGACTGATCAAACAGCGGACCGCCGGAATTGCCCGGATTGATCGGCGCGTCGATCTGCAGGAAGTTGTCGTAAGGGCCGTTATTCAGGTTGCGGCCGCGCGCCGAGACAATGCCGGCCGAAACACTGCCGCCCAGCCCAAACGGATTGCCCACGGCCACCACCCAGTCGCCGATACGGGCATGGTCGGAATCGCCGAAGGCCACGTAAGGCAGCGGCGTCTTGCTCTCGATCTTCAGCAGGGCCAGGTCGGTTTTTGCATCGCGACCCTTCACGACGGCGGGAAGCTCACGACCGTCCTCCAGGGTCACCACGATCTTGTCGGCGCCATCCACCACGTGGTTGTTGGTGACGACATAACCGGCAGGATCGATGATGAAGCCGGAACCCAGCGCATGCTGCGGTCCGCTTTTGCGCTGCTGCTGTTCGCTGAACTGGCGGAAGAATTCCTCAAACGGCGAGCCGGGCGGGAATGGCGATTGCGGCAAGCGCTGGGCCTGGCGGGTCGCCTTTTCGGTGGTGGCGATATTCACCACGGCGGGCTTCACCTTCTCGACCAGATCGGCGAAGGACGGTTTGGCGACAAGCTGCTCGACCGGCGTGGCGGGCAGAGCCGCGTCATTCGCGGCAAGGGCGCGGGCGGCAAGATATCCGCCACCGCCCGAGAGGATCGTGCTGGCCAGCAGAATGGCGACGACGCTGTGTTTGATGGAGAGGCGTTTGGCTTTCATGGGTCTGCTCCTGTGCAGGTGATGATCCATGTTGCCAAGGTAGGAAAGCCGGGTTTTCCGGCGCCTGAACGGCGGATTAAATAAATTTAATCTTCGGCCTCAGGCCACCCGCAGATAGCCCATCATGCCGGTTTCCTGGTGTTCGATGATGTGGCAGTGGAACATCCAGTCGCCCGGCTGGCCGGCGACGAAGGCGATGCGCACGCGCTCCTTGGGCCGCACCAGCACGGTATCGGCCCAATGCGGCGGCAGATCACGTTCCGACGAGCCCAGCACGCGGAAGGTATGGCCGTGCAGGTGCATGGGATGCTGATGCGGCGTGCCGTTGAACAGCTCGACGATGTAGCTGCGGCCCGATTTGAGTTCGGCCAGCGGTGGCGGCAACGCCCCCTGCCCCGCTCCTTGGCCCATACCCGGCCAGACCTGGCGATTGATCGACCAGAACACCTTCTGCGTCAGGCAGATCTCATCGGGACTGACGCCCATCTGCTTCGCCCAGGCCTGCAGGGCCGGATCGGGATTGCCGGCCAGCAGGGTGAATTCGACTGTCTGCGCCGCCTTCAGGTCGGGTTGCGGCAGTTCCGCCTCGGGCAGGCGCAAGGTCGCCTTGGTGCTGCGCATCGCCGCGCCGGCGGTGACGATTTTCGCCAGCACACGCGGCTTCGTGCTGAAGATATCCTGCAGCGGGATTTCGACACCGGCTTTATCCGGCGCGATGAAAGCCACATCGGCGCGCATGGCCGGGCCCAGACGCCAGCCCTGCAGCGCAAAGGGCGCGCAGGCATTGCCGTCGGTGGCGACCACCACGGCTTTCGCGCCGGGCAGATCAAGTTGCGGGATGCGGGTGGAATCCAGATTGAGGATACGCAGGCGCACGCGTGCGCCAGGCGGCACGCTGATCGTTGGCGCCACCATGCCGTTGGCGGTGCGCAAGCTGCCGAAACTGCCGGCCTTGGCCGCGCCGGCATCGGTGAGGAAATCCTCGAAGCCACCATCATGCTTCACGCGCCAGTCTTTCAGCGCGATCACATGCTCCACATCGAACAGGCCTTGATCGCGCGGATCCTCCACCACCAGCACACCGGCCAGACCCCGGCCCAGCGCCTCGACCGTGTTGCAATGGGGATGGAAAAAGAAGGTGCCGGGATCAGGCGGCGCGAAACTGTAGGTGAAGCTTTCCCCCGGCCGCACCGGCGGCTGGGTGATATAGGGCACGCCATCCATCCTGTGCGGCACGCGCACGCCATGCCAGTGGATCGCGGTATGCTCGGCCAGCTCATTCTTCAGCGTGGCGGTGAATGCCTCGCCGCGTGTGGCGCGCAGCACGATGGGCAGGGTCGCGTTGCGGCCATCGTCATAGAGCCAGAGATCGGACGGCCCGACGCAGCCCGGCAGGGTCTTGGGCACCCGCCTTGCCGTGAGCTGGTAGCTGACCGGCAGCGCCGCCGCGCCGCGCGGCAGCAGGGCGACGGCCGCAGCACCCAGACCCGATTGCAGCAGAGCACGGCGGGTCAGGACAGCAGACATGAACGGCCTCCGGGAACGGGGCGCGCTGGCGACGGCTGGCGCAACAGACGACTGTAAAAGTAAGTGGCGGAGGGGGCGGGATTCGAACCCGCGGTACGACTTGACATCGTACGGTGATTTAGCAAACCACTGCCTTCAGCCACTCGGCCACCCCTCCGCACGCGAGTGGGTATTAACACAGTGTATGCGGGGCCTCTTCTAAGGCCGGGGGCGGTGACTGTCAACGATCCTAAGCCGCTGAAATGGCAGCCGGCTTGCCGCCGGTCCAGGCCACCAACTCGCTGTAGGACAACGGGAAAACCGCGTGCGGATGGCCGGCGGCGGCATGCAGACGCGGGAACCGGGCCAGACTGTCGTCGATCACGATGGGCAGGGCCTCCACATGGCCCAGCGGGGCCACGCCGCCGATGGCGAAACCGGTGGCCCGGCGCACCAGAGCGGCATCGGCCCGGCCCGGCGGCGCGCCCAGCCCCAGCGCGCGGCCGAGCGCCGCCACATCGCATTGCCGGTCGCCGGCCACCAGGGCCATCACAGGGTTGCCATCTGCCGCGAAAACCAGCGACTTCACGATGGCGCCGACCTCGCAGCCCAGACCGGCCGCCGCCTCGGCTGCCGTGCGGGCCGCACCGTCCAGCACGATCACCCGTTCGCCGGCCCCGCGCGCCAGCAGCGCTTCGCGCACCCGTTTGACCGAGGCGTTCTCCAGGATGGCTTCCGCCATTCTCAGGGCACCTCGAAACCGCGCTGCACGCCGGGGCGCGCCATCAGGCCATCGTGCCAGCGCTTCACGTTCGGATAGGCGCCGAGGTCGATCAGGTGCCATTCATGGCGTGCCGCCCAGGGCAGGGTCGCCATGTCGGCAATCGAGTATTCCCTGCCGGCGAGGAATTCGTTTTTCGCCAGATGGCCGTCCAGCACCTTGTAGAGTCGCTGGGTCTCGGTGGTGAAACGGTCGATGGCGTAAGGCACCTTCTCCTTGGCGAAACGCACGAAATGATGGGTCTGGCCCAGCATGGGGCCGAATCCGCCCATCTGCCACATCAGCCACTGGATCGCCTGCATGCGCGACGGCGCGTCCTTGGGCAGGAACTGGCCGCTCTTTTCGGCCAGATAGATCAGGATCGCGCCAGACTCGAACACGGTATAGGGCTTGGCGCCGTAGGCGGCCGGCGGCTCGTGATCGACGATGGCGGGGATCTTGTTGTTCGGATTCACCTTCAGGAAATCGGGATCGAACTGCTCGTCCTTGCTGATGTTGATGGGGAAGGCCTGATACTTCAGGCCGCTTTCCTCCAGCATGACGGAGACCTTGCGGCCGTTCGGCGTGCCCCAGGTGTAGAAGTCGATCACGGCGGAATCCTTACTTGATGTGCTTGAGGAAATGGAAACTGGAGATGCTGTAGCGCTGGCGGAAATAGAAGCGGTGCGCTTCCGTGCGGTGCGTGCCGGAATCGAGATCCACCACCTTGCGGCCCTCGTGTTTGGCAACGTCCTCCACCCAGTCGAGCAGCAGCGCGCCGTAGCCGCGCGAGCGGCCGGTGGCGGTGGTGACCAGATCGTCGACATAGATCAGCGGACCATGCACCAGCCGCTCCTGCCGACGGAAGCCGATGCAGGCGGCCGGCACGCCGTTGCCGTCAGAGGCATAGGCCAGCACGTAGCCTTCCCGGTGCTGGCGCTTCACCCGCGCGACCAGATCGGCGGCATCCTTCAGATGCGGCCGCAACTCGTGCATCACCGGAAAACAGGCGGCGATCTTGTCGTCGGTATCGGCGATTTCGACCCTGGCGTTCTGCATGACTCCTCGCTTTCCTCCCTAAACCGTCATGCCCGGCACAAACAGAGTTCCTGGGCCGGGCATCCTTCCTCTACCGTCATGGCCGGACTTGTCCCGGCCATCCACGTTTTACTACAGAAAAACTCGTGGATGGCCGGGACAAGCCCGGGCATGACGCGAGGAGCGGTTACCCCTTCACCACGCTGGCGGTCTGGCCGAACAGCACCTTCTTGGCCTCTTCGGTCATCACCGGAATACCCTGGTTGATCGCCTTGCCCTTCTCGTAGGCGACCTTGGTGGCCGGCCGTGCCCAGATGCTGTCGAACCAGCGTTTCAGATTCGGGAAATCCTCCAGCTTCTGGCCCTGACGCTCATACGGCACGATCCAGGGATAGCAGGCCATGTCGGCGATTGTGTATTCATCGCCACAGATGAAGGCGCGGCCTTCCAGCCGCTTGTTCAGCACGCCATAGAGCCGGTTGGTCTCGTTCACATAGCGGTTGATCGCGTAGGGGATTTTCTCCGGCGCATACTGGCTGAAATGATGGTTCTGGCCGCACATGGGGCCAAGGCCGCCCATCTGCCACATCAGCCATTCGGTGCAGACGATGCGGCCGCGCAGATCTTCCGGCACATGCTTTTTGTACTTGTTGGCGAGATAGATCAGGATGGCGCCGGATTCGAACACGCTGATCGGCTCGCCGCCATCGAGCGGCTTGTGATCCACGATGGCCGGCATGCGGTTGTTCGGCGCGATCTTCAGGAAATCGGGCTCGAACTGCTCGCCCTTGCCGATATTGACCGGCTTGATCGTGTAGGGCGTGCCGGTCTCTTCCAGGAACAGGGTGATCTTGTGGCCGTTTGGCGTCGGCCAATAATACAGGTCAATCATGGGCGTCTCCGGGCTGGACTGGCGAAGGATGGAACAGGATCACCGGCGCGGCAAGGCGCAGGCCCGGCCCAGTTAGCGCGATATTGAAACCAAACAAGCAGTTACCTGTGGGCAAGTACACCCTGTCCCGCCTCCTTGCCAGTCTGCTGCCAGAATAGGGATCGCGTCGTGGCATCCTCAGCCCAAAAAAGGAGACCGCCCATGACACAGCAACCGCCCGGCACGATCCGCCTGTATTCCGGCCCCCTCAGCATGTTCGGGGCCAAGGCGCAGATCGCCCTGCTGGAAAAGGGTCTGGAAGCCGACGTGGTGATGGTGCCGTTCGAGATGAAGGCGCTGTATGAGCCCAAACACCCGGAGGTGCTGCGCATCAACCCCAAACGCCAGGTGCCGGTGCTGGCGCATGGCGAGGTGGAGATATTCGATTCCACGCAGATATTCGAATACCTGGAAGACCTCTGCCCCGAGCCGCCGTTATGGCCGCGCGACATTGCCGGCCGGGCGCGGGCCCGCCTGCTGGAACTGCAATCCGACGAGGTCTATTTCCCCCACATCATCCGCCTGATGGGCCTGCAGGATACGCCCGACGATCCCGCCGCCATTGCGGCGCGCGAGGGCGCGGCGCAGTTCTACACGCGCATGGACGGCCTGCTGGCCGATGACCGCCCGTGGCTGGCGGGCGAACCATTCACCTATGCCGACATCGCCTTATACATGGCGCAGATTTTTGGCGAACGCATGGGCGCGCCGATCCCCGTCGATGCCACACGGCTGACAGCATGGCGCGGACGCATGGGCGAACGGCCCAGCGTACGGCAGGTGGCCGGCGCGATGGGGCGCTGGCTGCTGGGCATCGGGCGGCCGGTGCCCGCCTTCCTGCGCGCGCTGCTTTAGTCAGACAGCCAGTTTAGTCAGATAGCCAGACGCGTTCGATGGCCTGGATCGAAGCCGCAAGATCCAGCGCGAAGAATGCCGTCGTGTGCGGCAGGCGCATATGCGTCTGCAATGCGGCCTGACTGGCGAAATCCTCGACCAGCAGGAAAGCCTCGTCTTCATCCAGCGCCTGATAGAACCGGAATTCACGGCAGCCGGGCTCGCGGCGGGTCGCCGCCTGCAACTCCAGCAGGGCCGTGCGCATGGCGGGACCGGTGCCCGGTTTGGCCGCGATGCGGACGACCTTGCGGATATTCTGCGGGGCTGGCGATTCTGGCATTGGCGCTCTCCAAAAATACGGGAAGCGGACTTTGCAGCCGTGCCGGCCTGTGCAAAATTCCCTAAATCCTCCCTTCTGATGTGAAGAAATTAACAATGCTCGATTGGGACGATCTGCGGCATTTCCTGGCCCTGGCCGATGATGGGTCGCTGTCTGCGGCGGCGCGCCGGCTGCGGGTCGAACATGCCACCGTGGCCCGCCGGGTTGCCGCCCTGGAATCCGCGACTGGCGTCAAACTGGTGGATCGCCGGGCCGGGCGTTATGTGCTGACGCCCGATGGCCGGCGTGTGGCCGATTACGCCCGGCGCATGGAAAGCGAGGCATTTTCCATCGAGCGACTGCTGCGCGCCGCGCAGAACGACCTGGCGGCGGAGATGACCATCACCGCGCCGCCGCTGATCGCCTCGCACCTGATCGCGCCGCGCATTGCTCTGCTGCGTCGCGACCATCCCAATCTGCGCCTGCGCCTGCTGGGCGACAGCCGCACCCTTTCCCTGCCCCGGCGCGAAGCCGACATTGCCTTGCGTCTGAACCGGCCCGACGACGCCGCCCTGGTGATCCGCAAGATCGGCAGCATGACCTACAGGCTTTATGGCTCGGCACCCTATCTGAAGAAGCGGGCAAAGGCGGATTATGAATTCATCGCTTTCGATGAAAGTCTCGATCATGTACCCCAGCAATCCTGGCTGAACGGATTGCTGGCCGGCCGGCCAGTGGTATTGCGCAGCAATGACCTGGCCGTACAGCATGCGGCCGCGCTGGCCGGTGTCGGCATTGCCGCCCTGCCCGACTTCCTGGGCACCCGCGCCGGCCTGCGACAGGCCGACCCGGCCCATGGTGTCACGACCCGCGATGTCTGGCTCACCTATCACGAAGACATGCGCGACAGCCCCGGGATCGCGGTGCTGACCGACTTCCTGGCCGGCTGCCTGGCCCAAGAGAAACCGGCGCGGCGACGCGCCAGGGCCGCTTGAGCCTGTTGCCAGAGCGCGGCCGGCGGGCGAGGCTTGCACCATGAGCGAAGATTCGTCCGCATCTGCCGACCTGGCCGCAGCCCTGACCCGGGCCGAGGCCGTGCTGGCCCAACAACCCAATGATCCCATGCTGCTGGATCTGGCGGCCGGCTGTGCCGAGGCGCTGGGCGATCTGGACAAGGCCGAAACCTACCGCCGCCGCGCCGTGCAGGCGACGCCGCAAGACCCGGCCGCCTGGACCCGGCTGGCCAACCTTTTGCAGCATCGCTATTCCCCGGCCAAAGCCGCAGCCGTCTATCGCCGTGCCGTCGAATTGCTGCCCCAGGAAGCCACGCTGCATCATGCCCTGGGCAGCCTGACACAGCATCTGGGCCAGCATGCCGAAGCCGAACAGGCCTATCGCCGCAGCGTGAAACTGGCGCCGAGCCCGGCATTCGCGGCTCGTGCCCTGAACGATTACGGCACACTGCTGGCGGCCCAGCAGCGCCATACCGAAGCCGAGGCGGCCTATCGCGCCGCCCTGCAGCGCCAGCCAGATTTTGCCAAGGCGGCAAACAATCTGGCGATCCTGCGGCACGGCCAGGGCATGGTCGGTGAGGCCGAACATGGCTACCGTCATGCGCTGGAACTTGAGCCGAATTATCCGCGTGCCGAATTCAACCTGGGTAACCTGCTGCATGAACAGGGCCGTCTGGTAGAGGCGGAAGACGCCTATCGTCGCGCCATCGCGCAGGACCCCAAGTTTACGGCGGCCATGAACAATCTGGGCTTGTTGCTGGGCGAAACCGGCCGTTCGGAAGAGGCCATCGATCTGCTGCGTCTGGCATTGCACCAGGCGCCACAGGATGCCTCGATCAGCGTCAACCTGGCCGACCTGTTGCATCAGCGCGGTGATACCGAGGAAGAAAGACTGGTGGTGGATGCGGCTCTGCTGGCCCATCCAGACCATCCTCTGCTGCGATTGACAAAGTTGATGCATTGCCTGCCGGTGCTGCCCGAAAACACGTCAGCAGCAGAGGCGGCACTGCTTGCCTTCGATGCCGAACTGCATCGCTGGGTACAGTATGCACTCCAGCCCGATCACCGTGCGGCAGCGGCCGAATACGTCGGTCACAAACAGCCTTTCTATCTGGCCTATCGACCGGGCGACCAGCGGGCGCGTCTGTCGGCTTTCGGCGACGCGACCGCAGCGCTGATGCGCGAGGCTTTCCCGCTGCCGCAGCCGGCGGTATCTGCGCGGCCACGTATCCGTCTTTGTATCGTGACGAAACACATCCGCAGCCATTCGGTCTGGATGGTGGTGCTGAACGGGTTGCTCAGTCAGATCGACCGAACGCGGTTTGAGACCGTGCTGTTGCATACCGGAACGGCCAACGAAGCCGATTTGGCCACCGTGGGCGCCATGGTCGACCGGCTGCATCCTCACCCGCGCGACTTCCGCGCAGCCCTCGACATCCTGCGCGACGAACGGCCCGATATCCTCTATTATCCGGAAATTGGCATGGATGCCCTGACCAACCGGTTGGCCAACCTACGGCTGGCGCCGTTGCAGGCGGCGGGCTGGGGCCATCCGGTGACAACCGGCCTGCCCGAAATCGACCTTTATCTGTCGGGCGACTTACTGGAGGCACGGGACGCCCATCGCGATTACCGCGAAAAGCTGGTGCGCCTGCCGGGCACCGGAGCCTGCACCCAGTCGCCGCCGGTGCTGCCGATGCCGATGCCACCCGAAATCGCCGCCGCCCTGCCGCAAGACCGCAGCATCGTGCGGCTGATCCTGTGCCAGCATGCTTTCAAGTTCGACCCGGCCGACGACGCACTCTACGCCCGCATCGCGCGGGTCGCGGGACCGTGTCGCATCTTCATCCTGCTACGCCCGGATGAACCGGTGCAGAGCGAACGGCTGCTCAGCCGCCTGCGGCAGGCCTGCGCCAAACAGGGCGTGGATGGCAATGCCGTATTCGTGCCGCTGCCGTGGCTGCCGACACCGCAATTCTACAGCCTGCTGGATGCGATGGATGTCTATCTCGATTGCCCGGCTTTCTCGGGCTACACGACGGCATGGCAGGCTCTGCATCGCGGTTTGCCGATCGTGACGCTGGAAGGACGCTTCATGCGCCAGCGACTGGCGGCTGGCGCGTTGCGACAAATCGATCAGACCGAAACGATCGCCGCCGATGCCGAACAGTATCTGGGCATTGCCGTGGCACTGGCCCAGGAAGCCCGCGACACGCCGGAAGCCTATGCGGCACGTCGTGAAACCCTGCGCAAAGCCGCACCGAAACTGGATGGCAACGCTGAGGTTGTCCGCGCCGTGGAAACCGCATTGGCCGAGGAACTGGAGCGACGTCGCTGATTAAGCGACGTTGCGCGTGATCAGTCGGCCAGTGCTGGCACCGGTAAGGCCGGTCTTGCCCACATAGCTCGACACGCCATTGACCCAGACCTCCATAATACCCCTTGCCGGCGTTTTCGGTGCCGCGAAGGTGGCGGTATCGATCACCGTCTCGGGATCGAACAGCACCAGATCGGCATAGGCGCCTTCGCGGATCGCGCCGCGATCCATCATGCCGAAGACCCTGGCTGTCAGGCCCGTCATCTTGTGCACCGCCTGCTCCAGCGAAATCAGCTTCAGATCGCGCGCGTAATGCCCCAGCACGCGCGGGAACGTGCCCCACAGGCGGGGATGCGGCATGTCGTTGCTGGGAATGCCATCGGAGCCGATCATGCTGCGCGGATGAGCGATGATGCGCTGCACGTCCTGTTCATCCATCATGAAGTAGATCGCCGCCGCCGGCAGCAGCCGCTTGGCCGCCGTCACCTGGTCGACACCCCATTCCTTCGCGATGTCGGCCAGCATGCGCCCCTTCATCTCGGGGTAAGGCTCGGATGTGGCGATCTGCACCGGCATGTCGTCGCGCAGGCGGTCGGGCAGCAAAGCCGTCGAGCTGGCGATATAGGGATAGACATCGAAATCCACCGTCTGGCTTTTCGCCGCGCGGTCGATCAGCGCCAGCGTCTCGGTGGAACGGCCGAAGTTTTCCGGGTTGGTGCATTTGTGGTGGCTGATCACCACCGCCGAGCCGGTATCCTTGCCGATCTTGAGCGTCTCCTCGATGCTGTCGATCACGCCATCGGCTTCATCGCGCATATGCGTCACATACAGCCCGCCGCGCGAGCGCAAGGCCTCGGCCACCGCGATCACCTCGTCGGTCGGCGCGTGGCGGCTGGGCGGATACCACAGGCCGGTGGAAAAGCCAGAGGCCCCCTGCTCCAGCGCCTCGGTCAGGCGCTGCTTCATCTGCGCGGCCTCCTTGTCGGTGGCCGCACGGTTGATGTCGTGGTCCATCGCCTGCACGCGCAGCGACATATGGCCGACCAAAGCATAGGTGTTGGTGGGCGGCGGCACCTTGCGCAGTCGTTCGGCATAATCGGCGAAGCTGGGGAATTGCCAGGATTCCGGGCCCCCGACCAGATCGAGCGGCGCCGGCGGGCGTTTGGTCATCGTCACCGGCGCAAGGCTGATGCCGCAATTACCGACCACGACGCTGGTGACGCCCTGGCTGAGCTTGCAATGCATGCATTCCGGGCCACAGAGCACGGCACCATCGTCATGCGTATGCGCGTCGATGAAGCCCGGCGCCAGGGCCAGTCCCTTGGCGTCCACCTCGCGGTCAGCCGAGACAGCGCCCAGATCGCCGATGGCGGCGATGCGGTCACCGCTGATCGCCACATCGCCAGTAAAAGACGCCGCGCCAGTGCCATCGAAGATACGCGCGTTGCGGATAGCCAGATCGTAACGGCGGGTCATCCGGCGATCCTCCTCGTGTGGTTCAGGGCCGCTTCGATCAGGTTCATGCTGGCTTCCGGCGTGCGGAAGGCCGAATGAGCCGACAGGGTCACATTATCCAGCTTGGTGAGTGGATGATCCTTGGGCAGGGGCTCCACATCGAAGACATCAAGGCCGGCATGGCCAAGCTGGCCGGATTTCAGCGCCGCGATCATCGCCGCCTCGTCCACCACTGCTCCACGCGCGGTATTCACCAGAATGGCGCCGCGCTTCATCTGCGCGATGCGCGCGGCCGAGAGGAAACCGCGCGTCTCGTCATTGAGCAGCAGATGCACCGAGACCACATCGCTCTGCGCCAGCAGTTCGTCGATCGACACGAAACGCACGCCATCGGCGCTTTTCGCACTGCGGTTCCAGGCCAGCACTTTCATGCCGGCGCCACGGCACAGCCGCGCCATCTCGGCACCGATACCGCCATAGCCGATCAGGCCGACGGTCTTGCCGGTGAGTTCGACGCCGTCCAGCCGCAGCCAGTTGCCCGCGCGCATCTCGCGATCCATGCGGGCAAACCCCTTGGCGGCGGCCCACATCAGGGCGAAGGCGCATTCGGCCACGGCCGTATCGCCATAGCCCTTGATCAGATGCACTTCGATCCCGAGGGATGCCAGCTCTTCGACATGCATGTAGCTGCGCGCGCCGGTGCCAAGGAACACGACATGCTTCAGCCCCTTGCATTGCGCGGCGATGGCCGTGGGCAGGTAGGTATGGTCGATCCAGGCCACCGGCGCGCCGTTCAGCACGGCGGGCAGGTCTTCCGGTTTCACATCGGGCTGGCGGTTGACGCCCACGGGTGGATCGGAGGGTTTACGCAGACGCTCGGCCAGATCGCCGAGAGTTGGGTTGGCATCGACGAAAACGGCACGCAAGGCGTAGGTCCCCCGATCTGAAACAGCAACGATCCCTTGCCGCCTCAGCGGCGGGCGAGTCGTATACTGACGGTCAGCGCGGCGAGTGTCACCCCTGTTGCGGCCAGCAAAACACTCATGCCGGGACGCAGGCCCATGTCGATACTGAGGTTGGTTTCAAGCACAAGCAGCCATGGCGCCCCGCTGCGCAACCAGAAATAAAGCGCCTCGCCCCCCATGGTGCATGCCGCGCTGCCCAGTGCCAGGGCAATCAGCCCCGGCCAGGGCAAAGTTGCACCGGCGGGGAATATCCGGCGCAGCAGCCGATACCCCAGCAGCCAGAGCAGCAGGCCGGCCATCAGCGTCGGTTCACCCACATCGGCCTTGGCCTGGAGAAAGAAATGCCACAGCGCCAGCGGCGCCAGAACATAGACAATCCGATGCAAGGCCTGCCAGCGCCGGCCGCCCAGACGCCGCACCATGCCGTCAGTGGAGGTGGCGGCCAGAACCAGAAGGCCGATCAGCGCCGCCAAGCCGATCAGCAGGTAATTCGAGGTGACGATCTCACGCAGCGCCTTGGCGATGACAAAGGCATGATTGGCAAAATAGAGCAGCAGGTGGAATGCCGCATAAATCGCCGAGGCCACGCCGATCATGCGGCGGACCAATGTCAGCCGGCCATAGCGCAGCATCTGCCGCAGCGGCGTGACGGCCAGCGACAGCAGCAGGAAGCGAAAAGCCCAGAGCCCGGTCTGGTGGATCAGTTCGGTGAGCGGCCGAGGGCCAAGATCCTGCTGCAGCATACGCCACAGCAGCCACAGGGCGGGCATCAGAAGCAGGCCGGACACGGCAGCTTTCAGCGGCACGAACCGGCCGCCGGCATCGCGCCACGGCGCCAGGGACGACAGGACGCGGGAATACCGTGAATGGGCGGCGGTTCGGTTGCTCATGCCTGTCGATATAGCCCAGGTCGGGACTTAAGCCGACACATCCTGCGGGAAATTTATCGTGAACCGGGTCCCCTCGTCTTCCCGGCTCGACACCGCGATGGTCCCGCCCAGAACCTGGCTGACCAGATTGTAGACGATATGCAAGCCAAGGCCGGTACCGCCGGTGCCGCGCCTGGTGGTGAAGAAAGGATCGAATACGCGCGGCAGGTCGGCGGCGGCGATGCCGCGTCCGTTGTCGCGGAATTCCACAAGAATGCGGCCCTCACGCGGCTGGCTCACGCCGATCCAGATCCGGCCGGGCCGCGCGCCATCGTCAAAGGCATGCTGCAGCGTATTCATCACCAGATTGGTGATGATCTGACCCAGGGCCCCGGGCCGGTTGCGGATCATCAGCTTGGCCGGGCAATCGATCTCCACCGTATGCTCGGTGCCGCGCAGGGCCGGCGCCAGACTCAACATGATCTCGTGCAGATATTCGCCAATATCGAACAGGCGCAGGTCGTCGGTACTCTGGTCGGCGGCAACCTGCTTGAAAGCCTGGATCAGCCGCGCCGCGCGAGCCAGATTACCCTGCATGATGCGCGTGGCCTCGGTCGCGGTCTCGATAAAGCCTTCCAGATCGCTACGCCGCAACTGATCGTCCCTGAACCGGCCGGTCAATTGCCCGATCTCTTCCGCCAGATGCGAGGCCGCCGTCACGCCTATACCCAGCGGCGTGGAAATCTCGTGACTCATGCCGGCCACCAACGAGCCCAGCGAGGCCATCTTTTCGGCCAGGATCAGATTGGCCTGGGCGCCACGCAGTTCGGCCAGGGCGCGTTCGGCCTCTTCCTTGGCGCGGCGCAATTCATCTTCCATGCGGCGGCGCGCCGTGATGTTGGTGCGCACCACCACCAGGTCGCCCGACGGCGTCACCCGTTCATGCACCAGAAACCATTCGCCAGCATTGGTCCGCACCTCGACCATGCGTTCGGGTATACGGCGCCGCCCCAGCGCGACAGACGCAGCAGCCCCCTGATCCTTCTCATCGCGACTGAATACACCACGGTCATAGCCGCGCTGAACCAGTTCCTCGAATGTCATGCCGATCGCCTGTTCCGAGGTCAGGCCGTAAAGCGCGGCAAAACGGCTGGAGCAGATGGCGATGCGATCCTGGGCGTCATAAATCACAAAACCGTCGCCGGCGACTTCGACAGCATGGCGCAAACGGCGGTTGAGGGCGTAACGCTCGGTGGCATCGAAAATGGTGACTGCCACCGAACGATCCGGCAGGCGGCCGATGGTGAATTCCAGCACCTTGCCGGTCGGCGTATGACGCGCCGCGGCCGTGCCCGCCGTGCCCCGGATCAGACGGTCGATGTGATAACGCATGTCGCTGAGTTCCACATCGCCGAAATCGCGGCGCTGGGCCAGGAAGCGCAGCAGCGCATCGTGACTGTCGCCCGGATTGAGCGCACCGGGCGGCAGGGCAAGCAATTCCGCCGCGCGCCGGTTGATCGTGTGAATCGTCCCATCGGGATGGAACAGCATGACGCCGACAGGCAGCGCATCGAGCGCCCAGGCCTGGTATTCGCTGCGGCGGCGGCTTTCCTGGCGGGCCAGCGAGAGCGCCTCGGTCACCCGGCGTGCTTCCTCGCGGGCCATGTAATTGCGGCGACGCTCCAGTTTGATCTGCCGCATGCCGGCAAAACCAAGCGGATTGCCGATCAGGGCAAACAACGCCAGGCCGACCATGCTCTCGGCGCGGAACGGCAACCAGAATATCGCCAGCCCCGCCATGCCCAGGGAGACATAGATCGCATTGGAGAGCGTCAGCCGCGCTGAACAGGGGACCAGCAGGTAGAAGACCAGCAGATAGGCGAAGACCAGCGAGCCCGCGCTCAGGGCCGGTGGCGCGCTGATCATCCAGGTCATGAAGGTGAGCGTGGTGAGGGTGGCCATGCCGATACCGGCCACCACATCCAGCATCTGCACGTCGTTCAGGCGCTGCACCAGATATTGAAACAGGATTCCGACAGCCAGCCCCAGGCCGCGCACCAGCACAAAGAAGAAAAAGGTCTGTCCGTAACCATGCACCAGATAATCGCGCACCAGCAGCAGACAGAAGGCGGCCGTCGCCGCCAGACCGCAGGCCTGCAGCAGGCGCCGCGACGGATCAAGCCGGCTTTGCCGATACATGTGCTCGACGCGGCGGTCGCGAAACTCACCTGTCCAGGCGAATAGCCGGGCATCCTCCGCTGATTGCAGCAGAGAGGTCAGTGACGAATGGGGTGGCTGGTGCATGACAATGCGGGATCCCGGGCCGGCATATTATGACCGTCTTACGGCCCGGACAAAGCAAGACGGCAAATATTGCCTAGCGCCAGCGACCGGGATCAAGTCCATTCGTCTTATTTATCATATATTTACAGGACATTCCAGCCCGGCATGGACCTTGCTTTGCAATGGCCGAGACACATTTTTACGGACCCAGGAGTCCAACCATGTCCTATTACGGTGCCCTCGGTACGGCCGTGCAAGGCATATCCGCACAGGCGATTGCCATCGGCCATATCTCAGACAACGTCGCCAATGCGACCACCAACGGCTACAAGCAGGTGAAGACCAGCTTCGCCGACATGGTCAACAACAAGGTGCTGGGTGCCAGCGAAGTGCTGGACAACAACCGCAACATGGGTGTGTCCGCCATGGCCGGTTTTGCCAACCGGCAGCAGGGCCAGATCATCGGAAACAGCAGCTTCACCTCGATCGCCGTGGACGGCAATGGCTTCATTCCCGTGGCCAAGGCAACCGGGTTCAACCGGGCGACCGGCGAGCCGACCGGCTTTGAAGACACCGTCTATTACACCCGCCTGGGCGATTTCCGCCTCGACAACAATAATCGCCTGGTCAATTCGGCCGGCTATTACCTGATGTCGGCCGAAGTGGATGGCACCACGATTTCCCCGTTCGAACTGGATGACAGCGAGATCGCCGCCGTCCCTACCACGACGGTCAACTACCGCGCCAACCTGCCCGCCAACGCCACCCCCGGCAGCGTCTTTTCGAACGGCATCGGCATCGTCGATTCCGAAAGCAATGATCGCAACTTCCAGCTCCTCTGGAACAAAACTGCTGCCAACACCTGGACTTTGACGATCAACACCTCCGATGGCACGCCGTCCAGCTTCGGTCCGATCAACGTCACGTTCAACAACGGCCGGCTGGACACCATGACCACGACGGATACCAACCTGACGGTCAGCGGCTCAGGGAGCGCCACCGTTGCGCTGTCGGTCGATTTCGGCAGCGGCGCGCAGGCGATCACCGTAAATCTCGGGCAATTCGGCGGCACTTTCGACCCCAATGCCACCAGCGGCCTGTCGCAATTCGGCGGCAATATCGACACCCTGACCAACCTGAGCATCGACCAGAACGGCCTCAAGGGCGGCGAATTCGATTATGTCACCTTCGATGAAGACGGTGCCATCGTCTACAACTACGAAAACGGCCGCAGCCAGATCGGCGCGCAGCTTCTGCTGGCCAACTTCCCCGAGCCCGACCGGCTGGATCGCCTGGACGGCACCGTGTTTCTGGAAACCTCGCGTTCGGGCCAGGTGGTATTCGGCACGCCGGGCGATTCCGACAATGACGCCGGCGTCGGCGTGATCCGCGCCGGCGCGCTGGAGCAATCCACCGTTGACGTTTCCGAGCAGATGACCCGCCTGATCGTGGCCCAGCAGGCTTATTCGATGAACGGCCAGGTGATCACTGCCGCCGACAGCATGCTGTCGCGCGCCATCGACATGAAAAAATAAGCACTCCGCACCAACGGCCCGCCATCAACCCGGTGTGCAGCGCGTCTGTTTGCCGGGCAGCGAATAGCGGCAGGTCAGGTCGCGCCCATTGGGCTGGCTGAGTTTGAAGATGTCGCCCTCCATCCGGCGCACGGCATACTGATTGGAAAACTGCAGCCAGCCGAAACTGTCGAAATAGGCCTGGATGCCATTGGAAAACAGCAGGTCGCGCCGGCGGTTTTTCGAGACCCGTACCTTGCTGCCATATTCCAGCGTGCCATCCTCAAATTCACGGATCACCAGGTCGTTCGTGCACAGCGCCTGTTTCGGGTCATCGGTGAGCCGGCAGCCGAACCCGGGCGTATCGGCCGGCGGGGTGCTGATCACGATGGCAAAAATCGTGGCTTCCATCAGATTCATGCAGACCTCCCGATTCCAGGCGGCATTTTAGCACAAGCAGGCCGACGGGCGGCCTTGACCCTGCCATATGGGAAGGCAATATGGTGCCGGCATGACGCATCGTCTCGGCATCCTCAAACGTTCGACGGGCCGGCGGATCATCGCCTGGGCGACGACCGCAGGCTTGCTCGTCGCCATGTTGCTCATGCCCCAGGCTATGGTCCTGGCCATGCCAATGGCAGCTCATGCCGCCCCCCACTCAGCCGCCAGCGCATCTCAGACGGATGATCATGCCGGCCATGCCGGGGTTCACGCCCATCAGCACCAACACGCGCAGGACCAACATGCAGGCGCGCCGTTGCCTGATCCGGATTCATCCGGCTGCGGCCTGTGCAACGATTGCGCTCTCTGCGCCATGACCCTGCCGATGATGATCGGCAGCATTGCCTCCCCCGATTATCCCCCCGCCCGGCTCCGTATCGCCGAAACCAACCTGCTGCCGGGTATCCTACCGCCTCCGCCCGCCGAGCCTCCGCGAGTCTGAAGCTTCGCCCTGAATCTGTGTTGCCGCGCAATCAGCGGCAGCACATTGGACGATTCTTCAACTTCGGAGAGCAGCCATGCTGTCCCTGCCCATACGACCGACCCTGCTGGGTCTGGCCGCGATCTGCGTCACTGGCATCGCCACAGCGGCCGAACCCCAACGGCCATCCCCGGCCGATCCTGCAGCCAGCGCCGGAATGCCGGCCTACCGTTCGGCCTTCAGCGATTACCAGCCCATGCAAGAGGCGGCGCCGCAGGACTGGCGCACCGTCAACGACGCGGTGGCCCGTACCGGCGGCCATGCCGGCGCGCTGAAAGAAAACGCCGCAGCAGGCAAGCCGGCCGCGATGACCCCGGCTGGCCATGCCGGCCACAAGCATTGAGGCGCGCCATGCATCGAATTGCACCGGGGCTTGCCCTGCTTCTGCTTCTGGGCGCCTGTGCCGGCCCCGTCGCCGACCGCGCCTTCGAGGGTATCGCCACCCAGACCGAACGGCAGATCGGCCAGCGTCCCGTCTGGATCCGCAGCGAGGCCGATGAACAGGCCGTCCGCGCCGCGCTGGACCGACTGCTCGCGAAACCCATCAGTGCAGATGACGCGGTGCAGATCGCGCTGCTGAACAATCGCCGCCTGCAGAGCAGGCTGTCCGAACTGGGTATCGGCGCCGCCGACCTCACGGCGTCGTGGCGACCGGCCAATCCCGGCATCGGGTTCAGCCGTCTTCACCGCAGCGGTGAAGTGGAGATCGAACGCAGCTTCAGCATCGATGCGCTCAGCCTGCTGGCTTTGCCGCTGCGCGCGGGCATCGAGGCCCGGCAGTTCGAGCGGACCAAGCTGCAGACCGCCGGCGAAATACTCACTCTCGCGGCACAGACCAAACGGGCCTGGTACGAGGCGGTCGCCGCCGAACAAACCGCTCGCTATATCGAGACGATGCGTGAAAGCGCATCGGTGCAGGCAGAACTGGCCAAACGCATGTATCAGGCCGGCAACTGGGGCATGCTGGATTACGCGCGCGAGCAGTTGTTTTACGCCGATGCCACGGCACGGCTGGCACGCAGCCGCGTGAGCGCCACGGCCGCGCGCGAAAAGCTCGCCCGCCTGATGGGCCTATGGGGCGACGACCTGCGTTTCACCCTGCCCGAACGCCTGCCGGTGCTGCCGGCCAAACCGCGCGAGGCCCGCAATATCGAGGCCGAGACCATCGCCGGCCGGCTTGATGTGAAACAGGCGCAGGCCGAGCTCGAAGCCGTGCGCAAGGCTTATGGCCTGACCAATGCCCTGCGGTTCGTGAACGTTCTGGAAACCGGCTTCGTGCGCAAAAGCGAGGAAGGCCGCTCCGACAAGGTCGGTTATGAAATCCGGCTGGAAGTGCCGATCTTCGATTTCGGCGACGCCAAGGCCACCAAGGCCGAACAGACCTGGCGGCAGGCGGTGAACCGGCTGACCGATACCGCGGTGGATGCCCGCTCGGCAGCGCGCGAAACCTGGCTGACCTACCGCACGGCTCATGATCTTGCCCTGCATTACCAGACCGAGATCCTGCCGCTACGGCAGAAGATCGGCGAAGAGATGGCGCTGCGCTACAACGGCATGCTGGTCAGCGTGTTCGACCTGCTGGCCGATGCACGGGAGCAAATCGCCGAGGTCACTGCCGCGCTGGAGGCGCAACGCGATTTCTGGCTCGCCGATACCGACCTCACTTTCGTCACCCTTGCCGCAACCCGAACCGGGAGCTGATGCCATGCTCACCCGTCGCACCCTGCTCGCCGCCACCGGTGGCATCGCCGCCGCAACCGTCGCCCGCTCCGCGCTGGCCGCCCTCCCTGAACCGGCCTATTCACAAGGCCCCGGCACCGCGCCGCCACCGCAACCTTCCACCGGCCGGCCCTTCCATCCCGTCGTCACGCTGAACGGCTGGTCGGCCCCCTGGCGCATGAACAATGGCTGGAAGGAGTTCCATCTCGTCGCCGAGCCGGTGGTGCGCGAGATGGCACCGGGCATGAAAGCCAATCTGTGGGGCTATAACGGCCAGTCGCCCGGCCCGACCATCGAGGCGGTGGAAGGCGACCGCGTGCGGCTGTTCGTCACCAACAAGCTGCCTGAACACACCACGATCCACTGGCACGGTCAGATCCTGCCCAGCGGCATGGACGGCGTGGGGGGCCTGAGCCAGCCACAGATCAAGCCGGGCGAAACCTATGTGTATGAGTTCGAACTGAAGAAATCCGGCACCTTCATGTATCACCCCCATGCCGATGAGATGGTGCAGATGGCGATGGGCATGATGGGATTTTTCGTGGTGCATCCACGCGATCCGAACCAGTACCGTGTCGACCGCGATTTCGTGTTCCTGATCAATGCCTATGACATCGAACCCGGCGCGGCCACGCCCAAGATCGCGACCATGACCGAGTTCAACCTGTGGAGCTGGAACAGCCGGGTCTTCCCCGGCATCGACCCGCTGGTGGTGCGGCAGGGCGACCGCGTGCGCATCCGCATGGGCAACCTGACCATGACCAACCACCCGATCCATCTGCATGGCTATGACTTCTCGGTCACCTGCACCGATGGTGGCTGGGTGCCGCCCTCGGCGCGCTGGCCCGAAGTGACCATCGACATGCCGGTGGGAGCCATGCGCGCCTTCGAGTTCGACGCGGTGAATCCCGGCGACTGGGCCTTTCACTGCCACAAGTCACATCACACCATGAACGCCATGGGCCACAATGTGCCGACCATGATCGGCGTCGATCACAAGCATGTGGCCCGCCGACTGGTGAACCTGATCCCGGATTACATGGTGATGGGCGAACGCGGCATGGCCGATATGGGCGAGATGGAAATGCCCCTGCCCGACAACACCCTGCCGATGATGACCGGACGCGGCCCGTTCGGCCCCATCGAGATGGGCGGCATGTTCAGTGTGGTGAAGGTGCGCGAAGGCCTGGCCCGCGACGATTATCGCGACCCGGGCTGGTACAAAAATCCTCCGGGTACCGTTGCCTATAAATGGAAAGGATAGACCGATGAAGACCGCTACTCTTGTTCTGACTCTTGGCTTGCTGGCCGCTCCTGCTCTTGCCGCCCCTGGACATAGCGGCGGCCATGGTAGCCATGGCGGGGGCCATTATGACGGCCATGCCGCCGCCCTGGGTGAACCGGGCGACCCGAAGGCGAAAGCCCGCACCATCAGTATCGTCATGTCCGACGAGATGCGCTTCAGCCCCGAGACCGTGACGGTCAAACGCGGCGAGACAATTCGTTTTGTTGTCAAAAACAACGGCCAGCTCAGGCATGAAATGACGCTCGGCACCATGGACGAGCTGGTCGAGCATGCCAAGGTGATGGAACAGCATCCGGATATGGAGCATGACGATCCCAATGCCGTGACCGTGGAGCCCGGCCAGAGCAAGACCATCCTGTGGACATTCACCAAGGCCGGCAGCTTTGATTATGGCTGCCTTGTGCCCGGTCACATGCCGGCCGGCATGAAGGGCCGGATCATCGTCCGCTGATTACTGGAGAGCATCATGAGACAGTTCACCGCAGCCGTTATGGCCGGAATGATCACCCTGGCCAGTGGGCCATTATGGGCCCAGACCGGCACAACCGAAGGCGAAGTGCGCCGCGTCGACAAAACGACCGGCAAGATCACCCTGCGCCACGGCCCCATTGCCGGCGAACTGGATATGCCGGCCATGAGCATGGTCTTTCAGGCAAAGGATGCCTCCCTGCTGGACCGGCTGAAACCCGGCGACAAGGGCAGGTTCGTCGTCAGCAAGGATGATGGCGGCTACTGGATTCTCTCGGCCGAACCGGAGAAGTAGAATGTGGCGTTACGTGCTCATGGTCCTGATCGGCACAGCGATGGTCGGAACTGCCGGTGCGCAGGACGGTATGGTCGCCGTGCAAAAGCCGGCACAGCTCAGCCCCTTGGCCGAACAGGGCCGCATCGCGTTTGGCAAGACCTGCGCGCAATGCCATGGCGACTGGGGCCAGGGGAACACCAAACAGGGGCCGCCGCTGATCCACAAGATCTATGAATCCTCGCATCATGGCGACATGGCCTTCCTGGTCGCCATGGCCCAGGGCACGCGCCAACATCACTGGCGGTTCGGCAACATGCCGCCGCAGCCCGCAATCGGTCGCGAGGACGCGATTGCCATCATACGCTTCGTACGCGAGGTGCAGAAGGCCAACGGCATCGACTGAGCTAATGTCCGCGTCGCTTGCGGGTTGCCGCCGCCTTCTTGGCCGAGGCAACGCGGGCTGATTTCGGGCGCGCGGCCGATGCCGCACCACCCTTGCGGCCACCTTTTTTTGCTGGCGCCTTGTTGGTCGGCTTGCCGACACCGGAGCCACTCTTGCGGCCGCCGCCGGTCATCTTGTTCACCGTGGCCCAGGCGCGGCGCTCGGCTTCACCCTCGCCGACGCCGCGCTTCCTGTAGCCCTTCTCGATTTTCTCGGCCTGGCGTTTCTGCTTCTCCGTGTATTTCGATTTGTCGCCACGCGGCATGATGCCCTCCTGCGAATATATGCCTCTCCGCATCGCAACCGCGCCGCCGCCAAATGGTTCCGCACTGGCATGTGGCTGTGACTTTTATGGGAGAATGACTTTCCCGCAACCGAAACCGGTTTGCCGGCTGCATATCTCTCCCCACATCAGGCTGGTTCAAGCAGAAAAGGAGGATGCAATGAGAATCAGTGAAGTCATGAGCCGGGATGTACATATCGCCTCGCCCATGCAGACGATTTCGGAGGCCGCACAGGCCATGGCCGCCCATGACATCGGCAGCCTGCCGGTGGGTGAAAACGATCAACTGGTCGGCATGATCACGGACCGTGACATTGCCATTCGCGGCGTTGGCAAAGGCTGCGCGCCGGATACGCCGATCCGCGACGTGATGACCCGCGACATCAAATACTGTTTCGAGGACGAAGACCTTGCCCATGTCACCAAGAACATGGGCGACATTCAGGTCCGGCGTCTGCCGGTGGTGAACCGCGACAAGCGGCTGGTTGGCATTATATCGCTGGGCGACATTGCCCTGGATGGTCATCCACGGCACACCGTCGACATGGTCCGCAAGGTTTCCGAGCCTGGCGACCAGCATAACCAGAGCCTGGCCGGCATGCGGTGAGACATTGTCCTGATCTGAGCCCGGCACCAGGCCGAGCGGATAGATCAGGCGAGATCAAGCACCACGTTGCCCGTGAAGCGACCCTGCTCCACCGCTTCATGGGCAGCGGCTATTTCATGCAGCGGAAAACGCGCCGCGATGGTATGCCGCAGGGCCTTGGCCGTCAGCAGTTCATGCAGGTCGGACAGGGCTTTTTCACGTTCGGCCGGCAACAATTCGTAGACCACGAAGAACCGCAGGGTAATGCCGCGAAACAACAGGTCGCGGAATGGCACCGGCACCTGCTCCATGCTGTTGGAGCCATAACTGACCAGCTCGCCATGCGGTCGCAAGATGCCCTGGGCAAGCATCGCGGCGGTGGAGGAAAAATCCATGTCGACCACCGCATCGGCCCCGACGCCGCCGGTCAGGTCCTTCACGCGCTGAGCGACGTCCTCACGCTTGTAATCGATCACCTCGGCGACGCCCGCGGCCTTGGCATGGGCAGCCTTCTCGACCGAACCAACCGTGCCAATCACCCTGGCGCCGCGCCGGGCCGCCACCTGGGCGACATAATGGCCAACCGACGTGGCCGCGCCGATCACCAATACGGTACGCCCCTTGATCGCGCCCAGCAGGTTGACCGCATGGATCGCGGTCAACGCCGGAATGCCGAAACAGGCACCGGCATCAAAGGCCACATCGTCGGGCAATGCCACCGCCTGCTGCGACGGCAGCACGATATACTCGGCCGCTGTGCCAAATGGCCGTTGCCACTGGCCGTTCCAGGTCCAGACCCTTTGGCCGACACGAGAGGCCGGCACATCCGGCCCAACGGCGTCGATGACACCGGCACCGTCGCTGTGCGGGACAATCCGTTCGGCGATCAGGGGGCGGCCGCGACGGCTTTTCACATCCGAGGGATTGACGCCGGATACATGAAGCCGTACCCGCACCTCGCCACGCCCGGGCTCCGGCGTTGGCAGTTCGCCAACCTCCAGCACCTCGCGCGCCGCACCGTTTTTGCTATACCAAGCTGCCCGCAACGCCGCCTCCCTCATCATTCTACCGCAGCAGATTAGGCAAGGGCCGCGCGGCAGACAACTGAATGCCGAGACGGCGAGTGCTCAGACGGCAAAATAGGATTTGATGCGCTGCACGATGGCGGCATCATTGCAGGCATAACGGGCCGCGACCACGTCATCGGTCACCCGCAGCACTTCCGCCTCGGCGCGGAAATCGAGATTGAGCCCGGCGCTACGGATTTCCACCGCAATAGACAGCTTGTCGCCGATCGCCATGCCGGGCGGACAGGGACCGAACAGCAGGCCGACCGGGCTCCAGTTGCGCAAAGGAATGCGCAAACCCTGCACGATCACCGCGTCGTTGGGCCCACCCTGGCCGCGCTGGATATTGCGCTGACCATTGGGCTTCACTACTGCGGCAAGCTGGCTGCGGAACTGATCCAGCAGCCTTGCCTTGCGTTGATCGGGAATATCGGCACGGACCAGCGCCTCGGAAATCGCGGCGGCCAGGGTCGCGAATTCCTCGCGCGTCGCCTGCGGTCCCAGGAACTGGGTCTTGAAATCGCGATGCTCCATGTAATGCGACAGGATGCCCTGCAACTCGAAGCGGGCATTGCCCTCTTCCACCTCGCGATACAGCCCGAGCAGGAACAGCAGTTTGCGCGCGATATCCGGTTCTCGGGCCAGGATCGGATTGAGCAGTTCCGGCGTGGCGAAACGGGCAAAGCGCCGCGCCAGGTTGGTCTGGATCGCCGGATCGCCGGCCAGCATTGGCCGCGCCGCGAGGCGCTGACGCAGCATCTGCAGCCCCTGCCATTCCAGATAAGGCTCATTGCTGAATAACGGCAAACTGCCATCCAATGCTTCAGCCAGCTTTTCACAGATCGCGGCCCGGCTATGCGACAGAGCCATGGCATCGACGGTTTGCCGCAAACGTCTCAACACCTCGGGAACATCGGATGGCAGGTTCTCGCCGGCCAGTCCCAGGCAGATATCGATCAGGCGGCGCCGGCCGGCTTCGCCATACAGCGATGGCGCGGCCGGTTTCAGGCGCAGGATCTCGGACAGGGTCTGATCCGCCAGCGCATGGCTTTCATTTCCCAGTCCGGCTTCCAGCAGATCGAGACACAGACCCGCCTTGGCTTCCCAGCCATCGCTGGCCGCAACCAGGCGAGCGACGACAACACCGTCCCGCACCCATTCATCGATCATGGTCCCACGCAGGAAACCCTGCTGTTGCGCCTCGGCGATGGCGGTCAGTGTTGGCAATTTCGCCGCCTGGGCTTCGACACGGCGCATGGCCGCTTCGGCCAGCGCGGTGAGCTCCTTCATGCGCTCCAGAACGGGGCGCTTGGTGTGCTGCCCCTGCAGCAGGGCGATGCGCTGCAGGATTTCCTGGAACCGCGCGCCATCGTCCAGCAGAGCCTTGTGCTGCGCCGGCTCGAAAACCAGTTCGGTGGCCGTGATGGCACGCCGCTCCAGGTAACCCCGGGCAACCTGGAAGATCAATTCGCGTGCCGGATCGGCAAAGGTTTCAGCTTCGGTTTCGCAGAACATGACCCGCTCTTTTGGCGGAATTCAGGGAAAGGCCGGCTCAATTAGCGGTATAGCCGGCGGTTGTGCAACCCGGGAAAGCCGAGAGAAATCAAATACTACCAGTGAATGCTTAATTTAACCATCTAAACTAGTACATATCACCGTCCCGCCGGGCAAGACCACAATCGGCCTTACTGCCCGACCCAATCCTGCCGCGCCGGCTCCGGGACCAGGTCGTTGGTGTCCCACGAGAAGAAGATCAGTGCCGCCCATTCCTTCTTGTGCGCGAAACCATAGACCGGATCGAGCGACTGGATCAGCAGGCCGGTCCTGGCGTTATAAGCCGTGGCCGCCACCTTGATCACGCCCTGCTGGGTGTCGCGCTTGAACAGCGCGATCTCGGGCATCTGTACCTGCCCGGCCAGCGGTATTGGCACGCCGAAATCGGGAATGCCGAACAGCGTCTTGTCGCGATCCACCGAGATGGCGCCGACGCGCGGCTCGATCACGATGTCAGCCTTGCCCTTGTCGTCCACCAGATCGCTGCCCTTGCGCAGGATGCGGTCGCGGATGGTGCCTAGCAGGTATTTGCTGTCGGTGCCTTCCACATAGGCGGGATCGACGAACACCTTGCTGCCTTCGGGCAGGCTGAAGGCCAGTTTGTCGGCGGCGCGTTCGGCGGCGGTGGAGAACAGCATCTGCTCGGTGGCCGTGCGGCCCGGCTCGGTGGTGCGCTGTGTGGAGCAGGCGACGAGCAACAGACAAAGCGTGGCAGGCAGGAACAGGCTGCGAAGCATCGGACATCCTTGATCTGGGATGCCCCTGCATGCCGCAGAAAAGCGGCAGAAAAAAGGCCGGGGTTTTGGGGCCCGGCCTTTTATCGTTGCATGTCGCGGCGATCAGCCCGCCAGTTTCTTTTTCAGCAGATCGTTCACCGCCGCCGGATTGGCCTTGCCGCCCGAGGCCTTCATGGTCTGGCCGACGAAGAAGCCGAACAGCTTGTCCTTGCCCGAGCGATATTCCGCCACCTTGTCGGCATTGGCCGCCATCACCTCGTCGATCACCTTCTCGATCGCGCCGGTATCGGTGACCTGCTTCATGCCCTTCTCTTCCACGATGGTGGCGGCATCCTTGCCGGTTTCCACCATCAGGGCGAAGACATCCTTGGCCAAGCGGTTCGAGATCGTGTTGTCGCTGATCAGGTCGACCAGGCCGCCCAGCTTCTCGGCCGTGATGGTGAACTCGTCCATCGACTGGCCGGACTTGTTCAGCACGCCGAAATACTCGGTGATCACCCAGTTGGCGCAGAGCTTGCCGTCGCGGCCCTTGGCGACCTTCTCGTAGAAATCAGCCGACTCCTTTTCGGCCACCAGAACGGCGGCGTCATAGGGGCTGAGGCCCAGCTTCTCGATGAAGCGCGCCTTCTTCTCGTCGGGCAACTCCGGCAGGGTGCGGGCGATCTCGTTCACCCATTCGCCATCGAGTTCCAGTGGCAGCAGGTCGGGATCAGGGAAGTAGCGATAGTCATGCGCTTCTTCCTTGGAACGCATGCTGCGCGTCACGCCCTTGGCCGTGTCGAACAGGCGGGTTTCCTGATCGATCTGGCCGCCCTCTTCCAGGATTTCGATCTGGCGGCGGGCTTCGTATTCGATGGCCTGCTGCACGAAGCGCACGGAATTGACGTTCTTGATCTCGCAGCGTGTGCCCAGGCCCTCGCCCGGCCGGCGCACCGACACGTTGACGTCGGCACGCATGGAGCCTTCGTCCATGTTGCCGTCGCAGGTGCCGAGATAACGCAGGATGGTGCGCAGCTTCTTCAGGTACAGCCCGGCCTCTTCCGAATTCCGCATGTCGGGTTCGGAGACGATCTCCATCAGCGCTACGCCGGAACGGTTGAGGTCGATAAAGCTTTCGCGCGGGCTCTGGTCATGCAGGCTCTTGCCCGCATCCTGCTCCAGGTGCAGGCGGGTGATGCCGATCTCGCGCGTGCTGCCGTCGGGCATGTCGAGCAGCAGTTTGCCCTCGCCCACGATCGGCTGCTTGTACTGGCTGATCTGGTAGCCCTGCGGCAGGTCGGCGTAGAAGTAGTTCTTGCGGTCGAACACCGAATGCAGGTTGATCTGCGCCTTGAGGCCCAGCCCCGTGCGCACCGCCTGCTCGATGCAATAGCGGTTGATCACCGGCAGCATGCCGGGCATGGCGGCATCCACCAGGCTGACCTGATGGTTCGGCTCGGCGCCGAAATTCGTTGCCGCGCCGGAGAACAGCTTGGACTTCGACAATACCTGGGCATGGACTTCCATGCCGATGACGATCTCCCACGGACCCGTGGCGCCCTGGATATAATCTTTCTCAGCCATGTTACGACCTCCACCAGGCGGTGGGTTTGGCGGTGAAATTCGCGGCCTTCTCGACCGTGCGGCCAACACGCAGCAGGGTCGCCTCGTCGAACGGGCGGCCGATCAGCTGCAGACCCCAGGGCAGACCGTCGGCACTCAGACCGGCGGGCAGCGACATGCCGGGCAGGCCGGCCAGGTTCACCGGCACCGTGAACACGTCATTCAGGTACATGGTGATCGGGTCGTCGGTCTTGGCGCCCAGCGGGAAAGCGGTGTTCGGCGCGGTCGGCGTCAGGATGGCGTCGACACGCTGGAAGGCCTGCTCGAAATCCTTCTTGATCAGCGTGCGCACGCGCTGCGCCTTGGTGTAGTAGGCGTCGTAATAACCGGCCGACAGAACGTAGGTGCCGATCATGATGCGACGCTGCACCTCGCGGCCAAACCCTTCGCCGCGGGTATTCTCATACATCTCGATCAGGTCCTTGCCCGGCACGCGCAGGCCATAGCGCACGCCGTCATAGCGGGCGAGGTTCGACGAAGCCTCGGCCGGCGCCACGATGTAGTAAGCCGCCAGCGCGTAATGGGTGTGCGGCAGGTGGATGTCGACGATCTCGGCGCCGGCATCCTTCAGCCACTGCTTGCCCTGCTCCCACAGCGCCAGGATTTCCGGATTCATGCCGTCCATGCGGTATTCGCGCGGAATGCCGATGCGCAGGCCCTTTACGCCCGCTTCCAGACTGGCGGTGTAATCGGGCACCGGGGTATCGACCGAGGTGCTGTCCTTCGGATCGAAGCCGGCCATGGCCTGCAGCATCAGCGCGGAATCGCGCACGCTGCGGGTCATCGGGCCGGCCTGGTCGAGCGAGGAGGCAAACGCCACGATGCCCCAGCGCGACACGCGGCCATAGGTGGGCTTGATGCCGGTGATGCCGCAGAGCGAGGCCGGCTGGCGGATCGAGCCGCCGGTATCGGTGCCGGTGGCGCCCAAGGCGAAGCCGGCGGCGACGGCCGCGGCCGAACCGCCCGACGAGCCGCCGGGCACCAGTCTGGTGCCGTCCTGCGCGCGCCAGGGATTGATGGCGGGGCCGTAGTAGCTGGTCTCGTTCGACGAGCCCATGGCGAATTCGTCGAGGTTCAGCTTGCCCAGCATCACCGCACCGGCCTGCCACAGATTGGCGGTGGCGGTGCTTTCATAGGCCGGCTTAAAGCCGTCGAGGATGTGGCTGGCCGCCGTGGTCAGCACGCCTTCGGTGCAGAACAGGTCCTTGATGGCGAGCGGAATGCCCTCCAGCAGGCCGGCCTTTCCGGCGGCGCGGCGGGCGTCAGAGGCCTTGGCCATCTCCAGCGCCTTTTCCGGCGTCTCGGTGATCATGGCGTTCAGCGGTTTGGCCGCCTGCATGGCCTCGATGCTGGCCTGGGTCAGTTCGACCGAGGTGAAATCCTTCTTCGCCAGTCCCTCGAGGGCGCCGGCAATGGTGAGCGAAGCGGGATCGACAGTCATCACTCGACCACCTTCGGCACGGTATAGAAATCGCCCTGGCGCTGCGGCGCGTTCTTCAAAACGGCTTCCGGCTTGCCGCCGTCAGTCACTTCATCCTCGCGCTGGCGCAGCTTCATCGGCATCACCGAGGTCATCGGCGGGATGTTGTCGGTATTCACCGCCTGCAGTTCCTCGACGAAGCTGAGGATGCTGTTCAGTTCCGAAGTCATGGCGTCCAGCCGCTCCGGCTCCATCTTCAGCCGGGCCAGCTTGGCGATTTTCGCCACCGCCGTTCTATCCAGTGACATGCGCTGTCCGTTCCGTGGTAGTAACTGGGGAGAATCCCTTTGAAATTGCGGCGGAAAGTATCACTCGTGACCGGCCCCGGCAACCCCGCTCCCCAGCCCGTTAAGTCCTTGTTCCGTCCGGCAGAAGGCCCGATCCGGCTGGATATCGGCCAGCGTTATCTCGGCTTCGATCTGGGCACAAAAACCATCGGACTCGCGCTCTCCGATGCCGGGCACCGGATCGCCAGCCCCTACCAAACCCTGCCGCGCAAGAAATTCACCCAGGACGCCGCCGAACTGCAGAAGATCGTGGCGAAGGAAGGCGTCGGCGCCCTGGTGCTGGGCCTGCCGGTGAACATGGATGGCACGGAAGGCCCGCGTTGCCAGGCGACGCGGGCCTTTGCCCGCAACCTGTCGCAGCTGATCCCCCTGCCCGTCGCCCTGTGGGACGAGCGCCTGAGCACGGTGGCCGTGCAGCGCATGATGACCGAGGAAGCCGATCTGAGCCGCGCCCGCCGCGCCGAGCTGGTCGACAAGCTGGCCGCCGGCTACATCCTGCAATCCTATCTGGACTGGCTGGCGCAACAACCGGGTTAAGTGGCGCGCGTCACCCAGGCATTGTGCTGCAATTCGTAGACCTCGACGAATTCCGGCAATTCGAGCAGGAAATCCATATCTTCCGGCAGATGATGCACGCGACGCACGTCATCCCCGCCGCTCCAGGTGCGCATTGCCTCCATGGCCGGCCAGTAGGAAATCACCATGAAATGGGCAACATCGCCCTCGTCATTGCGGAACATCTGCACACCGAGGTTGCCTTGCTTGCTGGCGATCAGGTCGCAACTTTTCTGCAGGATCGCCGCATACTCGTCGGCGCGGGCGGCCGGCGTGCGCCCTTTCCAAATCCGCGCGACCGCCGTTCTGCGGTGGGGCCATGAGGTGACGATGTCCTGATGGCTGGCGAGCGTCATGCGATTCTCCAGTAACCGTCATAATGGTTATAATGAATATACAATGGCCCGCCACTGCGGCAAGCCGCAACAGAAACGTCGGGGCGGCGGTAAAGTGCCAGGGGCTCAGCCCGGGTGGATTTTCAGCAGCGCGGTGGGCGGCACACCGTTGTGGAACGGCCGGTCGTAGAGCCCAATCACCATGAAGCGCAGCAAGGCGGCGACGCTGAAGATCGCCAGCCTGATCTGCTTGGCGCGCGGGCGGTCCGACATGCACCATGGCAATCGTTACCTGCAGGCCGGCAAAACGAAGCCCGTCTTCCCCAATATTTCGCGACCCGCGGACCCGGTTTCCGTATGGATACCATAACTATGGTTGAGCCCCAGTGAAAGATCGTCCGGGCCGGGAGTTTCCGCTGGGCCAAGGGGGATTATCTGCTAGTCTTGTTCCAACCGGCGAGACAGCCGGAGGAAACAGCCATCGTCCGTCCCGCAGGCCCCATGACCGATTTCGCCCTTCCCGCCGGCCATCAACCCACCGCCAACAAAGACATCAAGGTGATGGCCCTGGTGGGCGCGGCCCATGGCTGCAGCCACTTTTTCCAGCTTGTGCTGCCGTCGCTGTTTCCCTTCCTCAAGGAGGCCTTCCAGGTCAGCTATACCGAGCTGGGCATCGTCACCACCATGTTCTACGTGGTGTCGGGTGTACTGCAGACGCCGGCCGGCTTCCTGGTCGACCGCATCGGCGCGCGCAACGTACTGATCGGCGGACTGGGGATTTTCTGTTTCGGCATCCTGATGCTGTCGCTGGTGCAGAGCTACTGGCTGCTGATGCCCGTGATGCTGATCGCCGGCCTGGGCAACTGCGTGTTCCATCCCGCCGATTATTCGATCCTCAGTGCCAGCATCGACCAGAAACGGCTGGGCATGGCCTATGGCACGCATACCTTTGCCGGCAACCTCGGCTGGGCGCTGGCGCCCGCGCTGATGGGCGGCGTGGCCGCTTTCGCCGGCTGGCATGCCGCGCCGGCCGTGGCGGCCGTGATCGGGCTCGGCATCCTGGCCGCACTGGTGCTGAACCGCGAGTTGCTGAAAGACGATGCCGGCCTGGCGCGGCGCGAGAAGAAGGCCGGAACCGAGACGGCCGGCAAGGCGGTGCCGCTCGGCCCGCTGCTGACCCTGCCGGTGCTGATGTGCTTCGTCTATTTCATGTTCAATTCCACCGTGACGGTGGGCCTGCAGAACTTCATGCCGGCGACGCTGCTGGCGCTGTATGGCACGCCGCTGGCCATCGGCACCACGGCGCTCACCGGCTTCCTGCTCGCTTCCGCCGGCGGCATCCTGGTCGGCGGCTGGGCGGCCGATCGCGGCCTGAAGGTGGAGATGAGCGTGATCGGCGGCATGCTGGGCGGCGCCGCGCTGATGCTGCTGGTGGCGCTGGTGCCGATGCCAACCATGGCGATGATCGCCGCCATCGCTTCAGCCGGTTTCCTGATCGGATTCACCGTGCCCTCGCGCGACCTGATCGTGCGTGGCGCCACGCCCAAGGGCGCGTCGGGTCGCGTCTTCGGCTTTGTCTATTCCGGCCTCGATGCCGGCTCGGCGTTGGCGCCGCTGGTGATGGGCCAGTTGCTCGACCACGGCCATGCCGATGGTGTGCTGATCTTCGTTGCCGCCGTGCTGGCCTGCGGCATGTTCACGGCGATTACCGTGCGCCGCCGCTCGCAAACGCAGACGACGCAGGCGGTCTAGCGGTTCAGCCAGCCCAGCAGTTCGGCATCGAACAGCGCCGGTTCCTCCAAGAAGGGCGCGTGGCTGCTGCGTTCGAAGACGCGGATGGTGAGGTCGCGGAATTTCTCCCGCACCGCTTCCCAGCGCCAGGGCGGCGGCACGAGAAAATCGTGGCGGCCCAGTCCGAGGAAAACCGGCCTGTCCAGCGCGTCCAGGCCCCGCGTGATGTCGATGTCGCGGAAGACCTCGCCCCAGACATGGTCGAACATGGTCATGTTGGTCTCGACGCCCTGCCATAAATGGCTGGCGTCGAAAGTCGGATCGAACCAGCTTTTGGGGCCTGTCAGCAGGCAATATGTCACGAAAGCCTTGTCCGGCGCCGCCGCGATGGCGGCCGGCAGTTTCGCCATGTTCTGCGCCAGCAGGGCCTTGCGCTCGGGGCAGACTGACTCGTCCAGATAACGTTCGGCGGCGGCATGGCCGGCCGGCGAATAATCCGGTGCCACGTTCAGCATCACCACATGCGAGACATTCTGCGGATAGGCCTTGGCATATTCCAGCGCCATAAAACCATGGCCGGAATGCCCCAGGATAGTCACCTGGCCCAGCCCCAGTTCGCTGCGCACACGTTCGATGTCATTCAGCAGCAGCGGCAGGGCATATTGCGACTTGTCGGGGCAGGCATTGCCCGGCGCGAAGCCGCGATGATCCATGAATGCGAGCTTCAGGTGGTGGCGCAGGTTGCCGGAGAAGCAGCGCGGGTAATACAGCGCGCTGCCGACCACCAGCACCGGCCGGCCCTCGCCCTCGATGCGGTATTGCAGATTGAAACCGTCGCAGGCGATCACGCCCTGCCGAGAATCAGACATGACATTCAGTTTGTATCGTGAACGGTACAGTTCTCGGATGCCGTCTTGCACCAGCCGCGCAGGCCGCCGGCAAACATCGTCGCCGGATCGGCGCAGGCCGACAGTAGGAACAGAATCGAGACAAAGGTCAGCACGCGCATGGCATCAGCTCGGCAGGGTTTCGGCGGTATAGGTCTTGTTGATCACCTGCCAGCGGCCATCCAGCCGGATGAGGCTGAGATAGTCGGTGAAGAAACGCGGCAGGATGGCACAGTTCACCTTCACCATGGCCGTGTCGGGGCCGGTGATGTCGACCGACAGTACGCGGTCATGCTCGCGGGTCTGTCCTTTGGCTTTGGGCGAGGGCCGGCCCTCGATCAGCTTGCACCATTCCTCGCGCGGCACATTCACCAGTTTGCCGTCGATGGCGGCGAACAGGCTGGAGGCCGGATGGAAAGCCTGGCGGATCTTGGTCGTGTCGCCTTCATACAGCCCATCCAGATAGGTCTGCACGGTGGCGAGGATGTCGTTGAGCTGCGGATTATTCATGCATGCCTCCCTGTCCGGGCCGCAACAGACCAGCACCGGCCACGAGTCGTCAAGCCCAGTATTGCAGTCATACATTTCGGCTTCCCTTGGTCGGAACAACCGGTCATCCTGCCACTGCGGAGGCAGCATGCGCGTTACCTGGATCGACATGGCCGACAGGCCCGCCCATCATCTGCACGGGCAAGCGGTCGAGATCACCGGCTGGCCGACCCGCATCGATCCGGAAGACAGCAATGCCCCCCAGGCCATCACCGAAGAGCCGGCTTGCTGCGGAGGCTGCCTGCCGGTCGATCCATCCCGCTTCATCATGCTGGCGACCGATTTGCCGGCGCAGCTGGAGGCTGCGCCGCTCTGCGTCTCCGGCATTCTGCGCCGACGGGATGAAGATGGCTCGTGGTATTGGGAAATCCAGCCGACCAGCATCCGCCCGGCCATTGCCAATGAATCCGTCATTGCCCCCGGGTTCACCCGCCGCGGCATGCTGGCCGCTGGCCTTGCAGCCGGACTTGCATCATGGATACCGGCCGCCATCAGCCAGGCCGCACCCAGTCTTGCCGATATTGACGCCGCCCGTGAATGGCTGACCGGTCACACCACAATGGATCTGCACAGCCATGGCGGCGCGGTCACCACCAGCAGATCGGGCAATCGGACACGGCCGTTTGTGCCGCTGGCGGACCCCATGCGGAGTGGCCGCATGGCGGTGATCTGCCTCGCGGTGGTAGCGGACCGGATCGCGACCCGGGTGGAGGAGCGGCGCATCCGTACCGTGCGCGAGCCGGAGCCCGGCGAATTATACGCCTATATTCATGATGCATTCACGCGCCTGCATGAACTGGTGCAGAACCAGCAGCTTGGCATCGTTACCGACGCGAAAAGCCTGCTGGCCGCCAGTGCATCGACACCTGCCGTGATCGTCAGCAGCGAAGGAGCCGACTTCCTGGAGGGCAAGATCGAGCGCGTCGACGAGGCATTCGAACGCTGGCAAATGCGATGTCTGCAACTGACGCATTACCGTGTCAACGAACTGGGCGATATCCAGACCGAGCCGGCCGTGCATGACGGCTTGACCGACTTCGGCGCCGCCGTGATCCAGCGATGCAACCGGCTGGGCATCGTGGTCGACGTCGCCCACGGCACTTACGATCTGGTCAAACGCGCGGCGACGGTGAGCGATAAGCCACTGATCCTGTCGCATACTGCGCTGAACCCGCAGCCGTCACGCTACAGCCGCACGATCAATCCGGATCATGCCCGCCTGATCGCGGCAACCGGCGGTGTGATCGGTATCTGGCCACCAGCCAGCAGCTTCCCGACCCTGACCGCACTGGCCGAAGGCATGGCACGCATGGTGGATGTTGTTGGTGTCGACCATGTCGGTCTGGGCACCGATATGCTGGGCTTGATCAGCCCGGCCATCCTCAACAGCTATGAACAACTGCCCGATCTGGCGGCTGCCCTGTCGGCGCATGGATTCGGCAAGGATGAAACCCTCAAACTGCTCGGCGGCAATCTTCAACGGGTTTTCCTGGCCTGTCTGCCCTAAATCGCCCTAAATCTGTCGCCGAACCGGTCAGGGCTGCCGATGGTATTTCAGCGGCAGCAGATCGGAAGGATGATAGGCCCGCAGGCCCTGCTCGGCATCGGCCAGCAGCACGCGGGCTTCGGGCGCGAAATCGCGCAGCATCTCGCGGCAGATGCCGCAGGGCGCCACGATCTGCACAGTCTGGTGCTGCTCGGTCGGACGCGGATGGCGCACCGAGACAATATCGGTGATCGGATCGTCGGGCCCTGCTCCATCGGCCATGGCCTGCCCCACCGCCACCGCTTCGGCGCAGACCGAGGCACGGCCGACATAGGTATCCAGATGCAGGCCGGTGACGATCTTCCCTGAGCGTGTGCGCAGGGCCGCCGCGATATGATGCCGCCCGACCGCATAGCGCCGCTTGATCAGCGCCGTGGCGGCATCGATCAGGGCCTGGTCGTCCGGGGTTATCGCGGCGGTCATGGTCAGCCCAGTTGCGCCAGCGCCTCGGCGAGCTTCTCAGCCATGGCGGTCTGGGCGGCACGGCGCTCGCGCTGCTCTTCCACCACCGCTTCCGGCGCGCGCGAGACGAAGGTGGCATCGCCAAGCTTGGCATCGATCTTGGCAATCTCTGCCAGTGCCTTGTCACGCTCCTTGGCCAGACGGGCCTTTTCCTTGGCAATGTCGATCACATCGGCCAGCGGCAAAACGAAAGTGGTGCCATCCACCACGATACGCGCGCAGCCCGAACCTGTCGGCGCCGCCTGCTCCATGGTGATGGTTTCGATACGAGCCAGCCGCTTGATCGGATCGCTGTGGCGCAGCAGGCGGCGAACCAGTTCCGGGTCGTCGCCCACGCCCTGCATGGCGATCTTGGCGCCGGCCGGCACGTTCAGGGCCGAGCGCGCGGCGCGCACCGCCTCGATCAGACGGATCAGCCAGTCGATCTCGGCCGAGGCGGTCTTGTCTTCCGCCCGCGCGCCGTCATTCGGCCAGTCGCGCAGCATCAGGAAGCTATCTGGCGCGCCATAGAGCTTCTCCCACAGCTCTTCGGTGACGAAGGGCATGAAAGGGTGCAGCAGATGGATGAGCTGGCGCAGAACATAGGCGCAGGTGGCCTGCGTCTCGGCCTTCAGGGCTGCGTCCTCACCGGTCAGCGCCGGTTTGATCAGCTCCAGATACCAGTCGCAGAACGTGCCCCAGGTGAAATGATACAGCGCGCCGGCGGCCTCATTGAACTTGTAGGCTTCCAGCGCGGCATCCACATCGCGCACCGCCTGGCCCAGCCGGCCGAGAATCCATTTGTTGACCGTGCCCTGTGGCGTTTTCGGATCGAAATTGTCGGGCAGCGCACAGCCGTTCATCTCGGCAAAGCGGGCCGCGTTCCAAAGCTTGGTGGCAAAGTTGCGGTAACCCTCGACGCGCTGCTCCGACATTTTCACGTCGCGGCCCTGGGCGGCGAAGATGGAGAGCGTGAAGCGCAGGGCATCGGCGCCGTATTTGTCGATGATGTCGAGCGGGTCCATCACGTTGCCCTTCGACTTCGACATCTTCTGGCCCTTCTCGTCGCGGACCAGGGCATGGATGTAGACCGTGTGGAACGGCGCCTTCTTGGTGAAATGCAGCCCCATCATGATCATGCGGGCGACCCAGAAGAAGATGATATCGAAGCCGGTGACCAGCACGTCGGTCGGGTAATGCGACTTCAGCACCGGCGTCTGTTCGGGCCAGCCCAGCGTGGAGAACGGCCACAGCGCCGAAGAGAACCAGGTGTCGAGCACGTCTTCGTCGCGCTTGAGTCCAACGACCTTGCCGTAGTGCCTGTCGGCCTCGGCCTGCGCCTCGGCCTCGTCATAGGCGACAAACACCTTGCCATCGGGCCCGTACCAGGCCGGAATCTGATGGCCCCACCAGAGCTGGCGCGAGATGCACCAGGGCTGGATGTTGCGCATCCACTCGAAATAGGTCTTTTCCCAGTTCTTCGGCACGAACTGGATGTCGCCCTTCTCCACCGCCTCGATGGCCGGCTTGGCCAGCACGGCCGCGTTCACATACCATTGCTCGGTCAGCCAGGGCTCGATCACCACCTGCGAGCGGTCGCCATGGGGCACCATATGGGTGTTGGGCTCGATCTTCTCGATCAGGCCCAGCTCTTCCAATTCGGCGACGATCTGCTTGCGCGCCTTGAAGCGTTCCAGGCCGCGGTATTTCTCCGGCACATTCTCGTTCAGATGGGCGTGCTTGTCGAAGATGTTGATCATCTCGAGGTTATGGCGCTTGCCCACCTCGAAATCGTTGAAGTCATGCGCCGGCGTGATCTTCACCGCGCCCGAGCCCTTTTCCGGATCGGAATATTCGTCGGCCACGATGGGGATTCGGCGACCGACCAGCGGCAGGATGGCGAACTTGCCGACCAGGCCTTTGTAGCGCTCGTCTTCCGGATGCACGGCGATGCCGGTATCACCCAGCATCGTCTCGGGGCGTGTGGTCGCCACGGTGATGAAGGTATCGGCCATGCCCTCGACGGGATAGCGGAAATACCACAGATGCGACTTCACCTCATGCTGCTCGACCTCAAGATCCGAGATCGCGGTCAGCAACTTGGGGTCCCAGTTCACCAGGCGCTGATCCTTGTAGATCAGGCCCTCGCGATACAGTTCGACGAACACCTTGCGCACGGCATGGCTGAGACCATCATCCATGGTGAAGCGTTCGCGGCTCCAGTCGCAGCTTTCGCCCAGGCGGCGCTGCTGACCTGTGATCATGCCGCCGGATTCCGCCTTCCATTCCCAGACGCGCTGCACGAAAGCCTCGCGGCCCATCTGGTGACGGTTCATCTGCTTCTCGGCCAGTTGGCGCTCCACCACCATCTGGGTGGCGATGCCGGCATGGTCGGTGCCCGGCTGCCAGAGCGCGTCGCGGCCGCGCATGCGCTGCCAGCGGATCAGCACGTCCTGCAGCGTATGGTTCAGCGCGTGGCCCATATGCAGGCTGCCGGTCACGTTCGGCGGCGGCAGGGCAATCGTGTAGGGCTTGCCCTGTTTCACGCCAACCTTGAACGCGCCGCTCTCTTCCCAGGCCTTGTAAAGGCGGGCTTCAACATCCTGCGGGGAATAGGTCTTGTCCAACATGGGCGCAAACTCAGGTCTGGCTGATCAGGGGTAAAGCTGGGAAAGGGCCGAAAATAAAGACGATCCGGACCCGCAAGTCCAGACTTGCGGGCCGGCGCGGGTCTTTAAACAGGCCCGGAAAAGCCGGATTTTAGAGGTGGTCCTGCTCTTCTTCCGCCTGGATGGTCAGACGGGCGACCTCGCGCTCGACGATACGCTGGACGATGGTGGCCAGATGGGCGTCCAGCCACTCCTTCAACATCGGGCGCAGCAGTTCCTTGACCAGCTCTTCCAGCGTGCGCTGGGAATTGCCCATGGCCATGGCGCGCGAGCCGGCCACGGCACTGGAAAGCTGGCCCAGATGGGCGGCGGCGCGGCTGGCGATCGGCGCGGAGACCAAGCCTTCCACGTCGTCGCGTACGACATCGGTGAGTTCGAGGATGTCTTCGCGCGGCGGCGGTGGCGGCGGCGCTGCTCGACGCGGCGGTGGCGGCGGAGGCGGCGGAGGCGGTTCGTAAGCGGGCTCGGGTTCCGGCGCGGCCATCATGGCCGGCTCGGGTTCAGGCTCGGGCTCCGGGACCGGTTCCGGTTCGTAAGCCGGCTCGGGCTCAAAGGCAGGCTCCGGCTCGGGCTCCCGCGCGGCCATCGTGGGCTCGGGCTCGAATTCCGGCTCGGGTTCGGCGGCCGGCGGCGCAGCCGTCTCCTCGGCAGGCGGCGCGGGCTGCTGATCGGCTCCGTCCTCGGAAATGATCCGGCGGATGGAGGCAAGGATTTCCTCCATCGTCGGTTCATTCTGACCAGCTTTTGGGTCGCTCATCCCTCGCCCGACACATCCTGCACCCGGGACCAACAGGGGTCCGGGGTTGCGTTACATTTTGGCGGCAGCCGAAAACCGTGACGAACGGCCATCGCAACGACGCAAGCCAACGCCGAATCATCGGTCAATGGTATGCGCAGCAAAGATAACCGAACTGTTAACCTGGGTTAAGGGATTTTTCCCCAAATTCCCGGCCCGGTTACGTTTTTCGCCCGATTCGCAACAAAATCCGGGCTCGAACGGCGGTTAATCGGCCGTCAGGCCGCCATCCGTGCCGAACCACTTGTCACGCACCCGCTTGTAGTTGGTCTCGGGGTCGTAATACTCGACCGGAAGCGCGAGCTGACGCGCGCCGAGACGGCCAACGGACGACAGCAGGGTATAGCCGGCCACATATTCGTCACGGCGGGCGCGGACTTCGGCCACCCGGGCATCGAGATATTCCTGCTCCTGATCCAGCACGTCCAGGGTGGTACGCGAACCGACCTCGGCTTCCTGCTGCACGCCTTCCAGAGCGATGCGGGCGGCCTCGACCTGCGCACGGCGCGCCGTGATGTTGGACCGCGCGGTGCTGAGGTTTTCCCAGGATTGCGTCACCGACTGGCGCACGCTGCGGCGCTGTTCCTCGACCTGGATGCGACGCTGGTTATGGGTCTGCTTGCGTTGACGTGTCTGGCTGTAGACCGAACCGGATTCATACAGCGGCACCGTCACCGACAGCGCAATCTTGGCGGATTCATAATCGACATGGCTGGTCGTGGTCTCATCCGCCTTGGTGGCGGTGCCATTCAGCGACACAGTCGGCAGCAGCGAACCGGAAATCGTGCGCACGTCATGCTTGGCCGCCACCTCGCGGAAACGCGCGCCGAGCAGATCGGGGTTGTCTTCATAGGCAATCGCCAGCGCCTCTTCTTCATTGGCGGGCAGTTGCGGCAGCGGCGGCGGCTGTACCAGCGTGCCGGGCGTTTCGCCCATCACACGGGCCAGCACGGCACGCGACGAGATCAATGCGCCTTCGGCCGAGATGCGGTCAGCCGTGGCGCGGCTCAGGCGCGATTCCGCCTGGGCAACGTCGGTGCGGGTGATTTCGCCCACGCGGAAGCGCTCACGGGTCGCCTCCAGCTGGCGGCGCAGCACTTCCTCGTTATTGCGGTTGAGGTCCAGCACAGCCTGATTCTGCACCACATCCATGTAGGCCGTGACGGCATCGAGCAATACGCGACGTTCGGTGCTGGCCAGATCCTGACGGCCAGCGAGTACCAGTGCTTCAGCGGCTTCGGTGGCCGACTCCGTGCGGCCGCCACGATACAGCGGCTGCGCCACGGAAAGCTGCAGCGTGCGCGGCGTGATCACGGCATCGGGCGTTGAAGACGAAGTCTGGCGATAATCCTGGGTCAGTCGACCGACTTCACCCGTGACGCTCACAGTCGGGCGCCAGCCGGACAGTGCCTGCGGCACGCCTTCATCGGTCGCGCGCAGGGAGGCCCGCGCCGCCAGCAAGGTCGGATTATTGTTATAGGCCGCGCTCAACGCATCCGAGAGAGATTGCGCCGTGGCAGGCTGCACAACGGCGACGCATCCCAGCGCCAGGGCCGAAGCCAGCAAAGCAGATTTGAAGCTCATTACGCCCACCTGTCCTTATTTATCCATTCACCCCGTTATGCCGCGTCGAGCCCGATCGTATTCCCTGAATTCTTGCTTTTTGGTTTTTCTTGGATACGCCACTCAATACGTCGCCAGCGACGGATCGATCTGCTCCGCCCAGGCATGAATGCCGCCGGCGAGATTGATCGCCTGCGAAAATCCGTTCTGCCGCAGCCAGGCGGTCACCTGCCGGCTTCGGCCACCATGATGGCACATCACCACCAGCGGCTTGTCGACAGGCAACTCGCCGATACGCTCGGGCACCTGCCGCATCGGGATGTGGCGGGCGCCATCAAGCGCAACCGTCGCCAATTCCCAGTCTTCCCGTACATCGAGCACGACGACATCGCGGCCGGCCCGGTGCCAGGCACTGAGTTCGGCAACATCGATTTCGACAGGTTGTTCGATTTGGGACATCAGCTCAGAACACAAAGCCGGCCGGTCGTTCGAAACCAGGCAGCGTCGGCGTGCCGGCATCAAACAAAACCCGCTGCGGAAACAGATCGCCGCTGCGCTTGACCAGAACAGCCTGACCGATCGGGGCGCCAGCAGGACGCACCACGCCGACAAGACGGCCACCATCGGCCAATTGCGCCAGCAGGCCGGCAGGGATTTCCGGCACCGCGCCAGCCAGAAGGATCACATTGAAGGGGCCCTGCTTGGCGAGACCATCCTTCAGCGTGCCCTCGACAATGGCGGTATTGTCGATCCCCAGGGCCTGCAAGGTCTGGCCGGCCTGCTGGGCTAGGGCGGAATCGGCTTCCAGGCCAATCACGGTGCTGCACAGGCGGGCCAGGACGCCCAGCTCGTAGCCAGTGCTGCTTCCCACCACCAAGGCGACCTCGCCGGACTGGATTTCGGCTTCCTGCAGCAGACGGGCCAGAACCATCGGTTCCATCAGGTAGCGGCCAGGGGCTACCGCCACGTCCTCGTCCATATAGGCCACGCCACGATACGCCTTGGGAACGAATTGTTCCCGCGGCAGGGCCGCCATGGCGGCGATCAACTGCTCGTCGATCACCTTGTTGGGGCGGAGCTGGGTCAGCACCATCTGGCGGCGCGCTTCGGCGAAGTGGCGGTCGGCTTGGGCCATGGGGTCGGAATCCGGGCTGGAACGCGGGTATGATACGGGATGAATACAGGCGCCGTTTATAATGCTGCAATGCCGCAAAAACAATGCTCGTATTATGGGTTAGCGATCATAACCGGCTCGCCGGGTGATCGGCGTCACGCCGGCCCGGAGGCCCCGTCAACCGGGGGGAAGCCCTTGACCCCGCAGGGCCGAAACCCTTAGTAAGGGGCGCGTTCTCGAGGTCCGGTGGCGGAGTGGTGACGCAGCGGACTGCAAATCCGCGTACGCCGGTTCAATTCCGGCCCGGACCTCCAATTTCCCGACAAAAATCTCCCTTTCAACGCCCCGCCAGGCCAGGCCAAAGGCCTGCCCTAGCAATTGCCCCCTCTTCTATACCCGTCATTTGCCCCCTATCTTATTGAAAGGCCGCGACTCGCGGCAGGAGGCGACGATGAAAATCATCGGGTACGGCAAGGACAAGGTCGACCATTTCGTGAGCAAGGACATGCTCGACCGTGAGTCCGCGCGCAAGTTGCAGAAATTCCTCGAAGAAATCGAGATGGGCATATTCAGCGCCAACCGTGAGGTAATGCGGAAAGCGGTTCCCGAACTCACCCGGGAATCCTTCATGGCTTTTGCCGTGCGGGTGGCCGAAGCGCGCGCGCGCTATGTCAAAATCGCCCTCGAACTCTCAGGCATCGCCAATCCCTCGCCGGAAGATATCGCCCGGCTTAAGGCCGCGCGCGAGGCGAACGACGAGATGGTGCATGCCTTCGAGGCCGCCAAGCGCGTAATCGAACGCGGCTACACCATCCTTGCCCGCTGAGCTTCAGGCCGCCCCGCCCAGGGCGTAAGCCTGCGCCGCCTGGAGGGCGGCGGCATCGATCCGGTCTTGGCCCAACTGCCGCAGCAGCGTGGCCAGGTCGTAATAGAACCTTTCCTCCACAAACAACCCGTCGCGGAACCGCACAAACACCACGAAAGGCAGCGTAAAGCTGCGGCCGGTGGCCGCCAGCCCGAGGAATGGCCCGACATGCCGGCCGACATACTGGGGCTCGGCCACATAGGTATCGCCATCGATCCAGTGCGCACTGCCCAGGGCCGAACGCTCCACCACATTTCCGAAGGCATCCCACCATTGGCGGTAATGCCGCTCGGCACCGGCGAGGCCGGGAAAGACCTGCCCGGTGGCCATGTCGCGAAACACGCAATCGGGATGGATGGTCGCCAGGGTTGCCGCCATGTCATGGGCATTCTCGGCGGCCAGATGCCGGAACAGCATCGACTGGTTGGGATGGTGCGAAACAGGCTGGTTCATGATGCCCTCCTCAGGACACCATCCAGACGCAGCAGACCTCGCCGCTGTGACAGCCATGTATTCTTCGGCATGCCTTGTTCGGCCGGCGTTAACCGGGCATGATTTTCCTCTCTCCCGCCCTAGATTGTCATCATGACCGCACAGACCATGTCCGCCCTGCCCGCTTCCATTGACGATGTCGAAGCCCTGCTGGGCCGAGGCGATTACGTGGCCGACCGCTCACTGGCCACCACGTTGTTCCTGGCCCTGAAAATGGGCCGGCCGCTGTTTCTCGAAGGCGAGGCCGGTGTCGGCAAGACCGAAATCGCCAAGGTGCTGGCCGCCACGCTGAACCGCCGGCTGGTGCGCCTGCAATGCTACGAGGGCCTCGACCTCGCCTCGGCCGTCTACGAGTGGAACTATCCGCGCCAGATGCTGGAAATCCGCCTGGCCGAAGCCACCGGCGAAGGCGACAAGGGCAGCCTGAGCCATGACCTGTTCAGCGCCGACTTCCTGATCGAACGACCGCTGCTGCAGGCATTGAAGCCCGATCCGAACGGTGCGCCGGTGTTGCTGATCGACGAACTCGACCGCACGGATGAGCCTTTCGAGGCATACCTGCTGGAAGTGCTGTCCGACTTCCAGATCACCATCCCCGAAGTCGGCACAGTGAAAGCCCCCGAGCCGCCTATCGTGATCATCACCTCCAACCGCACGCGCGAAATCCACGACGCGTTGAAACGCCGCTGCCTGTATTACTGGGTGGATTATCCCAGCGCCGAACGCGAACTGTCGATCCTGCAGCGCAAGGTGCCCGGCGCGCCGCAGCGCCTGAGCCGCGAGATCGTCGCCTTCGTGCAGCATCTGCGGGAAACCGAACTGTTCAAGCTGCCCGGCGTGGCCGAGACCATCGACTGGACCCGCGCGCTGGCTTTCCTCGACAAGGTGGCGCTCGACCCCGAGACGATCGACAATACCTTGGGCGTCCTGCTGAAATACCAGGACGACATCGCCAAGATGAAAGGCTCGGAAGCTGCGGCCATCCTGCGCCAGGTGCAGCAGGACATGGCGGCGCTGGGCGCCTGAGCAGCAGCGACGAACGCGCCATGACGATGCTGCCCGCTCCACCGACCGGCGACCAGGGCGGCGCCTTTGCCGAAAACATCGTGCATTTCGTGCGGCTGTTGCGCGCCTCTGGCCTGCGGCTTGGTCCTGGCAAGGCCATCGACGCGGTGCGCGCGGTGGAAGCAGCCGGCATCCGGAGGCGCGACGATCTGTACTGGACGCTGTTCTCAGTGCTGGTGAACCGTCGCGACCAGCGCGAACTGTTCGACCAGGCTTTCCATATCTTCTGGCGCGATCCGAAGATCCTGGAACGCATGATGAGCCTGCTGTTGCCCGAAGCCGAGGGCACGGCGGAACCTAAGAAAAGCGCCACCTCGCAACGCCTGCGGCAGGCCCTGCTACCCGGTCGTGGCGAGAGCAAACCGGCTGGCGAGCCGAAGGAAGTGGAGATCGACGCCACGCTCACCTTCTCGGCCGATGAATTGCTGCAGAGGAAGGACTTCGCCGAAATGTCGGCCGAGGAACTGGAGCAGGCGAAAAAAGCGCTGGCGCGGATCGAATGGCCGTTCCAGCCGCAGCGTGTGCGGCGCCTGAAGCCCGACGATCGCGGTCACCGCATCGACCTGCGCGCCAGCCTTCAAGCCTCCATGCGCACCGGCGGCGCGATCATTCCGCTCAAGCGCAAGAGTCCGGCGCAACGGCCGCCGCCCCTGGTGGTGCTGTGCGATATTTCCGGCTCGATGAGCCAGTACAGCCGCATGTTCCTGCATTTCATGCATGCCCTGACCAACGACCGCGCGCGCGTGCACAGCTTCCTGTTCGGCACGCGATTGACCAATATCAGCCGCCTGCTGCGTCAGCGCGATGTTGACAAGGCGCTGGCCGCTGTTAGCGAGAAAGTCCCGGACTGGTCCGGCGGCACGCGGATCGGTGCGACGCTGGAGGAATTTAACCGGCTGTGGTCGCGCCGTGTGCTGGGCCAGGGCGCCATCGTGCTGCTGCTGACCGACGGACTGGACCGCGAAGGCGGCAAGGGCCTGGCGCGCGAGATCGAGCGGCTGCACAAATCCTGCCGCCGCCTGATCTGGCTCAACCCCCTGCTGCGCTGGGATGGTTTCGAACCCAAGGCGGCCGGCATCCGTGCCATCCTGCCCCAGGTTGACGATTTCCGTCCGGTTCACAATCTTAGTTCCATTGCCGATCTGGCCGCCGCGCTGAGTCATGCCAGCGATGCAGGCAACCGGCTGAAACCCAATCTCGCGAGGATGGCCGCATGAGCGCTGATCCGACTGATGACGTGCTGGGCACCGCCCTGGACTGGAAGCGCGCTGGCAAAGGCGTGGCACTGGCAACCGTGGTGACCACCTGGGGCTCGGCACCGCGCCCCGTGGGCAGCCAGCTGGCGGTGGACGACGAAGGCAAGTTCATCGGCTCGGTCTCGGGCGGCTGCATCGAGGGCGCGGTGGTGACCGAGGCGCTGGATGCCATCGCCGACGGCAAGCCGCGCATGCTGGATTTCGGCGTGAGCGATGCCCAGGCCTGGGAAGTGGGACTGGCCTGCGGCGGCAAGATCCAGATCTTTGTCGAACGGCTGGAAGGATGAAACAGGAAATCCTCGAACAGCTGCAGCAGGACCGCGCCGAAAAGCGGCCCGTGGTGCTCGCCACCTTCCTCAAGACCGGCGAGCAGCGCCTGCTGTATCTCTATGGCAAGAAGGGCCTGAAAGACATCGACCCGCGCATCGGCGAGGCGGCGCGCGCCGCCCTGCTGGAAGACAAGGCGCGCACAGTGGAAACCGAACAGGGTCCCCTCTTCCTCAACGTGTTCAATCCGCCGCTGCGGCTGATCCTGGTGGGTGCCGTGCATATTGCCCAGGCCCTGGTGCCCATGGCGCAACTGACCGGTTATGACGTGGCGGTGATCGATCCGCGCAGCGCCTTCGGTTCGCCCGAACGATTTCCCGGCGTGACGCTTTCCAATGACTGGCCCGACGAGGCCATGGCGCAGATGAAGCCCGATCTGCGCACCGCCGTCGTGACGCTGACACATGATCCGAAAATCGACGATCCGGCGCTGATGTCGGCGCTGAAATCCGATGTATTCTATATCGGCGCGCTGGGCAGCAAGAAGACCCATGCCTCGCGGCTGGAACGCCTGACCGCCGCCGGCTTCGGCCCCGACGATTTCGCCCGCATCCATGGTCCGGTGGGCCTGAGCATCGGCGCCAAGTCGCCGGCGGAAATCGCCATATCGATCCTGGCGCAGATGACGGCGGCCTTACGGCAGCCCGTACCGGCCACCGTAACGGCCACGGCCTGAGCATGTTTTTCGGTCCCGTGCCGGTGCGTGAGGCAACCGGCGGCATCCTTGGCCACAGCATCAGCGCCGGCAGCGAGCGTTTCAAGAAAGGCCGCGTGCTGAACGCGGCGGATATCGATGCTCTCGCGCAGGCCGGACATCGCGAAATCTATATCGCGCGGCTGGACGAGACCGACATGCCGGAGGATGAAGCCGCCCGCCGTATCGCCACGGCCATTGCCGGTCCGCAGGCGCGTGTCGCCGCGGCCTTTACCGGCCGGGCCAATCTTTATGCCGATGCGGCCGGCCTGGTGCGTGTCGATCGGGCTCGGCTGGATGCGCTGAACGAGCTGGACGAAGCCCTCACCGTGGCCTGCCTTGCCGATTATGAGATGGTCGAGGCCGGGCAGATGCTTGCGACCGTGAAGATCATACCCTTCGCTGCGCCACGGGCTGTGATCGAACGCGCCGAAACGACGCTGCACGGCCAGCCGCCATTGGTTCAGGTGGCGTCCTTTACCCCGCGTCGCGTTGGCCTTGTGCTGACCCGCGTGGCCGACAGCAAGGACAGTGTACTGGCGAAAACCGAATCCGCCGTGGCCCAGCGCCTTGCCCTGCTGGGGAGTCGTATCGCCGAAACCCGGATCGTGGCCCATACCGAGGCCGATGTGGCGGCCGCCATCGCCGGCCTGAAAACCGCCGGCTGCTCGCCGATCCTGGTGTTTGGCGCCTCGGCCACCGTGGATCGTCACGACGTGGTACCGGCCGGATTGACCCGGGCCGGCGGCGAGGTACTGCATTTCGGCATGCCGGTCGATCCCGGCAACCTGTTGATGCTGGGCCGCCATGAGGCGATCCCGGTGGTGGGCGTGCCCGGCTGTGCCCGTTCGCCCAAACTCAATGGCTTCGACTGGGTGCTGCAACGCCTGTGCGCCGGGCTGGAGATCGGCCGGCGCGACATCATGCAGATGGGTGGTGGCGGCCTGCTGAAGGAAATCCCCAGCCGTCCCATGCCTCGCGATCAGGGGCCGCACGATACGCCCGCCACAGGCTCTGCGGCACCGCGCCGGCCGCGCATTGCGGCCGTGATCCTGGCGGCCGGCCTGTCACGCCGGTTTGGTGACGGACACAAGCTGCTGGCCGACCTGGACGGCAAGCCGGTCATCCGCCATGTGGTGGAGAATACCCTGGCGTCCTCGGCCCGCCCGGTCTTGCTGGTGACCGGACATCAGGCCGAAGCCGTGTGCCAGGCCGCGGGTGCCGGTGTGCAGGCGGTGCATAATCCGGCCTATGCCGAGGGGCTGGCTTCCTCGCTCAGGGCGGGGCTGAGTGCTCTTCCCCAGGGAATCGATGGCGTGCTGGTCTGCCTGGGTGACATGCCCGATGTGGCGCCCGAGGTGCTGGAAAAGCTGATCGCTGCCTTTAATCCGGTGGAAGGCCGCGCCATCTGCCTGCCGGTCCAGGGCGGCAAACGCGGCAACCCGACGTTGTGGGGGCTGCAATTCCTGCCGGATCTGATGCGGCTGGAAGGCGATGCCGGCGCCCGCAGCCTGTTTGGCCCCCACGCCGAGTGGGTTTGCGAGGTTCCGGTCGACAACCCGGGCATCCTTCACGATTACGATACCCCGGCCATGCTGGCGGCACGACAAAGTGGTAAAGCCTGATTTCAAGCCCTTGAGCTTAATCGAATATTATCCACAGCCGGCCTATTAACCATGCTATCTGGCTTTTTCCGCGTGCGGGAATTTGCCATAGTGGTTGTGCCGCGGGGGCAAAAACACAGCTAATCGGCAGGTTGCCGCCCTCTCCACGACCGTTACCGGAGAAAGCGACCGTTTTCGATGAGTGAGGCTATCAACCAAAACCAGCCGTCGTATGACGACGAGAAGATGTTCACCGACTTCGACCGCCTCGCGCGCGGTAAGATTTTCGGCGGGCGTCTGGCGGCGGTGATTCAGTTCGTCAATCCCAAGACCTTCGAACGCAACCGCGAAAGCTACAATATCGTGGTGCATTCGATCCGGTCGTTGATGTCGAAATACGAGGGTTCGTTCTACACGTTGCACGATTATTCAATCGTGATGTTCGTGCGCCTGTCGGAGCGTTTTTTCGATCAGACCTTCGAGAAGCTGGTTCTGGAAATCGACGACATCCTGACCCGCAACAATGTCGCCATTGGCCTGACCCCGGAAGAGGCGGAAAACGCCGTCCGCTGGTATCGCTTCGACAGTCAGTTCGAGGAACTGCAGGAGCTGGTCGACAACATCCAGCAGCGCTTCCGCGTTTTCTCCGAGCGGCGCAAACGCCTGCTCGCCAAAGCAGGCACGGCGGCCGCCACAGGCGATGGCGCACCGCTGACGCCCGGCGCGTTGCAGCAGATCGACGACATCCTCAAGAAGGCCGACGTCTCGACCTTCATGAAGCGCCAGCCGGTGACGCTATGCTTCGGCAACCAGCCACCCAAGCCGATCTTCCAGGAAATCTTCGTCGGCGTGAACGAACTGCGCCAGGCGATTGCGCCAACCGTGAACCTGCGCGGCGCGCGTTCGCTGTTCCATCACCTGACCCGCACGCTGGATACCCGCGTGTTCCGCGCCCTACTGGATGGCTATGTGACGCGCAACAGCGGGCCGTTCAGCATCAACCTGAATGTCAGCACCATCCTGAGCGACACCTTCCGCGATTTTGACAGCCGCATCGGCAATATCGTGAAGAAGGAACAGATCATCATCGAGATGCAGCGCTACGATGTGTTCTGGGATTACAACGAGTACCTGCTGGCCTGCGAATTCCTGCATAATTCCGGCTATCGCATCCTGATCGACGGCATCACGCCCGATCTGCTGCAGCTGTTCGGCCGCAAGGAGTTGAAAGCCGACTTCGTCAAGCTGTTCTATTTCAAGGACCGCCACGAAGACTGGATCGACAAGGAACTGGCCAGCAAGATTGCCGAAACCGATCCCAACCGCGTCATCATGGCGCGCTGCGAGACCGAAGAGGCGATGCGCGCCGGTCTGGCCGCCGGCATCCGCCTGTTCCAGGGTTGGCATATCGACAATATGATCCGCGCGTCGCGCGAAGTGGTGAACTGAGCCAGCGACGGCTCGTTCCCATTACTCCCATTCACCCTTTTCGACAGCAGGTCGCGCCATGTGGAACCGCTCCAGCCCAAAACCCAACCAGACCGAGAGCCAGGTGACGGAAATCCGCGCTGGCGCTGCCCCGCAGGTCAAGAAGCAGGTTTCATCCAAGGATAACGAGCGGATCGAGAAGATCCTGGCGAGCATCGCCATCGATACGTCGCAGACCTTCAATGCGATGCTGGATTCGCTGATGGGCGAACGGCCGGTTTCTCATCATGAAAGCAACCAGACCCGCGACTTCATTGTCAGCGTGTTTGACGACATCCGCCAGGAAAGCAACCGCGATGCCGTGGTGCTGGCACGCAAGTTCGCCGATATGTGCATGCGTGCCGCCGACCAGTTGAACGACAACCACCAGCGCACCGTGGCGCGCTGCGTCAGCGAGCTGTTCGAGCAATTCGCGGCCAAGCTCGATCATCGCGAGCCGGCCAATTCCAATTAGGCCGAACGAGAATCCGGAAAATCAGAACGGGCCGTAATGGTCCAGTTCGCGTAGGAAATTGCCGGCCAGTTTCGCCGCATCCTCGCCGGTAGCCGTCTTGAACAGGGCGGCATCCTCGGACGACAGCTTGGCCAGCGGCCGGATCAGGCCATCGAAGAAAAGATAGAATTCGCGCTCGCCGAATGGCAGGGCCTGCCCCTCGAAGGGGCGTTCGATATAGACGTTCGATGAGATGCCGACCGCGGTCGGGTCGTGCTGCATCACCTTCATCGCCCATTCCTTCCGCGTCTCGAAAACGCGGAACGATTTCATCACGCGTGCAGCCACCTTGAAATAGAGCTGCTTGACGCGGGTATCGGCATAGTATTCCGCCCAGTCGAGCGGACCGCCGCCGGCGACGCGCAGTTCCTCGGCGATACTGGCCGCCTCTTCCGCCATCACGTCGACCTCGTCGCCGAACAGCGAGCGCACGAAAAAGAAGTAATTGCCGATCAGCCGGCGATCCAGCTTGTCCTCGGCGAACAGGGTATCCAGCGGATGCACCAGCAGGCGGCCGAAGGCATTGACCCGGGCGCCCTTGCGCTCGTCCTCCTCGATCACCTTCATCAGGGCGTCGTAAGACGCGCGGTAATAATGATCGTAATCCGGCGCAGTCTTCATTGCCTCGATCAACTGCCGCAGCGTTTCAATCGTGAATGGCGCCTTCTGTGCCTGCTGTTCGGCACCCTGAACCAGGGCATCAAACAGCCGGTTGGACATCTGACGGAGAAAATCCGGACCTCGGGTGATCATCGTATTTTGTCTGGCCTATAGCCGAATCCGTTCCTGCTGGCCGCAGCTTAAAGGGGCCGCCGGGCGGATGCGAGGCAATTCTTGGCGCGTCGCCGGGAACGCAGATACGCTTTATTAACCCTCACGTTGCGTGGTAGCCGCCGCGCCGCTAGAGTGCCGCCCTTCCTTGCACCCTGCCCCGCCCTTGCAGCATCTGCCATGAGCCTGATCCTTACCCTGTCCTGCACCGACCGTCCCGGCATCGTCGCGGCTGTTTCCGGTTTCCTCGCCGCCAACCGTTTCAATATTCGCGAATCCGCCCAGTTCGGCGATGGCGAGACCGGTCTGTTCTTCATGCGCGTCTGCATCGAGGACCTGCAGACCGGGCCCGATGGCCAAAGCCGACCGGTGGAAGAAATCCGTGCCGCCTTCTCACCCATCGCCGCTCCATTCAACATGACCTGGGGCATCCATGACGAACGCGTACGCCCTCGCGTTCTGATCATGGTGTCGAAATTCGGCCATTGCCTGAACGACCTGCTTTACCGCTATTCCATCGGCGCCCTGCCGGTGGAGATTCCGGCCATCGTGTCGAACCACCGCGACTGGTATCAGCGCGCCGCCGCGCACGACATTCCCTATCACCACTGGCCGGTGACCCCGGCCAGCAAGGCGCGGCAGGAAAAGATGCTGCGCGACCTGATCGAACAGGAACGCATCGACCTGATCGTACTGGCCCGCTACATGCAGGTTCTGTCACCCGAATTGTCACGTGCCTTTGCCGGCCGCATCATCAATATCCATCACTCCTTCCTGCCCAGCTTCAAGGGCGCCAAGCCCTATCACCAGGCGCATCAGCGCGGCGTGAAACTGATCGGCGCCACGGCGCATTACGTGACCGAGGATCTGGATGAAGGCCCGATCATCGAGCAGGAAGTGGCTCGCGTGGACCACAGCTATTCGCCCGATCAGCTCGCCGCCACCGGCCGCGATATCGAAAGCCTGGTGCTGGCGCGTGCGGTGAAATACCACGTCGAACACCGCATTTTCCCGAACGGCAACAAGACCGTGGTGTTCCGCGGCTGAGGCCGCGCGAGCGGCCTATTCAATCGCCTCGCTGCCGAGGCTTTTGGCCACCTTCTTGAGCAGGCGGATCAGGGTGGCACGTTCCGCCGGGCTGAGCATCGCGACGATGTTCTTCTCGTGCTGCTCCACCTTGCGGGTCAGTTCGGCCAGGAAAGCCTCGCCCTCTGTGGTCAGGCGCAAGGCATAGGTGCGGCGATCTTCCGGCGTGCGTTCGCGCAGGATCAGGCCCTTGCGCTCCAGTTGGTCCAGGGCCGGCGTCAACGTGGACTTGTCCAGACCCACCGCGCGGCTGAGCGCCGTCTGATTGATGCCCGGATTGGCCTTCAGCAGGGTCAGGAGGCTGAAGCGCCCCGGCGTCAATTCCCCCATGCGGTCTGCCAGCTTGCCGACCACGCCGGCGAAATTCTCAAACACCGCAACCTGCGCAATGCGCAGGGCATAACCGTAATAGCCGGATAACGGGCCGCGATCGATCTTGCGGTCGACCTTGCGGTTGCCGGCGGGCTTTTCGCCTTTTGCCGGAGACGGATTGCGGGGAGCGCGCGCCATCTCAGTTCATATGGCTTGGCAGATACAGCGCGATGGCTGGAAACAATACAAGCAGGGCAAGGCGGATCAGATCCACAAGGATAAAAGGCATGACGCCCTTGTAGATTTGCCACAGGCTGACGTCGCGGGCAATCGAGTTGATGACAAAAACATTGATCCCGACCGGCGGCATCACCATGCCCAGGGTCGTGACCATGACGATGATGACGCCAAACCAGATCGGATCGAAACCGAGTTGCATCATCACCGGATAGATGATCGGCACAGTCACCAGGATGATGGCAAGCTCATCCATCAATGCGCCGAGAACCAGATACATGATCAGGATCAGCACCAGGACGCCATAGGGCCCGACCGGCAGGCCGGTGAGGAAGTCGCTCACCCTCTGCGGCGTCTGGGTAATCACCAGGAAATAGCCAAACAGGAAGGCCCCCACAACGATGGTGAAGATCGATGCCGAGGTGCGGACGGCTTCGATCAGACTGGATTTGATCTCGCTCCAGCCGAGCCGGCCGCGCAGAATACCGATCAGCAGCGCGCCCACCGCGCCGCAGCCGGCCGCCTCGGTGGCCGTGAACACGCCACCATACAGGCCACCCACGATGCCGGTGAACAGCAGCACGGTGGCCCAGATATCGCGCAGCGAGGCAAGGCGTTCCTGCCAGCTGGCCTTGGGACCGCGTGGCAGCAGGTCGGGCCGCAACCAGCCAACCGTCTGGATCACGATCATGTAGAGCGCGATGGCCAGCAATCCGGGCAGAATGCCCGAAACAAACAGCTTGCCGATATCCTGTTCGGTGAGAATGCCGTAAAGGGCGAAGATCACCGATGGCGGAATCATGATCCCGAGCGTGCCGCCCGCGGCAATCACACCGGTGGAAATTCCCGGGTGGTAGCCGAAGCGTCGCATCTCGGGCAGCGTCACGGTCGTCATGGTGGCCGCCGTGGCCACCGACGATCCGTTGATGGCGGCAAAGCCCGCACAGGCGGCCACCGTCGCCATCGCCAAACCGCCTCGGCGATGCCCCAGCCAGGCCTCGCCGGCACGGAACAACTCGCGGCTCATGCCGGCCGCGGTTGCAAAGGCTCCCATCAGGATAAACATCGGGATCACGGCCAGATCGTAATCGGTCGCAACCCGGATCGGCGATTGCGCAAGCAGGTTCAACGCCGGCTTGGTGGCTGCCAGCAGGCCGAAACCGCCGACTCCGACAATGCCCATGGCCACGCCGACCGGCACGCGCAGGACCATGAGAATGAAAAGGACAACAAAACCGCCGACCGCAACAAAATCCTGATCCACGGTCATACCTCTTTTTTGCCGGTCAACAGACGAACCAGACGCAGCAGCAGCAGAAGCGAGGCCAGAGCAATTCCCAAGGCCGCCACGGCGTGGAACGGCCAGACCGGCAGGCGCAGATCGAACGTCTGCTCGTTGCTGGCGAATACACTCGTCACCTTGCCTTCCAGCATCCAGGCGAATACGGCCATGAAGGCCAGCGTGACCGCAGTGGCGAAAATATCGATCAGACGTTTGCCCCAGGTCGGCGCCAATTCCCAGAAACCATCGACCTGGATGTGGCGGTTATGAAAGCCGGCCAGCGCGATGCCCCAGAACATCGCAGTGCCGAGCAGCAGGCGGGAAAAATCGAAAGCGTCCGGCAGCCCATAATTGAACAGCCAGCGCAACATCACGGCCGCAAAGGTCAGGAGGGCGATGGCCCCCAGCAGCAGGCCAGCAATCAGCTCGACCTTGTCGATGAAGGTTTTCATCGGACAATCCCCCCTACCGGCACTCTAGCGGCAAGCACATGCGTGATGCAAATCGGGGCTGCGGCCGCTTTCCGGTCGCAGCCCCGTTCAGCCACTCAGTGTCAGAACGCGGCGTTGCGCTTCTTCAGTTCAGCCTTCAGCTCGTTGAGAGCCTGCTCGCCGTTGACGCCCACCTTATTGACGTCATCGTACCAGGCCTTGGTCATCTCATCCGACAGCTTGCGCCAGGCGGCAATATCGGAATCGCTGGGCTTCACACCCTCGTGTCCCGGCAGGGCCAGCATCTTGGCCTTGCCCGACGATTCGGCCTCGGCCCAGCCCGTATTCACCTTCTCAGACCATTCCGGCGTGCAATGCGCGTCGAACGCCTTCTTCTGGTTGGCCGAGAGTTTGCCGTAGGTGCCCTTGTTCACGGCCAGCACGAAGTTGCTGATATAGAGCGGTGCATCCATATGATACTTCACGGCCTTCTCGAAGCCGAAGATGAACACACTACCCCAGGGGAAGCTGATCGCATCCGCCAGGCCGCGCTCAAGGGCGTCACGCGCTTCCGGTGCCGTGACCTGAACATTGGTGCCGCCGGCCAGTGTGACCAGGCGCGCCACCGAGGCATTGCCCGGGCGGATCTTGAGGCCCTTCAGGTCATCGGGCTTGGCGATCTTTGCCTTGCTGTGGAAGGTGCCCGGATCGTGCACGAAAGTGATGCAGACCTTGACGTCTGCCATCTCCTTCTCAGCGTATTTACGATACCAGGCATCGATCGCAGCCGAGCCGCTCTTGCCGTTGGAGAACAGGAACGGGATTTCGCTGCCGGCAATCACCGGAAAACGGCCGGGTGTGTATCCGGGATTGACATAGGTGATGTCGGCGATGCCATCGCGCGCCATGTCGTAATGGTCTTTCGCGGCGCCAAGCTGCTGCGAGGGGAAAATCTGGGTCTTCACCGTGCCATTGGTTGCCTTCTCCAGTGACGCGCCCCATTCGCCGAAAGCCGGATGCAATGGATGCGACGGCGGCAGCCAATGGCCCAGACGCAGCGTGACCGGCTTGTCCTGCGCCTGCGCGACCGGCGCGGCAGCAATCAGGCCAACGGCGGCGCCGAGGGCGAAGCCAAGGGCATAGGTGTGGAACTGGCATTTCAGGGCCATGGTATTTTCCTCCGCTAGCGGACCGTCTCGTGCTGGATGCCGGCAGTCCTTTGGTTTTACCCGCCGACCCTATCAGGCGTGTTGGCGGGTGTAAATATAGTTTCGTTGGATACCAAACTATTTTCCTTGACCATGGCCGAAGCTGGTGGGACATTCCGCGCCAGCGGGAGGAGTCGACATGGAACGCTCTTTTGCAAAAGAGATTGAATCGTTGCGGCTGGGCGACGGCGACACGTTCCGCGGCGAAGGCATTCTCGCCGTTACCAAGGCCCTGCTGCAGTCGGGCGTTTCCTATGTGGGGGGCTACCAGGGCGCGCCGGTTTCGCACCTGATCGATGTGCTGGTGCAGAGCCAGGATATTCTCGACGATCTCGGCATCCATCTGGAGACCTGCACCAACGAAGCCTCGGCTGCGGCCCTGCTCGGCGCCTCGATCAATTATCCAGCACGCGGCTGCGTCACCTGGAAGGCCATCGTCGGCACCAATGTGGCATCCGATGCCCTCAGCAACCTCGCCTCGGCGGGCGTGGTCGGCGGCGCGTTGATCGTGGTGGGCGAGGATTATGGCGAGGGCGCCAGCGTGATCCAGGAACGCAGCCACGCCTATGCGATGAAATCCTCCATGTGGCTGCTGGATCCGCGGCCCGACCTGACCACCATCACCAACAGTGTCGAGCACGGCTTTGCGCTCTCGGAAATCTCCAATACGCCGGTCATGCTGGAACTGCGCATCCGTGCCTGCCATGTTACCGGCGAATTCCCGGCCAAGGCCAATGTAGCGGCAAAGGTCTCGCGCAACAGCCGCCTGCCCGGTCCGTCTGCCTTCAATTACGATCATCTGGCCCATCCGCCCGCCACCTTCATGCAGGAGAAGCTGAAGCTGGAGCAGCGCCTGCCGGCGGCACGAAAATACATCCTCGATCACGGCCTGAACGAAGTGATGCCCGGTGACCTGAACGACGTGGGCATCATCGTGCAGGGCGGTCTGTATAACGCGCTCAACCGCGCATTGATGAACCTGGGGCTGGCCGATGCTTTCGGACAGAGCCGCGTGCCGACACTGGTGCTCAACGTCACCTATCCGCTGGTGCCCGAGCAGATCAGCGCCTTCTGCGCCAGCAAACGCGCCGTGCTGATGGTGGAGGAAGGATCACCCGACTATATCGAGCAGGCGATCCATGCCATCCTGCGCAAGGCCGACCTCAACACCCGTCTGCACGGCAAGGGCATGCTGCCCGAAGCCGGTGAATACACCATCGAGGCACTGACGCGCGGGCTACTGGCCTTCATCAAAGCCGAGCAACCGCAGATCGACGTGTCCACCGCAGAAGCCGTGTTCGGCTCGGCGCTGGAGAACCGTAAGACGGCCCAGGCGCTGATCGGCCCGACCCTGCCGCAACGGCCGCCCACCTTCTGCACCGGCTGCCCCGAGCGGCCGGTCTTCACGGCGATCAAGCTGGCCGAACGCGAGATCGGCAAGGTGCATATCGCCGCCGATATCGGCTGCCATGCGCTGGCTACCTTCGCGCCATTCAGTGTCGGCCATTCCATCCTGGGCTACGGCATGTCGCTGGCATCCGCCGCCGGCGTCGGGCCGCTGATGAACAAGCGCTCGCTTGCCATCATGGGCGATGGCGGCTTCTGGCATAATGGCGTGCTGTCCGGAGTGGCCTCGGCCCTGTTCAACCGTGGCGACGGCGTTCTGGTGATCATGCAGAACGGCTATACCTCCGCGACCGGCGTGCAGTATATCCCCTCCTCCGCCGGCAACCGGGTCGACGGCCAGCCCAGCGGCTCGGATATCGAAAGCACGTTGAAGGCTTTGGGCGTGCAATGGGTGCGCCGCCTGCGCTCCTATGGCCTGAAAGATATGACCGCTTCACTGAAAGAGGCGCTGACCACTGCCCGCAAAGGCCTGAAGGTGATCATCGCCGAGGGCGAATGCCAGCTGGCGCGCCAGCGCCGCCTGCGCAGCGACGAGACCCGGGCCCTGAAAGCCGGCGAGCGCGTGCTGCGCACCCGCTTCGGGATCGACGATGCCGTCTGTACCGGCGACCATTCCTGTATTCGCCTCTCGGGCTGCCCATCGCTGACCATCAAGCCCAACCCAGATCCGCTGCGCACCGATCCGGTGGCCAGCGTCAACAGCGGCTGCGTTGGTTGCGGCCATTGCGGCGAGGTGGCTCATGCCGCCGTGCTCTGCCCGTCTTTCTATAGAACCGAGATCGTGCATAACCCGACGCTGTGGGACCGGCTGAACGACCGTTTCCATCGCGCCGTGATCGGCTGGCTCGGCGGCGGCAGAAACCCGGCCGCGCAGCCGGTGGCGGGAGAGTGACCATGGCCGCTACACGTCCTGTCTGCATCCTGATCGCCGCCATGGGTGGCGAAGGCGGCGGCGTGCTGACCGGCTGGCTGGTCGGCGCGGCACAGCGCGAAGGCTATCCGGTGCAGAGCACCTCGATCCCCGGCGTGGCCCAGCGCACCGGCGCAACCACCTACTATATCGAGCTCTGGCCCGAGAAGACCGACCGCCGCCCGGTGATGTGCCTGAACCCGATGCCAGGCCAGGTGGATGTGATGATCGCCAGCGAATTCGTCGAGGCCGGCCGCGCCATCGCCAACGGCTATGTCTCGCCCGACCGCACCCTGCTGATCGCCTCCACCCATCGCGTCTATGCCGTGGCCGAAAAAAGCGCCATGGGCGATGGCCGTTACGATGCGGGCAAGCTTTTCCGCGCGGCCAAGGATCACGCGAAACAGACCATACTTTTCGACATGGACCAGGCCGCGAAAGACGCCGGCTCGATCCTCAACGCCGTGCTGCTCGGCGCCCTCGCCGGTGCCGCTGCATTGCCGATTTCGCCAGAGGCTTTCGAAGCCGGCATCCGCACCGAGGGCAAGGCGGTGGATAGCAATCTCGCCGGCTATCGCTTCGGCCTGGCGCATGGCCGGGGCGAGCTGGAACAGCGCGCGTTGCGGCAGGCACCGAAGCCCAATTCTGGTACCGTGATGACAGAGCGCATCATTCGTTTGCCCGATGCAGCTCAACTCTTTGCGTCCGAAGGCGTGCACCGGCTGGTGGACTACCAGGATGAAGCCTATGCGCGGCTCTATCTCGACCGGCTGGAAAAAATCGCGGCGCTGGGCGATGACCTACTGACAGCGGAGGTAGCCCGGCATTTGGCCCTGCGCATGAGCTTTGAGGATGTGATCCGCGTCGCTCAATTGAAACTCAAACCCGAGCGCTTCGCCGCCATCGAGCGCGAAACGCGTATTAAACCCGGCCAGCCCTATGCCGTCGCGGAATTCCTCAAACCCGGCATCGAGGAGATCGCCGGCCTGCTGCCGCCGGTGCTGGCGCGTGCGATCCTCGACTTCAGCGGAAAGCGTGGTTGGAACAAACGCCTGCATCTGGGCATGACGGTGCAGTCGAACCGCATCGGCGGTTATCTGAAGCTGCGTTTGATGGCCGGGCTGCGAAGCTGGCGGCCCCGGAGCCATCGTTATGCCGAAGAACAGGACCGCATCGCTGACTGGCTGGACCTGATCACCCGGGCAGCCAAGAAAGACATCGCGCTGGCCCGCGAGATCACCGAATGCGCGCGGCTGATCAAAGGGTATGGCGATACATTCAGACGCGGCGCCGACAATTTCGACATGATCCGTCGCCGTGTGATCCTGCCAGCCCTGGAAGGCCGTATTCTCGCCGCACAGGCAGTGGATGCCGTGATCCAGGCCCGTACGGCCGCGCTGGCCGACCCCGAAGGGAACGGCCTAGGCAACATGCTGGCGGCGTTCGAGGACAGCCTGGGCAGATTGCCGCAAGCCGCAGAATAACCCCGGCGCCTATTCCATTGCGCTCGGTTTTCTGGGACGCTGGACCACAGCTATCCTGCGAGTGACCGCGTGCCGCCAGACCCCGCCGACCTGCAGCTGATCCGCGCGCCCGAATTGCGCGCCTTCGCCGAACACTGGTTCGCCTGTCGCCGGGCCGGCGAGCGCGTGACCCGGCGAAGCGATCTGGACATCTTTCACCTGCCGGCCTTGATCCCGTGCCTGTTCCTCTATGATTACGACCCGGCGACCCGCGGTTTCACCCTGCGTGTGGCTGGCGAGGAAATCCGCCGGCTGCTACCCCATTCCCTGCCCGGCACGCCGCTGGAGCAGATCATGCCGCCGGCCCTTCTGCCCGTCGTGCTGGAGCGTTACCGTCGCGTCTGCGAAGAGCCGGCGATCCTGCACGGCATCGGACGGGTTTTCGTCAACCTTGGCGGCAGCGGCGTGGGCGAGCGGATCGTCCTGCCGCTGGCCGGTGCAGATGGCCGCGTCTGCCAGATGATCGGCGCGACGATCTATACTTTCGGCGACCGCCTGGAGAATGGCAGCACTTTCGCCCGCGAAGAAGTCGCGATCACCTTCATACCGCTATAGGCCAGCCCTCGGAACGCCGGCGCTCAGAAGGCCAGTGAAACGCTGAAGGCGCCGAACTGGTCGTCGACATCCTGCCCGGCATATTCACGGGTACGCAGCACATGGGTATAGGCGAAGCGCACGCCTTCCACCACCACGGCCAGGCCGAACTGCGCATCGCCCACAAAGGTTTCCTTGTCGACACTGCGGCTGTCGGCAAAGGTATTGCCATCCAGGAAAATGTTATGCGCCACCGCGCGGCCATCGACACCGGCGAAGAGATACCAGCCAAAGCCACCCGGCGCGCGCTCGAAATACCCTGATCCCGGCAGGCTGGGCTGCACACGCGGCGGGCCGTAATCGATCGGCAGGTTCTGGCCAAACCGCAGCATCGCGCCGCTGTTGGCATAGACATAAACATTGCCCAAAGCCGCGCCGGCATGGGGCGTGGCGTCGACGCCGAAGCCGCCGGGCAGCCTGAATTCCGGCGACTGCCAGCTGCGCTGGTAGGTGAATTGCAGGGTGGGTTCGTTCTTGAGCTGGCTGTCCCAGCCCTGCGCCTTTGGCGAGTCCACGATGTTGTGGATGAAGTCCTGTGTCTCATGCGCCATGGCGGCCGGACCAACCACGCCGACACTGACCAGCATCTGGTCCAGCACATTGCCGGTGCGGGCCACCAGGCCGACCGAACCATACAGCCAGCCGGCATAGGGCCGGTCGGTGGCTGGCGGATCCCGCAGCAGCTTGTCGGAAGCGGTGTACATGTTCTGGCCCAACGCGAATTCCACGCGGATGTCGCTGTGGCCATCGAACATCGGCACATACAGCGCCGCATCGCGCAGCCAGTCGGGCTCCCCGCCCTTTGGCGTGAGATAGCTGATCCGCGCGCCATTGGTGTAGCGGCGGTCGGTATCGTAGAAGAGATCGTTTTCCAGCACGAAACTGAAAATGCCGACCTGCTGTTGCGGATCGGTCTTGCGGTTTTCGGTCTCGGCCTTGTCAGTGGCTTCCTGGGCCAGGGCGGGCGCAGCGGCGACGAGGCAGAGCAAGCCTGCGGCAATGGAACGAATCATCATGAAAAGGCTTCTGATCGCGGAGGGGCCCCATCCTTGTGGCGGCAGAATATGGCGGCTTGTGGGCGACGAGGCCATAATTCGCAGTCCGCCCTCAATCCATGGCCGGGCGGCCACGGCCGCTTTTCACGGCGGCCCGCTTGCTCTTGGACTCCAGCCGTCGCGTCTTCGAGCCCAGCGTCGGCCGCGTGGCGCGGCGCGCCTTGGGCGGCACGGCCGCCCGCTGGATCAGCGCCACCAGGCGATCCAGCGCATCCTGGCGATTGCGGTCCTGGCTGCGGTGCTGCTGCGCGGTCAGCACCAGTACCCCGTCATTGGTCAGCCGGCTGCCGGCCAGGGCCTCCAGCCGCGTCCGCACATCGTCGGGCAGCGACGGCGAACGCCGCACATCGAAGCGCAGTTGCACGGCGGTGGAGACCTTGTTCACATTCTGCCCGCCCGGCCCGGAGGCGCGGATGAAGCTGGTCTCGATCTCGCGCGGGTCGAGGCTGATGCGGGGGGTGATACGAATCATGGCCGCAGGCTACCTGCCCCCGTCCCGGCCGGCGAGCGTGATATCAATGATATCATTGATATCAAATCGGGTGTTTTGCGTCGGTTTTGAGTCGGTTTTGACGAAATCCGTCGCTTTCGTCCGTCCGGCAGCGGTTTTGCGGCGCGGATCATGTGGTTTGCATCCTGTTTCAGACGGTTTGCGCGCTTTTGTGAAGCCCAAGAAACACGAAGGCCCGCACGGGAATTCCGGCGGGCGCAACATATGATGGCATGCAGACTGGACATCCAGACTGGCAGCGCCATCCGGCGTGAACAATATAGGTACATTTAATCCTGCCGGCAAGCCGGGACTTACCGCCCGGCCCCGCCACGGCTAGCCTGACCGGATCAGGAGTTGCCGCGATGACCGAACCCGCAAACGTGACAGACAATCCCGAGCGCAGCCGCTTCGAGCTAGACGTGAACGGCCAGACCGTGTTCGCCAATTACCGGCGCCAGGGCGAAACCGTGATCATCACCCATGTGGAAGCGCCCGTCACCCTGCGCGGCACCGGTGCCTCCGGGCGGCTGATGCAGGGCATCGTCGAGATTCTGCAACAGCGGAATGAAAAGGTGGTGCCGCTGTGCAGCTACGCGGCGGCATGGCTGAAGCGCAAACCGGAATATGCGGGGATTATCGGGTGAGCACGCATCCAACTGAGCGGATGGCGCTTCAATATAAAAAATCTCGCTAATCCTGAGGACAACATGAGGCTGCGCGAATTCTTCGATTTCATAAATTCCAGCCGCCTTCCTGTATTGGAAGGCATCGCTATCACACCGAACGGTGCCGATTGCGAAATCCTTCAAGAAGGCCAGTGGGTGCCGGGCCGTTTCGCCAACAATATACGCATTGATCAACCCACACATGGTCCCGGGCAAGTCCATGCACATGTTCAAGATCGAAACAGGCGGAGAACCGTGGTCATCGTGAACTTTGACGGAACCGGCAGCCATGGCACAAAAGGGAAATTACATGATCGCGACGCTGATGCCCTGCGCGCGAGAGGCTTTAATATCCGGCCCGACAACATCGTCGAATGGATTGAAACACCAATGCCGAACATTCTGTTCGGATAATACCGCAGCAGGATTCAGAATTATCCAAACCTCAGACGCCGATATCCTCGTTCCATAATTCGGGCTTTGCCGCGATGAAGTCGCGCATCAGACGGATGCAGGTTTCGTCCTGCAGCACCTCGACCTGAACGCCGCGTGAGCGCAGCAGCTCCTCCTCGCCCATGAAGGTCTGGTTCTCGCCGATCACGACTTTCGGGATGCCATAGAGCAGGATCGCGCCTGTGCACATCGAACAGGGCGACAGCGTCGTGTAGAGCGTGCAGTCGCGATAGACGCTGGCCGGCTGGCGCCCGGCATTCTCAAACGCATCCATCTCGCCATGCAGGATGGCACTGCCCCGCTGCACGCGGCGGTTATGGCCGCGACCGATGACCCTGCCCTGGTGCACGATCACCGAACCGATCGGAATGCCGCCCTCAGCGAGGCCGGCTCGGGCTTCGTCGATGGCGGCCTGAAGGAATGGATCCATGGTGATTGCCCCACACGCATATCAACCCCGCGCCACGCTGCGCGGCGGCGCCAATGCTCGGGTCAATTGTCTGGGCTGGCAAGCATTGGCGACCCCAACGGGAGTCGAACCCGTGTCTTCACCGTGAAAGGGTGACGTCCTAGGCCTCTAGACGATGGGGTCGGCCTGTGGCGGTCCGAATCATATAGCGCGGACCGCAACGCCGGTTGCCCGGCGCGAGGCGGTGTGTAGCGGTTAGCCCTGCACAAATCAATAGCCGCTGTCCGGGAAATCGAAGCCGTATCGGCACTTGGCCGGATGGCGCCCGGCAGGCTGCGCACCAATTCTGCATTGGTACGATCACCGACCCCTTCTCCTGCCCGAAGAGGCAGCAATTTGCTTAACAATTCAGCGGATTTATGCCATTTTTCCGATTGTATACACGTACCATTTCTTTTAGGTTCAGTGGCCATGAACGAGATGCTCCGCCAGCCCCTTTCAGGCCGTGCCGCCGCAACGGAAGCCATCACACTGCTGCGCCGCTTGCTGCAGGAGCAGGCGGCGCGGCCGAATGAACCGCTGCCGACCGAGCGCAGTCTGGCTGCCCAGTTGAATGTCAGCCGCCGCGTGGTGCGCCAGGCCCTGGCCGAACTGGAGGCCGAGGGAAAAATCTGGCGCCGCCAGGGCAAGGGCACCTTCATCGGCCCCGCCCCCGCCTTATCGGCCCCGACCCTGTCGCGACTCGCCAGCCGCACCAACTTCTATGAGATCATGGAGGTGCGACTGCATCTGGAGCCGAGCCTGGCGCAGCTGGCCGCCCATCGCGCCAGCGCCGAACAGGTGGCGATGATCCGCAAACTGGCCGAACGGCTGGCCGGCCGCGAGGCCGATGCCGACCCCGCCACGCTGGAACGCTGGGACAGCGCCTTCCATCGCTGCATCGCCGAGGCGGCCGGCAATCGCCTGTTCCTCGACCTGTTCGAGGTGATCGACAAGATCCGCTACGACGCGGCCTGGCAGAGCATGCGCGCCCGCGCCCGCACGCCCGATGGCAAACGCCTGTCGGCGCAGCAGCATCTGGACATCGCCGAAGCCATCGCCGCGCGCGATGCCGTGCGCGCCGCCACCGTGATGCGCCAGCATGTCGCCCTGCACCAGAAAAACCTGCAACAGGCGCTCAACGCCGACCCCGCGGCCAATTCCAATCCCGATACCCATCAGTCCTAGTCGTTCAGCTTTCAAGGTCTGTCATGTTCAAAGCCCCCTTCGCCTTCACCACCCGCCCGGAAATCAAGGGCACATTCGGCGTGGTCGCCACCACGCACTGGATCGCCTCGTCGGCCGCAATGGGCGTGCTGGAGCGCGGCGGCAATGCTTTTGACGCGGCTGTGACGGCGGGCTTCGTGCTGCATCTGTGCGAGCCGCACCTGAACGGCGCCGGCGGCGACCTGCCCGCCCTGATGTGGGATGCGCGCACCAAACGCGTCGATGTGCTGTGCGGCCAGGGTCCGGCGCCGGCAAAGGCCAGCATCGCGCATTTCAAGTCGCTGGGCCTGGATCTGATCCCCGGCTCCGGCCTGCTGGCGCCCTGCGTGCCGGGCGCGGTGGATGGCTGGCTGCTGATGCTGCGCGATTACGGCACCATCGACATCGCCGACGCGCTGGCACCCGCCATCCATTACGCGGCCCATGGCTGCCCGCTGGTGCCGCGTGTGATCGACACCATCGCCACCGTGCAGCAACTGTTCAAGGATGAGTGGAAAAGCTCGGGCGCGATCTGGCTCGATAAAACCGGCGCCCTGCCGAAGGCGTATGCGCTGTTCAAACAGGAAGGCCTGGCCGAGACCTATCGCAAGCTCGTTAAAGCCGGCACGGATCGCGGTGGCAGCCGCGAACAGCGCATCGATGCGGCGCGGCGCGCCTGGCGCGAAGGTTTCGTGGCCGAAGCCATCGACACATTCTGCGCTAACACCGAAGCGATGGACGCCTCGGGCCGCCGCCATCGTGGTGTGTTGAGCGGCGATGACATGGCGAAATGGCAGGCGCATGTGGAAGCGCCGCTGACCTATGATTACCGCGGCTGGACCGTGGCGAAATGCGGTCCCTGGAGCCAGGGTCCTGCCTTCCTGCAGCAACTGGCGATCCTGCGTCATTTTGATATCGATGCCATGGAGCCGGCCGGCCCGGACTTCGTGCATACCGTGGTCGAAGCCGCCAAGCTCGCCTTCGCTGACCGTGAGGCATGGTACGGCGATCCGGATTTCGTCGACGTGCCGATGGCCGACCTGCTGTCGGATGCCTATAACGCCCAGCGCGCCGAACTGATCGGACCTTACGCCTCGCTCGACATGCGGCCGGGCAATCCGATGGGCAAGGCGGCGAAGCTTACCTCGATCAAGGCCGGCGATGCTGGCGGCGTCGGTGTCGGCGAACCCACCGTGGGCCGTCTGGCCGGCAGCGACGGCGCGGTGACGAAACGCGGCGCGGTCAGCGGCGATACCTGCCACGTCGATGTGATCGACCGCTGGGGCAACATGGTCTCGGCCACGCCTTCGGGCGGCTGGCTGCAATCGTCGCCCACCATTCCCGAACTCGGCTTCTGCCTCGGCACGCGCGCGCAGATGTTCTGGCTTGAGGAAGGCCTGCCGAATTCGCTGCTGCCCGGCAAACGGCCGCGCACCACGCTGTCGCCGTCCATGGCGCTGAAGGATGGCAAGCCGGCGATGGCTTTCGGCACACCGGGCGGGGACCAGCAGGACCAGTGGCAGCCGCAGCTGTTCCTCAAGATCGTGCATCACGGCATGAACCTGCAGGAAGCCATCGACGGTCCGGCCTGGCATACCGAACACTTCCCCTCCTCCTTCTATCCGCGTGCCGCCAAACCCGGCCATCTGGCGCTGGAAGGCCGCTTCCCCAAGGCCACCGTGGAAGCGCTGAAAGAACGCGGCCACAAGGTGGAGGTTGGCGGCGACTGGTCGGAAGGCCGCCTCACCGCCTGCGCCACCGACGAGACGCCCGAAGGTACCCTGCTGCGCGCCGGCGCCAATCCGCGCGGCATGCAGGGCTACGCGGTCGGCCGGTGAACCGGACATGACCTGGTCTATCGTCGCCCTCGATCCACAGACCGGCGCTTTCGGCGTGGCGGTGACGACGAAATTCTTCGCCGTCGGTGCGCTCTGCCCCCATGCCGCAGCCAATGCCGGCGCTCTGGCGACCCAGGCGCTGGTAAATCCCACCTGGGGCCCACGCGGCATCGCCATGCTGAAAGACGGCGTGCCGGCCGCCAGCGTGATGGAACGCCTGGTCGCCTCCGACCAGGGCCGTGAAACGCGTCAGCTGCATCTGGTCGACCGCCATGGCGGCACGGCGCAGCATACGGGCCGCGACTGCATCGGCTGGTGCGGCCACAAGGCTGGCGACGGTTTCTCGGTGGCTGGCAACATGCTGGCCGGTGAAGCCGTGATCGATGCCACGCATGCGACTTTCGTTGCCAGTGCGAAACCCTTCGCCGAACGACTGATCGATGCTCTGGATGCCGGGCAGGCCCAGGGCGGCGACAAACGCGGCAAACAATCGGCCGCACTGGTCGTCTTCACCACAGAGGATTATCCGGCACTCAGCCTGCGCGTGGATGATCATGCCGAGCCGCTGGCCGAGCTGCGCCGGCTGTATGATCTTTCGCAGGGGCGTTTCGCGGCCTTCTCGAAATTCATGGCGACCCGCGAGAACCCTAGCGGCGTTTGGGACCGCAGCGTGATCGAGGCCGAGGCGCAGCGACTGGAAAAACTGCAGCAGGAGGCGCGCTGATGGCCCTGCTGGAAGTCGACGACCTGCGCACCCATTTCGCCACCGACAATGGCGGTGAGTTCCGCGCCGTGGATGGAGTCAGCTTCGCTGTCGATGGCGGCAAGACGCTGGGCATCGTGGGCGAAAGCGGCTGCGGCAAGTCGGTCACGTCACTCAGCGTGATGGGCCTGCTGCCGAAAACCGGTGCGCGTGTCGCCGGCGGCAGCATCCATTTCGCCGGGCAGGACCTGAGCCGCCTGGATACGGAAGCCATGAGCGATCTGCGCGGCAACCGGCTGGCGATGATCTTCCAGGAACCGATGACGTCGCTGAACCCGGCCTTCACCATCGGCGACCAGATCACGGAGGGCCTGATCCGCCACAAGGGCGTCAGCGCGGCAGATGCCCGCGAGCAGGCGATCGCCATGCTGCGCAAGGTGAAGATCCCGGCGCCGGAAAAGCGCATCGATGATTACCCGCACCAGCTTTCCGGCGGCATGCGGCAGCGCGTGATGATCGCCATGGCCCTGGCCTGCGGGCCGGAGCTGCTGATCGCCGACGAGCCGACCACGGCGCTGGACGTGACGGTGCAGGCACAGATTCTCGACCTGCTGCGCGAATTGCAGCGCGACCTGGGTACCGCCATCCTGCTGATCAGCCACGACATGGGTGTGATTGCCGAGATGGCCGACGAGGTGGCCGTGATGTATGCCGGCCGCATCGTGGAGAAGGCCCCGGTCGAACGGCTGTTCGCCGAGCCGCAACACCCCTACACCATCGGCCTGCTCGGCTCGATCCCGCGGCTGGATGTGACGCGCGAGCATCTGCCCGCCATTCAGGGCAGCGTGCCCGATCCGATGAACCCGCCACCGGGCTGCCGCTTCAATCCACGCTGCCCCTTCGCCGATGCCGAATGCCGACAGGCTGCGCCCGAACTGCGCGACGTGACGGCTGGTCACGCCGTCGCCTGCTGGAAGGCACCGTTGCCATGAGCAGCCTTCTCGAAGTGAATGGCCTGAGCAAATATTTCACCGCCAAGACCAACTGGCTGGGTCGCCCGGTCAGCCACGTCTCGGCCGTCGACGACGTGAGCTTCAGCCTGAAAGCCGGCGAGACCCTGAGCCTGGTGGGCGAAAGCGGTTGCGGCAAATCCACCACCGGGCGGCTGGTGCTGCGCCTGCTGGAACCCACCGCCGGCACGATCCGCTATGATGGCCGCGATATCACGCGACTTGAGGGCCATGCCCTGCGCGACCTGCGCCGCGAGATGCAGCTGGTATTCCAGGACCCCTACGCCTCGCTCAACCCGCGCATGACCGTGGGCGACATCCTGGCCGAGCCGCTGATGCTGCACGGCCTGGTGCCACCCGAGAAGCGCAAGGCCCGTGTCGAAGAGCTGCTGGATCTGGTCGGACTGCGGCCGTCGCATGCACGCCGGTACCCGCATGAATTCTCCGGCGGCCAGCGCCAGCGTATCGGCATCGCCCGCGCGCTGGCCGTGCAACCCAACCTGATCGTGGCCGACGAGGCCGTTTCCGCGCTGGACGTTTCGGTGCAGGCCCAGGTCCTGAACCTGCTGAAGGATCTGCAGGCCCGCTTCGGGATCGCGCTGGTCTTCATCGCCCATGACCTGGCCGTGGTGCGCCATATCTCGCAACGCATCGCCGTGATGTATCTGGGCCATATCGTCGAGATCGCGCCGACGGCCGAGCTGTTCGCCGCACCGCGCCACCCCTATACCCGCGCCCTGCTCTCGGCCATTCCCGTGCCGCAGCCCAAAGCCAGCCGCCAGCGCATCATCCTGAGTGGCGACGTGCCCAGCCCGATCGATCCACCCAGCGGCTGCCGTTTCCACACGCGCTGCCCCTTTGCCGTCGATCTGTGCCGGCAGACCAAGCCGGCCATGGAAGAAACCGCCGCCGGCCACAGCGTCGCCTGCCACCGCTGGCGCGAGTTGCCCGCCGCCGCGCCGCTGCCGGTGGAAAGCGACCAGCCCGGCGCCGCGCGCCTGGCCCGGCTGCAGGCCAAATTCAGCGAACCCGTTTCCCAAACCGAATAATCAACAGGAGAGAGGCAGACATGTTCAGACACGCTACCTATGCCGCCTTTGCGGCGTTGCTTCTGGTGGCAGCCGCCCCGGCTTCCGCACAGACATTGAAATTCGGCCTGGCCGAAGATCCTGACGCGCTGGACCCCACGCTGGCTCGCACCTTCGTCGGCCGCGTCGTCTTCTCGGCCCTGTGCGACAAGCTGGTGGATATCTCGCCCGACCTGAAGGTCGTGCCGCAGCTGGCCACCGAATGGAGCTGGTCGGCCGATAACAAGAGCCTGACCTTCAAGCTGCGGCCGGGCGTGACCTTCCATGACGGCGAAAAGTTCGATGCCGAGGCGGTGAAGTACAATATCGAGCGGCACAAGACCATGCAGGGCTCGCAGCGCCGCGGCGAGCTTTCCGCCGTCACCTCGGTGGATGTGGTCGATCCCCTCACCGTGAAACTGAATACCGCCGCGCCATTCGCGCCGCTGCTGGCCACGTTGACCGATCGCGCCGGCATGATGATCTCGCCCAAGGCCGGCCAGGCGCTGGGCGACAAGTTCGCCACCGCACCGGTTTGCGCCGGCCCCTACAAGTTCGTCGAGCGCGTGGCCCAGGACCGCATCGTGGTCGAGAAATACGATGGCTACTGGAACAAGGCCAATGTGCATATCCAGCGCATCGAGTTCCGTCCCTTCATCGACGCCACCGTGCGGCTGGCCAATCTGCGCTCCGGCCAGCTCGATATCCTGGAACGTCTGGCCGCCACTGACGCACCCAGCGTGCAGAAGGACAACAAGCTGAAACTCGGCTCGGTCACCGAGATCGGCTATTACGGCATCACCATCAATATCGGCAAGAGCGACAAGGCCAAGACCTCGGCTCTGGGTTCGAATGCCAAGATCCGCGAAGCCTTCGAGCTTTCGCTGGATCGTAACGGCATCAACAAGGTGGTGTTCGACGGACAGGCCACGCCGGGCAACCAGTGGGTCGCACCGAACAGCCCGTATTATGCCAAGTCGTCGCCAATCCCGAAACGCGATGTGGCCAAGGCCAAGGCCCTGCTGAAGGAAGCCGGCAACCCCAACCCGGTGGTCAACCTCGTCACGCCGACCACGACCGATGCCCGCAACATCGCCCAGGTGGTGCAGGCCATGGCCAAGGAGGCCGGCTTCGACGTGCGCATCCAGGCCACCGAATTCGCCACCTCGCTCAACATGGCAGACAAGGGCGATTTCGAGGCCTATATCCTGGCCTGGAGCGGCCGTCCGGATCCGGATGGCAACCTCTACAGCTTCCATGGTTGCAAACAGCCGCTGAACTATTCCGGCCTGTGCAATCCGGCACTGGATGAAATCCTCAACGACTCTCGCCTGACCAACGACATGGCCCAGCGTCAGGCCGCGTGGAACAAGGCCGCGGCCATCGTGCTGGCCGAGCGCCCCATCATCTACCTGCTGCACCGCAAGTGGCTGTGGGCCTATAACACCAAGCTGTCGGGCTTCAAGGAATATCCGGACGGCCTGATCCGCTTCACCGGCATGAAGCTGGGTTGATACCCCGGGGATCGCGGTTCAGCCGCGATCCCCCTTCCTTTCGCACCAGAGCCCCATGACCCGCTTCCTGTTCCGCCGCCTGGCTATCCTGCTGCCGACACTACTGTTCGTGTCGATCATCATTTTCGGGCTGCAGCAATTGCTGCCCGGCGATCCGGCCATTGCCATGGCCGGCGAGGAACGCGATCCGGAAACCATTGAACAGATCCGCGAGAAATATCACCTCAACAAGCCAATCCATGAACGCTACCTCCTGTGGATCGGGGGCGTGCTGCAGGGCGATTTCGGCGAGTCAATCCGCATCCAGCAGCCAGTGGCGCAGCTGCTGGTCGAGAAACTGCCCGTCACCATCGAACTCGCCATCCTCTCGATGCTGGTAGCTTTGGGGATCGGTCTGCCGGCCGGCATGATCTCGGCGCTTTATAACGGCCGCTGGCCGGACTATGTCGCCAATGTGGTCGGGCTGTGGGGCCTCTCCACGCCGAATTTCTGGCTGGGCATCATGATGATCCTGCTGTTCTCGGTCGAACTCGGCTGGCTGCCGGCATCAGGTTACGTCAGTCCGATGGATGATCCTCTCGGCAATATCGAGGCCATGATCATGCCCGCCTTCGTGCTGGGCACCGGTATCGCCGCGGTGATGATGCGCCATACCCGCAGCGCCATGCTGCAGGTCCTGTCCAGCGACTATATCCGCACGGCACGGGCCAAGGGCCTGCGCGAGAAAGTGGTGATCGGCAAGCATGCCCTGCGCAATGCGGCCGTGCCCGTGATCACGCTGGGTGCGCTGGAATTCGGCCAGTTGCTGTCGGGCGCCGTGCTGACCGAACAGATCTTTTCCATTCCCGGTTTTGGCAAGCTGATCGTCGATGCCGTGTTCAACCGCGACTATGCCGTGGTGCAGGGCGTCGTGCTCTGCACCGCGACAGCCTACATTGTGCTGAACCTGCTGGCCGACATCGCCTATTTCCTGGTGAACCCGAGGCTGCGCGCATGAGTACCGTGACGATGGACAACGCCGCGAAAACCGCTGCGCGCGAGGAAAGTCCGGCACGGCGTGCCTTCCGCCGCCTGCTGAAGCGCAAGGGCGCCGTGGTCGGCCTGGTGGTGGTGGCCGCCTTCCTTCTGCTGGCCGTGCTGGCCGACGTGGTGGCGCCCTACGATCCCACCGAAGCCGACTGGAGCGCCCTGCGCGGCGAGCCGACGCTGGAGCATCCCTTCGGTGGCGACGAACTGGGCCGCGACGTGCTCTCGCGCGTGATCCATGGCGCACGGGCCTCGCTGTTCGCCGGCGTGATCTCGGTGTTCCTTGCCCTGCTGATCGGCATCCCGGTCGGGCTGCTGTCGGGCTATGCTGGCGGGCTGGTGGATGGCGTGATCATGCGTTTCACCGACGCCATGCTGGCCGTGCCCTTCCTTATACTGGCTATCGCCCTGGCCGCCTTCCTCGGTCCCAGCCTGACCAATGCGATGATCGCCATCGGCATCTCGGCCGCGCCGATCTTCATCCGCCTGACAAGGGCACAGGTGCAGGCCGTGAAGGTGGAGGATTACATCGAGGCAGCACAGGCCGTAGGCAATCCCCCCTTCCGCATCGCCTTCCGCCACATCCTGCCCAATATCTGGCCGGCCCTGATGGTGCAGGCCACGCTGACGATCGCCTCGGCCATCATTGCCGAAGCCAGCCTGTCCTTCCTCGGCCTGGGCCAGCAACCGCCGGCACCCAGCTGGGGCAGCATGCTGAATTCGGCGAAGGACTTCCTGACCCAGGCGCCATGGATGGCGATCTATCCCGGCCTCTCGATCTTCGTCGTCGTGCTGTCGTTCAACCTGCTGGGCGACGGTTTGCGCGACGCGCTGGATCCACGCCACAAGGGCTAAAGGCTTGCCCGAACGGTTTCGCCTCCCTACGATCAACCGCATCGTATACGGAGGACGCCATGGGACAGGATCATCACCACCGCACCGACTGGAAGCATGACGGCGTGCGGGTGATTCCGGGCGACCAGCTCGATCCCACCACGGCCGGGCAGACCACCGGCATGAACCGCGCCACGGCAATCAACTTCGCCCGCGTCGGCGCGCAGAAGATATGGGCCGGCACCGTGCATATCCATGCCAATGCCAAGACCGGTGCCCATCATCACGGCGACCTGGAAAGCGTGATCTATGTGGTGAAAGGCAAGGCGCGCATGCGCTGGGGCAACAACCTGGAATTCACGGCCGAGGCCGGACCGGGCGATTTCATCTTTGTGCCGCCATATGTACCGCACCAGGAGATCAACGCCAGCAGCGACGAGACGCTGGAATGCGTGCTGGTCCGCTCGGGCCAGGAGCCGGTGGTGGTGAATCTGGATATCGAGCCGGTGGAAAAACCCGAGAACGTGCCGTGGGTCGATCCCATCCACAAGCATCCAGGCCACGCCGATCCGAATAGCAAGCGCTGATCGCCGACACCTACTCCTGACATGATCTTCTTCAAGCGACTGCACGGTTCGGGCAACCGTCGCGGCATGATTTCCTTCCTGCTGGCGGTTGTCCTCTTCACCATCAACGAGGCGCTGTGCAAGCTGGTCTACGGCGATGTGCCGGCCAACCAGATTCTGGCCCTGCGTGGCCTGATCGCCACCATCGCCATCCTGGGGATGATCCAGGCCACCGGCGCCATGCCCAAGATCGGCCGGATGTTCGACCGCCATGTGGTCCTGCGCAGCAGCATCGATCTGCTCAGCAGCTATTTCTACATGATCGCGCTGTTCCACACGCCGATCGGCAACGTGATGGCCATCCACATGTCTTCACCCCTGATGATGACGGCGGTGGTGGCGATCGTGCTGCGCGAGGCCGTCGGCTGGCGGCGCTGGATCGCGGTCATCGTCGGTTTCCTCGGCGTGCTGCTGGTGGTGCAGCCGCGTGCCGAAAGCTTCAGCGCCTATTCGATCCTGGGTGTCAGCGCGGCGGCCTGCATCGTGGTGCGCGATCTGGTGACCAAGAAGATCAGGGCCGAAATCCCCTCCTCGATCATCATCCTCACCAATGTCGGGATGCTGATGCTGGTGGCGCTGACCCTTGCCCTGATCGAGGGCTGGGTGCCGATGACCCTGCGCCAGTTCAGCTTCGTGGCAATTGCCGCCCTGTGCATCGCCGCCGGCTATCTCTGCACCGTCGATGCCTTCCGCCATGCGGAGGTGCATGTCATCGTGCCGTTGCGCTATACCGGCCTGCCGCTGGCGCTGCTGCTCGGCTGGCTGGTCTGGGGCGATGTGCCGAATGCGCTGGCCAGCGTCGGCATCCTGCTGATCGTCGGCAGCGGTCTTTATGTGTTGCATCGCGAACGCCTGCGCGGCAAGGAAGCCGCCGCCAAGGCAGCGGCCACGCCCCCACCCTGACCGGACACTAGGCGGGTGCAGACACTCGCCGCCTTCACCCCTGCGGCTGTGCGGCATCCTCCAGCACGAACTGCACCCGGCGCTCGCCGCGCCAGTAATCGGCGCGCAGGTGGCCGCCAAGATGCAGAGGCGCACCGGTCTGCCGCGCCTGCAGCAAGGCCGGGCCCAGCTCGCCCTCGATGCTGCGGAAGGCAATCGCCTTCAGGCGCGGGCCGTTGCCATCGCCGCCGGCCAGCAGGCAGCGCACATGCTTTTCGCCCACGACATCGGCGGTGATGACTCGGGCGGCAGTGAGCGCGAAACGCGGTTCGGGGTTGCCCGAGCCATAGGGTCCGAGCTGTTCCAGTTTTTCATACAGATCGACATTGCAACCGCCGATGCCCACCGCGCCGTCGAAACCCAGCGAGGCCGATGCCCCGGCGCGGATCACTGCGTCGCGCAGGCGCTCGTTGAGGAAAGCCTTCAGCTCGTTCAGCTTGGCCGCTTCCACCGTCAGGCCGGCCGCCATGGCATGGCCGCCGCCATTCACCAGCAGCCCGGCCTGACTGGCCGCCACCACGGCGGCACCCAGATCGACGCCGGGGATCGAGCGGCCGGAACCCTTGCCGATGCCGTTCTCATCGAGTGCGATCACGAAGCTGGGCCGGCCGGCCGCCTCGCGGATGCGGGCTGCCACGATGCCGATCACGCCCGGATGCCAGCCCTGCCGCGCCACCAGCGCCAGCGCCGCCGTTTCGGGCACATGCTCCAGTTCCTGCATGGCTTCCAGCAAAACGCCGGCCTCGATTTCCTGCCGCTCGCGGTTGTAGCGGTCGAGTTCAGCGGCCATGGCCGCCGCCTCGCGCGGATCGTCGCAGGAGAGCAGCCGCGTGCCCAGATCGGCTTGGCCAACGCGGCCGCCGGCATTCACGCGCGGCCCCAGCAGGAAGCCCAGATGATAGGCGCCGGGCGGTTCGTTCACGCCTGCCACATCGGCCAGTGCGGCAAGTCCGGCATTGCTGCGGCCACGCAGGATTTTCAATCCCTGCCCCACCAGGGCACGGTTCAGGCCGGTAAGCGGCACCACGTCGCAGACGGTGCCCAGCGCCACCAGATCAAGCCAGCCCATCAGATTGGGCTCCGGGCGCTCGGTATTATAGAAGCCGCGTTCGCGCAGACGGCGGTTCACCGCCACCACCAGCAGGAAGGTGACACCCACGGCGGCGAGCTGGCCGAAGCCGGGCTGCTCATCCAGGCGGTTGGGATTGACGACGGCCACGGCGCGCGGCAGGTCCGGTTCCGCCAGGTGGTGATCGGCCACGATCACGTCCAGGCCGGCCGCGGCGGCATCTTCCAGCGGGGCGAAGGCCAATGTGCCGCAATCCACCGTCACCACCACCTTCACGCCCTCGGTCGCCAGACGGCGCAGGGCCGGGGCATTGGGGCCGTAGCCCTCCTTCAGACGGTCGGGGATATAAACGCGCAACGGCCGGCCGATGGCGCGGAAGAAACGGTTCAGCAAAGCCGTGGAGGTGGCGCCATCCACATCGTAATCGCCGAAGACGGCGACCTTTTCACCTTTCTCGATGGCAGCGGCCAGCCGGTCGGCGGCGGCATCCATGTCGTGGAAACGGGAGGGATCGGGCAACAGGCGGCGCAGGCTGGGATTGAGGTAATCTTCCAGCATCTCAAGCGCCACGCCCCGCCCCGCCAGCACACGGCCAAGGACTTCCGGCAGGCTTGCCTGCTGCGCCAGGGCCAGCGCCAAACGTTCGTCGGTATTGCGCAGGCGCCAGCGGCGGCCCTGCACCGACCGGGTCACGCCCAGGAACGGTGTTTCGGAAACGGCCGGCGTCGTCAGCAGGCCGTTCATGGTCACGTCGGCGTGCGGATGACCGCTTCGATGCGGCGGATCGTGCCGGTCTGCGAGCGCATGACGAGGGAGTTGGCCTTATGCCCGCCGGGCACGCGCCGGATTCCATGCAGCAGCGGGCCGTCGGTGACCCCCGTGGCCGAAAAGATCACATCACCGGAGGCCAGATCGTTCAGACCGTATTTGCGGTCGAACTTCTCGATGCCGAGGCGCCGGGCGCGGCTGCGTTCGTCTTCATTGCGAAAGATCAGGCGGGCCTGCATCTGCCCGCCGATACAGCGCAAAGCGGCCGCCGCCAGCACGCCTTCGGGCGCACCGCCAGAGCCCATGTAGATGTCGATGCCGGTATCGGGGTCGGTGGTGGCGATGATGCCGGCCACATCACCATCGGAGATCAGCGCGATACGCGCGCCGGTCTCGCGCACCTGGCTGATCAAGTCCATGTGCCGCGGCCGATCAAGAATGCAGACGGTGAGCTCGGATACGGCGATCCCCTTGGCCTCGGCCAACCGCTTCAGGTTCTCGGCCGGCGTCAGATCGAGATCGACCACGCCTTCGGGCAAACCGCCGCCGACGGCGATCTTGTCCATGTAGACGTCGGGCGCATTGAGGAAGCAGCCGGCATTCGCGAACGCGATCACCGTCATCGCATTGCTGCCGCCCTTGGCGGTGATCGAGGTGCCTTCCAGCGGATCGAGCGCGATGTCGATGCGCGAGCCTTTGCCGGTGCCGACCTTTTCGCCGATATAAAGCATCGGCGCCTCATCACGTTCGCCCTCACCGATCACGATGGTGCCATCGATGTTCAGCGCGTTGAGGGCGTTGCGCATCGCATCAACGGCGGCCTGATCAGCCGCCATCTCGTCGCCATGTCCAACCCAACGGGCGGCCGCGATGGCCGCGGCCTCGGTGACACGCACGGCTTCCAGCGTCAGGTTGCGTTCGACCGAGATGCTGTCGGCCTCGACCGGTGCCTGGGCCGGCGCTGCCGCCTTGGCCTTGGATTTGGTTGCCTTGCCCGTCGCCATTGTCAGCTCCAGAGCGGTTGAAAAATCACTGTTGTTCGATGCGGATCAGTGCCGGCATCTGCAATACCGAGCGCAGCCTGGCGATGCGCTTCATCGCCCGTGCCATGTCGGCCTCACGTGCCTCGTGGCTGATCAGCATCACCGCGACAGGCTGGTTCTCGGCTTCCGAGCGGCCACGCTGCACCAGGCTTTCGATGGAAATTTTCTCATCGCGCAAAACCGCCGACACATCGGCCAGCACGCCGGGCTGATCGCGCACGATCAGGCGGATGTAATACCGGCCGACATGATCGGCCATGGCGGCTGCCTTGAGCGGTTGCAGCTTTGCCGCCGGTACGCCAAAGGCCGGCGCATGACGCCCGGCGGCCAGATCGGCCAGATCAGCCACCACGGCAGACGCCGTCGGGTTGCTGCCGGCGCCGCGTCCTTCGAACATCACGCGGCCGACATAGTCGCCTTCCGCCGCCACCGCATTGAACACGCCGTCGACATGGGCAATCGGCGTATCAGCCGGCACCATGCAGGGGTGCACGCGCTGCTCGATGCCGCGCGGCGTGCGGCGGGCAATCGCCAGCAGCTTGATGCGATAGCCGAATTCCTTGGCAAAGGCGATGTCGATGGCCGAGACATGGCGGATGCCCTCGACATGCACGGCACCGAAATTGACCTGGGTGTTGAACGCAAGCGACGTAAGCACCGCCAGCTTGTGGGCGGCATCGACGCCGTCGACATCGAAGCTGGGATCGGCCTCGGCATAGCCCAGTTTCTGGGCCTCTTTCAGTACCTCGGCGAAATCGCGGCCGGTCTCGCGCATTTCGGTGAGAATGTAGTTGCAGGTGCCGTTCAGGATGCCGGTGATACGTTCGACGCGATTGCCGACCAGGCCCTCGCGCAACGCCTTCAGGATCGGAATGCCGCCGGCCACCGCGGCTTCGAAGGCCAGCGGCGCCTGCTTGGTTTCGGCCAGGGCAGCGATCTTCGCGCCATGCATGGCCAGCATCGCCTTGTTGGCGGTGACCACGCCCTTGCCGAGTTTCAACGCGGTTTCGACAAGCTGGCGCGCCTTGCCATCGGCGCCACCGATCAGTTCGACCACCACTTCGACTTCGGGGTCCTTCGCCAGTTCAACGGCATCGGCATACCAGCGCCAGTTGCCCTTCGGCATGTCGCGTTTCTTGCGCTTGTCGCGCGCCGAAACCGCCACCACCTTGATCGGCCGGCCGGCACGGGCGGCAAGCATTGTCGCATGCTGGTCGAGCAAGCGCACAACGCCGGCACCGACAACGCCCAGCCCCGCGATACCGACTTTCAGCGGCGGCGCCGATTTCACATAAACCTTAACCATTGCTGACTGCTTTCTCCGCCGGATCGGGAAGATTGGAGGGCGAACCGAGCAGGCGTTTGATGTTTTTCACGGCCTGGCGCGTGCGATGCTCGTTCTCGACGAAGGCGAGGCGCACGAAATTGTCGCCATGCTCGCCGAAGCCGATACCGGGCGCGACGGCGACTTCCGCCTCACGCAGCAGCAGCTTGGAGAATTCCACCGAGCCGAGATGGGCGTAGCGCTCGGGGATCGGCGCCCAGCAGAACATCGAGGCATTCGGCATCGGAATATTCCAGCCGGCCGCCTGCAGGCCCTTCACCAGCACGTCGCGGCGCGACTTGTAGGTCTGACGGATTTCCTCGACACAGTCCTGCGGACCGTTCAGCGCGGCCGTCGCCGCCACCTGGATCGGCGTGAAGGCGCCGTAATCGAGATAGGACTTCATCCGCGCCAGCGCGCCGATCAGCACCGGGTTGCCGGCGCCAAAGCCGATGCGCCAGCCCGGCATGTTGTAGGTCTTGGACAGCGAGGTGAACTCGATGGCGATGTCCTTGGCGCCCTTCACCTGCAGGATCGATGGCGGCGGGTTGCCGTCAAAATAGATCTCCGAATAGGCCAGATCGGAGATCACCCACATGTTGCGCTTCTTGGCGTAATCGACGATCGCCTCATAGAAGCTGAGATCGACCGTCATCGCGGTGGGATTGGCAGGGAAACTGACGATCAGCGCGATCGGCTTGGGGATGCTGTGCTGATAGGCGCGTTCCAGGCCGGCGAAGAAATCGATGCCCGGGCCGATCTGCACGCTGCGCACATTGGCGCCGGCGATGATGAAGCCGAAGGCATGCATCGGATAGCTGGGGTTGGGCACCAGCACGGTGTCGCCCGGCGCCGAGATCGCCATGGCAAGATTGGCAAGGCCTTCCTTGGAGCCCAGCGTGACAATGGCTTCCTTCTCAGGATCCAGCTCGACGCCGAAACGGCGGCCGTAATAATTCGACAGCGCCTTGCGCAGGCCGGGCACGCCTCGGCTGGAGGAATAGCGGTGCGCGCGCGGGTTCTGCGCCGCTTCCACCAGCTTGGCCACGATATGCGGCGGGGTCGCATTGTCGGGGTTGCCCATGCCGAAATCGATGATGTCTTCCCCGCGGGCCCGCGCGGCGGCCTTCATGCGGTTCACTTCCTCGAACACATAGGGCGGCAGGCGCTTGATGCGGTAGAACTCGGTATCCATGGCTTTATAAATCCGAATAAACGGGGCTCCAGTTACGCGAAAGCGCGGTAGCTTTTCGCCCCGCGCCCCCGCCGTTATTTAGTCGAAATCCGTTTCAGTTTACGAGATAGATTTCAACCCGGCGGCTATAATCCTCGGCGCCGGCGGCATACGTGGCCGGCGGCGATATAGCGGCGGCAGGCTGGGTTACGCCGCGCCGCTTGAGTTCGGTGGTGACATTATCGACGCGACGCTGTGGCAGGCCGCCCGCTGCGGCGAGGCCGTAGCCCACTACACGCACCGTTCCCTTGCCGCCCACGCCCTTGAAGTATTCCGCCACCTTGCGGACCAGCGCCTTGTCGTCGTTGCCAAGGGCGGTCTCGTTGTTATTGAAGCGGATGATGGCCAGCAACTGCTGGCTGCCCGGCAGCGGGGCGTAGGCCGGGGCGCCGAAAGCCGGGGCTGCCGCACCTTGCTGGGCCATATTGGGCGGCAGGGTGTTGGCCGAGGACTGCGCCAGGCTCGCGGAGAAGGTATCGACCATGCCGCCACGAGCGGCCGGGGCCGGCGCGGCCTGGCCGGGCTGGGCCTGCATCTGGGCCGGCATCTGGGTCTGGGCAACGGGTTGCTGCGGCTCGATGGCGCCGCGCGGCTGGGCGGTGGGCGCGCCGGACGGCAATTGGCTGACCGGGGCACGCGGTGCCGGCGGCGGCGTGTTGCTGTCGGCCGGGCGGGCGCGCAGTTCCTGATCGGTGTAACGGGCATTGGCGCGGTCGGCGCTCAGGCTGTCGATGGCCTGCCGGCGTTCGCCCGATGACGACACCTCGACCGGGCGCGGCGGTACCCGCCCCAGATTGGGGAACCGGTCATTCGCCCCCGCATCCGTGCTCATCGAGCCGGCTGCACCGGGGGCCTCCTTGGGGTCGCCACTGAACAGCCCGGTCGGATCGGACCATTCGGTCGGATCGGCCCAGGTGCCGCAGCCACCCAGGGTCAGCATGACGGCCAGCAAGGCGGTCGCTGTGGCGCCGCGCAGCCCAAGGCTGCCCCGGATCGCCTTGTCGGCGGAAGCCCTGCCGATACCTGCCATCTCAAAATCCCCCTAAACGCCCAAAAACCACCGGTTCCATCCTGCTGGCCTATCCATGTTCGCGTCAGCCTTGCAGGGCGATTCCCTATCCCGTAACCTCAACCCGTGCCGTGGAAATCCGGCGGGAAAGCCGGAGTCGCAGGGCGAGGAAACGGGCCCCGAGAATAAGGACTGTCGGATGGCGAAGCAACCGGACAGTGACAGGAAACCGGAGAGCGATCTGAAGCTGCCCGATCCGGCTGTCTGGGCCCAGACCTGGGCCAGGATCGCCGAACAGAGCCAAAAACTGATCAGCGACTTTGCCGCCCGCCAGCAGGCCGAACAGGCCCAGGCTGGGCCCGGCAATGGTAAAGGCCCCGCACCACTTCCCGGCCAGATCCCGGCCGCCCCGGTCAATCCCGATCCGCTGAACCTGACCGGCGCCTATATGCAGATCGCGGCCAAGCTGCTGGCCGACCCGGCCAAACTGGCCGAGGCCCAGGTCCGGCTGTGGCAGGATTATGCCAAGCTGTGGGCCAACACCACCGATCGTTTCCTGGGCAAGCCGACCGAGCCGCTGGTGCAGCCCGACAAGGGCGACAAGCGCTTCCGCGATCCGCACTGGGAACAGGGCGCGGTGTTCGACTACCTGAAGCAATCCTACCTGCTCACCTCGCGCTGGCTGCAGAAAACCGTGACCGAGGTGGACGGCGTCGACCCCAAGGTGGCCCGGAAGGTCGATTTCTATACCCGGCAATTCATCGATGCGATGTCGCCATCGAATTTCGCCCTCACCAACCCGGAAGTGCTGCGCACCACCATCGACAGCAATGGCGAGAATCTGGTGAAGGGCCTGCAGAACCTGCTGGGCGACCTGGAGCGCGGCAAAGGCAAGCTGAACATCAAGATGGTGGATGCCAAAGCCTTCACGGTGGGCGAGAACATCGCCGTCACGCCGGGCAAGGTGGTCTACCAGAATGACCTGATGCAGCTGATCCAGTATGCGCCGACGACCAAGGAGGTCTACAAGCGGCCGCTCTACATCGTGCCGCCCTGGATCAACAAGTTCTACATCCTCGACCTCAAGCCGGAGAACTCGTTCATCAAATGGATGACCGAGAAAGGCTACACCGTGTTCGTCGTGTCATGGAACCAGCCCGACGAGACGCTGGTGGACAAGACCTTCGAAAGCTACATGCGCGAAGGCATCCTGGCGGGCCTGGATGCCGTGAAGAAGGCAACCGGCGAGGAGGAAGTCACCGCCATCGGCTACTGCATCGGCGGCACGCTGATGGCATCCACGCTGGCCTGGATGGCGGCGAAAGGCGACGAGCGCATCAAGGCCGTCACCTTCTTCGCTGCCCAGGTGGATTTCTCGGAAGCCGGCGAACTCAGCGTCTTCACCGACGAGGATACGCTCAGCTACCTGGAAAACCTGATGTCGGAAAAGGGCTATCTCGATGGCGGCGAGATGGCGACCACCTTCAACATGCTGCGCGCCAACGACCTGATCTGGTCGTTCGTGGTGAACAACTACCTGCTGGGCAAGGAGCCCTTCCCCTTCGACCTGCTGTACTGGAATTCCGACTGCACGCGCATGCCGGCCAAGATGCACGGCTTCTACCTGCGCAACATGTATCAGAAGAACCTGCTGTCGCAGCCCGGCGCGCTGGAACTGGCCGGCGAGCGGCTCGACCTGCGCAAGATCAAGATCCCGGTCTACCTGCAGGCCAGCAAGGACGACCACATCGCGCCCTACAGATCCGTCTACAAGGCGACCCAGCTTTATGGCGGACCGGTGCGTTTCGTGATGGCGGGCTCGGGCCATATCGCCGGCGTGATCAACCACCCGGCGGCGAAGAAATACCAGCACTGGCTGAACGACGCCAAAACCAACCCGGCCAGCGTGGACGAGTGGATGAAAGGCGCGAAGGAAATCCCCGGCTCATGGTGGGACGACTGGGACAAATGGCTGTCGGCCAAGTCCGGCCCGAAGGTGCCCGCCCGCGTGCCCGGCGACGGCAAGCTGAAACCTATCGAGGACGCGCCGGGCAGCTATGTGAAAAAGCGCATCGTGGATTGACCACTCCGTTGTCCTCGCCCCCATCAACGTCATGCCCGGACTTGATCCGGGCATCCACGTCTTGGGGTCTCCTGAGAACTCACGGTTAAACAAAATTCGTGGATGCCCGGGACAAGCCCGGGCATGACAAATTAGGAAACCCAGAACATGCTCGCACTCGTGGATGTCACCTTCAATTTCACCAGCCTGGGCGACAAGGCGCAGCAGCTGGTGCGCGCGGAGTGGGATGAGGAAGAGCGGCTGCTGGCGAAAGGCCAGTTCGTCGGCATCTGGCGCAAGGCCAATGGCATGGGCACGATGTTCATCCTCGACATGCCCAACAACGAGGCAGTGGGCAATCAGGTGCGTGCCATGCCGCTCTATCCCTTCTTCACCGACGTAAAAGTGACGCCGCTGATCGGGCATCCGAACTTCCCGCAATTCGCCCGCGGCGCAACCACGCATGAAAAGCCCGACAGCAAACCCAAGCCCGACAGCAACCTGTTCCTCTGCGACGTGCGCATCGAATACCTGCGTGCGGGCGACAGGTTCCAGGAGCTGGTGCAGGCCGAATGGCGCGCCTCGGAGTCCATGCTGGCCAAGCGCCAGCTTGTTGGCATCTGGCGCCGCGCCAACGCGCTGGGCACGTATGTTTTGTGGAACCTGCCCGATGCCGATGCGGTCGCCACCACGTTGCGCGGCATGCCGCTTTATCCCTGCTTCACCAAGGTGGACGTGATCCCCCTGATGATGCACCCCAATTTCCCGCAATTCGCCCGCCCGGCCGAACATCACGAAAAGCCGGCAGCATAATTTGTCGCCCTGCCCCTGCCAGTCCGGCCGGTCTTTCGAGGATTGCTGCGGCCCGATCCTGGCCGGGCGGCCAGCCCCCACCGCGCTGGCCTTGATGCGTTCACGCTACACGGCTTATACGCGCGGTGACGTGGCATATCTGGCGCGCACGCTGGCGCCCGAGCATCGCGCCGGCTTCGATGCGGCCGATGTCAGCGCCGGCATGAACAATACGCAATGGCTGGGGCTGGAGATTCTCGACACCAAAGATGGCGGCGCGGCGGACGACACCGGCATCGTGGAATTCGCCGCGCGTTTCAGGGCGCAGGGCAGGCTGCAGGTGCTGCAGGAACGCTCGCGCTTCCGCCGCGAGGCCGGCCAATGGGTCTATATCGACGGCGAGACCGCGTTACGGCCGATCAAAGCTGGCCGCAACGACCCCTGCCCCTGCGGATCTGGCAGGAAGTTCAAGCAATGCTGCGGGCGGGCGTAGACGCACGGAAAGCCATAGTGAGGCCAGAATAAAAAAGCCCTGCCCGGCAATGCACCGGGCAGGGCTTTGTTGTTTCCGGACCGCTGCCGATCAGCCGCCCTGGCAAGACTTGCCGAGTTTCTGGCCAGCCTCGGCACCCACGGCCTGCGGATTGCCCTTGATCTTGCCGGCCTGGGCCATGGAGCGGACCTGCGCCGACACCGCCGCGGTGATGCCGGCCTGGCCGCCCTTGCACACATTCGGATCGGCTGCCTTGGTGGCTGCCACCACGGCATCGACTTCAGCCGGATTTTCAGCCGCCTGGGCGCCGCCGATCAACAGCGCGAAAGCGGCCGCGCCGATAAGCAAAACTGACTTCATGATATCCCCCTGGTGATAATCGCACCGCCATTCATCCGCAGGCGGCGCATTAGGCGTGACGCTGTCAGCATGCGGGGAGAGGCCGCAATCCCGCATCCCCCGAACGGGGTATGTGAAAATTTCACATGCCCGCAAAATGCGGCTGTGATTAGACTGACCGCGTGAAAGGCCGCGTCAGACGGTTGGAGGGGGATTATGAATCTGCGGCAGTTTTCCGCACTGGTGGAAAGCCTGTATGAAGCGGCCCTGAACCCAGAGGGCTGGCGCAATGTAGCTCCCGATCTGGCCCGGGCTTTCCATTCCGGCAGTTGCGCTATCCAGCTCCGCGATCTCGCCAATGGGCAGACCGTCATTCTCTCGAACACCGACAATTACGACGCCAAGGCGCTCGCCGATTATGAAAACCATTTTTACGCAACTGATATGTATGTGGATGGCGCGCTTAAGGTTGGCTTCGGAGTTCCGGTACTCGGCAATCAGCTTGTCGAAGAAAACAAGCTGCTTAATTCCGAATACTATGTTGATTGGCTGAAAAGCGTCGGCATTTTCCATCTTGCCGGAGGGATGATGGACGTGGATTCCGGAGCCATGGCCGGGATCGGCATCCATCGTGCTCACGGTTCCAATGGCTACACTGCCGAGGATCGCCAGGCCGTGGGCCTGCTGCTGCCGCATCTGACCCGCGCATTGCAGATGTATCGCAAGCTGAACCGGCTGGAGCGCCAGGGCGGGATCGGACTGGCCGCGCTGGAGGCGCTGGCGGTTGGCGTGATGGTGGTGAACGCCGCCGGCAAGTTGCTGTTCTCGAACACCGTCGCTGAAAAGCTGCTGCAGAAAGGCCAGGGCATCGCGGTCAGCCATGGCCATCTGCGCGCCCAGTTCAGCGACCGCAATCTGATACTGCAACAGACCATCCGCGAAGCCATCGCCGGCTTTTCCGGCCGGTCGTCTCATGCCGGCATGCTGACCATGCCGCGCCGCGACGGCCTGCCGCTGTCGCTGCTGGTCTGTCCTGCCCCCGGTTATCGGCTCGGCGCCGACCGCCTTCAGGCCGCAGCCATCATTTTCGTGAACAATCCCGACGACCGTATCACGCCGGCCGAATCGGCCCTCTGCGCGCAGTTCGGGCTCACGCCGGCGGAAGCCCGGCTGACGGCGGCCCTGCTGGATGGCGAGCATCTGGATGACTATGCCGTCCGGACCGGGCTGAGCCCGCATACCGTGAAAACCCAGCTCAAGGCCGTCTTCGCCAAGACCGGCTGCGGCCGGCAGGCCGATCTGGTGCGCATCGTGCTGTCCAATCCCGTGCTGCGGATGTGTCGCCCCGCCTGATATCCATGGGCTGACATCCACAGGCTGACATCCCCCGCCTTTTGCGGTATCCTGCACCGAAACATACCGGATGTTGGGTCGGCATCCGGTTTTGCACGACCGGGGGTAGCAAAGAAACGCATGGGCCTGATGCTGGAAGGCACGCCGCAACTGACGCTGGAAACGCTCCAGGCGCTGTATGCCTACTGGGCCGGCAAGCGCCGGGGCCGCGCCATGCCCGACCGCGCCGATATCGACCCCATCGAGATGAAGCCCTGGCTGGGCAACCTGATGCTGGTCGAGCGCAAGGACGACGGCGACTATCTCTATCGCCTCTACGGCTCGACCTTCGTGAACCAGTTCAAGATCGACATGACCGGCAAGCGGGTGAACGAGCTGCCCGCCCAGCAGGCCGAGCTGCTGCGCACCGAATACGATGCCGTGGTGCACAGCCGGATGCCGATGTCGCGCCGCTACACCGCCACCTTCGACTACACCTCGCGCGACAAGCGCTCGGCCTGGCAGGTGGAACGGAGCTGGGAGCGCCTGGCCCTGCCGCTCACCGCCGGCGGCGAGGATTGCCGCATGCTGCTGGTGGCCGCCTTCCCGCTGGAACCGGCCCAGGAAGACCGGCTGTCCTGAGTTGACTGTCCTGATTTTCATTATAAATCAATAATTTAAATACCACGTCCGGCAATCGGGTTTGACAAGCCGGATTCCATCGCCCATGTTCCGGCAGCCGCGCCGGATAAGCCGTGGCCCCAGACTGGTTAAAACGTCCGCCTCATTTTTGTTGGAAAACCGCAGATTATGAAAGTCGTTGTCGTCGAAAGCCCGGCGAAGGCAAAGACCATCGAGAAATACCTCGGTCCCGGCCACACGGTGCTGGCCTCGTTCGGCCATGTGCGTGACCTGCCGGCCAAGGACGGCTCGGTGGAGCCCGACAAAGACTTCGAGATGCATTACGAGATGTCCGGCCGGGGTTCGGAGTCCATCCGGGCCATCGCGGGTGCGCTCAAGGATGCCGACACTCTTATTCTGGCGACCGACCCCGACCGCGAGGGCGAGGCGATTTCCTGGCATGTGCTGGAGGCGCTGAACAACCGCAAGGTCGTGAAGGGCAAGACGGTCCGCCGCGTGGTGTTCAACGAGATCACCAAGTCGGCCGTGCTGGATGCCATGGCGCAGCCGCGCGACATCGACATGGACCTGGTGAATGCCCAGCAGGCGCGCCGCGCGCTGGATTATCTGGTCGGCTTCACCCTCTCGCCCGTGCTGTGGCGCAAGCTGCCCTCGGCCAAATCGGCCGGCCGCGTGCAGTCGGTGGCGCTTCGCCTGATCTGCGAACGTGAGACCGAGATCGAGGCCTTCCGCGCCCGCGAATACTGGACCATCGGCGCCGATTTCCGCACGCCGCAGAACCAGACCGTGACCGCGCGGCTGGTGGAGCTGGGCGGCAAAAAACTCGACAAGTTCGACATCGCCAACGAGGCCGCCGCCAAGGCTGCCGTGGCGAAGCTGCAGGGCCTGGATTATGTCGTCACCGACGTATCCATCAAGCCGGCCAAGCGCCATCCGGCCCCGCCATTCACCACCTCCACCCTGCAGCAGGAAGCCGCGCGCAAGCTGGGCTTCTCGGCGCAGATGACCATGCAGATCGCCCAGCGCCTGTATGAAGGCGTGACCATCGGCGGCGAAACCACCGGCCTCATCTCTTATATGCGTACCGACGGCGTCAGCATGGCCGACGAGGCCATCCGTGCCGCGCGCGACGTGATCGCCGAGGATTTCGGCCGCGATGCCGTGCCGGAAAGCTGGCGCGTCTACAAGACCAAGCAGAAGAACGCCCAGGAAGCCCACGAGGCGATCCGCCCCACCGATTTCCGCCGCCGGCCGAAAGCCGTGGCGCGTTACCTCGACGACGTGCAGCTCAAGCTCTACGAGCTGATCTGGGTGCGCGCGCTGGCCAGCCAGATGGAATCCGCCGAGCTGGAACGCACCACGGTCGACATCGCCGATAAAAAGAATACCGGCACCTTCCGCGTCACCGGCACCGTCGTGCTCTCGCCCGGCTTCCTCAAGCTGTATGAGGAAGGCGTCGACGACAAGTCGGCCGATGACGAGGAAGGCGCCCGCCTGCCGAAGATGAGCGTCGGCGAGGCGATGAAGGAAGAAGGCGTCAAGCCGGAACAGCATTTCACCGAGCCGCCGCCGCGTTATTCCGAAGCCAGCCTGGTGCGCAAGCTGGAAGAGCTGGGCATCGGCCGCCCCTCCACCTACGCCGCCATCCTGGAAGTGCTGAAGGCGCGCAGTTACGTGAAGCTGGAGAACAAGCGCTTCCAGCCCGAGGATGCCGGCTGGCTCGCCTATGCCTTCCTGGTCTGCTTCTTCGAGCAGTATTTCGCCTACAGCTTCACGGCCGGGCTGGAAGAGAAGCTGGACGAAATCGCCGAACACAAACTCGACTGGAAGAAGGTGCTGGAGGATTTCTGGCAGGATTTCTCCCTGCACGATCCGAAGGAAGGCACCACGGCCGTCTCGGTGAAGGATGCCGTCACCCGCATCGACGAGAAGATGGGCCGCCGCGGCGAGGTGCTCGACGCCATCAACGCGTTGCTGGAACACCATTTCTTCCCGGCCCGCGCAGACGGCAAGGACCCCCGCCTCTGCCCCGCCTGCAACAAGGGCCAGCTCGCCATCAAGGCCGGACGCACCGGCGCCTTCATCGGCTGCTCGGATTACCCCGAATGCAGCTACACACGGCCGCTCAGCGCCGGCAACGGCCATGGCGACATCGCCATCTCGGGCCCGCAGGAACTGGGCGCCGATCCAGCCACCGGGCAGATGATCACCCTGCGCCAGGGTCCGTTCGGCCCTTACGTGCAGCTCGGCGAGGCCGAAGGCGAAGGCAAGGCGAAGACCAAACCCAAACGCGCCTCTTTGCCCAAGGGCGTCACCATCGAAGACGTCACGCTGGAAATGGCGCTGAAGCTGCTGGCGCTGCCACGCGTGGTGGGCCTGCATCCTGATACCGGCAAGGAGATCCTCGCCGGCCTCGGCCGCTTCGGGCCATACCTCCTGCATGACGGCGCCTATACCAAGCTGAAGGATGCCATGGAGGCGCTGGAGATCGGCATCAACCATGCCGTCCAGAAGATCGCCGAGGCCGATGCGCGCCGCAAAGGCCCCCGCCAGCGCGCCCAGCTCACCGTGCTGCGCGAGGTGGGCAAACACCCCGACGATGATGAGCCGATCCAGGTGATCGATGGCCGCTACGGCCCCTACCTGAAGCATGGCGCCACCAACGCGCCGCTGCCCAAGGGCGTGGAAACCGATGCCGTGACAATGCAGCAGGCCATCGAAGCCATCGCCGCCCGCGCCAAGAAGGGCGGCAAGGGCAAGAAGAAGGCCGCGCCGAAGGCCAAGAAAGCCGCCGCGCCCAAGAAGGCTCCTGCGGCTGAAAAGGCCGAAGCCAAGCCGAAGGCGAAGAAGGCTTCCGCCAAGAAAGCGGCGCCTAAGAAAGCAGCCGGCGGCAAGAAAGCCGCCGCAGCGTAGCCGACGTGGCCAAGAAAAGAGCCGCAGCCCATCTGCCGTCCAAACAGGACATCCTGCGTTTCATTGCCGACAATCCCGGCAAGGCAGGCAAGCGCGAGATCGCCAAGGCTTTCGGCATCGGCCCGGCCGACCGCGTGGCGCTGAAAGGCCTGCTGCGCGAACTGAAAGCCGAAGGCGACATCAATCAGGGCCACGGCAAGAAGCTGACGCCCAAGGGCGAGCTGCCGGAAGTCTGCCTCGTCGACATCGTGAAGCTGGATCGCGACGGCGACCTGCTCGGCCGGCCGGTCGAGTGGAAGGGCGAAGGCGAAGCGCCGCGCATCATCTTTGAAACCGGCGGCAAGGCGCGCCGCCGCGAGATGGCCGATACCGGCGTGGGCGACCGCGTGCTGGCGCGCCTGAGCCGGGCGGGACGCAACCGGTATGCCGGCCGCGTGATCAAGCGGCTGGAAAAGGAAGAGCAGCCGGTCCTCGGCGTCTTCACCCTTACTGAGGATGGCCAGGGGCGCCTGCAGCCGACCGACCGCAAGCTGCGCCATGAATATGTGATCGCGCCCGAGCATTACGCTGGCGCCAAGTCCGGCGAGATCGTGGTGGCCCAGCCTCTGCCCGGCCGCCGGTTCGGCCTCAAGCCGGCGAAGATCACCGAGGTGATCGGCCACAGCACCGATCCCAAGGCGCTGAGCCTGATCCCGATCCACAGTTTCGGCATCCCGACCAGATTCACCGAGGCCGCCCAGCGCGAGGCCGAAAAGGCCAAGCCGGTGCATCTGGGCGAGCGCGAGGATATGCGGCAGATCCCCCTGATCACCATCGATCCGGAAGACGCGCGCGACCATGACGATGCGGTCTTCGCCGAGCCTGACGACGATCCGCACAATAAGGGCGGCTGGCATGCCATCGTCGCCATCGCCGACGTGGCGCATTACGTGCGGCCGGGCAGCGCGCTGGACCACGACGCGCGCCAGCGCGGCAATTCGACCTATTTCCCCGACCGCGTCGTACCGATGCTGCCCGAAGCTTTATCGGCCGACCTGTGTTCGCTGGTCGAAGGCAAGGAGCGCGCCTGCCTGGCGGTGCATCTGTGGTTTGATGCCGAAGGCAACAAGAAGCGCCACAAATTCGTGCGTGGCCTGATGCGCTGCGCCGCCGGCCTGAATTACCGCCAGGTGCAGGAGGCCATCGACGGCAATCCCGACGAGGCGGCCCTGCCCTTCCTCGATCCGGTGCTGAAGCCGCTTTATGCCTGTCATGCTGCCGTGAACCGGGCCCGCGAGGCGCGGCAGCCGCTGGCGATCACTGCACCGGAGCGCCGGGTCGTCATGGGCAAGAACGGCCATATCGCCGCCATCAGGCCGCGTGAGCATCTGCTCAGCCATCAGGTGATCGAGGATTTCATGATCGCGGCCAACGTGGCGGCCGCCGAGGAACTGGAAAAGCGCAAGCAGCCCTGCATGTACCGGGTACACGAGCAGCCCTCGGACGAGAAGATCGACTCCTTACGCAAATTCCTCGACACGCTGGATTACCGGCTGGCCAAGGGCCAGGGCCTGCGGCCGATGCATTTCAACGCCATCCTGATCGCGGCGCGCGGCAGCGAGCATGAACGCCTGATCAACGAGGTGGTTCTGCGCAGCCAGATGCAGGCCTATTACTCGCCGGACAACCAAGGCCATTTCGGCCTCAACCTGCAGCGTTACGCCCATTTCACTTCGCCGATCCGCCGTTATGCCGACGTGCTGGTGCATCGTGCGCTGGTGCGCGGCCTGAAACTGGGCGATGACGGACTGGCGCCCGAGGATGATGCCAATTTCGAAAGCATCGCGGAGCATATCTCGCTGACCGAGCGCCGCTCGATGCAGGCCGAGCGCGATGCCATGGACCGTTTCGTCACGGCTTTCATGTCCGAACATGTCGGTGCGGAATTCGATGGCCGCATTTCCGGTGTCACCCGCTTTGGCCTGTTCGTCACGCTGGAGGAAACCGGCGCCGACGGCTTCGTGCCGATCTCGTCGCTGTCGGATGATTTCTATGCTCACGAGGAAGCCCAGCGCGCCCTGGTCGGCAAGCGCACCAAGAAGCGTTACCGCCTGGGTGATGGCGTGAGCGTGCGTCTGGAAGAAGCCACGCCCGTCACCGGCGGCCTGCGCTTTGAGATTCTGGGCAGCGGCGGCAGCGTGCCGCGCGCCCGTGGCGGCAAACCGGTGATCAAAAAGACCACCAACCGTCCAAGCTGGTCGAAACATCGCAGCAAAAAACGCAAATGATCCGCACATCCCGCATCGCAGCCGCGCTTGTCGCCCTGCTGCTTCCGCTGCAAGGTTTTGCCTTCGACCTGCAGGGCCATCGCGGCGCTCGCGGCCTGGCGCCGGAAAACACCTTGCCCGCTTTCGCTACGGCCCTGTCACTGGGTGTCAGCACGCTGGAACTGGATGTCGGGCTCACGCGCGACGGCCATCTGGTGGTGAGCCACGATCCGCTGCCGCAGCCGCACCTGGCCCGCCTGGATGGCAAATGGATCGCCGCACCCGGCCCCGCCATCTGGCACAGCGCGCTGGCGGAACTGCAACGCTACGATGTCGGCCGGCTCGATCCGGCCAGCAAATACGGCCAGGGCTTCCCCGAGCAGAAGCCGGTGGATGGCACCCGCCTGCCGAGGCTGGAAGACGTGTTCGCTCTGGTGGCGAAAAGCGGCAACACATCCGTGCGCTTCAATATCGAGACCAAGATCAATCCCCTGAAACCCGATGAAACGGCGACACCCGCGCAACTGGCCGAGGCTCTGGTGCAGGCCATCCGTAAGGCTGGCGTAAGCCAGCGCGCCGCCATCCAGTCATTCGATTGGCGCACGCTGGCCGAAGCCACCCGGTTGGCACCGGAGATTCCACGCATACACCTCACCATCGAGGGTACGGCCTCTGATAACGTGCAACGCGGCCGCCCCGATGCCAGTCCCTGGCTGGGTGGCCTGGATGCCGACGACTTTTCCTCAACGCCCGCACTCGTGAAGGCGGCAAAGGGCCAAGTGTGGTCGCCCTTCTGGCGCAACGTGACGGCAGACCTGGTGACGGAAGCCCACGCACTGGGCCTGCAGGTGATTCCCTGGACCGTGAACGATCCGGCCGAGATGGAGCGCCAAATCGGCCTGAAGGTCGACGGCCTGATCACCGACTACCCCGACCGTCTGCGTACCGTGCTGCAGGCCAAGGGCCTGCCCCTGCCAGCGGCATCGCCCGTATCGCCATAAATCGGTCGCATGCCGGCGGCATCCTGGCTTTCAGGACAAATTTGCCGCAGGGCTGTTTCAGGGCTTCCCAGGCCCGGCATCCGGGGCTAAAAGGGCGCCGCGCCGCACCGCCGGGTCGGCGCCGGAACCAGGGACGGCCAGCATGATCACTGCCTACCTGCCGCAAGGCGGCCAGCTACAACGCGTCGAGCTTACCCCCGACTCCACCCTGCCCGAAGGCGTGGTGTGGATTGATCTGCTCGAACCCAGTCATGCCGAGGAAAAATCGATCGAGCGCCTGCTCGGCATCGAAATGCCGACCCGCGAGGAGATGCAGGAGATCGAGATTTCCAGCCGGCTGTATCGCGAAGGCGATGCCAGCTACATGACCGCCAACATCCTGTTCCATGCCGAGACGGAACAGCCGAAAACCACGGCCGTCACCTTCATGCGCACGCCGCGCGCGACCGTGACGCTACGCTATGCCGACCCGCTGTCGTTCCGCCAGTTTGTCGCCCGTGCCCAGCGCCAGCCCAGCCTGGCCGCCTCGCCCGACGCCGCGCTGTGCGGCCTGCTCGACTCCATCATCGACCGCGCCGCCGACGTTCTGGAGATCGCCGGCAAGGACCTGGACGGCGTGTCGCGCAACATCTTTGGTCATCGCGTAAAGGAGCATGAATCCGCCGATGAGGTGGATCTCGAAGAAGCCGTGCGCAAGCTGGGCCATGTCGAGGACCTGAACTCGCGTATCCGCGACAGCCTCGTATCGCTCACCCGCCTGATCGCCTTCCTGACGCTCACCATGGCCGAGCAGCGCGGTACCAAGGAAAGCCGTACCTGGCTGAAGACGCTGGCGCGCGACGTGCAGTCGCTGAACGAGCAGGCCGCCTTTCTGGCGCATAAGGGCAATTTCCTGCTGGATGCCACGCTGGGCCTGATCAACATCCAGCAGACCAAGATCATCAAGATCTTCTCGGTGGCCGCCACCGTGTTCCTGCCGCCCACCCTGATCGCCAGCATCTACGGCATGAATTTCGAGCATATGCCCGAGCTGTCGTGGGATTTCGGCTATCCGCTGGCAATCCTCATGATGGTCGCCTCCGCCGTGCTGCCTTACTGGTGGTTCAAGCGCAAGGGCTGGCTATGATGAAGGTCTCGCTCGACGACCTGATGGAACGCCCCATGGGCGAAGCGATGTGGCGCGGCTGGCGCTGTCGCTGTCCGGCTTGTGGCCAGGGCCGCATGTTCGGCCGCTACCTCAAGGTCAACGATACCTGCCCGTCCTGCGGGCTGGAACTGGCCGGCCATCGCGCCGATGACGCGCCGCCCTATTTCACCATCCTGATCGTCGGCCATATCATCGTGCCGCTGATGCTGCTGCTGGAACAGAATGTACAGCCACCCCAATGGGTGCATATGGCGTTGTGGCTGCCGCTGACCCTGCTGCTCTGCCTGTGGCTGCTGCCGCATATCAAGGGCACGCTGATCGGCCTGCAATGGTCGCGACGCATGCACGGATTCGGCAGCGAGCCGCATTGATCCGGCAAAGGCGCTATACTGCGTCAGATGACGCCCGCCGACTCGCAGAGTGAAAAAACCAAGGCACCCCAGCCGATCCGCGACGCGGCCACGCTGATCCTCTATCGCCGGCGCGGACGTGACGGGCGGCTTGAAGTGCTGATGGGCGAACGCCACGGCGCCAGCGCCTTCATGCCCAACCGTTATGTCTTTCCCGGCGGCCGGCTCGACCTCGCCGACTATAAGATTCGCCCGGCGGCGCCGCTCAATCCCGTCAGCACGGCACGGCTGGCCCGCTGCAAGGGAACCGGCCCGCGCAAGGCGCTGGCCCTGGCGCTGACCGCCATCCGCGAGACCTTCGAGGAATCGGGCCTGCGTTTAGCCGCTCCGGCGTCCAAGCCGGCCCTCGCCCCGGCCAGTTGGGCCGCCTTCTGTGCCGACGGCCTCGCCCCGGACCCCGCGCGCCTGCTCTATGTCTGTCGGGCCATCACCCCGCCGGGGCGGCCACGGCGGTTCGATGCCCGCTTTTTTGCCGCTCCGGCCGAAGCCGCCACCGGCGCGCTGTGCCCCTCGTCCGAATTGGACAAGCTGAGCTGGGTAACCCGGGAGGAAACCCAGAACCTGCCGCTGCCCAACATCACCCAGTTCGTCATCGCCAGCCTGGAAGACTGGCTGCGGCCGGCCAGCGCCGATGACCCGGCCTGCCGGGTACCGTTCCACTACATGCGCCACGGCCAGCGCCGGCTGGACTGGGAATGAGCCTGAACCCCTCCAGATCGGTGAAGCCAAGGGATGCCGCCAGCCTGATCCTGGTGCGCCGGAACGATCGCGGGCCGCTGGAAATCCTGCTCGGCCGCCGGGCCGGGAAACACCGCTTCCTGCCCGATGTCTACGCCTTTCCGGGTGGTCGGCTTGACTCAAGTGATCTGTCAGATATTGCTTCTAATAGTTTAAATATAAACAATAATATTGTCTCTTTGATGGGCTGCCAGCCGGCGCTCGCTGGCGCCCTGGCCCTGGCCGCCCTGCGCGAAACCTGGGAGGAAACCGGGATCGTCCTGGGCCGGGTGGAAGCCGGCCAGCTGCGGCCGGACGCCTCCGGCCTGCATTATCTTGGCCGGGCCATCACGCCGGCCGAAAGCCCGATCCGCTTCCACGCCCGCTTCTTCCTGCAGGATGTGACGGACCTGCCGGTCAGCCTGGGGGGCTCGGGCGAGCTTCTGGACCTAGCCTTCCGGCCGCTGGAAGCCGCGCTGCGGCTGCCGCTGGCCGACATCACCGAATTCATGCTGCGCGACGTGGTCGGCCGGCTGGGGCCCGACCTGCGGCCCGGAAGGCCGGTTTTCTGGCGCTATCGCCGGGGTAAACCCCTGATCAGCTGGGAAAAACCATAAGCGGTTGACATCGGGGTGCGAATCCCTATGCTGCGCCGCCAATCCCAAGCCGACCGCCAATAGTGGAATCCGAGTCATGGCCAAGCCGACTACCCTGAAGATCAAGCTGGTGAGCAGCGCCGACACCGGCTACTTCTACGTCACCAAGAAGAACCCGCGCACCAAGACCGAGAAGCTGTCGTTCAAGAAGTACGACCCGGTGGCGCGCAAGCACGTGGAATTCAAGGAAGCCAAGATCAAGTAAGCTTCCGCCCTGAGTTTCGGCGGCGCGCCTGCGCTGCCCGACAAAGCCCTGCCTTATCGGCGGGGCTTTTCGTTTTGCGGCTCGGTCGAAATCACCATGGCCGGATGGTCGGCCGGCACGCGCCGCATCGCGGCCCACAGGCTCAGCACCGACAGCAGCGTCGCCACGGCAAACAGCCCGACATAGCCTGTGGCATCGGCCAGCACACCGCTGACCAGCGAACCGGCCATGAAGATGAAAAGCTGCGCGCAGGACAACAGGGTGAAATCCGTGCCGGCCCGCTCTTTTGCGGCCGCTCCCATGAACAGGGTGTAGAGCGCAACCACCTCCATATAGCGCGACACGGTGTTACTGACGATCAGGCCGATCAACAGCCCATGCATCTGCAGTCCCAGTCCGGCATAGATGCCGCAGCCAAGGAAAACCGCGCTGCGCAGCAGCCCCAGCCCCAGGATGGTGTGCCAGAGGCCGTAACGCCGGATCGTCCAGGCGGCTACAACAGCACCAAGCAGACCTGCCGTTGCGGCCGAGGCGCCGGAGAGATAGCCGATCACCTCCAGCGACAGGCCGTTATCCACCAGGAAGGGCTTCTCCATCGCCTTGGCCAGGCCTTCCGAAGCGCGGTAGACCAGCGCGAAACCCAGCACGGAATACGTGATGGGATCTTTCAGGGCGGCGCGCAACGATGGCGCCGAATTGATGGATGGCGCCGGAGCAATGTCGGTCGCCGGCCTCTCCTGCATCAGCAGGGTCGAGAGCAGCGTAAGAGCGGACAGGCCCGCGAGAACCAGAATGGTCGGTGTCCAGCCATACTGGCTGTACAGATAAAGCGTGAGGCTGGAGCCGATCACCACGCCGATCGCCACGCTGCCGCCCTGGATGGCATTGCCGCGGCCGCGCTCGCTGGCCTTCAGCCGCTCGGTGGCATAGCCGTCGGTGGCGATATCCTGCGTCGAACTGAGCATCATCACGCAGAAACCGAGCCCCAGCAGCAGCCACATGTCATCCGGCGGCAGGAAGGCGAACAGCACCAGCAGGCCAACGACTCCAAGCTGGGTCGGCAGGATCCACGACCGGCGATGCCCTAATCGCGCCAGGCCAAAGATCCGCAATGGTGCGCGATCGACGAACGGCGCCCAGAGGAATTTCAGCATCAATGGCGCCAGCAGGATGCCGACCATGCCGATGGCGCTGCGCGACATGCCGTCATCCCGCAGGATCGCCGGCATCGCAGCGGCAAACAGATACATCGGAATGCCCTGAGCCACATACAGGCCCAGCAGGGAAAGGAACAGCCGCCAGCGATGGCGGGTGTCTGTCGCTATCATGCCGACCGGTAGATGATCCGGTTGCGGCCACCATTCTTGGCTTCATACAGCGCGTCGTCGGCGCGCTTGAGCAATGTCTCGGCATTGTCGCTCGGGCCCGACGACGTGCAGCCGATCGAACAGGTGACAGTCAGTTCGCCAGCGTTGCGCGTCGCCACCTTCTTGTCGCTCAGCGCATGCAGCAGGCGGTTTGCCACCACCTCGGCGGCGTCGAGATCGGTATCGGGCATCAACACAACGAATTCCTCGCCGCCATAACGGCAGGCCATGTCGATGCCGCGGATGTTGCGCACGATGCGATTGCCCACTTCGCGCAGAACCTCGTCGCCGGCCTGATGCCCGTGGGTATCGTTGATCTGCTTGAAATAGTCGAGATCGAGGATGACCACGGCCGTACCATGCTGGCTGCCGGCCTGGCTCAGCAATGTCGCCAGATGCGACGCCATGTAGCGGCGATTGTACAGGCCGGTCAGCGGATCGGTCACCGCCATTTCCATGCTCTGCTGATAATGCTGGCGCAGGCGGTCCTGATAGCGCTTGCGGCGCACCTGTGCGCGCAGGCGGGCGATGAATTCATTGCGATCGATCGGCCGCACCACATAATCGGTGACGCCGATCTCCAGCCCCTTCACCAACTGCTTCTGATCGTCCGGCCCCACCAGCAGCAGGATCGGAACGTTGCGGGTTTCCTCGGTGGTTCGGAACTGCGAACATAACCGCAAGCCATCGGGACTCTGCAGGCCAAGGCTGACCACCACGGAATCGTATTCCGTCTGGCGGGCCCCACTGAGGGCTTCCATGCCATCGGCCGTCAATTCGGTGCGGAACTGGCCTTCCAGCATGCGCTGCAGCCGCACCTGATCGCGGGGATTGTCTTCCACCAGCAGAATCCGCGCCGCGGCATAATCCTCGTCCAGTTTCGGCACCGGCGGCGAGATCACACCCAGTGACGCCGAGGTGCGTTCGCGCATGCGCAGCTCGTCGAGCATCAGCTTGACGCGCAGCAGCGAACGCACGCGCGCAAACATGGCAATGTCGTCGACCGGCTTGGTGAGGAAATCGTCGGCGCCCGCGCTCAGGCCCTGCACACGGTCTTCGGGATCACCCAGCGCGGTGACCATGATGACCGGGATGTGGGCCGCGTCCGGATCGGCCTTCAGCCGGCGGCAGACCTCGAAACCATCCATGCCCGGCATCATGACATCGAGCAGGATCAGATCGGGTTTCTGGCTGGCAACGGCATCCAGCGCCTCCGGCCCGGAGCCGGCGGTGATCACCTCGTAATATTCGCTGGTCAGCTTGGCTTCCAGCACCTTGATGTTGGTGCGGATGTCATCGACGACCAATATGCGCGCGGTCATCGGGAATCAGTGCTGGCTTCAGGCCCGGGGTTCAAGGAACTGCTTCACCGTCTCGATGAACTTGCCGACCGAGATGGGCTTGGCAATATAGGCGTCGCAACCGCCTTCGCGCATCTTCTCCTCGTCGCCTTTCATGGCAAACGCGGTGACGGCGACCACCGGGATGGTGCGCAGGTTATCGTCTTCCTTGATCCACTTGATCACTTCCAGACCGGAAACCTCGGGAAGCTGGATATCCATCAGAATCAGGTCGGGCCGGTGCTTGCGCACCATGGCCAGCGCTTCCATGCCATCCTTGGTCTGCAGGGTCTGGTAACCATGCGCATCAAGCAGGTCGTGGAACAACTTCATGTTCAGTTCGTTGTCCTCGACGATCAGTACTGTCTTGCTCATCAGACGCCTTCCCCGGATATTCTATCGCTGCCCTGCGCCATATTTTCCTGAGTATCCAGTGTTTTGTAGCATCCCGGAAAGGCCCGGCCAAGCCGTTTACCATGACAATAGTTAGTCCATTATACAGTCGATGAGCCAGGGTCCCGACTCCATGCCCCCCCTTCCCGCGCCGGTTGCCGAGCAGATCGCCGGCCTAACCTTTACGACGGGACAACCCCTGATCATCGTCGATGCCGACGAGGTCCTGTTCTATTTCATGCGTGGGCTGGAGATATTCCTGACCGGGCGGGACCTGTATTTCGACTGGGCCTCCTATGCCCTGTACGGCAACATCCGCCAGCGCGCCGACGATCAGCCGGTGGCGGCCGAACTGCTGCATCCCCTGCTCCAGCATTTTTTCGCCGAGGCGACCGAAAACCTCGAGCCGGTGGACGGCGCCGCCGCCGCCCTGGCCGCCCTGAGCGCCAAGGGCCGCGTGCTGGTGCTCAGCAACGTGCCGATGTCGGCCCGGGAGGCCCGCCGGCGGGCCCTGCAGCGGCATGGCATGGATTTCCCGCTGATCGCCAATAGCGGCCCGAAAGGACCTGCCGTGGCCGCCCTGATCGCACGCGCCAACGCCCCCGCCGCCTTCATCGACGATATACCGCACAACCATGCCTCGGTCGCCCAACTGGCGCCGGCTGTCCACCGGCTGCATTTCATCGCCGATCCGCGCCTGGCCGCGTTGCTGGGACCGGCAGCCGATTGCCACCACCGCGCGGACTCATGGCCGGATCTGCAGCAGTTGATCGCCCGCCTGCTGGTGCTGGACTGACCATGCGCATCGGTATCGATCTGGGGGGCACCAAGATCGAGGCCATCGTACTGGCCGATGACGGCCGTATTCAGGCCAGGCGGCGCGTGCCGGCACCGCGCGGCGACTATCACGCAACGGTGACCGCCCTGCGCGACCTGACGGCCGCGATCGCGGCGGAGGCTGGCGGCGCGGCGACCACGGCACCCATCGGCGTCGGCATCCCGGGCACCATCTCGCCAGCCACCGGCCTGATCAAGAATGCCAATTCGACCTGGCTGATCGGCCATCCGCTGGACCGCGACCTGGCCGAGGCCACCGGCCGGCGCGTGCGGCTGGCCAACGACGCCAACTGCTTTGCCCTGTCGGAAGCCAGTGACGGCGCCGGCGCGGGCAAGGCGGTGGTGTTCGGCGCCATCCTCGGCACCGGCTGCGGCGCCGGCATCGTGATCAACGGCCAGGCCCTGACCGGCCCGAACGCCATTGCCGGCGAATGGGGCCATAATCCCCTGCCCTGGCCCCAACCCGACGAATTGCCCGGCCCTTACTGCTATTGCGGCAAGCATGGCTGCCAGGAGACCTTCTTCTCGGGCACCGGGCTGGAACTGGATTTCCGCCGGCATACCGGCCGCGTGCTGGACGGCCCTTCCATCGTGGCCGCCGCGGAAGCCGGCGACGCAGCCGCCGAGGCCACCCTGCAGCGCTACGAACACCGGCTGGCCCGCGGCCTGGCCGCGATCCTCAACGTGCTGGACCCGGATATCGTCGTGCTGGGCGGTGGATTATCCAACCTTGCGCGGCTGTATGAAACCGTGCCGCGCCTGTGGAACGCCTATGCCTTCTCCGATACCGTCACCACAACGCTGGCGAAAAACCATCATGGAGACAGTTCCGGCGTGCGCGGCGCCGCCTGGTTATGGACTCCAGAGGAAACCCGCTAGCAGGGCCCGTTAGCAAGGATCGCGCGGCTTCAGCTCCAGGACCTTGAGCGTGGCGCGGATCGCATAGTCGCCGTAGTCGAATACGATGTCGTCGGCCACGCCATTTTCATACAGGCGATAGGCGATTTCGTAGTCGGGCGTGTCCTGCGCCTTGTCGGTCGTGAAATAAGCCAGTCGCACGCGCCAGGAGCGCTGACCCTTCAGCGGTGCCAGCAAAGGCGCCTCACCCTTTTCCACCGGCAATTCGCCGCCGATGAAACCGCCCACCTCGCTGTAGCCTTCGGCCGAAGCGCCATCGAAAACGGCGGCATGAAGCCAGTTGCCGCCCGTGCGGGCCAAGCTGATCAGGCGCAGCGTATGCTCGGTGGGAAAGGCCGTGCCGGCCGGCAGGGCCAGTTCGGTATCTTCGGGCTGGGTGAAGCGCACCAGGCCGGATTCGCCACGGCCTTTCAGCGTGCCTTCGCCGGCCAGCTCCTGGTCGAGGTCGCCATTCACCTCGTCCTTCATCTTGAAGCGGAAGCGTTGACCATCGAGCGATTCCCAGGAATTCAGCACCATGTTGTTGAGCAGCGTGCCGTCTTCGGTGCTGGTTTCGATCAGGAAACGCTGGTTCAGCACATAGCCGTCGCAGGCATGGACGAATTCCAGACTCAGGCCGCCGGCGATGCCGTTGCGGTAGTTGCGGGCATCCAGCTTGGCGACCGAGAGGCCATAGAGCGCCTTGTGGCTCACCAGCCCCTGCGCGATGGTCCCCATATCATTGGTATCGGCCGCTCGAGTTGCGCCGGTCGGCAGCGCGACCAGGGCAAACAGCAGGATAAAAACACGCAATCTGGCAACAGCCGACATGGGGGCCTTCAGACTTGGCCGGGTCTGGCCCGGGGATAAGACAGGGAACCGAAAATCGTCCGACTCAAGAATACCCTTCGCACTGCAAGAAAGAAACGCCCGTCCCGCTGGCGGGTTCTGGCGGCGGCACCAGGCAACCACTGGTGATAGACCGGTTCCGTGGCATTCTTTTGGCTTCGTTTGAGTTCGTTTTGGTTCGGTCGAATTCGTTCGGCTTCGTTACTGCTCGTTTTGCTTCGTTCGGGTTCGTCTGGCTTCGTTACGCTTCGTTTGCATTCGTCGGCGTTCGCTTGGCTTACCGGCGCTGAAGCATAGGCTATGGCAGCGTGCCGGGCGCTATCGCCTCTGACCGCATGCCCGTGCTTCAGGTACGCATTCCGCCAAGGGCTGCAGGTGTGAATATAAGAATGAGAACATTATAGAAACTTTTGCCGGAAAGTCCATATCTGCCGTCGCATTTCAGTCGGCAAATCCTGCCGGTCACGGCGCCCCATGAATGCTGGTTTTCCGCTATTTTTTACTGGCACACCGCTTGCTTTGTCCTTATCCGAGGACAGAACACCATGATGCCTGCCAACGATATTCCCGCTTCCACCTGGCTGCCCGCCGCCCCGGATGCCAGCCACGCGCCCGGTTTCGCCAGTCTGGTGCTGCGCCTGCGGCTGGCCTTGCGGCGCGACCCCGATCCGCGCAAGCGCGAGCTGGTGGAACAGATCCTGACGGCGGCGGCCGAAAGCGAACAGCGACTGGTGGAGCAGCAGGCCCGCATCGACGAATTGCAGGCGATGTCGTCGACCGACGAACTCACCGGCCTGCCCAACCGTCGCGCCTTCGAGACCTTCATGACGGCCGAACTGGCCCGCGCCCGGCGCGAGCAGCGCGGCGGCTGCCTGGCCTTCCTTGATCTCGACCGCTTCAAGGCGATCAACGACCGCCACGGCCATGCCGCCGGCGATGCCGTGCTGCGGCAGATCGCGTTGCGACTGCAGCCGGCCGCGCGCGCCACCGACTGTCTCGCCCGCCTGCATGGCGACGAATTCGTGCTGGCCATGCCGGGCGCCAGCCTAGCCCAGGCTGAATCCCGCCTGGCCGACCTGACGGCGCGCATCGAGCGCCAGCCGGTGCGCCACGGGGATGCCCTGATCCCGGCCGGCCTGAGCTATGGCTTCGCCGCTTACGACGGCGATACCGACCTGCCGGCCCTGCTGCGCGACAGCGACCGGGCCATGTATGCCCGCAAGCAGGCGCGCCGTCAGAACTGACACCCCTCCGGCGTACCTTCGGGCATAGCGCCATACCCTGCCGGCGCCCATCTTTTCTCGGTGCGTTGCCATGGCGGCGGCTTCCGGGCTAGAACCGGTCATCCCCAGCATGACCGGAAAGGCCAATCATGAGCCACGACGCCCGCCTCGCCGCCCTCAAGATCGAACTGCCCAATCCCGCCGCGCCGGCCGCCAATTACGTGCCGACCGTGATCGCCGGCAACCTGCTGTTCGTGGCCGGCCAGATCACCATCTTCAACGGCGAAGTGCGCCATCTGGGCAAGCTGGGCGCCGACATGGATATCGAGACCGGCAAGCAGGCCGCGCGGCTGTGCGGCCTCAATATCATTTCGCAGGCCCGCCATGCCCTGGGCGGCAGCCTCGACCGCGTGAAGCGCGTGGTCAAACTGGGCGGCTTCGTCAACTGCACACCCGATTTCATCGACCATCCGCAGGTGGTGAACGGCGCCTCCGACCTGATGGTGGAAGTGTTCGGCGATGCCGGCAAACATGCCCGCTTTGCCGTGGGCGCCGTGTCGCTGCCGCGCGGCGTGTCGGTGGAAGTGGACGCCATCTTCGAGATCGCCTGAAGCGCGATGTCAGGTTCCATCGCGGCGAAGCTGAAGGCCATGGGGCTGGAGCTGCCACCGGCCCCGCCGCCGGTGGCGACCTATGTGGGATTCGTCGCGACCGGCAAACTGGTGCATGTGGCCGGCGTGGGGCCCACCTGGGGCAGCGATATCCGCTATCGCGGCAAGGTGGGCCAGAGCCTGAGCACCGAGGACGGCTATGCGGCCGCAAGGCTCACCGGCCTCAATCTGCTGGCGCATATGAACACGGCTTGCGACGGCGAGCTTGACCGCATCGCGCGCTGCGTGAAGGTGCTGAGCCTGACCAACGCGGGGCCGGATTTCACCGAAGCCCATCGCGTGGCCAATGGTGTGACCGACCTGTTCGCCGAGCTGTTCGGCGCAGATGCCGTGCCAAGCCGCAGCGCCACCACCGCGCCATCGCTTCCCTTCGACATCGCCTTCGAGGCCGATGCCGTATTCCTGTTGCATTGAGATCCGAGATCATGAGCAAACGCGAATTGCCCAAATGGCTGACCAAGACCCCGGTGGCCCATCGCGGCCTGCATGACATCGCCAAGGGCGTGCCGGAGAATTCGCGGCTGGCTTTCCAGAAGGCCATAGAGGCCGGCTTTGCCATCGAGACCGATGTGCGCATCACCGGCGACGGCCAGGTGGTGGTGTTCCACGATGCCGATCTCACGCGGCTCTGCGGCCGCGAGGGCATCGTGAAACACATGCCGCTGGCCGAACTGAAGCCGCTGACGCTGCTGGGCACGAACGAGACCGTGCCGAGCTTCCGCGACCTGCTGGACCAGGTGAAGGGCCAGGTGCCGCTGGTGGTGGAGATCAAGAAGGACAAGGGCGAGCTGCCGGGCCAATTAGAGGACAGTGTGGCCCGCATGCTGCAGCATTATCCCGGCCCCTTCGTGGTGCAGTCATTCAATCCGCGCACCGTGAAATGGTTCCAGAAGCATGCGCCACAAATCGTGCGCGGGCAGATCTCGACCAACCTGGCCGACATGACCAAGGACCTGAGCTGGTTCACCCGGTGGCAGCTCAAGCGCGCCCTGATGAATGGCTACGGCAACCCCGATTTCCTGGCCTATGACGTGCGCGACCTGCCATCCGAGATCACGGCGGCAGCGCGGCGGCGTGGCTTGCCTATCTTAAGCTGGACCGTGCGCACGCCGACCGAACGCGCCCGCGCGGCGGCCCATGCCGACAATGTGATCTTCGAGGATCTGTCAACGGCGGCATGACACGCAGAGCGGATTCCAGCAAGCGGATTCAACTGCGCAGTCTGAAGCGCGTTGCCGACCTGACTGCTGCCGACTGGGACCGTTGCGCCGGCCGGGATAACCCCTTCGTCGCCCATGCCTTCCTCGATGCGCTGGAGCAATCGGGCTGCGTGACGCCGCGCACCGGCTGGCAGCCGGTGCATCTGGTGGCCGAAATCGATGGCGCCGTTGCCGGCATCCTGCCGCTGTACGTGAAGGGCCACAGCCAGGGCGAATATATCTTCGACCATGGTTGGGCCGAGGCCTATGCCCGCGCCGGCGGGCAGTATTATCCCAAGCTACTGTGCGCCGTGCCCTTCACACCGGTCACCGGACCGCGCTTCCTCGTGGCGCCGGGGCGGGATTTCGACGCCGTCGCTTCCGCGCTGGTGCAGGGCGCGCAGGGTATCGCGCGCCAGCATGGCCTCTCCTCGCTGCATGTGAATTTCCTGCCCGACGATCAGGCGCGCTGGGCCGGAGAACAACCCGATCTGCTGCTGCGGCTGGGCGAGCAGTTCCACTGGCGCAACGATGGCTATGCCGATTTCGAGGCCTTCCTAGCCCAGCTCGCCTCGCGAAAGCGCAAGGCAATCCGCAAGGAACGGCGCGAGGCCGTGGCCGCCGGCATCGAGATCGTGACGCTGCAGGGTGCCGCGCTGCAGCCCGAACATTGGGATGCCTTCTTCGAATTCTACATGGATACCGGCAACCGCAAATGGGGCCGGCCGTATCTCAACCGCGACTTCTTCACCCGCCTGCATGAAACGATGGCCGATCGCATCGTGCTGGTGATGGCGCGCCGCGCGGGCCGCTGGATCGCCGGGGCCTGGAACATGCTGGGCAGCGATGCGCTTTATGGCCGCAACTGGGGCTGCATCGAATACCATCCCGGGCTGCATTTCGAATGCTGCTACTACCAGGCCATCGACTATGCCATCCGCCATGGCCTCGCCCGCGTGGAGGCAGGCGCACAGGGCGAGCACAAGCTGGCGCGCGGCTACCTGCCGGTGCCGATCCATTCCGCCCACTGGATGGCCGATCCGGGTTTCCAGCAGGCGGTTGCGCGCTATCTGGAGGAAGAACGCGCCTACATGGCCGGCATGATCGAGGCGCTGGACCAGCATTCACCTTTTCGTCAGGTGCAGGCCGAGCCGGAAACGGAATAGCCTGCTTCGGCCCAGCCGGCTAAGATCGGCGAAAACAACGGGAGGAATCGATGGCTGCTTTGCCGCATGATGCCGGCTGCATCTTCTGCAAGATCGTGAAGGGCGACGCGCCCAGCTTCAAGCTCTATGAAGACGACCTCACCTTCGCGATCATGGACATCAACCCCTTCATGCCCGGCCATGCCCTGGTGCTGAGCAAGGGCCATTTCGCCAACCTGCACGAGGCCAGCGACGAAAGCGTCGCCGCCGTGGCACGTACGGCGAAGAAGATCGCCGCCGCCGTCAACGAAGCCGTGAAGCCAGACGGCATCAATATCGTGCAGGCCAACGGCCAGGGCGCGGCGCAGTCGGTGCTGCATTACCATGTGCATGTGCTGCCGCGCCGCTTCGGCGACAATGGCAGCCTGAACTGGAACCTGACACCGGGCGATCACGAAGGCATTGCGAAACTGGCTGCCGATATCCGGGCCTGCCTGTGATCCGCCTTGCCGTCGTCGCCCTGGCGCTGGCGTTTGTTGCCCTGCCCGCTGCGGCGCAGGACCTGGCCGCATCCTGCCGCGCGGAAGCCCAGCGCGGCCTGACCCAGGCCTGCCAGGCGGCCATCGCCAGGGAACCGCGCGATCCCGCCCTGCATGCCCTGCTCGGCGAAGCCTATTTCGCCAGCGGATTCTATGGCGATGGATTGCAGGCTTTCCGGCAGGCCATCATGGTGTCAAATGGCGCGGCCGAATACCGCTACCGCTATGCCGGCTATGCCGCGCTGATCAACGAATACCCGCAGGCCGCCGCCGAGCTGGAACTGCTGGTGAAAACCGAACCGGATCATGTGAAAGCCTGGACCCTGCTGGCTGATTGCTACCGCTACATGAAAGACAAGCCGCAGGCCGTGCGGGCCGGACGCCGCGCCGCCGAACTGGGCGATGCGGCCGAAGCCTATGCGCTCGGCGTGCGCTATGGCAGCGGCGACGGCGTGCCGGCCGATGTGCGGGAGGAACTGCGCTGGCTGGAGCGCGCGGCGAAAAGCGGCTATGTCGCTGCCATGCAGGAGCTGGCCCGGCTCTATGCCGAGGGTGCCCCCGGCCTGCCCGCCGATCCGGTCAAGCAGCACCAGTGGGAAGACGCCGCCCGCAAGGCAATGAAGTACTAACGCAGCTTGGGATTCAGCGCGTCACGCAACCAGTCGCCCAGCACGTTCACCGCCAGCACCAGCAGCACCAGGGTCAGCGCCGGGAAGAAGGTGATCCACCATTCGCCGCTGAACAGGAAGCTCTGGCCGACGCGGATCAGCGTGCCCAGCGAGGGCTGGGTTGGCGGTACGCCGACGCCAAGGAAACTGAGCGTCGCCTCTGACAAAACCGCCAACGCCAGGCCCACGGTCGCCAGCACCAGCACCGGCCCCAGCGTGTTGGGCAGTACATGGCGCAGCACGATCACCCAGTCGGGCTGGCCGATCACGCGTGCGGCTGCCACGTAATCCTTGTTGCGTTCCACCAGCGCGGCCGACCGGGCGACGCGGGCGAATTGCGGCCAGTCAGCGATACCGATAGCGAAGATCAGCACAAAGATGGCGATTTCGTTATGCAGCTCGCGCGGCAGCGCCGTGCGGGTGACGCCGTCGATCATCAGCGCGATCAGGATGCTGGGGATGGTGAGCTGTACATCGGCCGTACGCATCACCACGATATCGAGCCAGCCGCCGCGATAGCCGCACAAAACACCCAGCAGGGTGCCGAACACCGCCGCGAAGGCGATGGCGGCGAAGCCCACCAGCAGCGAAATGCGGCTGCCATACAGGATGGTGGACAGCAGGTCGCGGCCCTGGTCGTCGGTGCCCAGCAGATAGGTCGCCTTGCCCTGCCCGGTCCAGGCCGGCGGGGTGAAGGCATCCATCAGCTTGAGCGCGCCGGGATCGAAAGGATTGAATGGCGCCACCGCCGGGGCGAAGACGGCCGCCAGGATGATGGTCAGCGCCACGATGGCGGCCACCACCACCGCTGGCGAGCGGCGGAAGCTGTAGGCCAGGTCGCTGTCATACCAGCGGCGCAGGGTTGCCACGGTATTGCTCATCGCAGCATCGCTCATGTCGCCCTCCCCGCCGCCCTGGCGCGATCGATGCGCAGGCGCGGATCGATCAGGAAATAGATCAGGTCGACAGCGAGATTCAGCACCACGAACATGGCGCCCACCATCACCAGATAGGCCGCCATCACCGGAATGTCGGCGAAACCGACCGCCTGGATGAACAGCAGCCCCATGCCGGGCCATTGGAATACCGTTTCGGTGACGATGGAAAACGCGATCAGCGAGCCGATCTGCAGGCCGACGATGGTGATCACCGGCATCATGGTGTTTTTCAGCGCATGGCGGAAATGCACGATGCGATCGGTCAGCCCGCGTGCGCGGGCGAATTTGATGTAGTCGGTACGCAGCACTTCCATCATTTCGGTCCGTACCAGACGCAGCACCAGCGTCAGCTGATACAGGCTGAGGGTGATGGCCGGCATGATGATGGCGGCCCAACCGGATTTGGTGAGCAGGCCCGTGCTCCACCAGCCCAGCGAGACCACCCCGCCACGGCCAAAGCTGGGCAGCAGGTCGAACTGCACCGACAGCAGATAGATCAGGCCGATGCCGATCACGAAGGTCGGCAGCGATACGCCGATCAGGCTGGATGTCAGGATGAGCTGGCTGATCCAGCTATCGCGCCGCAAAGCCGTATAGACGCCCAGCGGCAGGCCGACAGCCAGCGCCAGCAGGGCGGAGAGAAAAACCAGTTCCAGCGTTGCCGGCAGGCGTTCCTGGATCAGGGCGGCAACCGGACGTTTCAGGCGATAGGACAGGCCGAAATTGCCTTCGGCGGCATTGACCAGGAAACGGCCGAACTGGACGATGGCGGGATCGTTCAGGCCAAGCTGCTCGCGCAGTTCCTGGCGGTCGGTCGTGGTGGCTTCCTGACCCACCATATTGTTGATGGGGTCACCGATGTAGTTGAACAGCAGGAACGCGACCAGCGCGACGGCAAGCATCACGACCGCCGCCTGGGCCAGGCGTCCGACAATATAACCGAGCATGGGCTTTACGTGCTGAATAAGGCCGCCGCCCCCGGCAGAACCGGGGGCGGCAGATCCGATTACTTCATCTTGGCGAAATGGAAACGCGGCACGTTGTCCGCGATGATCGGCATGTCAAGCTTCTCGCTCATCGCCCAGTTCAGCACCTGGTGGTGCAGCGGCAGGTAGATGACCTCGTCATTGACGATGCTCCAGGCATCGGCGATCAGCTTGTCGCGCTTGGCCTGGTCCAGCTCGCTCAGCATGCCGTTGATCATGCCGTCCAGCTTCGGGTTCGAGTAGTTGGTGAAGTTCCAGGTGCCGTTCTTGCCATCCGGAGTCTGCACCAGATACGAGAACACGTAGTGACTGTCGAAGGTCGGCACGCCCCAGCCGAGCAGGAAGAAGCTGGTATCCTTCTTCTGCAGCTTGGGGAAATGCAGGGTCTTCGACTGCGCCGCCAGATCGACCTTGATCCCAACCTGGGCCAGCATGCCGACCACGGCCTGACACACGCCTTCGTCGTTCACATAGCGGTCGTTCGAGCAATCGAGCCTGACGCCGAAACCGTTCGGATAGCCGGCCTCCTTGAGCAGTGCCTTGGCCTTGTTCACGTCGTACGGCAGGCGCTTGTCGATCGCCGTGTCATAGCCATGCACGCCCGGCGAGGTGATCATGCCCGCGATCACGGCGTCGCCGCGCATGATCTTCTGCTGGATCGCCTGCATGTCGATGGCATGATACATCGCCTGGCGCACGCGCTTGTCGGCGAAGGGATTCTTGCCTTTCACATCGGCATACTTCAGTTCCGGACTGCCGACATCGAGACCAAGGAAGATCGAACGGATCTCATTGGTCTTCTTCACCTGCAGGCCGGGCGAACGCTTAACGCGCTCCACGTCCTGCACCGGCACGTCGAGCACGAAATCGAGCTGGCCCGAGATCAGCGCGGCCACGCGGGTCGCCGGCGTGGTTATCGGGGTGTAGACAATCTCGTCGATATTGTGCGGATTGTCCTTCAAACCCCACCAGTTCGGGTTCCTCGCCATCACGGTGCGGACATCCTGCTCACGCAGTTTCAGCATGAACGGGCCGGTGCCGTTGCTGTTGCGGACAGCGAAGGTCTCTTCCTTGTCCTTGTAGGATTGCGGATTGACCACGTTGTTCTTCTCTGCCCAGGCCTTGGACATGATGAAGATATTGGCGATCTGGTTCGGCAGGATCGGATTCGGACCATTGGTCTCGACATGCACGGTCTGCGCGTCGACCTTCTTCACGTCCTTGATGCTGGCGATGTAGGTCTTGAAATCCGAGTTCGGATGCTGGGCACGCTTGACCGAGAAGACCACGTCGTCGGCGGTGAAATCGCTGCCGTCATGGAACTTCACGCCCTGGCGCAGCTTGAACTCCCAGGTGGTGTCGTTGACCGGCTTCCACGAGGTGGCCAGCGCGGGCACGAATTTCAGGTCGGCGCTGTAGCCCACCAGACCTTCATAAGTCTGGAAACTGCCGGTGCGGGTCAGACCCTCGTTCTGGCTATGCGGGTCCATGGTGAGATAGTCACCCTGACTGGCCCAGCGCAGCGTCTTGGCCTGCGCAAACGCCTCTCCCCCCATCAACGGCATCGCCAGCGGCGCAGCCAGTGCAAAAGCGCCGGCCAGCAATGCAGCCTTCAATCGGAACACGACCATAAAAAGCCTCCTTATTGTTATGCGACGACAACACAAGGCTTTTTGGGGAAAAACCCATCAACCTCGCGCGCCTGGCACGACTGTAATTTTATGGAGAATTTATGTCTACGGATTCACGGTCCGCGATACGCTGCCGCTGAAGAACTCAATCTTCAGTGCACGTACTCTGGTACCTTTCCGCCGCCATCGCCGGTGGAGCCGCCCTTGTCGCCCCCGCCCTTGTCGGCCGTGAATTCGAAGGCCAGCTTGTCCTCGGCCACCTTGACCAGAACATGGCCGCCCTTGGCCAGTTGCCCGAACAACAGCTCGTCGGCCAGCGGCTTCTTGATGTTTTCCTGGATCACGCGGCCGAGCGGTCGGGCGCCATACAGCTTGTCGTAGCCGCGCTCGGCCAGCCAGGCCCGCGCCTCATCCGTCAGCGCGATGGTAACGTTGCGGTCGGCCAGCTGGCCCTCCAGCTGGGCCACGAACTTATCGACCACGCGGTTGATCACATCCGGCGACAGTGCCGCAAACGGAATCACCGCATCCAGGCGGTTACGGAATTCCGGCGTGAACAGCTTCTTGATCGCTTCCTCGTCCTCGCCTTCCTTCATGCCGCGGCCGAAACCGATGGCCTGTTTCGACATTTCGGAGGCACCGGCATTTGTGGTCATGATCAGCACCACGTTGCGGAAATCGACATGCTTGCCATTGTTGTCGGTCAACTTTCCGTGATCCATGACCTGGAGCAGGATGTTGAACAGGTCGCCATGCGCCTTCTCGATTTCGTCGAGCAGCAGCACGCAATGGGGGTGCTGGTCGACGGCATCGGTCAGCAGGCCGCCCTGGTCGAAACCGACATAACCCGGCGGCGCGCCGATCAGGCGCGAGACGCTGTGACGCTCCATGTATTCCGACATGTCGAAACGGATCAGCTCCACGCCCATGATATGAGCGAGCTGGCGCGCCACTTCGGTCTTGCCCACGCCGGTGGGACCGGAAAACAGGTAATTGCCGATCGGCTTCTCGGGTTCGCGCAGGCCGGCCCGTGCCAGCTTGATCGCGCTGGCCAGTGCGTCGATGGCTTCATCCTGGCCGTAGACCACCCGCTTAAGCTCGGCATCCAGGTTGCGCAGGCTTTCCTTGTCCTCGCGCGACACCGATTTGGGTGGGATGCGCGCGATCTTGGCGACGATGGCTTCGACTTCCTTCACGCCGATGGTCTTGCGCCGCTTGCTTTCCGGCTTCATCAACTCGGCCGCGCCAACCTCGTCGATCACATCGATCGCCTTGTCTGGCAGTTTGCGGTCGTTGATATACTTGGCCGAAAGCTCAACCGCGGCCTTGATGGCGTCTTCGGTGTAGCGCACGCCGTGATGCTGTTCGTAATAGGTCTTGATGCCCTTCAGGATCTTCACGGCATCGGGCAGCGACGGTTCGTTGACATCGATCTTCTGGAACCGGCGCAGCAACGCGCGATCCTTCTCGATATAGGACCGGAATTCCTTGTATGTCGTCGAACCGATGCAGCGCAGCGCGCCGGAGGCCAGCGCGGGCTTGAGCAGGTTGGACGCATCCATGGCGCCACCCGACGTGGCGCCGGCGCCGATCACGGTATGCATCTCGTCGATGAACAGGATCGAGCCGGGCTGGGATTCCAGTTCCTGCATCACCTGCTTCAGGCGTTCCTCGAAATCGCCGCGATAGCGCGTGCCGGCCAGCAGGCTGCCCATGTCGAGCGCGTAGATGGTGGCGTCCTTGAGGATTTCCGGCACCTCGCCGCGCACAATGCGGCGCGCCAGCCCCTCGGCGATGGCGGTCTTGCCCACACCCGGGTCACCGACATAGAGCGGATTGTTCTTGGTGCGGCGGCACAGGATCTGGATCGTGCGCTCGATCTCCGCCTCGCGGCCGATCAGGGCATCGATCTTGCCGGCCTTGGCCTTCTCGTTGAGATTGACGCAATAGGCCGTGAGCGCTTCCTTCTCCTTGGCGGCATTGCGATCGCGTTCGCTGCGCTCCGCGCGCTCAGCGCGTTGTTCAACATCGCTGTCAGCACCACGCACAGGGCGGCGCTCGTTGCGGGTCGGCGCCTTGGCCACGCCATGGCTGATGTAACTGACCGCATCCAACCGGGTCATGTCCTGCTCTTGCAGGAAATGCACGGCATGGCTCTCGCGTTCGGAGAAGATCGCAACCAGCACATTGGCGCCCGTGACTTCCTCGCGGCCGGACGACTGCACATGGAACAGGGCGCGCTGCACCGCGCGCTGGAAGCTCAAGGTCGGCTTGGCATCCTGCGACACGTCGGCAACCAGGCCGCGCAGTTCCTCGTCGATGAAATTACCCAGCCGCTGACGCAGCTTTTCCACATCGACATTGCAGGCGCGCATCACGGCGATCGCATCCTGGTCTTCGGTCAGGGCGAACAGCAGATGCTCGAGCGTGGCGAATTCATGTTTCTTGGCACCGGCCAGCGACAGGGCCCGGTGTAAAGTCTGCTCAAGCGTGCGGGAGAATGATGCCATGCGCCGTTGCCTCCCTCAGTCGCGTTCCATAGTGCATTGCAGCGGGTGCTGATGCTGACGCGCGAAGTCGATCACCTGGGTAACTTTGGTCTCGGCCACCTCGTAGGTGAACACGCCGCAGATGCCCACGCCCTTCTGATGGACATGCAGCATGATCCGCGTGGCTTCCTCGCGGGCCTTGTTGAAAAAGCGCTCCAGCACATAAACGACGAATTCCATCGGGGTATAGTCGTCGTTCAGCAGCAGCACCTTGTACATGGGCGGCTTCTGCGTCTTCGGCCGGGTCTTGGTGACCACGCCGACCTCGGTGCGCCCGCGCCCGTCACGTCCATCCCGTTCGCTCATGCCTCAAATCCAAGCTTACAGCGGCACCAGAAAAGCGGTGCACGGAAGGATGATATGGCCTTAAGAGTTAAAAATACCAGCACCCTTGGCACAAAAAAAGGGCCCGGTGTGATCACCGGGCCCCATAACGCAGTGTACTCTGGGGAGGAAACTGGGGGCCGCTGAGGCCGGCCGGATCAAGCCGCGAGGGGCTTCACCATCTTTTCGACGGTGGCCTGAACCTGCGCGTTGATCGGGGCGAAGGTCTCCTGGGCGACCTTGGTGGCCACTTCGCTCAGCTTGGTGGTGTGAGCGGTATAGGCCTCAAAGGCGCTCTTGGCGAAATCGTTCTGCAGTTCGATCAGTTCCTGCAGGGTCTTGGCGCCCATCATCGCCTTGGTGGCCGAGATCTGGTCCTCGATCTGGCTCTTGGTGAAAGCCATGACCTCGGCATTGATGCTCTCGATGCCCTTGGCGGCGACATTGCCGGCCGACACAAAGGCCTCAACCTGGTCCTTGCTCAGCTTGGCGGCGTCGTCGACGCTCTTGGCGACGGCATCGAAACGCTCCTTGCCCATCGAAAAGGCCTTCTCGACCGCTTCGGTCGACGCTTTCAGGGCCTTCTCCACCTGCTCCTTGGAAGCGAAGATCGCCGCTTCATAGGGATTGCCGGTCAGGGCTTCGGTTTCGGTCTTGGTGGTCTTGCTCTTGGTAGCCATGGGAAACGTCCTTGCTTGTCCGGTGGGTAACAGGCCGGACCCGCTTTGCGGGGGCGGCGGCTCATCAAATAATGCTGCGCTGCAACAAGGCTAAAATAGGAGCAGATACCGGATTGGTCAATCAAAAAATTGTGCGGCGCACAAATTTCTTGTGCGCCGCAGCGGGAAAGCCACATAAATCATTATATATCAGTTAGTTGATAGTTCCCTGAGAATACCGCAACCCGTTCCCATGCACCTGGAAGCGATGCGGAACGGACCGTATGCCGTCCCGGTCATAGGCATTCAGATAGACGCTGTAGGGCGGCAGTGGCACTTCATAGGGCCGGCGGACCTCAACTCCTGTCTTGTCATAAGGCTGCAGGGCCTCCAGAAGCGGCACCGCCATGCGGTCGAATTCCGCCGAGGGCGATGCCCAGGCGTGGAAGTGGAAACGGCCATCCCGGCAGGCGCTGGCCGTCCAGTAAAAACCGTCGCCGCGCAGGAAAAGGCCCTCCGGCGCCGGCGTCTCGAATCCGGTGGCGCCGATAGCCTGTTTCAGCGCGGCATATTCCGTCGCATTCAGCCGGTACATCGCCCGCTGTCCTCGCCAAGGGGCCAGAGGATCGCGCACCGATATCGGGTTTTTGGGATCGTTCAGAGCGGGGCGACCAATCACCTGAACCTCCAGCATCGCACCGCCATCGACCATGGCACTCAGGTCATAAGTGCGACGCTGCTCTTCCTCGATGGCGTTGTAGACCAGTCGGTAGCGCTCAGGCTGCCCGGCCTGACAGGCCCGGTCGATGTCATCCCCACCCACATAGCGTTCCCAGGTCAGGCTGCGCATGAAGGGATCGTCGGTCGGGCCCACCGCGGCACAACCCGCCAGCAGAAGAACTGCGGCCAGGACGGAAACGGCGGGGAACGATTTCTTAAGCTGCATCACACTAAGCTTTCCATTTGTCGCGCCATGCGGAGCGAGGCTTCCGAATGAATCTAGCAGATTCAATTTGTTAGGAAACAATCCGCTGGACAAGGGGTGGCATGGTTAATATCCTACATCCGATTCGCGGCCTGGGGGGCTACCCGGCCCTGGTACAAATCCGAAGCAGCCTGTTTTCCAGGCTCGGACAAGGTGGGGGTATAATGCACCGATTTGGTCTGTTTGTGGGTCGGACTCTGCCCGTCCTTGTAACAATCTGTTTCATTGCCGCCCTGACCTCCCTTTCCGCCCCGGCACATGCGGGCGGATATTCCGCCATCGTGGTCGATGCCGATACCGGCCGTGTGCTGCACGCCCATGAAGCCGATACCCAGCGCTACCCGGCCTCGCTGACCAAGATGATGACCCTCTACATGGCGTTCGACGCCCTGAAGGATGGTCGCCTGAAGCTGGACCAGCGCATCCCGGTCAGCGCCCATGCCGCCGGCCAGGCGCCGTCCGCCATTGGCCTGCGTCCCGGTCAGACCCTGATCGTGCGCGATGCCATTCTGGCCGCCGTGACCAAATCCGCCAACGACGCCACCGTGGCGCTGGGCGAAGCCATTGGCAGCGGCAGCGAGGCACAATTCGCCGCCATGATGACCCGCCGCGCGCACCAGCTCGGCATGACCAGCACCACCTTCCGCAATGCCTCGGGCCTGCCCAATCCGGGCCAGAAGACGACCGCCCGCGACATGGCCACCCTGGCCCAGGCCCTGCTGAAGAACCACAAGACCTACTACACCTACTTCTCCACGCCGGAATTCGAGTGGAACGACAAGGTGTTCAACAACCACAACCATCTGCTGAAGCGCTATGAAGGCGTGGATGGCATCAAGACCGGTTACATCCGCGCCTCGGGCTTCAACCTGGTAGCCTCGGCCAAGCGCGACGGTCGCCGCGTCATCGGCGTGGTATTCGGCGGCACCAGCGTCACCGCCCGCGACAACCGCATGATCGAGCTGCTCGACACCGCTTTCGAGAAGATCGACGGCAGCAACGCGCCGGTGATGGCTGAAAAGACCGACCGCAATTTCGGCCTGATCTCCAGCGCCGAGGCCGCGACGGCCAAGCCGGCGAAGTCGAAGCAGGTTAAGCCCCGCACGGAAGCCAAGGCCAGCAATGGCGCCAACGGCGGCGCCGGCAATGGCGAATGGGCTGTTCAGCTCGGCGCCTTCAAGCAGGCGGCCGCGGCCGAAAAGCTGCTCGACCGCGTGCGCAGCAAACTGCCAGCCGCCGAACCGCTGGTCGATGCCGTGGATGCAGGCAAGGTCACGCTCTATCGCGCCCGCCTCACCGGCCTGACCCAGACCAGCGCGCGCCAGGCCTGCGAACAGCTCAAACGCGAGAAGATGACCTGCTCGGTCGTCTCGCCTGACGCCTGATCCATCCTCGTATTTCGTTCTGGCGCCGCGGTGACAGCCATCACCGCGGCGTCTGTGTTTTTATACCAGCATTGAGTGCCCTGTCCGCTCGGCCCACCCCAAGCTGACGCAGGTTTCCCATGAAGCCCGACTTCCGGCTATCCTGCCCCGCATGACCTCACCCAACCTGCTCCGCCGCTATCAAAAAACCCTGGCCTATGTGCTGGCGGTGTCGGCCGTCGCCGGCGCGATCTATGGCGGTGTCCTCACCTATATCCTGGCCTATGGCGAGCCGCATGAATTGCTGGAGGACATCGTCCGCGGCACACTGCGCGGCATCTTCACCGGCCTGATGATCGGCGGACTGATCGGCTGGTTCGATATTTTCCTGGTCAATACCGGCCGCGCCCGGCTGCGCAGCCTGCCCTTCCTCTGGCTGGTCCTGATCAAGGGGGCATACTACACCGCCGCGATCCTGGGCAGCGTCTGGCTGGGCGGGCAGCTGTTCCGCATTGACGGCGATCCTGGCACGGGCTTCAACCGTACCACGATCATCACCGTGGCTTTCGCATTGCTCTTCAGCACGGTGTTTTCCTTCGTGATGGAAATGTCCCTGCTGCTGGGGCCCGGCGTCCTGGGCAACATGCTGCGCGGGCGCTATCACCATCCCCGCCGTGAAAACCGCCTGTTCGTGTTTTTCGACATGCGTGGCTCAACGGCTATTGCCGAGCGGATCGGCGACCTGGCTTTCCATCGCCTGCTCAATCGGTTTTTCTCCGATCTCACCGAGCCGGTGCTGAGCTGGCGCGGCGTGATCCACAAATATGTCGGCGACGAGATGATCGTGACCTGGCCGCTGGACGGCCGCCGCGATGCATCCGGCGGATTCGCCGCCGTGGCCGAGGCCCATGCGCGGCTCGACAGCCTGCGCGATGACTACCTGCGCGATTTCGGCGTGGCCCCGCAATTCCGCGCCGTGCTCCATGCCGGCGAGGTGGTGACCGGCGAGATGGGCGAAGTGAAACGCGAGATCGTGCTGCTGGGCGATACCATCAACACCACCGCCCGGATAGAGCAACTCGCCAAGAGCCTGCCTGAACATGCCACCATCGCCTCGGCCGAGGCCGTTGCCGCCGTCCCGCCGCCCGGGGTGGCCGCCACCCCGCTGGGGCAGTTCTCGCTCCCCGGCAAAAGCGCTGCTATAACCCTGTTCGCCGTCTCGTAAACGATACAAAAAAACTTGAGGACATGTTCGGTATCCCGTTGCTGACAAGCCCCGGCCGGTTGGCTATCCTGACCGCAGCCCGAAGCCCTGATTTGCCGCCCCGTATTTGCGGACGGCATGGCATCCCGCCCCTTGGTTGCTTCTCCCTGTCTGGCGCATGGCACAGACAGGAGGGCAACACCGAGGAGTAATCAAGACAATGTCTGCGCCTATCTACAGCATGGCATTCATCGCCGGCCGCGTGCTGTTGCCTTTTGCCTGCGGCTATTTCATGTCCTACCTGTTCCGCAGCGTGAATGCGGTGATCGCGCCAAACCTGCAGCGCGACCTAGGAATCGGCGCCGGCGACCTCGGCACGTTGACCGCGGCCTATTTCGTCGCCTTCGCCGCCTTCCAGCTTCCCTTGGGCATCCTGCTCGACCGTTTCGGCCCGCGCCGCGTGCAGGCCGCACTGCTGCTCTCGGCGGCGCTCGGCGCAGTCGTCTTCGCCGTCGGCTCAGGCCTGAGCCACCTGATCATCGGCCGCGCCATGATCGGTCTGGGTGTCGCCGGCGGCCTGATGTCGGCCATGAAGGCGATCGCGCTGTGGCTACCCAAGGAGCGCTGGGCTCTGGCCAATGGCGTGTTCATGACTGCTGGCGGCCTGGGCGCGCTGGCCGCCACCCTTCCTGTGGAGCTGGCGCTGGAGCATGCGCATTGGACCATGCTGTTCTGGGGACTGGCGGTGCTGACTGTCTGTGCCTCGCTGACCATCTTCTTTGTGGTGCCTGAGCGGCCGCGCGCCGCCAGCCAGATGCTTGGCCTCGGTGCGCAGTTGCGCGAATGCGGCCGGTTCCTTGCCGACCGCCGCTTCTGGCGCATTGCGCCGGTCTCGATGATGGGCATGGCCAGCGGCATGGCGATCCAGGGCCTGTGGGCCGGACCCTACCTGCGCGATGTCGGCGGACTGGACCGCGCCGCCGCCGCAAAGCTGCTGTTCCTGCTGGCCGCCGCCCTCACTGCCGGCTTCACGCTTACGGGCATCGCGGCCGACCGGCTGCAGAAGCGCGGCATCCCGCTCAGTCGCACCATGGTCTGGGGCGTATCGCTCTATGCCATTGTGCTGGCCGTCATGGCGAGCGGATGGACGCCGACCAACCCGCTGCTTTGGATCGCCTTCGGCATCATCAGCAATACCACCGTGCTCGCCTATCCGATTCTCAGCGGCCAGTTCACCCTGGAACAGGCCGGCCGGGTGAATACCCTGCTGAATGGTGTGGTGTTCGGCTTCACCTTCTTCGCCCAGGCGGGCATGGGCTGGCTGATCGATCTTTGGCCGCGTGGCGCCGACGGCAGCTATCCGGCAGAAGCCTATCGCTGGACCTTTGGGCTGGCGTTGGTTCTGCTGCTGCTGGCGCTCGGCTGGTATCTGCGTGGCGAGCGCGCGGCTCAGGCCCTGACGGCGGGACGGCCGACCGAATAATAGCTGAACCCGGCCTGGCGCATTTCCGTCGGCTTGTAGATGTTGCGCAGGTCGACCAGCACCGGCTGCTTGAGCAGACTTTTCAGGCGAGCCATGTCGAGCGCGCGGAACTGGTTCCATTCGGTGATGATCACCAGCACGTCGGCGCCCTTGGCCGCGTCATAGGAGTCGGCGCACCAGACGATATCCTGCAGCAGCTTTTTGGCCTCGTTCATGCCCTCGGGGTCAAAAGCCCGGATCGTGGCACCCGCAGCCTGCAAGGCCGGCAGGATTTCCAGGCTGGGACTGTCGCGCATGTCGTCGGTCTCGGGCTTGAAGGTGAGCCCCAGCACCGCGACGGTCTTGCCCTTCACGTTGCCGCCGCACGCCTCGATCACCTTCTCGGCCATACGCCGCTTGCGGATGTCATTGATCTCGACCACCGTTTCGACAATGCGCAGCGGCGCGTCGAACTTGCGGCCGGTCGCTACCAGGGCCTGGGTGTCCTTGGGAAAACACGAGCCACCGTAGCCCGGCCCGGCATGCAGGAACTTGCCACCGATACGGCCATCCAGACCGATGCCACGCGCCACGTCCTGCACGTTCACATTCACCTTCTCGCACAGGTCGGCGATTTCATTGATGAAGGTGATCTTGGTGGCGAGGAAGGCATTGGCCGCATACTTGATCAACTCGGCTGTTTCCAGCGCGGTGAACAGGATCGGCGTCTCGTTCAGGTATAGCGGCCGATATAGCTGGCGCAGCAATTCGCGCGCCCGATCGCTCTCGGCGCCGCAGACCACGCGGTCGGGCCGCATGAAATCCTCGATCGCCGCGCCTTCGCGCAGGAATTCCGGATTGGACGCCACCTCGAATTCACCATTCGGTCGGGTTTCGCGGATGATACGCTCGACCTGGCGACCGGTGCCGACCGGCACAGTCGACTTGGTGACCACCAGGGTATAGCCCTCGATGGCCTCGGCGATTTCCTTGGCGGCGGCATAAACATAGGAGAGATCGGCTTCGCCATCGCCGCGGCGGGATGGCGTGCCAACGGCGATGAAAACGGCATCGGCCTCTTTCACCGCGGCTTTGACATCCTGGGTGAAAGAAAGCCGGCCAGCCTTGACGTTACGGGTCACCAGATCATCGAGGCCGGGCTCGAAGATCGGTATCTCGCCACGCTGAAGACTGCCGATACGGTCCGGGTTCTTGTCGACGCAAACGACCGTGTGGCCGAACTCGGAGAAACAAGTACCCGACACCAGTCCCACATAGCCGGTGCCGATCATGGCTACACGCATCGTCTAATCCCCCACGCCGCTGAATGGTCAGAGCGTCTTGCTGATCTCGCGAATGATGGCTGCCGCATCGCTGCGCATGTCCTGCCGATGCAGGGCAAAAGCGATGTTGGCATGCAGGAACCCGATCTTGTCGCCGCAATCGTAACGTGTGCCCGAGAAACGCAGGCCATGGAACGGCACTTCGCCGATCATGCGGGCCAGCGCGTCGGTCAGCTGAATCTCGCCACCGGCGCCACGTTCCACCTGATCGAGATGATCGAACACGCTGGGCTGCAAGATGTAACGGCCGATCACGGCGGTCCGCGACGGCGCTTTGTCCGGGCTCGGCTTTTCCACCAGCCCCTTCACTTCCACCAGCTTGTCGGCATCCTTGCCGGGCTGGATGATGCCGTAGCGCTTGGTGTGTTCCTGCGGCACGTCCATGGCGGCGATCATGTTGCCGCCCACCTTGTTATAGGCTTCGACCATTTCGGCCAGGCAGCCGCGCGGCGACAGGATCAGGTCGTCGGCGAGCAATACGGCAAAAGGCTCGTTGCCCACCAGAGACTTGGCGCAGCGCACGGCATGGCCCAGCCCCTGCGGTTCCATCTGGCGGGTGTAGGAAACGGCTCCGGCCTTGGGCATCCAGCTATTGATGGCTTCCAAAAGATCAGTCTTGTCGCGCTCCCGCAGCACGTCTTCCAGTTCGTAAGAGCGGTCGAAGTGGTCCTCGATCGCCTGCTTGCCGCGGCCGGTGACGAAAATGAATTCCTCGATGCCGGCCGCCTGGGCCTCCTCGACCGCATACTGGATCAGCGGCTTGTCGACGACCGGAAGCATTTCTTTCGGCATCGCCTTGGTGGCCGGCAGGAAGCGGGTGCCGAGGCCGCCGACGGGAAACACGGCAGTACGGATCGGACGGATCATGGATGGCGCGACTTTCTTGGTTGTTGTTGCGGGCGGATGATTCGGCCAGGCACCCCAGCACTCGTCCCCTGGACGATTCCCTCTGAGGCACAGGCGGTTTTTACGCCGGCCTCCCGGCGGGTGCAATGGGGGTGGCCGGATTGCTCATGCACCGCTTATCTCCTTGTAATGGGGCGGAAATGCGACCGTCCGCCGCCGATTTCAGGGCATCCCGGCCTGCTTTCCCTGCCTGCCCGGCCGCCGTATCATGCCCGGCCGGGATGAAAGCCCACGAAGACGCACCTTGAGGAAACGATCGATGTCCGCCGCGCCAGACCCGTCCGCCCAGCCTGTCCTGCGCGACCAGCCCGAAGCCGGGATTGCCCGCCTGACCCTGAACCGGCCCAAGGCTTATAACAGCCTATCGGTCGGGCTGATGGCAGCATTGCAGGCCGAGCTGGATGCCATCAAGGCTGACCGCAGTGTCAAAGCGGTGATTATCGCCGCCAATGGCCCGGGCTTCTGCGCCGGCCATGACCTGAAGGAAGTGCGAGCCAATCCGGGCCGGCAGCATTACGAAGCCCTGTTCCGGCAATGCTCGATGCTGATGCAGTCAGTCATAGCCCTGCCCCAGCCGGTGATTGCCCAGGTGCATGGCATCGCCACCGCCGCCGGCTGCCAATTGGTCTCAAGCTGTGACCTTGCCGTGGCGGCTGAAACGGCGCGGTTTGCCACACCGGGCGTCAATATCGGCCTGTTCTGCTCAACGCCCATGGTGGCGCTGTCGCGCAATGTCACGCGCAAACACGCCATGGAAATGCTGCTGACCGGCGACATGCTGCCGGCCAGCCGCGCAGCCGAGATCGGCCTGGTCAACCGCGTGGTGCCCGAATCCGATCTTGCCGTCGCCGCGCTTGGCTTGGCCCGCCAGATCGCGGCGAAATCGCCACTGACTGTGAAGATCGGCAAGGAAGCCTTCTACCGTCAGCTCGATATGACGCTGGCACAGGCCTACGATTATGCCAGCCGGGTGATGACGGAAAACATGCTGGCGCGCGATGCCGAGGAAGGTATCGATGCCTTCATCCAGAAACGTGAACCGAAATGGGAAGGGCGCTGACGTGAGCGCGACATTGGAAAAGATCGACCACGACAATTACGACGACGATTACATCCGCGGCATCCTGCGCCGAACCAATGTGATCGCCATGGTGGGTGCCAGCCCGAACTGGAACCGCCCCTCTTACTTTGCCATGAAGTACCTGCAGCAGAAGGGCTACCGTGTCATACCGGTGAATCCCAAGGAAGCCGGTGGCGCAATCCTGGGGGAAAGGGTTTATGCCAGCCTGGCCGAGATTCCGGTGAAGGTGGACATGGTGGATTGCTTCCGCGCCTCGGCCGCCATCCCGCCGATAGCCGATGAGGCGATAAAGATCGGCGCGAAAGTATTGTGGCTGCAGCTTGGCGTACGCAACGACGAGGCCGCCGCCAAGGCCGAGGCCGCCGGCCTGCAGGTGGTGATGAATCGCTGCCCCAAGATCGAGTTCGGGCGCCTGAGCCGCGAGATCGGCTGGATGGGCGTCAATACCCGCGTCATCAATTCGAAAAGACAGAGCAGGATCTGACCGTGGCTGCTGATAGCAAACCCGCCGCCCGCGCGGCGGAAAATACCTCGTCGTTCGGCTTCGATACCATGCAGGTGCATGCCGGCACCGCGCCCGATCCGGCCACCGGCGCACGAACCACGCCGATCTACCAGACTACGGCCTTTGTGTTCGAGGATGCCGACCAGGCTGCATCGCTGTTCAACCTGCAGACCTTTGGCAACATCTACACCCGCCTGACCAACCCCACCACGGCGGTCTTCGAGCAGAAGATCGCGGCGCTGGAGAATGCCCGGGCTGCGACGGCCGTGGCCTCGGGCCATGCAGCACAACTGGTCGCCTTCCATATGCTGATGAACCCGGGCGATCACATCGTCGCCTCGCGCAAGCTCTATGGCGGCTCGATCACCCAGCTTGGCGTCAGCTTCAAGCGGTTCGACTGGCATACCACCTTCGTTGACCCAGACGACATCAACGGCTTCGCAGCCGCGATCACGCCGAGGACGAAAGCCATCTTCGTCGAAAGCCTGGCCAATCCCGGCGGCGTGATCTCGGATATCGAGGCATTGGCAAGCGTGGCACACAAGGCCGGCATTCCGCTGATCGTCGACAACACCATGGCCACACCCTATCTGTGCCGGCCCGTGGAATGGGGCGCGGACATCGTGCTGCATTCGGCCACCAAGTTCCTGGGCGGCCATGGCAACTCGATGGGCGGCGTGATCGTCGATTCCGGTCTGTTCGACTGGGGCCAGAACGACAAGTTCCCGCATCTGTCGCAGCCCTCGCCAGCCTATCATGGCCTGACCTTCTGGGAGACCTTCGGCGACATGGCCTATGCCGTGGCCTGCCGCGCCATCAGCCTGCGCGATCTGGGCCCTGCCATATCGCCCTTCAACGCCTTCATGATCCTGACGGGCATGGAGACGCTGAGCCTGCGCATGCGCAAGCATTGCGACAACGCGTTGGCCGTAGCCGATTTCCTGTCGAAACACCCGAAAGTCGACTGGGTGTCGTATGCCGGCCTGAAGACTGACCGTTACCATGCGCTGGCGCAGAAATACCTGCCCAAGGGCGCCGGTTCGGTCTTCACCTTCGGACTGAAGGGCGGCTACGAGAGCGGCACCAAATTCGTCGAGAACCTGCAGATATTCTCGCACCTGGCCAATATCGGCGACACGCGCAGCCTGGTGATCCACCCGGCCTCCACCACGCATCGCCAACTTTCGCCCGAACAGCGGCAGTCGGCAGGCGCCGGCGACAATGTGATCCGGCTATCCATCGGCATCGAGGACGTATCCGATCTGATCAAAGATCTTGAGAAGGCTCTGGCCGCCGCCTGACGTTCAGGCCGGATTGCGCTTGCGGAACTGGGTTGGCGTCAGGCCCGTATGCTTGGTGAAGAAGCGCGTGAAATAGGCCGGATCGTCGAAGCCCAGCGAATAGGCGATCTCCTTCACCGACAGCACGGTGAAGGTAAGATCGCGGGTGGCCTCCAGCACGATGCGCTGGCTGATCGCGCCCAAAGCCGATGTCTTCAGCGCGGCGCGGCAGACGCGATTGAGATGAACTTCTGAAATGCCCAGCCGCTCGGCGTAAAAGGCCACGCTGCGCTGCGTGCGGAACATCTGGTCGAGCAGGATGCGGAACTGCATGGCATAGCGCGCCGTACGGTTGGGCGTCATCTCGCCTTCCTCGGCCGTTTCGGCCGCCAGGCGGCCCAGCGTGACCAGCAGGATACCGACATGAGCTTCGATCAGTCCAAGCCGGCCGGGTGCGCTGCCAGGGAATTCCCGCGCCACGGCCGCCATGCTGCGCTCGATCTCAGGGGCCGCCTCGCCCAGGGCAATCGCCTGCGGTTCGGCCAACAGGCCCTGCAGACCCGATCCCGGCCCCAGGATGCGGTTCACCTGCTCGCCCAGCAGGGTGATCACATGCCCCTCGGTGTCGGGCGAGAAACGGAAGCCATGTACGATCCCGGGCGTGACAGTGACGGCCATGCCGGGCCCCAGCGACACGGAACGATTGCCCAGCCGGGCCTCGCCCTGCCCCCCGGTCATGTTCAGAATTTGAAAGAAATGCTGATGCCGGTGCAGCCCGATTTCCCAGTCGAACAGGGCCGAACGGGCCGGGATCGATTCGCAATGCAGCCAGTTCGCATATGCGGTATGATCAGCCTCGCCATAGAGGGCATAGGTGGGAACAGCGGACACGGGACCTCCATGATGTTTGGATTGTCCTATGTTTTGTTGCCCCTGTCCATCGCCGCGCGGCCGGACCGACGCTAGCTTCTGCCCAATACGGTTCAGGAGGAAACACCCATGCGCACCCAGGTCGCCATCATCGGCGCCGGCCCCTCGGGGCTGCTGCTCGGCCAGCTGCTCGCCAAACACGGCATCGACAACGTGATCCTGGAGCGCCAGACCGGAGAATATGTGCTGGGCCGCATTCGCGCCGGCGTGATCGAGAAAGGCGCCGCCGACCTGCTGGACGAAGCCGGCTGCGGCACCCGCATGCATCGTGAGGGCCTGATCCACGACGGCATCGAGATTTCCTTCGGCGGGGCACGCCATCGCATCAACTTCAAACAGCTGATCGGCAAGAGTGTCATCGTCTACGGCCAGACCGAGATCACCCGCGACCTGATGGACGGTCGCTCTGCCATCGGTTCGCAGACGATCTACGAGGCCGAGGATGTCAGCCTGCACGACATTGGCACCGACAAACCGAAGGTGCGCTACAGCAAGGGCGGTCAGGTGCATGAGATCGAATGCGACTTCATCGCCGGCTGCGACGGTTTCCATGGCGTCAGCCGCAAGAGCATCCCGACTGACGTGCTGAAGAATTTCGAGCGGGTCTATCCCTTCGGCTGGCTCGGCATCCTGGTCGACAAGCCGCCGGTTTCGGACGAACTGATCTATGCCAACCACGATCGGGGCTTCGCCCTCTGCTCCATGCGCTCACCCACGCGCAGTCGCCTCTATATCCAGTGCCGGCTGGACGACAAGGTGGAAGACTGGTCGGACGAAGCCTTCTACGAGGAACTCAAGCGGCGGTTGGACGACGAAGCGATCAAGCGCCTGCAGCCGGGTCCTTCGATTGAAAAGAGCATCGCGCCGCTGCGCAGCTTCGTGGCCGAACCGATGCGCCATGGCCGGCTGTTCCTGGCCGGCGACGCCGCCCATATCGTGCCGCCGACCGGCGCCAAGGGCCTGAATCTGGCGGCCAGCGACGTGTATTACCTGTGGCAGGCGCTGGTGGACTTCTACAAGAAAAAGTCGTCTGCCGGCATCGATGCCTATTCCGCCCGCGCGCTCAGTCGGGTGTGGAAGGCCGAACGCTTCTCATGGTGGATGACCTCGCAGCTGCATCGTTTCCCCGAAAGCAGCGGCTTCGACCAGAAGATCCAGCGCAGCGAGCTGGAATATCTGGTCTCGTCACAGGCGGCGATGACGGCACTGGCCGAGAATTACGTCGGCCTGCCCTACTAGGCGCTATTCGGCCGGGGCCGGCACCGGTTCGGCCTCGGCATCCTTCGCCTCGCGCGGCAGCAGCAGGGCGAAGATACCGGCGCCGGCCGCGCAGGCCGCCAGCAGGATGAACAGCACATCCAGCGTGCCGGTAAGCTGGTAGATCACCGGAATCACCGCCACACCGACCGACGATACGCCCAGCGTGAGCACGAACTTGCCGCCGAAGGCGCGGCCGCGCCATTGCGGCGGCGTGTATTTCGCCAGCAGGGAATTCTCTGCTGGCTGGCCCGCCACGTTCAGACTGACCATCAGCGCCGCCACCGGCACCAGCGCCGGGTGGATCAGCATCATCGCGATCAGGATGACCGGGATCTGCAGCCACTGTACGGCAATATAGACGCCGCGCAGGGAGTAGCGGTCGGCCAGTTCGCCGCCGACAAGCTGCGACAGAGCCGAGCAGGTATAGACGATGGTGACCATGCCGCCGATGCCCAGCATGCTGTCGTTGAACACGCCCGACAGGCGACTGTCGAAGACCTTGGGCAGGGCGAAGGCTGTGGCCTGGTAGATCAGGCCAGTGCAGAGCATGGTGGCCGACATCACCCAGAAGACACGCCAGATGTCGCTCTTGCCGGGCGCCGCCTGCGGCACGGCATCCTCGCCGCGATCCAGCAGCAGGCTGGCCTGCCGTGCCCAGACGAAACCAAGGCCGGTGACCAGGCAAAGCAGGCCGGGAATAATGAAGGCCGCGCGCCAGCCCCACAGCTCGGCCAGCAGGCCCGCCACCAGGGCCGCGCCTGCCGTGCCGACGGAGCCGAATACGCCATTGATGCCCAGCGCCCGGCCACGATTCACCGCATTACGCACCAGCCACGGAATCCCGACCGGGTGATAGATGGCGGCGAACAGTCCGATGCCGGCCAGCCCCAGGCCGATACCCAGCGGTGAATTGGCGAAACCCGTGGCAATCGAGCAACCGCCGACGCCGAGGAAAAACAGCGCCATCATGCCGGAGGCGCTCCATTTGTCGCCCATCCAGCCGGCCGGCAGGGCCGCGGCGCCGAACAGCACACTCATCGGGATGGAGAGCGCAAACAGTTCGGCATAAGACAGGCCCCATTCACGCTCCAGCACCAGAACCACGGTGGCATAGAGCAGAGTGAAGAGATGCGAATAGGTATGGGCCAGACTGGAAAAAACCAGCGTCAGGAAGCCGGCATGGCGGGTCATTATCGAGTCTCCGGGGTTGCCGTCAGCCTAGCCCTGCCGGCGCGTCAGGCAACCCCAAAATTGTATCCAAACACTCAATCGCGCCGGGTTTCGCCCAGCAGCCATGATACGTAATCCTCATTGCCACCCTTGCCCACGCTGAGGGGCAGCACGCAGGGCACGCTGTAGCTGTGGGCGGCCTTCACCGCAGCCGTGGCGGCCTCCACCAGGTCGGGGCGGGTTTTCAGGATCAGCACCGCCTCTTCTCCCCGCTCCAGCTTGCCCTGCCACCAGTAGAGCGAGCGCATGCCGGGGATGATGTTGGCGCAGGCGGCCAGGCGCTGGCCCACCACGGCTTCGGCCACCGTCTCGGCTTCAGCCGTGCTGGCCGCCGTGCAATAGAGCAAGACGATGTCGCTCATGCCCGGTCAGTCATTCTGGGCCGCCAGCGCGCGGTCATGCCACAGCGTGACGACGACGCCGAGCACCAGCACGGCGCCAGCCTGATGCAGAGTGCCGAGCGCGACCGGCACATGCGTCAGCAGGGTGGCGATGCCCAGCCCGATCTGCAGCAGAACGGCGGTGAGCAGTGTGTGACGCAGGCCGGTAGGCGCACGGCCCTTGAGCGTGAGCGCGGTGACAATCGCCATTATGGCGACCGCATAGGCGCCCATGCGGTGCTGGAACTGCACCGTCATCGCATTTTCGAAAACGTTATGCCACCAGGGCTGCATGATCAGCAGGCCGTCGGGAATGAAGGCACCATCCATCAGCGGCCAGGTATTATGCGACAGGCCGGCATTCATACCAGCCACCAGGCCACCGGAGAGTATCTGCAGGAAGACCAGCGCACCGAGCCAGCCGGCGATACCGCCGCCGCGCAGCCCCACCATGCGGCCACGGCGCAGCAGAGAGAGTCCACCCCAGAGCAGGTAGCCGAAGATCAGCAGGGCCAGGCCCAGATGGGCGGTGAGCCGGTAATGGCTGACATCGGGATGATCCACTAGGCCGCTTTTCACCATGAACCAGCCCAGCGCGCCCTGGCTGCCGCCGAGGATGAACATGAGCAGCAGATGCGGCTTCATGCCCGGCGGGATGCGATCGCGCAGCCAGAACCACACCAGCGGCAGGGCGAAAGCCAGGCCGATCACGCGGCCCAGCAAACGATGGATGTATTCCAGCCAGTAGATGTTCTGGAAACCCGCCAGGGTCATGCCGATATTGACCTTCTGGTACTCGGGGAACTGCTTGTATTTCTCGAACTCGGCCTGCCAGGCCGCTTCCGACAGCGGCGGCAGCCAGCCGGTGATCGGTTTCCATTCCACCATCGACAGGCCTGATTCGGTGAGCCGCGTGAGACCGCCGATCACCACCATCAGAGCCACAAGTCCTGCCACCGCAAACAGCCAGCGCGCCACGGCCCCGGCATCCTGGCGCCGCGTTTCGGTCACTGCCTGTACTGCCGTTATACTGGTCATCGCGAACCCTTACGTCTGCACATTCCGGAGCAGAAGAAAGACCGCACCCCGCCCCCGGTCAAGTCCGCCGGCCGCGACATTTTCACCGTTTTTTGCGCGCCCGGAAATCGTAAATCCCGGGCCGCTGGCGCGGGTCTTCACCGGGCCGGAAAATCTGCGTCTTCTGCACCTTCTGGGTGCCCGTGGTCGGCAGGCTGTCGACAAACAGTATCCAGCCCGGCGCCTTGAAATAGGCCAGCCGGTCGAAGCACCAGCTAAACAACGCCTCGGCCAGCGCGGGTGTGGCCGCCTGCCCAGGCATGGGCAGAATGCAGGCCATCACCTCTTCCTCGCGGATTTCGTCGGGCGCCGCCAGCACGGCCACCTGCGCCACGGCATCATGAGCCTGCAGGCAGGCCTCGATCTCGGCGGCGGCGATATTCTCACCCGAACGGCGGATGATGTTCTTCTTGCGGTCGACGAAATAGATCATGCCGTCTTCGGCCTGGCGCACCACATCACCGGTATGAAACCAGCCGCCGGTCCAGGATTCCTCGGTCGCCTTCTCGTTCTTCAGGTAACCCGAGAAAAATCCGCGGCGCGGATCGGCCGCCGAATGGCGCACCAGCAATTCACCTTCCTGTCCGCGCGGAACCTCGCGGCCATCGTCACCAGCCACCATTGCCTCGAAGCCCGGCAGCGGTCGGCCGAAGGCACGCGTGTCGATCTGCCGCGGCTCGTGACAATCGGAAAAAATGCGGCCGGTTTCGGTCATGCCCCAGACCTCGACCAGCGGAAAACCGAAACGGTCCTCAAACGGTTTGTGCAGTTGCGGTTCGACACCGGCGCCCAGGCCGAAGCGCACGCGGTGGCGCTTCTCGTCTTCCGTTACCGGCTGATTGAGCAGCAACGGCGGCACCACGCCAAGGTAATGGATGATGGTGGCGCGCGTCTCGGCCACTTCCTGCCACCAGCGGTTCGGGCTGAAGCGCTCGGTAAGGATCAGGCAGTTCGCGGTCAGCATGGCGCAGGTGGCCGTCACCGCGCCATGATTCATGTGGAACAGCGGCAGCGGATTGTAGAAACGGTCTTCGCCGTATTTCACGGCCAGCAGGCCGCCAAGGTCGCGATACCAGGCACCGGCATTCAGCGTATAGAAATTGGTGAGCACGCAGCCCTTGGGGCGCCCCGTGGTGCCCGAGGTATAGAGCAGATTGCATTCGGTATCGTGGCCCGGCACGCCCGCACGCGCCTTCGTGACGGGCGATGGAAACGCGGCCGGCAGATTGCCGGCATCCAGCACAGGCAGCGGCTTTTCGCCACGGTCGGCAGCCACTTTCCCCATATCGGCCACACGATGCGGTGCGCAGATAACCAGATCAGCTTCGGAATGCTGCATCTGGTAGAGCATTTCGTCGTGCCGGTAGTCGGGATTGACCGGCACAATGCCGCAACCGAGCGCGTTCAGGGCCAGATAGTGGAAAAAGAAATCCGGCCGCATGTCCAGCAGCAGGCCGACACGGTGGCCGATGCCGTAGCCAGCAGCGGCATAACGGCCGCGCAGGTCACCCACAATCTGTGCCACCGCGCCGTAGCTGAGCTCCAATCCTTTTGGTGCGTAATCCCGGCCGGGGCGCGATGGTACGCAGAGAAAAGTTTTCTCCGGGTACTTGCGTGCCGTAGCGGCAAAGGCCTCAAAGACCGAGGGCGGAAGCACCTCTGGCATGGATGGTTTCCTCCGGTTCTTTTTTCATTGTTCAGCGCAAGCCCAGCACACCCAGCATGACCAATCCGATGACAATGCGGTAGATGGCAAACGGCACGAAGCCATAGCGGTTGATGAAGGCAACCACGCCACGCACCACGAGGGCCGCGCAGATGAACGACACGATCAGACCAACGGCGATCAGGCCAAGGCCATCCAGCGTGAGGCCCGACCAGTTCTTGTAAAGGTCGTAGCTGGTGGCCGCCACCATGGTCGGCACGGCGAGGAAGAAGGAATATTCGGCGGCGGCGGCGCGCTGCACGCCCAGCAGGCGCGCGCCCATGATGGTGGCACCTGACCGCGAAACGCCAGGGATCATGGCCAGGCATTGCAGCAGGCCGATCTTGAGGCTGAGGCGGAACTTGAAATCGTCGACGCTGCGCACCTCGCCCTTCCCTGTGAACCGCTCGATCAGCAGGATGACAATGCCGCCGATGACCAACGCCACCGAAACAACCCAGGGATTGAACAGCACGCTCTTGATGAAGCCATGCGCCACCGCGCCGATCACCAGCGCCGGCACCACGCCAAGCAGCACATTCACGGTAAAACGATTGGCGGTGTCGTCACGTCCCAGGCCGATCAGGGTATCGAACAGCCGCTGCCAGTAAACGACACAGACGGCCAGGATGGCGCCAAGCTGGATGGCGATCTCAAACACCTTGCCGGGCGGTCCCTCGAAACCGAGCAGATCGACCAGCAGGATCAGATGGCCGGTGGAGGAAACCGGGATGAATTCGGTCAGCCCCTCGACAATGCCGAGGAAGGCGGCCTGCAGGTAATCGATCAGCATCGGGGCGTCTCCTGCCGAGCCGGGCCCATGGCAAGACCGGATTGCCGGATTGAATACAATTTCATGAGAGACACTGGCCGACCTTGTTTGGCGAATAGCGAGAACATAATTAGTACAAACATCCCGACTCAGCAAGATGCCCAGCTATGAAACCCCGGCTGCGGCGGCGCGGAAAGCCTTACCCGGCGACCGGAAACAAAATGTCGCGCTCAGCCGTTTTAATGGGTCACCACGGGATACGAGAAAGGAGATCGACATGCGGGCCATTCTGCTCTGGCTGCTGGGGATACCTATTCCAGTTATCATTCTTTTGTATCTGTTCGGCGTGTTCAGTTAGGGCCTGGCGTCCTGCTGCGTCACATGGCTGGGCCTGCGGTCTCCACACCGCAGGCCCTTTTTCATAAAGCCTTTTGTCCCACGCAATTTGGCCTTGCCCGTATCCCGGAATGCCGGCTTAAAGTTGCAGCAAAGCAAAATGCGGAATGCATAAGCTGCGTGGGGATGGGATGAAACTGCGGAATCTGGCGCGGCTGGCTGGTCTGATAGCAGCAGCCCTTATTGCCCGGCCCGTATATGGGCAAAGTTTTATCGAAGGCAATCACTACTGGTTCGAACCGGCCGTCTTTCCCGGCAAATCCGACCTCTCGCGGCATCCCTATGGTCCCGCCAAGGCCAAGGGTCTGGTGATCTGGAATCATGGTTATGATCCCGGCAAACTAGCGCCGGAAAAGGTTCCCCCCATCATGCAGTATTTCGCCGAGGCAGGCTGGGACGCCTATCACCTGCAGCGGCATAGCATCATCGGCGTTGGCCGCGGGCGCAGCGTTGCAGGCAGTTCAAACGACCTGACGGCACCGTTGATCCTGCATGTGCTTGAAAAGGCTGAAGTGAATGCCTATTCGCGCATCGTGCTGATGGGCCAGTCACGCGGCGCTTTCGCCGTCATCCAGGCAGGAGCCTACAAGCCTCGCATCACTGCCATTCTGCCACTGTCTCCTGCCGGTTTTGGCGATGCCGGCAAGACCAGCGAATGGCGACAGAATGACACCTTCATCCGCAACCTGTGGGAAGATTATAAAGACAGCGGCATCCGCGTCGCTGCGGGATTCTTCACCGGCGACCCATGGTATGAAGAACAGCATCCCCATGTGCGCGGGCCTTATGCACGGCAGCGTCTGACGGAACTGGGCGTGCCGAACTTCATCATCGACCAACCCGAGCACCCGAAGATGCAGGGCCATGGCGGCGGCCAGAGCTGGGAATTCGCGCGCCGCTTCGGTCCTTGCATCGAGCATTTCTTCGAAACCGGCAACAGTCCGAGTTGCGTCGAGACCGATCGCAATACCGCGCGTATCTTCGGCATAAAGCTACCGCAATTGCCGGCCCCGAACGGCTATACCGGCCTGTGGCAAGGCACCTGGCACAATGGCCGTTTCATCGCCCTGATGATTCAGCCTCCCGCCAATGGGCAATACAGGGCCGTTTACCGCCAGGGCCTTGGCACCAACGGCGACACGCCGCAATCGTCAGACTGGACCTTGAGCGAACACGATGGCGGCCTGCTTCAGCAGGGCAATACCATCGACTTCCACCTCAAGCTAGTCGCGCCAGACAGGCTGAGCATCATTCGCATCGACCGCAACAAACGCTCGGAAAAAAATGAGCAGCCGGTCTATTTCACGCGGGCGCGCGAGCGGTCTCTGCCCTAGCTGAAGCGGTTATTCTTGTTAAAGCCGCGTGGCACGATACGGCCGGCCTGGGCGCGGTCGCCGCGATATTCCTTCAGGTCGGTTTCGGTCTTGGTGCGGCCCGAGGAATCCGTCCAGCTCAGGCCCTGTTTGAACGTGAAGGTCTTGGCGTCCGACAGGCCGCCATCCTTGTATTTCTGCAGGGTAATGCCACGGCCCTTGGTCATCTCGGGCAGTTCGGAGAGCGGGAACAGCAGCAGCTTGCGGTTGTCGCCCACCACGGCAACCGTGTCGCCCTCCACGATACTGCACACACAGGCCTCGGCCGGCGCCTGCACGTTCAGGATCTGCTTGCCGGTGCGCGTGGCGGCCAGCATCTCGGATTCAGCGCAGACAAAGCCGCGCCCGTCGCTGCTGGCAACGAGGAATTTGCGATCACCCTGGTATTTGAACAGAGCGATGATGTCCTGGTCGTTGCCCAGATCGACGGTCAGGCGCACCGGCTCGCCATGGCCTCGGCCACGCGGCAGCTTGTCGCAATTGATCGTATAGGCGCGGCCATTGGTGCCGAACAGCACCAGTTTGTCGGTGGTTTCGGCATGCAGCCAGAAGCGGCCCTTGTCGCCTTCCTTGTAGGCGGCCGAGCCGTCATCGGCGACATGGCCTTTGATGGCGCGGATCCAGCCCTTGGCCGAGCAGATTACGGTGATCGGCTCGCGCTCGACCAGCACCTCGAAGGCCTCTTCCGAGATCACCGGCGCATCGCCGATGGCCGTGCGGCGTTTGCCCAGGGCCGTCTTCGGGCCGAACTGCTTCTTGAGTTCCTGAATCTCGCCGGCGATGGCCTGCCAGCGCAGGGCTTCATCGGCCAGCAGTTTCTTCAGCTCGGCCAGTTCCTTCGACAGCTCCTTGTGTTCGGTACGCAGCTCCATCTCTTCCAGCTTGCGCAGACTGCGCAGGCGCATGTTGAGGATGGCTTCGGCCTGCACGTCGGTGAGCTTGAAGCGCTTCATCATCACCGGCTTGGGCTCGTCCTCGCGCCGGATGATCTCGATCAGCTCGTCGAGGTTGAGATAGGCGATCAGGTAACCATCGAGCACTTCCAGGCGATGCTCGATCTTGCCCTGACGGTAGCGGCTCTTGCGCTCCAGCACCTCGTGGCGGTGATTGAGATAGGCCTGCAACGCCTCGCGCAGGTTCATCACCCGCGGCAGCTTGCCGCCATCCAGCACATTGAGGTTGAGCGGAAAGCGCGTTTCCAGATCGGTGCTGCGGAACAGGCTTTCCATCAGCACGTCGGGGTCGACATTCTTGCTCTTCGGGATCAGGACGAGGCGGATGTCCTCGGCCGATTCATCGCGCACGTCATCCAGCAGCGGTGCCTTGCGCTCGGTGATCAGCTCGGCGATGCGCTCGATCAGCTTGGATTTCTGCACCTGGTAGGGAATCTCGGTGACGACGATCTGCCAGGTACCGCGCGGCAGTTCTTCCTTCTGCCACCGGGCGCGATGACGGAAGCTGCCGCGGCCGGTTTTATACGCCTCGATGCGCGAGGACAGCGGCTCGACGAGAAGCCCGCCGGTGGGGAAATCCGGGCCCTGCACGAATTCCACCAGCTTTTCGATGCCGGCATTGGGATGCTTGATCAGATGCAGCAGCGCGTCGCACAGCTCGGGCAGGTTGTGCGGCGGGATCGAGGTGGCCATGCCCACGGCGATGCCGCTGGCGCCATTAGCCAGTAGATTGGGCAGGCCGGCGGGCAGCACCACCGGCTCGTCATTCTCGCCGTCGTAATTGGGGCGGAAATCGACAGTCTCGTCATCGAGATTGGCCAGCAGGATGTTGGCCACCTCGGTCAGGCGCGCCTCGGTGTATCGCATGGCGGCGGCGTTATCGCCGTCGATATTGCCGAAATTGCCCTGCCCGTCGACCAGCGGATAGCGCTGGGCGAAATCCTGCGCCAGACGCACCAGCGCGTCATACACCGACTGGTCGCCATGGGGATGGTATTTACCGATCACGTCGCCGACGACGCGGGCGCATTTCTTGTAGCCGGCATTGGGATCCAGCTTGAGCAGCCGCATGGCGAACAGCACGCGGCGTTGCACCGGCTTCAGGCCGTCGCGCGCATCGGGCAGCGAGCGCGAGGTGATGGTGCTGAGCGCATAGGCCAGATAACGCTCGGACAGCGCATCGGGCAGCGGCACGTTGCGAATCGATTCGGGAATGTCTTTGGGCGGCAGATGCTTGCTCATGGCGTGTGTTTTACACCAGACGGGACAAAGCTTCCATTCTTGGGCGCAGATTCAGGCGCGCAGAAGGATATCCAGAAGTCTGGCGCGGGCCAGCGGCAACGGCGCATGAAGTTGGGCGAACAGGCGGTTTTCCAGGAAATGGCCGGTGAGCGCGAAACCATCCAGCACCGCCTGCCGCGAATCGCGCTCCCCTGCCCCCTCTGCTGTTCCGCTCCGGCCCGGCACCAGGAAGGCCGGCAGGGCCAACAGGCGCTCGGCATAGGGCGCGGCGGCGGCGGCCGAGACGGCGCGGCCGGTGCGCGGCGAAACATGGGTCAGGTTGTCAGGCGAACCGGTGGCGGCGCAGCTTTCCAGATCGAGGCCATAGCCCATCTCGGCCAGCAGACCGATCTCCCAGCGCACATAAAGCGCGCCCCAGGCCTCGGGCTCGGGCAGGTCGGCCATCAGCGAGAACAGCGCCTTGGTGGCGGCGAACAGATTGGGATGCGGTTCGCGCTCGGGCAGGGCCGCATCCACCATGGCGCAGGCGCAGCTCAGGGCCGCCAGCCGGGCCGGATCATCCAGCATCAGCGCAGCGGGATGCTGCAGGGCTTCCAGGGTGTAATAGCCGAGCTGTTCCGACAGCCGCGCGCGCCACTCCGCCCGCACGACCTGCCCCGGCTGGATCGCGCCGCCGGACTTGCTCTGGCCCGAGCCGCGCAGCAGCCCGGCATGGCGGCCGTGGGATTCGGTCAGCAGCGAGAGAATGCGGGCATTCTCGCCGTGATGCCGCACGCTGAGGACAACGCCTTCATCCTGCCAGTCCATGGTGTTGGCTTAGGGTGATTCGGAGGGGGCGGCAAGACGTACTATTTTAACGCCCGGAGCTTCTCTAGAAATTGCTTCGGTTCAGCAGCATCGAGATTGAAATAAGCTCGCGAACCATTTGTCCATAAGACAAAGGGGCCGCTCTCCTCCGTCAAGAAGAACACATAATCCAATCCAACCATCAATGGCAGACCACAATTTCCTGGTCCAGGCGTCGGGCCACGTACCATTCTGTCCTCAGGCGGTCTGCCTTTGAAAACCTCTTTGAGGTGGAAGGTGCCGACCACAATCGGCATCGGCTTGCCATCCGGTCCGATGGCATCGAGCGCTTCCTCCGTCTTGTAAATGCGTCCGTGGAAAACGGCTGAAGCCGCGCGGAACAGATCCTCGTCAGTCAGCTCAGGTAGACTGGGGTCGCGTGAACAGGCCAGCGCCGACTGAATGCCACTCAGCAACAACACCAGAACGAGAAAAAGACGGATCATGCGGTCCCCTTGCCCGCCGCATCTTGCACTCGAAAAATCGACAAAAAAAGGGCGACCTTTGCGGGCCGCCCTTCTCTATTCGCCATGGACTCCAGGCTTACTCGGCGGCGTCGCCGACGGCAGCCTGCAGTTCGCTTTCCAGCGCATCGGCGAAGTCGCGGTCGCGCTGGGCGGCCAGCGACTTCATACGGTTCATGATGGCGCCGGTGCCGACCGGGATCAGGCGGCCGACGATCACGTTCTCCTTGAGGCCGATCAGCTTGTCCACCTTGCCGCCGACGGCGGCCTCGGTGAGCACGCGGGTGGTCTCCTGGAAGGACGCGGCCGAGAAGAACGACCGGGTCTGCAGGCTCGCCTTGGTGATGCCGAGCAGAACCGGCATGGCCTTGGCGATCTTGCGACCCTCGGCAGCCGTCTTGGCATTCACCTCGTCGAACTCGCTGCGATCAACCTGCTCGCCGATCAGGAAGGTGGTGTCGGCAGGATCGGTGATCTCGACCTTCTGCAGCATCTGGCGGCAGATCACCTCGATGTGCTTGTCGTTGATCTTCACGCCCTGCAGACGATAGACCTCCTGAATCTCATTGACGAGATAGTTGGCCAGAGCCTCGACGCCCATCACCTTGAGGATGTCGTGCGGTGCCGGGTTGCCATCGAGCAGATGGTCGCCCTTGCGCACGAAGTCGCCTTCCTGCACGGCGATGTGCTTGCCCTTCGGGATCAGGTACTCGACCGGATCGGTGCCCTCTTCGGCCGGCTTCAGGATCAGGCGGCGCTTGGCCTTGTAATCCTTGCCGAACTCGACGCGGCCATCGATCTCCGCGATCACCGCATGGTCCTTCGGACGCCGGGCTTCAAAGAGCTCGGCGACGCGCGGCAGACCGCCGGTGATGTCGCGGGTCTTGGTGCCTTCCACCGGGATACGGGCGAGCACGTCGCCGGCATGCACCTGCGCACCGTCCTCGACCGACAGGATGGCATCCGCCGACAGGTAGTAGCGGGCCTCGGCGCCGCTCACCAGGGTCAGCACTTCACCCTTGTCGTTACGCAGGGTGATGCGCGGACGCAGCTCGCTGCCCTTCGGGTTCTGCTTCCAGTCGGAAACGACCTTGTAGGAGATGCCGGTCGACTCGTCGGTGGCCTCGCGGACCGACACGCCCTCGACGAGGTCGCGGTAGTTCACGATACCCTCGCGCTCGGTGATGATCGGGCGGGTATACGGATCCCACTCGGCGATGCGCTGGCCCTTCTTGACCTTGCCGCCTTCGTCGGCCACCAGGCGGGCGCCGTACGGCACCTTGTGGCGTGCACGTTCGCGACCGTTGGCGTCGACCAGGATAACCTCGCAGTTGCGGCCCATCACCACGAAGCGACCCTGGCTGTCGGTCACCAGGTTGCGGTTCGCGATCTTGATGGTCGCATCATAGGCGGCCTCCAGGCTCGACTGCTCCGCCACCTGGGCGGTGCCGCCGATGTGGAAGGTGCGCATGGTGAGCTGGGTGCCCGGCTCGCCAATCGACTGGGCGGCGATCACGCCGACCGCCTCGCCGATATTGACCTTGGTACCGCGAGCCAGGTCACGGCCATAGCACTTGCCGCAGACGCCGGTTTCGCTGTTGCAGGTCAGCACCGAACGGATCAGCACGCTTTCCACGCCGGCCGTTTCGATACGGTCGACATCGCGCTCCTCGATCAGGTCGCCGGCCTTCACCAGCACCTCGCCCGAGAGCGGGTGCTTGATGTCGGTGGCCGTGGTGCGGCCCAGGATGCGCTCGCCCAGCGTGGCGATCACCTCGGCGCCTTCCACCACCTCGCGCACGGTCAGGCCGCGCTCGGTGCCGCAATCCTCCTCGGTGATGATGCAGTCCTGCGCCACGTCGACGAGGCGGCGGGTCAGGTAGCCCGAGTTGGCGGTCTTGAGCGCCGTATCGGCCAGACCCTTGCGGGCGCCGTGGGTCGAGTTGAAGTACTCGAGCACGGTCAGGCCTTCCTTGAAGTTCGAGATGATCGGCGTCTCGATGATCTCGCCCGACGGCTTGGCCATGAGGCCGCGCATGCCGGCAAGCTGCTTCATCTGGGCGGCCGAACCGCGGGCGCCGGAATGGGCCATCATCCAGATCGAGTTGATCGGCTTGCGGGCGCCGGTCACCTGGTCGATGTCGGTCTGAATGACCTTCATCATCTCATCGGCGACGCGGTCGGTGCACTGCGACCAGGCATCGACCACCTTGTTGTATTTCTCGCCCTGGGTGATCAGGCCATCCTGGTACTGCTGCTCGTACTCGCCGACCAGCTTGCGGGTTTCCTCGATGTGCTTTTCCTTGGTCAGCGGCACGACCATGTCGTCCTTGCCGAAGGAAATGCCCGCCCGGAAGGCGCGGTTGAAACCAAGCGCCATCATGCGGTCGCAGAAGATGACCGTCTCTTTCTGGCCGCAATGACGATACACCACGTCGATGACGTTGGTGATCTCCTTCTTGGTCAGCTGCTGGTTGATGACCCGGAACGGCACGTTCTTGTGCTTGGGCAGGATCTCGCTCAGCAGCATGCGGCCGGGCGTGGTGGTGACGCGCGCGATGATCGGCGTGCCCTCGGCATCCACCGTGTTGAGGCGGGCCTTGATGCGGTGATGCAGGCTGATCGCCTTGGCATCCAGTGCCTGCTGGATTTCCGCCACGGTCGAGAAAACCGGGGTCTTCTCCACGACGGCGCCATTCTGGATCAGACGCTCGAGTTCGGCCTTCACCGCGGTCTTCGGAATTTCGACGTTGGTCTTCGGGTCGAACAGGATGACGTCGTCTTCCGTCCAGGCCTTCAGCAGGGCGGCACTATCCTTGACCTTGAGCACGTTGCCCAGCGGTGCCGGGCGCTCCATGGTCAGGTAATACAGGCCGAGCACGATGTCCTGCGACGGCACGATGATCGGCTTGCCGTTCGCCGGGCTGAGGATGTTGTTGGTCGACATCATCAGCACGCGGGCTTCGAGCTGGGCTTCCAGCGACAGCGGCACGTGCACCGCCATCTGGTCACCGTCGAAGTCGGCGTTGAACGCAGCGCAGACCAGCGGATGCAGCTGGATCGCCTTGCCCTCGATCAGGGTCGGCTCGAAGGCCTGGATGCCCAGACGGTGCAGGGTCGGCGCGCGGTTCAGCAGCACCGGATGCTCGCGGATCACCTCTTCGAGGATGTCCCAGACCTCCGGCCGCTCCTTCTCGACCATCTTCTTCGCCATCTTGACGGTGGCGGCCAGGCCGCGCAGCTCAAGCTTGGAATAGATGAACGGCTTGAACAGCTCAAGCGCCATCTTCTTCGGCAGGCCGCACTGGTGCAGCTTCAGCTCGGGGCCGACCACGATGACCGAACGGCCAGAATAGTCGACACGCTTGCCGAGCAGGTTCTGGCGGAAGCGGCCCTGCTTGCCCTTCAGCATGTCGGACAGCGACTTCAGCGGACGCTTGTTGGCGCCGGTGATGACGCGGCCACGGCGGCCGTTGTCGAACAGGGCGTCGACGGCTTCCTGCAGCATGCGCTTTTCGTTACGCACGATGATGTCGGGCGCGCGCAGCTCGATCAGACGCTTCAGGCGGTTGTTACGATTGATGACGCGACGATACAGGTCGTTGAGGTCCGAGGTGGCGAAGCGACCACCATCCAGCGGCACCAGCGGGCGCAGCTCGGGCGGGATCACCGGCACCACGGTCAGCACCATCCATTCCGGGCGATTGCCGGAATCGATGAACGACTCGATCAGCTTCAGGCGCTTGACCAGCTTCTTCGGTTTCAGTTCCGACGTCGTCTCGGCCAGCTCCTGCCGGATGTTCTCGCGCTCCTTTTCCAGGTCGATGGCGATCAGCAGGTCGCGGATCGCCTCCGCGCCGATCTTGGCGACGAAGGCATCATCGCCATATTCTTCCTGGGCGCGATAAAGCTGCTCTTCCGTCAGCAGGTCGAACTGCTTCAGCGGGCTGAGGCCCGGCTCGACCACCACGTAGTTCTCGAAATACAGAATGCGCTCGAGATCCTTCAGCGTCATGTCCAGCATCAGGCCGATGCGCGATGGCAGCGACTTGAGGAACCAGATATGCGCCACCGGCGAGGCCAGCTCGATATGGCCCATGCGTTCGCGCCGGACCTTGGAGAGCGTGACTTCGACGCCGCACTTCTCGCAGATCACGCCGCGATACTTCATGCGCTTGTACTTGCCGCACAGGCACTCGTAATCCTTGATCGGGCCGAAGATGCGGGCGCAGAACAGGCCGTCACGCTCCGGCTTGAAGGTGCGGTAGTTGATGGTCTCCGGCTTCTTGATCTCGCCGTAGGACCAGGAGCGGATGCGCTCCGGCGAAGCGATCGAGATCTGGATCTGGTCGAAGCTCTGGGCGCCCTGCGGCTGGCCGAAAACGTTGCTCAGTTCGTTCATGTCTGTCTCCTATCGGAGGATGCGTTGCGTGATGATCAGTAGGAGCGCTGCGACAGCTCGACATTCAAGCCGAGCGACCGCATCTCCTTGACCAGCACGTTGAACGATTCCGGAATACCGGCTTCGAAGTTGTCGTCGCCGCGCACGATGGCCTCGTAGACCTTCGAGCGGCCGGCCACGTCGTCCGACTTCACCGTCAGCATTTCCTGCAGCGTGTAGGCGGCACCGTAGGCCTGGAGTGCCCAGACCTCCATTTCGCCGAAACGCTGGCCGCCGAACTGCGCCTTGCCGCCCAGCGGCTGCTGGGTAACCAGCGAGTACGGGCCGATGGAGCGGGCGTGGATCTTGTCGTCGACCAAGTGGTGCAGCTTCAGCATGTAGATGTAGCCGACCGTCACCTTGCGGTCGAACGGCTCGCCAGTGCGGCCGTCGACCAGAGTGACCTGACCCGACTTGTCCATGCCGGCCTTTTCCAGCATCTCGACGATGTCCGGCTCATGGGCACCGTCGAAGACGGGGGTGGCCATCGGCACACCGCGGCGCAGGTTGTCGCTCAGCTCGATCACCTGCTCGTCCGAGAGGTCGGCGATCTTGTCGGTATATTCCTGCTTGGAATAGACCGTCTTCAGCACCTTGCGCAGGTCCTCGGCCTTGGCCGTGTTGCGGCGCACCTTGTCGAGCATATCGCCGATCTGGCGGCCCAGGCCGGCCGAAGCCCAGCCCAGATGCGTCTCAAGGATCTGACCGACGTTCATGCGCGAAGGCACGCCCAGCGGATTCAGCACGATATCGACCGGCTGACCGTCCTCGAGGTAAGGCATGTCTTCCTCGGGCACGATGCGCGAGATGACACCCTTGTTGCCGTGACGGCCGGCCATCTTGTCGCCCGGCTGCAGCTTGCGCTTCACCGCGACGAAGACCTTGACCATCTTCATCACGCCCGGCGGCAACTCGTCGCCGCGCTGGAGCTTCTCGACCTTGTCTTCGAAGCGCTTCTGGATGCGCGAGGTGGCGGCATCGTATTGCTTCTTCAGCGCCTCGATGTCGGCCATCGACTTTTCGTTCTTGAGGCTGAGCTGCCACCACTGGCCTGGAGTCAGTTCCTGCAACACTTCCTCGGTGATCTTGCCGCCATCCTTGAAGCCCTTCGGGCCCTTGTCGGCCTGCTTGCCAAGCAGCAGTTCCTTCAGGCGGCCATAGATCGAACGCTCGATGATCGCCTTCTCATCGTCGCGGTCCTTGGCCAGGCGCTCGATCTCGGCGCGCTCGATGGCCAGGGCGCGTTCGTCCTTCTCCACGCCGTGACGGGAGAAGACGCGCACTTCCACGATCGTACCGGAGACACCCGGCGGCACGCGCAGCGAACTGTCGCGCACATCGGAAGCCTTCTCGCCAAAGATGGCGCGCAGCAGCTTCTCTTCCGGCGTCATCGGGCTTTCACCCTTCGGCGTGATCTTGCCGACCATGATATCGCCCGGATGCACCTCGGCGCCGATGTAGACGATGCCGGCCTCGTCGAGATTCTTGAGGCCTTCCTCGCCCACGTTCGGGATGTCGCGGGTGATTTCCTCGGGGCCCAGCTTGGTATCGCGGGCCATCACCTCGAATTCCTCAATGTGGATCGAGGTGAAGACGTCGTCCTTGGCGATCCGCTCGGAGATCAGGATCGAATCTTCGAAGTTGTAGCCGTTCCAGGGCATGAACGCGACCAGCACGTTGCGGCCCAGGCCCAGCTCGCCCAGCTCGGTGGACGGACCGTCGCCGATGATGTCGCCAGCCTTCACCACGTCGCCCACCTTCACCAGCGGACGCTGGGTGATGCAGGTATTCTGGTTCGAGCGCTGGAACTTCAGCAGCTTGTAGATGTCGACATTCGACTTCGTCATGTCCGTCTCTTCCGAGGCGCGGACGACGATGCGGGTGCCGTCGATCTGGTCGACGATGCCCGAACGCTTGGCGACGATGGTGGCGCCGGAATCGCGGGCGACCACCTCTTCCATGCCGGTGCCGACCAGCGGCGCTTCGGCGCGGATCAGCGGCACCGCCTGACGCTGCATGTTCGAGCCCATCAGCGCGCGGTTGGCGTCGTCGTTCTCAAGGAACGGGATCAACGCCGCGGCAACCGAGACGAGCTGCTTGGGCGACACATCCATGAAGTCGACGCCTTCGGGGCGGACCATGACGAAATCGCCGTTGCAGCGGCAGGATACCAGGTCGCCGACCAGCTTGCCTTTGGCATCGACCTCGGCATTGGCCTGGGCGATGGTGTATTTGCCCTCTTCCATCGCGGTCAGGTAGACGACCTCGTCGGTCATCTTGCCTTCACGGATGCGGCGGTACGGGCTTTCGATGAAGCCATACTGGTTGACGCGGGCATAGGTGGCCAGCGAGTTGATCAGACCGATATTCGGGCCTTCCGGCGTCTCAATCGGGCAGATGCGGCCGTAATGGGTCGGGTGCACGTCGCGCACCTCGAAGCCGGCGCGCTCGCGGGTCAGACCACCCGGGCCAAGGGCCGACAGGCGGCGCTTGTGGGTGATTTCCGACAGCGGGTTGGTCTGGTCCATGAACTGCGAGAGCTGGCTGGAGCCGAAGAACTCGCGCACGGCCGCCGCTGCCGGCTTGGCGTTGATCAGGTCATGCGGCATCACGGTGTCGATATCCACCGAGCTCATACGCTCGCGGATCGCGCGCTCCATACGCAGCAGGCCGATGCGGTACTGGTTTTCCATCAGCTCGCCGACCGAACGGACGCGGCGGTTGCCCAGATGGTCGATGTCGTCGATTTCACCGCGGCCGTCCTTGAGTTCGCACAGGGTGCGCACACAGGCCAGGATGTCTTCGGTGCGCAGCACCCGCACGGTGTCGTCGGCTTCGAGGCCGAGGCGGGCGTTCATCTTCACGCGGCCGACGGCCGAGAGGTCATAGCGCTCGGAATCGAAGAACAGGCCGTGGAACAGCGCTTCCGCCGTATCCATGGTCGGCGGCTCGCCCGGACGCATGACGCGATAGATCTCGAACAGCGCCTGCTCGCGGCCCTGGTGCTTGTCGGCAACCATGGTGTTGCGGATATAGGCGCCGATGGTGACATGGTCGACGTCGAGCACCGAAATCTGTTCGATGCCGGCGGCTTCCAACATCTCGATCTTCTTGACGTCGAGCTCCTCGCCCGCCTCCAGATAGATCTCGCCGGTTTCCTCGTTGACGATGTCGAGCGCGTTGTACTTGCCGGCCATGTCCTGCGGCGCGACCAGCAGCTCCTTCAGGCCCTCGTCGGCCAGCTTCTTGGCCAGGCGCGGGGTGATCTTGGTGCCGGCCTCAACCGCGACCTTGCCGGTCTTGGCATTGATCAGGTCGGAGTTCAGGCGCACGCCGCGCATACGCTCGGCGTTGTAGTCGGTGCGCCAGCCCTTCTTGTCATGCTTGTAGATCGCCTTCTTGTAGAAGGCGTCCAGGATCTCTTCCTGGGTCAGCCCCAGGGCGAAGAACAGTGTGGTGACGGGCAGCTTGCGGCGACGGTCGATGCGGACATGCACGATGTCCTTGGCGTCGAACTCGAAATCGAGCCACGAGCCGCGATACGGGATCACGCGGGCGGTGTAGAGATACTTGCCCGAGGAATGGGTCTTGCCCTTGTCGTGATCGAAGAACACACCCGGGCTGCGATGCATCTGCGAGACGATGACGCGCTCAGTGCCATTGATGATGAAGGTGCCCTTGTCGGTCATGAGCGGCATGTCGCCCATGTAGACATCCTGCTCCTTGATATCGAGCACCGACTTGGCCTGGGTGTCAGGATCCACTTCGAACACGATCAGGCGCAGCGTCACCTTCAGCGGGGCGGCAAAGGTCATGCCGCGCTGCATGCATTCGTCGACGTCGTATTTCGGCGCCTCGAATTCATATTTCACGAATTCCAGCGATGAGGTCTCGGAGAAATCCTTGATCGGGAAGACCGACTTGAAAACGCCCTGCAGGCCCGCATCGGGGCGCTGGTCGGCGGCGTCATGCATCATCAGGAAGCTCTCGTAAGAGCTTTTCTGCACCTCGATCAGGTTCGGCATCGAGGTGACGCTCGGGATGCGCCCGAAGCTTTTGCGAACGCGCTTGCGGCCGGTGAACGACAAGGTCATGTCTGTCCCAAATCTATATCTGTGCGGCGTAGGTCACGCCGCGCGGGGTTCGGACAGCGATAAATTTCACGGGCCCATTATCCCGCCGGGCGATCGCCGCGCCCAAATTCCGAAAACCGCATTGACCCGCCGGAAATCCCGCGGCGGACGGGGGTGTGTAAAAAACGGCAAAAGCTCCGGCGACCCGGAGCGGTATTCAAAGGGTGTCGGGGCAGGCCCACACCGGACCCGCCCCGCACCTGTACGCGGACCTTACTTGATCTCGACCTTGGCGCCAGCGCCTTCGAGCTGGGTCTTGATCTTGGCAGCTTCGTCCTTGTTGACGCCTTCCTTGACCGGCTTCGGCGCACCCTCGACCAGGTCCTTGGCCTCCTTCAGGCCCAGACCGGTGATGGCGCGCACTTCCTTGATCACGTTGATCTTGTTGGCGCCGGCATCAGCGAGGATGACGTTGAACTCGGTCTTCTCTTCGGCGGCAGCGCCACCGGCAGCAGCGCCACCGGCAACAGCGGCAACGGCGACCGGAGCAGCAGCCGACACGCCCCACTTCTCTTCGAGAAGCTTGGCGAGTTCGGCGGCCTCGAGAACGGTGAGCGACGACAGTTCGTCGACGATCTTCTGCAAATCAGCCATTTCAGTTACTCCTGGTTAGATAGGTTCGATTACCTGTTTGGACTAGTACGGTTCGGCTTGCGGCCTTAACCCTTGGTGGCATAGGCATTGAGCACGCGGGCCAACTGGCCTGCGGGCGCCTGCACGACGCCGGCGACCTTGGTCGCGGGCGCGTTGAGCAGGCCAATGAGCTTGCCGCGCAGCTCGTCGAGCGACGGCAAGGTTGCCAAAGCCTTCACACCATCAGCGTTCAGCACGGTGTCGCCCATGGCGCCGCCAACAACAACGAACTTCTCGTTCTTCTTGGCGAATTCCACGGCGACCTTCGCTGCCGCGACCGGATCATTGGCATAGGCAATGCCGGTCGGACCCTTGAAGAGATTCTTCAGGGACGCGTAGGTGGTGCCCTCGAGGGCAAGGCAGACAAGACGGTTTTTCGCGACCTTGAAGCTGGCGCCAGCGGCACGCATCTGACGGCGCAGCTCAGTCACCTGAGCAACGGTCAGACCGTTATTCTGGGTTACAACGACAACCTCGGCCTTCTTGAAGACCTGGCTGAGCGTCGCCACCATCTCCTGTTTTTGAGCACGATCCACTGCTCGTCTCCTAAACAAGGAATCAGGCCAATGTTCCTTACGGATACTGGCTGATCCTGGTTGGCACTTGAGCGATCGACTTGTCGCCCCGGCTTTGTCGTTTCCGACTCCGCCGTACTGCGGCAAACCGATCACCCGGTTCGCCTGTCCCAGGGCTCGAACCTTCCTGAACCCGGCCTGGGCCGGGTTCCTGAAAATTCTCTTCCCCGTCTATGCAGGTGGCCACTTCCATTAAACCCTTCGGTTCGAAAACCTCCGGGGGCCTGCAGTCTCGGACAGGTTGCGGATATCCAGGTCTCCCCGAACACCGCTTCGCCGGCCCCTCCCGAGGGAAGGCCCGGCGAAACTCTTCAATACTTACGCAGCGGCCTTTTCGCCGCCGCCGAGCGCGTCGCTCAGCTCGATGCGCACGCCCGGACCCATGGTCGAGGAGAGCGCGATCTTCTTCACGTAATGCCCCTTCACGCCGGTCGGCTTGGCCTTCATCACGGCATCGATGAACGCCTTCACGTTGGCCAGGATCTGGTCTTCAGTGAAGGACGCCTTGGCGATGCCGGCATGGATCAGACCGGCCTTCTCGACGCGGAACTCGACCTGGCCACCCTTGGCCGCCTTCACGGCGCCAGCGACGTCCATGGTAACCGAGCCCAGCTTCGGGTTCGGCATCAGGCCGCGCGGGCCCAGCACCTTACCCAGCTTGCCCACCACGGCCATCATGTCAGGCGTGGCAATGCAGCGATCGAACTCGATCTTGCCGGTGTTGATGATCTCGGCCAGATCGTCGGCACCGACCAGGTCGGCACCGGCCTTCTTGGCTTCCTCGGCCTTCGGGCCTTTGGCGAAGACGGCGACGCGCACCGACTTGCCGGTGCCCGACGGCATGGTGACCACACCACGGACCATCTGGTCGGCGTGACGCGGATCGACGCCGAGGTTCATCGCGATTTCGATGGTTTCGTCGAACTTGGCCTTGGCGTTGCCCTTGACCATCTTGACGGCATCGGTGAGGCCGTAGCGGAGGTCCGGATTAACGGTCTTGGCGGCGGCGGTGTAGCGCTTGCCCTTGTTGCTCATGATCCAGATCTCCCCTTACTCGCCGCGAACGTCCAGGCCCATCGAACGGGCCGAACCAACGATCATGCGGCAGGCCGCATCGATGTCGTGAGCGTTGAGATCCTTCATCTTCTGCTTGGCGATCTCACGCACCTGATCCATCGTCACGGCACCCACCTTGTCACCACGACCGGTCAGCTTGGCGCCGGACTTGATGTTGGCGGCCTTCTTCAGGAAGTAGGTCACCGGCGGGGTCTTGGTGATGAAGGTGAACGAGCGGTCCGAATACACGGTGATCACCACCGGGATCGGCATGTCCTGCTCGAGATCCTTGGTCTGCGCGTTGAACGCCTTGCAGAATTCCATGATGTTGACGCCACGCTGACCGAGCGCGGGGCCAATCGGCGGCGACGGGTTGGCCTTGCCGGCCGGAACCTGCAGTTTGATGTAGCCTTCAATCTTCTTCGCCATACTCTGTTCCTTTCCTGCCTGGAACGATGTCGTCCCGTTAGCGGAGGCGCGGTGCGATCAGGGGCGGTCCGGCGAAATGGACCTTAGCTGTCTCCCACGCGGTGAACCGGGCCAGAAGCAAAAGCGGCCCGGGTACTGCAACCAGATCAGAGCTTCTCGACCTGGCTGTATTCCAACTCGACCGGGGTGGCGCGACCGAAGATCGACACCGCCACCTTGAGGCGCGCGCGCTCTTCGTCCACTTCCTCCACCACGCCGGAGAACGACGTGAACGGACCGTCGGCCACGCGCACCTGCTCGCCCACCTCGAAGGTGACGGAGGGCTTCGGATGCTCGACGCCTTCCTTCACCTGATTGGCGATACGCTGCGCCTCGGCCTCCGTGATCGGCGACGGCTTGCCGCCAGAACTCAGGAAGCCTGTGACCTTCGGCGTATTCTTGACGAGGTGATAGGTCTCGTCGGTCATATCCATCTTCACCAGCACATAGCCGGGGAAGAACTTGCGCTCGGCATTGACCTTCTGGCCGCGGCGGACTTCCACCACCTCCTCGGTCGGCACCAGCACCTCTTCGAAAAGATCGCTCATGCCCTTTTGCGCCGCGCCGTCGCGGATCGCCTGGGCGACCTTCTTCTCGAAGTTCGAATAAACGTGGACGATGTACCAGCGCGCCGCCATCGTCAGCTCCCCAGGCCGAGGATCAGCTGCACCGCAAAGCGCAGGATCGAGTCGACCGCAAAAAAGAACAACGCGGCGACCAGCCCCATGACGAAAACCATCGCCGTGGTGATCAGGGTTTCCTTGCGGCTCGGCCAGGTGACTTTGGAAGTCTCCTGCCGGACCTGCCGGAAGAACTCGATCGGACTGACTTTCGCCATCGCCTTGCTACCTACCTGTACTCTTCTTTGTCTGCGTCACGCTGGCAGGGGTGGAGGGAGTCGAACCCCCAACCCCCGGTTTTGGAGACCGGTGCTCTAGCCAGTTGAGCTACACCCCTGCACGCGCGTCAGACCTTCGCTCGGCGCTACAGG
>NZ_JAYRJY010000016.1:0-1864 GCF_041906005.1 Ferrovibrio sp.
AAATCTTGGCCAGATATTGCTGCAGAGCCGCGTCGGTGGATTGGCTGATGACGAGGGGATCCTGTCCCGCCGCCGGTGCCGGGCGCGTCTGGGCGCAGGCCGATATCAGGGCCACGGCGCCGGCCAGAAGGGCCGTCGTGCCATGGCGGCGCAGTTTGGTGAACAGGGTGGTCTTTCGTGACGCGGTCATTTTCTTTCTCTGCTCCTATTGGAACACCTTCCCCTTCTAGGTAGCGGGATCACCCCCGGATCACAAGTGACGCAGTTCACAGAGGGCCTGGAGCGACGATTGGCCCGGTATGGGCGTTGCAGCCGCGAATCCTTCGCAATCGGTCTAGAAAAGGGAGTGCCTCAATCCAGCGTGCGGCGATAGCGGATGAGGGCCAGGATCGCTGCCGCGACCAGGAAGGTCAGGATCGGCCACAGATCCGGCCAGATATCGGCCCAGCCGTTTCCTTTCAGCAGGATGCCGCGGACGATGCGCAGGAAATGGGTGAGCGGCAGTGCCTCGCCCAGGATCTGCGCCCAGGCCGGCATGCCGCGGAAGGGGAACATGAAGCCCGAAAGCAGCAGGGATGGCAGGAAAAAGAAGACGGACATCTGCATCGCCTGCAGCTGGTTGGTCGACAGCGTCGAGAAGGTGAAGCCGACGGCGAGATTGGCGGCGATGAAGATGATGGCGGCAAGGCTGAGGAGCGGCAGCGAGCCCACGAGCGGCACGGAGAAGAGATAGCGCGCGGCGACGACGATGATGGCGACCTGGACATAGCCGACGACGATATAGGGCAGGATCTTGCCCAGCATCACTTCCATCGGCTGCACCGGCATGGCGAGCAGGTTTTCCATCGTGCCGCGCTCACGCTCGCGGGTGACGGCGAGCGAGGTCATCATCACCATGGTCATGGTGAGAACGACGCCCATCAGGCCGGGCACGATGTTGTATTGGGTGATGCCCTCGGCGTTATAGCGCTTGTGCAATTGCACTTCGAAAGGTGCTTCGCCGTTCTGCAGCGCCTGCAGCGGCCCCTTGAGGTCATGGATGAGGGCGGCGCTGTCGAGGCCCTGCAAGGCCGAGAGCGCATTGCCGGTGGCGACGGGGTCGGTCGCATCCGCTTCGACCAGCAGGGCGGGTTTGCGCCCGCGCACGATATCCTCGGCAAAGTTCACTGGAATGTGGACGGCGAACTGCACCTCGCCCCGGCGCAGCATGCGGTCGGACGTGGCATCATCGACCGGGGCGCTGACGAAGCGGATATAGCCGGTATTCTCCATGGCGCGCAGCAGCGAGCGGGTGAAATTGGAATTTTCCGCCACCACTGCCACCGCCGGCAGGTTCTTGGGGTCGGTGTTGATGGCGTAGCCGAACAGCAGCAGCTGCATCAGCGGCACGCCCATCATCATGCCGAAGGTCAAGCGATCGCGCCGCATCTGGATGAATTCCTTGGCCAGCACGGCAAAGAAGCGGCGGAAGGAGAAGAGCGTCATGGCGTCTTGTTCCGCGGCTGCGGCGCGCCGTTATTGGCATCGATGTCGGCCATCAGCTGGATGAAGATGTCTTCGAGGCTTGGGCTTGAACGTTGCCAGCGAAGACCGGCGCGGGCGCGATAGGGCGCGATGCTGCGTTCCAGTGCCACCGCATCCCGTCCGCAGACATGGAGCACGCTGCCGAACGCTGCTACCGTGTCGATGCCGGGCAGATGCGGCAATTCGCGCGACAGCAGATGCAGGTCTGGGCCCTCGACCGACCAGGTGTCGAGCGCGTGCGCAGCGATGACGTCCTTGATCGTGCCCTTGGCGATGAGGCGGCCATAGGCGATGTAGAGGATTTCATGGCAGCGCTCGGCCTCGTCCATGTAATGCGTGC
>NZ_JAYRJY010000003.1:0-82268 GCF_041906005.1 Ferrovibrio sp.
GAAGAAGCGGATATAGCCGGCCGAAGGCGGAAAATCGCCGGTGATGACGTTGAACAAGGTGGTTTTGCCGGCCCCGTTGGAGCCCAGCACCGCGCGGCGCTCGCCCGCACGCACCGTCATGGTGATGTCGGACAGGGCCGCAAGGGCACCGAAGCGGCGGCCGATGCCGAAGAGCTCCAGCGCATAAGCGCCGCTCTCTCCCAGCAGATTGTCGGCAGGTTCCGCCATCTTCGATGCCCTCACCCGTCCAGTCTTACTTGCAGTCCGGGTTGTCGCGCGTGGCCGGGCCGATCTTGAGGAATTCCTCCTCCGGCTCGCCCAGCGTTTGATTGACGCCCTGCGCGATCTTGATGACCTTGTTGCGCAAGGTGCCGCCATCGTCGACCACTTCGGTAACGAAGATGTCGGCCACGGCGTTGCGGTTATGGTCGAGCTTCACCGGACCCGTCGGCGTCTCGAAAGTGAGGCCGGCAAGGGCTTCGCGGAACTTCTTGCCGCCGTCGGAAAGATCGCCACCGACCTTCTCCAGCGCCAGGATCGCCGCCTTGGCGTTGATGTAATAGGCATGGGCGAAGAGCGAGGGCGCCGGGAAGCCGTCCGGGAACGCCTTCTTGTAATCCTCGGTGAACTTGGTCCAGCGCGGATCGTCCCAGGTATCGGCGGTGGGGCCGGCCGCGATGGTGCCGATCACGGCGTCGCGGATCGAGCCCTTGGAGCCGAGCACCGTCTGGTCGACGGTGATCGAGCCGCCGATCAGCGGCGATTGCCCGCCCGATTGCTGGTATTGGGTGAGGAAGTTGATGGCGTCGGCCCCACCGAGGGCCACATAGATCGCGTCGACATCATCGGGGATCGAGGCAATGACCGAGGAGAAATCCTTGTTGCCGATGGGGACCCACAATTTGGTCGGCACCTTGCCGCCCGCCTTGCAGAAGGGCAGCATGAAGCCTTCGACCTGGCTGTAGGGGAAGGAATAATCCTCGGCCACCACGGCCACCGTCTTGTAGCCCTTTTCGGTGTAGGCATATTCGCCAAGGCCCGCCATCCACTGCACGCCGTCGGTCGAGAAGCGGAAAAAGTTCTCCGCCGGGCCGAACAGAGTGGTGTCCTGCGCCGCCGACGAGCCGTTGATGAAGGTGACGTTGGGCTGGGTCTTGGCGTAATCCTTGACCGCGATGCCTTCGGAACCGGAGAGCGGCCCGACCAGAACCTGCACGCCGCCCTGCTCGACGAGCTTGCGGGTGGCCTTCAAGGCGCTTTCCGGCGAGGCGTCGGACGAGCCGGTCTGCAGCTCGATTTTCTTCCCCGCGACGGTGTAGTTCACTTCCTGCAAGGCGAGCTTCAGCCCGCGCATGCCGTCTTCGCCGAGCACCGTGAAGGGGCCTTCGAGGGTCGCCAGGGCGCCCATCTTGATGACATCTTCGGCCTGGGCCTGGGGCATCAGGGCGGTGAGAGCCACCGCCGCCGCCAGGACATGTCTTCTGCTAAGCATCGCGTTTCCTCCAGTTGGTTTGTTTTTCATGTCTTTTGTCCCCCCAGCTTCAGTTCCCTTGGCTGCGCCGGGAGGATGGACGCAGCGATCTGTTGACATCGACAGCCTTGAGCCTTTCCCACAGGCCCAGGATGCCGTCGGGTGAGAAGAAGATGACCGCCAGGAAAACGAGGCCGATCACCGTGTTGAACCGTTCCGGATTGAGAAGGTCGATGGCGAAGTTCTGCAGCAGCACGAAAAGCAGCGCACCGAGATAGGGGCCGATCGGCCGGCGGATGCCGCCTACGACGGCGATGACCAGCACATTGACGGCGGCATTGACGTCGAGTGTGCCGGGTGTGATCTGGCCGTTGAACCAGACCAGCAGCACGCCGGAGGTGGCGGCGATGATCCCGGCCAGGAAGAAGGCGAAGATGCGGTGCGCCGCGACATCGAAACCGATGGCGCGCACGCGGCGCGGATTGTCGCGGATAGCCTGCAGGCTGAGTCCAAAGGTCGAGCGGTGCGCATACATGACGGCGGTGTAGTAGAAGGCGGCGACGGCCAGCGACAGGTAATAGAAGGGCATGGGATCGCGCCAGTTGATGCCCCAGAATTCCGGCGCCGGAATTCCGTGGAAACCGTTGAAGCCGTTGAACAGGGCATAGTTCTGGCGCGCGAAATAGAAGAAGGCCGTGGCGATGGCCAGCGTGATCATGATCATGTAGATGCCGGCGGTGCGCACGGCCAGCGCACCGATCAGCGTGCTGGCCAAGGCACCCATGGCAATGGCGATGGGGGCCGCCAGCCACCAGGGCCAGCCCAGGCCCATGACACCGGACGAATTGATGCCGAAGATGGCAAAGGTGTAGCCGGCGATGCCGGCCACGGTCATCTGGCTGAGGCTGACCATGCCCCCGTAACCGGCCAGCACCATCAGGGAGAGGGCGATGGTGCCCATGATGAGCGTGTAGGCGCCGACCTGGAAGGTGAAGAAGGGCGAGGCAACGAAGGGATAGAGCAGCAAGGCGATGCCAAGGAGGACATGACCCGCATCGAGCCGGAAACGCGCGGTCGGCGCGGCACCGGGGCCGGCAATCGCATCAAGAATGCTCATGCCAGATTCCTCATGCGGGCCAGATTCCTCATGCCGGCCAGATTCCTCATGCCGGCCGCCCCATGATGCCTTGCGGCCGCACGGCCAGCACCAGCACCATGATGACGAAGGTGAGCACGACGCCATAGGTCGGGAAATAGGCAAGGCCGATCTGTTCGGCCAATCCGATGATGAGGGCACCGATGGCCGCCCCCGTGATCGAGCCCATGCCGCCGACGATGACCACCACCAGAGAAGCCAGCAGATAGCGCACGTCTTCACCGGGGGCGATGGAAAGGGCCGTGCCGCCGACAACACCGGCAAAACCGGCAAGCCCCGCCCCGATCGCAAAGACGATGGCGAAGACCATGTGGACATTAACGCCATTGGCCGCGAGCATGGCGCGGTCATCGACACCGGCGCGGATCATCATGCCGATGCGCGTGCGGTTGAGCAGCAGCCACAGCGCAATGCCGATGGCCACCGCCGCCGCCAGCACGACCAGCCGATAGAGCGGATACATCATGACGACCGAGGTGCCGTTCGACTTGACGGCGGTCACGATCGGCGTTGCCACGGCGCCGTCGATCCAGGCGGGAATAGTGAACTGGTAGGTGTTGCCGGACCAGAACGCCAGCATCAGATCGGCCCCGACAATGGAGATGCCGATCGTCACCAGCGTCTGCCGGAGGTCGTCACCTTCCATGCGGCGGAAGACAAAGACCTGCATGAGCACGCCGGCTATGGCAGCCCCCAGGAAGCCGGCGGCGACGCCCAGGAGCCACGACCCCGACCAATCGGCCACGTCATAGCCGATATAGGCGCCAAAAAGATAAAGCGAGCCGTGCGCCAGATTGACGTTGCGCATCAACCCGAAGACGAGAGTGAAGCCGCTTGCTACCAGAAAATAGAGGCCGGCCACGGTAACACCGTTGAAGATGGTGTTGACCAACACCTTCTTCGGCCCGATGAGCGCCACCAGCCATGCCGGCCACAGCGCCAGGAACAGCCACAGGACCAGGGCTGCCAGCACGACATAGAGAACGATGGCGACGGGATGCTTCACGAAGGACGCCTCAGGCCGTCAAGCGCCGACGCTGTTCCTGCGTCTGCGGCCGCTTGTGGAACTTGCCGTCCTTCATGATGGCAAGCAGCCGGTCCTTGTCCTGCAGCACGCGGACATTGGCGGCCGGATCGCCATCGACCAGCAGCAGATCGGCCAGATAGCCTTCGCGGATCTGCCCCAATTCGTGGCCCATGCCCATGATCTCGCCGCCATAGCGGGTGCCGGCGATGATGGCTTCCATCGGCGAGAAGCCCAGCATGTCGACGAAATATTCGAGGTCCTTGGCGTTGGTGCCTTGCGGCGTCCAGGCAAAGCCGTAATCGCCGCCGATGAGGACGCGGATGCCGCGGCGATGCATCTTCTTCATCGTGTCGATCGCGCGCTCAAGCTCCCGTTCATAGAGCATGGAGATTTCCGAACCCGGCTTGATGCCATATTCGCCGGCATTCCTGGCCGTGCCGATGAGCCAGGCGATTCCAGGTGCCACGAAATGCTTGTCCCTGGCCGCTTCCAGCATGTCGAGCGTCTGCTCGTCGCAGAAGGAGGCGTGATAGATGATCTGGATGCCGTGGCGGATGCATTGCTGCACCGATTTCGACGAGCGCGCATGCGCCGAGAGCCATTTGTTGCGGGCGCGCGCTTCCTGCGCCGCCATCGCCACCTCTTCTTCCGACATCGGCGTTTCCTCGGCGCCCATGCCGGTGATCTCCTCGCCGGAGAGGTTGAGCTTGATGGTATCGACGCCGTATTTGATCAGCATGCGGACGGTGGCGCGCACCTCTTCCGGCCCGGAGATCACCATGCCGAGATTGAGGCCCGGATGCGGCATGTGCGGCAAGGTGAAGTCGCCAAGACCGCCGACCGTGGTGATTTCAGGGCCGGATGCCGTGTAGCGCGGACCGGGAATTCGCCCGGCATTGATGAAGTCGCGCACCGCGACGTCCAGGCGCGGCTTGGCCGCAGCGGCGCCGCGCCCGGCGGTGAAGCCGGCATCGAGCACCACCTTGGCCATTTCAGCGGTGACGAGCGTATGCTCCTCTACCGGCATTTTCTGAATGGGATCAATGCCCGGCGCATTGTTCCAGGAAAGATGGAGATGTGCGTCGATGAGACCCGGCATCAAAGTGGCGCCCATGCCGTCGATGGTGGTGCTACCGCCGCCGATCGTGCCGCCGGCGCTGCTGCCGAAGCGCGAGCTGCCCTTCGTCACCTGCTTGATGCGGTTGCCTTGCACCAGCACTTCGCCGGTATAGGGATAGTCACCCGACCCGTCGAGGATGCGCACATTCGTGAAAAGAACGGAGTCAGAGTCCCGCCCGTTCGATCCCCAGCGATTGCTGGAGCTGCCATTGTCCGCCATCAAGCCCTCCCAGACTTTCGTTGTCGCCCCTCGTGGCTCTCGGCGCTGTGGCGCCGGATGCTCTTCTCTAAGGGATCAACTGCAAGCACTTAAGTTAAGCACATCTCCCGTCAGACGCGCCTCAGGAAATTAGCAATCTTTTCGCTGCATTCAGCGGGTTTCTCGACTGTGGCCCAGTGGCCACAACGGTCGAGCAGATGCATGCTGGCCCCCGCAACACGGTCGCCGATGAGTTGCGCCATGCTGGGCGGCGCTACCACGTCGGAATCGCCGGTCACCAGCAAAGTCGGCGCCTTGATGCGTTTGTGATCGACTGCCTGAAATTTAGACAGCGCCTCGCAATGCTTGGCATAGCCCAGCGGGTCCTGGCGCATGATGGTCTCGCGCACGAAGGCAATGGCGGCCGGCCGGGTTGCTTTCGTTTCCGCCGAGACTGTGGCGTTAATGATCTGCTCGGCAATCGGCTCCATCCCCTGCTCGCGTGCCAGCCACGCCCGCGCCATCAGCCCGGTGCGGGCGGCCTCCGGCGGTTCCACCAGGGCGCCGAAGAGGGACAGCGACTGCACGCAGGCGCCATGTTCGACCGCAATCTGCTGGCAGATCAGCGTACCCATGGAATGGCCGACGAAATGCGCCTTTTCGACACCCAGCGTTTTCGCCGCCGAAAGCACCGCGTTGGTGAATTTCTCAATACTGAGATCGTCATGCGGCACACGCGACCGGCCGGCACCTGGCAGATCGACCCGGATGACGCGAAAGCCGGCCAGCGCATTCATCAGGGGCTGGAAGGTGTTGCTGGTGCCGCCAAGCCCGTGGATCATCACCACGGGGAAACCCTCGCCGGCCACCTCCGCCGTGATCTGGCCGAGATCGACGCTGCTCATGCGGCAATATCCTCGAAACGGTTCTCGAGCGCGCCGATTCCATCGATTTCAACCCGGACGACGTCGCCGGATTTCAGGTAACGCGGCGGGTTGAAGCCGATACCGACACCGGCCGGCGTGCCGGTGGCGATGATATCGCCCGGTTTCAGGCTCAAGCCGGCGGAAATGGTGGCGATCAGGGTCGGCACGTCGAAGATCAGCAGGCCGGTATTGGAATTCTGCCGCAGATCCCCGTTGACGAAGCAGCGAATGGCCGTATTGCCGATGTCGATCTCGTCCTTGGTCACGGCCCAGGGACCCATCGGGCAGAAGGTGTCCTGCGACTTGCCCACCAGCCACTGGCTGTAGCGTCCCTGGAGATCGCGCGCCGTCACATCGTTGACGATGGTATAGCCCCAGACATGGTCGAGCGCCTTTTCCTTGGAGATCCCGCGCCCGCCTTTGCCGATGATGACGGCCAGTTCCGCCTCGTAGTCGATGGCGGTCGAAACCTTGGCATCGATCAGCACTTTGGCCTGGTTCGGAATGACCGTCTCCGGCACCTTGGAGAAGATTATCGGTTCCTTCGGCACGGCGCCGGCCGCAGCACTGGAATCGAAGCCGCTCTTGGCGAATTCGTGGGCATGTTCGTGATAATTCTTGCCGACGCAGAAGATGTTGCGGCGCGGGCGCGGCATGGGCGCTTCCAATGCGACCCGGTCGAGGGCGATCGGCGACAGGGTTGCCGGGACCGAGCCGCGTTCGATGAGCGCCAGGATGCCTTCGCGCGCGGCATCGACCGGCAGATCGAACGGCCGGACTTCGCCGGCGGCCAGATCGACCAGACCGACGCGGCGTTCACCGCCCACGGAGAATGTGGCAATGCGCATGAATTCCTCCCCGGAACCTATTTGAGCCATTCGGCGTCTGATTGGTTCAAGTTAAGAGCTTTTAGGCGCCACTGGCAAGACCAATTCGCATTTTCCGTGGACGAGTGGCCTGAATCATGCTAATTGGCTCAACATTGGATCAAACGAGCAAGACCATGCCGAAACCGATTGCCGCCGATATTGCCCGCAGCTTGCAGCAGCGCATCGACGCCGGCGAATGGGCCGATGGGCGCCAGGTACCGCCGGAGCGCGACCTCGCCGCCGATTTCGGCGTAGCCCGGAACACGATCCGCCGCGCAATGGACATGCTGCGCGATCAGGGAACGATTTCGCGCCATGTCGGGCGCGGCACCTTCGTCGCCAACGGCGCCAAGCATTCCCTGAGCGAGATCGTTGCCGGCATGGAAGGGGCGAGCCCCGCCGACATGATGGAACTGCGCCTGCTGCTGGAACCCTTGTCGTCGGCCAATGCCGCGATCAATGCCAGCGCGGCACAACTCGCCGGCATCGAGGAAGCGCACCGCGAGGCCAATGCCGCCACCGACATCATGACGTTCGAGCAGTGGGATTCAGCCCTGCACCACCGCATCTTTGCCTGCTCACGCAACGAATTGCTGCGCGGCATCTATGATCTCCTCCATGTCCTGCGCAATCAATCGCCCTGGTTCGACATGAAGAAGCGCTCCTTTTCGGAGGAGCGGCGGCAGAATTACTGCCAGCAGCACGACGCGATCGTGACGGCGATCCTCAACCGCGATCCGGAAGCGGCGCGCGCGGCGACGCTGGCGCATCTGAAGACGGTCGAGGCCAACCTGCTGGGGCGTTAGTGCTTCAACATCGCCTGGCGCCAGACGCGCGGGCTCGTCCCGGCCCAGCGCGTGAAGGCACGGGTGAAGGCGGAAAGCTCGGAATAGCCGAGCAATAAGGCAATCTCGCTCAAGGGCAGCTGGCTTTGCTGCAGATAATGCCGGGCGAGGTCGAAACGGGTCACTTCGACGGCCTCGCGATAGCCCATGCCGGCATCGGCCAGGGCACGCTGGATCGCATGCGGGCTGAGACGCAGCGTGTGAGCCACCTGTTCCAGCGTCGGCGCCCCTTCGGCCAGACGCAGCCGCACGGCACCGCGCACCCGGTCTATGAGCGAATCCGGCCGATCGCGGGACCCCAGCGATTCCAGGCAGGTCTGCATCATGGTGAGGAGTTTGAGGTCGCGGCCCGGCATCGGCCGGCTGAGCAGATCGGCATCGAAGATGATGGCATTGGTGGCGCAGCCGAAGAAAACCGGCGCGCCGAACGCCATCTCATGCTGCCGCCAATCGGGGGGCCGTGGATGCTCGAACTGGATTTCCAGCGGCGACCAATGCTTGCCGCAACATTCGCGGATGATGTTGGTGAATTGCCCCAAAGAGAGCTCGGCATCCTGGCGCCGGGCCACAATCGAGGGGGAAATAATCTGATATTCCAGGCGCATGCGCTTGTCCCCATCGCGCCGCAGCGACATCACGGACGAGCTTTGCTGGAAACGGAACAAGCCGACCAGATTTTCGAGAGCGCTGCCGAGGGTGGGCGAGGACAAGGAGGCATAGCCCCACATCCCCAGATCGCGCGGGGAGAATTGCTGGCCGAACCAGAGGCCGAAATTGTCACGGCCGGTCTGGCGGGCGGCCTCCTCGAACAGGGCGCAATAGGCGGCAAGGCGCAATTGCAGGGTCGGGGCCGCGGTCATTTCCGGCGCCAGGCCGCAATTGCCGAAGATGGAATCCACATCCCCGCCCTGGGCGTCGATGAATTCCACCAGACCGGCGGCGGCGGCGGAGAGCACGACCGGTGCCTTGTCGGCACTGCCCGCGTCTGAATTCGCCCGTCCGCCCAATTGGATCATGAAACCGTCCCTGATGGCTGGCTGTCATCGATAAGGGTCAGGAATGATGGCATGGTGCCAGCCATGCTGCAAGGCAGCAAGGCTCTCCTGAAGAAGACGCTGTCAAACATGGTGGGTTTTCGGTCAAGCCGGCGGCGGGCCGTGATATTAGCCTGTCCGTAAAATCACAGAAATCTGCCCAAGGAACAGGCTGGGAGAATAAAGCATGAGCGAGCGCCCGCAACAGAACGCCAATCGCTGGCGGCGCTTTGCCGATTGGGACGAACGGCCTCTGCGCCTCGATCGTTTCGCGGTGGAGGACCCCGAGAACGGCTTTGCCGCCTTCAAGGGTGCCAAGGACCCCAAGCCCGGCCTGGCCATTGCAGAGGGCAGGGTGGTGTCGATGGACGGCATCCCGGCGGCCGAATTCGACATGATCGATCATTTCGTCGCTCATCATCATCTCGATCTCGACCTCGCCCCGCAAGCGATGGCGATCCCCTCTGCCGACATCGCCCGCATGCTGGTCGACATTGCCGTGCCACGGACCGAACTGGCGCGCCTTGCCCATGGCCTCACCCCCGCTAAGCTTGCCGAGGTGGTGGCACAGCTCTCGGCGATCGAGCTCGCTTTCGCTTTCTCGAAGATGCGCACCCGCAAGACGCCCGGCAATCAGGGCCATGTCACCAATGCCAAGGACGACCCGCTGCAATTGGCGGCGGATGCCGCGACGGCGGTCGCTTTCGGCTTCGACGAGGTCGAGACGACCATGCGCGTCGCGAGGAATGCCTGGTCGAACGCTCTGGCCTGCGCCGTGGGTGCCTCGGTCGGCCGTTGGGGCACGCTTTTTCAATGTTCCAGCGAAGAATCCGAGGAATTGCAGATCGGCATGGCGGGCTTCACATCCTATGCCGAGACGGTTTCCGTCTATGGGACGGAGCGCGCTTTTACCGACGGCGACGACACGCCCTGGTCGAAAGCGTTCCTGGCCGCTGCCTATGCCAGCCGCGGCATCAAGATGCGCTGCACGTCAGGGGCCGCATCCGAACTGCTGATGGGATTCCATGAATCGAAGTCCCTCCTTTATCTGGAAGCCCGCTGCCTGTGCCTGCAGCGTGCCATGGGCGTGCAGGGGACGCAGAATGGCGGCATCGATGGGGCCCCCCTGGCCTCGACCATGCCGGGCGGTGTCCGGGAGCTGATGGCGGAAAATCTCATCGCTGTCTGGCTCGACCTCGAATGCGCCACCGGCAATGATGCGCGGCATTCGGAATCGGAAATCCGGGTGGGAGCCAAGATCCTGCCCTTCCTCATCGCCGGGTCCGATTTCATCTGCTCCGGCATGGGGTCGATCCTCGCCTATGACAATTCCTTCAACCCCTCCTCCTTCAATGGCGAGGAGATGGAGGATTTTCTGGTGCTGCAGCGCGATTTCGAGGCCGATGGCGGGCTGACCTCGGTCGGCGAATCCCGCGCCCTGGAACTGCGCCGGCGGGCGACCGATGCGCTGGGCGCGGTGTTCGAGGAGTTGGGCCTTGGCACGCCGAGCGCTGCAATGAAGCGCAGCGTCGTTGTGGCCTCCGGCTCCAACGAGACCGAGAGCTATCTGCCGCGCGACGTCACCCTCATCAGCGAGAAAATCAAGGCGCGCGGGATCAACGTGCTCGACGTCATCAAGGCGCTGGCCGTGCGCGGCTTCCGGGAGGAAGCACAGAATCTCCTCAATGTCGTGCGCCTGCGGGTGTCGGGCGATTATCTGCAGACGGCGGCGGTGGTACGCCAGGGACATGTCATCAGCGCCGTCAACGATCCCAACGACTATGGCGGACCCGGCACCGGCTATCGGCTGAGCGGCCAGCGCCGCCAGGAACTGGCCGCTATCCGCGATGTGCTGACGCGCGAGGAGGTCTTGCGCACAGAAGCCACCTTCGCCGGTGCCGAGAACCGGCGCATCCGCTACCGAGCCTTGGGCGATGCGGCAACGAGCGGGCCGAAAAACGAGATCGTCATTGGCGTCAGCCCAGCCTTCGGTCTGAAGCTCTTCCGGACATTGGCCGGCCATCCGCTTTCCGCCGTGCTGCGGGCGATGAGCGAGGGTATTGCCGAAAAGGGCGGCGTTGCCCGCATCGTGCGCATGCGACACACGGCCGATACCTCGTTCCTGGGGCTGAGTGCAGCGCGCCTCGCCGGCTCCGGTATCGGCATCGGCATCCAGGCCAAGGGGACCGCCGTCATCCACCAGGCCGACCGCCTGCCCCATCACAATCTGGAACTGTTCTCCAACGCGCCGATCACGTCGCTTGCGCATTACCGAAAGCTTGGGCAGAACGCGACCGCTTACGCCAAGGGCGAATTGCCGGAGCCGGTCGTGGTGCCGACCGAGGGCGAGGCCATGGGAGCCCGCTTCCATGCCCAGGTGGCCCTTATCTATGCGATCGAGACCTCGCTCGCGCAGGACGGCGCCAAGCCTGAGGAAATCGAGATCGCCTTCCTGGAGGTTCAATAATGGCCCGGATCGACGATGTTGCCGATTATCCACTCGCCGAGAACCGGCCCGACCTGGTCAAAACCGCGCGCGGCAAGGCGCTGGAAGAACTCACGCTCGATGCCGTCATGGCCGGCGAGGTGACATTGGAAGATCTGCGCATCACCCCCCAGGCACTCAAGGACCAGGCGCGCGTGGCAACCCTGGCCGGCCGGCCGACCCTGGGGCGCAATTTCGAGCGCGCCGCCGAACTGGTGGCAGTGCCGCAGGAGTTCCTGCTGCAGGTCTACGAACTGCTGCGTCCGGGCCGCGCCAAGACAAAGGCCGATCTGCTGGATGCCGCCAAGATCTTGCGTACGATCTATAAGGCGGAAAAGATGGCCACCTTTGTTGAGGAAGCAGCGGAAGTTTACGAAAAACGTGGCCTCTTTACCTTCCGGTTTTGAACGACGCTGATGGATATGCGGCCCCCTCTCCGCGTGATATCCTTCTTACGTGCATACTGAACACACATGCACGCATTGGATACATGGATGGAGGCATTCGATGATAATATATGAGTTGATTGCCGCGGTTCCTGCGGGACCGGGGCATCCTGGGCACACCGTTCTCGCATTGAAACAAGGATCGCCTTTCATGGCGGCAAATGTAGGCGACTATTTCGATGTTGCCGATCCAGCCGGTACGCCCAACTATAGAATTACCGCAATCCGTCACGACATCTTCAAAGGACCCGGCGGCCCGGATACCCATGTGTGCCGCACCTCGCTTGCACTGGGCATTGTCTAGTCTTCTCAATTAGCCAAAAGCGACTGCTCAGCATGATCTACATTGCCGATCGCCCAAAATGATCATGCTGAGCACCGCTCTACTACGAGCAAAGTCATGAACTGGAAGACGCGACACCGATCCTTCTATTACCAAGGCGCGCCGGAGCCCGACGATCTTGCCTTCAAGCCCGCCGAGACGGCGCTCCTGGTCATCGATGTGCAGAACACCTATCTGGAACGGCCGGAGCGAGCCACGCTCGATGCTGCCGGCAAGGCGCATTTCGACGCCTGGACGCCGTTTCACGAACGCATGAACGGCATGGTCATCCCGCGCACGGCGGAACTGCTGCGCCTGGCGCGCAAGCACGGTATCGAATGCCTGTTTGCGCGCATCGCCTGCCGGACCAAGGATGGCCGCGACCGGTCGTTGAGCCAGAAGATGCCCGGCTGGAACAATCTGCTGCTGCCCAAGAACGAGCATGCGTCGCAACTGGTGCCGCAACTGGAGCCCCAAGGCGACGAGATTGTCGTCACCAAGACAACCGACAGCGCGCTCACGGGCACCAACCTGCGCCTAATCCTGCACAATCTGGGCATCAGAAACGTCATCTGCGCCGGCATCTTCACCGACCAATGCGTCTCCTCGACCGTGCGGAGCCTCGCCGACGAAAGCTTCCAGGTCGTGGTGCTGGAGGATTGCTGCGCCGCCGGCTCAGATACGCTGCACGAACAGGAACTGGCGATCATCAACATGATCTACTGCCATGTCATGACCGCCGACGAACTCAAAGCGATGATGAAACTCACATGAAACGCATCCTGATCATCGTTCCGGAACTGGTGGCCCCGCCGGGTATTCTCGGCCAGGCGCTGATCGCACAGGGTGTCCATTATGACGCCGTCTTCCCGGTGGCCCGCTTTGCCACCTATTCCCCGATGGACTATCCCGGCTTGCCACAGGGTCCCGCCAATTATGCCGGTCTGATCGTGCTGGGCGGGCCGATGAGCGCCAAGGATGAGCATCTCTATCCCTTCCTCACCGAGACCATGGCCCTGATACGGGCCTTCACAGCGGTGGAACGGCCGGTGCTGGGCGTGTGCCTGGGCGCCCAGATCATCGCCCATGCCTTCGGTGGCGAGATCTATCGCATGGGAAAACTGGAATCCGGTTTCTATCAATTGGCGCTGACGCCGGAAGGACGCAGCGACCCGCTGTTCCGGGACTTTGCCGAGCCGGTAACGGTCTTTGAAAACCATTACGAAGCGACACGCAACACACCGGGCGCTGTACCGCTGATGACCGGCGGCGCCTGTCCTATCCAGGCTTTCCGCGTCGGCGCCAAGACTTATGGCGTGCAATTCCATGTCGAGGTCACGATCGACATCGTGCGCGATTGGATCCGGATGTTCGGCGCGGATTTCTGCCGGGATGAGCCAAGATTGCTGACCGATCTCGACCGCCAGTTCGAGATCCATTTCGGCGACTATGTTCGCGCCTGCGATACGCTCACGCGGAATTGGTTGGCGTTAAGCTGAGGCCAGCGCCGACACTGAGGGCCGCCGGCAATCAAGGCTGTCAAGATTAACAGCCTAAATGTCAAGACCGGGTGGTAGGGGCGCCCTATCGTCCCTAGCGTGACCGACTTTAAGACGACTTGCGGCAAGCAAGCGACAGAATGAGCACACCACATTCGATGGAGTCCGGCCGGGTTTTGCGGACCGGTGCTCCAGCTTGGTCAACAGGGAAGCGGCACCGGCAACAATCGACCGGGCCAACGGAGAGGGACAGATGAGCAGCTTCAAGCAGTCACGTCGCAACTTCATGCAGAATTCGGCCCTGATGGCCGCGGCCTTTGCCACCAGCGGCGTAGCGGGCCTGCGCTCGGCCTATGCCGATCGCTCCAAGGAACTCAATATCCTGTGTTGGGAAGGCTATAACTCGGCGCAAGTCTTGGATCCATTCCGCGAATCCAACGGCGCCACGGTGAAGGCGGAATCGCTCACCAACGACCCCACCATGATCAACCGCCTGCGTGCCGGCGAAACCAATGTCTGGGACCTGATCAACGTCAACAATCCCTGGGCACGCAAGATCATGTTTCCGGAGAAGCTGATCCAGCCGCTCGACCGGGCCAAAATGGAACCCTATTTCGAGAAGATGGCCCCCGCCTTCAAGCCGCCCTATGCGTGGGCCATGGACGAAAGTGGCAGCCAGCTCATCGGCATGGCACAGCGCTACGGTCCCTACAGCTTCGTCGTCAACACCGACAAAGTGAGCCGCGCCACCGCCGAGGATCAGGGCTGGGATCTGTGGAACGACGCGGGCAATGCCGGCAAGTACGGCGTGCTTGAATCCGATGATTGGAACGTCTTCAACCTGTGCTGCATCGCCGGCTTCGATCCCTTCAAGGAGCATACGCCGGAGGAAATCGCCAAGTTCACGGAAACCGCCAAGCGCGTCTTCAAGGGCGCCAAGGTGGTGGGCGACATCGCGACCATGAACCAGGCCCTTGTCTCGGGCGAGATCGATTTCCACATGACCGGCGGTACCTACTCCGCCTCGCCAGCCCGCGCCGATGGCGCCGGCAATATCCGCGCCATCACGCCGAAAAAGGGGCCGCTCGCTGGCGGCAAGGGCGGCATTTCCTGGATCGAGATCACCTCGGTGGTCAACAATCCAGACGTCTCGCCGCTTGCCGTGCAGTTCCTGGAATATGTCCAAGACCCGAAAGTCGCCCATACGGTCGCTTTCGCCGAGGGCACGTTCAACCCGGTGGCCCAGATGGGCAATCCGGATTGCTTCAGTCTCTTCACCAAGGAAGAACTCGATGCGATCCAGTATGACAGCCTGGAAGAGGAAATGGCGCGTTCGGTCGAATACGACATTGTGCCGGACTACGACAAGCTGCTCGACATCATGACCGCTGCCAAGCGCGAAGCTTCGGGCGGCTGATCAATCGGCTGCTGCCACCACGACGTCGGATCGCCCGGTGCGTAGATGCCGGGCGATCCCGTCTTGATCCCCCTCCATTTCATCACGATCCGGATTCCCAAGGACCATGAACGGCCGATCGCCCATTCTGCAATTGCGCAATCTGACCAAGACCTTCGGCAACTTCACGGCCGTCAAAGGAATCAGCCTCGACATCTCCGAGGGCGAATTCTTCACCATCGTCGGCCCGTCGGGCAGCGGCAAGACAACCTTGCTGCGCATGCTGACGGGCATGGAAAGCGCCACGGGCGGCGACATCTTGCTGCGAGGCGCCCGCATCAACGATCTGCCCGCCAACAAGCGGCCGACCTGCATGGTGTTCCAGTCGCTGGCCCTCTTCCCACATCGTACCGTCGGGCAGAACATCGAATTTTCCCAGAAGATCAAGGGCGTGGCACCCGATAAGCGCAAGACGCGGGCCCTGCAGCTGATGGCGCAGCTGCGCTTGCCGGAAAACTACTACGACAAGAGTGTCACCAAATGCTCTGGCGGCGAGAGGCAGCGCGTGGCGCTCGCCCGGGCGCTGGCCTATGACCCGGACATCCTGTTCTTCGACGAGCCGTTGTCGGCCATCGATTACAAGCTGCGGAAAACACTGGAAAAAGAACTCAAGGACATTCACCGCGAAACCGGCAAGACCTTCATCTACATCACCCACAGCCTGGAAGAGGCGATGGTGATGAGCGACCGCATCGGCGTCATGCGCACGGGGCAATTGGTCCAGGTCGGTTCGCCACAGCAGATCTACAGCGCGCCGGAAACCAAGTTCGTCTCCGAATTCATCGGGGATGTGAACGTCATGGCCGTAACAGCAAACGGTGCCAGCGGCGTCCATGCTGCGGAGTTCGACGTGGATTTCGTGAGCCAGACTGTGCCGGCGGGCTTCACCAATGGGCATCTGGTGGTGCGTCCGGAATCGTTGCGCTTCCTGAGCCATCGGGCCGAGGCGCAGAACTGCCTGGAAGGTCGCCTCTATAATGAATATGTGCTGGGTTCGCGCATCCAATACCAGGTGCGCGTGGGCGAGCATGTCTTCATCGTCGAAAAACTGCGCCAGCAGCAATTCGGCGGCAAGCTCGACGACCAGGTCCTCATCGGCTGGGATGCCAAGGACGGCATCCTGGTAACGGATTGAGCGGGGCCTCGCCATGACCCTGCTCAAGATTTTCGGACCGGGTACGCGACATGCTCTGCCGCTGATCCTCTTCCTGCTTATCGGCTTTGCCGCGCCCCTGGCGGCCGTCATCGGCTTCAGTTTCACGCCGGCACGAACCTTCTCGATCTGGCAAAGCTGGAGCCTCGACAATTATATCGAGATATTCAATTCGACGAGCTATCTCTCCTTCCTTTGGTCGCTGGGCCTCGCCGCTGTCACGGTACTGATCCTGGCCCTCATCTGCTATCCGATCGCCTATGGCCTGGCGCGCGTCTTCGGCAAATATTCGACGCTGGTGACGCTGCTCTTCACCATTCCGCTGTTCGTCTCGGAAAATGTCCGTCTCTACGGCTGGGTCCTGTTCTTTATCAAGAACGGCGTGCTGCTGGGCACGCTCAAGGCTTGGTTCGGCATCGAACCGGATAGCTGGCTTTTCACCAGCGGCATCATCGTTTTCGGCATGGTCTATGTCTATCTGCCGTTCATGCTGTTCCCGATGACGCTCGGCGTCTCGATGGTGCCGGACCAGACGCGGGACGCCGCCTTCGATCTGGGCGCTACGCGCTGGCAGGTGTTCAAAGAGGTGGAACTGCCGCTTTCCATGCCGGGCATCATGATCGGCTTCCTGCTGTCCTTCGTGCTGGCGGTGGGCGCCATCGCCGAAGCCAAGGTACTGGGCGGGCAGCAAATCATACCGATCAGCCATGATATCGAGATCGCCTTCACCTATGCGCAGAACTGGCCGCTGGGCGCCGCCCTTGCCGTGCTGCTGATGCTGGTGGTGGGCAGCATGGTGCTGTTCGTGCTGCGCCGCTTCGATCTCGATGCCATTCTGGGGCGGAGATAGGCGATGGATGGTCTTACCCCCCGCTGGCGGACGTCGCTGATCTGGGCCTGGACGGCGGCGATCGTCGTCTTCATGTATCTGCCGGGGCTCTGCCTGTTGCTCGCCTCCCTTACATCAAGCCGCTATTTCATCTTCCCCATCAACAAATGGGGTGTCGCTTGGTGGCAGAAGACTTTCGACTCGCTGGAAATTCATCAGCTTTTCAAGACCTCGATCTCGATTGCGCTGTGCGTCACGGTGATTGCCGTCGTGATCGCGCTCTTCGGGGCGCTGGCCTTTGCGCGCTATGACTGGAAGGGCCGGTCGATCTATCAGAAAATCGTGTTGCTGCCGATCTTCTTCCCGCAATCGGTCTTGGGGCTGGCGCTGCTGCTCTGGTTCAACGCCTTGGGCCTCACCATGTCGTGGCAGACGGCGGTCTTTGCGCATCTCGTCTGGATCATCCCCGTCTGCACGCTGGTCATCTCGATTCAGGTCTATTCCTTCGATCCGGCCTTGGAAGAAGCGGCTTTCGATCTCGGCGCCACGCGCTGGCAGGTGTTCCGCGAAGTGACCTTGCCGGTGCTGTTCCCCGGCATCTTCTCGGGTGCCCTCTTCGCGTTCCTTCTGAGTTGGGGCAATTTCCCGCTGTCGCTTTACACGACCGGCGCCGACACAACGATTCCGGAATATCTCTACGCGAAGATGGTTGCCGGCTATACCCCGGGCGTGCCGGTGCTCGGTACCGTTTCGACCTTCGGTGCGGCGACCCTGCTGCTCGCCGGCTATGCCATCATCCTGATCCTGCGCCGGCGCCGCGCCAGCGCGCCGTCCGAGACCTGAGAGAAAGCGGAGGAAACACGCCATGTTGGGGCAATCAATCCAGGGGAAATCCGTCATCGTCACCGGCGCCAGCAAGGGCATCGGCAAGGGCATCGCCCGCGTCTTCGCGCGCCACGGTGCCAAGGTGCTGGTGGTGGGACGCGACCTCAAATCGGCGGAAGCAACGGCGAAGGATTTCGTCGATTCCGGCTGGACGGCAAGTGGCTTTTCCGCCGACGTTACCAAGCTTGCCGACATGGAGAAGATGGCCAAGACAGCAGCGGATCGTTACGGCGGCGTCGATGTGCTCTGCGCCAATGCCGGCGTTTTCCCGCAGGTGAAGATCGAGGATATGTCCCCGGAGACCTGGGATGAGGTGCAGGCAACCAATCTCAAGGGCACGTTTCTTTCCGTGAAGGCCTGTATCCCCTACCTCAAGAAATCGGGCGAGGGACGCATCGTCATCACCTCTTCTATCACCGGGCCGGTCACCGGCTTTCCCGGCTGGACCCATTACGGCGCTACCAAGGCCGGGCAATTGGGCTTCATGCGCACGGCCTGCATGGAAGTCGCCAAATATGGGATCACGGTCAATGCCGTGCTGCCGGGCAATGTGATGACCGAAGGCCTCATCGAGCTTGGCGAGGATTATGTGAAGGGCATGGCCGCGGCCGTGCCGATGGGCAAGCTTGGCAATGTCGAGGATATCGGCCATGCCGCCCTCTTCCTCGCCTCGCGCGAGGCCGGCTACATCACCGGGCAAACGATCATCGTCGATGGCGGCCAGATCCTGCCCGAGAGCCAGGACGCGCTGTCGCAGATGTAAAGGTCAGTGCCCCTGCTTCCGATAGGCGCGCGGGCTGACACCCGTCCAGCGGGTGAAGGCGCGGGTGAAGGCGGAGAGCTCCGAATAGCCGAGCAGCAGGGCGATCTCGGTCAGCGGTAGCTGGCGCTGATCGAGATACATCTGGGCAAGGCTCTGCCGTGTCGTTTCGACCGCATCCTTATAGGTGAGCCCCTGTTCAGCGAGTTCCCGCTGCACCACAGCGGCCGGCACGCGCAGGGAATGAGCGATCTGATCGAGGCTGGGGTAGCCGCCGGGCAGGCTCACGCGGATCGCCGTCTTGACCCGGTCGACCATACCGTCGGTCCCCTGCCGATGCGAACCCAGAGATTCGAGGCAGGTCTGCATCATGGTCAGAAGCTGCAAATCGCGGCCCGGCATCGACCGCTCGAGGAGTTCGGGACGGAACAGCAGCGCATTGGTCGGCTGGCTGAAATAGACCGGCGCATCGAAGGCCGCCTCGTGCTCCTTCCAGAATTCCGGGCGCGGATGCTCGAAATGCACCTCGACCGGCGTCCATTTCGACCCGCAGCAATCGCGGATGACATTGGCGAACATGCCGAGCGAGAGTTCCGCATCCTGCCGGCGCTCGACGATTTCCGAGGAAAAGATCTGGTATTCGAGCCGCATCAGCCCGTCGGTGCCCTTCACCAGCTGCATCCCTGAGGATTCCTGGTGGTAGTGGAAAAGCCGCACCAGATTTTCGAGAGCCGCCCCCAGATTTGGGGATGAGATCGCTGCATAGCCCCACATGCCGAGGTCGCGCGGCTGGAATTGCTGGCCGAAATGCAGACCGAAATTGCCCGGGCTGAACTTGTCGCCCTGGATCTGCTTGGCCGCTTGCTCGAAGAGGCGGCAATAAGAAGCGAGTTTTAGTTTCAGGGTGGGCGATCCGGCCATATCCGGTGCAATGCCGGAATTGCCGAAGATCGAATCCACATCACCGCGCTGACGCTCGATGAAGTCCACCAAGCCGGTGGCAGCCGCGGCAAGGACGATCGGTGCCCCGCTTTCGCGCGTCTCGGTCTTGTGATCCAGCAAAGCGGCAGCCATCGGAAATCCCCGGCTAAACGTCACGCACCAGACTGTGGATGCTTGATGATGGCATGGCGCATGGCGCGGCTTCAAGGGTGCAAAGCTGATCAGCTGTCAAGATCGCCCCGTCACGGGTCAAGCGAGGCTTGGCGCCCGCACCCTAGCCTGCACTTGGATGGAAATGCGCCTGCCGCCGTCAAGCGGCATGCCCGGACTTTAGTTAACGATCCTGGGTGAAGAGCCTGACCACCATCTGGGAGCAGGGAAATAAATGAGCGGCATGCTCACGACAGAACAATTGTTGCGCGCGATCGATGAGCTGGCTGCTGCCGCCTTGCCCCGCTGGGGGTTGGCTGGCGCCGAGCTGAAGCTGATCAATCATTCGGAAAATTGGACCTATCGCGTGACGCCCCGGGGCACCGCGCGTCCGGTCATCCTGCGCGTGCATCGGGAAGGCTATCACAGCGTCGACGGCATCCGCAGCGAGCTTGCCTGGATGCGCGCCCTGCAATCGCAAGCGGGTGTGAAGACGCCACAGGCCATTCCCGGCACCGACGGCGCCGATATCCAGACCGTGGCGCATCCGGCCCTCGCCACGCCGCGCAATTGCGTGCTGTTCGAATTCATCGACGGGACCGAGCCGCCGCAGGACAATCTCATTCCGCCTTTCCGTCAATTGGGCGAGGTAACGGCGCGCTGCCACAATCACAGCGAAACCTGGACGCGCCCCCCCTATTTCGAGCGCCTTTCCTGGGACTTTGAACATTCCCTGGGGAAGACCGCCAATTGGGGTGCCTGGCAGGACGGGCCGGATTGCACGCCGGACCGCGCCCGGCTGTTGCAGCGCGCGGTCGATCTGATGGAGAAGCGGCTGACGGCTTTCGGACAGGCCCGGAACCGTTACGGCCTCATCCATGCCGATTTCCGCCTCGCCAACCTGCTTGTTCACAATGGCGATGTGCGCGTCATCGATTTCGACGATTGCGGCCTCGGCTGGTTTCTCTATGACGCAGCAAGCGCGGTGAGTTTCTTCGAGGACCGCGCCGATGTGCCGGAACTGATGGAAGCCTGGAAGGAAGGCTATCGCCGCCAGCGCGCGCTGCCGAAGACGGACGATGACGAATTGTGGACCTTCATCCTGCTGCGTCGCATGACGCTCTTTGCCTGGATGGGGAGCCATGCCGAAACGGATCTCGCCCGCACCGAGGGCCCCGGTTACAGCACCGGCACCTGCGAACTCGCTGAACGTTATCTGAGCCAATACAGCTGAACCCCGACGGGTCAGGAGTTACCGATGGTCGATTACCCAGAGAGTCCCGAGAAGCGCGAGTTCATCGCCAAGTCGAAGCAATTCTGGAATCCAGGCAAGACCCAGGCTTGGCAGGATATGGGCGTCGATCTGGTGATCGATCGGCGTGAGGGCTACCTGCTCTGGGACATGGATGGGCGGCGTCTTATTGATCTCCATCTCAACGGTGGCACCTACAATATCGGTCATCGGCATCCGGAACTGATCGAGGTGCTCAATCGCGGCATGCAGCGCTTCGACATGGGCAATCACCACTTCCCAAATATGGGCCGCACGGCCTTGGCCGAGCGGCTGGCGCGCATCTGCGGCGGCGACATGCACTATACCATGTATGCCTCAGGCGGCGCCGAAGCCATCGACATCGCCCTCAAGACCGCGCGCCACGCCACACAGCGGCGCAAGATCGTCTCGATCATCAATGCCTATCATGGCCATACCGGCCTCGCCGTCGCCGCCGGCGCTGATCGCTTCAAGAAGATCTTTCTGTCCGACCAGCCGGAAGATTTCGTGCATGTGCCTTTCAACGATCTCAACGCGATGGAAGATGCGCTGAAAGGCAAAGACGTCGCCTGCCTCATCATGGAGACGATTCCCGCGACCTACGGCTTTCCGATGCCGCTGCCCGGCTACCTCACGGAAGTGAAGAAGTTGTGCGAGCGTTATGGCGCACTCTATGTCGCGGATGAAGTGCAGACGGGCCTGATGCGCTGCGGCGAAATGTGGGGCTATCAGCGCTATGGCATCCAGCCGGACATCATGGTGACCGGCAAGGGCATTTCCGGCGGTATGTATCCGATCGCCTGCGTCGTGGTGCGCGAGCCCTATGCCGGCTGGCTGAAACAGGACGGTTTTGCCCATATGTCGACCATGGGCGGCGCCGAGCTCGGCTGCCTGGTTGCCATGAAGACGCTAGAAATCCTCGAACGTCCGATGGTGAAGCCGATGGTCAACTATATCTCCGAGACGTTCCGCAACGGTCTTCACGAGATCATGCGGCTTTATCCCAGCTTCTTCGTGGGCTTGCGCCAATGTGGCGTCGTCATGGGGCTGGAATTCGATTTCCCCGAGGGCGCCAAACCGGTGATGAAGCATCTCTATGAAAACGGCGTCTGGGCGATCTTCTCGACGCTCGATCCGCGCGTGCTGCAATTCAAGCCCGGTGTGTTGATGACCGCCGATCTCTGCGCCGAGGTGCTGGAGCGGGTCGAACGCAGCATCGGTCTCGCCTATGCCGAATGCATGGGCAAAGGTCGCAGCGCCCATCGGGCCGCCTGAGGAGCGCCGCGATATGACTGCCATCATTGAAGAAATCCTCGCCGGCGACAAACGCGCCACCGGTACCGCCGACCTCATGCTGCAAATGGCGGAATGGGCCGCGGCGGCCTTTGCGCGCTTCGACCGAGCAAAGGTCGAAAAGATCGCCCGCGCCGCCGCCGATGTCGCCTATGCCCATGCCGGGGAACTCGCCGAAGCGGCGGTCAAGGAAACCGGCTTCGGTGTCGCCGCCCATAAGAAGATCAAGAACGAACTGACCTCACGCGGTCTTTTCGAGCTCTATTCGAAAGAGGATTTTTGTTCGGCCAAGATCGATCCTGCGCTGAAGATGGTCGAACTGCCCAAGCCGGCCGGCGTCATTTTCGCCCTGACGCCCTCGACCAACCCGGTCTGCAGCGTCTATTACAAGGTGCTGATGGCGCTCTTCACCCGCAACGCCATCATCCTGTCGCCGCACCCGATGGCAAAGGGCTGTTCGGTGAAGGCTGCCAAACTGATGGCCGAAGCCGCAGAACAGGCCGGTGCACCCACCGGCATCATCCAGATCATCGAGCAGCCAAATCTGCCGCTGATTGACTATGTGATGAAAAGCCCGCGCGTCGGCGTCATCCTGGCGACCGGCGGCACACCCATGGTGCGCTCGGCCTATAGTTCCGGCAATCCGGCGATCGGCGTCGGTCCCGGCAATGCGCCGGTCCTGGTTGACGACAGCGCCGACCTCAATGAAGTGGCCAAGCGTATCGTCATGTCGAAGGCATTCGACAATTCGATCCTCTGTACGAATGAAAGCGTCGTCGTTGCGATCGATAGCATCGCCGACCGGCTGCTGCAATCCTTGAAATCGGCGAGCGCCTATATCGCGAAGCCCGAGGAAGTCGTGGCCTTGCGCGACTTGCTGTTCGGCCTGGGCTCGTTCAACACGGCCGTCCTGGGCAAGTCTGCGGTCGAAATCGGCGCGCAGGCTGGCATTCGCCTACCTTCGAATACGCAGATCATTGTCGCCGAAATCGACCGCGTCGGGATCGACGAGCCGCTTTCCAAGGAAAAGCTCTGCCCTGTGCTGGGCTTCTTGCGAGTGCCGCATGCCGATGCCGGCATTACCCAGGCCCGCGCGCTCATCCGCCTGTCAGGTGCCGGTCATTCCGCTGCCATCCACAGCCGCCATGCACCGACCATCCTGAAATATGGCGCGGCGGTGAAGGCTTTGCGCGTCGCCGTCAACGCGCCATGCAGCCTGGGTGCCGCCGGCTATGGCACGCATCTGGCACCGGCCTTCACCATCGGCACCGGCTTCTTCGGGTCCTCCTCGATCGGCGAGAATGTGGGACCGCAACACCTCATCAACTGGACACGGATCGCCTATAACGACGATCCCAAGGAAGTGTTCGGCGATTTCAGCGGACTCGACGCCAATGCCGGCGGCCCCGCTCTGGCACTGGGTCTGGAGGCGCCGATTTCACTGGGTCGCCTGCAGGAAGGGGCCGATGCGGCGCAGGATCCCCTGCCCTTGCCTCTTTCCAACAGTGGATCGACCGACGAGGTCGCCATCTTGCGCGAAGAAATCCGGCGCATGGTCCTTGAAGAACTGCGCGGGGCGCTCCGGTCATGAGAAGGCAGCACTGATATCATGGCCGATCTGCGCTCCTTCATCTTCATCGACCAGCTGCAGCCGCAGACGCTCTGCTATATGGCGAGCGGCATGCGCGGGCGCTTGCCACGCACCCATATGGCCGCCCAGATCATCGAAGTGGCCCCCGGGCTCGATATCGAGGCGCTGACCGATACCGCCCTCAAGCATGCCGAGGTGAGCGGTGGCATGCTGGTGGTGGAACGCCAGTTCGGCTATCTCGAATTCCATTCCCGTTCGACGGCCGCCGTCAAGTCGGCCGCCGAGGCTGTGCTGGATGAGCTCGAGGCACGAACCGAACAGGCGATGAAACCGCAGATTCTCGCTTCCAAGATCGTGACCCGGATCGATAATGGCCACGCTTTCCTCATCAACCGCAACAAATCGGGTTCGATGATCCTGCCCGGCGAATCGCTCTTCGTCCTCGAGATGCAGCCCGCCTCCTATGCCATCCTGGCCACCAATGAGGCGGAAAAAACGGCGGATATCAAAGTGATCGACTATCGCATGTTCGGCGCCACCGGCCGGGTCTACCTCTCCGGTGAAGAATCCAATGTGCGCATGGGCGCTGAAGCGGCCTTGGCCGCCTTGCAAGGATGAGCCAGATGGATAAGAGCCTCATCCGCAACCTGATCCGAGAAGTCATCGCCGAGGAAGTGAAGGCGATGAAGTCGGGTAAGTCGCCCGCCGCCACACCTTCCTCGGTGCGCATTGCTGGGGATGCCGATCTCGCGACTTTTGCCAAGGACGTCTTGCGCCTCGCTGACGATCCGCAGGTGCGCACTGCCATTCTGGCCGGGCGGCATCCGTTCCATCTGGCAAGCTCTGCTGCGCCAACGACGGCTGCGCCGTCCGGGCAAAGTCATCGCGTCGACAAGGGCGTCGTTACGGAAGGCGCCATCGCCAAGCTCGGCAAGAATGTCTCGCGCCTGCTGCTGGGGCCGGGCGTCAGTATCACCCCCTTGGCCCGCGACAAGGCCAAGGCGCGCAACATCAGCGTCGAAAGGATCGGGCAATGATTCGCGGTCGGGTCGTGGGCCGATATTGGGCCACCAAGAAAATCGAGCACATCCCCTCGGGGGCGTTCCTGGAAGTGGAAAGCCCCGGCGGCGGGCGCATGATCGCCTTTGACGTGCTGGGCTGCGGCGAGGGCGAGGATGTCCTCATCGTCACCGGTTCCACCGCCGCCTCCTGGCTGGGCGGCGGCAAGATACCCATAGACGCACTCATCATCGGCTCGCTCGACGAGACGTCGAAATCCAAATCGAAATAGCCAACACTGTTGAAAGCAAGGAGAGAACCATGTCGAACGCTATCGGAATGATCGAGACCAAGGGTTTCGTCGCGGCCCTGGCCGCGGCCGATGCCATGGTCAAAGCCGCCAATGTCACGGTGGTCGGCCGCGAAGAAGTGGGTGACGGCCTCGTTGCCGTCATCATTAATGGCGATGTCGGTGCCGTGAAGGCAGCGACTGAAGCCGGTGCCGAAGCAGCGAGCAGCGTCGGTACGCTGGTCTCCGTCCACGTCATCCCGCGCCCGCATCCCGACCTTGGCAAGCATTTCTCGACCGCCAGCGGGAAGTAACTGATCGACGCAAGCTTGACCGTCATGCCCCGACTGAGTGCGGGCATGACGGCAGATGTGTTGACGTTGCTCTAACGCCTTCCGGAATCAATTTATGACCGAGCTTCGCGTCTATCTGCTGGTGAAAGACCTGGCCCGCCAGTTCGCGGCATATATGTCGACGCCCACGCGGGCGCGCGGCTATCCGCCGATGCAGGGCGAGCATAGCTTGATCATCGAGGTGGCGCCGGCTTTGGCCATTCACCGGATCTGCGATCTGGCACTAAAGACCGCGCCGGACATGGAGCCGGGCTTGCTCTATACCGAGCGGCAATACGGCATCCTGGAGCTGCATGCGGCGGATCTCGCGCATCTCAACTTCGCCGGCGAGGCGATCCTCAAAGGCATCGGCCACAAGCCCGAAGACCAGTTGAAACCCCGGACACTCTACGCCGACATCATTGACGATGTGTCGGACCAGCATGCGATCATCCTCAATCGCACGCGCGAGGCATCGATGCTGCTGCCGGGCAAATCTCTGCTGCTCTATGAGTTGGAGCCGGCGCTCTTTGCCTCGGTCGCTGCCAATGAGGCGGAGAAGGTCGCGCCCGGCATCACCCTCGTTGACGTGCAGATGATCGGCGCCAGCGGGAGATTGTTCCTTTCCGGTACACGCAAGGAATGCGAACGCGCCCGCGATCGCATCGATGAGGTGCTGGGTGCCGTGATCGGGCGGTCGGGGAAGGCGTAGGGCGGCTACCGACGCGACCCTTTTCTCCCGCCGCGCCACATGCGAGTGATATAGTCTGGGCGATATAGAATCGACCCTGGACTGATGGATTCTTCCGCATGATCCGGCTCGCCGCCAATCTCAGCATGATGTTCAACGAATGGTCCTTCATGGACCGTTTCCAGGTCGCAGCCGACGCCGGTTTCGAGGCGGTCGAGTACCTCTTTCCCTACGAGCACTCAGCCGAGGCGATCGGCGCAATGTTGCACAAGAATGGGCTTGCCCAGGCGCTGTTCAACCTGCCGCCCGGCGATTGGGTCGCGGGCGATCGCGGCATGGCCGCGATTCCGGCGCGCAGCGATGAATTTCGTGCCAGTGTCGCCCTCGCCTTGCGCTATGCAGCGGCGACCGGCGTGAAGCGGTTGCACATGATGAGCGGCATTGCCGATCGCAAGGCCCCGGATGCGCGGTCGGCATACGCCGATGCCTTGCGCTTTGCCTGCGATCAAGCGGGACCGCAAGGCATCGATATTCTCATCGAGCCGATCAACCAGCGCGACATGCCGGGCTATTTTCTCAATGATTTCAATCTTGCCGCCGAGCTGATCGGCGAGCTCAGGCGTCCCAATCTGCGCCTGCAATTCGACATCTATCACCGCCAGATCATGCATGGCGATGTGCTGATCGGGATGAAGAGCCTATTCCCGCTCATTGGTCACGTGCAGATCGCCGCCGTGCCGACGCGTCATGAACCCGGCAGCGGTGAACTCGACGATTTCCGCGTGCTGCGTGAGCTGGACGGGCTGGGCTATGCCGGCTTCGTCGGCTGCGAATACCGGCCGGCGGCCGGCACGCTCGCCGGCCTCGGCTGGCGAGCCAGAGTCTAGCGGCTGGCTCTAGCCGCGACCGACGAAGGGCATCTGCGTCGCCATCACCGTCATGGTGAGGACATTGGCATCTAGCGGCAGGCTCGCCATATAGGCGACGGCATCGCCGACATGTTTGGCATCCATCGTGGCTTCGATCGCCGTCGAGCCATTGGCCTGCAGCACGCCTGTTGCCATCTTCCGTGTCATCTCGGTCGCCGCATTGCCGATGTCGATCTGGCCGCAGGCGATATCAAAAGGCCTGCCGTCGAGCGCCGTGGATTTGGTGAGCCCGGTGATCGCATGCTTGGTCGCCGTATAGGGCGCCGAATGGGGGCGCGGCGTGGTGGCCGAAATCGAGCCATTATTGATAATGCGGCCACCGCGCGGAGACTGCGCCTTCATGATCTTGAAGGCCTGCTGGGTGCAGAAGAAGGCCCCGTTGAGATTGGCCGCCACCACCGCCAGCCATTGCTCGGCCGACAATTCCTCGAGCGGGATCGCGGGGGCGCCAATGCCGGCATTGTTGACCAGCAGATCCAGCCGGCCCCAACTCGCCTTGACCTGATCGAACATGCCGGCAACCGCGACCGGGTCGCCGATATCTGTCGGGACGGTCATGGTATTGGCGCCGGTCGGATCCAGTTCCTTTGCCGCAGCTTCGATCACGTCGCGCCGGCGGCCGATCATGGCGACCTTGTAGCCTTGCCCGAGCAGCGCTTTGACGATGGCCTTGCCGACACCTGTTCCGGCCCCGGTGACGATTGCCGTCTTGATGGTCATAACGATCCTCTTGGTATTGGATTTCAGACGAGCTTGCCGCCGAGTTCATCCTCGATATGCACGCGGATGATCTCATCAAACGAGCTTTCGGCACGGAAGCCAAGGGCCAGTGCGCGGGCCGGGTTGAAATCGCTGGGCCAGCCGGCGACAATTTTCTGGATCGTCGGATCCGCCTCGCGGCGAATGAGCTTCACCGCCTTCTCACCGGCGACGCGGCGCAGGGCCTCGATCTGCTCGCCGACCGTAGCCGAGAGACCCGGCAGACTAAGGTTGCGCCGGGGGCCAACGCGCTCAAGATCGAGTGTGGCCGCATGCAGCAGGAAACCAACCGCCGCGCGGGGGCTGGCGTGCCAATGGCGGACGGAATCGGCCACCGGCAGGATTGCTTCCTGGCCCGACAGGGGTTCTCGCAGAATGTTCGAGAAGAAGCCGGAGGCGGCTTTGTTGGGCTTGCCGGGTCGGATGCAGATGGTGGGCAAGCGAATGCCGATGCCGTCGAAGAAGCCGCGGCGCGAATAATCCGATAACAGCAATTCGCCGATTGCCTTCTGCGTGCCATAGGAGGTCAGCGGCGCGCTAAGGAACGTATCGTCGATCTTGTCGGCAAAGGGTGCGCCGAAGACAGCGATCGAGGAGGTAAAGACCAGACGCGGGCGATAGGGCTGGCGCGCACCTTGCAAGCGGATCGCTTCAAAGAGATAGCGCGTGCCGTCGAGATTGATGCGATAGCCTTTCTCGAAATCTGCCTCCGCCTCACCTGAAACGATAGCGGCGAGGTGGAAGATGGCGTCCGGGCGTTCAGCGATCAGCTTCTCCGCTTCCCCCGGCCGCGAGAGATCCGCCGTCAGCGTCCTTGTCGTGCCGGTGAAGCCTTCCGGCATGCTGGGTGGAACGACATCGACCAAGGTCAGCTTCTCGACCGCCTTGCCATCCAGGCCGCCACTGGCGGCGAGCTGGTCGGTCAGCTTGCGCCCGACCATACCGGCGGCGCCGATAATGAGAATATGCATTGAGTTGAAACCTCGTATCTATCGTGACGCGCGCAAGCGCAGGGCAGCATAGGCGAAAAATGGTGCTGCACGTTCAAAAAACCGCCGGAATCGGCCGTGCGACACCGAATCGGTGACGGTCTTCACAGGATCACCCCTTCCTGATGAGCCAGCGCCGCTTCGATTTCCCGCCAGTCGGGTGAAAACTCGACCTTTGCCGGTGCATGGACATTCTCGGTCCAGGCGTAAAGGCACAGCAACGGCATGTCGCGCACCAAGGTTGCGTGAACACGGTGCGGCGGGTTCCAGACGGTCTCGCCCGGCATCTTCTCAGCCCACGGAGCCGTGGTGCCGAACCGCCAATAGGTCGGACCCGTTAAGGGCACATAGAGTTCCGACGCCAGATGGTGATGATCGCGGTAGAGCGTGCCCGGGGCGATGAGCAGGAAGCCGATATCGAAGTCACGGGCCCAATCCGGATCGGCCGCCGCGATCAGGCTGGTATAGGCGTGGCGGCGGGGGAAGAGCGTTCCGATCGTATCCGCCGCATAGGCGTTATAGCTGATCCAATGAAGGTCGATGTTGCCCAGAGCCTGCGCCAGTTCTGCCGCCGGTCCGATAACAGCCGCCGCCAGAGCTTCCTTGTAAGATCCGCATGTGGGCGACGCAGGTGGTATGGTCGCCGGCAATCTGCGCAGGTCCGCCATTTCGCCCAAGCGCATGCGTGTCCGTGCAACGCCGCCATCGGCATCCGCTAAACCGCCGAGAAATCGGTCAATTTCATGCCACAGCAAGTCCAACCCATGCATGCCGCCCGCCCCATTCTATGCGGGCGAGACTATAGCGCATTCCACCGGCTGGCCAATGCCCTACCCCCGCCGGCTCAAGCGAGCAGAATGCCGTCGGCATAAATGCGCATCTTTTCCGGCGCCACCTTCAGCCAGACCTTGCCCACCGGCAAATCGACATCCCGACCGACCTTCATGCTGGCGGTCGATTTTCCAACACGCAGGAGGACGACCCGATTGCTGCCATGGTCGCGCACGGCGACGATTTCGGCCGGGAACTGCCCGGTCTCGGCGGCATCAGCCAATTGGATATGCTCTGGTCGCAGCCCCAATTGCAGCTTGCAGCCCGCCGCCTGGCGCTGGGCCTCGATCAGGCTCGGCACCGCCGGCAAGGCAAGCCCGCTGACGGAAAGGCGACCCGCCACATTCTCAATTTCCAGGAAATTCATCGCCGGAGAGCCGATGAAATAGCCGACATAGGCCGTGCGCGGCCGTTCGAACAGTTCGTCTGGCGTGCCACGCTGGACGACCGCACCATCCTTCATCACCAGAACTTCATGAGCAAAGGTCATGGCCTCGTTCTGGTCATGGGTGACATAGATGACCGTCAGCCTCGCCTGCTCGATGATCGATTTTATCTTGCGCCTGAGGGCAAATTTGCTCTGCGGATCGATCACCGTCAACGGTTCGTCCATCAGCAAAGCTGCGACATCATCGCGAACCAGCCCGCGTCCCAGCGAAATAAGCTGCTTCTGATCGGCGGTGAGGTTATTGGCGCGCTTACCGAGCGTGGCGGTCAGGCCCAGCAGTTCGGCAATCTCGCCTACCCGCGCGCGGATCCGGTCGGATGCCCAACCCCGGCAAACCAGGGGAAAGGCCAGATTCTCGGCAACACTCTTGGCGCTATAGATGACTGGAAACTGGAAGACCTGGGCGATATTGCGCGCAGCAGTTTCCGTGCGCGTAACGTCGCGACCGTCAATCAGGACCCGACCGTCGCTGGGCTTGAGAAGCCCAGAGATGATGTTGAGCATGGTCGTCTTGCCGCAACCGGATGGTCCCAACAGCGCATAGGTCCGGCCATGCTCGAAAATCATGTCGAGGGGCGCCAGCGCATAGTTGCGCAAGGCATAGCGGTGCCCGATGCCGGCCAGAGAGATTTCAGCCATGATGTCCTCCTGGCACGCCTGTCAGCAACTTCCCGTCTGCAGAGAAGAGGAGCAGACGCTCCGGCGCGAAACCGACCCGCAAGCCGGCGCCCAGGGTCAAGTCGTGAATGCCCGCCATCTGGACGGCGAGTTCCCCAAAAGCGCTGTCGACATAGAGAAATGTCTCAGAGCCGGAAATTTCCGAGAAGGCAAGGCTGGCCCCGACACCCCCTTCCGAAACCAGATAGACATCTTGCGCGCGGATGCCGAGTTTATAAACGCCGTCGCTAAGGCCACCCATATGCGTCGGCAGGGGCAGGGCGAATTCGGTTCCAAGCCACAGCCGGCCCTGCCGGACCACGGCCGGAACGATGTTCATCGGCGGATCGTCGACAATGCGTGCGACGTCAACCGTGGCTGGTCTTTCGTAGATCTCATGCGGGGCGCCGATCTGGAGGACCCGTCCCTCATGCATGACAACGACCTGATCGCCAAGCATCATCGCTTCGGCAGGTTCGGTGGTCGCATAGACGATGATGGCATCCTGCTGGTCGGCGAACAGGCTGCGGAAATCCTCGCGTAACTGTTCGCGCAGCTTGTAGTCGAGGTTGGCCAGCGGCTCATCAAGGAGCAGGACATTGCTGCGGCGGACCAGCGCGCGGGCAAGCGCCACCCGTTGCTGCTGGCCGCCCGACATCTGCGACGGTCGCCGCTCGCTGAAATCGCTGAGGCCGACGCGCTCCAGCGCCGCCGCCACCCGTGACCGGATTTCTCCTGTCGCCACACCCTTGCGACGCAGGGGGAATGCCACGTTGTCGAAAACGGTGAGGTGCGGATAGTTGATGAATTGCTGGTAGACCATGGCCACATCGCGTTGCCAGACAGGCAGCTTGTCGATCGACTTTGCGTCAAGCTCAATGTGGCCCCGATCAGGCATTTGCAGCCCGGCCAGGCTGCGCAACAAAGTGGTCTTGCCGGCGAGTGTCCGCCCCAGGATCGTGGTCAGACGACCGCGCGGAAAGCTGGTGGAGATCCCGCCCAGAAAAGTGACGTTATCCTGGATAACGGTGAGATCAGTGATCTTCAGCGACATGCGAGCCAACCTTCAGCGAATGGCGCCGGCAAGACTGCCGTGGGACAGGAAGCGTTCAACCAGGAAGGCGATAAGTACCAGTGGCGCCACCGAGATGAGGGCCGATGCCGAAAGACTCCACCACGGTGTCACTGAGGAATTGAGCGCCACCACCGCAACGGGGAGAATCTGCGTATCCGTGAAGGTCAGCGTGAAGGCGAAGAAGAAATCGTTCCAGCCGAAGATGATGCAGAACATGCCAGCGACGACCAGGCCCGGAATGCTGTTGGGCAGAATGACGCGGAAGAAAGCGCCGAAGGGCGTGCAGCCGTCGAGCATCGCCATTTCGTCGATGGCGCGCGGGATATTGTTGAAGAAATCGATCAACACCCAGACGGCGATCGGTAGCAACAAGGCGATATAGACGATGATGAGGCCAAGCTTGGAATCGAGCAGGCCCAGGAATTGCAGCATCAGGAAGAAGGGAATTGCCAGCACGATGGGCGGCATGATGCGCTGAGAGATGAAGAAGAAGGTCAAGTCGGCATTGCGCACGAAGCCCCAGCGATACTGGAAACGCGACAGGCCATAAGCCGCGAAAGTGCCGAGGACAAGGCTGATGACACTGGCGCCCAGAGTCACGACGACGCTGTCCCAATAGGGGTCGACGATGTCGATGCCGCCAGCGCCGCCGAAAAGATTGCGCCAGCCTTCCGTTGATGGCTCGAATTGCATCCAGGGTATATAGGTGGGACCGCCGGTGACGCCATTGGCCGTCTTGAAACTGGTGCTGAGCGCCCAAAAGAACGGCGCCACCACGAAGGCCGACCAGGCGAAGATAGCTGTGTATTTAATCAGGCGATAGAGCATCGGCATTATTTGCGCCCCTCCAAGACAAAGCGCACCAGCAGCTTGGTGGCGATGGTCAAGGTGATGATCATGATGACGAGATAGGTGATGGAGAGGGCCGAGGCATAGCCGATCTCGAAATCGCGCAGGCCGCGGATATAAATGTAGTAGCCGGACGTCTCGGTTGCCGTGCCCGGTCCGCCGGAGGTCAGCACATAGACCGTTTCCATCAACTTCGAAGCCTCGATGAGGCGGATGATGATGGCGCCGACCGAGACCGGCATCAGCATGGGAAGGGTGACATTGAAAAAGGTGCGCACCGGGCCGGCACCGTCGATCGCGGCGGCCAGGAACGGCTCGCGCGGCAGGCTCAGCAGGCCGGCCAGCAGCAGCAGGAAAATGAACGGCGTCCATTGCCAGACTTCAACCACCATCACGCTGACAACAGCCATGGCGCTGGAAGTCAGCCACTGATAGGGGCCAAGGCCGATGAGGCCGAGGAGGTCGTTGGCTGGCCCCAGCGATTCATGAAAGATCGTGCGCCAAACGACCGACATCACCACCGGCGTCGTCATCATCGGCATCAGGAAAAGAACGCGAAACAGGCGTTGACCTCGGATATTGCGCCAGACCAGCAAGGCCATGGCAAAGCCCAGCACATATTCAATGAGCACCGTACCCGTGGCCATGAGGCCGAGGCGACCGAGCGCCTGCCAATAGCGGACGTCACCAAAGACATTGGCGTAGTTCTTGCCGCCGACGAAATTGAGTTCGGGCGTGATTGCGTCCCAACCGGACAGGCTGACGCGGATCGTGAACAGCAACGGAAATAGAATGATCGCCAGCAGGATCAACAGGCCGGGGAGAAGAAAGGCCAGTTTGTATCCACGGAACCAGGTACCGGTCATAGAGGGAACCTTGTCAGGAAAAGTATGGGCCGGGTGCCCGAAGGCACCCGGCCCGAGACATCAACGACCGTTGTCTTCCAGGGCGACAACGTTGGCATAAGCCTCGCGGACCTTGTCGGTGCCGATCTTCTCGACGATTTCCCGCCACTGTGCCGCAACACCGTCGAGCGCCTCCTGGGCGGACTTCTGGCCGGCCATGGCTTCGGCGACGCCGTTGGCAAGTGTCGACATGAACTGGTTCACGCCGGGCACGCGCAGGTCGAAGACGCGGTTGGTGCTGTCGTCCATACTGGACAGAGTTTCGACATAGCCGGTCGCCACCTTCTCGTCCCAGCCAAGCTTTTCCTGCCAGAATTTGGCGTCGAAATGGCCGTTGCGATAGGGATTGACGCCGAAGCGGCCGATCTGGAGATCGAGATTGGCATTGGCTTCGTTGGAGAAGAAGCACAGGAAGTCGAAGGCGATGTCCTGGTTCTTCGATTCCTTGTTCACCGCCGAAGTCCAGCCCCAGGTGATGTAAGGCGGGCGGTTGGCTTCATCGAAATGGTCCCACTTCTTCGTCGTGCGGTTCCATACCTCATGGGAGCCGGGCAGCGGTGCCGCCATCACTTTGTTGCGGATCGGACTCTTCGCTTCCTGGGCCTGGATGAAGGCATCGTCCCAGCTGTAGCTCATCAAGGTCTGGCCGCCGCCGAAGGAGAAGATTTCGTCGCCGAGGCCGAAATTGGCGCCGCCCGGCGGAAAGCTCTTCTGCGCGTCGATAAACATCTCCAGGCCCTTGACCCAGCCCGGATTGTTGACCTGCGGTTCCATCGTCGCGAGATCGAAGAAGAAGCCGCCCTTCACGTTCGGGTTCTTGGCAAAGGCAGCAACGCGGCTGATGAAGGCCGAGAACATGAGATCGTCGCGCTTGGTCACTTCGGCCGACCCGAAATGGTCCTTGCCATCGCCGGCCCAATCCCAGCCGGAGAAGTATTTGGCGACTTCGTTGTATTCTTCCCAGGTGGTGGGAACGGCGAGGTCCTTGCCGGTATCCTTCTTGAACTTGGCCTGGAATTCCGGATTGCTGAAGATATCGGCGCGATATTTGAGATAGTGGCGGTCGCCATCCATCGGGTACTGCACCATCTGGTCGCCCCAGGTCGCCACGTCCTGGTAATTCTTGGTGACGTCCTTAAGGCCGCTGACTTCTTTGTAGCTGTCCGGCACGGGGGCCAGGAAGTTGTGCAGATCGCCGATCCAGAGCGAGGCATAGAACATCACGTCATAAGCCGCCTGATGGGTCTGGAACGGGATCATGATACGCTGATAGAGGTCGCCGAAGGGGACGTGGACCACGTCGACCTTGGCGCCGGTCAAAGCTTCGAACTGCTTGGCATGCAGATCGGTCGGTTCGCCGATGACCGGCACGGCATGGGTGATGATCTTCAGGCTGCGGCCGGAATAATCCTTCTTATCCGTATCGGCATAGGAGCAGGCGCCAGGCACATCCGCCGCCTTGCCATAGGCGCCGTAATCGCCATAGGGGGTGTAATCGATATCGTCTGCCATTGCCGGAGCCAGGGTCCCGGCGAGCAAGGCAAAGGCGCATGTCGTCGAAAGCAGTCGCGCAATCGTCTTCATTACTTTTCCTCCAAGTTTTGCTTCTTGTTGTTGGGTCGTCTGTTACCGGCGGGCTCAGGGGATAAGCACCGCCCGTCCATGGATGCGGCCGTGATGCAGGTCCTGCAGGGCCTTGTTGGCATCGGCGAGGCGATACTCGGCCGTCGCCAATTCGACGAGGCCGCGATCGGCCAAGGCCATCAACTCGGTCAACTCGGCCCAGGTGCCGACCAGATTGCCGATGATGTTGCGTTCGGTGATGACCATGTCGACGGTGGGCACGCGAATGTCTTCGCCATAACCGATGACATAGTAGCTGCCCATCGGCCGGGTCATGGCGAGGCCCTTGGTGGTCGTCCCCTTTTCTCCGACGAAATCGAGCACCGCTTCGGCACCCTTGCCATCGGTCAGAGCCAGCACAGCCTCGACCTCATTGCCGTCGGCTTTGACCAGATGGTCGGCACCGCATTTCTTGGCCAGCTGCAGGGAATCGTCGGAGAGATCGACGACGATGATGTCGGCTGCACACATGGCGCGCATGCACTGAATGCCGATATGGCCGAGGCCGCCGGCACCGATGATGACGCAACGTTCGCCGGGCAGAAGCTGCTGCGCCGCCTTCTTCACCGCGCGATAGGCGGTAAGGCCCGCATCCGCATAAGGCGCCACTTCCTTGGGTGCCAGGCTGCGCGGCAATGGGATGATATTGCGTTCCGACGTCGCCAGATATTCGGCATAGCCGCCATTGCAATCGAGGCCCGGGAACTTACCAGGCCCGTGCATGTCGTGCCCGCGCCGGCAGGCGAGGCAGGTGCCGTTGCTGATCTTCGGATGGACGATGACGGGATCGCCCTTCTTGAAGCCTTCGACTTCCTTGCCGATTTCCTCGATCCAGCCGGCATTTTCATGGCCCATGATGAGCGGCAGCAATTTGTCGCCATTGGGGTCCATGTGCGGGCGCCAGACGCCCTCGATGATGTGCAGATCGGTGCGGCAAACGCCCGCGCCGCCGATGCGCACGATGACATCGGTCGACTTCACCAGCTTCGGGTCCGCCACATCCTCGTAGCTCACCCAGTTGGGCGCCGTCAGATTGTCGTCATACGCTCTTAGAACCTGTGCCTTCATATGCTCCTCCTTGATCCCCTTGCAGGATTTTGGCGGGAGCCTAAGAGCACGCTCTGTGCCAGCAATGAATTACGATTATTTTCAATTGGATAGAGCGTTTTTTCGCGACTGCTCACGCTCAGCTGCTGAACAGGCCAAGCGTACAAGTGTTCAGAATCTGAATATTGCGCCAGGACCGCTTTCAGCCGATCCTGAGTCTAACAAAGAAGCCTTCATATGCCCCCTGGGAGGGTCAATGGCGATCATGTCCGGCATCGAGCGCGCGCGGAGCGCCCTCGAACAGGGGAAGCGATTCCCCAACGGCGTCCTTACCGATCAGGTAGCGCGCAGTTGGGAACGCTGCGTGGAAAGCGGGCTTGACCCGCGCCGGGAACCCGAAGGGGTTGTCGTGACCGCCGAGGACCTGCAGCTTCGGCGCGACCGGAACGCCCTGCTGCGGCGCATGGCCATCGCCGAAATGCAGTTGCTGCACTCGCAGATCGCCGGGTCGAACTTCATGATCGCCTTCGGCGATGCTGAGGGCGTGGTCCTGGACACGATCAGCGATCATCAATTCGCCGAAAGCGATGCTGGCCGTTCGATCATTCCCGGCAGCATCTGGTGTGAAGGCAATCGCGGCACCAATGCACTGGGACTGACCCTGCTGGAACGGGCGCCGATCGCCATCTATGGGCGCGAACACTATTTCACCAATCACGGTCATCTGAGCTGCATGGCGGCGCCTATTCTCGACTCCACTGGCGAGATCGTGGGCCTGCTGGATGCCTCTTGCGCCAATGATGCCAGGCAGCAGCATACCCACGCCCTGGTGCGGATGGCGGCGGCGCAGATCGAGAACAGCCTTATCTATCAACAGCAATCAAATCTGCTGATCGTCGCCTTCCATCCGCGCGTCGAGTATCTGGACACATTGTCGGCCGGACTGCTGGCGCTGTCGCGCGACGGCATCGTCCGCTCGCTCAATCGGCCCAGCCAGGCGCTGCTGGCAGGCCTCGGCGCCAATGTCGGCAAGAAGTTCGAGGATCTGTTCGACGCCAAGCAAGGGAGTGCCTTCGACAGCCTGCTGCGTGGCGGCACCGTTCGCTTGCGCGACCGGTCCGGCAGCACGGTCTTCATGGTGTGCCGCCAGATCGGTAACCGCAACGGCGTCGTGCATGCCTTTGCCCAGAAGCGCGCCGTGGCCGAAACGGTCCCCTCCAGCGCGGATATCGGCTTCGTGCTGGAAGATCCGGGCCTGCGTCGGCAGGTGACGACGCTGGCAACCAGCGTCAAAAGACGCATGCCGGTCCATATCAGCGGCGAGACCGGCACGGGCAAGGAACTGATGGCCCGCCATGTTCATTCCTTAAGCGAGCGCAAGGGCGAGTTCGTCGCAGTGAATTGCGGGGCCATCAGCGAAAGCCTCTTTATCGCGGAACTGTTCGGCCATGAGCGCGGCGCCTTCACCAATGCGCGGTCGGAAGGATCCATCGGCCTTGCCCGGCAGGCACATAAGGGCACCTTGTTCCTCGACGAAGTGGCCGATATCCCGCTGGCGGCGCAAACCTCGCTGCTGCGCTTCCTCGATCTGATGGAAGTGCGGCCCGTAGGTGGGCAGAATGTGCACACGGTCGATGTCCAGATCGTCTCGGCCACCAACCGCAATCTCCAGGAAATGGTGACGCAGCGGCAGTTCCGCGCCGATCTGCTCTATCGGCTCAATGCGATCGAAGTGAAGCTGCCGGCCTTGCGTCAGCGTGCCGATTTCGCGGCCATCGTGCATCAATTGCTGCAAAAGATTGCGCCGGAAGTTGCGATCACCGATGCTGCGATTGAACGCCTGCGGGCGCTGCCTTGGCCAGGCAACATCCGCGAGCTCAATGCCGCCTTGCAGCGGGCGGTCGTGCAGGCCGATTCCGATTATCTGGATGAGACGAACGTCCTGGGTGATTTGGCGCCGTTGCAGGATGTCTGCCCGGATTGCGCCGGCCATGCCCTCAAGAGCCTGCGCTGCCAGCAGATTCGCGACACCTATGAAACGAGCGGCGCCAATATCGCCGAGGCGGCGCGCATCCTCGGCGTGTCACGGACGACGATCTATAAACATCTGCGCCCGGCTTGATCTGCCACGAGATCAGGCCGGGGCGATGTCCGCCAAGGCCGGGTAGAAGGGCTGCAGGCGGCGATAGAGGTCGCGCCACAGCAGATATTTCCGATTGAGCACGGATTGGCTGGCAGGCATCGGCATGAAAGTGCGGCCGGGTGCCACGTAACGCTCGATCGCCGACCATTCCTTGATGAGACCAACGCCATACCCAGCGACGAAGGCAGCACCCAGCGACGACCCTGGGTGGCGGTCGATGCGCGTCACCGGCATCCCTAAGCTGTCTGCCGCGATCTGCAGCCACAGGTCGCTGGCGGCACCACCATCGGCGGCAAAAATCCGATGTGTCGCAAGGCCGAGTTCGTGGAAGGTCTCGACATGATGGCGGAAACCAAAGACGACACCTTCAAGAGCGGCGCGCCAGACATGCCGGATGTCATGGTTGAGCCCCAGCCCCACCAATGTACCGCGCGCATGCGGATCGTTGAGCGGTGTCTTTTCGCCCAGGAAATAGGGCAGGAACAGAATGCTGCTCTCGGCGCCGATTTCGGCCGATTGCCGGTCGAGCCATTGATGGGTCGAAAGGCCAGCGGCCTTTGCCTCATTGCGGGCACCGCCACCCCAATTGGCTACGACCCAATTGAGGAAGCTGCCGCTCGATGCCATGCAGCCATTCGGGAAATAGAGCCCGGGAACAATGTGATAGTCGAGGAAGAGGCGCCGATCCGCCACCGGTTTGTCGGAAGAGAGGAGAATGTCGCCGGCCCCGCCGAATTTCAGCACCAGATCGCCATTGCGGGAAGCGCCGCAGACGAAGGCCGAGGCGACGTGATCGGCACAGCCCGCCACGACCGGCGTTCCGGCCTTCAGACCGGTATGAGAAGCAGCTGATGGCGTGACCTTCCCCACCACCTCGTGGCTCTTGCGGATCGGTGCCAGCAGAGCGGGATCGATCCCGCACAAGCTGATCAGGTCGGGGTGATATTGCCCGGTTGCCACTTCCACAAAGCCTGATTCCAGCGCCCAATTATGCTCGACCTGGATCGTGCCCGTAAGCTGGCTGGTGACGTAGTCGGACGCCCCGACGACCTGACGGGTGCCGGCGAAATGCTGCGGCTCGTGCTCGCGCAGCCACATCAGTTTGGGCCCGACCAATTGCTGGCTGTAGCCCGTGCCGGAGAGCGCGAGGAACCTCGCCTCATCCATGCCCTGGCGGAACTGATCCAGCTGCCTGGTGGCGCGGGCATCGTTCTGCTGGATGCTGCGGCGCAGGGGCCGGCCGGCCTCATCCAGCAGGATCACCGTCGGCAGCATGCCGGTGACGCCGATTCCGGCGATATCGGCGGCAGCGATGCCGGTCTTGGCGAGGAGAGCACGGCAGATCTCGCCGACATTCGCCCACCATTGTGCCGGATCTTCCTCGGACCAATTGGCATGATCGGCATGAAGCGTCACCGGCCGGCTTTCGACGGCCAGTGAGTTGCCGTCGGTATCGATGATGATGCCGATGGTCGACGTCGTGCCGATGTCGAGGCCGAGGAGATAGGTCATGCCGGTATCTCAGCGGATCTTGCGCACCTTGTCCATGAAGCGACTGACGCGCGCCTTGTCGACCGCCTTCCAGGTATCGCCATCAACCTTGAAATGCGTGCCGATCACGGCGCCGTCGGCGATGCTCATGATGTCCGCCACATTGTCGATATTGACGCCGGTATTGGCAAAGACGGGGGTATCGGGCAGGACGTCCTTTACCTTCTTCAGATTGCCGGTTTCGACCGCTTCACCGGTCATCGGGCCGGAAACAAGCACTATATCGGCAAGGGATGAAAAAACGGCGCTCTTGGCACGGGCGGCGATGGACCGGTCGCCGATGGGCGAGGCAAATTCCGCATTGATATTGTACATCAGCTTCAGATCGGCACGATTGCAATCGGCGCGCAGTCGCACGGCGCTGGCCGCATCCGGCGCCCACAGCCCCATGTCGGAATCATAGACACCGGTGAAGATCTCGCGCACGAAGCGGGCGCCGCTGGCAACGCCCAAGGCGACGCTGGCGACCGGGTCCCACAGGTAGTTGACGCCGAAGGGGATCCTGATCGTCCGCTTCAGTTCCCCCACGGCAAAGGACATGGCCGCCAAGGATTGCGGCGAGGCCTTGAGAAGATAGGGCCGGTCGCCTTCGTTGCCAAACATGACGGCATCGACGCCGCCATCCTGCAGGGCGGCAATATCCGCTGCCGCCAGATCGATCAGCTTCTGCATGCCGCCATCCTTGTCATAGAGCGGCGAGCCCGGCAGGGGGCCGAAATGAATCATGGCGATGATAGGCTTATGACTGCCGAAGGTTGTCTTGATCATGCTGGACTCTCTGCTTTCAAAAAATGTCAGGCAATTTGCGGACGGGCCAGAACATTGCCGGTCTGCGCGTCGAAGAGATGCATTTGGGTGAGGTCGTAATGGAGCGTGAGGGCAGCGCCCGGACGCGCCAGGAAGTCGCGCGGCATGCGGGCCATGATCTCCGGTCCGCCCGCGCCACCAAGTTCCGCAACCAGGATCACTTCGGGACCCAGCAATTCCACGGCGACGGCCTGGACGGCGACAGGTGTCGACCGTTCACCCATGGGGACGAGGTGGAAATCCTCGGGGCGCAGGCCGACGGTTACCGCCTTCCCGGCATGGCCAGCATAGCCCTGCCGGAAGGCCTGTGGGATTGGAAAACGGGCCGTTCCAACGATGGCGTCGAGCCCACCCTGCCCTGCGCTTTCCAGGCCGCCCGTCACCAGATTCATGGGTGGGCTGGCCAGGAATCCCGCAACGAAGGTATTGGCTGGATTGCGATAGACCTCCAAGGGAGCGCCCACCTGGATGATATGGCCATCCTTCATGATGCAGATGCGCTGGCCCATGGTCATGGCCTCGATCTGGTCATGGGTAACATGGATGATGGTCGTACCCACCTTGTGATGCAGCTTGATGAGCTCGGTACGCATGGCGGCGCGCAATTTGGCGTCGAGATTGGAGAGCGGTTCGTCGAGCAGGAAGGCCTGCGGTTCGCGCACCAGGGCCCGCCCCAAAGCGACGCGCTGGCGCTGGCCGCCGGAGAGCTGCGCCGGCTTGCGTTCGAGCAGCGGTTCGATGCCCATCATGGTGGAAATCGCCTTGATGCGACGCTCGATCTCGCCCCTTTCGACGCCGCGCAGCTTCAGGCCGAAGCCGAGATTGCCAGCCACCGTCATGTGGGGATAGAGCGCATAGTTCTGGAAAACGATGGCGATGTCGCGGTCGGCCGGGTCGACATCATTCATCCGCTTTCCACCGATGAGGAGATCGCCCTTCGAAATGGATTCGAGCCCGCCGATCATGCGCAAGGTGGTGGATTTTCCGCAACCCGACGGTCCCAGGAAGATCATGAACTCGCCGTCCTTGATCTCCAGACTGATATCGTCGACGGCGACGACCGAGCCGCCATAGACCTTGCTGATGTTCTTTAGCTCAATGCCGGCCATGGACAGCGTATCCTTAATTCAGCGAACGCATGTAGCGATAGAGGTAGGCCGTGAGGCCGAGAATGGCCGTCAGCAGGATGATCGACATGGCGGATGCTTCGCCGATGTTGAGGCTGACGAAGGCCGTCCGATAGATGAAATAGCTGACGAAATCAGTCGCCGTGCCCGGGCCGCCGCGCGTCATGATGTAGATGAGATCGTAGGTCTTCACTGCGAAGATGAGGCGGATGAGCAGCGTCACCACGATCACCGTCCGCATCATCGGCAGGGTGATATGGATGAAGCACTGGAAGGCATTGGCGCCGTCGATTCGTGCCGCCTCGTAGGGCTCTTTCGGGAGCGAGGAGAGGCCCGCCAACAGCAGCACGATCATGAACGAGACCTGGTGCCAGATATCGACCAGAATCACCGTCCAGATCGCGACCTTGGTGTCGCCCAGCCAATTGACCGGGCTGATGCCGATCGTACCCAGCAGATAGTTCACGATACCGAGATTCGGATGCAGGAACATGCGCCAGATGAGGCCGACGATCACTGGGTTCATCAACAACGGACAGAGCAGGATGGCGTAATAGACCGGCTTGAAGCGCTCGACCTTGTTGAGCATCAGAGCGACGGCGAAGCCGATGATGAATTCCAGCACCACCACGCCAATGACGAAACGCATGGTCAGCCAGGCGGAGTGACGGAATTCGGCATCGGCCAAGGCCAGCTTGAAATTCGTCAGTCCGGTGAAGGTATCGAAGTTCGGCGCAATCAGCGTGTATTCGTGGAGAGACGTGAACAGAGCCGAAAGAACGGGAAAGAGGATGATGAGAAACAGCACGATCAGACTGGGGCTCGCCATGGCGTAGCCGAACCGGCGGTCACGCCGGTCGGCTGCGGTGGCTGCTTGTCCCATCCTGCCCATCATGCCTGCTTCCCCGTTTCGTCTCGTTACTGCAACTTGCCGTCTTTCTTGGCGAGTTCGGTGAACTCGACCTCGATCGCGGCCAAGGCGTCTTGCGGGCTCTTCTCGCCGGCCACGGCAAGGCTCAGTTCGCGGCCAAGCACTTCCACCAGTTGCGGGGTGTAGGTGAAGACCGCGAAATTGTGGCTGGTGAGCAGGAGTTTCTTCAGCGCCGGATAATAGGGGTACTTGGCCAACACGTCCGGATCGTCGAACACGTCCGTGCGGGTCGGCGAACCGCCGGCAAGCGCGCGCTTCTTGGCGGTCTCCTTCGACTCGACCCATTTCAGGAAGGTCCAGGCCGCATCCGGATTCGGGCTCGATTTCGGAATGGCCCAGCCCCAGGCACCGTTCAAGCTGCCGCCTTTGTCAGGCGAGACGCCCGGCACCGGCATGATTTCGACCTTGCCGACAACGGCCGATTTCTTGGGGTCGTCATAGGATGTGCGGAAGAAGTTGTAGGTGATGTAGCTATAGGCCTTGCCCTGGGCCATCACGTTGAAAGCCTCGTCGAAGCCGAAGCTTGCCGAGCCGACGGGACCGTATTTGTTGATGGCGGTGGTGTATTGTTCCAGCGCCTTAACACCGGCCTCGGTGTTGAGCGTAGGCTTCCAATTGGCGTCGTGATACTCGCCGCCATTGGCAAAGAGATAGTTCGACCATTCCATGGCGATCGGATCAGGGCGCAGGCCCTGGTTGACCACGCCGTAAAAGCCATCCTTGGTGAAGAACTCGACCTGTTTGAGATACTCGTCCCAGGTCTGGGGGACGCGCAGGTCCATATTGTATTTGGCCTTGAAGCCGGCCTGGTTCTTCGCATCGGCCAGAAGATCGGTGCGATAGGTGAGACCCATCGCGTAATTGTAGAAAGGCAGCATATAGGTGGTGCCGTCGACCTTGCCGACCAGGTCCATCAACGCCGGCACATAGACGGACGTGTCGAAGTTGTCGGCCTTGATGCGCTCGTCGAGCGGCTGCATCCAGCCCGCCTTGGCAAACTCGCCGACCCAATAGAAATCGACCACGATGGCTGAATAGCTGCCCTTGGGCGCCACCAACTGCGGCACCAGTTTGGTGTGCATTTCGGCATAGTTGACCACTTCAAGATTGACGTCGATGCCGGTCTCCTTGGTGAATTCGGGCACCAGCGCCTTGACGTATTCAGTGTCCGGGACACCTTCCATCAGGATGTTCACTGTCTCGGCCGCGGCCGATCCGACAAAGCTCAGGGCCATTACCGAGCCCAGAAGCAGTTTCTTGAGCATGATCCAACCTCCCTTTTATAGGCCCCACGACAAGGCGCGCAGGCTCGTCATTTCAGGGCACCCAATGACAAGCCTTTGATCAGATATTTGCGCAGGAACGGCAGCAGCGCGAAGATCGGCAGCAACGAGACTACGGTCGCCGCGGCGAGCGGCGCGATCTCGACGCCGGCATGGGTTTCCATGCTGGCAAGACCGATCGGCAGGGTCTGGCTGTCGGCACCGCTCAAGACAAGCGCGAAGAGGAACTCATTCCAGCTGAGGATGAAACCGAGGAGACCGGCAGCGAGGATGCCGGGTGCCGCCACCGGCACAGCAATCTTGATGAAGGCCTGCCAGCGCGTGGCGCCGTCGATGCGCGCCGCTTCTTCAAGACTCGCCGAATCCCCTTCAAAGAACGAGACCAGCATCCAGGCAAGGAACGGCAAGCTGATGGTGAGATGCGACAAGATGAGACCCAAATGGGTCTGCATCAGGCCGGTACTGAAAAACAGGGTGAAGAGCGGCAGGACCAGGATGATCGGCGGCAGCATCTGGCTGGCCAACACACCGAGACGCAGGAAAGCGCCGCCCGTATTGAAGCGCGCGAAGGCATAGGCCATGGCCGTGGCCAGCGGCAAAGCAATGGCCGTCGAAGCCAGTGCCACGATCAGACTGTTCAGAAACCAGCGCTCAAACGGATATTTCGAGAAGATTTCGACATAGTTTTCGAGCCCCAGATGACCGATTTCGGGCGGAATCTTATAGGCGGTGAGCTTGTCGGTGAGGCTGACGCGCAAAATCCAGATCAGCGGCAGCAGAATGCACAGCGAGAAGATCGAAAGCACGATATGCGGAACGATATGGCGCCAGCCCCGTCGCATGATGTGCCTCAATCCATCCTGACGCCGCCGGTGACATTGAGCGCCTCGCCCGTGACGAAGCCGGCGAGATCGCTGGCCAGGAAAAGCACGGTCTTGGCGACGTCTTCCGGCTGCTCCAGGCGGCCCATCGGTGTCTGGTTGATATAGTCGTCGATCACCGCCTGGGGCGACATCTGCCGCAGCTTGGCCTCCCACTCGACTTCGCGGGATTGCATGCCGGTCTTGACGAAACCGGGGCACACGCAATTGACGCGGATGCCATGCGGCGCCATCTCGCGCGCCAGGGCCTGGGTGAAGCCGACCACCGCGAACTTGCTGGCCGAATAGTGCGCCAGCCATGGCGCACCCCATTTGCCGGCAAGGGACGCGGTATTGACGATGACGCCCTGGCGCTTCTCGGCCAGGAAATGCCGCACCGCTGCCTGGTTCGTGAGGAAGATGCCCTTGGCGTTGACGTCGAAATTGAAGTCCCAATCCTCGTCCGTGAGGTCGGTGACGAGTTTCATCGACGAGACGCCGGCATTCGCCGCAAGGACATCGTAACCACCAAAACGCTCAATGACGGTTACGAAGGCGGCGGTCACACTGGCGCGGTCGCGGACGTCGATCTTGAGACCGATATGCTGGTCACCCAGCCCCCTTGCGGCGGCAACGGCACCGGTTTCATCAAGATCGGCGATCGCCACACGCATGCCGGCAGCATGAAACTGGCGCGCGATCGCCAGCCCGATACCCGTAGCACCGCCGGTGACGATGGCACGCTTGCCCGCCAACTCCTTCAGCATCCCTATCACGCCTTTCGTTTTCGATCATTATAGATCGATTTCGATCATTAATACTGAAGCGAGTCCGCCTTGGCAAGTCCCGAGACTGGATTTTTCAACAATCGCCGCTACTATGATCGAAAATGATCATGTTGGTGCCCGATTCGAATGACCGCTAAAACTGCTGCCCCAGCGCGCGCGCAGATAACAATCCGCGATGGATTGCTGCGCGACTTTGTCGAACGCCGGGGATTTGCGACCGTCAGTGAGATTGCGGCTGAACTGGGCGTGTCGGAGATCACCGTGCGGCGCGACCTGACCCGGCTGGAAAGCCAGGGCCTGCTGGTGCGGACCCATGGCGGAGCGCTGGCCGGCAAGCTCAGTTCCGCCGAGAGCTTCGACAGCGACGAACCGACCTTCGAGGCAAGACGCCGGCGCAATGCCGACGCCAAGACCCGGATCGGCGTCGCCGCCGCCGCGCTGGTACGCCCGGGCGCCACGATCGGCATCGATGTCGGCACAACGACCTTGGAACTGGCGCGCCAGTTGGCGACGCGTGCCGATATCAAGATCTTCACCAACAATGTCCGCGCTGCGACTTTGCTGGCCGAGGGACCGGCCGCAGTCTACCTGCCAGGCGGCCAGTTGCGTGCCAAAGAACTGTCGGTCCACGGCTCAATCGCCATCGCTCAGTTGCGGCATTACTGGTTTGATCAGGCATTCATCGGCTTTTCAGGCCTGACCGACCAGGGCCTGTTCGACTATTCGCTGGAAGATACCGAGATCAAGCGCGTCTATATCGAGCGCGCCGCCCAGATCGTGGCGCTGTGCGATTCCTCGAAGTTCGGCCGCCTTTCCATGGCGCGTGTCGGCACGCTGGAGGAAATCGATACCCTCATCACCGACGCGCAGCCGCCTGCTGCCCTGCGCGATGCGCTGGAACAGGCCAATGTCTCGATCATCGTGGCAGAGGCGGCCGGCTCTGAGTGAAAGGACCTATCGCCGCGTGCGAACGAATAGAGCGCCCGCCAGCAGGACATTGAAGAGCGCCAAGCCGACGACGATCCCGAGTGCCGTATGGGCGCCCCAATATTCGATCATCAGGGCACCGACCGAAGGCGCCGCGGCCTGGGCCATCAGGCTGGGGCGGGCCAATTTGCCCATGATCGGCGCATAGTCGTCAGGGCCGAATAGGACCAGCGGCAAGGTTGCGCGCGCAATGGATTCCAGGCCGATGCCGGCACCGTAGAAGATCAGGGTCAGGAAGATAAAGGGCAGCCCGCCCCATAGCAGTCCAAGACCGATCGCCACCGCCGAGACCGAGGCCAGCTTGGTCCAGATCGGGTGATGGTATTTCCCGATCAGCATCTCGACGAAGCGAGCCCCGACCTGCGACGGACCGACCAAGGTGCCCAAGGCAACCGCGGCAGCGAGCGTGATATCCCGCGCCTGCAGGATAGTGAGCAGATGCACTGAAATCACGGTCGATACCGTCGAGCCGATCATGATGGTCGCCGCCAGCAGAAGGAAAGTCGAGCGGGTCGGCCGATATGCGGGAACATCTACGACCGTTGCATCGGCAGCATGCATTGAGAGGTTGCGCCTGGCCGATCCATGCGGCAGGGCGAAAAGATAGAGCGGCAGGCAGAGGCCGAGGTGAATGAGCGCATAGGTCGCGCAAGCTCCTCGCCAACCGAGTTCCGAGACCAGAAAGGCCGAAAAGGGCCAGCAGGCGGTGCTGGCAAAGCCGCCGAAGAGAGTGAGGCTCGCGATCATCGGTCGCGCACCCTGGCCGTAAATATGACCCAAGGTAGAAAAGGCCGGATCATAGAGCCCGGCACCCATGCCAAGGCCGATGATCAGCCAGGCTATGAGGAACACCGGCAAGCTTGGGGCAACAGACAGGCCGAACAGGCCAACAGCCAGCAGGGTTGCGCTGACGGCAAGGATCGGACGCCCGCCATATTGCCTGATCTTCCGGCCGATGAAAGGCGACGCCAGACCAGCCGTCAGCAGGCCCAGCGAAAGCCCGCCGACAACCCAGGACAGGGACCACCCCGTATCGTTGGCGATGGGCTCTGCGAGAACCGCGGGAAGATAATAGGAGGAACCCCAAGCGATGATCTGGGTCACGCCGAGAACCGGTACGACCAGACGTGGTGAGGTCTTTATGCGCGCCGCGTCTGTGATGTCCCTATTCAAGCAACCGCACCGCAACCGCATCCGGCCTTGCCGGCCGATTTGGCGACGACGTCGGCAACACAGCAGGCATTGCTTTCTAGCGGCGCCGGCCCGCCGCAGCAGCCGCTAGCGTCGGCGGCACTGTCGGTCGAACAGATCCCGGTCTCGGGCAGCACAAGATGGACGTCGTCCGCCGCTTTCATATCGCCGGCAAGAGCCGCCGCCACGGAGCGCGCCTGTTCATAGCCGGTCAGCAACAGGAAAGTTGGGGCCCGGCCATAGCTTTTGACACCGATCGTGTAGAAGCCGGGTTCGGGATGCGATGTTTCCTTATGCCCATGTGGCGGCACTGATCCGCAGGAATGCAGATTGGGATCGATCAGCGGTCCCAAAGCCTTCACCCCTTCCAGCCATGGATCAAGTTCCAGACGAAGTTCGCGCGTGATTTCCAGGTCTGGCCTCTGTCCTGTTGCGACAATGATCCTGTCCACTGGCGCCAATGCCCGTTCCCCGCTGCTTGTGGTTCCGACCAGCTGCAAGCCACCTGCTTGTTCGCGAAGCGCCGTCGCGGAAAAATCCGTTATGAGCTCGATTCGCCCCTGGTCAACCAATTGCTTCAGCCTGGTCCCAAGGGCGCCTCGTGCTTCAAGTTCATCGGCCGAGCCGCCGCCATAGATGCGGTCCATGTTCGTGCCGCGCACGACCCAGACCGCCTTCGTTGCCGATTCGGCCTCCGCCAGCCGGACGAGATCGAGCAACACATTGATCGCCGAATAGCCACCACCGACCACGGCCACGCGCCGGCCGGCATATTCTGCTCTGCCAGCGCCAAGCACGTCCGGCATGCCATAGGCGATGCGCTCCGCAAAGGCCGCCTCACCCTGGATCTTGAGGCCCGAGGCACCGAGCGGGTTCGGGTTCTGCCAAGTGCCGGATGCATCGATGACGGCTCTGGCGAGATCAACCCGCAGTTTGCCGGTCGTCGTCTCGACACGCAATTCGAACGGCTTGGTCTCGCGCCCTTTGCTCGTCACCTTATCGAGCCCGGCGCGCGAAATTGCGACGATTCTGGCGCCCGTTTCTATCTGGCCTTTGAGCTCGGGCAAATCAGCTAAGGGCTGCAGATAGTCGCGCACAATCTCTTCTCCCGTGGGGAGCGCGTCAGGTCGCTTCACGTTCCAGCCATGGCGCTCCAGCAGCCGGCGAGATGCCGTATCGACATTCTGCTCCCAAGTCGTGAAGACGCGGACATGGCCCCAATTGCGGATGTTGGCGCCGACGCTCGCGCCGGCCTCGTAGACCTTGAAGGGAAGGCCACGTTCCGCAAGATGCGCCGCGGCGGCCAAGCCAATCGGGCCCGCACCAATGATCGCGACCGGAAGTTTCTCGAGAGTGGTCATCTCGCATCTCCTCTATTTCCAACTTATTCGAAATATCTGGGTAAAAAAAAGCCGATCAGGCAGCCTTGCCTTTCGGCTTGCACTTAGCGTCCATGCAGCATTCGTCGACCAGGTAGCCGACTAGGTTTTGCATGGTCGGATAGTGCGCATGACATACCAAGGTCGTCCCTTGTCGCTCCTGATAGATGAGCCCGGCCGACATCAGATGGCGGATATGATGCGACAGGGTCGATGCCGCAATCTCCAGTTTTTCCTGGAGATCGCCGCAGGAGAGACCATCAGCGCCGGCCCGAACCAAGGCGCGATAAAGTTCGAGCCGGATCGGGTTGCCGAGGGACGATAATTGCTGAGCTGCTATTTCGATTTTCATGGAAATAGAGTGGCCATCCGACGCGCGTCCGTCAAGACGTATTTCAATAATTTTCGAAATAACCGCCTGTCGTTTCCGGCAGTCACGGAATCTTCACATTGATCGCCTTGACAGAATATCAACATTTCTATGATTATCGAATTATGGAAACGAAAAATGCAATTTCCGCCCTGTCCGCCCTCGCCCAGGAAACGCGGCTAGACGTGTTTCGCCTGCTCATGCAGTGCCTGCCGGACGGCATGCCGGCCGGCGATTTGGCGGAGAAATTCGGCGTACCGGCCAGTACCATGTCCACGCATCTCGCCATTCTGACGCGAGCGGGTCTGACGCGGTCTGATCGTGACGGCCGCACCATCTATTACGCAGCCGAATTGGACGGCATCAAGAGCCTGCTCGAGTTCCTGGTCAAGGATTGCTGCAACGGCAAGTCCAGAGACTGCAACAAGCTTCTAGCGGCAGCCCTGTCGCCCTGCTGTTCCTGAACCATCCGATCTTTGAGGTGCCATATGGCCGAGCGCGTCTATAACGTACTCTTTCTTTGCACGGGCAATTCGGCCCGCAGCATTCTGGCTGAGAGCATTCTCAACCGCGATGGCCAGGGCCGTTTCAGGGCCTTCAGCGCCGGCAGCCAGCCGAAGGGTGAGGTGCACCCATTCGCCATTAGCCTCCTCAGGAAGATGAACCATCCGATCGACGGATTGCGTTCCAAGAGCTGGGATGAATTTGCCGCCGACGGCGCGCCGATCATGGACTTCGTCTTTACGGTTTGCGACAACGCGGCCAATGAGGTCTGCCCCGTTTGGCCTGGTCAGCCGATGAGTGCCCATTGGGGGTTGCCGGATCCGGCGGCAGTAGAAGGCAGCGAGGCCGAGCGGCATCTTGCTTTTGCCGACACCTATCGACTGCTGGCCAATCGGATCGGCATCTTTACCAGCCTGCCGATGAAATCGCTGGACAGGCTCAGCCTGCAGAAGCGCCTCAGCGAAATCGGCCGGAATTTCACCCAAACAGCCTGACCCTTCGGGGCAATTGGAAGATCTGCCTGTGAACCTGTTTGAACGCTATCTGACGCTCTGGGTCGGTCTATGCATCATCGCCGGAATTGCCCTCGGCCATTTTCTGCCGACGGCTTTCCAGGCTATCGGGTCGGCCGAGATCGCCAAGGTCAACCTGCCGGTCGCACTCCTGATTTGGCTGATGATCATTCCGATGCTGATGAAGATCGACTTTGCGGCCCTCGCTCGCGTACGCGAACATTGGCGCGGCATCGGCGTCACCCTGTTCATCAACTGGGCAGTCAAGCCATTCTCCATGGCAGCCCTCGGCTGGCTCTTCATCAGTTGGCTATTCCGGCCCTATCTTCCCGCCGATCAGATCGACAGCTATGTCGCCGGGCTGATTCTGCTGGCGGCGGCGCCCTGCACGGCCATGGTCTTCGTCTGGAGCAATCTCTCCCAAGGCGAGCCGCATTTCACGCTGAGTCAGGTGGCGCTCAATGACACCATCATGGTTCTCGCCTTTGCACCCATTGTCGGGCTGCTCCTCGGCCTGTCAGCGATCACGGTGCCCTGGGATACCTTGCTGCTCTCGGTCGTCCTTTATATCGTCATTCCGGTAGCGATCGCCCAGTTGCTCCGCCGCGCTCTGCTCGGCACTGGCGGCGATCCGGCTCTGCAACGCATGTTGGCGGTGTTGCAGCCGATCTCGCTGCTGGCGCTCCTGACGACACTTGTCCTGCTGTTCGGTTTTCAGGGTGAGCAGATCATTGCACAGCCGGCAATCATCGCCTTGCTGGCAATCCCCATTCTCATCCAGGTCTATTTCAACGCCGGCCTTGCCTATCTCCTCAACCGATGGAGCGGCGAGGCGCATTGTGTGGCCGCACCTTCGGCGTTGATCGGAGCCAGCAATTTCTTCGAGCTTGCCGTGGCAACTGCCATCAGCCTGTTCGGCTTCCATTCAGGTGCCGCGCTGGCGACCGTCGTCGGCGTGTTGATTGAAGTGCCGGTGATGCTGTCGGTCGTCAAGATCGCCAATGCCAGCAAGAATTGGTACGAATGCGGCCCGGCCGTGCGCCGGAATGCATCCGCGACCTTGACGCGAGGATAGCTGGAGCTTCGGCCCAACTGCTCAGCTGCGATCGCCGAAATTGTATGAGAGAGAAACGATGCGGCGGGCCCGTTCCAGTACCGGCCGATCGATCATCATGCCATTCATCTGCACGGCACCGCCCTCGCCCGCCAATTCAATGACTTGGCGCGCCCACGCCAGGGCCTGTTGATCGGGCAGGAAGGCCTTCAAGGCCGGCGCGATCTGACGTGGATGAATCATCAGCTTGCCACCAAATCCAAGCGAGATGGCCCGTTCGGCATCTGCCTGCACGACATCTGGATCATCCAGCACAGTGGTGACGCCGTCGATGGGCGCAGCGAGGCCGGCAAGTCGCGACCTGAAGACGATTTCGCTGCGCGCCATCAGCAGTGAATCCCAGCTTGGATTGCAGCCAAGATCCACAGCGTAGTCCAGGGCGCCGAAGGCGACGATCGCCACGCCCGAAGCGCCCATGATTTCCGGCAAACTCGCCAGGCCTGCTGCTGTTTCGATCAATGGAATGATTGGCACGATGCGGCCGAGCCCTTCATGGACGGCTCTCACATCGACCGCTCCATTCGTCTTTGGCAACATGATCGCCGAGAAGGGCACGCCGCCTAGAGCTGCCAAATCCTCATCGAAACACGGGGAATCGCAGGCATTGATGCGGACGATCACCGGCAGGCCACGAATGTCATGCCTGCTGAGGTTGGCCCGTGCCAAGGCTTTGTGATCCGGCGATACCGCATCTTCCAGATCGAGGATCACCGCATCGGCACCACTTTGCGCGGCCTTGGCAAAGCGTTCCGGCCGGTCGCCCGGCACGAACAGGGGGACGATCGGGGGGTGGAAGTTGGCTACCATTTGACCTCTCCCTGCATATTGATCGGACCACCCGGCACCTGCGTCAGGCAATCCGCCTTCTCCCCATCAAATACGGCCCTCACGTCGAACGCCCTGCCAGCCACCAGCGGCGCCAGGCCGCGATAGCTGAAATGGCGCGGCGGAGCCGGTCGCTGCGATGCCGCGAGATTGAGCATCAGGGTCGCCTGCATGGGCCCATGGACGACCAGCCCCGCATAGCCCTCAACGGTGGTCGCATAGGGTTGATCATAATGAATGCGGTGCCCGTTGAAGGTGATGGCGGAATAGCGGAACAGCAGAGTTGTCGTCGGCTCGATCAGCCAGGATTCATGGCTTTCGCCACGGACCGGTTCTGCCTTTGCCATGGGAAGCGATGGTTCAAGTGACTTGGCGGCCGGCGACGGGGCCTCGCGGTAGACGATATTGTGCTGCTCCGAGATGGCAAGGCCGCGATCGGTGAAATATTCGTGCTGTACACCGACAAAGCACAGCGCACCGCTGCGGCCTTGCTTGAAATCGATGCTGGCAATGGTCGAGCGGCGGCGGACATGGTCACCGCTGCGCAATGGCGCCAGGAAATCGACATGACCGCCGGCCCACATGCGACGCGGCAGCGGCACAGGCGGCAGGAAGCCGCCTTTGGCCGGATGGCCATCAGGACCTAAATCACCGGCAGGTGCCAGGAACGGCGACAGGCACCAGTGAAAGCCAAGCGGCACTTCCTGGCCCGGCAGCTTGGCGAGATGAGGATCGAATGTCACCCGGTACTCGTCCAAGAGGCGCGGGGTGATGATGTCCGTTTCCTCGACGGATCTGCCGATCCAGGGCGTGAAATCAATGCTGTCCAATGACATGTCGGTACGCCCCCATACTTCTCAGAACGACCGCGGCAATTGCAGCACATGTTCCGAGAGATAAGAGAGGATGAGATTCGTTGAAATCGGCGCCACCTGATAGAGCCGGGTTTCGCGGAACTTGCGCTCGACATCGTACTCCTCGGCAAAGCCGAAGCCGCCGAAAGTCTGGATGCAAGCGTTGGCTGCCTCAAACGAGGCATCTGCCGCCAACATCTTGGCCATATTGGCTTCGGCGCCGCAATTGGCACCGGTTTCATAGAGGCGGATGCCCTCATGAACCATCAATTCGGCCGCCCGCATATTGGCGTAGGCACGCGCCAGCGGGAATTGAATGCCCTGGTTCTGACCGATCGGCCGGCCAAAGAGAGTGCGCTCCCGCGCATAGGCGGTCGCCTTGTCGAGGAACCACTTGGCGTCGCCGACGCATTCGGCTGCAATCAGCAGGCGCTCGGCGTTCATACCGGAAAGAATGTAGCGGAATCCTTTCCCTTCCTCACCCACCAGATTGGCGGCGGGCACGCGGACATTGTCGAAGAAGACTTCGGTGGTCGAATGATTCATCATCGTGCGGATCGGGCGGATCGTCAGGCCCTGCTGCCGCGCCGTGCGCATATCGAGGATGAAGACCGAGAGCCCTTCCGTGCGCTTTTCCACCTTGTCCTTTGGCGTCGTCCGCGCCAGCAGCAGCATCAGATCGGAATACTCGGCGCGGCTGGTCCAGATCTTCTGGCCGTTGATGACATAGTGGTCACCGTCGCGGACGGCGGTCGTGCGCAGGGAGGTGGTGTCCGATCCGCTGGTCGGCTCCGTCACGCCAAAGGCCTGCAATCGCAATTCACCCGCTGCGATGGGCGGCAGATAGGCCGCCTTCTGCGCGTCCGACCCGTGCCGCAGGACGGTTCCCATGATGTACATCTGCGCGTGACATGTGGCGCCATTGCAGCCAGCGTGCTGGATTTCTTCCAGAATTGCTGCCGCTGCGGATAGTGGCAGGCCAGCACCGCCGAACTCCTCCGGAATGAGCGCTGCCAGAAAGCCAGATTCCGTCAGGGCGCCGATGAATTCCTTCGGATAGGCCGCGTCGCGATCCAAACGGCGCCAGTATTCGCCCGGGAACTGTTCGCACAGCTTGCGGACCGAAGCGCGAATGTCACTGTGATTTACTTCGTTCTGTACCAAGAGAGAGACCCTTTGAATGTGCGGCCGTTAACGAGAAAGCGGCGGTCTAAACGATCAATTCCTCCAACCTCAGTTGCCGGACAGGGCGATCGTCGACCAATCCGAACACCGCTCCGATGAAGGCCTCGGCCTGCGCCGTGGAAATGTCGGCCGTCTCCATCAGGCCCAACGCCTTCTCCTTGAGATCAGCTGGCGTGACCGGATTGCCCGGATCACCTTTGCATTCGCGACGCGCCGTCCGCAGGCGCTGGCCATCCGTCGTTTCGACGCTGACAATGGTGCCCCAGGAATCCGGATAGGCAGCATCGACCTGCGCATCGGCATGCAACGTCACGCGATTGCGCAGATCCTTGACCGAGTCACGGCCGGCAGGTTCGAAAGATGACGGATCGACCTTGCCGGTCGCCAGGGCAATCGCCACGCAATGCTGAAGGGAAAATCGGGCGCCGTAAGGTTCGGTCGGCTCCGGGCGATCGCAGACATCAATGGCCGCCTGATAGGTCCCAACCTCAATCCGTGCCAGTTCTCGCCCGCCGATTTCGTGGTGGAGAGCAATGGCGGCGTCGATCGTGGGGTGCGTATGCCGACAGCAGGGCCAGGGCTTGATCGAAGTCTGCACCAATTGCCAATCCGCCGCCGGATCACGCAGCACTGCATCCGGATCCGGATCGGAGCACAGACCCTTGAAGAACCCCTTCTCACCTTCAAGAATGCGGGCCGGTCCGGTAAACCCCTCTTTCGCCAGCCGCGCGGCCATCAATCCGGCTTGGGCGCCGCGCGCGGTATGGAGATGCTTGCTCATCGCACCGGCGGCGAGGAATTCCCACAAACCGGCGGATTGGGTTCCGGCATTGCCGAGCGCCCAGACGGTCTGCTCGCGGTTGAGGTCGGCCAGTTGCGCCACGGCCATCGCCGACCCGAAGGGGCCACAGGTCGCCGTATTGTGCCAGACGCGGTAATGCTCCTTCCCGACCGCCATGCCGATTCGGCAACAGGCTTCATAGCCCGCAAGGATTGCTTGCAGAAATGCCCGCCCGTTCATGTCCGAGAGATGCGCATAGGCCCAGGCCGCCGGTATGACGACGCTGCCCGGATGCGTCACCGACGCGCGATGGAGGTCGTCCATCTCCAGGATATGCGACACGCCGCCCAGATAGAATGACATCTTGTCGACATCATCGAGCCGAAGTGGCGAGACCTTGGCGAGGATTTTGGCCGGCACCGAATTGCGCGCGCCGATAGCGCAGGCCAGTGTATCGAGGACGAACAAGGCCGCCTGGTCGAGATCGCGAGGCTTGATCGGCTTGCTCCTGATCAAGTCGACAAGGCCTTCCGTCAGGGTCATTGCGTCGCTCATGATACGTTCGCCACAGCAGCCGGGGTAAACTCGCGCCGCAAGGGCAAATCGTGCTCGCCCAGTTCCGGCACACGGCCCAACACCGGCCTGCCACCGTCCACGATCACAGGTGGCGCCAGCACTTCGACCTCGCCGGCCGGTGTCGCAATAGACAGGAAGGTGGCGCTTTCATGCTTCAGCAGATCGCCCATAGTCGAGACCATGCCGAAGGCGATCTTCGCTTCCGCCAACTTCTTCGTCACATGCTCGGCCGATTGCTGCGACAGGGTCTCCTGGATGCGGCTATCAAGCTCCGTCCGGTTGCACACGCGCTTGACGTTGCTGTCAAAGCGATCGTCCCGGTAGAGCGCTTCATCCCCCAGCACCTCAAGGCAAAACGTCTTCCACTCCCGCTCGCTCTGAATCGACAGCAGGATGTTACCGTTCTGCAGATGGAAGCTGCCATATGGTGCGATCGATGGATGCGCCAGACCAAGACGCGACGGTTCGCGTCCGCCATAGCGTCGGGTGAGATAAGGCACATTCATATAGTCGGCGATCGTGTCGAACAGCGACACCTGCAAATGCGATCCCTGACCGGTATGGCCACGCTTGATCAGCGCTTCGAGGATCGCGGCATAGGCAGCCTGTCCCGTGGTGATATCGCAGATCGAAATGCCGACACGGCTGGGGCCGGAAAGATCCGTGCCGGTAACATAAGCGAGGCCCACTTCAGCCTGCACCAGCAGATCATAGGCCTTTCTGAAATAGCTCGGCGTGCCCGGCGCGTAGCCACTGACGTCGCAGACGATCAGGCGCGGAAAGCGTGTACGCAGATCCTTGCTGCCAAGGCCTAACCGGTCGGTGGCACCGGGCGCCAAGTTCTGAATGAAGATATCCGCCTTGGCGATCATCGCCTCGACCAGAGCCAGATCCTCGGCCTTGGTGAGGTCGACGCGGCAGGATTCCTTGCCACGGTTCATCCAGACAAAATACGAAGACTGGCCCAACGCATAATCGTCATAGCCGCGCGCGAAATCACCTTCGGGCCGTTCCAGCTTGATTACCCGCGCACCGGCATCCGCCAGGCGCGAGGTCGCAATCGGGGCTGCCACCGCCTGTTCCAGCGCAACAACAAGTACGTCTTTCAGAGCGTGAGTCATAAGAGATCCGGCTACCATTTTCGCTCCTGAAACTCGCTGATCCGCCCATGAAGTCAAATAGGATTTCGCGATAAAACATATATGGAAACGTTAACTCGATAGGTTCTGAGCTGCACCCAGCGCCATAGCGCCCTGCTCTAGCAGGCATAGCAATTTGTTCATTGTCGCCACGCGCGGATGCGGTCCATTCTGTCGCTCGTCTGTTACGACCAACAAGCATCGAGACAGGTCCGGCAGCGTGGATGCGCCGCGGCAACTGCTTCGATCATCGAGGAAACATCCATGAAACAACACTTCATCAACGGCACCAGCCTTGCCAGCGCCGATGGCGACAGCATGCCGGTCCTGGCACCTGCGACCGGAGAGATCATCGAAACCATCAGCTGCGGCAAAGCCACCGATGTCGACCGTGCCGTCGCTGCCGCACGGGGCGCGTTCGACGGCCCCTGGGGCCGCCTGACCGCAACCGAACGCGGTCGTCTTCTCACGCGCCTGGGCGTGCGCATTCTTGACCATCTCGATGAACTCGCCCGGACCGAGGCGACAGATACCGGCAAACCGATGACGACGGCGCGCGTTGATATCGAGACGACGGCTCGCTATTTCGAGTTCTACGGCACTGCCGCCGACAAGGTGCATGGCGAGGTCATTCCGTTCATGGCCGGCTATACGGTGACGGTGGTTCATGAGCCCTTTGGCGTCACCGGGCATATCCTGCCCTGGAACTATCCGGCGCAGATGTTCGGGCGCTCGCTGGCACCGTCGCTCGCGATGGGCAACGCGGTTGTGCTGAAACCGGCCGAAGACGGGTGCCTTTCGGCACTGCGTATTGCGGAATTGGCGACCGAGATCGGGTTTCCGGATGGCAGCATCAATATCGTGACCGGACGCGGCAGCGAGGCAGGCGCGGCACTTGCCGGTCATCCCGGCATCGGCTTCCTCTCCTTCACCGGGTCGCCCGAAATCGGCCGGCTGGTACAGCAGGCGGCCGCCAACAACTATGTGCCCTGCACTTTGGAACTGGGTGGCAAATCGCCCCAGATCGTCTTCGAAGATGCCGATTTCGACGCTGCGATCCCAGTCGTCTGCAAGGCCATCGTGCAGAATACCGGCCAGACCTGTTCGGCCGGCAGCCGAGTACTGGTGCAAGAGAGCATCTACGACCGCTTCATAAGCGCACTCGCCGAGAGGTTCGCACAATTGCGCGCCGGCACGCCGGAAATGGATCTCGACTGCGGACCCGTCATCAATGCCAGGCAGCAGCAGCGCGTCCAGCGCTTCATCGACCTCGCCCGCCAGGACGGCATCGCCGTGATCGCTGAGGGCAGCATCGCCGCTGACGCGCCCAAGGGTGGTTTCTACATCAAACCGACCTTGTTCGGCCCGGTGCCGAGGGCCAATCGTCTGGCCTGCGATGAAGTATTCGGTCCGGTCCTCGCCGCCCTGCCGTTCAAGGATGAGGCTGATGCGGTGGCTCTTGCCAACGGCACCGATTATGGCCTCCTCGCCGGCGTTTGGACTCGCGATGGTGGCCGCCAGCAGCGCATGGCCAGGAAAATCCGCGCCGGCCAGGTCTATATCAACGGCTATGGTGCCGGTGGTGGTGTCGAGCTTCCCTTCGGCGGTACCGGCAAGAGCGGTCATGGTCGCGAGAAGGGCTTCCTGGCGCTGCACGAATTCGCAGCGACCAAGACGATCGTCAATCGGCACGGCTGAGCCATGGCGCGGGAGCGGCCGGATGTGCCGCTCCCCCTTCATCAGTGCACCGCGGCATACATGATGTTTTCTTCAGTCGCTTCCTCAACGGCGAATTCCTCCACGATGCGGCCCTGGCGCGACACGAGGATGCGGTCCGCCAGATTGAGGATTTCCGGCAGATAAGACGAAATCACGACGACGGCGATGCCCGATTCCGCGAGATCCTTGATGATCTGGTGAAGTTCGGCAATCGCACCCACATCGACACCGCGCGTCGGTTCATCAAAGATGACGACGCGCGGCTTTTGCACCAGCGAGCGGGCAATCACCACTTTCTGCTGATTTCCGCCGGAGAGTTCGATGACCCGGGCCGAACTGTCGATCGCCCGCACTTTCAGGGTCGTTGTCCATTCCTTGGCAAGATTGAGCATTTCTGAGCGGCTGACGATCATGCTTTTGTTGAGGTCTGCGGACAGCAGGCTCGTATAGATGTTCTCAGCAATCGACATGGTTTCGAAGAAACCTTCGATTTTGCGATCTTCAGTCACATAGACGATGCCACTTTTGACCGCCGGGCGCGGCACACGGAAACGCACGGCCTTGCCGTCCAGCCGCACCTCTCCGCCATGAAACAGGTCGCGCTTGACGACACCGGCGATGATCTTGGCCGTTTCCGTACGGCCCGAACCGATAAGACCGAAGATGCCGGTGATCTGCCCGCTATAGATGGAGAAGGAGGTGTTGCGCACCATCCGCCCCATCGACAGGTTCTGGATGCTCAACACCTTGCGGCCATAGGGACGCGCCTGCCGCTTGCCTGCGCCGCCACCATAGAGTTCGTCGGACAAAGTGCGTCCGACCATGGCGCGAATGATCATGTCGCGGTCGAATTTCTTGGCATCATCGGTAATGATATGCTGCCCGTCGCGCAGAATGGTGATGCGGTCAGAGATCGCCAACGCCTCTTCCAGCGCATGGGAAATGAAGATGATCGAGACGCCGCTCTTCTTCAGGCGGTCGACCAGCGCGAAGAAATGGTGTTTCTCCTCCGGCGTCAATGTTGCCGTCGGTTCATCGAAGATGATGACCTTGGCCTTGTGATGAACGGCACGGGCGATTTCGACCATCTGCTTCTGCGCCGCACCCAGCGCTGAGACGTTCATGGTCGGATCGACGGCGAAGTTCAGCGATTGCAGAAATTGCTGCGCCGCGATGTAAATGCCGCGCAATCTGTTGAGAAACTTCTCATTCCCCAGATAGATATTCTGCGCTACGGTCAATGAGGGAATGAGGCTCGTTTCCTGGAACACCATGGCAATGCCGTGGCGGAGTGCTTCGGCAGGGTTGGCGAAGGAAACAGCCCGGCCGCCGAACATCATCTCGCCTCTGGTGATCTCGGTGACGCCGGCGATCATCTTGGTGAGGGTCGATTTCCCCGCGCCGTTCTCACCAAGAAGCGCGTGCACCTCGCCCGGCATCAGTGAAAAGCTCACGTCCCGCAGGGCTGGAACACCATGGTATTCCTTGGAGACAGCCTTCATCTCAAGCAATGGCTGCATGTTCATGGCTGCACCGTCGCGACATCGCATTTCAATACTTCGTCACCGCCTTTGCTCGACAGCCATAGGGCGCCACCCATTTCAACCGCGCTGGTGATTCCGTGCCGTCGGCCCGCGGCGCGGCTATGGAGGCTGCGGAGCGCTTCAAATTGCCTATCGAGTTCGACGACCAGTCCGTAGGAGCGCGTCGGCGCCCATGGCTTGAGGATGCCCATCTGCTTAAGCGCGCCGCCCTGCATCGGTTCCTGGAAAGAGATGCCACTGCGCAAGGCCGGGGCGATCCACAGCTCCGACGGCACTTCCGCCATCATGGCATTGCGATATTTTCGTTCCCGCAGAACGAATTCGATCAGCTGGCTGCGCGGCGCAAAGACGGTAAGCCAGGCACCGCCACGACTGGAGGAAGAGATACGGGAGGGATAGCCCGGAAGATCGTCAAGCACGACCTCGGAGCGGCCGTTGGCGATATCGATGCGGAGGAGGCGCTTCCCCCAGCTTTCGCTGATCACAACATGTCGTCCGCCGGACTCGATAAAGATCCCATTTGGATAGGCCAGATTGCCGGCAACCTTCTTGGCATGGCCGGTCGCAAGATCAAAGCGCCAGAGCGAGCCAGACCGCCCGCCCATCAGCAGGTCACGCTGCCACGCGGCGATCGGATTTTCGGCAGAGCCGATACAGACCAGCAGGGTCAAGGGATCGAGGAACGCCAGGGCTGTGACAGAGGCCCGTGGCTGTTCGCCGGCCTTGCCGAGCACGCGCCCCACCGCGCCGCCGAAGAACCGGATCTCACCGCTGGCGGTCGCTACCGCCAAATGTTCGGCGCCGCCCGTGGCCATAGCCGTGACCGGTCCATCGAAACGTTGCAGGACCTCGGTTCGACCGGCGGCCGGATCGATCTTGAGCAATTCGGCGCCGCTGGAGCAGACAAGTGCGCCATCGTGGAACAACAGATTGTCCGGCTCGGTCAACATGGCGACGGATTGCGCTTCGTCGAGCAGATTGTTCGGTTTCAGCGCGCCGTCCATCGGCGGCACGGTCACCGAGGCATCGCCGCGCCCGAGGAAGCGATCAAGACAAGCGTTGAGAGCTTGGACGATCATGGCTGCCCCCAATAGGTCTGCGGGCCGGTCCAGTTCGGATCGGCATCGGGCAGGCGATAGCGACCAATGCGATTGTTGGCGATACCACCCAGATAGAGCCAGCCGCGATGCTCGCGCATTGAGGTGATCATCGGATGATTGGCGCCGCCAATATCCCAGAGCGATTCAAGCACCTCGCCCTTGTCGTTGAAACGGACAACACAGCCGGTATTGAGGTTGGGATAGAGCCATTCATCCGGCGCGATTCGGCGTGCCATGCGACGGCGGAAATCCGGCATGCGCAGGGCAACGTCCAGGGCCGGCGAGCGCATGCCGAGCAAGGCCAGCCAGTAGGTCCCGTCGGAGCCACGGTTGATGTTGTCCGGATAGCCCGGCAGATTGTCGAGCACTACTTCGACCTTGCCCGCTTTCGGCCCGTCAAACCAGTAGCGGCTGACGCGGCAGGCCCAGCTCTCCGCAAACAGGATCGACTGCTTATCGTAGGACAGGCAAATGCCGTTGGGGAAGATCAGGCCACGGAGGACCGTCTTCGTCTGGCCGTTGCGCGGGTCATAGCAGATGATGCGACCATTGCCGCGGCTTTCCAGGGCATCGACCGGCCAGCTATGCATTTCATAGCGGATAGTCGCTTCACTGAAGAAGATGCGGCCGTCCGGCGCGATGTCGAGATCGTCAGCGAGCCGCAGCCGTGAATCGTCGATGATGGAAAGGAGCGAGCGGTTCGTCTCGTCCGTGACCTTGCTGACCGTCCGGTCACGCGCCACCTTGTAGAGACCCATTCCGCCCACACAAACGAGCAGATTCTGATCGCGATCGATCGACATGCCGAGTGGCTGGCCGCCGATATGCGCATAGATTTCATGCTTCTCATAGGTCGGCGCAAAGAAGCGGACTATGTCACCATGCCGGGTGCCGCAATAGAGATTGTCATCGGCGTCGAGGATCACATCCTCCGGCGCCTCGACCTGGCCCAAGCCGATGATTTCGACCTGACGCAGCCGGTCATTGACTGCAAAGGGCGATCCCGACCCGGGCACGGTGGAGGCCGGCTTGGGCAATTCGATATAGGCCGGCGAGACATAGACCTTGGACAGGATCTTGTCGCGATTCTTCAGCCACCTCACATCAACAAAGACGGCGAAGATCAGCGTCAGCCCCAGGACCATCGGGCCTGAGCCGCTGTTGAGGCCGAGCCTGATCACGCCATTGGTCATCAGCAGGACCGTAACGGCGCCGATCATCGCCTTGGCAATCGACCCACGACCGCCGCCCAGGCTGTTACCGCCCAGAACCACGGCCGTGAGTGCCGCGATTTCAAGACCCATGCCGGTATCTGTGCCCGCGCCGCCCAGGCGTGCTGCATAGAGGAGGCCACCGAGGCCGCACAGCATGCCGGATATCACATAAGTGGCGCAGACGGTGCGACGCACCGAGATACCGATATTGTGCGCCGAGCGCCGCGACCCGCCGATGGCCATGGCGCGCCAGCCGGGCCGGCTGCGCGTGAGCAGGATATGGCCGATGAGGGTCAGGACGACGAGGACGATGAAGCTGAATGGGAAGCCAAGGATGCTGCCCATCCCCATGTAATCCCAGGTATCGGACTGGACGAAGGCCACGGACATGTCCTGGGCATAGCGCAGCAGCAGCATGTCGACGATGGCGCGGACGATGATGAGCGTCACCAGAGTCGTCAGAAACGCACGCAGGCGCAGATAGCCGACCAGGATGCCGTTGACCAGCCCGACCGTGCCGCAGATGAGGATGACGACGGGGATGACAAATCCGATCGGCCAGCCAGCCAGATTGAGCAAGGCCAGAGCCACGAAATTTCCCAGCGCGAAATTCGAACCGACGCTGAGGTCGATACCGCCGCCGATCAGGACCGTCATCATGGCGAGGCAGACCAGGGCGAATTCGCCGAGCTGGCGCGCATTGATCGCGAGATTGCCGGCCGTGAAGAAATTGGGAATGAGACTGCCGAAGACGGCGATCACCAGCAGGAGAACCATGAATGGAATCGCGTTATCGATCCATTTCTTCGACAGAATTTCACCGATGATATGGTCCGGGATCAGGCGATAGCGCCATTTCACCAGACTGCTGGAAGCGGCCAAAGCGGACTTTCCCTTATTCTTCTAACGGTACCAAGGCGGGATAGAAAAGAGGGGCGGCCGCCAGAGACGGCCGCCCGCAGGACAGTTAGCGCAGGAGCTTGGCATACTGTTCGGGATCCCAGCAGGTGCCGGGCTTCACGTCATCCTTGGTCATCAGACGCGTCGGCGAATAGATCTGGGCCTTGAAGGCGCCCGGCTCCTGCTTGGCCTGCAGCAGGGTGCTGATCGCCGTGAAGATGTCGCGACCCATGCCTTCGGCATTGTAGTTGATCGCCGCGGAATAGGTGCCATCCGCCAGGCCGTCGCACATGCTCTGCGCACCGCCGCCCGAGGTCAGGAAATAGACCTGGCCTTGCTTGCCGGCCTGCTTGATCGCGGCGCCCGTGCCGATGCCCTGTCCGTCCCAGACGTCGATGACGCCGCAGAGATCCGGATGCTGCTGCAGTACGGTTTCGGTGATGGCGCGCGCCTTGCTGGCATCCCAATCAGCTGCCTGGCTGGAGACGACTTCAATCTCCGGATGATCCTTGAGCACATTCATGATGCCCTGCACCTGGTAATAGCTGACGCCGCCGGTGAGGACGCCCTGCACGATGGAAATCTTGCCCGACTTGCCGCTGTCCTTGCCGCAGGCCTTGATCATCAGATTCGCTTCCTGCTCGCCCATGGCAATAAAGTCGGGACCGACAAAGGCGTCGGTCTGCACCGCACCCTGCATGTTCACCTGAATGACGTAGATGCCTTCGGCATTGGCCTGTTTCAGGAGGCGCGCCAGCGATTGCAGATCGGGATTCTGGGTGACGATGACGTCGGGATGATCGGCGATCAGCGAGGTGAATGCCTGCGCCATCGCATCCGTGTTCCAGTTGGGATCCTGCACCGAGAAGTTCATGCCGTGCCGGTCGGCGCCGAGCTTGGTGACGCCGCCCCAGGCCTGCGCAAGATCGAAACCGGCCGAGATCGGCAGATAGGCGATCGTCTTGCCCTTCAGCGCATCCAGCGCCGGCTGGCGGAACGGATCATTCATATCGTCCGCCATGGCGGCGGCGGAACCGAGGAATGACGCGAACAAGGCCGTGGTGACAAAGCGCGCGAACTTGAAGCTACCCATTGCAACCTCCCAGTTGTTGATCGCCGGCTTATGCCGCGATCGAGATTTGGGGCTAGATATCCCCTTGTTGTCCTGTCTGCTCGTCACGCGGATTGACGACACTGTCGGTTATGATGGCGAGCAGCAGGATGAGACTCTTGATGACGTTTTGAACGGTGTATTGAATGTCCATGATCGTCATGCCATTGAGCAGCGTGCCGATGAGCAGCGTGCCGACGATGACGTTGCGAACCCCGCCCTTGCCGCCGCTGAGGCCGACGCCGCCCAGCACGACCACCAGGATGACGTCATAGATCATGTTGGAATTGACGATGCGCGTGTTCATCGCCTCGACCGAAGTCGCGGTGATGATGCCGGCAAGATAGGCGATGCCGCCGGCCAGCACATATTGGAAGACGAGCATGGGTCGGACCGCGATGCCGCCGATCCGGGCTGCCGCGAAATTGTCGCCCATCGCATAGATGAAGCGGCCGTGCTTCGTATAGCGCAGGAATCCGAAGGCAATGAGCGCCGTGGCTGCAGCAACGATGATCGGCATGGGGATGCTGAACAGCCCGCCCTGCCCAACGGCAGCGATCCAGCCGATATCGCGCGGCATGTAGACGACGTCGGTGCCGGTGATGAGATGGGCACGGCCGAAGCCATAGATGAAAGTCGCCATCGCCAGGGTGGCGAAGAGCGCCGGAATCTCGGCATAAGCCACCAGAATGCCGCTCGCCAACCCCATGCCGACGGCAAAGGCAAGACCGATGGCCATGGCGGGGCCAAGCGCCATGCCGGTATTGATCAGCTGGAACGTCCAGGCGACCGAGATCGCCATGTTTGCCACCAAGGAAAGGTCGATGCCGCGCCCCAGCACGACGATAACCATGGCCAGCCCAAGCACACCCAGCACGGCGACGCTGCGCAGCAGCGAGACGATGTTCTCCGGCGTCAGAAATCGATCGAGACTGAGGGAAAAGGTCACGAAAAGGATGATCGCCAGACTGAAGACGATCCGTTCCTGGTTGAATTTCCTGAGGCTGCCGCGGAGGTTCATTACGATCGCTTTCACTTGGCCGTCAGGCGCTCAGAAGGGTGCCGATGCAAGCACAAGGCGCCCTTTGACATCTCCCCGGCGAACACGATCAATGGCGTCATTGGCAAGCGCCCGATCGACCCGTTCGACCGGCAGCGGTTCTAGTCCGCCGGTCTTGGCCAGTTCGACCAGTTCACGCAATTCCTGCAGGCTACCGACGTAACTGCCGCGGATCGATTGAGCCTTCAACGGCAGCATCGGCAAGGACAAGGTGATATCACCGCCATAGAGGCCGACCAGAACCAGCGTTCCGCCCTTGTTGAGGACGTCGACGCCGACCCGCGCGGTATCCGTGCTGTTGACGAAATCGATGACGCCCATGACTGAACCGCCGGCTGCCTTGATGACATCGGCCGTGATATCCGTACCCTTGCCGCCGACGGCAGCGCTGGCCCCGGCCTGCAAGGCAATCTGCTGCTTGGCCTTGTCCTGATCGACCACGATGATGGCCTTATGCTTCAACGCCTTCAGAATCTTGATGGCGGCAATGCCGAGCCCGCCGCCGCCGATGAGGACGATCGGTTCGTCGGCCTCCAGCGGCATAACCTTGGCGATGGCGGAATAGGCGGTGACGCCGGAACAGGCGTAGGTCGCGGCCACGGCCGGGTCCACGCCGCCGAGATCGACCAGGAATTCGCTGCTCGGCACCATCACATGAGTTCCGTAGCCGCCGGCACGAAAGACGCCGATCGTGCGGGGTGTCAGGCAGATATGGCCATTGCCACTGCTGCAACGCTTGCAGGCACCGCAACCGATCCAAGGATAGACGATACGCTGGTCGCCGACGGCGACACCCTTGGCATCCGGCCCCAGCTTGGCGACGCGGCCGACGGTCTCATGCCCCAGAACCAGCGGCAACTTCACGCCGCGATCTTCCAGTGATAGACGCTTGCCACCACCCAGATTGTAGTAGCCATCCTGGAAATAGAGGTCCGAATGGCACACGCCGCAATGCGTCACCTCGACCAGGATTTCGCTGCCCTGCGGTTCAGGCGTGGGCGCACTGATCTCTTTGAGCGGCGCACCAATCTCGACGACGGCCCAACCCTGCATTCTCTTGAACTCCCCTGACATCGCCGTCCTTTTGGACTGACTTTTTGTTGCCGGCACGATAACACCGGGCCGGAATAGGAAAATGAACAGATTTGTTCTAAGGCACATAAGCCAAAATTATGGCTCTATGTGCAGGCGGGACGGCCGCAGACATGGTGGCGTACTGATGGTTGCGCCGGCGCCACTATCCGCACATCTAAATCACAGATAGAGCGAGGGCCGATTACTCTCGTCGGCAAGATTGGCGGCCCAGGCACCGTCCTGCACCAATTGACGCAATGTTTCCCAGGCAAGCTGCCCGATGGCGCGGACGGCCGCCGGTAAAGGTCGCTCAGTCGAATAAGCAAGAAACACCTTGCGTGTCAGCGGCGGTGCCGTCAGCGGCCAGCTGTTGAACATGCCTGCCTTCACTTCGCGCGCGATGGCCGTGCGCGGCAGGATGCCGAAGCCGCGGCCCCGCTGCACCAATTGCTTGATCTGCCCATAGGAATCGATCTCGATCGCCGGCCAGATCGGCGCATTGATGGAAAGGGCAGCCTCTTCAATGAGATCACGCAGGCCGTGCGCCGGGCCGGGAAGGATGAGATCTAGGTTTGCGGCTTCGGCCAATGTCACCGGATTGCCGGTCGCGACCTGACAAGTCTCAAGCTCGGTCGAGCCGAAAAGGCATAGTTCCTCGGTCAAGGCATGATGAATGGCAAGGCCGCCCGGGTTCGATGTGCTGTAGATCATGGCGAGATCGACCTCACCGCGCCGCAGCCAGTCCAGGATATACCCGCTCATCGCCTCGGCGATGCGGATACGCACGGTCGGATAGCGCGCCTGGGCGGCTTCGATCAGCGGCACGCTGAGCAACTCGCTGACTGTGCCGGGTATGCCGAAGCAGACTTCGCCGACGGGAGCGCTTTTCTCGCCGCGCACCGTATCGCGCAGTTCACCGAATTCGGTGAGGATCGCCTTGGCGCGCTGCAACAGCCGCTCCCCCGCTTCGGTTGGCAATACACCGCGCGTGCCCCGATGCAGCAAGGTCACGCCGAGCTCTTCCTCCATATGCCGCAAATGCTGGCTGAGGGCCGGTTGCGCCACGCGCAGCTGATTGGCCGCCTTGGAAAAAGAACCATGCTCCACGATCGCAACAAAATAGCGCAATTGGCGCAAATCCATTCAAGTCTCCTCGCCACAGCGCTGCCAGCCACACCACGATAACAACTGCATACATGCTTCTTTGCCCGATTCAAACCCCGGCATCATGGCTCGCCTCAAGTCTTCTGGCAAAATCAAGCAGGTAGGGCTGATCCGCTGCGAGAACGGTACGCCCGATCAAACGCGCCCAATAGAGTTCGCCGCCGAATGCCAAGCGCTCCCGCTGCAGAATATGCGTGTAAATATGGAGATCGCATTCATCCGCCATGCCGATCGCGCCATGCACCGCATGGGCAATCTCTGCGACACAGACCGCGGCCTCGCCAATGACGGTCTTGGCGACACCAATACGGGTTCGGTCGAGATCTATCACGCTGTTCCGCGCGCTGCAGGCAATTCCGGCAGCCGCCTCAGCGAGGGTCACTTGCTCAATCATGCGGCTGATCATCTGCTGAATAGCCTGAAAGGCGGCGATCGGCCGACCGAATTGCTGACGGTCTTTGGCATATTGGATGGTCATGTCGCGGATCCGACCCATCGCTCCAGCCATCTTAATGGCGCTTGCCAGGGCACCGAGCGCAAAACAGTCGATGCCGGGAGAGAGTCGCCCGCCCAGCGCCTGCGCATCGGCCGATCTCAGAAACATTCCGACATCATCTCTTGTGGCGAGCCAGTCCGGGCAATACCCGCAAGCCTGCCCCGGGCGCTCGATGGCGATTGAACCTGCCGGCGCCTTGCCACCCAGCGCTCCGCGCAGCAAGACCGTATCGCCAATGGGCGCCGGCACGCCATGATAGCCGGCAGCGCGTAGGAGAGGCAGGAGGGCAGAGAAAGCCTCGCCATCGACAGTCTCGCCGGTCAGCAGGTCAAGAAAGCCGGAAGATTCGACCTCTGCCCAAAGCGGATCCTTGATACCGCCTTGCAAGGCGCGCACCAGTGACGGCGTGTAGGCCGAAAACAATCGATCGGCGATGGCGGCCACAAGGTCGTGCATCAGCGCAGCCCCGCGTCACGCGCGATCATGCCGCGCAGGATCTCACGCGTGCCACCGCGCAGGGAAAAGGAGGGCGACATGCTTTGCATATAGGCTAGGGTCTGCAGGAGTGTGTGCGGCGCGGGTTCGTCGGGCGCTGATCCGATCACATTGGCGATTGCCTCGGGCAGCCATTGCTCAAAGCTGGTGCCGAGATCCTTGACGATCGCCGCATCGCCGAGCGGGCTTTCGCCCTGATCCAGCTTTGCCGTGACGGCGAGGGAAAGGGTTCGCAACGCCGCCAGCCGACTGGCGATCCGGCCCACAATCTGCTCGGCGTAAGCATCCGCACGGCTAACTGACCTTAGATGAGCCAGCCATTGATCCGCCAGAATCATGGAAGATAGGAACCGCTCTGGCCCGCTCCGCTCGAAGGCCAGTTCGGCATTGACCTGCTCCCAGCCGGCACCTTCCCGTCCGACCAACGCGTCATCCGGCAGGAGAACGTCGTCGAACAACACCTCGCTGAAATGATCGTCGCCGGCCAGGTCGCGAATGGGCCGGATGGAGATACCGGGGAGGCTGAGGTCGATCAGGAACTGCGACAGTCCCTTGTGTCGATCTTCGCGCGTACCGGCGGTACGGACGAGGGCCAGCATGACATGTGATCGATGCGCATTGGTTGTCCATATCTTGCGGCCATTGAGCCGCCATCCTTTATTCATGCGCTCGGCCCTTGTGCGCACGCTGGCGAGATCCGACCCGGTATCCGGCTCGCTCATGCCGATACAGGAGAAAAGCTCGCCCCGGCAAATTGGGGGAATGAATCGCCGTCGCTGTTCTTCCGTTCCGAAGCGCAGCAGGCAAGGTGCCGTCTGCCGATCTGCGATCCAATGGGCGATCACAGGAGCGCCGGCGATCAGCAACTCTTCGACCACGACGAAGCGGGCGAAGGCAGAGCGACCGCCGCCGCCATAGGTTTTTGGCAATGTAAGCCCGATATAGCCGCGGGCACCCAGCTCCCGGGTAAAGTCGGCGTCAAAACCCATCCAGGAGCGGGCACGCCGCGGCAGCGGAATTTCGGCAAGATACTCAGCCAGAAAGGCACGCAGGTCGGCGCGCAGCGCTTCATCCCGCGGCGGAATCTGTGGATTGGGGCCGTTGCCGGCCATGCTATTCGCGCCCCATCAGCAAGCGCGCGACTTCGTAGACCATTGCCAAGGTGCGGTGCTGATTGAAGATTTCGACCTTGGATTTCACCACCGCCCGGCCGCCTTTGGAGGTCGGGCGGACGTCTGTGATTTCGATGACGGCATCGATCGTATCGCCAACGCAGACCGGACTGGTCGCCTTCACGCTCATCTCGAGCATCGCGAGACCGGTCCCCTGCAAGAGGGTCTGGAATTGCATTCCTTCAATCAGCGCGCAGGTCAGTGCACCGGGAACCGGCCGACCGGCAATGGCCCCGCCGTCGTAATGCGCATCAATGAAAATTGCCTCGAGCATTCCGGTCGCCGATATGAAATTGACCAGATCGGCTTCCGTCACGGTCCGCTTGAGAGTTTGGAAGCGGTCGCCGATGGCAAGATCCTGCCAGAAATAGCCCGGCATCAGCAGCTTGGTGCTCATTCCTTATTCCTCGCGTCACGTTCCATGGCGATCACGCCCTTGGCGCCAAGGGCGTCGACCTCGTCCTTGCTGAGCCCAAGCAGACGCGTGAGGACGTCGGCCGTATCTTGAGCAAAACGCGGTGGCGCCTTGTCATGGACGGGTTGTGACCGTGAAAACTGCACCGGATAGCCGAAGGCACGAATCTTTGTGCCGTCATCCCGCGTCATCTCCTTGATGATTCCGCGCGCCTTTACCTGCGGATCGCGCGCCACCTCATTCAGCGTGTTTATCGGACCGCCCGGCACACCATGCGCCTCCATGGCGGCCAGCAGATCGGCACTCGAGCGGGAAGCGGTTGCCCGCCGCAGGCGGAGCTCAAGCTCGTCACGATGCAGCAAGCGCTTCGCATTGGACGTAAAGCGCGGATCGGCCGCGATGTCGGAGAGATCGAGCAATCGACAAAGGGCGAGGAATTGCGCGTCATTGCCGACGGCGATGACGATCGTGCCGTCGCCGGTCGGAAAGTCCCGGTAGGGCACGACATTCGGATGCGCGTTGCCGCGTCTTATCGGCACCTGCCCACCCAGCAGAAAATTGGCCCCCTGATTGGCCAGGACCGCAAGCTGGGAATCGAGGAGAGCGCAATCGATGAACTGCCCCAAACCAGTGCTGTGTCGATGATGCAACGCCGCCAATATCGCGTTTGCCGCATATATGCCGGTGAATAGGTCCGAGACCGGAATGCCGACCTTCAACGGGCCATCACCGGTTTCGCCGTCCGCACGTCCGGTGACGCTCATCAGGCCGCTCATTGCCTGGATCAGAAAGTCATAGCCCCCGCGCCGGGCATAGGGGCCGGTCTGGCCGAAGCCTGTGATGGAGCAATAGATCAGGCGCGGGTTGACCGCCTGCATGGCGGCATAGTGCAGGCCATACTTCGCGAGCGTGCCGCATTTGAAATTCTCGACCAGAATATCGGCCCGCTTGGCCAGGTCGGCCACCAGGGCAGCGCCTTCCGGAGTCGAGAAATCTATGGCAATGGCCGACTTGTTACGGTTGGCGCAGAGGTAATAGGCGGCGTCGCTGTCGTCTCGCCCATCCTGCAGGAAGGGTGGGCCCCAGAGGCGCGTATCATCGCCGCCGTCCGGTCGCTCTACTTTGATAACGGTGGCGCCAAGATCGCCCAGCATCTGCGTGGCCCAGGGACCAGCCAATACCCGGCTGAGGTCGAGGACCGTAATGCCGGCCAACGGTGCTGCTGTATCTCCCAAATTCGCCCCCTGACGGCCGAGCACCGCGTCGCACTTGTTTACTTCATCTAGTGAAGTTATAGTTCATTATTTGAAGATCGAGGTAACACCAGCCGCCCAAGACTGTCAATCTCGGGCGGTCGATGGTGATGTGGGGCGCGAGCAAAAGGAAACGAGGACGATGACGTCATTCAGGCCGGTGACGGCGGTTCTCAGGGCTTTCGACATACTTGGAATCGTCAATCGACTGGAGCAGCCGACTTTCGCCCGCATTCACAAGACATCCGGCCTAAGTTCGGCCACGGTCGTCCGCATGCTGGAAACACTTGAGCATGCCGGCATGATCGTGAAAGACGAAAGCCGCGCGTTCTATCTGCCGACCAGCCGGACACTTGAACTCAGCCGGGGCTATGATCAGCGCAGATCCCTTGCCATGGCAGCAACACCCATTCTTGCGACGCTGCAACGGCAGGTGGTCTGGCCATCTGATCTTGCCATCTACGACAATGACGGCATGGTGGTGGTTGAGACCAGCCGCGGCAATGGCCGCCTGTCCTTCAATCGCCGCAGCGGCTTCCGCGCGCCGCTGCTCGGCACCTCACTCGGCACGGTCTATCTCGCCTTCATCGATCCCGCCAAGCGCGCCGAGATCCTTGCCCGGCTAAGCGATCAGCCGGAATCTTGGAACGATCTGGCGCGCGACCCGAAATCGGCCGATTCCTACTTTCGGAACGTTGCCAGGCGCGGATATGGCAGCATGCATCCCGATTATTGCCGCAGCGCCTATGACGGCATGGTGTCGGCGATTGCCGTGCCCGTGCGCGCTGGCAACGAACCGATCGCTGCGCTCAACATCTCCTTCTTCCTTGAAGCCGTATCGGAAAAAGAAGCGGTGAAGCGCTATCTGGCACCCTTGCAGGCAGCCGCCGACGCGATTGCCGTCGCGACCGGATGCTGAGCCGCACCATGGCGCTCCGCCCTATGCCGGCAAGGTATCCGCCAGTTGCGCAGAAGCGCGGCGCAGGATGGGCAAACACTCGACCGCTCTGGCGAGACTGAAGCGAGCGCTGGGCGCGTGACAGGCCAGGGCCGCCAGGACTTCGCCTCTTGAATCACTGACGGGAACGGCGATCGCGACCAGGCCGAGCAGAAACTCCTCGCGATCAAGGCTGTACCCCTGCCGGCGAATACTCGCCAACTCAGCGGCAAAAGCCGACGGGCTGGTGATCGTCCCCGGCGTGAAAGGCGAGAAATCGATGGCTCGCAATATCCGCGCCCGGCGCGGTTCCGGAAGGTAGGCCAGCAGCAGCTTGCCGCTCGCCGTACAATGCAAGGGCACGCGCGAACCGGGTTCGAGGTGGAGGCGCAGTGGCCAGCGCGCCTCGACGCGGTCGAGATAAATGACCTCGTCACCAGCCAGGGCTGTGAAATTGCAGGTCTCGCCGATCTCGTCGACGACGCTTTTCAGAATGGCGCGACGTTCCGGCCCTGCCCCGCCCCGCTGTACGGCTAGCCCGACCCGCATCAGCCGCGGCCCGACACCGTAATGATGCCCGCCAGGTTCGCGCGCCAGATAGCCGGTCCCGGCGAGACGCTGGCAAAGTCGGTGCACCGTGGGCTTGGGCAGATCTAGCAGGCCGCACAGTTCTGCGACGGTCAGCGCCCGGCCGGCCATGGCGACCGCCTCGATCAGATCCAGGCCGCGGTCCACGGCAGAACCACCTTCGCGCATTTCAGGTGTCTTCTCGACCACGCATCTCCCCCGGTCCTTATTGATATTTTCCCGCAGGATAGCCCTGCCGACCAGTTTTGTCGCTGCTAGCGCAATAAAATCTCATTTATTGAGACAATTTGTCTCATTTTATGTTGACACGGCTTAGGATCTTCTTCAGCGTTTTAGGTCAGGGGAGAAGACACCGCCATGAGTGTCGCGAACGAAGTCGATTTCATCGTCGTCGGGGCCGGATCGGCCGGATGCGTGCTGGCCAATCGCCTGTCGCAGAACGGGCGGCACACGGTCGCCTTGCTGGAAGCCGGTCCGCCGGATCGAAACTTCTGGATCCATTTGCCGATCGGTTACGGCAAGACGATGTGGGACCCCCGGGTAAATTGGCAGTTCTATACGGAACCCGAGCAGACCATGGCCGGCCGGCGCATCTACTGGCCGCGCGGGCGTGTGCTCGGCGGTTCGTCTTCCATCAATGGCTTGATCGTCGTCCGCGGGCAACGCGAAGACTACGCACATTGGGAAAGCCTGGGCAATCCGGGCTGGGGATGGGATGGCGTCCTGCCCTACTTCCGGAGGCTCGAAACAAACCCGACATTCCCAAATGACCCGCTGCATGGGCAGGACGGGCCCCTGCATGTGAGCGGCATAAAGCAGAAGCATGAAATCGTCGAAGCCGTCATAGATGCCGCCGGCCAATGCGGCGTGCCGCGCACTGCGGATTTCAACGGCGCGCGTCAGGAAGGTGTGGGCTACTACCAACTCACCACCCGCAATGGCTGGCGCATGAGCAGCGCCGTGGCTTATCTGCGGCCGGCGCGCAATCGTCACAATCTATCTATTCACTGCAATGCCCAGGCGACTCGCATTCTTTTCGACGGCCGGCGTGCGAATGGTGTCGAATATATCTCGCAAGGCCGGCGGCATTCGCTTCGGGCGCGACGCGGTGTTGTCCTGTCGGCGGGCGCTGTGCAATCGCCGCAGCTACTCATGCTCTCCGGAATCGGCCCGGCCGGGCAGCTTTCAGGGCTCGGCTTACCCGTGCTGGCGGATCTGCCGGGTGTCGGCGGCAACCTTCAGGACCATCTGCAGATCCGCCTTATCTATCGGCTGAAACGGCCGATATCCACCAACGATGCCTTGCGATCCCTCGGCGGGCGTATGCGTATCGGGCTGGAATGGCTTCTCCATCGTAGCGGTCCTTTGGCCATCGGCATCAATCAGTGCGGCCTGTTCACGCGGGTGCTGCCGGAATCGCACACGCCCGACATCCAGTTCCATATTGCGACCCTGTCGGCGGACATGGCGGGCGGCAAGGTTCACGACTTTCCCGGCATCACATTGTCGGTATGCCAGCTGCGCCCGCAAAGCACCGGCACAATTGCACTTGCCTCTGCCGATCCGCTGCAGCCCCCACGCATCTTGGCAAACTATCTGACCGCGGCAGACGACCAGCGCTGCGCCGTCGCCGCGATGAAGTTTGCACGCCGGCTGTCCGGCACGGCACCGCTTTCGGATTACATTGCAGAGGAAGTCCTGCCGGGCTCGCCCCGCGCGACCGATGGCGACCTGCTGGACTTCGCCCGCAATCATGGCGCCACTATTTTCCATCCGGCCGGCACATGCCGCATGGGCCCTGCCGGGGACGCGATGACGGTCGTCGACCCGCGGCTGCGGGTCAAAGGCATCCCCAATCTGTGGATCGCCGACTGCTCGATCATGCCGACCCTTGTTTCAGGCAACACGAACATTCCCACGATCATGATCGCCGAAAAGGCTGCCGATCTCATTCAAGAGGATATCGACCAAGACGCCATCAAACAATGAAACGTATGGGAGGGGAACATGCAGACCAATGAACCGACACCCGGCCAATTGAGGCGGGTGGTATTTGCTAGCGTCATCGGCGCCACCATCGAATGGTACGATTTCTTTCTGTACGGCATTGTCGCCGGCATCGTTTTCAACAAGCTGTTCTTTCCGGCCGACGATCCCGTCGTTTCGACCTTGCTCGCCTACACGACCTTCGCCATCGGCTTTGTTGCACGCCCGCTCGGCGGCGTCATTTTCGGTCATTTTGGCGACCGGATCGGACGCAAGAACATGCTTGTCATGACGCTCATGATCATGGGCGTCGCCACGGTCCTCATCGGCCTGCTGCCGACCTATGAACAGATCGGCGTCGCGGCACCCATCCTGCTTCTGCTGTTGCGCATTGCCCAGGGCATCGGCATCGGCGGCGAATGGGGCGGCGCCGTTCTCATGGCCTATGAATATGCACCGGCGCATAAACGGGGCTTCTACGCGAGCCTGCCGCAAATTGGCCTGGCGATCGGCCTCTGCCTGTCTTCAGGGGTGACGGCCATCGCCTCCTTGCTGCCCGACGAGCAATTCATGTCCTGGGGCTGGCGCGTGGCCTTCCTGGCCAGTGTTCTGCTGGTTGCCGTCGGCCTCTATATCCGCCTGAAGATCATGGAGACCCCCGAATTCACCAAGGTCAAAGCCAGCCAGACGGAAGCAAAAATTCCGTTTCTTGAACTCATCCGCGACTATCCGAAGAACATCCTGCTGGGCATGGGTGCGCGCTATATCGACGGTGTGTTCTTTAACGTCTTTGCGGTCTTCTCGATCGTCTATCTGTCGAAATATGTCGAGGTGCCCCGCACGACGGCCTTGTGGCTGGTGACGAGTGCGGCTTTCGTCATGATCATCGCCATACCCATCTTCGGCCGCTTGTCGGATCATTGGGGACGGCCGAAGACCTATGCGATCGGCGCCCTGCTGCTGGCGATCAGCACCTTCCCGGCCTTCTGGATGATGAGCACGGGTGAGCCGGTCATCATCGGCCTGGCGCTGGTGATACCCTTGGGCATCATCTACGCCATGTGCTATGCGCCCGAGGCAGCTCTCTTTTCGGATCTCTTCGATGCGCGCGTGCGCTACACGGGCATTTCCTTCGTCTATCAATTCTCAGGAATCTTCGCGAGTGGTATTACGCCGATCATCGCGACCTACCTGATCACGGCCAAAGAAGGCAGTCCCGACTATCTCTGTGCCTATGTCGTCTTCGCCGCCCTGGTCAGCATGTTCTCGGCCATGGCAATCAAGAAGCCGTCGCGCGGATAGACCTCTGCCGGGAATTTCGCTGGTGGCCACTTCAAGGTGGCCACCAGCAGGCTCCTTCTGCAGCATTAGACCGATTTGCCCAATAGTCCGCGTGCGGTATCGACGAGAATCCACCACGCGCCGGCCAGAATGGCCGTATCCTTCAGTACCAATCGCCCTGCCCCGGACAAAAAAGGAATTCCATGCTGCGTGTCACCTAAAGCCGGCACCCAGGCCTCTGGTGTCGTCACAAGAAATGACAGGGTTACTAAGGGCGTCGCGAATGCGAACAGCGCGCCCAAGAAACCGAGCTTCCGCGACACGAGGCCGGACAACACGAGCCCGCCGATGACGAGTTCCACCGCACCAAGGCCGTTAGAAAAGCCGTAAGTGTTATTTGCCGTCTGCCAAGCGCGCTGCTCCGGTTTGAGCTCGCCTTCGCGCGTGAGGTGAGCCTTGTATTCAGTCGGATGTGCATAGAAAAACGACATCAGAGGGCTGTTGGCCACAAAGGGCGTGATGCTGTCGGCTTCGTAGGGTACGAATTTAAGGGCGCCAATCCACAGAAAGATCAGTGCGATAGCGATTTTCATGGCTCCCACGCCGACCCGGCCAGAGGCCGGATCGGCAATCAGCGTGAGAGCGCGGTGAGTCAGGTTCCTCATGACGATCTCCATATATCTCGATCACGCTTCGCTCGCGGCAGCGAATGCATCGAGAGTCCGCGTCGAGTAGACAATGGCCGCTCCTGCATTGATAGTGACGGCCACAGAGAGCGCTTCGCTGATTTCCTCTTTGGTAGCGCCGAGCTTTCGCGCTTCTTCGCTATGAACGGTGATACACCCATCGCAACGAAGACTGATGGCGACAGCCAAGGCGATCAGCTCCCGGGTCTTGGCATCGAGATGGCCGGTCTTGGCGCCCGCTCCGCTAAGGGTCATATAGCCCTTGACGGTATCGGGGCTGAGCTTGCTGATCTCGCCCACACCAGCAAAGATCTGCTTTCGATAGGTGTTCCAGTCGAGCATTGACATGATGTTGTCTCCGGTTGGTTGGATCAGCTCATTGCTGATATACCGGATTTGGAACGCGCACTGCCCTTCGTTGATGCCCGTCCGGCGCAATGCTATAACCGAACGGATCATTTTTGGGATCTGCCTTGGGGAGAACGGTTTCGTGGATGCGCTGAGCGGCTTGGCTCCTTTGCTGCGTGTACGGCCGGAGCTTCAGGAGTTTTGCCGTTTCGGCGGATCATGGCAGTCGTCGCACGCGCCGACAGCAGGCAATACGGCTCAGTTTCATATCGTGACCCGCGGGGGATGCGTCATCGACCTTGCCGGCCAGAAATCTCTGCCTTTGCGTGCCGGCAACATCCTGTTGCTGCCTCATGGCGACAGGCATGTCGTGCGGGCCCGCAAGCAAGGATCGTCGCTCAGCCAAATCTCGACCAGCTTTCAGAATACCGTTCGGTTGAAGGAAACGGCCGGCGAGACGGTCGATACGGAACTCGTCTGCGGCCTGCTTCACTTCGAGAATACTTCAAGAAATATGATTTTGGCGACCCTGCCGGAAACGATCGTCATAAATCTTGAGGCGAAATCTGCACTGCCCTTTCTTCATGAGATGGTATGCGCCATTCGCGATGAGCTTGACGCCGGGCGCCCCGGTCCCCTGGCCATAGCCAGCGATCTTGCCAGCGCCTTGTTCACTATGCTGCTGCGCAATCACATCGAGGGACAACCGTCGGCACAGGGTATGCTCGCCCTCTTGAGCCAGCCGACGACAGGGCGCGTGGTCAGCGCCCTGATCCAGGACCCAATGGCGGAGTGGACGTTGGACAGTCTGGCAGCGCATGGCGGCACGTCGAGGGCCACCCTGGTCCGTGCCTTTCGGCGCAACGGGGGAATGGCGCCGCTTGAATTCCTGACCGAGCTGCGTCTCGGGCTGGCCGCAAAAAAGCTTCGCAACACCACGGAGCCCATCGCCCGCATCGCGGCCGGCATCGGCTACCAGTCCGAAGGCGCCTTCAGCCGGGCCTTTCTTCGGCAATTCGGGGTACGACCAGGACAATTGCGCGCCGACCCCGCACACAAGACAACTTGACCAATCACGGTCGACCGATCCCTCGAAATTGACCTGCGAAACTGTTCGTCCATTTCCACATTGTGCGAATCCGCGAGTACGAGAGAACCAAAAATGGCTCGCACATATTCATAACGCAGCCGATGGGCGCACTTGGGTTAGACAGATTGGACGCAGAGTGATCGGCTGACCGGATCTCGCAATATCATTCTTCTCTGAACGTACGCGCCAATTGGTCTGTGAGCGGCTTCAGAAAATAGCTCAGGACAGAGCGCTGGCCTGTTTGCACATAGACTTCGGCCGGCATGCCGGGCACGAGGCGATCGCGTAAGTCGGCGGGCAAAGCGTCGCGGTCGAACTGCAGGCGGGCAAGATAGAAACTGGCCCCCGTCTTCTGGTCGACCGTGGCATCTGCAGAGAGACTGTAGATCTTGCCGACCAGCTCGGGCGTCGTCTTCTGGCTGAATGAACTGAAACGCACGAAGGCTTCGCGCCCCAATCCGACCTGGTCGATATGCTGAGGGTCGATCCGCGCCTCGACAATGAGACGGTCTTCCTCAGGTACGATCAGCATCATGGTTTCGCCCGGATTGACGACACCGCCGATCGTGTGCACGGCCAATTCCTGTACGAAGCCAGCCCGGGGCGCCAGCACGTCGATATGGCGCAGCTGGTCTTCGGCAGCGACATGGCGTTCCGCCAGTTCGGACAGTTTGGCAGACACATCGCGCAGTTCACTCAGGGTTTCCGCCAGCATGTCGGCATCGATCTGCGTCATCTGCATCTCGATTTCGGCGATTTTGTTTCTGGACTGCGCGATCGAGGCGGTCAATTCGCCGCCTTCGCCATTGAGGCGTTCAGCGTCCCGCTCCAGCGCCATGACGCGGGTCAATGGCACCAGCTTCTTGGTCGCCAGCTGCTGCACGCCGACGAGCTCCTGGCTGATCAGTTGCAATTGCGCATCGCGTGATGCGGACTGAGCCGTCAATCCCTTCATTTCCTGGCGGATCTGAGCCACTTGCTCCCTGAGCTGCTTCTGTTTCTGGGCCCGTAAATCGCGTTGGGCAGCCAGCAGAATCTGCTCGGCGTGCAGAGCGACATCGAACTTCGGGCGATCTCCCGGGACCGAGAATCCGTCCGGAAGAGCTATCTCTGCCATGCGGTCCCGCATCGCTTCCAATCGCAGGCGGCGGGCAGTCAACTCGATGATCTGGTTGCGGATAACCTCCAGATTGGCGCGCGGCAAGGTATCGTCCATGCGCAACAAGATCTGTCCGGCGGCAACCCTGTCGCCTTCGCGCACCAGCAATGCCGCCACAACGCCGCCTTCGCGGTGTTGAACCTTCTTGGTGTTGGATTCCACCACCACTTGCCCGGCCGCGACGACAGCGCCGGCAATGTCGCTGGCAACCGCCCAGCCGCCGATGACGCCAAACAGCAGGCAGATCAGCGCGACGCCAGCGATCACGTGACGGCGAATAGCCCATGGGTCATCCGAGCTGGCCTTTCGCGTGGCTTGGGTGGATTGGTCCATCATGGTTGCTACTCCGCCGCCTGCACGGCTTTGGCCTTGCCGGGAACGGGCTGCGCCAACACTTGGCGCAGGACCTCGTCTTTCGGGCCGAATGCCTGCCCACGACCGTCAACGAGGGTCAGGACGAGAGAGACTTCGGCCAAGGCGCTCGGCCTGTGAGCGATGACGATGACAATGCCCCCGCGCCGACGTACCGACGCGACGGCGCGGCTCAAGGCCTCATCGCCAGCGGTATCGAGGTTGGAATTCGGTTCGTCCATGACCACCAGGAAGGGGTCGCGAAAGAGAGCCCTTGCAAGTGCGATACGTTGCCGTTGACCGGCAGAAAGACGCTGGCCTCCGTCCCCTACCTGGGTGTCGAAGCCCTGGGGCAGCCGGCGAACGAGATCATCGACGCCGGCCAGCTCGGCCGCCCGCAACACCTCCTCGGAACTGGCCGTGGGGTCGAACCGGGCGATGTTCTGGGCGACCGTGCCGGCCAGCAATTCGATCTGCTGGGGCAGGTAACCCAGGAATCGCCCGGCCTGCGCCCGCGTCCATTGGTCGAGGGTGGCGCCATCCAGTCGGATCGTCCCGCGCGCCGGCGCCCACATGCCGATGAGGGCGCGCGCCAGCGTCGACTTTCCGGATCCGCTCGGCCCAATGATGCCGAGCCCGTCGCCTGCCGCGAGAGCGAAGCCGATATCGCGCAGAATTGGCTCAGCAACGCCCTCTGCCGTCACCGTCAGCTTGTCGATTTCCAGGCGTTGGGTAGGGGTCGGCAGAGCTACCATGGCTGCAGGTGCGGGTGCCTTGAGGTCATTCTGCAGCCGACGATAGCTCTGTCGGGCGCCGATGAAGCCTTTCCAGTTCGCGATCGCCAATTCGACCGGCGCCAGGGCACGCCCGAGCAGAATGGACGAGGCGATCATCACGCCGCCGGTCACCTCGCCCACGATGACGAGATAGGCCCCCAGCGCCAGGACGAGAGATTGCAGGGACATGCGGGCAAATCGCGACAGCGAGGCAAAGAGCGACGTCACGTCACTGCTGGACAATTGGGCGACCGCCGCCTCCTGGGCGACGCCATGCCAACGTTGCAGCAGGTGAGCCGCCATACCGAGCGGCAGCACCGCTTCCGCATTGCGCCGCGCCGCCTCCGCCAGCTGAGTTGCCTCGTTGCTCTTGAGTGTTGCATGGCGCTGGTGCTCAGCGCTGAAGCGGTCGGTCAGATATGTCAGCATCGACAAAGTCACGATGCCGGCGAGCCCGATATAGCCAAGCCAGGCATGCAGCCCGAACAGCAATGCGGCATAGAGCGGCATCCAGGGCAGGTCGAACAGCGCCGATGGGCCGCCGCTCGAGAGAAAGCCGCGCAATTGTTCGATGTCGCGAAAGGGCGAGTGGGATGATGCCTTGGCACCGCCCGGCATCCCTCGTTCGACATAGGCATCGAAGGCACACGCGCTGAGCCGGCTGTCGATCGAACGGCCGATCCTTGCGAAGATGCGGGATCGCAGCATCTCCAAAGCACCTTGAAAGCAGTAAAGTATGACGATCAAGATGACGAGTGCCAACAGCGTGGGCACGCTGCGACTGGCGAGCACCCTGTCATAGACCTGGAGCATGAAAAGAGAGCCGCTCAACATCAAGACATTGATGGCGCCACTGAAGCCCGCAGTGGCCAGAAATGCACCGCGGGCCGAAGAGAGTGCCGCCGCGGCTGGTGACCGCGGCGGCTTGGTGTTGCTTGTCATGCGTTAAACAAAGCGGAAATCGCTCTCATGAAGATGCGTGAGGACGACATCTTTGATAACGACGCTGTTGTCATTGTCGAGAGTGATGACGACATCATCTCCATCTTGCTCGCTGGCGGCGAGCACGGCAGAGAAATTGGCGAACAGCGAGTGGTCAAACTCGATATGATCGCCGCTGAACCCGCAGGTGCGGAAATCCTCGATCGTGTCATGGCCGAAATTCGCCTTGAATACGAAGACATCCTTGCCGGCACCACCGGTCAATATGTCGTCGCCAAGGCCGCCATCGACCCGATCCTGGCCGGCATCGCCGCGGATGATGTCGTCACCGGCACCGCCCGCGATGA
>NZ_JAYRJY010000006.1:0-11514 GCF_041906005.1 Ferrovibrio sp.
CGAGTGCCGGCTTCAACGCCGGATTCTTGAGGAACAAGCCAACGATACCGCACATGGCGCATATCTCCCTTGGGGGCGGAAAATGCGGCTTTGCGCCGCGATGGTGCAAAGATAACCACCCGCCGCGTACTGTCAAGGATAATGAAACTTTTTTTACTGTCAGGAAACTCTATTCCTGGCGTGGTTCGGGGCCGGAATCAGCGCGGAATCACCCAGGAATCAGTCGTTATCCCGCGCATAGGTGATGATCGACAGGAAGCGGATCGGCAGTTTCAGAAGCTGCTCCGGCCCATGGGGGACGTCCGAGTCGAAATAGAGGCTGTCGCCGGGCCGCATGTGATAGAGCTTGTCACCGTGCCGGTAGCCGACTTCACCTTGTAAAATATAGAGAAATTCCACCCCATCATGCTGGAAGATGGGGAAGACGTCGGAGTTCTCGGTCAGCGTCACCAGATAGGGCTCGACCGCGAGGCCGCGGCTGAAACCATGCCCCAGAAGCTGGTACTGGTGCCCGGCACGGGTGCCGCGCCGTTCGATCGGCAGGCCCTGGCCGGCGGAAACGAAGGTCGCCGACCGTTCCTCCTCGAAGCCGCGGAAGAACGAGGTGACGGGGACCTGCAGCGCCTTGGAAAGCTCGTGCAAGGTGGCGAGCGACGGCGAGGTCTGGCCGTTCTCGATCTTGGAGAGCATGCCGGCGGACATGCCGGAGGCCTGCGAAAGCTGGGCCACCGTCATATTGAGTTGGTGGCGGAAATTGCGCACCTCGCGGCCGATGGCGGCTTCCAGCGAGCGCCCCTTGCCCGAAACGTGATGCGGGTCCTGCTGCAGATCGGCGGCGCGCTTGACCTGTTTGGCGGTCAACTTGTCCGGCGCGCCGGCCATCGACGTGGTCGACCGGCCTTGCCGCGCCATGCTCGCCTTGGCGGCCTTGCCGTCCCGCTTGGTACCGCTTTCGCGGCTGCTGCGCTCTCGCGCCATGACCCGTCCCACTGATGATTGTTCCGCGACCGACTCAAATGGTCGATGTCGGAGCATAGCGGCAGTTTCCAGCCGCGTCATGCCTCCTAAAGTCGCGGGCCCTGATCAGGCCGCCTGCCGATCCTGGCGCGGACTGACCGAAAACTGCCGGCGATAGGCCTTGGCGAAATGGGAGAGCGAGACGAAACCGCAGGCGATGGCGATCTCGGCCACTGAAAGTTCGGTCTGGCGCAGCATGCGCCGCGCCCGCTGCAGGCGGAGCTGGGCGTGGAACTTCGCCGGCGTGCATCCCAGATAGCGTTTGGAGAGCCGTTCCAGCTGGCGCTGGCTGACGCCCAGTTCATGGGCGAGGCGCGCCGGCGAGACCGGCTCCTCCACCGTCGCTTCCATGCGCTGGACCGCGCGCTGCACCACCGTGTTGCGCACGGCGGCACCCAACAGCACCTGGCGCTGGCCTTCCGTCGCCCCGCGAATGCCGCCATGGAGGAACTGGTCGGCGATCTGGCGCGCCAATTCGCGGCCATGATGGCATTGAATGAGTTCCAGCATCATGTCGAGGGCGGCGGTCGCCCCGGCGCAGGTGAGAATGCGCCCGTCGACGACGAAGAGATCGTTGAGGAGGTCGACCTCCGGAAAGGCCTCGCGGAAGGAATCGGCATAGTCCCAATGCACCGTGCAGCGGCGGCCCGTGAGGAGCCCGGCACGCGCCAGCACGAAACTGCCGGTGCTGACGGCGGCGAGAGCCAGGCCGGCCCGGTGCAGGCGGCGCGCCGCCGCCTCGACGGTCATGAAGCGCTTGGTTTCGGCGTGGCTGGCGGCGCAGATGATGACCATGTCGAAATCAGCCGGGTCGATCTCGCCGACCGGCCTTGCTGCCACTTCGATCCCGCTATTTGATTCAACGCTTTCGGCACCGGTGCCGAACAATGCCCATTGATAGAGCTTGCGGCCCGACATGCGGTTGGCGGCGCGCGCCGGTTCGATGGCCGAGGCGAACGACATCAGCGCAAAGCCGGGCACCAGAATGATGGCGAGACGGAAAGGTGCCGACCCGATGGTGCGGGCGGCCGCGAAATCGGCGATTTCGCGCCCTGCTATTTCATCTCGGCTCATTGCTCCAGATCTTGCAAGGCGGTGAGCCCCACGGGGCGAATGCCGAACTCTTTGCCGGCATCCATCAGGCAGGACCACAGATATTCGGCCGAGGCGATGTCGGCCAGAACATGGTAAGCGGCGTTCGCTCGCCCATCCTTCGCCTTGCGATCGGCACGGATGATGATGGCGCTCATCTTGGCGACCGAGGTCTGGGCGATGCTGCCGTCGGCAAAGCGGTCGCGGCGCAGGTCGACACCACACATCTTGGAGAACATCTCCGGCGCGAATTCACCCGCCAACATGAACCAGGCATGGCTGTCCTGGCGCGGCAGCGGGTAACCCTGTTGCGGGCGCGGGGCGCTTTCCGCCCACGTCCAGGCGCCATTGAGACGCTGCATCAAAGTACCCGTTCCGGCGAGAGAATCGAGCAGGAAGATCTCCATCGGCGCCAGGCGGGCGGCGAGTTCGCCGCCAGGCTGCACATAGGCCTTGTTGCTGTCCGGGCCGATGCTGAGGCCTTGCGCAGTCAGCCATTCGACCGTGCCGCGCCCCTTGAAGCCGACATGCGGCAGGACCGAGAGATCAGCCAGGGCCAACCGCCTTGCCGAGGCCAGTTCCGCCTCGCGCGCGGCGCCGAAATTGAGCGGTACGGCGCCGCCATTCACTTCGCCGAACTGCGCACCGAGGCTCGCCAATTCGCGGTAGATGAAGGAGCGGCGCTTGAGGCCGGCAGGATTGACATTGTTCATCTCACATCTCCTGCCGCTTGTTCTCAGGATCGTAGAATGGATATTTCGTCACCACGCCGGTGATGCGCCTGCCGCCGTCGACCTTGATGGTGAATTCCTTGCCAGGCTCGGCATCGTCGCCATGCACATAGGCAAGCCCCACCACCTTGCCGAGGCTCGGCGATTTCACCGCGGAAGTGACGCGGCCGACGATGTCCTCTCCCTTCAGCACCAGATGGCACTCTTCCGGGCAGGGATCGTTGGCGCTCTTCAGGGTGAAGCCGACCAGCTTCCGGGCAAGCTTCATCTTGGCCATGATTTCGGTCGACCGGCCGCCGACGAAGAAAGGCTTGGTCTTGGCCAATGCCCAGGGCATGTCGGCTTCCCAGACATTGGTAAGACCGTCCGTGTCCTGGCTGACAATGATATGGCCCTTTTCCAGACGCAGCACGCGCTGTGCCTCGACGCCGAAGGGCTTGATGCCTTCGGGCTTGCCGGCTTCGAGCAAGGCGTCCCACAGAGCCTCGCCATAGCCCGCCGGCACATGGATTTCATAGCCGAGCTCGCCGACGAAGCCGACGCGCATGAGCCGCGCCGGAATCCCCGCGACCGTCCCCATCTTGACGCCCATATAGGGGAAGCCTTCGGGCGAGAGGTCGATATCCGTGCAGACCTTCTGCAGGACGGCGCGCGATTTCGGCCCGGCGATATTGACGCCGTTCAAGGCCGCCGTCACATTGGCCACATCGACATCAAGCCGCCATTGCGCGTTCCAGAACAGCATCTGGCGATAGACCGCATCGACCCCGCTGGTCGTCGCCGTCACGTAGAAATGCTCGTCATGGAACCGGCAGGCGACACCGTCATCGGTGATGACGCCGGCATTGTCCGTCATCAGCACATAGCGCGAGCGACCCACCGGCTGCTTGGTGTAGCTGAACGTGTACATGCGGTTGAGGAATTCCGCGGCATCGGGACCCCGCACGTCGAGACCGCCCAGGGTCGAGACATCGATGAGGCCGACATTCTCGCGAACCGCCTTTACCTCCGCGTCGATGGACTTGCTCCGCTCCGACTTGGCGCCGTAATAGGCCGGACGCCACCAGACGCCGGCAGGCATCATCTGCGCACCCAGTTCCAGGTGTCGGTGGTGCATCGCCGTGCGCCGCTCCGGATCGAACACGCGACCGGCCAGATGCCCGAACTTCTCCGGCGTATAGGGCGGGCGTTGGGTGGTCACGTTCATCTTGGCGATGTCGGTGCCGGTTTCACGTGAAACAATGCGCACCGAGGTGACGGCCGAATGACGCCCTTGGCTCGGACCCATACCGACGGTCGAATAGCGCTTCAGCAATTCGACATTGTCATAGCCGTCGGCGATACCGTTGACGAGGTCGTGATATTTGAGGTCCTCGTCGAAATCGACGAAGTCGAAGCCGCGATCATGCGGGAAGATCGGCCAGGGATGTGTGCGGCCGACATTGCCCTTCTCCGCCACTGCCGCCGGAATCACGGCAACCGCGAGCCCGGCATCCTTGGCGGCGGCAAGGCCGGCGCGCTTGCCGTCGGCGATGACGGCATTGATGTCATAGACATTGTTGACCGAACCCGCCGCATGCACCTTGGCCGGCAATTCGACCGGCTGGAACATGTGGGATTGGTGGCAATAGCCGAATTTGGCGCCGGCATGGTGCAGCAACTGCCCCGCCGGGCTGAAGCCCACGGACATCAGGATGAGATCGCAGGCCACGGACGTGCCGCCGGCGCCGAACGTCCCCTCGCCGGCGACCGGCGCCAGCACGGCACCCGAGATATGCGATTTCTGCGCATAGACCGCTTCGCTGATGCCGTGGCCGGCATGGATCGCCACCCCTTGCGCCCGCACCGCGGCCACCAAAGGCGTTGCCGGCACGTCGGCACGGAGATCGGCAATGGCCGCGACCGTCACACCCGCATCGATGAGATCGAGCACTGCACCATAGGCATCGTCATTGGCCGCCAGGATCACCGCGTTGCGGCCCGGCCGCACGCCGTAAAGGCGGATGAGCCGCTGTGCGGCGCTGGCCATCATGACACCCGGCAGATCATTGTTGCGGAAGACCGCCGGCTGCTCGATCGAACCGGTGGCGACCACGATCGACTTGGCGCGCAGCTTATAGAAACGGTTCCCCTTGATGAGCGGGATCCAATTATCGGCAAAGAGGCCGGAGCAGATCGTGCCGGTCATCACCTGCACGCCTTTGGCACCGGCAATCGCCCGGCTGAAATCGCTCAAGCTACGTTCGCCCTGGGCGCCGGCTGCATCGAAGCGGGCATAGCCCAGCGATCCGCCCAGCGCCGCATTCTCCTCGATGAGGATGACCTCGGCACCGGCTTCGGCCGCCGCCTGCGCCGCGGCGAGGCCGGCCGGGCCACCGCCGATCACGGCGACATCGGCAAACAGATATTGCTTGTCGTAATAGCTCTCGTGGAAATCGGCCTTGGGATCGATTGTGCCGAGACCCGTCATCGCGCGCACGATCGGTTCCCAGAAGGCCCAGGACTTCTTCTTCTCGTTGAAGGTTTTGTAGTAGAAACCCACGGGCAGGAAGCGGTGCACCAGTTCGACCACGCGCGCCATGTCGCTGTCGAAGGAACCGAAATAGTTCTGCGCCTTCACCTTCAACCCGTTGGCTGCCGGATGCTTGTCGGCGAGGCAATTGGGCTCGTCGGCCAGCTGCACCAGCGTGTTGGCATCCTGCCCCGCCATGGTCAGCACACCGCGCGGGCGGTGATATTTGAAGGAGCGCGAGATCATCCACTGGCCGTTGGCGCAAAGCGCCGAGGCGATCGTATCCCCCTTGAAACCGGCGATGGTGCGGCCTTCGAAATCGAAGGTAACCGTCTCGCTGCGGTCGAGGAGACGCCCGAAAGGTGCGGGCAGGCGATTTTGTCCGCTCATTTACTTCTTCTCCCCAGAACCGGCGACAACCTTGGGCGCAAATTCCACGCGGGTGTTGAACAGCTCCGCCGCCGGATAGGTCTTGATGATCTCGTCGGTGATGTTGTTGCGCTCGGCGATGAACCAGAAGGAGGTGGGCACATGGCACCACCATTCGCGCACGATCCCGGCTGCGTTATCTTCCAGGAACAGCCAGTCGGCCCATTCCTTGTCGCCCAGCGAATTGGGGTCCGGCATCACCTTCACCTCGCCGCCCCAGGCGAATTCGCTGATGTTGCGCGGACCGTTCAAGGGGCAATTCATGACTTTCATGGCTCTTCCTCCCCTTAATGGCCGACCGAGGCCGCGCCCTTTTCGCCGACCTGGGCATAGTCGACGAAGCGGTCGAGATAGAACGGCTTGATGAGATCGTGCGGGCTGTCATGGGCGATCGTGTGCGCCATGGTCATGCCGCAGACCGGCGTTGCCTTGAAGCCCCAAGTGCCCCAGCCGCTGTCGATGTAATAGTTCTTGACCGGCGTCAGGCCCATGATCGGGCTGAAATCCGGCGTCATGTCGGTCATGCCGGCCCATTGCCGCATCACCTTCACCTCGCCCAGCATGGGCAGCAGTTCCAGCATGTGACCGAGCAGGCCTTCCTTGAAATCGAGGGTCGAGCGCGTGCCGTAAAGACCGTAAGGGTCGGTCGAGCCACCCATCACCAGTTCGCCGCGCGAGCTCTGGCTGACATAGACATGGAGCGAACCGGAGACGATGATCTGGTCGAGGAACGGCTTCAATGGCACGCTGACACAGGCCTGCAGCGGAATGGTGCGGATCGGCAGGCGGAAGCCAGCCATCTTGGCCACGACCGAGGTATTGCCGGCCACCGCCTGCATCACCCGGTTCGCATAGACGGTGCCGCGCGAGGTTTCGACGCCCTTCACTGTGCCGTTTTCGATAATGAGGCCGTTGACCGCGGTCTGCTGGTGGATCTCGACGCCGAGCTTGGCAGCACCCCGCGCATAGCCCCAAGCCACCGCGTCATGACGCGCGATCGATCCCGGCGGATGGTAGAGGGCGCCCATGATCGGATAGCGCACATGGTCCGACATGTTGAGATGCGGGCACAATTTGGCGATCTGGTCCGGATAGATGAGCTCCGAATCGACACCCAACTGCTTGTTGACCTCGGCGCGCCAGCGGCTGGTGCGCATGGCGGCATCGGTATGCGCCAGCGTAAAATGCCCGCGCTCCGAATAAAGGATGTTGAAATCAAGCTCCTGGCTGAACTCCCGGTAGAGCTTCAGCGACTGCTCGTAGAAGCGCACACCTTCCGGCGTCAGGTAGTTGGAGCGGATGATCGCCGTATTGCGCGCCGTGTTGCCGCCGGCCAGATACCCACGTTCCAGCACGCAGACATTGGTGATGCCGTGGGTGTGGGCGAGGTAATAGGCGCAAGCCAGCGCATGCCCGCCACCACCGATGATCACCACGTCATAGGATTTCTTCAAATCCTGCTGCTTGGGAATGAAGCGCTCGGCCGGGTATTTCTTGCGAAAGCCGTAACGCAGGATCTTCAGGGGAACGAAGGCTGGAATCATCGGATATGCCTTTGCGCATGCAGCAGAAGGACGGCAAGGCTATCTCAGCCGATTTTGCGGCATTGTCAATTATCGACACGCGATGACGCAGAAACGTCAGGTCGCCTTTTGCGTCATCTTCCAGATTCGTCATGCCCGGGCTTGACCCGGGCATCCACTCTCGCTGAGGCACCAGTGGATTGCCGGGTCAAGCCCGGCAATGACGGTAGAAACTACGGCAGCGGCGTCGCTTCGCTCTCCCGCGCGCGCTCGAGCAGCCATTTGCGGAGCAAGGTGGTGGCCGTGCGCGGCCTTGCGCCGATCGGTTCCACCAGGTGGAAGCCGAATTCGGTCACCATCACCTCCTCCACGGGGCGCACCAGGCGCTGGTCGTGGAGGAATTCATCGACGAAATAGCGCCAGCCCAAGCCCATGCCTTCGCCGGCGATGGCCGCCTGGATGAGCAGGGGGTAGGAGTTGAAGCGAATGCGCGCGGCGGGGAGTTTCGGCCGGTCCGGCATGTGCTGCGTCCAATCCTCCCAGGAAAGCCAACGCGGATCAGCCGATTCATATTCCAGCAGCGGCAGGGCGCGGAAATCCTCGACGCTCAAGGGCAGCTTCTTGCCCTTGAGCAGGGCCGGGCTCACCACCGGAAACATCTCGCCGCCGAACATGCGGGTGGCGTTCAAGGCGGGCCAGTGCCCGTCGCCATAGCGGACCGCCATGTCGATGCGCTCCTCGGCAAGGTCCCCCAGCGCGTCCGATGAAACCAGGCGCAAATCGATGCTGGGATTGGCCGAACGGAAACCGGGCAGCCGCGGCATCAGCCAGAAGGTCGAAAAGCCGAGACTGGCGCCGATGGTCACATTGCGCCGCCCCTGCTGCTGCCGAAGCGTCGTCGCCGTGTCGGAAATTGAGGTGAGGCCGGCCGTGACCGCACGATAGAGCATGTCGCCTTCCGGCGTCAGGCGCATGCCGCGGCGCGAACGGGAAAAGAGCAATACACCGAGATCGGCCTCCAATTGCTGGATCTGCCGGCTGATGGCAGCCTGGGTGAGGCTCAATTCGCGGCCCGCGGCGGTGAAGCTTTCCAGCCGCCCGGCCGCCTCGAATGCAACCAGCGAATTGAGGGGCGGCAAAGAGCGGCGCAGCGAGGGTCGAGCCATTTCCGGTTCCGTGAGCAAATGTTCAGCCATCTATACTGCAGCATTGCGACGGCATAAAGGGCGCGCATGCTTCCCCCACCCGTCATGACGTCGGATCATGCCGCGATCACATAAGGCCGGATTTACTTCCCGCCGCTTCCGCCTCAAGACTGGCGCCAGGATCACCCCAGGAGCCACCCAGGAGTAAGCCGCCGTGCAATCCGCCGCTCATTCGCCCCGCCTGCCCTTCGACCCGGCAGCGCTTGCCCGCGTGCTGCAGCCGATCGAAACCGCGCGCGGCCTGCCCAACGAGGCCTATGTCAGCCAGGCTTTCCGCGAATGGGAACGCGACCGCGTCATCGCCAAGACCTGGTTCTGCATCGGCTTCGGCCGCGATGTCGCCAATCCGGGCGATGCCTTCCCGAGCGATGTGCTGGGCCTCCCCGTGCTGATGGTGCGCCGCTATGACGGCACCATCGGCGTCTTCCACAATGTCTGCTCGCATCGCGGCGCACAGCTGGTAACCGAAGCCTGCAGCGTGAAGCGGCGGATCCGCTGCCCCTACCATTCCTGGGTCTATGACCTTGAGGGCAATCTCATGGGGACGCCGCATATCGGCGGCCCGCGCACCAGCGAAGCCCCCGGCTTCGACAAAAGCGAACATGGGCTTAAAGCCGTGCGCCATGCCGTCTTCTGGGACATGGTCTTCGTCAATATCAGCGGCGATGCCGAGCCCTTCGAAAGCTATATCAAGCCGCTGGCGGAGCGCTGGGCCGATTTCGACATGAACCATATCCGCCATCCCGGCGATGTCGGCAGCCTGAAGCTCACAGTCAACTGCAACTGGAAGCTGGCGGTCGAGAATTATTGCGAGGCCTATCACCTGCCCTCGATCCATCCGGGCCTCAACTCCTATTCCAAGCTCGACGATCACTATAATATCGAGGTCGAGGATCATTTCTCCGGCCAAGGCAGCCATGCCTATACGCCGCTTCTGGTGAAGGATGGGCCGAACCTACCGACCTTCCCGGGCCTGCCGGCACGCTGGGACAAGGCGTCGGAATATGCCTCGCTCTTTCCCAACGTACTGCTCGGCATCCACCGCGATCATTTCTTCGCCATCCGCCTGGAGCCAGTCGCCATCAACCAGACGCGCGAGCATCTGGAAATCTATTATGTCGGCGACGGCGCTGCCGACCCGCATTACGACGCCGTGAAGCAAGCCAATCTCAATGCCTGGAAGACCGTCTTTGCCGAAGACGTCGACGTGGTCGAGCGCATGCAGAAAGGCCGCCATTCCCCGGCCTATGACGGCGGCGTCTTTTCGCCGGCCATGGACGGCCCGACGCACTGCTTTCATCGCTGGCTGGCGAAAAACCTGCTCGCCGGCTGACCGAGTTCTAGCCGAGGATATCGACCCCGGCCCGCTCGAGCGCCGAAGCGAGTTCACCGCCCGGCGCGCGGTCGCTGACCAGCAGATCGATCGAGCTGAGCGGGCAGGCCGTGACGAGGCTTACCTGGTCGAATTTGCTGTGATCGAGCAGGGCCACGCGTTTCTTGGCCCGGGCAAGCATCTGGCATTTCACGGCAGCCAGCCCGGTATGACTCTCCTGCAGCCCTTCATTGGTGATGCCGGTCGAACCGACAAAGGCCGTACTCGCGTTGTAGCGCTGCAGAAAGCTCTCGGTCTCGGCGCCCGTGACGCAGGCCTCGCGCGTATCCAGAATGCCGGGGCATAGATGCACGACGATGCCGCCATTGCGCCCCAAGGTCAGCGCCACTTCCAGGCTGCTGGTGATGACGGTGAGATCGTCGCCATCCTCGGCCAGAAGTTCCGCCAGATGCATGACGGTCGACCCGGTCTCCAGCATCAGGATATCGCCGGGCGAGATCAGGGCCCGGGCGCGATGGGCGATCTGCAGGCGCTCTTCCTGAAATGCACCATGGCGCACGCGCCAGTTCGGTTCGTTGAGGATAGGCTTGGCGACGGCGCCGCCATAAGTCCGGCTGACGGCCCCCTCATTGCCGAGTTCAGCGAGATCGCGGCGGATGGTTTCGCCGGAAACGCCGAGCGCCTCGGCAAGGGCGCCCACCCGCACGGCAGCATTTGCCTGCAGCGCCTCTAGAATGCGCTTTTGCCGGGCGACCTTGTTCCGCGCGCTTCGACCCATAATTCATCCCCACCGATTCAGAACCGCGCGATCATGGCATTTCGGGTGCGCCCGCGCCAAGGCCAAGTCCCAAGAATATCTTTTGGCGACCAAGTGCGGGGCCGCTATGCTCGCGCCCATGAACGATTCCGCGACCGACACCGGCGTCCAAACCAACGCCGCCATTTTCTATCAGCCGGAAGGCTATGACACGAGCCGTCAGAAATTGATGGGCCGTCACGCCGCCGGCGAAGGATTCCTCAAGGGCTTTCTGCGCCATAGCGGCGTCGACACGCTTTATTGCTATGCCGCGACCAAGGAATATGCCGGACACTTCCAGCGCCTGGTTGGCAACTTCGGCAACAAGCGCCCGGTGCGCTGGCTGGATGAGAGCGATGCCGCGAGCCCGCGCGGTCCCGGTACGCTTTATCTTCCCGACCCCAGCCTCGCCGCCGCTGCCTGGCGTCGGCGCGGGGTCGGCCAGCGGCTTTATTCCATTACCGGCATCACGCATACCACGGCGTCGGCCGGCGCCATGGATTGGATCAGCGGCCTGCTCAGCTCCCCGGTACAGAATTGGGACGCCCTCATCTGCACCTCGCGCGTGGTGCGGGACACCATCGAACTGGTGCTCGACCGACAGCAGGAATATCTGAAGGAACGTATGGGAGCGGCGCATTTCACGAGCCCGCAATTGCCCGTCATTCCGCTGGGCGTCGATACCGAGGCCTTCACGCCGGTGGCGGATAGGCGCGATGCCGCGCGCGCGGCCCTGGGATTGGGGCCTGACGATATCGCGGTGCTGTTCGTCGGCCGGCTCTCTTTCCATGCCAAGGCACATCCTTTGCCGATGTATCTCGGCCTCGAGCGCGCCGCGCAAGCGCTGGCCAAAAGCGGCAAGCGCAAGATCCACCT
>NZ_JAYRJY010000017.1:0-1529 GCF_041906005.1 Ferrovibrio sp.
GATTGTGTTGAAAAAGGCTGGCTTGCAGTAATGTTGGTGGTCTGATTCAATTGCCGGGAGGTGGAGCGGAGACGGGCCGATGATGGGCGAGCGGACGGTAGCGCAGGAAGCGTTGTTCTACAGCTTCAGCCTGGAGCGGCATGTGCCGGCGGATCATCTGCTGCGATCGATCGACCGGTTCGTGGACCTGTCGGGCATCCGCGAAGAGCTGAAGCCCTTCTACAGCGAGACGGGACGCCCCTCGATCGATCCGGAATTGATGATCCGGATGCTCATCATCGGCTATTGCATGGGCATCCGATCCGAGCGGCGACTGTGCGACGAGGTGCATCTGAACCTGGCCTATCGCTGGTTCTGCCGGCTGGGGCTGGAGGGCGACGTGCCCGATCACTCGACCTTCTCGAAGAACCGGCACGGACGCTTCCGCGACAGCGACCTGCTGCGCCGGTTGTTCGAGACGACGGTCGCGCGTTGCATGGCCGAGGGGCTGGTGGGCGGCGAAGGGTTCGCGGTCGACGCCAGCCTGATCCGCGCCGATGCCAATCGTCAGACCGGCGGTCCGGGCAGCGATGGCGTGCCGCCGGGCGCCGACAGCCGTGCGGTGCGCGAGTATCTGGCCGTTCTCGACGATGCCGCGTTCGGCGCGGCGACACCGGTGGTGCCGAAGTATCTGGCGCCGGTCGACCCGGCATCGCGCTGGACCAGCGCGCATCGCGGGCCGGCCTTCTACGCTTATTCGACCAACTACCTCATCGACATCGACCACGCCGTCATCATGGACGTGGAGGCGAGCACCGCCGTGCGCCAGGCCGAGGTGACCGCATGCAAGCGCATGATCGCGCGGGTTCAGGACCGCTTCGGCATTTGGCCCGAGCGGCTGGCGGCGGACACCGCCTATGGCTCGGCGGAGATGCTGGCCTGGCTGGTCCACGAGCGTGACATCCAGCCGCACATCCCGGTGTTCGACAAGTCCGCGCGCCGCGACGGCACGTTCGAGCGAGATGCCTTCACCTACGACCATGACGGCGACAGCTACGTCTGCCCTGGCGGCAAGCGCCTGAGGCCCCGGAACCGCAACTTTACGACCGCCCGGAGCGATGTCGGTCAGGACGGCTTCATCCGCTATCGCGCGCGACAGCAGGACTGCGGCAGCTGCGCCCTGCGGGAACGCTGCACGCCCAACATGCCCGCGCGCAAGGTCACCCGCTCGATCCACGAAGGGGCTCGCGATCTCGCCCGCGACATCGCCACCACCGACGCCTACGTCACATCTCGCCGCCAGCGAAAGAAGGTCGAGATGCTGTTCGCGCACCTCAAACGCATCCTGAAGCTCGATCGATTGCGCCTGCGCGGCCCAAACGGTGCCAGGGACGAGTTCCATATGGCAGCCACCGCCCAGAACCTCCGCAAAATGGCCAAGCTCATCCCGATGCCGGCACATCCGCTACCGGCCTGAGCCGGTCAGTCCTATTCAGCGCAAACCATCAGCCGCTTGCCCACGGCAACACCCCGACTTCTTCAACACAATC
>NZ_JAYRJY010000018.1:0-1507 GCF_041906005.1 Ferrovibrio sp.
CCAACTCGTCTCGATATGGCCCCAAAGGAGGCGGCGCCAGCTTCGCGCCGTCCGCGGCGCCGGTCCACAGAAAACTCTTCACGAACCTGTCATAGGGGAGTTCATCGGCCGCCGGCAAGCCTGGCCCTTACTGCCCCTCGCGCCCACGGCAATGTCCCCGAAAGGCGACTGAATCGGGGCCGGTTCCTATCTGTCTTCGGATTTATTGCGCCAGCGCTGCTTCGCAGTGGCTTCCGAGGTTTTATTCCGCGCCAGCAGATCGGTCAGCTGATCCCAGAGAGCGGGGGCTTGGCTCTGGCTGCGCGCGGGGGTTTTTTGCGCCTTTACCGCGGGCGATGGCGCCGGTTGGGCCGCTTTCGCCATCGGTTTCGCCTTTGGCAGCAGGGGCACCGGCTGCGCCGCTACCGCGACCCGTGGTTCGAGGGCGGCCTTGGCAGAGGCGGCAGGTCCGGCATTCATTGAGGGGCTTTCGGGCGACGGGCTTGCAGCCGGAAGACTTGCCACTGGCGACGGCCGCGACAGGTGATCGGCCGGGGCGATCCTTGGCTGCAGCAGCAGGATCGGTGCCGGGCTTTCCGCAACGGGCGACGCTGCCTCCGTCGTTGCCGTGGCGGCCGGCGCCAGATCGGGCCCACCCGATAGATCCCGGTCCCGCATGATTTCGTTGATGGCCATGCCACCGACAAAAGCGACACTGAGACCCACCCACCAGGCAATCGGTGCGCCCGCCCGCAACGCGTGCTTGGCCGGCCCGCATACCGCTTGCCCAGACAACGCTTGCGATGGGAGTGTGTCCGAACCAAGGGCCTGCATCGGCGGCTGCCCACGCGCGCCGGTCTTCGCTGCACGGAGGGCCGCGGCATAGGCATCATAGGAGAGCCCTTCTGCCGCCGACAGGCCAGCTGCTTTCAGCGCTTCGGCACCGACTCCCTGTTTGATACGCAGATAGTGCGCATAGCTCGGCGCATTGTCGGGGCGCTGGGACTGTTCGCCCGCCAGGGCCTGGACGGTCGAGGCCGACGCTCTTTTCCTGTTCTGGTCCGACAGCATGCGAAATCTCTCCCGGCCTCTATTGCCGGCGGCGAAATTAGCATGCGGGCGCGGCGCAGACTGGCCAGGAACGCTGCCATTACAGAAAAGTTTCAGCGCCGGCCAAGCAATGCCGTCAATGCAGCAGGACGGCACCCAGCGCCACCAGGCTCACCGAGGCGTAGCGGCGTTTGCGGAAGCGTTCCTTGAGCAGGAAGGCGCTCATGATCGCTGCGAATATGACGCTGGTTTCGCGCAAGGCGCTTACCTGGGCGAAGGCGCCGTCTCTCATGGCGAAGATCGAGATGCCATAGGCACCGGCCGAGAGCACACCGCCGGCAAGGCCCAGTTTCCAGGCACCGGACCAATAGGCGAGCGCCGGCCGGAGGCCGCGGCGCCACAGGCAGAACAGGACCAGCATCGGCGCATCGAGCGCGAACAGCCAGGCGATATAGCCGAATTGCTGGGCTTGCGTGGC
>NZ_JAYRJY010000019.1:0-1486 GCF_041906005.1 Ferrovibrio sp.
CGCTGATGGATCACTCACCGGGCCAGCGCCAGTTCGCCAACCGCGAAAAATATCGTGAATATTATCAGGGCAAATACTCGCTCACCGATGCGCAGATGCAACAGTACGAAGAGGAGCAACTGGCGCTCGCCGCACGCTGGTCACAGCCGAATCGCGAATCCATCGCCGCAATGTGCCGCGCGCGACACATTGCGCTCGCCAGCCACGATGACGCCACGCACGCCCACGTAGCCCAATCCCATCAGCTTGGCAGCGTGATCGCCGAATTTCCTACCACATTCGAAGCGGCAGAAGCCTCGCGCAAGCACGGCATGAACGTACTGATGGGCGCGCCGAATATCGTGCGCGGCGGTTCGCACTCCGGCAACGTGGCGGCCAGTGAACTGGCGCAGCTTGGCCTGCTGGATATCCTCTCTTCCGACTACTACCCCGCCAGCCTGCTGGATGCGGCGTTTCGCGTGGCCGATGACCAGAGCAACCGCTTTACGCTACCGCAGGCGGTGAGGCTGGTGACCAAAAACCCGGCCCAGGCACTGAATCTCCAGGATCGCGGGGTGATTGGCGAGGGCAAACGCGCCGACCTGGTGCTGGCGCATCGCAAGGGCAATCACATTCATATTGACCACGTCTGGCGTCAGGGTAAAAGGGTGTTCTGATGACGGGAAAACTGATTTGGTTAATGGGTCCGTCCGGCTCTGGGAAAGACAGCCTGCTGGCGGAACTCCGCCAGCGGGAACAAACCCAGCTACTGGTAGCGCATCGCTACATCACGCGTGATGCCAGCGCCGGAAGTGAAAATCATATCGCCTTAAGCGAGCGGGAGTTTTTTACCCGCGCGGGGCAAAATCTGTTGGCCTTGAGCTGGCATGCTAATGGTTTGTATTACGGTGTCGGCATTGAGATCGACCTCTGGCTGCACGCCGGATTCGACGTCGTGGTTAACGGCTCACGCGCCCACCTGCCGCAGGCGCGGGCACGTTATCAATCGGCACTGCTGCCCATCTGTTTACAGGTTTCGCCGGAGATCCTGCGCCAGCGCCTGGAAAACCGTGGCCGCGAAAACGCCAGTGAAATTAACGCCCGGCTGGCGCGCGCCGCCCGCTATACTCCTCAGGATTGCCATACACTCAATAATGACGGCAGCCTGCGCCAGTCGGTCGACACGCTGCTGTCGCTGATTCATCAGAAGGAGAAACACCATGCCTGCTTGTGAACTTCGCCCGGCAACGCAGTACGACACCGACGCGGTTTACGCGCTGATTTGTGAGCTAAAACAAGCGGAGTTTGACCACCAGGCGTTTCGCGTGGGCTTTAACGCCAACCTGCGTGACCCGAATATGCGCTACCATCTGGCGCTGTTGGATGGCGAGGTTGTCGGCATGATCGGCCTGCATTTGCAGTTTCATCTGCATCATGTCAACTGGATCGGCGAAATTCAGGAACTGGTGGTGATGCCGCAGGCGCGCGGTCTGAACGTCGGCAGTAA
>NZ_JAYRJY010000020.1:0-1390 GCF_041906005.1 Ferrovibrio sp.
GGGCCTGTCAGGATTTTTGTGTGCGAGGGATAGCATGACGACCAGGAGCATCTATGCCAAGCAAGAAGAAGCCGGCGGGAGCCGGCATGACGGCACTGCCGTCGATCCCCAAGGAACTCATTGAGCAACTGAGCGGCGGCACCACGCCGATGACAGCCGAGCAGATCAATGCCGCGACCATGGCGCTGAAGAAGGCGTTGATCGAGCGCGCGCTGGGCGCGGAGCTGTCGCACCACCTGGGCTATCCGGCCGGCGCTGCCCGGCCCGAGGAAGCCGGCAACCAGCGCAATGGCAAGTCCGCCAAGACCGTGCTGACCGAGGACGGCCCGCTGCGCATCGAGGTGCCGCGCGACCGCGCCGGCTCCTTCGAACCGATCTTGATCCCCAAGCATGAGCGGCGCTTCACCGGCTTCGACGACAAGATCGTGGCCATGTACGCGCGCGGCATGACGGTGCGCGAGATCCAGGGCTTCCTGGCCGAGCAGTACGGCACCGAGGTGAGTCCGGAGTTCATCAGCTCCGTCACCGACGCCGTGATGGCCGAGGTCACGGCCTGGCAGAGCCGGCCGCTGGAGCCGATGTACCCGGTGGTGTTCTTCGACGCGCTGCGCGTGAAGATCCGCGAGGATGCGGTGGTGCGCAACAAGGCCATCTACCTGGCGCTGGGCGTGCTGCCCGACGGCACGCGCGACATCCTGGGCCTGTGGATCGAGAACACCGAGGGGGCCAAGTTCTGGATGAAGGTCTTCAACGATCTCAAGACCCGCGGCGTGGCGGACATCCTGATCGCCGTCACGGACGGGCTCAAGGGCATCCCCGAGGCGCTTGCGGCGGTATTCCCGGCTACGACGCTGCAGACCTGCATCGTGCACCTGATCCGCAACAGCCTGGACTTCGCGAGCTGGAAGGATCGCAAGGCGCTGGCAGCGGCCTTGAAGCCCGTCTACACGGCCGCCAGCGCCGAAGTGGCACAGGCCGAACTCGATGCCTTCGAGACCGGGCCCTGGGGCCAGAAGTTCCCGACCGTGACAGCCACTTGGCGCCGGGCCTGGGACCGCGTCATTCCGTTCTTCGCCTTCAGCCCGGCGGTGCGGCGCGTGATCTACACGACCAACGCCATCGAGAGCATTCACAGCCGGCTGCGCAAGATCATCAAGACGCGAGGGCACTTCCCCAGCGATGACGCAGCGACCAAGCTGCTGTGGCTGGCGCTGCGCAACATCACAGCCGATTGGGGCCGCGCGGCCAAGGAATGGAAGGAGGCTATGAACCAGTTCGCCATTGCCTACGGCGAGCGCTTCACACGGCCTGCCGCGTAATATGCGGCGCGGGTCCGTCTGAATTGATGGGCCCTAGATGGAGCCTCGAACACAGAAATTCAGACAGCCCC
>NZ_JAYRJY010000021.1:0-1299 GCF_041906005.1 Ferrovibrio sp.
CGCTGATGGATCACTCACCGGGCCAGCGCCAGTTCGCCAACCGCGAAAAATATCGTGAATATTATCAGGGCAAATACTCGCTCACCGATGCGCAGATGCAACAGTACGAAGAGGAGCAACTGGCGCTTGCCGCACGCTGGTCACAGCCTAATCGCGAAACTATCGCCGCAATGTGCCGCGCGCGACACATTGCCCTCGCCAGCCACGATGACGCCACGCACGCCCACGTTGCCGAATCCCACCAGCTTGGCAGCGTGATCGCCGAATTTCCCACCACGTTCGAAGCGGCAGAAGCCTCGCGCAAGCATGGCATGAACGTACTGATGGGCGCGCCGAATATCGTGCGCGGCGGTTCGCACTCCGGCAACGTGGCGGCCAGTGAACTGGCACAGCTTGGCCTGCTGGATATCCTCTCTTCCGACTACTACCCCGCCAGCCTGCTCGATGCGGCATTTCGCGTCGCCGATGACGAGAGCAACCGCTTTACGCTGCCGCAGGCGGTGAAGCTGGTGACTAAAAATCCGGCGCAGGCGCTTAATCTTCAGGATCGCGGGGTGATTGGCGAGGGCAAACGCGCCGACCTGGTGCTGGCGCATCGCAAGGGCAACCACATTCATATCGACCACGTCTGGCGTCAGGGTAAAAGGGTGTTCTGATGACGGGAAAACTGATTTGGTTAATGGGGGCCTCTGGCTCCGGAAAAGACAGTCTGTTGACGGAACTCCGCCAGCGGGAACAAACCCAGCTACTGGTAGCGCATCGCTACATCACGCGTGATGCCAGCGCCGGAAGTGAAAACCATATCGCCTTAAGCGAGCAGGAGTTTTTTACCCGCGCGGGGCAGAACCTTCTGGCCTTGAGCTGGCATGCTAATGGTTTGTATTACGGTGTCGGCATTGAGATCGACCTCTGGCTGCACGCCGGATTCGACGTCGTGGTTAACGGCTCACGCGCCCACCTGCCGCAGGCGCGGGCGCGTTATCAATCGGCGCTGCTGCCCATCTGTTTACAGGTTTCGCCGGAGATCCTGCGCCAGCGCCTGGAAAACCGTGGCCGCGAAAACGCCAGTGAAATTAATGCCCGGCTGGCGCGCGCCGCCCGCTATACTCCTCAGGATTGCCATACGCTCAATAATGACGGCAGCCTGCGCCAGTCGGTCGACACGCTGCTGACGCTGATTCATCAGAAGGAGAAACACCATGCCTGCTTGTGAACTTCGCCCGGCAACGCAGTACGACACCGACGCGGTTTACGCGCTGATTTGTGAGCTAAAACAAGCGGAGTTTGACCACCAGGCGT
>NZ_JAYRJY010000022.1:0-1272 GCF_041906005.1 Ferrovibrio sp.
TCGAATATGTCTCGCCCTTGGCCCGCGCCCAGCGGGCCGGCGAAGGGGCGGCGATCGTGCGGGCACTTGAATCGCTTGCCCCCTTGGGCGCCATCAAGCCGGAGATCTACGACAATATCGATGCCGACGCGGCAGCGCGGCTGCTCGCGCAATCGTTCGGCGTTCCCAACAACCTGCTGCGCACGCCGGATGCGGTGAAGAAGTTCCGCAAAGAGGCGGAAAAGAAGGCGCCGGCACCTGCCGATGGCATGGCAGGCTTGGGCGATCTCGGTGCCATGCTCTCAGGAGATGCAGCATCGGGGGGTGCGGCATGAAGGCCGGTGTCACCTGGCTGTTGCGGCTTCATGGCAGGTCCCGCGCCAGGCGGGTCGCTGCGGCCTATCGCCAGCAGCTCGGGGCGGATGATGCGCTCGGCCGCCTGATCCTCTCGGATCTCGCCCATTATTGCCGGGCGGGGCAGAGCAGTTTCGTGGCCGGCGATCCGCACCAGACCGCGTTCAACGAAGGGGCGCGGGACGTGTTCCTGCATGTGGCGGAAATGTGCGGCGTGACGCCCGCGGATTTTGCCGGTCTCGTGGAAGAGGTGATCGATGAACGATGAAAAGATGCCGCTGGTCGAAGAGAGTCCGACAGCCGATTGGCGCGCGGGACTCGACGGTGAGCTTGGTCAATTGGTGCAGCAGAAGGGCTGGCGCTCGGCGCGCGACGTGCTGAGCTCCTATCAGAATCTTGAAAAGCTGGTGGGCGGCGAGCGGCTGGCCTTGCCGCCGCGCGATGCCGGCGCGGAAGCCTGGGCGCCGGTCTGGGAAAAGCTCGGCCGGCCGAAGGATGCCGGCGGCTATCAGTTCAAGGCCCCCGAAGGTGCTCCCTATCACGAGCCGAGTGCGGCGTGGTTTCGCGAAACAGCATTCGAGCTGGGCCTGTCGCAGGCCCAGGCCGAAAAGCTGCATGACGCGTTCCTCGCCCGCTTTCCGGCAGCACCGGTGGATGCGGTTGCGACAGCGGCGGAAGAGGGCCCTGATCTCAAGGGGCCTGATTTCAAAAGCCCGGATTTGAGGACCCTGTGGGGCCGCGACTATGCGCGCAACATGGCGGCGGCCCGGCGCGCCTATGGCGCATTCCTGGGTGACGAAAAGTCCTTCGATGAGATCGCCGACGGCATCGGCGAGGGCGCGCTGATGGACTTGCTGGCCAAGGTCGGCCGCGCCACGGGTGAAGACAGCATCACCGCCCGCGCCGACGCCAAGACCGGCCGGCCCCGCTCGCCCGCCG
>NZ_JAYRJY010000023.1:0-1269 GCF_041906005.1 Ferrovibrio sp.
TGATGTTGCTGGAACGGATCGTCACCAGGCGCCGCTGGTCCGGATAGCCTTCGACGGCGATCGTGCCGCCGGCCAGAATGTTGCGCCCGTCGGAGAGCACAAAGCGGCCGGTCTTCGGATTGGCTTCGACCGAATCTAGTGCCAGCAGGGCCGGCGAGCGCAGCACGACCTCGGCGATATCATTGCGTGCGACCACCGCACTTTGCCGCGCGCTGAAGCTTTCGGGGTCGTAGACGCAGGCAATGCTCTCGACGACGACGTTGACGTCACGCGTCTGCAAGCGCAGCCGGTAATTGGCGCCGAGCTGCAACGGCGTTTTCGCCAGCCAGAACAGCTTGGCCTTGAAGACATGGCTTTCGAGCGGGGCTGCATCGACATGGCTCGCCATCTCGCCGCGCTCGATGAACAGCTGCTCGTCGAGCGTGATGCCGACCGACTGGCCGGCTTCGCCGCTCTGCGGTTCAGGTGCCGCCCAGGCTTCGATCGAGGCAATCCGCGCTGTCTTGTTGCTGGGCGAAAACAGCAGCGTATCGCCCACGGCCAGCCTGCCGCTGGCAATACGGCCGGCCAGGATGCGTCGGTCGTCGAATTTGTAGATATCCTGGATCGGCAGGCGCAGCGGCAAAGCGGCAAGCGGTGCCGCCGGCTCGAAACTGTCGAGCGCTTCCACCAGCGTCGGCCCCTGATACCAGCTCATCCGCGCCGAGCGCTGGACGATATTGTCGCCATCGCGCGCCGTCATCGGAATGATGTAGTTGGCGGCAATGCCGAGTGAACCCAGATAGTGGCTGTATTCCTGCGCAATGTCGTTGAAGCGCTGTTCCTGGAAATCCACCAGATCCATCTTGTTGACCAGCACCGCGATCTGCTTGACGCCGAGCAGGTTGAGCAGAAAGGCGTGCAGGCGCGATTGCTGCTGGATGCCCTGGCCCGCATCGATCAGCATCAAAGCCGCTTCGGCGCTGGAAGCGCCGGTGATCATGTTCTTGATGAACTCGCGGTGCCCAGGTGCATCGATGATGGTATAGTCACGCGCTGCGGTCTTGAACCAGATCTGCGCGGTATCGATGGTGATGCCCTGATCGCGCTCCGATTGGAACGCATCCATGAGAAAGGCCCATTCGAACGGCATGCCGCGCCGCTCGCACATCGCCTTGATGGCCTCGAACTTGCCTTCGGGCAATGAGCCGGTATCGTGGAACAGGCGGCCGACCAGGGTCGACTTCCCGTGATCGACATGGCCGACGATGACGATACGCATCAACTCGC
>NZ_JAYRJY010000024.1:0-1225 GCF_041906005.1 Ferrovibrio sp.
TGACCTGCCCCCAAGACCCGTACCAGTAGTTACTGACAAAGTCCGGCGTTGAAGGGTACCGCATTGTTGGCTTGCTGTGCTCTGTGATTGGCGGCGAATTGAGCCGGTGAGATGCGTCCGCAACTGCTGTGTGGCCGAACCTCGTTATAGTCCCGTCGCCACGCGGCGATGACGTCTCGGGCCTGGGTCAGTGAAGTGAACCATTGCTCGTTGAGGCATTCGTCGCGGAACTTGCCATTGAAGCTTTCGATGTAGCCGTTCTGCATCGGCCGGCCCGGCTCGATCAGCAGATGTTCGATGCCATGCCGCTGCGTCCAGGCGATGAAGACACGGCTGGTGAACTCCGGCCCATTGTCGGTTCGTACCGCGCGGGGATAACCGCGGAAGCAGGCGGCCCGATCCAGCACACGAACCACATAGGCACCGCTGATGCCGTGGTCCACGGCGATGTCGACGCTTTCGTGGCTGAAGTCGTCGGCGACGGTCAGGCACTTGAGTCGACGCCCATTGGCCAGCGCATCACTGACGAAGTCCATGCTCCAGACCGCGTTGGGCTGGCTCGCTGGCGACAGCGCTTGACGCTCGCTCGCCGGCCGCTTGGCTTTCCGGCGCCGGCGTACGGCCAGATCCGCCTCGCGGTACAGGCGGTAGATCTTCTTGTGGTTCACGTCGGGGAACTCCGGGCGCAGCAGGTCGTGCAGGCGGCGATAGCCAAACCGGCGGCGAACCTGGGCCAGTTCGATGATCCGGGCTGACAACGCCTGCGTGGCGGCCGTCGGCTCGGGCGGATGGCGGAAGGCGTCGCGGGACAGCCCCGCAAGGCGGCAGGCCCGGCGCTCGCTCACCGTCGTGAGTTCGAGCATGTGCCGGACCGCCTCGCGCTTGCGTTGCGGGGCTAGCGTTTTACCCCGAAGCCGACCTTCAGCGCCTCGATGTCCAGGTGCGCCTCGGCCAGCAGCCGCTTGAGCCGGTTGTTCTCCGCTTCCAGCTCCTTCAGACGCTTGGCGTCCTCGGCTTCCATGCCGCCGTACTTGGCCCGCCAGGCGTAGAAGCTGGCGGGGCTGAAACCGTTTTGCCGCGCCAGCTCGGACACGGCCATGCCGGCCTCGGCCTGTTTGATGAATCCGATGATCTGCTCGGTAGTGAAACGACTCTTCTTCATGTCCGTCCTCTTGGGTGACGGACTTTACAGCTTCACGTGGTACGGCTCAGCGGGGGCAGGTCA
>NZ_JAYRJY010000025.1:0-1162 GCF_041906005.1 Ferrovibrio sp.
GTGTGGGCAAGACCGAGGTGACCAAGCAGCTGGCGCTGCAGCTGGGCATCGAACTGGTCCGTTTCGACATGTCCGAATACATGGAGCCGCATTCGGTCAGCCGCCTGATCGGCGCGCCCCCGGGTTACGTGGGCTTCGACCAGGGCGGCCTGCTGACCGAGAAGATCGTCAAGACGCCGCACTGCGTGCTGCTGCTGGACGAGGTCGAGAAGGCCCACCCCGACATCTTCAACATCCTGCTGCAGGTCATGGACCGCGGCGTGCTGACCGACACCAACGGCCGCGAAGCGAACTTCAAGAACGTCATCCTGGTGATGACCACCAACGCCGGCGCCGCGCAGGCGTCGCGGCGGACGATCGGCTTCATGCAGCAGGACCATTCCACCGATGCGATGGAAGTGATCCGCCGCAGCTTCACGCCCGAGTTCCGCAACCGCCTGGACGCCATCGTGCAGTTCCAGGGGCTGGGTTTCGACCACATCCTGCGGGTGGTGGACAAGTTCATCATCGAGCTGGAAATGCTGCTGCAGGAGAAGCACGTCAGCCTGTCGGCCACGCCGGCGGCGCGCGACTGGCTGGCCCAGCACGGCTTCGATCCGCTGATGGGTGCGCGTCCGATGGCCCGCCTGATCCAGGACAAGGTGAAGCGGCCGCTGGCCGACGAGCTGCTGTTCGGCAAGCTGGTCAATGGCGGGCGGGTCGGTATCGACGTACGCGATGGCGAGCTGGTGGTCGATGCGCAGGCAGAACCGGAGCGCTTGTTGCCGGCGACCGTGTAGATCACTGCCGGAATCGATTGCAGGTAAGAAAAAAGGCGGCCCGCGGGCCGCCTTTCTCGTATCGCTTCCCGCGGCTCGATCGCCGCCTCAACGCCGCGCGCGTTGCTTGCGCTTGGCGAACTCTTCGGCGGAAATCGTCTCGACGACGCTGACATCGCAGGTCGAGGTCTTGGTACGCACCTTGGTGCCGGCGGGGCACAGCCGGTCGGCCTGGCCATCGGCGCTGATCTGGATGGTCGGCGTCATCGTCACCGAATCGCAGTTGCGGGCGAAGCCGAGGCGGTAATGGGATTGACCATCGCGAAGGAAGATCTGGCCGCCGCCGCCGGCACGGACGATCTCCTGGCTGCTTCCCAGTGCGACGCAATCGGCAACCGGTTCGC
>NZ_JAYRJY010000004.1:0-53593 GCF_041906005.1 Ferrovibrio sp.
ATTTCCAGCTTCATGTCGCCCTTGGTCGTCGAGATGGTGCAGTGTTTCAGGCTCTTGATCTTTTCGGGTGAGAGATCGTGCACCTTGAGGTCGCCGCGGGACATGGTCTTCTATTCCTTTCAGGACAGTCCGCCACCCCTTTGGGGCAGCCTTTGGAGCCGAAGCATTGCCGGTGGGCAATTGGATAATGCCGGGCCTATCTATGGCGATTGGCGCCTCAATTCAACTGCCCAATTCAACTACCCAATTCAACTACGCTGAGCGAGGTCGACGGCGAATTTGGCGAAGATCTCGTTGAGCCCGGCATTGAGAGCGTGGACGGCATCATCGATATTGGGCCCGCTCGCATCCTTGGCAACCTCATAGATGCCCGAGGCGACGATGGCGTCGGTGGATTTGTCGATCAGCGCCAATTCCAGAGCGATGCTGCCGCCGTTCTTGGCGCCGTCCAGCTGCTCCAGCCGCTTGATGCGGCCTTCGACCCGGAATTGCGCATTGACGCGCAATTCGCTGGGCACCACATCGCCGGCCGCCTTGGCCGCGCGCAGATAGGCTACCAGCTGATCGCGCAGCATGGCCGGGGGCGGGTCGGTCCAATAGGCATAATTGCGCTGCTCGAGCTTCATGCCGTTGTCCTTGGTGAACAGCAGCGGCCGTTCGCCCATGACGCCCTCGGCCTGGAACAGCGGAATCTCGACCACGCCATCGATCGGCTTTTCGACCACCGCCGGCTCGGCGCTGGCGATGAGGCGGAAATACTGCTCCTTGGGCACCGGCGGGGCGGAACCGAAGCAGCCGCTCAAGGAAAGAGCGAGGCCCAGGACCAGGGCCGCGCGCGAAAACATCTTCAGGCTCATTGTTCGTCCCCGCTGCTGGGCTTCAGGCCCTTATCCGCTTCCGGATTGCTGCCCGAAAGCAGCAGGCCCGGATTCTGCCGGATAAGGCGGCTGAACTCGTTCATGTTGCGTGTGGTTCCGTCGAGATTGTTGGTGATCGAATCGATGTTCTGCGCCACCGCGCGCAGGATGTATTCGAGATCGGCCACGGATTTGTCGACGCCTTTGCGGTTGTCGGCGACCATGCCCTTGATCTCGTCGGCCACCGCGGTGATGCGGGTGCCCAGCGACTTCAGGTCCTCGCTTGCTACCTCGGCATTGGCCGTCGCCTTCTCGATATGCGAAAGCGAGTTGTCGATGGCGCCGATATTCTTGTCGGAGAGCAGCTTGTCGACCTTGGCCATCTCGGCATTGATCTGGGTGGTGAAGGTCTCGACATTGCTGACGATGGTCGGCGTCTTGTTGTTCACTTCGCTGGCGATGGAATTCAGCGATCCCATCAGCTGCTGCAGATTGGTTTCGGTCGTGTTGCCGATGCGGTCGATGATCTCGCCGATGCGGGCGACCAGGGGTTTGAGCGAGGATTTGGAAAGATCGCCGATCTCGCCGGCCACCTGGGCCATCAGCGAGAACATGTCAGCAGCCTGGCCACCGGCGATCTCGCCGCCCGGCGCGATGGTGCTGGCGGCCAAGCCGCCATTGATCTCCAGCGTCTTGCCGGCGAGGAAGCTCGAAGCGGCGACGCGGGCGATGGAATCCTGCCGGAATTTCCAGCCTTCCTTCACGGCGATGTGGAGGCGGAAGCGGTACTTGCCGTCGTTATATTCCGGCGTGATCTCCTCCACCTGGCCGATGGGGAAGCCGGCAAAGCGCACGACGGTACCGTATTTGACGTCGGTCACATCGTCGAGCACGACCGAATAGCTGTCGGTGGGTCCGGTCCGGCCGGCCAGCATGGACAGGCTGACCACCAGGGCCACGATCATCGCGGACACAAAAATGCCGACGGCCGTGTAATTGAGGAAGTGATTACGCATGGGTCTTCAATCTCCCGGAAATCTCAATCGCCGGCAAGGCGGCGCAAATATTCGGTTGGATCTATCTCGGCCTGCTCGGACCGGCGGTGCAGCAGGTTCTGCACCCGTTCATTGGTCGAATTTCTGACGGCATCGACCCGGTCCGAGATCAGGATATGGCCCTTGTCGAGGATGGTGATGCGGTCGGCGATCTTATAGGCGCTCTCGACGTCGTGGCTCACCACCACGACCGAGATGTCCATGGCATCGCGTAATTTGAGAATGAGGTCGTCGAGGGCCGAGGAAACGACGGGATCGAGGCCGGAGGACGGTTCGTCGAGAAAAATGAGCTTGGGGTCCATGACGATGGCGCGCGCGATCGAGGCGCGCTTCATCATGCCGCCCGATAGATCGGCCGGCATCAGATGGCCGAAACCGGAGAGGTTGCACACCTCCAGCTTCATATTGGCCATGATGTCCATGGTCCGCTCTTCAAGGTCGGTGAGTTCGCGCAAGGGCAGCTTGACGTTCTCGGCGACACTCATCGAGGAAAAGAGGGCGCCGAACTGAAAGGCGACGCCGATGCGGCGCTTGAGATCGAGCAGCTGCATGCGCGAAAGCGCACCCATGTCCTTGCCGAGCAGCTTGATCTTGCCGGGCAGCGGCGGCATCAGGCCGACCAGATGACGCAAAAGCGTGGTCTTGCCGGAGCCGGACCCGCCCATGATCACCATGATCTCGCCTTCGCGCACGTCGAGATTGATGTCGAAGAGGACCTGGCGCGCGCCGAAGGACCAGTCGAGCTTGTCGACCTCGATCACTTTCTTGCGCGCGGCGATCTCCTCGGCGCTGGGGCGGTTGGCCTGGTTGACGGCTTCGGCTGAGAGGGCTTGGTTCGTCATGGGCTATTGCGTCGTCATATAGGCGAAGATCATGTCGGCAACGACGATGAGCGTGATGGAAATGACCACCGAGCGCGTCGTCACCTTGCCGACCCCTTCGGCGCCGCCCTGCACCATCGACCCGTTCACCACGCCGACAAGCGCGATGATGATGCCAAAAAGCGTCGCCTTGCCCAGGCCATGCCAGATGTCGCCGGTCTTCAGCACATCGATCGTATCGTTGAGATAGGCACCGAAAGATTGGTTGAGTTCGGCCGACACATAGAGGCCGGCGGCGAGGATGGAGACAAGATTGGCCCACATGGCCAAGCACGGCATCATCAGCACCAGGGCGATGAGCACCGGTGAAACAAGGAAGCGCACCGGATTGATGCCCATGACCTGCAGCGCATCGACTTCCTGGTTGATGCTCATGGTCGCAAGCTTGGCGGCGATGGCGGAGCCGGAACGGCCGGCGATGAGAATGCCCATGATCATCGGGCTGAATTCGCGCACGACGGAAAGGGCGATGCCGATATAGGCGTAATGCTCGGCACCAAAAAGGCCGAGGGAATAGAGGCTCTGGATCGCCAGCATCAGGCCGATGGTGGCGGCGAGCAATGTGGCGATGGGCAGGGCCGCGACACCGAACTGCATCATGCCAGCGAAGGTCGCGGTGATGCGTACCGGCTGGCGATAGCGCCAGCCTGTCACAGTCCAGTAGATCGCCTCGAAGAAGATCGCCGCGGCATAGCCCATCTCGTCGAGCCCGGCGATGGTGCGCCGGCCGATGCTCTCGAAGATTTTGGCGGGGATCTTGGCGGGATTGGCCATCTGTTGCGATCTCGCTTAACGATTTCCCGTCACGGCCGCGCTGCCAGCGCTGCGGCGACGTCGGCATGGATGGCAAAGACCTTGTCGAGGCGTGCCAGTTCCAGCACGCGCAGGGCGCGCGGGCTCACTGAGACCAGCGACAGCTCGTTCTTCTGCTTCCGGGCGACCTGCAACCCTTCGACCAGGCTGGCGATGCCGGAGGAATCGATATAGGTGACGGCGGAGAGGTCGATGAGCAGGTCTTTCTTCTGCTTCAGGTTGGCAAGCAGGGCCTTCCGCACCTCGCTGGCGTTTTCGAGATCGATTTCCCCTTCCAGGGCAATCACGATCTTACCTTGTTCTTCCTTGATGCTGGCCACCGACATCCCCTATTTCCCACCCTTGCTGCCCGTCGCATTGTCGCCCGTTGCTTCGCTACCGGTCGCATCGTCAACTGCCGCTTCGTCAACCGCCGTATCGTCAACCGCTGGGCGGCGCCGTTTGACAAGTTCCAGCAGGTTCCCCTCGCCATCCGGCAGGGGGATGAAGCTGGCATCGTCCATGATGGCCCGGATGAAATGCGTCCCCAATCCACCGGGTCTGAGCTCGTCGAGCGGCCTAGGTTCTATCTTACCGGTATCGACGCGTGGTGCAAAATCGCGCAAACGGAGCATGATTCCGTCCGGCAGACGATGCACCGCCAGTGTGATTTCGCCCTTTGCCTGCCCGCCATAGGCGTGAACCATGATGTTCTCGATGGCCTCGCCGGCCGCCAGGACCAGATCCTGTATCTCGTCCTCGGCGAACTGGCAGGCCTTGGCGGCGGCCTCCAGGGCCGGGCGCATCAGTTTGAGACGGCTGGGATCGGCCGGAAAGGAGAGGCCGAACAGGAAATCGCCTTCCGCCGGCACCGCCATTTCGGTCGGGTGCTCCCGGTTCCAGGATTTGCCGGCCGATTGGTCGTCGATGGCGAGCAGGGTCAGATCGTCCTTGGCGTGCCACCCGCCCTGGTCGAGTTCCGCCAGCACCATATCGAGGCGCTGCCGCAGGGTGCCGCCATGGGCGTATTCAAGGAGCTGGTTGAGCCCGTCGACGCCCAATTCCTCCTCGCCATAGCGGAACTCGGTCAAGCCGTCGGAAAAGGCGACGAAGAGCCCGCCATTGAGGTTGATCTCATGATCGACGAAATGCGTCTCGCGCAGGATGCCGAGCGGCGGCGCTTCCGGCATGACCGTCTCGTAGAGATGGTCGGGGAATTTGATGAGCGGCGGCAGATGCCCGGCATTAGCAAAGCGCAGCAGGCCGGTCGAGGGCTCATAGAGGCCGGCCACCATGGTCACGAACATGCCGCGGCTGGTCGTTTCGCAGATCTCGCGGTTGAGGATGGAAAGAAGCCGCGCCGGATCGCGGATGGTCTTGCCGAGGCAGCGGAACAGGCTTGCGGTCTTTGCCATCAACAGGGCGGCGTTCATGCCCTTCCCCGACACATCGCCGAGCGCAAAGGCGATGGTCCCGTCGGGGAGTTCGAAATAGTCATAGAAATCGCCGGAAACCTCGCGGATCGGGCGATTGATGCCGCAGATCGGCAGGTCGTCATCTTCGCCGGGGAGCAGGCTGCGCTGGATTTCCGAGGCCAGTTCCAATTCGCGCTTGATGCGTTCCTGTTCCAGCAACTGGTCGGCGAGGCGCGCGTTCGAAATGGCCAGGGCCGCTGCATTGGCCATGACCTGCAGCATGTTGGCGTCCTGGCCGGCTTCCCCGTCGAAGGGCTTGCCGGACCGTTTGTTGAGGACCTGCACCGCGCCGATGAGCTTTTCACCCACCCGCATCGGGGCGCAGAGGATCGAGCGCGTGATGAATCCGGTACGCTGGTCGGCGGCCTTGAAGAAGTTCTTGTCCTCATAGGCGTTCTCGACCACCAGCAGCCGGTCCTCGGCCACCGCGCGGCCGACGATGCCCTGGCCCATGGGGACCTGGAGCCCGTCGATCTTGACCGGGCCGACGCTGGCCCGGCAGACCAGCATGGTCCCGCTCTCGTCGAGCAGGAACAGGGAGCCGGCCTCGGTTTCCAGCAGCTGGATGATGCTGGAAAGCGCCTGTCCCACGGTCGCGTCGACATTGAGCGAGGCGGCAAAGGATCGGGCGAGGCTGGCCGCAAAATTAAGTGCGCCGGTATCGGTCTCGGAACTGCTCATCCCGCCCATGCCCCGTTGACCGGCGGAAATGCCATGCTGATCATCAAACTGCCTATACTGTCGCCGAACCGGCGGAATTTCTTGTGGCCGGCACTCTAGCCCGCGCCCTTCGACCGCAGCAACAGCGCCGCCCCGGCAAAGTGGCCCGGATGAGAGGGCCGTCACACTGTTTGCAAGACGCTTCCCATTTCCATGACGCTTCCGATCCAGGCCGGGATGTGTATGCTGGCCCCATGGAAGGGCACCGCCAGAGTGCCAGATGTTCAAGAAGCTGACGGTTGGGGGGAAACGGCGGCATGGCAGCCAAGCTCCATGATCCGGGATCGGTACCGCAGGAATCAGCATCACCGGGGGCCGGTCTCGCTTTCGTCGTGGCCGACGATCATCCCATGGTGCGTGACGCTCTGGCCTCGGCCCTGAAAGGGGCCTTTCCGGATGCCAGGATCGGCTTTGCCGGGACCCTCGCGGAAACCCAGGCGGCGATCGACGCGGCGCCGGACACCGATCTGGTCATTCTCGATCTCGATATGCCGGGCATGCTGGGGCTCGCCGGTCTTGCCGCCCTGCGCGCCCAGCATCCATCGCTGCCCATCGCCATCGTTTCGGCCACCACCAATTCGGCGGCCATGCGCCAGGCGGTGGAAATGGGGGCGGCCGGCTTCATTCCCAAGCTCGCCGCCGCCGACCGGTTCCTCGATGCCGTGCGGGCCATTCTGGCCGGTGCCGTCTCCCTGCCCGACGAGGCCAAGGACGAGGCGCTGGCCAGCCGCGACCGCGATCTGGCACAGCGTGCCGCGCAGCTGACGCCGCAGCAGCACCGCGTGCTGTCGCTGCTCGCCGAAGGCATGCCCAACAAGCTCATCGCCTATGAAATGCAGATCAGCGAACCGACGGTGAAGGCCCATGTCACGGAAATTCTCCGTAAACTGGGCGTTACCTCGCGCACCCAGGCGGTGATCCTGGCGCAGCGCCTGTCGCTGGAACCGGTCACGAAGCCCTTGCCGGCCGCGACGGAAGAATAATCAGCCGGCGGCAGCGCCGACGCGGTCGCGGATTTCCGTGAGCTGGTCGCGCAGGGCAATAATCTCGGCGATCGGTTCGCCGATCGCCTCGGCGAGGCGCTTGGGGATCCCCTCGGCCTTGGCCCGCAAGGCGCGGCCGGCCTCAGTTAACATCACGCGCACCTGCCGTTCGTCGCCGCTGTCGCGGATGCGGGTGACGAGGCCGGCGGCATCCAGCCGCTTCAGGAGCGGGGTCAGGGTCCCGGAATCGAGCTGCAGCCGGGCGCCGATCTCCTTCACCGTCACGTCATCCTCCTCCCACAGCACCAGCATGACCAGGTATTGGGGATAAGTGAGGTCGAGCGGCGCCAACAGGGGCTTATAGGCCCGGGTGAAGGCATGGCTGGTCGAATAGAGCGCGAAGCAAAGCTGCTTGGAGAGGCGCAGCATGTCTTTGTCATCAGCTTGCTTCATGTCCGGTCCTTGATCCTGTGCCTCCCTAATCTAATTCCCCGCACCGGCGCAGGGAATAGCTTGTGTAAAATTAAATTGCGCAATTCAGGTATGCGGATCGTACATGCAAAATTAAATTGTGCGCAATCGAATTTGTGCCAATATCCCCCTCATCGGCGGCGGGCAATCCAGCCCAGCCGGGGAGCCCGAAAGAAGACAGGGCAGAGGAAAGGAAGCAGATCATGAGCGTCAATGTTCTCTACCGCACCAAGGCGACGGCAACCGGCGGCCGCGACGGCAAGGCTTCGACGGCGGACGGCACCTTTGCCGTGACCCTCGCGACACCCAAGGAGCTGGGCGGCGCCGGCGGTCCCGGCAACAACCCGGAACAGCTCTTCGCCGCCGGCTATTCGGCCTGCTTCATCGGCGCGATGAAGTTCGTCGGCGGCCAGGAAAAGATCAAAGTGCCGGCCGATGCCAGCATCACCGCCGAAGTGGGCATCGGCCCGCGCTCGGAAGGCGGCTTCGGCCTCACTGTGTCACTCGACATCTCGCTGCCCGGTCTCGATAAGGCGACCGCGCTGGCGCTGGTCGAAAAGGCACACCAGGTTTGCCCGTACTCGAATGCCACGCGCGGCAATATCGATGTGAAGCTCAATGTGATTTAAGGCGGCGCACTCCTAATCGTCATCCTCCGCGAAGGCGGAGGACCCACGAGTTGTTTTCTTAATCGGCATAGAAACTCGTGGGTGGTCCGCCGACGCGGACCATGACGATTGGGTGCGATTAATTACCCCCGCCGCGTCTGCGCTTCCTGCGCCGCTTTGAGATTGGCGCGGATGAAGTCGCGGGCATGGGCGGCGAGATCGCTGCTGTCTTCCCAGAGATTGCGCCAGATGGCGAGAATGCCGGAAAGCTGCTTGTTGACCACGGTCGATGAGAAGCTCTCGAAGGTGATCGGGCCTTTGTAGCCGGCACGCGCGAGGCCGCGGAAGATCTTGTCGAAATCCACCGTGCCGGCGCCGAGATAGCCACGATTCGATTCACCGATATGGAAATAGCCCAGATGTTCGCCGGTGGCGACGATGGCCTGCTCGATATCGGCTTCCTCGATGTTCATGTGATAGGTGTCGAGATGCACCTTCACATTGGGTGCGCCGATGCGCTTGCAGAAATCGACCGCCTGCGCCGCCGTGTTGAGGACATTGCTCTCATAGCGGTTGACCACTTCAAGCCCGATGGTGATGTGGCTCTTCGCTGCCTCGGCGCAAATCCGGCGCAGGATTTCGGCCGAGTTTTCCTTGCCCCGCTCGGTGGTGGGGTCGGCGTATTTCATGAAGCCGGAATAAAGAATACCGCACATATGCGTAGCACCCATGTCGCGGGTGACGCCGAGCGCATCGCGCAGCAGCTTCTCGCCACGCTGGATCTTGTCCGGGTCCTCGCTGGAGATATCGGCGCTGCCGTCGAGGCCCAACGAGACGGTGATGCCGAGACCGTTGGCTTCGGCGACCCGCCGGGTATAAGCGGGGTCGATGGTGGTGGGGTCGAGGGCCGGGATTTCGATGATGTCGTAACCCAGGGCCGCCGTGCGCTCGATTGCCCGGCTCGCCTCGGCATGGCTCCAGCCGCCGACCCAGACCAGGGCATGGACGCCGATCTTGTTCATTTCACCATCTCCCCTCGAATCCACAGATTTGCTGGTAACGCCGTGATGGGAAACTAAGCACCCCGTTTGGGCCTGACCAGCCACTATCGCGATTTGCGTAATTTTCTTTCGCCTTTGGGCCGAGATTGGCCAGTTTCGATTTCGAGCTATCTCGCTTTCGCAATGTTGCAATGCGAAAGAAATATTGAAAATCGCACACCATCAGCCATATAGTCGCTACTGCAGTGCAGCAATCGGCGACTTCAGAAACGCCGGAGCACGGGAGGAAGATATCCACGCTTTTAGGAGGTCTTCCATGTGGCCCTATACCGACGATGAAAATGTCTGGCTCACCGAAAAGCCGGCATCCCGGGTGAAAACCCCTACCTTTGACGCCGACCTGCCGGGCTATTACCGGCCTGAAACGGCACTTGCCGACAGCATCGACTATCATCGCCAGCGGGCGCATGAATTGCGCAACGAAGCGATCGGCCATTTCTTCGGTGGCATCGCCGGCGAAGCGGCCGTGATGTTCCGCCAGCTCGGTCAATTGACCAGTGGCCATCATGGCAAGGTCGAGGCAGCGATCAACGAATTGCGGAAGTCCGCGACCCCGCGCAGTGCCTAAGGGATTGGGCGCTTAAGCAATTGGGCGCTTAAGCTACCGAACGCTGCGAGCGCTGAGCGATCAGCGCGCGCAGCCGTGCTGGCTTCACCGGCTTGTGGAGCACGTCGAGACTCAAGGCCTTGGCGCGCGCCATGACGATCGGATCGCGGTTGGCGGTGATGAGGACCGCCGGCAGCGCATCGCCCCAGGCATCGCGCAATTTGGAAATCTCCGTGATGCCGTCCGGCTGGTCGTCGCCCAGATGAAGATCGATCAGTAGCAGGTCCGGCGGGCCATCGCGCCCGGCCGACGCTGTCAGGGCCAGATCCGCACTGGCGGCGGTAATGACATCGCACCCCCAGCTTTTCAGCAGCACATCCATGCCTTCCCGCACCTGCTCCTCGTCATCGACGCAGATGACGAAGGGCGCCCGCTCCATCGTCTGGGCGCCGGCGTGATCGGGCTGCGAATCCTTGAGGCTGGCAAGATCGGCCGCCGCCAGCGGCAGGTCGATGCTGAAGGCGGCTCCCTTGCCCGGCGCCGACACCAGGCCCCGCTTGTGCCCCAGCATGCGCGCGATGCGATCGACGATGGCAAGGCCCAGCCCTAAGCCCCTTTCGCCACCGACGCTGGCGGGCTTCAGGCGGATGAATTCCTGGTAGATGTTGTTCTGCTGGTGCGTAGCGATGCCGGGGCCATTGTCGCAGACTTCGATGCGGATCATGTTGCCGACGCGACGGCAGCCCATCAGCACGCGTGGCCGCGCACCTTCTCCCCGGCCGTAACGGATGGCGTTGGACAGATAGTTCTGCAGGACGCGGCGCAGCAGCGCCGGGTCGGTCGTGACCCAGGCCTTGGCAGGTACGATGCGCAGCGTCATGCCGTTGCGCTCGGCCAAGGGCGCGAAGGCATCGGCCAGGGATTGCAGCAGCGGACCCAAGGGGATGCTGCGCGGTTCCGGCTTGATGGCGCCGGCATCGAGCTTGGCGATGTCGAGGAGCGCGTCGAGCAGCGCTTCGACCGAAGAAAGACCCAGATCGACCTTGGCCACCAGTTCGTCGGCGACATGACGTTCGGCAAGCGCCGCGACGAAGAGGCGCGCCGCGTGCAGCGGCTGCAGCAGATCGTGGCTCGCCGCGGCGATGAAGCGGGTTTTGTCGATATTGGCTTCCTCGGCCCGGGCGCGCGCCGTTTCCAGTTCGGCCGTCCGGGTGGCGACACGGCGCTCCAGGCTTTCATTGGCGATGCGCAAGGCTTCCTCGGCCCGGCGCCGCTCGGTGATGTCGACATAGAGCAGGAAGAAGCCCAGCACATGGCCGCTTTCGTCGAAATGCGGGATATAGGTGCCGCGCGCCACCTCGATCTTGGCGTCGTTGGTGGGGAAGTCGATCTCGAAGACCTGCACATTGCCGGCGAGAACGGCATCGATATGCGGCTTCAATTGCTGATAGCGCGCCTCGCCCAGGACCTCGCGCACATGGCGACCCTCGGTCGCGGCGGCGCCATCCTTCAGCGAGGCCTTGTAGGAGCGGTTGGTGAAGCGATAGGTCTCGTCGCGGTCGATATAGGCGATGAGCACCGGCACATTGTCGGTGACGATGCGGGTGCGCCGCTCGCTGTCGCGGAGCGCTTCTGCTGCGCGCACGCGGGCCGTCACGTCATTGGCGGTGACGATGACACCGCCGCCCGCCAGCGGGTCGACGCGCAGTTCCGTGACCGAGCCGTCGCCGAGCTTGATTTCGCGCAGTGCCACCGGTGCATTTTCGAGCGCTGCCGCCAGCGAAGGGATGTGCGCCGGCAATGTCGCGATGTTGACGCCGACGGCCAGCAGGTCCCGTTCCAACCCGCTGAGGATTGCGAAACGGTCGTTCCAGACTTCGAGCTTCCCCGTCGCGTCGAAGACCGCGAGGCCCAGTCCCATATGATCGAGCGTGCGGCGCAGCAGATCGGCGTTGTAGCGGATGGCGGCTGTCGCCTCGTCGAGCATTTCGCGGATCGAGCCCGGCATCCACAGGCCCTTGCGCCGCGCCGTCGTCACCACGACGCGTGCCGAGGCGGCGCCGATGGTGCCGGAGAGCAGCCGCTCGGTGAATTCGACCGCGGCGGCGCCGGAGAGATTGAGCTCGCCGAAGGCTTCGTCGGCGCGTTCCGGCCCGATGAAGCGCGCCGCCAGCTCCTTCAACTGGTCCAGTTCCGTGCGTGCCTGCGAAACGGGCCTGCTGCGATTTCGCTCGTCGTCGTCGCCGCAGAAGGCCGCCGCCTGTTGCCGGTCGCGCGCCATCGGCTTGGCCAGCAGCGAGCCCACCACCAGCAAGGCGACATTCACAACCATCGCCACCACAAAGCCGCGCAGCAGCGGGTCGAACCAGACCAGGGGCCCGATCGGCGGCAGCGTCGAGGCTTCATGCGGCTGGATGGTCGGCCACAGGATCGCCCAGAACCAGACGGCGAAGCCGCCGAGCAGGCCGGCGATGACGCCATAACGATGCGCGCGCCGCCAATAGAGACCGATGAGCAGCGGCGGCGCGAAGTTCGCAACCGCGCAGAAGGAGATGAGCCCGATCGTCACCAGCGGCAACAGGCCCGCGATGGTGCGGTAATAGGCATAGGCCGCGAGCAGGATGACGATGACGGCGAGGCGCCGGACCAGCAGCCCCAGCTGGCCGAGATTGGCTCCTTCCTCCTGCCGGCGCCGCAGCAGCCAGGGCATTACAAGCTCGTTGCCAACCATGCCTGAGAGCGCCATGCAGGCCACCGCCACCATGCTGGTGGCGGCGGAAAGACCGCCGAGGAAGATGAAGGCGGTGAGCCAGTCCGCGCCAGCCGATTGCGGCAAGGTGAGAACGAAGAAATCGGGCACATGGCTGGCATCCAGGCGGGCCAGGCCCGCCATCGCGATCGGCACCACGAAGATATTGATGGCGACGAGGTAGATCGGAAACATCCAACGCGCGGTCAACAGGCTCCTGGGGTGGTCGTGTTCGACCACGGCGACATGGAACTGGCGCGGCAGGCAGAGAAAGGCAAAGCCGGAAAGGACGGTGAGCGCCAGCCAGTTGGCGTCGATCTCGGGATTGAGGATGTGGCTGGCCGCGGGCAGGCTCCTGGCTTCGGCGAGCAGGGCGCTGGGGCCATCAAAGACGGACCAGACGATGAAGATGCCGCCGGCGAGCAGGGCGCAGAGCTTGACCAGGCTTTCCAGTGCGATGGCCAGCATCATGCCGCGATGCTGTTCGCTGGCCTCGACATGGCGCACGCCGAACAGGATGGTGAAGGCCGCCATCATCAAGGTGATGATGAGGGCGGTGTCCTGCCAGATCGGCACATGCAAGGTGCCGCTGCCGGCAAACTCCCCGGCGCCGACCTTGCCGGACAGCGCTTCGAAACTGAACGAGACCGCCTGCAGTTGCAGCGCTATATAGGGCATGGCGCCGACCACGGCGATCAGGGTGGCAATGACGGCGACGGCGCGCGAGCGGCCATAGCGGGCGCCCAGGATATCGGCGATCGAGGTGACGTTCTGTTGCTTCGCAAGTGCAACAATGCGCGCCATCACCGGCCAGGCGAGGATGATGACGAGGGCCGGTCCCACATAGATGAGCGCAAAATCCAGCCCATTGGTGACGGCACGGCCGACGGAACCGTAAAAAGTCCAGGATGTGCAATAGATCGCCAGCGACAAAGCGTAGATCAGCGGACCCAGCTTGCCGCGCGACCAGTTCGCAGCCTTCCGTTCGCCGGCATGGGCGATCAGGAAGAGCAGGCCGAGATAGGCCAGCGACAGAAGAAGTGTTAGGCTGCTTTGCGACATTTCCAACAATTAATGCATGGGCTTAAGCGGACTGTCCATTGGGCCAAGGTCGCCCATACCAAAGTCTGGGGTCCATTCGATCCCACGAGGGCTTAAGAGCGAACCTGGACTTTGGTGCACAGATGTCTGTCGCGCGTTTCGAGTCGAAGAAACGCGGCGGGCGCATCGAAGACGAACAGCAGGGCTCGCAAGTGAAGCCGGGAAATCGGCACCGGGTCGTAACTTTTATGGGGAGAATGCAGCATGTCAGCAGTCGCTGAATCGGCTGGTCGGGCGGGGAAGGAACCGTCGGACGTCAAGACGGTGGTCTTTGCCTCGTCTCTTGGTACCGTGTTCGAATGGTACGATTTCTATCTTTATGGCTCACTCGCTGCGATCATCTCGAAGCAGTTCTTCTCGGGCGTCAACCCGACAGCGGCCTTCATCTTCGCGTTGATGGCCTTTGCCGCCGGCTTCGCCGTACGTCCCTTCGGCGCCGTCTTCTTCGGTCGCCTCGGCGATATGGTGGGACGCAAATATACCTTCCTGATCACCATCTCGATCATGGGTATCTCGACCTTCATCGTCGGCTTGTTGCCAAGCTATGCCTCGATCGGCATCGCAGCACCCATCATCCTGGTCGGCCTCCGGCTGCTGCAGGGTCTGGCGCTGGGTGGTGAGTATGGCGGTGCCGCGACCTATGTCGCCGAGCATGCGCCGGCCGGCAAGCGCGGCCTGCACACCAGTTGGATCCAGACCACGGCGACCTTGGGCCTGTTCCTGTCGCTGCTGGTGATCCTCGGCACCCGCACCATTATCGGCGAAGAAGAATTCGCCGCCTGGGGCTGGCGCGTGCCGTTCCTCATCTCGCTGCTGCTGCTGCTGATCTCCGTCTGGATCCGCTTGAAGCTCAGCGAATCGCCGACCTTCCAGAAGATGAAGGAAGAAGGCAAGGGCTCGAAGGCGCCGCTGACCGAAAGCTTCGGCAAGTGGAGCAACCTCAAGATCGTGCTGCTCGCTTTGTTCGGCCTGACCGCCGGGCAGGCCGTGGTGTGGTATACGGGCCAGTTCTACGCGCTCTTCTTCCTCACCCAGAGCCTCAAGGTCGATGCGACCACGGCGAATCTGTTGATCGCCGTCTCGCTCGCCATCGGCACGCCGGGCTTCATCCTGTTCGGCTGGCTCTCCGACAAGATCGGCCGCAAGCGCATCATCATGGCGGGCTGTGCCCTGGCCGTGCTGACCTACTTCCCGGTCTTCAAGGCGATCACCCACTACGCGAACCCGGCTCTTGAAGCGGCACAAGCTTCCGCGCCGGTGACCGTCGTGGCCGATCCGGCGAGCTGCTCGTTCCAGTTCAACCCGGTCGGCACGTCGAAGTTCTTGACCTCTTGCGATATCGCCAAGAGCTTCCTCGCCAAGGGTTCGGTGAACTATGCCAATGAAGCCGCCCCGGCCGGTACCGTGGCGCAGATCAAGATCGGCGACACGGTCATTGACAGCTTCGAAGGCAAGGGTCTGCCGGCTGAGGAAATGAAGGCCAAGACCGAAGCCTTCACGGCGGCCATGACGGCAGCGGTGGCGGCGGCGGGCTATCCGGCCAAGGCCGACCCGGCCCAGATCAACCATGTGATGACCACGCTGCTGCTGGTCTATCTGGTGATCCTGGTGACCATGGTCTACGGCCCGATCGCGGCCATGCTGGTCGAACTGTTCCCGACCCGCATCCGCTACACCTCGATGTCGCTGCCCTATCACATCGGCAATGGCTGGTTCGGCGGCTTCCTGCCGACGGTCAGCTTCGCCATGGTGGCGGCGCAGGGCGACATCTATTACGGCCTCTGGTATCCGATCGCCATCGCGGCGATGACCTTCGTGGTTGGCATCTTCTTCATCCACGAAACCAAGGATCACCGCATGGAAGTCTGGTGAGAAATCACCGGAACTAAGTTCCCCCTCCGGGCCCTGCCGCAAGGCGGAGCCCTCTTCTTTTCCGGTGTGCCCTGCCGCAAGGCAGGGCCCTCTCCTTTTCCGGCGCACTCCGCCGCAAGCAGCCTTTGCCTACTTCTTGAAAAGGCCGTTGAGAGTCCCGGAATCAAGCGCCCCCTCGCTGAGCGCGGCCGAATTGCCCTCAGCCAGGAAAGCCGATGCGGCGGCGGCAGCGCGGCCATAGGCGACCTTGGAAAGGCCGGCACCGGCACTGAGGCGCCGCACGCCGAGCGCAGCGAGCTCGGCCGCCGATGGAAGTCCCGGCCAGGCCAGCACATTGAGCGGCCGGTCGATGCCGGCAGCCACCGTCTTGATTTCATCCGCGGCAACGATGGCGGGCACGAAAATGCCGCTGGCGCCGGCATCGCGGTAGATTTTCGCCCGGCGCAGCGATTCCGCGACACGTTCCGCCGGCGGTACCAATTGACGCAGATAGACGTCGACGCGGGCATTGATGAACAGGTCGATGCCGAGGCGCTGGCCGGCCTCCCGTGCCGCGCTGATCTTGGCGGCGAGCAGATCCGGCGGGTTCGAGCCATCTTCGATATTCATGCCGATGGCGCCGGCATCGGCCACCTGTGCCACCGCCTCGGCCACTTCCGCCGCATCGCGGCCGAAGCCGCTTTCCATGTCGACGGTGAGCGGCACGGTGATGGCGCGGGCGATGAGGCGGATGGCGTGGACGAGTTCGGATAGCGGCACCGCATCGCCGTCGGGATAGCCGAGGCCCCAGGCAAAACCTGCACTGGTGGTGGCGATGGCGGTGGCGCCGAGGCTTTCGATCAGCCGCGCCGAACCGGCGTCCCAGGCATTGGCGAGTTTGAGAATCTCGGGGCCGCGATGCAGGGCATGGAATTGCCGCGCGGCGTCGGGTCGGATGGGCATGGAGAGACTTCCTTCTAGCGGATGGAGGTTTCGTGGGCGAGCAGCCAGCGCTTGCGGTGCAGGCCGCCACCATAGCCGGTGAGCGAGCCGTCGGAGCCTATCACCCGGTGGCAGGGCAGGACGATGCTGATTGGGTTGGCGCCGTTGGCAAGCCCGGCCGCGCGGACCGCCTTCGGCCTGCCGATGCGTGCGGCCATGTCGGCATAGGAGATGGTCTTGCCGCAGGGGATGCGGCGCAGCTCCCGCCACACCGATTGCTGGAAGTCGGTGCCGCCGGTATCGACCGGCAGGCGGTCGATGGCATGGAGATCGCCCTTGAAATAGGCGCGGAGTGCTGTGGCAAGGCCGCCCGGGTCGCGCCGCTTCGCCAGCGTATAGCCGGCCTTCCCGCAATAGCGGCCGAGCAATTGCAGCATCCGTGGCTCATGGTCCCGCCAGTCGATGGCGCGCAAGCGGCCCATGGCGTCGGCAATGATGACAAGTTTGCCGATCGGTGTCGCAATGTGGTCGATCTGGAGAGGGAGCGGTTCAGCGGATGGCATGCGCGGCATCCGCTTTCGCGGCCAGGATGGCCTCATCGGCGGCCCATAGATGCTGTGCCGCATAGGCGCGCCAGGGGCGCCAATTCTCTGCCATGCGCAGCAATTCCTGCGGTGTCGGCCGCGTTCCACCGGCCGGGGTCGCCCCTCGCAGGATGCCGATGTCGCTGGCCGGGAAGGCATCGGGTTCGCGCACGACGCGCAAGGCGATGTAATGCGCCGTCCAATCGCCGACCCCCTTGATCGCGCAGAGCTTGGCGATGGTATCGTCGATGCTGCCGGCGGCGCGGAATAGGTCGGGGTCGTGGAGCGCTGCCTCGGCCATCGCCTGCAGCGTGCGGCGGCGCGCAGACGGCATGCCGAGGCTGCCGAGATCGGCGCTGGCAACCTGGGCGGGAGTTGGGAAAGTGCGGGCAAGTCCGTCAGGGCCACCTGCCGGCGTCGGCATTGCGCTGCCGCAGATGCCGACCAGCCGAGCCGCCAATTGCCGCCCGGCCGTCACCGTCACCTGCTGGCCGAGGATGGCGCGGATGGCAAGCTCAAAGCCATCCCAGCCGCCGGGCGCGCGCAGGCCGGGCCGCGCTGCTATCAGCGGCGCCAGGCGCGAATCATGGGAAAGATGTGCTCCGATCAAGGCCACATCGGCGCCCAGGTCGAAGACCCGCCGAATACGCGCGACGATGGCGGGCAGCGCGCGCACGCAAGGAAAGCGGATGGTGGCGAGCAGGCTGTGCTGCACGCCGTCATGGGCGATCTCGACGCTGCCAAAGGCCTCGCCCATCTCGATGCTGCGTGCATAGCGATCGCCGTCCACGCGCTCGATCCCCGGAATAGCGCGGGCGGCAAGGTAGGAAAGCATGAACGGCCAGTCATATGGCGGCCGGTAGCGCAGCCTAACGATGACGCCGCTCGCAGCAACCGACCCCGCAGGCATGGCGGTCACGGCCTTGCGGCGCAGCGCACCGGGCGGCCGGTCATAAAGCTTGCGGAAGGTTTCGTTGAAGCGGCGCACGCTGCCGAAGCCGGCGGCCAGCGCCACCTCTGCCATGGGCAGGCGCGTTTCGTGGATGAGCTGCTTGGCGAAATGGATGCGTCTTGTCTGTGCCACCGCGATGGGCGACGCGCCGAGATGTTCCTGGAACAGGCGGCGCAATTGCCGATCTCCCAAGCCAAGGCGCGCTGCCAATTGCTCGACACTCGCCTCGCCGTCCAAGGCCCCTTCCGCGATCAAGGCGAGGCCGCGATTGACCGTGTTGGAGGTACCGTGCCAGGCGCCAAGTTCCGGTGCCGTTTCCGGCCGGCACCGCAGGCAGGGGCGAAAACCCGCTTCCTGTGCCGCTGCGGCGGTGGGATAGAAACGGCAATGCGCGAATTTGGCACTGGGTGCCGGGCAGATGGGCCGGCAATAGATCCCCGTCGATGTCACGCCGACAAAGAAGTGGCCATCGAAACGCGCATCGCGCGCCTTGAGGGCGCGGTAGCAGATGGCAGGATCGAGCGCCGTCGGAGAGGGGGGCCGAAGGCCCCCCTCATCCTCGGATGCGGGCGTGAGGTCGGTAAATTCCATGCCCGGATATTGCCATCCCGGGAGCGCCTGCGCTCGCGGTTTTCGGACATGGTCAGGTCCGGCAAAGATCAGTCGATGATCTCGTACGGAACCTGGATCTGCGAATTGCGCGCAAAGAGCACGCAGGTCAGGTGGTCCTTGATGCACATCCGGTTGGTTTCATTGACCGGCCCGCCACCCTTGGCGGAGCAGCGGTCATATTGGACCGGGCAGTACATATAGCGCGCCCCGCGCGCCACATCGCCGTCCATGGCGACGAGGAAGACGCCGGGCGTGCTGCCGCCCAAGGTCGCGAGATATTCCTGATAATAGGACCACACCTGCTTGGTGACCTTCAGCGTCTTGCCGGGCGGGTAGCGGAGGTCACCGGGACCAGAAGCGCAGGCGGCAATAAAGGTTGCCGCGCAAACAAGTGCCAGCAGTGATTTCCCCAGACGCGCGACAAGCATTTCATCCCCCGGTTTTTGCCCGTTATGGAGATACCGCGGAACGAATATGCAATCAATAAGTTTTGGCCGATCCTCAGGAATGCTCGCCGGAGACGCTCGCCGGCAATTTACGCACCCGTTCCCGGTACGAAATATAGATCGCACAGGCAATGAGGATGCCGACGCCGACAAAAGTCCAGCGATCAGGGAAGTCGCCGAAGAAATACCAGCCGGCGGCCACCGCCATGATCATTTCGGCATAGGCGAGCGGCGCCAGCAACGAGGCCTCGGCATGGTCATAGGCCTTCACGATCAGGAAATGGCCGAAAGTGGCGATCGCCGCCATCAGCACGAAGAGCAGCCATTGGTTCAGTGTCGGCATCTGCCAGACGAACGGGAGCGCCACGCTCATGATGACGGCGCCGACGATATTGGTATGGAATGTCGTCACCATGGCATGGGTACGGCCTGACATCTTGCGCGTCAGCAGCATGTAGATGGCGAGTGACGTGCCGGCGGCAAGCGCCATCAGCATGCCGGGGTCGAAAGCCTGGAAGCCCGGGCGAATGATGATCAGCGTGCCGACAAAGCCGATGACGACAGCGACCCAGCGGCGTATGCCGACCTTCTCGCCCAGCATGACCGGCGACAGCAGGGTGATGATCAGGGGCTGCACGAAGAAGATCGCCAGCGTGTCGGCGATGGGCAGCGTTTTGAGGGCCCAGAAGAAGAAGAACGTGGCACTGCACAAAAAGAGGCCGCGCAGTCCGTGGAGTACCGGCGGGTTGGGCGCCAATCCGCGCACCCCCACCAGGCGATAGGCCAACGGCAGGGTCAGCATCATCCCGAAGAAGAGGCGCGCCCAGACGATCTCGACCACCGGCACGCCCTGGCGGCCCAGAGTCTTGGCGCAGACATCGAGAAAGGGCAGCACTCCCATGGCGGCCAACATCAGAAAGATGCCGAGAAGGGGCTTTTGGGGATGCATACGCGTCGACATGATACCGGTTCACCTGCAATGGCCGGCGAGCCCGGTCCAGATCTGGGGGCAAGATAGCGGCGCCTGCTGCGAAGGTGTAGCGCCAAATCCGATGGCTGCCGGTGCGTGGCTTTTGATCACTGTTTCGCTTCACGTTGTCAGGAACGCGCCGCGCTTATCAAGAGTATGATTGACACAGAATGCTTGCCTTGATAGCAATTCATCCGTTCACTATGTGTTCTGGTGATGTGAAGGATGATCAAGGGACGATTTCTGGCCGGCTTGTTAATGCTTCTGGTCCTGGTCCAGCCGTTTTGCATGCGTGCCGCCATGGCGGAGGAATTCGCCTGGGAAATTCATGTTCTCAATGCGACCGAGATCGATCTTTCCGGCGGCATCGGCAAGGGCATCGCTGCGGAATTCGCCAAAGTGGTGGCGGCCAACCCGAGCCTGCGTCTGGTCCATGTCAATGTCGGCCGCGGCGGCTATCTCAAGGAGGCCTGGGCGCTCGCCGACATGATCGCGCGCAAGAAGATGGACACTTATGTGCCGGCCCCTTGCGTGGCAGCGTGCACGATTGTCGTCTCCGGCGGCGTCAATCGCTATCTGCGCGCGGGCGCGAAGCTGGGCTATGCGAATTATGAGGTGCCGCCGCAAGGCCTGCTGACGCCGGAACAATGGCAATCGCTCTACAAGAGAGTCTTTCCTGCCGATTTCATCGAGAGAGCCGTTCAGGCGAGCCTGGACAACATCTGGACGCCAAGCCCGGATGAGTTGCTGGCGGCAGGCGCCATTACCGACATTGTGAGCGGGGAGCAGTTTGCAGGCGCGCCACAGCCGCAATCGACCGGCGGCATCGAGCAGAATCTGTTGAGCCTGCGCATTTTCCGGGTGCTCAAGAAACTTGAGCCACAACAATTCGCCAAGATTGTCAAAAAGCTGGAGCAGGGCGCGGCCCAAGGCGTTCCGGTCGAGGAACTGCGCAGGGTCGGTCTTGAATGGACCAGTGCCTTGCGCGGCAAATATATTCCTTATGCCGACGACACCGCCGTCCTGGCACTCATTCAGCATGTCATCGCGGAAGCTGATGCGATTGCCGCCGTGGACAAGGCGGGCTGTGTCGCCGTCTTGAGTGGCGGCAAAGTCGACGGTGCCGAGAAGGCCATTCATTTGATTCCCACCGAAATGCGCCAGCAGGAATCCGAACTGCTGGCGGACGTCTTCGAAAGTGCGGATTCGGCGCGGCCCTTGCCGGAGCTGGTCAGGACAGACGCTCTGTTTGAGACGGTGCTGGACCGCATGGGGGCGGATGCAGCACTTCTGGATCGCGTCGCCGAGCCCGGTTTCGACCCGGAAACGGGCTGCCGCGTGGTGACTGGCCTTTATCGGCAAGCGCTCGCCCTGCCGCCGGCAGAGAGCGCTGCCCTGCTCAAATCCTGGTATCTGCAATAATCGGGCGCTGCCCAGCCCCTTCCACCCACCCCGTCAATCGTCTAAGAAAGCCGCGCCCCTGGCCTCCGGGCTGGGCGAGAGGCGAGAAATTCGGGTCGGTCGGAGCAAAAAATGGCGGCGTATCAATATATTTACGTGATGAAGGGCCTTTCCAAGGTCTATCCCGGCGGCAAGAAGGTGCTGGACAATGTCTGGCTCTCCTTCCTGCCCGGCGCCAAGATCGGCGTCCTTGGCCATAACGGCTCGGGTAAATCGACGCTGCTGAAGCTCATGGCCGGCATCGATACGGAATTCAACGGCGAGGCCTGGGCCGCGGATGGCGTTTCGGTGGGCTATCTCGCCCAGGAGCCGCATCTCGATCCCAAGAAGGACGTGCTCGGCAACGTCATGGAAGGTGTCGGCGCCACGGCAAAGCTCCTTGAGGAGTTCGAATCCGTTTCCAACGCGATGGCCGACCCGGATGCCGATTTCGATGCGCTGCTGGCGCGGCAGGCCGAGTTGCAGGAGAAGATCGACGCGGCCGATGCCTGGGACATCCAGCGCACGGTCGAAATCGCCATGGACGCGCTGCGCTGCCCGCCGTCGGATGCAGATGTGACCAAGCTTTCCGGTGGTGAACGCCGCCGCGTGGCGCTCTGCCGCCTGCTGCTCTCCAATCCCGACATGCTGCTGCTCGACGAGCCGACCAACCATCTCGATGCGGAATCGGTCGCCTGGCTGGAGCAGTTCCTGCACAAATACAAGGGCATGGTCGTGGCCGTGACCCATGACCGCTACTTCCTCGACAACGTCGCCGGCTGGATTCTGGAGCTCGACCGCGGCCAGGCGCTGCCCTTCGAAGGCAACTACTCCAGCTGGCTGGAACAGAAATCCAAGCGCCTGGAACAGGAATCGAAGGCGGAGAGCTCGCGCCAGCGCACCCTCGACCGCGAACTCGAATGGATCCGCCAGGGACCGAAGGCGCGCCAGGCAAAATCCAAGGCCCGCATCGCGGCCTACGAAACGTTGCTCGCCCAGCAGAACGAGAAGTCGCAGGAAACCGCGCAGATCTATATTCCGGCAGGACCGCGTCTGGGTGATCTGGTTATCGAAGCGGAACATCTCAACAAGGGTTTCGGCGACCGGCTGCTGATCGAAGACCTCTCCTTCCGCCTGCCGCCGGGCGGCATCGTCGGCGTCATCGGTCCCAACGGCGCCGGCAAGACCACGCTGTTCCGCATGATCACCGGTCTCGAAAAGGCGGATGGCGGCACGTTCAAGGTCGGCGAGACGGTGAAGCTCGGCTATATCGACCAGTCGCGCGACAGCCTCAACGCCAACAAGACGGTGTGGGAGGAAATCTCCGACGGGCATGACGAAATCGAGCTCGGCAAGCGCAAGATGCCGAGCCGCACCTATGTCGCCGGCTTCAACTTCAAGGGCACCGACCAGCAGAAGAAGGTCGGCCAGCTCTCGGGCGGTGAACGCAACCGCGTGCATCTGGCGAAGATGCTGAAGCAGGGCGCCAACGTGCTGCTGCTCGACGAACCGACCAACGATCTCGACGTCGATACCCTGCGGGCGCTCGAAGAAGCCTTGCTGGAATTCGCCGGCTGCGTGGTCGTGGTCAGCCACGATCGCTGGTTCCTCGACCGCATCGCCACGCATATGCTGGCCTTCGAAGGCGACAGCCATGTGGAATGGTTCGAGGGCAATTACCAGGATTACGAGGCGGATCGCCATCGCCGCCTCGGCACCGATGCCGATCAGCCACACCGCATCAAATACAAGCCGCTGATCCGCAGCTGATCCGGTCAAATTTGATTCATATCAAGGTGCTTGCCGCCGCGTCTGGGCATGAGAAGATGGGGTCGGGTTCCTGACCCGCATCTTCTTGTCCAGAGCGGCGGTTTTGCCATGCGCCTTTCGACCATCCTTGTCATCCTTGTCCTCATCGGCGGCGCTGCGGCCGGCTATGTGTTCTGGCAGGAGCGCCGAAGCGAGGCGGCCCTCGAGGGCTTCGCTGTCGCCAATGGCCGCATCGAGGTCGAGCGGGTGGCGGTCGCCACCAAATATGCCGCGCGCGTGGCGGGTATCCTGGTGGATGAAGGCGATATTGTCTCCAAGGGCCAGGTCGTGGCGGAAATGGATACCGCTGAATTGAAGGCGGACCTTGCCGAGGCGCAGGCGAATGAGCGCCAGGCGCAGGAAGCCATCGGCCAGGCCCGGGCCGAGATCGGCATCCGCCAGGCGGACCTCGAATTGGCAGAAATCGAATTGAAGCGCGCCGTCACGCTGGAGAAAAAGAATGCAGGCCCGGTGGCCGAGGTCGAGCGCCGGCGGGCGCAGCGCGATGTCGCCATCGCCGCGTTGAAAGGCGCCGAGGCCGGTGTCGAGAATGCCAAGGCGGCGGCTCTTGCCGCGGCGGCACGGGTCGAGCGCCTGCAGACGGTGATCGCCGACATGACCCTGCGCGCACCGACCGACGGTCGTGTCGAATACCGCCTGGTGAAGGCCGGCGAGGTGTTGGCGGCGGGCGGACAGGTCGCCACCCTCCTCGATCTTGCCGACGTGCATATGGTGGTGTTCTTCCCGACCGCCGTGGCCGGTCGCGTGGGGCTGGAATCGGAAGCGCGCATCGTGCTCGACGCGGCGCCTGAATTCGTCATCCCTGCCAAGGTCAGCTTCGTCGCCGCCGAAGCGCAGTTCACGCCGAAATTCGTCGAGACGAAGACCGAGCGCGACAAGCTCACCTACCGCATCAAGGTGGCGATCGATCACGATCTGCTGGTCAAGTATCGCGACTATGTGAAAGCGGGCCTCACCGGCAATGCCTATCTCAAGGTCGATGCGGCCGCCACATGGCCCGACTTCCTGGCGCCCAAACTGCCACCGCCGTCCAATGGGGCGGTGGACGCGGCACAGGGAAGCACAACACCGTGACCGACCAGACGCCCGAGCCGGCCGTGCGGCTGCGGGGTGTCCAGCACCGCAACAACCGGCATTTCGCGCTTCAGGATATCAGCTTCGAGATTGCCGCCGGCAGCACGGCGGCGATCATCGGACCGGATGGGGTGGGCAAATCGACCCTGCTCTCCCTCATCTCGGGCACGCGCCGCATTCAGCAGGGCGATATCGAGATATTGGGCGGCGATATACGCCGCCGGCGCCACCGCAATGCCATCGCCGAACGCATCGCCTACATGCCCCAGGGACTTGGCAAGAATCTCTACCCGACCTTGTCCGTGGCCGAGAATATCGACTTTTTCGCCGGCCTCTTCGGCCTGCATGGTGCAGCGGCCAAAGCGCGGCGCGAAAGGCTGTTGATCGCAACTGGCCTCGACCCTTTCCCCGACCGGCCGGCCGGCAAGCTCTCGGGCGGCATGAAGCAGAAGCTCGGCCTTTGCTGTGCGCTCATCCACGATCCGGATCTCCTCATCCTCGACGAGCCGACGACCGGTGTCGACCCCCTGTCGCGCCGGCAGTTCTGGCACCTCATCGACGAAATCCGCGCCGAGCGGCCCGGCCTCACTCTTATTGTCGCGACCGCCTATATGGAGGAGGCCGCCCGTTTTGCGCAGCTGATCGCCATCGATGCCGGGAAGCTCCTGGCGGCCGGACCAACCCAGGAGGTGCTGCGGGTGGCGGGCGCGGCTACTCTGGAGGAAGCCTTCGTCACCCTGCGCCACCGTGCCGGTCTTTCAGGGCTGGCGACACGCGCGGAGACAGGCCTGCTGCCGCCGCGCAAGCAATATGACGGGGCGCCCGCGATCGAAGCCACGGAACTCACCTGCCGCTTCGGGGATTTCACCGCCGTCGACCGGGTCAGTTTCCGCATCGAAACGGGCGAGATTTTCGGCTTCCTCGGCTCCAATGGATGCGGCAAGACCACGACGATGAAGATGCTGACGGGCCTGCTGCCGGCCAGCAGCGGCTCGGCCAGCCTGCTCGGCAAGCCCGTGGCGGCGCAGGACCGGCAGTCGCGGCTCAGCATCGGCTACATGTCGCAGAGCTTCTCGCTCTATGAGGAATTGTCGGTCCGCGCCAATCTCGACCTCCATGCCAGGCTCTATCAGGTGCCGCGGGCCGACCTCGCCGCAGGCATCGCCGACGCGCTGAAGCGTTTCGACCTCGAGGACATCGTCGATCGACTGCCACGCGATCTGTCGCTCGGCCAGCGCCAGCGCCTGCAATTGGCGGCGGCCTGCCTGCACAAGCCCAAGGTGCTCATCCTCGACGAGCCGACCTCCGGTGTCGATCCTGAGGCGCGCGATGCCTTCTGGCAGCAGATCGGCCATCTTGCGCGTGAAGAGGGGGTGACGATTTTCGTCTCCACCCATTTCATGAACGAAGCGGCGCGCTGCGACCGCATCTCCTTCATGCATCGCGGTCGCACCCTGGCCGTGGGCGAGCCGGCATCGCTCGCGGCTCAATATGGCAGCGGCGATCTCGAGGAAGCGTTTGTCAAACTGATCGAGGCCGATGAAGGTTCGACGCCGCAGGCCGCTATGCCTGCAGCAGATACAGTGCCTGTCGACACGGGTATCGCGACCAGCAGCCCGTTGCGCCGCATTCTGGTCTTCGCCCGTCGCGAGGCGCTGGAACTCCGCCGCGACACCGTGCGCCTCGCCTTTGCGCTCCTGGCGCCGCTCTTTCTCATGGTCTGTTTCGGTTTCGGCATGTCCTTCGATGTCGAGGATCTGCGCTATGCGGTGCTGGATCGCGACCGCTCGCTGGAAAGCCGCACCTTGATGGAAGGCTTCGGCGGGTCGCCCTATTTCTCGGAAACGTCGCCGATCCGGGACTTCAACGCCCTCGACCAGCGCCTGCGGTCGGGTGATGTGCAGGTGGCAGTCGAAGTGCCGCCGGATTTCGGCCGTGATCTGTTGCAGGGGCGTACGCCGCAGCTCGGCGTCTTCATCGATGGCAGCTTTCCTTTCCGCGGCGAAACGGCCCGGGGCTATGTGCAGGGGATCGCCCTCAAACAGGCGATGGAGCGGGCGCGCCAAACGATCGGCAAGTTTCCCGATCCCACGGCATACGAACTGGTGCCGCGCTTCCGCTACAACCAGGACTTCAAAAGCGTCGTCGCCATGGTGCCCGGCATCATGATGCTGCTCCTCGTGCTGATCCCAGCCATGCTGACGGCGCTGGGCGTCGTGCGCGAAAAGGAGCTTGGCACCATCGCCAATCTCTATGCCTCGCCGGCCGGGATTGGCGAATATCTTGTCGGCAAGCAGCTGCCTTATATCGGCATCGGCTGTATCGCCTTCCTGCTGATGACGCTGCTCGCCATTCCGGTCTTCGGCATCTACCCCAAGGGCAGCCTGCTGGCCTTGGCCTTGGCCGTTCCACTCTACCAGATCGCCACCACCGGTTTCGGCCTGCTCATCTCGGCCTTCTGCTCCAGCCAGGTGGCAGCGATATTTGCAGCGGCGATCCTCTCGATCATCCCAGCGGTCAATTTTTCGGGACTCATGTATCCGACGGCGACGCTGGAGGGGGCCGCGAAATGGATTGGGCTGGGCTTTCCTTCCTCCTGGTACCAGACGGTGAGCCTCGGCGTCTTCACCAAGGGATTGGGCTTTACCGCGTTCACCAAGGAATATCTGGCCCTCGCGGCCTTCGGCCTGGGCTTTCTCATTCTGGCGCGGCTCTGCGTCTCGAAGCAGGAGCGCTGAACCATGGCCGCTTCGCCTCTCGTGCGCTGGTTCATCAATGTCTACCGCCTCGGCCTCAAGGAAATGATCGCATTGGCGCGCGATCCGGTGCTGCTGGGTCTGATGATCTTTTCCTTCACTTTCTCGATCTATTCGGTGGCGCACGGTGTCCGCACCGAGGTACGCAATGCCGCCATTGCCGTGGTCGATGGCGATGGGTCGCAGCTCTCCCGGCGGATTGTCGAGGCGTTGCAGCCGCCTTACTTCCTCAAACCCCAACTGATCGATCGCAGCGCCGTGGATGTGGGGCTTGATCGCGGCCTTTTCACCTTTGTGCTCGATCTGCCGCCGGGCCTGCAATCGGACCTCAGCGCCGGGCGCGAGCCGACCATCGGGCTGGCTGTCGACGCCACCGCCATGACGCAAGCTGGTGTCGGCACCACCTATATCAGCAACATCGTCGACCGCGAGATCACGGCTTTTCTTGAACAGAGCAGCACAGTCTCGCTGGTGCCGGTCGAGGTCGTGATCCGCGCTTATTTCAACCCCAATCTCGATTCCACCTGGTTCATGTCGGTGATGCAGGTGGTGGAGAACGTGACCATTCTCTCCATCATTCTGGTGGGCGCCGCGGTCATCCGCGAACGCGAGCGCGGGACCATCGAGCATCTGCTGGTGATGCCGATCACGGCCAGCGAGATTGCCGTGGCGAAGATCTGGGCCAACGGCCTCATCATCCTCATCGCCGTCTTTCTGTCGCTGCACTATGTCGTGCAGATGCTGCTGGGTGTGCCGATCCTGGGCTCGATCCCGCTCTTCTTAGGCTCGGCTGCGATCTATCTCTTCGCCACGACGTCGATGGGCGTGCTGCTGGCTACCGTCGCCAACTCCATGCCGCAATTCGCCATGATGGCCATTCCATGCTTTGTGGTGATGAACCTGCTGTCCGGCGCCACCACGCCCTTGGAATCCATGCCGCAATTCTTTCAGGTGGCGATGAAGGCATTGCCTTCGACGCATTTCGTCGCGGCCTCGCAGGCGGTGCTCTATCGCGGTGCCGGCATCGACATCATCTGGCCGCAGATGATGCTGATGGCCGGGCAGGGCAGCATCTTCCTCGCCTTGGCCCTCCACCGCTTCCGCGCCATGCTGGCCCGGCAGAGCTGAGGGTCACTTCCGCCGGTTCTTCTTGTCCTTGAAGCGGGGGGCGACACCCGGGCGGCCGGCGCTGGAACGGGCGCGGGGGCGATCTGGTAAGGGTTTGCCGGCGGCATCGAGGCCGCCTTTGACGCCGCCCAGCGTGGTCGGGATTTCAAGGTCGATGGCTTCCAGCCGCTTGATCTCGTCGCGGTAGCGGGCGGCTTCCTCGAATTCGAGATTGCCGGCGGCCTCACGCATCTTCTTTTCCAGCTCCGCCAGCGTCGCCTTGAGATTGTGGCCGAGGAGGTGCTTGTCACCCAGCACGCCGGTATCGACCGTCACATGGTCGGATTCATAAACCGACTGCATGATGTCGCTGATATTCTTCCTGACCGATTCCGGCGTGATGCCATTGGCGGCGTTATAGGCCTGCTGCTTCTCGCGGCGCCGGTTGGTTTCCGCGAGTGCATATTCCAGGCTGTCGGTCATCTTGTCGGCATAGAGGAGCACGCGGCCGTCGAGATTGCGCGCGGCACGGCCGATGGTCTGGACGAGGCTGGTGCGCGAACGCAGGAAGCCTTCCTTGTCGGCGTCCAGGATGCAGACCAGGGCGCATTCCGGAATGTCGAGGCCTTCGCGCAGCAGATTGATGCCGACCAGCACATCGAAGGCGCCAAGGCGCAGGTCGCGGATGATCTCGATGCGCTCCAGCGTTTCGACGTCGGAATGGATATAGCGCACGCGCACGCCGGCTTCGTGCAGATATTCGGTCAGATCCTCTGCCATGCGCTTGGTCAGCGTCGTGATCAGGACGCGCTGGCTTTTTCTGGCTGCTTCCTTGCATTCGGCGACGACGTCGTCGACCTGGGTCTCGGTCGGCCGCACGATGCAGACCGGATCGATGAGGCCGGTCGGACGAATGACCTGCTCGACAAAGACGCCGCCGGTCTGCTTCAATTCCCAGGCGCCCGGCGTTGCCGAGACCTCGATGGTCTGCGGGCGCATGCGTTCCCATTCTTCGAATTTCAGCGGCCTGTTGTCCATGCAGGAGGGCAGGCGGAAGCCGTACTCGGCTAGCGTCGACTTTCTGTGCCAGTCGCCCTTGAACATGCCGCCGATCTGCGGGATCGAGACATGGCTTTCATCCGCCACCAGCAGCGCGTCGCTGGGGAGATATTCGAACAAGGTCGGCGGCGGCTCGCCGGGATTGCGGCCGGTGAGATAGCGTGAATAGTTTTCGATGCCGGCGCACACACCCGTGGCCTCGATCATCTCCATGTCGAAATTGACGCGCTGCTCCAGGCGCTGTGCCTCAAGGAGCTTGTTCTGCGCGCCCAGTTCCTTCAGCCGCCCCTTCAATTCTTCGCGGATGAGCTTCACCGCCTGCTGCAGGGTAGGCTTCGGGGTCACGTAATGGCTGTTGGCGAAGATCTTGATCTCGGGCAGTTCCGCGGTCTTCTGGCCCGTCAGCGGGTCGAATTCGACGATCGTCTCGATCTCGTCGCCGAACAGCGACAGGCGCCAGGCGCGGTCTTCCAAATGGGCGGGGAAGAGTTCCAGCACGTCGCCCTTGATGCGGAAGGTGCCACGGAAGAAGGCGGTCTCGTTGCGCTTGTATTGGAGCTCGATCAGCTTGCGGACCAGCGTGTTGAATTCGACCAAATCGCCGGGCTTAAGCGTGATGGTCATGGTCGAATAGGTTTCCGGCGCACCGATGCCGTAGATGCAGGAGACCGACGCCACGATGATGACGTCGCGCCGCTCGAACAGAGCGCGCGTCGCCGAATGGCGCATGCGGTCGATCTGCTCGTTGAGCGAGCTTTCCTTCTCGATATAGGTGTCGGTCCGCGGCACATAGGCCTCGGGCTGGTAGTAATCGTAGTAGCTGACGAAATACTCGACTGCGTTCTCGGGGAAGAAGCTTTTCATCTCGCCATAGAGCTGGGCGGCCAGGGTCTTGTTCGGCGCCAGCACCAGGGCCGGGCGTTGCACCGCCTGGATGACATGGGCGATGGTGAATGTCTTGCCCGAACCGGTGACGCCCAGAAGCACCTGGTCGCGCTCATGCGCATTCACACCCTTGATGAGCTCGGCGATCGCCTGCGGCTGGTCGCCGGCCGGGCGGTAGTCGGAGACGAGCTTGAACGGCTTGCCCGGCAGGTTCTCCGTGGCGCCGATGGGGCGTTCCTCAATGACGGGGTCGGATTGCAGCGGTTTCATGCGACCGTTTATAGAACGAAGGGGGAAAGAGGGGTAGAGATATGATCTCCACCCCTCCTCTTCAATGCGCCCTTACGCCGCCTGGCGTTGCGTCACGAAATCCGGATAAAAGCGCGCCGTCATCCGCGCCAGATAGGGCTTGAGATTGCTGCAGGATTCCGCCGCCTTGCGCAGGTCGGTATCGAAATAGGGCGTCATCACCGTGGCCAGCATGCCGAAGGCCGTGGCGTCGGCGCCGCAGGTCGTCTCGCCCAGCAGATAGGGCTTGTCGCCGAGGAGCTGTGAAAAGCTGTAGAGCGAGCGCGTGCCGAGGAAGAGGATGTCCTCGTCCGAATGCCGGCCGATGCCATGCCCGTGCAGGCGCTGCTTCACCTCGGCCACGGTGTCGGCGCGGAGCTTTTCGCGGATCGCCTCCGGTGCGTCGTCGAAGAAATGCGCCGGACCCTTGGCGAAATTGACCGGATCGAGCCAGCGATATTTGGTGGCGGCCCAGCCGAGATGGTCTTCCAGCATGCGCTCGACCGCCCAGGCCAGCGCCCGCTGCTGCACATCGTAGCCGGCATCGAAATCGACGCCATAGGACCATTCGAGGTGCTGGCGGATAAAGGTCGAATCCGCAACGATCGCCGCCCCGTCCTTGATATAGGGCAGCTTGCCCTTGGGGGCGGCGGGGAAGCCGGTGAAATCCTTCTCGTAAGGGAGGCCCGCCATCTTCAATTGCACCTCGGTCTTCATGCAATAGGGGCTCGCCTCCGGCAGGTCGAAGCCCGGGCCGAAGGTATAGAGGATGATCGGGCTGGTCGGCTGAGTTTTGGTCGGCTGGGTCGGGGTCATCGTGGGGCCTCTCGTTTTTCTCGTTGGCGATGAGCAAGCTTTACTGCCACCCTGCTGCCAGCCTAGTGTCAGCAGCGACAGAACGGATAAGGAATATCCATGCGCCGCGCCGACCGCCTGTTCCAGATCATCCAGATCCTGCGCCGGCACCGGAAGCCGCTGACCGCCGATGCGATCGCCGCTGAACTGGAGACCTCCAAGCGCTCGATCTACCGCGATATCGCGACATTGATGGCCCAGCGCGTGCCGATCCGCGGCGAAGCGGGGGTCGGCTATGTGCTGGAAGGGGGCTACGACATGCCGCCCTTGATGCTGACGGCCGACGAGATCGAGGCGGCGGTCCTGGGCGCGCAATGGGTCACCAGCCGGGGCGACCCGGCCCTGGCGCGGGCGGCGCAGGACCTCATCGCCAAGGTGGCCGCCGCCGTGCCCGAGCGCCTCAGGCCCATCGTGCTGGAACCGGCCAGCCTCAGCTCACCCAGCCGCGCCATGCCGGTCGACAAGGTCGATGTCGCGGGCATCCGCGCTGCCATTCATGGCGGGCGCAAGGTGACGCTCGATTACCGTGACGAGCAGGACCGTCCTACCCAGCGCCGGGTCTGGCCCATCACCATCGGCTATCTGGAAACCGTCCGCATGCTGGTGGCCTGGTGCGAATTGCGCCAGGATTTCCGCCATTTCCGCACCGACCGCATCCAGCAGGTCGAGGTGCTGGAGGAACGCGTGCCGGAACGCCCCGCGGTGTTGCGCGCCAAATGGCGCAAAACCGTGCGGGACCACCCCCGGCGCGACGCTGGTTGAAGCGGGCCGGGTGACGCGGTGCGGCAGCTTGGTTCTTGACACCCGGCTTCAACACTAACTAAGTGTAGTTACAGTTCGGCCCTGCAAAATGAGGGAAGCCCATCGTGAACACCGTCCACAAACCCAGTTTCGTTGAACTTTTCACGCCGAAACTGGTGACCGTGCTGCGCGAAGGCTACCGCCTCATCGATTTCCGCGCCGATGCCATCGCCGGGCTCACCGTCGCCATTGTCGCCTTGCCGCTCTCCATGGCCATTGCCGTGGCCTCGGGCGTCACGCCGGACCGGGGCCTCTATACCGCCATCATCGGCGGTCTTTTGATTTCGGCCCTGGGCGGCAGCCGCTTCCAGATCGGCGGGCCGGCCGGCGCTTTCATCGTGCTGGTGGCGGCGACCGTCGCCATACACGGTGTCAACGGGCTGCTGATCGCCGTGCTGCTCTCCGGCGTCATCCTGCTCGCCACCGGCCTGCTGCGGCTCGGCACTTTCGTCAAATACATTCCCTATCCGGTGACCATCGGCTTCACCGCCGGCATCGCCGTCATTATCTTCGCAAGCCAGGTGAAGGACCTGATGGGGCTCAGCCTGCCGGATGGTGAACCGGGTGAGCTTGTCCACAAGGTTCCGGCACTGGCCGCCGCCTTGCCGAGCTTCAACCTCGCCGCCTTCGCGCTGGCGCTGGTGACGATCGTCCTCATCGTCGGCTTCCGCCGCTACAAGCCGAGCTGGCCGGGCCTGCTCATCGCCGTGGGTACCGCTTCGGTCGGCGCGGCGGTGCTGGGCCTGCCGGTCGAGACGATCGGCACCCGCTTCGGCGGCATCCCCAACATTCTGCCCTGGCCGTCCTTGCCGGCGATGACCTATGACAAGGTCGTCGAGATGTTGCCGGCGGCTCTGTCCTTTGCCTTGCTCGGCAGCATCGAAAGCCTGCTTTCGGCGGTGGTCGCCGACAGCATGACCGGAAGGCGCCATCGCTCGAATTGCGAATTGATGGCGCAGGGCATCGCCAACATCGCCTCGGCCCTGTTCGGCGGCATCTGCGTCACCGGCACCATCGCCCGCACCGCGACCAATGTGCGCGCCGGCGCGCGGGGCCCGGTTGCCGGCATGCTGCACGCCTTGTTCCTGCTGCTGTTCATGCTGGTGGCAGCACCCCTGGCTTCCTACATCCCCCTGGCGGCCTTGGCCGGCGTACTGGCGACGGTTGCCTGGAACATGGCGGAGAAGCACGCCTTCACGGCACTTCTGCGCGCCTCGCGCGCCGATGCGCTGGTGCTGATGGCGACCTTCCTCGTCACCATCTTCAGCGACCTCATCAACGGCATCCTGACCGGCTTCTGCCTTTCGGCCCTCCTCATGCTGCACCGCATGTCGCAGGCGGTGGGCGTCGAGACGGCGACCCAGCCGCTCTTTGCGGAGGATCAGGCCGACGAGGTGGAGGGGACCACGCGCGAGCGCTATCAGCCGGCGGCGGGCATGGACCGCGACATCATCATCTGCCGCATTTCCGGCGCTTTCTTCTTCGGCGCCGCGGCCAGCGTGGGAGCAGCGCTTGATCGCATCGGCGCCCAACCGAAGGCGGTCATTGTCGATTTCAGCGCGGTGCCGATCCTCGATTCAACCGCCGCCGCCACCATCGAGGCCTATCTTAGCAAGGCGCATCGGCGCGGCGCCGCCATCTTCATCGCGGCGGCCGATGCGTCGGTCCGGCACACGCTGAAATCCTTCGGCGTCAAGCGGCCGATGGTGCGCTTCTCGGCCGACCTCAAACATGCCTTGACCGCCGCCCGGGCGGAAATCCACCGGGTGGCGATCCATGGCGCCGCGCCTACGCCCGCGGCATGATCACCGCGCGATAGAGGTGCCAGGTCGCATGCCCCAGCACGGGGATGACGACAATGAGTCCGGCGAAGAAGGGCAGCGACCCTAAGAGAAGGCTGCCCGTCACGATCACACCCCAGACCGCCATCGGCACCGGATTGACGGCAACCGCCCGGACCGAGGTTTCGATGGCTACACCGACCCCGACATCGCGCTCAAGCAGCAGCGGGAACGAAACCACGCTCACCGCCAGCGTCAGGCAGGCGAACAGGAAGCCGACACCGCAACCGACAGCGATCAGCTTCCAGCCCGGAGTGGTCATGAAGACGTCATGGATGAAGGCCGCCATGGAGAGCGGCTGCTCCGGTCCCAGGATCGCGGTATAGAGGGAGGATGCCGTGGCCATCCACAGGACGAAGATGGCGCAGAGAATGAGGCCCAGCAGCACGATGCTACCGATGGCGGGTGACTCGAGCACGCCGAAGGCATTGCGCCATGTGACCTCGACGCCCATTTCGCGCTGCCGGCTCATCTCGTAAAGGCTCAGCGCTGCAAAGGGGCCGACCAGGGCGAAGCCCGATGCCATCGGGAAGAGCAAAGGCAGCATGTCGTAGCCGAAGGCGACGCGTGCCATCACCAGGCCGATGACGGGATAGATCACGCACAGGAAGAAGACGTCGGTGCGATAGGCGCCGAAATCGCTCCAGGCGCGCTGGAATATCTCGCGAAAATCCGAGACGGCAATCGGGCGCACGATGGGTGGGCGTGCCACCGCCTCGTCATGCGGCTTCGTTGCGGAATGGCTCAGTGTCTCCAGGGCCTCGGCCCCGTGCTTGATCTGGTCCCAGCCCCATTCCAGGGGATTGCGGATCGTCGTCGCCATAATGCGCCTCCTCGATGGTCGGGCGAGGGGGGCGGTCCGCGTCATGGAGAGCCGGTTGGTGAGGGCGCCGGACATGACCGAACCGCGACCCAGACTCGAAAAGTGACACGTGAATGCAACGCCGTCAGCATACGCCGATCGTTCCACCTTGTCTTGTAACACGCGGCAAGCATTGACTTTTCGGGCAGGCTCCCTATCTCTCGCCCCTTATTGCGTGCTCGTCTCCGCTTGGCCGGAGATCTGGGCGCCAGGGGAATTGATAAATAATTCAATGATTTGAGGATTTGACGCGCCCATGCTCGACCTGCTGACCGATCCCAATGTGATCCTGAGTTTCCTGACCCTGGCCGCTCTCGAGATCGTGCTCGGCATCGACAATCTGCTGTTCGTGCAGATCGTCGCCAGCCGCTGCGCGCCAGAGAAGCAGATGATGGCCCGCCGGGTGGGCCTCTTGCTGGCCCTGGGCACACGCCTGCTGTTACTGGCCTCGATCGCCTGGGTTGCATCCCTGACCGCGCCGATCTGGACCTTCGACTGGTTCGGGCCGGAACATCTCTATGACCTTTCCTGGCGCGACGTCATCCTGCTGGGCGGTGGCCTCTTCCTGCTGGCCAAGGCGACGACCGAGATCCACCATCACATCGAAGGTGCCGAGGGCGGCGCCAAGACCGGCAAGTATCTGAGCCTGGCGGCCGCGATCGTGCAGATCGCGATCCTCGATATCGTCTTCTCGCTCGACAGCGTCATCACCGCCGTCGGCATGGCCGATCACCTGTCGGTCATGGTGGCAGCCGTCATCGCGGCGATGATCGTCATGATCCTCGCCGCCGGTCCGGTCGGCAATTTCGTCGACGAACATCCGACCGTGAAGATGCTGTGCCTTTCCTTCCTGCTGCTGATCGGCGTGGCGCTGCTCGGCGAAGGTCTGCATTTCCACATCCCGAAAGCCTATCTCTACTTCGCCATCGCCTTCTCGGCCCTGGTCGAGTTCCTCAACATGTGGGCGAGGAAGAAGAAGGTGCGGGCGAAGGGATAGGGGGCGATTGGGTCTGAAGGCGACACCCCCCACCCAACCCTCCCCCTGAAGGGAGAGGGTTAGGGTGGGGGTGAGTTTCAGACCCGCTGTTCGCCTAAGGCAGACCTCACCCGAACTTGGCGGCGAGGTCCATGGTGCTTTCCCAGCCGATGCGCTCGAAGTTCTCGGTGACCCACTTATCGGCGGTTTCGTAGCCGAGCTGGTGAAGATGTTCGAGGAAGGCGCGCTCGGTGTTCATCTTGCTCAAGCTACCCATCTCGGCCAACTCGACTTCCGCGCTGATCTCATGGAAGCGCACGGCGGTGTAGCGGTCGTTCTGGAGCGCGCCGCTTTCGATCAGCCGGGTGATGGTGGCAAAGCCTTCCATCTCGCGCACCAGGCTTGAGTTGAACGTCATTTCATTGATGCGGTTGAGGATGTCGCGCGACGATACCGGCACATCGGGCCGGTTCATCGGATTGACCTGCACGATCACCACGTCAGATGAATCGCATTCGTGGATGAGCGGATGAATGGCCGGGTTACCGAGATAACCGCCATCCCAATAGAACTCGCCATCGACCTCGACCGCCTCGAAGAGTAGCGGCAGGCAGGCCGAGGCCATCAGCGCTTCGACCGAAATCTCCGGCGTGCGGAAGATGCGCGAGCGGCAGGTGCGCACGTTGGAGGCGGTAACGAACAATTTGACCTGCGGATGCGCGCGCAGATTCTCGAAATCAACGAGGTCGCGCAGCAGATCTCCCAGCGGGTCGTGGCGCAGTGGGTTGATCTGGCGCGGTGCCAGCAGGCGGGTGGCGAAATCGAGCCACATGAAGCTGGGGTCGCGGTCAACGTCCCAGCCGTCGGAAATGCCGGGTATGCCGCGCGGAATGCTGCGCGGCAGGGGATTGAGCTCGGAAACGCCCATCCAGAAGGCGTGCAGCGCGTCGATGGCGCCCTGGCGCTGGCCCTTGAGGAAACCATCGGCGAAGACCGCGGCGTTCATGCCGCCGGCGCTGGTGCCGCTCAGGCCGTCGATATAGATGCGGGGTTCGCTGATGAGGCGGTGCATGACGCCCCAGGTAAAGGCGCCATGCGACCCGCCGCCCTGCAAAGCAAGGCTGATATGCTTCACCCCCGGCTTGCGCGGCCGTGGCGTGGTCTCACCGGAATCGGGCGTCACTGCTTTACCGTCCATCGGAACCTGAAGGCGCTTCACAAATCTGGCGCGCCGTCATCATCAACCCGGATGGTTTATTTTTCGTGAAGCCCCCGAATGCCCCCGGCGCCGTCTCCGGCCGGTCAGCCGCGCAGCAGTTCCAGGAAGTCCTTTGCCGGCATGGGTTTGTGCCAATAGAAGCCCTGGCCGAGATCGGCGCCAAGGGCGCTGGCGCGGCGGGCGACGTCGGGGTTTTCGATGCCGACCATGACGATGCGCCCATTGCACTTCTTGGCCAGGCGCACGAGTTCGGCCACTAGCCCCGCGACCGGACCGCCATTGGCCGAGAGCGAGACGAAGCGGCGGTTGAGCTTCACCAGATCGGGGTTGAGCGAGGAGAGATATTCGCTGTCGCCGCCGCCGATGCCGAAATCGTCGATCGAGATGCGGAAGCCGCGCTGCTTCATGTCCCAGATGGCCGGGCGGATCTGCCGGTCGGCGGCATCGATCTCGTTCACCTCGATGGCCAGGCGATGCGGCGGGATGCCGGCGGCAGCCACCTTGGCGGCCAGGGCTTCGCGCTTGGTGAGATCGGAAAACTCGTCGGGCTCCAGATTGAGCGTCACGCAAAGCTCGCGCTCGGCGGTGAGCGCCGGCTTGAGGTCGGTGAGCACCATGTCGATGACACGCTGGTTGAGGATAGCGGTCAGCCCCAGCGCCTTGGCCATGGGCAGGAAATCGGCAGGCGAGATGGCGTCGCCCACTTCCGTCGTCCAGCGCAGCAGCGGCTCGGCGCCGATCACCGTGTGGTTGGCGTCCAGCGTCACGATCGGCTGGTAGGCCATGGAGAGGCCGCCTTCCTCGATCGCGCGGGTGAATTGCTTGGCAAGGGGCTCCGGCCGTTCCACGGCCATGGCCGCGACCAGGCCCATGATGATTCCGACCATGGCGCCGAAAGCCAGCAGCATGTTGGGATTGTTTGTACCGATGAGAGGCGCCGCCAAACCCAGCAGGAAGGCGATTACGAACACCAGCAGCTTTAATTTCAGTCGACCTGACATTGCTACTTACGGACCTTGCGATTTTGTGTCGTCCCCGGGGCCAAAGTGACGGATACAAGTACAAATGGTCAAGGGTGACAGAAAAACGTCACTGAATACCGCTCCGGTGGTAAAGGGCGCCCCGTTTTTCGGTCCAAACAAGCCGGTTTGGCGTTTTCAGGACAGTGCTGATTTCAGGAACGCAAATATCCGCGAATCCTGGCTTTGCGCCACGTTGAAGCGCAGGTGATGCGGCCAGGCCTCGCTGGGACTGAAGACGTTTCCCGGCGCCAGCACGATGCCGTGGTCCTGCGCCGCCACGGCGAAATCGGTGGCAAGCGGCGCCTTGCCGCCCCTGCCGGTTGGCAATGCCAACCACAGGAACATGCCTTCGCCCGATTCCGCCCCGTCGCCCATCCAGGGGACGAAACCCAGGGATGTCAGCTTGCGCGCGATCTGGAAGCGCACACGCGCCAATCGGTCGCGGATGCCGGCCACATGCTTGCGGTAGGAACCGTCGCTCAACAGCCGGTGCACCAACTGGGCGGATAGTTCATTGTTGCCGAAGCTCATGGCGAGCTTGAGGTCGGCGAGATCGGCGATGGTTGCTGGGGCGGCGGCCAGAAAGCCGATACGCGTCGCTGCCGACAGGGTCTTTGAAAAGCTGCCCAAGTGGATCACGCGCTGCAGCCCGTCGAAGGCGCCCAGGCGCAACGATGGCTGCGCTTCGAAATCGCGAAAGATATCGTCTTCGAGAATGCGGAAATCATGGCGCTGAGCGAGCGCCAGCAGGCGGTGCGCCGTGGCAAGAGCCAGCCTGGTCCCGGTCGGGTTCTGCAGCCCGGCATTGGTAAGATAAAGCTTGGGCCGGTGTGCTGCCGCCAACGCCTCCATCACCGCAAGATCCGGCCCCGTCGGTGTCATCGGTACCGAGAGCAGCTTGCCGCGCTGTGCGCGCACGGCGGCGTGGAAATTGAAATAGCCGGGATCGTCGACCAAAACGGCATCGCCTGGCTCGATCAGATAGCGGCAGACCAGGTCGATCGCCTGTGACGCGCCGTCCATCAGCAGCAGCCCCTCTGGCGTTGCCGGCACCTCTATTTCGTTCAAGCGCCGCGCCAGCAGATCGCGCAACGGGCGGAAGCCCAGCGGCACGCCATATTCGATGAGGCCCGTTTCCGGCGCCCGCGACAATGCCCTGAGAGCGCTCCGCAGGGCGGCATCGGGCAGCCAGTCGATGGGCAGCCAGCCACAGCCGGGCTTGGGCTGCTTGGGATCGAGGGTGAGGGACCGGCGCATCATCCAGATCGGGTTGACCCCCATCCGTGCATTGGGCAGCGGATCAAGCGACAGAGGCTTTGCCGCCTGCAGGCGCGGGGCCACAAAGAAGCCGGATTTCGCCCGCGCCACCACTAGCCCGTCCGCGACCAGCCGGTCATAGGCCGCGACCACGGTAAAGGGACTGACGCTGAGGCGCTGTGCCAGGCGCCGCACCGAGGGCAGTCTTTCGCCGGCACCCAATGCGCCGCTTGCCATGCGCCGGCCGAGCGCGCTGGCGATGCGGGAGACGAGCGGCCCGGCTTCACCGGAAAGATCGATGTCCATCATGGCACATCCAAACTGTATTGGTATTTGTACTGGTATAGATTGTTGAATTGTATCGGATGTGTGCCTGTCCGCGCCAGCATCGATTGGCGATCCTCGGGGTCTCCCAACCAGGACATCCGCCCATGACCGACGCCGCCCTCACGACCGCCTCTCCCATCAGCCTTCCGACCCGTGGCCTTATCTACGGGCTCATCGGCGTCATCATCTTCGGCGGTTCGCTGCCGGCCACGCGCGCCGCCGTCTTGACGCTCGATCCTTGGTTCGTCAGCGCCGCGCGCGCGGTGGGTGCTGCCTGCCTTGGCATCCTGTGGCTCGGTGCTGCGCGCCAGCCCTGGCCCAGCCGGCGCGATTTCTTCGGCCTTGCCGTGGTCGGGCTCTGCGTCGTCATCGCCTTTCCGGTGCTGACGGGCCTGGCCATGCAATGGGTCCCGGCCAGCCATGGCATTCTCTTCGTGGGTCTCATCCCGCTCGCGACCTGTCTCGTCGGCGCGCTGCTCGGCACGGTGCGGCCCAGGCGGCCGTTCTGGTTCTGGGCGGCCCTGGGTTCCATCTCGGTCGGGGCTTACGCGGTCTATCAGGGCGGCGGCGATTTCGAGCCGGCCGATCTCCTCATGGTGGGCGCCATCGTCGCGACCGGGATCGGTTATGCCGAAGGGGCCAGATTGTCCCATCACATGAAGCCCGCGGCCGTCATCTCCTGGGCGCTGCTGGTGAGCCTGCCGCTCACCTTGCCGGCGCTCGTTCTGACCTGGCCGGAATCGACCCGCAGCGTCCCCGTTTCGGCCTGGGTCGGGCTCGGCTATGTCACGCTGTTTTCCATGTTTATCGGCTTTCTCTTCTGGTACCGGGGCCTTGTGCTGGGCGGCACCGCCCGGGTCAGCCAGATTCAGCTGTTCCAGCCCTTCATCGGCTTAGGATTGGCTGCCGTCTTCCTGGGCGAGCAGGTGGGGTGGGGGCTGCTGGCGGGAAGTGTCATGGTGACAATTTCGGTGGCCAAGGCGCGGCGCTACGCCTGAGAGCGCAGACAAGAGCGCACATCATCGGCGACGCATTGCCGCCTTGCGTCCCGGAAGGGTCAATTTGGGTTGCCGCAAGCGGGGGTGGGGGCTATCTTCCGGCCGGATTTTTGCCCCCTGAAATGGTGACCTGAAATGGCTTTCCTTGCCGACCGCCTCGACCGCATCAAACCCTCGCCCACGATCGCCGTGACCATGAAGGCGCGCGAACTGAAGGCGCAGGGCCGCGACATCATCGGCCTTGGCGCCGGCGAGCCGGATTTCGACACGCCGGACAACATCAAGCAGGCGGCGATCAAGGCGATCAACGCGGGCGACACCAAGTACACCAATGTCGACGGTACCGACGCCCTGAAGAAGGCGATCATCGCCAAGTTCAAGCGCGAGAACAATCTCGACTACAAGATCGACCAGATCACGGTCGGCACCGGCGGCAAGCAGGTGCTCTACAACGCGCTGGTCGCCACCGTGAACCCGGGCGATGAAGTCATCATCCCGGCGCCCTATTGGGTCTCCTATCCGGACATCGTGCATTTGGCCGAAGGCACGCCGGTCGCGGTCGAATGCGGCCAGAACCACCAGTTCAAGCTGCAGCCGGAAATGCTGGAAGCGGCGATCACGCCCAAGACCAAATGGCTGATCCTCAATTCGCCGAGCAACCCGACCGGTGCCGCCTATACCGCCGCAGAACTGAAGGCGCTGGCCGACGTGCTGCTCAAGCACCCCCATGTCTGGGTGCTGACCGACGACATGTACGAGCATCTCGTCTACGACAATTTCAAATTCGCCACCATCGCCGAGGTCGAGCCCAAGCTCTATGAGCGCACGCTCACCATGAACGGCGTCTCGAAAAGCTATTGCATGACCGGCTGGCGCATCGGCTATGCCGGCGGGCCGGCGCCGCTGATCAAGGCGATCGCGAAGATCCAGTCGCAATCGACCTCGAACCCCTCGTCGATCAGCCAGGCGGCGGCGGTCGAAGCCCTCAACGGCCCACAGGATTTCATCGCCAAGCACAATGTCTCGTTCAAGGAACGCCGCGACATGGTAGTGGAGATGCTGAACAAGGCGAAGGGCCTGCATTGCCACAAGCCGGAAGGCGCCTTTTACGTCTATCCGTCCTGCGCCGGCACAATCGGCAAGACCACGCCGGAGGGCAAGAAGATCGCCACCGACGATGATTTCGTGACCTATCTGCTCGAAGCCGAAGGTGTTGCGGCGGTGCAGGGTTCGGCCTTCGGCCTTTCCCCGCATTTCCGCATCTCCTACGCCACCTCGACCGAAGCCTTGAAGGATGCCTGCAACCGCATCATCCGCGCCTGCGAGAAGTTGAAGTAGTCGATTGATATCCAGTCGGTGATCGACCTGCTCGATCACCGACTGCGACGTTTTTCATCTCTCGGATTGCCGGTAAAGCTTGCGATTGTCATGGTTTAGGCCCAAATTTAGACCTGAACAAACCAATGAGGATGGCAATCATGGACATCGATATCGGCATCTCCAAGAAAGATCGCAAAGCCATCGCCGATGGCCTGTCGCGCCTCCTGGCCGACACCTACACGCTCTATCTCAAGACCCATAATTTCCATTGGAACGTCGAAGGGCCGATGTTCAACACGCTGCATCTCATGTTCGAGACGCAGTACACGGAACTGGCACTCGCGGTCGATCTCATCGCCGAACGTATCCGGGCGCTGGGTTATCCGGCACCGGGCACCTACGCCGCCTATGCCAAGCTCTCCTCGATCAAGGAAGAGCAGGGCGTGCCTTCGGCCGAAGACATGATCCGCAAGCTGGTCCAGGGCCAGGAAGCCGTGTCGAAAACCGCCCGTTCCGTCTTTCCGGCGGCGGACAAAGCCGGCGACGAGCCGACGGCGGATCTCCTCACCCAGCGTATGCAGATTCACGAAAAGAATGCCTGGATGCTGCGCGCCTTGCTCAGCAAATAGTTTCGGGCAAGTAACGCCATTTTCTCAATGAGTTAGATCGGCGCGGGCGCACTCCCGCGCCGGTTTCGTTTCAGGCGTGGCAGATCCGCCTGTAATCTATCGCCTGCCTGCTGCGTATCTGCTGTTGAGGACGCATAAGGAGAAGGCGATGTGGATTCGTAAAAACCGTGGCTGGGAGTTGCGGGAATCGGCGCTGACGCCGGAGGGAGTCTTCCGTGGCCGCCGGCGGTTCCTGGCGGGTGCGGCGGGCGCCATTTTCGCTCCCGCCTTGTTGGCCTGCGAAAAGAAGGCAGCGGCGGAAGGCGATGCAACACCGGACCCCTCGGCCGGCCTCTATCCCGTCCAGCGCAACGCGAAGTTCACGCTCGACCGTGACCTCACGCCGGAAGGCGATGCCACCACCTACAACAATTATTATGAATTCGGTACGTCGAAGGATATCTCGGCCGCGGCGCAGGCGCTGCCGATCCGTCCCTGGGCCATCACCATCGACGGCATGGTGGGCAAGCCGCAGACCATCGCCATTGACGATCTTCTGAAGAAGATGCCGCTCGAGGAGCGCGCCTATCGGCATCGCTGTGTCGAGGCCTGGTCGATGGCCGTGCCGTGGAGCGGTTTCCCCTTGAGCGCGCTGGTTGCGATGGCCGAGCCGCAGGCCGGCGCCAAATTTCTGCGCTTCGAAAGCTTCATGAACGCCGATGCAGCACCCGGCCAGTCCGATCCGCTTTATCCCTGGCCCTATATCGAAGGCCTCACTTTGGCCGAGGCCACCAACGATCTGGCCTTTGTCGCCACGGGCATCTATGGCAAGCCGTTGCCCAAGCAGAACGGTGCGCCGCTCCGACTGGCGCTGCCGTGGAAATACGGTTTCAAATCGGCCAAGGGCATCCAGCGCATCACTTTCACCGACGAACAGCCGGTGGGCCTGTGGCAGGCGATCCAGGGCAGCGAGTATGGCTTCTATGCCAACGTAAACCCCGCCTTCTCGCATCCGCGCTGGAGCCAGGAATCGGAACGCGTGCTGGGGTCAGGCGAGCGCGTGCCGACGCAGATCTTCAACGGCTATGGCGCGTTCGTCGCCGGCCTCTATCCCGACCTTAACGACCGGAACTATTTCTTCTAGATCGCGACGGGTGCAGCAGCGGCAATGACCGGTGCGCAGCTTTCGCCGACCACGAGGGTCGGCTGGAAGACGACGTGGCGCGGCGGCTGGGCGGCACTGCTGTTGATGCGGCCGATCAGCAGGCGGAAGGATTCGTTGATCATCTCGTTGATCGGATGTTCGGTCCGCGTCAGGCGCGGGCGCAGGCCGCTGATGCCGGTAATCGTGTCGGTCGAGGCGATCGAGATGTCGTCCGGGCATTTGAGGCCAAGATCGGCGATGGCCCGCATGAGACCCAGCGCCATGACGCCGTTGGCGACGTAAAGTGCCGTCGGCCGGTCCGGCCGTTCCAACATTTCCCGCGCCATGGCATAGGCCACTTCCTCGCGGAACTCGCCCTGGCGGATGTGATGGGGCAGGGGTGTCACACCCCGCGCCTGCAGCGCTTGCATCATGCCCTCATAGCGACCGCGTCCCGTCGTGAGGTGCTGCGGGCCGATGATCGAGCCGATGCGCCGATGGCCGAGGTCGAGCAGGTAGTTGGTCGCCTGGCGTCCGGCGGATTCGTTGTCGATCGTCACCGTGTCGGAACGCTTGTCCTCGAAGACGCGGCCGAAAAGGACCGTTGGGATCGATTTCCCCTCATGATCGCGCTGCAGATGCTGCGCACTTTCCCCGACCGGCACCAGGACGACACCGTCGCAGGAAAGCTGGCGGATACGCGACATGATGCGTTTTTCCGCTTCCGGCTTTTCGTCGCTGTTGAAGACGACCAGCGAATAATCCCAGGCGGCCGCCGCCGCTTCCGCGAGGCAGACGATATGGCTGTAGAAGGGGTTGGAGAGATCCGCCACGACGATGGCGATGAGCTGGCTGCGGCCCCGGTTGAGGTTGCGCGCCGCGGTCGAGGGGGCATAATGCAATTCCTCGATGGCGGCCTGGACGCGCTTTCTGAGCTCGGGGCTGACATAGGCGGAATCGTTCACCACGGCGGAAACCGTCGCGATCGATACCCCGGCAGCCTTTGCCACATCCCGAATCGTTGCCATTTGCCTTCCAGCTAACCGTTTCGCTCAATCTAGCGCGGCGAAATTAAAAGTCTACCGATAGAATCCGCTTGATCGGAAGTCTGTCCTGCGTAATTCTGGCGAAACGGTTAGGACATGTTCGCCAAACAACAAGGCGGGCAGCCCCGGTTCCTGTGGGAGGGAAACATGAGGACGACAAGGTCTCTGAATAAGACTCTGACTCTTTGCGCGTTCGGCGCCGCTTTGACGTTCGGCGCCCAGATGGCGGCGGCGGACAAGCCGCTGGTGGGGATCGTCTCCATCGCCGCCACGGAAGCGAACAACGTTCGCTATATCAAGGGGGCGGAGGCCGCCGCGGCCGAACTCGGCTGGGAGGTCTCGGTCATCGACGCCGCCGGCAGCGCCGACCAGGCCAATTCCGGCATCCAGAATTTCGCCCAGCGTGGGGCGCACGCGATCATCGACATGGTGTTTCCCTTCTCCTCGATCGGCGCCGGGCTTGACGCCGCCAAGAGTGCCGGCATTCCGGTCGTGACCTGGGGCGGCGGTCTCGGTTCCACCGTTGCTGCCACCAACGGCTCCGGCGGCCCGATGGCCGAACCGATCGTCGAGATGATGGCCAAGGAAATGGGCGGCAAGGGCAGCGTCCTGGCCCTCACCTACCGGACCGGCGAAGTGTGCCGGAACCGCGAAGTGGTGATGGACCAGATCCTGGCGCAACATCCCGATATCAAGGTGACCAAGAACGAAGTGCGCATCCCCGGCTATTTCGAGGACGGCGCGCAATATGCCAATGCTTGGCTCACCTCGCATCCGGCCGGCTCCGAGCCGCTTGCGGTCTGGGGCTGCTGGGACGATCCGGCGATCGGCGCCATCGGTTCGCTGCGCGCGCAAGGGCGCGACGATGTGAAGGTCTATGGCATCAACGGCAATGCCCAGGCGTTGGAGAATATCCGCGGCGGCCATATGACAGCAACTGCCTGGCAGGACAGCTATAGCGAAGGCTATAACATGGTGAAGATGCTGGACGAGATCAAAAAGGCCGGCGCATCCTGGCAACCGAAGGCTGCGGAAGTGCCGGCGGTGGTGGTAACCAAGGACTCGGTCGAGCAGTTCATCACCGACCATCCCGACGCCATCAAGTAAGAAGAAGGGGGAGCCTCGCGCGCTCTTGCGATGAACAGTCTCACACCTTTCTCGCCGGAAAGCGCAGCGCTCCCCTTCATCTCGGCGAGCGGAATTCGAAAATCCTTCGGCGGCGCGCAGGCGCTCAAAGGCGTATCGCTCGACATCGCGCCGGGCGAAGTGCATGGGCTGGTCGGCGCCAACGGTGCCGGCAAGTCGACCATGATCAAGATCCTCGCCGGTCTGGTGCAGCCGGATGGCGGCGAGATCCAGTTCGACGGCAAGCCGCTCTCCATCGCCACGTCGCATGTGGCGACGGAACTGGGGATGAGCTTCATCCATCAGGACGTAGCCCTGGTCCCCAGCATGACGATCCTGCAGAACATCATGCTGGGCGTCGACAAGAAGACCCGCTTCGGTCTGGTCGATTGGAAGGCGATCGCGAGCGATGTGGCGCCGCTCGCCGCCCGTGTCGGCATCCGCGCCAGCCTTGATGCCAAGGTCGGCACCCTGTCGACGGCCGAAAGCTGGCTGGTCAGCATCTGCCGGGCCCTGGTACACAAGGCGCGCCTCATCGTCATGGACGAGCCCACGGCCTCACTCTCGGCCGATGAGAGCGAACGGCTGTTCGAGATCATCCAGGACCTGTCGCGCTCAGGCGTTGCCGTGCTCTACGTTTCGCACCGGCTCGATGAAATCCTGCGCCTGTGCGACCGCGTCACCGTCTTTCGCGACGGTGATTCCATTGCCCGCTTCGCCCGCTATGAACTGAGCCGCGCCGTGCTGGTCGAGGCCATCGTCGGCCATGCCGCCGCGGCTGAGACGCAGATCGAACGGCGGCAACCGGTGGGCACGCCCATACTGTCAGTAACGCGTTTGGCTCGGCACCCGAAAGTCAACGACGTGTCGTTCGATCTTTATCGGGGCGAGGTGCTCGGCATCGGCGGGCTGGTCGGTGCCGGGCGCACCGAGCTCATGCGCCTGATCTATGGGGTCGATCGGCTGGATGCCGGTAGCATGATCCTGGATGGCAGGCCCTTCGCGCCGCGGAGCCCTGCCCAGGCCTATAAGGCCGGTATCGGCCTGGTGCCGGAGGAACGGCGCAGCGAAGGCTTGCTGCTCGGCAAGAGCGTCGCCTTCAACCTGTCGCTCGCCAATCTGCGCAGCCTCGCTCTTTCCCCGCTGCTGCCGGTGATCAGTCCGGCCAGGCGCAACAGCATGGCTCTGCGGACGGTGGCCGAGCTCGCCATCAAGACTGCCGGAATTCATGTGCCGGTGGGGTCCTTGAGCGGTGGCAACCAGCAGAAGGTCGTCATCGGGCGCTGGCTGCGCCGGGGCCCACGCATCCTCATCCTCGACGAGCCGACGCGCGGTGTCGATATCGGGGCGCGTGCCGAAATTCATCGTCTCATTCGCCAAATGGCGGCGGACGGCATGGCGGTCCTGGTCGTCTCGTCGGAACCCGATGAACTGCCGGATCTATGCGACCGCGTGCTGGTCATGGCAGATGGCCGCATCGTCCGGGAACTGGCGGGCGAGGCGATCACGCGCGCCGCTATCGTCGGTGCAAGCTATCACCACAAGGCAGAAGAGAAGGAAGTGACGTCATGAGCGATCTTGCCCTCGGCAATCGCCGCCTTTCGCCGGACGCAAAGCGCGCGCTCAGCCTCTTTGCGCGTTATGCGACGATCATCGGCCTCGGTCTCATGCTGCTGGCCTTCTCGGTGCTGTCGCCCCAGGCCTTTCCGACGCTCGGCAATTTCACCAACGTCATCAACCAGGCTTCGCTCGCCATGATCATTGCCGGCGGCCTGACGCTGGCGGTCATCGTCGGCGAGCTTGACCTTTCCATCGGCTTTGCCGCGAGCCTTCATGGCGTGCTGGTGACGGGCCTCATCGTGCGTCACGGCTTGCCGATTCCGGCGGCGATCGCGGTCATCCTGCTGGCGGGGGCCCTGATCGGCGTGGTCAACGGCCTCATCGTCACCAAGGCCAAGGTCAATTCGGTCATTGCCACACTGGGCGTCGGCACCATTCTGGTCGGCCTCTCCTTTGCCTATTCGGCCGGCGTCCCCATCGTCGCCGGCGTGCCGGAAGCCTTCCTGCAATTGTCGCTGGGGCGCTGGCTGTTCGGTATCCCCAACAACATCGTCATCATGGTCCTGATGCTGGGCGGCCTGTGGCTGCTGGTGGAAAAGAGCGCCATTGGCCAGGAAATCCAGGCGGTGGGCGGCAATCCGGCGGCAGCGCGGCTCGCCGGAATCAATGTCGACCGCATCAAGATCCTAGGCTTCGTCCTCTCCGGCATTTGTGCCGCCCTCACCGGCACCTTGCTGGCCTCGCGGCTCGGCAGCGGTACGACGAGTGCTGCCGATTCCTACCTGCTCACCGCCTTCGCCGCCGTGTTCCTGGGCTCGGCCACCTTGCGCGATGGCGAGTTCCACATCGTCGGCACGTTTGTGGGCGCCCTCATCATCGCCTTCGGCTTCAACGGCCTCAACATTTTCGGTGCGCCCACCTATTCACAATATATTCTGCAGGGCGCCATCCTGATCATCGCAGTGGGGCTCTCCAGCCTCGGCCGGCAGATGGCGGAAAACTGAGGAAGAGCCATGAGCGCCGACAAGCATTGGGACGTCTATGTGATCGAATTCGCCCGGTCGAAGGACCAGCCGTTGGACGGGCTGATCAGCGGTGCGCATGATGACGGTGTCGTCGACCTGCCATTCTCCTTCGTCATGGCGCGGCGCGGCGACAAGGTCGTCCTGGTCGATACCGGCTTCATGCAGGAAGGCATCGGCGCCGAGATGGGTGTCCGCTTCGGCATTCCCGATTGGGTCTCGCCGCTGCGCATGCTGGGGGAACTCGGCGTGGCGCCGGAGCAGGTGACGGATATCGTCATCTCGCATGCCCATTTCGATCACATGGGTTCGATCGGCAAATTCCCCAGGGCGCATATCTGGGTGCAGAAGGCGGAGATCCTCTCCTGGATCGAGGCCATGGCCCTGCCGCCGCAATTCGGTTTCTTGACCGCGATCATCAATCCGGATGATCTCAGGAATGCCTTCGATGCTTCGGTGCAGCATCGCCTGACGCTCCTCGAAGGTGACCGGGACAATATTCTGCCGGGCCTCCATGTGCGCTTCGGGCAAGGGCATACGCTGGGCCAGCAATTCGCCATCCTGGAGACGAGCAAGGGCCGTCTCGTCATCTCCGGCGATTGCGTCTATGACGGGCGCAACATCAAGGGCCATAACAATGACGGCGTCTATGTGCCGCTCGCCAACGGGGTGGGCAGCATCTGGGAGCAGTTGAAGACGATGGACCGCATCAATACCGAGATCGCAGGCGATCTCGACCGGCTCATCATCCTCCACGACAGCAAACGCTGGCCCAAGCTTCCGATCATCAAGGAGATCGAGGGCTTCCGAATCCTGCGGGCGGCCTAGATGCCGGAAAAGCCCGCGGCGGCACGAGGTCGAAGCGGGCTTGGGCGCCGATAAGGACGATATCGGTCATAAGAGTTCTGCAAGTCGTGCGACATCGGCGTCACCGGCTGACCGGCGTAAAGCGAGAATGCGCTCACCCACTGCATGGCGGGCGAGGACCGCGACGGTCTCTTCAAGCGGCACCGGGCTCACCGTCGATTCATTGACGATGACGGCGTGGGCTTTGAGCCCATGCAGTTTCATCGCCGCGAGGGCAGCGAGCGTATGGCTGATGGTGCCGAGATAGGAACCGGCCACCAGCAGGATGGGGAGGCCGCAATCGCGCATCCAATCCATGACCGTATGCCGGTCGTCGAGCGGGACCAGCACGCCGCCGACACCTTCGATGATGAGGCGTCCGTCCTCCGGCATCATGCCGGCAACCGCGCGGCAGGTTTCGGCGAGCTTGGCATAGGGGATGGTCTTGCCCTCGCGCGCAGCCGCCATGTCGGGCGAGAGCGGGGCCGCAAAGCGCCAGGGCGAAATGAGATTGAGGCCGCCGGCATCCATCGGCGCGCCCATGGCCATCAGCAACTGCCCGGCATCGGAGCCGGCCACATCGGCAGGGTCGAAGCCGCTCATGACCGGTTTCAGCGCAGCGATGGCGCGCCCCTCCCGGCGCCAGTGGCGCAGCAAGGCGGCGCTGAGAAAAGTCTTGCCGATATCGGTGCCAGTGGCGGTGACAAAATACCCGGTCATAATTTGCGTGTTTTTCACTTGATCAGTTGCGGCGGACCCGTTGGCTTGACACCCTGGGGAGCCGAGCTTAGCGTCCGCGCCGACCGAGGTTAAGCAGGAAAGGCAGAACGACATGGACAAGCTGAGCGACCAGGATCTGCGTCACGACTGGCCGGTCGCCGAGGTGGAAGCCCTTTTCGCGCTGCCCTTCAACGATCTGATTTTCCGGGCGCAGGGTGTGCATCGCCAGCGCTTCGATGCCAACGAAGTGCAGATGTCGACGTTGCTCTCGATCAAGACGGGCGGCTGTGCCGAGGATTGCGCCTATTGCCCGCAGGCCGCGCAGTACCAAACCGGCGTCGAGGCCGACAAGCTGATGCAGGTGGAAAAGGTCGTGGGGGCCGCCAAGGCGGCTAAGGACGGCGGTGCCTCGCGCTATTGCATGGGGGCGGCCTGGCGCGAACTCAAGGACCGCGATGTAGAGGCGATCTGCGACATCGTGAAGGGCGTCAAGGATCTGGGCCTCGAGACCTGCATGACCTTGGGCATGCTGACCGAAAAGCAGGCGGATGCTCTCGCTGCTGCCGGTCTCGACTATTACAATCACAATATCGATACCTCGCCGGAATATTACGGCGAGATCATCAGCACCCGGACCATGCAGGACCGGTTCGACACGCTGCAGCATGTGCGCGACGCGGGGATGAAGGTCTGCTGCGGCGGCATCGTCGGCCTCGGCGAAGGTCGGCGCGACCGGGCCGCCATGCTGGCGACGCTCGCCAACATGGCGGAACATCCGGAATCGGTGCCGATCAACATGCTGGTCCAGGTCGAAGGCACGCCGCTCCACGGCACCGACAGGCTCGATCCGCTGGAATTCGTGCGCACCATCGCGGTGGCGCGCATCCTGATGCCGGCTTCGATGGTGCGCCTCTCCGCCGGGCGCGAGACCATGAGCGACGAGTTGCAGGCCCTGGCCTTCCTCGCCGGTGCCAATTCCATCTTCTGCGGGCCCAAACTGCTGACCACCGCCAACCCAGCCCAGCCCAGGGACGAAGCCCTGTTCGATAAACTCGGCCTGAAGCCGATGCCGGTGCAAAGGCATCATGCCTGAGATCGGCGGGGCGCCGGCCTGGCTGCAGGCCGGTTTCAAGCATCTGTGGCTGCCCTATGCGCAGATGCAGACGGCGCCGTTGCCGCTGCCGGTGGTGCGCGCGGAAGGGGTGCGCCTTCATCTCTCCGACGGGTCAAGCCTCATCGACGGTATCTCGTCCTGGTGGACCCAGGCCCATGGCTATAACCACCCGCATATCCGCGCGGCGGTCGCGGCACAACTCGAGAAGCTGCCGCATGTGATGCTGGGCGGCCTTGCCAATGAGCCGGCGATGGTGCTGGCAACGCGCCTTGCCAAGCTGGCACCGGGCGATCTCGACCATGTCTTCTTCTGCGAATCCGGTTCGGTCTCGGTCGAAGTGGCGATGAAGATGGCGATCCAGTATTGGATCAATCGCGGCGTCCGCGGCCGCACGCGCTTCGTCAGTTTCCGCCACGGCTATCACGGCGACACCATGGCCTGCATGTCGATCTGCGATCCGGACGAGGGCATGCACGGCCATTTCAAGGGCTACCTGCCCGAGCAGATCGTGGTGCCGCTGCCCGTCGACATGGCCGGCGAAGCGGCTTTCATCGAATTGCTGGCGCAGCGCGGTGACGAGATCGCGGGCATCATCCTGGAGCCGCTGGTGCAGGGCGCCGGCGGCATGAAGTTCCACGATCCGTCGGTGCTGGGCTTCCTGCGCCGCATCACGGAGGCGCGCGGTCAGCTGCTGATTCTGGACGAGATCATGACCGGATTCGGTCGCCTGGGGTCGATGTTCGCCTGCGAGCAGGCCGGAATCGTTCCCGACATCATGACCCTGTCCAAAGCCCTGTCCGGCGGAACCCTGCCGCTATCGGCAGCGATTGCCAGACAGCACGTCTATGCGGCATTCCTCTCCGAGCGCCACGAGACGGCGCTGATGCACGGCCCCACCTATATGGGCAATCCGCTGGCCTGCGCCGCGGCCAACGCCTCGCTGGATCTGTTCGAACGCGAGCCGCGATTGGCGCAGGTCGCTGCCATCGAGACGCAGATGCGCACTGAGCTGGAGGCGTGTCGTGGCCTTAAAGGTGTCGTCGACGTGCGTGTCAAAGGCGCCATCGGCGTCGTCGAACTGGACCGCGCCGGCGAAGGTGCCTGGCTGCGGCCGCATTTCCTCAAACGCGGCGTCTGGATCCGCCCTTTCGGCAACATCGTCTATCTGGCCCCGCCCTTCGTCATCGAAGAAACGGATTTGCGCCAGCTCACCAGTGCCGTCACCGAAGTGACGGCACTGTGGTCGCGTGAGCGAGCGTAACGAACAGCCCCACTCAATTCAGCGTGTCGCCGCCAGGAACCGTGGTCTTTGGCACCTTGGTGTCGCTGTTCTCGAGCTTGGTTCCCAGCAGGTCGCGCGAATCGATAGCGGCCAGGCGGCTGCCCCAGTTGCAGAAGGCCGAACCGTCGCTGTTGAACGAGCAACTCACCACTGTTCCGCTCGGCAGCTTGCAAGACAGGCCGCCGCCTTGCGGCTGGGTAAGCGTGCCGCCCATGCGCTGGCAGTTCGACACGAATTGAGCAGAACTGAGATTGACGATCGCGATACCGGCCATGGCTGCAGGTGCCGTCGCGACAGCGATGCCCAGTGCAATGGTGACTTTGAGAACCGTACCCAGACTGAAAAACGCCTTGTTCGACATTTTCGGTTTCCTCCATGTGTCCCCGCAGCGGGATATAGCGCGCATCCGGGGATTTCGAGCGAGGAAGGGGTCTTTAGTGACCGACCTCACACATTTTAAGTCGAAATAGATTGGATTTTAGAAAGTTTAACGCCTATCGCGTTGACGGCTTGATGCTGAGCAGGCCCAGTTTTGCCAGCCAGACCAGCCCGCGTTCGATCCGATCGCGGCGGGCGTCCGGCGCATCGGCCAGGATATCGGCGACGGTGACTGGGCCCCGTCGCTGCAGATCGGCGAGGATGCGCGCGCAATCGTCGGCGTCCGGCGCCACCGGCTTTACGAAGGAAATGAGCGGCGACTGCAGCAAGGCCTGCAGTCTGGCGCCATCGGCGCCCTGCGTCACTGCGACGATATGCTGGTCGCTCAGAATATCGCTGGGGTAGCTCGCAAAGCTGATGAAGGGGTCGAGGCGGGCGGGGTTGCCAGGTTCGCCGGCCTGTCGCGGGGCGTTCTCCGCACCGGCCGCGCGCAGGGCTCCAAGTTCATGCCACAAGGCCTGATAGCGCTTCACCACCGAGGCCCAGTCGAAATTTTCGACCGCCTGCCGGCGCGCCGCAGCACCCATGCGGCGGCGCAGGTCGTCGTCTTCGATCAGTTTCAGATAGGCGCGTGCCGTGGCATTGGGGTCAATGGCGACGAACTGGCTGGAGAAGCCACAATAGAGGTCATAGGTGTCGATCCCCGCAGCATGCCGGTCGGCAAGGTCGGCGCCGAGACCACCCCGCGGCATTAGGGTCGGCACGCGCAGGCCATCGACACCATCGCGTACCGTGTCCTTGTAGCCGTTCCAGTCGCTGACCACGCCGGGGAGACCAGCCGCCATCGCCTCAATGGGCGTGAGGCCGAAGGTTTCCTGGAAATTGTCCGAGAGCGAGGTGAAGAGATCAGCCGCCGCCCAGGCCTGGGCGCGGAGATCCGGCTTGCGCCCATCGAGGAAGACCGCCTTCACGCTGGGACAGAATTGTGCCGCACCGTTTTTGAACGCGTTCGCGATGAAATCATTGGCGAACCAGCCGGCCTGGATGAGGTGGATCTTGCGCTTGCCGCTTTTGGCCAGCGCTTGCGCGGCGCGCTCGAGGCCGAGATACATCGGCAAAGGATGTGCCTTGGCATGGAAAGAGAGCCGGCCGACGAACAGCACCGCGATATCGT
>NZ_JAYRJY010000005.1:0-46211 GCF_041906005.1 Ferrovibrio sp.
AGCCGGCACTCGGCAAACATCTTGAAACCATGCTGATCGGCATGACCGATCGCGGCCCGGACAGCGCCGGCATTGCCGTCTATCACAGCCCGGTTTCGGGCAAGCGCAGCAAGCTGACCTTGTTCAACGCCGATACGGCTTATCCCTGGCGCGGTGTCATCGGCGATCTCGGCGCCGATCTCAATGTCGAGATCGATGTCGAACAGCGCGGCAATCATGCGCTCGTTACCGCCGACACGAACGAAGCCGATGTGGTCGCCTGGGTGAAGGCCAAGCATCCGGAAATCCGCATCATGGGCTATGGCAAGCTGATGGAAGTCTATAAGGACATGGGACTGCCGGCCGACGTCGCCCGGAAATACGGCTTGGCGCACATGCAGGGCAGCCACGCCATCGGTCACACCCGCATGGCCACGGAAAGCGCCGTGACGACGGAACATTCGCACCCCTTCACCCCCGCTTCCGACATGTGCCTGGTGCACAATGGTTCGCTCTCGAACCACAACAATCTCAGGAAGTGGCTGCGCAAGCAGGGCCAGGAATTCGACACCGACAATGATTCGGAAGTGGCGGCGCGCTATTTCGCCCATCGCCTCGGCGAAGGCGCCACGCTGAAGGAAGCGATGGAAGCCGGCCTTGCCGATCTCGACGGCTTCTTCACCTTCACCATGGGCACCAAGGACGGTTTTGCGGTCCTGCGCGACGGCATCGCCTGCAAGCCGGCGGTTCTGGCCGAAAACGATGATTGGGTGGCGATGGCGTCGGAATTCCGCAGCCTTGCCTATCTGCCGAACATCGAAAAGGCCAAGATCTGGGAACCGGCCCCCGCCACCGTCTATAGCTGGAGCCTCCACTGATCATGGCCAATCCGAACATGAATGCTTTCGATCTGACCAAGACGTCGCTGCGCGAAGTCAACAGCAAGCTCCAATCCCTGCCCGCCGACACCAATGAGAAGGTGTGGCATCTCAATAACCTTCATGGCGAACATGCCTGCGCGGTCGGCCTCACACAGCCGATCGAGGTCCATGTCAACGGCCATATCGGCTATTACTGCGCCGGCATGAATCAGAAGGCGACTGTCGTCATTCATGGCCAATGCGGCGTCGGCGTTGCCGAAAACATGATGTCGGGCGAAGTCCGCGTGAAGGGCACGGCAAGCTCCGCTGCCGGTGCCACCGGCCAGGGCGGCATGCTGGTGATCGAAGGCGATGCCGGGACCCGCTGCGGCATTTCCATGAAGGGCATCGACATCGTCGTCAAAGGCTCGGTCGGTGCCATGAGCGGCTTCATGGCCCAGAGCGGCGCATTGGTCGTCTGTGGCGATGCCGGGGCGAGCCTTGGTGATTCCATCTACGAAGCGCGGCTCTATGTGCAGGGCAAGGTCGAAAGCCTCGGCTCCGACTGCATCGAAAAGAAGATGACGCCGCATCACCTGGCCAAGCTCACGCGCCTTCTGAAGCAGGCCGGCATTGATGCCGATCCGAAGAAATTCAAGCGCTATGGCTCCAAGCGGAGCCTCTACAACTTCCATGTCGACAATGTCGATGCGTATTGAGAGGGAATGACAGAATGTCCTCGAACGAACACAGCCCCTTCTATACGCCGCCGCGCTTCAATTCGACCTTCGACGCGGACGCCATTGCCCAAATCCAGCGCGCGGCCGCGACCGGCATCTATGATATTCGCGGCGGCGGTGCCAAGCGCAAGGTCCCGCATTTCGACGATCTGCTGTTCCTCGGTGCCTCGATCTCGCGCTATCCACTGGAAGGGTACCGCGAGAAATGCGGCACCAATGTCGTGCTGGGCACGCGTTTTGCCAAGAAGCCGATCGAGATCAAGACGCCGGTCACCATCGCCGGCATGAGCTTCGGCGCGCTTTCCGGTAATGCCAAGGAAGCGCTGGGCCGCGGTGCTTCGGCCATGGGCACCAGCACCACCACCGGCGACGGCGGCATGACGCCGGAAGAGCGCGGTCATTCCGATATCCTGGTCTATCAGCTCCTCCCCTCGCGCTACGGCATGAACCCGGACGACCTCCGCAAGGCTGATGCCATCGAAGTTGTGGTCGGCCAGGGCGCCAAGCCCGGCGGCGGCGGCATGCTGCTGGGCCAGAAGATCACCGAGCGGGTGGCCAAGATGCGCAACCTGCCCATCGGCATCGACCAGCGTTCGGCCTGCCGGCATCCCGACTGGACCGGCCCCGACGATCTCGCCATCAAGATCACCGAGCTGCGCGAGATCACCAATTGGGAGAAGCCGATCTATGTGAAGGTCGGTGCCACGCGTCCCTATTACGACACGGCGCTGGCCGTGAAATCCGGCGCCGATGTCGTCGTGCTCGACGGCATGCAGGGCGGCACCGCGGCGACGCAGGAAGTTTTCATCGAACATGTGGGTCTGCCGATCCTCGCCGCCATCCGACCGGCGGTGCAGGCGCTGCAGGATCTCGACATGCACAGGAAGGTGCAGCTCATCGTCTCCGGCGGCATCCGCAATGGTGCCGACGTGGCCAAATGCTTGGCCCTCGGTGCCGACGCCGTCGCTATCGGCACGGCGGCGCTGATTGCGCTCGGCGACAATTCGCCGGCGCTGGAAAGCGAGTATAAGAAGCTCGGCACCACCGCCGGTGCCTATGATGATTGGCACGAAGGCCGCGACCCGGCCGGCATCACGACGCAGGATCCGGTCCTCGCTTCGCGCCTCGACCCGGTCAAGGCCGGGCATCGCCTGGCCAATTACCTGGCGGTCCTGACCATGGAAACGCAGATCATCGCGCGGGCCTGCGGCAAGAGCCATGTGCACAATCTCGAACCCGACGATCTGGTGGCCCTCACCGTGGAATCCGCGGCGATGGCCGGCGTGCCGCTGGCCGGCACCAATTGGATCCCCGGCCAGGGCAAGTATTGAACAAAAGAACGACGCCAGCCGCTCCCTCGCAGGAGCGGCTGTAAGATCGAAATCGAACAGGTGAATTGAGGCTTTACAACGAAGGGGGTTTAAAAATGGCAACCGACCTCGCCAAGGTCGCGAAGGAACGCAAGATCAAGTATTTCCTGATCTCCTATACCGATCTCTTCGGCGCGCTCCGCGCCAAACTGGTGCCGGCGGCCGCGATCGCGGAAATGCAGAAGAATGGCGCCGGCTTTGCCGGGTTCGCGACCTGGCTCGATATGACGCCGGCTCATCCCGACCTCTTTGCCAAGCCCGATCCCGACAGCCTCATCCAATTGCCATGGAAGCCGGAAGTGGCCTGGCTCGCCTCCGATCTGTGGATGGACGGCAAGCCCGTGGCGGATTCGCCCCGCAATCTGCTGAAGCGCAAGATCGCCGAAGCCGGCAAGAAGGGCCTCCGGGCCAAGGCCGGCGTCGAATGCGAGTTCTTTCTGATCACCCCGGACGGCAAGCAGATCGCCGACGCGGCCGATACTGCCGACAAGCCCTGCTATGACCAGCTCGCCTTGATGCGCCGCTATGACGTCATCACCGAGATCTGCGATTCCATGCTGGCCCTGGGCTGGAAGCCCTATCAGAATGACCATGAGGACGCCAACGGCCAGTTCGAAATGAACTGGGAATATGACGATGTGCTGCTGACGGCCGATCGTCACGTTTTCTTCAAATACATGGCCAAATCGATCGCCGAGAAGCACGGCCTGCGTGCGACTTTCATGCCCAAGCCCTTCAGCACCCTGACCGGCAACGGCGCCCACGCCCACATCTCGTTCTGGGACATGGCCGGCAAGAAGAACCTGTTCAGCGATCCGAAAGGCGAATTGGGGCTTTCCAAGCTCGCCTACCAGGTGCTGGGCGGCATCCAGCACAATGCCGACGCGCTCTGCTCGTTCTTCAACCCGACGGTCAATTCCTATAAGCGCATCAACGCGCCGCGGACCGTGTCGGGCGCCACCTGGGCGCCCAACACCATCACCTGGACCGGCAACAACCGCACGCACATGATCCGCGTGCCGGATGAGGGCCGCTTCGAGCTGCGCCTCGCCGACGGTTCGACCAACCCCTATCTGCTGCAGGCGGGGATCGTGGCCTCGGGTCTCGACGGCATCAACAACAACCGCGATCCGGGCAAGCGCCTCGACATCAACATGTATACCGAAGGGCACACGGTGAAGGGCGGGCGCAAGCTGCCGCTCAACCTGCTCGACGCCCTGCGCCTGACCGATGCCAGCAAGGTGGTGCGCGAGCAGTTCGGCGATTCCTTCATCAACGCCTATGTGCGGATGAAGACCGAGGAATGGAACAGCTACACGAAGCATCTCACCGAGTGGGAGCGACACAACACGCTCGATTGCTGACGCCAGATCGACCGCCCGGACGCAAGTCCGGGCGGTTTTCTTCCGGGTTGCGATGTTTCCGCAAAGGAAACTTCATTTAAGTCTAGTAAAGTCATAAATGGCATGTTAGGAATTAATAAGTGCCATAGATGACGCGTCCGAATCGGCTCTCGAAGCCAGATCGGACTGACGAAAGCTCCCGCCAAGTGGAGCGCCGCGATGACCCCGAATGGGGCGCGTGAATTGGGAGTGCCGCCTCGGCAGGACCCGGGGCGTTCAGTCAAGATGAAGCGATGGCCCTTAAAGCGATCGCCGTCTCAGGGGAGAGTGATATGGCGAACGACCTTCAGTCGCGCGTAGATTCCATGTTCAATAAAGATCGCCTGTGGGCCTGGGCCTTTGTGGTCGTCCTGTGGGCGAGCCTGCTCTTCGTCTATTTCTCCGTCAGTGGGTTCATCCAGGACGGACAGGCGAAGCTGCTGCTGGCAATTGCCGGCCTGCTTGTCGGTATCTTCAATACCGCATCGATCGCCGCGATGATTTCGCATTACGGCCACGACAAGAAGTTCATCTACGAACTCGATATCAAGCATTTGGACGCGAACCGCTAAGGCTGCCCGCCAAAACAAGAAAAGTGGGTCGCTGCGTGCGATCCGGGCAGCTGTCAGCCGGCCGATGAGGGGAGGAAGGCAATGGCTAAATATCAACCACCGAAACAAAGTGGTCTAGGGCAGGCATTCGATGCCGTGTTCCTGTTGGTGCTCGTGTTCCTGGCGCTGCTGGTGCCGCTGGAAATGGAATTGGCGGGTGCTGCCAAGGGTGATTGGCTGCCGGGTGCCGTGACGACGGAAACGGCAACCGACGGCACCACCGTGGTCAGCAACGACAAAGGCCTCATCAAGCGCACCGCGCCCGATGGCACGGTCAGCTTCGAAAACCTGACCTGGGAAGCGCTGGAGCAGACCCCGGTCATGCAGGCGCAATGGGAAAAGCTCGGCATCGACCTCGAAGGGGCCGCTGCCGCCATTACCCTGCGCTACGACTATTCCTTCAGCTGGGGTGGCCTCATTGCCACGCTGGCGGCGATCGCCGGCTACTTCATCTTCCTGGTCTGGCAGTCGGACCGGGAATATCGCCAGGTCATCGCCGAAAAATTCGGTAACGGGTCGTAAGGAATAGGGGGGAACGATGCTCGATTTTCTGCAATTCCGAGGACCCTGGGACGTCATTCAAGCCGGTGCCTGGCTGGTCTCGCTGGCCTTGCTGCTGTGGATGGTGTGGGACGCGATCCGCGTCAGCCAGCAATACAGCGAAGACATCCTGACCAGTTCTCAGGAAGGTGTCGACGAACTTGCCATGCAGCAAGACGGCCATAAGAGGGGTTGAGGGGCACCGCCATGACAGACATTACCGCAAACGGCGAAAAGCCATCTTCCATCAACCTCGTGAAGGTCTTGGGCCCGACCCATGTGTGGGCGCTCGGCGTCGGCATCGTGCTCGTCGGCGAGTTCATGGGCTGGAACTATTCGGTCGAGAAAGGCGGCGCGCTGGGCTCCATCATCGCCTGCTGGATCATCGGCCTGCTCTATACCTGCGTCGCCATGATCGATTCCGAAGTGACGTCGACCGTGGCTGCCGCCGGCGGCCAGTATACTCAGGCCAAGCATACGACTGGCCCCTTGATGGCCTTCAATGTCGGTCTCTATCTGGTGCTGGCCTATACCATGCTGGAAGCCGCCGACATCTTCGTCTTCGGCGATCTCATCCGCATCGCTTCGGAAAGCCTCGGCGCGGAAGCCGGCGCGGTCGATGCCCGACCGTTCGTGCTCCTGGCTGTCTCGGCACTGGCCTTCCTCAATTACCGCGGCGTCTTCATGGCGTTGTCGGTCAACTTCCTGATCACGGCGGTGGCGTTCTTCTCCATCATCGTGCTGGTGGTGTCGTATCAGTTCGGCATCTTCACGGCCGAACCGCTGCAGCATGAAGGCCTCGGCATGGGCGGCCTGCCTTATGGCTGGATGGGCGTCCTTGCCTCCTTCCAGTTCGGCATCTGGTACTATCTCGGCATCGAAGGTACCTGCCAGGCGGCGGAAGAAGTGCGCTCCTGCGGCCGTTCGCTGCCCCTGGGCACGATGACCGGCATGATCACGCTCCTGATTGCCGCGGCGCTCACTTGGTATGTGTGCTCAGGCTCGCTCCCCTGGGAATATCTGGGTACGGCCCTCGCCCCGCTCTATGACGCGGCGCGGGTATCGGGCAGCACGCTGCTGATCGTCCTGCTCTGGGTTGGCACGGTGTTCTCGGCGCTGGCCTCGGCCAATGGCTGCATCAACGATGCGGCGCGGGCCTGGTTCTCGATGGGGCGCGATCGCTACCTGCCGCAATTCTTCGCGGCGGTACATCCCAAATATCGCACGCCCTATCGCGCGATCATCTTCCTCATCCCGATCGCGGCGTCGTTCGGCTTCCTGCAGCTGCTGGCCCCGACCATCACCTTCTCGATCCTGTCGGGTCTGCTCGGCTACACCTTCATGCCGATCAACATGTTCCGTTTCCGCGGGAAATGGCCGATCGACTCGATCAAGCGCGGCTATATCCACCCGTTCCACCCGATCCCGTCGATTGTGCTGCTGGCTCTTTGCGCGGCGACCTATATCGCGGTCTATCTCGGCTTTGGCACGCAGCTCCTGGCGATGATGCTGTTCTACATCGTCGCTTCGGTCTGGTTCGTTCTCTTCCGCTACAAATATGTGCGGCGGGGCGACCAGTTCACCATGGCCTGGCCGCGGCCGAAGGGTTATTGATCGGAGGAGGCGGCGCCCGGTTTCGAGGCACCGCACTTCCGCCACGCTCTACCTCTCACACGGCCGGCGGGGTGACCCGCCGGCCGCTTTGTTTTTGGAATGCCTATTGCCGACATGAATGTGCCCACCTCGCTTCTCCTCCTGGCTGCCCTGATCGCGGCGGCGCTCGCCGTCCTCATTCTCTATTACCGCCGCGACCAAAGCCGGCGGCGGCAGGCCCGCGGGGCCCTGTTTGCACCGAGTTACGATCTCTTCCAATCCTACCGGGTGACGCAGGAGCGGGCGGATTTTCCCGTCCTTGCCGGCCGCTACCGAGATCATGACTTCCAAATCGACGCCATCATCGACACGCTGACCTTCCGCAAGCTGCCGGTTCTGTGGTTGCGCGTGACCTTGTTGCGGGGGCTTCCGGGGATTGCTGCCACGGATATTCTGGTGCGGGTGCAGAACAATGAATTCTACGCGCCGGCCAACGACCTGCCGTTCCAGCTGCCCGTGCCGGGGCACTGGCCGGCCGGTGCCCAGGCCAAGACCGATGATCCGGACCGGGCGCCGCCGCTCGAATTGCTGGAGCGGCATATCGACTTTTTCGGCGCCGTCGAGGCGAAGGAAATGCTGGCGACGCCCAAGGGCGTGCGCCTGGTGCGCCTCATCGACCAGGGTGAGCGGGCCGAATATCTCGTGCTGCGCATCGCCGATTTCCGCGGCGTGCGGCTTGAGCCAGCCCTGCTTGCCGATATGATGGACCGCTGCATCGCCCTTTCGGACGATCTTGCCAAATCGGGTGGAATGACCGCATGACCGACAAACCCCTCAAGCCGCCGCTGCACCCGCTGCTGGTCCTGCTCATCGCCGTGGCCCTGCCCGGCATGGGGCAGATCGCCAACAACCAGGCCAATCGCGGCCTGCTCTTTGCCTTCACGACCGTGGCGTTGGGTTATGTGACGTCGAAATACGCCGCTCCCGATGCCAGCATCGTCGGTCGCTATGCCGGCGGCTTCTTCATCTATGCCGTCGCCATCATGGATGCCTATCGCTGGGCCAAGGTGCGCTGGGAGATTTTCCACCACGCGCACCCCAAGGCGTAAGTTCAGCTGAGGCGATAGAGCGACGTGTAATGGAGATGTGAGACGAGGCGATAGCCGAGCGGCCGCAGGAAGCGGAAGATCGGGCTCTCGACCACGCGCTCCAGGTCCAGGTTGAGATCCTCGACCGCCAGCAGCCGTGGATGGAAGCGCGCCCAGTCGTTGGAGCGCAACACGTCGAGATCGGCGCCTTCGCAATCGACATTCATGAAATCGATGGTGCGGCCGGCCGGCACATGTTCCGCCAGGATTGCGGCCAGCGTCTTGCGCTCGACCACGATATCGCCGAGATGCCGCTTGCGCGGGTTCTTCTTCGTCTCTTCAAAAAGAGTGTCATCGATCGTGTTCATCGAACGGTCGTTGAAAAGATGCAGCGTCACCTTGCCGGGCTTGCTGCCGGCGGCGAGCTGCAGGGCGATGTCCTCGGGGCGCGTCCGCCCGAAGGCAGCGATCGCATCCGGGTCCGGATCGATGGCGATCCCGCGCCAGCCGCGCTGGTAGAGGGCGAACGTATTGGAATAGTCGATCGGGGCATGGGCGCCGACATCGACATAGAAGCCGGTCGGGTGCTTGGCGAGGTATTTGAGGATCAGGCGGTCCTCGCCGAAGGAGGAGTAGCTTTCGATGGGAAAGGTCAAGACGGCCTCCTAAAGGGAAAGATCACGCAGAGTGCGGCCGAGCATACCCAGGAAATGGTCGCATTCCGCGGCACTGATGACCAGCGGCGGTTTTAGCTTGAGCACATTGTGGTGCGGACCTTCGCTGGAAAGCAGGATGCGCGCCGATTTCATCGCTTCGATCAACCGTTTCAGGGCGTCGGCATCCGGCTGCAGGGTCCCGCGATCCTTGACGAATTCGACGCCGATAAAGAGGCCGAGCCCGCGGACATCACCCATGACCCGGTGTTGCTGGGCAAGCCGGCGCAGGCCATCCATCAATTGCGCCGCGCGGTTGCGCGCATTGGCGAGCAGCCTTTCGTCGCGGATAACGTCCAGTACGGCAAGGCCGATTGCTGCCGAAACCGGATTGCCGCCAAAGGTGTTGAAATATTCCATGCCGTTCGCGAAGCTCGCCGCTATCTCCGGCCGCGTCGCCACGGCGGCCAAGGGATGGCCGGCACCGATGGGCTTGCCCATGGTGACGATGTCGGGGACCACCCCCTGCGTCTCGAACGCCCACCAATGCGTGCCCACCCGGCCGAAGCCGACTTGCACCTCGTCGGCGATGCAGAGGCCGCCTTCGCGCCGCACATGGCCATAGGCGGCCTTGAGATAGCCAGGCGGGAATGGAATCTGTCCGCCGCAGCCCTGGATGGATTCGGCAATGAAGGCCATCGGCTTGCGCCCGAGGGCGATCATATCCATGACCAGGGTCGCCACACTTTCGGCATAGGCCGGACCGATTTCCTTGTCGCCGCTACGCAGCCGGCCGCGATAGGGATCCGGCATCTCGGCGACCCAGCTATGGGCCGGGCGCCCTTCGCCGCCGGGCCCATCGAACTTGTAGGGGCTGATGTCGATGAGGCTGGAAAGATGGCCGTGATAGGCATGGTCGACCACGACGACGTCGTGGGCGCCGGTATGAGCATGCGCCAGGCGCAGCGCCAGATCATTGGCTTCGCTGCCGGAATTCACCAGATAGATGACCGAGAGCTCCGGCGGCAGAATCTCGGCAAGGCGCCTGATATAGGTGGCAAGGTTGTCATGGAGATAGCGGCTGTTGGTGTTGAGAGCATGCATCTGCCGGCTGGCCGCGGCGACGACGCGCGGATGCGCATGCCCGACATGGGCCACATTGTTGACCATGTCGAGATAGGCGGCGCCGGTCTCGTCATAAAGATGGCAACCGCTTCCCCGCACGATCTTCAGCGGCGTCTCATAAGCGAGACTGAAGGAGGGGGCGAGATGTCGCTGCCGCTCCCGCAGCAGCTGCGCCTTGCTGCGCGCCACGGGTGCCGCGCAGTCAGCGCCGATGCCCAGAACGATATTGGGATTGGGGCAGATCTCGCGCCACAATTCCCATTGATCGGACCGGGAAAGTCCGTTGACCTCTATGGCCTTCCATCCCATCAAATGCGTCATCAGCTGGAAATGGAGATGCGGCGGCCAATCGCCATTCTCGGTCTCCGCCGCCAGCCGGCCGATAACGGCCCCTGGCGCCACGCGCTGGCCGCGCCGCAGGATGGCAAGCCCGCCCGGCGCGAGATGGCCGTAGAAGGTCCAGAACGGCACGCCGTCATCGGTCTCGTGCCGCAGGATTACAATGCCGCCGAAGCCGTGCCGTTCGGCGTCGTAACCGAAATCCTCGATCGTTCCCATAAAGGGGCAGAGAACATCCGTGCCCGCGGGAAGAAAGATGTCGATGGCGTGATGAATCTTGCGCGCCTTGTCGTCGCGGGGCTCCTCGGGATGATCATAGATCCCACGGTCCTCGGCATAGCGGCCGATGCCGATGCGCGGGGCCACACGCGCCTGCATGGCGCGCCACCAGAGCGTCAGATTTTCTCCCCCATCGCGGCTGGGATGGCCGAGCCGTTCCGGTTCCAAGCTGGCATCCAGGATCGCCACATGGTCGTGCCCCAGCGGTGCGTCCACCACGGGGCCGAAACGATGGTTGTTGAAATCGAGCCAGCGTCGGATATGGGGGACATTGTCATGGGCCGGCAATCCGGTCCGGACGCGCGCCAGCATCTGCTCGATCAGGGTGGCCGTGGCTTCTTTCATCGGCGGGCTCGGGAAACGGGGTGAGGTCGATGTCCCTTTTACCACCTCACCCCAGGATCGTGCAGCAGGTGATCGTCACCTGTCCCGGCGTGCTGGGGGGACAATTTGTTGGGCAAATCACCCGCCACAGGGCATGATCCGGCCAAGATGCGACCGACAGAGTACCCGCCATGAGCGACCCCAAGGGCCCCGACAACTTCCTGCAGCGCAATGCGCCAAGCTATCTGCTGCCGGTGCAGGACATCGACTTCCTTTCGAATCGCGACGAACTGCGCGGCATGCGCTTTGCCCTGGAATATTCCAAGGCGGATCTGACCTTGCGTGACTGGGGCGTGCGCTCGACGGTGATCGTGTTCGGCTCGGCGCGCATCCCCTCGCCCGAACTGGCGGCAGCGCGCATTGCCGCCGCGGCCCCCGGCGAGGCCCGGGCCCAGGCGGAAAAGCTCGGCGCCTGGTCGCGCTTTTACCAGGAAGCGCGCAGCTTTGCCCGGCTGGTCTCGGAAGAAGGCGGCGCCATGAAGCCGGTCGACGGCCAGCGCGACAACGTCATCGCCACCGGCGGCGGGCCCGGCATCATGGAAGCGGCCAATCGCGGTGCCCATGAAGCGGGGGCGCCGTCGATCGGCTTCAACATCACGTTGCCCGGCGAGCAGCAGCCCAATCCCTATTCGACGCCCGACCTCACCTTCCGCTTCCACTATTTTGCGATGCGCAAGATGCATCTCGCCATGCGGGCCAGGGCGCTTGCGGTGTTTCCGGGCGGTTTCGGGACGATGGACGAGCTGTTCGAGATCCTGACCCTGCAGCAGACGCAGAAGGCATCACCAACGCCGGTCGTGCTGGTCGGCGAGGATTACTGGAACAGTGTCATCAATTTCAACGCCATGATCGACAGCGGCCTCATCGAGGCCGCCGATCTCAAGATCTTCGATATCGTCAATACAGGCGCCGAGGCCTGGGCGGCGCTCAAGGCGCGGGGGTTGAAGCCGGCCCGCACCAAGCGCCGGCCGTCCCCCTGAAGTCGGAAGCTCAGTGGCGGCGTTTGAACGGCGCCGGGCGCGGGCCCGTGCCGGTGTTCGGGCGCTCGTCCTTGAAACGGAAGGTGATGCGGCCCTTGGTCAGGTCATAAGGGGTCATCTCGACCGTGACGCGGTCGCCTTCCAGGATGCGGATGCGGTTCTTGCGCATCTTGCCCGAGGTATAGGCCAGGGTCTGGTGCCCGTTATCTAGCTGCACCACATAACGCAGGTCCGGCAGCATCTCCGTGACGGTTCCGTCAAAGGTGATGACGTCTTCTTTGGACATGGGTCTCTTTCACAAAAGGTCGCATGGGGCGACGAGGCCGAATTTTGGCGCCCGGCCAAGGGTCTGACGCGGAAGTGAAACCGGTCTCATCGCTGATGGCGCCATGAAATAAAGCAGGTCTGCAGCCCATTCAAGCTCAATCCGGGCAAAGCAGCCGTGCTGCCTTGACGGAAATTCGACAACCTATTGAAATATAGAAGATTTTTTCGGATCACAGGTCCGCGAAGGTATCGATCACCGCGCGGTCATAGCCCTTGCTGGCCAGCAGCAGCTGGCGCGAATAGGGGTGGGCCAGCGCGCCGGTGCCCAGATTCGCGCTTTCCGCCACCTCCACCAGCTTGCCCTGGCGCATCACGGCAAAGCGGTTGCACATATGCGCCACCACGCCGAGATCGTGGCTGACCAGCAGGTAGGTGACGCCCATTTCGGTGCGGATATCGTCGAGCAGGTTGAGGATTTCCGCCTGGATCGACACGTCGAGGGCCGACGTGGGTTCGTCGAGCAGGATGATGCGCGGCCGCAGGATGAGCGCGCGGGCGATGGCGATGCGCTGGCGCTGGCCGCCCGACAATTGGTGCGGATAGCGGAAGCGGAAGGAGGGGCCGAGCTGAACCTGTTCCAGAACAGCGCGGACCTTCGCTTCCCGGTCCTCAATACCGTGAACGACCAGCGGTTCCGTGAGGATGCGGTCGATCGTGTGCTTGGGGTGGAGCGAGCCGAACGGGTCCTGGAACACCATCTGGACCTTGGCGTAAAAGCTTTTGTCGCGCTGCTGCCCGAGCGGCTTGCCTTCGATGCTGATGGTACCGCCGGCACTGTTCACCAACCCCGCCACGGCGCGCAGGATCGTCGATTTGCCGGAACCGGATTCGCCGACCAGGCCGAAGCTTTCGCCGGCTTCGACATGGAGGCTGACCTGATCGACGGCGAGCACGCGGTTGTCGACCTCACCGAAGACGACCGAGAGATTGTTGAGCTCGATCATCGTGCCGCTCCCGCCGGTTGGGGCGCATCGGCCCAGGCCGGGTCGCGCGTTAGCGTGGCGAGGCGCTTGGTCGGTCGTTCGACCTCGGGCGCGCAGGCGAGGAGGCCGCGCGTATAGGGATGGCTGGCATTGTACAGATCCTGCGCCGGCCGTTCTTCGACCACGCGCCCGCCATACATGATGAGGACGCGGTCAGCGAAGGTGCGCACCAGGTTGAGATCGTGGCTGATGAAGATGAGTCCCATATTCCGTGTCTTGACCAGATCGTCGAGAATCGCCAGCACCTGCAGGCGCACAGTGACGTCGAGCGCCGAGGTGGGTTCGTCGGCGATGAGCAGTTCGGGTTCCGCCATCAGCATCATGGCGATCATCGCGCGCTGGCCCATGCCGCCTGAAAGTTCGTGTGGCCAGGCATTGAAGACGCGCAAGGGATCGCGGATCTTCACGGCCTCCAGCATCTCCAGGGCGCGCTGGCGGGGACTGATGGAGCCTGCTCCGCGCTGCTCAAACAAACGTTGTCCGGCCTCGATCAGCTGATCGCCGATGCTCATCACGGGATTGAGCGAATATTTCGGGTCCTGCATCACCATGGCGATGCGCCGGCCGCGGATCTCGCGCCAGTCCGAGGGCGAGAGGCCGAGCAGGCTGGTGCCGTGGAAGGCCATCCGGTCGGCGGTGATGTGCCCCTGGGTCAATCCCAGGATGGCGCGGCCGGTCTGCGTCTTGCCGGAACCGGATTCACCGACGATGGCGAGCTTCTCGCGGCCCATGGTGAAGCTGACATCCTTCACCGCATGGAAAATACCCTTGGGCGTGTCGAAGCGGACATTGAGGTTCTGAACGTCGAGGACGGGTGTGTCGGTCATCATGTGCCGTCCTTATTTGCCGCGCGGATCGAGGACGTCGCGCAGGCCGTCGCCGATCAGGTTGAAGCCGAGGCTGACGATGCAGATGGCGATGCCGGGATAGGTGCAGACCCACCATTGCTCGAGGATCTGCGAGCGGCCTTCCGAGACCATGGAGCCCCATTCCGGCTGCGGCGGGGCGACGCCCAACCCCAAGAAGCCGAGGCCTGCGGCGATGAGGATGATGCCGGCCATGTCCAGTGAGACGCGCACGATCAGCGAGGGAATGCACATCGGCATGATGTGGCCGAAAAGAATGCGCAAGGAACCGGCCCCGGTCATGCGGGCAGCGGCGACATAGTCGCTGTTGCGCACGGTGAGGGTTTCGGCGCGGGCGATGCGCGCGTAAGGCGGCCAGGCGGTGAGGGCGATGGCTAGCACCGCGTTCTCGAGGCCCGCCCCCAAGGCCGCGGCGAAAGCGAGGGCCAGAATCAGCTTAGGGTAGGCCAGGAACGCGTCGGTCAAGCGCATGAGCGTGGTTTCGACCCAGCCGCCCAGATAGCCGGCGGTGGTGCCGATGAGAAGGCCAATGGGTGCCGCCGTCACGGCGACGAGGCCGATGATGTAGAGCGTGGTGCGGGCGCCGAAGACGATGCGGCTGAAGATATCGCGGCCATTCTCGTCGGTGCCGAGCAGGAAGTTGGCCGAGGGCGGCAGCAACCGGTCCTGCAACTCGCCGGAGAGCGGATTGTGCGGCGAAATCCAGGGCGCAAATACCGCCATGACGACCAGCAGGATCAGAATAAGGAGGCCCAGCATGGCCAGCGGGTTCTTGGCGAAGGTGAGCCAGCCCAGATAGAAGCGGCCCATGCGGGCCTGAAACCGCGAATCCGGCACGTCGCTCAGCAGCCAGTTGCGGAAGGAAGCGGAAATCATGCGTCTCCTCCCTTATTTCGCACGCGGATCGAGCAGCCGATAGGCCAGATCCGTTAGCATGTTGATGATGATGAAGATGGCGCCCACGACGATGGTGCCGCCCATGACCGCCGGCATGTCCTGGCCGAAGATCGAATCGGTGATGTAGAGGCCGAGGCCCCGCCAGGCGAAAACGGTTTCAGTCAGCACGGAGCCTTCCAGCAGATTGCCATAGGAAAGGGCGATGACCGTGATGAGCGGTACCAGCACATTGCCCATGGCGTGTTTCCAGATGATGCGTGTCTCGGAAACGCCTTTGACGCGGGCGGTCAGGATGTATTCCTGGGATAGCTGCCCCAGCATCAGCGACCGTGTCATGCGGCTGATATAGGCAAGGCTGAAATAACCAAGGAGGCTCGCCGGCAGGATCAGATGCCCCAGTGCATTCTTGAAGAGGTCCATGTCGCCGGCGATGAGCGTGTCTACGGTCATCAGGCCGGTGACCGGCGTCACCATATCCTCATAGCCGAAATCGAGGCGCCCGGGTCCGGGCAGCCAGTCGAGCTTGGCGTAGAAGACGAGGAGGCCCATCAATCCCAGCCAGAAGATCGGCACCGAATAGCCGACCAGGCCTAAGAAGCGGACGACATGGTCGACCATCGTGTCCTTGCGCACAGCTGCCAGCACGCCTAGGGGAATACCGAGCACGATGCCGATGAGGGTGCCGAGCGTCGCCAGCTCCAGCGTCGCCGGAAAGACGTTCATCAATTCCTGGGCGATCGGTTGGCTGGTGCGGATCGACTGGCCGAGATCGCCCTGGAGGACGTTCGACAGGTAGATCCAGAATTGAACGAGGATCGGCTTGTTGAGGCCGAGCTGTTCACGCACGCGCGCCACATAATCCTCGGTCGCGTGATCGCCGACGATGGCCAGCACCGGATCGGCAGGCAGCAGACGGCTGATGACGAAGGTCACCAACAACAGGCCGAACAGGGTGGTGAGAACCGAAGCAAGCGTGCGCAGAAGCCCGCGCAGGCGTCGGGATTTGATCAGCATGAAAGGGCTCTCGTCATGGAGGGTCGCATCCTCGCTTCAATCCCCGGAATTCAAGAAATCAGACTAGTTCGAGGTCCATCTAAAGAAAACGCCCTCTCCCGGCAAGGGGAGAGGGCGTCGGCGGCAAGAGCAAGCTTATTCCTTGGCCACATTCGAATAGAGATTGAGATCGAAGGTGGGGCCAAGGACGAAGCCCTTCACATTGTTCTGCACGGCCGCGGTTTCGACCTGCTGGAACATGATGACATAGGGGCTGGTCTCCAGTGCCTGCTTCTGCAGGGTCATGTACATGGCGGCACGCTTGGCGCCGTCCTTCTCGTCGCGGGCGGCGAGAACGGCCGTTTCATTCTCCGGCAGCTGCCACTGATTGCGCTTGGCGAGCGGCGCCATCAGATAGCCTTCGGCGTTCGAATGCGGGTCCTGATAATCCGAACCCCACTGGCCGATATAGATGTCGTGCTGGCTGGCACGATACTTAGTCAGCGTGGTCTTGTTGTCGGCCAGCTTGATGATGATGTTGATGCCGGCCTTGGCCATCGTGTTCTGGATCGAGGCCGAGAGGAGGCGGGTCTCCGTCTTGTTGGTCGTATCCATCGTCACGTTGAAGCCGTCCGGCACGCCGGCCTTGGCGAGGAGTTCTTTCGCCTTCTCGACATTCAGGCTGAACGGTGTCTCGTTATCCGCACCCAGCTGGCCTTCGGGCAGGAAGGTCTGGTGCTTGATGCCGATCGCCTTGAACGAGGTGTCGGCGAGGCCGTCATAGTCGACCAGGTACTTCATGGCCTGGCGAACTTCGGGCTTGGCGAGATATTCGTTCTTGGTGTTGAGGCCCATATACCACAAGGTCGCCTTCGGTGCCGCGGCCACATGGACGCTCTTGTCGCCGGCGATGGCTTTCAACTGGTCGCCGGTGAGGTTGCGGGCCATGTCGACGTCGCCCTTCTGCAGCAGCAGCTGCTGGGTGGCGCTTTCGGTCACGTTCTTCGCGAGTACGCGCTTGATCTTCGGCGCGCCGCCCCAATAGCTTTCGTTGGCTTCGAGGACCAGCGATTCATTCGGCTTCCAGGCCTTCAGCACGAAGGGACCGGAACCGGCATAGTTGGTGCGCATCCAATCATAGCCGAGGTCGCCATCCTTCTCGTGCGCCAGTGCTTCCTTCTTGTCGACCACGGCCGAGGTATAGGACAGGCAGTTCAGGAAGAAGCTCGGCGCATAGGCGGCATCGAGCTCGACTTCGACGGTCGAGGCATCCTTCACGCGAATCATGTCTTTGACGTTTTCGGGCTTCAGGCCGAACTGATTCATGATGAAGGAAGGATTCTTCGCGAGCAGGACATAGCGCTCCATCGAGAACTCGACGTCGTCGGCCGTCATCTCGTTGCCCGAGGCGAATTTGATGCCGGGGCGGACCTTGAAGGTGAAGACCTTGCCGTCATCGGAGACGGACCAGCTTTCGGCCGCCTGCAACTTGATCTCCCCTGGCTTGTCGAGGTCCTGCACGACCAGGCGGTCATAGGTGTTGGCCATATATTCGGAGCTGGAGAATTCATAGATCTCGGCCGGATCGAGCGAGATGATGTCGTCGAAGACCCAGGCCATGACCAGCGTGTCCTTGGGTGTCTTGGCTTCAGCGGCAACGAAGCCGCTGGCCATGACCAGAGCAAGACCGGCGACGCCGGCCTTAAGAAGCATATTCATCGAGAGCCTCCTGGTTGTAATCGGACTTGTTCTTGCATCCCACAAGCATTGCCTTGGGCGCATGCCCCGCGCCCATGCCGCCCGCTAGGCTATACCGCGATCACAAATCTGCAATGAAATTCTGACCGTAAGGCCAAGAAGGGGCGCGATCTTTTCTTGAGAGGCGCCGTAAAAACGGGCAGCCCTGCCGCAAGCTTAGGCGGGCACCGGTTCCTGCAGGAAAATCTCGATTCGCTCCTTGCCCTTGCCGATATTGCGGCGTTTCAGGGTCAGCGGACCCACCTCGCCGGTGCGCTTCAGATGCGTCCCGCCGCAAGGGACAGGGTCGAACCCCGCTACCTGCCAGTAGCGCCGACCGGCGCCGATATCGCTGAAGGCACTGGTTATGGGCAGATCGGCGGCAATGACAGCGTCGGCACGCGCGGTGAGGGCGGCAAGCTCCGGCGTCACGGGGGTTGCCCGGGCGAAGTCGATGCGCGCCTTGTCGGCGGCGATATGGGCGCCGATCTTCTCGATGGGGCCGAGGTCGCGATAGACGATCTCCAGCACGATCTCGGCCGCGAAATGGAGCCGCATCAGCCGATAGCGGCGTTCCCAGTCGATCGTGGTTGCGACCCTTGTGCCGGGCGCCAGCCCATGGCCGGTAGGCAAGGTGTAGATGATGTCGGCCCCCGCTTTCCGGGCATCGAGGACCTCATGCCCGCCGATCGTGCCGTGATCACTCTCCTGCCCGCCGGAGAAGGCATAGATGATCGTGGCGGTCAGCGTGACATTGCTGCCGTCGACCGTCGCTACCTCCGTCTCGAGATACGCGAGATAAGGGTCTTCCCAGAAAACTTTCCGTAGCATGCGCACATTTTTAAAGAGGTGCCTCAGACGGAGCAAGAGTGTCGTCGGCAACTATATTGCCGCGATACTCCATCCAGACCGTCATCCCCGGGCTTGACCCGGGGATCTGATGCGCTCGGGCTCTGTCCTTCAGATGCAAGCTGATGCCCGGGTCAAGCCTGGGCATGACGATTGAGCAAGGGCCAGGTTATCCTTTGCGCTCTTTGTCGATGTTATCGGCTATCAGCGCAACCATCTCGAACATGATGGCCATCGCGTTCATGGCCGTGATGTTGTTGGGGTTGTCCTTGGTGGGGATCATGCAGACGATATCGCCGCCGATGATGTCGAGCCCGCGCAGGCCGTGAAAGATCTTCACGATCTGCGAGGCGCGCAATCCCTCATGCAGCGGCTCCAGATTGGAAACCGCGGGTGCATCCGCCGGGTCGAGCACATCGAGGTCGAAGGTGATGTAGAGCGGCATGTCGCCCACGCGCTCGCGGATGATGTCGATGGTGCGGTCGATCCCGATCTCGAAGAACTCCTCGGCCGGGATCAGGCGATAGCCGAGTTTGCTGTAATTGAGGTCCTTGCGCGGGCGGATCGGGTTGCCGCGCATGCCGATCTGCACGCTCCTGCTGGGGTCGACATGCTCTTCCGCGACCGTATAGGCTGCCCAATGCGCCGCCGAGCGCTCGGCTCCCAGCCAGTGCGGGATATGTTCGTAATCGTCGCGATGCGCGTCGAAATGGAGGAGGGCGCATTTGCGACCGCCGGTGGTCTTGGCCTGCTTGCCCGCCAGGGCTTTGAGGATCGGCCCGGTGATGGCATGATCGCCACCGATTGAAACGGGCCGGGCGCCGGCGCGGTCGATGCGCTGGTAAAAGCCCTCGATATCCTTGACGCAGATGTCGTTGACCATGGCATGGGGCAGCGGCACATCGCCGATATCGTTGATGCGCGCCACCTCCCAGGGAACGATGCCGTATTTCTGGTGGCCGCGCCGATACCAGCCCGAAACATTGCGCACTGCGCGAGGGCCGAGGTGCTGGTCACGCTCGGTCGATCCATTGCCGGAAGAATGCGGCACGCCGACCAGGGCGATATCGCAATTGCCGGGGTTCTCGTCGAACTGGCATTTGAAGAAGGTCTGGATGCCCCACCAATACCAGGGCTCCATCTCCGCCTTTTTGCGCTGGAACTCGGCCTCGTCCATTTTCATCCCCCGTCATGCAATTCGAGGATGAACCTAGCCGTCGCGCTGGTTGCTGACAATAATCGTCCACAATGCAATCTCGTCATGCCGGGCCTGACCCGGGTATCCACTCTCGCCGGCAAGCAGTGGATCCCCGGGTCTTCGCCCGGGGATGACGGCAGATCGAAGGGCCTCAGCTGACGAGATCACCCCAGAGGTCGTAATCCTCGGCGCGCTCGATCTTCACCTTGACCATGTCGCCGGCCTTCAGACGCTTCTTGCCGAGATTGCCGACAAAGACCTGGCCGTCGATTTCCGGCGCATCCGCCGACGAGCGGCCGATGGCCTGCACCTTGCCGGCCTCGTCGATCAGCACGTCGAGCGTCCTGCCGACCTTCTTCTGCATGCGCTCTTCGCTGATCTGGCGCTGCGTTTCCATGAAACGGTCCCAGCGGTCATGCTTCTCGTCCTCGTCGACCTGCTCGAGGCCCAGATCGTTGGCCTTGGCGCCGTCGACCGGCTCGTATTTGAAGCAGCCGACGCGGTCGAGCTGCGCTTCCTCGAGCCAATCCAGCATGTAGTTGAAATCGTCCTCGGTCTCGCCGGGGAAGCCGACGATGAAAGTGGAGCGAATGGTGAGATCCGGGCAGATCTCGCGCCACTTCTTGATGCGCTCCAACACCTTTTCCTGGTTGCCGGGCCGCTTCATGGCCTTCAAGACCTTGGGGTTCGCATGCTGGAAGGGGATGTCGAGATAGGGCAGGACCAGCCCTTCCGCCATCAGCGGAATGACATCGTCGACATGCGGATAGGGATAGACGTAATGGAGGCGCGTCCAGGCGCCGAGCGATCCCAGTTCACGGGCGAGGTCGAGGAACTTCGCCTTCACCATGCGGCCGTTATACTTGCTCTCGGCATAGCTAATATCTACACCGTACGCGCTTGTATCCTGGCTGATGACCAGCAATTCCTTGACGCCGGACTTCACCAGATTCTCGGCTTCGATCAGCACTTCGCGCGCGGGGCGCGAGGCGAGATCGCCGCGCAAGGACGGGATGATGCAGAAGGAACAGCGATTGTTGCAGCCTTCCGAGATCTTCAGATAGGCATAGTGGCGCGGCGTCAGCTTGAGGCCGGCCGGCGGCACCAGATCCATGAAGGGGTCGTGTTTGGGCGGCACCACATCATGGACCGCATTCACCACCGTCTCGTATTGCTGCGGGCCGGTGATGGCCAGCACATTGGGATAATCGCCGCGGATGAGTTCGGGCGTGGCGCCGAGGCAGCCGGTGACAATCACCTTGCCGTTCTCATTGAGCGCTTCGCCGATCGCCTCCAGGCTTTCGGTGCGGGCGGAATCGAGGAAGCCGCAGGTGTTGACGATGACGACGTCGGCACCGCCATAGGAATCCGAAATCTCGTACCCCTCGGCGCGCAGCTGCGTGAGGATGCGCTCTGAATCGACCAGCGCCTTGGGGCAGCCCAGGCTGACGATGCCGACGCGCGGCTGGCTTTTGCTCATGTTCTTTACGGTCCTGAAGTCGCTTATGGGCCGGCGCGCGCGATCGGGTAAGTCACAGCCCCGTCTTCAAAGGCGCGGGCGGCGTGCCCGACTGATTTGCGGCTTCACCTAAAGGTATTTTCGCCAACCGGCAAGATATCTCCTAAGCAATTGTACTAAAATGCTTTTATATCGGTCACAACCTTGTCACGTCAGTCACCGGCTTGTCGGGGGCGTGGGTTGGGCCAGTCCCGTAGCTTGGTTGAGAGATGATTTGGCTCAAGACCCTCGGGAGGAGATGGCCATGATCGAGACGGTTGTTGCGATGGCGTTGGTGGTTTGGGTGATCGCTTTGGCGATGGCGCCGGCATGGCTCGGCCCCGTTTCCTTCCGCTCGCGGCTGCTGGAGCGCTCGCGCCTGTTGCTGCGTACGCGCCTGCATTTGCGCTCCCGCATCGATTTCGCCCGTTCCCGCTTTTCGGTCCTCGCCTGAATCAGTTCACGCCTGAATCAGTCCACGCCTGAGGAGCTGAAGCATCCCTTTTAAAGCCGTCCTGTCCCTCGAACTGCCGGCCCCAACTGGTTGAACGTTGCCAAACTGGTCGGTCGATCCCGGTGAACCCAGCCGGACCTACCCCCCGAAAGGGAACCCCCGCCGAGATCGACCCAAGCGCCCAACCGCCTCCTCTTGCGGTTGGGCGATTTTTTTATGTGCGTTTTTGAGTAAATGGCCGCGTTGCAGGGCTTTTGTTGCACTGCATCGTTTTCGGGTGGAAAGCCGATGCATGGCTTGGTTAAGCTGTGCCGCCCGCCACCCGGGCCACAGTCATTTTCCGGATTCCTACCCATCATGCCCCCAAGTCTGACCGACCGCCCCATCCGCCTTTATGAATTGTCCAAGATGGACAAAGCCGCCCGCGCCCGCCTGCTGGTGCGTTCGGAAGAAAATCTCGACACTTTCATTGATGCGGTTAAGCCGATCCTGGCCGACATCGCCGCGGAGGGCGATGCGGCCCTCATCCGCTGCGCCAAGCGTTTCGACGGGGCACCGGCCGGCTTCAACGCCATCCGCACGCCGGCCGAGGATTTCGTCCATGCCCGCCAGCAAGTCTCAGCCGAGGTGATCGCCGCGCTCGAATTCGCTGCCGACAATATCCGCCGCTATCACCAGGCGCAGATGCCCGAAGAGATGTGGCTGAAGGAAATGCGGCCCGGCGTCTTTGCCGGCGAACGCTGGTCGCCGATCGATTCCGTCGCCTGCTACGTGCCGCGCGGCAAGGGCTCGTTTCCGTCGGTGGCGCTGATGACGGCGATCCCGGCCGTGGTGGCGGGGGCCGGGCGCGTCATCCTGCTGACCCCGCCCGGCGCCGATGGCCGCGCCGATCCGGCGACACTCATTGCGGCGGAACTGGCCGGCGTCACCGAAGTCTACCGTGTCGGCGGCGCGCAAGCGGTGGCGGCGGCGGCTTATGGGACTGAGAGCGTGCCGCGCTGCCTCAAGATCGTCGGGCCCGGCAGCCCCTATCTCATTGCCGCCAAGAAGCTGCTCGCCGACCGCATCGATCCCGGCATGCTGGCGGGGCCGTCCGAGGCCCTGGTGTTGGCCGATGAGACGGCGGATGGGCGCCTGGCGGCACTCGATCTGCTGGTCGAGGTCGAGCATGGCCCCGATTCATCGGGCTTCCTGGTGACGCCGTCACGCCAGGTCGCGGAAGACGCGCTCAAGGCCATTCCCGGCTTCTTCGGTCAGATGAGCGAGACGCGCGTGGACTACACGCTGACCGTGCTGTCCTCCGAGCGCGGTGGCATCGTGCTGACGCAGGATTTGCAGGCCGCCTATGATTTCGTCAACGACTACGCCCCCGAACATCTGATGATTCACGCCAAGGAGCCCTATGCGCATCTGGGGCAGATCCGCAATGCGGGTGAGATCCTGCTCGGCGAGAACAGCTCCAACACGCTGGCGAATTTCGTCATCGGTCCCAACAATGTGCTGCCGACCAGCGGCTGGGCCAAGACCATGTCGCCGCTTTCGGTGTTCGATTACATGAAGCGCGCCACCGTGGCGCAGGTGACGCCGGCCGGCTATGCGGGCCTTGCCAAGGCCGCCGAGACACTGGCGCGCTACGAGGGTTTTGACGCCCATGCCAATGCCGTTTCGGAAACGCGGGCGAAGATCATGAAGGATAGAAAAGGGTGAATTTGATGGCGGTACCGGTTCAGCACGTCTCCTGCCCGCCCTTTATGGATCAGCGGCCCGGCACGTCGGGCCTGCGCAAGAAGGTGAGGCGTTTCGCCGAACCGCATTATCTCGCCATGTTCGTGCAGGCGATCTTCGACGGCGTCGGTGAACTGAAAGGCAGCACCATCGCGCTCGGTGGCGATGGTCGCTATTTCAACCGCGAAGCCAGCGCCATTATTTTGCGCATGGCGGCAGCACACGGCATCGCCAGGATCGTCGTGGGACAGGGCGGTATCCTCTCGACCCCGGCCGTTTCCAACATCATCCGCGCGCGTGGCCTGAAGGGCGGCATCATTCTTTCCGCCAGCCACAATCCGGGCGGGCCCGAGGGCGATTTCGGCATCAAATACAATGTCGGCAACGGTGGTCCGGCGCCGGAATCGGTGACCGAGGCGATCTTTGCCCTGTCGCAGCGACTCACGGGCTATGACATCCTCCCTGAAAGTGCGGGTTCCATCGACCTCGACAGGCTCGGCACGCAACAACTCGGCCCCCTCAGTGTCGAGGTCGTCGATCCGGTCGCCGATTATGCCGCGCTGATGGAAAAGCTGTTCGATTTCGGCCGCATGCGGGCGTGGTTGAAGACCAACCGCATCCTGTTCGATGCCATGCATGCAGTTACCGGCCCCTATGCGACCGAGATCCTGGTGAGGCGCCTGGGTGCTCCGGCAAGTTCCGTGATCAACGCTGTCCCGAAGCCAGATTTCGGCAATCACCATCCCGACCCCAATCCCGCCCATGCCGAGGAATTGATGGCACGGCTGTGGGCTGCCGATGCCCCGGCGCTGGGTGCCGCCTCCGATGGCGATGGCGACCGCAATATGATCTTGGGGCCTAAGCTCGCCGTGACGCCCAGCGATAGTCTGGCTGTCTTGGCTGCCAATGCGACGCTCGTTCCCGGTTATGCCAAGGGCATCAGGGGTGTCGCCCGCTCCATGCCGACCAGCCGCGCTGCCGATGTGGTGGCGCAGGCGCTGGGCATCGAAAGCTTCGAGACGCCGACGGGCTGGAAGTTCTTCGGCAATCTTCTCGATGCCGACCGCGTCACTCTTTGCGGCGAGGAAAGCTACGGCACCGGCTCCGACCATGTGCGCGAGAAGGATGGTCTCTGGGCCGTTCTCTTCTGGCTCGACCTGCTCGCGGCCACGGGCAAGACCGTGCCGTCGATCCTGGCGGCGCATTGGGCCCGCTTCGGCCGGCATTATTATTCGCGTCATGATTACGAAGCACTGGAAAGCGCCAAGGCCAATGACATCATGGGCGATCTCCGCAAGCGATTGCCGGATCTCAGGGGCCGCCACGGCATCGAGTTGGCCGACGATTTCCGCTACCAGGATCCGATCGACGGATCGGTCAGCGAAAAGCAGGGCGTGCGCCTTGTCTTTGCCGATGGCGGCCGCCTGGTGCTGCGCCTTTCCGGCACCGGCACGGAAGGGGCGACCTTGCGCCTCTATATCGAACGCTTCGAACCGAAGACGGGCCGGCTCGATCTCGAACCGCGGGAAGCCCTTGCCGATCTCATCGCGCTGGCCGAGGAACTGATCGGCATCAAGCGCCTTTCGGGACGCCGCCAACCGGATGTGGTGACATGAAAAAACCGACCGAACTGCCCGCCTGGAAGGCGCTTGCCGATCATCACGCCAAGCTCGGCGGCACAACGCTCGCGGCGCTCTTTGCTGCCGACCCCGCGCGCTTCGAGAATTTTTCGGCCCGCCTCGGCGATATCCGCCTCGATTATTCGAAGAATGGCGTCAGTGACATCACCATGGGCCTGCTGCTCGATCTTGCCCGCGAAAGCGGGCTGGAGGCAGCGCGCCAGGACTTTTTCGATGGCAAGCGTGTCAACAACACGGAAAACCGTCCGGCCCTGCACATGGCCCTGCGGGCGCCGGCGGCGCATGGCGGCAAGGGCCTTGCCTTCGCCGTCGACGGCAAGGATGTAGCGCCGCTGGTGACGCAGGAATTGGAGGCGATGTTCGATTTCGCCGACCAGCTGCGCCACGGCGCTTTCACCGGCGCCACGGGCCGGAAGATCAAGCGCATCGTCAATATCGGTATCGGCGGTTCGGATCTCGGCCCCGCTCTGGTGGTCGATGCCTTGCGCCCCGACATTGAGGGGCGCTTTGACCTCGATTTTGTCTCCAATGTCGACGGCGCGCATCTCGATCAGGTGCTCACCCGGGCCGACCCGGAAACGACGCTCTTCATCATCGCCTCCAAGACCTTCACCACAGCCGAGACCATGGCCAATGCGCGGGCAGCGCGCGGCTGGCTTGCCGACAAGCTGGGCTCGGCAGCCGTTGACCGTCACTTCGTCGCGGTTTCGACCAATATCGCCGCGGTGCAGGAGTTCGGCATCAACCCCCAGCGCATGTTCCGCTTCTGGGACTGGGTCGGCGGGCGTTATTCGCTGTGGTCGGCCATCGGCCTATCCATCATCATCGCGGTGGGGCCGCACAAATTCCGCGACCTCCTTGCCGGTGCGGCGGCGATGGACCGGCATTTTCTGGAAGCACCGCTTTCCGAGAACCTGCCGGTCATCCTCGGCCTGCTGCAGGTCTGGCACCGCAATTTCTGTGGTCATGCCGCCCAGGCAATTCTTCCTTACGCGCAGGATCTGTGGCGCCTGCCAGCCTATCTCCAGCAATTGGAGATGGAGAGCAACGGCAAGCGCGTGATGCGCGACGGCACGCCCGTCACCTGGGACACCTCGCCGGTAATCTGGGGGCAGGCCGGTACCAATGGCCAGCACGCCTTCCACCAGATGCTGCATCAGGGGTCGGAACCGGTGCCCTGCGATTTCATCCTGGTGGCGCGCGACCGTTCCGCCTTCCCGGCGCAGCATCAGATGCTCTTTGCCAATGGCCTGGCGCAATCGGCGGCCCTCGCCTTCGGCAAATCGGCGGAAACCGTGAGCGCTGAGATGAAGGCCGCCGGCAAATCGGCGGAGGACGTCGCTTTCCTCACGCCGCATCGCACCTTCCCCGGCAACCGGCCCTCGACCACGATCCTGCTGCCGGTGCTAGATCCCTATCATCTAGGGGCGCTTATCGCGCTCTACGAGCACAAGGTGTTCGTTGCTGCCACCATCTGGGGCATCAACCCCTTCGACCAATGGGGGGTGGAGCTTGGCAAGGAGATGGCGAACGCGCTGCTGGCCGGCAAAGGTGGCCCCGCCGATTCCTCGACAGCCGGCCTCAAGGCCCTATATGATAGTTATACGCACCGGAAATAAGGATGCGGGACACCGCGAACGGCGCGGTGCCGTTTGGGGGTAGTTGCACATGCTCAAGATCGATCCCGGCAGCGCTGCGAGCGCTGCCTTGGCGAGCCAGTTCAAGGCCGCACCCTTTGGTCCCTACAGCGCCGACCTGCAGAAGATGCTGCAATTGCTGCGCTGGGGATATGCCCGCGGACGCACCATCATCGTCTGTACCGAACCCTATAAGGAATGGCGATTGGGCCGCATGGGACCCAAGCGCGGCATGAAGGTCGAACTCGACCCCAGCGCTGTCTTCACAGACTATTCAGCCGCCGTCTGGGCTTGCTTCCGCGCGCGCTTCCAGGAAGTGACCGGCCAGCCCTGCCCAATTCAATAGGCCCCGTTCAGTAACAGAGTTCAGAAAATCATGAGCGAACGCATCCTCGGTTATACCGACCGCCTGAGCGCCGTCCCCGGCGACGTGGTCGAATTCAAAGTAAGCGCGCCCTTGGCCGGCAAGTTCAAGGCACGCCTCATCCGTCTCATCTGCGGTGACGATTCCCCCGAAGGCCCCGGCTTCAAGGCCGAGACGATCGACAGCGCCCTCGATGGTACTTATCCGGCGCGCCAGCAGCGCATCATGGCGGGTTCCTATATCTGGGTGACCGCGCGCCAGCCCTTCGACCTCGCCAACTTCACCGTGCAGGCGATGATCTGGCCGACTCTGCCGGGCAACGGCAAGCCGCAGGCGATCCTCGGGAATTACGATTCCAAGAGCGGTTCCGGCTATGCGCTCTATATCGACGAAGTGGGCTGCCTCGCCTTCCGCGCCGGCAACAACGCGCCGGTTTCGACCGGCGTCAAGCTGCTGGGGCGTCATTGGTACGAAGTCTACGCGGTGTTCGATGCCGGTACCGGCCGCGTGACGCTCGGCCACAATATGATGCTGGCCTATCATGGCGTGCCCCAGGCGGTGAGCGAGACGCATACCCTGTCCGAACCGGTGGGCGAGGGCGGGCGTTTCCTGATCGGTGCCTGGAACGAGGACAAGTTCGCGAGCGCCCATTTCAACGGCAAGATCGACGGCCCCCGTGTTTCCGCGCGTGCCTTGAAGGTGACCGAGATCGAGCGCCTGCGTGACCTGCCGCTCGACGTGGAACTGGCGCAGCATGTGGTCGCTGCCTGGGATTTCTCCCGCGGTATCCCGACGGTGAAGGTGACCGACGTCTCCGGCAACCGCCATCATGGCCGGACAATCAATCTGCCGACACGCGCCATGACCGGCTGGAACTGGGATGCCTCGGATTTCGATTTCCGTTCCAAGCCCGAGCATTACGGCGCCATCCACTTCCACGACGACGATCTCTACGATTGCGGCTGGCGCACCGACTTCTCGTTCGAGGTTCCGGACGGGCTGAAATCCGGCGTCTATTGCGCCCATATCTGGCAGAAGGATAAATCGGGCAAAAAGATCGAGGATTTCGTCCCCTTCTTCGTGCGCCCCGCACGCGGTACGGCGACGGCGCCGCTGGCGCTGCTCATTCCCACCGCCAGCTATCTCGCCTATGCCAACCAGCAGATGGTCTCCAGCTGGTGGTTCGAAGAGCTCTCCTCCTGCAAATTCGCCACCATGAGCGCCGTCGATCAGTATCTCGAGGAGCATGAGACGCTCGGCCTCTCGGTCTATGACGAACACAATGACGGCAGCGGTGTCTGCTATTCCTCGCATCTGAGGCCTATCCTCAACATGCGGCCGAAGACGGATCTGTGGCAGTTCAATGCCGATACGCATCTGACCGACTGGCTGGAGAAGAAGGGCATCCCCTACGACGTCATCACCGATGACGATCTCCACGCCGAAGGCGTCGATGCCTTGCGCCCCTATCGCTGCGTCATGACCGGCACGCATCCGGAATATTATTCAAAGGCCATGCTCGATGCCCTGCAGGCCTACACCAATGGCGGCGGGCGCCTCATGTATATGGGCGCCAACGGCTTCTATTGGCGTATCGCCTATCACGCCGGCCTGCCTGGCGTCATCGAACACCGCCGCGCCGAGGACGGCATGCGCGCCTGGTTCTCGGAATCGGGCGAGTATTTCATGAGCTTCACCGGCGAAATGTCCGGCCTCTGGGCCCGCAACGGCCGCCCGCCCAACATGCTGGTCGGCAATGCCTTCGCCGCACAAGGTTTCGTCAACGCGGTGCCCTATCACCGCACACCGGAAAGCCGCGACCCGCGCGTGAGCTTCATGTTCGAGGGCGTCGGCGACTCGCCGATCGGCGATTTCGGCACGGTCGGCGGTGGCGCCGCCGGCTGGGAGATCGACCGCGCCGATACGCGCCTCGGCACCCCGCCGCATGCACTGATCGTGGCGGCCGCAACGGACTTCCCGGACAGCTATCACTGGGTCAACGAGGAAATGAACCACACGCACTCGGCGGTCAACGGCGAGACCAACCCGCGTGTCCGCTGCGACATGATGTTCTTCGAGACGCCCAATGGTGGCGCCGTCTTCTCGACCGGCTCCATCTCCTATGGCGGGTCGCTGGCTCATGACGGTTACGACAACAATGTCAGCCGCTTGACCGAAAACGTCGTGAAGCGTTTCGTCGATCCGACACCGTTCTAAAAGGTACCCCCCTCTCTAACTCTCCCCCTCAAGGGGGGAGAGGACTGAAGCGAGATTGTAGTGACCATTCGGTCCAACCCCCCTCCCCCCTTGAGGGGGAGGGTCGGGGAGGGGGGGGCGCCGCCAGGCTCTACCCCCGCTGCTTCTTGCCCCAATCCTCGACGCCGTTCGGGCCGTTATGGAGATCGGTCAGCACATGTTCCTGGTGGCGCAAGCGCCAGGAAAGCATCTTCTGCGCCATCTCCAGCATCACGCCGGCATGTTTGGGATCCTTGGCGAGATCGTTCATCTCATCCGGATCGTTCTCAAGATCGAAGAGCAGCGGCGGTAAGGCCGCGAAATGCACATATTTCCATTTCTTGCCGCGCAGGATCGCCATCTGGCAATCATGCGTCTCGATGCCGAAGGCGCGTTCCGCGTCGATGCCGCCATAGGGACCTGAGCGGAAATCGATTTCCATATGCGCCTCTTCACGCCATTTGGCCGGCGCCTCGCCGCTGAGGAAGCCCATGAGTGACCTGCCATCGCATTGCGCCGGAATCTCGGCGCCCAGCCAGTCGAGGATGGTCGGCATGATGTCGACCGATTCGGTGAAGGCGTCGACGATGGTGCCGCGCGTTGCATCGGCAAGGTCGCGCGGGTCGCGGATGATGAGCGGAATGGCAAAGCTCTGGTCGAAATAGGTTTCCTTGCCCCAGGTATAATGGTCGCCACCCATCTCGCCATGGTCGCAGGTGAAGATGATGAGCGTGTGCTCATATTCGCCGGTCTTCTTGAGATGCGCGATGATGCGCCCGACCGCGTCATCGACCTCGTTCATCATGCCGTAATAGCAGGCGCGCATCTGCCGGAGTTCCAGATCGGACATGGTGACGAGATTGTTGGGATTGTGCTCGTCATAGGAACTGGGCCGGCTGAGCTTCTCGATCATCGTCTTCAGATGCGGGTGCTGCTTTCCTTCTTCCTCCGGCGTCGCCTTGCGCTTGGGGAAGGGCACGTCCTCGGGTGCGTACATCGCATTATAGGGTTCCGGCGTGATCACCGGCGGATGCGGGCGCAGGAAGACGCAATGCAGGAACCAGTCGTCATGTTGCCGGTCGCCCAACCAGTCGAGGATGCGGTCCGCCATGAAGCTGGTGTCGCTGTCCTCGGCCTTGAAGAAGGTCGGGATGAAACGATGTCCACGGTCCGCTGGCTTCTCAAAGCCGGGCTTGGGCTGATAGACGTCGTGGCGGCCTTCGAACTGATAGCCCTTGGCGCGCAAATCACTCATCCACTGCGCCATGTATTCCTGGAAGATCATGGTGGGCTTGTAGCCGGGCAGCGGCCCTTCATAGGTCTTCAAGGCGGGGTCGTTCGGATGCCGGCCCCGGGGATCGGCGCTGGTATCGGTATAGCCCAGCAACGTGGGATCGAGCCCCATCTTGCGCGCTTCAAGCGCCACATTGGTGTGGCGCGCATCGAGCGGTGTCCCGTTGCGTCCCGAGCGATGGTTCATCAGATAGAGGCCGGTATTGAGGCTGGACCGGGCCGGTCCGCAAGGTGCCGTCACGGTGAAGTGGCGCTTGAACAGCACCGAATCGGCCGCCAGCGCATCGAGATGCGGCGTCTTTACCGTGGGGTGGCCGAGGGCGGAGAGGCATTCGGCGCGCCACTGATCGGCCGAAATGAACAGAACCTTGCGCGGGGCGGACATGAAGCGACTTTCTGTAGGTTACCGATAAAGGACGGATTCGGGCGGCATCCTAGACGCTGGCGAGGGGTTCCGCCAAGCGCCGCCGCCGGGTCGTTCTGGCAAACCTGGATCGCCCAGATCGCCCGCCTGGTTCGCAATACTGACATGGCGGCTTCATGAAAGCGTCATTGCCCGCGTGATCTAAGCCACCCCGCAGTTCGAGAGCTGCGTCCTGGCCCGGGTGCCGCACGGCACCGGCCTAAATAGTTTGCGGGAGATAGAAGATGAAATCCGTTACGCGTTCCGTTGCCGTGTCGCTGGCGACATTGATGTCGACGACCGCGCTCATGAGCAGCTTTGCCGCGGCCGGTTCGATGGAAGACCTGGTCGCCGCCGCCAAGGCGGAAGGCGAACTCACGATCATTGCCGTGCCGCATGATTGGTGCGGCTATGGCGAGATCATCGAGAAATTCAAGGCCAAGTACGGCCTCAAGATCAACGAACTCAATCCCGATGGCGGTTCGGGCGACGAGATCGAGGCGATCAAGTCGAACAAGGACAACAAGGGTCCGCAGGCGCCGGACGTGATCGATGTCGGCCTCGGCTTCGGTCCGTCGTCGAAGGCCGAAGGCCTCGTCCAGCCCTATAAGGTCGCCACCTGGGATTCGATCCCCGACAGTGCCAAGGATGCCGAAGGCTATTGGTATGGCGACTATTACGGCGTCATGTCGTTCGAAGTGAACAGCGATCTGGTCAAGAATCCGCCCAAATCCTGGGCCGATCTCCAGAAGCCGGAATATGCCAACCTGGTGGCGCTCTCGGGCGATCCGCGGACCGGCAATGAAGGCATCATGTCGATCTATGCCGCGGGTCTCTCGACCGGCGCCAAGCATGGCGCCGATGCCGGCAAGGCGGGTCTCGACTTCTTCGCCGACCTCAACAAGGCCGGCAACTTCGTCCCCGTTGGCGGCAAGGCCAACAGCCTGGCGCAGGGCACCACGCCGATCATCATGCGCTGGGACTATCTGGCGCTCGCCGACCGCGACACGCTGAAGAACAACCCGCCGGTCGAGGTCATCGTGCCGGAAGGCCCGGTGCTGGCCGGTGTCTACGTGCAGGCGATCAGCGCCTACGCGCCGCATCCCAATGCGGGCAAGCTCTGGATGGAATACCTCTATTCCGACGAAGGCCAGCTCGGTTGGCTGAAGGGCTACTGCCACCCGATCCGTTTCAACGACCTGGTGAAGAACGGCAAGGTGCCGCAGGAGATGCTCGACAAGCTGCCGCCGGCCGAGGATTACGCGCGCGCGGTGTTCCCGTCGATCGAGGAGCAGAAGGCCGCCAAGGAACTGATCACCACGCAATGGGATGCGGTGGTCGGCGCCAACGTGCAGTAAAGTCGAAGCGTGTCGCAAATCCGGCCTCGCCCACTGCGGGTGAGGCCGGATTCCGATCCCAGGAGGATAGGCTCAGCTATTGCATCGCAATATTGATGACGGCTTTCACAAAACCGTCATCGATCGCATGCTTTAAGCGCGTTTCGCGGGTTTGGACTTTCGTTTCACTTTCGGGTCGCCTTGACAAACGAAGATGGCCTAATCAGAGTGAGGCACTGTCAAGTGAAGTTTACATGACATCACAATAATAAACCTGCTTGCTACAGCACTCTTACTGGACCTCGGGAGGTACTAATGAAATCCGTTACGCGTTCCGGCGCCGTGAAATCTGTCGCGTTGTCGTTGGCGACATTGATGTCGACGACCGCGCTCATGACCAGCTTCGCCGCCGCCGATTCGATGGAAGATCTGATCGCGGCTGCCAAGGCCGAGGGCGAACTCACCACGATCGCGCTGCCCCATGACTGGTGCGGCTATGGCGGTCTGATCGAGGGCTTCAAGGCGAAGTACGGCCTGAAGGTCAACGAGCTCAACCCCGATGCGGGTTCGGGCGATGAAATCGAAGCCATCAAGGCGAACAAGGACAACAAGGGCCCGCAGGCGCCGGACGTGATCGACGTCGGCCTCGCTTTCGGCCCGTCTTCGAAGGCCGAAGGCCTGATCCAGCCCTACAAGGTCGCGACCTGGGATTCGATCCCCGACAGCGCCAAGGATGCCGAAGGCTATTGGTACGGCGATTACTACGGTGTGCTCTCCTTCGAAGTGAACACCGACATCGTCAAGAATGTCCCTAAGGATTGGGCCGATCTGCAGAAGCCGGAATACGCCAACTCGGTGGCGCTCGCTGGTGATCCGCGCTCCTCGAACGCCGCCATCATCGGCGTTCATGGCGCCGGTATGTCGACCGGTGCCAAGGCCGGTGCCGAAGCTGGTGATGCGGGCCTGAAGTTCTTCTCCGACCTCAACAAGGCCGGCAACTTCGTCCCCGTCATCGGCAAGGCCGCCAGCCTCGCCCAAGGCTCGACCCCGATCATCATCCGCTGGGACTATCTGGCATTGGCCGATCGCGACACCTTGAAGGGCAATCCGCCGGTTGAGGTTGTCGTGCCGACCAGCACGGTGCTGGCCGGTGTCTATGTGCAGGCGATCAGCGCCTACGCGCCGCATCCGAATGCTGCGAAGCTCTGGATGGAATACCTCTATTCCGACGAAGGTCAGCTCGGCTGGCTGAAGGGCTACTGCCACCCGATCCGCTTCAACGATCTCGTGAAGAACGGCAAGGTGCCGCAGGAAATGCTCGACAAGCTGCCGCCGGCCGCTGCTTACGAAAAGGCCTATTTCCCGACGCTCGAAGAGCAGGGTGCGGCCAAGGAAGTGATCACCAAGAATTGGGATTCGGTGGTCGGCGCCAACGTGCAGTAATTCAGTCACGCTGCGCGGATAGGATAGGCCGCGCCGGTGCCGGGGGTTTTCCCGGCACCGGCGCGGTTTTCCATTTAAGTAGAGGCATAATCGCGGACGCTGCTGTCCGGCGCATTCGGCCAATGATGTCCTGGGGAAGATGACACAGCTCGATCAAAATCCGCCGCCGGGCGTGGCGCGGCTTCAATTCATGCAGGCGGCCTGGGCCTGGGTGGGGGTCGCCCCCTTCCTGATCTTTGCCCTGATGTTCCTCATCCTGCCGACGCTCTATCTCATCGTCGGCGGCTTCCAGGATCCGGACGGCAATTTCACGCTGCAGAATCTCTTCGATCTGTTCCAGCCCTCGATCATGAATGCCTATTGGATCAGCATCAAGGTGAGCGGCGCCTCCGCCATCGTCGGCGCCATCATCGGCTTCGGCCTTGCCTATGCGGTCGTGCTGGGCGGGCTGCCCGGCTGGATCCGCCCGACGCTGATGACCTTCTCCGGCGTCGCCTCGAATTTCGCCGGCCTGCCGCTGGCCTTCGCCTTCCTGGCGACCTTGGGGCGCACCGGCCTCGTCACCGTGCTGCTGGTGAAGTTCTTCGGCTTCAACATTTATGCGACCGGCTTCAACCTGCTGTCGTTCTGGGGCCTGACGCTGACCTATCTCTATTTCCAGATCCCGCTGATGGTCCTCATCCTCACCCCGGCGCTCGACGGGCTGAAGCGGGAATGGCGCGAGGCGTCGGAAATTCTCGGCGCCAGCAAGTTCCAGTATTGGCTGCATGTGGCCTTCCCAATCCTGTGGCCCAGCATCCTGGGATGCACCTTGCTGCTCTTTGCCAACGCCTTCGGCGCCATCGCCACGGCCTATGCGCTGACCGGCAGTTCGCTCAACATCATCACCATCCTGCTCTATGCGCAGATCCGCGGCGACGTGCTGCACAACCCCAATCTCGGTTATGCCCTGGCACTCGGCATGATCTTCATCACCGGCCTCACCAACGGCCTCTATATCTGGCTGCGCGGCCGGAGTGAACGGTGGCTGCGATGATTGGGCGGGAAGGGTATTCACGATGAAACAGTCCCGTCTCGGTTCCTGGATCGCCCTCATCATCGGCACGCTCTATTTCGTGGTGCCGTTGATCGGCACCTTCGAGTTCTCCCTGCGCATGCGCCGCGGCGAATACAGCTTCGACGCCTATCGCTCGGTCTTTGCCGATTCGAACTTCCAGGATTCCTTCCTCTATTCCTGCGGCATGGCCTTGGCCACCATCATCATCGGCGTCCTCATCGTTGTGCCGACCGCCTATTGGGTGCAGCTGCGCCTGCGGCATCTGCGTCCGCTGATCGAGTTCATCACCCTGCTGCCGCTGGTCATTCCGGCCATCGTCATCGTCTTCGGTTACTTGCGCCTCTACAACAGCTCGTCGCTCATTCCGCTGACGGCTGAAGTGTGGTCGACCGATCTGCTGCTGGCGCTTTCCTATGTCACTTTGGCGCTCCCCTATATGTACCGTGCGGTCGATACGGGGCTGCGCGCCATCGACGTCCGCACGCTCACCGAAGCAGCGGAGAATCTCGGCGCCGGCTGGACCACGATCCTCTTCAAGGTGATCCTGCCCAATGTGCGGAGTGCCATTCTTTCCGGCGCGTTCCTCACCTTTGCCATCGTCATCGGCGAATTCACCATGGCGAGCCTGCTCAACCGGCCGGCCTTCGGCCCCTATCTGCAGCTCGTCGGCGCCAACCGCGCCTATGAACCATCGGCCCTCGCGGTGATGGCCTTCGTGCTCACCTGGGCATGCATGGGTCTCATCAATGTCTTCGGCCGCGCAAAACAGACCAAGCACGCGCCTTAACGGCGGCGTGCGGCGAACAGAGGTAAAGTTATGGCGTTTCTCGAACTCAACCAGGTCCGCAAGGCGTTCAATCAGAACGTCGTGGTGCAGAATTTCGACCTTGCGATCGATCGCGGCGAATTCGTTTCTTTCCTCGGGCCGTCCGGTTGCGGCAAGACGACGACCTTGCGCATGGTCGCCGGCTTCGAACTGCCCAGTGGCGGCTCGATCAAGATCGAAGGCAAGGACATCACGCATTTGCGCCCCAACCAGCGCAATGTCGGCATGGTGTTCCAGTCTTATGCGCTGTTTCCCAACATGACGGTGGCCCAGAACGTCGCCTTCGGGCTGAAGGTCGCCAAATGGCAAGCCTCTGAGATCGGCCCGCGCGTCGAGGAAATGCTCAATATCATCAAGCTGCCGCATCTCAAGGACCGCTATCCCTATCAACTCTCCGGCGGTCAGCAGCAGCGCGTGGCCCTGGCCCGCGCGCTCGCGGTGAAGCCACAGGTCCTGCTGCTCGACGAACCTCTGTCGGCGCTCGATGCCAAGATCCGCGTCTCCTTGCGCGAGGAAATCCGCTCGCTGCAGCGTAAACTCGGCATCACCACCATCTATGTGACCCACGACCAGGAAGAAGCGCTCTCCATGTCGGACCGCATCGTGGTCATGAATGAGGGCCGCGTCGACCAGGTCGGCGTGCCGTTCGAAATCTACAACCACCCCAAGACGAAGTTTGTCGCCAATTTCGTGGGCACGCTCAGCGTGCTCAGCGGCACCGTGGTCGATGCTGCCGGCGGCGTGCTCGATGTCGGCGGACAGAAGATCGTGGCCGGGCGCGGCTTCCCCAGCGGCAAGGCCGGCGAGCCTTGCGCCGTCTCCCTGCGCCCGGAAGCGGCGCGGCTGGAAGGTTTCGGCGGCCAGGGTGCGATGACCAACAATTCCGACCTCGCCACGCGCAATCGCCTGCAGGGCACCATCGAGGATGTGGCCTTCCTCGGCTCGGTCGTCCGCATCAAGGTACGCCTCGGCGACAATCTCCTGTCGCTCGACACCTTCAACAATCCCGGCATCACCCCGCCCGAACGCGGCACCGCCGCGATCGTCACCTTCTCGCCAGCCGATCTGCTGGTGCTGGAAGGGTAAGGGCGGCGCTCAATCATTCTCTTCCGTCATCCCCCTCTTCCGTCATCCCCGGGCTTGACCCGGGGATCTGTCGTGCCTGGGTTCTGACTTTCAGTTTCTGGCTGATGCCCGGGTCAAGCCCGGGCATGACGAAAGAGAAGACTCACAACCGCTCCGGATCGATGCCGAGCAGCGTCTTCGCGCCGCCAGTGATCTGCGCCAGATGGCCGGCGCTCTCGGCGAGGATGTTGTCGGCGTAGAAGCGCGCCATGGCAATCTTGGCCTTGAGGAACGCGGCATCGCCGGCACCGGCCTCAAGGCGCCGGCTGGCGGCCAGCGCCGCTTTCGCGAGCAGCCAGCCCGCAATGATCGTGCCGCACAGATTGAGATAGGGCTGGGCGACCGCGAGCCCCAGATTTGGATCGGTCTTGCCGGCCATCAGGATGTAGTCGGTGCCGGAGCCCAAGCGCTGCAGCGCCGGCATCAGACGGTCATGGAGCGCCGGCAGATCCTCGCCCTTGCTGCCGAATTCGGCGAGGCTTGCCGTCATCATCTCGATGAGCGCCCGCATGGCGCGACCCTCGTCGCGCTGGATCTTGCGCCCGACCAGGTCGATGGCCTGGATGCCGTTGGTGCCTTCATAGATCGCGAAGATACGGGCATCGCGGTAATGCTGGGCCGCTCCCGTCTCCTCGATATAGCCGGCGCCGCCATGGACCTGGACGCCGAGGGAACTCACGCGAATGCCCTGGTCGGTGCTCCAGGCCTTGACGATGGGAATCATCAGGTCGACCAGCGCCTGCGCGCGCGCGGCCTCGGCCTTCACGGGATGTTTCTTGGCGCGGTCGAGGGCGCCGGCGGTGAAGAGGGCGAGGGCCCGCGCCCCTTGCGTCAGTGCCCGCATGGTGGCGAGGTTCCGGCGCACGTCCGGGTGATGGAGGATGGGCAAGGTGACGCCGGCCGGCGCACCGGCGACGGCCGATTGCACGCGCATCCGCGCATAGGCGCTCGCATGCTGTGTCGCGCGCTCGGCAACGCCGATCCCCTGCACGCCGACGGTGAGGCGCGCATTGTTCATCATGGTGAACATATGCGGCAGGCCCTGCAGCGGTTCGCCGACCAGTTCGGCGACGGCGCCGGTCTTCTCGCCATAGGCCATGACGCAGGTGGGCGATCCATGAAGGCCCAGTTTGTGCTCGATCGACAGACAGGTGACGTCATTGCGCGCACCCAGGCTTCCGTCGTCATTCACCAGGATTTTCGGCGCCACGAACAGCGACAGGCCCTTATGCCCCGCGGGGCCGCCGGGATGGCGCGCCAGCACCATGTGAATGATGTTGGGTACGAAATCGTGCTCGCCATGGGTGATGAAGATCTTCTGACCCTTGAGCAGGTAGCCGCCTTTGCCGTCCTCCTCCGCACGCGTACGGATGGCGCCGAGATCGGTGCCGGCCTGCGGCTCGGTCAGATTCATGGTGCCGGTCCATTCGCCGCTCACCAATTTGGGCAGGTACTTCTGCTTCTGCGCGTCGGTGCCGTGGTGATAAAGCGCCTCGACCGCGGCCTGTGTCAGCATCGGACAGGCGGCAAAGGCGACACTGCCGCCGTTCCAGATTTCCTGCAGCGCCGTGGTGATGGCCCAGGGCATGCCTTGCCCGCCATAGGCGGGATCGAAGGCGACCGCATTCCAGCCATCGGCCACGAAGCGCTGATAGGCGTCGCGATAGCCCTCCGGCGTCGTCACCTTGCCGTCCTTGAAGGTGCAGCCCTTGTCGCCGTTTTTGTTGATGGGGGCCAGCACTTCGCCGGAGAAAATGCCCGCTGCCTCGAAGATCGCCGCGACCGTCTCCGGCCCGGCTTCCGCGTAACCGGGCAAAGTGGCGATCTCAGGGAGACCCGCGATCTCCTCCAGCATGAACAGGATATCCTGCAGCGGTGCTTCATAGGCACTCATGACGTCCCCCGATCGGCTTTGGCGTCGTTCAGTCTAGCTTGGCGATTATTAAAGAACCTTTCCAGGGTTAAAGCGGCCTTGCGGGTCGAGGGCGGCCTTGATCGCGCGCATCGTCTGCAGGGCGACTGGGCTTTTCAGGCGCCGGAGCTCGGTGCGGCGCAGCTGGCCGATGCCGTGTTCGGCGCTGATCGAGCCCTTGTGTGCTGCAACATGATCGTGGACGAGTTGATTGATGGCAGGCGCCAGGCTTTGGAAGGGGGCTCCATCGCCACCAGCCGGCTGCAGCAGGTTGAAATGGAGATTGCCGTCGCCGACATGGCCGAAGCAGAGCAGGCGGGCCGCCGGATAGTCGCGCGCCAGGGCGGCGCCGGCGTCAGCGACGAAGGCGGGGATGCCGGCGACCGGCACGGCGATGTCGTGCTTGTGGCAGACACCTTCCCTGGGCTGGGCGTTGACGATGCCTTCACGCAGGCGCCAGAGGTCGCCTCGCTGGCTCTCGGATTCGGCCAGCAGCCCGTCGCCGATTTCGCCCGCCTCCAGCGCTTCGCCAAGCGCTCGTTCAAGGGCGAGGGCAATGTCGAAATCGGCTGAAGGGGTCGCCGCTTCGATAAGCAACGCCCAGGCCGGCAGCTGCTCCAGCGGCTGGCGCAGGCCGAAATGCTTCTGCGCCAGTTCCAATCCGAAGCGCGGCAGCAATTCGAAGCTGATGAGCTGGTCGGCGGTGGCGGCGCGGCAGCGGCCGAGCAGCACGGGTGCTTGCGCGAGGTCGGAAAGGGCCACCAAGGCGGTGCTGCGCGCCTTGAAGGCGGGGAAGAGTTTCAGTGTCGCGGCCGTGATCAGGCCCAATGTGCCTTCCGCGCCGATGAAGAGCTGTTTGAGGTCGTAGCCGCTATTGTCCTTGTGCAATGTCGTCAGCGCATCCAGTACCGATCCGTCCGGCAGGACCACTTCCAATCCCAGCGTGAGGGCGCGGGCGTTGCCGAATTTCAGCACATTGATGCCGCCGGCATTGGTCGCGAGATTGCCGCCGATCTGGCAGGAGCCTTCGGCGGTAAGGCTCAAGGGAAAGAGACGATCCGCCGCGGCGGCCGCTTCCTGGATCGCACTCAGAATGCAGCCTGCTTCGACCAGGATCGTATCATTGGCGGTGTCGAGGGCGCGGATGCGGTTCATGCGGCGCATGTTGACGATGACCGCATCGCCGCTCATGTCAGGCGTCGCGGCACCCGAGAGTCCGGTATTGCCCCCTTGCGGCACCACGGGAATGCCGAATTCGGCGGTGAGCTTGACGAGGGCGGCGGCCTCCGCCGTGCTCGCTGGCAAGGCGAGGCCGCAGGCCTTGCCGTGATAGAGGCCGCGCCAATCGGTGAGGCTGGGGCTGAGCTCCTCAGGAGCGGTGAGGAAGCCCTTGGGCCCCAGCAAAGCCAGGGCGGCCTGTCGGAAGGCCGCGCTATCCATTTATTTCCTTCTCGCCTTGCGCTTGGCCTGGGTGGCCTTGGCAAGTTTGCTTGTGCCCACAGCACCGGCCATGGCGGCGGCACCGGTGACACCCTTATAGGGCGGCTGGGCGATCGCCTGGTGGCTGGCGCGCAAGGCTTCCGACCATTTGCGGCTCAGTTCCTCGAAATAGGCATCGCCATGATGGATGCGGTGCACCAGTTCGGGCGCGCAGGCATCGATCGGCAATACCATGACATCGAGCGGCAGGCCGACGGCGAGGTTCGAGCGCATGGTCGAATCCATCGACAGCAGGCCGAGTTTCAGTCCTTCGTAAAGATCCGTCTCGAAGGTGACGGCGCGGTCGAGAATGGGCTTGCCGTATTTATGCTCGCCGATCTGCAGATAGGGCGTGTCGCCGGTCGCTTCGATGAAATTGCCGGCTGAATAGATCATGAAGAGGCGCATGCGCCGGCCCTTGATCTGGCCGCCGAGCAGCAGGGCGACGTCGAAACCGGCCTGATGCTGCTCCAGGCTGGGACCGTCGGTGCGATAGACCTCGCGCACCGCTTCGCCCACCAATTGTGCTGCCTTGAACATCGAGGGCACGTTGAGGAGCGTGCGCTTTTCGTCGGAATCCGGGTCGGGCAGCCCTTCGGTCAGCAGGCTGATGACCGATTGGGTGATGGAGAGATTCCCCGAAGATGCCAAGGCAATCGACCGCTCTCCCGGCTCGCCAAAAAGATGCAGCTTGCGGAAACAGGAGATGTTGTCGATCCCGGCATTGGTCCGGGTATCGCAGATCATCACCAGGCCGCCGCGCAGCTTCAATCCAACGCAATACGTCATGTTGGCCGTCTTCGAATCCGTCGCTCGGTCAATATTCAATGCCCCTCCGGGGTGCAGGTTCCGTTATAGACCGCGCAGGTGAGGCTTGCCAATCTGTGCGATCAAACCCTCTCTTGCGAGGAGAGAGGGAGATCGCCGGCAAGGGGCTTCACGCCTGAAGTTGCTGGCTCGCTTGCACGATTGCTGCCACCGGCTGCTGCCAGCGGGTCTGGTGGGCGGGGTCGTTCTGGTAGGTGTCGGCGACGGTCACCTCGACCTCCATGCGTTCGGCCTGACCGCCCGTGCGGGCCCCGCGGATGGGCGAGGCGCCGAGGAAATCGAGACCGGCAGCGACGCGGATATGTGCCTCGGTCGGGCAGATGCCGTTGGCGGGATCAAAGCCCACCCAGCCCAGGCCGGCGACATAGGCCTCGGTCCAGGCATGGCCCGCTTCCTGGTGAATATTGTCGTCCGAGCGCATCAGATAACCGCCGACATAGCGCGCCGGAATCCCCAGATGCCGGGCCGCCGCGATGAAGACGTGGGAAAGATCCTGGCAGACACCCTGCTTCAGGCGGAAGGCATCGGCGGCGGTGGTGGCGGTATCGGTCTGGGCGGTATCGAAATTGATCTCGTCATGAACGGCCGCCAGCAGGCCGTGAAGAATCTTCAATTCGCTGCCGCCGGCCTTCGCGGCAATCCCCTTGGCGAAATCGGCGATGGCGGCGTCGGCCTGGGTGAGCGGCGTGTCGCGCAGGTAAAGCTCGGGTGGGAATTTCTCGAGCGCGCCGCGCACGATGCCGTTGGTATCCAGCATCTCGACCTCGCCCTCCACCGTGATGCAGAGGCTGGTCAAGGGTCCGTCGAGCGAGAGCATGTGTAGGGCATTGCCGAAGGAATCCTCCCCCGGCCGCAACGTGCCTTCCTGGTCGAGGTCGATCTGCCAGCGGCGCACATACTGCCCCTCGTGATTGCGTGGGGAAAGGCGCAGGGCCTGGATCATCGAATGCACCGGATGATCGTAGGTGTAGCGGGTGCGGTGGCGCACATGGATCAGCATCTGGCCCTCAACTCAAATATTGCGCGGCGACGGCGGCGCCGAGCCGGTTGTTGTTGGCGGTGAAGCCGGTGATGAACTCATGAAGGCCGCCCTGGAAGATCTGCTCGATGCGGCTGTTCTCCAACTGCACATGGATGGCGCGGGCCAGGCGTTGCGCCTCGCCATGCCGCCCATAGGCGCTGGAGAGGCGTTCGAGATTGGCAACGATGGCGCCGTAGCAGGAGGCAAGCGAGCGCGGCATCTGCTGATTGAGGATGAGGAGGTCGGCGATGAGCCAGGGCTGCAAGCCCTGCCGGTAGACCCAGTGATAGGACGTGAGGGCAGAGACGGCGCGCAGGATCGCTGCCCATTGCGAATAGTCGATGCCCCCGCCCACCGCCGCGTGTTCCGGCAGCAGCACATGGTATTTGACATCAAGAATGCGCGCCGTGTTGTCGGCCCGTTCGATGAAGATGCCGAGCCGCGCAAACCAATAGGCGTCGTTCCTGAGCATGGTGCGATAGCCGGAGCCGTCGACGCGCAAGCTGACTTCCTTCACCCAGTCGAGGAATTCCATCAGGCTGTCGGGATCGGTGGCGCGGGCCGCCATCTGCGGCAGTTCCAGCCAGGCGCCGTTGATGGCTTGCCACATTTCCGCGGTGATGGCGGTGCGGACAGCGCGCGCATTGGTGCGCGCCACTTCCAGGCAGCGCTTGATCGAGGAAGGGTTATCCTCGGAAAAGGCCAGGAAGTGGGTGACGCTGGCGGCATCGGTCCGGTCGTGGAAGCGGTGGAAGAGATCGCCACAGCCGGCGGTCGCCAGCGCACTTTCCCACTCATTGCCGCCGCTGCCATAAGCCTTGGGGAGTGCTGAAAGCCGGCTTGCCGCCTCCAGCACGCGCGCCAGGTAATCGGCGCGCTCGACATAGCGCGACAGCCAGAAAAGGGAATCGGCGGTACGGCTCAGCATGTTGCTATTCCACCACCCCGGACTCTTCCACGATCCAGGTATCCTTGGTGCCGCCGCCCTGGCTCGAATTCACCACCAGCGAGCCTTCGCGCAGGGCGACGCGGGTAAGGCCGCCGGGGACGATGCGGATGCCGTCGGCGCCGGTGAGGATGAAGGGCCTGAGATCGACATGGCGGGGTGCGATACCCTTGTCGACGAAGGCAGGGCAGGTGGAAAGGGACAGCGTGGGCTGCGCCACGTAATTGGCGGGGTCGGCCTTGAGGCGATCGCGGAAGAGGGCGATGTCGGCCCCCGTGGCATGCGGCCCCACCAGCATGCCGTAGCCGCCCGAGCCATGCACCTCCTTCACCACCAGTTCGGAGAGATGATCTAGCACATATGAGAGATGTTCAGGATCGCGGCAGCGCCAGGTCGGCACGTTCTTGAGCAGCGGCTCCTCGCCCAGGTAAAAGCGCACCATATCCGGCACATAGGAATAGACGACCTTGTCGTCGACCGCGCCGGTCCCCACCGCATTGGCCAGCGTCACATTGCCGGCGGCATAGGCCGCAAAGAGGCCGGGGACACCCAGCATCGAGTTGGGATCGAAGACCAGCGGGTCGATATAGGCATCGTCGACCCGGCGATAGATGATGTCGACGCGCTTGGGCCCCTCCGTCGTGCGCATGAAGACGATGCTGTCGCGCACGAAGAGATCGCCGCCCTCGACCAATTCGATGCCCATCTTGTCGGCAAGGAACGAGTGTTCGTAATAGGCCGAATTGAATTGGCCGGGGGTGAGGAGGACCGCGGTCGGGTCCTTGGTCGCGTTGCGCGGTGCTGCCGATTGCAGCGTGGCCAGCAATTCGTTCGGATAGTTTTCGACCGGGGCCACGCGATGCGCGGCGTAGAGTTCCGGCATCAGCCGGATCGAAATCTCGCGTCCGCCCAGCATGTAGGAGACACCCGACGGTGTGCGGGCATTGTCCTCCAGCACATAGAAATCGTCACCATCGACGCGCACGATGTCGATGCCGGCGATATGGATGTAGATGCCGTGGGGGACGCTGAGGCCCGCCATCTCCGGCCGGTAGGCGGGATTGCGCCAGACGAGATCGGCCGGGATGATGCCCGCCTTGAGAATTTCGCGCGGCCCGTAGATGTCGGCGAGGTAGAGGTTGAGCGCCTTGATGCGCTGCTCCAGCCCGGCCTTGAGCCGCGCCCATTCGGTGCCGGAGAGAATGCGCGGGATGATGTCGTAGGGGATGATGCGCTCTTCGCCCTGGGCGTCGCCATAGACGGCGAAGGTGATGCCACCGCGGCGGTAGAACAGCTCGGCCTCGGCGCGCCTCCGCTCTAACTGGGCGGAGGTGACGCCGTCGAGCCAGTGCGCCACCTCGAGATAGGGCGTCCGGACCCCGCCGTCCTCCAGCCGCATCTCGTCGAAGGCCATCTGCGCTCCCGTTGCTCTTTTTGTGGCGACCGCGTTTGGACCGCGGCCCGGCGACCTCACCTGAAACAGCAAGGGCCATGCCAGCACCCGGCCACTTGGATTGATTGCACAATTTCCCGCCTGTCGACGGCGGAGGCGGGTCGCTCGCTCACTTTTTAGGCAATGCCGCCGATTCCGGCGGCGCTGGGTAAGGAACCGCGTCTCGGGCACATCTGTTCCCGGGTGTTCCCGGGATCTGCGTTCGCGAAATGTTTCACGTGAAACATATAATAAAACGCATTTAATATAGGACCGTTGCCGGATCGCAGGCGCCGCATTCAGTTCTGGCATCGGCGTTCTGTAATGTTATAACAATCCGCAGAGACGCCGCAGCAACCCCCAACGAGACACAGCATGGCTTTCAGCATGAGCATCGCCCACCGCCTGGTCGTGGCTGCCGCCTTGGGTGCCGCCCTGCTGCTGCTGTTGCGCTGGGCGCTGGCCTGAGCGCCGCCATGGCGGCCGACCATCTTACGCACGGGCATTCGCACGCGCATGCACCGATGGTGACGATCGGTGGCAGCGATGCGGCCATCACCCTCGACAACGTCACCATCGCCTATCAGCGCCATCCGGCCGTGCATCATTTGAGCGGCGCCTTTGCCAAGGGCAGCTTGACCGCCTTGGTCGGACCCAATGGTGCCGGCAAGAGCACGTTGCTGAAGGCCATCGTCGGTCTGGTGCCCTTGAACGGCGGCAAGATCGCGGTGGCGGACCGTGCCAACCTCGCTTTCCTGCCCCAGGTGACGGATGTCGACCGCAGCTTTCCGATGCGCGTGCGCGAAGTGGTCGATCTCGGTCACTGGCGGCGCATCGGCTCTTTTGGCCGGCTGACCCCTGCGATGCGCGAGGCGTCTTCAGCCGCATTGGCGCAGGTCGGCCTTGCCGGGTTCGACGACCGGCCGATCGCCAGCCTTTCGGTCGGACAGTTCCAGCGCGTGCTGTTCGCCCGCCTCATTGCCGCCGACGCGTCGCTCATCCTGCTCGACGAACCCTTCAACGCCGTCGACCAGCGCACCATCTGCGACATGATGCAGCTGATCGATGGCTGGCACGCGGAGGGGCGCACGGTGATCGCCGCCCTTCACGATCTCGATTTCGTGCGGGCGCATTTTCCGCATTGCCTGCTGCTGGCGCGCGAGCCGATCGCCTGGGGCGAGACTTTGAGCGTGCTGACGCCAACCCACCTCGCCAGCGCCCGCATCCGGGCCGATAGCTGGACGCATTCTGCCGACATCTGTGCCGCCTGATTCATGCTTTACGACTTGCTGATCGCTCCCTTCGTCGATTTCGCCTTCATGCGCCGCGCGCTGGTGGCGGTGATCGCCGTGGCGCTGGTGTCCGGACCCCTGGGCGTCTTCCTACAACTCCGCCGCATGAGCCTGATGGGCGATGCGCTGGCGCATGCCATTCTGCCCGGCGTCGCCATCGGCTTCTTCCTGTTCGGACTCGATCTCTGGGCGATGAGTGTGGGCGGCCTCATCGCCTGCCTTGCCGTGGCATTGCTGAGCGGCGCCATCGCGCGGCTGACGCCGCTTAAGGAGGATACGAGCCTTGCCGCCCTCTATCTCGTCTCGCTGGCGCTCGGCGTGCTGATCGTTTCCTTGCGCGGCAGCACGCGCGATCTCCTCCACATCCTCTTCGGATCGCTGCTCTCGATCGGCAGCGACGGGCTGATCCTGGTGGTGGCGACCGCCATCCTGTCGCTCATCGCTTTCGCCATCATCTATCGCACGCTGGTCGTGGAATGTTTCGACCCGCT
>NZ_JAYRJY010000007.1:0-5883 GCF_041906005.1 Ferrovibrio sp.
GGTGAGATTGAGGGCGGCGATGAAGACCAGCATGGCGAGGGCCGTTATGAACACCGCGATCCAGAACGATGCCCGGGCCCGGCGCAGGACCAGCCAGCATTGCGGCCCGTCGCGCAGGCGCATGAAGACAAAGAGCACCACGGCCCCAAGCCCGCCACGCCAGACCAGCATGGTCCAAAGATCGGTATTCACCACACGGGTGAAGAAGCCGGCTGTGCTCCAGGCGAGCGCCGCCCCCAGCACCAGCAGCATGCCCACTTGGCGTTCCGTCCTGGCGCGAACCAAGACGGGGTCGAGTTCCCGGAGCAGCGGCACGGACAAGGCAGTCTCCCAAAGCGGCCGCGACAATTTCGCATGGTCCCTCCCGCGATCCGAGCACGCAAAGTCCTCTAATTCCGACAAAGGGTAGCCGGATTGGGTCAGCCGAGAGCTCGCGTGCACCGGGTGAGGCAGATGGCTTCGTCCTTCGGTGCCGCCGCTTCGATGGCGACCAGCCAATGCGGCCCGCGGCGGATGGCCGGCAGAGCGCAGGCCTGGAGGGCCGGCAGCGCATGCTTCTGCCCATGCCAGGGGCAGCGCCATTGCCGGTCGCGGCAATCGTAATGGCCCAGTGCCAGCGGCCCGCCACGATGTGGGCAGCGCCCCTCAATGATGGCGGGTATAGCGTCCGATGGCGCCAGCAGGAAGGCGCGCGCATCGCCGCACCAGATCTCGTCCAGCCCGGCCGTGAGTTCGACGAAGCGGTAGCGCGTGGACGTTTCGCCGCCCCGGCTCATAGCGGCCCCCGCCTTGCCATGAGGATGTCCTCGTAAAGCGCATCCGGCGTCGGCAGTTGTTCGACCGACGCAAACCCGGCCGCGCGCAGCAGATCCGCCAGTTCGGCGAGGTCGAAGAGATAGGAATAGCGTGTCTGCTCATGGGTCCTGCCGCCTTCCGTCACCACATTGACCCAGGTCTTGATGCGGCGCTGCCAGTCATAGCTCATGTTCCAATGTGCCTCGGCCTCGATCCCGCCGAGCTGCATGCGGCCGACGAACATCGGGTAGTAGCGGTTGCCCTTGTGATTGTTCTTCTGCAGGCCGATGAAGAAGCGGCCGCCGGGCCGCGTCACGGCGTGGAAATTACGCAAGACCTCGGTCACACGGGCAAGGATCGCCGCTTCTCCTGCGCGCATCTCGCCGGGCAGCCAGCTATCCATGAAGCCGATGGCGGCATCGACATTGAGGACGACGTCATAACGGCGCGCGATCCGCTGCGGCAATTCCTGCCAGCGGGCAATGATGAGGTCAGGCTGCCAATCGCACAGCGCCGCGTCCGCCGCGATGGCCGCGCGGAAGCGCGCCAGCAGATCGACATCGGCATCGGCGCCGGTGAGATCGGTAAAGCCCATGCGGCGCAATTCGAGCAGCGGAAAGCCGGTGCCGCAGGCGGCGTCGAGGAGGGCCACGTCACGATCGCCGATCGCCGCCGCCAGCAATGCGGCATGGGTACGGCGATAGAGCGGGGTATGCAGCAGCTGGCCGCTGATCGACCACATGTCGGCCAGAGCCGGGGCATCGCTCTCGGTCGTCACCAAGACGCTCATGGGGCGGATCCTTTCAGGCTGGCGGTGAGTAGGGCGGCGTAGCGCCGCAGCAGCGGCAGGAGATCGCACAAGGAATCGCGGTCGACATGCTCGCTCATGATCTGCGCGCGCAGCCAATAGACGCCTTGCGCCTCGCAGCCGGTGAGATAGGCGTCCGGCCCCGAGGCCAGCCGGGCGCGCAAGGTCCGATTGAGCGCATCGAGTTGCGCAGGGTCGATTCCCGCTGGGCGATAGCGGAAGCAGACCATGTTGAAGGCCGGGCGGCACAGGCCTTCAAAATCCTCCGATCCCGTCACCTCGTCATGGAGATATCCGGCAAGATCGCAGACATGATCGATGCGGGCGCCAAGCCCATCGGTGCCATAGGTCGAGAGAGCCGCATAGAGTCGGAACGCCGAGAAGAAGCGGGTGCAGGCCAATGTCCAGCGCAAGGGTTCGTCGCCGTCGGAGATAGCGCGCAGCGTCGTCGGATCAGGGATCACGTAGCTGGCCGTTTCCAACCCGACATCGAGGCTGGCGGCGAATTCCGCCCGGTGCCGGCACAGCAGGACTGAACAAGGGGTGGCCACAAAGAACATTTTGTGCGGGTTGATGACGATGCTGTCGGCACGGTCAATTCCACGGAGCTTATGCCGTTGGCGGTCGCTGAGCAGGGCAGCACCGCCATGGGCGGCATCGACATGCAGCCAGGTTCCGGCGGCGGCGGCGAGTTCGGCCATGCGCCCGAGATCGTCGAAGGCGCCATTGGCGGTGCAACCGGCATTGGCGACGATGGCCATCACCTTTTTGCCGGCCCGGTCGAGGGCCGTGAGTTCCGTGGCGAGCGCATCCATATCCAGCGAGAGATCGGCGCGGCCGGGGATGGTGACGAGCGCCTGCGGCGACAGGCCCAGGATGTGGCGACAGCGTGCCAGGGTGTAATGCGCCTGTTGCCCGATGAGGAGGCGAAGATCCGCCGGCGCAGGGCCTTCTGCCAGAGCGCGGTCGCGGGCCACCAGCAAGGCGGTGAGATTTGCCTCGGCCCCGCCATTCACCATGGTGGCGACGGCATCTGCCGGATAGCCGACCAGGCGCTTCATCCAATCCAGCACACGGCCTTCGACCGCGACCGAATAGGGGCCACCTTCGAACATGGTGACAGTGGGGTTGAACGCGGCGGCGGCGAGATCGGCATAGAGGCTGGCAAAGCTCGGCGCCGGACGCTGGTGGCCGAGATGCAGCGGATGGCGGTAGTCGCGCACCAGGGCCAGAAATTCGTCGAACAGGATCTGGCGCAGGCGCCCTGCCCCGCCGCCTTTTTGGGGCAGATCCGCCGGCAACAGGCGTTCGATTGCAGCGCGATCGGTGGTGGCGACGGTGATGGGTTCGGGCTGATAGAGGCGTCGGGTGAGGGCCGTCGCCGCTTCCTGCAGCAATCGTTCCGCGACCTCCGGCGGCAGCTCGAAGCGGTGGTCGCCCAGTACCGCGCGGCCGGCGCAGCTCATGCCAGCGTCCGAGCGACGTCTGGAGAGAGGATCGGCTGGTGATAGAGGCATTCCGGCGCGGTGACGATGGAACCGTGCAGCCGCCCCTGCGGGATGAAGAGATGGTCGCCGGCCTTGAGCGCCAAATTGACGCCGGCCAAGGGGAAGAAATCCATGCTGCCCGTTTCAAGGAGAAGCAGGCGGTCGTCCGGATGGATATGCGTGGTCGAACGTTCGTCGCTGACCTCACGGAAAGTTTCACCTGGGCCCGATCCGGCGCGCCACGCCGCGATGTGGCCGGCGGCGCGGGGATCGTTCCGGCGCAATTGCCCGGCCCAGTTGATCTGCGCGGCAAGATCGCGATCCGCTGCCGCCTGCAGCAGGCGCAATTCCTCAAAGCCGCGCAGGATGCCGGCGATGGCACGGGACCCATAGGCGGCAATGGCCGGTTCGATGAGGCGGGCCAGCACCATGCGGCTATGATGTCGGTCGATATGGTGATGTTCGTCGAAATAGCGCGTATCGATCGCCTTGCCGAAGATGCGGCGCAAGGCTCGGCTTTGCCGGCCGGTGATGTTGACGAGGCTCGCTTCCGTATAGAAGAGCGCGCCGAGATAGCGGAAGAAGTGCCCCTTGTTGGCGGCGAGATAATGGAAGTAGTTGACCAGCGCCAGACTACCCGGCTGGTAGAATTGCCAATAGGCATGTGGGCGCGGGTCGAGGCCGACGCTGGCCATGACCGTTTCAAAGAGCGAACTGTGCTTGGCTGCGTGAACGGCGGCGCCGTATTCATCGATGAGCACGTTGAAGAGCGCCGATTGCAGCGGCCCGTAGGCGCCGGGGGAAAGGCGCGCCATGGCGGAGGCTTCGGACAGGAAGTCCGGCGCCATCTGCACCAGATAGTGCCGGGCGGCTGCCTGCGGATCTTCTGCCGCCAGCAGGGATGCGAGCAGGGGATCGTTTTCTTCCGGTTCAGCCGATGCTGCCTGCTCGCGCGCCAGGAAGTCCTGGAAATAGGCGAGGGTCAGCGCCGGCGACCATTTGCCGGCAAGGTCGATTTCAGCCTCGAGGCCGGCGAAGGCGAGATGTTCCAGCCGTGGCCTGGCCGCTTGCGCGCAGGCAATGGATTCCGGGCCGTAGAATGCGTCGAAGGAATCCCAGTCCGGTTCGGCGGCGTCTTTGGCCGCCGGCAGGAAGAGGAGATCGGTTTCATAAGCGTTGAAGAGCAGCCGGTGCAGGACCAGGGCGCTGTTGCTGGCGAGACGGTCTGGGCCCAGCGGCCGATCCAGCGGGATGAAGGGGAGATCCTTGGCCCGTGCCGGGCGGCGGAAGGGATCGCCCGCGATCAGGCATTCGCTGGCCCGCGCTTCCGCCTGAAAAGAAAGGCCGGCAAACAGGGTGATCGGGTCGCAAGCTGCGTCGACAAGAGAGGTCATGTGTCGCCTCCGTTTCGCATCTACAACTTAAACGATATTTATATCTATTGTACACAACCAACATTCAGAAACCACAACCGGACCGAGTAAAATGCATCGGCGCTACATTTATTTTCGGGGTGGGAATGGGGCAATGGAGCGCACATAATCGTCGGCGCGTGCTGCCCGGCCGCGACCGGGCGGCAGTGAACGGATCGGCTGCAATCATGCCCCAGGCGAAAGCGCAGAAATTTTCGGCAGCGGTGCGCGAGGCCATCGACGCGCAATGGTTCGACGTCGATGCCGTGCCGGTACCGGTCCTGGTGGTGCCGATCAACTATCCGGCCGACTGGCATATCGAGCCGCATTATCACCGGAAGTCGCAGCTGATCTATTGCTGCGCCGGCGTGATGACGGTGGAGACCGCCCATGGGCAATGGGTGGCGCCGCCCAACCGCTGTGTCTGGGTGCCGGGCGGCACCGAACACGAAATCCGCATCAACCAGGCAGCGGCGATGCGGACACTCTATGTCGAGCCGGATGCACGCCCGGAACTGCCGGCCATGCCCTGCTCGCTGGGTGTTTCACCCTTGCTGCGCGAGTTGATCCTGGCCGCCGTCATTTCGACCCAGGCGCCGGATCCGAAGGATTTTGCGCCCGGCACGCCCAATGCCCACATCTCCGAAGTTCTACTCGACCAGATCATCGCCATGCCGGCCAGCGAATTGCACATACCGATGCCGAGCGACCGGCGCTTGCGGCCGATCTGCGCGGCATTGACCGCCGATCCCGGCGATCGTCGCAGCCTCAAGGACTGGGCCGAGCGCGTCGGCACGTCCGACCGCACCATCGAGCGCCTGTTCCTGCAGGAAACCGGCCTCACCTTCCATCGCTGGCGCGAACAGATGCGGGTGCTGAAAAGCCTCACGCTGTTGGGCTCCGGCCGCGCCGTGAAGAGCGTCGCGCTCGAGCTGGGCTTTGCCAATCCCAGCACCTTCATCACCATGTTCCGCAAGATTATGGGCGTCACCCCCGGCGCCTATCTGAAGAGCCCCGTCTGAAGAGCCGGGAATAGCGCCCTTCAGGCGGCATTCTCGCGCAGCTTTACGGCATCCGGTTGCCCTTCTGTCTCCGGCGGCAGTGTGACTGCCGGCACCTCAGATCGTTGTGGCGCGGTGTTGTCGGGTCGGCGCGATTTCAGCACGGGGGCATCGCCGATAACGTCGAAATCGAAGCGGGTCATGGTCGGTCTCCTTGGTTGAGACCGCCTCCCCCCAAATCGGCGCCCGGATGATCCAATCACTGGAAAAGCAAAGGCCGCCTGGTGGAAGGCGGCCCTGATGTCTTGAAGCGAAGGTGTGAATACCTCTCAGGCCGCCGGGTTATACCAGCGGTACCAAAATCGCTGGCCGAGCGACAC